>NZ_RBWU01000003.1:0-914577 GCF_003634705.1 Actinomadura pelletieri DSM 43383 | reverse complement strand
TCCGCAACCCCGCAACGACCTCGACCCCTGCGATCGCGTCCGAAGGCAGGTTTCGAGCCTGCGAGAAACCTGATCGCGCAGCGAGCCGTAAGGCGAGCCGAAGCGATGCCAGCGATCGCCCGCAGTTCACGACGATGGAGGCCCGCCAGGGCCGAAGGAGGAGTGATCTGCAATAAACACAGTATCGTTCGACGGATGTTGTCGGCCGGCTCGTGGAGGGGGACGGGGAGCGCGTGTATCTGAAGAATCTGACGTTGCGCGGCTTCAAGTCCTTCGCGTCGTCGACCACGTTGAAGTTCGAGCCTGGGATCACGGCGGTCGTGGGGCCGAACGGGTCGGGCAAGTCCAATGTGGTGGACGCGTTGGCCTGGGTGATGGGGGAGCAGGGCGCGAAGTCGCTGCGCGGCGGCAAGATGGAGGATGTCATCTTCGCCGGGACGGCGAGTCGGGCGCCGCTGGGCCGTGCCGAGGTCGTGTTGACGATCGACAACTCCGATGGGGCGTTGCCGATCGACTACTCCGAGGTCACGATCAGCCGGTTGATGTTCCGGTCGGGGTCCAGCGAGTACGCGATCAACGGGGACGCGTGTCGGCTGCTGGACATCCAGGAGTTGCTGTCGGACTCGGGCATCGGCCGCGAGATGCACGTGATCATCGGGCAGGGGCAGTTGGACCGCGTCCTGCATTCGGGGCCGGAGGGGCGCCGCGCGGTGATCGAGGAGGCGGCGGGCGTCCTCAAGCATCGGAAGCGGAAGGAGAAGGCGCTCCGCAAGCTGGACGCGATGCAGGGCAACCTGACGCGGGTGCAGGATCTGACCGGTGAGCTGCGGCGCCAGTTGAAGCCGCTGGGGAGGCAGGCGGAGATCGCCCGGAAGGCGGCCGTGATCCAGGCCGATCTGCGGGACGCGCGGCTCCGGTTGTTGGCGGACGACCTGGTCACGTTGCGGACGAGGCTGGAGCAGGAGGCCGCGGACGAGGCGGCGGTCCGGGAGCGGCGTACGGAGACGGAGCGGGCGCTGGCGGAGGCGCAGGAGCGCGAGGGTCTGCTGGAGGCGGAGGAGGCCGAGCAGGCGCCGCGGCTCGCGCAGGTCCAGGACACGTGGTTCCGGTTGTCGGCGTTGAAGGAGCGGCTGCGGGGTGTCGCCGATCTCGCGGCGGAGCGGCATCGCAATGCCAGTGAGGCGCGGGCGGAGGAGCGGCGGGGCCGCGATCCGGAGGACATGGAGCGCGAGGCCGCCGAGATCCGCGAGCAGGAGGAGATGCTGCGGGCCGCGCTGGAGGAGGCGCAGGACGGGCTGTCCAGGGCCGTGGAGGAGCGGTCGGGGACGGAGGACGCGCTCGCGGCGGAGGAGCGCCGGTCGCAGGCGGCGGCCAGGGCCGCGGCCGATCGTCGTGAGGAGTTGGCGCGGCTGCGCGGGCGGGTGGAGGCGCTGCGGAGCAAGGCGCAGGCGGGACGGTCGGAGATCGGGCGGCTCGCCGACGCGCGTGAGGAGGCCGCGCAGCGGGCCGAGTCGGCTCGGGCGGAGTTCGAGGCGTTCGAGGCGGAGGTCGTCGAGGATCCGGTGCTCGCGGCGGAGCATGAGACCGTCCAGGAGGCGCTCGCCGCGGCGAAGGACGCCGCGGAGGCCGCGCGCGCCGCGGTGGACGGTCCGCGCCGTGCGTTGAAGGAGGCCCGGTCGGCGGTGGCGTCGGCCCGTTCGGCCGATCAGGCGGCGCAGAAGAAGGTCACGGCGTTGCAGGCGCGGATCGAGGCGCTCAACCTGACGCTGGCCAGCGCCGCCGATGGCGGCGAGGCCCTGCTGGCGGCGGGGTCCGACGGTTCGCTGGACGGCGTTCTCGGAACGGTCGCGTCGATGCTGAACGTCCGTCCCGGATACGAGACCGCGGTCGCCGCGGCCCTCGGCAACGCCGCGGAGGCGATCGCCGTGGGGTCGCTCGACACGGCCGAGGCCGCGCTGACCCTGCTGCGTTCCCGTGCCGCCGGACGTGCGGGGCTGCTCGTCGGGGGCGGGACGGCCGCGTCGTGGAACCGTGTCCCGGGCGTCGACTACGCGGTCGACGCGGTGCACGTCCCGGATTCGTTGCGTCCCGCCGTGGAGCATCTACTGCGCGATGTGGCCGTGGTGGACGACGTTCCGTCCGCCGCCGCGCTCGTGAGGGGACGCCCGTCTCTGCGCGCCGTCACCCGGGACGGGGAACTCGTCGGCGCCCACTGGGCGCAGGGCGGCGGGGCCGACGGCGGTCAGAGTCTTCTGCGGATGCGCGCGACCCTCGACGAGGCCACCGAGGACCTCGCTGCCGCCGAGACGGCTGCGGCCGCGGCCGCCGAAGACCTCACGGCCTGCCTGGAGCGCGAGCAGTCCGCACAGGCGACGGTGGAGGCCGCCGAGGCCGCGGCCGCCGAAGCGCAGTCGAGCGTGAACCACGCACAGGCGGAGTTGGACCGCGTCCGCGCGCGCGTGCGCGAGTTCGAAGCGCAGGCCGCGCAGGAGGCGAAGCGCGCCGCGCGTCTGGAAGCCGACGTCCGCGCCGCCCGAGGCGAAGCGGAACGGCTGACGAAGGCGCTGGACGCGGCCAACGAGTCCGTAGAGCGCGACACGGAGGCGGCAGCGGAACTCGCGCTGCGGCTCGCCGAGGCGGAGGAGGCCGCGGAGGTCGCCGACGAGGCCGGGCACGACACCGAGGCCCGCGACGAGCTGAACGCCCGCTGCCAGGAACTGCGGGCCGTCGAGATGGAGGCGCGGCTGACGGTCCGCACCGCCGAGGAACGCGTCCAGGCCATCGCCGGACGCGCCGACGCGCTCGAACGCGGCGCGCAACGCGAACGCGAGGAACGGGCCCGTGCCGCGCGGCGCCGCGCCCGCCGCGAAGAGCAGGCCAGGGTCGCCGACGCCGTCCTCAGAGGCGCCAGAACGGCTTTGATGCGCATCGACCACTCCCTGGACGCGGCCGTGCGACGACGCGAGGCCGCCGAGCAGGCAAAGGCCGCCCGCGAAGCGGAGCTGAAGGTCGTCCGGACGCAGGTGCGGGAACTGTCCGCCACCCTCGAACGGCTCGTCAACGTCGTCCACGGCAACGAGGTCGCCCGCGCCGAACAGCGGCTCCGCCTGGAGCAGTTGGAACAGCGGGCCCTGGACGAGTTCGGCCTGGAAGTCGAGTCCCTGGTCTCGGAATACGGGCCGGACCAGCCCGTCCCGCCCGACGCCGACAAAGGGGAGGACGCGCAACCCGTCCCCTACGACCGAGCCGTTCAGGAAAAGCGCGCGAAAGTGGCGGAACGGCAGCTGAACCAGCTCGGCAAGGTCAATCCGCTGGCGCTGGAGGAGTTCGCGGCACTGGAAGAACGGCACGCCTTCCTCACCTCACAGCTGGAAGACCTGAAGAAGACCCAGCGGGAACTCCTCGGCTTGGTCAAAGAGGTGGACGACCGAGTCCAGCAGGTGTTCGCCGCCGCCTACGAGGACACCGCCCGCGAATTCGAACGCATTTTCGCCCGCCTGTTCCCCGGCGGCGAAGGGAGCCTCTCGCTCACCGAACCCGGCGACATGCTCACCACCGGCGTGGACGTCGCCGCCCGCCCACCCGGCAAGAAGGTCAAACGGCTGTCGCTCCTGTCGGGCGGCGAACGCTCCCTCGTCGCGATCGCCTTCCTCGTCGCCGTCTTCAAGGCCCGCCCGTCACCGTTCTATGTCCTGGACGAGGTCGAGGCCGCGCTGGACGACACCAACACCCAACGGCTCATCACCGTCTTCGAGGAACTCCGCGAATCGTCCCAGCTCATCGTGATCACCCACCAGAAGCGCACCATGGAAGGCGCCGACGCGCTCTACGGCGTCAGCATGCGCGGTGACGGCGTCACCCAGGTGGTCAGCCAACGGTTGCGGGATTAAAAGGCAGTGTTGATTGCAGTGCACTCCTCCTTCGGCCCTGGCGGGCCTCCATCGTCGTGAACTGCGTGCGATCGCTGGCATCGCTTCGTCTCGCCTGGAGGCTCGCTGCGCGATCAGGTTCTCGCTTCGCTTGAACCTGTCTTCGGACGCGATGACAGTGGTCGAGGTCGTTCTGGGGTTGCGGTGACGGGCTTGAGGCCGGCTCGTAGGGATGGCTTCGAGGTTGGGGCGTACCTCAGCCCTTGGCGGGGCTCTGGCGTCGTGCACCGCTGTGCGGTCGGTGGCATCGTTTCGGCTCGCTGCGCTTGTGCCTAGGGCGTGTCCCACAGTGGCCTTCGGGCACGTGCCGGCGTCCGAGCGGGCGACCGGAAGCGGGCGCCCTGCGAGGGGCGTCGACCTTGCCGGCGGCTTGCCCGCGGCGTGAGTCGGGACGCTCCAGCGGGGTTTTGAGACATGTCCTAAGTCCCCGGCGGGACCTTCGGACGTGATCACGGTCGTGGAGGTCGGGCGGGCGCTTATAGCGGTCGCTCACCTGCTGATGTGGGGATTTTAGATAGTTGTTATGTCTGTCACTCTTTGTTGGATCGGTGCATCGAACGGCGTTCCGTATTCGAGGTGGTGGTCATGATTTTTATGTCCTATAACGGTTTGGCTTCGGTGACATTCGCGCCGGTGACCGGGTTGGTCATCGACTGAACGTGACTGAGCGGCGACGCTGGCGGGCTTGTGCCTCCCGCACCTATCCACTACGCATATGCACCGTGGATCTCCGGCTCCCCTACCCGGCGCCCCGCCCGTTACGGAGATCCCCTGGAAGGTGGTGCCCATGGATGCGCGAAAACTTAAAGAGAATTTTACCTTGGTGGCCGCGAACGGTGTGGACGTCGCCGAATATTTCTACGCCGACCTTTTCAACACCGAGCCGGGGCTGAGGTCGATGTTCCCCGCCTCCATGAGCAGGCAGCACGACGTCCTGCTCGGCGCCCTCTCCCAGATCGTGTCGTCCGTCGACGACCCCGACACGCTCGTCCCGTACCTTGAGGACCTCGGTAGACGGCACTACCGCTTCGGCGTCCTTGGCGAGCACTATGTCCCCGTTGGAGCCAGCCTCATCGCGACCCTGGCCTACTTCAGCGGCACCGAATGGAACGAGGACCTCGAGCGTGACTGGCGGGCGGCCTACGGCCTCGTCGCCAGTGTCATGCACGGGGCCGCCGCGGAACTCGTCTCCTGAGGCGACGTGGACGTTCAGCGCCTCAAGGACAACTTCGCGCACGTCGCCGAGCAGGGCGACGCGGTCGCGCTGTTCTTCTATTCCGATCTGTTCGTGCGCAACCCCCACCTGCGCGACATGTTCCCGATCGGGATGAGCATCCAGCGTGACAGGTTGCTGCGCGCACTCGGCCACATCGTCGCCCGGGTCGACGACCTCGGCACACTCGTCCCGTTCCTCCAGCAGTTGGGCCGCGACCACCGCAGGTTCGGGATCATCGCCGAGCACTATCCGCACGTCGGGGCCAGCCTCATCGCCACCCTCCGGCACTTCTCCGGCCCGGCCTGGAACGACGACATCGAAGGCGACTGGACGGCCGCCTACACCCTCGTCGCGAAGGTCATGCTGGAAGCGGCCGACGAGGACGCCCTCACCCGTCCCGCCTGGTGGGACGGCCAGGTCATCGCGGTGGAACGACGCCGATTCGACATCACCGTCCTGCGCGTCCAACCGGACCGGCCGCTGCCCTACCAGCCGGGCCAGTCCGTCGCGGTCGAGACGATGGCCCGTCCGCGTCTCTGGCGGTACTACTCGATGGCGAACGCCCCACGCCCCGACCACACCATCGACTTCCACGTCCGACTCGTGGACGGCGGTCCCGTCAGTCCCGTTTTGGTACGCACCACCGAAACCGGTGACCGCGTCAGGATGGGAGCCCCCGTCGGCACCCTCACCCTCGACGAGACCTCCCAACGGGACGTCCTACTCGTCGCGGGCAGCACCGGACTCGCCCCGCTCAAGGCCATCCTCGAACAGATCGCCGGCCGTCCGGCACCACCCCGCGTCCACCTGTTCTTCGGCGCCCGCACGCGCGACGGACTGTACGACCTTGAATCCCTCATCAAACTCGCCAGCGAGTTCGAGTGGCTCACGGTCATCCCCGCCGTGTCCGAGGAAGCCGGCGGACACGGCTTCTCCGCCCTCCTCCAGGCGGGACCCGGCCCCGTACGGCGCCCGGGCAGCTGGTTCGAGCCGGTACCGCGGACGGACGGCGACGTCGAATACGGCAACCTGTCCGACGTCGTGGCCAGACACGGCCCTTGGAACGATCACGACGCCTATGTGTGTGGGTCGTCGGCTATGGTCGGGCACACTGTCGAGCAGCTCGTGCAGCTCGGTGTGCCACGCGAGCAGATCCGGTTGGAAACCTTCGCAGACGCCCAGAGGTGAGCGCGTTGAACTCTCCTGACCTTCCCGCCTCCTCCGAGGGCCCCCGGCGGCTGACACCCGGCGAACTCCAGTCGGTCGCATTCGCCAGGGCCGCCCTCGGACGCCGCGGATTCGACGAGGAACAGGTCCGCAACTTCCTGGCCTACGTCGAACGGGAGTTCGTCCAACTCCTCAGCGAACGGGCCGCCCTCGCCGACGAGGTCAACCGACTACGGGCCCAAGGCGCCCAAGGCGCCAAGGGCGCGTCCAACGTCATGGCGCCCGAGGACGCCCACTTCCAAGCCGTCCGGATCCTGTCGCAGGCCCAACAGACCGCCGACATGTACGTCGCCGACGCGGAACGTTACACCCGGGAACTCTCCCACGAGGCCCGCCTACACCGCGAAGCGATCCTGTCCGACGCCAAGGGACGCGCCGAACACATCCTGGAGGACGCCCACCGCAAGGCCGCCGCCGTCGCCGACACGGCCGTCCGCACCACCGAACAGACCGCACGACCCGTTCCCCACCAAAGCGGCCTACCGGACACCGAACGGCACACCCTGGAACTGGAGCGCGAAGTCGCCTACCTGCGCACCTACAGCGACGTCTACCGCACCCACCTGCGCTCCTACCTGGAAGCGCTCCTCCGCAACGTCGACGAATGGGAAGCCTCCGAACGCGCATCCCTGCCGCGTTAATATTGTATTTCTCTCCTCCTTCGGCCCTGGCGGGCCTCCATCGTCGAGAAACACGGTGCGATCGCTGGCATCGCTCCGACTCGCCTAACGGCTCGCTGCGCGATCAGGTTCTCGCTTCGCTTGAACCTGCCTTCGGACGCGATCGCAGGGGCCCGGGTTGTCGCGGGGTTGCGGAGGCGGGCTGAGGTCGTTGCGTCCGCCGGCTGCGGCACGTGTACTGAGCCGCTGACGTTGGTGTGGTTTGCTGCGTGGTCGGTTCCATGTGGGCTTTGGACCAGACCGCGCCGGTCAGGCGGGTTGCGGCGCGGCTGGTGTCGTCGCGTCCGCCGGTAGCGGCTCGGTGCGCGATCAGGTTCTCGCTTCGCTTGAACCTGCCTTCGGACGCGATCGCAGGGGCCCGGGTTGTCGCGGGGTTGCGGAGGCGGGCTGAGGTCGTTGCGTCCGCCGGCTGCGGCACGTGTACTGAGCCGCTGACGTTGGTGTGGTTTGCTGCGTGGTCGGTTCCATGTGGGCTTTGGACCAGACCGCGCCGGTCAGGCTGGTGGCGGGTTGCGGCGCGGCTGGTGTCGTCGCGTCCGCCGGTAGCGGCTCGGTTCGCGATCAGGTTCTTGCTTCGCTTAAACCTGCTTTCGGACGCGATCGCAGTGGTCGAGGTTGTTGCGGGGTTGCGGAGGCGGGCTGAGGTTGGTGCGTCCGCGGCTGCGGCACGCGTACCGAGCCGCTGACGTTGGTGTGGACCGCTGCGTGGTCAGTTCCATGTGGGCTCTGGACCAGACCGCGCCGGTCAGGCAGTCGCGGGTTGCGGCGCGGCTGGTGTCGTCGCGTCCGCTGGTAGCGGCACGTGTGCCTGGCCGGTGGGGTGCTCCGGCTCACCGCACCCAAGTTAAGTTGTCGCCAGAGAAGTCTGCCTTCAGTACACCATCGTGGCGGGGGGCCGGTTGCCGCTTGGCCGCTGACTTCCGCTCGGTTGTTGCGGTGCTCGGTCGCTGGCGGGTTCGCGGGGATCGTGAGTTGACTCACGGTCCTCGTGCGGGGATGATGCGCCGATCAACAACGGTCTGGGGCTCGGGCTCGCCGCTGGTGGGTGGTTGTGTCGCCGCGTGGGCGGGTGCGGTGTCCGATTGTTGGGTAGCCGTGCAGGTGGACGTGGCGCTCGGTAGGGGACGCGCGAGTGATAACGCACGTCCGGACGCAACTACCTCAGCCCGTCACCGCAACCACGCAACAACCTGAGCCACTGCGATCGCGTCCGAAGGCAGGTACAAGCGAAGCAAGAACCTGATCGCGCAGCGAGCCGCAAGGCGAGCCGGAGCGATGCCAGCGATCGCACGCAGTTCACGACGATGGAGGGCCGCCAGGCCCGAAGGAGGAGTGCACTGCAATAGAACTCGCATGCGAAACTGGGGGGCGCTATGGAATATGTGATCATCATTGCCGCGCTGGTCGTCGTCGGGTTGGTCATCGGCGGTGTGCTGTTGGTGCGGCCGCGGGTCGGACGGCCGCGGCCGCCTGTCGAGGGGCCGCCGGCGGAGCGGGGAGGGGGCGCGACCGCCGTTGATGAGGCGGGGGCGCCCACGGTGGAGCGGGCGCCGCCGGTGGAGGTGCCGCCGCAGCGGCCTACCGTCGAGATCGAGAGGCCGCCGCCGGGGGCGGGTCGGCTGGTTCGGCTGCGGGCGCGGCTGGCCCGTTCGCAGAACACCTTCGGGAAGACGCTGCTCGGGCTGCTGTCGCGGGACACGCTCGACGAGGACGCCTGGGAGGAGATCGAGGACACGCTGATCAGCGCCGACATGGGCACGGCCGTGGCGCGTCAGGTGACCGATGACCTACGGACGCGGGTACAGGTACTCGGGACGCGCAGTCCGGACGAGGTGCGCGGGCTGCTGAAGGAGGAGCTGCTCAAGCAGATCGGGCCGGATCTCGACCGGTCGTTGCGGACGGAGACGGCGGGTGACCGTCCCGCGGTGATGATGGTCGTCGGTGTCAACGGGACCGGGAAGACCACGACCTGCGGAAAGCTCGGCCGTGTTCTCGTCGGGGACGGCAGGACGGTGCTGCTCGGCGCGGCCGACACGTTCCGCGCCGCGGCGGCCGACCAGCTGGAGACGTGGGGGAGTCGGGTCGGGGCGCAGGTCGTCCGTAAGGACGAGGGCGCCGATCCGGCCAGTGTCGCGTTCGACGCGGTGAAGCAGGGCATCGACGCCAAGGTCGACGTGGTGATCGTCGACACGGCGGGACGGTTGCACACCAAGACCGGGCTGATGGACGAGCTGGGCAAGGTCAAGCGGGTCGTGGAGAAGCAGGCCACGGTCGACGAGGTCCTGCTGGTCCTGGACGCGACCACCGGGCAGAACGGGATGCAGCAGGCCCGCGTGTTCGCCGAGGTCGTCAACGTCACGGGCGTGGTGCTGACCAAGCTGGACGGCACCGCGAAGGGCGGCATCGTCGTCCAGGTGCAGCGGGAGCTCGGTGTCCCGGTGAAGCTGGTCGGGCTGGGGGAGGGGCCGGACGATCTCGCCCCGTTCGAGCCGGAGGCCTTCGTGGACGCCATCCTGGGTGACTGAAAAGTGGGCCATTGTGGTGAAGAAACACCGGTGAAACACATCCGGCGCCGGTTTCACGCCACGGAAACATAGGAGGCCGTCAGGCGAAACCGCCGCGTCCGAGTCTCTGAGCAGTCACGTTCCCCTGTTGAGGAGGGACTCTCTCGGAGATGAAGATCGACAGCGGTAGTACCGCCTGGATGCTGACGAGCACCGCGCTCGTCCTGCTGATGACGCCCGGACTCGCCTTCTTCTATGGGGGGATGAGCCGGGCGAAGAGCGTGCTCAACATGATGATGATGAGCTTCGTCAGCATCGCCGTCGTCGGAATGGCGTGGGTCGTGTACGGCTACTCGCTCACTTTCGGCGACGGCGGCGGGCTCAGTTCGTTCATCGGCGGGTTCGGTGACTGGGGGCTGCTCGGCCTGGAGGACGCCGCGACGGCCGGCGACGGCACGGGTGTCCCGCAGCTGGTCTTCGTCGCGTTCCAGGCGACGTTCGCCATCATCACCGTCGCCCTGATCAGCGGCGCGATCGCGGACCGTGCCAAGTTCGGCGCCTGGGTCCTGTTCGCGCTCGTGTGGATGACGCTCGTGTACGTCCCGGTCGCGCACTGGGTGTGGTGGTCGGACGGCGACGACGCCGGATGGCTCTTCGACCTTGGTGCGCTCGACTTCGCGGGCGGCACGGTCGTCCACATCAACGCGGGGGCCGCGGCGCTCGCGCTGGTCCTCGTCCTCGGCAGGCGCAAGGGCTGGCCGAAGGAGCCGATGCGGCCGCACAACCTGCCGTTCGTCCTGCTCGGCGCGGGGCTGCTGTGGTTCGGCTGGTTCGGGTTCAACGCCGGGTCGGCGCTGTCGTCCGGCGCCACCGCGGCCGTCGCGTTCGTGAACACGCTCGCGGCGACCTGCGCCGCCGCGTTCGCGTGGATCGTGGTGGAGAAGCTGCGCGACGGGTCGTCCACCACCCTCGGCATCGCGTCCGGCATCGTCGCCGGGCTCGTCGCCGTCACCCCGGCCTGCGCGTTCGTCACGCCGCTCGGCGCCATCGGCCTGGGGCTCGTCGCGGGCGCGGTGTGCGCGTTCGCGGTCGGCCTGAAGTACCGGCTCGGTTACGACGACTCGTTGGACGTCGTCGGCGTCCACATGGTCGGCGGAATCGTCGGCGCGCTCCTCATCGGTGTCCTGGCGACCACGTCCGTGAACGACGCGGGCGCGGACGGGCTGCTCACGGGCGGCGGGTTCGCGCTGCTGGGCAAGCAGGCGGTGGCCGTTCTGGCGACTCTCGCCTACTCCTTCACCGTCACCTATGTGATCGCCAAGGTCATCGACCTGGTGATGGGCTTCCGGATCGACGCGGACGACGAGGCCGCCGGTATCGACAGCACGGCGCACGCCGAGACGGCCTACGACTTCGGCGCCATCCGCGCCGGGATCGGTTCGGGGGCGACCGCGGCGGTGCCCGCCCCGGCGACGAAGGTGGAGGCGCAGCCATGAAACTGATCACCGCGGTGATCAAGCCGTTCAAACTGGACGAGGTCAAGCAGGCCCTGGAGGCGTTCGGGGTCAGGGGGATGACCGTCAGCGAGGCCAGCGGCTACGGACGCCAGAAGGGGCACACCGAGGTCTACCGGGGCGCCGAGTACCAGGTCGACCTCGTGCCCAAGCTCCGTGTGGAGGTCCTGGTCGAGGCCGAGGACGCCGACGACATCATCGACGTGATCGTCAAGGCGGCCCGCACCGACAAGATCGGTGACGGGAAGGTGTGGGCGGTGCCGGTCGACACGGTCGTCCGGGTCCGCACCGGCGAGACCGGCCCGGAAGCCCTCTAGGCACCGTCGATGCCGACGCACGTTGAGACGGCCCGCGCCGCCCTTGCCGCGGCGCGGGCCGCTCGAGCCGCCGAACTGGACCGGTGGTTGGAGTCCCTGCTGGCGTCCGGCCCGGGATCGGCGGACGTCGCGCTGCTCGCGGTCGGCGGCCACGCCCGGCGCGAACTGACGCCCGGCGGCGACCTCGACCTCGTCCTGGTGCACCGGGGCGACACGGACGTCGCCGGGGTCGCCGACCGGATCTGGTACCCGGTGTGGGACTCGGGGCTGCGGCTCGACCACTCGGTCCGCACCGTCCCCGAGGCCCGGACGGTCGCGCGCCGCGACCTGAAGGCCGCGCTCGGACTGCTGTCGGCGCGCCTGATCGCGGGCGAGCGCTCCCTCGCCGACGATCTGCGCGCCGCCGTCCTCGCCGACTGGCGCGCCGACGCGCGGACCCGCCTCGCCGAACTGGCGGACCTGTGCCGGCAGCGCTGGGAAACCCATGGTGAGCTGGCCTTCCTTCTGGAACCCGATCTGAAGGAGGCGCGCGGCGGGCTGCGGGACGTCCAGGTCATGCGGGCCGTCGCCGCGTCCTGGACGACGTCCGGGCCCGGGAACGCGGTGCGCGCCGCCCATGACCTGCTCCTCGACATCCGGCACGCGTTGCACCAGGTCACGGGACGTTCCGCTGACCGTCTCGTCCTCCAGGAACAGGACGCGGTCGCCCAGGCCCTCGGTCTCGGCGACGCCGACGTCCTGCAACGCGCGACCGCGGAGGCCGCCCGGACGATCGCCTACGCGTCCGCCCACACCTGGCACCGGGTGAAGCGCCTGACCAGGGCCCGGAAGAGCGTCGAGCGGCGCCCCGTCGGGGACGGCGCCGTCGAACACGACGGCGAGGTCGTCCTCGCCCGCGGCGCCGATCTCGACGACCCGGCGATCGTGCCCCGCGTCGCCGCTGCCGCCGCCCAGGCGGGCCTGCCACTGGCCCCCGCCACCGTCGCCCGCCTCGCGGACCACGCGGCCCTGCCGGGAACGCCGTGGCCCGCCGCCGCCCGCGACGCCCTGGTGTCCCTGCTCGGCGCCGGTCCCGCGGCCATCGGCGTCTGGGAGGCCCTCGACCAGGCCGGGCTGATCGTCCGGCTGCTGCCCGGCTGGGAACACGTCCGCAACCGTCCCCAGCGGAACCCCGTCCACCGCTTCACCGTCGACCGGCACCTCGTGGAGACCGCCGCCGGCGCCGCCGCCCTCACCCGCGAGGTCGCCCGCCCCGACCTCCTCCTCATCGGCGCCCTCCTCCACGACATCGGCAAGGGCCGTCCCGGCGACCACAGCACCGCGGGCGCCGTCGTCACCCGCGACATGGGCGCCCGACTGGGCTTCCCCGAGGAGGACGTGCGCGTGCTGGAGACGCTCGTCCGCCACCACCTGCTCTTCCCCGAGACCGCCACCCGCCGCGACATCGACGACCCGGTCACCGTGCGGACCGTCATCGCCGCCGTCTCGGAGGTGCCGGGCCGCGAACGCGAGACCCTCGACCTGCTCGCCGCGCTCGCCGTCGCCGACGGCCACGCCACCGGCCCCGCCGCCTGGGGCCCCTGGAAGGCGGGCCTCGTCGCCGACCTCGCCCGTCGCGCGGCCGCCGCCCTCTCCGGCGGCACCCCGCCACCCGTCCCCACCATCGCCCCCGAGCACGCCGGACTCGCCCGCCACGACGGCGCCGCCGTCCGCGTCGCCGGCTCCCGCATCACCATCGCCGCCCCCGACCGTCCCGGACTCCTCTGGCGCGCCGCCGGCGTCCTCGCCCTCCACCGCCTGGACGTGAAGACCGCCCGCACCGTCTCCGCCGCCCCGGGCGGCGGAACCGCCGTCCTGGACTTCACGGCCGTGCCCGACTACGGCACGCCACCGGACCCGGCCGGGCTGGAGGCCGACCTGCGGCGCATGCTCGCGGACCGCCTCGACGTCGCCGACCGCCTCGACCGGCGTGCCCGGTCCCGGCGCGCGCGTCCCGGCGCGGCGGTACCCCCGCCACGGGTGATGATCGTGGACGACGCGTCCCGCACCGCGACGGTCGTCGAGGTGCGCGCACACGACCGGCCGGGCCTGCTCTGGCGCATCGGACAGGCGCTGGGAGCCTGCGGCCTGCACGTCCTCGCCGCCCGAGTCGACACTTTGGGCGCCGAGGCCGTGGACGTCTTCTACGTGGTCGACGCGGAGGGCCGTCCCCTGGACGATCCCGCCGCGCTCGCGACCGTCCGCGCCCGCGTCCTGACCGCCCTCCGCTGACAGATACACGACACCGCCGCCCCTTCCGGCCGCATGACGGACGGGACGCTCCCCGAGGACGGTCCGGTCAGAGGGGGTGGGGCTTCGCCGACGACCCGATACGCTGATAGGCGATCCCAGACGCTTTCCAAGGACGGTCCAGACACGTGTTCGAGACGCTCTCCGACCGGTTGACGACGGTCTTCTCGTCGCTGCGCAGCAAGGGCCGGCTCTCCGAGGCCGACATCAACGCCACGGCCCGGGAGATCCGGATCGCCCTGCTCGAGGCCGACGTCGCGCTGCCCGTCGTCAAGGACTTCATCGCGCAGATCAAGGAGCGGGCGCGCGGCGCGGAGGTCTCGCAGGCGCTGAACCCGGCGCAGCAGGTCGTCAAGATCGTCAACGAGGAGCTCATCAACATCCTCGGCGGCGAGACCCGCCGGATCAGACTGGCCAAGACCCCACCGACCGTGATCATGCTCGCGGGTCTGCAGGGCGCCGGTAAGACGACCCTCGCGGGGAAACTGGCCCGGTGGCTGAAGCAGGAGGGGCACGCGCCGATGCTCGTCGCGGCCGACCTGCAGCGTCCCAACGCCGTCCAGCAGCTGCAGGTCGTCGGGGAGCGGGCCGGGGTGCCGGTGTTCGCGCCCGAACCGGGCAGCGGCGTCGGCGACCCGGTGGACGTGGCCCGCCGCTCCATCGACCAGGCACGGCACGCCCAGCACGACGTCGTCGTGATCGACACCGCCGGTCGTCTCGGCATCGACGCCGAGATGATGCGGCAGGCCATCGACATCCGCGACGCCGTCCGGCCCGACGACGTCCTGTTCGTCGTCGACGCGATGGTCGGCCAGGACGCGGTCAACACCGCACAGGCGTTCATGGACGGCGTCGGCTTCGACGGTGTCGTCCTCACCAAACTCGACGGCGACGCGCGCGGTGGCGCGGCCCTGTCCGTCCGGCACATCACCGGCCGTCCGATCATGTTCGCGTCGACGGGCGAGAAGCTCGAGGACTTCAGCGTCTTCCACCCGGACCGCATGGCGGGCCGCATCCTCGACATGGGCGACATCCTCACCCTGATCGAGCAGGCCGAGCAGGCGTTCGACGCCGAGCAGGCCGAGAAGATGTCCAGCAAGTTCGCCTCGGGCGAGGACTTCACCCTCGAGGACTTCCTCGAGCAGATGATGATGATCCGCAAGCTCGGCCCGATCGGCAACCTGCTCGGCATGATGCCCGGAATGGGACAGGTCAGGGAGCAGGTCAACCAGATCGACGACCGGGACCTGGACCGCATCGCCGCGATCATCCGCTCGATGACCCCGCAGGAACGCACCCAGCCCAAGATCATCAACGGCTCCCGGCGGGCCCGGATCGCCACCGGTTCCGGCGTGAGCGTGGGCGAGGTCAACAGCCTCGTCACCCGGTTCTTCGACGCGCAGAAGATGATGCGGCAGATGGCCGGCGGAATGGGCCTGCCCGGCATGCCCGGCGGACGCAAGAAGACCAAGGCCGCGAAGGCCGCCAAGAACAAGAAGGGCAAGCAGCGCAGCGGCGACCCGCGCAAGCGCGCCGCCGGAGGCAAGGGCCGCCAGGAACAGCAGCCCGCGGTCGACGGAACGCCCCAGGGCCTCCCACCCGGCCTCGGCGGCCCCGGCGCCCCCGGAGGCCTCCCCCCGGGCCTCGGCAAGCTTCCCCCCGGCTTCCAGATGCCCGACCTCAACAACCTCCAGACCCGCAAGAAGAAGTAGCAGGGCCCCGCCGCGGCCGATCCACGCCGCGGCGGCCCACCGACCCCCCAAGCACCCCACCCAAACCGCACCTACTGCCACAGGGGCCGCAGGCCGAGGCTCTCCGCGAGGTTGTCGGCGCGGACGAGCGCGGTCAGGCCGGGCTCGGTGTCGGGCCCAGCCCCCGGCTGGCAGCCGCGCGCCAGTCCTGCGCCTTCGTACTGCACCTTCGTCCCACCCCGCCGCGCCCACCCGAAGTCACCCATGGCGCAGCGCTTCTGGGGGCGCCTGGCGTGCATGCGCCAGGTCGCCTGTAGGTGGGCACCCGGCGCCGCGCCTTCGGGCCCGCCTCGCGCCTGCCGAAGTCGCTTCGCACAAGCTCGTGCATGGCGCTGCGCTTCTGGGGGCGCCTGGCGTGCATGCGCCGAGTCGCCTGTAGGTGGGCACCTGGCGCCGCGCCATCGGTGGCGCCTCGCGTCCGCCCGAAGTCACCCGCACAAGGCCGCGCTGGCGCGGCGCCTTCGGGCCCGCCTCGCGCCTGCCCGAAGTCGCTTCGCACAAGCTCATGCATGGCGCTGCGCTTCTGGGGGCGCCTGGCGTGCATGCGCCAGGTCGCCTGTAGGTGGGCACCCGGCGCCGCGCCATCGGTGGCGCCCCGCGTCCGCCCGAAGTCACCCGCACAAGGCCGCGCTGGCGCCGCGCCTTCGGGCCCGCCGGGGTCCACCCGAAGCCGCCCTGCACAAACTGTGCATGGCGGATCTCGGCCGCCGGACGGACTTCGTCGTCCGCCTCAATGAACAGAGAGGGCAATCACCGCATCACGGTGCGACAATTCGCGACGGATCCGCTCGCCGTCCCCCTCGTTTCGTGCGATCGTGGCGGTCGCGGACGGCAACACGGCAGCGCGCGATTGCGCGTTTCCAGGAATCGTCTGGCAGAATGACAGGCTGGAAACCCCGGATTCGCCAGGCGCCCTCTCACGTCCTGGGCGACCGGAGTCCTCGGACGGCCGTGAGCCGGTGTTCCCCACCTGGCCCGGGCCCGTCCACCCGTAATGAAGTCTGGAGTACACCACACCCGTGGCAGTCAAGATCAAACTCAAGCGTCTGGGGAAGATCCGGAACCCGCAGTACCGGATCGTCGTCGCGGACGCCCGCACCAAGCGTGACGGGCGTGCCATCGAAGAGATCGGGATCTACCAGCCCAAGCAGGAGCCCTCGCTCATCAAGATCGACTCTGAGCGGGCGCAGTACTGGCTCGGCAAGGGCGCGCAGCCGACCGATCCCGTCCGCAACCTGCTGAAGATCACCGGCGACTGGCAGAAGTTCAAGGGTGAGCCGGGTGCCGAGGGCACGCTCAAGGTCGCCGAGCCCAAGCCCGACAAGAAGGCCGCGTTCGAGGCCGCCGTGAAGGAGTCGCTCGGCGACGACGAGGCCGCCGGCGCCGCGACGACCCGCAAGAAGAAGGCCGAGCCGAAGAAGTCCGAGGCGAAGGCCGCCGAGACGACCGAAGCTAAGAGCGAGGGCTGACGTGCTCGAAGAAGCGCTCGAGCACCTGGTCCGCGGGATCGTGGAGAACCCGGACGACGTCCGGGTCCGCGCCCGTCGGATCAGGGGCGGCCGGGTGCTCGAGGTGCGAGTGCACCCCGAGGATCTCGGCAAGGTCATCGGCCGCAGCGGACGCACCGCCAAGGCCCTTCGCACGGTGATCAGCGCCCTCTCCGGTGGCCGCTACGTGCGCGTTGACCTCCTCGACGTCAACGAGGCCCGCTGAGTGGCGTCCCGATGAGCGAACCGCTCGTGGTGGGGCGGATCGGACGGCCACACGGGATCCGCGGTGAGATCACCATCGATGTCCGCACGGACGACCCGGACACCCGGTTCGCCGCGGGCACGGAGATCGCCACCGACCCCGCGTCCGCCGGACCCCTCACCGTCGAGCGAACCCGCTGGCATTCGGGACGCCTGCTCGTGCGTTTCGCCGGGGTCGCCGACCGGACCGCCGCCGAGGAGCTTCGCGGCGTCTGGCTGGTCGTCGACCCCGGGGAGATCTCCCCGTCCGCCGACCCGGACGACTTCCACGACCGTGAACTGATCGGGCTCGCCGTCGTCACCGCCGACGGCACCGACGTCGGCCGTGTCGCCGACGTCCTCCATCACGGTCAAGACCTCCTGGTCGTGGACGGGCCCCGCGGGGAGACGCTGGTCCCCTTCGTGACCGCGCTCGTCCCCGAGGTGGACGTCACCGGGGGGCGGCTCGTCATCGATCCGCCCCCCGGCCTGCTCGACGAATCATGAGAATCGACCTCGTCACGATCTTCCCCGAGTACTTCGCCGCCCTCGACATCTCCCTTCTCGGTAAGGCGCGGCGAACCGGGATCCTGGACGTCCACGTCCACGACCTACGCGACTGGACCCACGACCGGCACCGCACCGTCGACGACACCCCGTACGGCGGCGGCCCCGGCATGGTCATGAAACCGGAGCCGTGGGGCGAGGCGCTGGACGCGATCGTCCCGCCGCACCACGCCGACCCGCCTCGGCTGCTCATCCCCACGCCCAGCGGACGGCCGTTCACGCAGGCGCTCGCGGCGTCGTACGCGACCGAACCATGGCTGGTCGTCGCCTGCGGACGGTACGAGGGCATCGACTACCGCGTCGTCGAGGACGCCCGCACGCGAATGCCCGTGGACGAGATCAGTCTCGGCGACTTCGTGCTCGCCGGAGGAGAGGTCGCCGCCCTCGTCATGATCGAGGCGATCGGACGGCTGCTACCCGGCGTCCTCGGCAACGCCGCGTCGGTCACCGACGACTCGTTCGCGCCCGGCGCCATGGAGACGTTCCTGGAGGGCCCCGTCTACACCAAGCCTCCGGTCTGGCGCGAACGACCTGTACCGGACATCCTTCTGTCCGGACACCACGGCGCGATCGCCCGCTGGCGGCGCGACGAGGCCCTTCGCCGCACCGCGCGATACCGCCCCGACCTGCTAGGACGCCTCGCCCCCGAGGACCTCGACAAGCAAGATCGGGCGGTCCTGCGCGAGGCCGGTTTTCCGGTTGACGGCGAAGATATGGCAGACTAGAGCGTCCGTGCGTCCAGACCGCACGGCACCCCACGACCACTTCCCGCGGCGCGACGCCCCCACGGCAGAAACTCCGGGGCCTCTCGACGCCCGCGTTCGACCATGAGGAACCGCTGCGATGCACACCCTGATCCAGGAGATCGAGAAGGCCGCCATGCGCGCCGACGTCCCGGACTTCCGTCCGGGCGACACGCTGAAGGTGCACGTGCGTGTCACCGAGGGCAACCGGAGCCGTATCCAGGTCTTCCAGGGAGTGGTGATCCGGCGCCAGGGCGGCGGCGCCCGCGAGACCTTCACCGTCCGCAAGGTCAGCTACAGCGTCGGCGTCGAGCGGACGTTCCCGATCAACAGCCCCTCGATCGACAAGATCGAAGTCGTCACCCGCGGTGACGTCCGCCGCGCCAAGCTCTACTACCTGCGCAATCTGCGGGGCAAGGCCGCGCGCATCAAGGAGAAGCGCGACCACTGAGCCTTCGCCGTCGAGAACAAGGCCAATGAACGCCATCGCCCCGGGAACCCTTAACGGTGACCGGGGCGTTGCCCGTTTCGGGCGGACATGGTCGGCTTGGTCCCCGGCGACACGCCCACGAGCGGTCTCCGGCGACCCCGGCGACGCTAGGCTTTCGCTCTGATGACTGACGAGGACGATCGGAGAGACGTGCGATCCGAGGCCGAGGGCGCGGTGCCCGAAGAAAAGGAGCCTGTGGACTCGACCGACGAGACGGCCGACGACTCCGACGATGGCAAGGACGAGAAGAAGAAACAGGGCTCTTTCTGGAAAGAGCTGCCCATTCTCATCGTTGTCGCCGTGGTCCTCGCCCTGATCATCAAGACGTTCGCGGTCCAGGCCTTCTACATCCCTTCCGGCTCCATGGAGAACACCCTCCAAGTCGGTGACCGCGTCCTCGTCAACAAGATCGTCTACCACACCCGTGACATCGCCCGCGGTGACGTGATCGTCTTCAACGGCCTCGACTCCTGGGACCCGGAGATCCAGGTCAACGAGCCCGGCAACCCCCTCTCCAAGGCCCTGCGCGCCGTGGGCACCGCCTTCGGCGTGGCGCCCAACGAGAAGGACTACATCAAACGCGTCATCGGCATCCCCGGCGACCACGTCAAATGCTGCGACGCCCAAGGCCGCGTCACGGTCAACGGCGTTCCCATCGACGAGGACTCCTACCTCTACACCGACCCGGTCACGCACGAGCGGAACAAGCCGTCCAACGACCCCTTCGACGTCACGATCAAACCGGGCCAACTGTGGGTCATGGGCGACCACCGTGAGCTCTCCCACGACTCCCGCTCCCACCGCGGCGACCCGGGCGGCGGCACCATCCCGGTCGACCGCGTCATCGGCCGCGCCTTCGTCGTCGTCTGGCCCCTGGACCGCATCGACACCCTTCCGATCCCCAAGACCTTCAAACAGTCCGCCTTGAAGAAATCGGCCGCCGCCGCCCTCCCCGCCACCCCCTTCGCCCTCGGCGCATTCGGCACCCTCCCCCTCGCCTACATCCTGAGACGCCGCCGCCTCAAACCCTGACCATCACACTTGCAAGCCGCACGACCGGCCCCTGCACGCCCGTCTCGGGACCGGGGCGTGCACCCGCTTCCCCAGCGCGAGACCCAGGAGCCGACACCGCTGCGATGACCGCGCAGGCCGCCTACGGCCTTCCGCGGGCCGTGAGCGGCCCTGTGCGCACGCCTGCAGCTCTCCGCTCATCCGGTAGCTCCTCCCGCCACGCGACCACCCAACCCACATACTCCCGTCAGTCGGAAACCGGGCCATCAGCGTGGCGGCTGGCTATCGTGACGCCGGCCTTTTCCGTGTGAGCGCATGGTGTGCGGGCTATTGCATAGGTCATCTGGCTCGTTGGTGTTGTGGACGGTCTCAGGTTGCTAGCGCAAGACCCTCTCGTGCGAGCACGAAGCGCGCGGGCCTTCAAGACATGGGTCGAGTGGCTTGCCGGTGCGTCGGGCGGTCACTGGCTGCCGGCGCAACAGGCCCCCTCGTGAGAACGCAGCGTGCGGACCTTTAGTGGGTGCGTCGAGTGGCTTTCGGCGTGGCGACCCGCTTACTGGCTGCTTGGGCGCCAGCCTTCTCGTGTGTGCGTAGTGTGCGGGCCTTCGTGGCGTGGGTCGAGTGGCTTGTAGGTGTGGTGGGCGGTCGCTGGCTGTTTGGGCGACTGTCTCTCGCTTGTGTGCGTGGTGTGCGGGTCTTCATTACGTGGGTCGACGGCTCGTCGGAGTGATCATCGTCCGTTCGGTGGTCGGTGCGGTTGCCTTTGCAGGGCGCGCGCTCGGCTTCTAGCGCTTGTCGCGTGGAGGAGGATGCGGGCGGCGCGGGGCCTGGTGCTGCGTGTGGGGCGGACGGCCCAGCCGACTGCAGATGCAGGGTCGGCGCCCGTTCGGTGGCGTTCTTCCTCCTCGGCGGGCGGCCGCTCGCCGCGAGCCCGTCCGTGGTGCGCCCGCCCGTGTTCGCCGAGGGCGGCGCGGCGCCGGCGCGTTGCGGGCGGCCGGTACGCCGTTGCCTGGTCATGGCATGTTCGGCCCGGGGGTGATCGGGGACATGGTGGGAACGGTCGCGTTCGGGGAGCGGTGGGCGGGCGTGGCGACGTACGCTGCGGAGCATGAGGGGTCGTCCACTTCGCTTCACGCCGCGCCGTGACGCCGGGCTGCACGCCTACGAGCGTGCGCTGGCACATGCGGGGCTCAGCCCGGTCGCCGGGGTCGATGAGGCTGGGCGGGGAGCGTGCGCGGGTCCGATGGTCGTCGCGGCGGTGATCCTTCAGGGCGGACGGGGCAGAATCGACGGCCTCACCGACTCCAAGCTGCTGACTCCGGCGCGACGCGAGGCGCTCTACGAGGAGATCACCGAGCGCGCGTACGCCTGGAGCGCGGTCGTCATCCCGTGCCATGACATCGACCGGATCGGTCTGCACCGGTGCAACATCACCGGGATGCGGCGGGCCCTCGCCATCCTGGACAAGCGGCCCGCCTATGTGATCAGCGACGGGTTCCGGGTGCCGGGGTTGGACGTCCCCGCACTCGCGATGATCAAAGGAGACCAGACGGCGGCGTGCGTGGCGGCGGCGTCCATCGTCGCGAAGGTCACCCGAGATCGAATCATGGTGGCTCTCCACGAGCGGTACCCCGAGTACGGTTTCGACCTCCACAAGGGGTATGTCACCCGTGCGCACGGTAAGGCGCTCGCCGCGTACGGTCCCTGTCCGGAACATCGGTTCTCCTACGTCAACGTGGGGCGTGCCTTGCGTAACAATGGAGAGGTGGCCTTGGTGGAGGAGACCGAAGGGGAGGTCCCTGGCGAGGGCCGCACGGAAGGGGCACGAGCGTGAGCGCCGAGGATCTCGAAAAGTACGAGACCGAGATGGAGCTGCAGCTCTATCGCGAGTACCGCGATGTCCTCGGGCTCTTCACCTATGTCGTCGAGACTGAGCGCCGCTTCTATCTCACCAACTCGGTCGACCTTCAGGTGCGCAGCGTCGACAACGGCGAGGTTTTCTTCGAGGTGACGATGCAGGACGCCTGGGTCTGGGACATGTACCGTCCCGCCCGCTTCGTCAAAAACGTTCGGGTCGTCACGTTCAAAGACGTCAACGTCGAAGAACTCGCCAAGAGCGATCTCGAACTCCCTTCGAACGACTAGGACGCATTCCCGCGCCAACCATGATCTTCTTGGGTTTGAGTATTGGGTCGCCCTCCTTTCTTACGCAGTTTCGGGGCCGTTAGGCGGAAAGTGGGCAAGGCGAGGTGAGAAGGCGCCTCCGCTGCTTTAGGGCGTGTTTCGAGGTGCCGCCAGAGCACTCGCCTGACGGCTCACGCCCTCAGAGGGTGTCGGAGAGCTTGACGTTGCTGCGAAGAGCGCCCTCTCTCATACCCGCTTTCTCGTTGCTGGATGGGCGGAGGCCCGCATGTGGGGGCCATGTTGGGACGTGGCTGAAGGTGCGGGTCGGGAGTCGTCGCCTGTGGGATCGCGGGGGCCTCACCCGCCTTGCTATGGCTTCCGCCGCTGTTGGGTCGTTGCTGAGAGTGACGTCACTTCGGAGGTGCTCTGATGCCCGTTCTCCATTGCTGGACGGGGCGGTCGGGGGCTGTGCGTGGGTTGGCACCGGGGGGGGCACGGGGGGTCGTCCCCCCGAAAAAGCGAAGGATCGCCACGGAAAGGTGCAAAGCGCCGACCATGGGGACCCCAGAAAGGCCGTGCGGGGTCTGTCAGGGGTGCGGCTCGGGAGTTGTCGTCAGGCCGCGGTTTGGTTGTTGGTGGGCTTGACGTCGCTTCGGAGGTGCCTCTATGCCCATTCTTCGCTGTTGGAAGGAGGTTGCCGGGGGGCTGTGCCAGCTGGAGGCTGGGCTGAGACATGCCTGAGGGTGCGGGCCCAGGGGCGTCCACCTGAAGGAGCCTCAAGGGGTCCTGTTCGCCTTGGTCGTCATACGCTGCGGTTTGACCGTTGTGAGGTTGACGTCGCTTCGAAAGGTGTCCTTTGATGTCGCTCCCCCATGCTGGGTGGGGCAGGTGGGGTGTGCGTTGCTGGAACCGCATTGAGGCGTGGTTCATGGGGTTGGTCGCTGGGTGTCGCTGGTGGGGCCCTCGGCGGACTTGCCCGCCTTGGTGAGGCGCCAGCCTGAGGACGTGCGTTCGACGAAGCCGGCGGCGGCAAGGAGGCCCAGTTTGGCGTTGATCGTTGTCAGGTCGACGCCCGCCTTGACGGCGAGTTGTGCGGGGCCCGCCGTGCCGCGGGCGGGGAAGGCCTCCAGGACGGACCGTGTGACCGGTTCCAGGCGGTCGCGGGGGAGCACCGGGGTGTGCGGTGGTGGGGCGAGGTCGGCGCCGAGTCGACCCACGGCCTCGACGATCTCCTCGACGCGGGTGACGAGGATCGCGCCGTCCTCGCGCAGCAGCCGGTGACAGCCCACCGAGGCCCGGCTGGTGATCGGACCGGGCACGGCCATGACCATGCGGCCGAGTTTGGACGCCCAGCCCGCGGTGTTGAGGGCGCCGCTGCGGGCCTCCGCTTCCACGACGACCGTGCCGCGGGAGAGGGCGGCGATCACCCGGTTGCGGACGAGGAACCGGAGACGGTGCGGGTGCGTGCCCGGCGGGGACTCGCTCACCAGGACGCACCGGTGGGCCATCTCCGCGAAAAGACCCTCGTTGGACGCCGGATACGGGACGTCGACGCCGTTGGCGAGGACGCCGACGGTCGGGCCCTCGGCGGCGAGGGCGCCCCGGTGGGCCGCCGCGTCGACGCCCAGCGCACCGCCGGAGATCACCGTCCAGCCGTCGTCGGCCAGTTCGAAGGCGAAGTCGCTCGCGGCGCGCAGGCCGTAAGGGGAGGCGGCGCGGGAACCGACGAGAGCGACCGAACGTAGGCAGCTGTATCTCAGGTCGAGGGGGCCTCGTAGCCAGAGCGCGTAGGGGCGTCCGCTTCCGAGGTCGTCGAGCGTTGTCGGCCATTCGGAATCTCCTGGGCAGACGAGGCGTCCGCGGAACTGGGCGCAGACGGCCATGTCCTGGTCGGGTTCGGCGGCGATCAGACGGATCCGCCACTGTTCGAGGCGTTGGATCTCCTTCGGGGAGGCGGACAGGCCGTCGGGCAGCCGACCGGTCCGTATCGATTCGAGTGCCTGTTCCGGGCCGGAGCGGTCGATGATCCGGTTGAGGAAGGCGTCGCCGGGTTCGGCGACCGCGGTGAGCGTGGCGCGGGCGGTGCGTTCGTCGCTCATTGGCGCCCCGCCGACCACAGGGTGAGGGCGCCGCCGACGTCATCCGCGTTGGGTTCGTCGTGTCCTGCCAGGTCGGCGATCGTCCACGCGACGCGCAGGATGCGGTCGAGGCCGCGTGCGCTGAGCGCTCCTCGTTGGAGGGCCTCGTCGGCGCTCACCATCGCGTCCGACGGCGGAGTGAACCGGCGGCGCAGTTCCGGCCCGGGAATCTCGGCGTTGGAACGCCACGCGGTCCCGGCCAGGCGTCTGAGCGTTCGTTCTCTGGCGAGTTGGACGCGTTCGGCCACCACCTGACTGGATTCGGCGAACTCCAGATCGAAGCGGAGTTCGGCACGACTGGCCGGTGTCAGTTCGAGTTTCAGGTCGATGCGGTCGAGGAGTGGCCCGGACAGGCGGGAGGTGTACTTGCGGCGTGTGCCCGGCGCACATGAACAGTCGATCTGTTTGGCCGCGGCGCACGGACACGGGTTCGCCGCCAGCACGAGTGTGAAGCGGGCGGGGAAACGCGCCATCCCCTCGATGCGGGTGATTCTCACCTCGCCCTCTTCGAGGGGCTGGCGGAGGGCGTCGAGCGTTCCCACCGCGAACTCCGGAGCCTCGTCCAGGAAGAGGATCCCCCGGTGGGCGAGGGACACGGCGCCCGGTTGGAGGACGCGGCCCGAGCCGCCGCCGACCATCGAGGCGCGGGAGGCGGTGTGATGGGGTGCGTAGAAGGGCGGTTGGGTGATGAGAGGCTGGCCCGGCCGAAGCGTTCCCGCGACGGAGTGGATCGCCGTGACCTCAAGCGCCGTGTCGGGTTCCAGCGGAGGCATCAGCGTCGGCAGCCGCTCCGCGAGCATCGTCTTGCCGCAGCCCGGCGGGCCCGCGAAGAAGAGGTGATGCCCTCCCGCGGCGCTGATCTCCAAAGCCTTGCGGGCCTCCGCCTGCCCGCGGACGTCGGCCAGGTCCAGGTCTTGCGAGTAGTCCTGTTGTCGGAGGGCGAACCCGTCGGCGGGGGAGCGGGGACCGTCGTCCTCGTCCTCCTCGACGGGCGGGGGTTCGTTCCGCAGGAGGCACAGGAGGCCGCGAAGGGTGGCGGCCGACACGACCTTCATCCCCGGGACGAGTTCCGCCTCGGCGGCGTTCGCGCGGGGAACGACGACCGTTTGGCAGCCTTGGTTCGCCGCGGCCAGCACGGCGGGCAGGACGCCCTGGATGGGGCGCACGCGTCCGTCCAGGCCGAGTTCGCCGATCAGGACGAGATCCGCGCAGGCCTGTGCCGGGACGGCCTCCGCCGCCGCGAGCAAGGCCACGGCGATGCTCAGATCGAAGGTCGAGCCCTTCTTCGGCATGCTCGCCGGGCACAGCGAGACCGTGACGTGGCGGTTGGGATAGTCCTCACCCGAATTGAAGATCGCGGCGCGGACCCGGTCGCGGGCCTCACTGAGCGCCGTGTCCGGAAGGCCGACAAGGTGGAGGCCGGGGACGCCGCTGGTGATGGCGGCCTCCACATCGACCACCCAGCCGTCCACTCCCACCAGGGAGACCGAGCGTGTCCTCGCGAGCGTCATCAGCACACCTCCGGCAGGTGATCGACCAGGAAGCCTTCGCCGTCCGAGATCAGGCCGAGGACGTCCACCCGCACGAGCGTTCCGCTGACGCCGTGCGCGGCCGCCCACCGCCAGGCCAGTCGCCGTAACCGGGCCGCCTTGGCCGCGGTGATCGCCTCCATGGGGTCGCCGAAGCGGTTCGAACCCCGGGTCTTGACCTCGCAGACGACATGCCTTCTGCCGTCATGGGCGACGATGTCGAGCTCGCCTTCGCGGCAGCGCCAGTTGCGGTCGAGAATCGTCCAGCCGAGACCGACCAGGTAGTCGGCGGCGGCGTCCTCACCCCGGCGGCCGAGGCTGATATGGGCGTTCAAGGGCCTCACCTCCGGTTCCCGACGATGCCGCGCGGTGACAGTGCGTCGTCGAGAAATCGCTCCTTGTGGATAACTTCGGGGAACATTCGCGGCGAGTCAGTGCAAACCGGCATCCGGTGCTTGCTTCGGCGGGGCGGTTGACGCACCGTGACGCTGTGGCCAACGCGATGGAGGACGCCGTCGCCGGGTTCGGGCGTCATCTGCGCGCCGAACGCGGCGTCTCACCGCACACCCTGCGGGCCTACCTCGGTGATCTGAACGACCTCACCGGTTACGCCGCCGACCTCGGAGTCACGGACCCGGCGGCGCTGGAAATCTCGCTGCTACGGGCCTGGCTCGCCCGTCAGCACGCACTCGGCCGCTCCCGCGCCACCCTGGCCCGCCGTACCGCGGCCGTGCGTGCGTTCACGCGATACCTGCACCGGCGAGGCGTGCTCCAGGACGATCCAGGGCTGCTGCTCGGCACCCCTAGACGGCAGCGCGACCTGCCAGGGGTGATCACCCAGGACGAGGCAGCGCGCCTTCTCGACACGATGGACGCCCAAGGTCCGCTGGGTCTTCGTGACCTCGCGGTGCTGGAGACGTGCTACGCGACGGGCGTGCGAGTCAGCGAACTGTGCGGTCTCGACATCGATGACCTGGACACGGAACGCGGCACGGTCCGCGTCCTCGGCAAGGGTGGACGTGAACGAACCGTCCCCATGGGACAACCGGCGGCCCGCGCGATCCAGGACTGGCTACGGGCGGGGCGTCCGGCGCTGGCGAACGACCGTAGCGGCCCGGCCCTCTTCCTCGGCGCCCGTGGTGGACGTCTCCACCCGACGAGCGCGCGCCGCATCGTCCACACACGTATAGCCGAGGTCGGCCAGGTACCCGACCTGAGCCCGCACGGTCTCCGCCACAGCGCCGCCACACACCTGCTTGAGGGCGGTGCCGACCTTCGAAGCGTCCAAGAGATCCTCGGACACGCCTCTCTGCAAACGACCCAGCTCTACACCCATGTCTCGGTCGAACGACTCAAACACGTCCACCGCCAGGCCCACCCCCGCGGCACCCGATCCGATAAGTAGCCAAGCGGGTAGGCGACGCCGATAGCGCTACGCCAATGCGGTGTAAGGGAGGAGGAGCAAGCCATCTTCGGCGGGCGGGCGCGGCTTGTGCCTGCAGGCCTACCTGAGGTGGGCCCCAAGGCCGGATGCGGCCGAGCGGCTTGGCGCTTCCACCGGCAAGCGCACTCCCGTATACCCGGCCTGGTCAGTAGCTCTGCGGGGGTGGTCGTAGGCGACGGAGGCGTCAAGGTGGTGTAACCGGCGGCGATACCGGGTTCGGCGGGCGGCGGTCTCCCCTGCGGCATTGAGTTCACCGGTGGGAAGGTCGCGGCTGGGCGGCTCGAGTACGTCCTGCGGGCACACCTACGTGGCACCTGGGCGGATCAGTAGCTCTGCGGGTGGTCGTAGGTGATGGTGAGACGTCAAGGTGGTGTAATCGGCGGCGAAGCCCAGTGCAGTGGGCGTGGGTGGTCAGTCCGCCCCGGGTTGCGCGGGTGGGAAGGTTGCGGCTGGGCGGCTCGAGTACGTCCTGCGGGCACACCTACGTGGCACCTGGGCGGATCAGTAGCTCTGCGGGTGGTCGTAGGTGATGGTGAGACGTCAAGGTGGTGTAATCGGCGGCGAAGCCCAGTGCAGTGGGCGTGGGTGGTCAGTCCGCCCCGGGTTGCGCGGGTGGGAAGGTCGAGGCTGGACGGCCCGAGTCCGTCCTGTAGGCACACCTACGTGGCACCTAAGCCGATCAGTAGCCCTGCGGATGGTCGTAGGTGACGGCGAGACGTCAAGGTGGTTTAACCGGCGGCGAGTCCAGTGCAGTGGGCGTGGGTGGTCAGTCCGCCCCGGGTTGCGCGGGTAGGAAGGCTGCAGCCGGGCGGCTCGAACACGTCCGGTAGGCACACCGACGCGGTATCCCGGACCGATCATTGACCCCTTCGAGTAGTCGGACGCAATAGTCGTACGCCAGGGCGGCGTCGCGGGCGGGAATGTTGGGTTTGGTGGGTGGACGTTGTTTGCCTGCAGCGCCTGGCTGGGCGGCTGGCGCGTTTGCTGGCAAGCGCATCGCCGGTGGAACTGGCTTGGTCGGGTGTCCTGCAGATGGGCGAGGGGGATGGTCGGTGTGGCAAGGTGGGGCAGCTTGTGGGAAAGCGGGGGTGGGTCTGATCCCTATGCCTGCCGCCCTGGGTGGATGGCAGGCATGGGGGGCGGACGGTGACGTGTCGGCGCTGTCGCCCCCGTTAGGGGGTGCGGCGTAGGCGGCGTTCGTGGGACAGGTCTATGACGCCCGGTGGTGGGCGGCGGCGCCGGTGCCGGAGCGCGCGGGTGCGTGTGCGGCGCCAGACGAAGGCCGTGGTGAAGGTGAGAGCCATGCCGGTCAGGGCCCCGCCCGTCGCGTCGCGTAGGGCGATGCCGGGCTCGCCTTGAGGGACGGGGCGCTTCTCGGGCGGCGACGGGCGTTCCCAGTGGGGAAGCAGGCGCAACTCGCGCTGCACCAGGCTGAGCGGGTTCAGGTAGAGAGACCCGTGCAACAGGCCCCAGTGGAGGCATGTCATCGGGCAGTGTGGCAGGCCGTCCTCCACGGTGCCGATGCGGCTGCCGGACGTGACCCGGTGCCCCACACGGACGTTGGCCCGAACGGGCAGGTACGTCGTTCGCAGCACGCCATGGCCGATGGCGACCACACCGCGTCCCGACAGACGGTCGGCGTAGGTGACGCGTCCCGGACCGGCGGCGTACACGGGCTGCCCCGGACGGGCCGCGAGGTCGACGCCGCGGTGGCCCGGACCCCACGGGAACGTCGGCGGGCTGAAGCCCCGGACGACCTGTGGAGGCGGCGGCCCCAGCGGCCAGCGCCAGCTCTCCGGAGCCGGGCCGGGGCTGTTCGGGCCGGGCGTCACGACGGCGAACACGCAGGTGAGGAGCAGTGTCAGCAAGCTCATGCACGGCAGCCTGCCGCGGTCGCGAACCGCCTGCCCGAAGGTCGTCCAACTGTGGATAACCGGCTCCGCCGGTGATTCCCGGACGCGTCCGCGCCCTGATAATCTGTGACCGTGCTCGAAAGGGCATCGGCCAGGCCAGGCCGTCGACGATCTCTCCGAGGAGGATCGCCGGGAAGCCGCCGCGAGCGGAGAGGTCACCAGACCCGGAAACGGGTCACAGCCGCTAGGGGTGTCCCGGCGGCTGATTTCACGCGTCCGCATGCCACCGCACTTCTGGTGGGGCGCCGCCCCTCGGTCCGTCGCCATGGCGACGGTGGGACGACACCCGGGCGTAGGCAGACAACCAAATGCGGCCCGGCAAGGGCCAGAGAAGGAGAGCACGGGCAATGGCACCCGTCGTCACCATGCGGCAGCTCCTGGAGAGCGGCGTCCACTTCGGCCACCAGACCCGTCGGTGGAACCCGAAGATGAAGCGCTTCATCCTCACCGAGCGCAACGGCATCTACATCATCGACCTGCAGCAGTCGCTGTCCTACATCGACCGGGCCTTCGAGTTCGTCAAGGCCACGGTCGCCCACGGCGGGACGATCCTGTTCGTCGGCACCAAGAAGCAGGCTCAGGAGTCCATCGCCGAGCAGGCCACCAGGGTCGGCATGCCCTACGTCAACCAGCGTTGGCTCGGCGGCATGCTCACCAACTTCTCCACCGTCCACAAGCGGCTCACCCGGCTCAAGGAGCTGGAGGAGATCAACTACGACGATGTGGCCGGTTCCGGCATGACCAAGAAGGAACTTCTCGGCCTGCGTCGTGAGAAGGACAAGCTGGAGCGCACCCTCGGCGGCATCCGCGACATGGCGAAGGTTCCGAGCGCCATCTGGATCGTGGACACCAAGAAGGAGCACATCGCGGTCAACGAGGCCAAGAAGCTCGGCATCCCGGTCGTGGCGATCCTGGACACGAACTGCGACCCCGACGAGGTCGACTACCCGGTCCCGGGCAACGACGACGCCATCCGCAGCGTCAGCCTCCTGACCCGCGTCGTCGCCGACTCCGTCGCGGACGGCCTCATCGCCCGCGCGGGCGCGTCCGGCGGGGACAGCAAGCCCGCCGAGGGCACCGCGGCCGCGGGCTCGGAGGAGCCGCTGGCCGAATGGGAGCGCGACCTGCTCAAGCCGAGCGAGAACGCCGCCGAGGCGCCCGCCGAGGCTCCGGCCGAGGCCCCGGCGGAGGCCCCCGCGCAGGCCGAGGCGGAGGCTCCGGCGGAGTCCGCCGAGAGCCCGCAGGCGGCGGACGAGGGCCAGGAGGCCCCGAAGCCCACCGAGGCCGAGCAGGCTTGATCCCGCGGTCCCGGCGACGGCCCCCGCGGGGCGTCGCCGGGACTGTCGCGGGTCCCACGACCAACGACGAGAGAAGCGAAGAGCGATGGCTAACTTCACCGCCGCTGACGTCAAGCGGCTACGCGACCTGACCGGCTCCGGCATGATGGCCGTGAAGAACGCCCTCACCGAGGCGGACGGCGACTTCGAGAAGGCCACCGAACTGTTGCGCCTCAAGGGCGCCAAGGACGTCGGCAAGCGCGCCGAGCGCACCGCCGCCAACGGCCTGGTCGCCGAGTACTTTGCGAACTCCGGCGACGGTGCCCTCCTGGAACTCAACTGCGAGACCGACTTCGTCGCCAAGAACGAGCAGTTCATCCAGCTGGCGAACCGGCTCGTCGAGTTCGCCGTGAGCAGCGGCGCCGCCGACGCTCCGGCCCTGCTGGGCACCGAGATCGAGGCGGGCAAGACCGTCCAGGCCCTGATCGAGGAGAACAGCGCCAAGATCGGGGAGAAGCTGGAACTGCGCCGCTTCGCGCACTTCCAGGGCGCCTATGTGGCCAGCTACCTGCACAAGTCCGACCCGTCCCTGCCGCCGACCACCGGTGTGCTGGTCGAGCTGGACGTGGAGAACCCGCAGGTCGCCAAGGACATCGCCCAGCAGATCGCGGCGATGGCCCCCCAGTACCTGACCCGCGAGGAGATCCCCGCCGAGGTGGTCGAGAAGGAGCGGGCGATCGCCGAGCAGCGCACCCGCGACGAGGGCAAGCCCGAGCAGGCGATCCCGAAGATCGTGGAGGGCCGGGTGAACGCCTACTTCCGCGACCTCGTCCTGCTCGAGCAGGAGTTCGTGAAGGACCCCAAGAAGAACATCACGAAGGTCCTGGACGAGGCCGGCGTGAGGGTTGTCCGCTTTGCCCGGTTTAAGGTCGGGCAGGCTTAGGGGCACTCTGGAGACGGGTACCCAGACAGAACGCGAACCTACGAGGAGGCCGCCGACGTGCCGGACAAGACGACAACTAGCGCGACGGCGGCCTCGTCGTCTGATCGGGACGGCACGGAACCGGGTTCGTCCGAGGGGAAAGCGACGTCCGGTACGAGCTCGTCCACGGGCGCGACGGCCGGGGGCGCCGAGACCGGGCGGCGGGAACGGAGCGCGGACGGTCGGCACGGTCCCCGCGCCGGCTGGAAGCGGGTCCTGCTGAAGCTTTCGGGCGAGGCCTTCGCCGGACGTGACCCGCTCGGCATCGACCCCGAGGTCGTCCAGCATGTGGCCGAGGCCATCGCCGAGGCCGTGCGGGACGGCGTCCAGGTCGCGGTCGTCTGCGGCGGTGGCAACATGTTCCGCGGCGTGGTCATGGCCGAACGCGGAATGGACCGCGGCCGCGCCGACTACATGGGCATGATCGGCACGGTCATCAACTGTCTGGCCCTCCAGGACTTCCTGGAGAAACTGGGTCTCGACACGCGCGTCCAGACGGCCATCACCATGAGCCAGGTGGCCGAACCGTACATTCCACGGCGTGCCATCCGGCACCTGGAGAAGGGCCGCGTCGTCATCTTCGGCGCGGGGCTTGGCCAGCCGTTCTTCTCGACCGACACCACCGCCGCCCAGCGCGCGTTGGAGATCGGTGCCGAGGCCGTACTGAAGGCCACGCAAGTGGACGGTGTCTACGACGCCGATCCGCGCAAGAATCCAGACGCGGTCAAGTTCGACCGTTTGGAATACGGTGAGGTTCTACAGCGGGGTCTGAAGGTCATGGACGCCACGGCCATCAGCCTCTGCATGGACAACGCGCTCCCCATCGTGGTGTTCGACCTCATGGGGCAGGGCAACATCGTCCGGGCGGTCCGGGGTGAGAAGATCGGCACGCTGGTCAGCCCGGAGGAGGGCTGACCACAGCCCACGACCGCGGTGCGTGTCGCGCACACGGAACGCATCGCGGAACCGTACGACCAGGGCCGACCAGATGACATGGGAGTCACAGTGATCGACGAGACTCTCCTCGAGGCAGAGGAGAAAATGGAGAAGGCGGTCGCGGTCGCCAAGGAGGACTTCCAGGCCATCCGCACCGGACGGGTCACCCCCGCGATGTTCAACAAGATCACCGCCGAGTACTACGGTACGCCGACGCCGATCAACCAGCTCGCGTCGTTCACGCTGCCGGAGCCCCGGATGGTCATCGTCCAGGTCTTCGACAAGTCGTCCATGCAGGCGGTGGAGCGGGCGATCCGTGACAGCGACCTCGGGGTGAATCCCAGCAACGACGGCAACGTCATCCGGGTCGTCTTCCCCGAACTGTCCGAGGAACGCCGCAAGGAGTTCATCAAGGTCGCGGGCCACAAGGCTGAGGAGAGCCGGGTCTCGATCCGCAACGTCCGGCGGCGTGCCAAGGACACCCTCGACAAACTCGCCAAGGACGGCGAGGCGGGCGAGGACGATGTCAGGCGTGCCGAGAAGGAACTCGACGACGTCACCCACCGCTACGTGGCGCAGATCGACGAGTTGCTTGAGCACAAGAAGGCAGAGCTGCTCGAAGTTTGATGGAACTCGACGACGCCGGGGAGACCTCGCACTCCCCGGATGAGCCGGAGACCGACATGGCCGGGCACGCACCGGACACCTCCAGCGAGGACGTCTCCTCCTCCGGCACCACACCTCCCGTCGGCGCGCGCGCACACGCCCCGCCGTCAGACCTGTCATCGTCCGACGCGTTCCCCGCGGGCTCCTCGCGCGACGGCGAGCCCTCCGGGGGCGCGTCGCGTGCCGGGGCCGCCCGCGCGGAGCCGTCCTCCGCGAACGACGACCCCACAGGCGCGTCCTCCGCGGACAAGCCCTCCGCGGGCTCGTCCGGTGGGACGTCCGGGGCCAAGCCCACCGGCAGGACGGGACGCAACCTTCCGCTCGCCATCGGAGTGGGACTGGGGCTCGGCTCCCTGGTGCTGCTCTCCGTCTACACGGTCAGGGAAATCTTCCTTGCCGTGATGGTCGTGTTTCTCTTCATCGGCATGCGGGAACTGACCGAGGCGTTCAAGAGCCGCGACCTGCACGTCCCGTTCATCCCGGTCGCGACGGGCATGGTCGGTACACCGGTCGTCGCGTACGTGTGGGGGCCCACCGCCACGGTCGCCGCCGTGGGGCTGACGGTTCTCGCCCTGCTGATGACGCGGATGCTCGAAGGCGCCGACGGCTATGTGCGGGACGTGTCCGCCGGCGCGTTCGTCGTCGGCTACCTGGTCCTGGTCGGTGGGATCGTGGCGCTGCTGATGCGTCCCGACGACGGCGACCACCGCATCATCATCTTCATCGCCACCACCGTGGCCAGCGACACCGGCGGCTTCTTCGCCGGCTCGTTCCTCGGCAGGCACAAGCTCGCGCCCACGATCAGTCCGAAGAAGACCTGGGAGGGAGTGACCGGCTCCGCCCTCATGTGCATGCTCGTCGGCGGCTGGCTGGTCTGGTGGCTGCTGGACGGCGGCACCGTCTGGCAGGGCGTGCTGGTCGGTCTCGCCGCCGTGGTCACCGCGACCGCGGGCGACCTCGTCGAATCGATGATCAAGCGCGACCTCGGCATCAAGGACCTGGGAACGATCCTTCCCGGGCACGGTGGCGTGATGGACCGCCTCGACTCCCTCGTCGTCACGGCCCCCGTCGTCTGGCTGCTCCTGGAACTCTTCGTCCCGAGCTAGCACGGCGCCGCGCCTCTGGACGGGCCGTGCGGGTTCAGGGGCGTGGGCCGGTCATGAGACGACCCAGGAGCGGCCCTGCTGGGCGAGACGCCGGATGAGCGCGTCCGAGCCCTCGTTCTTGGCGAAACGGTGCTCTTCACCGGTGATGGGAACCAGCCACAGCCACCGGACGGGGTCGCCGCCCAGTGTCAGGCCGGTCAGCTCAGGTGACTCGGGACCCGCCAGACGGCTCGGGTCGTCCAGGAGAAGCACGCCCTCCCAGACGGACTCACCGCTGCGCAACGGGAACGTGCGGGCCTCGTGGTACCACTTGACGACGTCTCCCGGCGCGAACCACGTCACCGACCGCCACGGGTACTGCGCGAGCCACGGGAAGATGCTGCCCGCGCGCTGACTGGGCAGGGTGCTCGCCACAGCCAGTTCGATACGTCCGTACGGGGTGACGTCGTCCTCGTACAGTTCGACCGTCGGCATTCGTTGACGGCACATCCCGACCGTGCTCAGGACGGTGAACTCCCGGCCGCCTCGTGCGGGACGTTCCGAAACCCCTACCGTCGGAGCCACACCGCTTCGGCCACTTCCCAGCTGCCGTCCCACGTCGTGCCAGTAGTGGCCGCCCGGTCCTAGCCGTTGGAGCAGGTGACCGAGCACCGACTGCTGGAACTCCGCCCACGAGCCGTCCGCGCGGCACATCTTCCAGTGTTCACGCGCCCGGTCGATCCGCGGGCCGAAGTCGTCGATCTCCTCCTCCAGCGGGAACGCGAAGGGGCTCTGGCGTGTGGCGTCACGGGCGTATCCGGGGATACCGCGTCCCATGTCGGACCAGCCGGGGATCACGAACAGCAGGTCACCCGCGTCGAGGACGGCCACACCGTCGCCCTCCTCGAACCACACGACCTCCAGGCTCTCTGGATCCAGGGCCTCGCGGCCCGCCGATCGACGCACATGGGACTCGGGCAGGAGAGGGGCACGACCGGAGTTCAACCGGGTCTGGTCGAAGTCGGCGGGTGCCTTGCGGTGGTTCGCGACCCACACCGCGCCGACCACCGAGTCCCGCGCGTCCTTCAGGTAGGCCGCGGTGACGTCGCCGTCGGTCTCGATCACGAGCCGCCGACTGCCGTACGGGCTGGCCGTCGCGTGGACGACCGTGGCCGTGGATCCCTGGGGCGAGGCGGCGCCCCTGCGCAATACCGGCATGATCGAGACCTTAGTCGCACACAAGGTCATGTGCAGGAATGTCGTCCCTCAGGTCAGGGCTCGTGTCCGCAGACGGACGATGCACAGGCCCGCGTTTGCGACACTGGAAGGACCATGTCTACCACCCAGCCCGCCGTCACCGGTCCCGCGCCCGGTAAGACCCCGGCGAAACTCGTCTTCGCGGCGCCGAGACGCGGTAAGCCGCCCAGGCATCTCGCCGACCTCACCCACGCGGAACGCCGTGACGCGGTCGCGCAGCTGGGTGAGAAGCCGTTCCGGGCCGACCAACTGTCCCGGCACTACTTCGCGCGTCTGGTCGACGACCCGGCGCAGATGACCGACCTGCCCGCCGCCGTCCGCGAGCGGCTCGTGTCCGAGCTGCTGCCCTCGCTGCTCACCCCCGTCCGCGAGTTGGACTGTGACGGCGGAAGAACGCTGAAGACCGTCTGGAAGGCGTTCGACGGTGTTCTGTTCGAATCGGTGCTGATGCGGTACCCGGACCGGGCCACGATGTGCGTCTCGTCCCAGGCGGGGTGCGGCATGAACTGCCCCTTCTGCGCGACGGGCCAGGCAGGGCTGACCCGTAACCTTTCCACCGCCGAGATAGTCGAACAGGTCACCGCAGGGGCACGCGCACTCGCCCGCGGGCGTATTCCGGGCGGTCCAGGCCGTGTCTCCAACATCGTCTTCATGGGCATGGGGGAGCCGCTGGCCAACTACAAGGCGGTATTGGGCGCGGTCCGGCGTATCACCGACCCGGCACCCGCCGGCCTGGGCATTTCGCAGCGCGCCGTCACCGTCTCGACGGTCGGGCTCGTCCCGGCGATCGAGAAGCTCGCCGCCGAGGACATGTCCGTGCGCCTCGCCGTGTCCCTGCACGCGCCCGACGACGAGCTCCGCGACGAGCTCGTCCCCGTCAACAACCGGTGGAAGGTCGCCGAGGTCCTGGACGCCGCATGGGCCTACGCCGACCGCAGCGGTCGCCGGGTCTCGATCGAGTACGCACTCATCAAGGACGTCAACGATCAGGCATGGCGGGCCGATCTTCTCGGCAAGCTCTTGCGCGGGCATCTCGTACACGTCAATCTGATCCCGTTGAACCCGACGCCGGGTTCCAGGTGGACCGCTTCACGGCCCGAGGACGAGCGCGAATTCGTCCGGCGGCTGGAGGCCCACGGGGTTCCGGTCACGGTGCGCGACACTCGGGGCAGGGAGATCGACGGGGCCTGTGGCCAACTGGCCGCGTCGACCGAGAACTGACGTTCCACGGGCGTTCCCCGGCGCCCGGCGGGCGAGGGGACACGGCTGAGGAGCAGGTGCGCGGTGACAAAGGGTCCGCGGCTGCCGGTGGTCTTGCGCGGCTATGACAGACGCCAGGTGGACGGCTTGCTACGACGGATCTCGCAAGCCTTGAACGGCGGGCCTCCGATGTCCGCCGACGAGGTGCGCAAGACCCGGTTCGACATCGTTCTACGCGGCTACGAACCGCTCACCGTCGACCGGCTGGTGCGCGAGTGCATCATGGAACTCGAAGCGAAGGCGCCACTCGCCGATCGGCTCGGGCGTCCGCGCGCACACCCGGCCTGGCTCGTCAACTGGATCCAGAACGCCCGCTTCTCGGGCGCGGGTCTGCGTCCCGGCTACGACGTCCGCGACGTGGACGCGTTCCTCGACCGTGTGATCGCCGGCCTGCGCGGCGCCGCCCCACCGGTCACCGCCCGGGACGTGCGCGACAGCGTTTTCCGCGTCGTCCGGCTCGCGCCCGGCTACGACGAGCAGGAGGTCGACCGCTTCCTGCTGCAGCTCGCGGGCGCCCTCGAACGCCGCTGACGAAGTTATCCACATTCTCGGGGGATGCTGCGACCGGGACCCGGCGCGCGTAACCCTACGTACATGGATCATCTCAAGGCGCAGTACCGGCGGCTCCGATCGTTCCTCACGATCTTTCTACCCCCCGACTTCACCACCGTTCTGATGTCCCTGACCAGGCCCGCGCTGCGACTGGGCACCGACGGGCAGGTGCCCGTCCACCTCGGCGGTGCTCCGCTGCTGCCGCCGGGCGAGCCCTGGCCACGCTGGAACGGGCGCCTCCTCGGCTTCCTCGGCGCCGTCGACTTCGCCGAACTCGCCCACTTCGGCGACATCCCCGGGCTGCCGGCGTCCGGGCGTGCCGCGTTCTACTACGCCGACGAGACACCCCGACCATGGGGCGACGCGGCCGCACAGCGGGACGGCTGGCGCGTCTTCACCGGCGCCCTCACCCGAGCCGTCCCGCCCGCCGGCGCGTCCCTCTACCCCCGAACCCGCCTGTACGCCGCCCCCTTCCTCTCCCTGCCATCACCGCAGGAGGCGCCCATACGACGCCTGGAGGCGGCCTGTAGCGGCTTCGTGACCGTCTACGAGCAACTGCACGCCGTCTGGTCGCAGCACATCTGGCCGGACGACTCGCCCGCGCACCAGTTGGGCGGCTGGCCCGCTCTCGTCCAGCGTCCCCTCGGCCCCGACTGCCTGTACGCGTCGACGGGCCGTCCCCTGGAATCCGTCGGCTCCCCACCCCTGACCCCGGACGAGCAACAGGCTGTGGAGGAGTGGCGCCTCCTCCTCCAACTCGACTCCGACGAGCGCCTCGGCTGGTACTGGGGCGACCCCGGCCGCGTCTACTTCTGCGCACGTCCGAACGATCCCCCAGATCAATCGTGGCTAGCCCTCCAAGCCGCCTAGCCCCAACCTGCCCCGCAGACCTGCACGCAGCACGCCAACCTCAGCTGATAACGGGGACACCGAACGCCGTACGACCCGAACAGCAAACACACCGACAAACCCCCCGCCCCGGTTTGCTGCGCAGCCGAGGAGTCTCCCCGACATCGGCTGCCACGGCCCAGGGCACCCGTCGTAGGCCACGCACTCCCAGCACCCATCCCACCCGCAAGCCATGCGAACGGATGGAGCGCACCCCCGCCGAGACCGGCAACGGACTGCTCGACAACCGCGAACAAGCCGAGCGTCCGCACCCACGGGACAATCCGGTCCGAGCACCGTCGTTCGTCGAACCGGTTGCCGTGTCCCGACTGGACGTCGGACTAGTTGGAACGCGGTAGCGACGGCCTGAGGAGGTGGTCGAGCGCCGGATGTTCGTCATGGGCTTGGACGTCACGTGGCGGGTTGGTCGTCAAGCTCGTGGGACGCGGTAACGGTAGTCCTGCGGAAGCAGGGCTGGCCGAGAGTTGGACGGTCGTTGTCGGGTTGGCTGCTGCCTTTCCGACTGGTGGGCAAGCCTGTCGGACGCTGTGGCGGCCGACTCGGCTGTTTGGCGGGGGATCGCTGGCCGGGGTGCCCTGCGTTGGGTTGACACCAGATCCGTCCGACGTGACCTGGTGGGTAGCGGTGGGGTTCGAGTGGGTGGATGGTGGTGGGAGAGTGTTCGGTATGGCTGGGACTCGTCAGGAGTGCGTGTTCTGTGAGGTCGTCGCGGGGGAACGGGCCGCACACCTGGTGATCGACGCGCCGGAGGTGGTGGCGTTTCTCGATGTGCGGCCGCTGTTCAAGGGGCATACGTTGCTGGTACCGCGTGTGCACTACGAGACGCTCACAGATCTGCCCGGCGAGTTTCTCGGGCCGTTCTTCGAGCACGCCCAGCGCCTGGCGGCCACCATGGAGTCGGTGCTCGGAGCGGCCGGATCGTTCGTGGCGATGAACAACCGGGTGAGTCAGAGCGTCCCGCATCTGCACGTCCATGTCGTGCCGCGTAATCGGAAGGACGGGCTTCGCGGGTTTTTCTGGCCTCGTCAGAAGTACGAGTCCGATGACGAAGCGGCGGCCTACGCGGCGCGTTTGTCAGCCGGCCTCACCTGATCATGGCATGGCCATCAGGAGAGCCGTGTAAGGCATGACAGGGGCCGTTTCACTGGAAGCTGCGACCTCCACCTCCAGGGCGGCGGCGTGTTCGTACAGGTCTCGTTCGGCCCTGTCCAGCACCGTGGACAGGACGAAGTCGGTGACGGTCCAGCCGATCAGCTCGGCAGCCCTCCGGATCACGAGGAGTTGTTCCGCGGAGGGATGGACGGTGATCTCGTCGGTGGTGGGAAGGTCCTGGCGAACCGACTCAGACATGGCCGGTCTCCTTCCTTGCGGCATCTAAAAGTACGACGCGAGGTCTCACTGAGACATCCTCAGAGAGAACGAGAATCTCCGATCTTCGGGAGGGGGTGCCCGTACCGCAGAAGCAAATTGTTCGCTCGATTTCAGGTCGGCGAATTTTCGATGGAGATGGCCGAGGATACAGCATGGCTTCGGGCGAGAATTTTCCGAAAGTGGGCGTCACGCTCGTGGCTGTGGCTGGAGTGTGGAGCCCGGCGGTGGGACGCCGGCATGCGGCACGGGTGGCCCGAGGGCACCGCGCCCGCGTGCGGCGCCGAAGGCTGGCGGAATCCGCGTGGGCGACGCTCACACGCCGAGAGCGGCCTGAGCGCGCGGACGATCCGCTGCGGCCTTCCGCGCGTCGGGCGAACAGCCCGACTTGCGGCTCTTCGCGGAGACAGGTCCTAGTCGGGGGACTCGTCGATGGTGCCGAAGATGACGGACGAGACCTCCAGGTAAAGCTGCTCCGGGTACGGCATGAAGCCGACGTTGCGGAGCGCTTGTTTCTGGCCAGCGGACTCCATCACGAACTCGCCGTATCCAAGGATGCGTCCGGTCATGGAGCGGTTCAGGGCGATGTCGGTGACCTTGGCGAGCGGCATCATCGCCACATCGCGGTTGAGGACGCCGCTGATCACCATGACCCGGTGCTCGGTGACGAGGAAGAACTCGACCGACCAGGCGATGACCTTCCAGACCAGGTAGCCGATGGCGACCAGCCAGAGCCACCAGATCCAGGCGACGCCGACGATCGCGCTGACCGCGGCGCAGACGATGAGGCCGGCGACGGCGATCGAGACGGGAAGGAGAAGGACGGCGGGGTGCCGCCGGACGGCGATGACCCGTCCCTCGTGGGACATCAGGTACTTGTCGACGGTGCGCGACGAAGTGTCGTGCTGCACCATCATGTCCTGCAGGTTCACGGCGGCGTCCTCGTCATGATCCGGGTGGTTCAAAGGTAGCCGACGCGGTGCGCCGGTGCATGAGGCCGCACGGTAAGGCCCTTGCCGGAGGGGGAACCGCGGCTGATGATGGTCGGCATGGAGGCCGTTCGGGAGTCGCGGAGCGAGTTCGTCGTGGACGTCATGAGGCGTCCCATCTGGCGGCTGTTACTGCGGGGCCTCGGCGTGTACCTGCCCGGGTGGGAACTGCCCGCGGGCGCGGTGCGGGTCCGGAGTGGTGTCGCTGACGGGTTCGGTCCGCCCGCGTATGTGGACGAGGACACCGGGTTCGGTGTCCAGGTCCGTGACCGGCGGCGGGGGTTGGAACCCGACCGGGAGATCTATGTGCGGGGTCGTGAGAATCCGAGCTTCGGGCTCGTTGTCGCGGGTCCTGCGGCGGCGATCGGGAGCCGGGTGGTGGATGCCGACGCGCTGATGCGGTTCGCGCGGAGGCTGACGTTCGAGGAACTGTTCGACACCGGGGACGCAGACTCCGTCCCGTACGCGGTTCGAGGCGCGCGGGCGGTGGAGAACGCGGTGTTCCTCGACCGGGAGGCCGGGATCGGGCTGTGCGTGGAGGCCGACCCGGTGACAAGGGCCGTGGCGTGCCCGCTGTATGTCAGGTTCGGCGGTTCGGCGGGCCGCACCGTGCGGGCCTATGGAGTGGCTTAGCGGGTGAGATTCGGCAGTTGCCGGGACGGTACCTGCCGGAGCCGCATGGCTGCGATGGACGGTACTGGCACATTCCGTTATGTGGTGGACCAGGGGGTTAGGTCCCAGAGTTGATGGGGTGGGAGGCGGCGGAGGCGGACGGCGGCGGCGGACGGGTCCCAGAAGGCCTCGTCGTTCGCCAGGGACTGCTCGGCGGTGAGGACGCCGCAGAGGAGTTCGTCGCGGGTGCGGACGGTCAGGAGCGGTCCGATCTGTGCGACGGCGCCGGAGCTTTCCGAGAGGGTGCGCAGGAGGGCCTTGAGGGCGGCTTCGTCCTCGGGGGGACGGGGTGGTTCGGCGCGGGCGAGGCCATGGCCGGGTCCGTTCGGCAATTCTGCGCCGGTGGAGATCAGGAGTGCGGTGAAGGCGCCCGCGAGGTCCTCGGGGTCCTGCCCGCCGAGGAAGTAGCGGCGGCGTTCGGGTGAGCCGGGGCCGTTCTGGCCCTCCACCGTCCGGAATCGGACGTTCAGCCTGCTGGCCCGTACGCACCGTTCGTACATTTCGCCGAGGATGTCGTCGAGTTGGTCGTCGCGTGTCCACAGGCGGCCGGTGGTGGTGACGGTGTGGCCGTTGGCGGTGGGACGGCCGGTGAGAGTGGCGGTGACGGTGTCGTCCAGCTCGCCCTCGGTGAACTGGAGGAGTTCGGTGACGACGTCCTCGACGCCCTCCAGGGTGCGGGTGAGGGAGCGCTGGAGTTCGAGGATCTCCGTGCCGCCGCGTTCCAGGTCGTCCAGGCGGCCGAGGGCCAGGTCGACCCTGCCCTCGATCGCCTCGGCGCCGGTCCGGGTGACGGCGCGGACGGACGTCTCCACCTCGGTCAGTTTGCGGCGGAGCGCCGTGAGGGTGATCCGCTGCTGTTCGAGGTCGCGTAGCCGGTCGGCCTGTTTCCGCAGGAAGTCGTCGGCCTGGTGGACGAGGCCCGCGAGTTCCTCGACCTGCCCGGTGTTCTGCCGGAGGCGGGTGTCGAGCGCGGGCAGCACGTCCTGTTTGACGCGGGTGAGGTCGGCGCTGAGCCGTTCGCCCACCGTGACGAGGACGTTGTTCTGCTTGGTGACCTGCTCGTTCAGTTCTTCGATCCGCCGGGAGAAGGCGTTCGCCTGGTCCCGGCTCTGCTTGCCCGCGTAGAGTTCGAGCGCCCCCACCACGACGCACATCACCACCAGGATGACCGTCGTCATTGCACTCCTGTGCTTACCGGAACGGGTTTTGTTCGCGACCATAACTTACGATCACGCGCGCCTTCCGGCACTTACGTAACCGACTGATCTCAGTGGCCGACCGGTCTCACTGAGCCCGGCGGTGCCGTTCGGTAGTTGAATATGTGCGCTTGGTGATGTGATTCAGACGCAGCCCTCGAATTGGGGGACGGTCGTGGTGACCTTGAGGCCGACGGGGGCGAACCATTTGGTCAGCAGCCGGGGGGCGGTGCCGTCCTGGTACATCTGCGTGATGGCCTTGTTGACGGCCTCGCAGCCCTCCACGTCGGACTTCCGGATGCCGACCCCGTACGGCTCGTCGGTGAACGGGGCGTTAACGATCCGCAGGTCGCGGCCGTTCCCGGACGCCTTCGCCGCGAGGCCCGCGAGGATCAGGTCGTCGGTGGAGACGGCGTCCAGGGTCCCGGCGGTCAGTCCGGTGAGGCAGTCGGAGTAGCCGACCGCGTCGACGGGCCGCGCGGCGATGCCCTGCTCGTCGTGGACGCGGGGGAACGAGACCGAGCCGGGCACCCGGCAGAGTCGCCGGCCCGCCAGGTCATGGATGCTCCGGATCGCGGCGTCGGACCCGCGGACGAGGACATCCTGGTGCGCGACGTAGTAGGGGCCCGCGAACGACACCTTCACCTTGCGTTCGGGCGTCACGGAGTAGCTGGCCACGACGAGGTCGACGGTACCGTCCTGGATCATCTGCTCCCGTGTCGCCGAGGTGACCCGGGTGAAGGTGACGTCGGTGACGCCGAGACGCTTGGCGATCTCGCGGGCGATGTCGATGTCGAAGCCCTCGTGCGAGCCGCTCTCGGTGCGTTCGGCGACGCCCGGCTGGTCGGTGTTGACGCCGATGACCAGCGCGTCCTTGGTGGCGACGGAGGTTTCGTTCGCGTCGGCGATGCCGCAGGCGGTGGCCGACGCCAGGACGATCGCCGTGAGCGGCGCCGCGATGACCCGGCGCTTCACTTGGACCACCGGTATTCCGCCAGGCGGGGGCGGACGCCGACGAGCACGAGCAGGGCGATGGCGGCGCCCGCGATCGGCAGCACGGTGTACCAGCCGCGCGTCCCGTCGTCGCCGTCCTTCACGGCCTCGTCGAACGCCTTCTGGTGGATGCCCGCCAGCGCCAGCAAAGACCGGTCGTATTCGGTGAAGTCGGCCGCGGACGTTCCACGGGCGGCGACAGCCTCAGCGCGTTTTCGGCTGTGGACGAGGTTCCTCATCTGACGGTCGTTCGCCTGAACCTTCTGGTAGTTCTTCAGCACCTTGTTCAGGGCGTCGACCAGCTGCGCGCGTCGTTCGTCCGACTCGGTCGGTCTGTTGGCCTCCGTGCCCAGGAAACCGAGGAACGGTGCGCGCCCCGGCTCGAATGACAGGTTCTTCTGCACGGCCGCGTTGTACTCGGTCAGATTGCCCGCCTTCAGGTACAGCACGGTCTGGGACTTGCTCAGATAGACCTGTTCGTAGGCGTCGGCCCGTCCGGGGTCGAGCAGGAACCGGGTCTCGTCGGCGGCGGCGCTGTTGCTGATGGCGCGGGTCCGGGACAGCGCCAGGATCGAGTCGAAGCCTTCCTGCTTGGCCTTGCGGAGGTGGCTCGCCTGGCCGGACAGCATCGCGGCGCCCGCGACGACGAGCAGGAGGGTGCCGAGTGTGGCCGCCGCCAATGGGACGTTCAGCAGCCTGCGGAAGCGTCTCGCCAGGAACAACTGGAGACCGGCGAGGACGGCGAGCAGCGCCGTCCCGGTGACGAGGACCCAGGTGCGGCCCGTGCGGACGGCCGACCGTTTGTCCTCGTAGGTGTGCCGGACGAGGGTGCCGTTGTCGAGCGTGAGGTTGTACGCCTTGGGCAGCAGGTCCAGTTTCATCAGGTCGGACGCCTGCCGGTAGAGGTCGATGACCCGCTGCGACGGCGGTCCGGACGCGTGCGGGGACTGCCGGTCCAGCAGCAGCGCCTGCCCGGCGAGGCGCTCGTAGCGGCCCAGTGCGTCGAGGACGTCGCGGGCCGTGTTGTCCTCGGTCCGCTCGTCGGCGAGTTTGGTGGCCTTGAGCAGCGCGTCGCCCGCCTTCCGCCGGTTCTCGTCGTAGCGGGCGAGGGCCTGGTCGCGCCCGCCGCCCGCGGCGTCGCCGATCAGCAGCGCGTTGGCCAGTTGCGCGTCCATGTCGGTGAGCCGGGAGTACAGGTCGCCGGTCGCGACGACCTGCGGGCCCGCGTCGTGTCCGATCACCCGGACGCCCTCACGGGCGTTCGCGATCGCCCACCACGCGATGGCCAGCAGCGCCACGAGCAGGACGGCCGCGACCGCCGTCAACGTCCGGACGCGGGCCGCGACCGTGCGGGGGAGCAGCCGCGCGACGCCGGTCGGGGACTGTTCGGGCGTCCGCCACAGCCGGCCGGAGGACCGCCGGTGCGCGAGCGAGCCGGATCGCCCGGGCGCGGACGGGTCGGGTCGCCCGGGCGCGGACGGGTCGGGTCGCCCTGCCGGGGGGACCTGCGGAACGGCCGTCATGTCGCCTCGCCTCGGATGAGCGTGATCGTGGTCCACGCGCCCACATGGATCCGGTCACCGTCGGAGACGGGGACCTCCACGTTGTTCGGAATCGGCTCCATCGAACCGTTCATGCACGTCCCGTTGGTGGAGCCGGGGTCGACGAGCGTCCAGGTGCCGTCCGGCTTGGCGAGCAGGACGGCATGGACGTGGGAGATGCCCGGATCCTCGGGCGGCTCGCGCAGGTCGATCTCGGGCGGGGACGGCTGTGACGAGCCGCGCCGTCCGATGCGCACCTGCTGCCCGGTGAGCGTGATCCGCCGCTCGGGCGCGTACGGCGGGAACGTGAGGGACGCCGAGTCGGGGCCCTCCTCGGCGATGATCGAGTCGTAGTAGTCACGGTCGGCCGTGACGACCGCCGTCCACACGGTCGCGGGCGCCGCGGGGGCGGGCCGGGCCTGGGGCTCCGGCGGCGAAGGCGGGGCCGAAGGCGGCGGCGAAGGCGGAGGCGAAAGCGGAGGGACGGGTGGGGCCGGGTTGGCCGGGGCCGTCCGTGGTGTGGGCCGTCCGCCGCCGGTCGCGAAGTCGTAGCCGCACGCCTCGCAGAAACGGTCGGTGCCGGGCGTTCCGCAGTCGGGACACGGCCGCGGCCCGCCCTGCCCGCTCGCCGGTGGCGGCGGCGCGTACGGCGGCCGCGGCTCCGAGGCGCTCATGCCCTCGCCGGCCGGGGACGCGGGGGAGGACGGGACCATGCGTTCGCCGCAGACGTCGCAGTAGTCGGCCGCCCGCGAGGAGTGTCCGTTGGGGCAGGTCGACATGCTCAGCCCTCGCCCCGAAGGGTCGTCACGGTCTCGTCCTTGCGCGTCCGGACGGTCTTGCTGGACCGGGTGTCCAGTTCCATCTCGTCGGCCTTGTTGACCTCGCGCTTCAGCCGGACGGTGCCGGTCCCCGGGTCGACGACGTCCACGACCCGGCGCAGCATCGAGGTGATCTCGTCGTTACCGGCCTCGTTCGCCAGCACCACGGCCCGGCCGAGCCGCGCGGTCGCGGTGTCGAAGTCGCCGTCCTTGCGGGCCTGCAGTCCCTCCTGGATGGCGGCGGCCAGTTCCGCCTGGCCCGTGTAGTGCGCCACCCGGGCGTTGATCTTCGTGGACCGCGCCTCGTCGTCCGTCCACTGCGCCAGGACGTTGCCGGTCGCGAGGACCCGCGCCTCCTCGCCGGGCGCCCCGGGGACGACGAGCTTCACCCAGGCGGCGCGCAGCTCCTTGCCGACCTCGCCGGGTGTCACCTCCACGCAGATGTGGTAGTCACGGGCCTCGGCGCCCCACGCGCCGAGCGGGTAGTCGCCCGCCTGCGGAGCCGACTCGACGCGCCTGCCGGTCAGGTCCTCCACCGACGGCAGGACCTGCTTGACGAACTTCAGGTTCGCGGTCTGCGGCGTCCACACCCGCAGCGCGACGTCCGCGACGGACTTGCCCATCGCCGCCTCCGTCATCGCCTGGAAGTCGGCGACGAGACCGGCCGGGTCGGCGACGATGTCGACCGTGCCGAGCAGCGCGGAGGCGACCTTGCGGAGTTCGGCGACCTCCCAGTCGGTGCCGACGCCGCGGCAGTCGCACACGAACCGGCGCTCGCAGCGGGCCAGCACGGCGTCGAGTTCCTCGGGCGTCTCGTGCTGGTTCTTGCCGTCCGTCAGCAGGATCGCGTGCCGGATGCCGCCCTGCTCGTCGTCGAACAGCTCGTCGGCGAGGCGCAGCCACGATCCGATCGCGGTTCCGCCGGACGCCTTCAGCCTGTTCAACGCGACCTTCGCCTGCTCCCGGCTCTGCGGGGTCGCGGCGACCAGTCCGGGCCGGGCCGGGAAGACCATCTTGGCGTCGTTGGAACCGGACACGACCGCGAACTCGACGCCGTCGCGCAGCGTGTCGATCGCGACCTTCGCCGCCGCGATCGCCGACCGCAGCTTCGTGTCGGGGTAGGACATCGAACCCGAGGTGTCGATGATGATGACCTCGGACGCCCGGGTGGACGCCGAGACGGGCGCGGCTCCCTCGGCCGCGGTCGCCTCGACGGACACGATGGCGTGCACCTCGCGGCCGCCCTCGGGCAGGTACTTGTTCTGGTCGATCCTGACGGTGAACTGTGGCTGCTCGCTCATCGGGGCTGCTCCGTGCTCGGCGACGTGCTCTGAGGGATGCTGCTCTGCGGGGCGGCGGGGGACGGAAGCGGGATGACGGCGACCGTGATGTTGTCGCGACCGCCCGCGTCCAGGGCGTGACGGACGAGCGTCCGCGCGGCGCCGAGCGGATCGGTCGCCGGATCGGTCGCGGTGGACATGTCGGACCCGTCGGCGGGGAGCTCGGGGTCGCGGGTCAGGAGCGCGGCGAGGTCGTGGGCCTCCGGGAAGTAGTTCCACAGGCCGTCGCTGCACACCAGCAGCGTGCCGGGCCCGGCGGGACGGAACGAGGCGACGTGCGGGCGGACCTCCCCGGCGTCCGCGCCCAGCCAGGCCGTGATGACGTGCGCGTTCGGGTGCGCCTCGGCCTCGGCCTCGGTCAGCGACCCCTCGGCCACCATGAACGCGGCCCACGAGTCGTCGTCGGTGAGCCTGCGGGACGGGCCCAGCTCCGCCATGTCCCCGGTGCTGACCTCGGCGGCATCGACGTCCTCGAGCTCCTCGGCGGACTCGACGGCGCCGTCCGCGGACAGCCAGTACGCGCGGCTGTCGCCGACCCAGCCGATGGTGACCGCCGCGCCCCGCGTCACCGCCGACACGTACGTGCAGGACGGCGCGTCGCCCGGGGACGTGCCCAGCGCGGCGACGGCGGCGGCGGCCCGCAACGCCGCGAGCCGGGTGGCGTCCTCCGGGTCCTCGCCCGCGTCCAGACGCGCCACCAGTTCGGCGACGCCCGTCTCGGCGGCCGTGCGGGAGGCGTCGTCGGGACGCTGCGACGAGCCGACGCCATCGGACACCACGGCCGCGACCCCGGTGGTGTGCGCGACGATGGCGAGCGCGTCCTCGTTACGGCTGTAACGCCGGCCGCGGTCGCTCGCGCCCGCCGCGAGCACCGGCCGTGTCCCGTTGGTCCCGCCCCGGGCGGCGGTGACCGTCATCTCGACGTGGTCGCGTTCGGCGGGCTGGCGCAGCCCGCACGAACCGCAGTAACCGTCCGCGTCGATCACCGTCCCGCCGCACCCCGGGCAGGGACGTCCGGCCGGGCCGGCGACCGCCTCCGCGACGGGGGCAGGTTCGGCGGGTGGTTCCGGGGGCGGCGCCTCGGTGAGCCGGTGCCCGCACTCCTCGCAGAAGACCTCGCCCGCGAACACGATCTCCCCGCAGGCGGGGCAGGCCAGCTCCGCCGCCTTCGCGGCGTTCGGGTCGCCGGTCACAGCAGCGTCCTCGGCCGGACGGCGTTCGCCGAGTCCACGAGCCGCCGGCACTCGTCCCGGTCCCGGGTGCGTCGCGCCAGCTCCCGGTACGTCGACTCCAGCAGGCGGCGCAGCTTCGGCTCGGCCAGCGGCGTGCCGAGGACGGAGCCGCCCCGCGCTCCGGTCGCCGCGCCCGGCCCGTCCAGGAGCCAGTCGAGCGCGGCCTCCAGCACCTCGGCGGCGAGCCGGTCGCGCCGCTCGGCGTCCAGGTCGAGGGCGGTGAGACGGTCTCCCGCGCCGACCAGGTCGGCGGCCGTCAGCTCCGCGGGGTTGCGGCCGCGCACCACCGTCGCGATCGCCGCCACCTGCGCCGGCACGTACTGGATCGAGATCTTCGGCACCGAGTCCAGCGCGGCGACCGCCGCGCGGCGGTCACCCGCCGCCAGATGCACGCGGGCGAGGCCGAACGCCGCGTTGATGTAACTCTGGTCGGTGCGCCACACCATCTCGTACAGGCGGACCGCGTCCCGCGGCGCCGTATGTTCTCGGCAGTAGGCGAGCGCCAGCTTGGGCGCGGCCTCGCCGGGCAGCAGCTCGTACAGCCGATCGAACCAGGGCTCGGCCTCGGCCGTGCGTCCCTGTGCCAGGAGCCCGGCGGCCCGGTACCAGTCGACCCGCCAGTCGCCGGGACGTTCGGCGGTCAGCTCGTCCAGCAGGTCCGTGGCCTCGACCGTCGCGCCCAGCTCGATCTTCACGCGGGCGAGCGTCAACCTGACCTCGGGCGTGCGCTCCGGCGCGTTCTTCACCGCCTCCACGACCTGCTCCGGCTCCAGCGCGCTCAATCCGGAGACGAACGCGGCGGCCGGGTCGGACCCGTCGGCCAGCGGCACCGGCAGCGCCGCCGCGGCCACCTCGGGCGGGACGGGCGGCAGCGCCGACACCTCCGACTCGCCGCCCGCCATCCGGGTCGTGAACCGTTCGGGGCCGAACAGCCCGGAGGGGGCGGGACGCGGCGTCCCGTCCTCGGCGGCCAGCACCTCCCGCAGCACGCCGGTGAGCTGCTCCGCCATCTCCGCCGCGTCCTGGAACCGCCGCTCCGGGTCGGGGTGCGTCGCCCTGCGCAGGAAACGGTCGAACGACTCGAACCGCTGGAGGACCGGCACGTCCGAGCGCGGCGGGAGCGAGGTGCTGAACGTCCGGGTGAAGCCGCGGAACGGGAAGCTCAGCACGGCCAGCGACCGGCCGACCGTGTACAGGTCGGACGAGATCGACGGCCCGGCGTCGGCGATCTCGGGCGCCTGGTAGCCGACGGTGCCGTAGATGGCGCCGCTCGGATCGTCCAGCCGCCGGACACCGCCGAGGTCGATCAGCCGGAGCTGCTCCTCGGACTGGATCACGTTGTCCGGTTTGAAGTCGCAGTAGACGAGTCCCTGCGCGTGCAGGTACTCGAACGCGCGCAGCACCTCCAGCCCGTACGCGATGGCCTGCGCGAGCGGCAGGTGCTTCTCGCCCGCGGGCTGCGGCTGATCGAGCAGGATGTCCTTCAACGACCGGCCGCCCACGTACTCCATGACGATGTAGCCGTCGCCGTCGTGCTGGACGAAGTTGTAGATCTTGACGATGTTCGGGTGCTCGACCTCGGCGAGGAAGGCCCGCTCGGCCGCCGCGGCGGCGCTGGCGTCGGCGTCACCGCTGTCCAGCAGGCCCTTGAGCACCACCCACCGGTCGCTGACGTTGCGGTCCTTGGCCAGGTAGATCCAGCCGAGGCCGCCGTGCGCGAGGCAGCCGAGCACGTCGTACTGCCCGCCGACGAGATCGCCCGGACGGAGCTTCGGGGTGAAGGAGAACCGGGCGCCGCACTTGGGACAGAAGCCCTCGGTGCGGCCCGGCTGCCCGCCGCGTCCACGCCCGACCGGATGGTCGCAGTTGCTGCAGAACCGCTTGCCCTCGGCGACCTGCGGATCGCTCAGCACCGCCGTGGACGGGTCGCGGTACGGGACGCGCGGCACCTCGACCAGCCCGGCGCCGAGCATCCCGCGACGGCCGGACGAGCGCCCCGACCCGGTGCGGGTGCTGCCCGTCCGCACGGACGAGCCGGTTCCCATCGAACCCGAGCGGCCCGACGCCTCGGCCCTGGACGTGAGGGTCGTGTGGGCGGGCGGCGCGCCGCAGACGTCGCAGTAGCCGTCCATGATCGTCCCGGTGCAGCCGGGCATGGGGCAGGAGTCGTCGGGCACGGCGACCGGCGGCCGGGGCGCGGGCACGCTCGGGACGCTCGCCGGGGGACTGCCGCAGACGTCGCAGTAGCCGTCGGAGATCCTCCCGGCGCATCCCGGTCGCGTGCACGCGCCGGGTGCGGGCGGGGCGGGGGACGAGGAGGCGGCCACGCCGCACAGGACGCAGTAACCGCCGTCGATCGTCCCGGTACAGCCCGGCTCGGCGCACTGGCTCATCGGTCGGCTCCCTTCACCCGGGCGTTGATGGCCTGCTGGTATCCGGACAGTGTCACGGTCGCCTTCCGAAGATCGCAGGGGGACGTCCACAGCAGCTCGCGGACCCGCTCGTACATGTCGACAAGCTCGGCGTCCTCGGCGTGGCCGAGTCTCGCGGCCTTCATGCGGTATCCCTCCAGCCGGCCGCGTAGTTCCTCGCGCCGGTCCAGGAGGCCGCTGATCATGGTGACGGCGTCCCGCGCCCGGTCCAGCGCGTGGTTCGCCGCCTTCTCCAGGTCGAGGATCCGCGCCGAGACGTCGTGCCAACCGTGGCCGCGCTCCGGACGTCCCACGGCGGCGAGCCTGTCGGCCAGCGCGGCGGACACCTCGGGCAACTCGGGCAGCGTCGGCTTGACGATCTTCGCGAGGACCTCGTCCCGGACCCGGCGGGCCTCCGCCTCCGTGTCGCGCAGCCGCTCCAGGACGCCGGCGACGCCGCGGATCCGGTCGGCGAACCCGTCCCGGAGCCGCTCCGCCTCCTCCAACCCGCGACGGACCTCCGCGAGCCCGGTCAGAATCGCGTCCAGTTTGGCGGTGTCGGCCCGGCCGCCGCGCGCCAGGGCCATCGGATCGCCGCGGACGACGACGGCGACGGCCTCGAGATCGGCGCGGAGCCGGTCGAGTTCCGGCTCGGTGCCGCCGAGGGACTCCAGCAGCTCCTCCGCCGCCCGCCGCTCCGCCTCCACCTCGGCGAGCCGCGACAGCAGCGCCGACCACACCTCGTCCAGCGCGGCGATCGCCTGGGCGGCCGCCTCGTACAGCGGCGTCATCCGCTCGACGGCGGCCCGGAGCGTCAGCTTCTCGCCGGACGGGACCGACAGCAGCGTCCGCCGCCGGAGCGGCACCTCCTCGGCGGGCAGTTCGACCGAGGGACCCGAGAGCAGCCAGGTCAGCTCCTTGAGCTGAGCCTGCCCCGGCTTGGCATGGCGAGCCCGAAGATCCTCCGCCGCGTCGAGCGCCCGCCCGTACACGTCGAACAGGGCCCACAGCGACGCCACTCCCGCGCGCACCTCGGACTGGACGCGTCGCGTCTCACCGTCCAGCGACGCGCCGTCCAGCAACTGGTAGCCCTGGTGGGCCTCCAGTTCGAGCAGTGCCGCGCCGATGCGTTCCCTCTCCTCTTTGAGCCGCGCCAACGCGCGGTCCGCCTCGTCTCGGCTCATCGGGGGCCGGTCCAGCCGCGCCTCACTCAACGCCGGTCCACGATCGGCCCATGCTCGCCCCCGATTCGCCCGATTAGAGCCTGTTTTGCGGCCCAAGTTTTCCGCATGGAAGGTCGCCTTCTCAAGCGATCAGGCCGGGCGGCCCCGCTGTGCGTCACGTGACTCGATCGGAGCGTCCACGGCCCTCCAGAATGTCGGCACTCGAACATATAATCGAACCATGGCGAACGTTGCGACGCACCCACACACCACGCCCACCGCACTCTCCGCCGCGGAGATCGCCGCACTCGCGCTCTCCCTCGCCCACCTCGGCACCGGCCCCCAGGCCACCACCGCGCGCCGCGCCCTGCACACCCTCCTCGACGCCACGCCCCACGACGATGTGGTCACCACCACGCTCGCCACCCTCACCACGCCCCTGGAGGCGGCCACCTCCGACCGGGCCCGCGTGATCGCCGCCGCCATCACCGAACACCGCGTCGTCCGGCTCTGCTACGGCGACGTCCACGCCAATGTCACCATCCGCGAGGTGGAGCCCGTCACCTGCCTCGTCCACCGCGACCACTGGTACCTCGTCGGCTGGTGCCGAATGCGCCGCGGCGTCCGCGCCTTCCGCTTCGACCGCATCCTCGCCGTCGAGTCCACCGGCCTCCTCGCCCGCCACCGCCGCGCCGACCGCTACCTCCCCTTCCAGAAACGCCACCGCTGACACCTCGCCCCAGGCCCAACGCGCCGTGCGCCCTCCCCAAGAGCCCACGACGCGTTGGGCGGGCTTGGGTCACACCGTGACGGTTCGGGTGACGGCGGTCGCGACAACGGCGGTGACGTCGTGGGCGCGGCTGTAGGCGGCGCGCTGGAACTGGGCGCCGTTGCCGCGTTCGAGGACGCCGTGCAAGAGCCCGGTGACCGTCTCCAGATCGCCTGACCGGTCGAGGGCGGGGGCGAGGTGCTCCAGGAGGGCGGCGACGACCTGGTGCGCGGGCGCGGCGCGGAGGGTGGTCGGGTGGACGAGGTCGTTGCGCAGCCCCGACCGTCCGGCGCGCCACATCGCCAGCCGCATCAGGTCGGCGCGCACCGGGTCGGGCGGTTCGCCGTCGCGCCAGGCGCCCGCGGCGGTGTCGACCAGGGCCCGGACGAGCGCGGCCATCAGCACGGCGTCGTCGGCGTCCAGGCACACGTCCGGGACGCGGATCTCCACGGTCGGGTAGCGCCGGGACAGCCGCGCGTCGAAGTAGATCATTCCCTCGTCGATGAGCGCGCCGGTGGCGAGCAGCGCCTCGACCGTCGCCCGGTACGCCTTGGCGGAGCCGAACAGCTCGGTCGGGCCGCTGGACGGCCAGCGTCCCCACACCTGGTGCCGCCAGCTGTCGTAGCCGGTGTCGGCGCCCTGCCAGAACGGGGAGTTCGCGCTGAGCGCCAGGAGCGGCGGCAGCCACGGCCGGATCCGGTCGAGGACGGCGACGCCCTCGTCCGGCGACTCGATGCCGACATGGACGTGGCAACCGCAGGTGAGCTGCTCGGCGGCGGCGGGCCCGTAGGCGTTCGCCATCCGCAGGTAGCGGTGCGACGGGGTCAGCGACGGGCGGACCGCGACCGGCGACGTCGCGAGCGCCGCCACCGAGACGCCGACCCCGGCCGCCGACTGCGCCGCGGCGAGCCGCGCCGACCTGACGTGCTCGGAGATCTCGGTGAGCGAGGTGCACACCGGGGTGGCGGTCTCCAGCTGCTCGCGCTGCAACTCGGGCTCCAGAGGCTTCGAGCGGCGCCCACGGGTGAGGAACAGCTCGTCGTGGCGGCGGGCGTACCGGATGACCGAGCCCGACACGGCCTGCGGCGCGCCGGTCTCGGGGGCGACGAGGAGCAGCTCCTCCTCCACCCCGAAGGTGCGCGGACTTTGACGACGTCCCACCTGATGGTTCTGCCCGGCGCCGCGCCGACCTACATCCCCCGCGCCCCATGTCCTGCCCGAAATCCCCTGCTCACCCGCATGCCCTTGACCGAGTGCTTGGTTGGGTGACCTGTGCCGTGTGCCTGAGGTCCAGAGCCCGCGCACGCGTCCATGCCACCGGATCAGCGGAATGCCGTCGCCGCGCGGTGCGCGAGACCCGGGTCAGAGCCGGTCGATCTCGGTCAGGTCGATGTCGATGTCGAACGGCACCGTCAGCTTCAGCCGATCATGGTGGATCCCGGTCGCCACATACTTCCTGGTGCCAGCGTCGAGTTCGAAGACACAGACCATGGGCCGGCCGGCGCTGTTCTCCACACGCCAGAAATGAGGGATGCCCGCCTCGGCGTACAGCTGGGGTTTGCGCTCCCTGTCTCGTATCTCGGACTCCTGCGACACGACCTCGACGGCGAGAACCACGTGCTCAGGTTTGTACGAGGTCTGATCTCGCCCGGTCACGCCCTTGGCGTCCACGACGAGGATGTCGGGCTCCGGTCGCTGCCGGTCGGCCAGCGTGACCGTCATCTCGCGGCTGACACGCAGCCCTTCAGGAACCTGAAGGCGAAGAGCCCCTTCGAGCAGCGAAACCGTCAGCATGTGGAAGAAGGACTGGGGGCTCACGAGGACGATGCTGCCATCGATCAACTCTGCGTGAGAGGGCAATTGCGGAAGGTGGTCAAGATCTTCTGCCTTGAAGCCTTCCGCGGGAGGAATGATCCAAGGCGGCAGAGGCTCGTCGCGTCGGTGATCTTCATTCCGTCCGTGGACGTCGGCTCGCCGGAGGCTGGAAGGCCGCTCGGGGTCAGGCATGTCGTCCGCCGGCATTGCCCTCATGGTGTCCTCCCAGCCGAGCGGGTCTGAACTCCGCGTCCCCAATGCAGATGAGCCTAGCAACCTGGTCCCTACTGTAGGGACCAGGTTACGGATTGTGAGGGGTTTCAGGGGCGTTCCCAGCGGACGGAGCTCAGGGCCAGGAGGGCCACGTGGAAGGAGACGCAGGACTCGACGTCGTCGAGGTCGGCGTCCAGGACGCGTTCGATGCGGCGGAGGCGTTCGTAGAAGGCTGGGCGGGACAGGTGCGCCTGTTGGGCGGCGACGGCCTTGTTGCGGCCGGACTCCAGGTACAGCTCCAGGATGCGGGTGAGGTCGCTGCCGCGCTGGGCGTCGTACTCCAGGAGCGGGCCGAGTTCGCGTTCGACGAAGGTCTGGACGCGGGCGTCGTCGCGGAGGAGGTGGAGGAGGCCGCGCAGGCGCAGGTCGGGGAGGCGGTAGAAGAGGCGGGCGCCGGAGCCGCGGGCGGCGACGTCGGCGACCTGTTCGGCCTCCAGGAAGGAGCGGCGGACGTCGCGGATCGTCTCGACGACGGAGCCGGCGGCCATGACGGTGTCGCCGCACTGCTTGCGGATGCGGGTGGCGACGTCGGTGAGGGCCGTCTCGACGTCGGTGCGGGCGGGCAGGGAGGCCAGGACGCCGACGCGGGCGTGCGGGCCGCCCTCGTCCAGGACGCCGACGAGGGCGGCGAGGCGGGCGTCCTTGCAGGCGGCGGCGGCCGACTCGGCGAGCGCGGAGAGTTCACCGACGGGCGGCGCGGACGTGCCGGGGCCGCGGTGTCGCAGCACCACGCCGAGGAGACGGCGGCCGGACAGGGGGACGCCGAGGGCCCGGGCGCGGGCGGCGGCCTCCTGCGGGTCGGAGTAGGCGTGCGCGAGGATCCGGGCGATGATCGTCCCGTGGGCCTGGCGTTCGACGCTCTCGGCGTGCCGGTCGAGCAGGCGGCCGAGGGCGAGGGTGGTGGCGGCCCGCTCGATCAGGACCGTCTCGCGGGCCGACGGCGGCGCGCCGAGGTCGATGATGAGCCGCCCCCAGTCCTCGCCGCGGGCGCCGACCATGGTGACCAGCCAGCCGGACGCCTCGTCGTAGCCGGTGCGGCGGCCGGGACGGACGGCGCGGGAACGGGTCTCCCACGCCGACAACAGCTCCGAGGGGTCGGCGCCGCTCGCGTCGGCGGCGAGGACCTGGTGGGCGAGGTTCTCCAGGACGACCGGATGCCCGCCGAGCGAGGCGACCTGCCGGACGACCTCGTCGGTGGAGGCGCCCTCGACGGAGAGCTGGGTGAAGATCTCGTGGAGCCGCTCCGAGGCGCGCAGCTCGGCGAACTGGTCCTGGACGATCCGGGCGTGCACCGACTCGGTGATGTCGACGAACGCGGGCTCGTGGGCCAGGACGATCACGGGGAGGCCGTGGTCCTCGGCCGCGCCGATCAGGGCGGGCGGCAGGACGCTGAGGTAGCGGCGGCCGAGCTCGATCATCAGGCCGCTCACCCCGACCTCGGCGAGGTCGGTGATGTAGGCGCGCAGCCGCTCCGGCTCGTCCGGCAGCGCGATCCCGGTGGTGAGGACGAGTTCGCCGCCGTGCAGCAGATGCGCGATGTCGGTGACCTCGGCGACGTGCACCCAGCGGACCCGGTTGCCGGTGCGGTCCGCGCCCGCGACGACATGCGGTTGCCCGCGGCGTACCGCGTCGAGCTGGAGGACGTCGTCGACTGTGGGCAGCATCACCCGCGATGATATCCGGACAGGGTGTCAAGGCTGATGATCAATTGGTGACAGGGTGTCGGGCGCGAGCAGAGCGTTAACGGGAGACGCCCGGTCGTGACACTCTGCGGGTTTCCGCGCCGTCCGAACGGTATGAGACTGGACACATGTCGGAACACGCGAAACTGCTCGCGCGCCACCGGGCGGTCATGCCGTCCTGGTTGGCGCTCAACTACCAGGACCCCATCGAGATCGTCGGCGGCAAGGGGAACCGTGTGACCGACGCCGAGGGGAAGGGCTACCTCGACTTCTTCACCGGCATCCTCACGAACATGCTCGGCTACGACGTGCCCGAGGTGCGCGAGGCGGTGGAACGGCAGCTCGCCACCGGCGTCGTGCACACCTCCACCGCGTACCTGCTGCGCGGGCAGATCGAGCTGGCCGAGAAGATCGCCCGCCTGTCCGGCATTCCGGACGCGAAGGTGTTCTTCACCAACTCCGGGACGGAGGCCAACGAGACGGCGCTGCTGCTGGCCGCGTACGCGCGACGCAGCCAGCAGGTTCTCGCGATGCGGCAGAGCTACCACGGCCGGTCGTTCGCCGCGACGGGCGTCACCGGGAACCGCGCGTGGACGAACGTGTCGTTCTCGCCGCTGGACGTCCACTTCCTGCACGGCGCCGACCGGCACCTCCCGCAGTTCGCGGGCATGTCGGACGAGCGCTACATCGACGTGTGCGTGCAGGACCTGCGGCACGTGCTCGCGACCGCGACCAGCGGGGACGTCGCCGCGCTGATCGCCGAGCCGATCCAGGGCGTCGGCGGGTTCACGATGCCGCCGGACGGTCTGTTCGCCGCCTACAAGAGCGTCCTGGACGAGTCCGGCGTCCTGTTCATCTCCGACGAGGTCCAGACGGGCTGGGGACGCACCGGCCAGAGCTTCTGGGGCATCGGCGGCCACGGCGTCACCCCGGACATGATGACGTTCGCCAAGGGCCTCGGGAACGGGTTCGCGGTCGGCGGGGTCGTGGCGCGCGGCGACCTGATGGACGGTCTGCACGCCGTCGGGATCTCCACGTTCGGCGGCAACCCGATCTCGATGGCCGCCGCGAACGCGACCCTGGACTACGTCCTGGACCACGACCTTCAGGCCAACGCGGCCCGGCAGGGCGCGACGATCATCGGCGGGCTGGCGTCGGCGCGCGAGCGGCTGCCGATCGTCCGGGACGTGCGGGGCAAGGGCCTCATGTTCGCGGTCGAGCTGGGCGACCCGCGCACCGGGGAGCCGAGCGCGCCGCTGGCGGCCGCCGTGATGGAGGCGACCCGTGAGCGGGGACTGCTCGTCGGCAAGGGCGGCCTCTACGGCAATGTGGTGCGCATGGCGCCGCCGATGACCCTGACCGACGCCGAGGCCGTCGAGGGCCTCGGCATCCTGGTCGCGTCCCTGGAAGCCGTCGACGAGGAAGCCGCCTGATGAGCAAGCACGTCACGCACTGGATCGGCGGGAAGCCGTTCGACGGGGAGGCCGCGCGGAGCGGCGACATCTACGAGCCCGCGTCCGGACGCGTCGTTGGAACGGTCGATTTCGCCGGGCGGCCGGAGGTGGACGCCGCCGTGGCGGCCGCGAAGGCCGCGTTCCCCGGCTGGCGGGACGCCTCGCTCTCCAAGCGCACAAGGGTCCTGTTCAGGTTCCGCGAGCTGGTGCACGAGCACCGGGACGAGCTGGCCCGGCTGATCTCGTCCGAGCACGGCAAGGTCGTCTCGGACGCGGCGGGCGAGGTGGCCCGCGGCCTGGACGTCGTCGAGTTCGCCTGTGGCATACCGCACCTGCTCAAGGGCGGGTTCTCCGAGAACGTCTCGACACGCGTGGACGCCTACTCGATCCTGCAACCGCTCGGCGTGGCGGCCGGGATCACCCCGTTCAACTTCCCGGCGATGGTGCCGATGTGGATGTTCCCGGTGGCGATCGCGTGCGGGAACACGTTCGTCCTGAAGCCGTCGGAGAAGGACCCGTCGGCGTCGGTCCGGATCGCCGAGCTGTGGGCGGAGGCGGGCCTGCCCGACGGCGTGTTCAACGTCGTCCACGGCGACAAGACGGCGGTGGACGGGCTGCTGCACCATCCGGACGTCAAGGCCGTCAGCTTCGTCGGCTCCACCCCGATCGCCCGGTACATCTACGCGACGGCGGCGGAGAACGGCAAGCGCGTCCAGGCCCTCGGCGGCGCGAAGAACCACATGCTCGTCCTGCCGGACGCCGACCTTGACCTCGCCGCCGACGCGGCCGTTTCGGCGGGGTTCGGCTCGGCGGGGGAGCGGTGCATGGCGATCTCGGTGATCGTGGCCGTCGACCCGGTCGGGGACGAGCTGCTGGCGAAGATCAAGGAGCGGGTCGCGGGGCTCAGGGTCGGCCCCGGCGACGACCCGGAGTCGGAGATGGGACCGCTGGTGACCCGGGCGCACCGCGACAAGGTGGCGTCGTACGTGGACAGCGGTGTCGCGCAGGGCGCCACGCTCGCCGTCGACGGACGCGACCCGCAGGTCCTCGGCGGCGCCGGGGACGGGTTCTGGCTCGGCCCGACCGTCCTCGACCATGTCACCCCGGAGATGGACGCCTACAAGGACGAGATCTTCGGCCCGGTGCTGTCGATCGTGCGGGCCGGGTCGTACGAGGAGGGCATGGAGCTGATCTCCGCCAACCCCTACGGCAACGGCACCGCGATCTTCACCAACGACGGCGGGGCGGCGCGCCGCTTCCAGAACGAGGTGGAGGTCGGCATGGTCGGCGTCAATGTGCCGATCCCGGTCCCGATGGCCTACTACTCCTTCGGCGGCTGGAAGGACTCGCTGTTCGGCGACAGCCACGCGCACGGGATGGAGGGCGTCCACTTCTACACCCGGACGAAGGCCGTCACGTCCCGTTGGCTCGATCCAAGTCACGGCGGGGTGAACCTGGGTTTCCCCACCGGCGGCTGACCCCGCCCGTCGCACCCGCTCCACCGTTCCCGTCGTTTATTTTCGTCGCGCGGCGGTGGACGAATAATGCCAACATCCATTGACGGCCCCAGGGTCCGGCGACACAATCTGACTGTCTCAATTAATTGAGATGAATTAAATGTCAGGGTTCGTCGTAGAAAACACCAGGTCCGGAGCCGCAGGGTTCGGTGGAGCGGGATGTGCAGGAGAGTCGCGCGATGACCGGGTTCGACCACACCGCAGAGGCGGACGCGCTCGGAAGGCGATTTCCGGGCTGGACCATTTGGTTCGGCCCGTTCACCGGCCACTGGTGGGCACTGCCGCCGAGGGGCCGCGACCTCGGCGACTTCCTGGAGGCCGACACGCCGCAGCGGCTCATCGCACGGATCGAGGTGGTCACGCTCTCCGCTTTCTCCTCGGCCTCCGCCGAGCCCGGCCGGCCCCGACCGCACCGGCCGTCCAGCGAAGACCCCCGGCCTGACGTGCGACGTCCTTCGAATCTCCTCCTTCTCGAAGGCGTCACACCGTCGCCGTCCGGTCGGGTGCCGGCGATCGCGTGGCCAGGCAGCACTGCAAGGTGATCCGCTGTTCCCCAACCTCGCCACGCCCGCCGGTGACCGCCGCGACCCCCGGGAAGGGCGGCAGCCCGCGCCATATCCCTCTCCAGCAACCTCCGTGTATGGCGCGGACGCCAGCACCCGCCGTCCCTCGGGGGTCGCGGTGGTTTCTCCGTTAACAACGCGTCCGAAAATCGTCCGACTCCCTCGGTCATGCAATTCTCACTCCAATCGCGTGCCAATAGGCAAGCCTGTTCTCACCTTCAAGAGATGGAACGGAGCGGTGAGGCGACGCGATCCCTGGTAATCTCCGGCCGTTTCGCCTCGCGGTCGGCGGAGAAATGCCGCGATACCGGCGAACAACTCGTGCGCGGTCGCCGGGGCGGACGGGAATGGCTGTGCGACCGGGTCGCGCGGCGCCGTAGGGGTGACCACACGGGCGTGCGGGCGGGTCCGGCGCCCCCGCGGTGATCGGAGACGCTACGCTCGCCGGACGGGGCCCCGCACGCGGGCGCGGGGTCGTCCGGAGCGCGAACTCGGGGAGCGGGATGCGGCTGAAGACCACGATGCGGGTGAAGGTGGGCGCGGCCGTGGTGGTCGCCCTCGCGTTGACCGCCGCGGGTCTCGGCGTCCGCGGCGGCGACGAGGAGGAGCCGGTCGGCCTCGCCCAGGTGGCGAGCACCCTCGGTCCCGGCGAGGGGATGCTCAACCTCCTGACGCTGCCCGGAGTGGTCGAGAGCGGCAGGACCGACCCGCGCGTCGACTGGGTCACGCCGTTCCAGGAGCGCACGGGCTGCGAGGTCGGCCTGAAGGTCGTCAAGACGCCCGAGGAGATGGCCGAGCTCATGCGCGACGAGGACCGCCGGTACGACGGCGTCGCCGCGCCCCCCGAGGTGGCCGGACGGCTCATCGCCGAGAATCAGGTGGCCCCCGTCAATCCCGACCTCGTGGACGGCTACAAGAAGCTGGAACCGAAGCTGCGCGGCCTGCTCAGGCGCGACGGCAAGCACTACGGCATCCCGTACGTGTGGGGCGTCAACCTCCTCATGTACGACACCAGGGCCGTCCAGGCGCCCGGCAGCTGGGCCGCGCTGTTCGACCCCGACGAGGCGCGCCGGTACTCCGGCAAGCTGGTCATGCGGGACAGCCCGCTCGCCATCGCCGAGGCCGCGCTCTACCTCAAGCGTGAGCGGCGCAAGCTGAAGATCCGCGACCCGTACTCGCTGACCCCGAAGCAGCTCGCGGCGGCCGGACGCGTCCTGGCCGCGCAGCGCCCGCACGTCGGGCAGTACTGGGAGAGGCCCGCCGACGCCGTCAGCGCGTTCGCGGGCGGCCGGGCCGTGCTGGGCCAGGCCTGGCCGTACCAGGTGGACGTTTTGAACCGAGCCTCCCGTCCCGTGCAGGGCGTCATCCCGTCCGAGGGCGTGACCGGCTGGATGGACGCCTGGATGATCGGGGCGAGGGTGCAGCACCCGAACTGCATGTACCAGTGGTTGCAGTGGACCGCGTCCCCGGACGTCCAGCAGCAGGTGGCCGAGTGGACGGGGGTGGCGCCCGCCAACCCGCAGGCCTGCTCCGGAGACCGCCTCAAACCGGGCTTCTGCGCCGCCTACCATGTCGGCGACCGCGACTACCTCGACGAGATCATCTTCGCGCACGCGCCGGCGAAGGCCTGCGGGGTCGAGCCCAAGGAGTCCGACAAGAAGGACTGCACCGACTACGCCGAGTGGACGCGGACATGGATCCAGTCCACGAAGATGAACACGTAGCGGCGGGAGAGGGCTCTCCGGCGCGCCCGACCGCCCCCAGCCGGACGCGCCTCACGGGTGGTCCCGGACTTCCCCCCGAACGCCCGGGTCACCCTTTCCCTGGAGAGACCTCCACGACGGCGGCGTCCGTCCATGACGGTGGCACCGTCGTCATCGCCGACGGCCGCTCCCCGACGGGCCGTCCGGCGTTCGTGCGCGACCCCCGAGAGCCCCGCCGTGCGCGGGGTACCGGCGGAGTGGGTGCGCAGTCGTCGCACGCGAACACCCCGGTCGAGTCCGGCAGGCGGCCGACGCGAACGCGCGGCCGGGGCCACCTCTTGCGGCAGACGACGCAGGCGTCGCCGAGGCGCTGAGCCGGGCTCAGCCCACCCGGGTCCACAGTCGGCTCGTCCGTCTGGCCCATGTCCCCATCCCCCTGGCGGGAGTCGTCGTCACGTGACTCCTTTATAGGCGGGCAAGGGTGTTGTCACCCTTGGCGCATGTGAAAAGCGTGGCAAAGCCTCCCGTGTCGCCGGGCCGTCCGGGGACGCCCACGCTAGGCCCCTGGTGGGAGGGGCCACCTGGCGGGTCGGACGGCCGCCGGACCGGGCCGGGCACGGACCGGGGAAATGCGATCGCCCCCCAAGGGCTTTGCCATTCATTGGACAGATATTGCGTACAAAGGAGGCATGTCGGTCCGGAACGCCGAAACGCGTGTCCGGCCGCACCGGCCCCATCGGCCCCACCGGTTTCGTTCCGCGCGGGCCCGCGCGATGCCGGCCGCGATCGGCGCGGCCGGCTCCCTGCTGGTGGTCGCGGTGGCCGTGGCGGCCGTCGCGCTGTCCCTGCTCGCCGACGCCCGGCCCGCCGGGATCCTCGCGACGGTCATGGCGCTGCTCGGCCTCACCGGCGTCGGCCTGATCGCCTGGGCGGTCCGCCGGGCCATGCGGTGGGCCCTACGGCCCGTGACACGGCTCCAGGCGGACATGGCCGTGATCGGCGACGCCGAGCTCGACCGCCGGGTCCCGGTGCCGTCCACCGGCGACGACGTCGAGCGGCTCGCCGGCCACGTCAACACGCTCCTCGGCAAGCTGGAAAGCGCGGCCCTGCAACGGCGCTCGTTCATCGCCGACGCGTCCCACGAGCTGCGCACCCCCATCACCGCGCTACGGGCGCGCATCGAACTGGCCCTCCACGCCCCGGACGACGGCGACCCCGTCGACACGCTCCGCAGCTCCCTGAACGACGTCGACCGCCTGCACCACATCGTCGAAGACCTGCTCATCCTCGCCCGCCTCGACTCCGGCGACCTCGCCCACCGCGAGCGCCTCGACCTCGGCGCCCTGGTGGAGTCGGTGGCGGCGGGCCGCGCCCCACCCGTCCCGACCACCGTCAAGGCCGAGTCCGGGGTGCTGGTCTACGCGAACCCGCCCCGGCTCGGCCGCGTCCTGCTCAACCTGCTCGCCAACGCCGAACGGCACGCCGCCGGCATGATCGAGGTGGCCGTGCGGACCGAGCCGGGGGAGGCGGTCGTCGAGGTCCGCGACGACGGTCCCGGCATCCCGCCCGCCGACCGCGAACGGATCTTCGAGCGGTTCGCCCGGGTCGACACCGCCCGCAGCCGCGCCGACGGCGGCAGCGGCCTCGGCCTCGCCATCGCGAGGCAGATCGCGGTCCTGCACGGCGGACGCCTCTATGTCGGCGACGGCGCGTACGGCGCCCGCCTGGTCCTCCGCCTCCCGCTGTGTTGATTGCAGGCCCGGCCCACTCCGCTCGCCTGGCGGCTCGCTGTGTTGATTGCAGGCCCGGCCCACTGCGCTCGCCTGGCGGCTCGCTGTGTTGATTGCAGAACCGGCCCACTCCGCTCGCCTGGCGGCTCGCTACGTGACCGTCCCTGGGCGAACGCGCATCGCTTCGCGATCCGCCCGGCTGCGCTCGCCTCCGGCGTCGCTGCGCCGGGCGGGTAACGCGTTCGGGTGCGGGCTGAGGTTGTGTTGATTGCAGGACGGGCCCACTGCGCTTGCTTGGCGGTTCGTTGCGTGACCGTTCCTGTGCGAACGCGACATCGCTTTGCGGTCCGTTCGGTTCAGTCGGGCGGGGCACGCGTTCGCGCGGGGGTGTGTTGAGACAGGAACTTGGTACGGGTGTGGGGTGAGCCTGTGGGCGACAATGGGGCGGTGTCGTCTTTCTCAAGCGTGAACGCGCCCACCCGTGAGGTGGTGGTGCTCGGCTCCACCGGCTCGATCGGAACCCAGGCGCTGGACGTCATCCGCCGCAACCCCGGCAGGTTTCGGGTCGCCGGTCTCGCCGCGGGCGGCGGACGGGTCGGACTGCTGGCCGAGCAGGCCCTGGAGTTCCGGCCCGATGTCGTCGCCGTCGCCAAGGCGTCCGCGGCGCAGGAACTCCAGCTCGCCTTCTACGCCGAGGCCAAGCGGCGCGGCTACGCCTCCGGCGACTTCCCCCTCCCCAAGATCGTCGCCGGTCCGGACGCGGTCGCGGAGACCGCGGCGTGGCCGTGCGACGTGGTGTTGAACGGGGTGACCGGCGCGCTCGGCCTCGCCTCCACGCTGGCCGCGCTGGACGCCGGGCGGACGCTCGCGCTCGCCAACAAGGAGTCGCTCATCGTCGGCGGCCCCCTCGTGAAGGAGCGGGCGCGGCCGGGGCAGATCGTTCCGGTCGACTCCGAGCACTCGGCGCTCGCCCAGTGCCTGCGCGGCGGGCGCGCCGACGAGGTGCGCAGGCTCGTGCTGACCGCGAGCGGCGGTCCGTTCCGCGGCCGGAGCCGCGCCGAACTGGCCGATGTCACGCCCGAGCAGGCGATGAACCATCCGACGTGGGACATGGGCCCCGTCATCACGATCAACTCCGCGACCCTGGTCAACAAGGGGCTGGAGGTCATCGAGGCGCATCTGCTGTTCGACGTCCCCATGGACCGGATCGGCGTGATGGTCCATCCGCAGTCGGTGATCCACTCGATGGTCGAGTTCACCGACGGGTCCACGCTGGCGCAGGCGAGCCCACCCGACATGCGGCTGCCGATCGCGCTCGGCATCGACTGGCCGGACCGCGTCCCGGACGCCGCGCCCGCCGTCGACTGGACCCGGGCGCACACCTGGGAGCTGTTCCCGCTCGACGACGAGGCGTTCCCCGCGGTGGCGCTCGCCCGGCGCGCCGGTGAGCTGGGCGGGACGTTCCCGGCCGTTTACAACGCCGCGAACGAGGAATGTGTGGACGCGTTCCGCGCGGGGCGGCTGCCGTTCCTCGGGATCGTCGACACGATCGCGCGGGTACTGGACGCCCACGGTCCGGACACCGCCGGGGCGTTGACGCTGGACGACGTCCTGGCGGCGGACGGATGGGCGCGGACGAAGGCGAGGGAGCTGACCGCCGAACTGACCGGGACCGACTGACGTCCCCGGGGCCCTCCCCGGGGTGAGCCCCGAGGAGGGCCGATGGCCTTCATTCTCGGCGCGGCGGCGTTCGTCGTCGCGCTGCTGCTGTCGGTGATGCTCCATGAGGGCGGGCACCTGCTGACCGCCAAACGGTTCGGGATGAAGGCCACGCAGTACTTCGTGGGTTTCGGGCCGACCCTGTGGTCCGTGCGCCGGGGCGAGACCGAGTACGGCGTGAAGGCGATCCCGCTCGGCGGCTTCGTCAAGATCGTCGGATATACGCCGCTGGAGAGGATCGACGCGGCGGACCGTCCGCGCGCCTTCTACCGGCAGCCCGCGGGCCGCCGCGCCATCGTGATCGTGGCGGGCGTCGTCGCCAACCTCGTGTTCGCGTTCCTGCTGCTGATGGTGATGGCGATGGCGGTCGGCGTGCCGCAGTCCGGCACGGTGACCAGCACGGTCGAGGAGGTCACGCCGTGCGTCCCCGCCGGGATCCGGGCCGAGTGCGAGCGGGGCCGCCCGCGTTCCCCGGCGGCCGCGGCCGGGCTGCGCGCGGGCGACCGGGTCGTGTCGTTCGGCGGCACGCCCGTCTCCGACTGGGCGGGCCTCACCCGGGCCATCGACAAGGCGGAGCCCGGCCAGACCGTCCGCGTCGTCGTGCAAAGGCCCGGCGCGCCGGGGCCGGTGACGCTGCCGATCCGGCTCGCGGAGGTGGACGGGCGGCCGTTCGTCGGCATGTCCGCGAAGGTCGTCGGCGGAACTTATGAGCGGACCGGGCCGCTGAACGGCGCGGTTTTCGCCGGACGGGCCGTCGGCCGCACCTTCGCGGGCATCGGCGAGGTCGTCGTGGATCTTCCGTCGGCGATCCCGCGACTGTTCTCACCGGAGCGGGAGAGCACGCCCGGTGGGCAGGTCGGCAGCGTGGTGGGCGCGACGGACGTGTCCGGCCAGATCTTCGCCTCCGAGACGAACTCCGCCCGCGACAAGGTCGCGCTGTTCCTGTCGCTGGTCGTCTCGCTGAACATCTTCCTCGGGGCGATGAACGTGCTGCCGCTGCTGCCGCTGGACGGGGGCCATCTCGCGGTGGTCGGCTACGAGCGCGCCCGCGCCCACGTCAACCGGATCCGGGGCCGTCCGGATCCGGGCACGGTCGACCTGACCCGGCTGCTGCCCCTGACCTACCTGGCGGTCCTGCTGCTGGTGGGACTCGGGGTCTTGTTGATCCTCGCCGACGTGTTCAACCCGCTTCGGCTACCCGAATGACACAAACTGTTCACATGGCGCGACCGAATGGTCACGCGATGACCGCAGGGTCGCCGTCATGGCAACCGTCCACTGCGCTTAGGCTTTGTCTGGGGCTGCGAGTATGAGGAGAGGGATGAGCGTTTCACTGGGAATGCCGAACATCCGCGGCGAGGGGCGGGACGCGCCGGGGCCGAGCACTCCCCGCCGCGCGTCCCGGCAGATCATGGTCGGGAACGTTCCGGTCGGCGGTGACGCCCCGGTGTCGGTGCAGTCCATGACCACGACCCTCACCGCCGACGTGAACTCCACACTCCAGCAGATCGCGGAGTTGACCGCGTCCGGATGCCAGATCGTCCGCGTCGCGGTGCCCTCGCAGGACGACGCCGACGCGCTGCCCGCGATCGCCCGCAAGTCGCCGATCCCCGTCATCGCCGACATCCACTTCCAGCCCAAGTACGTGTTCGCGGCGATCGACGCGGGCTGCGCGGCGGTCCGGGTCAACCCGGGCAACATCAAGAAGTTCGACGACCGGGTCGGTGAGATCGCCCGCGCGGCCAAGGACGCGGGCGTCCCGATCCGGATCGGCGTGAACGCCGGGTCGCTCGACAAGCGGCTGCTGGAGAAGCACGGGAAGGCCACCCCCGAGGCGCTGGTCGAGTCGGCGCTGTGGGAGTGCTCGCTGTTCGAGGAGCACGACTTCCGCGACATCAAGATCTCGGTCAAGCACAACGACCCGGTCGTCATGATCGACGCGTACCGGCGGCTGGCCGCCGCCTGCGACTACCCGCTGCACCTCGGCGTGACCGAGGCGGGCCCGGCGTTCCAGGGCACGATCAAGTCGGCGGTGGCGTTCGGGGCGCTGCTCGCCGAGGGCATCGGCGACACGATCCGGGTGTCGCTGTCGGCGCCTCCGGTGGAGGAGGTCAAGGTCGGCACCGCGATCCTGGAGTCGTTGGGGCTGCGGCAGCGCGGTCTGGAGATCGTGTCGTGCCCGTCGTGCGGGCGCGCGCAGGTGGACGTGTACACGCTGGCCGAGCAGGTCACGGCCGGGCTGAAGGACTTCCCCGTCCCGCTGCGCGTGGCGGTGATGGGCTGCGTGGTGAACGGACCCGGCGAGGCGCGCGAGGCCGACCTCGGTGTCGCGTCCGGCAACGGCAAGGGCCAGATCTTCGTCAAGGGTCAGGTCGTCAAGACCGTCCCCGAGTCGCAGATCGTGGAGACCCTGATCGAGGAGGCCATGCGCATCGCCGACGAGATGGGCATCGAGATCGGTGAGGACGGTTCGGTGTCCGGCCCCGGCGCCGAAGTCGTGGTCTCCTGACGGTCTTCTGACACCGACGCGAACGCGCGAAGGGCCCCGGGTGTGAACCCGGGGCCCTTTCGCATGCGTGACACACCCGATCCGGAACGAACGGACCTGATCACGAAGTTCCGTTGATCTTGTCACGATTGCGCATCATCCGTGAACGCACCCTGTCCGGCCCTCTTTCCCCGACGCCACAATTTCCCCGCCATTACCCATATGTCTGACTCGACCGGAGTCGGCACCTTAGGGGGAAATGTGAAACGGATCGTCGTCGTGGCCGCGGTGGCCGGCCTCGGTCTCACCGGTCTGGGCGCCACAAGCGCGCAGGCCGCGAGCCCCTCCGCCGGAACGGCCGGAGGCTTCAACCCCGCCCCGCTCAAGTGGCACGACTGTCCCGCGGACTTCGTCAAGACGGTGCACGACCTCTATGACGTCATCTACCCGGTCTCCGAGATCGTGCAGTGCGCCGAGCTGTCGGTGCCGCTGGATCACGCCAAGCCCCGTGGCAAGAAGATCACGCTCCAGCTCACCAAGACGCCGCATCTCGGGAAGGGCCCGGCCAAGGGCGACATCGTCGTCAACCCGGGCGGTCCCGGTGGCGGCGGCGCGCTGTTCGGGCCGCGCGTGTTCGCGCAGAACTCCCCGGCGATGCGCAAGGAGTACAACGTCATCGGGTTCGACCCGCGCGGCGTCGGGATGAGCGTCCCGGCCCTCAACTGCGACCTGAAGTACAACAACGCGCCGCGTCCCGACTACGGCAGGGGCGACGACAGGTCCGTGCGCGTCTGGCGGGAGAAGACCGAGGCCTACGCCGAGGCCTGCGCCAAGAACGACAAGATCGGACTGCTGGACCACATCAAGACCATCGACTCGGTCCACGACCTGGAGTCGATCCGGCGGGCCCTGGGCAACGACAAGCTCGACTACTACGGCGCGTCCTACGGCACCTACCTCGGCTCGGCGTACGCCACGACGTACCCGAAGAACGTCGACAAGATGGCGCTGGACGGAGCCGTCGGCCCGTCGGACGTCTGGTACGACGCCAACCTCAAGCAGGACGTCCAGTTCGACAAGAACATCGACTACTACTTCGGCTGGATCGCCAAGTACGACTCCGTCTACCACCTGGGCACCAAGCAGCGCCAGGTCCGCGACTTCTTCTACGACCTGCGCGACAAGCTGAAGCACAAGCCGGTCCACTACACCGACCCGGACAGCGGCCAGACGGTCGCCGTCGGATCGGCGGAGCTGAGCGACGTGATCCTCAACGCCGGGTACCGGCGCAGCCAGGCCCTCTGGCACGCCTACGCCGCCGGACTGGCCGCCTACAAGAAGGGCGACACCGCCACGTTCGCGCAGACCTACGGCGCGCAGACCACCGGCGAGTCCGACGACAACGGCTACGCGGTCTACCTGGCCGTGGAATGCACCGACGTCCAGTGGCCGCAGAGCTGGCGCAAGTGGCACCGCGACAACTCGCGCATCGACCGCAAGCACCCCTTCTACGCCTGGGCCAACGCCTGGTTCAACGCGCCGTGCCTGAACTGGTCCGCCAAGGCCGGCGAGCCGGTCGACATCGGTCGTAACCGGGACCTGCCGCGCAACATCCTCATCTTCCAGTCGACCGAGGACGCCGCCACCCCGTACGGGGGCGCGCTGGACATGCAGCGCAGGCTCAAGGGCTCGCGCCTCGTCGTCCAGGACGGTGACCGCACGCACTGCATCGTCCACCGCGGCTCGGCCGAGGTGGACGCCTACTTCGACGCCTACTTCCTGCGGGGAGAGCGTCCGGAGGAGCGGACGGTCCACGTTCCGCAGCTCGGTGACCCGACCCCGCCGGAGGGGGCGTCCGCCAGGTCGCTGACCGGCCCCGGGTCGTTGGAGGCCGCGCGGCTGAAGGCGGACGTCATCCGCTGACCGAAGGGGCCCGGCCGAACCCGGCCGACGGCCCGCCCGCGAAAGGCCCCGGGGACGGCGAACGATCCCGGGGCCTTTCGTGAACATCACGAAGATTCGGTGATCTTGTCACGATTGAGTATCCACTCTGATCAGGCTCTGCCGTCATAACCGGCATTAACGACAGAATCGCCGCGCAAATCCGCATCCGCTACGCATCGGTGCCGCTCCCCGCCGGTCTCTTCTCGTCCGGGCATCCGGAGCCACCGATCTGAGGGGGACAGGTGAAAAGGATCCTTCTCGTCACGACCGCGGCGGTCGTGGCGGTCGGCGGCACCGGCGCCGCCGTCTCCATGAGCGCGGGCACCGGCGCGACCGGTGCCACCGCCGTCGCGGCCACGGGCATCGACTGGGGCGAATGCGAGGTCAGCGGCCCGACGGACCCCATGAACAACGCCCAGTGCGCGATGGTCGAGGTGCCGCTCGACCATGACAGGCCGGGCGGCCGGAAGATCTCCATCGCGGTGTCGCGGTTCAAGCACACCGACGAGAAGAACTACCAGGGCGTCCTGTTCGTGAACCCGGGCGGCCCCGGCGGCTCCGGTCTGCCGTACGCGCCCGCGCTCGCCCGCTGGATCGGCGGCACCGGGCACGCCGACGTCGCCGCCAAGTACGACATCATCGGCTTCGACCCCCGCGGCGTCGGCTCCAGCCGGCCCGCGCTGAGCTGCGACCCGCACTACTCCGACCCGATCCGGCCGGACTACGTCCCGTCCTCCCCGAAGGAGGAGAAGGCCTGGATCGCCAAGTCGAAGAAGTACGCGAAGGACTGCGCGGACAAGTTCGGCTGGCTGCTGCCGCACCTGCGCACCACCGACGCCGCGCGTGACGTCGACGCGATCCGCGCCGCCCTCGGCCAGGACAAGATCAGCTGGTACGGCTTCTCCTACGGCACGTACCTCGGCGCCACCTACGCCACGCTCTTCCCCAAGCGCGTCCACCGGATGGTGATGGACGGCAACGTCAACCCGAAGACCGTCTGGTACGACGCCCAACTCGAACAGAACAAGGCGTTCCAGCGCAACATGGAGTCCTGGTGGGCCTGGATCGCCGAGTGGAACTCGGTCTTCCACCTCGGCCAGACCGGGAAGGCCGTCGAGGACGCTTACTACAAGGTCCGGGAGGCGGCGAAGAAGGCGCCGATCGGCGGCAGGATCGGACCGTCCGAGCTGGACGACATCGTCCTGTCCGCCGGGTACAACACCGGCTTCTACATCCCGTTCGCGCAGGCGCTGTCGTCATGGGTCAACGACAAGGACCCCGCGCGCCTGCTCGCCTGGCTCAACCCGGGCGGCGAGGACAACGGCTTCGCCGTGTACAACGCCGTCCAGGCCGCCGACGCCGAGTGGCCGCGCGACTGGAAGACGTGGCACCGCGACGCCGAGCGGCTCCACCGGCAGGGCTACCGGTTCAACACCTGGAACAACGTCTGGTTCAACGCGCCGATCGCGTTCTGGCCCTTCGAGGGCGATCGCGCGTTCCGGCTGCGGGACAGCAGGCACCTGCCGGGCATGCTCCTCGTCCAGTCCACGCAGGACGGGGCGACGCCGGTCGAGGGCGGGCTGGAAATGCACGAGGTCTTCCGGTCCTCGCGCCTGGTGTTCGAACTCGGCGGCAAGACGCACTCCAACACCCTCAACGGCAACGCGTGCCTGGACGACCAGGTCGCCGCGTACCTGGACACGGGTGCGCTGCCGGAGAGCCGCCGCGGCCCCGACGCCTACTGCAAGGCCGTGCCGGAGCTGAACGACCCGAACCCGACGGGCGCGCGCGCGAAGTCCGCCGGCGCCCCCACGGGCAAGGACCTTCCGGTCGGACGCCCGTGACCTCCTGAAACCGAACACACAGCACGACGTGACAACCGTGGCGTGCCCGTCCCGAGCGGCGGGCACGCCACGCGTCGTTCGCCGGAGTTTCGGGATGCGTCCGAACTAGGCAGGAATCGCGCGATTTCCGTGTTCACGCAGGTCGCCGCGTCCCTCCGATAGAAAGCCGGAGTGCTGAACGACGCTGGAAAGAAGGTCGCGGCGGGAACGGCCGCCGCCGCGGTCACGCTCGGAATCGTCGGGGCCGCGGCGACGGGCGCGCCCGCCGACACGGCCCGTCCCGAACCCGCCCCGCGGCCCGCGAACCTCGCCTGGAAGCCGTGCCCCGCCGACGACCCGGTCGAGGGGACGCGCCTCAAGGGGCTCCAGTGCGCGTCCCTCCAGGTTCCGCTCGACCACGCCCGTCCAGACGGCCGCCGTATCACTCTCGCGCTCACCCGCGCGCCGCACACCGCGCCCCGGTCGCAGGGCGTGGTGCTGCTGAACCGCGGCGGGCCCGGCGCGCACGGCCGCGACCTGGCGGGCTACTTCAGGAAGAAGATGCCCGCGAACGTCGCCGCCGCCTACGACTGGATCGGGTTCGACCCGCGCGGCGTCGGCGCCAGCAGGCCCTCGCTGATCTGCGACACGCGCTACCAGAACCCCGGACGCGCGCGTCCCGACACCGTCCCCGCGAACGCGCGCGAGGAACGGGCCTGGGCGGCCCGCGCCAAGGCGTACGCCGACGACTGCGCGAGAAAGTACCGGACGGTCCTGCCGCACATGGGCACCGCCGACTGGGCCCGCGACATGGAGGAGATCCGCAAGGCCCTCGGCCAGCCCCGGCTCAACTACTTCGGCTACTCGTACGGCGCCTACCTGGGCGCGGTGTACGCGACGATGTACCCCGGACGGGTCCGCCGCATGGTGTTCGACAGCGTCCCCCGTCCGAGCGGGGTCTGGTACGAGAACAACCTCGACCAGAACGTCGCCTTCGAGCAGCGCATCCGCGCGTACTTCGCCTGGATCGCCCGCCACCACAAGACCTACGGGCTCGGGACGTCGCGGCGGCAGGTCGCCGCCGCGTACACCAAGGCGCGGACCGCGCTCAAGGCCGCGCCCATCGACGGGAAGGTCGGGCCCGCCGAGCTGGACGACCTGTTCCTCGCCGACGGCTACTCCGACTACAGATGGGCCGCGCACGCCCAGGCCCTGTCGGCGTTCGTCGTCCGGCACGACCCGGCCCCGCTCCGGAAGGCGTGGCAGCCGCCGACCCGGCTCGACCAGAACAACTACGCCGTCTACAGCGCCGTCGAGTGCCGCGACGCGCCCTGGCCGCGCGACTGGAACCGCTGGCACGCCGACAGCGAGCGCCTCTACCGCCAGGGCTACCGTTTCGAGACCTGGGGCAACACCTGGTACAACGCGCCGTGCGCGTTCTGGGCCGCGCAGGGCGGCCCGGTCCCGCGGGTGCGGGGTGCCGCGTCGCTGCCGCCGATCCTGCTCGTCCAGGCGTCCCGGGACGCCGCGACACCGTACCGGGGCGCGGTGGAGACCCACCGCAGGTTCCCCACGTCCCGGCTGCTGGTGCAGGTGGACGGGCACAACCACGGTGTGGCGCTGTCCGGTGACCGGTGCGTCGACCGGGCCGTCGCCGCCTACTTCGGCGACGGCACGGTGCCCGCGAGCCGGCCCGGACCCGACGCCGAGTGCGCCGCCGGACCGGCGCCCGTGCCGACTGCCGCCACCCGGGCGGACCACGCGAAGCACGCCGCCCACCACTGAGCGGTGCGTCCGCCCGGTCGCCTGGAAGCGTTCTCCGAGCCTGTGGGGGTGCATGGGCCCTGGACGGCATAGGCTGGTGCACGTGGTGCTTTCAGTGCTGAGGGCCGAACGGGAGCCGTTCCCGTCGAGTCTTCCGTGGGAGGACGACCTCCCACGCCCCGCGGAACGGCGCGGAGGCGGGTAGCGGTGCGCATGCTGGGCTCGATCCCGGTGCGCGTACTGGACGACCGGCACCGGGCGGAGGCCCTCGCGATCCTGGACGCCGACCCGGTGTCCAACGTGTTCGTCAGCTCGCGCGTCCACGCGGCGGGGCTCGACCCGCGCCGCCTCGGCGCCCAGATGTGGGGCTACCTGCACGACGGCCGGCTCGTCTCGCTGTGCTACTCCGGTGCCAACCTCATCCCGGTGGCGGCGGGGCCCGGGGCCGTCCGTGCGTTCGCCGAACGGGCCCAGGCGCAGGGACGGCGCTGCTCGTCGATCGTCGGACCGGTCGGCGCGGTCTCGGAGCTGTGGGAGATCCTCGCGCCGTACTGGGGGCCGCCGCGGGCCGTCCGCGCCGCCCAGCCGGTCATGGCCACCTCCACCGTCCCGGACGTGGCGCCCGACCCGGACGTCCGGCGCGTCCGGATGGAGGAGTTCGACGTCGTCTATCCCGCCTGCGTGGCGATGTTCACCGAAGAGGTCGGCGTCTCCCCGGACGGTGGAGACGGCGGGGTGCTGTACCGCGCCCGCGTCGCCGAACTGATCCGCGACGGCCGGGCGTTCGCCCGCATCGAGGACGGCCGGGTCGTGTTCAAGGCGGAGGTCGGCGCCGTCACGCCGGGGGCCTGCCAGGTGCAGGGTGTCTGGGTGCCGCCCGATCTGCGCGGGCAGGGCCGGGCCGTGGCCGGAATGTCGGCCGTGGTGCGGGAGGCGCTGCACGGCATCGCGCCGACGGTGTCACTCTATGTGAACGACTACAACACGCGCGCGCGGGCGGTGTACCGGCGAGTCGGATTCCTCGAAACCGGTTCCTTTATGTCCATATTGTTCTAAGATCGTCCGGCTCGGCCAATCATCCTTGTCATTGCCTGCCTGGTCTGACACAACCTATGAATCAGGCTTCCAGGACAGGTACCATCCGGCCGTGGAATTCGCCGGGGCGTTACGGCAGGCCATCCAGGCCAGCGGGCTGACCTTGGAACGGATCCGGCACCGGCTCGGGCGCCGCGGCCTGACCGTCAGCGTGGCCACGCTGAGCTACTGGCAGCGGGGTCGTAGTCGCCCGCGCTCCCGCACGGTCGTCGTCGCGCTGGAGGAGATCCTCCAGGTTCCGCCGGGTACCCTGACCGACCTGCTCGACGATCCCGCGCCCACCGCGACCCCGGTCCGCGGCGGTCTGACCGCCGGCGCGCCGGGGCCGGGGGAGCGCGGTCGCCCGGTGCGTGACCTGTGGCCCGACCCGGAGCGGTACACGAACCTCGTCGGGCAGCTCGACCGGTCCGGTGACCACCGGCTCGAACGGCTCAGCATCCACGACGTGTTCCGGCTCGACGAGGCCCGCCGCTCGTGGACGCTGTCGGTGCGCAGCGTCCTGCGCGCCGCCGGCGACGACATCGACCGGGTCGTGTGCGTCCACCAGACAGGTGGGGTCCAGCAGCCCGGCAACACCGGCGGCCCGGCGACCTCGGGCGGCTCCGGCGACCTCGCGGTCCCGGGCGATCACAAGCCGGACGGCGCCGCCGAAGCGGGCGCGACGGCCGGGGCCAACGCGGCCGGTGCCGCCGCCGGTGTCGCCGCCGTTGCCGGCGCGGCGACCGGTGTCGCCGCCGTGACCGGCACCGTCGCCGGGGCCGAGCGCGCCGCCGCGTCCGGTGCCGGGACGGCCGGTCTCGCGGACGTGCGGTACTGCCGCCCCGGCCGCATCCGCGCCGAGGGCGGGCTGATGGCGTTCGAGCTGGTCTTCGACCGTGTCCTGTCGGCGGGCGACACGGCCGTCGTCGAGTACGAGATCGGTCCCATCGACGAACTCGCCCACGACAGCTACGACCGGCGCTTCTCCCATCCCGTCCACGACTACGTCGCGATCATCCAGTTCGACGGCGAACGGCTGCCCGCGCGCTGCTACGGCTTCACCGCCGAGAGCTCCCAGTCGCCGCGCCAGCGGCTCGGTGAGCTGTGGATCGGGACGTCCGGCAGCGCGAACCTCGCGGTCGGCGCCGTCCGGCGCGGCATCGTCGGCATCGAATGGGAGTGGCACTGATCTGTTGGCATCGAAATCACATTGAACTCGTCCGCGAAACGCAAGACCGGCGGCCCGAGCGCGGCTACACTCCATGAACCCGGAGTAGCCGCCGGGTGGAGCGGGAGTGACGAGAGGGAAGGGAGAGACGTCAAAAGTTGCCTGTTGGCATAGTGCCAGACGGGGCTTACAGTGAGCATTGAAAGTGCAATTGCAGTTGTCAAGGCCGTTGTGCGGGGGCCGGCCGGAGCTGATCCGGAGGCCGAAAAGTGCAGAGTGTCGCAGAAGACGATCTTCTACAGGTCTTGCAGTACGGGCCGTTCAATGTCGCCTTGCACGCGGCGATCCAGGCGCGGGGCCTCAGCCTCGACTCCCTGCGGCGCCGTCTCGACGAGCAGGGCATCGCCGTCAGCCTGTCCACGCTGAGCTACTGGCAGCGCGGTCGGACACGGCCCGAGCGCGCCGACTCGATGCGCGCCGTCCGCGGTCTCGAGGTCATCCTCGAACTGCCGCGCCATTCACTGCTGACCCTCCTCAAGCCCACCGCCGAGCGCGCCACGGGACCGTGGTTGCCGGTGGAGGAGCTGTGTCCCGAGCCCGGCGTCCGCGATCTGCTGGACGAGATCGGCGATCGCGGCGAGCGCCAGCTCACCGGGCTCAGCATGCATGACCAGTACATCATCGGACGCCGCAGGGAGCTGAGCGAGGTCCGGGTCCGGGCCGTGTTCCAGGCGCAGCAGCGCGGCGTCGACCGCTGGATCGCGGTCTACCACCATCCGCAGGGCGTCCTGCCGTCGTCCCGCACCGTCCGCGGCTGCCGCTTCGGGCGCGTCCGGATGGACGAGGCGAGCGGCCTCATCGCCGCCGAGCTGCTGTTCGACCGGGCCCTCGGCCGTGGCGAGACGTACCTGCTGGAATACGGCTTCGGATTCGACGAGGCCAGCCCACCCGCCAACGAGGAGGGACGCGGATTCCGCGCCCCCCAGCACGAATACCTCATCGAGGTCAGATTCCATCCGTCCGCGCTCCCCGCCCGCTGCTATCGAACGTGGCGTCCCGACGGCCACACCGCGCTGAAGGACTCCGCGGACCTGCGGCTCTCCAGTTACCACAGCGTTCATTTCATCGAGTTCGGCATGGCCGCCGGATATCACGGCATCCGCTGGGAATGGGATTGACCCTTCCGCGTTATCCGGTCAGTCGGACGCGTTTTCGGGTCGGCATCATTTGACGAGCAGATCGAGGAGACGTTCCAGCTCGGCCTCCGGGTCGTCGGTCAGCCCGGCGTGCACGGGGCCGGGCTGGACGATCGTGCTGCGCGGCGCCGTCAGCCAGCGAAAACGCGTGCCCGGCGCCTCGTGCGCGGCCTGACCCGCCCGTTCTCCGCCGCAGCAGACGGCCTCCACCCCCCGGAGCGCCTTGCGGACCCCCTCGACGTTCAGCAGCGGATCCAGGGCCATGAGGCGCTGTTCGTCCAGGTGCGTGCGGCAGCCCAGGTAGTCGCGCGCCCGGCAGTACACCACCACGCCCACGTTCATGGTCTCGCCGCGTTCGACACGCGGCACGACCCGCAGCGCCGCGTACTCGAAGACCGTGGGTTCCGCGGCCGTCCTGATGTTGCTCATGAGGCGCCACCGAGCCGGCCGGGACGGTTCTCGCCACGCCGTGCCGTCGTGTCCGGCGCGCGACCGCCGACGGTCGGGTCGGGCAGCCAGTCACGCGGCTTCCCGGCGCGGGGGAGCAGGATGTCGACATAGGCGTCCCGTAGCTCCTGAGGACCGGCGAACCCCGGTTCGCCTTCCAGCCAGAGATCGGGCACCAGGGCGGTCACCTCGCGCAACAACCCTTCCGTGATCTTGGGTGCGAGTTCGGCCTCGGCCTCCTCCAGCCGGGTCGCGTAGGGGGTGAGGACATGGTCGGCCACGTCGTACGGGCCGGAGAACAGCCGCGTCGCGTTCGTCCACGCGTGGTGGAAGATGAGACTCGCGCCATGGTCGATCAGCCACACGTCGCCGTGCCACACCAGCATGTTCGGGTTCCGCCAGCTGCGATCCACATTGCCGGTGAACGCGTCGAACCACAGCACGCGGGACGCGAAACCGGGGTCGGGCCGCCAGCCGAGCGGATCGAACCCGAGGGAGCCGGGCAGAAAGTCGATGCCGAGGTTGCAGCCCGGGCTCGCCTTCAACAGGTCCTGCACGTCGGGGTCGGGTTCGTGGCGTCCGATGGCCGGGTCCAGGTCGATGAGCACCTGGTCGGGCACCCGGAAACCGAGCCTGCGGGCCAGTTCACCGGTGACGACCTCGGCGATCAGCGCCTTGCGTCCCTGCCCGGCGCCATGAAATTTCATGACATAAGTGCCGAGGTCGTCGGCCTCGACGACGCCCGGCAGTGACCCGCCCTCGCGCAGCGGCGTCACGTAGCGGATGGCTGTCACGTGTGGCAACACAACGCAACGCTATCGGGTACGACGCCCCGGGATAATCGAATTCATGGGCATGGAGACCACCGAAGCGGAGCTGCTCGACCTGTCGGTACCGATCGTCACGGGCATGCCCGTCTACCCGGGCGACCCACAGGTCGAGGCCGTTCCCGCGCTCACGGTGGAGGGGGACGGCGTGAACGTCCTGCGCCTGCACATGGGCTCCCAGTCCGGCACCCACGTGGACGCGCCGTTCCACATCGACGACTCGCTGCCGCGCCTGGACGAGCTGCCCCTGTCCCGTTTCACCGGACCGGCCGTCGTGATGGACGCCCGCGGGTTGCCGCCGCGCTCGTCCATCGGCCCGGAGCTGCTGCCGCGCGGGCTCGCGCCGGGCGTCGTCCTGCTCATCGCGACGGGCTGGTCGCGGCACTGGGGCACCGACGCCTACCTCGCCCATCCGTATCCCGCGCCCGAGACGGCCGAGGCGATCGTCGCGGCGGGTGTCCGGACGGTGGCCGTCGACGCGCTCAGCGTCGACCGCACCCCGCCGCCCGGGTCCGCGGAGTTCTCCCTGGACGTCCATCGCGTCCTCTGCGAGGCGGGCGCGGTGATCGGCGAGAACCTCACCGGCCTCGACCGGGTCCTCGACGCGCAGAACGCGGGTCGCGCGATCGAGGTGTCCCTCTTCCCGATCGCCCTCGCGGGCGCGGACGGTGCGCCCGTCCGCGCCGTGGCCCGGGTCGACCCCCGGGCCGTCCTGGCCTGACGGCGACGCGGCCGAGCGCAACCGCCGTGTCGGTCGGCGTGGCACCGCGTCGGTTCGGGCGTGCCGCAGCGTGGTCGGTCCACCCTCATACTGGTGGCGGGCGACGGAGGGGCGGGTGCGATGCGGGTGTCGTGGGCGACCGACCAGGGCAGTGTCGAGCGCGGGAACGAGGACTTCGTCGCCGCGGCCGCCGGGGCCGTGGTGGTGCTCGACGGGTGTGGCCTGCCGCTCGGCACCGACCTCGGCTGCGCGCACGGGACGGCCTGGTACGCGCGGTCGCTCGGCACCCGGTTGCTCGCGCGGATGCTGGACGGGACCCACCCGCCCGGTGTCCCTCCAGCCGGCCCGCCGGTGGGGCCGCCCGAGGGCGTCCACACGCCGGGGCGGCGGCCGCTGGTGGCGCGGCTCGCGGGCGCGATCGCGGACGTGGCCGCGGCGCACCGCGCGACCTGCGACCTGCGGGCGCCGACCACGCCCGCCGCGACCGTGCTGGCCCTGCGGCTGCGGGGCGGGCTGGTCGACTATCTCGTCCTGGCCGACTCGACCGTGCTGCTCGACGGCCCGTCCGGGGTCCGGGAGATCACGGGAGGCCACCACTACGCCGCGGCCGACCCGGCGGTGACCGACGCCGCGGTCACGGGAACGGTGCCGATGGACGAACTGCGCCACGTCCTGCTGTTGACGGACGGCGCGACACGGCTCGTGGACATGTTCGGCGCCACCGACTGGGCCGGGCTGGCCGCGCTCGCCGTCAACTCCGGGCCCACCGCGCTGATCGAGCGGACCCGGGACATCGAGCGCACCGACCCGCAGGCCGTCCGGTGGCCGCGTGGGAAGGTGCACGACGACGCGACCGTGGCGGTCTGCGCCTTCCCACCCGCCTGACCGGCTACTTGATCATTCGGAAGCAGAAGAAGGTAGGGAACCGGACGTACTGCCCCTTTCCCGCCTTCACCGCCCCCAGGATGATGAACACCCACTGGCCGATCAGCAACTCCAGGTACGGGAGGGCGAACAGCGCCAGGAAGGCGGGCGTGTCGAGCAGGATCGCCGGAGGCACACAGACGGCCGCCACCACGAGGGCGTGGATCAGCAGGGTGAGCTGGAAGTTCATCGCCTGCGCCGCGTGGTAGCGGGTGAACGGTTCGGTGCGCCGCTTCACGAAGTAGATGATCAGTGGCGCCAGAAAGCCGATCAGGATGATCCCGACATAGGAGAAGATCGCCCAGGTCGTCTCCTGCGGAGGGGACTGCGGCGTTCCATACGGGACCCCCGGCGGCCCGTACCCCCAACGAGGGTCGTAGGGCCCGCCCCCGGGCGGCGCCTGCCCGGGCGGCGCCTGCCCTGGAGGCACTTGTCCGGGCGGCACCTGTCCGGGCGGCGGCTGCCCGGGAGGGGGCGTGCCCGGGATCTCGCCATAGGGACTCGAGTGCGGAGGAGGCCGGTCGTCCGCCGGGTCGGCGGGAGGGAGAAACCCCGGTGCGGCGGCGGCCGGTGGTGTGTCGACGGGCGGCGTGTCGACCGGTGGTGTGTCAACGGGGGGTGTGTCGACGGGTGGCGGGGCGGCCGAGGGGGGCTCGTCAGGTGGCGGGGGCTGGTCCGTCACGGCTGGTTCCTTAGGTACAGACGGGGGTCCATGGGAGGTACTGCAGGAATCTATCGGAACCCGGATCAGACGCCTTCTGAACGCATCGGATTCCTTGTCCGCCGGGACGCCGTACCGGATCTGGAACCGTCCGCCGTGCGCTACGGTCACGATCATGAAGGGCGACGACGCCGCGGGCGGCATCGACCGTGAGGGCCGGCGGAACCCTTATCCGCTGCCGGGACAGGACGGGGACGCGCCCAAGGACGACCCGCACCCGTACCCGCTGCCGGGTCAGGAGCGGAACGCGCCCGAAGACGATCAGCCGCCCCTACCTGCGGATCTCCCGGCGCAGGAGGGCGCCTCCTCGGCCGGCCCGCGCCGCGGCCGTTCCCCGCGGGTCGTGCGGCGACGGCCCGGCCAGGCGCTCCTCGCCACGGTCGCCCTCGTCCTGCTGCTCGTCCTCGCTTGGAACGGTCTCCAGATCGACGACCTCGGCCGGGACGACGGCGACGACGAGATCGGCACGTCGACGACGTCTCCGCCGAGGTCGCCGGAGCCGGAACCGACCAGCACGGTTCGGCCGAAGGTGAAGGGCTGGGACGCCGTCAGCAGCGCCAAGTACGGGCTGACCTACGACGTCCCCAAGTCGTGGCGCATCCTTCGGTCGGGAGTCCTGCACGGCTACGAGAGCATCGACGGCGGGAAACCGGTCGCGATGAGCGCCGGGGCCGTGTACCTCGACGACGCGTGTAAGGACGGCGACGACGAGTTCAGCCGTGGTCGCACCGGGTTCCAGCAGTACGTCGAGGACGATGTCACGGGAGTTGCGAAACACGCGGCGAAAAGGTGGGCGACGCTCGGCTTCACCGAGAAGGGCCAACCGGCTCCGGTGGTGACCGTGGGCGCCCCGCGGACCGTCCGGGTCGGGCGCGCCGGCGCGGTGCACGTCCGCGCCGACGTCGTCGTGAAGGCCAGGGGAAAGTGCGTCACACCGGCCGGCGTCGTCCACGCGGTGGCCATACCGGGGGTGGCGCCCGACCTGACGACGACCTTCGTCCTGGTGGCCGGCCGGGGCTTTCCGGAGGCGCTGCCCGACACGGTGATCGAGAAGGTGGTCGGCAGCCTCCGGCCCAACCCGACCTCGCATATCACCGGCTCCTGAAAATGCCGGACATCGACCCCGGTGTCCGGGACATTGAGACTCCCTGCTTAGAATCACGTTCGGCTGATCGGGAGGCGCGGGGACGTTCCGCAAGGAGGCTGGGCGAGCGTGACGGTGCAACGGGACCTGCTGGAGGAGGACGAGGCGGCGGCGCTGGCGGGGCTCGCCGCCCGTGTCCGTGAACTGGCGGACGCGGCCCTCCTCACCGGCGTCGGCGCCGCCGCGGCCGACGCGGTGGCGGACGAGGTCAGGGCGCTGACGGCACGGCTCACGGCGCGGCGTCGGAACGATCCACCCTATGCCGCCGCCACGGAGTCCGCCGCGGACGGCCCCATCGACCGGCAGCTCGGCAACCCGGTCACCGGGCATCTCAACCCGCTCGCGCCGCCCGTCGACCTGGAGACCACCCCGGACGGCCTCGTCCGCGGCGAGTTCACGCTCGGCGCCGTCCACGAGGGCCCGCCGTCGTACGCGCACGGCGGCGTCACCGCGGCGATCCTCGACCAGGTGCTCGGCGTGGCCGCGGCCGCGACCGGCACGTCCGGCATGACCGCGACCCTGGAACTGCGGTATGTGCGTCCCACCCCGCTCGGCGTGCCGCTCCTCGCCGAGGCCAAGGCGTGCCGTGTGGAGGGACGCAAGGTCTACGCGTCCGGGACGATCGCGGCACCGGACGGACTGGTGACCGTCGAGGCCACCGCGATCTTCGTGACGCCGCAGCGGTTCGTCACCTCGCCGTACCGTTCCAACGCGACCGGCGAAGGTCAGTACTCGTAGACCTTGACCGTCGGATCCCGCCCGTACCACGACGCGACGACCGACGACGTCCGCTCGTCGGACAGGAAGTCGACGCGGAGCCACCCCTCGGCCTGCGTCACGCGCGTCTCGTAGCCGGGGTTGGGCGTCGCCGACACCAGCCGCACCCGGTTCTTCTCGACCGACATCGCCGCGCGACCGCCACGGGTGGCGTAGCTGCGCACATTGTCGGGCGGCTTCGGGGGCGGATCGTTCCGGTCCGGCGACCGCGACGAAGGCCGCGGCTTCTCGTCCGCACCGTCCGGCGAACTCGGCCGGGACGTCGGTGAGCCGATCGACGACGGTCCCGGAGGCGCGGACGGGCTGGAGTGGATGATGGGACCGGCGATCGGCGGCGGCGCCGACCGTTCCGACACCGCGCCGCGCACGACGTCGCGCACCCCCAGCCACGAGAGCGTGACCGCGAGCGTTGTCACCGCCGCCCATGGGGCAACATACGACATCGCGCGACGCATGGGCACATGGTGGCATACGGTTCCGCCATGGCGAGTGTTCTGGTGGTGGAGGACGACGCGAACGTCCGCACCGCTCTGATCAGGGAGCTGAGCGCGCGATCGCATGTCGTGCGCAGTGTCGGCACCGCTATGGACGCGCTCCGCGAGGTCACCCAGGCGCCGCCCGACGTCGTCGTCCTCGACCTCGGGCTGCCCGACCTCGACGGCGCGGAGGTGCTGAAGATGCTGCGCGGCGTCTCCGACGTGCCCGTCATCATCGCGACCGCCCGCGACGACGAACCCGAGATCGTCCGGTTACTGAACGCCGGCGCCGACGACTACCTCATCAAACCGTTCTCCATCGAGCATCTCAGCGCCCGGCTCGCCGCCGTGCTGCGCAGGTCGGCGCGGTCCGGCCCGACCGCCGAACTCAGCGTCGGCGGTCTGCACATCGACCTCGACCGGCGGCAGGCGACCCTGGACGGCGAGCCCCTCGAACTGACCCGCCGCGAGTTCGACCTGCTGGCCTACCTCGCCGCCCGCCCGGGCCGGGTCGTCGCCCGCCGGGAGCTGCTCGCCGAGGTGTGGCGGCAGGCCTACGGCGACGACCAGACCATCGACGTGCACCTGTCGTGGCTGCGCCGCAAACTCGGCGAGACCGCCGCCGCGCCCCGCTACCTGCACACCGTACGGGGCGTGGGCGTCCGGCTGGCCGAACCCGACCCGAGACCATGAGACGGACCCTGGTCCTGGTGTCGCTGGCGGTCACCTCGATGGTGGCGCTGGCGTTCCTCATCCCGCTCGCGCTGACCGTCCGGGAGATCGCCAGGGACCGTGCGCTCACCACCGCCGAACGCCAGGCCAGCGCGCTCGGACCCGTCCTCGTCGTCACCGAGGATCCCGCAGCCCTCGAACGCGCCGTCGCCAGCACCCAGGCGGGCGCCGCCGGGCGGATGACCGTCCACATGCCGGACGGCGGGATCGTCCCCCGGAACCCCCGCGGCGGCGCCGACCCCGGAGAACTCGCCGAGGCGGGACGGCGCGGACGCTCCCACACCGCCCGCGTCGGCGGCGGGTACGCGCTGCTCCAGCCGGTGTCGCTGGACGCGGGCCGCACCGCCGTCGTCGAGGTGTACCTGCCCGACGAGGACCTGTCCCGCGGCGTGTGGAAGGCGTGGCTGGTCATGACGACCGTCGCCGCCGCCCTCGTCGCCGGGTCCGTCGCCGTCGCCGACCGGCTCGGCAACCGCATGATCCGCTCCACCCGCCGTCTCGCCGAGGCCGCGGCCGCGTTCGGGGACGGGGAGATGTCGGTCCGCATCGAACCGGACGGACCGCCCGAACTGGTCGAGGCCGGGCTGGCGTTCAACGCGATGGCCGACCATGTCGTCCAACTCCTGTCGGCGGAACGGGAGATGGCCGCGGACCTGTCGCACCGGCTGCGCACCCCGCTCGCCGCGCTCCGCCTCAACGTCGAGGCGCTCGGCGACGGCCCGGTCGTCGAGCAGACCCGCGAGGCCGTCGACCGTCTCGAACGCGAGGTCGACCAGATCATCCGGACGGTGCGGCGGCCCACCGGACGCGGTAGCTGCGACGCGTCCAAGGTGCTGCGGGACCGGGTCGCGTTCTGGTCCGTCCTCGCCGAGGACGAGGGCCGTTCCTGCGAGCTGATCGGCGCGGAACGTCCGGCGCCGCTGCCGCTGCCCGGCACCGAACTCGCCGCCGCCGTGGACGCGCTGCTCGGCAACGTCTTCCGGCACACGTCCGAGGGCACCGGTTTCGTCGTCACCCTCCACCAGGGGCAGGGCGTCACCGGCATCCTCGTCGCCGACGGGGGCCCCGGCATCACCGACCCGGACGCCGCGCTGGAACGCGGCAGCAGCAGCGGCGGGTCCACCGGCCTCGGCCTGGACATCGCCCGCCGCGCCGCCGAGTCAACCGGCGGCTACCTGCGCATCCACCGCAGCGTCCTCGGCGGCGCCCAGGTCCAGATGTGGTTCCGCACCAGGTGGCTGCCGCCCGCCCGCCGCTCCCGACGCCTCGTCCGCCGCCGCCACTCCCGCACCTAGCCCTAACCCCGCCTCAACTCCGCCTTAACGACCCCGCTCGCCCTCCGGCTCCGCCCTACCGTGACCGCCATGAAGCGCCGATACGTGGCCGCCGGCCTGGTCGGCGTCGTCGGCCTCGCTGTCGCCGTCCTGATCGCCGTGCTCGGCCTCCTCGCGAGCGGCTACGTCCCCACCGTGCCCGGCTCGTACAGCATCGGCGCCGCGGGGCAGCAGAAGCGGGGTGGCCAGCATGAGAACACCGCCCACCGCGATCGCGGAACGCGCCCCGACGACACTGCCGAGCAGACCCCACAAAGCAGTCATGACCGCGACGACCGCGTTGTCGCTGATCGACCACGCGGACAGCACCCGGGCCACCGACCCCTCCTTGGTCCGCGTGAGCCGGTAGGTGGCGAACACCGGCGTGAACACGCCCATACAGGTGACCATGCCGAGCTCGACGACGACCACGACCAGTAGCCCGGCGACGCCCGGCCCGACGAACGCGAGCCCGACCAGCCACCCCGCCCGCAACGTCCCGGCGGCGAGCAAGACCCTGTGCCTCCCGAACCGCGCGACGAGCGGCCCCGCCAGGCGCGACCCGACCAGCCCTCCAAGACACGGCAACGTGAACACCAGCCCGTACTGCCACGGCGCGAACCCGAGCTCCCCGATCATCAGCACGACGAGCAGCGGGGACGTCGCCATGATGAAACCCTTGACCAGGACCGTGTTAGAGAACAGCGAGCGCAGCACCGGCTCGCCCAGCACGTACCGCCACCCCTCGAGCAGGTCACCGGCCCGGAATCTCGGCGCACCGCCACGTTCGGGCCGCGGCTCCGTCCCCCCGATCGCTCTGACGCCCGCCGCCGAGAGCAGATAGCTGACCGCGTCCGCGACCACCGTCGTGACCGGCCCGAACAACCCGATCGCGGCCCCGCCGAGCGGCGGCCCGAGCATGGTCGTCGTCCACGTCGAGGCCTCGAACCGCCCATTGGCGACCACGAGGTCCTCGGGCCGCACGAGCGCCTTCAAGTACGCCCCGCTCGCCGCCCTGAACGCGATCCCGGCCGCGGCGACCACGACTGACACGACGACCAACTGCACGAACCCGAGCCGCCCCACCACGAAAGCGACGGGCACGCTCAGCAACGCCACGAACCGCACCAGGTCCATGGCCACCATCACCGACCGCTTGCGGCGGAACTCCACCCAGGGCCCGAGCGGCACGGCGACCACCGCCCCCACCGCGAGCCCCGCGGCGGCCAACGCCGACACCTGCGCCGGCCCGGCGTCCAACACCAGGACCGCGATCAGCGAGAACGCGTCAAGCGCGAGCCACGTGCCGAACGCACTGACGGTATAAGCCGCCCACAACCACCCGAACCGCCGCCCCAGCGAACGCCGACCGGCGAAGATCCCCACGCCGCCCGAAGCTACCAGCGGCCCCCCGGGGTCACCGACAACTGGCGTACTTCACGTACCACTTACCGTTGCCGTCACCGAGCTTGTAGTCGGCGATCCAGTTGCCGCCCCGAAGCGGCGCCCACAGGTACCCGTCCTTGCGGACGATGCCACCCCAGTCGGTGCTGACGCGCTTCCCCCTCTGAAGCCCGCTCCCCACCTTCCGATACGCCAGCCCCGGCCCTTCCCGAACCGTCAGAAGCGAGACCACGACCGTCCCATCGCACCACCGAGCACGCTGAACGCTGCGGTGGACCCGCCCTTCCGCCCGCGCGGCCCCCACGGCCCCCACAAAGATGGCCCCGGGCCCAGACCCCTCCTCGCCCCTCGGCCCCGACGACGACTCCACCGCCCCAGCAGAGGACCCCACACTCACGAAGCTCCCAACCATCAGGGCCCCAACGACCCCGACCCCGACCGTGCGCCGCACACCCATGTCCACCTCCAGGCAGTCCCGACCGACGTCACTGAGATACTACTCTAAGTAGTCACATGAACACCTAATGAAGCAGGCCTTTGAGCCGACCACACCTTCCGGAGCACGGCACAAGATCCCTCCCGCCTGGGTTCGAACGGGGCGAGCGCACCGCCACCAGGACGAGCGCTGAACTGATCCGAACAAAGCGGCCGCTCACCTCCCAGCACGGGTCCCCACCCGCGCCATCGCAGGTAAGCGACTCCCGACTCGACTTCCCCGAACCTCTCCGGACGCGCGCTGAATAAGGGGTGCTCAGGGATTCCCTAAGTGAGGGTTAAGGGTGTTCTGGTGGGGGTGGTGGCGGCTTAGCGTTACGGGTGTCACATCGGAGACACGCCGGAGGTGCACAGGCGGAGAGCAGAGCGAAGTCGGCAGAGGTTCCGACTGAGGTTCCTGATTGAGACAGGTTTCTGGCCCGCACGGCCCCGTTTACCCCGCTCTGGGGCCGTGCGGGTCAGAAGTCTTTTGGTGGGTCAGCGGGTGCGGAGGCCGTCGAAGAGGAGGGCGAGCATGCGGTCGGCGTAGGCGCCGGGGTCGGTGGTGCGTTCGGCGGCGGCGCCGATGGCGTTGGTGAGGCGGAGCAGGTCGCGGGGGTCGATCCCGGTGTGGACGGCGCCCGCGCGTTGGGCGCGGTTCAGCAGGCGTCCGAGGGCGTCGCAGATCGCGGTGGCGGCCGCGCCGAGGCCGGTGTCGGCCCACTCCGCCGACATCGCCTCGATGATCACTGTGGAGGTGCCGCGTGGGGTGTCGGCGCCGGTGAGGTAGGTGCGCAGCCAGCGGTCCAGGGCGGCCTGCGCGTTGAGGGCCTCGGTGTCGGGGTCCGGCGCGGGCTCGGACAGCAGTTCCTCCGCGTGGGCGAGCAGGCCGTCGATCCGCTCGCGTAGGACGGCGTGGAGCAGCGCGTCCCGGGTGGGGAAGTGGCGGTACAGCGTCCCCGAGCCGACGCCCGCGCGTTTGGCGATGTCGTCGAGGGACGCGCCCGTGCCGTGCTCCATGAAGGCGATGCGGGCCGTCGTGATCAGGCGTTCATAGTTGCGGCGGGCGTCGGCCCGCATCGGCCGGGTGTCCATGGGCACCGTCCAGCGGCGTCGCGGATGACCTGGGTGTCTCCGTCTGCTTCTGGATGAGGGTGCCATCTTCGGCAAGGACGCGCTACCCGGCGAGCGCATCCCGGGACAGGCGGTCGGCCTTGCGCGTCGTTTCGGGGAGGCGATAGTGAGGCGTCAGGTCGAGGACGTTCCGGCACGCGGTGTCGAGGTCGGTGCGATGGCCGACGGACACGAACACCGGCTTCACGTTGTCCTGGGTTCTGAGTACTCGGCCGATGGTCTCGTCGGCGTCGAGGAGGGGGCTCGTGTCGCCGCGGTGGGGGCCGGGGTCGGTGTGGGTGCCGATGAACGCCGTCTTGCCCACGCCGATGGTCGGCAGGTCGGTGAGGACGCCCAGATGGCACGCCAGCCCGAACCGGCGGGGATGCGCCACGCCGAAGCCGTCGCAGACGAGCAGGTCGGGTGTTGTCGTGAGGTCGTTGAGCGCGGTGAGAAGAGTGGGCAATTCCCGGAAAGCGAACAGGCCCGGGACGTAGGGGAAGGTGGCTGTGCCCGTGGCTACTGATTCCTCGATCACGGTCAGCGTTGTCGCGTCCAGGACGACCACTGCCGCAGCCAGGCGTGTGCCGGTGCCGTCGCTGGTGTAGGAGACGTCCAGGCCCGCGACGGTGCGTGGTGTCGTCGGGCCGGGGACGTCCAGGTGGAGGAGTGGGCGCAGCCGGTCCTGGATCGCTTCGGCCTCCTTGGGGGTGGACGGCCAGTCGTGCAGGTCACGCACCTTCATAGGCCGCACCCTATCCGTGGGTACGAGTGCATTTTGGTTGAGGTGAGTGGTTGTGACTGGTGCTCGCGTTTGAATTCGTTGATGAGGCGGCGGAATAGTTTGCTGGGTGCAGTTTGGATTGTTCGAGTTGAGGTTGATTTGCGGGTGGCCGTGACGGAGTTCTGGCCGTGAACAGGGTCTTGGGCGGGTTAGGGTCGGGGTGATGAAGCGGTTGCTGATCGTTCACCACACGCCGTCGCCGTCCGTCCAGGCGATGTTCGAGGCGGTGCGCGCGGGGGCGTCCACGGACGAGGTCGAAGGCGTGGACGTGGTGGCCCGGCCGGCGCTGGTGGCCACCGCCGTGGACGTCCTGGAGGCGGACGGTTACCTTCTTGGGTCGCCTGTCAATCTCGGCTACCTCTCCGGAGCGCTCAAGCACTTCTTCGACCAGATCTACTATCCGTGCCTTGAGGCGACCGTCCGGCGGCCGTTCGGGGCGTTTCTGCACGGCAACAACGACGCGACAGGTGGGCTGCGGGCCCTGGAGTCCATCACCACGGGGTTGAAGTGGAAGGCCGTCCAGCCACCTGTGACCGTCATGGGCGAGCCGTCGAAATCCGATCTGGAGGCGTGCTGGGAACTCGGCGCGGTCACGGCGGCGGAACTCGGGACCGGTTGAGCTGTAGCGTGCCGCCATGAACGGTTTCCGGCACGTGGTGATGTTCAAGTGGGCCGAGGGGACGACGACCGGCCAGCAGGACGAGGTCGCGGCGCGGCTGGGCGAGCTGCCCGCCGTGATCCCGGAGATTCGGGAGTACAGCCTCGGCGCCGACGCCGGGGTGAATCCCGCCGCCTATGACTTCGCGGTCGTCGCGGACTTCGCCGACCGGGAAGGCTACCTGGCCTATCGCGACCACCCGGCCCACCGGGCGGTGGTCGACCGGTACATCACGCCGATCACGGCTGAGCGCGCGTCCATCCAGTACGAGACGTGACCGCGACGGCCTCCGGCCGTGTACGGAACGACCGTGAGCCGCGTCCTGCCGGCCCCACGGAGACATCAGATGGTCGGGCAGCGAACTGATCCGTGCGCTGCGGCCGGACGTCGTCAATGCCCGAGTTTGACGGGCTGGCCGGCACCCGACGGATCGTGCCCGACCCTCATTTAAGGACGTGCCACGACCTACACCGACGACTCGTGTATCCGGCGTTGCGGGCAGGTGCGTCCGGGTTCCTGGTCAAGGACATCGAGCCGGATGATCCGCCGGCCGTGCGGGCGTCATCGCGGGCTTCGTCTCATGACGGTCTGAAAGCGGGAACGTCAGATCGTTCGGCTGGTCGGACGCGGCCTGTCCAAGGATGAGATCGCGGGCCTGCTGCCGCTCAGCCCGTTCATGGTGAAGACACACGTCAGCCGCGCCTTGGGTCAGCTTGGTGCGCGGCTCGTGGTGTTCGCCCACGAGTCGGGGCTCGTCATCTCCGGCTCCGCAGGCTCATGATCTCCTCGCGAAGTTCCTGCGGTGTGGGGGCCTCCACCAGCCGCGGGCCGGTGCGCATCGGCACCATGGCCCACCAGGATCCGGTCGCCTCGCCGAACCAGACGCGCACACCGGGGAACTGGTCCTGCAGGCCCCGCGCGGTGGCGGCCCGCAGGGCGGCGGGAGTGGGCTCGTCGCGACCGGCGGCGCCCCGCTGAGCCGTCATGTCACGATCCCCCCTGCCGGCCCCCGCCCTCCGTCGATCAATCGCCCTGGTCCGGCGCCGTTCGCTGGACGAGCGATGCGCGGCTCCGCGTCCTCCGGCCCCCGTCCAACACCATCCGCTCGACGAACCTCGTGCGGCTCGTCGACGGTTCCAGTAACAGCGTCCCCATGGACCAAGGCGTCACCCCTACTCGGTATTCGTGACTAAGCACACTATGGGGGGTACGGGACTCGCACAGTGGGATACCGCGCCGGATGTACTCCAAAGGATGTATCCGGTTCGCCGGATGACACCGTGCGATCGATGTGCGAGACCCGTACACCGACCACGCTGGAACCGCCGACGCGTTCCCGGTGCCCGGACGTCACCTCGTCAGGGGCAACTTATACAACGAAGGTGGTCTGCCATGAGGTTGCCCCTGCTTGCCCGGTTCTGTTACCGAAGGCGGCGCCTGACGGTCGCGGCGTGGATCGCCGGCACGATCACGGTGTTGGTGCTCGGTTTCGGCTTCGCCGCCGAGCCGCTGAACGACTTCTCCGGCGGGGACTCGGGGTCGGCGAAGGCCACCGACCTGCTGGAAGAACACTTCGCGGACCAGAGCGGCGACACGATCACGCTGGCGGTCCAGGCCGATGCCGGTGTGCGGAGCGCGGAGGTCAGGCCCCGGGTCGAGCGGGCGATCGAACGGTTCGCCAGTACACCGCATGTGGTGTCGGTGTCCTCGCCCTACGCGACACCGGGGCAGATCTCACCGGACGGGAAGACGGCGTTCGCCACCGGCAGCCTCGACGTGCCGTCCGAGGAGATGTCCAAGGAGGACGTGAACGCCCTGCTGGACGACGTCCGCTCCGACACCGGGCCCGTGGAGATCCAATTCGGTGGAACGGCCGTGGACGCCGCCGAGACGCCCGGGGGAGGGCCGTCCGAGGCCATCGGCGTGCTCGCCGCCATCGTGATCCTCCTGGTCGCGTTCGGGTCGGTGCTGGCGATGGGGCTGCCCATCCTGACCGCGCTGTTCGGCATCGGATCCGGGCTCTCGCTGATCATGCTGCTCGGGCATCCGCTGCCCGCGCCGTCGTTCAGTCCGATCGTCGCCGCGCTCATCGGGCTCGGTGTCGGCATCGACTACGCGCTGTTCATCGTGACCCGCTTCCGTGAGGAGCTGCACGCCGGGAACGATCCAGAGGAGGCGGCCGTCACGGCCGTCGCCACCGCCGGACGTGCCGTGCTGTTCGCCGGTACCACCGTGGTGATCGCGTTGATGGGGCTGTTCGTCATGCAGCAGAGCCTCCTCAACGCCGTCGCGGTCGCGGCCGCGGTCACCGTGCTGATGACCATGCTCGGCGCGGTGACGTTGCTGCCCGCGCTGCTCGGCTTCGCCGGACGGTCCATCGACCGGCTCCGTGTCCCCGGGGTCGGCCGGCAACGCGGTCGTCCCCTCGCCGAACGGTGGGCGCGGGTCGTCCAGGCGCATCCGATCGTCGCGGGGCTGGCGGCGGTCGCCGTCCTGCTGGTGCTGGCCGTGCCCGCGCTGTCGATGCGGCTGAGCCTGCCCGACTCCAGCACCCAGCCGCACGACCACAGCGGGTACCGCGCGAGCCAGATCATGGCGGAGGGCTTCGGACCTGGAACGGCCGCGCCGCTGATCCTTGTCACCGAGGGCGGGACCGGCGCGGACCAGGGGCGGCTCGCCGCGGCCGTCCGCGACACGCCCGGGGTCGCCGCCGTCCAGCCTCCGCGCACCAGCCAGGACGGCGCCGCGTCCATCCTCGTCGCGTTCCCGACGACCGGGGCGCAGGACGAGGCGACGCCGGAACTCGTCCACACGCTGCGGGACGACGTCATTCCCCGCGCCATGGACGGCACCGGAGCGCAGACCTATGTCGGCGGGCAGAACGCGGCCTCGATCGACTTCGCCGACGAGGTGAGCACCCGGCTGCCATGGCTGATCGCCGTCGTCGTCGGCCTGTCGCTGTTGTTGCTGGTCGCGCTCGTCCGGTCGGTGACGGTGGCGTTGCAGGCCGCGGTGATGAACCTGCTGTCGATCGCCGCCGCCTACGGGGTGCTGACCGCGGTGGTCCAGTGGGGCTGGGCGGGCGGCGTGCTCGGGTTCCCGACCGACATGCCGGTGACGACCTGGGTGCCGCTGATGATGTTCCCGATCCTGTTCGGGCTCTCGATGGACTACGAGGTGTTCCTCGTGTCCCGCATCCGGGAGAACTACGAGACGGGGGTGCCGACTCGGGAGGCCGTCGCGCTCGGCCTGTCCCGCACCGCCCGCGTCATCACCGCCGCCGCGGCGATCATGGTGATGGTGTTCCTGTCGGTGCTGCTCGGCGCGGACGTCGCCGTGAAGCAGATGGGCCTCGGCATGGGCATCGCCATCCTGATCGACGCGACGATCGTGCGGCTGGTGCTCGTCCCGGCGCTGATGGAGTTGTTCGGCGAGGCGAACTGGTGGCTCCCGCGCCCCCTGGCCCGCCTCCTGCCGTCCCGCCGGACGCCCACCGCCGAGGCGACCCGCGAAAGCCTGCGCGCTTGACGCACTCGATTTCGTCGAACGTCACCTGAGGTGATGTTCGCTCAGACCGTCCGGTTCCTGTCGGGTGGCTCCGTGGCCGCATAGGGTCGGGGACATGTCCGATGTGATCGTTTTCGACCTGTTCGGAGTCATCGCCCGCCGCCAGACCCCCGAAGCCGTACAGAGAATCGAGGAGACCGCAGGTGTCTCCGGTGCCCGATTCTGGGACGCCTACTGGTCCTGCCGCCCCGCCTACGACTCCGGCCAGGAGAGCCCCGAGTACTGGGCGAACGTGGCCGATCGCCTCGGCACCACCTTTTCCGACGTCCCCGCGCTGATCGAGGCCGATCTGGACAGTTGGACGGAGGCGGACGACGCCATGGTCGCCCTCGTCCACGAACTCGCCGGCCAGGGACGCACCCTCGGCCTGCTGTCGAACATCATCGGCGACCTGGTTCCCCGCTTCGAGGCACGCCACCGTGACTGGCTGTCCCGCTTCGACGCCCTCGTCTACTCCTGCGACATCGGCGTCGCCAAGCCCGACGCCCGCGCCTACGAGATCTGCGCCGACCGCCTGGGCGCCAAGCTCACCGACGTCCTCTTCTTCGACGACACCGAACGCAACGTCGTCGCCGCCCGCAAGACCGGCATGCGCGCCGAACTCTTCACCACCATCGACCAGGTCCGCGCCATTCTCTGACCCCGCCCCGGCGGTGACTCGGCCACCCAGGATCCTTTGCCTGCACTGTCGGCTCAAGGGTGTCGGTGGCGTCGCCAAGCGAATTCAAGGGACGAGTGCGCCCACCTCCGGAGAGATGGTCCATTGGACTGAGCCTTCCTCCGAAATCGTGCCACAGTGACACATTTCTCTCGCTCTTGCGTGGCCGCATCCGGCCACGGTTCTATTATTGTCGTTGGACGGGCATGAAAACGGTCGCCGAATCCGAACTCCATTACGGTCGGCATCAATCGTGATTTATGTACGTCCGATGTTGCAGAACCTGGGCTGCCAGGTTGTTCGAACAGGGAACGGGCCGCCGATGGCGCATATGAGACTGTCCGTATCCCTGACTCGGTGGGTGTAGTAATTGCCGAGGTGTCCGGTCGTCTTGGATACCGGGCAACCTCTATAGTCCTGACAAACGGCTAAGAAGGCCCCCCAAGAGGGACATGACCGTTACGACGCTCAAGCCGACTAACAGGAAACCGGCCAGACGTTTTCCGGTGAAGGACGCCGAGCGGTAGATCAAGTAGCCGCCGACCATCCAGCCCGTGGTCGAGATGAGCTGGATTAGCAAACGAGGCTCTTCGAAGATTATGCTGAAAGCGATCGCGGTGGGCAAGAAGAATATGCCCGTCCCCAGGATCATTCCGCCGACGAAGCGTAGGCGCCAAAGATGAGCGTGCATTATCCCCTCTTTGTTCGGAACAGGTGATCACGATCTAGATTGTGGCACTGGAAGCGGGGGAGTGCAAGCGATAACCGAGACCACGGCATCTGCTGAAAGGAATGGTTGTGTCGTTCCGTGTCGAACCGGCCGCGTTGGAATCTTTCGCGCAGGCCATGGACGCGCTTGCCGGGGATTGTGAGAAGGCGAAGAGTTATGTCCAGAGCCATCAAGAAGTGGTAGCCGACGGCAGGGGGATAATCTTCGGCTTGTTATACGCCGTCGGTGTGCTGCGCCTCGGTGAACAGGTGCAGAAGAATATCGAGCGACTGGACGGCCTCAGTTCAGGGTCGGCGAGGGAACTGCGCAAATGTGCCGAGGTGTATCGAAATACTGAGAAGAAGGTCGCCGAACGTATCGACCAGACCTACCCGATGAAGTAGGCCCGTCCAGGAAGGACATGCATGACCACGACGCCCGCCGCCAAGCTGGTTCCTCCGACGACGAAGGAGCCCATGCCCAAGGTGGTAGACGTATCACTCTCGCTTACCGACTTCGTCAGCCCCAGTCACTGGTTACTCTGGGCGATCGACAAGATCTGTGGGGTCAATCCGGCGGAATGGCTGGCGCGGCAATTCGCCGGGGACTGGGAGTCGATCTCGAAGTTCTCCACCGCACTTGAGCATGTCAGTGAGTTCTACACAGAGTACGCCAAGGGGGTGCGGGAAGGTCAGGCCACGATGCTGAAGAGCTGGGACGGCAATGCGGCGGACGCCTGCGACAAATACTTCACGGAGTTCGCGAACGCCATTGACAAGCAGGTCGAGCCTGTTCAGCGGGTAGCAGGGGAGGTGCGGTCCACGGCGTTCGGTGCGTGGTCGTCGGCCAAGGCGGCGGTGAGCGGGCTGGAGGCGGTCCTCGATCTGGCCGTCATGGTCGCCATCACCGCCGCCGCCTCGGCCGCGACCAGCTGGACCGTCGTGGGACCGTCCGTGGGCATGGCCGCGATCATGGCGCAGATCGGTCTGGCCATCCAAAAATGGCTGAAAGTCATCTCGTACGTAGGGCTGGCCATCGCCGCCGTCATGGGGACGATCGGCGTTCTCGTTGGCGCTTTGGCCTCCATATGTGGATTGGACTCTCAGCCCTACCCCAAGGGCTCCTACGACAACCTGGTGGTCGCGTGATGGCGGAGTTCGACGATGACGGGCTTCCGATGATGGATATCGCGCGGGGAGACCAGAGCGCCTCCAGGGCGGTCCGCAAAAATCTTGAGATTCTTCGTGACAAGTCCGAGAACCCTCAGTTCCAGCGGTTCGTCCAGGAGGTTTTGGACGGTCGGATGTCCCTTCGGGAAGCGGCGCGCAGTCCGCTCTTCGACGCCGAGTTGTCCCCGCACATCGACAAGTTCAAGGAGAAGTGGGACGAGACGATGGCCGAGGGGCAGGAGGTCGTCGACGCCGAGGAGGTCGATCGGCTGGCGGGCCTGCAGGCCGAGGTGCGGCGGGCGATGGCGGAGATCACGGAGAAGGTGCAGGAGCTGCAGCGGCTCAAGGACGAGTTGGACGACCTGGACGCCGAACGGCCGAACTAAGAGTGCGGAGGGAGTTCGTTGGCGGCTTCGGCGGCCTGGGAGAGGCGGTCGCGGAGGGTGCGGACGAGTTCGTCGCCCTGCTCGGTCAGGCGCTCGATCGCGGGGAGGGCCAGGTCGTCGCGGACGGTGTCGGCGAGCAGTTCGTCGTACTCGTGCGCCTTCTCCGCGATGGCCTCCAGATGCCGTTGGGCGTGCAGGACCTCGTCCGCCGCTTTGGCGCGTTCCGCGTAGCGTTCGAGGGCCTCCACGCGGCGGGTCACGGCCTGGACGGAGAGGTCGAGTTTGGCGCGCAGCGGACGCAACGCCGACTCGACCTCCGGGAGCGTGGAGGCCCCCTCCATCTCGGCGTGGTCCGCGCGGAGCTTCGACTGCCTGGCCAGAACCTGGGCGATCTCCCATTCCTGGCGCGGCAGCGTGACGGCGTTGTCGACCGCGTCCAGCAGCCCCTCGCGGTTGACGGCGGAGTCGCGGACGGCGTCCACCGCGGCCTGAGCGCGCACCAGCATCGCGCGGCCCTCGTCGTCGAAGTCCTCGGGGGTGAGGTAGCGGTCGCGGCGCCGCTGGAGTTCGCGGGCGCGGCGCAGGTCAAGGGACACCGACGGGGTGCCGAGCGCGACCAGGATCGCGAGCATCCCGAGGCCGATCAGCCACAGCGAGCCGAGCAGCGGGGAGCCGAGCAGGCCGAGGCCGAGGACCGTCAGCGGCGCCAGCCACATCAGCGGTCTGCGGCGGGCGACGATCGTGTCGAGTTCGGCGCGCAGGCCCGGGTCGGCGACGGGACGGGGCTCGGCGGGCGCGCCGTCCTCGGGCGCGCGGGGCGGCGCGACCCGCCGCCAGTACGTCGACACGTGCGTCTCGAACGCGAAGTCGGTCCGTGCGATCTCGATCTCGGTGGGACCGGGGGGCAGCGGCCACGAACCGACCGGATCGCCCCCGCCCGGGCCGGTGAAACGCACCCACCAGCCGCCCTTGCCGTCGTCGCACCGGTAGCGGCCCGGGGCGACGTCGATCCCCACGAAGAACGTCCCGACACCCGGTATGGAATCACTCCACGTGCCACTGGTCACCGGCGACCTCCGACCCGACCGTTCCGCCGTGTCCCCCCGCCGTCTCCGGCGAGGGCCGTCCAGCCCGCAACAGGAGAAACGTCCGAGGGACGGCACAAGTTGCAGTACCCACATCCGTGTCCGGAAAGCCGCTCCGGGTTTGGAATACTCCTCGCGTGCGACCCGACTACGACCCCCGCGACGATCCGCCGTGGGCCATGCAACTGGTGGTACGCGCCGAGAAGGCCGAACCGCCCAATCACCGCGCGGTCTGCGAGGCGACGGCGACGGCGGTCGTCCGGCTCCTCACCGACCCCCGGGCGGTGGAGCCCGACGGGGAGTGGCGTGCGGCCGTCCGCGAGTGGGAGTCACGCCGCATACGTAAGGTGACGCGACGTGCGCGGGGCGTGCGGTGGCCGCAGGCGCAGGCGTTGCCCGGTGTGACCGTCGAGCACGCGGGCGCCCAAGTGCGGGCGTTCCCGCCCGGTCCGATGTCGGACGTCCCGCCGGAGCTGGCGAAACTGCAGGTCGCCGGGCTCGACCTCGCGGACGCCGAAGGGCCCGCCCCGCCGCCCGAACCCCCGTACGCGGTGATCGCGATCAACCCTGACGTGACGATCACGACGGGCAAGGCCGCCGCCCAGTGCGGGCACGCGGCGCAGCTGCTGCTGCGTCAGGGGCGCCGCAAGGATGTGAAGGCGTGGGTGGACGGCGGCGCCCGCGTCCACCTGGCGCGCGAAATCCCCTGGGACCGTTGTGTGAAGAACGCGACGGTGGCGGTCCGTGACGGCGGGTTCACCGAGGTCCCGCCCGGCACGATGACCGCCATCGCCTGGATCGTCCGCAAGTAGAGGCGGCGTGCCGGGACGCCCCGGCACGCCGCTCTCGTCAGGGAAGGGTGACGGCGATCGGCGCGATCCCCGCCTTACGGATGAGGGACGGGAGTCGTCCCGCGAACGGATGGTGATCGGTCGGCAGCCCGCGCGGGTTGTCGATCACGTAGTGGACGACGTCGCCGCCGCGCCTCTCGGCCCACGCCGCGCCGACCGACCGCAGGACGGCCGCCGCCTTCGCCGCGTCGGCCGTCTTCACCGAGACGCGGATCGGCGACTCGTACGACGGCAGCGCCGCGGCCTGCTGCGCCGCCTTCGCGGTCGCGTCCGCCCGGGGGGCCTGCGCGCCGGCCGGATCCGGCCCGAGAATCGCGTTGGCGAGCAGTTTCGCCGTCCCGTCGGTGAACGCGCGGAAGTTCGGTTCCGCGGCGAACAGCACGGAACGGCCCGCGCCGACGGGCTGGTCGACGACCGCGGCGGTGCCGCCAAGCTCGGCCGCGCCCCGCTCGAACCCGGACACGAACCAGTCCGGCGAATCGGGCCGCGGGTACGACACGACGACGCCCGAGGACGCCCGCATCACCAGGTCATAGGACGTGAAGTTCCAGGCCGTCGCGCCGACGCCCTTCGACAGGGGGCTCGCCCCGTCCACCTTCACGCGCAGCAGTGTGCCGGGAATGTCGGATGTCGGCTCGGCCAGCGTGGCGGTCGTCAACCCGAGCAACGCCGCGAGTTCGGTGCCGCCCTGCCAGCCGACGTAGCGGCCGCCGTCCCGCGTCCATTCCCGGAGCGCGGCCCGCCCGGTGTCGCCGAGCGCCTCGTGGGCGATCTTCGCCGAGCCGTTCGGCGCCACCAGGACCTCGATGCCGGCCAACCTGCCGGCGGCCACGTCGGCGGCGCTCAGCAGCGTGAACGGCAGTTTCCACTCCCGGTCGAGACGGTGCCGCAACCAACCCGTCGATTCGAAGGCCGACGACGTATCCGACAACTGCAAGACGCCGATTTTCGGGGCCTTGCCGTCATGGCGGGGACGCGGAGCGGGCGGCGTTCCCACCGGGACCGCACGCGGACGCAGCACGGCACCGGACGACCCGCCGGACACGTTCCCGAGCAGCGGCAGGCTCCACGCCGTCACGTCGTAGAAGTACGGGAACGGCGTGTAGGCGTCCTCGTTCAGCATCGCCTGGATCCAGTGCTTCTGACCTTGGGCCATCGAGATCCAGTACGTGCCCGCGGGGAGCGTCGCCTTCGCCTCGGGACGCCCGTACGCCTTGAGATCCGGGACGGTCAGCGGCTTCACCAGCTTCTCGACGCGCACACCCATCCGCAGGAGCCGCCGCACGATGAGCCGCACCTCGGCACGTTTGGCCGGGTCGTCGTCCCGCAGGAAGTAGCTCCGCACCTTCCGGTCAGGGACCGGACGGTCGATCTGGTTCGGCGGGTTGTAGATCTGGTTGGGCTCCAGTTTCCCCGTCTCGCCTTGTTCGTGGGCGTCCACGGTCATCCGGCGCCACTTGCTCAGGACGTCCTGCCGGTTGCGGGCCGCCGCCGACAACGTCACCCACTGCGTGAGGTACTGCTCCCGCACCCGCTCCGGGTACGGGCTCACCGCGCCCTTCTCGAACGTCATCCCCGCCGCGTGGAACGCGGTCGTCGGCACCGAGTCGCCGTAGCCCTGGTAGAAGAGGTCGTAGACGTCGCGGTTGAAGAAGTCGATGCCCTGCCGCCGGAACTCGGCCGCCATCGCCGCGCCGTACAGGTCGTTGATCCAGCCGATCGCCTGCTCGGGCGTCTCGTGGTAGATCGGGTCGGCGTTCGGCGGGAAGAAGTACGAGTCCCCGCCCATCTCGTGCGCGTCGATGTACAGGGCGGGCGGGTACTCGTTCAGCAGGGCGAGCTTGCCGTCGGTCTCCGGCTGGGTGCGCGCGAACCAGTCGCGGTTCATGTCGAAGCCGTAAGAGTTCTGGCGCGTTCCCGCCTCCCGGCCGTCCGGGTTCTGCGACGGCAGGACGATCACCAGCGCGTTGGTCAGGATCGTCGTGGCCGCGCAGTCGGTGCGGTCGCCGAGGTCGCGCAGCACCTTCAGCGCCGCGTCCGTCCCACTCGGCTCGTTGCCGTGCACGTTCCCGCTCACCCACAGGATGGGCACGCCCCGCTCGGTGATCCGCCTGGCGAGATGCTCGGGCGTGCTCGGATCGCGCAGCCTCCCGGCGTCCCGCCGCACCCTGGCCAGCCCCGCCTTCGACAGCAGCTCCGGGCGCCCGACGACGGCGTACCGCAGCGGACGGCCCCGCGCCGTCGTGGCCAGCGTCCCGGAGATCACCCGATCGCTCTTCGCCGCGACCGTCTCCAGATACCTGTCGGACTCGGCGACGCCGACCTGCCGCTCACCGAGATCGAAACCGAGAACGTCCTTGGGGGACGGGACCTTGCCGCGATAGACCGGCTCGGTCCCCATCGGATCGCAGGCGGCCGCCGGGGCCGCGGGCGGCCGCGCGACGGCGGGCGCCGCGAGCGCGGCGGGCACCGCCAGGGACGCCACCACGGTCGCCACCAGTTTTCGGGCTCTCATGAGGCACAACGTGACACCGACCCGAACGGGCGACCAGGGCAACTTCTGCCAAGATCAGCCGGGCCGTCCGGGGCGGGACCGCGCATTCTTCAGCGCCGCCGCCCGGTTGATCGCCTGCAACGCGAACTCCTGCGTCCGGGTGAGCCCGCCGGGACCGCGCACCGAACCGGGCTCCGCGTCCTTCGGCGCCGCCGCGAGCTGGGCCTTCGTACTCAACCCGTACGACACGAACAGCAGGATCACGAACGCCGCCAGATACAGCAGGTGCTGCAGCAGCCCGCCCCACCTCGCCGTGAACACGTCCAGGACACCGAACATCGCGAATCCCGCCATCCACCCCGCCATCGCGGGCACGAACAGCAGATCCCGGCGCAGCGCCATCCCCGCCGCCGCGCACAGCAGGAGCGCCGCCTCGACCAGCTTCACCAGCACGAGAACGGCCACCGCCGGACCCGAGCCGAAGTACCCCTCGACCTCGTCCCGCCGATCGCCCCACAGCAGGACGGCACTGGCCAGATTCGTCACCCCGTACGCGACGAGGAACACCCCGACCGCGTAGTGGAACCGATGCCACGTCCGCGCACCGGACGGCCCACCCGCCCGTGTGGCCCCCGGGGCGGCGCCCGTCGCGACACCGAACACCGGAGTGGCGTCCGGGTCGGCTGCTGGATCCGGCCCCAGCGTCATACTCGCCCCCAAGCTCCCGTTGAACTGCTCTGCGAAAGATATCCCGGATGGGGCACCACGGCTCGAACCGTCCACCGTCCGCCGCGCCACGCCCCGGCTGACCAGCCGAAGTGCTTGCACACAAACGGAAGAAGCGCAAGGCTGGACCCGTCGGGCCGCGCGGAGTCCGTGAGGAACTGAGGATGACGCCTGACGATACGGGAACCACCGCGCCCTCGAAGACGCGGATCGAATATCTCGAAGAACTCGGCGACGAGCTGGTCGCACGCGGCCTCCGCGCCCGCCTCGTCCTGCCCCGAGGCCAGTCGCCCACGCTGCACGTCCTGAACCCCGACGTGTCCGCGCTCACCGAGAACATCCTCGCCGAACAGGCCGCGGACGGCTGGTGGTACTGGTGGTCCTGGGCCGAACGCATCGCCCCCGCCACCGAACCCACCACCGCCGCCGACCGCATAAGCCGAGTGTTGTTCGTTTTTTAATGGCATTTCTCTCCTCCTTCGGCCCTGGCGGGCCTCCATCGTCGAGAAACGCGGTGCGATCGCCGGCATCGCTTCGTCTCGCCTTGCGGCTCGCTGCGCGATCAGGTTCTCGCAGGCTCGAACCTGCCTTCGGACGCGATCGCAGTGGCTCAGGTCGTCACGGGGTTGCGGGGGCGGGCTGGGGTCGTTGTGTTCATTGCAGTGCACCCCTCCTTCGGGCGCTGCACGCCCTCCGTCGTCGTGAACTGCGGGCGATTGCTGGCATCGCTTCGGCTCGCCTGGCGGCTCGCTGCGCGATCGGGTTCTTGCTTCGCTTAGAGCGGCCTTCGGACGCGATCGCCCTGAGGTTGTTGCGGGTTGCGGAGGCGGGCTGGGGTCGGTTCGCCCGGATGGGCGGGGTGTTTGCCGACAGTGCGCTCCTTCTTCGGGCCTGGCGGCCCTCGATCGTCTGTACCTGGCTTTGGACGTTGTCCGGTGGCGGGTTGAGGTTGTTGTGGGGGTGATTGGTCCGGGTTGTCTGAATGTTGGGGCGGTGAACATTTGGGCAGAGGGTGGGGAGTGGGGGTGGGGGCGATGGCGTCGGGGGAGTTGGTCGTTGGGTGTGGGTGGCCGGTGTTATGTGATTGTTACTGCGTCCAACAAATTCGGGGCGTGGTGGGTCTGGTGTTGGGGGTGGGGGCGGCATAAGGTGCGGGGCACAACATTCGTTGGTGGCCCACCCAGAAAGGACCCGGGCTATGCGCAAGGGGTTCCTTGGCCTGATGGCTCTTACTGTCGCCGCGGGGCTCGTGCTCGGGGCGTGCGGGGACGATTCCGGCTCCGGTGGTGAGGCGGAGGCGGCCAAGGGCAAGGTCGGTGTGATCCTGCCTGACACGACCTCGTCCGTTCGTTACGAGAGCTTCGACCGGCCGTACTTGGAGCAGGCGTTCAAGGCGGCGGGCGTCGAGTACGACATCCAGAACGCCGAGGGGTCGGCGCAGCGGTTCCAGACGATCGCCGACCAGATGCTCACCAGCGGGGTCACCGTCCTGGTCGTGGACGGTCTGGACTCCAACTCCGCCGCCGCCGTCCAGCGCAAGGCGCAGGCGCAGGGCGTCAAGACCATCGACTACGACCGGCTCACCCTGGGCGGTGTCGCCGACTACTACGTGTCGTTCGACAACGTGAAGGTCGGGGAGGAGCTCGGCAGGGGACTGCGGAAGTGCCTGGGCGCTGAGAAGTCGAACATCGTGTACCTGAACGGGGCGCCCACGGACAACAACGCGACCTTGTTCTCCCAGGGGGCGCACAGCGTCCTCGACAAGGAGGCCGGGTACACGAAGGTGGCCGAGCAGGCCGTGCCGGAGTGGAAGGCCGAGCGGGCCGCCACGATCTTCGAGCAGATGTGGACCGGGCAGCAGGGCCGCATCGACGGTGTGGTCGCCGCAAACGACGCGCTCGGCAACGCGGTCGTGTCGATCCTCAAGAAGAACAAGCAGGCCGGTGAGGTCGCCGTGACCGGGCAGGACGCGACCCTCCAGGGCCTGCAGAACATCCTGGACGGCAACCAGTGCATGACCGTGTACAAGCCCGTCAAGCAGGAGGCCGACGCCGCCGCCCGGCTCGCCGTGTCCCTGATCAAGGGGGAGAAGGGCGTGACCAACGGCACCGTGCATGACCCCACCGGGAAGCGGGACGTCCCGTCGGTGCTGCTGACCCCGATCCCTGTCTACAAGGACGGCGTCAAGCGCGTCGTCGACGACGGGTTCGTCAAGAAGGCGGACCTGTGCAAGGGCGCGTACGCCGCCAAATGCAAGGACGCGGGCGTCCAGTAGCCGGGAGGAGACACGTGGCGGACAACCCCGTCCTCCGAGTGACCGGGCTCAACAAGAGCTTCGGCGCCGTCCATGTGCTGCACGACGTGGACTTCACGGTGCGGCTCGGTGAGGTCATGGCCCTCGTCGGCGACAACGGCGCGGGCAAGTCGACGTTGATCAAGTGCATCGCCGGGACCCATCCCTTCGACTCCGGACGGATCGAGTTCGACGGACGGCAGGTGTCCGTCGACGGGCCGCGCGTCGCGTCCGCGCTCGGCATCGAGGTCGTCTACCAGGACCTCGCGCTCGCCGACAACCTCGACATCGTGCAGAACATGTTCCTCGGCAGGGAGCGCCGCAGAGGGCTCGTGCTGGACGAGCCGTCGATGGAGCAGGCGGCCAGGGAGACCCTCGCGCGGCTGTCGATCCGCACCGTCAAGTCCGTGCGGCAGCAGGTGGCGAGCCTGTCGGGCGGGCAGCGGCAGACCGTCGCGATCGCGAAGGCCGCGCTGTGGGAGTCGAAGGTCGTGATCCTGGACGAGCCCACCGCCGCGCTCGGCGTCGCCCAGACCCAACAGGTCCTCAACCTCGTCCGGCGGCTCGCCGACACCGGGCACGCGGTCGTGCTCATCTCCCACAACCTGAACGACGTGTTCGCGGTGGCCGACCGCATCACCGCGCTGTACCTCGGCCGGGTCGCGGCGGACGTCGCCCGCTCCGAGGTCACCCACGGCCAGATCGTGGAACTCATCACCTCCGGCCGCTCCGGCGACCTCGGCCTCGCGCCGCGGACCGCCGCCGAGAACATCTGAGGGGGAACAGGTGTCCACCGACATCCCGGGCGGTGAGAAGACCGCCATGACGCTGGCGGAGTCGGACTTCGCGGCCGACCGGCGCGTCCACGACATGGGCTCCGCGCTGCGGGACTACCGGGACCGGATCAGGGCGGGCGAACTCGGCGCGCTGCCCGCCGTTCTCGGCCTGATCTCCCTGGTCGTCCTGTTCACCGCGCTGAAGCCCGACACGTTCCTCAGCAAGGGGAACATGGCGAACCTGTCCGTGCAGGCGCTGCCCATCACGATCCTCGCGATGGGGCTGGTGTTCGTCCTGCTGCTCGGGGAGATCGACCTGTCGGCGGGTGTGGCGAGCGGGCTGTGCGCGGCCGTCCTCGCGAAACTCATCACCGACGCCGGGCAGCCCTGGTACGTCGCGGTCCTCAGCGCCGTCGCGATCGGCATCGTCATCGGGACCACCATCGGTTGGCTCGTGTCCGTGCTGCGCATCCCGTCGTTCGTCGTCACGCTGGCGTTCTTCCTCGGGTTGCAGGGGGTGACGCTCCGGCTGATCGGCGAGGGCGGCACCGTCGCCGTCCGCGATGACGTGATCGTGGCGCTGTCCAACAAAAACATGCCGATCTGGCTCGGTTGGACGCTCGCCGCCGCGTGCGTCGCCGGATACACCGTGACGCAGCTGGTTCGGTGGCGGCGCCGGCACGTCCGCGACCTGCACTCCAAGCCGATCGGGTTCGTCCTCGCGCAGTGCGCCGTCGTCGCGGCGGCCCTGCTGGTCGGCACCTATGTGCTCAGCCTGGACCGGGCGCCGAGCCCGCTGATCACGCTCGGCGGCATCCCGTGGGGCGTGCCGCTGGTCGGCGTCCTGCTGATCGTCTGCACATTCGTGCTCGGCCGCACCGCCTACGGGCGGCACATCTACGCGGTCGGCGGCAACGCCGAGGCCGCCCGCCGCGCCGGGATCAACGTCGCCCGCATCCGGATCTCCGTCTTCATGATCGGTTCCGGGTTGGCCGCGGTCAGCGGGATCGTCGCCGCGTCCCGGCTGAACTCCGTCGCCACCGACGCGGGCGGCGGGAACACCCTGCTGTACGCGGTCGGCGCCGCCGTCATCGGCGGGACGAGCCTGTTCGGCGGACGCGGCAAGGCCCGCGACGCCGTCCTCGGCGGGCTCGTCATCGCGCTCATCGACAACGGGCTCGGACTGCTCGGCACCAGCGCCTACCTCAGCTACCTGATCACCGGCCTGGTGCTGCTGCTCGCCGCCGCCATCGACGCCCTGGCCAGGCGACGCCGGTCGAACGTGGGGAGATGAGCCCGTGAACGCGACCGGGGGCGCGGGGGAGCCGATGGCCCGGACCATCGGCTCCCCCGCCCGGCCCCCCGGCCCGACCGGCGGTGCCGGGCCGCCGAACGCTGCTGGTACGCTCGCGGATCACGGCCGCCTGGCGCGCGGCGGCGGTGTGGCACGGTGGGAGCCCCTCGGCATGTCAGTGACGCCAGCACTGGATCTGCGCGGCATCGACAAGAGCTTCGGTTCCGTGAAGGTCCTGCACGACGTCGACTTCCGCGCCTACCCGGGCGAGGTCACCGCGCTCGTCGGCGACAACGGCGCCGGAAAGACCACCCTGGTGAGATGCATCGGCGGCATCCACCCGTTCGACGCGGGCGAGTACCGCTTCGAGGGCATTCCCGTCCGGGTCGGCGGCCCCCGGGACGCCGGCCGGCTCGGCATCGAGATCGTCCACCAGGACCTCGCGCTCTGCGACAACCTCGACATCGTGCAGAACCTCTTCCTCGGACGGGAACAGAGCCGCGGCCTCGCGCTCGACGAGGACACGATGGAGGAGATGGCGCGTACCACGTTGTCCCGGCTCTCCGTGCGCGCGATCGGGTCGGTCCGGCAGCGGGTCTCGACGCTGTCCGGCGGGCAGCGGCAGACCGTCGCGATCGCCCGCGCCGTCCTGCGGGACAGCAAGGTCGTGATCCTGGACGAGCCCGCCGCCGCGCTCGGCGTCGCCCAGACCCAGCAGGTGCTGGAGATCGTCCGGCGGCTCGCCGACCGGGGCCTGGCCGTCGTGCTGATCTCCCACAACATGAACGACGTGTTCGCGGTCTCCGACCGGATCGCCGCGCTGTACCTCGGCCGGATGGTCGCCCAGGTCAGGACCTCGGACGTCACGCACCGGGAGGTCGTGGAACTGATCACCTCGGGGACGGGCGGCGCGCCGGGGCCACGCCGATGATGAAGGCCGGCCCGTCGCAGGAGGACATCCGGCGGCACAACCTCGGGACGCTGCTGCGCTTCGTGCATCTGCGCGGGCCCGCGTCCCGGGCCACGCTCGCCGAGTCACTCGGCCTCAACCGCAGCACGATCATGGCGTTGACGGCCGACCTCACCGCCGCCGGGCTCGTCCGCGAGGAGCTGCCCCGCGGGCCCGGACGCCGCGCCGGACGGCCCTCGCTCGTCGTCCGACCCGAGTCCACCCGCGTGTACGTGCTGGCGTTCGAGGTCGGCGTCGACCGGATCGCCGTGGCCCGCGTCGGGCTCGGTGGCGTCGTCCTGGATCGCCGCGAGGGCGTCAGGGCCCGCGACGCCGACCCCGGCGACCTGCTCGGCGTCCTCGCCGCGGGCGCCCGCTCCCTCGTCCGCAAGGCGGGCCGGGACGCGGTGTGCGTGGGCGCCGCCGTCGGGTTCCCCGGCGTCGTCCGCCGCTCCGACGGCGCCATCATGGTCGGCCCCAACCTCGACGTCGGCGACCCGCGGCTCGGCGACGCCCTGGCCCGGCGGCTCGGCCTCGGCATCCCCGTCTCCGTCTGCAACGACGCGAACCTCGGCGCGCTCGCCGAACACGAGCGCGGCGTCGGCGTCGGCTACGACAACCTCATCTACCTGCACGGCGACGTCGGTGTCGGCGGCGGCATCATCGCGCACGGGCGGCTGCTCGGCGGCGAGGAGGGCTACGGCGGCGAGATCGGCCACATGATCGTCAACCCGGGCGGGCGGCCCTGCGCCTGCGGCTCGCGGGGCTGTCTGGAGGCCGAGGTGGGGGAGCGGACACTGCTCGCCTACGCCGGCCGCGAGGAGATCCCCGGGCAGCCGGGCCGCGACGCCGTCCGCGACGTGGTCGTGTCCGCCGACGCCGGTGACATCGACGCGCGCGACGCGCTCCACCGCGTCGGCAACTGGCTCGGCCTCGGCGTCGCCAACCTCGTCAACGTCTTCAATCCCGGCCTCGTCGTCTTCGGCGGAACGCTCCGCGACATCTATCTCGGCGCCGCCGCGCAGGTCCGCAGCGTCCTCGCGACCGGCGCGCTCGCGGCGCCCCGCGAGAAGGTCAAGCTCCGCACCGCCGCGCTCGGCGACGACACCACCCTCGTCGGCGCCGCCGAGTTCGCGTTCGCCGACGTCCTGGCCGACCCGGTCCAGGTCCTCGCCCGGTTGAAGGCGCCCGAGGACAGTCCCGTCTGAGGCCGATTCCGGTCAGGGCCTTCGGGTCGGGTTCACCGCGTCGGACTCCGCGGGGGTGTCCGGGCGGGGTCGTTCCTCTTCGTCCTCCCGGGCCGTCTGCCGTTCGTAGTCGGTGATGCCGAGCCCGTCCCTGCTCTGGTCGGGCTCCTCCCGGACGAGTTCCTCGGCCGGCGGATCCGTCACGTACTCCTCCGTCAGACGGATCTGCTCGTCCTGCGTGTTGTCGCCCATGTCGTCGATGTCGTCGTGGAAGTCCCTGTCCTCACCGGGCTCGCGCGCCCTCATGACTCCTCCCGGATTGTTGTGGTTTGCACTGATCGAACCGATATCCCCGCTGACCGGTCGCCTACTCCCGGTGGCGCCTTCCGGATCAGGAATTACGATCCGGTCATGGGCGTACAAGCTGTGATCTTCGACTGGGGCGGCACGCTGACCCCCTGGCACGACATCGAACTGGCCGACATGTGGCGCACGATCTGCACCGCCCACCTCCCCCCGGACGACGTCGAGCGGGCCGCCGCCGCGCTCGCCGCCGCCGAACTCGACCTGTGGCGACGCGGTGACGAGGAGCACCGCAGCGCCACCCTCGCCGAACTCTTCGAGATCGCCGGGATCGAGCCCACCGAGGAGCTCCTCGCCACCCACTTCGAGACATGGACACCGCACACCCACACCGACCCGGCCGTTCCCGACCTGTTCCACGCGCTCCGCGACCGCGACATCAGGATCGGGGTTCTGTCCAACACCATCTGGTCACGTGACCTGCACGAACGCATCTTCGCCCGTGACGACGTCCTGCACCTGCTCGACGGCGCCGTCTACTCCAGCGAGATCCCCTGGACCAAGCCGCACGCCGAGGCGTTCCGCGCGGCCATGGACGCCGTCGGCGTCACCGACCCCGCGTCCTGCGTCTTCGTCGGCGACCGCCCCTACGACGACATCCACGGCGCCAAGTCCGCAGGGCTGCGCGCCGTCCAGATCCGGCACCAGACCACCCACGCCTTCGAACGTCCCGGCCTCACGCCCCCCGACGCCCTCATCCACGACCTGACCGAACTGCTCCCGCACGTCGAACGCTGGCACGCTCCATGACCGGGTGACGGTCAGGGCTTGCGGGCGGTGACGAGGTCGCGGGTGATGGCCTGGTCCACGCGGTGGCGGAAGCCCCGGTGGGCCTCGGAGTCCTGGACGACCAGTCCGTTGGACGCCAGGATCCCCGCGATCTCGTCACGACCGCCCACGAACGTGTTCCAGGAGATGCCGACGGCACCGCCGCGACGAAGGAGGCGCACCCACTCGGGGACGGCCGCGGTCAGCAGCTCGACGGGGCTGCGCGACAGATGCGGCTTACCCTTGCGACCTTTGTCGCCCTGGGAGCCGGGCCGCCCGCCCCTGGGGCGACTGCCGTGCTGGACGCCGTACGGCGCGTCGGTCACGATCATGTCGAACGAGGCGGGCCTGAAGAACTTGGCGGCGTCGAGGGAGTCGGCGTTCACCACGGTGATCTCCATGGTCTCGCCGCTCTTGTACCGCTCCTTGGACGCCCCGTACGTCACGTGCAGGCGGCGCCCCAGCACGGACCTCTCCCGGCGGATGTTGGTGATCTCGGCCTGGTGCTTGACCCGGTTGTTGCGCAGCCAGGTCTTGATGAAGGCCGCGTAGGCGTCGAAGTCCTTGCCGTCGATGTCGATCCCGGCGGCGTCGAACCCGTACATCATGGCCTGGTTCAGGGTCGTCCCACGTCCGCACATCGGGTCGAGGACGCGCGGACGGCCGGTGACCAGATCCATCGGGGAGTCCATCGCCATCGCGGTGACGTTCAACAGCAGCTTGGTGAAGTACTCGTTCGTCTTGCCGGCGTACTTCTGGATGGTGAGCAGGTCGCTGCCGAACAGGTCGAGGGGCCGGAGCGTGACCGGCCGGAGAAGGTCACCCTCGATCCGGAAGAGCGCGTACAACGACGACAGGTTCGACAGGAGCCGGACGTCCTGCTCCGACAGATCGCCCGAGAACGTGACGTACGGGACGCCACCGATCTCGGTCTCCTGGATGTCGTGGACCCGCCCGTCCAGGGCCCGCTCGCCGAACACCTCCAGCTCCGCCTTCACCAGGCCGGCCGCCGCCTGCGCGTAGACCCGGTTGTGCGAGGGAGAAACGAGGAGTCCGTACGCGGTCATCCGCTTGACCCTACAGCCCTCGACACAAGGCGCTCCCATGGAACCGCTGTTCCGGCACGGCGCGGGTGGCGGCGTCACCGCTTAGCGCGGCGACGGCCTGGACGAACGGCTGCCACCCACGCTCGCCACGCCCCGCAGGTCCAGTTCCGTTACGTCCACCAGCCCCTCAACACACCGTTGAGGCGCGGGCGGCGGCCCGCCGGTCAGGCCGCTCGGGCCGGGCGCTCCTCGGCGGCGGCGGGCAGGGCCCGCTGCGGGGCCGGACGTTCCGGGGTGTCCGGAGCCTCCAGGGCCGGCAGATCAGGAAGGTGCCGCGCGGCGGCGTTCAGCAACTCGGCGACCCGGCTCTTCAGGCTGGCGAGGTCGGCCCGCGCCACATCGGCCTGCGCCTGCGCCCTGCGCGCCTGCCGACGCGCGGCGTCGCGCTCGGCGGCGAGACGCGTCAGCTGCTCGTGGTAGGCGGCCCGCAGTTCGTCGAGAGCGCTGCCGTGCGGTGTGGTGGTCATGCTGTCCGTACTCCTCCCCCGAGTCGTCCTTTCGGTGGTCCCTGACAAAGGATCAACGCGACATGACGGACGCTTCGTTCCCCGCGTGCGGAAGATCACTCACCCGGTTGTGGGCGAGGGGACACCGCCGTCGCGGGCAGCCCGGGGAACGCGTTCCGCGGCGCGGGCTCGTTCGCCCGCACCCGCCAGGCCGCCGCCCGCGCCATGGCACGGCGCGCGCCGTCGGCGGCGAAGGCGCGCAGCTCGGGGGACGAGGCGCCGGCGAGACCGACGTAGACGGGGACCAGATCCTCCTCCAGCACCGCGGCGAGCCGGGCGGCGGCCCTGGGCGAGGTGACCGGGAACGGCAGCCGGTAGGCGGGCGCGGCCGCGACCGGCGCCACCGGCAGGGCCGAGACCAACTCGTCCCGCCGGGCCCGATGCGCGTTCCAGACGGCCTTCGCCGTCTCGCGCGGCGCGCCGCCCAGCCGGGCGCCGAGCACCCCGTACCCGTACACGGTCGCGTGCTCGGCGGCCAGCACCCGCTGGACCGCCTCCGTGTCGGCCTTCGACCGGACGGGCGGAACCTGGTCCCGCACGGCCCGCCGCACCACCATCGCGTGGCCCGCCTCGCAGGCGCCGATGCTCGCCAACAGTTGCGCCAGGCCCGGCGCCGCCTTCGCGGCGGCGGCCGCGCGTTCCCGGGCAGCCCGGTCCTCCGCGTCGCGCAACGCCGCGAGCGCCGCACCGCCGCCGGGGACCGGAAGGACGCTCGGGGACGGGATCGCCCCGCCCTCGTCGGCACGGTCGCCCGACCCGGGCACATAGTGCCGCCTCAGGACGGCGAGATGCTCCCGGTGCCGCGCGAGGACGGGTTCGAGCCGTCCGGCCAGGGAGGGGTTCGCCGCCCGCGCCGCCGCATACGTGGCGACCAGGTTCTGCTCGGACGCGATCGCCGCGACCAGCGTCGGCACGTCCTGGCGCGGAGCCTCCGCCCGCGCCGCGCAGCCCGCCGCCCACGGCAGGACGAGCGCGCCCCCGCCGAGCACGACGCCCCGGCCGAGCAGCGCGCGGCGCGACACGGTCTCCGGCGGGCTCGGCATGGCCTCTGGCAAAGGGGTCTCCTCACCGGACGATGGGGGTTGCGGCGGCCCGCTCGCGGCCCGTGTCCCCGGACACGATCGTCGGGCCCGCCCAAGCATTCCACACTCGCCGCGCCGGTGAGCCGTCCGAAAATCCGCCGCGGTCTCCGGCTGTCGATAGTCTTGAGGGTGTCAACGGACGAGCGGCGACACCGCGACCGCAGGCGACACAACACGAGGAGGGCCCATGAGCGTCGAGTCCCGCGGCGGCCGCGCTCAAGGGAGGCGCGGCCAGGGCGGGCGCGGTGACGTGCCCTCGCGTCCGGCGCGCCAGACGCGGACCGCCACCGCCGCCGAACTGACCCGGCTGCTCGCGCCCGCGGTGGACGAGGCCGGCTTCGACCTCGAGGAGGTCGATGTGCGGCCCGCCGGCAGGCGCCGCCTCGTGCGGGTGGTCGTGGACGCCGACGGCGGCGTCGACCTCGACGACATCGCCACGATCAGCGAGACGGCCTCCGAACTCCTCGACACCACCGAGGTCATGGGGACCGCCCCGTACGTGCTGGAGGTGACCTCCCCGGGCGTCGACCGCCCCCTCACCGAGCCGCGGCACTGGCGCCGTGCCGTCGGCCGGCTGGTCGTCGTCCCGCTGGCCGAGGGAGGCCAGATCGAGGGCCGGGTGGTCGCGGCCGACGACGAGACCGTCGAGATCGACGTCGTCCAGAAGCGCCGGGGCAAGGGAGCCGGTGGCGGGGGCGGCGGGTCCGCGGGGTCGCGGCCCGCGTCGAAGGGCGCCGCGAAAGGCGCCTCGAAGGGCGCCGCGAAGGGCACGGGGCCCGAGACGGTGCGGCGCCGGTTCGGCCTCGGCGAGCTGGGGCGCGGCCGCGTGCAGGTGGAGTTCAAGCCCGCTCCGTCCGAACGCGGGGCCGACGATACGCGTTCTCCGGCTGAGCCGGACTAGAGGGGGGAACCTCGTGGACATCGACATGACCGCCCTGCGGGGCCTGGAGAGCGAGAAGGACATCTCGCTCGACGTGGCCGTCAAGGCCATCGAAGACGCACTTCTGATCGCCTACCACCGCACGGAGGGCGCGGCGCCCAAGGCGCGCGTCGAACTGGACCGCCAGAGCGGCCACGTCACCGTGTGGGCCACCGAGACCGACGACGAGGGCAACCCCGTCGGCGAGTACGACGACACCCCGACCGGGTTCGGCCGCATCGCGGCGACCACCGCCAAGCAGGTCATCCTGCAGCGCCTCAGGGACGCCGAGGACGAGCTGACGTTCGGCGAGTACGCCGGGCGCGAGGGCGACATCGTCTCCGGCATCATCCAGCAGGGCAAGGATCCGCGGAACGTGCTGGTCGACCTCGGCAAGATCGAGGCCGTGCTGCCGCCGCAGGAGCAGGTGCCCGGTGAGAACTACGACCACGGCGAACGGCTGCGCGCCTATGTGGTGCAGGTCCGCAAGGGCCACCGCGGGCCGTCGATCCAGCTGTCGCGCACGCACCCGAACCTCGTGCGGAAACTGTTCGCGCTGGAGGTCCCGGAGATCGCGGACGGCACGGTGGAGATCGCGGCGATCGCCCGTGAGGCCGGCCACCGCACCAAGATCGCGGTGCGCTCCCGCAAGTCGGGGGTGAACGCCAAGGGGGCCTGTATCGGTCCGCTCGGCAGCCGGGTCCGCAACGTGATGGCCGAACTGCACGGCGAGAAGATCGACATCGTGGACTGGTCCGAGGAGCCCGCGGACTTCGTCAAGAACGCGCTGTCGCCCGCGAAGGCCTCCCATGTGGAGGTGGTCGACGCCGACGCCCGGGTCGCCCGGGTCGTGGTGCCCGACTACCAACTGTCGCTCGCGATCGGCAAGGAAGGCCAGAACGCGCGGCTGGCGGCCCGGCTCACCGGCTGGCGGATCGACATCCGGTCCGACACCGACACCACCGCCGCCACGGACACCACGGACACCGCCGGAGGCACCGGGACGGCCGGCACCGAGTCCGAACGGACGACGCCGAAGACGGCCGAGCCGGGTGAAACCGGATCTTCTTCGCGATCTTCTACACCGGGGGCGCATGCGACAGGTCCCGCCGACGCGTCGGCACGGTAGACTCATGACACGTGGCCGAGAGGTCCCTGTCCGCACGTGTGTGGGATGTCGGGTTCGCTCGGTCAAGTCCGACTTGCTGCGCCTGGTGGTGGTCGAGGGCGTTATCGTTCCCGACCCGTGTGGGCGGCTGCCGGGACGGGGTGCGTATCTGCACCCCGATCTGGCGTGTCTCGAGCTCGCAGAGCGGCGTCGGGCGTTCCCGAGGGCGTTCCGCGTGCCGGGGCCGCTCGACGGCGGCGCCCTGCGGGAGCGGCTTGCGGCACCCGCCGCGCGGCAGCAGGATGGCCGAATGGTAAGCGACGTCTAGTCGGAAGCAGGTCGAGATTGCTATGAGCGCTCGATGAGCACGCCGCGATGAGTACGGCAAGTTAGCGACGGTCCGGAGGCCGCACCCCCGGACCGAGTTAGGGAGTGCAGTGGCGAAGGTCCGGGTGTACGAACTCGCCAAGGAGTTCGGTGTCGAGAGCAAGGTCGTCATGGCCAAGCTCCAGGAAATGGGCGAGTTCGTAAGGTCGGCGTCCTCCACGATCGAGGCGCCGGTCGTACGTAGGCTGACAGAAGCCTTCTCAAATTCGTCTTCCTCCTCCAAGCAGGGGGAGAAGCGGGTCGCGCCGAAGCGTCCTTCGGCTCCGCGGCCCGCCGCGCCGCGTCCGGGACCTCCCGGCGGCGCCCCAGATTCTCAGGGCGGACGCAGGCAGGGGCAGGGGCAGGGGCCGCGTCCCGGTCCCGCCGCGCCGCGTCCCGCCGCGCCCAAGCCGGGCCCCGGCGGCCCGGCCGGTCCGGCTGGACCGGCCGGGCCAGGTGGCGCGGGCGGCCCCGGCGGCGGTCCGAAGCCGGGCCCGCCCCGGCCGGTCCCCCCGGCGCCGAGCCAGCCGGTGAGCGCGCCCGCGGCGCAGGGCCCGAGCGCCCCGCCCGCGGCCGGTCCCGGCGGCGCCGGCCCCGGTGGCCGCGCGCCCGCGGGCCCGAAGCCGGGTCCCCGCGCGCCCAAGCCGGGCCCGCGTCCCGGCCCGCGCCAGGGCGGCGGAGGCGGCCGTGGAGGGGGCGCTCCGCGTCCCGGTAACAACCCGTTCAGCTCGAACGCCAGCGGCATGGGCCAGGCGCCCAAGCCCGGCCCGCGTCCCGGGCCCCGCCAGGGCGGCGACCGCCCCGGCGGCGGCGCCGGTGGAGCGGGTCCGCGTCCCGGGCCGAGGCCCGGCGGTCCCGCCGGTGCCGGCGGCCCGCGGCCGAGTCCCGGAAGCATGCCGCCCCGTCCGGGCGGCGGCCCGCGTCCCAGCCCGATGAACATGCCGTCCTCGCGGCCGTCCGGCGCTCCCGGGCGCGGCGGTCCCGGCGGAGGCGGCGGCGGTCGTGGTCCCGGCGGCGGTGGCCGCGGTCCGGGCGGCGGCGGTCGCGGTCCCGGCGGTGGCGGCGGCGGTCGTCCCGGCGGCTTCGGCGGCCCGCGCACGGCCGGTGGTGGCGGCGGTGGCCGTCCCGGCGGCTTCGGCGGTCCCCGTCCCGGTGGCGGCGGTCGCGGACGCGGCGGCACCCAGGGCGCCTTCGGCCGTCCCGGCGGACGTCCCCAGCGTGGCCGCAAGTCCAAGCGGGCGCGCCGTCAGGAGTTCGAGAGCATGCAGGCGCCCGCCGCCGGTGGCGTCTCGGCTCCGCGCGGCAACGGCAAGACCATCCGGTTGCCGCAGGGCGCGACCCTGACCGACTTCGCCGAGAAGATCGGCGCCAACCCGGCGTCGCTCGTCGCGATCATGATGCATCTCGGCAAGATGGTCACCGCGACCCAGTCCGTCGACCCCGACGACCTGATGGCGCTCGGGCTCGAACTGGACTTCGACGTCCAGGTCGTCAGCCCCGAGGACGAGGACCGCGCGCTGCTCGAGTCGTTCGACATCGAGTACGGCGAGGACGAGGGCGGCGAGGAGCTCCTCCAGTCGCGCCCGCCGGTGGTCACCGTCATGGGTCACGTCGACCACGGCAAGACCAAGCTGCTGGACGCCGTCCGGCAGGCCAACGTGCAGGCGGGCGAGGCCGGCGGCATCACCCAGCACATCGGCGCCTACCAGGTCGAGACCGAGGTCGACGGCGAGGAGCGCCGGATCACCTTCATCGACACCCCGGGTCACGAGGCGTTCACCGCCATGCGCGCCCGTGGTGCCGACACCACCGACCTGGTGGTGCTGGTGGTCGCCGCGGACGACGGCGTCAAGCCGCAGACCACCGAGGCGATCGACCACGCCACCGCGGCCGGGGTCCCGATCGTCGTCGCGGTCAACAAGATCGACGTCGAGGGCGCCGACCCGAACAAGGTGCGCGCGCAGCTCACCGAGTACGGGCTGGTCGCCGAGGAGTTCGGCGGCCAGACCCAGTTCGTCGACGTGTCGGCCAAGCAGGGCCTCAACATCGACGGGCTGCTGGAGGCGATCATCCTGACCGCCGACGCCGAGCTCGACCTGAAGGCCAACCCCGACATGCCCGCCCAGGGCTCGGCCATCGAGGCCCACCTGGACAAGGGCCGGGGCGCCGTGGCGACCGTGCTGGTGCAGCGCGGCACGCTGCGGGTCGGCGACTCGATCGTCTGCGGCGTGGCCAACGGTCGCGTCCGGGCGATGCTCGACGAGAACTTCGAACCGGTCGAGGAGGCGGGCCCGTCCCGTCCGGTGCAGGTGCTCGGCCTCGCCGCCGTGCCCGGCGCGGGCGACAACTTCCTGGTCGTCGACGACGACCGGGTCGCCCGGCAGATCGCCGACAAGCGGGTCGCGCGCAAGCGCAACGCCGAACTGCTCAAGAGCCGCAAGAGCAGCTCCCTCGAAGAGCTGTTCAAGGACCTGGAGCGGGGCGACCGGCAGGAGCTGCTGCTCATCCTCAAGGGCGACGTGTCCGGTTCCGTCGAGGCGCTGGAGGACTCCCTCCTCAAGATCGACGTGGGCGAGGAGGTCAACCTGCGGATCATCCGTCGCGGTGTCGGCGCGATCACGCAGGACGACGTGAACCTGTCGCTGGCGTCCGAGGGCGCGGTCATCATCGGCTTCAACGTGCGGCCGGAGCGCAACGCGCAGGAGCTGGCCGACCGCGAGGGCGTCGACATCCGGTACTACTCGATCATCTACCAGGCGATCGAGGAGATCGAGGCGGCCCTCAAGGGCATGCTCAAGCCGGAGTTCGAGGAGGTCCAGCTCGGCACCGCCGAGATCCGGGAGATCTTCCGGGTGCCGCGGATCGGCAACGTCGCGGGCTCGATGGTCACCTCCGGCGTCATCCAGCGCAACGCCAAGGCCCGGCTCGTCCGCGACGGCGTCGTGGTCGCCGACAACCTCACGGTGACGTCGCTGCGCCGCTTCAAGGACGACGCGACCGAGGTCCGCGAGGGCTTCGAGTGCGGTATCGGCGTGGGCTACAACGACGTCAAGCTCGGCGACGTCATCGAGTGTTTCGAGATGCGGGAGAAGCCCCGCGACTGACGGGAGTTCGCCGCATCGCCTCGATCCGGCCGGGAAGGCCCGCCCTCGGCGGTCCCTTCCCGGCCGGACGACGCGGTCTCGTGACGGTCGCGGCCCGCGACTCGGGGAACCCGGGCCGGGGCGGTCGGAGCGCGGAACGCCGCCGCGTCCCGCTCTCCACGGCTTTCGGCGGTGTGATCGTTTAAACGGGTGACACGGCGCCAGGTGGATCTTCTAGCCTGGCGTCTGTCATGTCCGGTCCGTCCCTGAATCGGGGGTGGCCGGCCGGGAACACGGCGGGTGACCACCGCCGTTCCATCTTCTGAGAATCCCGAGGTGATCGACCAGGTGTATGTGGGTGCGCTGACGCTCGACCTGCTGCTGGGGGACGTCCGGTCGCTGAAACAGAAGCGGTCCGTCCTGCGGCCCGTCATCGCCGAGGTGCGCAAGCACTTCCCGGCCGTGGCGGTCGCCGAGACCGGCGACAACGACCTGCACCGCAGGGCGGAGATCGGGGTGGCGGTGGTCTCGGGCACCGCCGCGAACTGCACCCAGGTGCTCGACCGGTGCGAACGGCTCGTGGCCGGTCGACCGGAGATCGAGCTGCTGTCCGCGCGGCGGCGGCTCTTCAACGACGACGACTGAGCGGCCCCGGACGGGAGCGCCGGGCGGGAGGCGTCGACAGACCACGGACGGGTCGTGAGACCACAGAAAGGGAGTGCGATCATGGTGGACGCAGCTCGGGCGCGTAAGCTCGCCGACCGCATCCAGCAGATCGTGGCCGAGATGCTGGAGAGGCGGATCAAGGATCCGCGGCTCGGCTTCGTGACCGTGACGGACACCCGCATCACCAACGACCTGCGTGACGCGACCGTGTACTACACGGTGTACGGGTCCGACGGCGAACGCGCCGAGACGGCCGCCGCGCTGGAGAGCGCCAAGGGCGTCATCCGGTCGGAGGTGGGCAGGAAGACGGGAGTCCGCCACACGCCCAGCATCACCTTCGTCATGGACTCGCTGATGGAGAACGTGGCGCACATCGACGACCTGCTGGCCCAGGCCCGCGCGAAGGACGCGGAGGTGGCCAGGAGCGCGCAGAACGCGTCCCCGGCCGGTGACGCGAACCCGTACCGCGTGGTCGACGAGGACGAGGACGAGGACGAGGACGAGGACGACGTCGAGGACGAGGACGAGGACCTCGACGAGGACGACCGGGACGCCGCGGGGGACGGTGAGGACGGCCGTTCGGGACGCCCGTCGCCGTGAGCGCCCCCGAGGGGCGTGCGGACGCACCGCGCGCCGGCTGGAACGGACATCGCCTCCCGCGCGACGCGGGCGGGCATTCCGCGAACGGCCATGACGCCGGGCCCCGCGCCGGTGGCCCGTCCCCGGCCGTCGAGCCGCCCGCGCCGGTGGAGCAACCGGCACCGCTGGAGCAGCCGGCGCCGGGCGTGCCCGGCGGGGGCACCAGGGCCGTCAAGGAGCTGGAGTGGGACCGGGCCGTCCAGCTGATCGACGCCGCGGGGGAGGTGTGGCTCGCCTGCCACGTCGCCCCGGACGGTGACGCGCTCGGTTCGATGCTGGCGCTCGCGCGGGCCCTGCGCGCGCTGGGCAAACGTTGCCTGGCGTCGTTCGGGGAGCCGTTCACCGTGCCCGCGATCCTCCGGTTCCTGCCGGGGCAGGAGATGCTGGTCGAGCCCACCCGGGTGCCCGAGGCCCCGCAGCTCATGATCTCGCTGGACGCGGCCGGACGGTCACGGCTCGGCGCGCTCGCCGGGCCCGCGGGCCGGGCCGGCGCCCTGATCGTGATCGACCATCACGCGTCCAACATCGGGTTCGGCGGCGTGCGGATCGTCGACCCGGACGCGGCCGCCACGGCCGTGCTGGTCGAGGAGCTGATCCGCAGGCTCGGCGTCCCCTTGGACCGGGACATGGCGCAGGGCCTGTACGCGGGGCTGGCGAGCGACACCGGCTCGTTCAAGTACCCGTGCACGACACCCGAGGTGCACGACCTGGCGGGACGGCTGCTCACGGCGGGAGTCCGGCCCGAGGCGGTCAGCAGGGAACTGTGGGACCGCGCCCCGTTCGGCTACCTTCAGGTTCTCGCGGGCGCGCTGGCGAGGGCCAGGCTGGAACGCGACGCCGCCGGTGGCCGCGGGCTGGTGTGGACGACCGTGGCGCGGTCCGACCGGGTCGCCCGCGACGTCGAGTACGACCAGCTCGAGGGCGTCATCGACCAGCTCAGACGCACCGACGAGGCGGAGGTCGCGGTCGTGTGCAAGGAGAACGACCGGGGCGAGTGGTACGTGTCGACCCGGTCGAAGGGCTCGGTCGACGTCGGCCGCGCCTGTGTCGAGCTCGGCGGCGGTGGGCACCGCACCGCGGCCGCGTTCACCATGGGCGGCGAGCCCGCCTCGATCATCGACCGGTTGCGCGCCGCGCTGCGCGTGCCCGGCGACCTGGACTGAAATCAATCGGAGCGGGTGTGGAGAACTCGGGACTCGTCATCGTGGACAAGCCGTCCGGCTGGACGTCCCACGACGTGGTCGGCAGGATGCGGCGGCTGGCGAAGACCCGCCGGGTCGGGCACGCGGGCACGCTCGACCCGATGGCGACGGGTGTCCTCGTCCTCGGGATCGGCAAGGCCACGCGTCTCCTCGGGCATCTCGCGCTGACGGAGAAGGGCTATGACGCCACGATCCGGCTCGGCGTGTCGACCAACACCGACGACGCCGAGGGCGAGGTCACCGCGACGGCGTCCGCCGCGTCCGTCACCGACGAGGCGCTCGAGGCCGGGATCGCGGCGCTGACCGGGCCGATCCAGCAGGTCCCGCCGCAGGTCAGCGCGATCAAGGTGAACGGTGAGCGGGCCTACCGGATGGCCCGCAAGGGCGAGGAGGTCGAACTCGCCGCTCGGCCGGTGACCGTGCACGACTTCACCGTCCTTGACGTCCGGCGCGACGGCGAGGTGATCGACGTGGACGCCTCCATCGGCTGCTCGTCCGGCACCTACATCAGGGCCCTGGCCCGCGATCTCGGCGCGTCCCTCGGCTGCGGCGCCCATCTCACCGCGCTGCGCCGCACCCGCGTCGGCCCCTACGACCTGGGCATGGCCCGGACGCTCGACCGGCTCGCCGAAGAACTGGAGATCCTCCCGATGGGCGAGGCGGTCGCCGCGGCGTTCCCGCGCCGGGACGTCTCGGCCGACGACGCCCGCAAGGTCGCCCACGGCGGGCGCCTCCCCGCGGCGGGACTGGGCCCGGGACCCGTCGGGGTCTTCGCGCCCGACGGTGCCCTGCTGGCGCTCGTCGAGGAGCGCGGCGCCGTCGCCCGTCCCCTCGCCGTGTTCACCTCCTGATCGCCTACCGATCACCCACGGGGGCCTGGACGAACCTGTCCACCGGTGGCCATCATCACCGGAGAAACCGGTGCGTTCCAACCTACGGTCACGTAACCTACTAGTGCGTAGGCTTTGTGAGGAGGTGCCCGTGACCACCGTGAAGCACGACGCCCCGGTGGCGTCCCCGACCCGTCCCCGGCTGCGCGGGTGGCTGCACATCGGCGCGTTCCCCGCGGTGCTCGTCGCCGGACTCGTGCTGGTCGCGCTCGGCCCGAGCGTGCAGGCGCGGCTCGCGTCGGCGGTGTACGTGGCGACGTCGGCGATGCTGTTCGGAATCTCGGGGACCTACCACCGCCAGACCTCACACCGGCTGCTGGAGGTCCTGCGCCGCTTCGACCACGCCAACATCTACCTGATCATCGCGGGGACGTACACGCCCTTCGCCGTCCTCGCGCTGGACGGAGGCGTCCGGCTCACCGTCCTGATCACCGTGTGGACGGGCGCCGTCCTCGGCGTCGTGTTCCGGACGGTCTGGATCGGCGCGCCGCGCGCCCTCTACGTCACGCTCTACATCGTGCTCGGCTGGGTCGCGGTGTTCTTCATGCCGCAACTCCTGTCCGGCGCGGGCGTCGCCGCCTGTGTCATGGTCGCGGCCGGTGGCATCTGCTACAGCGTCGGGGGAGTGGTGTACGGGTTGCGCCGCCCGGACCCGTCACCGCGCTGGTTCGGTTACCACGAGGTCTTCCACGCCTGCACGCTCGCCGCCTACATCCTGCAGTACATCGCCGTGTCGTTCGTGGTGTACCAGTCGGGGTGAACCCGGGTGCCGCCCCACCCGCCCGCGCATGGCACTCTTAGGACGGCAGCAAGAACGGGCAGGCACGTCCTACGCAGGGAGTGAATGGTGCGGCGCTGGAATGGCCTCGACGAGGTTCCCGCAGACTGGGGCCGTTCTGTCATCACGATCGGGGTGTTCGACGGTGTGCACCGCGGCCACCAGCGGATCGTCGCATCCGCCGCGGAGGAGGCGCGCCGCCGTGGCCAGCGGTCCGTGGTGATCACGTTCGACCCGCATCCGGACGAGGTCGTCCGGCCCGGCACGCATCCGCCGGTCCTCGCCACCACCCGCCGCCGGATCCAACTGCTCGAGGGGCTCGGCACCGACGCCGTGGTCGTCGTGCCGTTCACGCTGGAGCTGTCGAAGATGGCGCCGGACGAGTTCGTCCAGTCGGTCCTGGTCGACCGGCTGCACGCGGCGCACGTCGTCGTCGGCGAGGACTTCCGGTTCGGGCACAAGGCCAAGGGCGATGTGGCGCTGCTGCGGGAACTCGGCGCGAAGTACGACTTCACCGCCGAGGGCGTGCCGCTGGTCGCGAACGGCGACACGATCTCGTCCAGCTACATCCGCGGGCGGCTCGACGCGGGCGACGTCGAGACCGCGGCGCGGGCGCTCGGCCGTCCGCACCGCGTCGAGGGCGTCGTCGTGCGGGGTCACATGCGCGGCCGCGCGCTCGGCTTCCCCACGGCCAACCTGGAGACGCCGCCGCACACGGCGATCCCCGCGGACGGGGTGTACGCGGGCCGGCTGGTCTGCGACTCGGGCCGCTATCCCGACTTCAGCTGGCCCGCCGCGATCTCCATCGGAACGAACCCGACGTTCGAGGGCACGGGCGAGCGGACCGTCGAGGCGTACGCGCTGGACCGTGACGACCTCGACCTTTACGGCGAGCACATGGCCGTCGACTTCGTCGCGCGGATCCGGGACACGCTCAAGTTCGAGTCGGTCGAGGCGCTGATCGAGGAGATGCACCGGGACGTGGCCCGTGCCCGGGAGATCACCTCCGCTTAGATTTCGGCGGAATGCGTACCCTGCGACAACGTGGCTTTCCTCTTCGTGACCGAGGGCCTTTCCGACATGGTACGGTGAATAGTCGCCGGGAAGAGTTCCGGCGCGGCTGGCTGCACCCTCATGCGGCCCGCCAATCTCTTCACGCACCAAGCGGACCGGCCCGCTCGACGGGTTTCGGATCTGCGGGTGACGATCGCATCGAAGGAGCCACGTGTCGCTCGACACCGCCACCAAGAACAAGATCATCTCGGAGTACGCGACCACTGAGGGTGACACCGGATCCCCGGAGGTCCAGGTCGCGCTGCTCACGCGTCGGATCAACGATCTGACCGAGCACCTCAAGGAGCACAAGCACGACCACCACAGCCGCCGCGGCCTTCTGCTGCTGGTCGGCCGTCGTCGCCGCCTCCTGAAGTACCTCGCCAACAAGGACATCAACCGTTACCGGCAGCTGATCGAGCGACTCGGTCTGCGCCGCTAGGACGGTGAGGGAGTGGCCCGCCGGGCCACTCCCTTCCTTTATGGCCCGCCGTGGGCCGAGCGCCCATGGCCGGACGGGGTGAGCGACGCGCCGTCCGAGACGCGCCGGGTCCTGCTGGACGGGCCGCCACCGGCGCACCGGCCGTCCGACCGCCCCGGCAGGCGCGGACGAGCCGTACAACTGTAGACAAGCCTCGCGGACACCGCTGGTGCGGGCCGGTCCTCGGTAGTGGCTTCCGGATCCGTTCCGCCGCATCGGCGGACATCTCGATCCGGGCGCTTCGATCGAAGACCGGCAGCGTGAAACCACGGGAAACGGCCGCGAGGACCGATATGGAACCCTGAGGAGGTTTCCCGTGACAGAAGCCGTGCGCATCGACGGCGCCCACAGCACCGAGGCCGTCATCGACAACGGCGACTTCGGCACCCGCACCATTCGCTTCGAGACGGGCCGGCTGGCCCGCCAGGCCGCCGGCTCCGCCGTCGCCTATCTCGACGACGAGACGATGGTGCTGTCGGCGACCACCGCGTCGAAGAAGCCGAAGGAGAATCTCGACTTCTTCCCGCTGACCGTGGACGTCGAGGAGCGGATGTACGCGGCCGGGCGCATCCCCGGCTCGTTCTTCCGCCGGGAGGGTCGTCCGTCCGAGGACGCGATCCTGACCTGTCGCCTGATCGACCGGCCGCTGCGCCCGTCGTTCGTCAAGGGCCTGCGCAACGAGATCCAGGTCGTTGAGACGATCATGGCGTTGCATCCCGACCACCTGTACGACGTCGTCGCGATCAACGCGGCCTCGATGTCCACGCAGCTGGCCGGCCTGCCGTTCTCCGGCCCGATCGGCGGCGTCCGCGTCGCGCTGATCGAGGGCCGCTGGATCGGCTTCCCGACCCACCCCGAGCTGGAGAACGCCACCTTCGACATGGTGGTCGCCGGACGCGTCCTGGAGGACGGCGACGTCGCGATCATGATGGTGGAGGCCGAGTCCACCCGCGACACCCTCAAGCTCGTCGGCGAGGGCGCCACCGCCCCCACCGAGGAGACCGTCGCCGAGGGCCTGGAGGCGGCCAAGCCGTTCATCAAGGCCCTCTGCCAGGCGCAGAGCGAACTCGCCGCCGTCGCCGCCAAGGAGACCGCCGAGTACCCGATCTTCCTGGACTACCAGGACGACGTGTACTCCGCCGTCTCCGACGCCGCCACCGAGGACCTCACGCAGGCCCTCACGATCGTCGGCAAGCAGGAGCGCGAGACCCGGCTGGACGAGATCAAGGCGGCCGTCGCGGAGAAGCTCGCCGAGACCTTCGAGGGCCGCGAGAAGGAGATCTCCGCCGCGTACCGCGCCGTGACCAAGAAGCTCGTCCGCGAGCGGGTCGCCCGCGACGGGCTGCGCATCGACGGCCGCGGCCCGAAGGACATCCGGCAGCTCACCGCCGAGGCGCACGTCGTCCCGCGGGTGCACGGGTCGGCGCTGTTCGAGCGCGGTGAGACGCAGATCCTCGGCGTGACCACGCTGAACATGCTCCGCATGGAGCAGATGATCGACACGCTCAACCCCGAGCGCACCAAGCGGTACATGCACAACTACAACTTCCCGCCGTACTCCACCGGTGAGACCGGCCGCGTCGGGTCGCCGAAGCGTCGCGAGATCGGACACGGCGCCCTCGCCGAGCGCGCCCTGATCCCGGTGCTGCCGAGCCGCGAGGAGTTCCCGTACGCGATCCGGCAGGTGTCGGAGGCGCTCGGGTCGAACGGCTCCACGTCGATGGGCTCGGTGTGCGCGTCCACCATGTCGCTGCTGGACGCGGGCGTCCCGCTCAAGCAGATGGTGGCGGGCATCGCCATGGGCCTCATCAACGAGGGTGACGAGTACGTCACGCTGACCGACATCCTCGGCGCCGAGGACGCCTTCGGCGACATGGACTTCAAGGTCGCCGGCACCCGTGACGTGATCACCGCGCTCCAGCTCGACACCAAGCTCGACGGCATTCCCGCCTCCGTGCTGGCCGCCGCGCTGAAGCAGGCCAAGGGCGCCCGCCTCGCGATCCTCGACGTCATGCAGGAGGCCATCGAGGCGCCCGCCGAGATGAGCCCGAACGCGCCGCGGATCATCACCATCAAGGTCCCGGTCGACAAGATCGGCGAGGTCATCGGCCCCAAGGGCAAGATGATCAACTCGATCCAGGACGACACCGGCGCCGACATCACGATCGAGGACGACGGCACGATCTACGTCGGCGCCACCGACGGCCCGTCCGCCGAGGCGGCCCGGCAGGCGATCAACTCGATCGCGAACCCGCACATGCCGGAGGTCGGCGAGCGGTTCCTCGGCACCGTCGTCAAGACCACCACGTTCGGCGCGTTCGTGTCGCTGCTGCCCGGCAAGGACGGCCTGCTGCACGTCTCGCAGATCCGCAAGCTGCACGGCGGCGCCCGGATCGAGAACGTCGAGGACGTGATGGGCGTCGGCGAGAAGATCCAGGTGGAGGTCACCGAGATCGACCAGCGCGGCAAGCTGTCGCTGGTGCCGGTCGAGGTGATCGAACGTGAGGGCGCGGACAAGGCCGACTCCGGCGAGGGCGACGCCCCCGCCGCCGAGGCCTCCGGTGAGCGCCGGGAACGCCGCGACGACGACGGCGAGCGCCGCCCGCGCCGCCGCCGCACCCGCCGTGGCGGCGACGACGCAGGCCAGCGCAACTCCTGACCCCGGCCGATGACCGACCGGCCGTCCCCGCGCGGGACGGCTGGTCGGCCGCATCTGGAAATGTGAGCGACACGTGACCCTGCCGGCGAGGGCGCAGGAGCCCGGCACCACCACCACGATCCACACCGACGGAGCCGGCGCGGTGCGCCGCACCATCCTGCCCGGCGGACTGCGGATCATCACCGAGACGATGCCGACCGTCCGGTCCGCCGCGTTCGGCATCTGGTCCGCGGTCGGCTCCCGCGACGAGGCCCCCGCCGACGCCGGTGCCAGCCACTACCTCGAACACGTGCTCTTCAAGGGCACGAAACGGCGATCCGCCCTGGAGATCTCCGCGGCGATCGACGCGGTCGGCGGCGACCTCAACGCGTTCACCGCGAAGGAGTACACCTGCTACTACGCGCGGGTCCTTGACGCCGACCTGCCGCTCGCCGTGGACGTCGTCTCCGACATGGTCGCCGCGTCGGTGAACCGTCCCGAGGACGTCGAGGCCGAACGCGGCGTGATCCTCGAAGAGATCCACATGCGCGACGACGACCCCGGCGACCTGATCCACGACGAGTTCGCCACCGCCCTGTACGGCGACACCCCCCTCGGACGTCCCATCCTCGGCACCGAGGACTCCATCAACGCGCTGTCCCGGGACCGCATCCACGGCTACTACCTCCGGCACTACGTCCCGTCCAACCTGGTGGTGTCGGTGGCGGGCAACATCGACCACGACGAGGTCGTCGGCCTGGTGACCCGCGCCTTCGAACCGCACCTCACCGGCGACGCCGAACCCGCCCCGCCCCGCCTCGACGGAACCGCCGTCCCGATCGACCCCCGCCGCGTCGTGATCGAGAAGGACACCGAACAGGCCCACATCATCCTCGGCGGCGCCGGCGTCTCCCGCACCGACGACCGCCGCTTCGCCCTCGGCGTCCTGAACGCGGCACTCGGCGGCGGCATGTCGTCCCGCCTCTTCCAGGAGATCCGCGAGAAGCGCGGCCTGGCGTACTCGGTGTACAGCTACACCGCCCAGTACGCCGACTCCGGCATCTTCGGCGTCTACGCGGGCTGCCAGCCCGCCAAGGCCGAGGAGGTCCTCTCCATCTGCCGCGACGAACTCGACAAGGCCGTCACCACCGGCCTCACCGCCGAAGAACTGGAACGCGGAAAGGGCCAACTCCGCGGCGCGATGGTCCTCGGCCTGGAGGACACCGGCTCCCGCATGAGCCGCATCGGCAAGAGCGAACTGGTCTACGAGTCCCTCCTACCCGTAGACGAGGTTCTGGCCCGCATCGAGTCAGTCACCCTCGACGACGTCCGCACAGTCGCCCAGGAAATCCTCACCACCCCCCAAGCCCTCACAGTCATAGGGCCGGTGTCTATTTAATTTTTCTCCTCCTTCGGCCCTAGCGGGCCTCCATCGTCGAAAAATTGATGCGATCGCTGGCATCGCTCCGGCTCGCCTTACGGCTCGCTGCGCGATCAGGTTCTCGCAAGCTCGAACCTGCCTTCGGACGCGATCGCAGGGGTTGGGGTAGTTGCGGGGTTGCGGAGGCGGGCTGGGGTCGCTGTGTTTATTGCAGTGCACTCCTCCTTCGGGCCCGGGGGGCCCTCCATCGTCGTGAACTGCGGGCGATCGCTGGCATCGCTTCGGCTCGCCTGGCGGCTCGCTGCGCGATCAGGTTCTCGCTTCGCTTGAACCTGCCTTCGGACGCGATCGCAGGGGTTGGGGTAGTTGCGGGGTTGCGGAGGCGGGCTGGGGTCGCTGTGTTTATTGCAGTGCACTCCTCCTTCGGGCCCGGGGGGCCCTCCATCGTCGTGAACTGCGGGCGATCGCTGGCATCGCTTCGGCTCGCCTGGCGGCTCGCTGCGCGATCAGGTTCTCGCTTCGCTTGAACCTGCCTTCGGACGCGATCGCAGGGGTTGGGGTAGTTGCGGGGTTGCGGAGGCGGGCTGGGGTCGCTGTGTTTATTGCAGTGCACTCCTCCTTCGGGCCTGGCGGCCCTCCATCGTCGTGGACTGCGTGTGATCGCTGGCATCGCTTCGGCTCGCCTTGCGGCTCGCTGCGCGATCAGGTTCTCGCAGGCTCGAACCTGCCTTCGGACGCGATCACAACGGCTGGGGTTGTTGCGGGTTGCGGTGACGGGCTGAGGTCGGCGCCTCCCTGGTGTCACCAACTTGCCCATCTGTGCTCACTGCCGGTCTGAGGGCCTTCGTCGTTGCGCGCTCAGGTTTTGCGTCGGCTCGTTGGCCCGTCAGGTTCTTGGGGCGGGTTTCAGTCTCTGGGTGGGAGTCCTTGGCGACCATGGCGGGGACGTGCGGCTTGCTAAGCGGACTGGGGTCCGTTAATCTTCCTTCATCGGCAAGTGGACCTTGGTCCGTATTCTTGGAGGGGTATTCGTGTCTCGTCTGCTGCATGTTTCTGCTTCGCCGCGGGGGATCGCGTCGGAGTCGTTGGCGCTCGCCGGGGTGTTCGTGGACGCCTACCGCGACGTTCATGGCGATGTCGTCGACCACTACGACCTGTGGGACGGCACGCTCCCCGAGTTCGGGCCCGCGGCGGCGGGGGCCAAGATGGCCGTCTTCGCGGGGAACGAGCTGTCCGGTGAGCAGGCCGCCGCCTGGGAGGCCCTTCGCAGGGTCTTCGAGCGCTTCGACTCCTATGACCGTTACCTGTTCAGCGTTCCCATGTGGAACACGAGCGTTCCGTACATCCTGAAGCAGTTCGTCGATGTGGTGTCCCAGCCGGGGTGGGTGTTCACCTTCGATCCCGAGAAGGGCTACAGCGGTCTGTTGAGCGGCAAGAAGGCCGCCGTCGTCTACACCAGTGCCGTCTACGGAGAGGGGCGGCCGCCCGCGTTCGGGGCCGACCATCAGGCGCCGTTCCTGGACGGGTGGCTGCGCTGGGCCGGGATCGACGACATCAGCACCGTCACGTTCCGCCCGAACCTGGCGACCGCCGACGCCGAGGCCGGGCGCCGGGCCGCCCACGCCGAGGCGCGAGAGCTCGGCAAGCGTTTCTGAGCGATAGGCTCGGCGGGACGCCAACCGGGAGGAACACACGTGATCAAGGTCGGGGTGCTGGGCGCGCGGGGCCGGATGGGCATCGAGGTGTGCCGTGCCGTGGAGGGGGCCGACGACATGGAGCTCGTCGCCGCCGTCGACCAGGGTGACGCGCTCGACAAGCTGGCCGTCGCCGAGGTCGTCGTCGACTTCACTCACCCCGGCGTCGTCATGGACAACCTCAAGTGGTGCGTCGAGCACGGCCTGCACGCCGTCGTCGGTACCAGCGGGTTCGATCCGTCGCGGGTCGACACGGTCCGGTCCTGGCTGACCGACGACTCGGCGGGCAATGTCATCATCGCCCCCAACTTCGGCATCGGCGCGGTGCTGATGATGCACTTCGCGCAGAAGGCGGCGCCGTTCTTCGAGTCCGTCGAGATCGTCGAGACGCACCATCCGAACAAGGCCGACGCCCCGTCCGGCACCGCCTACCGCACCGCCGAACTCGTCGCCGCCGCCCGTGCCGAGGCCGGGGTGGCACCGTCCCCGGACGCCACCACGTCCGAGATCGCCGGCGCGCGCGGCGCCGACGTGGACGGGGTCCGCGTCCACGCGGTCCGCATGTCCGGTGCCGTCGCCCATCAGGAGGTCGTTCTCGGCGGGCACGGTGAGTTGTTCACCATCCGGCACGACTCGATGAACCGCGAGTCGTTCATGCCGGGCGTCCTTCTCGCCGTCCGCAAGGTCGGGGAGCTCGACCGCCTCACCCTGGGAATCGAGACCCTGCTCGGGCTGTGACCCCGGTCAGTCGAGGACGCTGAGGTCGAGGTCGGCCAGACGGTCGGGGTCGGCGAGGATGTCGATGGCGGCCACCCTGCCGTTCACGATCACGAAGGACAGCACGGACGTCGTCCGTCCGTTGATGGACCCGATCATCCCGGCCGTGCCGTTGACCAGCGCGGGCCGCGACTCGCCGCCCACCCGGCGGAACAGGAGGGCCTGACCGGCGACGGCCTCCGCGCCGCGGACGACCTTCCGGCCGCCGGCCCCGAGGTCGGCGCGCAGCACCACGTCGGGATCCAGGACGGCGAGGAGGGCCTGGAAGTCGCCGCCGCGCGCCGCCGCCTGGAACGCGTCGACGACCTCGCGCTGGCGGGCCCGGTCGCGTTCGGGATCGGGCGCGGCGCCCCGCACGCGGCGGCGGGCCCGGCTGGCGAGCTGCCGCGCCGCGGCCGGGGTCCGTCCGACGATGGGGGCGATGTCCTCGAACGGTATGGCGAAGGTGTCGTGCAGAACGAACGCGAGCCGCTCGGCGGGAGTAAGGGACTCCAGGACCACCAACAGCGCGAGGCCGACCGAATCGGCCATGAGCGCCTCGTGCTCGGGGTCGACACCGGACGCCGGGCCGATGATCGGGTCCGGGAGGCGTTCCTCCAGGGGTTCCTCGCGGCGTGCGGTACGGGAGCGGAGCATGTCCAGGCAGAGGCGGCCCACGACCGTGGTCAGCCAGCCGCCCAGGTTGTCGATACCGTCCGCGTCGGAGCGGTTGAGCCTCAGCCACGCCTCCTGGACGGCGTCCTCCGCCTCACTGAGTGAGCCGAGCATCCGGTAGGCCACCGCCTTGAGGTGCACCCGGTGCTTCTCGAACTCGTCCGCCAGGAACTCGCGCTGCTCCATCACATCCCCCTCGCCGGTCACGTCACAGCACTGACGGATCGCACGGAGGGGATGTGACAGGGCCCGGAGAAGTCCTCAGCTCCGCTGCCACGGCTCCCATTCGTCCGTGGCAATCCCCAGACCGAACGGCTCGGGAAGTTTGATGGGCTCCCCGAAATCCCAGCTCACGGCCTGTCGATACTCGCCGTCGCCGGTTCGGGGTTCGGCGAACAGCGTTGTTCGCGCCTCCCGCGGGTCGCGATCGACCAGCAGGTAGTACGGGACGCCCACACGGGCGTACCCGATCCATTTCGTGAGAGCGGGATGGCGGCGACGAGGTTCCCGGTCAACGAACGCGTTGTTCGGCGAGGTGACTTCGACGACGAGTTCCAGCGACCGGGGAGGCAGCTTCTTGAGCTGCGCAGTCCGTGCTTGCTTGTCGTTCTCCACGCTCAGCACGCACAGGTCGGGAATGTAGCCATCGTGAATGTCGCTCAGCTTCACGTCCTGGGTGGTGATGCAGCGCCATGGGAACGAGGGGTCCGTCAGTTCCGCGGCGAAGAATCGCTGCTGGATGCTGCGGATGACGGCGTTGTGGCCATAGTCAGGCCCTGGTGACACGATCATCTCCCCACCGATGATTTCGACACGAGTGCCGTCGTGGGGGAGTTCCAGTGCATCGGCGAGTTCGTCCCGCATCCAAAGGTTGTAGGGGGTGTCGGGGAGCTCGTGATAGCGGTGGGCAGCGGCAACAATGCTCACTTTGGGTGATTCCTCCATCACGTTCGGCTCCCGGCATCGTAGAGGACCGTGTGTAGTCAGCGTACCCGGATTCGGTGATCGGCTCTGGTGAGCCTTACTGGGGGGAGGTGGGGGTGGCGAAGCCGTACTTGTTGAGTAGCTTCTGGGCGGCCGGGGTCACCAGCCATGAGACGAACGCGCTCGCGGTCTCTTTGTGGTCGCTGTCTCCGATGGCGGCGGCGGGGAAGGTGACGGTGACGTTCTGGTCCGCCGGGATGGGGACGCTGCTCACGGCGACCCCCGCCGAGCGCAGGTCGGTGACGTAGACGAGTCCGGCGTCCGCCTCGCCGGAGCGGACGCGGTCCAGGACGGCGCGGGCGCTGATCTCCTGGGAGTTCCACCGGACGGTCAGTCCCGCCTTGGCGAGAGCCTGGCGGGTGTAGCGGCCCACGGGGACGGTGTCGGCGCCGACCGCGACGCGCAGCCGGGGGCGTGTGAGGTCGTCCAGGCCGCGGAGGCGGTGCGGGTTGCCGGTTGCGACGGCGATGGTCAGGGACGTGTGCGCGATGGTCCTGCGCCGTCCGGTGAGGGCGTCGTCGGAGTCGTTCAGGCTCACATGGTCGGCCGTCACCACCACGTCGCCGGGATGGTGGCCGGACAGCCGGGCGGCGATCCGGGGCGCGTCGCCGAACTCGAAGCGGAGCCTGACGTCGGGGTGTTTGTGGTGGTAGGCCGTGCCGATCTCGTCGAGCGCCTCGGTCAGCGACGAGGAGGCGAGGACGGTGAGCGTGGTCGGCCCGGACGAGCCGCCGCAGCCCGTGCCGACGGCGAGGACGGTGAGCGCGGTGAGCGGAACGGACGTGAGGAGCCGCCGCCGACGGGGGGAATCGGGCATATGGCTTCATCCTAGGGTCGGGAGGGTTTCGCTCCCGGATTTCCGCCCTGGCGTGTCAGTGCCGCGGGCTAGGGTGAGCCGCACTGGCGATCACGTCCTCGGAGGCCCGAAACCAATGTCCCTCGACCTGATGGAAATGCTGCCCGGCGGCTGGCGGGAGCGGCTCGATCCGCTGCTCGACCCGATCGCCACCGCCGCGCTGGGAGCGTTCGTCGCGGGGGAGTACGCGCAGCAGACCGTCTACCCGCCGCGCGAGGACCTCTTCAGCGCGTTCCGCCATTGCCCGTTCGACGGTGCGCGCGTCCTGATCCTCGGGCAGGACCCCTACCACGGGCCCGGCCAGGCGCACGGGCTCAGCTTCAGCGTGCGCGACGGGGTCCGGCTGCCTCCGTCGCTGCGCAACATCTACAAGGAACTGGCCACCGATCTCGACGTGCCGGTCGCGAAATCCGGCGACCTGACCCGGTGGGCGTCGCAGGGCGTCCTGCTGCTCAACGCGGTCCTGACCGTTCGGGCCGGTGAGGCGAACTCGCACGCCGGTAAGGGCTGGGAGGACTTCACCGACGCGGCGATCCGGGCGCTGAACGACAAGACCGAACGCGTGGTGTTCGTGCTGTGGGGCGCCTACGCCCGTAAGAAGGCGCGTCTCATCACCGGGCCGCAGCACACCGTGATCGAGTCGGCGCATCCGAGTCCGCTCAGCGCCAAGAAGTTCTTCGGGACGCGTCCGTTCAGCGCCGTGAACAAGGCACTGGTCGACGCCGGTCTCCCGGAGATCGACTGGGGGGCGGAGACGGCGGCGCCCTGAGTGTTCGCCTCCCCCTCGCGGGGGAGTGACGGCGTTCATTTCACCCGGCGGCGGGAAGATGGCGCGGGGCTCGCCGCGCCATCTTCTGGGCATGACCGTTTCAGTTCTCAACCGGTGGGCGTCGACCGCGCGCCGGGAGCCGGGGCGTCTTCGGCCGGCCGTGTGCGCGGTGACCGTCGCCGCCTGCGTCCCCTACCTCACGATCAAGCTCGCCTGGCTGTCCGGCAGCACGGTGGGCTGGAACGACGTGGAGGCGGCCAAGTCCTCCGCGCTCTATGTGGGCAACGCGATCACCATGGGCATGGACGCGGTGGCCGTGCTGGTCGCGCTGGCGTTCACCTTCCCCTGGGGGCGGCGGGTTCCGGCGTGGCTGGTGCTGACCCCGATCTGGATCGGCGCGGGGCTGCTCGCGCCGATCGGCCTGGCGGTCCCGATCGGTGTCACCGTGCAGACACTGTACTCCGACGAGCCGCTGACCCAGTCCGGGGCCGGTGACGAGCTACAGACCTGGGTGTACGGCGTCGTGTACACGGGGTTCACGGTGCAGGGGGTCGGGCTGCTCGTCGCCTTCCTCCTGTACGCGAGGGACCGGTGGCCGGACGTGTTCACCGTCCGCACCAGGGACGTCGCCCGGGGCGCGACACACGGGTTGCAGGTGCTCATGGCGCGTACGGCGGGAGTGTTCGCCGCCGTCTTCGCGGCCGTGCAGTTCTACTGGGCGCTCGGCGGGACGGCCGGAATCCGCGCCGAGGAACTCGCCCGTCGGGGGCCGGCCCACCAGACGATCGACGGCGTGACGGGCCTGATGGCGGTCGTGGGAGCGGTGGCGTTGCTGTTGATCGTCCAGCGCGGCCGCCGTCCGGCGCGGTTCGTGGGGCCGCTGGCGGGCGCCTGGATCGGGACGGGCGCCACGTTCACCTGGTCGCTGTACGAACTCATCACGGTGCTCAGCCGGCCTGAGTTCCTCGACTCGAGTTCGACGAGCGCGCTGAACCTGACGGTCCTGTGCGGGTTGCTCGCCGGGCTGCTCATGGGCGTCACCGGGGCCGTCCTGCTCGCCGAGCGGGGCGCGAACGCTCAGAGCGCCAGGCCCACCGCCAGCAGCGCGCCGTAGGCGACCTGCAACCGGCCGGTCTCGCCCAGCACGGGGATCAGGGCGGGACCGGTCGCGCCGCCCAGCACCTTCTGCGTCGGCGGCAGTGACAGCGGCGCCGCGAGCAGCGCGATCAGCGCCCACGGATGCGGGGCCCCCAGCGCCAGGACGACCATGAACGGCAGCGCGGTGCACGCCGCGTACAGGACACGGGTCCAGGGGTCGCCGAGCAGCACGGCGAGGGTCCGCTTTCCCGCCTCGCGGTCGGTGGGGATGTCACGCAGATTGTTGGCGGCGAGCAGCCCGCAGGCCAGCAGCCCGACCGGGACGGCGGCGGCCCACGCCTCCCACGGCAGGCCCTCCACCTGCACGTACGTCGTCCCGACGACGGCGACGAGGCCGAAGAAGACGAACACCGAGACCTCGCCGAGCGCCCGGTAGCCGTACGGGGTGCTCCCGCCCGTGTAGAACCAGGCCGCGAGGATCGCGGCCGCCCCGACGAGCAGCAGCCACCAGGTCGTCACGGCGGCGAGGACGAGCCCGGCGACGGCGGCGGCGAAGAAGCAGCCGAGCGCGGCGGCGAGGACCTGTCTCGGCGGCGCGACCTTCGACCCGACGAGACGGAGCGGGCCGACGCGGGCCTCGTCCGTGCCGCGAACTCCGTCGCTGTAGTCGTTGGAGTAGTTCACGCCGACCTGCAGGGCGACGGACACGAACCCGGCGAGCGCGGCGCGCCACCAGACGGCGCCGCCCTCGCCCACGGCGACACCGGTGCCGACGACGACGGGGACGAGGGACGCGGGCAGGGTGCGGGGCCGGGATCCGGCGACCCATTGGGAAAGCGTGGCCACGGTTACCGCTTGTTCTCCTGGGCTGACAGGGGCGTTGTCCCTCCGGATTCTGCCGTACGGCGATCACCGCCGGGACGCAGCCGCAACGTCATGGCGAGGCCGAGCGTGAGGATCGCGGCGGTGGCGAGCGCGGCGTGCCTGGTCGCCACGGCGAGGCTCGCGTCGGCGGCGCGCGCCTCGGCGGCGCGTGCGGGTGTGGCGTGCAGCTCGCGCCCGTAGGTCCCGGCGCTCTGACGCAGGTCGTGGACGATCGCGGCGCGCTCCTCGGGAGGCAGCGCGGAGCCGGAGATCCGGTCGGTCATGGCGTGTCCGAGGCTCGTCGCGAACACCGTCCCGACGGCGGCGATGCCGAGCGCGGCGCCGACCTGCCGGGCCGTGGACTGGGTGCCGGACGCCTGCCCGGCCCGCGCGTGCGGGACGTCCGCCAGCGACACGTTCGTCAGCTGCGCGGACGTCAGACCGAGACCGAACCCGTACAGCAGCATCCACGGCGCGAGCCCGAGCCCGCCCGTGGACGCCGACACGGTGAGGCCCAGCGCGATGACCGCGGCGACCTCCAGCACCATCCCGATCTGCACGACACGGTGGGCACCGTGCCGGTCGGCGAGCCTGCCCGCGTAGCCGCCGGAGAGGAACGCGCCCACGGCGAGCGGCAGGATCGCGACGCTGATCTGCAGGGGGGACGTACCGTGCACGCCGAGCAGGAACAGCGGCAGGACGAACAGGAGCCCGAGCTCTCCGACGTTGACGAGGGCCGACGCCAGGTTTCCCCGGCGGAAGTTCGGGATGCGGAACAGGTCGAGGTCGAGCATCACGGCCCGTCCGGCCGCCGCCCGCGACCGTTCGACGACGACCAGCGCAGCGAGCAGCAGGACGCCCAGCGCGAGGACGACAGGGACGGGCGAGAGCCCCGACTCCGGCCAGTCGAACCCGCCGAGCGAGAACGGACGCGTCACGGCCCACCAGCCGTAGCCGGGCCCCTCGATGATCCCGCAGACCAGCGCGCCGAGGCCGAGCGCGGCCAGCAGCCCGCCCGTCCAGTCGATGTCGCGCCGCGCGTTCGCGGGCAGGCCCTGGCGGGTCTCGGGCATCAACCGCAGCGCCCCGACGATCAACGCCGCGCCGAGCGGCAGGTTGATCGCGAAGGCCCAGCGCCAGCCGCCCCCGGCGGCCAGGGCACCGCCCGCGAGCGGGCCGAGCGCCGCCATGCCGCTGATCATCGAGCCCCAGATCCCGAACGCGACGGCGCGGTCCCGTCCGGTGAACACGGTGTGCACCGTCGACAACGTCGCGGGCAGGATCATCGACGCGCCGACGCCCTGGAGCGCCCGCGCGCCGATCAGCGCCGAACCGGCGCCCGCGAGCGCGGCGACGACGCTCGCCGCCGCGAACACGCCCACGCCGAGCACGAACATCCGGCGCCGTCCGAACAGGTCACCGGCGCGCCCGAACGGGATCAGCAGCGCGGCGAACACCAGCGCGTAGACCGAGGTGACCCATTCGGCGTCGGACGTCGTCAGGCCCAGTTCGGTGACGATCTGCGGCAGCAGCACCCCGACGATCGTCGCGTCCACCACGACCAGGGAGACGCCGAGGCTCATCACGACCATGGCGAGCCAGCGGCGGCGGCCTCCGGAGGCGGGTTCGGCCGCCGGGGCACGCGGCGGCGACAGGGAGGTGGACTCGGGCACGGACTCAAAGATATGGCCGGGACCGTAGTGGCCCTCACCGGCCCCTGCTCAACCGCTGATGTCGGTGTGCAGGCGGATCTGCCGGACGGGCTCGCCCATGTCGAGGGTCCGGGACGTGCCGTCCGGCGCCCATCCGGCGGAGCCGAGGAACGTCCGCGTCACCTCGTCGTCCTCGAACACCCAGGTGATCAGGGTGACGAAGCCGTCCTCGCGCAACAGGTCGGCGGTGGCGGCGAGCAGCCGGCTGCCGTGCCCGGCGCGGGCGTGCGCCGGGTCGACCAGCAACGTGATCAGTTCGGCGGTCCGCTCCGGGTCGAGGTCGGGGTCCTCGGCCGGTCCGTGCGCGGCGAACCCGACGACGAGGTCGGACGCCACCGCGACGAGCAGCCGGTGCCGCGGGCTCGGCGGCGCCGTCGCCGCGTCCGCCCACCTGTCCCGCCACACCTCCAGCGCGGCGGGCGCGGTCACCTCGGCGAGGACGTCCGCGGGCAGCAGATCGCGGTAGCCGTGCCGCCACGCCCGCACCTGGACGTCGGCGACCGCGGCGGCGTCCGCACGCCGCGCGGGCCGCACTCCGACATCGGCCATGACGTGGCACGTCCTCTCGTTCGGGGATCATCGCCCACCCTAGAGCCCGCGGCGCTGCGGGCCGGCGGCGGGCACGGTCAGGCTCTGCGCCGGGCCCGGTAGGCGCGCGTCTTGGTGCGGTTGCCGCAGACCCTCATCGAACACCAGGCCCGGGACCGGTTCTTGGACGTGTCCAGGAACGCCCACCGGCAGGTGTCCTCCTGGCAGACCTTCAGCCGCGGCCACGTCCCGGCGGCGACCGTGTCCATGATCGCGGCGGTGAGTCGGGCCAGCGCGGCGGCGGACGTCGCGGGCGGATCGAGGGGAACGAGCCCGGGAGACCCTCCGGAGAGGGTGAGCCGCAGCGGCAGCGCGGCCAGGGCGTCCTCCAGATCGTCGGGAAGGTCGGCCGGAAGGTCGGCGGGGCGCGGCGCGTGGTGGGCGGTCCACGCCGCGCGCAGGCCCTCCCGGAGCGTGATCGCGGTGGCCAGGTCGAGGTCGGTGGCCGTCGCGCCGGCCGGGGCGAGACGGCGCCCGGCGAGCCATCCGGCGAGCGCGGCGGGGGTCGCGAGCTCGTCCGCGCCCTCCTCGACGTTGAGCGTGTTGACGAAGTCCCTCAGCAGCAGCGCGGGGTCGTCCCGAGCGTCGGCCATCACCCCTCCCGCCTGTTCGCGATCTCAGCCTAGTCGTGACCGCAGGACGGCGCCGAGACGCCGGACGCCCTCCACAAGCTCCGCCTCCGACGCCGCCGTCCCGTAGCTGATCCGCAGGTGCGGGGCGGGGGCCTCGGCGGGGAAGAACGGCCGTCCGGCGCTGACCAGGACACCGGCGCGCAGGGCGGCCTCGGTGAGGGCGGTGTCGTCGACGCCGTCCGGCAGGCGCGCCCACAGGTGCAGCCCGCCGCCCGGCCGGTTCACCCGCAGCTCGGGCAGCTCCCGGGCGAGGGCGGTGAGCAGCGCGTCCCGGCGCGAGCGCAGGGCCGCGCGGACGGCGCGCAGATGCCGTGGCCACCCGGGCGAGCTGACCAGCTCCAGCAGCGTCTCCTGCAACGGCCTGGCCGGGAAGAACTCCTCGACGAGCTGGGTCGCGCGGATCCGCTCGGCGACCGGGCCGCGGGCGGTCACCGCCGCGACGCGCAGGCTCGGCGCCGTGGCCTTCGTCAGGGACGCGATGTGCACGACGCGCCCGTCGGTGTCCCGCGCGACCAGCGGCGGCGGGGGCGGGGTGATCCCGAGGTGCCGCGCGAAGTCGTCCTCGATCACGAAGGCGCCCGCCGCGCGCGCGATGTCGAGGACCCGCGCGCGCCGTTCCTCGCCCAGCACGGTCCCGGTCGGGTTGTGGAACGCGGGCTGGCAGTAGAAGACCCGGGCCCCGCTCATCGCGAACGCCTCGGCCAGCAGGTCGGGCCGGACCCCGTCCTGGTCCACCGGGACGGGCACCGGATGCAGCCCGCTCGCCCGCGCGATGGCGAGGACGCCCAGGTACGTCGGCGACTCGACCAGCAGCGGCGCGCCCGGCGGGAGCAGCGCCCGCAGGACGGTCGTCAGCGACTGCTGCCCGCCGTTGGTGATCACCACGTCGGCGGGGGAGACCGCGCCGCCGACCGTGCGGGCCACCCAGGCGCGCAACTCCGGCATCCCGCCGAGCCTGGGCATCTCCCAGGCGTCCGGGCGCCGCGCCGCCCGCGCCGCCGCCGTGGCGAGCGCCCGCGTCGGCTGCAGCGTCGGATGCAGGTAGCCGCCGCTCAGCGCGACCACGCCTTCCGGCGGCGGGGTGAGCAGCCACGACACCCCGGCCGAGTCGACGGACCTGTCGCCGAGCGTCACGGCCTGCCAGCCGAAGTCGGCCGGTTCGGTGACGGTCTCGCGGCGCCCCACGGCGAACGCGCCGCTGCCGGGCCGTGTCACCACCAGGCCCTCGGCGGCCAGCAGGGCCAGCGCCCGCGACACCGTCGCCGGGCCGACCCGGTGCCGCTCGACCAGGCTCCGGCTCGACGGCAGCCGCTCACCGGGGCTCATCCGGCGGACGTCGGCACGCAGCGCGTCGGCAAGCGCGATCGCACTGCTATCGTGTTTCATGAGAGACCACAGTAGCGCTACTGTTCCCGAGCCGATAGCGGTCGCCGGTCTCGGATCGGGCCTCTGGCTCGCCGGAATCGGTGTCCTGATCTTCTCCTTCACCCTTCCCAGCACGGTCTTCGGGCTGGAGGGCCTCGACCCCTACCTCATCGGCGTCGGCCGCGCCGCCGCCGCGAGCGTTCTGGCCGCCATCGCACTGCTATCGGTGCGGGCCCGTCCACCGCGTCGCGACCAGCTTCCGGCGTTCGCGGTCGCCGTGGTCGGTGTCGTGTTCGGTTTCCCGGTCCTCAGCACGCTCGCGCTCGACCACGGCGCGTCCTCCTCCCACTCCGCCGTCGTGGTCGGGCTGCTGCCCGCCGCCACCGCTGTGTTCGGCGCCGTCCGCGCCGGGGAGCGGCCGTCCCGCGCGTTCTGGCTCGCGGGCGCGGCGGGCGCCGTCTGTGTCACCGGCTTCGCGCTCCTGCGCGGCGCGGGCCACCTCACGCCCGCCGACCTGCTGCTGTTCGGCGCGCTCCTCGCCGCGGCGGCCGGCTACACCGAGGGCGCGCGGCTGACCCGCGACATGCCGGGCTGGCGCGTCATCTCCTGGGCGCTCGTGCTGGCCACGCCCGTCACCGTCCCGGTCACCGTGTGGCTGCTCGCCACGACCGGGCCCGACTGGACGGGACGCGCCGTCCTCGGCTTCGGCTACGTCTCCGCCTTCTCCGCCTACATCGGCTTCTTCGCCTGGTACGAGGGCCTGGCACGGGCCGGGATCGCGCGGGCCAGCCAGCTCCAGCTCGGCCAGCCGCTGCTGACCCTGGTCTGGTCGGGGATCCTCCTCTTCGAACGGATCGACGCCACCACCGCGCTCGCGGCCGTCGCGGTGCTGGTCTGCGTGGCCCTGACCCAGCGCGCCCGCGTCCGGCAGGCCCCGGGCCCGGTGCCCGCGTCCGTGTCTCCGTCCCCGGCTCCGTCTCCGTCCCCGGCTCCGTCTCCGTCCCCGGCTCCGTCTCCGTCCCCGGCTCCGTCTCCGTCCCCGGCTCCGTCTCCGTTCCCGGATCCGTCTCCGTCGAAGGCGCCCGAGGTCAGTCCCGGACGATCTGGGCGAGGAGCGTGACGACCCCGACGCCCACCCCGATCGGAATCGCCGCCCGCGGGGCCAGGGCGGCGAGGACGGCGGCGCCGACCGCCGTCAGGATGATCACAAGGGCACGGGTGCTGATCAGCGGTCGTGGTTCGGCCTGATCCGGTCGTACTCGCATGTCGGTTCGACCTCCATCCCGATGGACGGTTGGACCTCTGTCATCACAGGGTTCCCCCGATGTCAACCGTCGTGGCGCGCGGCGCGCGATCACATCCCAATCATGATCGTTCCATGGGCGGCGGAAGGGCCGGGCGAGGGCCGAACACGGTGCGACGCGTCCGCTTCGCCCGTTCGATCCGGGATCATTGCGGGATGGCGAAGAGCGGGCGGGTTCGTGGGATGCCGGGCAGAATCCTGCGCTGGACGGGCTGGACCGTGGCCTACGTGCTCGGGCTCGTCGCGCTCGCGTTCGCCGGGGCGTGGGTGTGGTGGCAGCAGGAGCCGGAGGCGCGCGGCACCGAGGTGAACGCCCTGTGGGCCCGGCACCAGTGGGTGGGCGAGCCGCACACCGACGCCGAGTACCGCGAACTCGGGGAACGGCTACGCCGCAACCGCATCACCGACGTGTACTTCCACACCGGGCCGTTCGAGGCCGACGGGACGGTGCCACCGCACAAGTACCGCTACGCGCGGCAGTTGATCGAGGCCGTCCGCAGGTACGCGCCCGGCGTGCGCGCCCAGGCGTATCTCGGACAGATCCGGATCGTGGACGGCGACGGCGTCATCGAACTGGACGACCCGAAGGTCCGCGCGCGGGTGCTCAAGACCGACGCGGCCTTCCTCGACCTCGGGTTCGACGGCATCCACTACGACTTCGAACCGATCTACCCCGACGACGCCGCGTTCATGACGCTCATGCGGCAGACCCGCGAGCTCACCCGGTCCCGGGGACGGCTGCTGTCGGTGGCGCTGGAGCAGGCGACGCTGGTGGAGACCGCCCAACCCGTCTACAAGGCCCTGCTGCCGCGCGGCGGCAGGTACCACGAGCCGCCGCGTCCGAACGGCGACTTTCTGCGCGCCGTCGCGGACCTCGCCGACCAGGTCGCGATCATGACCTATGACACGGCGCTGCCGACCGAAGCGCTGGCCGGATGGCACTTCGCCCGGCACACCCGCACGACGCTGGAGCTCATCGGCGACCGCACGACCGTCTTCATCGGCGTCCCCACGTACCGTCCCCTGGTGCACTGGGCCGAGGATCTGGACGTCGCGCTGCGCGGCGTCAGACGCGGCATCGACGATCTGGAACGCCCGCCGAAACGTCCCTACGGCGTCGGCGTGTACGCGGACTGGACCACCGGGCCGGACGAATGGGCGCGCTATCGCGCCGCCTGGCTCCCCCGAACCGCCGCGTCCGGTGCACGAACATGACCAATGGGTCACGTTATCCAACCGAGTCCGGGAAGTGGCCGGACTGACCCCGTAACGCCCCATTTGCGTGCGACGATGTGGAGATGGAGCCGTCGCCACGCGTACCCCCGAGCGTGTGGCGGCGGCTTCCTCCACACATTCCTTCGCCCGCGCGCCGGCGCGGCGCCCGTTTCGGGTGAAGGTCACTGGGACCTGCGGGTCCACCTGACACGGCCGGAACGGTACCGTTCGATGCATGGCACCCAGCACAACACCTGACGCTCCGTTCGGGCGGATGCTGACCGCTATGGTCACCCCGTTCCTGCCGGACGGCGGCGTCGACTATGACGGCGCCGCGCGCCTCGCGACCCATCTGGTCGACGAGCGGCGCCACGACGGCCTCGTCGTCAACGGGACCACGGGCGAGTCGCCGACCACGAGCGACGACGAGAAACAGCAGCTTCTGCGCGCGGTCATCGAGGCGGTCGGCGACCGCGCCGTGGTCGTCGCCGGTGCCGGAACCAACCACACGGAGCACACCCTGAAACTCGCGCGGCAGGCCGAGGCCGCGGGCGCGGACGGACTGCTGGTGGTCACGCCGTACTACAACAAACCTCCGCAGGAAGGCCTCATCCGCCACTTCACCGCGGTGGCCGACGCGACGGACCTGCCGGCCATGCTGTACGACATCCCGGGCCGCGCCGGGGTGCCGATCCAGAACGACACGCTCATCCAGCTCGCCGAACACCCGCGGATCATCGCCGTCAAGGACGCCAAGGGCGACCTGTTCGGCGCGTCCATGGTCATGGCGGAGACCGACCTCGTCTGGTACTCCGGTGACGACAACCTGAACCTGCCCTGGCTGTCGGTCGGCGCGGCCGGGTTCGTCAGCGTGATCGGACATGTCGTCGGCGTCGAACTGCATGAGATGATCGATGCGTATCGCGCCGGCGAGACCGCGCGTGCGCTGGACATCCACCGGCGACTGCTGCCCGTGGTCGCCGCCATCATGACCCGTACGCAGGGCGCCATCGCCGTCAAGGCAGCGCTGAACCTGCTCGGTCTCCCCGGAGGCGGCCCGCTCCGCGCGCCGCTCGTGGAGGCCACGCCCGAGTTCGCGGCGCGCCTGCGTGAAGACCTGACGATAGGGGGAGTCAAAGTGCCGGAGGTCGCGATCTCGGAGGGCGCCCGGTGAGTCATCCTCACCCGGAGCTCTCGGACCCGCCCGAGCCGCCCGAGGGGGGCCTGCGCATCGTCGCGCTCGGCGGGCTCGGGGAGATCGGTCGCAACATGACGGTGTTCGAGCACGGCGGTCGCCTGCTCGTCATCGACTGCGGCGTCCTGTTCCCCGAGACCGAGCAGCCCGGAATCGACCTGATACTGCCCGACTTCGAGTACATCAGGGATCGGCTCGACGACATCGAGGCCGTCATCCTCACCCACGGCCACGAGGACCACATCGGCGCCGTCCCGTACCTGCTGCGGGAGCGCCGCGACATCCCGCTGGTCGGCTCGAAACTGACGCTCGCGCTGCTGGAGGCCAAGCTCGCCGAGCACCGCATCAAACCCGTCACCGACATGGTCGTGGAGGGCGAGCGCCGGAGCTTCGGACCGTTCGACTGCGAGTTCCTCGCCGTCAACCACTCGATCCCCGACGCGCTCGCCGTCGCCGTCCGCACGTCCGCCGGGCTCGTCCTGCACACCGGCGACTTCAAGATGGACCAGCTTCCGCTGGACGGACGGCTCACCGACCTGCCCGGCTTCGCGCGGCTCGGCGCCGAGGGCGTCGACCTGCTGATGTCCGACTCGACCAACGCCGAGGTGCCCGGCTTCGTCACCAGCGAGCGCACCATCGGCCCGGTCGTGGACGAGGTGTTCCGCACCGCGCAGGAACGGCTCATCGTCGCCTGCTTCGCCTCGCACGTCCACCGCGTCCAGCAGGTCCTCGACGCCGCGGTCGCCAACGGCCGCAAGGTCTGCTTCGTCGGACGATCGATGGTCCGCAACATGGGCGTGGCGCGCGAACTCGGCTACCTCGACGTCCCCGACGGCATCATGGTCGACCAGAAGGAGCTGGACGACATCCCCGGCGACCGGCTGGTGCTGGTGTGCACCGGGTCGCAGGGCGAGCCGATGTCGGCGCTGTCGCGGATGGCGAACCGCGACCACTCCATCCGGATCACCGAACGCGACACCGTGATCCTGGCGTCCTCGCTGATCCCCGGCAACGAGAACGCGGTCAACCGCGTCATCAACGGCCTCACCCGGTGGGGCGCCCGCGTCGTGCACAAGGCCAACGCGCTCGTGCACGTGTCCGGGCACGCGCCCGCGGGCGAGCTGCTGTACGTGCTGAACGTGACGAAACCGGCCAACTTCGTGCCGATCCACGGCGAGTGGCGGCATCTGCGCGCCCACGCCAAGCTCGCCGCGCTGACCGGCGTCCCCGAGGAAGGCATCGTCATCGCCGAGGACGGCGTCGTCGTCGACCTCGTCGACGGCCGCGCCAAGATCGTCGGAGCGGTGCCCGCCGGATACGTGTACGTCGACGGCCTCTCGGTCGGGGAGGTCACCGAGACGTCGCTGAAGGACCGGCGCATCCTCGGCGAGGAGGGCTTCGTGTCCATCGTCGTCGGCATCGACTCCACGTCCGGCAAGGTCGTCGCCGGACCGGAGGTGCACGCCCGCGGCGCCGGCATCGTCAACGAGGACTTCGAAGAGGTCATCGAGCGGATCGAGGGCGTGCTGCGGGATGCCGCCGGCGACGGCGTCAACGACCTGCACCAGATCAGCCAGCTCATCCGCCGTACGGTCGGCAAGTGGGTGAGCGACAACTACCGCCGCCGCCCGATGATCGTTCCCGTGGTCGTCGAGGTGTAGCGGTCCACGGTTCCGACGGGACGCGGGCGGACGTGTCAACACGCCCCGCCCGCATCCCTGGAACCTCTTGGGTCCTTGGTTACTCTCATGACCATGGCCACACGTGCGTCTGGGGGTGCGAGAACCTCTTCGCGTGCGGGGGGCAACACGGCTCGTAAGCCCGCAGGGTCGTCCCCCCGGAAGCGCTCCAGCGGCGGTCCCAAGGGGGGCCGCGGTTCGGGTCGGGGGCGTGCCCCGCAGAAGCCCGACCCGATCTCCCAGACGGTCCTCGGGTTCTTCAAGCTGCTGTTCAAGCTGTACCTGCTCGCGGCCGTCGCGGTCGGCTCGATCTTCCGCGCCTACGGGCAGGGCGCCCGCAACCTCGACCCCGAACACCGGCGCGACGGGCTCGGGCTCGCCCTGCTCGGCTCGTCCATCGTGCTGGCCTCGGTCACCTGGTTCCGCCCGGAGGGCGTCGTCACGATCGCGCTGGAGAAGGTCGTGCGGGGCGGTCTCGGGCTGCCCGCGATGGCGCTGCCCGTCCTGCTGGCCCTGCTGGCGTGGCGGACGCTGCGCCACCCCGAGCAGCACGAGGACACCGGACGCGTCGTCATCGGCATGACCGCCCTCGGGGTCGGCGTGCTCGGCATCCTGCACATCGCGGCGGGCGTCCCCTCGCCCGCCAAGGACATGGACGGCGTCCGAGCGTCGGGCGGCGTCGTCGGCTGGGTCGTGTCGGCCCCGCTGGAGGCGGCGCTGAGCGGATGGGTGGCGGTCCCGCTGCTGCTGCTCCTGTCCGGCTTCGGGGTGCTGGTCGTGACCGCGACACCGATCAACCGGGTGCCCGAGCGGGTCTCCGAACTCTGGGCCGTGGCGACATTGCAGGGCCGCACCCCGCGGCCGGCCGCGGACGACAAGGACAAGGACGCCGCCGGGGACGACGCCGCGCCGAAGAAGCGCCGCCGCCGGAAGAAGCCCGAGAGCGGCGACGGCGACGAGTTGGAGGTCGGTGAGCACTCCCGGCCGTACGACTCCCCGTTGCTGGAGGATGCCCCGAAGAAGGCCGCCCGCCCTCGGCGCGAACTGGCCGACGACCTCTTCGAGGCGGACCCGTTCCAGGCCGACGTCCCCCCGCCCGCGCCGCCGGTCGACGAGGAGGCGCCGCCGGACGCCCCGGACCCGCACGACGACCGCGCCGACATCGCCGATCACGACGACCCCACCATCCAGGACGAACTCGTCGCGGGCGCGTCCGCGACGCGGACGACCGACGTCCCGGACCCGACGCCCGCGCCGCGCAGCTCCGAGCAGTTGCCGCTGTCGTCGTCCGGTGAGATCTACGTCCTGCCCGACCCGTCGGCGCTGCGGCCCGGCAGTGTCGCCAAGCCCCGCACCAAGGCCAACGACACGGTCGTCAACGCGCTCACCGGGGTGCTGGAGCAGTTCGACATCGACGCGCAGGTGACCGGGTTCACCCGCGGCCCGACGATCACCCGGTACGAGATCGAACTGGGCCCGGCGGTGAAGGTCGAGAAGGTCATCGCGCTGACCAAGAACATCGCCTACGCGGTGAAGAGCGCGGACGTGCGGATCATCTCCCCGATCCCCGGCAAGTCCGCGATCGGGGTGGAGATCCCCAACACCGACAAGGACATCGTCAGCCTCGGTGACGTGCTCCGCTCGCCCGCCGCGACCAACGAGCACCATCCGATGATCGTCGGGCTCGGCAAGGACGTCGAGGGACGCACCGTCGTGGCGAACCTGGCGAAGATGCCGCACATCCTCATCGCGGGGGCCACCGGGGCGGGCAAGTCGACGTGCATCAACGGGCTCATCACGTCCGTGCTGATGCGCGCGACGCCCGACGAGGTGCGCATGATCCTCGTCGATCCCAAGCGGGTCGAGTTGACGATGTACCAGGGCATCCCACACCTGATCACGCCGATCATCACCAACCCGAAGAAGGCGGCCGAAGCACTGGACTGGGTCGTCGGTGAGATGGACCGCCGTTACGACGACCTGGCGGCGTCGGGCTACCGGCACATCGACGACTTCAACAAGGCCGTCAAGGCCGGGAAGCTGAAGCCGCCGCCGGGCAGCGAACGGGTGTACACCCCGTACCCGTACATGCTGGTCATCGTGGACGAGCTGGCCGACCTGATGATGGTCGCGCCCCGCGACGTCGAGGACTCGGTCGTGCGCATCACCCAGCTCGCGCGTGCGGCCGGGATCCATCTGGTGCTGGCGACGCAGCGCCCGTCGGTGGACGTGGTGACCGGGCTCATCAAGGCGAACGTGCCGTCCCGGCTGGCGTTCGCGACCTCGTCGCTGGCCGACAGCCGGGTCATCCTCGACCAGCCGGGCGCCGAGAAGCTCGTCGGGCAGGGCGACGCGCTGTTCCTGCCGATGGGCGCGAGCAAGCCGATGCGGATCCAGAACGCCTATGTGGCGGAGAAGGAGATCCACGGCATCGTCGACCACTGCAAGAAGCAGATGGAGGCGAACTACCGGGAGGACGTCGGCGCCGCCGCCGGGCCGAAGAAGGAGATCGACGAGGAGATCGGCGACGACATGGACCTGCTCGTCCAGGCCATCGAGCTGGTCGTGTCCACCCAGTTCGGCTCGACGTCGATGCTCCAGCGCAAGCTCCGCGTCGGGTTCGCCAAGGCGGGCCGTCTCATGGACCTGATGGAGAGCCGCGACATCGTCGGGCCCAGCGAGGGCTCCAAGGCACGGGACGTGCTGACCAAGCCGGACGACCTCCCCGGGGTGCTCGCGGAACTGCGCGGCGAGGCCTGAACCGGCGGCCCGTCCGAACGTGCCCGTTCGGACGGGCCCGAACGGGGCGGGGCATTGCGGAATGATGCGAAATCTTGCCCTGTTTCGAACGTGTTGGCTGTCGCACTGAGGGCATTGCCGTTTCTAGACTGGTGGAGCAGGAGATCGGCGACGAGTGCCCTCAAGGGAGGCCCGGCGTGAGCATCGGTGAGACCTTGGCGGAGGAGCGTCAGCGGGCAGGTCTCTCGGTGACACAGGTGAGTCTCCAGACGCGGATACGCGAAACGGTGATCCGCGGCATCGAGGCCGACGATTTCGCCGCCTGCGGCGGCAATTTCTACGCCCGCGGGCATATTCGCAGCATCAGCCGTGTCATCGGCATCGACCCGGAGCCTCTCGTCGCCGAGTTCGACGCGACGCACGGCGGCGCGCCGCAGCCCGTCTCGGCCGTGTCGGCGTTCGAGCCGGAGCAGCCCGTCGCGTTCCGCGAGCGCAGGTCGCCGAACTGGAGCGCCGCGATGGCCCTGGCCCTCGCCGCGGTGGTGATCTACGGGGTCTTCCATGTGGTCGGGCAGGGCGGTGGGCCCGAGCAGCGCACCGCGCGGCAGGTCGCCGGGACGCCCGCGCCGACGACGTCGGCGCCCGCCACGACCGCGCCGCCGAAGAGCGGCGCCCCCGTCGCGGTCGCGCCGCGCACCAAGGTCGAGGTGCGGGTCGAGGCCAAGTTCACGACCTGGCTGAACGTTCGCGGTGACGACGGTAGAACGCTGTTCAGCGGCATGCTCCGCAAGGGCGACCAGAAGGACTTCACCGCCAAGAAGAAGGTCAAGCTCGTGATCGGCGTCGGCGGCAGCGTCGACCTGACCGTCAACGGCAAGGACCTCGGCTCACCCGGCAAGGGCAAGGGCGTCCAGCGGCTGAGCTTCGACCGGGACGACCCCGAGACCGCCTGACCGAGGCGCGGGCGGTCGTCCCGTCCGCGACGACCCGCCCGACGGGCGAGGGCGCTGGTCTGCAAGAGAGCCCGGGGCCATTACCTTAGGGGGATGTCCACTCGCCGTAAGGTTTCGCTCATCACGCTCGGCTGCGCACGCAACGAGGTCGATTCCGAGGAGCTCGCCGCGCGCATCGAGGACGCGGGCTGGGACCTGGCCGACGGCGCGGACGGCGCGGACGTGGTCGTCGTCAACACCTGCGGGTTCATCGAGGCCGCCAAGAAGGACTCCATCGACACGCTGCTCGCCGCGCACGACTCCGGCGCGAAGGTCGTCGCGGCGGGCTGCATGGCCGAGCGGTACGGCAGGGAACTGGCGGAGGCGCTGCCGGAGGCCGACGCGATCCTGAGCTTCGACGACTACGCGGGCATCGGTGACCGGCTCGACGACGTCATGGCGGGACGCCGGCGCGACGCGCACGTCCCGCGCGACCGCCGGACCCTGCTACCGATCTCCCCGGTCGAGCGTTCCGCGTCCGGTGTCGCGACCCCGGGCCACGCCTCGTTCGAGGGACGTTCCGCGCCGGACGACCTTCCGGACGGGCTGGCACCGGCGTCCGGGCCGAGGGTGCTGCGCCGGCGGCTCGGCGGCGGTCCGGTCGCGCCGCTGAAGCTGGCGTCCGGCTGCGACCGGCGCTGCGCGTTCTGCGCCATCCCGGCGTTCCGCGGCGCGTACGTGTCGCGGCCACCGGAGGAGGTGCTGGAGGAGGCTCGGTGGCTCGCCGGGCACGGCGTCCGCGAACTGGTGCTGGTGAGCGAGAACTCGACGTCCTACGGCAAGGACCTCGGCGATCTGAGGGCGCTGGAGAAGCTGCTGCCGCGACTCGCCGCCGTCGACGGCATCGAACGCGTCCGCGTCAGCTACCTCCAGCCCGCCGAGACGCGTCCAGGGCTGATCGAGGCGATCTGCGGCACGCCCGGTGTCGCTCCGTACTTCGACCTGTCCTTCCAGCACGCGAGCGGTCCCGTGCTGCGGTCGATGCGGCGGTTCGGCGACCGGGAGCGGTTCCTGGGCCTGCTCGACCAGATCCGCGCGCTCGCCCCGGACGCCGGCGTCCGGTCGAACTTCATCGTCGGGTTCCCCGGCGAGTCCGAGGACGACGTCGACGAACTGGCGGAGTTCCTGTCCGCCGCGCGCCTGGACGCGGTCGGCGTGTTCGGCTACTCCGACGAGGACGGAACCGAGGCCGCGACCCTGGACGGCAAGCTCGACCCCGCCGAGGTCGCCGCCCGCGTCGAGGAACTGACGAGCCTCGCCGACGAGCTGACCGCGCAGCGCGCCGAGGACCGGATCGGCACGCGCGTCCGTGTTCTGCTGGAGGGCGAGTCCGACGACGGCGAGCCGGAGGGCCGCGCCGAACACCAGGCGCCGGAGGTGGACGGGACGGTCCGAGTCCGCGGCGCCGCCCCGGCCGCCGGCGAGTTCGTCACCGCCCGCGTCACCGGGAGCGACGGCGTGGACCTCGTCGCGGACCTGACATGATCGCGGGTGCTCCGGATCCGGTGGCGGGCTCGCACGACCCGCCGCCGGCCGGTGTGTGGAACGTCGCGAACGCGCTGACGATCGTCCGGATCGCGCTGGTGCCCGTCTTCGTCTGGCTGTTCTTCCTGGACGGCACCGGCTGGCGCCTCGCCGCGTTCGCCGTGTTCGCGGTCGCCTCGATCACCGACAAGATCGACGGTGACATCGCGCGGGCCCGGGGGCTGGTCACCGACTTCGGCAAGATCGCCGACCCGATCGCCGACAAGGCGCTCACCGGCGGTGCGCTGGTCAGCCTGTCCGTCATGGGGGAGCTGTGGTGGTGGGTGACGGCGGCCATCATGGTCCGCGAGATCGGTGTCACCGTGCTGCGGTTCGTCGTGATCCGGCGCGGGGTGATCCCGGCGAGCAAGGGCGGCAAGCTGAAGACGATGCTCCAGGTCGTCGCGATCGGCCTGTACATCCTGCCCGGCCCGCTCGACCCGCTGCGCTGGGTCACCATGGGGGCGGCGGTGGTCGTCACGGTCGTGACGGGCGTCGACTACGTCGTCCGGGCGTGGCGGATGTGGAACGCGTCCGACGGGACGGAGGACGGGTGGGCTGCGGGACCACGCCCACCCCGGTCGTAGTCCCGCAGCCCCGCTCGTCGGCGCCGCGGTAGCGATTATCCCCGTGAATCCCCGGGCGGACGAATCGTGCGGCTGAGGTTTGACTCACATTGTGACCTGCGCCTCTGGGAATTGGTGGACGCGCCGGCCGGTGCGCGCGGCGACGATCCACGCCCCGGTCGCGGCGTTCACCGCACGCTGCGGCGGGACAAGATCCACAGCGGGCTACAAAACGCGGCCCGCCCTTTTCCCGGGCGAGCGAAAAGGGAAACCCGATTGGACCGATACGATCTGCGGGCATCCGCCACGTCCTCATTCGGTCGTTTTCTCCGTCAACCGGGCGGTGGCCGGGCCCGTCCGATGGGCTCGCTACCGGTAGATTTCGGGACGCGGTGCCGGCGAGAAGCGGCCGGTGAGGAGCGGGATGGGGGACGTGATGCGGGTCGAACTGCTCACCGTCGGGGACGAGCTGCTGCTCGGCGACACGGTCAACGGGAACGCGGCATGGCTCGGGCGCCGGCTCGCCGACCACGGCCTGGACGTGACCCGCAGCGTCGTGGTCGGCGACCGACTCGACGTGATCATCGAGGCGGTGACGGCCGCGCTGGAACGCGCCGACGCGCTGATCACCACCGGTGGGCTCGGTCCCACCTACGACGATCTGACCCGGGACGCGCTGGCCGCGGCGGCGGGTGTCGCCCTCGTCCGGGACCCGGACCTGGAGCGTCGGCTCCGTGACCGGGTCGCGCGGGCCGGACGGGAACTGCGGCCGATGGCACTGCGCATGGCGGACGTTCCGGAGGGCGCGAAGATCCTGCGCAACTCCGCGGGCTCGGCGCCGGGGCTGCGCGTCGAGCTGCCCGGCGGGATCGTGTACGCGCTGCCCGGCGTCCCGCACGAGATGCGCACGATCATGGACGAGACGGTGCTGCCCGAACTGGCGGGTCTGGGCGGGCCGCCCGCCGTCGCGCGCCGCACGCTGCGCACCGCGCGGATGTGGGAGTCGGATGTCGCGACGCGGCTCGCCGAGGTCGAGGCGATGGACGGGGTGCGCCTGGCCTACCTGCCCGAACCGGCCCAGGTGAAGATCCGGATCACCGTCACGGGACCCGGTGCCGCCGCCCGGCTCGCGGAGGTGGAGACGCGCGTGCGGGACCTGCTCGGCTCGGCCGTGTACGGGACCGGGGACGAGTCGCTCGACCGGGTCGTCCACCGGCTGCTCGCCGAGCGCGGCGCGACCGTCGCCACCGCCGAGTCGCTGACCGGCGGGCTCATCGGCGCGGAACTGACCTCTATGCCGGGCTCATCCGTGGCGTACGGGGGCGGCCTGGTGACCTACGCGACCGAGGCCAAGCGAGAGCTCCTCGGCGTCCCGGCGGATCTGCTGGCCGAGCACGGCGCCGTCCACCCGGACGTGGCCGCCGCGATGGCCGCCGGGGCACGGGACGCGCTCGGCGCGACCTACGGGCTCGCCGTGACGGGTGTGGCCGGTCCCGACCCGCAGGACGGCCGTCCGGTGGGCACGATCTTCATCGGATTGGCCGGACCCGGAGAACTCTCCATCGTGATCGGTCCGCGACTCCCCGTGCCGGGCACGGGGCTCGAGGTCCGCGACGTGATCCGGCGGATGACCGTCGTGCACGCCCTTGAGCTGCTCAGACGCGTTCTTCTCGGGCTCGATGTCGACGATCGGGACGACGCGGGCCAGGCGGATCGGGAAGAGTGAGGCTGATTACAGCGTTACGTTCCGAGCGAACACGAATTCAACGGTCTGCCATGCCCACCGTCAAGGCGGGTACGGTGGAACCGGCAGATGGTCCGAACTGAGGGAGGGAGCGAGACGATGGTCCTGCTTCGCCAGCTGCTCGGTGACGTACTGCGGCAGCTGCGGCTGCGCCAGGGACGCACCCTCCGTGAGGTGTCCGCGGCGGCGCGGGTGTCACTCGGCTACCTGTCCGAGGTCGAACGAGGGCAGAAAGAGGCCTCGTCCGAACTGCTGTCCTCGATCTGCAAGGCGCTCGGTGTTCCGCTGTCCCATGTGCTGAGGGACGTGGCGGACCAACTGGCCCTCGCCGAGCTGCAGCACGAGCCCGTCATGGCGGGCGCGCCGGAGCACGAGCGCATCACGACCGAGAACATTCCCGAGACGCCCGAGGAGATCACCGGGGAGTTCCGCGCCGACATGGTCGCGGCCTGACCGGGGCTCATCCGCATCGAGCGCCCAGCGTTCATGCCCGATCGGGGGCCGCGGGTGTGCGCGGTCTCACGCATGAACGCGGCATTCGCGGGGAGGGTCCCGTGTTGTAACGGATATCCCGTAACGATGCGGAAGGAGCCCACCATGGCGGCGGTCAAGAGCCCGCTCAACGACGAGGCACTGAAGGTCGCGGGGGAGGCTCTTCAGGGGTCCCTCATCGACCTGATCGACCTTTCGCTGTTCGCCAAGCAGGCGCACTGGAACCTCACCGGGCGCAACTTCAAGGTCGTGCACGAGCATCTGGACGAGATCGTCGCGCTGGCCCGCACGGGGCAGGACGATGTCGCCGAACGTGCCGTGGCGATCGGAGTGAACCCGGACGGGCGCGCCCGTACGGTCGCCGACCGGACGAAGATCCCGCAGCTGGAGGCCGGTTACCTCGACGACGACAAGGTCGTCGCCGCGGTCACCGACGTCCTGGCGCAGCTCATCACGCGGTTCCGGGAGCGCATCAGCGCCACCGACGAACCGGACCAGGTGACCCAGGACCTGCTCATCAGCATCACCGGCGAACTCGAGAAGCAGCACTGGATGTTCCAGGCACAGATCTGAGCGGTCCCGCTCGGAACCGAGCGGGACCGACCCGAGCCGATCCCTCGGCCCGGCACTCCCGGCGGTGCGCTCACAGCGATCCCGGCGCCCCGACCCGGAGACCGGCCCCGGCCCGACCGTTTACGGCGGGCCGGGGCCGTCTGCTGTGCGAGACCGTTTTCCGGTTTCTCGTGGGGTGTGTCCACATTCGGGTGATCATGGACCATGGACGTCCCGCTCCTGAGATCCGCGGCACTCGGCGCCGCGCTGTTCGCCCTCGCCGCGTGCGGCGTCCTGGGGAACGGCGCGGGACGGTGCGCGGCGGCCGGGTCACGGCCCGGCCTCAGCGTCGACATCCCGGCCCCGGACGCCGCCCGCGTGTCGTCGGCGTCCCTGCGGGTGTGCTGGGACCACACGTGCCGTGAGACGCCGGTCAGGTTCAGGCCGTCGTCCCGGGGCCTGCCCATGGACTGTCAGCGCGACGACCCCGCCGACTCCGCCGACTCCTGCGACGCCGCCGCCGAGTCCGACGGAGCCAAGCACGGCTTCGCCTACGTCGAGGACCTGCCGACGTCGATCGTCCGGGTCACCCTCAGGCTGCGCGACGCCCAGGGCCGGACGTTCCTCAGCCGGCGGATCGAACTCATCCCCGAGGCCACGTTCCCGAACGGCCCGGACTGCGACGAAGGCGCCCCTCAGGCCGGCCTGACCATCGTCAACGGCGCGCTGGTGGTGCGGTAGGCGGTTGGCAGTGGGGACACCAGTAGGTGGTGCGCTCGGCGCCCTGCGACGGTTGTGAGGCGCGCTCGACACGGGTGCCGCAGCGCCGGCAGGGACGGGACGCCCGGCCGTAGACCCAGTGCTCACGGCCCCGCGCCAGGTCGCCGGTGGTGATGTGGCCGTGCCGATCCTTGTTGAGGTCCAAAAGCCTGTGAGAAAGCTCCACGAGCCCGTCGAGGTCGGGGACGCGTCCAACGGGCGTCCACGGGTGAACGCCCCGCAGGAACAGGATCTCGGCCTTGTAGACGTTGCCGATCCCCGCCAGCCGGGTCTGGTCGAGCAGCGCCTCGCCGATCGGTCGTTCCGGGTCGTCGGTCAGGCGGGCGACCGCCCGCGCGACCATGTCCGGACCCCAGGCGGCGTCGAGCAGGTCGGGGCCGAGATGGCCGACGGCGCGCGCCTCGTCGGCCGTGCGCAGCAACTCGACCAGGCCGAGCGAGTAGCCGACGGCCTGCCATTCGGCGTTCGCGAGAACCAGCCGGACACGGTGGTCACGCGGCGGCGGACCGGTGCGCCGGATGTGCCAGCGTCCCTCCATCATCAGGTGCGTGTGGACGGTCAGGCCGCCCTCGACGCGAATGAGGAGGTGCTTGCCGCGGGAGACGGCTTCCAGGACCGTCCGTCCGCGCAGGTCCGCGGTCGCCAGCCGGGGCACGCGGAAGTCGGAGCGCGTCAGCGGCCGCCCGGCGAGCGCCTCTGCGAGGCGCCGGGCGGTCAGCCAGACGACGTCACCTTCCGGCATGGAAGGGCCTCAGATGAACGAGGGGCTTTCCCAGGCGGACGGGTCCTCGGTGAGCTTGCGGACGGGGTCGGGCAGTTCGCCCGTGGCGATGTGCGCGAGCTTGACCTGCTCCAGGATGGCGCGCTCGCTGGCGCGTAGCGCGATCCAGACGTCCTGCAGCGAACGGGCGGGCCCCTCGTACCCGACGTGCTCGGGGCGTTCGCCCCGCACGCCGAGCAGCGGTCCGTCGATGGCGCGGATGATGTCGGCGAGGGAGATCTGGTCGGCCGGACGGGCCAGCCAGTAGCCGCCCTCGGGTCCCCGCTGGCTCCGGACGAGGCCGGACCGGCGCAGTTGGCCGAGGATGTTCTCCAGGAATTTGGGCGGGATCTGCTGCGCTTCGGCGAGCTGTACCGCGGTCACCGGGCGGCTCCCGGCGACCGCCAGCTCGGCGGCGGCGCGCAACGCGTAGTCGACCCGGGCGGACAATCTCATACGACCATTATCCCTTGCCGATCAGACCGCTCCGCCCCGGCACGACGCGCCCGCCGGAACCGGGCTCTGTGTCCGGCGGGCGCGTCGCGGGTTCTCCGGCGACCTCAGGCGGCGGATGTCAGCCCCAGCAGCTCCGCGGCGGCCTGGGCGTTGGCGGCGGCGGCCCCGTAGGTGGCCATGTAGACGGCGGAGCTCGGACGCCAGACGGGCAGGCCCATCTCCACGACGACCGTGTCGGGACGGGCCCGCAGCAGCGCCGTGGCGAGCGCTCGCTGACCCGCGTGCCGGTGGGCGTCGCGCAGTACGACGACCAGGCCGCGTCCGCGGGCGCGGGCCAAGGCCTGGTCCTCGGCCCCGTCCGTGCCGTCCGCGTGGATCGCGTCGGGCGCCCAGGGGCTCAGGCCCCACGGGGTCGGACCGACCGCGATGTTGCCGGTGGCCTCCGACTCGACGACGAGCGGCGCCGACTCCCAGCCGGGCAGCGAGCCCGACACCCGGATGGCGCGGCGGGCGGCCTCCAGTCCGGCGGCGCGGTCGGCGACGGCGGGGGAGGGGCCCGCGAGCCACTCCTTGAGCCGCCTGGTCCGCTCCGCCGAGGCCCGCAGCCGGTCCGGGGACAACCGCCCGGTCTGTACGGCCTCGCTGATGGCGGCGAGCGTCGCCTGAAGGGTCTCGGCGTGCTCGTTCGGGCCGAGGCACAGCAGGTCGGCGCCCGCGATGAGGGCCCGCACGGACGCCTCGGGAATGCCGATCGCGCCGCTGGCGCCCTCCATGTCGAGCGCGTCGGTGACGATCACACCCTCGTAGCCGAGCCGTTCCCGGAGCAGCCCGGTGATGGCGGCGGGGGAGAGGGTCGCCGGCACACCGCGGGTGATGGTGGGCAGGTTGAGATGCCCGGTCATCACCGCGCGGGTGCCGGCCTCGATCGCCGCCCGGAACGGAACCAGCTCGCGCCGGTCCAACAAATCCAGGTCGGCGTCGACGAGTGGGATCGACAGGTGGGAGTCGTCCACGGTCGCGCCGTGGCCGGGGAAGTGCTTCGCGCAGGCCGCGACGCCCGCCTCCTGCGTCCCGGTGACGGACGCGGCGGCGTGCCGGGCGACGAGGTCCGGGTCGGAGCCGAACGAGCGGGTGCCGATCACCGGGTTGTCGTCGGCGGTGTTGACGTCCACGGACGGCGCGAAGTTGAAGTTGACGCCGACCTCGGCCAGCTCCGCGCCGAGGGAGCGGTAGATCCGCCGGGTCAGCTCCGGGTCGTCCACGGCGCCGAGCGCCGCGTTGCCCGGGTAGGGGCTGCCGGTCTGGTGACCGCCGAGGCGGGTGACGTCGCCGCCCTCCTCGTCGATCGTGACGAACGGGTCGCCGGCCTTGCGCATCTGCGCGGTGAGCGCGGCCAGGGACTCGGGGCTCTGCACGTTGCCGGTGAGGGCGAACAGGGTGACGCCGGCGAGGCCGGCCTCCAGTTCGTCCAGCAGCCAGCGCGGCGCGGTCGGGCCGGGGAAGGAGGGGAGCAGGGTGCCGCGGGCCAGGCGGCCGAGTTCGGTGGCGGTGGTGAGGTCGTCGGTCGTCACCCCTTCACCGCCCCGGCGGTCAGCCCGGACACCATGCGGCGCTGGACGATGAGGAAGAACGCGATGACGGGAATGGTGAGCAGCGTGGACGCTGCCATGATGGGCCCCCAAGCGTTGCCGCTGCGTCCGAAGAAGAACTGCAGCATGATCGGGAGGGTGTACTTGTTCTGGTCGTCGAGGAACGTGAACGCGAAGATGAACTCGTTCCAGGCGGTGATGAAGGAGAAGATGCTGGTCGCCACCAGCCCGGGAGCGACCAGCGGGAGCAGGACGGTGAAGAACGTCCGGATGGGGCCGGCGCCGTCGATGGCGGCGGCCTCCTCCAGTTCGGGGGGTACCGCGGCGACGAATCCCCGCAGCATCCAGATCGCGAACGGTACGGCGAAGCCGATGTAGACGAGGGCCAGCCCGGAAAGGCTGTTCAGCAGGTCGAGCTGTTTCAGGTCGAGGAACAGCGGGATGACCAGCGCCTCCAGCGGTACCATCTGCACGATCAGCAGCATGATCAGGAAGGTGGTGCGGAACCGGAAGCGGAACCGGGCCACCGCGACGGCGGCCATCAGCGCCAGCAGGCTCGACGCCACGACGGTGACGATCGCCAGGATGGCGCTGTTGCGGAAGTACTCCCAGAAACTGACCTCCGCGATGCCGCCGTTCAGGACCAGGTCGAAGTGGTCCAGCGTCGGGTTGGACGGGAACGGTTTCGGTGTCGTGCTGAAGATCTCGGTGTTGGGCTTGAAGGCGGTGGACGCCATCCAGAAGACCGGGAACACGGCGAGGAAGAAGACCAGCACCCCCGCGCCGTTCAGCAGGATCTTGCGCCGCAGGCGGTGCGGTCCGGCGGGACGGCCATGGCCCGCGCCCCCGCGCCGCCTCGTGGTCGCGAACGTCATTTCGTCTCCCCCTGACGCACCATGACCCGCACGTAGAGGGCGGTGACGATGAGCAGGATCGCCGTGAGCACCAGCGCGATCGCCGAGCCCATGCCGAGCTTCGGATTCAGCGAGCCGAACGCCTCGGAGTAGGCGTACAGCGACAGGTTGAAGGCGTCACGGTTCGCCATTCCGGACATGATGAACAGCTGGGTGAAGACCTTGAAGTCCCAGATGATCGACATGACCAGCAGCACGAGGAAGATCGGCTTGAGCATCGGGTAGGTGAGGCTCCAGAACGTCCGCCACGGGCCCGAGCCGTCCACCCGCGCCGCCTCGTACAGTTCGCCGGGGATGCTCTTCAGCCCGGCCAGCACGGACACGGCGATGAACGGGCACGCCTGCCAGACCACGCACACCGTGAGGACGGTGTAGGTGGACAGCGGGGTGGCGAACCAGTTGTAGTCGGACCAGCCGCCGCCGACGAGGAAGTTCGGCAGCAGGTCGAGGAACCAGTTGACGACGCCGCCCGTGGAGCCGAACAGCCAGGTGAAGATGATGGCCGCGGTGACGGGCGGGGTGGCCCAGGCGACCATCACGCCGCCCGCGACGAAGGACGACATCCTCTTGCCGAGCCTGTTCAGCAGGAGCCCGATGAGCGTCCCGACGACCAGCGTCAGTGACACCGCCACGATCGCGAACAGCACGGTGTGCCGGACGGTCTGCCAGAAGAACGGGTCCTTGAGGATCTTGTCGAAGTTCTCGGTGCCGACCGACTCCGCCGGCTCGCCGCGCAACTGGCGGTTGCCGACCTTCTGGAACGACATGATCCCGATCTGGATCATCGGCCAGAACATCAGGACGGCGATCACGATCACGGTGGGCGTGATCAGCAGGTAGGGACCGAGACGGGGCCTGCGGCGGGACCGCGCCCGGCCGGACGATCTCCGGCCGGGCGCCTTCCCCACCGCCGGTGCGGTGTCGAGCATGGACGTTCCGATCAGCCGAGGACTACTGGTTCAGCAGGGTGTTGGCCTGCTCGTTCGCCTTCTTCATCTCCTCATCGGCGGACTTGCCCTGCACGATGGCCTTGAGCGCGTTCGGCAGCACCTTCTTGGCCTGCTCGAACTCGCCCCAGCCCGTGCTGATCGGCGCGAACTTGGTGTTCGTGGCGATGCTGGTGAAGGCGGCCAGCTGCGGGTCGGTGAACGCCACGTCCGAACGCATCGACGAGAAGCCGCTCTGGTCGGCCCAGGCCTTGGCGTTCTTCGCGTTGTTGAGGACGGTGACGTAGTCGAACGCCGCCTTCTTGGCCTTGGTGTCCTTCCAGACGCCCAGGTCGGAACCGCCCGCGAGGACGGGCGCGTTACCGCCGCTCTTGCTCGGGATCGGGAAGACGGCCCACTGGGCGGCGTCCTTCTCGGAGATCTTCTTCAGCTGCTTCAGGGACCAGCTGCCGTCGATGTACATCCCGAGCTTGCCGAGCGCGAAGTCGCGCTGCGGGCCCTCCAGCTCGTCCAGGCCGATGTACTTCTCGGGCGCGACCTTCTCCTTGGAGATGAGGCCCGCGACGAAGTTCACCGCCTCGACGGCCTGCGGCTGGTCGAGCTTGCCGACCCACTTGTCGCCCTCCTTGACGGCGACCTCGCCCTGGTTGCCCCAGATGAAGCTGAGCAGCGCGTTGGTCTGGTCGGTCGGCACCCCGATGCCGGGGACCTTCTTCTCGTCCTGGATCTTCTTCGCCGCCGCGACGAGCTCGGCCCAGTTCTTCGGCTGCTGGATGCCGAGCTCCTGGAACCAGTCCTTGCGGTACCAGATGGCCCGGACGCCGCCGTACCACGGCACGGCGTAGGTCTTGCCGTCCGCCTGGTCGTTGGCGAGCGCCGTCTTGTTCAGGGTCTTGGAGTCGGCCCAGTCGTTGTACTCGTCGGTGATGTCGGCCAGGTTTCCCTGCTCGATGTGGGACTGGACGTCGGTGTTGCCCAGCTCCGTGACGTCGGGCCCCTCACCTCCGGCCGCCGCCTTTTGGAACGTTGTAGCCACCTGCGGCCAGGGAACGTACTTGATCTGTACGTCCGTCTTGGGGTGCTTGGTCTTGAATTCCGCTTCGACGTCGTCGAGGAACTTCGTCTGCTCCGGGGTTCCCTCGCCCATCATCCACACTTTGAGTTGCGCCGGGTCCTTGCCCGCGCCTTCCTCGCCGTCACCGTCGCCCCCGCAGGCCGTGGCGGCCAGGGCGATCGCGGCCGCGACGGCCGCAACCTTGATGTACTTCACTGGAGATCCTTTCCGGCATCGCCTCGCGCGGCCTTGTGGCCTGCGGTGCAAGGGGAGATGGCGACCCTTTAGGGTCCAGCCATGCTCCTCTTGCGGTCGCAACGCTCGCGGGCGCCCTGCTCGCCAGTCCGCGCTCTGCGCGCGCCCCCGGTCCGGGGTACCGGACCGGTCGGCGCTTGGGCGTAAACTAACAAGAAACTTTCCTAAACAAAACTGCCGTTAGCGGATTGAGACACTGAAGACAATCGAGGGGTAGCCAGCATGGTCGCCAACCGCCCGGGGACGCCGAGGCTCCTGCGCGAGCTCAACGATCGCGCGGCGCTGGACCTGCTCGTCCGGCAGGGCCCGCTGACCCGCGCCCAGATCGGTGAGCACACCGGTCTGTCCAAGGTCACCGCCTCCCAGCTGCTGTCCAGGCTGGAGACCCGGGGCCTGGTCTCGGTCGTCGGATCACAGGCCGGGGGACGCGGACCCAACGCCGCACTGTACGCGGTCGTCCCTTCGAGCGCCTATGTCGCGGGGCTGGAGGTGGGCCCCGACGGGGTCACCGCAGGTGTCGCCGACATCACCGGGCAGATCGTCGCCCAGGTCACCGTCGACCCGAACAGCGCCGACGAACCGGTCAGGATGGTCCACAGCGCAGTTGTCAAAGCGTGCCGTTCCGCCAAGGTCGCGCTGTCCAGACTGAGCGCGTTCGTCATCGGCACTCCCGGCGTCGTCGACCCCCGCACCGGCGACGTCCAGTTCTCCTTCGACCTGCCCTCCTGGCACGAGGGCGTCCTCGCCGCCCTGCGGACCGACCTGCGGCGTCCGGTGACGATCGAGAACGACGTCAACCTCGCCGCCATCGCCGAACGCGCCTACGGCGCCGCGCAGGGCGCCGACGACTTCGCCCTCATGTGGCTCGACCGCGGCATGGGCCTGTCGGTGATGCTGGGCGGACGGCTGCACCGCGGGCGGTCCGGCGGCGCCGGGGAGATCGGCTACCTGCCGGTGCCCGGCGCGCCGCTGCCGCTCGGCGCCGCCCGCCGCGCCCCGCAGGACGAGGGCGTCACCGAGTCGACGACCTGGGGCATTCCGACCCTGGCGGGCGGCTACGGCGCGCTGGTCGGCGCGGACGCGGTCCGCGCCCTCGCCCACGAGTACGGCGTCACCGAGCCGACGGCCGTGGACTGCGTCCGCGCGGCCGCCGCCGACCCGGAGCGCGGCGGCGCGTTCCTCGACGATCTCGCCCGCCGCATCTCCTACGGCGTGACCTCGGTCAACATCGTCCTGGACCCGGGACTCGTGGTGCTGTCGGGCAATCTCGGCCGCGCCGGCGGCCGCCCGCTCGCCACCCGCATCGAGGAGATCGTCGGCCGGATCAGCCCCACCCGTCCGACCGTGGCCATGACCGAGGTGGAAGGGAACCCCGTCCTGCGCGGCGCCCTGCACGCCGCGCTGGAACAGGCCCGCGACGACGTGTTCTCGGCGGCCGGTGCGTCCTAGGACCCCGGAAACCGTCAGCGCCCCCGCCGGACGGCGGAGGCGCTCGTTGAAGTGTGTCCTGATTGGCGGTTGCCGCTTACTCAGCGGACATTGTTTACTTGGCGGGCGCTGTTCACCTGGCGGGCGTAGTTCACTTGGCGGGTGCGGCGACGACCTCTTCCCGGTGGCGCCGCGGGTCGTTCAGCGCACGGTCGATGACCGTCCGGCTGATGATCTGCCGCTTGCGCCGGAGCGCCGCGGCCTTGCGAGCGGTAGGTGTCATGACGAACCCCGTTCCGCGGTGACGTTTCCCCTCGCCACCGCAAACCCCGTGATGACCTCATCGTCCCAAACGCGAGGCCGAGAGGGATCCGTCCAGGGAATGAATTCGAGGTCAGCCCCAATGGGGAGGAGATCCGGGACGACCCGGGGATCCGCCCTGGGATCATGGTGGGAACGCAGTCCCGCACCAGCCCGTTGGGGGAGTCGTGACCGTAGAACCTAGGGGACGTCATGGCGCTGCGTGACCGGTTTCGCAGACTCGTCCAGAAGCCGGGCAGCGTCGATCTCGCGCCGTTCCGCGCCCTGGTGGCCGAGGCCGGCGAGCGGGAGTCACGCGTCCGGAAACTGACCGATGACGAACTGACCGCGGCCGCGTCCGACCTCCGCCGCGAGGAGGACCTCGCCGAACTGTGCGCCCTCGGCCGGGAGGCCGCGCGCCGGGCGCTCGGCGAACGGCCGTTCGACGTGCAGCTCATCGGGACGCTCGCCCTGCTGTCCGGGCATGTCGCCGAGATGGCCACCGGCGAGGGCAAGACCCTGTCGGGGGCGCTGGCCGCCGCCGGGCACGCGCTGCGCGGCGACCAGGTCCACGTCATGTCGGTGAACGACTACCTCGCGCGCCGCGACGCCGAGTGGATGGGGCCGCTGTACGCGCTGCTCGGCGTGTCGGTCGCATGGGTCGGGCAGTCGTCCACCCCCGACGAGCGCCGCGCCGCGTACCGGGCGGACGTCACCTACGCGCCCGTCAGCGAGATCGGCTTCGACCTGCTGCGCGACCGGCTCGCCACGAGCGCCGACGCCGTCGTCCAGCCCGAGCCGTCCGTCGCGCTGATCGACGAGGCCGACTCGGTGCTCGTGGACGAGGCGATGGTGCCGCTCGTCCTCGCGGGCGCCACCGACCTCGACAGCGCCGACCCGCGGTACGCCGACCTGGTCCGCCGGTTGCGGCCCGGGCTGCACTACGCCACCGACGACGAGGCGCGCAGCGTCCAGCTCACCCCGGCGGGGGCGCAGGAGGTGGAACGCGTCCTCGGCGGCGAGGACGGCATCGACCTCTACGCGCCCGACCAGCTGCGCACCCTCACCGCCGTGAACGTCGCCCTGCACGCCGAGGTGCTGCTGCACCGCGACGTCGACTACATCGTCCGCGACGGCGAGGTGAAGCTGATCAGCGAGTCACGGGGACGCGTCGCGCTGCTGCAGCGGTGGCCGGACGGGCTCCAGGCCGCCGTGGAGGCGAAGGAGGCGCTGGAGGCGTCCCCGAGCGGCGAGATCCTCGACTCGATCACCGTCCAGGAGCTGGTCGGGCGCTACCCGGTCCGCTGCGGAATGACCGGCACGGCGATGGCCGTCGCGGGGCAGCTCACCGAGTTCTACGACCTGCAGATCGCCGTCGTCCCGCCGAACCGGCCCTGCGTCCGCGTCGACGAACCCGACCGCCTCTACGCGACCTCCGCCGACAAGGAGGTCGCGATCGTCGAGGAGATCGCCGCCGCGCACGCCACCGGACGTCCCGTGCTGGTCGGCACGGCCGACGTCGCCGAGTCCGAACGCCTCGCGCGCCGTCTCGCCCGCGCCGGACTCGACCGCGTCGTCCTCAACGCCAAGAACGACGCCGAGGAGGCGGCGATCATCGCCGAGGCCGGGGCCCACGGGGCGATCACCGTCTCCACGCAGATGGCCGGCCGCGGCACCGACATCCGGCTCGGCGGCAACCCGTCCGCCGCGCCCGGCACCGCCCCCGCCGACGCGTCCGGCTCCGACCACGACCGGGTCGTCGAGGCCGGCGGCCTGCTGGTCATCGGCACCGGCCGCTACCACAGCAGCCGCCTCGACGACCAGCTCAGAGGCCGCGCCGGACGGCAGGGCGACCCCGGCGGGTCGGTGTTCTTCACCAGCCTCCAGGACGACCTCGTCACCCGGTTCGCGCCCGACGAGAGGTCGAAGGCGCCCGCCGACGACGACGGCCTCGTCACCGACAAGGGCGCGCACTGGATCGTCGGCCACGCGCAGCGCGTCGCCGAGGGCGTCGACCTCGAACTGCACCGCAACACCTGGCGCTACAACCAGCTGATCGGCCTGCAACGGCAGGCAGTCCTCGCCGAGCGCGACGCCGTGCTGCGCGGCGACGCCGCCGACCGCGCCATGGCCGCGGGCGCCCCCGAACGGCACGCCGAACTCACCAAGATCGCGGGTGCGGAGGCGGTGGCCGCGGCCGCCCGCCAGATCGTCCTGTACCAGCTGGACCGCTGCTGGTCCGAGCATCTCGCCTACCTCGCCGACCTGCGCGAGGGCATCCATCTGCGGTCGCTCGGCCGGGGCCTCGACCCGCTCGTCGAGTTCAACCGGGAGGCCGTCCCGGCGGGCAAGCGGCTGCTGTCCGACGCGCGGGAACGTTCGATCGCGGCGTTCGAGGCCCTCACCGCGTCCGAGGACGGCATCGACCTCGACGCCGCCGGTCTCCAGCGCCCCTCGGCGACCTGGACGTACCTCGTCCACGACAACCCGTTCGGCTCCCTCGACGAACGCGCCCTGCGCGGCCTGATCACCATGTTCAAGGGCCGCCGCCGCTGACCCGCGTAGGGCCTGGTCAGGCGCGCAGGCGTAGGCCGCGGGGCGTCGGATGGAACCCGGCGGACTCCAGCGCCGCCGCCAGCGGCGAGTCGTTGATCGCGGCGCCGTCGGCGCGTTCGACGGTGAGCTTGCCGAGCGCGGCCTGATCACCATGTAGAAGGGCCGCCGCTGACCCGCGTGGGGCCTGGTCAGGCGCGCAGGCGTAGGCCGCGGGGCGTCGGATGGAACCCGGCGGACTCCAGTGCCGCCGCCAGCGGCGAGTCGTTGATCGCGGCGCCGTCGGCGCGTTCGACGGTGAGCTTGCCGAGCGCGCCCTCCCGGACGGCCAAGGCCAGCGCGTCGACCGCCGGTTGCAGGACGTTCGGGTCGTCGTCCCAGGTCAGCAGCGTCCGGCCGCCGCGTTCGACATAGAGGACCAGTCGGCCCTCGACCAGCGCGACCAGCGCCCCCGCCTTGCGGCCCGGCTTGTGCCCCGAGGCCGTCTCGTCGCCGCGTTCCGGCCAGGGCAGCGCGGCCCCGTAGGGGTTGGCGGGGTCGGTCGCGGCCAGGACGAGGGCCCGGTTCGTCGGCTTACGGGGTGTCTCCCACAGCGCCGAGATGTCGTCCGGCGGCGCCGCCGTCGGACGGAGCGCGCGGAGCCGGTCGACGGCCCCGGGGAGCGCGAACTGGGCCGCGCCGAGCCCCTCCACGAAGTAGCCCCGGCGGCAACGGCCGGTCTCCTCGAACGCGCGCAGCACCGGGTAGACGGCGGAGAACCCGCCGGGGGTGCGTTCGGCGGCGACGGCGCCGCGGATGACGATGCCGTACCGCTCCAGCAGCGCCTCGGCGAGGGCGTGCGATCGGACGGTGACGCCCGCCTCCCTTTCTGGGAGCGGCCACCAGCGGCCTGCGACGGTCGGCGGGCCCGTCCGGGACGGCAGGACGGGCCGTCCCCGGCGCGTCGTCCGGGACCGGTGCGTGGGACGACCGGACCCGAGCGCGGCGCGCAGCGGGGCCATCGTGTCGTTCGTGAGGTGCCCGGCCCACACCAGATCCCACACGGCGGTGACCAGATCGGCGTCACCGGCCGTGACGTGCCGGTTGACCCGGTCGGAGAGCGTCCGGAAGAACAACGCGCCGCCGTCGCCGAGCGTGTCCAGGACGGCCTCGTGCACGGGCGTCAGGGTGATCTCCGCGGGTTCCGGCATCAGCAGCGGCGCGGTGTCGGCCAGGTAGAGCGACACCCAGCCGTCCCCGCCCGGCAGCGCGCCCTGACCCGCCCACACGACCTCGCCCGCGGACGTCAGCTCGTCCAGCATCGCCGGTGAGTAACCCGCGACCCGCGCCGGCAGGACCAGCGACTCCAGCGCCGACGCGGGCACCGCCGCGCCCTGGAGCTGCTCGATCGCCTGGACGAGCGCGTCCATCCCGCGCAGCCGGGAGCCGCCGGAGATGCCGTGCCAGGCCGGCAGGAAGATCCCGAGCGACTCCGGCGGGGACGGTTCGACCTCGGCGCGCAGCCTGGCCAGGGAACGGCGGCGCAGCGTCCGCAGCACCCCCGCGTCGCACCATTCGGTGGTGAGCGGGCCGGACACGGCCTCCACGGGCAGGAACTCGCCCTCGACGACGCGTCCCGCGCCCGACAGCCGCCGCAGCGTCTCCAGGACCACGGCGGCGCCGAGCCCGAACCGCGTCGCCGGGTCGCCCACCCGGAAGGGTCCGTGCGTGCGCGCGTACCGGGAGACCAGGTCGCCGAGCGGGTCGGCGACCGGTTCGAGGAACGCCTCCGGAACGCCCACGGGCAACGGCGCGCCGAGCGCGTCTCTGAGCCTGCCGGCGTCCTCCACCGCGGCCCAGTGCTCCGCGCCGGCGATCCTGACGCGGATCGCCCGCCGCGTCCCCTCCAGCTCCGCCAGCCACCGCGACACGCGCACGAGCACGTCGTCGTCCGTCCCGTCGCCGGTGGAAAGCGTCCGCTCCGCGACCTCGGCCGTGGTGAGGGGACCGAGGGTCCGCAGCAGGTCGGCGACACCCTCCAGGTCGCGGGCGCGGCGATCGGCGGGGAGGCGCTGGAGTTCGCGTTCGATCTCGGCGACCGCGTCCGGATCGAGCAGCTCCCGCAGATCGGCCTGGCCGAGCAGCTCGGCGAGCAGCGCGGAGTCCAGCGCCAACGCCTGCGCGCGGCGCTCGGCGAGAGGCGAGTCGCCCTCGTACATGAACGCGCCGATGTAACGGAACAGCAGAGAACGCGCGTACGGCGACGGCTCGGGCGTCTCCACCTCGACCATGCGGACCTTGCGTCCCGCCATGTCACGCATCAACTGCACCAGGCCCGGGACGTCGAACACGTCCTGGAGGCACTCCCGCATCGTCTCCAGCACGATCGGGAACGACGGGTACTTGCTCGCCACCGCCAGCAGCTGCGCGGCCCGTTGGCGCTGCTGCCAGAGCGGCATCCGCTTGTCCGGGCGGCGGCGGGGGAGCAGCAGCGAACGCGCCGCGCACTCGCGGAACCGGGCCGCGAACAGCGCCGAGCCGCCCAACTCGTCCACCACGACCCGTTCGATGTCGTCGGCGTCGAAGACGGCCAGGTCGAGCCCGGGCGGCTCGTCCATGTCGGGGATGCGGATGACGATGCCGTCGTCGGCGTGCATCGCCTGCGCGTCGACGCCGTACCGTTCGCGCAGGCGACCCGCGATGGCCAGTGCCCACGGCGCGTGCAGCCGGGCGCCCAGCGGCGAATGGACGACCACGCGCCAGTCGCCGAGTTCGTCACGGAACCGTTCGACGACCAGTGTGCGGTCGTCGGGGACGTGCCCGGTGGCCTCCCGCTGCTCGGTCACGTACGACACGAGGTTCGCGGCGGCCCAGTCGTCCAACCCGGCGGCGGACACCTGTGCGCGGGCCTCCTCGGCGGGCAGCCCGGCCAACCTGCGGGTGAACGAGCCGAGGGCCCGGCCCAGCTCGGCGGGACGCCCCAGCGTGTCGCCGTGCCAGAACGGCAGCTTGCCGGGCTGACCCGGCGCGGGCGAGACGAGCACACGGTCGGGCGTGATGTCCTCGATGCGCCACGAACTGGCGCCGAGCACGAACACGTCCCCGACCCGGGACTCGTACACCATCTCCTCGTCGAGCTCGCCGACCCGCGACGCCTTCTCACCGACGAGGAACACGCCGAACAGGCCGCGGTCCGGGATCGTGCCGCCGCTGGTCACCGCGAGGCGCTGCGCCCCTGGACGGTCGCGCAGGACGCCCGTCACACGGTCCCAGACCAGGCGGGGGCGCAGCTCCCCGAACTCGTCGCTGGGGTAACGCCCGGCGAGCATGTCCAGGGTTGCCTCCAGCGCCGAACGAGGCAGCGTGGCGTAGGGCGCGGCCCGCCTGACCAGGGACTCCAGCTCGTCGACCGACCACTCGTCCATCGAGACCATCGCGACGATCTGCTGGGCGAGGACGTCCAGCGGGTTGCGCGGATAGCGCAGCTCCTCGATCTCGCCGCCGCGCATCCGTTCGGCCACCACCGCCGTCTGGACGAGGTCACCCCGGTACTTGGGGAAGATGACGCCCTTGGACACGGCGCCGACCTGGTGACCCGCCCGTCCGACGCGCTGGAGCCCGTTGGCCACCGACGGCGGCGACTCCACCTGCACGACCAGATCGACCGCGCCCATGTCGATGCCCAACTCCAGGCTGGAGGTCGCCACGACCGCAGGGAGCCGCCCCTCCTTCAGGGCGTTCTCGATGCCCGCCCGCTCCTCCTTGGACACGGAACCGTGGTGCGCGCGGGCGATCTCCCGCGGCGCGCCCCTGGACGACTCCGCCTCGGCCATCATCTCCGCGGGGGAGTGGTCCTCCGGCAGGGGCCCGCCGGTCGCGCGTTCGTAGGCCAGTTCGTTCAACCGGCCGCAGAGCCGCTCGGCCAACCGCCGCGAGTTGGCGAACACGAGCGTCGACCGGTGCGCTTCGATGAGGTCGAGCAGACGGTCTTCGACATGCGGCCAGATACTGCGCTGGCGCGGATCGGCCGTCCCCGCCTCATCGACGAACCCGCCCACCTCGCCCATGTCCTCCACGGGAACGACGATGTCGAGGTCGAAGACCTTGTCGGCGCGCGGCTGGACGACCGTCGCGGGCCTCGTCCCACCGAGGAACGCCGCCACCTCGTCGGTGGGACGGACGGTCGCCGACAGCCCGATCCGCTGCGCGGGCCGGTCGAGTAGCGCGTCGAGACGTTCCAGGGACAGGGCCAGGTGCGCCCCGCGCTTGGTGCCCGCCACGGCGTGCACCTCGTCCACGATGACCGTCTCCACGCCGCGCAGCGACTCCCGCGCCCGCGACGTGAGGATCAGGAACAGCGACTCCGGCGTCGTGATCAGGATGTCGGGCGGTTTGACGGCCAGCCGCCGCCGTTCGTCGGCCGGGGTGTCGCCCGACCGCATCCCGACGCGAACGCCCGGCTCCGGCAGGTCGAGCCGCCGCGCCGCCTGCCGGATGCCCGTCAACGGGGCGCGCAGATTCCGCTCCACGTCCACGGCGAGCGCCTTCAGCGGCGACACGTACAGGACGCGGCAGCGCCGCAGCGGATCCGCCACGGCCGCCTCCGTGGCGAGCCGGTCGAGGGACCACAGGAACGCCGCGAGCGTCTTACCGGACCCGGTCGGCGCCACCACGAGCGTGTTGTCACCGCTCGAGATCGACTCCCACGCCCCCGCCTGGGCCGGCGTGGGCGCGGCGAAGGCCCCCGAGAACCAGGCCCGGGTCGCCGGGGAGAAGCGTTCGAGCACGTCACCACGCATGCACCCATACTGCCTCGCCGGTCCGACAGTCCCGGTCGGATAGCGTGGACGGGTGCGGCTCACAGTCTTCTGGGATCGGATGCGGCAGCAGTTCGGCGAGGCCTACGCCGAGAGCGTCGCCAAGGACTACGTCATGGCCGAACTGGACGGCCGCACCATCGAACAGGCCCTGGCCGACGGAGAATCCGCCAAGCGGGTCTGGCAGGCCGTCGTCGCGACCTTCGACGTTCCCTCGACGCTGCGCTGACGGTCAGTCCGGGACGGGCAGGTGCGCGTACAGGTCCATCGCATCCACCGATGAAGGCAGATCACTGACCTGGCCGTCACCGACCTCCACGACCCGCCACGCGCCGTCCGCCCGGCGGGCGAGATCGGTCGTGATGAAACGACATCCCAGCGCACGCACGGCCGGGGCGACCTCCGTCAGGTCCGGATCGGGTTCCACACCCGGGCTGTCCGGATGGGGCCCGATCAGGGCGGGCTCGCCGTCCACCCACCACACGCGCGCCTCACCGTCACCGTCGTACTCCTCGAACTCGCGGACGACGAGCCCGCCCGCGAGATGGTCGTCCCGGAGCGCCACCATCTTCGACGCGACGTTGTGGAGTTGGGCGAGGTTCTTCACGTCGGGGACGTAACACGCCTCCTCCCACTCGTGCTTGCACGACTTCACGTAGTCCTTGACCACGCCGGGCCCGCTCCGCAACGGCCGGACCAGTTCCGCCAGCACGCTCAGGTCGCCGGGATCCTCACGGACGCGCAGGGGCCGCCACACGCTGTGCGGCGTCAGCCCCGCGAAGGTGTCGTGCCAGCCGGGCAGTTCATGGGCGCGCCGATAGTCGTCCGGGTGCGTGAGCAGCGACGTCCCCCGCCGCTTCAACTCGGCGGCGACGGCCGCGTACTCCTCGCCCGTCAACATCCAGCCGCGATACCAGACGGGCCCCAGATCGGCCGGCACCCCGCGCACCGCGTCGTCCAGATCACCCCGCCGCAGGGCGTCATGGTCGATCAGGGCGATCTCTCCGTAGTGGTCGCGGACGGCCGCGGCCTCGCCGGAGAAATGGGGGTCAACGCGCCGAGGGTGGAGCGGATCGACGCAGAAGAGAACGGTCAGCGTCATGATGGAACCCTCCGTGGACGGCGCCAGCGTACGGGGTCGAGACCATGGAGCGCACGGAGAATCCGTCCCGAAATCGCCGTACCGGACGATGATCGAACTTATGTTCGGTACGCTGATGCGGGCACACCGGCGTCGTCCACAGTTCCGCCGGAGTCTCGAAAGTGTCGGAGGCCCGCCGTAACGTCGCCGTCGACATCGCAAGCAGCGGCCGAGAGCCGACATCACGACGAGAAGGAAAGCTCACATGGCAGCGAACGACCGGGAGAAGGCTCTCGAGACCGCACTCGCCCAGATCGAGCGGCAGTTCGGCAAGGGTTCGGTCATGCGGATGGGCGAGGAGGCGCGCGCCCCCGTCGAGGTCATCCCGACCGGCGCGATCTCCCTCGACATCGCGCTCGGCATCGGCGGCCTGCCGCGCGGCCGTGTCGTCGAGGTGTACGGCCCGGAGGGCTCCGGCAAGACCTCCATCGCCCTGCACGCCGTGGCCAGCGTCCAGAAGAAGGGCGGCATCGCCGCGTTCGTGGACGCCGAGCACGCGCTCGACCCCGAGTACGCCGCCAAGCTCGGCGTCGACATCGACGCCCTGCTCGTCTCCCAGCCCGACACCGGCGAGCAGGCCCTGGAGATCACCGACATGCTGATCCGCTCCGGCGCGATCGACATCGTCGTCATCGACTCCGTCGCCGCGCTCGTCCCGCGCGCGGAGATCGAGGGTGAGATGGGCGACAGTCACGTCGGCCTCCAGGCCCGCCTCATGTCGCAGGCGCTGCGCAAGCTCACCGGTGCCATCAACCAGACCAAGACCACCGCCATCTTCATCAACCAGCTCCGCGAGAAGGTCGGCGTGATGTTCGGCTCCCCGGAGACCACCACCGGCGGCCGGGCGCTGAAGTTCTACGCCTCCGTCCGGCTGGACGTCCGCCGCATCGAGACCCTCAAGGACGGCACCGAGGCCGTCGGCAACCGCGTCCGCGTCAAGGTCGTCAAGAACAAGATGGCCCCGCCGTTCCGCGTCGCCGACTTCGACCTGCTCTACGGCCAGGGCATCAGCCGTGAGGGCGGCCTGATCGACCTCGGTGTGGAGCACGGCTTCGTCCGCAAGTCCGGTGCCTGGTACACCTACGACGGCGACCAGCTCGGCCAGGGCAAGGAGAACGCCCGCAACTTCCTCAAGGCCAACCCCGACCTCGCCGACGGCATCGAGAAGAAGATCAAGGAGAAGCTCGGCATCGGCCCCAAGGTCGACCAGGAGGCCGAGTCCCCCGCCCCCGATGCCGCCCCCGCGCCCCTGTCCGCCGCCCCCAAGCCCGCCGGGCGCAAGACCGCCAAGGCCAAGGCGGGTGATTCCTGACCGGGAATCACCCGATAAGGGTGACTCTTGACGACGAGTAAGCGATGATCTCGTATGCAGGGCGGCGGCGCCTTACCCGGCACCCCGGTGCGCGGACCTTCCCCGATGGCGCCGCCGCTCCCACGGCAACATGAACGACCCCGAATCTCTCGCCCGCGAGACCTGCCTCCGCATGCTCGCGACCTCCCCCCGCACCCGAGCCCAACTCGCGGACGCGCTCCGCCGCAAGAACGTCCCCGACGACGTCGCCGAACAGGTCCTAGACCGCTTCGGCGACGTGGGCCTCATCGACGACGAGGCGTTCGCCCAGGCCTGGGTCCAGTCCCGCCACAGGGGCCGAGGCCTGGCCAAACGAGCCCTGGCCGCCGAACTCCGCCACCGCGGCGTCGCCGAGGAGACCGTCAACGAGGCCGTCGAGTCCCTGGATCCCACCCAGGAAGAACAAACGGCCCGAGCCCTGGTAGCCCGCAAACTCCCGTCCACCGCAGGCCTGGACCCCACCAAACGCATGCGCCGCCTGGTAGGCATGCTCGCCCGCAAGGGCTACTCCCCAGCCCTCGCCTACCGCATAACCAAAGAGGCCCTGACCAACGAGGGCACACCCCCTGAAACCCTCCCCGAAGCCCCATCCCCCGACTAACACCCCCGCGGACCAACGCCTAGCGCACGCCCGCCAAATGCCAGTCCGCAATACCGCCACGATCACATCCAATGGCAGTTCCAAGCCCACGAAACCTCGGTCACACAGAGACCCACCAGGCGACACGTTCACTGTGACCAGCAACCTGCTCGCCACGGAACGCCACCAACCTCACCCCACGCCGCAACATCCTTGCCCACCACGATCGCGTCCGAAGGCAGGTTGTTGCGAAGCGACACCACAATCACACCGCAGTTCACGCCGATGGAAGGCCGCCAGGCCTCGAAAGAGGAGTGCACTGCTATAAGTGCCGCAACCATCCGTGCGAGCCGACCTGAGCCCGTCTCGGCCCCACGCGACGACCTCAGGATTTGCGATCGCGTAGCGATCGCACCCTGTGCACGACGGTGGAGGTCGCCAGAACCGTGGGAGGGCATTGCCCATAGAAACCGCAACAGCCGTGAGAGCCGACCTCAACCTGCCTCCGCAACCCCGCAACAACCTCGACCACTGCGATCGCGTCCGAAGGCAGGTTCAAGCGAAGCGAGAACCTGATCGCGTAGGGAGCCGTTAGGCGAGTCGGAGTCGATGCCAGCGATCGCATCGCAGTTCACGACGATGGAGGCCCGCCAGGGCCGGAGGAGTGCACTGCCATGACACAACGACCCCAGCCCGCCTCCGCAACCCCGCGACGACCTCGGCCACTGCGATCGCGTCCGAAGGCAGGTTCGAGCGAAGCGAGAACTTGATCGCGTAGGGAGCCGTTAGGCGAGTCGGAGTCGATGCCAGCGATCGCCCGCAGTTCACGACGATGGAGGCCCGCCAGGGCCGAAGGAGGAGTGCACTGCAATAAACATTGCTTGCTCAATACCTCTGTGCCGCTTACCGTTACGGCAGTGAGGAGTTACTCCGCATCTTGCGGATTTTCATACGATCGAGCACGTTCCAGCAGCTGAGAGGCATACAGGACAGGTTCGTCGACCGGACTGGGCGGGCGCGCGGGGCGCGGTCCGGGGGTTCGGCCGTCCGCTGGTGCGAGTAAATCCTCGCTAGGCAGGGTTCCGTACTCCGGACGGGCCCGCGGCGAGGAAGGATTCTGCCTCATGGAGAGCGTCCTGCTGGGGGCGGCGCTGCTGGTGACCCTGGTCGCTCTCGTTCTCGTCCTGCGGCGTCCGGGCGCGCCGGGCCGGGCCGCGGCGGAGATGGCGCGGGCGCGGAGCGAGGCCGACGAGATCAGGGCGAAGGTGGAGCGGGACGCGGCGGCCATTGTGGAGGAGGCCGAGCGGGAGGCGCGGCGGATCGTGGCGCGGGCGCGGACGGACGTCGAGGAGGAGGGGCGGTCCCAGCGGGAGGATCTGGAACGTCGGGAGGCGCGGCTCGCGGAGCGGGAGCAGCGGCTGGACGACGAGATGCGGCGGTTGGAGGAGTGGTCCGGGCGGCTCGCCGGGACGAAGCGGGAGTTGGAGGCGCGTGGGGAGGAGCTCGCCGGGGCCGAGGAGGAGCGGCGGAAGGTTCTGGAGCGGGCGGCGGGGTTGACCGCGGAGCAGGCGAAGAGCGAGTTGGTCGCGGCGATCGAGAACCAGGCGAAGCGGGAGTCCATTCCGATCGTGCGGGAGATCGAGAACGCGGCGCGGGCGGAGGGCGACAAGCGGGCCCGCAAGATCGTGACGTTGGCGATCCAGCGGGTGGCGAGTGAGCAGACCGCGGAGTCGGTGGTGTCGGTGCTGCATCTGCCGAGCGATGAGATGAAGGGTCGCATCATCGGGCGGGAGGGGCGCAACATCCGGGCGTTCGAGACGACGACCGGGGTGAACCTGATCATCGATGACACGCCGGAGGCGGTGCTGCTGAGCTGCTTCGATCCGGTGCGGCGCGAGGTGGGGCGGTTGACGTTGGAGAAGCTCGTCCTGGACGGGCGGATCCATCCGCAGCGGATCGAGGAGATCTACGAGCGCAGCAAGAGCGAGGTGGAGCAGCTGTGCGTGCGGGCCGGTGAGGACGCGTTGGTCGAGGTCGGCATCGGTGACATGCATCCGGAGCTGATCGCGCTGCTGGGGCAGTTGCGGTACCGGACGTCCTATGGGCAGAACGTGCTGAAGCATCTGATCGAGTCCGCGCACATCGCGGGGATCATGGCGAGTGAGCTGGGGTTGCCGGTGGAGAGCGCGAAGCGGTGCACGCTGCTGCACGACATCGGCAAGGCGCTCACCCACGAGGTGGAGGGCAGCCACGCGCTGATCGGTGCGGAGATCGCGCGCCGGTACGGCGAGCACGAGGACGTCGTGCACGCGATCGAGGCCCATCACAACGAGGTCGAGGTCCGGACGGTCGAGGCGGTGTTGACGCAGGCCGCCGACGCGATCAGCGGGAGCCGGCCGGGCGCGCGCAGGGAGTCGTTGGAGGCGTACGTCAAGCGGCTCGAACGGTTGGAGGAGATCGCGCGCGGCAGGCATGAGGGCGTGGAGAAGGTCTTCGCGATGCAGGCCGGGCGGGAGATCCGGGTGATGGTGAAGCCCGACTCCGTGGACGACATTCAGGCGCAGGTCATCGCGCGGGACATCGCCAAGCAGGTCGAGGACGAGTTGACGTATCCCGGGCAGATCCGCGTCACCGTCGTCCGGGAGTCCCGGGCGATCGAGTTCGCGCGCTGAGCGGTCAGCCGACGGTCAGGTCGATGGGTTCGACGCCGCGTGGCTCGAATCCGAGGGTCTGACCGTAGAAGGCGAGTTCGGCCTCCAGGCAGCGGATGACGGTGTCGGCCCGGCGGAACCCGTGCGATTCGCCTTCGAAGGTCAGGTACGCGTACGGCACCTTCTTCGCGGCCAACGCCAGCGCGAACTGTTCCGACTGGTCCGGTGGGACCACCGGGTCGTTGAGGCCCTGGAGGAGCAGGACGGGGCAGGCCGTCTTGTCGGCGCTGCTCAGCGGTGAGCGTTCCTCGTAGGCGCGTTCGAAGCCGGGCAGGGGGCCGATGAGACCGAACAGGTACTGCGACTCGAAGTCGTGGGTGGCCTCGATGAAGCTCTGTAGGTCGCTGACCCCGTAGTAGGACGTGGCGGCCTTGAACACGTCGGTCTGGGTGACGCAGGCGAGTGTGGTCCAGCCGCCCGCGGAGCCGCCGCGGATGGCGAGGCGGGCCGGGTCGGCGATGCCGCCGTCCACGAGGGCGCGGGCGGCGGCGACGGCGTCCTCGACGTCCACGATGCCCCACTGGCGGCGGAGCCGTTCGCGGTAGGCGCGGCCGTAGCCGGTGGAGCCGCCGTAGTTGACGTCGATGACGCCGATGCCGCGGCTGGTGAAGTACGCCCGTTCCAGGTCGAGGAGCGTGGAGGCGCGGCCGGTCGGACCGCCGTGCACGAACACCACGTACGGCGGCAGTTCGTCGTCCGGCCCGGCGGCGTCCGGGTTGGCGGGCGGGTAGACGTAGGCGTGGACGGGACGTCCGAACGGCCCGTCCAGCCGTTCGGCGCGGGGCCTGGACAGGTACGCGACGTCGGGAAGGTCGGCCAGTTCCCTGCGCAGCCCCTCGACCCGGCCCGTCGCGGTGTCGACCCTGACCACGGACGTCGGCACGTCGGGACCGCCCGCGACGCCGACGATCGTGGTGCCGTCCGTGGAGAGCTGCGTCTGCCAGTGCTCGTACGGCACCTCAAGGTCGACGAGTTCCAACGTCTCGGGGTCGTACACGCCGAGGCGCAGGTTCCCCTCACCGTGCAGGACGGCGAGCCGGCCGTCGCCGAGCAGTCCGTAGGGCATGCCGCCGAGCTGCCACAGCGGGCCCGCGAACTCCTCCTCCGCCGGGTACAGCGCCTGCGGCGACTCGCCGTGCAGGCCGACCTGGTAGACGTTCCACCAGCCGGGCCAGTCGGAGATGACGTACAGGGACTCGTCGTCGCGCCACAGCGGCGCCAGCGCCGACTCGGTGAGCCCGCCCTTGACGGTGCGGGGCGCGACGGTCGTGCCGTCCTCGATCGCGGCGACGCGCAGTTCGGTGCCGTCCCAGGGCATGCGCGGGTGGTTCCACTGCACCCACGCCAGGTGCCCGCCGCTCGGGGACGGGGCGGGGGAGGCGTAGAAGTCGGCGCCGGTGACGAGTTCGCGGATCGCGCCCGCGTTCTCGGCGGCGCTGCCGTCGAGGGGGACGGCGACGATCGCGCGTCGGATGCCCACCACGGGCGGCGCGCTCGCCTGGTCCGCCGCGTCCGCCTCGTACTCCCCAGCCGGTTCGCCCGGGTCGCTCTCCGGGGCGTCCGCGGGTTCGGAGGGTGCGGCGATGTGGCCTTCGCACACGCACCAGATCTCCGTCCCGTCGGGGGACAGCACGAAGTCGGCGTACCGCAGCCCCGCGGGAACGGCCGGTTCGGGGGTCAGCGGGTACGGTTTCGCGTCGCCCTCGTCGAGCCGGTGGAGCCGCTGGTCCTCATAGTTGGCGAACACGATCGACGTGCCGCGCTCGCCGCTGACCGGCAGGTACGACCGCCCGCCGTACTCGTGGACGCGGGTTCGCGCGTCCCAGGGCGCCGGGAGCAGCTCGGTGCGATGCCCGCCCTTGAGATGGATGACCGTCGTCCGCCCGCCCTCCTCGGGTCGGGTCTCCTGCCACCACACGTCGTTGCCCGCGACGGTGGGGAAGCTGAGGCGCAGCCGGGCGCGGGCGACATCGGCCGCAGAGATGGGTGAAGGCCATGAGCCGTAGGGGAGGGTCGCACGAGCGGTCATACCAGGAATCGTCCCGCATACGGGGACGTGTTGGGGCCATGACAGGCGGTTTGAATTCGGAAAGATACAAGTGGACGACCAGGCGGCCCGCGGGTGACACCCGTGTTCACGGCTTGCTCGTCCCGAACGTCCATCGGTGCCCGTATACCTCCTGGACGCCGCGCCGAAACGCAACGTCGCACGAAGACGGCGTAGGGGCGCCGCCGAACATTTTCGGCGGCGCCCCTACGCGGTGGCGAGGTCCGGCTAGACGGTCTGCTGGGTGACCCCCACGCCGGCGACCGGCGGAGGGCCGCCCGCGCCGAGGGTCTTGGCCTGCGTCCGGCGGCTGCGGCGGCTGCGCTTCTCCAGCCAGGTCGCGAACCGGCTCAGCGACATGTTGATCGCGATGTAGATGATCGCGACGACGATGCCCGCCTGCAGCACGTTGTTGTGGTAGTTGGCGGGGATCGTCCGGAAGCCCGCGGACAGCAGTTCGCCGTAGGCGATGATGAACCCGAGCGCGGTGTCCTTGAGCAGGACGACGATCTGGCTCACGATCGCGGGCATCATCGCGGTGACGGCCTGCGGCAGGAGCACGAGCCGCATCACGCCGTTCTTGCGCAGGCCGATCGAGTAGGCGGCCTCCGACTGCCCCTTCGGGATCGACAGGACGCCGGCGCGCACGACCTCGGCGAGCACCGAGCCGTTGTACATGGTGAGACCGAACACCACCGCGGCGAACGCCGGCACGGTGACCGTCCCGGCGTTGATCTCCACCCCGAAGATCGAGAAGAAGTAGTCCACCGACAGCCGCTGGGCCTGCCCGAACGGCGACTCGGCGATCTGCGGGCTGATCTTGTTCGGGACGAAGAACGCCAGGAAGATCAGGATCAGCAGCGGGATGCCGCGGAAGAACTCGACGACGACGCCGGCGGGCACGCGGATCCACCAGTGGTCCGACAGGCGGGCCAGGCCGAACACGGCGCCGAACAGCAGCGCGAGCACCGTCGCCACCGCGGCGGCCTTCAGCGTGTTCGCCAGGCCGGGCAGGAGCAGGCCCCGCCAGACCTCCCACTCGGTGAAGGGCGTCCAGAGCTTCTCCTCGAACTGCCCCTTGTCGTTCAGCCGCCAGACCAGCGCGGCGACGATGGCGGCGAACACCACCGACACCACGACGGTGAGCAGCCTGTTCCGGGCGCGCGCCCGCGGCCCGGGAACGTCGAAGAGGACGCTCGCCTCCTTGCTCATCGCGCCACCGCCATCCGCTTGGCGAGCCAGCCGAAGAAGTATCCGGTCGGCAGGGTGAGGATCAGGAAGCCGATGGCCACCCCGAGGAACAGCGGGATGACGCCGTCGGCGAACGTGGGCTTGTCCACGATCGTCTTGGTGACCAGCGCCACCTCGGCGTAGCTCGCCGCGGCCGCCACCGTCGTGTTCTTGATCATCGCGATGAGGACGCTGCCCAGCGGCGCGATGATCGCGCGGAACGCCTGCGGCAGGATGATGATGCGCAGTGACTGGGTGAAGGTCAGCCCGATCGAGCGCGCCGCCTCCGCCTGCCCCAGCGGGACGGTGTTGACCCCGGCCCGGAGCGTCTCGCAGACGAAGGCCCCCGTGTACGCCGAGAGGCCGAGGACCGCCCACCAGTAGTACGAGGTGGACGTGGTGTCCGAGAACTTCAGCGCGAGGATGTCGTTGAGGCCGAGGCTGCACATCAGCAGCACCAGGGTGAGCGGCGTGTTCCGGAGGACGCTGACGTAGCCCGTGCCGAAGGCGCGCAGCACGGGGACGGGAGAGACCCGGAAGCTCGCCAGGAGCGTGCCGATGATCAGGGAGAGCACGGCGGCGGCGGCCGCCAGGCGCAGGGTCGCCGCGAACCCGTTGAGGATCTCGTCGAAGTTGTCGAAGAACGGGTCGAAGTCAAACATGGCTCGGCTGTTTCATGGCGTTCCAGCAGTGTGGTGTGTCATCCGGCCTGTCCGCTGAGGCACGGTACGGCCCTCGGCCGACCGAGGATGAGGAGATGGTGGTGGTTCAGGCCAGGCCGGCGCGTCCCCGGGAACTCCCGCGGGGCCGCGCCGACATGACGAACGCCGGGCGTCACGCGTCGGCGTGACGGGCGCCGTACGTGACGGGCGTCATGACGCGCGTCACCCGGCCCGCGATCAGGCGCACCCCTCCAGCGGCGGGACGGTCTTGACGAGCTGCAGCCCCGTGCCCGCGAAGTGCTTGTCGAGCAGCTTCGCCGCGGTGCCGTCGGAGTACATCTGGGTGATGGCCTTGTTGACGGCCTCGCAGGTCTCGGTGTCGCCCTTCTTGATGCCGACGCCGTACTTCTCTTCGGTGAAGGGGTCGTTGATGACCTTGAAGGCGCCCTTCTGCTGGTTGGCGAACCCGGCCAGGATCAGGTCGTCGGTGCTGACCGCGTCCAGGGCGCCCGCCTTCAGCTTGCTCACGCACTCGGAGTAGCTGCCGGCGTCCACCAGGGTGACGCCCTTGATGTTGAGCTTGCCGTCCGGCGGCGGCTCGGTGATGCGGCGGAACGAGTTGGACCCCGCCGCCTTGCAGAGCTTCCGGCCCTTGAGGTCCTTCGCCGACTTGATGTCGTTGTTGCCGACGGTGACCATCGTGTCCTGGTGCGCCACGTAGTAGGGGCCGCCGAAGGTCACCTGCGCCTTGCGCGCCTCCGTGATGGAGTACGTGGCGAAGATCAGGTCGACCTGGCCGCCGCCGATGAACGCCTCGCGGTTGGCGGAGGTCGTCTCCTTGAACGTGATGCCGCTCTCGGGGACGCCGAGCTGCTTCGCGACGTACTTGGCGACGTCGACGTCGAAGCCGTCGTAGGTGCCGTCGGGCTTCTTCAGACCGAGGGCCGGCTGGTCGTACTTGATGCCGACCGTCAGCTTCTTGTCCTCCTTGGCCTTCTGCACGACCGTCTTGGCCTCGGTCTTCTCCGTGTCGCTGCCGCACGCGGCGAGGGCCAGTGACAACGCCATGCCCGCCCCGATCAGGGCGCCGAAACGACGTACTCGCATTTCTCGTCCTACCTCTGCTCTCTGCCGGGGTCCCGCGGCTCGGTGAATCATTTCGTGCCTTGATCCAGGTCCGTGGGAGCACGCCGCACGGTCAATGACTCAGTGGGTGAGGATCTTGGAAAGGAAGTCTTTGGCGCGCTCGGTGCGCGCATTGGTGAAGAACTCGTCGGGCGTGTTCTCCTCCACGATCTGGCCGTCGGCCATGAACACGACCTTCTGCGCCGCCCGCCGCGCGAACCCCATCTCGTGCGTGACGACGATCATCGTCATGCCCTCGCGGGCCAGGCCGGTCATGACGTCGAGGACCTCGTTGACCATTTCCGGGTCGAGCGCCGAGGTCGGCTCGTCGAAGAGCATCACCTTGGGTCGCATCGCGAGGGAACGCGCGATCGCGGCCCGCTGCTGCTGGCCGCCCGACAGCTGGGCGGGGTACTTGTGCGCCTGGTCGGCGATGCCGACCCGCTCCAGCAGCTCCATCGCGTGCTTCTCGGACTCCTGCTTGCGCTGCCTGCGGACCTTGATCGGCCCGAGCGTGACGTTCTCCAGGATCGATTTGTGGGCGAAGAGGTTGAACGCCTGGAACACCATGCCCACGTCGGCGCGGAGCCTCGCCAGCTCCTTGCCTTCCTTGGGCAGTTCCTTCCCGTCCACGAGGATTGTTCCGCTGTCGATTGGTTCCAGCCGATTTATCGAACGGCACAGGGTCGACTTACCGCCGCCGGACGGGCCGATGACGACGACGACCTCGCCGGGATCAACGGTGAGGTTGATGTCCTTGAGGACGTGCAGCTCCCCGAAATGCTTGTTGACGTTCTCGACCACGACGAGTGGCCGGTCACCGGAGGCGGCCGGCGCGATGGTGTCCTCCGGCCCGTCCTTGGAGAGGTCGGGCCCGCCTTCGCTGTCGGTCATGCGGTCGGACTTTACGTCATCGGCGGCGAAGCGAAAGTCGCCGCGCGGTACCGATACGATCACGAAAACCCATGTCGGACAGGGTCTGTCGTGGCGCAGTGTGATCAACGGTGCTGGGGGCGCGCGAGGGTTAACCCGTTCCGTGATGTCGGGTCAGACCCGTACCCTTGATAACCGTCATGAATGCGCCTATCGAGACGGCTCCCCGTACGTACGAGATCCGTACCTACGGGTGCCAGATGAACGTCCACGACTCCGAGCGACTGTCCGGGCTCCTGGAGTCGGCCGGATATGTGCGCGCCGGGGACGCCGAACCCGACGTGGTCGTGTTCAACACCTGCGCGGTGCGGGAGAACGCGGACAACCGGCTGTACGGCAACCTGGGGCATCTGCGGCCCGTCAAGGACGGCCGTCCCGGCATGCAGATCGCCGTCGGCGGCTGCCTCGCGCAGAAGGACCGCGACACCATCGTCAGGCGCGCCCCCTGGGTGGACGTGGTGTTCGGCACCCACAACATCGGGTCGCTGCCCGCGTTGCTGGAGCGTGCCCGCGTCCAGAACGAGGCGCAGGTCGAGATCGAAGAGTCGCTGGTGACGTTCCCGTCGACGCTGCCGACGCGCCGGGAGTCCCCGTACGCGGCATGGGTGTCGATCTCGGTCGGCTGCAACAACACGTGCACGTTCTGCATCGTCCCGTCGCTGCGCGGCAAGGAGAGGGACCGCCGGCCCGGCGAGATCCTCGCCGAGGTGGAGGCCCTTGTCGGCGACGGCGTCCTGGAGATCACGCTGCTCGGCCAGAACGTCAACGCCTACGGCTCCGGATTCGGGGCCCTGGCGGACGCGCCGGACGAGGTCCGTGCGATGACGTCCGGCGGCCAGTCGGCCTTCGCGGGGCTGCTGCGGGCGTGCGGCGGTGTCGAGGGATTGGAGCGGGTCCGGTTCACCTCGCCGCACCCGAAGGACTTCACCGACGACGTCATCGCCGCCATGGCCGAGACGCCGAACGTGACGCCGTCGCTGCACATGCCGCTCCAGTCCGGGTCGGACGCGGTGCTGCGGGCGATGCGCCGGTCGTACCGGCAGGACCGCTACCTCGGCATCATCGAGAAGGTCCGGGCGGCGATCCCCGACGCGGCGATCACCACCGACATCATCGTGGGCTTCCCCGGCGAGACCGACGCCGACTTCGAGGAGACCCTGCACGTGGTGCGTGAGGCGCGGTTCGCGTCGGCGTTCACGTTCCAGTACTCCAAGCGTCCGGGCACGCCCGCCGCGACCATGGACGGTCAGCTGCCGAAGGAGGTCGTCCAGGAACGGTACGAGCGGCTCGTCGCCCTCCAGGAGGAGATCTCCTGGGCGGAGAACAAGAAGCAGCTCGGCCGCACCCTGGAGGTCCTGGTCGCCGAGGGCGAGGGCCGCAAGGACGAGGCGACCCGCCGCCTGTCGGGCCGGGCGCGCGACAACCGGCTGGTCCACTTCGGCGTGCCCGACGAGCCGGTGCGGCCCGGCGACATGGTGACCGTCGAGGTCACCTACGCCGCGCCGCATCACCTGGTCGCCGACAAGCCGGTCCTGGACGTCCGCCGGACGCGTGCCGGTGACGCCTGGGAGGCCCGCCAGGGCGGTACCGGCGGCGCGGGCGGCGCGAAGGGCGTTTCGCTCGGAATGCCGACCATCGGACGGCCCACGGTGCCCTCCGCGGCCGACGCGCCCGTGTCGGGCTGCGCCGTCCACCCCTGACCTCCGGCATCATCGGGGGAGTTCCGCGCGTGTTCCCTCGTGGTTCCCTCATGCGCGGCCCCGGTCTCAGGAGGCAGTGTGCTCGTATCGGCTGCGGTGTGCCCGCATCCGCCCGTCCTCGTGCCCGAGATGGCGGGAGAGGCCGCACCGGAGCTGGACGCGGTGCGCGCCGCGTGCGAAGAGGCCGTTCGACGCCTCCGGGACGGCGACGCGCTGGTCGTCGTCGGCGGCGGCCCTGAGACGCGCTCCTACGGCCCGGACGCCTACGCCACCCTTCAGCCCTATGGCCTGGCCTGGGCGAGCCCTGAGGAGCCCCACGAGGGCGCTGAGGCGCTGCCGCTGTCACTCACCATCGGACGCTGGCTGCTCCAGCGGCAGGACAACGTGCCCGCGATGGACGCCGCGCGCTTCGAGGCGATCGCGTTCGACGCCTCACCGGAGGAGTGCCTGGCGCTCGGCCGGGAACTCGCGGCAACGGCCGACCGGGTCGCGCTGCTGGTGATGGGCGACGGGTCGGCGTGCCGGTCGGAACAGGCGCCCGGCTACTTCGACGACCGGGCGCGTCCCCATGACGAGGCGGTGGCGCGGGCGCTCGGAGACGCCGACACCGCCGCCCTGGCCGCACTGGACCCGAAGACGTCATGGGAGATCCGGGCGGCCGGTCGCGCGGCGTGGCAGGTACTGGCCGGCGCGGCCCGCGGCGACGCCGGGCGGGCCCGCTTCACGGCGGAACTGCTCGCCGACGAGGCGCCGTACGGGGTCGGCTACCTCGTGGCGGCCTGGTCGGTCACGGGTCAGAGCTGGTGACCGCCGCCCGGCTCGTCGCCGTGCGCCGAGCCGCCGCCCATGCCACCGGGCCGGTCGCCCATGCCCCCGGGCTGGTCGCCCATGCCGCCGGTCTGGCCGCCGCCTTCGCGGTCGATGTAGTCGCCCGCCTTGTTCTGCGCCTTGTCGACCTTGTCGGAGTACTTGCCGCCGGTGCGTTCGTCGAACTTGTCACCGGCCTTGTCGACGCCGTGCTTCGCCTTGTCCGGGTGCTGCCCGAGCATCTGCTTGACCTTGTCGACGATGGACATACGACCATCCCCCCGGATCCCTCGTCTGTCTTCGGTGGCGACGCGCGAAAAACGCGCCGACACCCGTACAACCCGGCTATACCCGTTCTGTTGCCACAATTAAGCCTGTGACCTCACCAGATGTGATCGCGGTGGTCGGTGCGACGGCCGCGGGAAAGTCCGATCTCGCCGTGGAACTGGCCCTCAGGCTGGGCGGGGAGGCGGTCAACGCCGACTCCATGCAGCTGTACCGCGGCATGGACATCGGCACCGCCAAACTGTCCCGCGCCGAGATGCGCGGCGTCCGGCACCATCTGCTCGACGTCTGGGACGTGACCGTGACCGCGAACGTGGCCGAGTACCAGCGGCTCGGCGCCGACGCCATCGCGGACGTCCGAGGTCGGGGACGGCTGCCGATCCTCGTCGGCGGGTCGGGCCTGTACGTCCGGGCCGCGCTCGACGAGCTGGAGTTCCCGGGGACGGATCCGGCCGTCCGGGCACGCCTCGACGGCGAGCTGGCGGAGGTCGGGCCCGGCGCGCTGCACGAGCGGCTGCGCGGCCTCGACCCGGCCGCCGCGGCGGCGATCCTGCCGAGCAACGGCCGCCGGATCGTCCGGGCGCTGGAGGTCATCGAGATCACCGGCCGCCCGTTCACGGCGTCGCTGCCCGAGTACCGGTACCGCTATGGCGCCGTGACGCAGATCGGGCTGAGCGTTCCCAGGGACGTGCTCGACGAACGCATCGCAACCCGGGTGCAACGGATGTGGGACGCGGGACTGGTCGAGGAGGTCCGTGAACTGGAGAAACAAGGCCTGCGGGACGGGCTGACCGCCGGCCGCGCCCTCGGTTACGCGCAGGTGCTGAGGTTCCTGTCGGGGGAGTGCACGCAGGAGGAGGCCCGCGACGACACCGTCCGGACGACGCGGCGGTTCGCCCGTAGGCAGGAGTCGTGGTTCCGCCGCGACCCGCGCGTCCAGTGGCTGCCCTACGACATCCCTGACCTGGTCGAACGTGCCCTGGCTCTGGTCGATCGAGGAGCCGGGACGGACAACTAGGATCGAGGGATGCGGTTCGTCAAGGGACATGGCACCGAGAACGACTTCGTGATTCTTCCCGATCCGGACGGCGTCCTGGATCTCACGCCGGACGCCGTGGCGCGGTTGTGCGACCGGCGGGCCGGGATCGGCGCCGACGGCATCCTGCGGGTCGTCCGGACGAAGGTCGCGGGCCCGGACGCGGAGCCGTACTCCGACACCGAGTGGTTCATGGACTACCGCAACGCCGACGGGAGCGTCGCCGAGATGTGCGGCAACGGCCTGCGCGTCTTCGCCCGCTACCTGGTCGAGGCGGGGCTCGCCGCGCCCGGCGAGTGGGACGTGGCGACCCGGGCGGGGCTGCGTCGGGTGACGCTCGGCCCGTCCGGGGACGTGAGCGTGCAGATGGGCCGGGTCGAGCTGCTCGGGCCGAGCGAGGCGTCCGTGGCGGGGACGGTGTTCACGGGAGAGCGCGTCTCCGTGGGGAATCCGCATCTGGCGTGCCGGACGGACGCTCCGGTCGCGGCGCTGGACCTGTCGCGCGCCCCGGGCTTCGATCCCGCCGCCTTCCCGGAGGGCGTGAACGTCGAGTTCTACCGCTTCGTGGGGGAACGGCACGTGGAGATGCGGGTGTTCGAGCGGGGCTCCGGTGAGACGCGTTCGTGCGGCACCGGAACGGTCGCGGTCGCCGCCGCCGCGAGGGCCGAGTCCAGGGCCGGGTCCACCGGGGCGGGCCTCGACGTGTCCGAGTGGACGGTGGACGTCCCCGGCGGACGGGTGACGGTCGCGCTCGACGGGACGTCCAGCCGGCTGACGGGGCCCGCGGTCCTCGTCGCCGACGGCGAGACACGGCCCGGCTGGCTCTGACGGATTCCCGGTCCGACCAGGGCGAGATCGGCATCAGGGGTGGTCCCGGATCGATCGGGACAGGTGTCCCTCATCAACGGGACCTTCCGCCGAATAACTTCTTTCTTGCACACCCTCTGGTGAATGGCCCGTACGGATCGGGATGGGAGCCCCGGTGCCGTACGGAGCCCGAGGGCCGGTGGCGACCTTCTTGGCGGGGGGCGGTCACCGGCCCTCCCACCGGGTGACGTCGGGCGATGCGGGGGCTCCGGCGACGGGCGGGGGTCCGGTGATGGCTCAGCGGTCGTTATGTTCGTCGTGTCACGTGTACGACGCGTCAAGGATGAAAGCCGTTGACGGGCAGCCTGGCGCGAACGAGGGTCCCGCCCTGTGGGCCGGGCCCGACGGTGCACGATCCGCCCAGTTCTGCCGCGCGTTCCCGCATCGAGGACATGCCGATGCCGGAACGCACCCGCGAAGGCAACCCCACACCGTCGTCGTCGACCGTGACGTGCAGGTCACCGTTCAGATGCAGCCGTACGACCGCGGAGTCGGCGTTGGCGTGCCGGTGGACGTTGGTCAGCGCCTCCTGCACGATCCGGTACGCGGCGACCTCGGCGGCCGCGGGCAGGCCCTTCAGGTCGCCGTCCACCTGAACGTCGACCTTCGGGCCGTCGCCGGTCGCGACGACACCGCCGAGGGCCTGGATCGCGCCCTCCAACCCAAGATCGTCCAGCGCGGGCGGGCGCAGCCCGTAGACGAGGTCCCTGATGTCGCCGATGGTGCGGCCCATCGTCGCCCGCAGGTTCTCCAGGAGGGCGTCGACGGCCTCGGGGTCGCTCTTCAGCGTGATGCGCGCCGCGTCGACCGTCATGGCGAGGCTCGCCAGCGTCGGGCCGAGCCCGTCGTGCAGGTCGCGCCGCAGCCGCCGCCGCTCCTCCTCCCGGGTCCGCAGGATGTGCTCCCTGGAGCGCTGCACGTCGGCGGCCAACCGCGCCGCGTTCGCCAGTTCGGCGAGGTTGCGGGCCAGGATCCCCGACAGCCGGGCGTCGGGCGTGCGGGTGACGCCGAACAGCAGCCGGCCCACGGGCTCGCCGTGCCACACCAGCGGGATGAGCTGCGGTCGCCGGCCGAGGACGCCGTCCTCCGCGGAGATCGTCCGGCCGTCACGGTCCAGGACCTCGATGGTGACGCCGGTGGCGTGCAGGGCGGACCGCGCGACCTCGGCGGCGACGGCGAGCGCGGCGCCCGGGTCGGCGGCGGTCTGCAACCGCCGGTTGAGCCGGTCGGCGATCCGGTACGGATCGCGCTCGCCGTGGATGAGCCCGTCCACGGCCCGCTGGAGGCGCCGCCGGGCGGGTTCGAAGAACGCGCCCGCGACGATCGCGCCCGCCAGCCCGGCGAGCGCGCCCTGGCCGTGCGCGAGCAGGCTCGCGGCTCCGACCAGCGCGAAGTAGACACCGGTGATGACGGCGACGAGGCCCGCGTAGACGAGTGTTCTGCTGACGACGAGGTCGATGTCGTAGAGCCGATACCGGGTGATCGCGAAGGCGATGCAGATCGGGACGGCGACGATGGTGAGGTTGCGCAACGGATCTCCGATCGGGCCGTTCTCTCCGATGTAGATGATCCCCTCGGCGACCAGACCGGGATACACCACCCAGCCGATCTGCCGGCGAACGTCCGGCGGCGACTGGACGAACCGGACCGCCAAGGAGAACAGGGCCGCGGCCAAGGTGGAGAGGATGACCACGGTGATCGGCAGCGGAATCGTCTCGAACGGGTAGACCGACACGCCGTTGTGCCAGCGCCGCACGCCCGGATCGATCGTCAGATGGACGCAGACGATGACCGGGACGAGGCAGGCGAGCACGAGCACCGGGCGGAACCAGCGCGACACGAGCCGTCCGTTCGGGAAGATCAGCGGAAGGATGAGCGTCAGGGTGTAGGTGTCAATGGCCCACAGCCAGGTGGCGAGCCATCTGACGAACCCGGCCGCGGGCCAGCCGTGCAGCTCGAACCAGGGGGCCAGGTTGAGGGCGAGGACGTAGAGCGAGGCGTTGAACCCGGAGCCGAGCATCAGCCAGCCGACGGTCAGCCCGCGCCGGTGCCGGAGCAGGATCGCGCCGACCGGTGTCCAGGCGAGCGCCACGAGGATCTCCGGGTGCCACCAGACCATCCGCAGGTCACCGGGTAGCCGGGTGCCGAGGACGAGGGACGCGGCGACGATGAGCACGGCGCCGAGCGCGAGCGGGAACGCGACGGGGCCCGCCCCGCGGTCGTGTTCTGCCGTCTCCACCATGCGCTCCTCGGACCGAAGGTAATGGAATGTTAAAGCTTGCGGCTTCCTGTCCAGCAGTCTCGGGGGCGTCTTTCTCGGGGCACCGCCCACCGGTTCGATCCGGACCACGTCGTCACGGACGTACTGGTATGTGCCGTGATGTTAACCGTGGAATCGGACGGTGAGAATGGAATCTCCCTGGTCACGGTCATCGGGTCGGGCCGTGGTACGCCGCTCGGGGCGCCGTCCGCCGGCCGGATGACCGGGTACGGCGCGGGTGATGGTCCCGTCGTGGGGGGTTGAAAGATCAAGGATCTTCTGTCCAAGTGTCCGGTGAACCGGGCGACCGAAAGCCGCCGATTCGGCCGCCCTGTAGAGATCATGTGACCGGGTCGTGATCATGTGCGCGTCAGGTCGCCCGAGTCAACCCGCCGTAGCGGCGGCCTCGGCCCCCAGGTCGTCGGCTAGGTCGTCGGCTAGGTCGTCGCCCGTGGGACGTCCGCCACGAGGGCGTCGCGTCCCAGGCCTCGGAGGGAGGCGTCCAGGACCTGCGCGGTGTGCGCGACGGCGAGGACGGCGCCGCGCCGGCGCAGCGCGGTGGCGATCTGCATCGAGCAGCCGGGATTGGCGGCGACCAGCAGCTCGGCTCCGGTCGCGGCCACGTTCACCGCCTTGCGGTCGCCGATCTCCGCGGCGGCCTCCGGCTGGAACAGGTTGTAGGTTCCGGCGGAGCCGCAGCACAGGTCCGGTTCGGCGATCTCGCGGACGGTCAGTTCGGGGATCCCGGCCAGCAGGGCCCGGGGCTGGACACGGACGCCCTGCGCGTGGGAGAGGTGACAGGCGTCGTGGTAGGCGACGGTCACCGGGAGCGGCTGACGTTCCGCGCGGGGCCCTAGCTCCACGAGGAACTCGGCCAGGTCACGGGTCTTGGCCGACAGCGCGTCCGCGCGGCCCGACCAGGCGGGATCGTCGGCGAGCAGGGCGCGGTACTCCTTCATCGCCGACCCGCAACCCGCGGAGTTCACCACGATCACGTCGACGCCCTCGAACGTCTCGACCGTCCGGCGGGCGAACGCGCGGGCCTCGTCCTCCCGTCCGGAATGCAGGGACAGCGCCCCACAGCACCCCTGGCCGGACGGGATCACCACGTCACAGCCCTCCATGGCCAGGACGCGGGCCGTGGCCGCGTTGACTCCGGGGAAGAACTCCGCCTGCACGCAACCCGTCAGCATCCCGACCGTGGCACGGCGCTCACCGCGGGCGGCGACCCGTTCCGGCAGTCGCGGTGCCTTGCCGAGGGGCGGCGCGAGCCGTTCCATGGCCGCGATGGACGGCGAGACGCGTTCCAGTACGCCACTGCGCCGGACGAGCCGCTCCAGACCCGACTTCTGGTACGCGCGCAGAGGCCCGCGCAGCGCACGGAGCCGCCGCCTGTACGGGAACAGTTGGAAGACCAGTTCCCGAATGGCACGTTCCTTCATCGAGCGCGGGTGTTCGCGTTCGACGTCGGCCCGTGTCATCTCGATGAGGCGGTCGTACTGAACACCCGACGGGCAGGACGTCACACACGCCATGCACCCCAGGCAGCGGTCGAAATGCTCCACCATCGGATCGCTGAGAGGCGTCCCATCGGCGTGCTGCTGCATGAGGTGGATGCGGCCCCTGGGGGAGTCCATCTCCTCGCCCCACAGCACGTAGGTCGGGCACGTCGGCAGGCAGAAACCGCAGTGCACGCAGTCACTGAGGAGTTTCGGGAGATCGTCCTGGTCGCTCATCAGATGCCTCCCGCGAAACGGCCGGGGGAAAGCCGGTGTTGCGGATCGAACTGGTCCTTCACGCGCCGCATGAGTGCGAGCGCGGGGACGGGCCCCCACAGGTCGATCTCGTCGCGCGTCTTCTGCGGGGCGTACCGGACGATCGCGCTGCCACGGTGCCCGCCGAGCACGTCCCGTAGACGGTTCACGACATCCGCCACCTCACCGGGCGATGACCCGGCGGGAAGGGCCACATGGCCGTGCCCGCTGCCGCTCCAGGTGGCGGCGGTGTCCGGGCCGAGCGTGGTGAGAAGGTCACGCAGAGCGGGCGGCGGGGCGGTGACGTCGACGAGAGTGGTGCCGTCCGGGTACCGGCCCCAGCCGTTCGGGGCGGTCTCGGTGATTTCCGCGTCCTCGCCGAGGAGTTCCGCCGTCTGCCGGGCGCGTGCGGCGACACCATCGGGAACGCCCTCCAAGAGGATCGCGACCGTGCCCGGACTGATGTACTCCACCGCGCTCGGTGCGACAGCCGAGTGAAGGATCCGTTGGACGGTGTCGTGCGCGTCCTCTGGGCCGTTGACGGAACGCGTCACATGAGCGGTCGACGCTGGCGCGGGATGCAGCCGGAACGTCGCTTCCACGATGAGACCCAGAGTTCCGAACGAGCCGCAGAAGAGCCGTCCGAGGTCGTATCCGGCGACGTTCTTGACGACCTTCCCGCCGGAACGCGCGATCTGCCCGTCCGCCCGGACGATCGTCAGCCCGATGACCAGGTTGCGCGGCGTCCCGTACAGCGCACGCAGGGGACCGGCCACTCCCGCGGCGATCGTGCCGCCGACCGTGGAACCGGGCAGGGGAACGTCCAGCGCGAGCCGCTGCCCCCGTTCGGCGAGCATCTCACCGAGGCGTTCCACGGGCAGGCCGGCCTGGACCGTCGCCACCAGGTCTCCGGCGGCGTGCTCGATGAGACCGTCCAGCCGATGCGTGTCGACGAGCAGGTCGCACCGTTCCGGGGGCGCGCCCCAGTCCAGGCGGGTCTCGGCGCCGCGGGGGACGACCGCCAGGCCGTTCTCCGCGGCGACGCGCATGACGTCCGCGGCCTCGGCCACGTTCCGGGGCGCGGCGACCACGGCGGGCTCCACGCCGAGCACGCCGTCGGCCGGGTCACCGGGCCGCACGTCGCCGCAGACCTTCGCCAGGGCGTCCAGGGGCCGCATCAGAAGAGGTCCGCCTTTCCCTCGAACGGGTGGGCGCCCCGGCGCACGCCGGGCACCTCACCGCACAGGCGCGGTGTGGGGAACACCTTGCCCGGGTTGCACAGGCCCGCTGGGTCGAAACCGCACCGCACCATCTGCATCGTGTCGAGGTCGGCGTCGGTGAACATGCGGGGCATGTACCGGGACTTGTCCACGCCCACGCCGTGCTCGCCGGTGATGGAACCGCCGTGCTCGATGCACAGGTCGAGGATCGCGCCCGACACCTCCTCGGCGCGCTGTTCCGCGCCCGGTTCGGCGTCGTCGAACAGCACCAGCGGATGCAGGTTGCCGTCTCCCGCGTGGAACACGTTCGCGACCCGCACGCCCGACTCGGCCGACATCGCGTCGATCCTGGCCAGGACGTGCGGCAGCGCCGTACGCGGGATCACGCCGTCCTGGACGATGTAGGCCGGGCTGATCCGGCCGACCGCCGCGAACGCCGACTTGCGGCCCTTCCAGATCAGCGCCCGCTCCGCGTCGTCCGCGGCGACCCGGATCTCGAACGCGCCCGCGTCCCGGCACAGCCGTTCCACCTCGGCGAACTGCGCCGCGACCTCCGGCTCGGGACCGTCCAGCTCCACGATCAGCACCGCGCCCGCCCCCGGCGGGTACTCGCAGCGCACCGCGGCCTCCGCCGCCTCGATCGACAGCGCGTCCATCATCTCGATCGCCGCCGGCACGACACCCGCCGCGATGATCGCCGACACCGCGCCGCCGCCCGCCTCGATCGAGTCGAACGCCGCCAGCAGCGTCCGCACGGTCTGCGGCACCCGCGTCAGCCGAACCGTGATCTTGGTGGTGATGCCGAGCGTGCCCTCCGCGCCGACGAACACGCCCAGCAGGTCGTAGCCGGGCCCGTCGGCCGTCAGCTCCACCAGTTCGCCGTCCGGCGTGACGACCTCGCAGGCCAGCACGTGGTGCGCGGTGAACCCGTACTTCAGGCAGTGCGCGCCGCCGGAGTTCTCCGCGACGTTCCCGCCGACCGAGCAGATCTGCTGGCTGGACGGGTCGGGCGCGAAATGGTAGCCGTACGGCAGGACGGCCCGCGTCACGTCCAGGTTGATCACCCCGGGCTCCACCACGGCCCGCTGCCCCGGGATGTCGATCTCCAGGATCCGGCGCATCCGGGACGTCACGATCAGGACGCCGTCCGCGTGCGGCAGCGCACCGCCCGACAGGCCCGTCCCCGACCCGCGCGCCACGTACGGCACCCCGGCCGCCGCGCACTCCCGCACGATCGCGGCGACCTGCTCGGCGTTGTCGGGCAGCACGACGATCGCGGGCGTCGACCGGTGACTGGTCAGCCCGTCGCACTCGTACGTGCGCAGCCGCACCGGATCGGTGATCACCCGCTCGGCCCCGAGCAGTCCGTGCAGTCGATCCGCCAGCACGGTGAGTCGTGCGTCCATCACCCCACCCTCCTCCGCGCCCGAGGCCGCCGCAAGGGCGCCCGCCGGAGTGGGATCACGGCATCCGCTGGTAGGCGGGGGTGGTGAGGAACTCGGAGTACTCGTCGGCGAGGGTGACCTCCTTGAACAGCGTCACCGCCTGGTCGAACCGGGGCTCGTTGTACGCCTGTCCCAGCTCCGCGCGGATCTTCGCGAGCTCCTCGTCCAGCAGCTCCTCGACCCATTCCTTGGTGATCTTGCGGCCGTCGGCGGTGGGCACCCCGTTGTAGATCCACTGCCAGACCTGGGAGCGGGCGATCTCGGCGGTGGCGGCGTCCTCCATCAGGTTGTGGATCGCGACGGCGCCGGCACCGTCCAGCCAGGTGGCGAGGTAGCGCAGCGCCACGTCGATGTCGTTGCGCAGGCCCGCCTCGGTGATCTCGCCCGGCGTGGACTTGATGTCGAGCAGGTCGGCGGCGGTGACCCGCACGTCCTCGCGCAGCCGGTCGCGCTGGTTCGGCCGCTCGCCGAGGACGCCGTCGAACACCTCCCGGCAGACCGGCACGAGGTCGGGGTGCGCGACCCAGGAGCCGTCGAAACCGTCGCCGGACTCGCGGGTCTTGTCGGCGCGGACCTTCTCCAGCGCGACCTTGTTGACCTCCTCGTCGCGGCGGGACGGGATGAACGCGGCCATGCCGCCGATCGCGTGCGCGCCGCGCTTGTGACACGTCCGGACGAGCAGCTCGGTGTAGGCCCGCATGAACGGCGCGGTCATCGTGATCGAGTTCCGTTCGGGCAGGACGAAGTCCGCGCCCCGGTCCCGGAACTTCTTGATCACGGAGAACAGGTAGTCCCAGCGGCCCGCGTTCAGACCGGCGGAGTGGTCGCGCAGCTCGTAGAGGATCTCCTCCATCTCGAACGCGGCCGGGATCGTCTCGATCAGCACGGTCGCGCGGATGGTGCCGCGCGGGACGTCCAGGGCGTCCTGCGCCAGGTTGAACGCGTCGTTCCACAGGCGAGCCTCAAGGTGGCTCTCCAGCTTCGGCAGGTAGAAATAGGGCCCCTTGCCCTTGGCCAGTTGCCGCCGGGCGCAGTGGAAGAAGTACAGCCCGAAGTCGAACAGCGACCCGGACATGGGTTCGCCGTCGACGAGGAGGTGCTTCTCCTCCAGGTGCCATCCGCGCGGACGGACGACGATGGTCGCCAGTTCGGAGTCGTCCTTGAGCGCGTAGGTCTTCCCGCTCTTGGGGTCGGTGAAGTCGACGGTGCGGTCGAGGGCGTCCCGAAGGTTGAGCTGCCCCTCGATCATGTTGTTCCACAGCGGGGTGTTGGCGTCCTCGAAGTCGGCGAGCCACACCTTGGCGCCGGAGTTCAGCGCGTTGATCGTCATCTTCCGGTCGGTGGGGCCGGTGATCTCGACGCGTCGGTCCTCCAGCCCGGGGGCCGGATCGGCGACGCGCCAGGAGTCGTCCTCCCTGATGTGCGCGGTCTCGGGAAGGAAATCGAGCGTGCCGCCCTGGGAGAGCGCGCGCTGGCGTTCGGCGCGGGCGTCCAGCAGTTCCCGGCGCCGGGCGCCGAGTTCGCGCTGGAGGGAGGCGAGCAGGCCGAGCGCCTCGGGGGTCAGGATCTCCTCGTACCGGTCGCCGAGGGGGCCCTTGATCTCGACACCGTCAGGTCCAGCCATCGGCCTTCCTTTCGTATAGCGAAATTTCACTTCTGTTATGTGGAGAACGGTACTCGGCGGCGCTGAGACCGGTCAAAGCGGGACACGGGTTTCGGGACACGTCCTTCCTTCGCCCACGTCCCCGTCCCCGCCTGCGTCAACCCGGTGGGCGGGGTCTCGGCGCGGCGACCGCTCGTCCCGCTCCGGGACGCGCTCGTCCCGACCACGGAAATTCCGCGTGACCTCCGTGGACGCCGCGTGAGACGATCGGTGGGAAGACACGGCCGCGCCGCGGCGTTGCACAGAGGACATATGACTCAACCTTTCTCTGCAGACCAGACCGAGTTCGAGACTCAGGACCCGACCGACGAGGAGCCCCTGACGGGCGCCCTCGACCTTGAAGACCGGCGGGCACTGCGCCGGGTCGCGGGCCTGTCGACCGAACTGACCGACGTCACCGAAGTCGAATACCGGGCGCTCCGGCTGGAACGCGTCGTCCTCGTCGGCGTCTGGACGGACGGCACCGCCGAGGCCGCCGAGAACTCCCTGCGCGAACTGGCGCTCCTCGCCGAGACGGCGGGATCCCATGTTCTTGAGGGGCTCGTCCAGCGGCGCTCCCGCCCCGACCCGGCGACCTACATCGGCTCCGGCAAGGCCGCGGAGCTGCGCGACATCGTCATCGCCACCGGCGCCGACACCGTCATCTGCGACGGCGAGCTGGCCCCGAGCCAGCTGCGGCACCTGGAGGAGACCGTCCAGGTCAAGGTCATCGACCGGACCGCGCTGATCCTGGACATCTTCGCCCAGCACGCCAAGAGCCGCGAGGGCAAGGCCCAGGTGGAGCTCGCCCAACTCGAGTACCTGCTGCCACGGCTGCGCGGCTGGGGTGGCAACCTGTCCCGGCAGGTCGGTGGGCGCGCCGCCGGCGGCGTCGGGATCGGCGGCCGCGGCCCCGGTGAGACCAAGATCGAGCTGGACCGGCGGCGGATCCGCACCCGGATGGCCAAGCTGCGCCGGCAGCTCGCCGAGATGTCCAAGTCGCGCGACACCAAGCGCGGCGAGCGGCGCCGTCACGCGGTGCCCGCCGTCGCGATCGCGGGCTACACCAACGCGGGCAAGTCGTCGCTGCTCAACCGGCTCACCGGCGCGGGGGTCCTGGTGGAGGACGCGCTGTTCGCCACCCTCGACCCCACCGTCCGGAGGGCGGAGACGTCCGCCGGGCGCGTCTACACCCTCGCCGACACCGTCGGGTTCGTCCGGCACCTGCCGCACCAGCTCGTCGAGGCGTTCCGGTCGACGCTGGAGGAGGTCACCGACGCGGGGCTCGTCCTGCACGTCGTGGACGGCTCCGACGCCGACCCCGAGGCGCAGATCGACGCCGTCCGGGAGGTCCTACGGGAGATCGGCGCGGACGGCATCCCCGAGATCATCGTGATCAACAAGGCCGACGCCGCCGACGATCTCACGATCGCCCGTCTCCAGCGCCGGGAGCCGCACAGCGTCGTCGTGTCCGCCCGCACCGGGCACGGCATCGAGGAGCTGCGCGCGGTCATCGAGGCGGAGCTGCCCGGACTGGAGAGCGAGCTGCGCGTCCTCGTGCCCTACGAGCGCGGCGACCTCGTCGCGCAGGTGCACGAGCGCGGCGAGGTGCTCACCCAGGAGCACCTGGCCGAGGGGACCATGCTCCACGCCAGGATGCCTGCGGACCTCGCGGGAGAACTTTCCCGGTACGAGACCGCGGCACCGACCGTCTGACGACACCCGTCAGGCCGGGCCTGCCATGGCCCGGCCCGGCGGGTGTTCGCGGCTTTTGGCGCTTTCGCGTGGCTCTTTCGCGGACTCGTTCGAGGTCGCGCCAATAATCGAATTACGGACCGGCATACGGACCTGTTCGATAGTGTCCGAAAGCCGTTCGCGGGGCGAACCCGGTCGCCGAACGGTGACAGCTTTCCCATTCGGCTTGACGGCGGGGTGGGAATCCGTACGGTCGTAGAGCTAAGGGGCGGGGTGATGGCTGTCGATGTGCTGCGATCAGAGGTTGTCGGACAGGCCTTCAGTGCACTACCGTGACGAAACCGATATCTCCGGTCTCGTTGCCAATGGTGGTCCCCCGATCACCCGACCCACCCAGGTGAGCCGTCGGCACCCAGTCGGCGTTTCGGATCGAGAGCAGGTGGCGCAGTCCATGGTAGGTCCGAACACTGGAACGAGGGCGGGCGGCCCGCACCCATGCCCCACGGCGCCCACCACCGCGTTGAAGCACGTCCCGCCCCACCTGGGCCGGTGACCCTATGACCGTGAGGCTGTTGACGAACATCGGCAGGCTCTGGACGGGTACCGACGTCTGCAGCAACGCCGCCGTGCTCATCCACGAGGACCGGATCGTCTGGGCCGGGCCCGCGTCCGACCTGCCCCAGCGCGTCCCCGGCATCATCGACGACATCGTCGACGTCGACCATGTCGAGAACCTCGGCGGCGGACTCGTCACACCCGGCCTCATCGACGCCCACTCCCACCCCGTCTACGCGGGCAACCGATGGGCGGAACTCGCGATGCGCACCAGCGGATCGTCCCACTCCGCCATCACCGCCGCGGGCGGCGGCGTCAACTCCACCGTGACCGTCACCCGTGGAACCGACCCGTGGACGCTGTGCAACGGCGTCCGGGAACGGCTCCGCCAGTGGATCCTCGCCGGGACCACCACCGTCGAGGCCAAGACCGGTTACCACCTCACCCGCGACGGCGAGCTCGCCGACATCAGGATGCTGCGCTCGCTGGAGGGCGAGCCGTCCATGCCGCGCATCCACGCGACCTTCCTCGCCGCGCACATCCTGCCGCCCGAGTTCTTCGGCCGTCGCCGCGACTACATCGAGGCCGTCCGCCTGTGGGCGGGCGACGCGGCCGTGGCCGGAGCGGACTCGATCGACGTGTACTGCGACGAGGGCCACTTCAGCGCCGAGGAGGCCCGCGCCCTGCTGCTCACCGGCAAACGCGCCGGTCTGAAGGCGCGGATGCACGCCTGCGCCAACGAGCGCGTCGGCGCCGCGCAGGTCGCCGCCGAGGTCGGCTGCGCGTCCGCCGACCTGCTCACCCAGGCCAACGACGACGACATCAAGGCCCTCGCCCACGCCGGTGTCACCGCCACCGTCTGTCCTGGCAGCGCCCTCAACAGCAGCCGCGCGCCCGCGCCCGTCCGGCAGATGATCGACCGCGGTGTCACCGTCGCGCTCGGCACCGACCACAACCCCGGCCAGTGCGGCATCACGTCCATGCCGCTCGTCATCGGGCTGTCGGTCGCGATGTTCGGCCTCAGCGTCACCGAGGCCCTCCGCGCCGCCACCCTCGGCGGCGCCGCGGCCCTGCGCGTCGGCGACCGCGGCTCCCTCGCGCCCGGCATGCTCGCCGACATCGTCCTGTGGGACGCCGACCACGAGGGCGCCTTCGCCTGGGCGTTCGGGCTCCGCGCGCTGCGGATCTGGCGCGGCGGCGTCCCCGTCCAACCCTGACGCGGTCAAGACGTGGGGCCGGACGTGCACTGACCAGGACGCAAGAGGCGCCGGAGGACGGCGGGTGGATGCCCCGTCTCCGCCTTCACCGTCCGGGTCGGCTGCGCGTGGTCCGCGAACCCGAGATCCACCGCCCTCCCCGCCGCCGCGGTCGCAGCCGAACGCTCGCCAGTGCGGCGGATGAGGAGTTCGGTGGTGGTGCCGACGAGGCCGTCGCAGGAGAAGGCAGCACTGCCGACAGGCTTTGGAAGCGGCACAGCTGGTGCGGCGCGGTCTGACCGGCACGGTCGCGGTCGTCACCCGATACTTCGGCGGGGGTGAAGCTCGGCGCGGGCGGCCTGGTCCGTGCCTACGGCCGCTGACCGAGAGTTATCCACAATCACCAATGCGTACGCTTCGCCCTGCGGGACCGACCTACCGTCTTGCGCCATGAGCCCCGATGCCCGAGACCGCCTACACGCCGTTACCGACCGCCTGCCTCCACCCTCGTCCCGCCTCCGCGCGAGCCCCGACCGGTCGAACATCCGCGTCCTCGTCATCATCGGCGTGATCGCCGCGGCCGTAGCCGCCGGCTACCTGTGGCTGGCCCGTCCCCGCCCCGGACCCACCGCCCCGCTCCCCACCGCGACCGTCGCCCACACCCGCCCCACCGCGCCGCTGAACCCGGCCGCCTCCTCCTCGGTGGTCGTACACGTCCTGGGCAAGGTGAAGCACCCGGGAGTGGTCACCCTGCCGTCCGGCTCCCGGGTAGCCGAAGCGATCAAGGCGGCGGGCGGGGTGCGCCCCGGCACCCAGACCGGCCCCCTCAACCTCGCCCGCAAACTGGTAGACGGCGAACAAATCCCCGTGGGCGTAACCCGCCCCACCCCGACCCCCGCCCCGGGGCCCGTCCCATCCCCACCTAACGACCCCGGCGCCCCACTCGATCTCAACACCGCGACCGTCGACCAACTGGACGACCTCCCCGGCGTAGGCCCCGTCCTCGCCCAACGCATCGTCGACTTCCGCGCCCAGCACGGCCGGTTCCGCTCGGTCGAGCAACTCCAGGACGTCAGCGGCATAGGCGCCCGCCGCTTCGCCGACCTGAAACCCAAGGTCCGCGTATGAACCACGACCTCCGCCTCCTGGCCCCCGCCCTCGCCACCTGGCTAACGGCCGCCACGACCCTGGGCCTCCCCACCGCCGCCACCTTCGCCCTAGCCGCCACCACCGCCCTAGCAGCCACCTACCTCCTAACCCGCCTTCCACCTCAGGACCCCGCACCCCCGCATCCCCCCACCACCCGCCAGACCCCCAGCCAATCCCCAGACTCCCGGCAAGGAGCACCCCCGACCCACACTGTCCCAACGAGCCAAACCCCACCCAACCCCGCGCCCCAACAGCACACGACCGCTGACAGGCGCCGCATCCGCAGCCAATCCGCAGAGCGCAGAGCACCGGCGAGCCGCACTGTCCCAACGGACCGAAACCCAGCCATACCCATGGCTCAATGGCGTGCGGCCGCTGTCAGGCGCCTTATCCACCGCCGGGCTTCGAGCCTCCGGCAGGGAGCATCCCCGAACGGAGACACCCCATCGCGGCGAGTTCCAGACATGCGGATGGTCCGCTGGTGCGCGGCCGCCTTCAAGGGTCTCATTCGCTGCCGAGCCCCGAGGGGTGGGCAAGGAGCACCAGCGAACCGGGCCGTCCCAACGGGCCGAACCTCAGCGAACCCCGTGGCCCGATGGCGCGTGGGTATCCACAACCAGGCTTCGAGTCCCTGGCAGGGAGCATCCCCGAACGGAGACACCCCATCGCGGCGAGTAACAGATACGCGCGTGGCCCGCTGGTGCGCGGCCGCTGTCAGGCGACTTACCCGCAGGCGAGCCCCGGGGGCTTGGCAAGGAGCACCAGCGAGCCGGGTTGCTACAACGGACCGAGACCCAGCCATACCCGTGGCTCAATGGCACGCGGTGGCGGCATTACGGGCTCTGACGCGACGTCTCGCTCTCAGCTTCGGCCGGCGGTCGGGTTTCGGTGGTGCCGCTCGCACGACCGCGGCCCGGCGGCGGCTGGTGGGAGTCGCCCTCGTCTGCGCTGCCGCGTCCGCGACCGGGGTGGGGCTTCGTGCCACGGCCGTCGACACCGGGCCGGTACGAGACCTTGCCCGTCTCGGCCGCTCCGCCGTCGCGGAGACGGTCGTGACCGCAGACCCGTACGCCAAGCCTCGGCAGCACCGGCCGATGATCATCGTCCGAGCCCGGATGGAGATGGTCTCCCGGACCAGGGTCCGTGTCCCCGTCCTGCTGATCGCCGACGACGTCCGTTGGCACCGCCTGATCCCGAGCCAGCGGGTCCGGTTCCACGGTCGGTTCGTGCCGCCCGGGGGTGCCGCCCTGCTCGCCGCCGTGGTGATCGTGCGGGGGCCACCGGCCGTCCTCGGACCCCCGTCCCGGATCCAGCGCGCGGCCGAGCATATACGGGCGAGGCTGCGGGCCGCGTCGGCGAGACTCCCACCCGACCAGCGCGGCGTCCTGCCAGGCATGGTCGTCGGCGACACGTCCCGCCTCGACCCGGCCCTGGCGGACGACTTCCGCACCGCCGGGCTCACCCACCTCCTGGTCGTCTCGGGCGCGAACCTGGCGATCGTCATCGGCGCCGTGCTCGGACTGTGCCGTCTCGTCGGGCTCGGACGGCGCCGTGCCCCGCCCATCGCCGTCCTCGCGGTGCTCGCGTTCGTCGTGGTGGCCCGCCCGGAGCCGAGCGTCCTCAGAGCGGCGCTCATGGGCCTCATCGGCATGCTGGCGCTGTTCACCGGACGGCGACGCCAGGGCGTGCCCGCGCTGGCCGCCGCCGTCCTGCTCCTCGTGCTGATCGATCCTGAACTGGCCCGCTCCTACGGGTTCACGCTGTCGGTCCTGGCGACCGCGGGCCTGCTCGTCCTCGCGCCCCCGTGGCGCGAGCGGCTGGCACGCCACCTGCCGGGCCCCCTAGCCGATGCCCTCGCCGTCGCTGCCGCCGCCCAGTTCGCCGTGGCCCCGGTCCTGGTGATGCTCTCCGGCGAGGTGGGCGTCGTCTCGGTGTTCGCGAACCTGCTGGCCGCCCCGGCCGTCGCACCCGCCACCCTCCTCGGCGCCCTCGCCGCCGTCACCGCGCCCTTCTCCCTACCGCTCGCCCAACTGGTCGCATGGCCCGCCGGATTCACCGTCGGCTGGATCATCCGGGTCGCCAGGACCGCCGCCGCCCTGCCCTACGCCACGATCCCCTGGACGAACGGCGGCGTCGGCGCCGCCACCCTCCTGCTGGCCGTCGGGATCACCATCCTTGTCCTGCGCAGCCGCCGCCTGCGCCTGCTCGCGGCCGCCGCGATGACCGGCATCCTGATCGCGGTCATCGCCCAACGCGTCACCGCCCCCGGCTGGCCGCCACCGAACTGGCATATGGTCGCCTGCGACGTCGGCCAGGGCGACGCCCTGGCCCTGTCCACCGGCCCCGGCCAGGCCGTCGTCGTCGACACCGGCCCCGACCCCGCACCGATCGACCGGTGCCTGCGCCGCCTCCACGTCCACGATGTGCCGCTGCTCATCCTGACCCACCCGCACGCCGACCACATCAACGGCACGTCCGGTGTCCTGCGCGGCCGGAACGTCCACACGATCCTCACGACTCCCCGCACGTCCGGCCGCGAGGCGGGCCTCGTCCGCGACTTTCTGCCCCGTCCCGCCCTGGCGGGTCAGCAGTGGCGCATCGGCCCCCTGACCCTCTCGGTCCTCGCCCCGCTGACCGTCGGCCCGACCCTCTCACCCAAGGACGACGGCTCCACGATCAACAACGCGAGCGTGGTCCTCGTCGCCCGCAAACCGGGCTTCAGCGCCCTCCTCACGGGCGATGTCGAAGCAGAGGCGCAACGCGCTCTGGAGGGCGACGTCCCACCCGTCCAGGTTCTGAAGGTTCCCCACCACGGTTCCCGCAGCCAGGCGCCCGGCTTCCTCGCCGCCGCCCGCGCCTCCGTCTCCTTGATCTCCGCGGGAAAGGACAACGACTACGGCCACCCGTCCCCGGCCACCCTCAGTCTCCTCCGCGGCCTCCGCACCCAGATCCACCGCACCGACCGGGAGGGAGACATCGCCATAATCCGCACCACCGCCGGCATAGCCGCCGTCCCCCACCACTGACCACGCATAGAACCCCAGGACCGTTTTGATGACGAAGTGGCCTCCGGTCAGTCGGGCAGGTGATTACCAGGTAGAAGTGCTGCACAGGTGTTGCGACGCGGTGTTTCGCGCTTGGACGCTCTGATTGGTGTCGCCATGGTCCCCTCTAACGGTTGGGCAGGCGTCGCGGCGATGTTGAACATCTGTCAGGTAGCTCCGGGGTGCTCGTCCGGTGGCGGAGGGAGCTTCTGCGGGCGCGTCGATGCCGATCCGCTGGGGCGGTCGTGCGGATCGGGCGCTGGCGTGTGTTGAGTCGAGAAGTGGATGCCTCGCGGGCTGGGGGACTTGGTCGTTGGGAGACCCTGGGGCGTGGCATGCTGCTGGGGTGTCGGTTGAGCCCATCATTGTGATCGTCGGTGACGAAGAGCTGCTCGTGGAACGGGCGATCGGGGACGTCGTCGCGTCCGTGCGGGCGGACGATCCGGAGACCGAGGTGATCGACCTCGGACCGGGCGGGTTGGAGCCCGGGCGGATCGCGGAGTTGACGTCGCCGTCGTTGTTCGGGGGCACGAAGGTCATCGTGGTGCGGTCGGCGCAGGACCTGGGGAAGGACCTGACGGCCGAGGTCCTGAAGTACGCGAAGGCACCCGCGGACGATGTCGTGTTCGTGGCCGTCCACCACGGCGGCGCCAAAGGCAAGGCGCTGGTGGACGGGCTGACCAAGCTCAAAGCGCGGAAGATCTCGTGCCCCAAGGTCACCAAGGCGGGGGAGCGGATCGACTTCGTCCGGGCCGAGATGCGCCGCGCGGGCGGGAAGATCTCGGCGGACGCCGCGCGAGGGCTGGTCGACGCGGTCGGAAGCGACCTGCGCGAACTCGCGGCGGCGTGCAGCCAGCTGGTCGCCGACACCGGAGGCAAGATCGACGACGCCGCGGTGGCGCGGTACTACCGGGGACGCGCCGAGGTCACCGGGTTCGCGGTGGCGGACAGGGCCATCGATGGGCAGCTCGCCGAAGCGCTCGAACAGCTGCGGTGGGCCCTGGCGACGGGAGTGGCGCCGCTGTTGATCGTCAGCGCGCTCGCCACGGGCATTCGGGGCCTGGCGAAGGTCGGCGGCGCCCCCCGAGGCGCGCGCGGCGCGGCACTGGCGAAGGAACTCGGCATGCCGCCGTGGAAGATCGAGCGGGTGCAGAGGCAACTGCGAGGCTGGTCGGGTGCCGGAGTCGCACGGGCGTTGACGGTGGTCGCCGAGGCCGATGAGCAGGTCAAGGGTGGTGCGGCCGACACGACCTATGCGTTGGAGAAGGCCATCACCGAGATCGTCGCCGCCCGCTCCCTGAGGAGCGCGTCATAGGTCGGTGCGTGTAGCGGTGGCTGTGGGGTTGTTGGGTGGGAGGCGCTGTGAGTCTCAACTATCGCCAACAACGCTCACCCCCAAGCCGCCGCAACAACGTCGGACCACGAAACGCTCGTCAACGCACGAGCAACAACAATGTTAAGGATCGCTATCCCCAACACATGGACACGTTGACCTTGCCGCCCCCAACCTGCTCACCACCTCAATCATCACTGCGATGCATATATCGCACCCGCCACATCCTTCTCGCCTCACTATGTGCTGATGAGTTAAGGGGTGTCGTGAGCTTGTCCGGGAAGACCAGCGTGGCGAGGATGGACTCGGCGGACTTCGGTCCGTGTCCATCCAGACGGCGAGCCGGTCGCTGGGACGCGCGCCGAGGCTGAAAATTTCGGCGGACTTCAGGGCCACGGGGGCGTAGAGCTCTCTTTAGGAGATCGTCCGCCGTCGAGGGTGGGCGTGCCGCGTGCTCGGGGCACCGGCGCCATCGCGATCGTCTCGATGGTGCGGGTCGCAATTGTGGCGTTGATGCGTTCGGCGGTATTGATGTCGAGGCTGGTGACGATTCCGGTGGCGTTCTCCGTGGGTCGTTCGGTTGGTGGTATGGGCGCCAACTGGCACCTTTGGGTGGACGGATGTTGGGCAGGGTTATTGGGTTTGTTGGTGCTGGTTTGTTGGTGGGTGGTTGGTTAGGGGTTTTCGGCCTTGGATTTTAGGCCGGTGGCTTCCAGGGTGACGTAGCGGCGGGTCAGGCGGGCGGTGAGGAGGGAGAGGATGGGGGCCAGGGGGCCCTTTTGGGACAGGGTCAGGCGGACGGAGGCCGTGCCGTTGGGGTTGGGAATGATGTCGTGTGTTGCGGTGGTGGTGACTCCGGGGGCGTGGGACTTCCAGGTGAATGTTTTGTTCTCTTCGAAGGCTGTGACGGTCCAGAGGGCGGGCGGGAGTTTTGGTTGGTGGACGCGGGCGCGGCTGGAGAGGGTGAAGGGTTTGTCGAGAAGTTCGACGCGGGTGATCGAGGGCGTCATTTCGGGCCAGCGTTCGACGTCCTTTAGGAGGTTCCAGACGGTTTCGGGTGGGGCTTTGATGTCGACGGAGATTTCGAAGTGCATGGTGTTCCCTGGAGTGTGGTGCGGATGGTGGTCAGGAGGGTGGTGACCAGGGGGTCGGTGGCGCGGTCTGGGAGGTGGAGGGCGTAGTAGGGGACGGCGGGGAGGTCGGTGATCTCGCGTTGGACCAGGCCGGGTGGGCGGACGACGCATCCGTTGACGACGGCCAGGCCGACGCGTAGGGAGACGAAGTGCAGGAGTAGGGGCCAGCCCTCGGCCTCGACGGCGAGTGACCAGGGGACGTCCGCGGCGCGGAGGGCGCGTTCGAGGGTGATGCGGTGCGGGCCGGTGGGTGGGGGGACGACCAGGGACGCGCCCGCCAGGTCGGCGAGGGTGAGGTGGGGCCGGTCGGCCAGGGGATGGTCGTCCGGCATGACCAGGACCTGCGGGTAGGTGGCGAGGAGGACCGACTCGACGTCGGTGGGCAGGACGTCCAGTACGGCGACGCCGAGGTCGGCGCGGCCGGTGCGGACGGCGGTGAGGGTGCGGGTCCGGTCGCCGTTGATGAGGCGGATGCCGGGGCGGACGACGTCGCCGAGCAGGTACAGGTAGGCGCCCTCGCCGGCGGCGAGGGTCGGGACGCGGGTGGGTGCGGTGCCGTGGACGTCCGCGAGGAACGTCGTCATGCGGGCGTCGAGTTCGTGGGCGAAACGGGCGACGTGTTCGCCGGCGGGGGTGAGGGCGAGTCGGCGGCCGTGCCGGGTGTAGAGGGGGCGGCCGAGGGTGTCGGCGAGTTTGCGCACCTTGATGTGGAGGGCGGGCTGCGAGATGTGCAGTTCCTCGGCGGCGCGGGTGAAGTTGAGGTGCTTGGCGAAGACCGCGAACGAGGCGAGCGCGTCGGTTGAGAGACGGGCCAGGTCCATAGGTAGAGACTATAGGTGCGAGTAGATCTTATAGTTCTGTTTTAGGGGAGTGGCGGTCAGAGTTGGGGCATGGACAGGGAACCTCGGCTCGGCGTCGATTTTGGGCGGGTCATTCATGGCGGGCTGCTCGCGCCGGGCGATGACGACACGGCGTTTCTCGGTGGGAGTTTCGAGGAGGCGCTCGCCTCGCCGGCGACCGCGGGTGTGTACGAGGTGCTGCCGGGCCTGGTCGAGGCGTTCGACGGGCGGGTCTGGATCATCTCCAAGTGCGGTGACCGGGTGCGGAGGCGGACGCTGGCCTGGCTCGACCATCATGACTTCTACGAAAGGACCGGGCTGAGCAAGGAGAACGTCCGGTTCTGCCGGAAGCGGGCGGAGAAGGCGGGGCATTGCCGGGAACTCGGCATCACCCACATGATCGACGACCGGCTGGACGTTCACCAGGCCATTCGTGACATCGTGCCGTACCGGTACCTGTTCGGGCCGAAGCCGGGTCCGGAATGGGTGCGGCACCTGCCGAACTGGGCGGCCGCCGAGGTCATTCGCGAAGATATTCCGGCGGGACGGAATCGACCAGCCACACCTCATTGGAGCTGACGCGGAATTCGTGCCCGTCGGCGGCCATCCGTCCGGACTGCACGGTGAGGACGACGGGTGCGCCGCGGCGGGCGCCGACACGCCGGGCCGTGGCGCGGTCGGGGGAGAGGTGCACGGCGTGCCTGCCCATGGGCTTCAGCCCGTTGCGCAGGATCGACTTCAGGGACCGGCGCACCGTCCCGTGGTAGAGGAACTCCGGTGGCGGCGTCGGAGGAAGGTTCAACTCGACGGGTATCGAATGCCCCTGGACGGCGCGGATCCGGTCGCCGTCCAACTCGAAGCGCTTCTTGTCGTTGTTCGCGACGGCGTGTTCGAGTTCGGCGCGGGTGAACGTGAACCCGTGACTCGCGGCGGCCTCGAGTAGTTCGGTGACGTCGGCCCATCCTTCGGCGTCGACCGTGAGACCGATCCGTTCAGGGCGATGCCGCAGATGCAGGGCGAGGTACTTCGAGATCCTGACCGTGCGGCGTTCGTCCATCGGGGGAGGGCGGGGCCGGCTCTCGCGCGCCGGCCCCGGCGTGCGACGGGCCTACTTGGCCTCGAGGGCGGCGGCGCGCTTGGCGATCGCCGACTTGCGGTTGGCGGCCTGGTTCTTGTGGATGACGCCCTTGCTGACGGCCTTGTCCAGCTTGCGGGCGGCGTGGCGCTGCAGGGCGACGGCGTCCTCGACGCGGCCCTCGTCGGCGGCCTCGCGGAACTTGCGGATCGCCGTCTTCAGCTCCGACTTGACGGCCTTGTTGCGCAGGCGAGCCTTCTCGTTCTGCTTGTTGCGCTTGATCTGGGACTTGATGTTAGCCACGTCGTAGTGCCTCAGCTTGGTCGCGATACTCGCCTGCTCGGCGCAGGCCCTGACGAATGTCTGAACGGGGGCGGGACGGTGCCCCCGGGGCACGACGCTACGCCACACGCAGTCGCACAGCCTACCAATCACCGGGGGCCGCCCCAAACCAGGCCGTGCACGGAGCATCGGGCGCGGCATGGGACCATGGAGGTACACATTCATGTCCACCAGTGAGTTTTGCGAAACGGACCACGGTGCCAGCGCCTGACAAGACCGACCCCGCGATCATCCGCAACTTCTGCATCATCGCGCACATCGACCACGGCAAGTCGACGCTCGCGGACCGGATGCTGCAGTTGACCGGTGTGGTCGAGGAGCGCCAGATGCGCGCGCAGTACCTCGACCGGATGGACATCGAACGCGAGCGCGGCATCACGATCAAGAGCCAGGCGGTGCGGCTGCCGTGGAAGTCCGGCGGCGTCGACCATGTCCTCAACCTGATCGACACGCCGGGGCACGTGGACTTCTCCTACGAGGTGTCGCGGTCGCTGGCGGCGTGCGAGGGCGCCGTCCTGCTGGTGGACGCGGCGCAGGGCATCGAGGCGCAGACGCTCGCCAACCTGTACCTGGCGCTGGAGGCCGACCTCCACCTGATCCCCGTCCTCAACAAGATCGACCTGCCGGCGGCGCAGCCGGACAAGTACGCCGAGGAGCTGGCCGGGATCATCGGCTGCGAGCCCGGTGACGTGCTGCGGGTGTCCGGTAAGACGGGCGAGGGCGTCCGCGAGCTGCTCGACAAGATCGTCGAGGAGGTGCCGGCGCCGCAGGGCGACCCGGACGGCCCGGCCCGTGCGCTGATCTTCGACTCGGTGTACGACACCTACCGGGGCGTGGTGACCTACGTCCGGATCATGGACGGGCATCTGTCGCGGCGCGAGAAGAGCCTGATGATGTCCACCGGCGCCGCGCACGAGACGCTGGAGGTCGGGGTGATCTCCCCCGAGCCGAAGCCGGTCCAGGGCCTCGGCGTCGGCGAGGTCGGATACCTGATCACCGGGGTGAAGGACGTCCGGCAGGCGCGGGTCGGCGACACCGTGACCGGCGCGTCCCGGCAGGCGCCCGAGGCGCTCGGCGGCTACCGCGACCCGAAGCCGATGGTGTTCTCCGGCCTGTACCCGGTGGACGGCGACCAGTACCCCGAGCTGCGGGACGCGCTCGACAAGCTGCGCCTCAACGACGCCGCGCTGGTCTACGAGCCGGAGACGTCGGCGGCGCTCGGGTTCGGGTTCCGCTGCGGGTTCCTCGGGCTGCTGCACATGGAGATCGTCCGGGAGCGGCTCGAGCGCGAGTTCGACCTGTCGCTGATCTCGACCGCGCCGAACGTGGTGTACCGGGTGGTCATGGAGGACGGGACGGAGCACACCGTCACCAACCCCAGCGAGTTCCCCGAGGGCAAGATCGGGAACGTGTACGAGCCGGTGGTGAAGGCGACGCTGCTGACCCCGTCGGAGCACATCGGCGCGATCATGGAGCTGTGTCAGGGCCGCCGCGGCGCGCTGCTCGGCATGGACTACCTGTCGGAGGACCGGGTCGAGATCCGCTACACCCTGCCCCTCGCCGAGATCATCTTCGACTTCTTCGACCAGCTGAAGTCGCGCACCCGAGGGTACGCGTCGCTGGACTACGAGCCGAGCGGCGAGCTGGAGGCCGACCTGGTCAAGGTCGACATCCTGCTCCAGGGCGAGTCGGTGGACGCGTTCAGCCAGATCGTCCACCGCGACAAGTCCCGCGAGTACGGGCTGATGATGACGTCCAAGCTCAAGGAACTGATTCCGCGCCAGCAGTACGAGGTGCCGATCCAGGCGGCGATCGGCGCGCGGATCATCGCGCGGGAGAACATCCGCGCCATCCGCAAGGACGTCCTCGCCAAGTGCTACGGCGGCGACATCTCCCGTAAGCGCAAGCTGCTGGAGAAGCAGAAGGAGGGCAAGAAGCGGATGAAGACCATCGGGCGGGTCGACGTCCCGCAGGAGGCCTTCGTCGCGGCGCTGTCCACCGGCGGCGAACCCGCGGACAAGGGCAAGAAGTAGCCGCCCGCCCCCGGCACGTCCGCCGGCGGCGCGGTTACTTCTTCAGCAGCGGCCAGGCGACCACGGTCGGGACGCGTCGGAACTCGCCCCGGTTGGCGGCCCGTCCGGCGTAGACGAGGAAGAACATCACGACGGCCGTGAAGAGCAGCGGCACCCAGATGAGCACGTCGACGACCAGCGACAGCACGCCGCCGACGATCCAGACGGCGATGGCCGCGAGCGCCATGTTGAGGCCTTGGACCGCGTGCTTGCGCACGAACGGCGTCCGCGCCTTGCCGAGGTAGACGACGGCAGGTGCGATCGCGCCGACGAGGAACTGCCCCACGTAGGCCATGAGCGACCACGTGCGCTCGTCATTGGTGACCGGACCCTGCTGTCCGGGCTGCGGGCTCGGCATCTGGACGGTGCCCCCGCCCTGAGGCTGAGGCTGAGGCGGCGGCTGCTGCCAGCCCATCCCACCGGGCTGCTGCGGCGGCGGAGGCTGCTGTGGCTGCTGCCACATGTTTCCAGATTGCTGCCAGGGGGCCTGCTGCTGACCGGGCTGCTGCCCTGGGCCGGGCGACGGGGGAGGCCCGTAGGCCATGGCGGAAGTCCTCTCCTGGTTCGCTGCGCGTGCTGTGGACCGCGAGCTGTGGACAAAGTGTATGACTCTTACGACGTTTACGAAGTTCGCATCGGTTCCGCCTTCGCCCTGACCGTGGCCGTTTCACGCCACCCATCTCAAGCCACCCACCTCAAGCCACCCACTCAGGCCACCCGGACGGGGCACAGGGGGAGGAATGCGAAACTGAGAGCGTGCCTTCGACGCTTCCTGATGGTGATCCCGTACCGGTGGACGGTGCCCTGCCCGGTACCGCCCTGGACGGGTTGGGGTCGAGGCCGTTCGCGTTCTACGTCCACGTGCCCTTCTGCGTGACCCGCTGCGGGTACTGCGACTTCAACACGTACACGGCGACGGAACTGGGCCCGGGAGCGAGCCGCGATTCCTACGCGGACACCGCCATCGCCGAGGTGCGGACGGCCCGGCGGGTCCTCGGCGACGTGGATCTGCCCGTGGAGACGGTCTTCGTGGGCGGCGGTACCCCCACGTTGCTGCCGGCCGACGATCTGGGACGCGTCCTGGACGCGATCGACGCGGAGTTCGGGCTCGTCCCGGGCGCGGAGGTCACGACGGAGGCCAACCCCGAGTCGGTCGACGAGGCCTACGTGGGACGCCTGAGAGAGGTCGGGTTCACGCGCGTCTCCTACGGCATGCAGAGCGCCCGCGAGCATGTGCTGGCCGTCCTGGAACGCACCCATACGCCCGGACGTGTCCCGCAGGTGGTGGAGTGGACGCGCAAGGCGGGGTTCGAGCACGTCAACCTCGACCTCATCTACGGCACGCCGGGGGAGACCGACGACGACTGGCGGGCGTCCGTGGAGGCGGCCCTGATGGCCGAGCCCGACCACGTGTCGGCGTACGCGCTGATCGTCGAGGACGGCACCCGGCTGGCGGCGCAGGTCCGGCGGGGCGAACTCGCGGCGCCCGACGACGACGCCATGGCCGACCGCTACCTGGTCGCGGACGCGCTGCTGTCCGCGCACGGCCTGCACTGGTACGAGATCTCCAACTGGGCCGCCGACCCGCGCGCCGCCTGCCGCCACAACCTGCTGTACTGGACGGGCGCCGACTGGTGGGGCGTCGGGCCGGGCGCGCACAGCCATGTCGGCGGCACCCGCTGGTGGAACGTCAAACACCCCGCCGCGTACGCGGCGCGCCTCGCCGAGGGGGCGAGCCCCGCGCACGCCCGGGAGATCCTGGGCGAGGACGACCGGCGCGTCGAGCGCGTCATGCTCGAACTGCGGCTCGCCGAGGGCTGCCCCACGGACCTTCTGGACGACAAGGCCGTCCGCCGGGCGATCGACGACGGCCTGATCGAGCCCGCCCCCTACGAGCGGGGCCGTGCGGTGCTCACGCTGCGAGGACGGCTCCTGGCCGACGCCGTCGTCCGGGACCTGGTCTAGGGGACGGTGACGAAGTCGATGAGTTCCTCGACGCGCCCGAGAAGGGCGGGCTCCAGGTCCGTGTAGCTGTTGACGCGGCTCAGGATGTGTTTCCACGCGGCACCCGTGTCGTCGCCCCAGCCGAGTTCGGCGAGGACGCCCTCCTTCCACGGGACGCCACGGGGAACGCGGGGCCAGGCACGGATGCCGACGGACGCGGGTTTGACCGCCTCCCAGATGTCGATGAACGGATGTCCGGTGACCAGGACGTGCGGTGAGGAGATCCGCGCGGCGATCCGGGACTCCTTGGAGCCGTCCACGAGATGGTCGACGAGGACGCCGAGGCGGCGGTCGTCGTCCGGCCCGAACTCCTCGACGATCGCCGGTAGGTCGTCCACGCCTTCGAGGTACTCCACGACGACACCCTCGACCCGCAGGTCGTGGCCCCAGATCTTCTCGACCAGCTCCGCGTCGTGGACGCCCTCCACGTAGATGCGGCTCTCCTTGGCGACCCGGGCCCGCAGACCCTGGACGGCGATGGACCCGGACGCGGACCGCGCGGGCCCCCGGGGCGCGGCACTCGGCCGGACGAGCGTGACGGGCTTGCCGTCGATGAGGAACCCGGACGCGGTCAGCGGGAACACGCGCCGCTTGCCGAACCGGTCCTCCAGGGTGACGCCGACCTTGTCGCAGCCGACGACGGCGCCGCAGAAGCCGCTGTCGGGGTCTTCGGCGACGAGGCCGGGTTCGGCCGGGACCTCGGGGATCCGGCCCTTGCGAGGCCTGCGCCAGTCACCGGCCAGTACGTCGTTTCCGTAGTCCTTACTCCGCACGGATCCGCACATTAATCCGCCCGGACGCCCGTACGACATCGCCCCTCGTCACTTCGGCGTGGCGCGTCGACCACCAAATGGATTTGGGAGAAATGGGAGGGTGTGTCCGGAACATATAGGATCACGCAGCCGCACCGGGGAGGGCGCGGGCCCTCCAAGGTGGGGCCTCAGGGCCGTACACTTGGCACTCGGGAGTAAGGAGTGCCAGCGGCGTGAGAACGACGCCGGGGGCGCCGCCCGCGCCGACCGAACGGGCCCGGCGGGACGAAGGAGGTGAACGGGTGCTGGACGACCGGAAACTCGCGGTGCTGCGCGCCATCGTGGAGGACTACGTCTCCACCAACGAGCCGGTGGGCTCCAAGGCCCTGACCGACCGGCACAACCTCGGCGTTTCCCCGGCCACCATCCGCAACGACATGGCGGTGCTGGAGGAGCAGGGGTACATCACCCAGCCGCACACCAGCGCCGGACGTGTCCCCACCGACAAGGGCTACCGGCTGTTCGTCGACCGGCTGTCCACCATCAAGCCGCTGTCGGTCGCCGAGCGGCGCGCGATCGAGACGTTCCTGTCCGGCGCCTACGACCTCGACGACGTCGTCGGCCGGACGGTCCGGCTCCTCGCGCAGCTCACCCGGCAGGTCGCCGTCGTGCAGTACCCGTCGCTGACCCGCTCGTCGGTGCGGCACGTCGAACTGGTGCCGGTCGCCGAGGGGCGGCTGCTGCTCGTTCTCATCACCAACACCGGACGGGTCGAGCAGCGCGTCATCGAGACGGGCGGCGACGTCTCGGAGGAGTCGATCGGGCACCTGCGGGCGCTGCTCAACACCTGCCTGGACGGGCTCGGCCTCGGCGATGTGCCGACGGCGATCGCCGACCTGCCGGAGAAGGTGAGCCGGGACGACCGCCCGCTCGCCGCGGCGGTGCTGTCGGTGCTGCTGGAGACCCTCGTCGAGAAGCACGAGGAGAAGATCGTCTTCGCGGGCGCGGCGAACCTGGCCGCGGTGGACTTCTCCCAGAGCCTCCGAGAGGTGCTCGTGGCCCTCGAAGAGCAGGTCGTGTTGATGCGGCTGCTCGGCGAGACCGGCGACTCCTCTAAAGTTACGGTGCGGATCGGCACCGAGAACCCCGACGCGGGGCTCCGATCGACCTCGGTCGTCGCCGCCGACTACGGCGTCGGCGACCTCACCCTGGCCCGACTGGGAGTGCTCGGGCCTACACGCATGGATTACCCCAGCACGATGGGAGCGGTACGGGCAGTGGCACGCTACGTGGGACAGATCCTGGCGGGGTCGTAAGTGGCCAACGACTACTACGCGGTTCTGGGCGTACGGCGGGACGCCAGCCCCGACGAGGTCAAGAAGGCCTACCGGCGGCTCGCGCGGGAGCTCCACCCGGACGTCAACCCGGATCCGGAGACCCAGGACAGGTTCAAGGAGATCACCCAGGCCTACGAGGTGCTCTCCGACCCGAAGAAGCGCGAGATGTACGACCTCGGCGCGGACCCGTTCGCGCCCGGCGGCGGCGCGGGCGCCGGCGGTTTCGGCGGCGCCGGGTTCCCGTTCAGCGACATCATGGACGCGTTCTTCGGCACGGCGACGTCCCGGGGCCCGCGGTCCCGGGCGCGGCGCGGCCGGAACGCGACCCTGCGGGTGGAACTCGACCTCGCCGAGACGGCGTTCGGCACGACCCGCGAGCTGTCCATCGACACCGCGGTCGTCTGCACCGGCTGCGAGGGGTCGGGCTGCGCGCCCGGCACCCACCCGGAGACGTGCGAGACCTGCCGGGGCCGCGGCGAGGTGCAGCAGGTGCAGCGGTCGTTCCTCGGCCAGGTCATGACGGCCCGGCCGTGCCCGGCGTGCGGCGGGTTCGGCTCGGTGATCCGCAACCCGTGCACCGAGTGCTCCGGCGACGGCCGGGTCCGCACCCGCCGGACCGTCAAGGTCAAGATCCCGGCGGGCGTGGAGAACGGCATCCACATCCAGCTCGCCGGGGAGGGCGAGGTCGGCCCCGGCGGCGGACCGCCCGGCGACCTGTTCCTGGAGATCGTGGAGAAGGCGCACCCGATCTTCGAGCGGGAGGGCGACGACCTGCACTGCACGGTCGAGATCCCGATGACGGCGGCGGCGCTCGGCACCAGCGTCACCATCGAGACCCTGGACGCGACCGAGAGCGTCGACATCAAGCCCGGCACCCAGTCCGGGCAGGTCATCACGCTGTACAACCGCGGCGTCCGGCATCTCAACGAGAGCGGCCGCGGCGACCTGATGATCCATGTGAACGTGGAGACACCGAACCGGCTCGACGAGGAGCAGGAGGAGCTGCTGCGGCGGCTCGCCGCGCTGCGCGGGGAGGAACGCCCGCCCGGCAAGTTCGCGCCGGGTCAGCGCGGCATGTTCTCCCGTCTCAAGGACGTCTTCAACCAGCACTGAAGAGCAGTGGCGGAGGCCTACGAGGAGGGCCTCCGCGGCACCTCAGAGCGCGGCGACTAGGAAGGCCATATGAGCCCGCCGGTGTTCCTCGCCGACACGGACGCGCTGGCGTCCGACCGCGTCGTCCTCGACGGCCCCGAGGGGCGGCACGCCGCGACCGTGCGGCGGCTGCGACCCGGTGAGCGCGTCGACCTGACCGACGGCGCCGGCCTGCTCGCCGAATGCGTCGTCACCGACGCCGTCACCGCGAAGGGCGGCGCGTCCCTGACGTTGGACGTGCTGACCCGGCACCGGACGCCGCCGCCGTCGCCCCGCATCGTGGTCGTCCAGGCCCTTCCGAAGGGCGACCGGGGCGAGTTGGCCGTCGAGACCATGACCGAGGTCGGGGTGGACGAGATCGTCCCGTGGTCGGCGGCGCGCTGCGTCACCCAGTGGCGTCCGGAACGCCGCGACAAGGCGCTCGCCCGCTGGCGCGGCACGGCCCGCGAGGCGGGGAAGCAGGCACGACGCAGCCGCCTGCCGGAGGTCGCCGATCCGGCGTCCACCGACGACGTGGCCGGGCGGATCGCCACCGCGTCCCTGGCGATCGTCCTGCACGAGGAGGCGGACGCGCCGCTCAGCGCCGTCCGACCGCCCGCCGACGGCGACATCGTGGTCGTGGTCGGCCCCGAGGGCGGGATCACCGACGACGAGCTGGAGCGTTTCACCGCCGCAGGCGGAAGTCCCACCCGCCTCGGCCCGACCGTACTGCGCACGTCAACGGCCGGGGTCGCCGCCACCGCGGTCCTGCTGGCCGCCACCGGCCGCTGGTGACAGGCCGCTTCCACCGGGCCGCCGTTGGCGACCGGCCACCCGTGTCGACGAGGAGTCCGGCAGAACGATCAGCCGGCTCGGGCATCTCCCTCGGCTACGGAGATTCGAGGTCTCCCCGTCCCACACCGCCCCTCCGGCACCCCGTACGACACCACCGCCTCGTGGTACCGCCGCAACAACCGTCCAACGTCCCTGAGCGCCTCCTCCGACGCCGCATACTCAGGCAACGGCTGCGCAACGATGGCGCCTCACTCGTCCACCGTGCCGCGGGCGGTCCTGTTCCGAACCGGCGTGCTCCCGATCGACGTTGAAACGGTCCTGGCAGGGGAGGCGGGTTGACGAGACGCCGGGAACGCCGCGCCGTCCCGCCGGCCGGACGTTCGTCAGGGGCCGCCGCCCGAGGGGGCGCCTTCCTCACCGTTGGAGGTCCGGGGCTCCTCGCTGGTGGTGGACGGCGTCGGCTGCTCCGTGGGATCGGGGTCGGGCGGCGTGGGCGTGGCCGGGGGCGGCGACGTGGTCGGCGTCTGCGACGGGGACTGGCTCGGGCACAGCGTGACCGGAGGCGCGGCCGCGGACTGCGTTCCCGGCGACGCGGCGGGCGTGGGCGTGCCCGCCGGCGGGATGCGGCAGGCCGACATCCCCGGCGAGGTGGTCGACGTCGGTGTCGGCGAGGTGCTCGGCGCGCCGGCCCCGCTGACGCCCGGTGACGGCGGGGCGGGGAACTGCGGGTCGCCCTCGGGTGAGGTGTGCTCTCCCTCGGCGGCGTCGCGTCCCTCGCCGGCGGGTCCGTTGCTGCCGACGGACTGCTGGATGAGGTCGATGGTCTGCGGTGCGGTGACGCCCAGCCCGGCGATCACCATGGCGGCCGCCACGGCGAGGACGGGACGCGCCCAGTCGACGGTCAACCGTTCGAAGTTCATCCCATAGCGGGCGAGGCCGAACCGTCCGAGACCGAACCGGCGGCCGTGGCCGTCGGCTATGCGGGCCCGGATGCGCTCCAGGCCGTCGCCCACGGGGGTGACCGTCTCCGCCTCCGCGTGCAGGGCGCGGCGGAGGGTCTCGCCGTGCTCGTCGTCGGGGTGGGTGGTCATGAGAACTGCTCCAGGACGTTGCGTAGCGCGGTCATTCCGCGCGCCGTATGGCTCTTCACGGCGCCACGGGAGATGCCCATCGCGTTGGCGATCTCCGCTTCGGACAGGTCGGCGTAGTAACGCAGGACGAGCGCCTCCCGCTGGCGCGCGGGCAGTCGGGACAGCGCGTCGATCACCGCCGAGCGCTCCAGCTCCCCGATGGCCCCGGCCTCCGCGCTCGGCGCGTCCGGCAGGCCCTTCGGGGCGTACTTCTCGACGACGGCGCGGTGCCGGAGCACCGAGCGCGACCGGTTCACCACCGACTGCCGCAGGTAGGACAGGGCCTTGTCCGGGTCGCGCAGACGGCGCCAGCCGCCGTGCATCGCGACGAACGCGTCCTGGACGACCTCCTCGGCCGTTCCCGCGTCCCGGACGAGCATGGCCGCCAGCCGGACCAGCGACCGGTAGTTGGCGCTGTAGAGCGCGGTCACCGCTTGGTCGGCGTCCCAGGCGACGGCCACCGCGCCCGCCGTGCCCCTGGCCACGAGGGTCTCGGTCACGTCAGTGGGACGCGTACCCTCGTCGTTCGGTTTACGAAAGGGCATGTCCTGGTTTGCCTCGGTCACCTATCCGCCGCCTTTGCCGTCCCCCAGCCGTCCATTCGGACGCTCCATCGGAGCGGCGTGGATGTCGACGCGCCCGGCCGCCGGGCACACCGAAATGCCTTGCGAACCGGGGAGCACGCCTGAGGTCACAACCTTAACCATTGGTCGGTCCGGATGCCGCCCGGAAGCGAAGGTTGATCGGCGACGGACCTCGACCGGTACGGGGCGCCGCGAGCCGTTTCCGCGCGAAGTCTCGGTAGGATCTCCGGGCGGTCGAGGCCGCCTGCGAGGGGAGACAGATGACCGACTGCCTGTTCTGCAAGATCGTTTCCGGGGACGTGCCCGCCACGATCGTCCGGGAGTCGGCGGGCGCGGTGGCGTTCCGCGACATCAACCCGCAGGCGCCGACACATGTGCTGGTCATCCCCAGGGAACACCACCCGACGGTCGGCGAGCTCGCCGCGTCCGACGCCGAGCTCCTCGCCGAGCTGCTGCGCGAGGCCCACGGGGTCGCGGTCGACGAGGGCGTCGCCGAGACCGGCTACCGGGTCGTGTTCAACACCGGCGCGCAGGCGGGCCAGACCGTCTTCCACGTCCACGCGCACGTGCTCGGCGGCCGTGGCCTCAACTGGCCTCCCGGCTGACCGACGTCCGCGCCCGGGGCCTCGCCCACCGTCGATCCGCACGCGAAAAAATGCGTCGGCGTCGTGCCGGGGTCGGCCAGTACGATGGAACCGGTACACCAGGACACCAGGAGCAGACAGAAGGCAGGTCAGAGAGGCCGCAAGGCCGGGCTGATGGTCGAATCAACTCACACGAGGTCCACCCCCACCTCCACCCAGACGGGGCGCGGCGACCGGGGAGACTCGCACTCCCAAATCAAGATCGTGGTGCCGGACGACCATTCGATGGTGAGCCTGCTCGGCTCCCGGGACGAGCTGCTCCACGTGATCGAGCGCGCGTTCGCCGACGGCATCGACATCCACGTCCGCGGCAACGAGATCACCGTGACCGGCCCCGAGACCGAGACCGACCTTGTCTCCCGGCTCTTCACCGAGATGTTCGAGCTGCTGAAGGGCGGTACACAGCTCACCCCCGACGCCGTCGAGCGCAGCCTGGCGATGCTGCGCGGCGCGTCCGGTGAGCGTCCCGCCGAGGTCCTCACGCTGGACGTGCTGTCCAGCCGGGGCCGGACGATCCGTCCGAAGACCCTGAACCAGCGCCGCTATGTCGACGCGATCGACAAGCACACGATCGTGTTCGGCATCGGCCCCGCCGGTACCGGCAAGACGTATCTGGCGATGGCGAAGGCCGTCCGCGCGCTGCAGGACAAACAGGTCAACAGGATCATCCTCACCCGTCCGGCCGTCGAGGCGGGGGAGCGGCTCGGGTTCCTGCCCGGAACGCTCTACGAGAAGATCGACCCGTATCTGCGGCCCCTGTACGACGCGCTGCACGACATGGTCGACCCCGACTCGATCCCCCGCCTGATGGCCGCCGGGACGATCGAGGTCGCGCCCCTGGCGTACATGCGGGGCCGGACGCTGAACGACTCGTTCATCATCCTGGACGAGGCGCAGAACACCTCGCCCGAGCAGATGAAGATGTTCCTGACGCGGCTCGGATTCGGGTCGAAGGTCGTGGTCACCGGCGACGTCACCCAGGTCGACCTGCCGAACGGGCAGCTGAGCGGGCTGCGCGTCGTCCAGGAGATCCTCGACGGCGTGCAGGACATCCACTTCTCCCGGCTGGACAGCCGCGACGTCGTCCGGCACAAGCTCGTCACCGACATCGTCGACGCCTACAACCGCTACGACGAGGCCCGCGTCCCGCAGATCAAGCAGGGCGCGGCCGACCGCGGCGGGTCCCGCAAGCGGAGGCGGTAGTGACCATCGAGGTGCTGAACGAGTCGGGCGTGCCCGTGGACGAGAAGGCCCTCGCGGGCCTGTCCCGGCACGTCCTCGACGGGATGCGCGTCCACCCGCTCGCGGAGCTTTCGGTGCTGCTGGTCGACGAGGCCGCGATGACGAAGCTGCACGAGGAGTGGATGGACGAGCCCGGCCCCACCGACGTGCTGTCGTTCCCGATGGACGAGCTGCGCCCCGGGCACATGTCCGGCGGCGACGAGGACGACGAAGCCGACACCGGGGTGCTCGGCGACGTCGTCCTGTGCCCGGCGGTCGCCGAGCGGCAGGCGCGGGAGGCCGGACACAGCGCCGGGGACGAGCTGGAGCTGCTGTGCACGCACGGCATCCTGCACCTCCTCGGCTTCGACCACGCCGAGCCGGAGGAGCATCGGGAGATGTTCGGCCTGCAGGCCGAGCTCCTGGCCTCCTGGCGGGAGAAACGCGGCGGCTGATGAGCACCGCGCAGGCGTGGCTGGCGGCCCTGGCGGTGGGGCTGATCCTCATGGCGGGGCTGCTGGCCGGCACCGAGGCGGCGCTCGCCCGCGTGTCCCGCGTCACCGTCGACGAGGTCGTCCGGGAGGGACGGCGCGGCGCGAGGCGGCTCGCCGAGGTCGTCGCCGACCCGGCCCGCTACGTCAACATGGTGCTGCTGCTGCGCATCGGCTGCGAACTGGTCGCCACCGTGATCGTCGCGGACCTGTGCATCTCCTGGCTGGACGAGACCTGGCGCGCCTATGTCACCGCCGCCGCGATCATGATCGTGGTCAGCTATGTCGTGATCGGGGTCGGACCCCGCACCCTCGGCATCCAGCACGCCGACCGGATCGCGCTGACCGGCGCCGCCGTGATCCACCCGGTGACCCGGGTGTTCGGCCCGCTGCCGCGCCTGCTGATCCTGCTCGGCAACGCCCTCACCCCCGGCAAGGGCTTCCGGGAGGGCCCGTTCGCGTCCGAGGCGGAACTGCGCGACCTGGTCGACCTCGCCGAGCAGCGCAGCCTGATCGAACCGGTCGAGCGGGAGATGATCCACTCGGTGTTCGAACTGGGCGACACCCTCGTCCGCGAGGTGATGGTGCCGCGCACCGACATCGCGTTCGTCGAACGCGGCAAGACGTTGCGGCAGGCGATGTCGCTCGCGCTGCGCAGCGGTTTCTCCCGCATCCCGGTCGTCGGTGAGAACGAGGACGACGTCGTCGGTATCGCCTACCTCAAGGACATCGTCCGCCGCAGCCAGGAGCACCGCGAGGGCGAGTCGGTCGAGACCGTCGACTCCGTCATGCGCCCCGCCACCTATGTGCCCGACTCCAAGCCGATCGACGAACTCCTCCGCGAGATGCAGGCCCGCCGCATCCATCTGGCGATCGTCATCGACGAGTACGGCGGCACCGCGGGCCTCGTCACCATCGAGGACATCCTGGAGGAGATCGTCGGTGAGATCACCGACGAGTACGACCGGGAGACCCCACCGGTCACCTGGCTCCGCGACGGCGCCGCCCGCGTCACCGCCCGCCTGCCCGTCGAGGACCTCGCCGAACTCTTCGACGTCGAGCTGGACGTCGAGGAGGTCGAGACCGTCGGCGGCCTGCTCGCCCACGCGCTCGGCCGTGTCCCGATCGAAGGCTCCACCGCCGAGATCACGACCGGCGAGGACGGCCCGGTCCTCTCCCTCAAGGCCGAGACCATCGCGGGCCGCCGCAACCGGGTCGGCACCGTCCTCATCCGGGTGGGCGACCCCCCGAACCACCCGACACAAGCCAGTCGATCCTCACGCCACGGCTCAGCTTCCTCGTGACCGCGCGGATGTGACGTGCCGCCGCGTCGACCGGCTCGGTGGGTCGGTTGAGGTCCCGCCCGAGTTAAAGGGGCGGGGCGGTTGTTGCAGGTTGTGGAGGCGCCGTCGCCGTCCAGGTGTTGTGGGTTGCTTCGGATGGCTTCCGGGCATCCGTCGTGAGCCCGGCGGTCCTGGTGTCCCGGCTCGGGTTCCTCGTGACCGTGCGGGGAGCGACGTGGCGCTGCGGTCGAGCGGCTCGGTGGGTCGTGCGACCTTTGGCGCGGGGTGTTCGTGGTCGCACGACCCGTGAAGCTCGGTCAGTTGAGGGTTGTGTGGACGGTGCCGTTGGGGGCCGCGATGAGGATGGGGGCCTTGGGGCCCAGGTCGCGGACGGTGGTGACGTCCGAGGGCTGTGCGGTCTCCGCGGTGGTGACGAGGGCGGCGGCCTCCAGGCTCTCGGCGCCGCTGGACACGGCCATCGCGACGGCCAGCTGGAGGGCGGAGAGTTTGAGGGACGGCAGGTCGACGCTCGTCGCCGCGTAGGTGCGGCCCGTCTGGTCGCGGACGGCGGCGCCCTCGGCGGCGCCCGTCCGGGCCCGGGCGGACCTGGCCAGAGTGATGATCTTCGCGTCCTCGGGGTTCAACTCGCTCACATCCCAAGCGTACGGGCAGGCGCTCGCAAGTGAGCGGCAAGTGAACCGCATGGTCGTCCGGAGATGCTCGGAAGCGTTGGACCCCGTGGAGATGAACTGATGTTCCGTTCGCTTCACGACACGGGGAAGGTAGACCGGACGGGGGCGGCGGCGTACGGGGGTCGGGGGATACGCCGACGCGTCGCCGAGTGGTCGGTGATCTTCACGGGGTCCATGGCGATGCCCGCGTTGTGCGGGGCGGAGCCGGCACGGGATCCCGGTCGTCGCGACCAGAGGGATTCAGGACCGGGTCCGGTCGTCGTGATCATCCGGCCGTCGGCGGTAAGGGGGCTCGCCGGCCGCGCGGATGCCCCGTCGCGACGACCGGCCCGTCCCCGCGACGGGCCGTGTGCGGTGTGACCTGGCGGTTGTCGGTCGAGCCGGCTTCGGGTCGGTGCTGATCATGCTGAGGGCGGGAGGCCGGGCACGCGGAAAAGAGAGAGATGATCCACACGGTCTGCCATGTGCCGGTTAGTCTGGCGGCAAATGTCGACCGTGGTACGCGTGCTCGGGGCCTTCGGCGCCGAGGTGGCGGGCGCTCCCGCCGACCTCGGTGGCCCTCGCCAGCGCTCGGTTCTGGCCCGTCTCGTCGCCGCACGGGGTCAGATGGTTCCCGCCGACCGGCTCGTCGAGGACCTCTGGCCGGGGACGGCGCCGCCCCGCGCCGCCGCGGGCCTCCAGTCGTTCGTGTCGCACCTGCGCCGTGCGCTGGAGCCTGACCGTCCGCCCCGCACCCCGGCGCTGGTCCTCGTCACCGAGCCGCCGGGGTACGCGTTACGGCTGCCGGACGGCAATGTCGACGCCTGGCGGTTCGACGCGCTCATCGACGAGGCCGCCGACCTGCTGGACGCCGACCCGGCGCAGGCCCGCCGCCGCGCGGAGCGGGCGCTCGACGAATGGCGCGGGCCCGCCTACGCGGAGTTCGCCGACCTGCCGTGGGCCGCCGCCGAGGCCGCCCGGCTGGACGAACGCCGCCGTATCGCCGTGGAGATGCGCGCCGAGGCGATTCTCAAGGAGCGGCCCCGGCGGCGCGCGTCCGCCGCCGAGGCGGTCCCCGACCTGGAGGCGTACGCCGCGGCCAACCCGCTGCGGGAGGAGGCGTGGCGGCTGCTGGCCCTCGCCCTCTACCGCGCCGGGCGCCAGGGCGACGCGCTCGCCGCCTTGCGCCGCGCCCGCGCGACGCTGACCGAGGAACTCGGCATCGACCCCGGGCCCGCGCTGCGCCGCCTTGAAACCGACATTCTGGCCCAGTCGCCCGCGCTGGGTGAGCCCGATCGCGTCGAGGAGCCGGTCCGGCTCCGTCCGTTCCTCCGGCCGGTGCCCGAACCCGTCGACACTCCCGACGCCGTGTTCGTCGGGCGGGTCCACGAACTGGCGCGGCTGGAGGACGCGGCCCAGGCCGCGGTCACCGGCCGGGGCGGCCTCGTCCTCATCGCCGCGGAGGCGGGCATGGGCAAGACCGCGCTCGCCGAACGGTTCGCCCGGGGCCTCGCCGAACGGAACTGGACGTGCGCGTGGGGCCGTGCCTCGGAGACCGGTTGGGCACCGGCCGCCTGGCCGTGGGCCGAGCTGCTGCGCGAACTCACCGCCGCCGCGCCGCCCGAGCCCGCCCTCGCCGCGCGTCTCGGGCCGCTGCTGGACGACACCGTCACCGGACGGACCGACGAGGACGCCACCACCGGACGGTTCCGGCTCCACCTCGCGGTCGGCGACTATCTCAGCGGCCTCGCCGACACCGCGCCGCTTCTCCTCGTCCTGGACGACCTGCACTGGGCGGACGACGAGACCCTCGCGCTGCTCGCCCGGCTCGCCGAGCGGCTGAGGGACCGTCCCGTCCTGCTGGTCGCCACGTTCCGGCAGACCGAGGTCCCCGGCCGGCTCGCCACCGCGCTGGCCGCGCTCGCCCGGCACGAGCCGGTCCGCATCGATCTGGGCGGGCTGTCGGTGCCCGAGGTCGCCGTCCTGGTCCGCGGCCACTGCGCCGCCGACGTCGACGACGCGGACCTGTCCTTCATCGCCGAGCGGACCGGCGGCAACCCGTTCTTCACCCGGGAGACGGCCCGGCTCCTCGACGCCGAGGGGCTGCACGCCGCCGTCCGCCGGGTGCCCGCCGGTGTCGGGGACGTGCTGCGCCGCCGGATCGCCCGGTTACCGGAGTCCGCGCAGGCCGTCCTGCGGGACGCCGCCGTCGTCGGCCGGCGCGCCGACCTGCGTGTGCTCGTCGAACTCGCCGGAGACGAGGACTTCGTCATCGACGCCGTGGAGGCGGGCCTCGCGGGCGGCCTGGTCACCGAACCCGGGCCCGGCCAGATGCGGTTCACCCACGCCCTCGTCCGCGACACGCTCTACGACGGGATCTCCCAGGCCCGCCGGACCCGCCTGCACGGACGGGTCGCCGCGGCACTCGAACGGCACGCTCCGGAAGAGGTCGCCGCGATCGCGCACCACTACCTGGAGTCGGGCGGGAACCCGGCGAAGGCCGTCCGGTACGCGCGCCGCGCCGCCGAGGCCGCCGAGGCCCGCTACGCCCACCGCACGGCCGCCGACCTCTGGATCCGTGTCGTCGAGACGCTCCGCGCGGAGGGGCCGGAGGCGATCGGCGACCGGCTCGCGGCGGAGGTGTCCGCGATCCGCGCCTGCGCGCTCGCCGGGAACATCATGGACGCGCGGGAGTGGCGGCTCGCCTCCATCGCCGACGCGCGCGCCTACGGCGACGTCCGGCTGCTCGCCCGGATCATCGCGAGCTTCGACGTTCCCACCCTGTGGACCGGCCGTGAGTACGGCATCCTCGACGACGCCGTCGTCGACGCCGTGGAGGAGGCGCTCGCCCGGCTCCCGGACGACGAGCCGGAGCTGCGCGTCCGGCTGCTGACCGCCCTGGCGATCGAGTTGGAGGGCGAGCCGCACGACCGCGGGATCACCGTGTCCAGGGAGGCTGTCCGGCAGGCCCGCGTCATCGGCGATCCGGAACTCATCGCCGTCGCGTTGAACGGTGCCTACACCAACGCCTACCGGACCGCGGACGACCTGGCGGAGCGACGGCGGATCGCCGCCGAGATTCTCGAGCTCGCCACCGAGCACGACCTGGGCGTCTACCGCGTCCTCGCGCACCTGCAGATGCAGCAGACCTCGGTCGCCTCGCTCGACAAGGCCGCCGCGCACCGGCATCTGCGGGAGGGGGCGCTGCTCGCCGAGCAGTACGGTCTGCCCCTGCTGGCGGCGATCGCCCGCTGGGAGACCGGGTTGCTCCGCGCGTTCGGCGCCCCCGCCGACGTGGCGGAACGGGAGTACGCGCGGCTGGGCGAGAACAGGGGCAAGATCCAGATCTGGTCCAGCGAGCACAGCATGACGCTTCTCGGCACGTTCTGCCTGCGGCTCCTGGAGGGACGGGCCGGGGAGATGGTGGAGCAGACCGCCTGGCTGCGGCAGCGGTGGGCGCATGTCGGGTCAACCGCGGACGTGCACGCGCTCGCGCTCATCGGTCGTGGCCGCGTCGCGGAGGCCAGGAACGTCGTCGCCACGGCGGAACCGCTCCGCCCCGACTACTTCTTCGACCTGAACATGCCGTTGCGCGGCATGCGCGCCATGGCGCTCGGCGACCGCGACCTGGCCGAGGAGGCGTACACGGGGCTGCTCCCGTACGCGGGCCAGGTCAGTGGCGGCGCCACCGCCGGGGCCACGCTGGGCCCCGTCGCGCAGATCCTCGGTGACCTCGCCCGGTTCCTCGAACGTCCCACCGAGGTCGCCGCCGCCCACTACCGTCAGGCCGCCGACGTGGCGACACGCTTCGGCGCCCCGCACTGGACCGAGACGGCGAAGGCCGCCCTGAACCGTCCCGGCAGCCCCGCCGCCTGACCGAAATGGCGGAAGCCCACCGGCGGTGGGCGACAATGAGGGGGTGACGGCTCTGGGAGAAGGGGCGCCCGAGGGATACCGGGCGGGGTTCGCGTGCTTCATCGGTCGGCCGAACGTCGGCAAGTCGACCCTGATGAACGCCCTGGTGGGGACCAAGGTGGCGATCACCAGCAGCCGCCCGCAGACGACGCGGCGGGCCATCCGGGGGATCGTGCACCGCCCGGACGCGCAGCTCGTCGTCGTCGACACCCCGGGCCTGCACCGGCCTCGGACGCTGCTCGGCGAACGGCTCGACAGCCTCGTCCGGTCCACGCTGACCGAGGTCGACGCGATCGGTTTCTGCGTGCCCGCCGACCAGCCCGTCGGCCCCGGCGACCGGTACATCGCGCGGGAGTTGGCGTCGGTGCGCAAGACACCGGTCGTCGCGATCGTGACCAAGACCGACCTCGTCGCGCCCGAGCGGGTGGCCGAGCAGCTCCTCGCGGTCGGACGGCTCGGCGAGTTCGCCGACATCGTGCCGTGCTCCGCGGAGCGCGGCTTCCAGGTCGACCTGGTCGGCGACCTGCTGATCTCCCACCTGCCAGACGGGATGCCGCTGTACCCGGAGGGCGACCTCACCGACGAGCCCGAGCAGCTCCTCATCGGCGAGCTGATCCGGGAGGCGGCGCTGGAGGGCGTGCGGGACGAGCTGCCCCACTCCATCGCCGTGGTCGTGGACGAGATGACGCCCCGCGAGGGACGCGACGACCTCATCGACGTCTACGCGCACCTGTACGTGGAACGTCCCAGCCAGAAGGGCATCATCATCGGGCACAAGGGCGCCCGGTTGCGGGAGGTCGGCGCCGCGGCCCGGCGGCAGATCGAGGCGCTGCTCGGCAGCAGGGTGTTCCTCGACCTGCGCGTCAGCGTCCTCAAGGACTGGCAGCGCGACCCCAAACAGCTACGGCGGCTCGGGTTCTACGACTGACCCTGCCCGGGGTCGTCCGCCGGCGGTCGCTCGGCGTAGTACTGCCGGCCCGTGTAGTACTGCCGGCCCGCGTGGTACTGCGCGTGCGGCTGCTCAGGTCGGGGGCGGGTTCTCGAGACCCGTTCGCTGATGGGACGGGCCAGGCTGAACCCGATCACCATGAGCGACGCGATGACCGCGAGATACCAGCCGTAGCGGACGGTGATCTGGTAGCCGACGTCCAAACCGGTGCGCGGCAGGTCGTCGCGGACATCGCCGAGGCGGAGCACGAACAGGCCGCAGACCAGCAGGGCGAGCGTGCCGGGGATCGCGGCGAGGCCCCCGATCCGCGGGTCGCGTCCGGCCAGATCGCCGCAGGCCAGCGCGATCGCCACCACCCCGAGCACCGGGACGGCGAGGACCAGGTCGTCGGCGTCGATGCCCGCCACGCTGCCGAGGTCGCGGCCGATCGGCCGGCCGAACAGCTCGACGACGATCTCCGCCCGCGCCCACGGCATGAACGCCGACACCAGCAGCGCCGAGGCCGCGACGATCATGGCCGCGATCCAGGGCGCGCCGCGTCCCGGTGGCGTGACCAGGGGCGCGACGGGTGCGGTGTCCCCGGCGGGTGGCGGGTAGCCGTCGACGGGTGGCAGGAAGGACGGTCGCGCCCGCGCGCGTCCCGCGTCGGAACCGAGGTCACCGGTCATGGACCCAGCGTAAAGGCACCGCGCGCGTGGACGACGAAGGCCACGGCGGGCCGGGCGGTCGGTAGTTTGGAACGAGTCCGTTATGGGAGGAGAACCCCGGTGTTGCTCGTTTTCGGCCTGACGGCGGTGTTCCGTACGGTCAGCGAGGGCACATTCCACTGCCCGCGGTGCGGGGGTGACCGCGCCTACCGCCGGCGAACCGGACGACGCTGGGTGTCGGTGTTCTTCGTCCCGGTGGTACCGCTGTGGCGGCTCGGACCGTCGGTGGCGTGCCGGACGTGCCGCGGCCGGTTCCCGGTCTCGGTGCTGCGGACGCCGACCGCGCGGCACATGGCGGAGGCCCTCGCCACGGGGATGCGGGCGGCGGCGGCCCTGGTCCTGCGCGCCGGTGACCCCGCCGACGCGGCCGCCCGCGCCCGGGCCGCCGAGACGGTCACCGGCTACGGCGACCCCGGGTACGGCGGGAACGACATCGACGCCGACCTCACGCTGCGACGGACGTTCCTGGAGCGGGACGTCGCCACCGCCGGCGCCCACCTCGGCGTGGAGGCCAAGGAGTGGTTCCTCGCCCAGGCCGTCCGGATCGGCCTCGCGGGCGGGTCGCTCCGCGACGGGCAGCGGCGGGAACTGCACGGCATCGCGGACCTGCTCGGCATGTCTCCCGCCTACGCGCTGGGTGTGATCGTGACCACCGAGGGAGCGGCCCGCTGACCGCGGAACCCGCCCCGACGGCCGCGTGACCTGCGAGTCCGTCGTCTCACCATCCGGACGCCGCGTTACCGCACCGCCGTTGCGATCTGTTAACTTGGCGAGCGTGTCGTGTGAGCTGCTCCTCCTTAGCGGCCGCAGCGGGGGCCAGTAACAGGCCGGCTCCCTCGCTGCGGGACTGCGTCGTGCACGTCGGCCGCGAGGTTCGAGCAGAAAGATCTCCACGGATGTATCCGCAACAGCAACCCTCCGGTATGCCCGTCCACCGCTACCGCCCGTTCACCCCGGTCAAGCTCACCGACCGCACCTGGCCTGACACCGTCATCACCGAGGCGCCGCGCTGGTGCGCGGTCGACCTGCGCGACGGCAACCAGGCCCTGATCGATCCGATGGACGCCGACCGCAAACTGCGGATGTTCGAGCTGCTCGTCCGGATGGGCTACAAGGAGATCGAGGTCGGATTCCCGGCGGCCAGCCAGACCGACTTCGACTTCGTCCGGCAGATCATCGAGGAGGACCGCGTCCCCGACGACGTGGTGATCCAGGTGCTGACCCAGGCCCGTCCCGAGCTGATCGAGCGGACCTTCGAGTCGCTGCGCGGCGCCGGGCAGGCGATCGTCCACCTGTACAACTCCACCAGCACGCTGCAACGCCGCGTCGTGTTCGGGCAGGACCGCGACGGCATCACCGCGATCGCCGTCGAGGGCGCGAAGCTGTGCGCCAAGCTCGCCGAGGACATGGGCGACACGCGGATCCACTTCCAGTACTCGCCCGAGTCGTTCACCGGCACCGAACTGGAGTACGCCGTCGAGGTCTGCAACGCCGTCAACGACGTGTGGCGTCCCACCACCGACCGCAAGGTCATCGTGAACCTGCCCGCCACCGTCGAGATGGCCACCCCGAACGTCTACGCCGACCAGATCGAGTGGATGAGCCGGAACCTGGCCTACCGCGACTCGGTGATCCTGTCCCTGCACCCGCACAACGACCGCGGCACCGCCGTCGCCGCCGCCGAGCTGGGCTACCTGGCGGGCGCCGACCGCATCGAGGGCTGCCTGTTCGGCAACGGCGAGCGCACCGGGAACGTGTGCCTGGTCACGCTGGGCCTGAACCTGTTCACCCAGGGCGTCGACCCGCAGATCGACTTCTCCGACATCGACGAGATCCGCCGCACCGTCGAGTACTGCAACCAGCTGCCCGTCCACGAACGGCACCCCTACGGCGGCGACCTGGTGTACACCGCGTTCTCCGGCTCCCACCAGGACGCCATCAACAAGGGCCTGGACCATCTGCGGCGCGACGCCGAGTCGGCCGGCGTACCGGTGGACGAGTACCGCTGGGAGGTCCCGTACCTGCCGATCGACCCGCACGACGTCGGCCGGACGTACGAGGCCGTGATCCGCGTCAACAGCCAGTCCGGCAAGGGCGGCGTCGCCTACATCATGAAGACCGAGCACTCCCTGGAGCTGCCGCGCCGCCTCCAGATCGAGTTCTCCCGGGTCGTCCAGCGGCACACCGACGACGAGGGCGGCGAGGTCACCGCCGAGCTGATGTGGGACATCTTCCAGGAGGAGTTCCTGACCGGCGGCCCCCGCGTCGGCCTGCTGGCCCACCGCACCACGTCACGGGTGGACGAGAAGGACGCCCTGAGCTGCGACATCCGCCTGGACGGTGAGATCCGCGAGATCGCGGGCGTCGGCAACGGCCCCGTCTCGGCGTTCGAGGACGCCCTCGCCGGCGTCGGAATCGGCGTCCGCGTCCTGGACTACGCCGAACACGCCATGAGCGCCGGCGGCGACGCCCGCGCCGCCGCCTACGTCGAATGCGACGTCCGCTTCGGTGACGGCGACGGCGACGGCACCACCGTCTGGGGCGTGGGAATCGACGGCAACATCGTCACCGCCTCCCTGAAGGCGATCCTGTCCGCCGTCAACCGCGTAGCCCGCACCCAGTCAACCTGACAGAACCGGACCCGAGGGCCGCGAGCAACACCCCGCCCGCGGCCCTCCCGCCGGGTCGTGGCAAGACCGGTCTTGCCGCCCGCGTCCTGACGATGTGACCAACCGGCCAGCGCTGAGGGCCGCGAGCAGCGACTTGCGCGCGGCCCGTCCTGGACTGCCTTGTCTGAGTAGTCGTTGGATCTTCGGGATGGTCTTGTCGTTCGTGTCTTGGTGATGTGACCTGGGACGTCGGGTCGCAGAGCCGCGAGGAGCAACTCGCTGCGGCCCCCCGAACTGCCTTCGGGAGTGGGCCGCGCGGCGGGCGGGTGCCGAGTGCGTGTTCGGCTTGCCGTGTCCGTGCGGGCCGGGAGTCGCTGCGAGCGGCGCGCCGGGCGTGCCGCTCGCAGCTCGACGTGGTCGTGTGGTCAGACGCGGCCGAGGACGTGGTGGACGAGTTCGCGCAGCGGGCCGTGGAGTTGGGCCTCGCCGACGGTGGTGCGGTCGCCGTCGATGTCGATCTCGTACAGGAACTGGTCGGGGATTCGGCCCGGTGGCGGGATCGCCCTCAGGTCCACGCGGCCGACGAGTCGGGTGAGCATGGGATCACTGGCGCTGTCGGATTCGGCGCGCCGTTCGATCCCCGCGAATCCCCCGCTGCGGACGACTGTCACTCTCACTGTGCTATCCGTTCGCCTCCATGGGGACACCTACCCCCGTCCAGGCCCGGCTCACCGCCTTCGTCTCGACCGAGTCCGTCCCGTACAGGCGGGTCGCGGAGCGAACCGTCGCGGCGGCGAACCCGGCGAAGTCGACGTCGGTGGCCAGAGCACCGCCGGTGAGAGTGTCGTACCAGATCCGGCCCGCGTTCTCCCATGCGTTGCCGCCGATCGCGGTTGCGGCGAGGTAGAAGGCACGGTTAGGGATGCCCGAATTGAGATGGACTCCTCCGTTGTCGCGGTAGGTCTCCACATAGTGGTCCATGTGGGCCGGCTGTGGGTCCTTGCCGAGGGCCGGGTCGTCGTAGGCGGTGCCGGGCTCCTTCAGGGAGCGAAGCGCGACGCCGTGGACGCCCGGTGCGAGCAGGCCCTCACCGATGAGCCAGTCGGCCCGGTCGGCGGTGTGCCCGAGGTGCCACTGCTTGATGAGGGAGCCGAACACGTCCGAGACGGACTCGTTGAGGGCGCCGGACTGGCCGTAGTACTCCAGGTTCGCGGTGTACTGCGTGATGCCGTGGGTGAGTTCGTGGCCGGTGACGTCGAGCGGCCCGGTGAACGCGGTGAACACGGTTCCGTCGCCGTCCCCGTAGACCATCTGTTCGCCGTTCCAGAACGCGTTGCCGTAGTCGTCGCCGTAGTGGACGGTCGAGACCAGCGGCAGGCCCGCGCCGTCGATGGAGTCGCGCCGGTACGCGGCCTCGAAGAAGTCGAAGGTGACGCCGAGCCAGTCGTAGGCCTGGTCGACGCTCTCGTCTCCGGTGGCGGGCGCTCCCTCGGCCCGGACCGTCCGGCCGGGCAGCCGCTCGCGATGCTCCGCGTCGTTGATCGTCCGGTGGGGGACGAAGTCCTCGCTGGGGGAGGGAGCGGTGGCGGGAGCGGTCCGGCGCTCGATGGCCTGCGCCGAACTGAGGGCCAGGGTACGGCGGGCGCGGTCGCGCAGGGCCGGATCGTCGGCGTCGCGGGCGAGGCGCTCAAGCATGTGCGGCGGCACGATGTGGCATCTCATGCCACAACGCTGCCAGGCCGGTGGGGTTCCGGCCACGCCTTCTCTCATGACGCCGCGGCCGAATCCGGTCACGATACGTGATCGTATTGCCACGCGCGGGAGGCGGCGGGGAGACTTGTGGAGATCGTGGGGAGATGCCCCGACTCGACGCCGGGGCATGGGGTGACGTGCGTCAGAATGAACGGGTGACCCTCTACCGCGACGAAGGCATCGTCCTGCGCACCCAGAAGCTGGGCGAGGCCGATCGCATCGTGACGGTGCTGACCCGGCGCGGCGGCCGGATCCGCGCCGCGGCGAAGGGAGTCCGTAAGACCAGATCCCGGTTCGGGGCGCGCCTGGAGCCGTTCACGCACGTGGACCTCCAACTGTACGAGCGGCGCTCCCTCGACCTGATCACGCAGGCGGAGACGGTGCGCCCGTACGGGGAGGCGCTCGTCTCCGACTATCCCCGCTACACCGCGGGGACGGCGATGCTGGAGACCGCGGAGAAGCTCACCAGCGAGGAGGGCGAGCCCGCGCTGCGGCAGTTCCTCCTCCTCGTCGGCGGGCTGCGCACGCTCGCCGAACGCGGCCACGACCCGCGGCTCGTCCTGGACGCGTTCCTGCTGCGCTCGCTGTCGGTCGCCGGGTGGGCGCCCGCGCTCGACGAGTGCTGCCGCTGCGGCGACCGCGGCGGCCTGCGCGGGTTCGCCATCGCGGCGGGCGGCGCGGTCTGCGCGAACTGCCGCCAGCCGGGCGCCGCGACCCCGGCGCCTCCGACGTTCGCCCTGATGCTGGCGCTGCTGCGCGGCGACTGGGAGTACGCCGACGCCAGCGAGCAGCGCCACCGGACGGAGACCAGCGGCCTCATCGCCGCCTACCTCCAGTGGCATCTGGAGCACGGGATCCGCTCCCTGCGCCATGTGGAGCGCGAGGAGACGATCGAGGACGACACCACCAGGGAGAGAGTTTGAGAAGGGCCGTTTCGCCTCCGGAGCCGCATCAGGACGGCGCCGTCCCACCCCCGATCCCGGCGGACCTGGTGCCGCGGCACGTCGCCATCGTCATGGACGGCAACGGCCGGTGGGCCAAGGAGCGCGGGCTGCCCCGCACCGAGGGGCACAAGCGCGGCGAGGACTCGCTCTTCGACGTGATCATGGGGGCGATCGAACTCGGCGTCCCCTACCTGTCTGCGTACGCGTTCTCCACCGAGAACTGGAAGCGGTCGCCGGACGAGGTGCGTTTTCTCATGGGCTTCAACCGTGAGGTGATCCGCCGCCGCCGCGACCAGCTCCACTCGATGGGCGTCCGCGTCCGCTGGGCGGGCCGCCGCCCGCGGCTGTGGCGCAGCGTCATCAGGGAACTGGAGACGGCGGAGGAGATGACGCGCGACAACGACGTCCTGACCCTCCAGTTCTGCGTGAACTACGGCGGCCGCGCCGAGATCGCCGACGCCGCCGCGGCCCTCGCCCGCGACGTCCGGGCCGGCCGGCTCAACCCCGACAAGATCACCGAGAAGGTGTTCGCCCGCTACCTGGACGAACCCGGCATCCCCGACGTGGACCTGTTCCTGCGCTCGTCCGGGGAGCAGCGCACGTCCAACTTCCTGCTGTGGCAGTCGGCGTACGCGGAGATGGTCTTCCTCGACACGCTCTGGCCCGACTTCGACCGCCGCCACCTCTGGCACGCCTGCGAAATCTACGCCTCCAGAGACCGCCGCTACGGGGGAGCTGTGCCCAATGCAGTGCACTCCTCCTTCGGGCCTGGCGGCCCTCCATTGTCGTGAACTGCGTGCGATCGCTGGCATCGCTCCGACTCGCCCTGCGGCTCGCTGCTGTGTTTATTGCAGTGCACTCCTCCTTCGGGCCTGGCGGCCCTCCATCGTCGTGAACTGCGGTGCGATCGCTGGCATCGACTCCGACTCGCCTAGCGGCTCGCTGCGCGATCAGGTTCTCGCTTCGCTTGAACCTGCCTTCGGACGCGATCGCAGTGGTCGAGGTTGTTGCGGGGTTGCGGAGGCGGGCTGGGGTGGGTGCGTTTGTTGGGAGGCTTGGTTGGCAGGCCTCCATCGTTGTGAACTGCGTGTGAGGGCTGGCGTCGCAGGTTCTTGCTCTGGTCGCGCCTGAACCCCTGGTGGGCTTTCAGCGCGGTCGCGGTGGTTCGGGTGGTTGCGTGGCCGGGGAGGCGGGTTGCGGTCGTCTCCCCAGGCCACGCTTATGGGCTCAGACCAGAGCTGCGTCCAGGGTGATGGTCGTGCCGGTGAGGGCCTTGCTCACGGGGCAGTTGGTCTTGGCGGTCTCGGCGGCCTTTTCGAAGTCGGCGGCGGAGATGCCGGGGACGCTCGCCCGGACGGTCAGGTGCACGCCGGTGATGCCCTCGCCCGGCTGGAACGTCACCTCGGCCTTGGTGTCCACCTTCTCCGGCGGGGTCCCGGCGCCGGCGAGGCCGTGTGAGAGCGCCATCGAGTAGCAGGTGGAGTGCGCGGCGGCGATGAGCTCCTCCGGGCTTGTCCGGCCGCCCGGCTCCTCGGACCGCGATGCCCAGGTCACGTCATAGGTGCCGAGCTTCGAGGAGTCCAGCGAGACGGTCCCCTGACCGCTGAGGAGCGGCCCTTCCCAGTGCGCGTTTGCGGTACGTGTCGTAGCCATGCATCCGATTCTTCACCATGGCCGGACCGCCGGATCACCGAACCTCGCCGTTGACGTGGTCAGCGGGTCTTGGCGGCGCATTCGCGGCAGGTGCCGAAGACCTCGACGGTGTGCGTGATGTCGCTGAAGCCGTGTTCGGCGGCGATCGCGTCCGCCCAGCGTTCCACGGCCGGGCCCTCGACCTCGATCGTCCGGCCGCAGTCGCGGCACACGAGGTGGTGGTGGTGCTGCTCGGTGCGGCAGGCACGGTACACGGCCTCGCCGTCGTCGGTGCGCAGCACGTCGACCTCACCGGCGTCGCTGAGCGCCTGGAGCGCCCGGTACACCGTGGTGAGGCCGATCTTGGAGCCGTCCGCGCGCAGATCGGCGTAGATGTCCTGTGCGCTGCGGAAGCTCTCGCAGTCGGCCAGGACCTGCCGTACCGCGTCCCGGCGCGCCGTCGTCATCCTCCAAGTACCTCCGCCTCGGCGTCCACGCGCGCCTCGACGCCGGGACCGGCCGTGGGGGAGAGGCTCTCCCCGGCCGCGCCGGCCCGTGCGCGTCTACGACGCACCAGTGTGCCCCCGGCGACCGCGGCGACGAATACTGCGAGCGCCAACAGCACGATCGAGGGGCCCGGAGGCAGATCGTACTGGAAGGAACCCGCCAGGCCCGCCACGGCCGACAGTACACCGATCGCCATCGCGGCCAGCATCGTGCCACGGAAGCCCCGGGTGAGCTGCTGCGCCGCCGCCACCGGGACGATCATCAGCGCGCTGACGAGCAGCAGCCCGATCGCGCGCATCGCGATCACGACGGTGACGGCGGCCGTCGCGGCGATCAGCACGCTGAGGAACCGGACGGGCAGTCCGGCGGCCCGTGCCACCTCCTCGTCCTGGCACAGCAGGAACAGCTCCCGGCCGAACAGCGCGACGATCCCGAGCACCGCGACGGCGAGGCCCACGACGATGTACAGGTCGGTGGTCGTCACGCTGGTGATCGAACCGAAGAGGTAGGACTGGAGGCTCGCGCCGCTGCCACCACTGGCGCTGTTGAGGATGACGCCGCCCGCGAGCCCGCCGTAGAACAGCAGTGCCAGCGCGACGTCCGCGCCGCTGCGGCTGCGGGCCCGCACGACCTCGATCGCCACCGCGCCGAGGACCGACACCACCAGGGCGCCGAGGACGGGCGAGGTGCTCGTGAGCAGCCCGAGCCCGATGCCGGTCAGCGCGATGTGGCCGATGCCGTCGCCGAGCAGCGACAGCCTGCGCTGGACGAGGAACGTGCCGACGGCCGGGGCGGTCAGCCCGATCAGCACCGCCATCACCAGGGCGACGCGCATGAACTCGTACTGCAGCATCTCGTTCATCCCGTGATCGCCCCATCGACGACGCGGCCACGTCCCAGCTCGACGGTGCGGGTGATGAGCGGTTCCATCGGGCCCAGTTCGTGTGCCACCAGGACCACCGTCTTCCCGGCTTCGGCCAGGCCGCGCAGTGCCGTGGCGAGTGCCGTCTGGCTGCGGGCGTCGACGCCCGCCGTGGGTTCGTCCATCACGAACACGTCGGGTTCGCCGGCGAGGGCGCGGGCGATCAGTACGCGCTGCTGCTGGCCGCCCGACAGCAGGTGCGCCGAGTCGCGGGCGCGGTCGGTGAGGCCGACCGTCGCCAGGGCCCGGTCGACGGCGGCCCGGTCGGCCGCCCGGTCGCCGAGGACCGCGGGACGCCAGCGGGACGTTCGGGCGACGCGGCCCGACGCGACGACCTCCCGGACGGTCGCGGGCACCCCGCCGCCCATCGGCAGCCGCTGCGGGACGTACCCGATCCGCTTCCAGTCGCGGAACCGTGTGGGTGGCGAACCGTAGATCTCGGTCCGGCCGCCCGCCAGCGGGACAAGCCCGAGCAGCGCCTTGACCAGCGTGGACTTGCCCGCGCCGTTCGGCCCGAGGACCGCGAGCACCTCGCCGGCCCCCACCCGCAGGTCGACGCCGGTGAGGATGTCGCGGCCGTCCCGGCGGACGAGTCCGTCCGTCATCGCGAACGGTGGGGCGTCCTTCATGAGCACTCCAGCGCGGCGCGCAGCGTCCGCAGGTTTCCCTGCATGATCGTCAGGTAGTCGTCGGACGAGCCGTCCTCGACGCCCTCGGCCGGGTCCAGGACGGCGGTCCGCACGCCCGCCTCCCGGGCCAGCGACCGTGCCACCTTCGGGCTGGCGAGGGTCTCGGTGAAGATCGTGGTCGCGCCGGTGGCGACGACCCGGCGGGACAGGTCGGCCATCCGTCGCGGGGACGGCTCGCTCGCCGGGTCGACGCCCGCGACGGGGATCTGGCGCAGCGCGTAGCGGTCGGCGAGGTAGCCGAACGCGGCGTGCGCGGTGATGATGTCCCGGCGCGCGCAGGACGCCAGCCCGGCGGTGAACCGGCGGTCGAGCGCGGTCAGTTCGGCGGCGGTGGACGCGGCGCGTCGCCGGTGGTCCGCGGCGTGGGCGGGGTCGGCGGCGGCGAGCCGGGCGCCGAGCGCGGTCGCGACGGTCGCCATGCGGCTCGGGTCGAGCCAGACGTGCGGGTCGTGGGACGCCTCGTCGTGGCGTATCCCGTCGTGCGCCTCCTCGTCGTCGGTCTCGTCCGGGGGCGGCAGCGTCTTCACCAGGCTCGTCGCGTCCAGCGACCTGCCCTTGGCGTGCCCCCGGACGGCCTCGTCCACGGCGGGCTGAACGCCCCTGACGTAGACGGCGAGGTCGGCGTCCTCGACCCGGGCGACCTGCCGGGCCGTCAGTTCCAGGTCGTGGGGTTCGGCCCCGGGCTCGGTGAGCGTCCGCACGTGCACGGCGTCGCCGCCGACGCGCTCGGCGAGCCACGCCACCGGGTAGAAGGACGCGATCACCGCGGTCTTGCCGGGCGGAACCTCGGCGCCCGCGCCGGCGCAGCCCGCCAGACCGGCCGCGAGCCCGGTCGCCAGTCCGGCGGTCGCGAGGACCTTCGCGGGGGAGGCGCGCGTGTGGTTCCGGAAGCGGGACACCCGTCGATTATGGACGACGGTGAAAATGATTGTCAAAGTCGCCCGATACCGCGCCCCAGCGCGAACGCCAGCAGGATCGCCAGCGCGACGATCCGCAGCGCCCGGCCCGAGCCGTCCAGCGCGGGCCAGTTGAGATAGGCGAACCAGGCCAGCGCCGCCGCCAGGACCAGCAGCCCGGCCGCCGCCACCCAGCCGCTCCCGGCCATCCCGACCACCAGCAGCGCGAACACCGCGACCAGCAGCGTCCACCGCGGCAGCCGGTGCAGGAACACCACCGGCGCCGCGCTGCGCCGCTCGATCGCGGCCCGCAGCCCACCGGGCCCACCCTTCGTTCGCACGGGCCCACGGTAACGGAAATCCCCTGGCCCGCGAGAGGATGGACACATGATCGCGATAACCCGGTACCGGGTGCCCGGCGAGGACGCCGACGACTTCGCCGACCGCATGACCGCGGTGTTGGCGACCCTGTCCGAGTGCCCCGGCTTCCGCTCCGGACGGCTCGGCAGGACCGTCGACGACCCCGGGCTGTGGGCCCTGGTCACCGAGTGGGACGGCGCGGGCCACTACCGCCGCGCGCTCGGCGGCCACGAACTGCGGATGCGGTTCATGCCGCTCGCCGCGCTGGCCGTGGACGAACCCGGCGCCTACGAGGTCGTCGCCGCCCACTGATCAACGGGCGCGTCTCGGTAGGGCAAGGGACCGGGCAAGAAGCGGCGTGGCCGGTTTCGGTGCTCCGACCAAGGTCATCTTTGCGGCGTCGATCATGCCGTGCCCGTTCGGGGGAGATCTGATGCGCCGCGCCTTCCTGCTGCCCTGCGCCGTCCTGTCCGGCGCCGTCCTGGCCACCGGACCGTCCGTCGCGGCGGTCCCGCCGCCCGCCCACGCCGCCCCGCGTGTCGTCGAGTATCTCGGGCTGCGGATACCCGTGCCGGTGGGTTGGGAGGTCCACCGGCTCGATCGGGAGCCGTCCCGCTGTGTCCGTTTCGACCGGCACGCCCTCTACCTCGGCCGTCCCGGACCGCAGCAGGACTGCCCGCCCCGGCTCGTCGGCCGCACCGAGGCTCTCCACGTCCGGCCCGAAGAGCGGGCGCGGCCGTCCGCCGAGGGGCACCGCGCGTCCGGGAGGGTCGTGCGCGCCGACGGGCTCGCCACGCTCACCGTCCCGCCGACCGTCGACCACGAGGCGCGGCTCACCGTCCCCGAGGCCGGGGCCGCCATCACCGGCGTGTACGGGACGGATCCGGCACCTCTCCAGCGGATCCTGCGCGGCACCCGGCTGGACTCAAGGCGCGCCACCGGGACCCGTTCGCCTGCTCCGCCCATCCCGGACCAGCGGCCCGGACGCGCCCGCGGCGACCTTCCGCCGGACCCGGCGAATCCGTGGGTGCGCGGCAGGGGGTTCGACAGCTGCACGGCGCCGTCCCTGGCGACCATGCGGGCGTGGCGGCCGTCCTTCGAGGTCACGAACATCTACATCGGCGGCGCGGCGCGCGGATGCGCGCAACCCAACCTCACCGAGGCCTGGCTGAGCGCGGTCCGCGACATGGGCTACCGAGTCACGCCCACCTACGTCGGGCTCCAGGCGCCGTGCGGGAGCCGCCGGCAGCGCTTCACCGCCAAGAACGCCGCGTCGCAGGGCGCCGTGGCCGCCGAGGACGCCGCCGCCAAGGCCCGGGCGCTCGGCATTCCGCAGGGCGCGCCGATCTACTACGACATGGAGGCCTACGACAGCCGCAACCGCGGCTGCAAGGCCGCCGTCCTGCGGTTCGTGGACAACTGGGTCCGGCGGCTGGCGAGTCTCGGGTACGACCCGTGCCTCTACAGCAGCGTCAAGTCCGGCATCCGGGACGTCGGCGACGCCGAGGGAATCAGCAAGCCCGTCGCCATCTGGTTCGCCCACTGGAACGGCAGGGCCGAGCTGTACGGCGACCCCTTCGTCCCGGACCACTGGTGGCATCCGCACGCCCGCATCAAGCAGTACCGGGGCGGCCACAAGGAGAGTCACGGCGGGGTCACCCTCAACATCGACAGCAATGTTGTGGACGGTCGCGTCCTCTAGCCGGTTAACTGACCCCACCCGTGCCCTAAGCTGGGCACTGCCCGCGGGCGCCGAGCAAGATCGCGCCGTGGGATCACCGGGGAACACCACTCGCCGCCGCCCGCGGGAGCGGGACCGGGGCGTACGCACTGTCCCGCCGACCGCCAGCCGGATGGAGAATACTCATGGCACGCCGTTCCGATGTGTTGGACAAGATCGTCAACCTCGCCAAACGCCGGGGGCTGGTCTACCCGTCGAGCGAGATCTACGGCGGGCTCCGCGCCTCCTGGGACTACGGTCCGCTGGGCGTCGAACTGAAGAACAACGTCAAGCGCCAGTGGTGGAAGTCCATGGTGCAGGGCCGTGACGACATCGTCGGCCTCGACTCGTGCGTCATCCTCGCGCGCGAGGTGTGGGAGGCCAGCGGCCACGTCCAGGCGTTCGTCGACCCGCTCACCGAATGCCAGTCCTGCCACAAGCGCTTCCGGGGCGACCACCTCGAAGAGGCCTACGAGGCCAAGCACGGCCGGCCGCCCGCGAACGGTCTCGCCGATATCGCCTGCCCGAACTGCGGCGTCAAGGGCTCCTTCACCGAGCCGAAGATGTTCAACGGCCTCCTCAAGACCTACCTCGGCCCGGTCGAGGACGAGTCGGGCCTGGCCTACCTGCGTCCCGAGACGGCGCAGGGCATCTTCGTCAACTACCTGAACGTCCAGCAGTCCGCGCGCCGCAAGGTGCCGTTCGGCATCGGTCAGATCGGCAAGTCGTTCCGCAACGAGATCACGCCCGGCAACTTCATCTTCCGGACCCGCGAGTTCGAGCAGATGGAGATGGAGTTCTTCGTCAAGCCGGGCACCGACGAGGAGTGGCACCAGTACTGGATCGACGAGCGCATGCAGTGGTACGTCGACCTCGGTGTCAGCAAGGAGAACCTGCGGCTGTACGAGCACCCGCAGGAGAAGCTGTCGCACTACTCCAAGCGGACCGTGGACGTGGAGTACCGGTTCGACTTCGTCGGCGGTGAGTGGGGCGAGCTGGAGGGCGTCGCCAACCGCACCGACTACGACCTGACGACGCACTCCAAGGCGTCGGGCGCCGACCTGTCGTTCTTCGACCAGGAGTCCGGTGAACGGTTCGTCCCGTACGTGATCGAGCCCGCGGCGGGCGTCGACCGGTGCACGCTCACGTTCATGATGGACTCCTACGCCGAGGACGAGGCGCCCAACGCCAAGGGCAAGATGGAGAAGCGCGCCGTCATGCGGCTCGACCGGCGGCTCGCCCCGGTGAAGTGCGCGGTGCTGCCGCTGTCGCGCAACGCCGACCTGTCCCCGAAGGCCCGTGACCTCGCGGCGCGGCTCCGCAAGAACTGGAACGTCGACTTCGACGACGCCGGCGCCATCGGCCGCCGCTACCGCCGTCAGGACGAGATCGGCACCCCGTTCTGCGTCACCGTCGACTTCGACACCCTGGAGGACGACGCGGTCACCGTCCGGGAACGCGACTCGATGTCCCAGGAGCGGATCGCGATCAGCCAGGTGGAGTCTTTCCTCGCCGCCCAACTCGTGGGCTGCTGAGTTCCGACGGTTCACGACGATGGGGGTCCCGGCGGGCCTCCATCGTCGTGGCCTGCGGATTGATCGCCGTATCGCTCCGCTCGTGCCCCTCCTCCCGAACGCGATCGCGAACCTTGGGGTTGTCGCGGGGTCGCCGTGGTGGCCGGTGTGGGCGCGGATCGTGACACTATGAGGGTCGGTGACGTGAACCGCTCGTGAGTCCGGCGACCGGTCGGTGAGCCCGAGAGGAGGGGCGGGATGCGCGAGGCGCACTGGCCTGCCCGCCCTGTCGCCCGGCTGCTGGTCGTCGCGCTGGGCCTGCTCGGCATCGTGGTCGGCCCCGCCGGTACCGGGGCCCACGGCGGGACGTCCCCCACCGGCACGATCTCCGGCGTCCGGAACGGGGCCGCGCAGCAGGCGCCCGCCCGCACCCGCTCGTCCACCAAGCACCGCCCGAGCCCCCACGAGCATGCGGTCGTGGCGTCCCCGGACGTCCGCTCGGCGCCCGCGGTCCAGCCGTCGCTCGTGGTGCTGCCCGCGACCGTCGGCGAGGTGCGGCCGCCGTCCCGGCGCGCCGTCCGCGCCGTTCCCGCCCGCGTCCCCCCGGACATCGCGCCGAGAGGCGTCCCGCGCGGGCGCGCCCCACCCTCCCTCCCACGGATCTGAGGTCTCTGTCCGCGGTGCCGCGCGCACGCCCGGCGCCGGAGTTCCGTGTGGAGGTTCCCTTTGACTCGCGCCAACCTGGTGCGGGCGGTACTGGCCTTGGCCGTACTCGCCACATCGTTCTACTTCGCCTATTCCAAACCCGCCCGCCTCGGCCTTGACCTGCGCGGCGGCACCCAGATCGTGCTGGAGACCCAGAACTCGCCGACGGTGAAGGCCGACCGGGAGTCCACCGACCGCGCCAGGGAGGTGCTGGGGCGCCGCATCGACGCGCTCGGCGTCGCCGAGTCGTCGATCACCCGGTCCGGTGACCGGCGGCTGATCGTCGAACTGCCCGACGTTCAGGACCCGGCCGGGGCGACCGCGGCGATCGGCAAGACCGCGCAGCTCACCGCCCATCCGGTGCTGCCCAATGACGGCACGCCCGACAAGGGCCAGCAGCTGATCCAGGACGAGAGCGGGCAGCCGATCCTGATCGGCCCCGCCGCCCTCACCGGTGACGGCATCGGCTCCGCCGACGCCACCTACGACCCGCAGAACCTCGGCGGCTGGGCCGTGAACGTCGACTTCAAGGGCGACGGCGGCAAGACCTGGGAGCGGCTGACCGCCAAGGCCGCCTGCGCGGCGGGCGACGAACGGCGGATCGCGATCGTCCTGGACGGCAAGGTGATCTCCTCCCCGGGCGTCACCGAGAGCGTCGCGTGCGGTGTCGGCATCACCGGCGGGTCGACGCAGATCACCGGGGACTTCAGCGCCGGCGAGGCCAAGGACCTCGCCGCGCTGATCGAGGGCGGTTCACTGCCCGTTCCGGTGAAGATCATCGAGCAGCGGGTGGTGGGGCCGACGCTCGGTGACGAGGCGATCGACGCCAGCGCCCGCGCCGCGGTCATCGGCGTCATCCTGACCGGGCTGTTCATCGTGGCCGTCTACCGCATCGTCGGCTTCCTCGCCACCGTCGCGCTGACCGGCTACGCGCTGATCTCCTACGCGGCGCTCGTCGCGGTCGGCGCGACCCTGACCCTGCCCGGACTCGCCGGTTTCGTCCTCGCCATCGGCATGGCCATCGACGCCAACGTGCTGGCCTTCGAACGCGCGAGGGAGGAACGGGCGGCGGCGCCCGGACGCAGCGCCCGGACGGCCCTCGCCGTCGGCTTCGACAAGGCGTGGTCGGCGATCGCCGACACGGCCGTCACCACGCTGCTCGCCGGCGCCCTGCTGTTCTTCCTCGCCTCCGGGCCGGTGAAGGGATTCGGTGTCACCCTGACCATCGGCGTCCTCGCCTCCCTCGTGTCCGCGATGCTGCTGAGCCGCGTCCTCACCGACGCCGCCGCCGCGCGGTTCCCGAAGCTCACCAAGGGCAGGGCGGGCGGGCTCGCCGGCGCCGGACGGATCCGGCGGTGGCTGGAGGAAAGCGGCCCCGACCTGATGAAACACAGCCGGCTCTGGCTCGGGATCTCCGCGCTCGCCGTCGTCATCGCCATCACCGGGATCGCCACCCGCGGCCTCAACTTCGGTGTCGAGTTCACCGGGGGACGGCTCGTCGAGTACTCCACGAACCGTCCGGTGGACATCGACGTGGCCCGCTCCGCCGTCGCCGACGCCGGGTTCCCGCGCGCGGTCGTCCAGACGTCCGGGCAGGACGACATCTCCGTCCGGACCGTCGACCTCACCAACGAGGAGGAGAAACGCGTCCAGGAGGCGCTGGCCAAGGAGGGCGGCGGCGCCACCAAGCAGCGCGACGAGCTGATCGGCCCGAGCCTGGGCGACGAACTGAGAACCAAGGCGCTGATCGCCCTCGGCGTCGCGCTGCTGGTCCAGCTGGCCTATCTGACGATCAGGTTCCGCTGGACGTTCGCGGCCGGCTCGGTCATCGCCATGTTCCACGACATCACGATCGTCACGGGGATCTTCGCCTGGCTCGGCAAACCCATCGACGGGGTGTTCCTCGCCGCGCTGCTCACCATCATCGGGTACTCGGTCAACGACTCCGTCGTCGTGTTCGACCGCGTCCGGGAGATGTGGGGCGAGAACCCGAAGGGACGGTTCGCGACGATCGCGAACCGGGGCGTCCTGCAGACCGTCCCGCGGACGATCAACACCGGAATGGGCGCGCTGTTCATCCTGACGGCCCTGGCGTTCCTCGGCGGCGACTCCCTGACCGATTTCGCCATCGCCCTGCTGATCGGCATCGTGGTCGGCACGTACTCCAGCGTGTTCACGGCGACGCCGATGGCGATCGTCCTGGAGCGGTTCGCGAAGGCGCCGCCGCCGCAGCGCAAGTCGAAGTCGCGCCCGGCCCGCCGTTCCTCGCAGGACTCGGGCGCGGTCGTCTGACCGCAGGTCGCGGGCCTCGCCCCGTCCCGTCCTTCGGGCGGGCGGGCGGGGCCCGCCACCCGGGTCAGGACGGCAGCATCGGTCTCTTCAGCGGGCGGTCCTCGCTCACGCCGAAGCAGACGACGGTGCGGATCCCGCCGTCCCACTCGTGCTTCTCGGGGTAGAAGTACGAGTACTGGTCGGGGTAGGGGTGGCGACCGAAGGCCTTCTGGAGCAGCCTCTCGCAGCGCACCTGCCCCTTGCGCTCGATCGTCTCCGTGCCCGGGTACGGGCCGGCTTCCAGGGTGAAGACCCCGTACACCTGGTTCCAGTACGGGGTGGTGCAGGACACGACGCGCTGGGCCAGGCTCGTGGGGTCCCACTTGCCGAAGCAGTCGCCGCGGGTCATCTCGCTCCAGTACCTCTGGTCCGGGTCCACGGTCGTGGCGAGCGGCGCGGCGAGGGCACCCGGGCCGGTGTAGCGGAGCAGGCAGAGCACCCTGCGGTCCCCGGAGCGCCAGCTCGTCCGGGTCGGTGTGACGGCGTAGGGCTCCAGGAACTTGGCGTGCCGGCTCCGCTGCAGCCGGAACGCCTTCTTGAAACAGGCGTTGGTCGCCTGTTCGAGGGTCTTCTCGTCGCCCGGGTAGGTCTTGCCGGGCAGCCGCAGCTGGGCGACGACCTCGCCGTCGTGCGGCTCGGCGCAGGGCAGCGCCGTCAGCGGGCCGATCGTGTAGTCGCCGCGGATGCCGGTGAAGCAGTCACCGACGCGCAGCGCCGCGGGCAGGACCTTGTCCTTGTGGATGACGCGGCCGGACGCGTCGCGCTCGGCGGTGACCATCGAGCCCACGAGTCCCGCCACGGCGAGCGCCGCGACGAGGCTCCAGACCGCCGCCGCGGCCAGGCCGCCGACGGCCAGGCCCCGGCCCCGCTCGCCGCGCCGCCCGGCCTGGACGAGCGCCGCGACGCACAGCAGGACCGTCAGCGGGACCAGCCCGAAGATCCCGGTGACGAGGGCGGAGACCGCGAGCCGGTTCGTCCGGGGCAGGACCGTGGTCGACGGTGGCGCCGGGCCGTGCCGGTGGACGTCCTGCGGCGGCCACCGGGAGGGGACGTCCGGCGCGGCGGCGACCGGGTCGGGCCCGCCCGTGTCACCGGGCGGGGCCCAGGCCGCCCAGGCGGGCTGGACGGGTCTCGGGACGTGGTCGCCGTGGTCGTCTCGGGACGGTGGTGGCGTGGTCACGATCGCCTCTTCCTCAGCAGGGTCCGCTGCAGCGGTCTCCCGGTGCTCTTGGCCAGGCAGTAGAGCAGGCGGTCGCCGGCGGCCCAGGACTCCTCGGACGGCCCCACGTAGATCAGCTCGACCCGCTTCGGCAGCCGCTTCTCCAGTACCGCCAGGCTCCGCCCGAAGCAGCGCGCGTTGGACACCTCGTCCAGCTTCCGGTCGCCCGGATACCGGACGCCCCTCAGCGTGAACTTGGCGTACAGCTGCGCCTCGTGCGGCTCGGTGCAGTCGGTGACGCGCTGATCGTCGACCCGAGAGTTCCAGCGTTCGATGCAGGTGCCGGGTTCCATCTCCGGCAGGTGCCCCGTCCGGGTCTTCGTGCTGGTGGCGAGGGACCCGGTCAGCCCGCCGGGGCCGGTGTGGACGAGCAGGCACGTCACCTCGCGGTTCCCGCGCGTCCAGTCGGCCTCGTCGGGCATGTCGATCCGGAGGTCGAGCGCGCTCGCGGCGGGACGGTCGGCGAGGAACGCGGTGCGCTCCTTGCACTGGTACGTCGCCTCCGCGAGGAGCCGCTCCTCGTCCGGGAAGGGGCCGGGGCGCAGTGTCGCCTTGGCCCCGACCTCACCGCCATGGCGGCGGTCACAGGGCGTGCGCATCGCCGCGGGCTCGGCGTACTCCTCGGTGTACCCGCTGAAACAGGCTCCGGCCTCCAGCGTCGAGACCGCGACCAGGCCCGCGGGCGGCGGCGGACGGGTCTCGTCCTCCGCGGCGAACGGCGAGCCGCCGGACTCGACCACCACGAGGCCGGTTCCGAGCGAGATCACGGCGAACAGGCCCGTGATGACGGCGATGATCGCGAGACGGGTCCGCCGGCCCGGAACGGGGACGGGCGGCGGTCCGGTCATACGCGCGGCTACGTGCGGCGGTCCGGTCGTGCGCGCGGCTACGTGCGGCGGCCCGGGGACGTGGACGGGTAACCGCGACGGCGCGTCCCGCGCGGGGACGCGGCCGTCCGGCGGGCTCCACGCGGGAGCGTCCGGGCCGCCGTCGGTGGGCGGTGGGGTCGTCACGGCCGAGAAAATAGCCGGGATTGCCACCAAAAGGAGCAATTCCGGCGCTTGTCGTCAACTTGTGATCAAGGCCGTGCCGGTCGATTTCAGGCCAGCGGCGGCTGGGGTTCGTCGTTCTCCGCCCTGATCACGTGCATGACCGCGTTGATCAGGGAGAGATGGGTGAACGCCTGCGGGAAGTTGCCGAGGTGACGCCCGGTGTGCGGATCGATCTCCTCCGAGTACAGCTGCAACGGGCTGGCGTACGACAGCAGCTTCTCGCACAGCGCCCGCGCCCGGTCCAGCTCCCCGATCATCACCAGCGTGCTGACCATCCAGAACGAGCAGATGGTGAAGCTGCCCTCGTCGGTGTCGAAACCGTCGTCGGTCTCCGCGGGCCGGTAGCGCAGGACGAGATCGTCCTCCGACAGCTCGTCGGCGATGGCGAGAACGGTCTCCCGGACGCGCTTGTCGTCGGCGGGCAGGAACCCGAGCAGCGGGATCAGCAGCGCCGACGCGTCCAGCGTGGTCGCGCCGTAGTGGGCGGTGAAGACGCCCCGCTCGTCCAGCGCGTTGGCGAGCACGTCGGCGTGGATCTCGTCGGCGGCGGCCTGCCAGCGCGCGGCCCGCTCCCGGTCGCCCCGGATCCGGGCCAGCCGGGCGCCGCGCTCGGCCGCGACCCAGCAGAACACCTTGGACGAGGTGAAGTGCTGCGGTTCGCCGCGCACCTCCCACATGCCGCAGTCCGGTACGCGCCAGTTGGCGAGCGCGTCCTCCACCTGCTTGATGATGATCTTCCAGAGCCGGTCGTCCAGCCGGTCGCGTTTGCGCACGAACAGGTAGATGGAGCCGATGATGGCGCCCCACACGTCGTGCTGCGCCTGCATGTACGCCTCGTTGCCGATCCGCACCGGGCGCGCGTTGTCGTAGCCGCTGAGGTGGTCCAGCGTGGACTCGGGCAACTCCGCCCGGCCGTCCAGCCCGTACATGATCTGGAGTTTGCCCTCGGCGGCCTCGGCGACGTCGGTGATGAAGTAGAAGAAGTCGTTGGCCTCCCAGTCGTAGCCGAGCGTGTAGAACGCCCACAGCGCCATCGTGGAGTCGCGGATCCAGGTGTAGCGGTAGTCCCAGTTCCGGTCGCCGCCGGGCGCCTCGGGCAGCGATGTCGTCGCCGCGGCCGCCACCGCGCCGGACGGCGCGAACGTCAGGCCCTTCAAGGTGAGGGCGCTGCGCTGGAGGTGGCTGCGCCACGGGTGGTCGGGGAAGCGGCCCCGGTCGAGCCAGTGCTGCCAGTGGTGGACGGTCCACACCAGCCGTTCCTGCGCCTCCTGCCAGGACGACGGTGCCGCGTGCTCACTCCACGACAGCGCCACGAACCGGGACTCGCCCTGCTTCAGCAGCGTCCGGGCCGTGGCGAGCGACCCCTCGAACCCGACGTTCAGGTCGGTGGTGAGCCGCAGCCCGATGTCGCTCCCGCGCGCCACGGCCTCGTGGTACCCGGAGCCGGTGTGCTCCCAGCGGGCGGGCGTCCGGCCGTAGTCGAACACCGGCATGCAGTCGAGCCGGACCTGGACCTGCCCGTTCACGCACCGCACCATCCGCAGCAGGACGTGGTCGGCGTCGTAGTCGGTCGGCGCCCTGCGGTGGGTGTGGGACCGTTCCGTCTCGTGGTGCCACGGCCCCATCAGCAAAGCGTCCGTCACCACGAGCCAGCCGCCGTGCACCCACCAGGTGGTCTCCATGACCATGGTGCCGGGGATGTAGCGCTGCGCGGCGGGCACCTCCACGCCCGCCGGGCCGACCCGGAAGTATCCGGCGTCGCGGTCCAGGATGGAGCCGAACACGCTGGGGGAGTCCATCCGGGGCAGGCACATCCACTCGATGTTCCCGCTGGGCGCGACCAGGGCGGTCGTCTCGCAGTCGGACAGGAACCCGAAATCGGCGATCGGGGCGAACGGATCTCCCGCCCTGCCGCCGGCGACCTTCGGCCTCACACTCTCACCTCCGTGATCCATCATTCCCTCTTCCATGGAGCGGGTAAGTCACCGGTGCGGGGAGACCGCCCGGAAGATCCCCGTTGGTCCGAATTGGAATAGACCACTATTGGGGGTCTGACCTGCGAAAACGCCAACTCGCGCACCGGGCGCCGAGTAGCGGCGGGACACGCAGGTACAGTCCCGGCAAACAGGGCAGCGGATCCGCCGCTCGGGGGTTCGCGACGTCGCGTCCACACCGCGGCGGTTCCGGCACTGCCGCTGTGTGGAACCGGAGCGAGAAGGAGCTCCCCGTGCCGAAGTTCGTGTACGACTTCACCGAGGGAAACAAGAACCTCAAGGAACTGCTGGGCGGCAAAGGCGCCAACCTCGCCGAGATGACCAACCTCGGACTGCCCGTGCCACCAGGCTTCACGATCACCACGGAGGCCTGCCGGCACTACCTGGAGCACGGGAACCCGCCCGAGGGCCTCGCGGACGAGGTGGACCGCCACCTCGCCGCGCTGGAGTCCGCGATGGGCAAGAAGCTCGGCCAGAGCGACGATCCGCTCCTGGTCAGCGTGCGTTCCGGCGCCAAGTTCAGCATGCCGGGGATGATGGAGACCGTCCTCAACGTCGGGCTGAACGACGAGTCGGTGCTGGGCCTCGCCGCGCAGGCGGGGGACGAGCGGTTCGCGTGGGACTCCTACCGCCGCCTGATCCAGATGTTCGGCAAGACCGTCCTCGGCATCGACGGCGACCTGTTCGAGGACGCCGTCGAGGACGTCAAGCGCGCCCGCGGCAGCGACCACGACGGCGACCTCGTGGCCGAGGACTTCAAGGCCCTCGTCGACCGGTTCAAGGTGATCGTCCGGGACCGGGCGGGCCGGGACTTCCCGACCGACCCGCGCGAGCAGATGGACCTCGCCGTCAAGGCGGTGTTCGACTCCTGGAACGCCCCCCGCGCCGTCCTGTACCGGCGGCAGGAGCGCATCCCCGTCGACCTCGGCACCGCCGTCAACATCTGCGCGATGGTCTTCGGCAACATGGGCCTGGACTCCGGGACGGGCGTCGCGTTCACCCGCGACCCGGCGTCCGGACAGCAGGGCATCTACGGCGACTACCTGCAGAACGCGCAGGGCGAGGACGTCGTCGCCGGGATCCGCAACACCGTCCCGCTGACCGAGCTCGAACGGATCGACAAGGCGTCCTACGACCGGCTGCTCGACATCATGGAGACGCTGGAGAACCACTACCGCGACATGTGCGACATCGAGTTCACGATCGAGCGCGGGAAGCTGTGGATGCTCCAGACCCGGGTGGGCAAGCGGACCGCCGCCGCGGCGTTCCGCATCGCCTGCCAGCTCCTCGACCAGGGGCTCATCGACGCCGACGAGGCGACCCGCCGCGTCACCGGCGACCAGCTCGCCCAGCTCATGTTCCCCCGCTTCGCCAGCAAGGTGGACGGCGTCAAGAAACTCACCCGGGGAATGAACGCCTCGCCGGGCGCGGCCGTGGGCAAGGTCGTGTTCACCTCCGAGCGGGCCGTGGAGCTCGCCGGGCGCGGCGAGGACGTGATCCTCGTCCGCCGGGAGACCAACCCCGACGACCTCGCCGGGATGGTCGCCGCCAGGGGCGTGCTGACGTCCCGCGGCGGCAAGACCTCGCACGCCGCCGTCGTCGCCCGCGGCATGGGCAAGACATGCGTGTGCGGCGCCGAGGAACTGGACGTCGACGTCAAGAACGGGCGCTTCACCGCGCCCGGCGGCGTGACGGTCGGCGAGGGCGACGTGATCTCGATCGACGGGTCGTCCGGGGACGTCTACCTCGGCGAGGTACCCGTCGAGGACTCGCCCGTCGTCCGGTACTTCGAGGGCGAGCTGTCCGTGGAGGACGGCGACGAACTCGTGAAGGCCGTGCACCGGGTCATGGAGCACGCCGACGCGCGGGCGGCGCTCAAGGTCCGCGCGAACGCCGACACGCCCGAGGACTCGGGACGGGCCCGCCGGTTCGGCGCGACCGGCATCGGGCTGTGCCGCACCGAGCACATGTTCCTCGGCGACCGGCGGCAGCTCGTCGAGCAGCTCATCCTCGCCGACGACGACCGCGGGCGGCAGGCCGCGCTGGACGCCCTGGAGCCCCTCCAGCGGCAGGACTTCGAGGGCATCTTCGAGGCGATGGACGGGTTGCCGGTCACCATCCGGCTCATCGACCCGCCCCTGCACGAATTCCTCCCCGACATCACCGAGCTGTCGGTCAGGATCGCGCTCGCGGGCGACGAGGCCGATGCGGAAGACCGGAGACTGCTCGAAGCAGTCAACCGACTGCACGAGCAGAACCCTATGCTGGGCCTGCGCGGCGTGCGGCTCGGTTTGGTGATTCCGGGTCTTTTCGGAATGCAGGTCCGTGCCATCGCCGAGGCCGCGGCGGCGCGCAAGGCCGCGGGCGGCGACCCGCGTCCCGAGATCATGATCCCGTTGGTCGGGGCGGTGCAGGAGTTGGAGGCCGTCCGCGACGAGGCCCGCGCCATCCTGGCCGAGGTCGGGTCCGCCACCGGGGTCGACGTACCGGCCCTGATCGGCACCATGATCGAGCTGCCGAGGGCCGCGCTGACCGCGGGCCAGATCGCCGAGGCGGCCGAGTTCTTCTCCTTCGGCACCAACGACCTCACGCAGACGACCTGGGGCTTCTCCCGCGACGACGTCGAGGCGGCGTTCTTCTCCCAGTACCTGGACCTCGGGATCTTCGGGGTGTCGCCGTTCGAGACCCTCGACCGGGACGGCGTCGGGCGGCTCGTCCGCATCGCCGTGGAGGAGGGCCGCAGGGCCCGGCCCGAGCTGCACCTCGGCATCTGCGGCGAGCACGGGGGCGACCCCGACTCGGTGCACTTCTGCCACGAGGTCGGCCTCGACTACGTGTCCTGCTCGCCGTTCCGCGTCCCGGTGGCGCGGCTGGAGGCGGGACGGGCCGCGATCGGCTGAAAAAGGATCGGGCCGGCACGGCTTACCCGCGAACCCGGCGCACGTCGCGGACCATCTCACTAGTGTGTCCGAAGCGATGACGTTGGAACTTGAAGTACCGGGGCGCGGGCCCGAGGACGACGACGAGACGCCCGAGAACAACGAGCAGGAGAGGCGGCGCAGGTCGCCCTGGTTCACGATCTCGGTGGGCGTCGTCCTCGGGCTGCTGGCCATCGTCGTCCTGACGCCCCTGACCGTGGGAACGCGGGTCTGGTACCAGGCCCGCCAGGACGAGCGGCCGCGCTCCGACGCGATCATCGTCCTCGGCGCGGCGCAGTACAACGGCGTGCCGTCCCCGACGCTCAGGTGGCGGCTCCAGCACGCCCTCGACCTCTACCGGGCCGGGGTCGCGCCCGCCATCGTCACCGTCGGCGGCAAGGCGCCCGGCGACAACTACACCGAGGCGGGCTCGGGCCGCGCCTGGCTGATCAAGAAGGGCGGGGTGCCCGCGTCGAAGGTCTTCGCGGTGCCCGTCGGACGGGACACCCTGGAGAGCATGGCGGCCGTGGGCAAGGAGTTCGAACGGCACCACTGGAAGTCCGGGGTGATCGTCACCGATCCCTGGCACGGGCTGCGCTCCAAGAAGATGGGCGAGGACCACGGCATCACGTCCGCCGCGTCCCCGACCCGCAGCGGGCCCAGCGTCCAGACCCGCAAGACGCAGTTCCGCTACATCGTCCGCGAGACCGGCGGTTACCTGTCGTACGTCCTGCGGGGCGAACGGTGAGCGGTGCCCAGCGCGCCCGCTTACTCTGGATAGGGCCATGACGACCCACCTCGACCACGGGAGTTCCGGCGGCTACACGGCCCGGGACCTGCACCGCTGGGCACCCGAACCCGCCAAACGGCGCGACCGGACGGCGTTCGAACGCGACCGCGCCCGCGTCCTGCACAGCGCGGCCCTGCGCCGGCTCGCCGCGAAGACGCAGGTCGCCTCGCCCGGCGCGGACGCCGCCGGCGGCACCGTGCAGAGCCTGCGCACCCGGCTGACCCACTCGCTCGAATGCGCCCAGGTCGGCCGTGAGCTGGGCAAGTCCCTCGGCTGCGACCCCGACCTGGTGGAGGCGGCGTGCCTGGCCCACGACATCGGGCACCCGCCGTTCGGTCACAACGGCGAGGCCGCCCTCGACGTGTTCGCCCAGGACTGCGGCGGCTTCGAGGGCAACGCGCAGAGCCTGCGCGTGCTGACCCGGCTGGAACCCAAGTCGTTCGCGGCGGACGGCCCGCCGCTGCACGGCCGCAGCGTCGGCCTCAACCTGACCCGCGCCGCGCTGGACGCCGCGATGAAGTACCCCTGGTCCCAGGCCGAGGCGGTCAACGGGAAATTCGGCATCTACCCCGACGACCTCGACGTCGCCGACTGGGTGCGCGAGGGCGTCGAACCGGGCCGGACGTGCTTCGAGGCCCAGGTCATGGACTGGAGCGACGACGTCGCCTACTCCGTCCACGACCTGGAGGACGCGCTGGTCGCCGGGCACATCGACTTCGCGCGGCTCGCCGACCCGACCGAACGCCGCCTCGTCGCCGCCACCGCGACCAAGCTGTACTGCCCGGACGCCGACCTGGCCGAGCTGGAGGAGCGGTTCGCCGAGCTGCTCGCCGAGCCGTACTGGCCCGACCGCTACGACGGCACCCCGCGCAGCCTCGCCGCGCTGAAGAACCTCACCAGCACCCTGATCGGACGGTTCTGCCTGGCGGCCGAGACCGCGACCCGCGACGCCTACGGCGACCGTCCGCTGACCCGCTACGCCGCGGAGCTGATCGTCCCGCGCGCCCAACGGCTGGAGAACGCGCTGCTCAAGGGCATCACGGCGCACTATGTGTGGATCAGTCACGAGGAGGTCAGGGCCCGGCAGCGGACGCTGATCATCGAACTGGCCGAGATGACGCTGGCCGGCGCCCCGGACACGCTCGAACCCGGTTTCCGCGCCGCCTTCGAGGACGCCGCCGACGACACGGCCCGGCTCCGCGCCGTCGTCGACCAGATCGCGTCGCTGACCGACCTGTCCGCCATGGCCCGCCACCGCGCTCTGGAGGGGGCCGCCTGAGGCCCGTGATCTGAAACGCGCGATGATGACTCGTGTGTCTCGTTACAGAGGCCGCAGTACGGATAACTACCGGTTGAGCACAGGAGGTCGTCATGCCCCAGGAGACGTTCGTCATCGCCGGTGCCAGCCTGGCGGGCGCCAAGGCGGCGGAGACGCTCCGCGCGGAGGGCTTCACCGGCCGACTGCTGCTGATCGGTGACGAGATCGAACGACCGTACGAGCGGCCCCCGCTGTCCAAGGGGTTCCTGCTGGACAAGGAGCCGCGCGAGAAGGCCCACGTCCACGAGGCCGACTGGTACGACGAGCACGATGTTGAGCTGCGGCTCGGCGTCTCGGTCACGTCCATCGACCGGACCGCGCGCGAGGTGCGGCTGTCCACGGGCGAGCCGATCGGCTACGACAAGCTGCTGCTGGCGACCGGCGCGTCCCCGAGGCGGCTGGACGTGCCCGGCGCCAAGCTGGAGGGCATCCACTACCTGCGGACCATGGCCGACTCGGCGGCCCTGAAACAGGCCCTCGCGCACGGCGGTCGCCGGGTCGTCGTCGCCGGCGCCGGCTGGATCGGCCTGGAGACGGCCGCCGCCGCCCGCGCCCACGGCAACGAGGTGACGATCATCGATCCGGGGACGACGCCGCTGCACGCCGCCCTCGGCCCCGAACTCGGTGGGCTCTTCGCCGACCTGCACCGCGAGCACGGCGTCGACCTGCGGCTCGGCCAGGGCGTCGCCGGGTTCTGGGGCGCCGGTCAGGTGTCGGCGGTGGTGACCTCCGGTGGCGCCGAGGTGCCCGCGGACGTCGTGATCGTCGGGATCGGGGTGCGGCCCAACGTGCGGCTCGCCGAGGAGGCCGGGCTCGAGGTGTCCGACGGGATCCTCGTGGACGCCTCGCTGCGCACGTCCGACCCCGACATCTACGCGGCCGGGGACGTCGCCAACGCCCACAACCCGCTGCTCGGACGGCGTGTCCGCGTGGAGCACTGGGCGAACGCGCTGAACGGCGGACCGGCCGCCGCCCGCGCCATGCTCGGGCAGGACGTCGTCTACGACCGCGTCCCGTACTTCTTCAGCGACCAGTACGACCTCGGCATGGAGTTCTCCGGTGTCGCGACGCCGGGGGAGTACGACGAGGTCGTGTACCGGGGTGACGTCGCCGGCCGCGAGTTCGTCGCGTTCTGGCTGTCGGACGGCCGGGTCGTCGCGGGGATGAACGTCAACGTGTGGGACGTCACCGGCGACGTGCAGGCGCTGATCCGCTCCGGACGGCCCGTGGACACCGCCCGGCTCACCGACCCGGAGGTTCCGCTCGCCGAACTCGTCTGAGCCCGTCGTTGATCTTTGGGTGGGTTGTGACTCTGGTATATGGCCTCCTCAGGTAAGGTCTGGGCGAGTGAACACCATCCAGCGGTCAAGACCGATGAGAACGGTCGCGTCCGCCCCGGTTTACGGCCCCTTCCATCGCGGCGGCTTCCTGGGCGAACTGCTCAGCTTCGGCTTCGTCGGCGTCGTGGGCACGCTGATCATGATCTTCGGCGCCAACCTGATGCGGGCCCTGCTCGGCGGCAGTCCCGTCACGAGCGTCGTCGTTCCGACCGTGGTGTCCACGCTGGCGTCGTACCTGCTCAACCGGTTCTGGGTGTTCCGTCACCGCGACAGCGACGGATCGAGCCGCGAGGTCGCGATCTTCTTCGCGTTGAACGGTGTCGGGCTGCTCATCACGGTGGTGTGCACCGGATTCACCTACTACACCCTCGGTCTGCACGGCGGTGTCGCCTACAACGTCGGGCTGCTTGCCGGGGTCGCGTTCGGCGCCGCGTTCCGCTACTGGTCGTACAAGAAGTGGGTGTTCACCCCGGCGACGGCCTGACGAACCGCGGGTTCGCGGCGGGTCAGCGCCGGCCGGGGCCGTCGTGGGCGTGCGGAGCCTCCTGGCCCGCGTGCTCGGGCCGGTGAACCCGGGGCGGTGCCGTCTGGTGCCGGTGGACGGGGGTGACGCGGCGTCCGTCGGCGCCGAAGAACAGGATCCGGTCGAGGTCGACGGCCAGCGCGACGCGGTCACCGCGGTTCGGGCGGTCGCCGGGCGCGATGCGGAACATCAGGTCGGGCCGCCGGTGATGGCCGCCGACGTGCTCCTCGACCGCCTGCTCCTGCTCCTGCCGCTGGGGCGGGCCGAGCAGCGTCCGGAGCCTCTCGCGCAGCGTGGGCCGTTCGGGCTGCGGCGGTGTGGCCGGGGCGGGCCGTCCCACCGTGTTCGGGTCGACCGTGGTGATCCCGGCCTCGGCGTAGGCGAGCCACTCGTGCCCGTGGAACTCCAGCGCCCTGACCTGGCCGGACAGGACGGTGCCTGGCTTCGCGGGGGAGCCGGGGGCGACGGGAATGAGGTTGTCCGGGCGGATCGCGACCGTGACGGGACGGCCCTGGTGACTGATCAGCGAGGACGTCCGCGGGTCGTCCCAGGGGATCATCAGCCGCTGCGCGCCGAAGTCGATCAGCAGTCCCTCGTCCTCCACGGTCCACAGCGTGCCCTGGAGCAGGTTGATCGGCGGTGAGCTGAGGAACGCGGCCACGAACACGGTCGCCGGGTCCTGGTAGATCTGCTCGGGGGTGCCGACGTCCTCCAGGACGCCGTCGCGCAGCACCGCCATCCGGTCGGCCATCGTCATGGCCTCCACCTGGTCGTGGGTCACGTAGACGGTGGTGGTGCCGGTCGAGCGCACCAGCGCGGAGATCTCCACGCGCAGTTCGGTGCGCAGGCCGGCGTCGAGGCTGGACAGCGGCTCGTCCAGCAGGAACAGCGACGGCTCGCGGACCAGCGCCCGGCCGATCGCGGCCCGCTGCCGCTGACCGCCCGACAGCGTGCGCGGCAGCCGGTCGATCATCGAGTTGATCCCGAGGGCGCGCGCGAGTTCCTGGACCTTCGCGTTCGCCTCGACGCGGTCGTCCCCGGAGACCTGCAGGGGGAACAGCATGTTGCCCTTGACCGTGCGGTGCGGGTAGAGGGCACCCTCCTGGAACACCATGGCGACGTTCCGTTCCCGGGGAGGCAGGTCGTTGGCGATCGCGCCGTTCAGCCAGATGTCGCCGTTCGTGATCTCCTCCAACCCCGCGATCATGCGCAGGATCGTGGACTTGCCGCAGCCGGACGGGCCGAGCAGCACGAACAGCTCACCGTCGTTGATCTTCAAACGGATATTTCGGACGGCGGCCACCCCGCCCGGATACACCTTGTCGACACCGTCGAGTACAACATCCGTCATTTCGGGTCCGCCTGGAGTGGAGCAATTGGGGTGTCCGCCATCACATCGCGCGACGGTCCATGTTGTAAAGAGTAGTTTTCCGGATGTCGGTGCCGAGTCGGCCGAGACCGGTCAAAATCTCTGGATTTTTGGACATCGACGAACGGGCGCCGGCCCGGTCGTCCGGGCTGGCGCCGGGTTCGGGCTCCCGGTCCCGGATGTCAGGGCACCGCCGTAGACTCCTCGTCGTGGCAGGCCGGATTCGCAATGAGGACATCGCGCTCGTGCGGGAGCGGTCGTCGGTCGACGCCGTGATCGGCGAGTACCTGCAGCTGCGCAACGCGGGCGGTGGGAATCTCAAGGGCCTCTGCCCGTTCCACGACGAGAAGTCGCCCTCGTTCAACGTGACGCCGTCGCGCGGGCTGTACCACTGCTTCGGCTGCGGGGCGGGCGGCGATGTCATCAAGTTCGTCCAGGAGATCGAGCACCTGTCCTTCACCGAGGCGGTGGAGCGGCTCGCCGCGCAGGCGGGCGTCCAGCTGCGCTACGAGGACGGCGGCGGGCGCGGCCCCCGCCAGGACGGCGGGCAGCGCGCCCGGCTACTCGAGGCGCACCGGGCCGCCGCCGAGTACTACGCCGAGCGGTTGAACTCACCGGACGGCGCGATCGGCCGCACGTTCCTGTCCGAGCGCGGCTTCGAGCCCGCCGACGCCGAGCGGTTCGGTGTCGGGTTCGCGCCACGCGAGTGGGAGGGCCTGGTCGGGCACCTGCGCCGACGCGGCTTCGCCGACCGCGACATCATCGCGGGCGGGCTCGCCAAGGAGGGGCGGCGCGGCCCGATGGACCGGTTCCGCGGACGGCTGATGTGGCCGATCCGCGACCTGTCCGGCGACGTCATCGGGTTCGGCGCGCGGCGGCTCTACGAGGACGACGACGGCCCCAAGTACCTGAACACCCCCGAGTCGCCGCTCTTCCACAAGGGCTCGGTCCTGTACGGGGCCGACCTGGCGAAAAGGGAGATCGCCAAACGCCGCCAGGCCGTGGTGGTGGAGGGCTACACCGACGTGATGGCCTGCCATCTGGCGGGCGTCCCGACCGCGATCGCGACATGCGGCACCTCCTTCGGCGACGACCACATCAAGGTGCTGCGCCGGCTGCTGATGGACCAGGACGAGTTCCGCGGCGAGGTGATCTTCACCTTCGACGGCGACGCGGCCGGGCGGAAGGCGGCGCTGCGCGCGTTCGACGACGAGCAGAAGTTCGTCTCGCAGACCTTCGTCGCCGTCCAGCCCGACGGTCTGGACCCGTGCGACCTGCGCATCCGGCACGGCGACGCGGCGGTACGCGACCTGATCGCCTCCCGGCTGCCGCTGTTCGAGTTCGCGGTCCGCAGCGCGATCGAGCAGCACGACCTCGACACCGTGGAGGGACGGCTCAGCGCCCTGGACGCCGCGGCCCCCGTCGTCGCCGCCATCAAGGACCGGTCGCGCCGCCATCTGTACGCGGTCAACCTCGACCGCTGGCTCGGGTTCATGAACGAGCAGTTCGTGCTGCGCCGCGTCCGCGAGCTGGCCAACCGGCGGCACGGCCGCGCCCAGAACGGGAACCAGCGGGCCGGAAACGGACGGGCCGAAAACGGCGGGGCACGTAACGGCGCCGGCGGCGACGGCCGGCCCGGGGCCGGGGATCAGGCGGCGGCGCGGCCGGCGTTCGATCCGAGCGACCCGGAGGTCCAGCGCGAGCGTGAGCTGCTGAAACTCGCCGTCCAGCGGCCGGCGATGCTCGGGCCCGCCTTCGACGAGGTCCCGGCGGAGGCGTTCATCGCCCCGCCGCACGCGGCGGTGCGCGCGGTCATCGCGGACGCGGGCGGCGTGGCGACGGCGGAGAATGTCGCCGAGTGGGTCGCGCGCCTGCTGGAACTGGCCCCCGACGACCAGGTCAGAGACCTGATCACCAGGCTCGGCGTGGAACCCGCACGGGCGGCCGATGATTCGGGCGACCGATACGCGGTGGAATTGCTTTCCCGAATTCAGGAACGCCAGCTCACCCGGATGATCGCCGACGCGAAGTCTAAACTCGAGCGGCTGAATCCGGTCGAGGCCCCCGAGGAGTACCCCCGCCTCTTCGGCGATCTTGTCGCGCTTGAGCAGCAGAGACGGGTGTTGCGGGAGCGAGGTCTCGGAGCACAGTGAGTCAAGGGACCGCAAAATAGGTCCTGTGATCTTGGCCCCACTTGACGCAAACTGTCTTCGTGGGCCCTTCGGTGCTGCCAAGCGAGGCGCCATCGGTTGATCAGGTGGCGGACCTCGTCGCACGTGGTAGAGAACGCGGCGGCGTGACCGTCGAGGACGTCGCTGCCGCGCTCGATCGCTCGGACTTGCCGGACGACTCCCTCGAACGGGTCGTCCGGATGCTCGCGGAGCAGGGGGTGGAGGTCCTCGAGTCTCAGCAGGAGACCGAGGACGTCGCGCGAGCGGACGAGGGAGACCTCGGCAAGCGGGCGCCGACGAGCGACCTGGTTCGGATCTACCTGAGAGAGATCGGTCGCGTACCGCTGCTCACGGCAGAAGATGAAGTAGAACTCGCGAAATCGATCGAGGCGGGCCTGTTCGCCGAGGAGAAGATGGCGCGTACCGCCGTCCTCAGTCGCGGCGAACTCCTGGACCTCGAACTGCTCTCCCGCGAGGGGACGCGGGCGAAGCAACGCCTGATCGAGGCCAACCTCCGGTTGGTGGTCTCGATCGCGAAACGCTACGTCGGGCGGGGAATGCTGTTCCTCGACCTGATCCAGGAGGGAAATCTCGGACTGATCCGTGCGGTCGAGAAATTCGACTACACCAAGGGTTTCAAGTTCTCCACGTACGCCACCTGGTGGATCCGGCAGGCCATCACCAGGGCGATCGCCGACCAGGCCAGGACCATCCGGATCCCGGTGCACATGGTCGAGACGATCAACAAGCTGGTCCGGGTGCAGCGCCAACTCCACCAGGACCTCGGCCGTGAACCGACCCCCGAGGAGATCGGCCTGGAGATGGGCCTTTCCCCGATCCGGGTCGTGGAGATCCAGCGGATAGCGCAGGAACCGGTCTCGCTCCAGTCGCCGATCGGGGAGGAAGACTCCGACCTCGGCGACTTCATCGAGGACGCGGACGCCGTCGTGCCGATCGAGGCCGCGGCGTTCATCCTTCTGCAGGACCAACTGGAGGACATCCTGGGCACGCTGTCGGAACGGGAACAGCGCATCATCCAGCTGCGCTTCGGCCTGACCGACGGTCATCCGCGCACCCTGGAGGAGGTCGGCAGGGAGTTCGGCGTGACGCGGGAACGGATCCGCCAGATCGAGTCGAAGACCCTGGCGAAACTGCGTCACCCGTCCCGCGCGCAGATGCTCCGCGAATATCTCGACTGACGGCGGACGTCACCGCGCGGGCACGGCGGGTCGCCCGGCCTGATCGCGCGCCTCCCGGCCGGGTCGCCGGGAGGCCGGCCGGTGTGCTCCGAAACCGCGGTCAAGGACGGCCGTCGAAGGATTGCGTCCCATTCCGTCCGGGCGGTGAATTACCGTGGTGTCATGCTGATCGTGACGACTGACGGCGTGGCGGGGTACGAGATCAGGAGTGTGCTCGGCGAGGTCCACGGATCCGCCGCGCAGACCGACCAGATCGTCGCGCCGCAGCCCGGACACGGCGGAAGCAGCGCCACGTTCCGGGTGACGGGGGAGCAGCCGGCGTCCGGTCTGGCGGGCGCGCGGCGCGAGGCGGTGGACCGGCTCGGCGAAGAGGCGCGCCGCAAGGGCGCCAACGCCGTGGTCGGGATGCGGTTCGACACGGTCGCGGCCGGCGGCGGCCTGGAGATCTGCGCGTACGGGACGGCCGTGTGGGTGGAGCCCGCGCAGGCGCAGCAGCGCGAGCAGACGCCGCACCAACAGCCCTACCCCCAGCAACAGACGCCGCCCCCGCCGTACGGGGAGCCGCAGCCCGGCGGCCCACCGATGGTCGCCCGCAACCTCACAATGGGCCTGCACGACCGCCCACGCTGATCTGTGTTGATGGCAGGCGTGTTTATTGCAGGACCGGCCCACTGCGCTCGCCTTGCGGCTCGCTACGTGACCGTTCCTGGTGCGAACGCGCATCGCTTCGCGATCCGCCCGGCTCCGCTCGCCTCCGGCTTCGCTGCGCCGGGCGGGTAACGCGTTCGCGCGCGGGCTGAGGTCGCTGTGTTGATTTCAGGCTCGGCGCACTTTGCTCGTCTGGCGGTTTGCTGCGTGACCGGGCCTGGGCGAAGGCGCATTGCTTCGCGATGCGCCCGGTTCCGCTCGTCTTTGGGCGCTGCTGCGCCGGGTGGGTCGCGTGTTCGCGTGCGGGGCTGTGTTTATTGCAGGCTCGGCCCACTTCGCTCGCCTGGCGGCTCGCTGCGTGACCGTTCCTGGGGCGAACGCGCATCGCTTCGCGATCCGCCCGGCTTCGCTTGCCTTCGGCTTCGCTTCGCCGGGCGGGTAACGCGTTCGCGCGCGGGCTGAGGTCGCTGTACTTGTTGCAGGCTCGGCGCACTTTGCTCGTCTGGCGGTTTGCTGCGTGACCGGGCCTGGGGCGAGCGTGGCATCGCTTTGCGATGCGTGCGGGTTTGCTCGTCTTCGGCGTTGCTGCGCCGGGTGGGTGCGTGTTCGCGTGCGGGCAGGGTGAAACGGGCCTGGGTGCTTGGGCTTGGTTAGCCTTGGGCGGCGCGTTCTGCGCGGATTCGTGTGACGACGTCGCCGGCGGCGGTCTTGATGGACTCCAGTTCCCGCAGGTAGGCCCAGTAGTCCGGGTGGGCGCCGGTGAGGCGCTTGGGTGCCTCCTCCAGGCGTGCCACGAGCGCGTCGAGCGCCCGGGCGTGCTGTGGTGCCGCTCCGCCCGGCTGGGCCATGGCGAGTCGCTGCGCGTCCCGCACGGCGAACCGGACGCGCTCCGCCGGCCCCTCCGGGTCGGCGGCGACGGCCCGCAGCTCCTCGACCCGGCCGGTGACCTGGCCGGCGCGGCGGTCGGCGGCGTTCAGCTCGGTGCGGGCGGCGGTGAGCGCCCGCTGCGCTTCCTTCCATTCGGCGCGGGACGTGTGGGCGGACGCCTCGTTCAGCCGTTCCCGCGCCCGCGTCACGGCCGCCTCGATCGACTCCGGCGCGCCCTTCAGGTCCTGCCAGCACGCCTGCGAGTAGCCGCGCAGCAGGACCTTCATCGCCTCCTTGACCGGGCCGACACGGTTCGCGACGACGTCCACGCGGGTCCGGACGGACGCGAGCGAGTTGCGGACCTTCTGCGCCATCTGCGGCAGCTCCGCGGCGGCCTCGCGCGCCCGCTCGGCGATCTCGTGGACCTCCTCGGCCTTGCGCAGGGCCCCGTCCAGCCCGAGCCCGCCCAGGCCCTGCGAGCCGAGCTGTGCGAGGATCTGCCTGGCCTGGGCCAGCTCCGCCTCCGGGTCGGAGGCGTCCATTCCGGCGTCCGCGGCGGCCCGGACGGCGGCGTCGGCGGCTGCCACGGCGTCGCGGGCGGCGGTCAGCCGCGGCGGGAGCTGATCGAGGGCGCTCTCCAGCCGGGCCATCTTCGGGGCGAGCCGCTCGGCGAACCCGTTCAGGTTCCGGGTGACCTGCTGAAGCCGTTCGGTGGACGCGACGAACGCGCGCCGCGCGGCGTCGTACTCGGCCGGTGTCCGGTCCTGGTCACCGAGGTCATGCGCGTCGAGAACGGAGATGTAGGCGACCGCGGCGGCGTCGGCGGACTCGGCCAGCCCCGTGAACTCACGCCGCACGGGCTCGGCCGCCCTGGCGTCCAGGTCCTCGAACACGGTGACGCGGCCGTCGATGTACTTCTGCGCCTGGTCCATGTCGTAGAAGGCGGTCGCCGCCGCCTCCCTGGCCTCGGTGGCCGCGGCGGCCCCCTGTGCCCCCCGGCCCCGGCGGCGCTGGTCACCCGCTCCCCGCAACGCTGCCTCCCTTCGTCCCTGACCAGTCTGGCGCAGACGGACCCGTTTTGCCCGTCCGGCCGTCCCGCGTGTACGCCCGGTGGCGCACAGGTTCCACGTCAGGTGGCGTTCATGCCTCCGTTCGGAATGGAACGGATAGCATCGCTGCTACGTCGATATGGCTGGGCGCCGGGGCGGCGTCCGAACACCGGCATGCGATCTTGGAGGCCCATCGTGGGTGTCAGTCTCAGCAAGGGCGGCAACGTCTCGCTCACCAAGCAGGCCCCCGGCCTGTCGGCGGTGACCGTCGGTCTGGGCTGGGACCTGCGCACCACCACCGGCACCGACTTCGACCTGGACGCCTCCGCCCTGGTCCTGGACGCCTCCGGAAAGATCATCACCGACCAGCACTTCGTCTTCTTCAACAACCTGCGTACCCCGGACGGCGCCGTCGAGCACAGCGGCGACAACAAGACCGGCGCGGGCGAGGGCGACGACGAGCAGCTCAAGGTGAACTTCGGCGCGATGCCCGCCACGGCGGAGCGGGTCGCCTTCGCCGTGTCGATCTACGAGGCCGACGGCCGGGGCCAGAACTTCGGACAGGTTCGTAACGCGTACATCCGCGTCCTGAACCAGGGCGACGGATCGGAGATGGCGCGCTACGACCTGAGCGAGGACGCCTCGATGGAGACGGCGATGGTCTTCGGCGAGCTCTACCGCTCCGGAGCGGAATGGAAGTTCCGCGCCGTCGGGCAGGGCTACGCCTCGGGCCTCGCCGGCATCGCGACGGACTTCGGCGTCAACCTCTGAGATTCACCCCCCAGAACGCAGACCCACAGGAAGGGAGTGGCCCATGGGAGTTTCACTCGCCAAGGGCGGCAATGTCTCACTGACGAAGGCCGCCCCCAACCTCACGGCGGTCACCGTCGGCCTCGGCTGGGACGTCCGCGCCACCACCGGCGCCGACTTCGACCTCGACGCCTCCGCGTTGATGCTCGCGTCCACCGGCAAGGTCATGTCCGACCAGCACTTCGTGTTCTTCAACAACCTGAAGAGCCCGGACGGCTCGGTCGAGCACACGGGGGACAACCTGACCGGTGAGGGTGAGGGCGACGACGAGTCCATCAACGTCGACCTTGGTGCGGTGCCCGCCGAATGCGAACGCATCGTCTTCCCCGTGTCGATCTACGACGCCGACAACCGGCAGCAGAGCTTCGGGCAGGTTCGCAACGCCTTCATCCGTATCGTCAACCGGACCGACGGCAACGAACTCGCCCGCTTCGACCTGACCGAGGACGCCTCCACGGAGACGGCGATGGTCTTCGGGGAGCTGTACCGGCACGGCGGCGAATGGAAGTTCAGAGCGGTGGGTCAGGGGTACGCCTCGGGTCTGGCCGGTATCGCGATGGACTTCGGCGTGAACGTCGGCTAGCAGCCGGCGGCCTCCGCATCTCGGCCGCACGCACGCCCGGCCGTCCTTCCTAGCAGAAATACGCGCATGATTCTTCGCACCTTCGGGTGGTCCTTCGGCGTCACGGCCGCTGGCCTGCTCCTCGCCCTGTTGTACGGCGGGCCGACCGGGTTCGCGCTGGTCGCCGTGCTGGCCGTTCTCGAGATCTCGCTGTCGTTCGACAACGCCGTGGTCAACGCCAAGGTGCTCGACCGCATGAGCCCCTTCTGGCAGAAGATCTTCCTGACGGTCGGCATCGCGATCGCGGTGTTCGGCATGCGGTTGATCTTCCCGCTGTTGATCGTGGGACTGACGGCGAAGCTGAACCCGTACGAGGCGTTCGACCTGGCATTGAACGACTCCGACCGCTACCACGACCTGATGAACGACGCCTATCCGATGATCGCGGCGTTCGGCGGGATGTTCCTGTTGATGCTGTTCCTCGACTTCGTGTTCGAGGAGCGCGCCGACAAGTGGCTGCCGTGGTTGGAGCGGCCGCTCGCCCGCATCGGCAAGCTCGACCAGCTCGCCGTGGTCGTCGCGGGTGGCGCGCTGGCGTTCGTGTCGTGGCTGTCGGCCGACGACCCGGGTCAGGTCATGATCGCCGGCGTGCTCGGCATGGTGACCTACATCCTGGTCAACGGGCTCGGTGAGCTGTTCTCGGAGGCGGGCGAGGACGACGACGAGGACGACGGGGGCGCGGAGGACGAGGACGGGACGGCCGGGGAGAAGGCCGCCGGTCGGTCGGGTCCGAGTTCGCTCGCACTGGCCACCGGCAAGGCCGGGTTCTTCCTGTTCCTGTACCTGGAGGTGCTGGACGCCTCGTTCAGCTTCGACGGCGTCATCGGCGCGTTCGCGATCAGCACCGACCCGATCGTCATCGCCCTGGGCCTCGGCATCGGCGCCATGTACATCCGGTCGCTGACCGTCTTCCTGGTCCGCAAGGGCACCCTGCACGAGTACGTCTACCTGGAGCACGGCGCGCACTGGGCGATCGGCGCGCTCGCCGTGTGCATGCTGGTCAGCATCGGGCACCATGTCCCCGAGTGGATCACGGGTGGGCTCGGCGCCGGGCTGATCATCGCCGCGTTCGTCAGTTCGGTCGTCCGCAACCGGGGCGGGGACGGGGAATCCCCCGCGGCCGGTTCGGGCGAGGACGGCACGCCACTCCATTCGACAAGCTCGACGAGCAAGGTCTGACCCGCGGCAGATCCGGCGTTGTCCGAGTCCCCTGAAGTCCGACCCCACCGCATCGACCATCGAAGGAGCCGACGATGTCCATCTCGCTGCAGAAGGGACAGAAGGTCTCGCTGACCAAGCCGGGTGGCGGGACGCTCACCCGGGTCAAGATGGGCCTCGGCTGGGACGCCGTCGCCAAGAGGGGCCTGTTCGGGAAGGGCAAGACCCAGTCCATCGACCTGGACGCCTCGTGCCTGCTGTTCGACGCCGCCGGCAACCTCGCCGACCAGGTGTGGTTCCGGCAGCTGCGCAGCAAGGACGGGTCCGTCCTGCACACCGGCGACAACCTGACCGGGGAGGGCGAGGGCGACGACGAGGTCATCAACGTCGACCTGCAGAACGTCCCGGCGAACGTCACCCAGCTGGTGTTCACGGTGAACTCCTTCACCGGCCAGGACTTCTCCCAGATCGCGAACGCGTTCTGCCGGCTGGTGGACGAGACCACCGGTCAGGAGATCGCCCGCTACGACCTGAGCGGCGCGGGGCAGCACAACGCGCAGATCATGGCGAAGGTGTCGCGGGACGGTGACGGCTGGTCGATGACGGCGATCGGCGCGACGGCGACGGGCCGGACGTTCCAGCATCTGTTGCCCGCCGTGGCGACGCACCTGTGACCAGCGTCTGACGGGGCGTCCATGCGGCATTTCGACCACGTTGACGCCGCGCGTCGCAAGCACCTGTTCTACCGGCATCCGCGGCCCTTCGACCGGCACGACGACCCGGCGGTGCTGGGCGTGGCGCTGGGCGCGACGCTGTACAGCCCCGCGACGCGGCCCGCCCTCGCGGGCGACATCGTGCGCGCGGCGCGGGGCGGCGTGATGAGCATGGTGGTGTGCCTGGAGGACGCGATCGCCGACGACGAGGTCGAGGCGGGCGAGGCGAACCTGGTGGCGCAGCTGCGCGAGCTGCACGCCGGCGGCCGGGCCGCCGGTGTGGCCGTCCCCGCGGACACCGACTCCGAGAGCCTCGAAGTGGAGGACGCCGCGCGGCGGGACGTCCCGCTGCTGTTCATCCGCGTCCGCGACCCCCGCCAGATCGGCGACCTGATCGGGCGGCTGGGTGACGCGGCGGCGTTGGTCAGCGGGTTCGTGCTGCCGAAGTTCACGGCGACCTCGGGTGGACCGTTCCTGGACGCGGTGGAGGACGCCGCGGCCCGGTCGGGACGGCGCCTGCTGGCGATGCCGGTGATCGAGAGCCCGGAGGCGGTGTACGCCGAGACCCGCACGGAGATGCTGAACGACGTCGCGCGGCTGCTCGCCAAGCACCGGCCGCGGATCCTCGCCGTCCGGATCGGGGCGACGGACATGTCCGCGGCGTACGGGCTGCGCCGTCCGCCCGACCTCACGATCTACGACATCCGGCCGGTCGCGGGCGTGATCTGCGACGTGGTGAACATCCTGGGCCGCGCGGACGGCACCGGATACGTGGTCACCGGCCCGGTCTGGGAGTACTTCTCGGCGGGCGAGCGGATGTTCAAGCCGCAGCTGCGGCAGTCGCCGTTCGAGGCGCAGCGGGCGGCTCCGCTGCGGCAGCGGCTGATCACGTCCGACCTGGACGGGCTGATCCGCGAGGTGCATCTGGACAAGGCGAACGGCCTCACCGGCAAGACCGTGATCCATCCGAGTCATGTCGCGGCCGTGCACGCGCTCTCGGTGGTGACGCACGAGGAGTACTGCGACGCCGCCGATATCCTGGATGTCTCCGGGGGAGGCGCGATGGCCAGCTCCTACGCCAACAAGATGAACGAGGCCAAGCCGCATCGGGCGTGGGCGCGGCGGCTGATGCTGCGCGCGCGGGTGTTCGGCGTGGCGGCGGAGGGCGTCACGTTCGTCGAACTGCTGGAAGCGGCGGGCAGCCGGTGACGGCGTCCGAGTCCGCCTGGGCCGGTTCGTGGGTGGCGTCACGGCTCGGTGTGCGCCTGTCGGACGCGGCCCGTCCGGTCGGGGTGGGCCTGAGGGATCTTGTCGGGCTGGCGGTACGGCGCAATCCCCGGCGCGCCCACCTGCTGGTCTCCACGGTGCTGGGCAAGCACGTCCCGACCGACCCCTGGCTGGTGTACGGGTCGGGGCTGCTGCTCGGTCAGCTCGTCCGTGCGCGCCTGCGCGACGAGAAGCCGTTCGAGCCGGGTGGTCTGTTCTCGGACGCGCTGCGGGACGTGCCGGGCGCTTCGACCGGAATGCGTGACCTTCTTCGCGCGCCGCGGGTCCCGGTGGACGCGGTCGTGCTCGGCTACGCGGAGACGGCCACGGCCCTGGGCCACTCGGTGGCGGACGCGCTCGGCGGCGCCTACTACCTGCACTCCACGCGCCGCCCGGTCAGGGGGTTCGCCACGTACGGGGGGTTCGAGGAGGAGCACAGCCACGCCACGAGCCATCTGCTGCTCCCGTCCGACTTCGCGGCGCTCGACCGTGATGTACCGGTCGTGCTCGTGGATGACGAACTGTCCACCGGTCGCACCGTCCTGAACACCGTCCAGGCGTTGCACGCCGTCCGGCCCAGGGGTCACTACGTCATCGCGGCCCTGGTGGACCTGCGCGGGCCCGCCGAGTCGGCCCGCATGTCCGAGCTGGCCGATCGCCTGGGCACCCGCATCGACACGGTGGCGCTGGCGGGTGGGAGCGTCGAACTCCCGGACGACATTCTGGACGCCGGGCAGGCGCTCGTCGCCCGGCTACCGGCGCCCGCCGCCGCTCCGGACTCGGCCGTCGGCTCGTTCCCGGTGTCGAGGGCCGCGTTGGAGTGGCCCGCCGGGTTGCCGGACGGCGGCCGCCACGGCTTCCTCCCCGAACACCGCGAACGCCTGGAGGAAGAGCTGCCGGACATGGCGGAGACCGTCGCCGCGGGCCTCGGAGGCGGCTTCTCCCGCGTCCTCGTGCTGGGGTTCGAGGAACTCATGTACACGCCGTTGCGGCTGGCCGAGACGCTCGGATACACGCTGCCGGACGTCGATGTCCGGTACTCGACGACGACGCGGTCACCGGTGCTCGCCGTCGACGACCCGGGCTACGCGATCAGGACGCGCCTGGTCTTCCCGTCCCACGACGAGCCCGCCGACGGGCCGGGGGAGCGGTACGCCTACAACGTCCTCCCCCCGACCGGACAGCCCGGTTTCGACCGGATCGTTCTTGTCGTCGACGACATCGGAGACACTCCCGCGCTCGCCGACGGGCTGCTGCGTCGGTTGCGCGCGGTCGCGCCCGTGCTGGTCGCGACCGTCCCGGCGAGGAGGAGCGCGTGAAACCGCTGTACGGGCCGTCCTTCGGCAGCTACCCGGCGGAAGACGTCACGTGGCTGCTCAAGGACCTCTCGCATGTGCGGCTCGAAGCGCCCACGGAGGAACGCGAGGCGGCGATCCAGGCGGGCCGCGCCCACTACGCGGAGTCGCTGCCGGTGGAGTACCAGCCGGGTCCCGAGTACCGGCGGCTGTTCCACCGGGCCCTCGACGCGTCGGCGGAACGGCTCGCCCACGCGACCGGCCTGGTCACCGAGATGATCCTCGCCGAGCGCGGCCCGGACACGGTCCTGGTGTCCCTGGCCCGCGCCGGAACCCCGGTCGGGATCCTGATGCGCCGCTGGGCGCGATTCGCGCACGGCCTGGACGTCCCGCACTACACGCTCAGCATCGTCCGGGGCCGGGGCATCGACACGGTGGCGTTGCGGTATCTCGCCGAGCACCACGACCCGTCCTCCGTCATGTTCGTGGACGGCTGGACGGGCAAAGGCGCGATCACCCGCGAACTGACCGCCGCGCTCGCCCCCCATCCGTTCCCCGCCGACCTCGCGGTCCTGGCCGACCCGGGGCGGTGCACGTCCCTCTTCGGGACCCGGGACGACTACCTGATCCCGTCGGCGTGCCTCAACTCGACGGTCTCCGGACTGGTCAGCCGCACCGTCCTGAACGACGACCTGATCGGGCCCGGTGACTTCCACGGCGCCAAGTTCTACGCCGACCTCGCCGCCGACGACGTGTCCGGGCTGTTCCTCGACACCGTCTGCGCGCGTTTCGGGGACGTCGCGGAACGCGTCGCGAAGGACCTGCCGGATCTGCGGGCCGCCGACCGCACTCCCGACTGGTCGGGGTGGGAGGCCGTCCGCCGCTGCGCCCATGCCGAGGGGATCGATGACCTGAATCTCGTCAAACCCGGCATCGGTGAGACGACCCGGGTGCTGCTGCGCCGCGTTCCGTGGAAGGTCCTCGTCCGGGACGACGCGGGCGCCGAGACGGCTCACATCAGATTGCTCGCCGAGGAACGCGGCGTCCCCGTCATCGACGTGGAACCCGACCGGTTCCCCTACGCCTGCATGGGGTTCATCCACCCGCGATACGGCAAGGGGGCCGTCCAGTGACCGTGCTTGTGTGTTCCGACCTCGATCGGACGCTCATCTACTCCACCGCCGCGTTCGCCTTGGACGGCCCAGACGAAACGATGCCGCGTCTGTTGTGCGTGGAGTTCTACCAGGGCGCACCGCTCTCCTACATGACGGAGGCGTCCGCGCGCACACTGGAGGCCCTTGCGGAGACGGCGACGTTCGTCCCGACGACGACACGCACCCCGCAGCAGTACAACCGTGTGAACCTCCTGGAGAAACCCGCCCCCTACGCCATCTGCTCCAACGGCGGTCACATACTCGTCGACGGCGTGGACGACGCGGAGTGGGCGGCGGCCGTCCGGGCGCGCGTCACCGAGAACTGCGCGGCGCTCGCGGACGTCCAGGAGCATCTCGTCCAGACCAGTGGCGACTTCGTGTTCAAGCGGCGCGCCGCGTCCGACCTGTTCGCCTACCTGGTCGTCGACCGCGCCGCCCTCCCGCCCGCCTGGGTGGAGGACCTCACCGGCTGGTGCGCCGAACGCGGCTGGCGGACGTCCCTCCAGGGCCGCAAGGTGTACTGCCTGCCCGCGGGTCTGACGAAGGCCGCAGCCGCGACCGAGATCACCCACCGGACGGGCGCGTCCACGACCCTCGCCGCAGGTGACTCGCTCCTCGACATCGAACTCCTCGAAACCGCCGACCTGTCCATCCGCCCGGCGCACGGTGAGCTGCACGACACCGGCTGGACGTCGCCCACCACGGCCGTCACCACCGCCCGCGGCGTCCGCGCCGGCGAAGAGATCGCCGACTGGCTTCTGGAACGCGCAACAGCCTTGTAAAGGCGAAGAGTAAATATTTACTGCCGTGTGCCCTCGCCCGTTGGGAAACGACCTGCCCCAAGGGGTCGCAGCGACCGCGTTCTGAGGCCACAATTCACGGTGAGCCCCTCTCCAGCTCAGGAGGAGGTCACCCTGACCACATGAGCGTCCGTCTGACCGGCGACGAGACCGCGCTGTGGAAGGCCGCGGCCAGGGTCCTCGACGCGAACTGGACCGGGACGTCCACCGCGGCGTCCCCCGGCCTGTACCCGCACCAGTGGAGCTGGGACTCGGCGTTCATCAGCCTCGGCCTCGCCCGCCACCGCCGCGACCGCGCCGAGGCCGAACTGCTCTCCCTGTTCCGCGGCCAATGGGCCGACGGGATGCTGCCCCACATCGTGTTCAACACCAGCCTCGCCCGCCACGCGTTCTTCCCCGGCCCCGAACTGTGGCGCAGCGAACGGCACCCCGCCGCGCCCCGCGGCGTCCACACCTCCGGCCTCACCCAGCCGCCCCTGCACGCCCTCGCCGCGCTGCGCCTGCACGAGTGCGCCACCGACGGGGAGAGCAGCCGGGCGTTCCTCGCCCGCCTCTACCCGATGCTGACCGCCCAGCACCGCTACTTCGCCCAGGCCCGCGACCTGGCCTCCAGCGGCCTCATCGCGATCTGCCACCCGTGGGAGTCGGGCCTGGACAACAGCCCCGCCTGGGACAGGCCCCTCGGCGCCCTCCAACTGCCGCCCACCGCGTACGCGCCCGCGCAACGCGCCCACACCCTCCCCACCGGCGAGGACTACGACCGCTACGTCCGGCTCGTCGCCCTCATGCGCGACGCCGGACACCGCCCCGGCTACCTGCGCGACGAACACCCGTTCGCCGTCGAAGACCCGCTGGTCAACGCCATCTACCTGGCCTCGACCCACGCCCTCGCCGAGATCGCCGTCCTCGTCGGCGCCGACCCCGCCCCACACCGCGACCTCGCGCGACGCGTCCACGAAGCCCTCCTCGACCGGCTGTGGGACCCCGAAACCGGCTGCTTCCGCGCCCGCGACCTCCGCGCCGACCGGCTCCTGCCCATCATCACCGTCGGCGCGTTCGGGCCGCTCCTCGACCCCGAACTGCCGTCCCCGAAGGTCCGCGGCCTCGTCGACCTCCTCCTGTCGGCCCGCTTCGCCGGCGCCGCCGGATACCCCGTCCCCACCTGCGACATCCAGGCCCCCGCCTTCGACCGCGGCGGCTACTGGCGCGGCCCCACCTGGATCAGCACCAACTGGCTCGTCTGGTACGGCGCCGTCGGCCACGACCTGCCCGTCGTCGCGGACCTCGTCTACGGCTCCACGATGCGGCTCGTCCGCCAGTCCGGATTCCGCGAATTCTTCGACCCCTTCGACGGCACCGGCCGCGGCAGCCACGACTACGCCTGGTCCGCCGCGCTCGTCCTCGACCTCCTCGGGGCCCGCCGCGCCCCCCAGGCAGCCTGATCGCCTACCGTTGGGGCATGCGCCGACTCCGGGGACGACCCTCACTCCGCGCCGCGCTCACCCTCGAACGGGGCGAACGCGTCCTCGCCACCGCCCCCACCCGCGGCGGCTCCCACGTGGCCACCACCACCACGGCCCTGCACATCCCGACCCCCGAAGGCGGGTTCACCCGCATCCCCTGGGAACGCGTCGAGCACGCCACCTGGAAGGACGGGTGGCTCCACGTCACCGAGACCTCCCGCGCCGAACACCACGTCCGCCTCACCGACCCGGGCTCGGTCCCGGAAACCGTCCGGGAACGCGTCACCGCCACCATCGCCGTCACCCACCAGGCCGCCCTCCCCGGCGGCGGCAAGGTCCGCATCGCCGGCCGCCGCCCCGCCACCGGCGGCGACGTCCGCTGGACCTTCGTCTTCGAGGCGGGCCTGGACCCGTCCGACCCGGGCCTACGCGCCCAGGCCGAACAGGTCCTCGAAGACCTACGCCGCCAGACCGGCCTCTAACCCGGAAACACCGGCGGCTGCTCCTCGGCCGTACGATGCCCCTGCTCCGGCACCCGCTCCTTCCGATGCACCGCCTTCTCCCGCGCCGCACCGGCGAACTCCTCGCCCTTCGCCCGCAGCTTCCCAGCCGCATCCTGGACGTTCGGGTTCTCCGACACCTGCTGCGACAGCCGCTTGATCTGCTCGAACCGCTCCCGGCCCGCCTTCGTCCCGAAGACGTACCCGATCGCGGCGCCTGCCATGAACATCATGCGAGCTTTCATGTCCAACTCCCACTGACGGCGGATTCGTCCCACCCCCATACCCGCCAACACGCCCCCCATCCGTGCCGGCACGGGAATAAGACGTGCGCGAACAGCTCCGCACATGCGCTAACCTAGACCCGCCGCAGTGCCCCACACCCAGGGCACCAAGCACGATCCCGCGTAGCTCAATCGGCAGAGCAGCCGGCTGTTAACCGGCAGGTTATTGGTTCGAGTCCAATCGCGGGAGCCGAGGCGGGGGTGGTGTGCTCGTTGAGCCTTGGCTCAACTTCGCCGGGGCCCGCAATGTCTTTCCGGGGGGCGACCCCCGGACCCCCGATGTGGGGGCTCCGCCCCCAACGCCCCCTGCCGGTTGCGCCTTGTGGTTCTGTGCGGGGTGTGCTCGGTGAGCTTGTGCTCACCTTTCTGGGTCTGCTGTGTGTTCGCCCGGGTTCCGGACTGTCGATGTGGGGCTTCGCCCCTATGCCCCTTGCCGGTTGTGTTTTGTGGTTGTGTGCGGGTGCTCGGTGAGCTTGGGCTCACCTTTGTTGGGGTCCGCCGTTTCTCCGGGTCCCCGATGTGGGGGCTCCGCCTCGAGGCTCCTGGTGGTCGTGGTTTCGGTCGTGTGTTTGCTCGGGTTGCTGAGGGGCTGGATCGTTGGGTGCGCCTTGCGTTTTCTTTCTGGTTGCTTCGGGGCGGCGAACTGTCGGTGGGCCGTCAACCTCGGCTTTTGCGTGTGGAGCGATTTCACGGGTGCGCTCAGCCCTTCTCTCCGGAGACCGTGCGGGTGGCGTCCGGTATGAGGTGCTCGGGCGTGCCATCGAGTGTCGACGTGGTGTGACCCGGTTCCTGGCCTCGGCTCTCGTCGGGCACGGTTTGGTGGCGGGTGCGGGTTCAGGTTAGTTGGTGCCATCACGCCGCACGGGATTGGATCCGGGCCGTTCAGCGACGGCGCCGTCGACGCCTCGTCCGGCACCGCCCCGACACCCCGAACGTCGGCGCGCGGGAAGTACTCCGGATGCCGACACGGTGGGGGTAGGCGTTATCGGGGGCTTGTGGACGTTTCGGGGGCGGTCATCGGGTAGATCGGCTGCGACGTGCCTGGCGGAGGGGGGCTGCGGGCGGCATGGTGACGCTCGTTCTGGCCTACGCCGTCGTCGCGGTCGGCGTGCCCTGGGCGCTTGGGCGGCATCGGCGGGTGATGGCGTGTGCGGCCGCGGTGCTTCCGGCGGTGACGGTGGGGTGGGCGCTCGCGCGGGCCGGGGACGATGTCACGGAGACGGTGGGGTGGGCGTCCGAGCTCGGGTTGGCCGTCGATCTGCGGCTCGACGCGTTGGCGGTCGTCATGCTGGTGCTCGTCGGCGGGGTCGGGGCGGTGGTGCTGTGCTACTCCGGCTGGTACTTCGAGCGGGCCGAACGGTTGATGACCGGGACGTTGGTGGCGTTCGCGGGGGCGATGACCGGGCTGGTGCTTGCCGACAACCTGCTCGTGCTCTACGTGTTCTGGGAGCTGACGACCGTCAGTTCGTTCATTCTGATCGGCGCTCCTCGGCCGGATCTGGCGGAGTCGCGGCGGGCGGCGACCCAGGCGCTGTTGACGACCACGGCGTTCGGGCTGGTCATGCTGGTCGGGTTCGTGCTGCTCGGGCAGGCCGGGGGGACGTACCGGATCTCCGTGTTGGTGCACGAACCGCCCGGCGGTGCGGCGGCGGACGCGGGTGTCGTGCTGGTGCTGTTGGGTGCGTTCGCCAAGTCGGCGCAGGTGCCGTTGCACGCGTGGCTTCCGGCGGCGATGGTGGCGCCTACGCCGGTGAGCGCGTACCTGCACGCCGCGGCGATGGTGAAGGCGGGTGTCTACCTGGTGGCGCGGCTCGCGCCCGGGTTCGCCGAGACCGGTGTGTGGCGGCCGATGGTGGTGGTGGCGGGGCTGGTGAGTCTGGTCGTCGGAGGGCTGGTCGCGTTGCGGCAGGACGATCTGAAGCGGCTTCTCGCCTACGGGACGGTGAGTCAGCTCGGCCTCCTGATGGTCCTGTTGGGACATGGGACGCCGACGGCGGCTCTTGCGGGCATCGCCTTGTTGCTCGGGCACGGCTTGTTCAAGGCGCCGCTGTTCCTGGCGGCCGGTGCGCTGGAGCACCAGACGGGGACGCGGCGCGCCGAATGCCTGTCGGGGGCGGGACGGCGCCTGCCGGTGCTCGCGGTCGCCGGAACGGCCGCGGTCGCGTCCATGATCGGGTTGCCGCCGTTCCTCGGGTTCGTCGCGAAGGAGGCGGCGTTCGAGGCGTTCGCCCATGGTGGGGTGGACGCCGCCGTTCTCGGTGGGGTGGTGGCGGGGTCGGCGTTGACCGTGGCCTACGGTGTGCGGTTCCTGCATGGGGCGTTCGGTGGGGCGTCGGACGGGACGCCGGGTGGAGAACCGTGGGGGCTCGTGCTACCGGTGGTGGTGCTGGCTGTCGCCGGGTTCGCCCTGGGCGTGTACCCGGGGCCGGTGCGGAGCTTGATTGAGCCGTATGTGGGAGTGGCCGATTACGAGCTGGCCTTGTGGCATGGGCTCGGGCTGCCGATCGGGTTGTCGGTGCTTGCATTCGTGGTGGGTGCGGGACTGTACGTCATGTTCGGGCGGTCGTTTCCGGCGAAGCCGGTGTGGAGGTCGGTTCCAGACGCTCAACGGGTTTATGACGGTGTGATCGAGGGCGTGTACGGCGTCGCGCACGCGGTGACGAAACGCCTGCAGATCGGGTCGTTGCCGGTCTATCTCGCGGTGATCGGGGTCATGGTGCTGGTCCTGCCCGGGACGGCGCTGGTGGTGGGCCTGATCGGTGGGGATGGCCCCTCCTCGGGGACGCTTCGGGCCTGGGACGACCCGGTGCAGCCCGTGCTGGCCGCGGTGGTGGGCGGGTGCGCGATCGCGGTTGTGCGGGCGCGGCGCAGGTTGTCGGCGGCGTTGCTGCTCGCCGGAGTCGGCTACGGGATGGGCGGCCTGTTCGTGGTGCACGGCGGGCCGGACCTCGCGCTCACGCTGCTGGTCGTGGAGACCCTGTCGTTGATCATGCTCGTGCTGGTGTTGCGGCGGTTTCCGGACCGGTTTCCGCCGCGTCGCCGCCGGGCGCCCGCCGGTGTGATCAGCCTGTGCCTCGGCGGGTTCGTCGCGACGTTCCTGGTGATGGCGGCGCTGAGCCGGAACACCGCGCCGGTCGGGCCGCGCTACGAGACTCCCGCGGCCGAGGAGGAGGCGAACAATGTCGTGAACTTGATCCTGGTCGAGTTGCGGGCCCTGGACACGCTCGGCGAGATCACGGTGCTGGCCGTCGTGGCGATGGGCGTGTCGGGGCTGATGTTGTCCCGGCCGGGGGGATGGCGGCCGGTCCGTCCGCCCACGGCGGGGGAGGAGGCCGCGCGGGAACCTCGGAAACGGTGGCTCGCGACGCCGGGCCGTCCGCCGCTGGGCGGGTCGTCGGTGGTGCTGGAGGCGGCGGCGCGGCTGCTGGGGCCGACGATCCTGGTGTTCTCGTTGTACCTGCTGATCGCGGGGCACGGTCGTCCCGGCGGCGGGTTCGTGGGCGGGCTCGTGGCGGGCATGGCGTATGTGCTGCGCTACCTGCCGGGCGGGCGGCGGGAGCTCGCCACCGCGGTGCCCGTGCGTCCCAGCGTGCTGCTCGGCGGTGGCCTCGGGCTCGCGGTCGCGACCGGCGCGGCGGCGTGGACGTCCGGCGGCCAGTTCCTTCAGGGGGACGTCTGGGACGCGACGGTACCGGTCCTCGGGGAGGTCAAGGTCCCGACGAGCCTGTTCTTCGACGCCGGGGTGTACCTGCTGGTGCTCGGGCTGGTGCTGACGATCCTCGCCACGCTTGGCGCGAGTTTGGAGGACGACACGTGAACGAGCCAGCGCTGGTTCTCGTCGTGCTCGTCGCGGTGCTGTTCGCCGCCGGGTTCGACCTGCTGATGGAACGGTCGCTCATCCGCGTCGTGGTCGGCTTCATGCTGCTCGGGCACGGCGCGAACCTCGTCCTGCTGCTGGCGGGCGGGGCCGCCGGGACGTCGCCGATCCTCGGGGAGGGCGAGGGGCGCTCGGCGGACCCGCTGCCACAGGCGATGGCGCTGACCGCGATCGTGATCACGTTCGGGGTGACGGCGTTCCTGCTGGCCCTGGCCTACCGGAGCCGGGTGCTGCTCGGCGAGGACGAGGTCATGGACGATGTCGAGGACCGCCGGATCTGCGAGGACCGATGAACGTGCTCGTGCCGCTGCCGTTCGTGCTGCCGTTGGCGGGCGCGGCGCTGGCGATGATCAGCCGCCGGCGGGAGGCGTGGCTGCGCGTCCTCGCCCCGCTGGTCGTCGCGGGCGTGGTCGCCGCCGCGGGCGGGCTGGTGGCGGTCGTCGCCCGTGACGGGGTGACCGCCGTGCAGATGGGCGGCTGGGCCGCGCCGCTCGGCATCACGCTCGTCGCGGACCGGCTGTCGGCGCTGCTGCTGGTGGTGTCCGCCGCCGTCCTGCTCGCGATCATGCTGCACGCGGTGGCGGAGGGCGCCGGTGGGCTCGGGCCGCACGAACCGGGCGTGTTCTATCCGGCGTACCTCGCGCTGACCGCCGGGGTGTGCCTGCTGTTCCTCGCCGGCGACCTGTTCAACCTGTTCGTCGCGTTCGAGGTCATGCTCGCGTCGAGTTACGTGCTGATGACGCTCACCCCGACGGCGGAGCGGATGCGGGCCGGAATGACGTACACGGTGGTGAGCCTGACGTCGTCCATCCTGTTCCTGACCGCGCTCGGCGTGACCTACGCGGCGGCGGGCACGGTGAATCTGGCCGACCTGTCGGTGCGGGTGGAGGGTCTGCCGTCCGGGACGCGTTCGGCGCTCGGCCTGCTGTTCCTCGTCGTGTTCGGCATCAAGGGCGCGATCGCCCCGATGCACCTGTGGCTGCCCGACAGCTATCCGGTCGCGCTCACCAAGGTCACGGCCGTGTTCGCGGCGCTGCTGACCAAGGCCGCCATCTACGCGCTGATCCGCGTCCAGACGCTGGTGTTCCCCCGTGACCAGATGTCGTGGGTCATGTTGGGGCTGGCGGCGGCGACGATGCTCGTCGGCACGCTCGGCGCGCTGACGCACGACGACGTCCACCGGGTGTTCTCGTTCACGCTCGTCGGTCACATCGGCTACATGCTCTTCGGGTTGGGGCTGTTCAGCGTGGCCGGGCTCACCGGGGCGATCCTGTACCTCGTCCACCACATCGTGGTTCAGGCGACGTTGTTCCTGGTCAGCGATCTGATGCAGGGACGCGCCGGGGAGATCTCACTGAACCGGCTCGGGGGGCTCGCGCAGCTGTCGGCGGTCGTCGCCGTGCTGTTCTTCGTGCCCGCGTTGAGCGTGAGCGGGGTGCCTCCGACGTCCGGGTTCGTCGCCAAGCTCGCCTTGTTCCAGGCGGGGCTCGGTGAGGGACGCCCGCTCGCGTACGTCGTCACCGGGGTGGCGGTCGCGGCGAGCGTCCTCACGCTCATGGCGATGGCGCGCATCTGGACGCTGGGGTTCTGGCGGCCGAAACCGCGGGACGCCGCCGAGCCGCCCGCGGAGGAGGCCTACACGCGGGGCGGTGTGCGGGTCATGCAGTCGGTGACCGCCGTGATGCTCGTGGGCGGGCTGCTCATCTCGGTGTTCGCGGGGCCGCTGTCGGTGTGGAGCCGCCACGCCGCGAGCGATCTGCTCGACCCGGCCCCCTACCGGAACGCGGTGCTGGACGGGGCGGCGCGATGAACGACGGGTTGCGGCGAGCCGGTGCGCGACTCGGCATGGCCACCTGGCTGCTCGGCGTGTGGCTGCTGCTGTGGGGACGCGTCGACGCCCTCACCCTGGCCGGCGGGGTCGTCGCCGTCCTCGTCGCCTACGTGGTGAGCAGGCTGCCCACGGTGCCGATGGTCACACGGATCCGGCCGCTGCGGCTCGCCGTGGCGGCCGGGGAGTTCGCGTGGGACCTGCTCGTGTCGAGCCTCGTCATCGGTTGGCACGCGCTGCGCGCACCGGGACGGGTCAGGGGCGCGATCGTCGAGGTCGAGGCGCGGTCGCGGTCCGAACTCGTGCTGCTCGCCGTCACCACCAGCGTGTCCCTGCGGCCCGGCACGCTGCTCGTCGACCTCGACTGGGACCGCTCCCTTCTGCGCATCCACGGCATGCCCGTCCGCGACCCCGAGGAGGCGGACGCCATGCGGGAGAGCGTGCTGCGCACCGAACGGCGGCTGATGCGGGCCCTCGTGGCACCGGACGACGCACGACGAACGGAGGACGACCGATGAGCATCGTGTACGCCGTGACGATGGCGCTGCTGGGCGCCGCCGTCCTGATGACGACCGCGCGGCTGGTCCGCGGACGGACGCCCTTCGACCGCATCATGGCGGTGGACGTCCTGACCGTGCTGCTCGTCAGCGGCATCGCGGTCCGCGCCGCCGCCGTCGACGAACCCGCCAACGCCACCCTTCTCGTGGTGATCGCGCTGCTCGGCTTCGTCGGGTCGGTGACGGCCGCCCGGCTCGCGGCGGAACGGGCGGAGGACCGCACATGATCGCCGGTGACATCGTCACGGCGGTGCTGCTGCCCGCGGGCGCGGCGTTCTCCGCCGTGGGCGCGCTCGGCGTGCTGCGGTTCCCCGACCTGCTCACGCGGCTGCACGCGGCGACGAAACCGCAGACGATCGGGCTGCTGCTCATCCTCGCGGGCGTGGCGCCGCAGGCCGATTCCGTCGCGGCCGCCACCCCGCTGCTACTCGTCGCGATCTTCCAGCTGATCACCGCGCCCGTCGCCGCGCAGACGATCGGCGCCGCCGCCTACCGGGCGGGCGCGATCGACCCCGACACCCTCACGCTGGACGAATCCGACGGCCGGAGATGAGTCACTCCACGGTGGCGGGGCTCTCCCCGGCGATGTACTCGGCGAGCAGGTCCTCCTCGGAGGCGCCGCGCCGCCAGTAGCCGGTGAACTCGACGGCACGGCGGTCCATGCCGCGGTCCTTCACCAGGTGGCGGCGCAGCGTCCTGACGACCGACGACTCGCCCGCGATCCACGCGTAGGCGCCGTCCGGGACCTCCGCCGCCCGGACGGCGTCCGCCAGCCCGCCGGGGGACACCCAGGTGATCTCCGCGTCGGCGGCGGTCGGCAGGTCCTGCCGGTCGTCCGGGTGCGGGACCTCGATCCAGACGCGGGCCGGGGTACCGGCGGGCAGCCACGCGAGGTTGCCGGCGATGGCGGGCAGCGCGGTCAGGTCGCCGGCCATCAGCACCGGGGCGCCGGTCGGCGGCCGGAAGTCGTAGCCGCCGTTGTCGGGACCGGTCGGGCCGAGGGCGGCGACCCGGTCGCCGGGACGGGCCGCCGCGGCCCAGGCGGCGGCCCGGCCGGAGCCGCCGTCGTGGTGCAGCGCGAAGTCGACGTCGAGTTCGCCGGGACGCTGCTCGCGCACGGTGTAGGACCGCATGACGCCGCGTTCGGCCGGGTCCAGGGCGCGCCAGTCGGCGAACCACGTGTCGCCGCCCCGGCCGTCCGGCATCACGGGCGCGTCCTGGTGCGGGTGGGGGAAGAACAGCTTGATGCGCTGGTCGCGGCCGGCGGAGACGAACCGGTCGCCGGGAGTGTCCGCGTCGAGTCCCGTCCCGCCGTAGGTGACGCGGACCATGGACGGACCGAGCCGCTCCGTCCGCACGACGTGCAGGTCGAAAAAGGCGTAGGGATGTGCGGGCGTGGTCACTTCGCTGCCTTTCAGCCGGTCTTCTTGGCGGACTTGACGGACGCGGCGAGCGCCTCCAGGATCGGCGCGCACCCCTCGTAGGAGAAACGCGGCTCCGGCTGCCACGGGATGACCTGGCCGGCCTGCACCGCGGGCAGGTCCTTCCAGGACGGTTTGCCGCCGAGGTCCTTCGGCTGCAGCGCCTGGGTGCGGGAGTCGAGCATGATGACGTCGGCCCTGTACTTGCCCGCGTTCTCCCAGCTCAGCTCCTCGAAGTAGCCGTTCTGGCCCGGCTTGTCCGGAACGATGAGCTCGACGCCCAGCTCCTTGAAGTAGATGAGGTCGGTGTTCTTGTTCGGGCTGGAGGCGTAGAAGAGGTCGGGGCTCGCGGACGCGGCCAGCACCTTCAGGCCCTTGTTCTCCGCGGCCGCCGCGCGCAGCGCCGCGGCCGCCTTCTCGAACCGGGCCTTCGCGGCGGTGACCTTCGGGGAGTTCAGATCGGCGCCGAGCGCGGCCGCGAGCGCGGCGGTCCGCTCGATCGGCTTGGGCAGCGCGACGGCGCCGCTGGCGATGGCGACGCTCGGCGCCAGCGCGTAGATCTTGTCCTTGCTTTCCACGGGGACGTAGAAGAGCTCGTTCTCCACGAACATGTTGTCGACCAGGAGTTCGGGACGGAGCGCCGCGTACTTCTCGATGTTGAACTCGCCGAACGCGTTCCCGATGATCTCCAGCCGGTCGACGGGCAGGTTTCCGGCCTGTGGGTCGGGCCCGCCGTCCTTCAGCTTCGTCGGACCGAACACGCCGACGAGCTGCCGGTCGACGCCGAAGTCGTGGAGGGCGGCGGCGGTGCCGACGTAACCGACGACGCGTTTCGGTCGCGCCTTGAGTTCGACCTTCGTGCCGCGGTCGTCGGTGAACGTCCAGGCGCCGCCCGACGACGCCGAGCCGCCGCCGTTGTCGCCGCCGCACGCGCTGATCAGCGCGCCGACGGCGAGAGCGCCGCCCGCGCTGAGCAGCCCCCGCCGGGTGAGGCCGTTCCGGGAAAGCTGACGGAGATCGGACTTCGACATTTAGGACGCACTCCAGGGATCAACTACGATGGCCGTATTCCGGTCGAACGGGGCTTAGGTTAACCTAACCTAAGTTTGCTTTCCCACGTCCCCCCGGAGCACGCCAGGTGTTGCTGACCAAACCGTCGTCGCGCGCGCCCGCCGTCGAGCGGTCACCCGGCGCACGGCGGGCGGCCGGGCTCATCGGCGCGTCGTTGTTCCTGCTCACCGCGTGCGCGCTCAGCCTTGCGGTCGGCGCCAAGCCGCTGTCGTTGGGGGAGGCCTGGGACGGGCTTTTCCACGGCGACTCGTCCGCGTACACGATCGTCCACGAGATGCGGCTCCCACGGACCCTGCTCGGGCTGCTCGCGGGCACGGCGCTCGGACTCGCGGGCGCGGTCATGCAGTCGCTGACCCGGAACCCGCTCGCCGACCCCGGGCTCCTCGGCATCAACGCGGGCGCCGCCGCGGCGGTCGTGTCGGCGATCTCGTTCCTCGGCATCACCTCGTTCACCGGGTTCGTGTGGTTCGCGTTCGCGGGCGCCGGATCGGTCGCGGTGCTGCTCTACGCGGTCGGCGGCGGGCGCGGCGCGACCCCGGCGCGGCTCGCCCTGGCCGGGTCCGCGCTGAACGCCGCGCTGTTCTCCTACGTGAACGCGGTGCAGCTTCTCGACACCTCGTCCCTCGACCGGATGCGCTTCTGGACGGTCGGGTCGCTCGCCGCCGCGCAGGACCACACGATCGTGCGCGTCGCGCCGTTCGTTCTCGTCGGGCTCGTCGCGGCGCTGCTGCTGGCGCGTCCGCTGAACGCGATGGCGATGGGCGAGGACACCGCCCGCTCCCTCGGCGCCGACCCCGCGCGTGTCCGGATCGTCGCGATCGTCACGGTGACCCTGCTGTGCGGCGCGGCGACGGCGGCATGCGGGCCGATCATCTTCGTCGGGCTGATGGTGCCGCACTTCGTCCGCGCGCTGACCGGGCCCGACCTTCGCTGGCTGCTGCCGTACTGCGCGGTCATCGCCCCGGGGCTGATGCTGGCGGCGGACGTCCTCGGACGCGTCGTCGTACGCCCGTCCGAACTCCAGGTCGGGATCGTGACGGTCGTGGCGGGTGGGCCGGTGTTCCTGTACTTCGTCCGGCGGCGGCGCGGGGCGGTGTCCTCGTGAGCGTCATCAGGACCCCGGGCGGGCTCTCGTTCCGCTTCCGCACGCGCGCGTTCGTCGTCTCGGCCGTGTTCCTCGCCGTGGCGCTCGGCACGGGCGTGCTCCTCATCGGCAGCGGCGACTTCCCGATGAGCCCGGCCGACGTCGTCCGGACGCTGCTCGGGCGGGGCACGCCCGCCGACTCCCTGATCGTGAACCAGATCAGGCTCCCACGCGTCGTGGCGGGGCTCGCGGTCGGCGCGGCGCTCGGCCTCGCCGGGGCGATCTTCCAGTCGCTGGTCCGGAACCCGCTCGGCAGTCCCGACGTCCTGGGCTTCGTGCAGGGCGCCGCCACCGGCGTCCTCGCCGTGATCGTGCTGACCGGCGCGGGCAGCGTCGCGGTCGCGGCCGGGGCGGCGGGCGGCGGGCTCGCCACCGGACTGGTCGTGTACCTCGTGGCCGGCCGGCGCCACGCCCACGGCCAGCGGCTGATCCTCGTCGGCATCGGCGTCTCCGCGATCCTCACCGGCGTGAACGGCTACCTGCTCACCCAGGCGCACATCACCGACGCGGCCCGCGCCGTCCTGTGGCTGACCGGCAGCCTGGACGGCCGCGACTGGGCCGACTCCGCGCCGGTGCTCGTCGCGCTCGCCGTCCTCGGACCGCTCGTCCTCGTCGGCTGCGGGCGGGCGCTGCGGATGCTGGAGATGGGCGACGACGCGGCGCACGGGCTCGGCGTGCCCATCGAACGGGTCCGGCTCATCATGCTCGCGGCGGCGGTGCTGCTCACCTCGTTCGCCGCGGCGGCGGCCGGGCCGGTCGCGTTCGTCGCGCTGACCGCGCCGCAGCTCGCCCGGCGCCTCAGCCGCACCCCGGGCCCGAACCTGCTGCCCGCGGCGTGCATGGGCGCCGCGCTGCTCGTGGTCGCCGACTGGACGGCTCAGCGGGCCTTCCCCGGCCACCAGCTCCCGGTCGGTGTCGTGACCGGGCTCCTCGGCGGCGCGTACCTGGTCTGGCTCCTGGTGACCGAACGCAAGACGGGACGGATCTGAGAAATGGCTCGACTCACCGGCACCGGGCTCAGGCTCGGCTACGACGGACGCACCATCGTCGAGAACCTCGACGTGGTCGTCCCCGACGGGTCGTTCACCGTGATCGTGGGTCCGAACGCGTGCGGGAAGTCGACTCTGCTGCGGGCCCTCGCCCGGATCCTGCGGCCGTCCGGCGGGGCCGTCGTCCTGGACGGCCGTCCGATCGTCGACTGGCCCGCCAAGAAGCTGGCGCGCACGCTCGGGCTGCTTCCGCAGTCGTCGATCGCGCCCGAGGGGATCACGGTCGCCGACCTGGTCTCCCGGGGCCGGTACCCGCACCAGAGCCTGCTGCGGCAGTGGTCGACGGAGGACGAGCGGATCGTCACCGAGTCGATGGAGGCGACCGGCGTCCAGGACCTCGCCGAGCGGACGGTCGACGAGCTGTCGGGCGGGCAGCGGCAGCGGGTCTGGATCGCGATGGCGCTGGCCCAGCAGACCCCGCTGCTCCTTCTGGACGAGCCGACGACCTACCTGGACATCGCGCACCAGATCGAGGTCCTCGACCTGTGCGCGCGGCTCCACGAGGAGGGCCGCACGGTCGTCGCCGTCCTGCACGACCTCAACTCCGCCGCCCGCTACGCCACGCACCTGATCGCCATGCGGGACGGCCGGATCGTCGCCGAGGGCGACCCCGGCTCGGTCGTGACCGCTCAACTGGTCGAGGAGGTGTTCGGGCTGCCGTGCCGGGTCATCGACTGCCCGGAGACCGGAAGCCCGCTCGTCGTCCCGGCGGCGCGCACCCGGATCAACGCGGTGGGCTGAGCACCCCGGGAATGGTTGTAGCCTTCCAATGGTTGTAGGCATACAACGATTGGAGGCGGGATGCCAGAGCTCACCCCCGGGCGCCGCATCGCGGTGCTGGCCATCTGTTGTATGAGCCTGCTCATCGTCAGCCTCGACAACACGATCCTCAACGTCGCGCTGCCGACGCTCCAGGACGACTTCGACAGTTCCCTCTCCGGACTCCAGTGGACGATCGACGCCTACCTGATCACCCTGGCGTCGCTCTTGATCCTGTCCGGCTCCACCGGCGACCGGATCGGCCGCCGTCGTGTGTTCCAGACCGGGCTCACGCTGTTCGTCACCGGGTCCGTGCTGTGCAGCCTCGCGCCGTCCCTCGACCTGCTCGTCGCCGCCCGGGTCGTCCAGGCGGTCGGCGGGTCGATGCTCAACCCCGTCGCCATGTCGATCATCACGAACGTGTTCACCGAGCCGCGCGAGCGGGCCCGCGCCATCGGCGTCTGGGGCGGTGTCGTCGGCATCAGCATGGCGATGGGGCCGCTCGTCGGCGGGCTGCTCGTCGAGTCCGTCGGCTGGCGTGCCATCTTCTGGCTGAACGTGCCGATCGGGGTGACCGCGTTCGTGTTGACCGCGTTGTTCGTCCCCGAGTCCCGGGCGCCGCGCCCGCGCCGTCCCGACCCGCTCGGCCAGGCCCTGCTGATCGTCTTGCTCGGGTCGCTGACGTTCGCCATCATCGAGGTCCCCGGACACGGCTTCGGCCACCCGATCGTCTACGGCGCCGCCCTCGTCGCCGCCGCGTCGCTCATCGGGTTCGCCCGGCACGCGGTCCGCGCCCGCGAACCCCTCATCGACCTGCGCTTCTTCCGCAGCGTCCCGTTCGCCGGCGCGACCGTCATCGCCGTCAGCAGCTTCGCGGCGCTCGGCGGGTTCATGTTCCTCAACACCCTCTACCTGCAGAACGTCCGCGGGCTGTCGGCGCTCGAAGCCGGGCTGTACCTGTTGCCGATGGCCGCGATGACGGCCGTGTCCGCGCCGCTGTCGGGACGGCTCGTCGGCCGGCGCGGCCCGCGCCTGCCACTCCAGATCGCCGGTGCGGCGATGCTCGGCAGCGGGCTGCTGTTCGCCGTGTTCGACGGCGAGACCCGCGACATCACCCTGTTCGCCGCGTACGTGCTGTTCGGCATCGGGTTCGGCGCCGTGAACTCCCCGGTCACCAACACCGCCGTGTCGGGGATGCCGCGCGCGCAGGCGGGGGTGGCCGCGGCGGTCGCGTCGACCAGCAGGCAGGTCGGGCAGGCGCTCGGCGTCGCCGTCTTCGGCGCCGTGCTCGCCGCCGGGATGTCCGGCGCCTTCGCCGCGTCCGCGTTCGAGTCCGCCGCCCGCCCGGCATACTGGGTCCTGGTCGGGTGCGCCGCCGCGGTCCTCGTCCTCGGAACGGCCACCACCGGCCGCCGGGCCGCCCGCAGCGCCGCGCGCACGGCCGGTCTGTTCGACGCGGAGGAACGTCACGTGACGGGAGCGAGCGCCCCATGACCGAGCCCGCCACCCAATCCACCGAGGCGCCGGACCCGCGCTCCGAGATGGCGGCGCGGGCCTGGCACAACCTGCGGATCCTGATGCACGAACGCGCCGACCGGCGGCATGAGGCCACCGAGGCGCTCGGCATGAGCTTCATCCGGATCAAGGCGCTGCGCCATATCGTCGCCGCCAAGGAGCCGATGACGCTGCGCGACCTCGCCGACGACCTGCTCACCGACCGCCCCTACACCACCCTCGTCGTGGACGACCTGGTCGGTCGCGGCCTGGTCGAACGGTCCACGAACCCCGCCGACCGCCGCTCCAAGATCGTCACGGTGACCGAGGCGGGACGTGCCGCCGCGGCCAGGGCCGAACGCATCCTGGACAGCCCGCCGCCGATCCTGCGCGACCTTCCGGCGGAGGAACTGGTCGTCCTCGACCGCGTCGCCGCCCGCCTCGTCGCCGACGCCTGACGTTCATCCTCTCCGCGCCGCGCATACGTATGTCCGGGCATGACGGAGTCGGCACCGCACCTCCCGAAACGTCCCCTGACCACCCTCGCCCTCGCCTGCGCACTGGCCCTCACCAGCGCGTGCGCGCTCGACCCCTCCCCACAGCACACCAAGCCCGCCGTTCCTCGCGCCGCCGCGTTCGACGAGGACGAGTTCCGAGAGGATCTCCGCACGGCTGAGACGATCACCGACGACTACTGGCGGCGGCACTGGAACCGGCTGTTCACCGGCCGGTACAGGTCACCGCGCGTCGTCGGACTCTACGACGGCCGCGATCTCCGGACGGTGCCGCGATGCGACGGCGAGCCCCTGGCCCGGGACAACGCGGCCTACTGCCCGTCCGGGGACTTCGTCGCGTGGGACGCGCACCTGATGCGGTCGGGGTACGCGCGCGGCGACGCCTGGGTCTACCTCGTGATCGCGCACGAGTGGGGACACGCCGTCCAGAACCGGCTGCGCCGCGGCCTGGTGTCGCCCGCCGCCGAACTCCAGGCCGACTGTCTCGCCGGCGCCGTGCTGTACGGGTCGTCGGACGACGGCACCCTGCGTTTCGAGGACGGCGACGAGCAGGAACTCGTCGACGCCTTCCAGCTCATCGGGGACGAGGCGCCGTGGACGAAGCCCGGCGACCACGGCACGGCCGTCGAGCGCCTACGGAACTTCGCCAGAGGCGGCACGAACGGCGCACAGGCCTGTTTCACGGAATCACGAACGCAGGTGCCGTTCCACGGACTCGACCTTGGCGTCGAGCGCCCCGGTCACACCGGGCCGCAGGTCGGCCTTGACGACCAGGCTCACCCGCGGCGCCCTGGCCGCGACGGCGTCGGCGGCGGCCTTCACCACGGCCATCACCTCGTCCCACTCGCCCTCCACGGTCGTGAACATCGCGTCGGTACGGTTCGGCAGCCCGCTCTCGCGCACCACCCGCACCGCCTCCGCGACGTACTCTCCGACCTCCTCGCCCACGCCGAGCGGGGTCACCGAGAACGCGACGAGCATGAACCCTCCTAGGGCTGAAGGACGTGCCGTACCACGATCTCATCCAGCCTGCGCTCGACGATCGCCCCCACCGGCCAGTCGCGGACCAGGCACCGCATCAGCGCCGCCTCGTGCTCGGCGAACGCCGGGTCGCAGCCCTGCTGTTCGAGACTCGATCTGATCGCCAGGACGTAGTCGTCGCCGGTGAACCCGGGGATCTCCCGAACCATCGCGGTGGTGGTGGCGCGATGGGAGTTGAGCCCGGCGAACGAACGGCCGCAGCCGCAGCCGCCGTCCGGGTCGTCCTGGTCACGGGCGCAGACCATCCCGATATGGACCAGTTCACCTTCGACGCACCAGTCGAAGTCGTTGTCGCGGAATCCCTGGGTGGAGTTGGTCGCGGTGAGCAGCTTCATGGCCATACCCCCTCGGCACGTCCGGTGGCCCCACCGTACGACGAGGGTCTGACGTAACGTCGGGAGCATGAGCGAAGACGACGTTCTGGTCCGGCGCGACGGAGCCTTCACCACGATCACGATGAACCGTCCGCGCCGCCGTAACGCACTGTCCCGGGCGTTCCTGCTCACTCTCACCGAAGCGTTCCGCGAGGTGGGAGCCACCGACGCCCGCGGCGTCATCCTCGCGGCGAACGGCCCGGTCTTCTCCGCCGGGCACGATTTCGCCGACATGACGGGCGCCTCCCACGCCGACGTCCGCGACCTGCTCCAGGTGTGCACCGAGCTGATGCGGACGATCCAGTCCGTCCCCCAGGTGGTCGTGGCGCGCGTGCACGGTCTCGCCACGGCCGCGGGCTGCCAACTCGTCGCGAGCTGCGACCTGGCCGTCGCGGCGACCAGCGCGGGCTTCGCGACCCCCGGCGGAAAGGGCGGCTGGTTCTGCCACACCCCCCTGGTCGCGATCTCCCACAACATCGGCCGCAAACGCGCCGCCGAGATGGCCCTCACCGGCGAGATCTTCGACGCCGCCACCGCCGCCGACTGGGGCCTGATCAACTACGCCGTCCCCGACGACGACCTGGACAAGGCGACCCACGACCTGCTCCAACGCGCCACCCAGGGCAGCCCCCGCAGCAAGGCCCTGGGCAAACAGGCCATGTACGCCCAGTTCGACCGCCCAGAATCCGACGCCTACACCTACGCGATCGAGGTGATGGCCGCGTCCGCCCTGACCCCCGAGGCCCAGGAGGGCATGACCGCCTTCCTCCAAAAACGCCCCCCAACCTGGCCCGCCTGACCCTCCGCTGAGCCACCCCGCCAGATGGGCGTATGAAAGAGGTTCGGTTCAGCTCTCCCCGCATCTGCCCTGACAGTGAGGCTGACTTCGGACCAGGGCCCCCAGAGGGGGTGCCCCGCTATGTGTTCAGGCGCACCGACATGCGAACGTTTCGAGAGAGTCCTACAGCTCTCCCCGCATCTGCCCTGACAGTGAGGTTGCTCCCGAACCTCCCAAGGGGGCGGAGCCCTTCATCGCGAGTCCCGGGGTGTCGTCAGGCGGGCGTTTCGAGAGAGCCTTGTCGCTTGCCGCCAGGGTGCAGAGCCCCGCGATGCGTGTTCAGGCGAGCGTTCGAAGATGCACTCTCGGCTTTCCCCGCATCCGCGCCGACGGCAAGGCCAACCGCAAACCCTAGCCGCAGGGGGAGCCCCCACATCGAGGCCCTGGAGTCACCCCCCTCGGCTTTTCCCGTATCCGCGCCGACAGCAAGGTTGACCGCAAACCCCAGCCGCAGGGGGCGTGGGGGCGGAGCCCCCACATCGGGGGTCTGGGGGTCGCCCCCCAGAAAGACATGGCGAAGGACCCCCGGTCCGCGCTCTCCGCGGACACACCTCGCCTAGGTCCGTAGGGCGGGCGGGACTCGAACCCGCGACCCAGAGATTATGAGTCTCCTGCTCTGACCGGCTGAGCTACCGCCCCGGGCGTCCCCCGGTGACGGTGGGGGCGTGGCCGGTTGTCATCTTAGCGGCGGGTCGTTCGGAGGGGCCACCGAGATTGGGGCGGGTCCTACTTGAGGAGCAGCGAAGTCATCCTCGGTACCGAGTGACGGTTACGGGTACCCGTCGGTAGGGTCCGGCGTATGTCCAAGCGCATTCTCGTTCTCGTTCTTTTGTTGCCGGGGTTGTTGTTCGCCGCGGCGTGTGACGGGGGCGGGTCGGATGAGCCCGGGAAGAAGGCGGACTTCGTCGCCGCGCGGACGTTGCGGGATGCGGCGCAGGCGATGGGGAACGTGAAGAGCGTGGCGTTCACGATGAAGTCGGACGGCAGGACGCCGGTCATCGTGAAGGGCGGCGACATGAAGCTGCTCCGCGCCGGGGACGCGGAGGGAACGTTGACGGTCGAGCAGCAGGGCCAGAACGTCGAGATGAAGGTCGTCGCGTTGGGCGACAGCATCTATATCAACGCGGCGACGGGCGGGTGGCGCAAGCTTCCGAAGGCTTTGGCGGCGACCATGTACGACCCGTCGGCGGTGTTGGATCCGCGGCGAGGGATCGCGGGGTTGTTGACGTCGGCGGCGGAGCCGCGGGCGGAGGCGGTCGAGAAGGTGGACGGTAAGGAGACGAACCGGGTCGCGGCGCGGTTGCCTCGGGAGCAGGCGGCGGCCTTGATCCCGGGGATCGACACCGACCTTGAGGGGCAGGTGTGGGTGAGCCGGACGGATCATCGGCTGGTGAAGGTGCGCGGCCGGTTCCCGAAGGAGCGGGGCACGGTGACGATCTCGTTCACGGAGTTCGACGCGCCCTACAAGTTCAGCGCGCCGCGGTGAGGGGGCGCCGCCGGGTCGCGGTGGGGGCGGGCGGCGCGGTGGTGCTGCTGGCCGCGCTGGACGCCTATGTCGTCACGACGATCCTGGTGCCGGTCGTCCGGGATCTCGACATTCCGATCAACCGGCTGGAGCGGGTGACGCCGGTTCTGACCGGGTTTCTGCTGGGGTATGTGGCGGCGATGCCGTTGCTGGGGCAGTTGTCGGACCGGTTCGGTCGGCGGCCGTTGATTCAGGCGTGTCTGCTGTTCTTCGCGGTGGGGTCGGTGGTGACGGCGCTGGCGGACGGTGTGCCGGTGCTGACGGCGGGACGGGTGGTGCAGGGCGTCGCGGGCGGGGCGCTGTTGCCGGTGACGATGGCGCTGGCCGGTGATCTGTGGGACGCGCGGCAGCGGCCGGTGGTGCTCGGCGCGGTGGGGGCGGCGCAGGAGTTGGGGAGTGTGCTCGGTCCGCTGTACGGGGCGGGTGTGGCGGCCGTCGCGGACTGGCGGATGATCTTCTGGGTGAACGTACCGCTGGTGGCGGTGGCGATGGTGGCCGTCCAGTACGCGGTTCCGGGCGGGCGTGTGGAGGGGCCGCGGCCCGGGGTGGACGTGGTGGGCGGGCTGCTGCTGGCGGTGGGGCTCGGGCTGCTGGTCGCCGGGGTGTACAACCCGGAGCCGGAGGAGTCGGCGCTGCCGCCCTGGGGGCTGCCCGTGCTGGTGGCCGGTGTGGTCGTGCTGGTGGTCTTCGTGCTCTGGGAGATCAGGGCGAGGACGAGGCTGCTCGACCTGTCGGGTGTGCGGCGGGGGCCGTTGCTGGCGACGTTGGGCGTGAGTCTGCTGTCGGGCGCGGCGCTGATGGTGACGTTGGTGGACGTCGTGCTGGTGGCGCAGACCGTGCTGCGCAAGGACGCCACGGACGGCGCCCTGCTGTTGACCCGGTTCCTGGTGGCGTTGCCGGTCGCGGCGGTCGCCGGCGGGGTGATCGCGAGGCGGGTGGGGGAGCGGTGGCCGATGGCGGCGGGCATGGCGATCGCCGCCGTGGGCTATCTGCTGATCGCGGGGTGGCCCGCGAATCTGGCGGACGCGTCGTACGGGCCGCTGCCGAGGATGGACGTCGATCTCGTCGTCACCGGGTTCGGGCTCGGGCTGGTGATCGCGCCGGTGTCGTCGGCGGCGCTGGCGTTCGTCCCGGCGGCCCGGCACGGTGTGGCGTCGGCCGCCGTGGTCGTGGCACGGATGATGGGGATGCTGCTCGGCATCTCCGCGCTGTCGGCGTGGGGGTTCCACCGGTTCCACGCGTTGACGGCCGATCTGCGGCCGCCGCTGCCGTTCCTGATGCCGAAGGACGAGTTCGCCCGGCAGTTGAAGATCTACAACGCGGCGGTCCAGGACGCGCTGCGCACCGAGTACCAGGAGATCTTCTGGATCACCGCCGGGCTGTGCGTCCTCGGGGCCCTGCTCGCGTTGGCCGTCCACGGCACCGACCAGGATCAAAACCGAAACCATGGCCGAAAGTGGACATCAATCCCGCATGGCGGGCGTGATTCCGGAAAGGATTCGGCCAGCGGTCAGGTGCCGATCAACGGACTCGGGAATATCCTGGGAAAAGATGGCCGAAGATGAAGGCTGAGGGCCTCTTGCCGGGAGGGAACTCCCCGGGGAGGTGACGCAAGTGCGCAGGTCCGGCAACGGGCGCGGCGACTCGCCGCTCGTCAGGGCGCGCAGGCGGCTCGGTCTGGAGCGCAACGCGCTGCGCCGCCGGGTCGACCGCGTGCAGCGGGCGATCGCGTTCGCGCTGCTCATGCTGCTGCTCGTCATGGCGCCGCCGCTGGCGGCCCTGACCGGGTCCTGGTCCTATGACGCGGGGATGCGCGCGGAGAAGGCCGAACGCGCCGACCGCCGCCAGGTCGTCGCGACGGTCACCTCGACGGGCGGGATCGGTACGTCCGGTGACCGGTACGTCCACGAGACCGTCCAGGCCTCCTGGCAGGCCCCGGACGGCAAGGTCCGCTCCGGAACGCTGCCGAGCTGGAAGAACGCCAAGGTCGGCGCGCAACGGGTCATCTGGGTCGACCGGTCGGGCGACCCGACCGTCCGTCCCCGCCCGCACAGCCGCACGGTGACCGACGCCGCCTACGCCGGCGCCGCGACGGTCCTCGGCGCGGCGATTCCGCTGGGGATCGCCTACCTGCTCGTCCGGCGACGCTGCGACCGGCACCGGGACGAGATGTGGGAGGCCGACTGGGCGCGGATGGACGCCGACGCCGGGCAGAATCCGCGTTCCTGAAGGCGAGCCCTGTTCAGGGAGTGAGCAGGGCCCGGGCGGTCTGGACGAGGGCGGCGTTGTCGGCGGCGGGCGCCCCATCGGGAAGGACGAGCGTGTCCTCCAGCCCGATACGGACGTCCAGGTTCAGCCGGACGGCGAGCCGCAGGACGGGCCACGCGCCGCCGTCCTCCCCGTGCAACAGGACCGGACGGCCGTGCCGGGTGCCGAGGTCGTGCAGCAGGGCCTTCGCCGTCCCGGTCGCCGTCTCCGGGTCGGGGTCGGTGACCTCGGCGAGGACCCGCAGCACATGGTGGGCGTGCGGCCAGCGCAGGAACCGTTCGGCGCCGTCGGTGCCGGAGAAGATCCCGGCCTCGATGGCGACGCCGCGTTCGAAGAGCGCCTCGGCGACGAGGTCGGCGCCGTCCTCGTGGAAGTTCACCGACGCGTGGTCGGGCAGGACGGTCCAGGCGCGGATCTGGGCGGCGCGTTCGATCGGGTCGGGCGTCGTCCACGCGCCGGTGGTCACCCCGATCTGGATGGACGGTGTCGACGCGCGCACGGCGTCGACGGCGGCGGCGACATGGACCGGGTCCACGGTGTCGGCGCCCGTGTCGTCCCGCGGATGCACGTGCGCGTCCTGCGCGCCGACGTCGACGGCGGCGCGGACCGCGACCGCGATCTCCTCCGGCGAGACGGGTACGCCCTCGGTCCGGCGTCCGTTCGGGCAGACCTGAAGCATGTCCCGATCATGTCAGGTCGGTGCCGGCGCCCGCCGACGCAGGGTCCCGTTCCCGTAGCGGCCGAATCGTCTTGTCGGCCGAGGTGGGGCCGAAGGAGCGGAGGACGACCGGGGTCTCCAGCACGTCCTCGATCGTCTCGTCCGCGCGTCCGAGCGACGCGTAGACGGGACGGGCGGTACGCAGGAGGCGGGTGAGGGCGGCCTGCCTGTCCAGGTCGGGCGGCCCGGTCTCCAGACGCCCGACCCGTTCGCCGCCGATGGTGTAGGCCTCGCAGATCCGCAGGTCCGGACGCGCCCCCGCGACGTCCAGATGCGTGACCGCGAGGCCGTCCACACCGCCCGTCACGTCCAGCGCGTAGCGGAGCGCGACCGCGTCGAGATGGCCGACGCGGAAGGCGCCCTGCCAGCGGCCCGCGGCGTTGTGCGGGTCGGGCAGGTCCGCGGTCAGCGCCGGGTCCTCGGTCACGAACGGGCCGGGGCCGTGGCGGGTCGCGTACGCGCGCAGCACCCCGAGCCGCGCCGCGGCCCCGCCCGCCTCCGCCAGCAGCGTCTCCGCGTTGGCGAACGTGGTCGTCGACCACGTCGTGTACGGGTGGAAGCCGTGCCACTCGTCCAGCAGGACGCCCTGCGCGCCCTCGAACACCACGGTCCCGGCGTGGAGCAGGCGCCGCAGGTGGTCGCCGCCGACGATCTCGACGCGGTCGCCGAAGGCGGTGAACGCGTCCACGCAGGCGTCGACGTCCGGGACGCGGGCGCCGGACGGGAACGTGTCGCGGTACCAGTCGCGCAGCGCGGCCAGCCGCCGCCGCAGCCGCGCCGGTGACCGGCAGTCGCCGACCCGGGGCGCGTCGTCGTGCGCGAGCGCGTAGGACGCGGTCTCCCCGATGCCCATGCCGCACGACCCGTGGCGTGCCGCGCCGCGCGCGGACTCCCGCGCGCGGTTCGCGGCCCGATGGTACGGCGTCGTCAGCAGGGCGTCGTGGTCGACGGTCAGCCGGTCCAGGGCGTCGCCGACGCCGACCTCCCGGAGGTGGTCGGCCTCGGCGGCGAGCGCCAGCGGGTCGACGAGCATGAACCGCGACAGGTGCGTCCGGACGCCCGGTGTGAACGTCCCCGACCCGAACTGGGCGAACGTGTGGTGGCGTCCGTCCGGGGTCACGACGTTGTGCGCCGCCTGGGCGCCGCCGTTGAACCGGACGACGGCCTTCACCCCTCTCTGACCGGAGGGTCGTCCGCCCAGGGAGGGAGGGTTCGCCGAGCACAGGTGGTCGACGACCGTGCCCTTGCCCGCGTCCCCGAAGCCGAGGTCGACGACGATCACGTGGTCCATGGTCAGAGGCGCGTGGTCGACGACGGGCGCGAGCCGTCCAGCCCGGGAGGCGTGGACGACACCGCGACGGGTGCCCGGGACGCGTCCAGCCGGGCCAGCGCCCGCGACACCGACGCGCCCGCGTCCGAACCGGTCTCCGCCAGGTGGTCCAGGCCCTCCCCGAGATCGATGGCGTCCTCGCCCAGCCCGACCGTCAGCGCGATCGTCTCGGACACGGCGTCGAGATCGTCCAGGTAGATCACGTTCTGGCCGAGCAGGTCGTGCCAGAAGTCCTTCAGCTCGCGGCTGCCGGCGTGGTAGGCCCCCTCCGGGATGATGTAGTACACGTCGTACATCCGCTGGACCTCGCGGACGATTTTGGCGACCGGAATGTCCGCCCGCAGTTCGTCGCCGATGACGTTCGCGACCTCGTGCCGCTTGACCTTCGGGTACGCCAGCTCGTCACCGATCATGAACAGGTAGCCGCGCCGTCCGCGCTTCTCGAAGCAGTCGATCGCGGTGTGCCGGGCCATGAAGTACAGGGCCAGCTCGTAGGACTCGGTCATCTGACCGCCGCCCCCGCCCTCGAGGAGGATCTTGCCGAGGTCGTCCTCCATCCGGTTGTCGGCCTCGAACTGGCCGATCTGGAGGGGCGCCCGGTCGCAGGTCGCGTCGCCGATCGCGCCGAACAGGATGTGCGGGTGCTCGACGTATCCCTTGCGCAGCAGCAGTCCGAGCAGGTCGGGCAGCCTGGACTGGAGCGTCCGCGGCACCCTCCGCATCGAGCCGGTCACGTCGAACAGGACGCCGATCGCCAGTGATTCGGGGTGGTCGTCGGAGTCCCGGCTCTCCCGGACGGTCACCCCGGACGGGTCCAGGTCGGCGTGGACGGTGGTGGCGCCGCCGTCGGAGTAGGCGAACGCGCTGGCGCCGGTGGACGCGCGGTAGCTGGCGCGCGCGGCGTAGACGTCGGTGGACCAGTGTCCGCTTCCCATGGTCGTCTCCTCAGTGTGCGGTGGGCAGGTGGAAGGGGCGGAAACGCCGCGGGCCGTAGAGCCGCGCCAGCAGCTCGTCCAGTTCGGCCAGCAGGCGCCAGGCGTCCGAGGGGCGCCGGTTCCGCGCGGGGAGCAGGCAGCCGCGCGCGAAGGTGCGCATCGCCTTCGGGGCCTTGTCGCCCATCAGGTCGAGCATGCAGCGGGTGGCCATGAAGATGTCGGTGGCCGGGCCGGCCGCCTGCCGTCCCGGCACCTCCGGCGGGTACCGGTCGGCGTAACGGTCGACCATCGCCGGGACGCGGGCGGCCCCGTCGGTCGCGTGCCGGCCGGGAACGGAGTAGCACCAGTCGACCAGGACGAGCCCGTGCTTCTCCGGGTGGATGAGCACATGGTCGGGCAGGACGGCGCCGTGCAGCACGCCGGCCCGGTGCGCGAACCCGAGGGCGACGAGCAGCCGCCGCCACATCCAGGCCGCGTCGCGGGGGTCGAGGCCGTCCGGGAACGCCCGCCGAACCTCGGTCAGGGTGTGGCAGCCGTCCAGCGCGGCGATCACGTTGACCTGCCGCTGCGCGCCCGTCGAGGCGTCCCGGTGCCGGAACGACTCGATCAGGCACGGCACGTACGGCAGGAACCGTTCGTCGCCGTCCCGGGAGAGTTGCCGCAGTGCCTCGGCCTCGCGTTCCAGCAGGTCACCGTCGCGGGGGTCGCGCGGCATCTTCAGCAGCACGGCGCTCCCCCCGGCGTCCGGGATCGCCGTGTACAGCTCGGCGAGGTCGCCGCCGATCGCGTCGCCGTCGAGCCGGTAGGCGTGGCGGCGGGTCGTGATCGTGGTGGTGTCGTCTCGGGTGTAGGCGCGCCACAGCGCGTTCAGCCTGACGAACGCGTCGCGGGTGCGGCCGCCGGTCGCGTCGGGGTGGACGAGCCGCGCCAGCCGCCGGTACCGCCGCGCCGCCTCGACCTCGTCCTCCCCGAACAGGTCGGCGGGGACGCGCACCCGGTCGAGCCGCGCCAGCGCGTCGTCGAGCGCCCGGTCGTTCATCGGATCTCCTCCTCCCGGCTGGGCCGCAGCAGCGCGGGGTGCAGGAGGCGGGCGTCACCGGCCCGGTACAGGCGGGGCCGCGGACCGCCGCGCCGCCCGCCACGGTCGGACGTCTCGCCGGTGCTCTCCACGAACCCGGGCACCGACAGCACCTTCCGGTGGAAGTTCCCGGCGTGCAGTTCCTCGCCCCACACCGCCTCGTAGACCGCGCGCAGCTCCGGGATCGTGAACTCGGCGCCGCAGAACGCGGTGGCGAGCGGCGTGTACTCGAGCTTGCCGCGCGCCCGCTCCAGGCCGTCCGACAGGATCCGCGCGTGGTCGAACGCCAGCCGGCGGGTCGTTCCCGGGCGCTGGTCCCCGGACTCGGTGAGGCCGAGGGCGTCGACCGGCACCCAGGCCGCGTCGGCGGCGTCGCCGCCCGCCTCGGGGTCGGGCAGCTCCGGCGCGAACGCCAGGTAGGCGACGGAGATGACGCGCATCCGCGGGTCGCGGCCGGGGGAGCCGTAGGTGGCGAGCTGTTCCAGGTGCATGCGGCCGAGCGCGCCGCCCTTGGCGCTGAGTCCGGTCTCCTCGGCGAGTTCGCGGACGGCCGCGTTGCTGAGGTCCTCGGCGTCGGTGCCCTGGAGCGGCCCGCCCGCCTGGACGAAACCGCCCGGCAGCGCCCACATCCCGGCGTACGGGGCGTTCCCGCGCCGCACCAGCAGCACGTGCAGGGCTCCGTCCCGGATGGTGAGGGCGACGACGTCCACCGTCACGGAGACCGGGTCGTAGTCGCGCGGGTCATAGTTCGCGAGGAACTCGCTCTCGTCGCGCGCCGGATCCGGAGTCATCCGTGCCTCCTCCTGTCACTCTCGAACTGAGTAAGTCTCAGTATGAGTTCATCTCAAGTTGAGTACAACGTAGCGCGGAGGGATGCCGGTGTCCAGCCCTTTCGCCGGGACGAACGAGCGCGGGCGCCGCTCCGGGGGAGCGACGCCCGCTAAGTTCGGCGGAATCTTACAAAACTGAATCTTCGGGAATCGGCCTCAGCGGCGGTGCCGTCCGCCGGGGTACGGGGGCTCCTCGTGCCGCTCCTCATCGTGTGGACGCGCGCTCTCCCGTGGATCCGTCGGGTAGGAGCCGGAAGCGTGCGGCTCGGAGGGATACGGCCCGGACGCCGCCGGCCGACCCGGGCCCGGCTGGTACGACCCGTACTGGCCGCTTCCGTACAGGTCGGACGTGTACTGGCCGCTCCCGTGCTGGTCGCTCTCGTATTGACCGCTTCCGTACTGGCTCCCGTACTGGTCGCTCCCGTATTGACCGCTCCCGTGCCGGTCGGACGTGTAATGGCCGCTCCCGTACTGGTCCGACCCGGGCTGCTGCTCAGCGCGGGACGAATACTGTCCGGACTCCTGCGGGCCGGACGGATGGGAGCCGGAGCCGTACGGGTACGAGGCACTGCCGAACAGGTTCGTGGACGTCTCGCTCTCCCGGGAGAACTGGCCGGTCGACTGCCGTCCGGTCGAGTACCGCCCGGACGCGTACGGGTCCTCCGGTGCCCCCGGCCGCGGGTCGGACGGCCAGGTGCCGGACTGGCCCGGGTACTCGCCGCTCGGCGCCGCGTCCCGGTACGGGAACGACCGCGGGTCATGGTGCGGCGCGGGCAGGACGGGCACGCCCGGGGGCGGCGCCACGGACTGCTGGGAGGCCGGGGGTTGCCGGGACGGCGGCTCGTCCAGCAGGAGCTTCAACTGGCTCTTCTGCCGCCCGTACACCAGGTACAGCAGCACCCCGAGGACCATCCAGATCCCGAAGTACGCCCAGGTCTCGACCTTCAGGTTCAGCATCAGCCAGCCCACCGCGATGATCGTCACGACGGCGGTGAACGGCGCGGCTGGCACCCGGAACGGACGGTGCAGGTCGGGCCGGCTGCGCCGCAGCGCCAGCATCGCGGCCGGGACGAACAGGAACGCGAACAGCGTCCCGATCACCACGAGCTGCTCCAGCGTGAGCACGTCGATCGTCTGGGACGTCACCAGCGCCGCGCCGCCCGACACCAGCGTGGCCCGGGACGGCACCTTGTAGCGGCGGCTCATCGACGCCAGCGGACGCGGCAGCAGCCCGTCGCGCGACATCGAGAACACCACCCGCGTCAGACTGATCACCAGAACCAGGATCACGGTGGTCAGCGCCACCATCACGCCCACGTTGACGAGCTTGCCCATCGCGCCGGCCCCGACCGAGTCGAACGCCGCGGCGATCAGCAGCTTGTCGGGGTTGAGCCGGGCGAAGCCGTCCATGCCGACCATGCCGACCAGTACGACCGCCACGGCCGCGTACAGCACGACCGCGGTGACCAGGGCCGTGAGGATGCCGCGCGGCACCTTGCGGGGCGCGTCCTCGGTCTCCTCGGCGGAGGTCGCGATCAGGTCGAAGCCCACATAGGCGAACGCGATCGCGGGCGCCGCCGCGAACAGGCCCCAGACGCCGAACACCTCGGGACTGCCGCCGCCGACCGCCCCGAGGAGGGCGTCCAGGGCCGTCTTGTCGCCCTCGGGAGCCGGTCGGGCGGGCGGGAGGAAAGGGGTGACGTTGTCGGGGCTGAAGAACTTCAGCCCGGTGGCGATGACCAGCCCGACGACGATGAGCTTGGCCATCACCATGAACCACAGCGTCCGCAGGCTCATCCGGCTGCCGGTGGCGAGCATCAGCACGACCAGCAACAGGATGACGAACGCGAACAGGTCGGGGCCCTTCTGCTGACCGATCAGGTCACCGAGCCACCCGGGTATCGGAACCCCGAAGTCGTTGAGCGTCTGCGCCGCGTACAGCGACCAGACCCGTGCCAGCACCGACGCGGCGAGCAGCAGCTCCATCACCAGCGCCCAGCCGACGATCCACGCCCATACCTCGCCGAACGCGACGTAGCTGAAGGAGTAGGCGCTGCCCGCCACCGGAATGATCGAGGACAGCTCGGCGAGGGCGAGCGCGACGAGCAGACACACGGCACCGGCGATGAGAAAGGACAGGATCACGCCGGGACCGGCGGTCGAGACGGCCTGCTCACCCGCGATCTTGAAGATGCCGGAGCCGATCATCACACCGAGACCGAGGACGACGAGATCTCGGGTCCGGTACACCACGCGAAGCCGATGCCGGCCACCGTAGATCTTGCCGGTCGCCTGCTCCACGGGCAGGCGCCGGAACATGTTGTTGCGCATGCGCATGTCCCAGGTCATAGGTATCCCCCCAGGCCCTGAACCCGCGCCGCTGTTCGCGAGGTGACGGCTTGTCGAATCCCTAAGAATTCACCAGGTATGAGCATAATCGCAACGTTTTCCGGGTGATCCACGTCATAGAGCTGTTGGCGAATCCTGCCAAACCGGCAGGTAGGCGACGTGCCGCAGCGCCGCCCTCACGGACGGCGCACGCTTGATTGAGTTTCTCGTGGAACGTTCCGGGCGAAATCGCCTAAATGGCCGGACGGAAAGCGCTTTACGATCTTTGTGCGCCGTCCCGGGACACCGCGTCCGGGGTCGGCCGGTGCGGACGGTGGCATCCGGCGAAGATCGGTGAAACCGTAGGGGCGCCGTGTTCCCTTGGAGGCCCGATGCCGCGCTCCCCATCGTCCTCGAAGACAGCGAGTCCGAGCCCGAGTTCGAGGCCGCTACCGAGGTCCGGGCCGTTCCGCGCCCGGCGCCGCGCGGCCGTCCTCGTGCTCGCGCTCGCCGCCACCGCGTCCCTGACCGTGCCCGCGGCGGCGATCGCGCTGGACCAAACGCATCCCCGGCCGCCGGTCAAGCAACCGGTCGCGACCGGTTTCGGTGGCGCGGTGTCGACGGTCGACCCGGACGCGAGCCGCACGGCGCTCGAGGTGCTCCGCCAGGGCGGCAACGCCATGGACGCGGCCGTCGCCGCCGGCGCGACGCTCGGCGTCACCGAGCCCTATGTGGCGGCGATCGGCGGGGGCGGCTATCTCACCTACTACGACGCGAAGACCCGCCGCGTGCACGCCATCGACGGACGCGAGTTCGCGCCGAAGCGGATGGGCCCGGACGCCTTCGTCGACCCGGCGACCGGCGCGCCGCTCCCGTTCGACCAGGCCGTCACCAGCGGGCTCGGCGTCGGCGTGCCCGGCACGCTCGCGCAGTGGGATCTCGGGCTGCGCCGCTTCGGCACCCGCGACCTGGACGACCTGCTGCGCCCCGCCATCAGGATCGCCGACCGCGGCTTCGTCGTGGACCAGGAGTTCCACGACCAGACGGCGGCGAACGCGGCCCGCTTCCGCGACATCGTCCCGACCCGCGAGCTGTTCCTGCCGGACGGGAGACCGCCCGCGGTCGGCTCGGTGTTCCGCAACCCCGACCTCGCCGACACCTACCGGCAGGTGGCGAAACGCGGCACCGACTGGTTCTACGAGGGACGGCTCGGCAAGGAGATCGTCCGGACGGTCGCCGGGCCGCCGGTGGACCCGTCCTCGACCCGGAACGTCCGGCCCGGCCTGATGACACGCGACGACCTGGCCGCCTACCGGGCGCTGGTCCGCGAACCCACCCATGTCGCCTACCGGGGGATGGACGTGTACGGGATGCCGCCGTCGTCGTCCGGCGGCGCGACGGTGGGGGAGGCGCTGAACATCCTCGGCAACTTCCGGCTCGACCGGCGCGACCCGGTCACCGCCCTGCACTACTACCTGGAGGCGTCGAAGCTCGCCTACGCCGACCGCGCCCGCTACCTGGGCGACGCCGACAAGGTGAACGTGCCGCTGGCCGAGCTGCTGGCACCCGGTTTCGCCCGCGAACGCGCCTGCCTGATCAAGCCGAACGAGGCCGCCGCCGCGCCCGTCGCGCCCGGTTCGCCGGACGGCGCCTACGAGCCATGCGTCCCGCCCGGAACCCAGACCAGGGCGCTGGCCTTCGAGGGTCCGCAGACCACCCATCTCGTCATCGCCGACAAGTGGGGCAACGTCGTCGCCTACACGATCTCGATCGAGCAGTTCGGCGGCAGCGGCCTCACCGTCCCCGGACGCGGGTTCCTCCTCAACAACCAGCTGACCGACTTCTCCTTCCAGCCGCCCCCGCCCGGGAGCCCGCCGGACCCCAACCTTCCGGGGCCGCGCAAGCGCCCGCGGAGCAGCATGGCGCCGACGCTCGTCCTCAAGGACGGCAGTCCGCGGCTGGCCCTCGGGACGCCCGGCGGGTCGACGATCATCACGACCGTGCTGCAGATCCTGATCAACCGTCTCGACCTCGGCATGGCCCTGCCCGCCGCGTTGAACGCCCCGCGCGCGACGCAGCGCAACACCCCGCAGGTCTTCGCCGAGCAGGCGTTCATCGACGCCTACGGGCGGGAGCTGGCCGCACGTGGTCACCGGTTGGAGCCGTTCCCGGGCCCGCCCGCGGGCGTCATCGGCGCCGCCACGGCGCTGGAGATCCTGCGGCCGGGGCTCGTCCAGGCGGTCGCGGAGCCGACGCGGCGGGGCGGCGGCAGCGCCCTGGTCGTCCGCCCGGTCGAGTAGCCGGTGCCGGGTCCGGGGCGTGTCCGGACGGCGAACGGGAAGGAGTCGTGCCATGGCCCACGCTTACGTGCAGGTGACGACCACGACCGACTCCCGGGCCGAGGCCGCCGAGCTGGCGAAGTCCGCGGTCGCCGGGCGGCTGGCGGCATGCGCGCAGCTCGTCGGCCCGATCGCGAGCACCTACTGGTGGGAGGACGAGATCGAGTCGGCGGAGGAATGGATGGTGCTGTTCAAGACCTCCGCGGACCGGTTCGACGAGCTGGCCTCGCTGATCACCGAGCTGCACTCCTACGACACCCCGGAGATCATCGCGACGGCGGTGGTGGCGGGCAGCATGGACTATCTCGCCTGGATCACCGAGCAGACCGAGCCGGGTGAACGCGACGAGGCCGTGGCCGACGACACCGACGTGTGACCGACGGCGATCGCCGTCGCGTGCCGCCGGACGTCACGCCATCGGCGGCGCGTCCAGGTCGTCCTGCGCGCGGGCGGCGTGCCGGGGCAGCAACAGCGCCGGAACGATCAGTACGGCGGTGAGGGCGAGCGCCACCCAGAACGCGTGCCCGAACGCCTCCGCGAGCTGCGGCGCCACCTGCTCCCTGACCTTTTCGGGGAGCCCCTCCACGCCGCCCGCGCCGCCGTCGCCCGGCGCCTGCGGAATTCGGTCGCTGATCTGGCGGGACAGCACGACCGCGAGCAGCGCGGTACCGACCGCCCCGCCGAGCTGCAGGATGATGTTCAGGGTGCTGCTGGCCCGCGACACCACGGCACGGCGCAGCGTCGTCAATGCCGCCGACATCGTCGGCATCATCGTGCAGCCGAGGCCGAGCCCCCGCACGTAGAGCATGGCGCCGAGCAGCCAGTAGGAGGTGTCCGCCTTCACCAGCGCGAACGGGAGCGTGCCGATGACCAGCAGCACGATGCCGAACGGCACGATCCGTCCCGCGCCGAACTTGTCGGTGATCACGCCGCCGATCGGCATGGCGGTCGCGGCGCCGAGGCCCTGCGGCGCCAGCAGCAGACCCGCCGCGAGCGCGCCCTCACCGCGCGCCGTCTGGTAGTACAGCGGGATCAGCAGCATCGAGGCCATCAGCGCGACGCCGACGAAGAACACCCCGACGGACGCGGTCGCGAACGTCCGGTCGGTGAACAGCCGCACGTCGATCAGTGACCGTTCGCCGCGCCTCAGACTGTGCAGCGCGAACAGGCCCACCAGGACCACGCCGCCGGTCAGCCAGCCGATCGTCGAGGCGTTTCCGAAGCCGCCGTGACTCGTCGCCGTGGACAGGCCGTAGATCAGCAGGACGAATCCGGGCGGCAGCAGGATCAGCCCCCGCAGGTCGAGTTCGGAGGGGGTGCGCTCCCCGGAGTCGCCCGGCACCCTCCGCCAGGCCAGGGCGAGGGCGAGCGCGCCGACCGGCAGGTTCACGAAGAAGATCCAGCGCCAGTCGACGTCCTCGACCAGCCAGCCCCCGAGGACCGGCCCGAGGACGGGACCGAGCAGCATCGGAACGCCGATGATGCTCATGATCCGGCCCATCCGGTGCGCTCCGGCCGCCATCGTCAGGATCGCCATGCCGGTCGGCATCAGCATCCCGCCGCCGAGGCCCTGGAGCACCCGGAACAGGATCAGGGACTCGATGTTCCAGGCCGCGCCGGACAGCCCGGAGCCGATGACGAACAGCGTGATCGACGTCATCCACACGAGGCGTCCGCCGAACCGGTCGATGGCCCACCCGGTGAGCGGGATGACCGTGCCCATGGCCAGCATGTAGCCGGTGACCACCCACTGGATGGTCGACAGCCCGGTGTCGAAGTCGCGGCCGAGGGTCTCCAGCGCGACGTTGACGATCGTGGTGTCCAGGATCGCCATCACCGCGCCCGACACGATCACCAGGCCGAGCAGGATGGTCTGCCGGTCCAGCCGTTCGCCGCGCGCCGCGCCGCCGGACGGCGCCGTCGTGGTCGACGGGACTTCGGCCATGATCGGCCTCCTTGAAGCGGAGACGTCGCGACGTTCCGTACGTTTTGCAGTGCACCACGAAATATGTTGAACTTCAAGGTATGTCCGAGGAGTCGAGCTCCGCCGACGCGTCGATCGACGCGGGGATCGACGCGGGGATCGACGCGGGGATCGACGCGGGGATCGACGCGGACCTGGAGACGATCGTCCAGCTCATGGGACGGCTGGTGCGCAGCCTGAAAGGCTCGGGAGGGCACGAGGACGCGCACGAGCTGATCGGACACGTGCGGGCCGCCGGGCTCAACCCGCGTCATGTCCCCGTGCTGATGAGCCTCGTTCTGCACGGGCCGTCGCCCGTGGGGGTCCTCGCCGGGCACATGGGCCTCAGCCCCGCCACGGTCAGCCAGCTCGTCGGGGAACTCCAGCGCGGCGGGTTCGTGGAGCGGCGCCCCGACGAACACGACCGCCGACGCATGATCGTCAGTCTGGCCGAGACGCACCGCGCCGTCATCGAGCGGTTCGCCTGGCGGCGGCTCCGCCCCATGCGGAGGACGCTGGCGGCGCTCACACCCGTGGAACGGGCCTACTTCCTGCACGGCTGGCGCACGCTCGTGGAGAACATGGAACGTGCCGGACCGCGCGGGTGATCGTTTCGGCCGCAGCTTCAGCCGCGGCGCATGAGCCGTCCGACGGCCGCCATCAGCTCGGTCGACATCGCGTCGCCCTTGCCCTCCTCGGCGCCCTCCGCCACGCAGTGCCGCACATGCCCGTCCAGCAGCCCGAGCGCCACCTTGTCCAGCGCGGCCTGGACGGCGCTGATCTGGGTGAGGATGTCGATGCAGTAGCGGTCGTCCTCGACCATCCGGTCGATGCCGCGCACCTGGCCCTCGATCCGGGCCAGCCGGGTCTGCAGCTGGTCCTTGGTGGCGGTGTACCCGCGGGTGGGGGTCTCGCTCGTCGCCATCACCGTCCTCGCAATCCTCGGGGGACGTCCCCTATGGGTACTTTATGCGCTGGCGGTGCTCCCGGCGCCTACTCCAGGATCGAGGAGAGGGGAGTGTGGGGGAGGTTGTGGGCCTCCGCCACGTGCTCGTAGACGAGCGTGCCCGCGTGGGTGTTGAGGCCGCGGGCCAGGGCCGCGTTGGACCGCAGGGCCCCTTCCCAGCCCTTGTCGGCGATCTGGACGGCGTAGGGGAGCGTGACCCCGGTGAGGGCGTACGTGGACGTGTTCGGGACGGAACCGGGCATGTTCGCCACGCAGTAGAACAGCGACTCGTGCACCTTGTAGGTGGGGTCGGCGTGGGTGGTCGGGCGGGAGTCCTCGAAGCAGCCGCCCTGGTCGATGGCGATGTCGACGAGGACGGACCCCGGCTTCATGCTTGCGACGAGGTCGTTGGAGACCAGCTTGGGGGCCTTGGCGCCCGGGATCAGCACGGCGCCGATGACGAGGTCGGCGGCGCGGGCCTCCTGCTCGAGGGAGTAGGCGCTGGACACCAGCGTGCGAAGGCGGCCCTGGTAGATGGCGTCGATGTGGCGGAGGCGGTCGACGTTGACGTCCAGGACGGTCACGTCCGCGCCCATGCCGACGGCGATCTGCGCCGCGTTGAGACCGGACACGCCGCCGCCGATCACGACGACCTTGGCCGGGGCCACCCCGGGCACCCCGCCCGGAAGGACACCGCGGCCCCCGTTGGACGCCATCAGGTTGTAGGCGCCGACCTGCGGGGCGAGGCGGCCGGCGACCTCCGACATGGGGGCCAGCAACGGCAGGGAGCGGTCGGGGAGCTGGACGGTCTCGTACGCGATCGCGGTCACTCCGGCGGACAGCAGCGCGTCGGTGCAGGCCCTGGACGCGGCCAGGTGCAGGTACGTGAACAGGACCTGACCCTCGCGCATCCGCGGGTACTCGGGCTCGATCGGCTCCTTGACCTTGAGAATCAGGTCGCCCTCGGCCCAGACCTCGTCCGGTCCGTCCAGGATCTTGGCGCCCGCGGCGACATAGTCGTCGTCGGGCACGGCGGAGCCGAGCCCGGCGCCGCGTTCGACGAACACCTCGTGGTCGTGGCGGGTCAGCTCGTGGACACCCGCCGGGGTGATGGCCACGCGGTACTCGTGGTTCTTGACCTCGCGCGGGACGCCGATCTTCACGGGAGCCTCCGTTGACGGTGACCGGTGGTACGTCTGGTGGTGCGTCAGGTGGTGCGTCGGGTGGTACGTCTCCAGCGTGGTGGCCGGACGACGTCGTGCCCACTTGCAGTGTGTAAGTTCCTCCCCGGTCCTGATGACAGGGTGTAATTCCCGCAGGGAGTTAGGGGCGGCGCGGCGGGCGACGGCGGGCGAGCGCGGCGGACGAACGGTGGCGCCACACGACGAGAGGCCCTCAGTGCACGGGAACTGAGGGCCTCTCGGTATTCGCCGACCGGTCGCTACCTGGGAGTGAGCCCGAAATCGGCGTCTCGGCCGGTAATCGGGTCCGCCGAGCCTCTGTGACGGGCCCCGGTTTCCCGGTGAGACATGAGTAAGTTACATGGGCTAATCCTTCTCGGCAAGCGCTCTGGCCATGTAATCCAGGGCTTTCGCTTGAGATTGCACGCTGTTGTTACGTGGGCTATAGTCGTTCTCGCCCGGTCCGGAGATCGGACCGGGCGGGTGTGATGGCCGCACCGTGGTGATGGGACCGGCCTGTCCCTTCTTCGGGGGGAGAGGGGGCAGGCCGGTTCGGCCGGATTCTCGCCGTGGAGCCACCGTGCCGGTTCGCCGTGCCGGCACGGTCCGCGGGTGCGCGTCCGCTCACGGGGGGACCCGGCAGTGCCGCCGCGCTGCCGGTTGGAGCCGGACGCCCCGCCGATACGCACCCCCCGGCCTCGCGCCGGGGGGTGCGCCGCTTTCCGGAAGTCGCCTGTCCGGCGTCGTGTCGAACAACGGGGTATTTCGCATGCCCTCACCCGATCCCCGGGTGGATCGGGTTCATTGGTCATGCGCTGATTCTCCTTTTTCGTCCCCGGGCATGCGTTCCATCGCCAAAGTAAAAGAGATGTTCCTGTGACCTGTGGAGTCTTTAGCCCATGTAACAATAGGCTCCGCATCGCGACCGTGGCCGGGCTCATTCCAGGCCCCCGGCCGGGAGAGAGGAGCCATGGAGGGTAACGCCATCATTCTCGGCTTCGAGCGGATCCATGGCGGTGCCGATTCGGCGCTTTCGGCGCTGCTCGCGGCGCTGCTCATCTGCTCGCTCGCGATCCTGCTGGAGCGCTGGCGAGACGGTCGGCGCAGGTCGTGCGCCTGCGGGTGTGGAAGCCCGCTGAGGCGCTGCGAGACACCGGCGTCCGCGCCCGAGCGGGCCGCGCGACGCGGACGTGGACGTCACAGGGGAGGCAGGCATGCACGAACAGGACAGCCACGAAAAGGGCGGGCACGAACAGGACGGGCACGAACAGGACCGGTGCGAGGGGCCCCAGCGGGGCTGCGCGCAGCTCCCCACGCTGGAGATCATCCTCGGACGGCTGGCGGATCGGTCGCTCCTGGAGCCGCTGCGGGTGTGCTCCCAGTGCGGCGCCTGCCTGCTGACGGTGCACGGGGTGTGGCCGGAGGGGGCGCCCAGCCCGTTCCGGGTCGTGCGCCTGGGCGTGCTCCAGAGGCGGGTGCCCGCCCACGGCACGGCGCGGTATCCGTCGCGGCCCCGCCGCGCGGTTGAGGCCGCCCGTCCGGCATAACAGGAGAGCACAACGAGATAACACCGTGAAATAGCACGGCGAGGGCCCTCGGCGAGGGCTCGCACGGCGAGGGACCGGGGCACGCGGGGGCGGCCCCGGTCCCTTCTTTCGCGGCCCGGAGACCGGGACCGACCACGGCGGAAGAAACGGGAGAACCGGCGGAGCCGGAGAACCGAGGGTGGAGCCGTCCGGGCCGCCGGGCCGCGCGGCTTTCAGGCAATTCCAGAAGGACGTGGACCGTCCGCGCGGCGCGCGTCAGTCGTGGTCGGGCAGTTGCAACGTCCAGTAACGCCAGCCCGCGAGTTCACCCTCGTCGATATGACAGGGCGGCGGCAGTTCGGTCACGCCGTAACCGTCCAATACCTCGTCCAACCAGGCATTGTCCTGTTCGGTGATGTCGTCCGGGCGGTCGCAGGCGATGAGCATTCCGCTCGCCACGAAGACGATCGCGCCGCCCGCGGGTGAGATGAGTTTCGCGTCGGCGATCTCCCGCGCGAAGGCCACTGACCCGATATCGCTCACCCTGCCTCTCCCAACCCCGGCGTGGTAGCGCGCTTCCCTTAAGGATGCCTTCCAAACACAAACGTACAAGAGTGACCCCGCTGACAACAGGGCAACATGGGGTCCAATGTGTTTTGTGTTCTACCCGTGCCGGGCCGCGTAGGATTCTTTCGGCTCGGAGATCCGTTCGTACTGCGGATCGGCCAGCGCCTCTTCCGGGGTGCGGCTCGACCGGTACAGCCCGCATTCCGGGTCGTACCGGATGATTTGATTGTCGGCGCGTAGGTTGCGCACGGCGGTCACGTACATGTCGCGGATCGACCCGGCGAGGTTCTCGACACCGAGCTGCCGGGCCCGCGCATGGTATTCCAGCAGCCGGTAGAGGCTTTGATTGCGCTCCTGGCGCGGCAGGTTCGGCCACGCCTCGAATTCGCGGTCGGCGCGGACATGACGCGCCCCGACGGTGATTCCGTACTCCGATCGGAGGCGGTCGCGGTTACGCTGCACCCAGACCCGGACGTAGCTTTCCGTCACCTCGTCGTCGACGAGCACGCTCAGCCGCTGGGCGTACCCCCGCCACGGCAGTTCCTTCCCGTGTTCGCGCCACAGGAGCAGGAAGTCCTCATCGCGAATTCTGCCCATGCCGATTCTCTCCAGTGCTCACTCCCAGGCCCCAAGTGTAGGGCCGCCGACCAGCCCAGACCACCGGTACTGGACTCGCCCGATCACGGACGGTGGCGGCCGCGGCGCGCGCCCCGAACCCCGGCGCCGCGTATCTCTCACGCCCCTATTACCAGTAAACCCCGCGAATCGGACATGATAGGGGAACGGCCACGCGGCGAATTGAATGTCGATCACGATTGCCCGGTTCGCTCGGCCCCGTCCGGTTCGGGCCAGTCTCATGGTGGTGGCGGCGGAAGCCATTCGTCGGCGATCGCGACCGTCAGTTGCTCCAGCAGCGGCCCCGCCCGGCGGACGCGGCGTTCGGGGTCCGGCTCGATGTCGGCCAGCGCGTACGCCGCCTGGATCCGCGCCTTGCGCAGCTGCTCGCCGGTGAGGCCGCGTCTGCCCGCCACGGCGATGACCGGCGCGCCCGCGCGCGCCGCGGCGCGGGCCACCCCGACCGGCGCGGTGCCCCGCAGCGAACGCGCGTCGAGCGAGCCCTCGCCGGTGACGACCAGATGCGCGCCGCGCGCCTTCTCGGCGAAACCGAGCAGGTCGAGCATGAAGGAGGCGCCCGGCTCGATCGTGGCGCCGAGGAACGTGAGCGCGGCGAAGGCGACGCCGCCCGCCGTCCCCGCCCCGGGAACGTCGCGGGCGGTCTTCCGGGACGCCGCCTCGGCCAGATCGGCCCAGCGGCGCAGCCCGGCGTCCAGCACCCGGACCTCGTCGCGGGACGCGCCGCGCCGGGGCCCGTCCACGGCGGCGGCGCCGGAACGGCCCAGCAGCGGCCCCGCGGGATCGCCCGCCACCACGACCTCGATGCCCGACATGTCGGGCAGGCCGCGCAGGTCGAGGGCGTGCAGGGAGCGCAGCGCGGCGCCGCCGGGCGGCAGGTCCTTGCCGAGGGCGTCCAGCAGGCGTCCGCCGAGCCCCTGCACCAGGCCCGCGCCGCCGTCGGTGCAGGCGCCGCCGCCGAGCCCGAGGACGATCCGGCGGGCGCCGAGCCGCACCGCGTGCGCGAGCAGCTGGCCCGTCCCGACGCTGGACGCGACGAGCGGACGCGGCCTGCCGTCCGGCAACCGCCGCACCCCCGACGCCTCGGCCAGCTCCACGACGGCGCTGCGCCCGTTCACCGCCAGGTGCGCGGTGACGGGAAGGCCGGTCGGCCCGCACACCTCGACCTCCACCCGCCGCCATCCGGCCGCCACCGCCGCGTCGACCGTGCCCTCCCCGCCGTCCGCCACGGGCAGTTCCACCAGGGGCACGTCCGGCCGGATCCGGCGCAGTCCGGCCGCCAGATGGCCCGCCGCCTGCGCCGCGGTCAACGCTCCCTGGAACCTGTCGGGCGCCAGGAGGACATGACCTGGCGGAGACGGGTGGGGGGGAGAGTCCGCGGACACCACAGCCACGCCTTTCGCGCCGGGGGGTAAGGCCCTACCTTCTGCTTACGTCATGTCGGCACTATTTGACACCCGACGGCGGCTCCGGAACCGCGAAATGAACGGAGAGTTACCCGGAAACGTTCCGGGACCATGAGACGCGGCCGCTACCGGACGCCGAGCCACCCCTCGATCGGCTCGATCGCGAAGAAGATCAGGAACAGCGCCACCACCGGCCACAGCCAGACCGAGACCTCGCGCCACCGGCCCCGCGCCGATTTGATCAGCGCGTAGCTCACCATCCCGCCGCCGATCCCGATCGTGATCGAGAAGGTGAACGGCATCAGCACGATCGTGAGGAACGCCGGGATGGTGAGGTCCGGATCGGTCCAGTCGACCTTGGCGACCTGCGTCATCATCAGCGCGCCGACGACGACCAGCGCGGGCGCCGCGGCCTGCGCCGGGACGGTCGCGGCGAGCGGCGTGAGGAACAGCGTCACCGTGAACAGCGCGCCCGTGGCGAGGTTGGCCAGGCCCGTCCGCGCGCCCTCCCCGACACCGGCCGCCGACTCCACGAACACGGTGTTGGCGGACGAGCTGGTGACACCGCCGAACGCGGCGGACACGCCGTCCACCGACAGGATCCGGCCGAGCCGCGGCACCTCGCCCTTCTCGTTCAGCAGGCCCGCCTCGTCGCTGACCCCGAGGATCGTGCCCATCGCGTCGAAGAACCCCGACAGCACCAGCGTGAACAGCACGACCAGCGCGGTGATCATCCCGGCCTCGGCGAACCCGCCGAACAGGTCGAACTCGCCGAACAGCCCGAAGTCGGGGACGGCGAACAACTCGTCCGGCATGTTCGGCGTGACGACGCCCCAGCCGCCCTGCTTGACGGACGCGTTCTCCTGGATGACCACGGCCGCGACCGTCCCGACCACGATGCTGAGCAGGATGGCGCCCGGCACCCGCCGCACGTACAGGACGATCATCAGCAGCAGGGTGAGGACGAACACCAGCGCGGGCCATGTCGCCAGATGACCTCCGGTGCCGAGGGACAGCGGCGGGCTCGTGGCGCTGGAGGTGACGAACCCCGCGTCGTAGAAGCCGACCAGCGCGATGAACGCGCCGATGCCGACCGCGATCGCGTGCTTGAGCGCCAGCGGGATCGAGTTCATGATCCGCTCGCGGATGCCGGTGAGCGCCAGCACCACGATCACCGCGCCCTCGATCACCACCAGGCCCATCGCCTGCGGCCAGGTCATCACCGGCGCCGCCTGGAACGCCACGACCGCGTTGATGCCGAGGCCCGCGGCGAGCGCGAGCGGCGCGTTCCCCACCAGCCCCATGATCACCGTGGCGATCGCCGCCGACAGCGCCGTCATCGTCGTGAGCTGCGGAATCGACAGCGTCGCCCCGGTGACGTCCTTCGCCCCGCCGAGGATGATCGGGTTCAGCAGGATGATGTAGGCCATCGCGAAGAACGTGGTCACACCGCCGCGCAGCTCACGCGCCACGCTCGTCCGGCGCGCGGCGAGGCCGAACAGCCGTTCCAGCGGTCCACCTCCGCCCGGCGGCCGTGATTCGTCGGTCGCGGCGGCGTTGGTCTCGGGCATGAAGGGAGCTCCGCCTTCCACAGCGCGTTCTCGAAATGGCGTGCACAGGTTAGCCGGTATAGCCTGCTGACCGGCCGTGATCTCGGCACACTGAGGATCGAGTCGACTTCATCCTCGTCCTGCGCGCGCTCGCGCAGTCGGCGAGCATTCCGTAGGCGGTGGTCAAACGATGGATCGGGAGACACTGGGGCAGCGCATCCGCGCCCTGCGAATCCGGCAGGGCGTGAGCCAGGCGCAGCTCGCCTTCCCCGAGCTGTCCGACAGCTACATCTCGCTGATCGAGTCCGACAAGCGCGTCCCGGCCCCGAGCGTCGTGGAGCTCCTCGCGGCGAAGCTGAACTGCTCGGCGACCTACCTCGTCAGCGGTGTCAGCGAGGACGTCGTGGACGAGCTGCGCGTCACGCTCGACTACGCGGAGATCGCGCTGAGCAACGGCGCGGCGGCCGAGGCACGGGCCCGGTTCGCCGAGGTCCTCGCCAGCGCGGACGCGGTCGCCCTGCCGGAGATGCTGCACCAGGCGCGGTGGGGGCACGCCCTCGCGCTGGAGGCGGCGGGCGAGCTCGAGCGGGCCATCGCCGAGCTGACGGCGCTGACCGAGGAGGCGTCCGCCGAGACCGACCTCGACCACTGGGCGAAGGTGCATGTGGCGCTGAGCCGCTGCCTGCGTGAGCGCGGCGACATCAGCGCGGGCGTGCGGGCCGCCGAGAACGCGCTGCGGCACCTCATCGCGACCGGCGCCGACTCCACCGACGCCGCCGTGCACATCGGCGCGGCGCTGCTCGCCGCGTTCATCGAGCGCGGCGACCTCGTCCGCGCCCGGCAGCTCGCGACGCAGCTCGTCGAGCGGGCCGAGCGGATCGGCGGCGCCCGCGCCCGGATGGTCGCCTTCTGGGAGGCGGCGTACGTCGCCGAGATCCGCGGCGAGTACGAGGACGGTGTCGCCCTCGCCGAACGCGCGCTCATGCTCGCCGGTGACGGCGAGGACCCCCGCAACCTCAGCCGGCTGCGCGTCATCTACGCCGGGCTGCTGCTGCGCGCCCGGCCCGACCAGGCCGTCCGCGCCCGTGAGCTGCTCGGCCGGGTCCGGGACGAGATCAACGCCAGCGCGTCCGGGGAGATCGACGTCGCCTGGTGCCTGACCGAGCTGGCCCGCGCGGAGCTGGCGCTCGGCCGTCCCGCCGAGGCGGTCCGGCTCGCCGAAGAGGCCCTCGACCTGCTCGGGGACGCGCCGCGCCGCGCCACCGCCGGGGCCCTGACCGTGCTCGGCGAGGCGTCGGTGCGGCTCGGCCGCCGCGACCGCGCCGTGGAGGTCCTGACCCGCGCCGCCACCTGCCTGGAGGAGATGGAGTCCTCCAGGGAGGCCGCGCAGGCGTGGTTCGACCTCGCCGAGGTGCTGGCCGAGACGGGCACCGCCGAGGAGCCCCGCATGGCCGCCTACCGCCGCGCCCTGACCTGCGTCGGCGTGTGACCGGACGGCCCCGGCGCGGCGGCCGGAGCCCGGCACGAGGTCTGGCATCGGGCCGGGCGCCGGGCCGGGCGCCGGGCCGGGCGCGAACCCGGGCGTGACCGGTGCCGTGGGCTCAGTAGGGTAGGGGCCAGCCCCCGTCACCCCGCAGAGAACCCGGCCGATCATGACCACCCAAGGACCCACGGACGCGCACAGGAACAACGTCCTGCGCGTCCTGCGGGCCGCCGCGATCGCGGCGGCCGCGGCAGGCACCGTCCTCGTCACCGGGCTCGTCGTCGGCGGCTCGGTCACCGAGAAGGTCATTCCCGGGCTCGGCGACGCCGGTGAGCTCACCCGGTGGGGCCTGCCCGCGTCCCGGACCGCGATGGACCTGCTGTCCGCGCTGACCGTCGGCGCGCTGCTGGCCGCCGCCGCGCTACTGCCCATCGAGGGCGGCGGGCGCGGGCCCGGCCGCCTGTCCAAGGACGCGGTCGGCTACCTGCACGCCGCGTCCTGGTTCGCCGCCGCCTGGGCCGCCGCCGCCGCGGCGACCCTGGTCTTCACCGTCGCGGACGTTCTCGGCCAGCCCGTCGAGCAGGTCCTCACCGGCAGCGAGCTGAGCAGCTACGTCGGGTCATTGCCCCAGGGCACCGCGCTGATGATCGTGGTGCTGCTCGCGGTCGTCGTGGCGCTGCTGGCCCGCACCACCACCACGCCCGCCGCCGCGTTCGGGCTGCTCGCGATGGCCGGGATCGCGCTGCTGCCCGCGCCGCTGACCGGGCACTCCGCCTCGGCCGCCAACCACACCGTCGCGACGACCGGGGTCGCGCTGCACGTCGCCGCGGTCGCGCCGTGGGTCGGCGGTCTCGCCATCGTCGGTGTGCACGCCCTGCTCCGCCGCGACCGGCTGCCCGTCATGGCGGACCGGTTCAGCCGCATGGCCCTGTGGTGCTACGTCGCCGTCGGCGCCAGCGGTCTGGTGAACGTGATCGCCCGGCTGCCCGACCCGGTCGAACTGGTCGAGACGAACTACGGCAGGCTCGCCCTCGGCAAGATGCTCGCGTTCGCCGCGCTGGGCTGGTTCGGTCACCTGCACCGGACCCGGACGCTGCCCGCGCTCGCGGACGGCAGGCCCTGGGCGTTCGCGCGGTTCGCGTCCGGCGAGATCGTCGTGATGGCCTCCGCCATCGGCCTCGCCGTCGCGCTGGCCCGCACCGCGCCGCCCGCCCCGGCCGAGCCGGAGTCGGTGGTCAAGGCGCTGCTCGGCTACGAGATGCCCCCGGAGATCACCCCGGCGCGGCTGGCGACGCTGTGGCAGCTCGACCTGTTCTTCGCCGCGCTGGTCCTCGTCCTCGGCGGGCTCTACCTCGCGGCCCTCGTCCGGCTGCGCAGGCGCGGCGACAGCTGGCCGATGGCGCGCGCCGTCTCCTGGTTCATCGGGCTGCTGACCATCGTCGTGGCCACCCAGACCGGTGTCGCCAAGTACGCGCCGATCCTGTTCAGCGTGCACATGGTGCAGCACATGGTGCTGAACATGCTGACGCCGATCTTCCTGGTCGTCGGCGCGCCGGTGACGCTGGCGCTGCGCGCCCTCAAACCGGCCCGTGTCCGCGGCGACCGTGGCCCGCGCGAATGGCTGACCGCGATGCTGCACAGCCGGGTCGCCGCGGTCGTCGCGCATCCGGCGGTGGCGACGTTCATCTTCGTGGTGAGCACGTTCGCGCTGTACTTCACGCCGCTGTTCGAGTCCGCGATGCGCAACCATCTCGGGCACATCGCGATGACGGCGCACTTCCTGCTCGCCGGGTTCCTGTTCTTCTGGGTGCTGCTCGGCGTCGACCCCGCGCCGAAGAAGCTGCCCTACCCGGGGCGGCTCCTGCTGCTGTTCGTCACGATGCCGTTCCACGCGTTCTTCGGCATCGCGCTGATGAACCTGAGCCAGGCTCTGGCACGCGGCTGGTACGCGTCCGTGGACCCGCCGTGGGGCACCACGATCCTGGAGGACCAGCACACCGGCGGCGGGATCGCGTGGGCGTTCGGCGAGATCCCGACGTTCATCGTCCTGATCGTCCTGGCGGTCCAGTGGTACATGGACGACCAGCGGCAGGCGCGGCGCGGCGACCGCAAGGCCGACCGTGCCGCGAAGGGCGGCGGACGTCCCGAGGACGACGAGCTCGCCGCCTACAACGCCCGCCTCGCCAAGCTGGCCGAACGCGACCGCGCCGCCGAGGAGCAGGACGACGGCGCCTCGTCCTGAGCCGGCGACTCCCTCTCGCGGGGGAGGGGCCCGGGATGCCTGATCTGCGAGGATCGGTTCCGTGACACGCGTGCTGCGGCCGCTGATCGAGCGGACGACCTGGCTGCGCTGGTCCCACCTCGTCGTGGGCGGCGCCCTGCTGATGCCGTACTGGTTCCTCGGGATCACCCTCGGCTCGGTGCTGCCGGTCGCCAACCAGGTCGTCAACGCCGTGCTGATGTTGCTGGTGTTCCCGGCGGTGGCGACGTTCGTCACCGGGCTCGTGCCGACGGTGCGGCTGCTGGAGGGCTCGCTCGCCAGGGAACTGCTCAGGGGCCCGGCCACGGCGATCGTGCCGGCGCCCGCGCGGTCGTGGGAGAGGCGCGCCCGGACGGGCGCGTGGTTCGCCGTCCACCTGGGCGCCGGGGTGGTGGTCAGCGGGCTGAGCCTCGCCGTCCCGCCGTTCGCGATCGTGCTGATCCTCGCGCCGACGGTGAACTGGGACACGACGTTCCTCGCCGCCTGGGGGTGGGCGGAGACCTGGCCGCAGTGGCCCGCACCGCTCGCCGGGCTGGCGTCGCTCGCCGTGCTGCTCGCGCTGATCGTCGGCGCGGGCGCGCTGCTGTCCCGGCTGGCGCCGCGGCTTCTCGGGCCGTCCGCCGCGGACCGGCTCGCCGAGATGGAGGCCAGGGCCGTCAAGCTCGCCGAACGCAACCGGCTGGCGAGGGAGCTGCACGACTCGGTGGGGCACGCCCTCAGCGTGGTGACGTTGCAGGCCGCCGCGGCGGGCCGGGTGCTGGACGCCGACCCGGAGTTCGCCCGGGAGGCGCTCGGCGCCATCGAGGAGTCCGCCCGCGCCGCGCTGGAGGATCTCGACCATGTGCTCGGACTGCTGCGGGAGGACGCCTCCAGGGCCGCCGCACCGCAGGCCACGCTGAAGGACCTCGGACGGCTGCTGGAGCAGACGAGGATCGCCGGGGTGAAGCTCGACGCGGACGTCGGCGCGGAGGTGGAGCACGTCCCGGCGGCCGTGTCGCGGGAGGCGTACCGGATCGTCCAGGAGGGCCTCACGAACGCGCTGCGGCACGCGGGCAAGGTCCCGGTACGGCTGCGGCTCGGGGTGGAGCGCGAACGGCTGGAGGTGGAGATGAGCAACCCGCTCGGCGCGCCGGGCGGCGCCGCCGCGGGTCACGGCGGCGGGCGCGGGCTCGGCGGCGTCCGTGAGCGCGTCACGGTGCTGCGCGGCGAGATGACGGCCGGGCCGGACGGAGACCACTGGCGGTTCCGTGTCTCGTTGCCGCTAAGGTCCGGAACATGACGATCAAGGTTCTGCTGGTCGACGACGAGCGGTTGATCAGAGCGGGGCTCGCGGCCATCGTCGAGGCCGAGGACGACCTGACCGTGGTCGGGGAGGCCGCGGACGGCGCGGAGGTGCCCGACGCGGTGCGGCGGCTGCGCCCCGACGTGATCCTCATGGACGTGCGGATGCCGCGCCTCGACGGCATCCAGGCCACCCGCCACATCCTGGCCACCGTGCCGGAGCCGCCCCGCATCATCGTCGTCACGACGTTCGAGAACGACGAGTACGTGTACGACGCGTTGAAGGCGGGCGCGAACGGCTTCCTGCTCAAACGGACGAGGCCCGAGGAGATCCTCCAGGCGATCCGGATGGTGACGCACGGGGAGAGCCTGCTGTTCCCGGCGGCGATCCGGGAGCTGGCCGCCCAGCACGGGCCGTCCGACGGCGGGACGGCGAGCGGGGCGGCCTGGCACGGGCAGCTCACCGAGCGGGAGGGCGACGTGCTGCGGCTGATGGCCAAGGGGCACTCCAACGCCGAGATCGCCCAGGAGCTGTTCGTGAGCCCGCAGACGGTGAAGACGCACGTCGGGAACATCCTCGCCAAGCTCCAGGCCCGCGACCGCACCCAGGCCGTGATCTTCGCCTACGAGACGTCCTTCATCACCCCCGGCTGACCGCTACGGCGGCCGCCCGCCCCATCAGAACCGGTCAGCCCATCAGAACCGGTCAGCCCATCAGAACCGGTCAGCCCATCAGGAACGTCATCGCCGCGACGTTGACCCCGGCCAGGGCGGCGGCCACGGCCGCCGCGGCATGGCGTTGTTCCCTCAGCCTGGACAGGGCCAGCAGGCCGCAGAGCAGGACGCTCGCGGCGAGCGCCGCCTCGTGCAAGTGCAACGCGGTGCGGTCGCCGGTCAGGAACATGGTCTCGGGGAAGTCGAACCCGATGAACTTGTGGGTGCGGAGCCGCTCACCCGCGTGGAGGAGGACCCACAGCCCGGTGACCTGGATCGCGAGGGCGGACGCCGCCACGAGCGTCAGGGCCGTCCGGCCGCCCGACCGGACGAGCGCCGCCGCGCCGACCAGGGTGTAGACGAGGGCGAGGCAGGACAGGTAGCGGCCGTAGGCGAAGTTGCCCACCCGGTGCTCGTCCGGCAGGGCGCCCGACGAGGCGTACGCGATCCCGAAGGTCACGGCGAGCAGCACGGCGGGCATGACCTTCTCCGCGGCCGGGGTACCGCGCCGGGACAGCGCCGCCGCGACGACGACGAGCCCGATGCCCGCCAGCCCCCATGTGGAGACGATCAGATACCAGATCTGCCCGGCGGCGCCCGCCCACGTCCACCCCTGCCCCGAGAGGGTGGTGAGCCGCGACTCCAGGATCCCGGCGAGGTCCCGGATGCCGCCCGGATACAGCGCGTCGCGGATCTGCGCGTTGAGCGCGGCGGCCGCCGCGTACCCGGCGAGCGTGACGCCGACGCCCGCGACCGCCGCCCGGACCTTCCGGCGGTCGATCGCCGCGACGGCGACGAGGGCGATGACGTGGACGGCGAGGACGACCATCCCGCGCGTGTGGACCGCCACCGCGTACGACGCGACGAGGCTCCCGAACATCGCGGCCCAGTGGGCCTTCGCCGGGGGGCGGGGGATGTCGCCTTCCGTAGGAGAATCGCCGCGACCGGCGCGGGCGAACCGGTCGAGGGCCAGCAGCCACGCCAGGACGAGCGTCGGCAGGACGGCGTCCACGAGCGCGAAGCAGCCGAAGAACGTCGTGGCGGGCAGCAGCGTGGCGGCGAAGGCCAGGGGCGCCGCCGTGTGGCGGGTGAGGCCGAGCCGCCGCGCCGCCGCGTATCCGAGCGGGAACAGCGCCGCGCCGGCCACGGCGTTGATCAGCATGACGATCCGGTAGACCGTCACCGGGTCGTCCGCCAGCCAGTACGCGGGCGTCAGCAGCAGGGAGTAGCCGCCCTGGTAGAAGGTCTGGCCGGAGAAGTCGCCGCCGGGTCCTCCGGTCAGCCACCGCGCGGCCGTCAGGTAGCCGTTCTCGTCCGGGTTGGCGGCGGAGCCGGTCCTGTCCCGGGCGAACCACAGCCGGACGACCACCTGGACGAGGGCACCCACCACGAGCAGGAGCGTCATGCGGCGCGGGGGAGCGGGCCGGCCGGTCCGGACGGGCCGGAGGAGTGTGGTCGTCATGGCGCCGACGGTTCCACCGGTCTGTCAAGGTCTTGCGAGAGCCATGTCCGGATCCTGTGACAGAACCCGGTTGGTACTCGTGTGTGGCGAATAATGGGCGCGTGGCGAGCATTCTGTTCATCGAGGACGATCCGTCCGCGCGGGTGGCGCTGGAGCTGGCGCTCACCCGGCAGGGCCACGGCGTGACGTCCCGGGCCAGCGGGGAGGACGGCCTGGAGGCCCTGCGCGCCCGCCGGCCCGAGATCGCGATCCTGGACGTGATGCTGCCCGGCATCGACGGCATCGAGGTGTGCCGCCGTATCCGCCGCACGGACTCGCTGCCCGTGATCCTGCTGACGGCACGCGGCGACGACCTGGACGTCGTCCTCGGTCTGGAGGCGGGCGCGGACGACTACGTGGTGAAGCCCGTGGAGCCGCGCGTACTGGACGCCCGTATCCGCGCCGTCCTACGCCGCGCCGACCAGACCCGCCTCGACCGCTCCGTCTACGGCGACCTCGTCATCGACCGGAGCTCCCTCAAGGTCACCAAGGCCGCCAAGGACCTGCGGCTCACCCCGACCGAGCTGCGGCTCCTGCTGGAGCTGACCCGCCGTCCCGGCCAGGCCCTCACCCGGCAGCACCTGCTGTCGGAGGTCTGGGAGCACACCTATCCGGGCGACTCGCGGCTGGTGGACGCCTGCGTCCAGCGTGTCCGCGCGAAGATCGAGGACGAGCCCGCCGAGCCACGCCTGATCGAGACCGTCCGGGGCTTCGGCTACCGGTTCGCGCCGCCGTGATCGGCCTGCGGCCACGGCTGACGGCGGCGTTCACGGCGGTCGCGTTGCTGGCGGCGCTGCTGGCGTCCGGCATCTCCTACGTCCTGCTCAGGCGCGTGATGCTGCACCGCGCCCAGGACACCGTGTTGACCGACGTCCGCAAGACCCTCACCCGGCAGGTCCCGGCCGAGCTGCCACCGGACGTGACCCCGCTGATCGGCGCTCAACTGGAGGAGGCCCTGGAGGCGGTCCCGGGGCGCAAGGCGGCGGCCGTGCCCATGCGCCTGGACGGCGGTGTCGACCTGCCGCCCCGGAACAAGCTGGACGTTCCCGTCACCACCGAGTTCGCCAGACGCGCGATGAACAAGGTGGTCTTCCAGCGCGTCCTCCGGGACGGAGTGCCGTACCTGCTGGTCGGCGCGCGCCTCGACGGCTATGTGACGACCGCCGACGAGCCGCGCCGGACCGTGCCGCCGATGGTGTACGTCTCCGCGAGCCTGAGCCGGGAGGCCGCCGACCTGCGCCTGCTCACCAACGCGCTGGTGGTCGCGGACGCGCTGGCGCTGGCGTCGGCGGTCGTCCTCGCGCTGCTCGCCACCCGCGGCGTGCTGCGTCCGGTGCGGCGGCTCGGCGTCGCCGCCCGCGCTCTCGGCGAAGGCGACCTGGAGACGCGTGTGGAGGTACGGGGCCGCGGCGAGCTCGCCGACCTCGCCCGCACGTTCAACGGAACGGCCGACGCGCTGGAGCGGACGGTGACCGAGCTGCGCGCGATGGAGGCCGCGTCCCGTCGGTTCGTCGCCGACGTGTCCCATGAACTGCGCACCCCGCTGACCTCGATGATCGCCGCGACCGACGTCCTGGCGGAACAGGCGTCCGCGGACGGGGACGCGGACGGCGGCGCGGCGAGGCTGGTCGCGGACGAGACCCGCAGGCTGGGCCGGCTCGTCGAGCACCTCATCGAGATCAGCCGCTTCGACGCGGGCGCCGCCGTGCTCGTCCTCGACGACGTGAACGTCCTCGACGCGGTCGTCGCGACCCTGGCCGCGCGCGGATGGCGCGAGCGGGTGACGGTCGAAGGCCCGGCGGACCTGTTCGCCCGGCTGGACCCGCGGCGGTTCGACGTCGTCCTCGCCAACCTCGCCGGGAACGCGCTCAAGCACGGACGACCGCCCGTGTCGCTGCGGTTCGACCGCGTCGGGCGCGCGGGCGTCGAGGGCGTGGAGGTCGTCGTCACCGACCGCGGACCCGGCCTCCCGGACGACCTGATCGCCGTGGTGTTCGACCGGTTCGTCAAGGCGGAGGCCGCGCGCTCGCGCAGCGACGGCAGCGGCCTCGGACTGTCCATCGCCCGCGAGAACGCCGTGCTGCACGGCGGAACCCTGGAGGCCGCCAACGACCCGGACGGCGGCGCGGTGTTCACGCTCTGGCTGCCCGCCGGTCCCGAGGAGGAACCCGCATGATCCGAGTCCGTGCCGCGCGGTGGACGGCGCTCACGGCGCTGGCGGTCGTGCTGACCGCGTCCGGCTGCGGCATCCGGCCGACCGGGATCGTCGACGCGGGCGACCCGCCCTTCGCCCGCGGGTACGCCGACACGATCACCATCTATCTCGTGCGCGGCGGGATGCTGCGGCCGGTCACGAGGCCCGGCGTCCCCGGACGGCCGTATCTGGCGGTCGAGCAACTGCACGTCCCGACGACGCCCCGGGAACGGGCCCTGGGACTGCGCACCGAGGTGCGTCGCGCATTGACCGTCCAGGCCGTCAGCGACGGTCTCGGGTCGACTTCCGACGGGCATTCTCCGCTGGCCGTCCAGGGGACCGGCCGGTCGTTGTCGCCGGCCTGGTCACGGACGGCGCTCGCGCAGATCGCGTGCACCGCGGAGGCCGTCCCCGGCATCGAAGGCGTCATTCTGGTCCAGGCCACGAACACGGGCGGTGGAGGGGGAAGGCTCGTGTACTGCCGCCAGTTCGCCGATCTGCTGCCCTGACCGCCGCCGCTCAGCCCCGGGTCAGCCACTGGGCGCTGACGTCGCCGAGAACCGATCGGACGGCGAGGACGGCGATGCCGAGGGTGAGGACGGGCATCACGACCCAGCGCTCCACCTTGCCGTCCGTTCTCGGGATGACCGGGACGTCGAGCCGGTACGGAAGCGGCCAGAACACCGGACATCCCCTAGGCGTCAGACAGTCGCCGACGACATGCGCGAAGCACCCGAGCCCGACCGCGAAACCGACGAAACTCATGTCGATCTTGTGCATGAGCCAGACGGCGATGAGGGCGAGGGCACAGTCGGCCAGCGCCGACTGTGGCTCCTTGCCCTCGAAGTCGAGGCCGATGCCCCGCAGCCCCAAGCCGACGATCATGAACAGGCAGGCCCACCAGACGTACTCGTAGTCGGTCGCGAGGAAGTCCATCAACAGACCCATCGCGACCGCGAACACCAGGGAGTGGGTCGCCTGCCGGTGCCCGCCCGACAGCTTTCCGATCCACTTGCACATGTGCTGGGTGATGGGCCCGAACGTGTTGGCGATGCGCCCGTTGTGATGGTCGATGTCGGGCAGGATCGCCGCGCCCGCGCACACCACGGCGCCCGCCGCGACCTGTTCCGCCGACAGCGACACCGCGTAGTCGCCGAGCAGCCGCTCCTGCGCGATCACCGGCACGGCGGCCAGCCATGCCAGCGCGCCGCTGAGGGCGTGCGTCTTGCCCATCATGGTGCCCGTCCCCGCCTTCCAGCACGCCCTTCCGGCACGTCCCGCCGCCGTGTCCGAGCGGGACTCTAACCCGCGACCGGTGGATTTCGACGGCGACGCGCCGAACCGGGCGCTATGCCCATTTGATGCGGGACGCTCGGTGCCGGTTCCGCGCCGCCTTCGTGCCGGTTCCGGGTCAGACGGGGGTGCGTTCGCGGGCCGCGATGACGGCCTCGACGTTCTCCTCCGCCCACTCCGCGATGGCGCCGATCGGGGTCCGGAGGGACTGGCCGAGCGGTGTCAGCGAGTACTCCACCCGCGGCGGGACCTCGGCGAACACCCGTCGCGTGAGGAGGCCGTCGCGTTCCATCGCGCGCAGGGTCTGGGTGAGGACCTTCGGGGTGACACCGCCGATCATGTCGCGGAGCTGGGTGAATCGGCGGGGCCCGTCGCTCAGGCTGAGCACCACCAGTACAGACCACTTGTCGCCGATGCGATCCAGGACGAGCCGGGTCGGGCAGTTGGGGTCGAAAGCGTTGCCCTTCATGGTTTCCAGAGGGTACCGGTGGAACGTTGAAGTAACCAGTTTCTCGTGGATACCGTCACTCGCGATCCACGACGTCCGAGGAGGTCACATGAAGATTCTGTTGATCGGCGCCACCGGAATGATCGGGCGGCGGATCGCGGACGAGGCCCGCCGCCGCGGCCACGAGGTCACCGGCGTCACCCGCGGCGGGAACGAGGGCACGGCCAAGGCCGAGGCGGGCGACGCCGAGGCGATCGCCGGGCTCGCCAAGGGCCACGACGCCGTCGTCCTGGCCGTCGCGCCCCCGCGGGACGGGTCGGACCCCGCCGGCCCGCTGCTGGAGGCCGGGCGCGGCGTGCTCGACGCGCTGCGGCGGGCGGGCGTGCGGCGTCTCGTCGTGGTCGGCGGCGCGGGCAGCCTGCGGGTCGCGGGCGGCGGTCGACACGTCGACTCGCCCTCCTTCCCCGACGCGTACAAGCCCGAGGCGCTGGCGCAGGGCGAACTTCTGGAGCTCGTCCGGGCCGAGGCCGCCGACCTCGACTGGACCTACATCTCGCCCGCCGCCCTGATCCAGCCCGGCGAGCGCACCGGCACCTTCCGGCTGGGCGGTGACGAACTGCTCACCGACGACGAGGGCAACAGCACCATCAGCGCCGAGGACTACGCCGTCGCGCTCGTGGACGAGCTGGAGAAGAACCAGGCCGTCCGGCGCCGCATCACCGTCGCCTACTAGGCCGCCCACCAGGTCGTCCAGTAGGCGAGCCGGGCACGAAACGCCAGGCGTCGGACTCCTCGCCCGGCTCGTACCCCGAGTCGAGGCGCTTGGCGACCACACCCGGGAGCCCCTGCCCGGCGGCGGCGTCGCGCACCGCGTCGCCGTCGCCGGGAAACCACGGCGCGGTCTGCCACCGCGCTCCGGACAGTTCAAGGGCGTCGAGCCGCTCCCGCCGCTCCCGGTACGGCACCTCCAGCAGCGACCGTCCGTCCAGATGCCCCATGTCGTAGATCATGTAGATCTCGCGGCCCTCCAGGACGGCGAGTTCCCCGTCCAGCAGCGCGGGCCGGGCGCCGAGCGCGGCGCCGAGCCGTGACCCCAGCCCGCCGGGACCGTCGACGGCGCGGCCCCGGTCGTCGGTGAACCGCGTCCGGCCGCCCTCGACGTAGGCGACCAACCGCCGGCCACCCCAGGCGAACTCGAAGGCCCACGCGTCCTGGTCGCGGGGCAGCCGGTTCCGCTCCACCGGACGCATCGGGCGCAGTGCCTCCGGCAGCGGCTCGGCCTCCGGGTCCGCGGGCGGGTCCATCCGGTGGATCATCCAGTTCTTGCCGCCCGTCCGGAACAGCACGTACCGGCCCGAGACCCGCGCGCCATGAATGACGATCTTCACCTCGCGCTCGGACCACTTCTCCGTCTCGTACGTGCCCGAGTCCCAGATGGTCATCGTTCCGGCGCCGTACTCGCCGCGCGGGATCTCGCCCTCGAACGTCGCGTACTCCAGCGGGTGGTCCTCGGTGTGCACGGCGAGATGGTTCGTGTCGGGGCTCCACGGCAGGCCCTTCGGCACGGCCCACGACACGAGCACGCCGTCGCGTTCCAGCCGCAGATCCCAGTGCAGGCTGCTCGCGTGATGCTCCTGGACGACGAACGTGTCGTCGTCGCCGCGCGGCACCGCCGCCTCACGCGGCACGGGCTCCGGCGTCCTCCCCGGGTCGCGCCTGCCCCGGTACTCGGCGAGCCGATCTCGCTCGGCGTCCTTTTCGTCCTTTTCGTCGTCTACGTCAGTGCTCTTGCGCTTCTTCGGGGTCACGCCCGGTTCGTACCCGAGATCAGCGGATGAAGACGGCGTGGTCGACGAGGCCGCCGGTGAGGTCCGGGGGCAGGCCCGCCACCGCGGACAGCTCCTCGGCGGACATGAACCCGCCCGTCTCGGCCCGCACCCGCTCGATCTTCGCCGCCAGCTCCGGAGTGATGCCGGGCAGCAGCGTCAGCGCCTCCGCCGGAGCGTGGTTGACGTCGACGAGCCCGCCGTCGTTGTACTGGCGCGGCAGGTCGGGACGTCCGATCCGCAGCTCCTTAGCCAGGCCCGGATCGGTCTCCGCCAGCTCCCGCGCCTTGTCCCGCAGCAGCCGCCGCCGCTTGACCTGCTCCACGACGGCCTCGTTGTCGACGGCCGACAGCCCGTGCGGGTCGAACACCCGGCGGCGGATGAGGAAGGCGTGCGCGCATCCCACCACGGCCAGGATGAACAGCAGCACCCCGACCATGCCCTCGGCGCCGCCGTCCTTCCGGAGGTCGGGGAGCAGGAACAGCATCACCACGAAGACGCCGAGGTAGGCGGCGGTGGAGACCAGCAGATGGACGCTGCGCCGCCACAGCGCCGCCGCCGCGAACGTGAACGGGGTGGCGTAGCCGAGGGTCAGGAACGGCAGCGCCGCCCATGTCACGCTGAGCGCCGCGCGCCCCGGCGGCATACTGTCGGACGGGATCCTCGGCTCGTACGGCGCTGGGGCGTTCATCTCTTGAGGGTCTCCCGACCGGCAGTGGGACGAATCGGACTCTAGATCAAGAGGTCTGTCACGGCAGGGTGAGTATTTCGTGGCCGTCCTCGGTCACCAGCAGCGTGTGCTCGAACTGCGCCGTGCGCCTGCGGTCCTTGGTGACGACCGTCCAGCCGTCCTTCCAGATCTCGTAGTCGTGCGTGCCGAGCGTCAGCATCGGCTCGATCGTGAACGTCATCCCCGGCTCGATGATCGTGGTGGCGTGGGGGTCGTCGTAGTGCGGGACGACCAGCCCGGAATGGAACGTCGTGCCGATCCCGTGCCCGGTGAAGTCGCGGACGACCCCGTACCCGAACCGTTTCGCGTACGACTCGATCACCCGTCCGATCACGTTCAGCGCCCGGCCCGGCCGCACCGCCCGGATGCCGCGCATCATGGCCTCCCGGGTCCGCTCCACCAGCAGCCGCGACTCCTCGTCCACGTCACCGCACAGGAACGTGGCGTCGGTGTCACCGTGCACGCCGCCGATGAACGCGGTGATGTCGACGTTGACGATGTCGCCGTCGCGCAGGACCGTGTCGTCCGGGATGCCGTGGCAGATCACCTCGTTGATCGACGTGCACAGCGACTTGGGGAAGCCGCGGTAGCCCAGCGTGGACGGGTAGGCGCCGTGGTCGAGGAGGAACTCGTGCCCGATGACGTCCAGTTCGTCGGTCGTGACGCCCGGCCGGACGTGCCGCCCGACCTCCTCCAGCGCCTGTGCGGCGATTTTCCCGGCCACCCGCATCCGCTCGATGATCTCGGGCGTCTTCACGTCGGGCTCGCCGGTCTTCGGGCGCTTCTTCCCCACGTACTCGGGCCGCGGAATGTTCGACGGGACCTTGCGCATGGGGGAAACGTGTCCGGGCCGGAGAAGCTGGGTCGTCATGGTGAAAGTGTAGTCAGCGGGATCGCGGCAACGAATCCCGAGCCGACGCAAGATCGAAAGGAGCGCCGATGGCCGGTGACGACGGTGACTGGTGGTTCTGCCTGAAGCACATGAAGGTCGAGCACGGGCCCGGCTGCCCTGGCAAGGACCGCATGGGCCCCTACGAGTCCGAAGGCGCCGCCGCGGGCGCCCTCGACCGGGCGCGCGAACGCAACGAGGCCTGGCGCGAACAGAACGCCGACGACTAGGGCGAGGGGCCGGAGCCGTTCAGTCGACGACGGGCCCGGACACCGCGTCGAGCAGTCTTGCGAGGCGGCTGCGCAGCCCCCGCGGGGTCCGCGCCGGCTCCTGCCCGGCCGCCGCGCTGACCAGATGCTGCGCGCCGTCGAACGACAGGAGCGTCTCCTCCGGCGGGACGGTCAGCGCCTCGTGGGCCAGGCCCCGCAACTCGCGGTCGCCGCCCTCCAGGGCCAGGATGGTCGCCCCCACGCGGCGGGCGTCGTCCACCCGCTCCAGCAACGGGACGGGCGCGTCGTCCTCCGCGACGACCAGCAGCGTCTCGCCGCGCCGCGCCGCCTCCAGCCGCGCCGGACCGATCCGCAGGTGCGGGGGCGCGTCCGGGGGCGGCGCCCAGCGCACCAGCGTCGGCGCGAGGCCGGGGGCGTCGCCGAGCCGGCTCTCGTCGTCCAGATGCGCCGCCAGATGCCAGGGATCGTCGCCGGGCGTGCCGACGAGGAGTAACCCGCCCGGTGTACGGGACGTGACCCGCAACGCGCGGCCGAACTCAGCGGTCCGCTCCAGCCAGCCCGTCGTCGACAGGACCTCGCGCAACATGACGATCTGCTCGGCGTCCACGGTGACCATGGTGCCCCACCAGGCCGTCGTGACAGGCCCCTTTCCGTGATGTACGCGGTGATGTACGCGGCCCCGGCGCGCGCCGCCGACCGGCCCGCCTGGCAGACTCGGCGGCATGACGGAGCAGCAGAAGACGGCTCACGACCTCCCCGACGTGAGCGGCCTGACGATCGGCATCCTCGGCGGCACCGGGGACCAGGGCAAGGGGCTCGCGCGCCGGTTCGCGCTCGCCGGACACCGGGTGACGCTCGGCTCGCGCAAGGCCGAACGCGCCCAGGCCGCGGCCGACGAACTCACCTCCGGGGCGGACACGGACCTGCCCGTCTCCGGCGCCGACAACGCGGAGGCCGCCGGACGGTCCGACGTCGTCATCGTCGCGGTGCCATGGGACGGGCACCGGGCCACGCTGGAGTCGCTGCGCGCAGAACTCATCGGCAAGATCGTCGTCGACTGCGTGAACCCGCTCGGCTTCGAGAAGGGCAAGGGCGCGTTCGCGCTGCCCGTCGAGGAGGGCAGCGCCGCCGAGCAGGCCGCCGCCGTCCTGCCCGACAGCCGCGTCGTCGCCGCGTTCCACCACGTCTCCGCGAAGCTGCTGCTCGACCCGGGCGTGGCCGAGATGGAACTGGACGTCCTCGTCCTCGGAAACGACCGGGAGGCGACGGACCTCGTCCAGGCCCTCGCGGGCCGCGTCCCCGGCATGCGCGGCGTCTACGGCGGGCGCCTGCACAACGCCCACCAGGTCGAGGCGCTCACCGCCAACCTCATCTCCATCAACCGTCGCTACAAGGCCCACGCGGGCCTGCGCGTCACCGACGTCTGAGCGTTCCGGGCCGAGGATGAACGATCCGGACACGGCCAAGGGCCCCCTCGTCCTGCTGCCGTCGGCCGGGGCGGGCCCGCTGCGCGCGGTCGGCAGGCGGGTCGGTGTCGCCCTGCTGCTGCTCTTCGCCGTGGTGGCCGTCGTGTACGTCGACCGCGACGGCTACCGCGACAGCTCGGGCGGGACCCTGTCGCTGCTCGACGCCTTCTACTACGCCACCGTGACCGTCTCCACCACCGGGTACGGCGACATCACCCCGGTCGGCGACGCCGCCCGGTTCGTCAACATCGTCTTCATCACGCCCGTACGGGTACTGTTCCTCATCGTCCTCGTCGGCACCACACTCGAGGTGCTCGCGGAACGCACCCGCCAGGACTGGCGCAGATCCCGTTGGAGGACGCGCGTGCGCGACCACATCGTGGTGGCCGGCTACGGCACGAAGGGCCGCAGCGCCATCAAGACCCTGCTGAGCACCGGCGTCGACCGCGGCTCGATCGTCGTCGTCGACCCCGATCCGCGTGTCGTGGCGGAGGCGACGGAGGCCGGCTTCGTCGGCATCGTCGGGGACGCGACGCGCAGCTCCGTGCTCCGTCAGGCCGCCGTCCAGCGCGCCCGGGAGGTCGTGGTCGCCAGCGCCCGCGACGACACCGCCGTCCTGATCACCCTGACGGCGCGGCAGCTCAACCCCACCGCCGGAATCCAGGCGGCGGTGCGCGAGTCGGAGAACGTCCCGCTGCTGCGGCAGTCCGGCGCCGACCATGTGGTGACGTCCTCGGAGGCGGCCGGACGGCTGCTCGGGGTGTCCACCGTCCAGCCCGCCGTCAGCGGGGTCATCGAGGACCTGCTGGAACGCGGCAGCGGCCTCGATCTCGCCGAACGCGAGGTGGACCGGGACGAGATCGGCGGCCCGATCGGCGCGGTCGGCCAGCCGGCACTCGCGATCGTCCGCGGCGGCCGGACGTTCCCGTTCGACCACCCCGAATGCGCGAAGCTCCACGCCGGCGACCGGCTGATCGTCGTGCGTTCCACCCACCGCGCGGGGACGGAAGCCGGCACGGGTGACGGGCCTCCCGGTCAGGAACCCCGGGAGGCCGGTTCCTGACGGCGCTCAGCGGTAGGTGTGCTCGGGCGCCGGGTAGACGCCGCTCACCACCTCGTCGGCGTAGCTGCGGGCCGCCTCACTGAGCAGCGTGTTCATGTCCGCGAACCGCTTGACGAACTTCGCGGTGCGGGGGGTGAGCCCCGCCATGTCCTGCCACACGAGGACCTGCGCGTCGGTCTGGTTTCCGCCGCCGATGCCGATCGTCGGGATGGCCAGCGACGCCGTCACCCGGGCGGCGAGATCCTCGGGCACGCATTCCAGCACGACGGAGAACGCGCCGGCCGCCTGCAACGCCTTCGCGTCCGCCATCAGCTCGTCGCCGTCCTGCCCGCGGCCCTGCACCCGGTAGCCGCCGAAGGCGTTCACCGACTGCGGAGTGAGGCCGAGATGACCCATCACCGGGATCCCGGCGGCGACCATCGCCTCCACCTGCGGGATGATCCGGCGGCCGCCCTCCAGCTTCACCGCGTGCGCGCCGGTCTCCTTGAGGAACCGGGTCGCGGCGGACAGCGCCTCGGGGACGCCCGTCTGGTACGAGCCGAACGGCAGGTCCGCGACCACCATGGCCCGCTTGGAGCCGCGGACGACCGCCGCGGTGAGCGGGATCAGATCGTCCACGGTGACGGGGATGGTCGAGTCGTAGCCGTACACGACCATCGCGGCGGAGTCGCCGACGAGCAGCACGGGGATGCCGGCCTCGTCGAAGATCCGCGCCGTGAGCGCGTCGTACGCGGTGAGCATCGGCCACTTCTCGTGCCGCTCCTTGGCGGCGGCGATGTCGCGTACGGTCACCCTGCGTCCGCTCGTACCGCCGTACAGTGCGGTCGGACGGCTGGAGGGTGCGACAGAAGAAGACATGCGAACCTCCGGTCTTGAGGCGCCACGGTGGCGTACCCAGACGGAACCGATCGTGCCACTTCCCCAACGATTCGGGTAGTCCCGCCATTCCCGTACGGACCCCACGGGGAGGGGCGATCCGACCGTCGGGCGTCCGGAATGTGGCTCGGAGAGACATTCACGGAAGGGATTTCGGCGTGGTAAGCGTGATCTTCTCCCCTTGAAACGGTGTCATGCCCCATACTGTCGCTGGGTAGGGCTCAAACGATCGGCTGTCTGGAGCGCGTCAGGTGAGATCCGTCATGGCGCCGCGAGGCGAAGCCCCCGCGACCGATTCCGCGTCCCGGACCCTGGTGCTGGGCATCGACGGTGCCCGGCGGATCGTGCAGTGCGGGCCGAACGCCAGGGCCGTCATCGGCCGTGCCCCCGAGGACCTGATCGGCCATCCCGCCACCGCGCTGGTGAGCGAGGACGCCAAGGCCGAACTCGACGCGCTCCTGGAGAAGGGCGACGGCGGGCAGGAACGCAACGGCGTGATCACGGTACTGCGCGGCGACGGTACCTCCACCGAGGCCGTCGTGACCGCGCAGCCCCTTGTCGGCGGCGACTCCGGCGCCGCGCCCGCGACGCTGCTGTTCGTCCGTGTCGCGCTGCCGCCGAGCGAGCGCTACCAGGACCCGGCGCTCATGCGGCGCGCCCTGATGGACGACCAGCTCACCAGGTTCGGCGCGTCCCTCGACCTCGACCAGTCGGCGCGCGGACTCGTCGACGTCGTCGTCCCGCACTACTGCAACGCCGCGTCCGTCCTCGTGCTGGAGAGCCTCGTCGCCGCGGACGAGGTGCACGCCGAGTCCGGGTCGGCGGTGCTGCGCCGCGTCGCCGTCAGTTCCGACGACGGGAACGCGGCGTGGACGTCGACGTTCCCCGTCGGCGAGGTCCTGGTGTTCCCCGAGGGCACCCCGTACCGGCAGGTGATGGACACGGCACGGCCCGTCCATCTGCCGCACATCGACGTGGACGAGGCGTCCGAGATCGGACGGCTCTGGCGGCGCGGCCCGGCGGGCGAACTGCTGACCGGCGTGTCGATGGTGCTGCTGCCGATGATCGCGCGGGACACGCTGCTCGGCTTCATCGCCTGCACCCGCGTCCCCGGGTTCCGCAAGTTCGACCGCTACGACGTCGAGATCGGCATGGAGTTCGCGACCCGCGCCGCGATCGTCATCGACAACGCGCGACGGTTCAGCCGCGAACGCGCCACCGCGCTCGCCCTGCAACGCAGCCTCCTGCCGAACCGGCTGTCGGCACCGTCGTCGGTCGAGGTCAGGCACCGCTACCTGCCCGGCAGCAAGCTCGTCGAGGTCGGCGGCGACTGGTACGAGTCGATCGCGCTGCCCGGCGCCCGCGTCGCCCTCATCGTCGGCGACGTCGCCGGGCACGGTGTCCGCGCCGCCGTCACCATGGGACGGCTACGCACCGCGCTCCACACGCTCGCGAACCTCGAACTGCCGCCCGCCGACGCCCTGCACGTCATGCACGAGCTGATGATCGAGCTGGGCGAGCAGGAGCCGCACTTCGCGACCTGCGTGTACGCGGTGTACGACGCGACGACCGGCACCATCGAGATCGCGTCCGCCGGGCATCTGCCGCCGCTGCTCGCCGGCCCGAACGGCGACAACGACTACCTCAAGGTCCCGCCCGCGCCGCCGCTCGGCGTCGCGGGCGGCGCCGCGATCGAGAGCCGCGAGTTCACCGTCGAGGACGGCAGCCTGTTCGTCATCTACACCGACGGCCTGGTGGAGAACCGGGGCCGCGACATCGACGACGGCCTCGCCCGCCTCCAGACGATCTTCGGCCCCGACTCGGTCGACCACTCGATGGACGACCTCGCGAAGGCCACCCTCGCGGGCGTGTACGCCGACCAGCACCGCGACGACATCGCCGTCCTCATCGCCCGGCTGCGCCGCCTCCCCGAGGACCGTTTCGCCTCCTGGACGCTGCCCGCCGACCCGGCCGCCGTCCGCCGCGCCCGCGGCCTCGTCCGCAGCAAGCTCGCCGAGTGGGACCTGGAGGAGCTCGACTACACCACCCAGCTCCTGGCGTCCGAGTTGATTACGAACGCGTTCCGCTACGCGCCGGGCCCGATCGAACTTCGGCTCCTCCTGGAGCGCACCCTGGTCTGCGAGGTGCTGGACCGGTCCGCGGCGCTGCCTCGCCTGCGCCGCGCCGAGGACGACGACGAGAACGGTCGCGGGCTCCTCGTCGTCAGCCAGCTCGCGCACCGCTGGGGCACCCGCCGCACCGCCGCCGGAAAGGTCGTGTGGTGCGAGCAGATCGTCCCCGGCGTCGACCCGGACGCGTCCGAGCAGGTCGAGGGCTGGCCCGGCGAGTCCTGGCCCGGCGAGAACCACCACCGGGAGTAGGGATCACCCCCGGAGGATCCGGGCGAACTCCGCCCACCCCTCGGGCCCGGCGCTCAACTCGACCCAGTCGGCCCTGCCGGTGACGGGCATCCCGGCCTCCGCCTGCGCCTCCGGCCCGACCGCCATACCGACCGGCACCGGCGGCCCCGACCACCGCGGCTCCACCGTGAGGTCGGCCCGTCCCGGCACCTTCTGCGCCACCACCGACACCAGCGAGAACCCGGCGTCCAACCGCTCCACGAGCCCCCGCACGTCAACCTCGCGCCCCACCCCCGCGGTGACCGTCTCCTGCACACCCGACGTCGTCCGCCGCACCGTCATCGTGCCGACGACCCCATCTCCCACGAACACCAGCCACGTCGGCCGCGGGGCCCGGTCACGGCACAACTTCGTCAGCCGCTCCACGTCCCACGCGATCCCCGCAGGCTCCGACGTCCCCCACCCCGCCGGCGGAGCCCCACCCAACTCCTCGCACATCACCTGCGCGACGACCCCCACGGTCAACGTGTCGTACGCCGTGTGCCGGACGGACGCGGCGACGACGAGCTGCGTCCCGTCCGGGCCCGCCTCCTTGAAAGCCTCGGCCGTCCCCCCATCCGGCGAAAAGGCCCCACCGTCCCACGCCAACGTCGCCCCATTGAACCCGTCGTAATAACCACCCGCCGGGTCCGTCACCACCCAACGGCACTCGGGCCCCGTGAGCGCCAGCCGCAGCGGCAACGTCAACCGCGAATGCGCGGGCGTGACGACCTGAAGCCCCTTACCCGCCTCGGCGCACGCCCGGATCGCCTCCGCCGTCCACGACGACAGCGCCACCACGGGCCGGTTCTGCATCACCACCCCCACCCGCTCCGCCATCACGTCGATCACGTCACACCCCTGACGTACTCCGGGTCCCCGACCCAGACCTTCCCTCCGAGCCGCTCCACGAGCCGCGCCGCGAACCGCAACGCCACCACCTCCGACCCGGCCCTGAACTCGTCCCCCCGCGCCTCCACCCACCACACCGGCGTCTCCACCTCCCCGACCTCACGCCCCAGCAACCGGGTCAACTCCCCGGCAACCTCGACCATCACAGGAGTCTCGATCGTCACCACCGCCCGCCCATCGTCATCGCACAACCGCACAGCCCCACCGTCCGCCACCCTCTCCACCCGCCACTCACTCCCGGCGGCCACCATCCCCGCCACCACAGCCCCCAGATCCGGCTCACCCCCCACCAACGCCACCACGTCCTTAGTCATCTGCTCCCTTTCACTGCGGATCACCCAAGACAACGGTCACGCTCAAACACCCCCCTACTCGTTCGCGATGTTTTCCAGGGCCTGAAGGCTGGGTGCCAGCTGCTCCTCCTTCTCCCCGGGAATGGCTCCGCCGCGCGGGTCCTCTGGGGCGCCGCACCATTTCCGCACGGCCTGCAACGGCGTGAGCGCATCCAGGACCGCTTCATGCAACCGCTGCTCCCACACGCTCCGCGCGTCCTCCCCATCGGCCCCCGCATCCGGACGCGCCAGATAGGACGCCGCATCGTCGGGCACCGATGCCCACAGATAACCGATCGTCTTCCCACGGAGCCGGACCGGGTAATACCGCACCGCCTGATCGGTGGACGCGGCATAGTCCCCGGTGAGCTCCCGCAGCGCCCGCAGGCTCGGCGCCTCCCGCTCCTCGGCGTCCGCCGGAATCGCTCCGCCGCGCGGATCCTCGGGCGCGCCCTTCCATTTCCGCAGCGCTTGCAGCGGAGTCAGACCCTGTGCGCCCGCCTCACGCAGCCGCATCACCCACGGCACGCCCGCGTTGTAGCCGAGCGCTCCGGCATCCCCGCGATCCTGCCAATAGGCCGCGTCATCGTTCACCGACGCCCACAGATAACCGACCACCTTGCCCTGAAGGACCACCGAAAAGTAGCGCACCGGCCCATCGGTCGACGCGGGATAGTCGGTCTCCGGAACCTTTATCGGCCCCAGCGTCTCCCGCACCTTCCTACGGTCGATGGGCGTCCCATCCGGCCAGGTCGGCTCTTGGGCGAAGAAGTCCTTGAGCGGGTCCACGTATCCAGGATTGGCCAGTTCCTCCAGCGCATCCCGGCTCTCCGCCTCGCTCTCAGGCGCGTCCGCGGCGATCGCTCCACCTTCCGGATCCTCGGGCGCGCCCCGCCACCTCTGCAACGCCTCCTCGGGATCAAGTCCGTCCGTGCAGGCTTCCGTCAATCTCTCCGACCACACCACAGGCGCGCGAAACGCCATGTCCATCACCTCCCGCCGCCGAACGAAACCGGCCGCGAATTCGGGAAGGGACACGTACAGGTAGCCGATCACCTCCCCTCTGAGTGTCACCGGAACGTACCGAATCGGCCCCAGTGGAATGATTTGATACGACGATTCGAACGGCTTTGGATATCCACTCATGAGATCCCGGGCTTTCGCTCCGTCATAGTCCGTTGTTGACGGGGGTATCTAGGACCTCGGCCTCGATATGCCATATACCATCCTTCTTATAGACGTTGTTGATCCGATAACGGGTGTTTCGGGGTAAGATCAGTTCACGTTGTGCCGGGTAATTGCTCTCGCGGCCCATCCACAGTCCGCGTGAACCCGGTGGCACATCCAGATGCATGACGATCGGATGGGAATTGCCGTCGATCTCCGGAGGTTTTTCACCCAGTGCCGTCGACATGAACGAACGTTCGGTCTCGATGCTTCCCCTCAACGATGTCATCGTACCGTTGTAACCATCCATGAAGCTTACGTCATGGAGCCCGCGCTGGACTTGGATACCCTCGGGCAGGTGGTGGCTGAGCGCCTGATCGATCAGGCGGATACGCTCCCTGAAATCCGCAACGGTGGGAAAGCCGTCGAAGGTCCTCGCGACTATTCCTCGAGAGCCTGATGCGCGGATCCACTCTTCCAGCCGCTTGTGTGGATCTCCGGCTTGGACGATGTCATCGACGATCCGGCGTTGGTCCGGAGTCAGGTCAGTTCGCCTTGTGGCATCGAAGATGTCGCTGACAGATGGCGGCCTGCCGCCGTTCATTTCGAAAATGGGCCAGCCTGGACCAACGTTGTTGTACCACGTCCGCAGGCTGTCTTGGATGTTCGCGAGGCCGCGCAGGTGTGGGTTGTACGGCCAGGAGTGACGTGTGTATTCCCTGATCGCGTGCGCCTGGTCCGGTGGCAGGTTGCGGTACTGATCGCTTAGGTGGCGATCGCCGTATTCCTGGCCGGCGTCATCGGTGTCGAAGCGGCGGATGCCGTCCGGGTCCATGTGCCCGGGAAGCGGATTCGTGTTGTTGCTGTCCGGGCCATCCGGGGACGAGCCGTCACCGTCCGGGGTCTGATCAGGGGTGCCCTGCCCGCCCTGCTGCGGCCCTTGCTGATCGAATCCATCGCCGTTACGGTCCGGTGGCGGCGGGTCACCCGGGCCGCTACCGGCGCCCTCGCCCGCGGGCGTCGCATCGGGCTGGCCTCCCTCGGGCGCCCTGACGCCGGGCGAGCCGTTGCCCGGGGCGCGGTCGCCGGGAGGCGTTGGACCGCCCGGAGAGTCCTGGACGGTGGTGGGCTGGCCGGTGCGGGCGCCGACCAGGTCGGGGGTGTGGGCGGCGCGGACCTGGGCTGCGGCTTCTGCGCCGTCGCGGCGGAGGACCCAGTCGGGGATTCGGTCGGGGATGTTCGCGGTCTTGCTGAGGGCGTAGGCCTTCAGGTCGATGGCGGGTTTGATGACGAATCTGTCGAGGTTGAGTTTGGTGGCGGTGGTGAAGTCGCCGATCTTGCCGGAGAGGGCGGCGGTGATGTCGGCGACCTTGGGGAGGGTGACGGAGGCGCGGACGGTGAGGCCGACCGGGTCGACGGCTTCGCCGACCTTTGCGGCGCCGTGGCTGAACTTGCCGAGTTTGCCGGCGCTGCCCGCCTTGCCGATGGGGATGATCGAGGTGACGACGTTGTAGGCGGTGTTGCCGAAGGCGCGGGCGGGGTCTTGTTTCCAGCGGTCCCAGGCGACGAAGGACTTGCCGAAGCCCTTCCAGGTTTCGTGGACCTTGCGCCGGACGGAGGGGACCAGCATTGCGAAAGGCGCGACGATCGGGTTGAGGGGCAGGGTCAGCGCCATCAGGCTTTTGTAGGACTCGAACCATTTGCCGGGGGAGGTGACCAGGTCCCAGATGCCGGACACGTCGCCCCAGAAGCCGTCGCCGAAGAAGCCCTTGAGGAGGGAGGTGCCGCCGTTCCAGGCGTCGTGGTACCAGGGGAGATCGGCTTCTTCGGGGGTTCCCCACGGGCGTTCCTGGTCACCGCCGCCGCCGGTGGGGAGGGCGGGGGCGGTTTCGCCGTAGGCGGCGTAGATGGTGTGGGTGGCCTTTTCCTGCGCGTTGTGAAAGGCCATGGCCTGGGCGTCGACGGCGGCGATGAGGGTGTTGTTCTCGCGGACGAGATCCTCGTTCTTTTGCCAGTCGTCTTTTTCGGCGTAGGTCTTGTTCACGAAGGTCACGGCCCGCATGTAGAGGTCCGTGAGCTTGTGCTTGATGACGCGTGTCTCAGCCGCGTAGGTCGTCAGGGCGCCGGTGACCTTTTCTAATTGGCCGGCGAACATCGCGGAGTCGTCGCGGACGGGGGCGGTCGCGGCGAAGAGTTGACCGGCTTCGGGGGCCTTGTAGAAGGCGGATAACCCTTGCCAGGTCGTGTGGACGTCCGAGCCGGCCTCGCGGATGCCCGTGGCGGCCTTGCGTAAGTCGTGGGCCTCGGCCTCCACCGCGTCGGGGTGGACCTTGGCCATGATGCCGAGAACCTCGTCGGGGACGATCATCGGCGGCCCGGGGTCTGCGCGGCCATCTGCTCGTCGCCGTGTACGTAGGCCATGGTGGCGTCGGCGGCGGCCTGGAGGGTGCGGTTGGTGCGGCGGGCGATACCGGTCAACGTCGGCTGGTGGTGCTGCACGAAGCCCTGGAGGGCCTGCGCCACGCGGGGACTGCCGGTGGCCTCGGTTGCGTCACGGGAACTGGTCACGAAGGTCTTGACGTGTGCCTCGACCGGCTTGAACGCACCCACCGTCCGGTTAATCACGTTCTTCACCCCGTATGGCTTGATGTCCCATGCGGTCACCGGAACCTCCGTCCTTGATCGTCGATATCGCCACTCTAGGACCTAGATCAGACCAACGTGGGGCATGTTGGAAAAAAGGACGGAAGGTTATTGCCGTCGGGTATCACCCCTATCTGACCAGTGAGTCAGATTCGTCGTGCGACCCCACGGCCAGAATGAGCGGTGTAGGAGGGCATCGAAGCGCTCCCAAGGTCGATCCTTGGCGAAAGGGTACCTGAGACGCCCGAGCATTCCGGACAGTGACCCGACTAGAATGGGGTGGTCCGGAAAGGTGGTGATTGGCTCGTCTGAAGAGGAACTTCTCCCCTGAATAGCGGGAAGAGGCACTGAAGCTGGTGATCGAGACTTCGCGTCCGGTCTCACAGGTTGGCAAAGAACTCGAGATCGACGCGGACACATTGGCGAATCAGGTGAACGCGTACGGGCGTTCGCATAACGGGCGGCGTACTTTGCGAAACAGCAACGGTGATCTCGAAGTACGAGGTCATCGACGCGGAGTACGCCAGACCTTCCGTGTGCGTTGACGGCGCCACCCCCAGCATCGTCCGGATGCGTTAATGGCTGGGTGTCCCGCTCCGGCTTCTATGATCGGCGGTGGCGCCCGGAATCGGCGACCTCGCAGCGGCGCGAAGAGCTCAAGGTCTTGGTGCGGCATTTTTTCGATGCCTCTGACGGCACCTACGGGTACCGGCGGATCCACGCCGAGCTCGCCGGGGCCGGGGCGCCCGCCAGCCCGGAGCTGGTCCGCGACATTCTGCGGGAACTGGGCCTGGCGCCATGCCAGCCGCGGCCGTGGCGGGCGAGCCTGACCGAGCAGGACGGCACCGCAGGCCCGATCCCCGACCTGGTCCGCCGTGACTTCACCGCCGGCGTGCCCGGGCATTTCCCCAGGTCACCCGCTATGCCACGTACCCCGTCCGACTTCGTGACGGGCGTGCTCTAACTGAGGCCCGCTCCCGCCGTGACGGCCTCCTGGACGCCCGACGGCGTCCGCCGCACCGTCGTCGTGCCGACCAACCCGTCGCCCACGACACCAGCCACGTCGGTCGCGGAGTCCGGTCACGGCACAGCTCGGCCAGCCGCTCCACGTCCCAGAGGTTTCCCGCGGACTCGAACGTGCCCCACCCGACCGGCGGACCCGCGCCCAACTCCTGACACATCACCTGTGCGACGACCCCGACGGTCAACGTGTCGCACGCGGTGTGCCGACCGGTCGCGCTGACGATGAACTGCCTCCCGGCCGGGCCTGCCTCCGTCCGGTAAGAAGGCCCCACCGTCCCACGCGAGCCTCGCACCGGAGAACCCGTCGTAGTAGCAGCCGGCCAGATCCGTCACCACCCATCGGCAGTCCTGCCCGGTGAGCGCCGGCCGCAGCGGCAGCGTCAGCCGAGAGTGCGTGGGCGTGACGACCTCAAGCCCTTTGCCTGTCTCAGCGCACAGCCGGGCCGCCTCCGCCATCCACGACGACAGCGACACGACGGGCCGACTCTGCATCACACGCCCACCCTCTCGGACACGACGTCGATCGTCGCCTGCGTCAGGTCGCGCGCCTGACGTACTCCGGGTCTCCCGTCCACACCACTCCGCCGAGCCGCGCCGCGAACCGCTACGCCACCACCTCCGACCCGGCCCTGAACTCGTCCCCACCCACCACACCGGCGTCTCCACCTCCCCGACCTCGACCCCAAGCAACCGGGTCAAATCCCCGGCCACATCCACCAGAACGGGCGTCACCACCACCTGCCCGTCCTCCTCACACAACCGCAGCGCCCCACCACCTGCCACCCCTCGCACCCGCCACTCACTCCCGGCGGCCACCATCCCCGCCACCACAGCGCCCAAATCCGGCTCGACCCTCACCAACGCCACCACATCCTTAGTCACCCTCCACCCCCTCACCCGTCGTTCGCGATGTCTTCCAACGCCCGAAGACTCGGCGCAACCCGCTCCTCGTTCTCCCCGGGAATGGCGCCGCCGCGTGGGTCCTCTGGGGCGCCGCACCATTTCCGCACGGCCCGCAACGGCAGGAGCGCGTCCAGGACCGCTTCGTGCAACCGCTGCTCCCACACGCTCCGCGCGTTCTCCCCATCGGCCCCCGCAGCCGGACGCGCCAGATAGGACGCCGCATCGTCGGGCACCGATGCCCACAGATAACCGATCGTCTTCCCACGGAGCCGGACCGGGTAATACCGCACCGCCTGATCGGTCGACGCGGCATAGTCCCCGGTGAGCTCCCGCAGCGCCCGCAGGCTCGGGGCCTCCCGCTCCTCGGCGTCCGCCGGAATCGCTCCGCCGCGCGGATCCTCGGGCGCGCCCTTCCACTTGCGCAGCGCTTGCAGCGGAGTCAGACCCTGTGCGCCCGCCTCACGCAGCCGCATCACCCACGGCACGCCCGCGTTGTAGCCGAGCGCTCCGGCATCCCCGCGATCCTGCCAATGGGCCGCGTCATCGTTTACCGACGCCCACAGGTAACCGACCACCTTGCCCTGAAGAACCACCGGGTAGTACCGCACCGGCCCATCGGTCGACGCGGGATAGTCGGTCTCCGGAACCTTCATCGGCGACAGTGGACCCCAGCCCTTCCTTCGGTCGATGGGGGTCCCGTCCGGCCAGGTCGGCTCTTGGGCGAAAAAGTCCTTGAGCGGGTCCACGTATCCAGGATTGGCCAGTTCCTCCAGCACATCCAGACTCTCCGCCTCGCTCTCAGGCGCGTCCGCGGCGATCGCTCCGCCTTCCGGATCCTCGGGCGCGCCCCGCCACCTCTGCAACGCCTCCAGCGCTTCAAGTCCGGCTGTGCAGGCTTCGGTCAGACGTTTCGACCAGACCCAGGGCGCATAAAAAGCCGTGTCGATGAGCTCCAGCCGCCGAACAAACCCGGCAGCGGATTCGGACGTGCCCGCATACAGGTAGCCGATCACCTCTCCCCTTAGCGTCACCGGAACGTACGTGACCGCACCCAGTGGCATGGTCGGGTATGACGACTCGAACCGCTTCGGGTGCCCGCTCATGAGTTCGCCGGGATGGGGCGGGCATGTCCCCCGGATAGGCGATGTAAAGCTCGACCGTGCTGCTCGCGGCCTGCCTTTCCGCGCATGTGAACCTTCTCGCCTAATCTAGGCTGCATGCGCCCGGCGATACTCGGCCAGTTGCTCCTCGAAGGGCGGGCTACTGGCCAGCATCCACACTGCGCCAGTGGACTTCACCACCACGACCGGCCCGGCCCCGGGACCCATCGAATCCAAAAGCACCCGGGTCTCGACGTACTTCGCCGTGTTCCACGGGAAGACGTAGCACCACTCCTTGTCCTCAGCGAGATCGTTCTCGAACAGTGCCAGCGGACGGGCGGGCGAGGCGAATTCAGCGAGGTATGCCACTGCGCTCTCTCTGGCTCGATCAATATCCATTGACTAATTCCGCTCCCATTGAAACTTTGTCCGGTCCGGGATCCCAGCAGGCTCCCGTAGGGCGGGCGCCCCGGTCACCGCAACACGGTATACCCGGGCGGCTTCGGTCTCCGCGTGGCCCGGAATGCGCCCTGTTCCTGAGTCCTGGCTTCGGCACTCCGGGCCCCTCAGTTGGTCCGGAGGAGCTCGAACGCCGAGAAATTCTTCATCGCGGAGAATTTTCCTGCATGCGTCCGCTGCTGTTGACGACATTGAACACATGGCCGGACAGGTAGGTCCCGTCCTTGGCGAGCCGCATTCCATGGACGATTGCCCCGCGCAGTCGTTTCGACCAGACCCAGGGCGCATGAACGCCGTGTCGATGAGTTCCAGCCGCCGAACAAACCCGGCAGCGGAGTCGGACGTGCCCGCATACAGGTAGCCGATCACCTCTCCCCTTAGCATCACCGGAACGTACGTGACCGCCCCCAAACGGCTTGGTCGGGTATGAGGACTCTAACCGCTTCGGCTGCCCGGTCATGAGGTCACTGCCCTTCTCGCCATCACAGCCCGCTGTTCCTGAGGTCTCCAGGACCTCGATGGAAGTGGCGGGAAGCATCAGGCTGATCAACTCCACAGTCGCATCTACCGTGTATCGATTCTGACCAGCCGTTCGAGGCTACGGGGAAAAGATACTTTTCCAACTTCATGTACGTGGTGCCCTCGCTCCGCTCGGTGCATACGTTGGACGACTTCACTCATTGATTCCCGTTGAACTCCGCAGTCGGACAGTCTTGATCAAACAGAGAAGAGCTTCTCCGATAATCTGATCGTCCCAGGATCGGGAATCGTTTACCGCCAATTCATCGATTGACGTTCCCTGCGTGACACCCGTAGTCGATCCAAGGTGCGGAACGCGCGGGATCGCGATGAGTGACTGACCGGTCAACTCAAGGTCGACCGACACCGCCGATCGTGAGAACTGCTCGACGTTGAGACGAGGGATACCGGTCACCCATGACCAGGGGTCCGTTTCCTCGACGAGATCGACTTGCCCTGACCTGCCGAGGGCCTCCGCCAAGGTGCGTCCGAACACCAACGGGTCCACGCTTTCGCGCATGGACGCAACAGGAGCCACAGCGTGACTGCGATCAGCCGTGTCGCGTACGCGCGGCACGACTTGTATGAGCCCGTCCGTCTCGAAAACTGACAGGGAGCCGCTGGGCGGAGTCGACCGATCGGGGCTCGGTGAGAGTTCCGCGTCCGGGCCGTGAAGTGCCGGCTCGTACCAGGTGTCCCGATCTCGCTTGTCCCAGGATGTGCCCAAAGGGAATTCTCGCACCCCCCGACCCGGAAGATGGTCGGCGACAATGTTCGTATCGTCACCGATAGCGAGTGAATAGTCGAGCTTCATCGAGAGGTCCAATATCAGCCGACCGGAGCGCCCCAGCATCTCGCCGCGGAGGGGGCGGGAACATTGCGCAGTTCGATAGTGAGCTCATGGTTGTACGCTTGAAACGCAGCACACAGATCCGGGTCGTCTTCGTCCCAGTCATTGTCGGAGAGATAGAGCGTCGCGACTCCGGAGCCGTGAAGCAATGGTGTCGAGCTTATCGTGTACGTGTATCCATACTCGCGGTAGAAGTGTCCGGGTGCGCGAATCGCCATCGCAATCTGATGGGAGACGGCTGGTGTGTCATGTGGAGCCGCGATGTAGACGGCCACGGTGCTGCTCACCGGCGATCTCCTGTCTGGCGGTGACCGGACTCTCGTGATGCTTCGTCTCGTCGTTTGAGACTAGACCGGAGGCGCTTCTCTTTTATGTGACATTCCGCTTCGGCGCCCGCTCATTCCTTGGCTTCGTTGAGCTTCTGACGCAGCCACGTGGGGATGTACTCCTCGTCGCGAGGAAAGTACTTCATCTCGTTGGCGTACGTCTTTGTATCGATCTCGAAACCAAAATCCGGTTCGTTGTCGTAGTCGAAATCGACGCTGTATCGGCCGGGGTGGACGATGACGTACTCGGCTGTGAACCAGGTGCCTTTGCCTTGCGTGTACATTCTCGTGCGCAACTCTTGGAGTCTTCTTCGTGGAGTGTCCGGTGCGCTTAGATGGACAGTGGAACCATCCTCCAACTTCGCCTCGAATCTGTTCCTCGCCAATTCGGCGGTAGCGACCAATCGGAAGCGTAGTTCGGTCCATCTGTCTGGCGCCGCTGCGAGTACCTCGCTGCCAACGTTTCGCAGGACGGCTTCTTGTTCTTCTGGTGTTATGGGCCCGCTCACTCTTCCGCTTCTTTGATCTTTTGGCGGAGCCAGGTGGGGATGTGGTCGTCGTCGCGCGGGAAGGCCTTCAGGTCATTGGTGTAGGTCTGGGGTACCGGTTGAAAACCGATGTCCATGCCGAAATCAGGTTCGTTGTCGAAGTCGAAGTCGACGCTGTATCGGGTAGGACGCTGGATCACATACCGTGCTGTGAACCAGGTGCCTTTGCCTGGATGGTACATTCCGGCGCGCAGTTCTCGCAGTTTTATTCGCGGCGAGTTCGGAGGGGCGATTTCGATGACCTCTCCGTTGTCGAGTACGGCTTCGAGTTGGGTGCTGGTCAGTTCTGCCGTCACTCCCATCGTAAAGCGTATTTCCGTCCAGTCGGCGGGTACCACCTGTAGAAGGGCGCCGCCGACCTCGCGCAGAATCTGCTGCTGTTCCTCTGGCAGCATCCCACCCCTACGGGTCATGATCCGCTCCAATCGGTCGACGGCCACTCGTGGGATGGCATGTCATCTTAGGTGAGTGTCCGTAATGGTAGGTCGCCGACCTTGTGTATTTACGGTGATTACTGTGGGGACTCTGCTGTAAGTAGCCGAAATAGCTTTCCGGCTTCCTGTAGTCGTTGAGTGGGGGGGTCCCCTTCTGCGCCTGATCGAACTTTTCCAGCGTGCCCACCAGCTTGATTCGCTCGCCGGGACCTCCGAATGCGGTTCCGATGAGGTGACCGCCGTTCCAGCTGACCCGGTGGTAAAGCTTGACCTCGTGTTCGAGAGGAAGGACCTCGTCGGGGACGATCATCGGTGGCGCGGGGTCTGCGCGGCCATCTGGTCGTCGCCGTTCACGTAGGCCATGGTGGCGTCGGCGGCGGCCTGGAGGGTGCGGTTGGTGCGGCGGGCGATGCCGGTCAACGTCGGCTGGTGGTGCTGGACGAAGCCCTGGAGGGCCTGCGCCACGCGGGGGCTGCCGGTGGCCTCGGCCGCGTCACGGGAACTGGTCACGAAGGTCTTGACGTGTTTCTCGATCGGTTTGAACGCCCCCACCGTCCGGTTGAGCACCCCTTGGACCCCTAACGGGTCGATGTCCCACGCGGTCATGCGCACCCCCATAGTCGTCGACCGGATCAACGTCCACGCTAGGGGGCGAGTACGACAAATGCGGGAAAAGGCGGAAATTGGACGGTGCGCAAATGCCTATTGTGTCAGGGGCGTTTGACCGTTCCCTGGAGGGTGCGGAGGAGGTCGCCGAAATGCTGCCATGCTTCCGGGTCGTCGTCGGCGAACGGGTACCACATGCCCGGTTCGTCGGGGGCGCCGATCGGGTGGCCGCCGGAGTCCGTGGCGCGGGCGGAGCCGATCTCCGCGACGCCGGCGGGGCCCACGGCGAGGGCGAGGGGCAGCGGGCGGCCGCACCAGTGGGCCGGGAACGTCAGGTCCGTCCGGCCGGGGGACCAGCGGGCGACCAGCGTGCCGAGGGTTCCGTCGCGGGCGAGGTCGGCCGCGAGGCTCTCGAGGTCGTCCAGCGGACGGGACGCGCCCGGGGGCAGCGCCACGGCGAAGCTGATCGTCTCCTTGACGCCCGACGTCACCCGGGAGACCCGGACCGTGCCACCGAAGGCGGGCGCGTCGGTGCCGTGCGGGCCCATGAACACCAGGTAGGTGGCGTGGGGGGTGCGGCGGCGGCACAGTTCCGTCACCGCGGTGGGGGACCAGCGTGACAGGGCGGGCTCGGCCGTTCCCCAGGACGCCGGGCGGGCGCCGGCCAGGGTTTCGGCCAGCCGCTCCACGGTCCCGCCGAGTTCCAGTTCGTGCGTGGCCGGGTGGACGACCTGGAGGCTGACCGCCAGATGGTGGCCGAGGTCGGTGTGCGGCTCGCGCAGGAACGTGCCGGACGGCCCGCGCGGCGCCGCCTCCCGGTCGACGATGAACGCCGAACCGTCCCAGGTGAGCGGAAGGCCGCTGAACCCGTCGTAGTAGCCGTCGCCCGGCTCCTGGACGACCCAGCGGGTGTCCTTGCCGTCGAGCGCCAGCCGCAGCGGCAGCGTGAGCCGCGCGTCGTGCGGGGCGAGCACCTGCACGGTCTGGCCGATGGCCGCGCACCGGCCCATCACGTCGGTGAGCCAGCTCGACAGGGGGACGAGCGGACGGTCCTGGATCACCACGGCGCTCGTGCGGGTGACGATGTCGACCGCCGGGTGAACCGCCGTCATCGCTCCTCCGAACGCCACACCGCGCCGCCGAGCCGTTTCACCATGGCGGCCGCGAACCGGTCCGCGGCCTCCGGGCCGCGCGGGTCGGCGCCGGTCGCCCGAGCCTCCACCCACCAGTACGGGACGGTCAACCCGGCGGTGACGGCAGTGCCGAGCAGCCGTTCGACCTCGCCGGCGACGTCGACGCGCTGCGCGGACTCGATGCTGACCAGGGGAAGGTCGGAATCGTCGCACAGCTGGATCAGGGCCCCGTCGCCGGAGCCGCGCACCCGCAGCGTCTCACCCGCGTCCACCATGGAGTCCACGATGGCGCGCACGTTGGGGGCACGTCTGGTCAGCACGACCAGGTCGTAGGTCACCGGTTCTCCTCCTTCGACAGGGCAGCCTGCACGAGCCGCGGACCCTCGCCGCGCCTGATCCACTTGCCGCGTCCCGGCGGCAGCGGGTCGGCGTGGACGCGGGGGAAGATCTGGCCCTCGGAACGGTCCCCGGACATCAGCAGCGCCCCGGTGCCGATCTCGCGCATCGACTGCACCAGCGGGTCGTACAGGCCGCGGCTGGAGCCCGCGACCCGGCGGGTCACCACGAAATGCAGCCCGATGTCCGGCCCGTTGGGGACGAACGGGACGAACGGCGCCATCGGCTGCTGGCCCGCGGTGGTGAGCAGGTCGTAGTCGTCGACGAGGACCACGATGCGCGGGCCCGCCGTGGCGGCGTCGGGCGCGGCCTCCTCGTCGTCCGGTTCGGGCATGCGTCCCTCGAGTTCCTTGGCCACGCCCGCCGCGAGGCCCGCGCAGACCCGTGGCGTCGTCGCGTACCCGCCGAGGTACGGTTCGGGCACGATGTCCCGGCCCAGCGAGCGGCGCGGGTCCATCACCGCGAACACGACCTGCTCGGGCGTGTACCGCTCGACCAGGCTCCGGGCGATGAGGCGTACCAGGGCGGACTTGCCGCACCCGCCGTCCCCGAGGACGAGCAGGTTCTGGTCGGTGCCGAACAGGTCGAGCAGGACGGGCTCGAAGGAACGCTCCTCCAGCCCGATCGGCACGAGCCGCGGTTGCTCGGCGGGGCCGGGCAGCTCGGCCGCGTCCAGGCGGTGCGGCAGCACGCGGACCGGCGGGGCGACCGGGCCCGTCCACGCCGACCGGACCGCGCCGACCGCCGTCTCCACCGCGGCGCCCAGCCCGGCCGGGTCGGGGACGTGCCCCAACGCGGGCACCGCCACCTGCGCGAACAGCTTGTCGTCGGTCAGTGCCCGACCCGGCTGGCTCGCCCCGATGGTCTGCGCGAGCTTGCGTTCGACGGTGGAGTCGGCCGGGTCGTTCAGCCGCAGCTCGACGCGGCGGCCGAACATCGACTGCGCGGACATGCGCACGTCGTTCCAGCGGAGCATGCCGGCCACCAGGTGCACGCCGTATCCGCCGCCACGGGTGAGGATGTCGGTGATCATCTCGTCGATCTCCTCGAAGTCGGCGCGGATCGCGCCGAACCCGTCCACGACCAGGACCACGTCCGCCGAAGGAAGCTCCGGCACCTGCCCGTCCGCGTGCATCGACCGGAGCCGTTGCACGCTGTCGATGCCGTGCCGCCGGAACACCTCCTGGCGGTGGTCCAGCATCCCGTGGACCTCCTCGACGGTGCGGCGCACGCGCTCGCGGTCGCTGCGGCCCGCGATGCCGCCGACATTGGGCAGTCCGGCCAGGGCCTGGAGCCCGCCGCCGAGCAGGTCCAGCCCGTACACCGCCGCCTGGGCGGGGGAGTGGGTCAGCGCCAGCGACAGCACCAGCGTGCGCAGCAGCGTCGTCTTGCCCGTCTGCGGGCCGCCGATCAGCGCGACATGACCGCCCGCCGACGCCAGGTCGAGGAACCACACGCCCTGCCACTGGCGGCGGGCGTCGTCCAGCAGCCCGATCGGCACCCGCATCGGCTCGACGCGCACCGGCAGGCGCATGCCGTCGTGGTCGATCCGGACGGGGCCGGTGACGCCGTCGAGGGTGACCAGCGCCGGCAGCGGCGGCAGCCAGATGTCCTGGATCCTGCGCCCGTGCCGGACGAGCCCGGTGACCATGACGTCCAGCAGCCGGGGACCGGCGGAGCGTTCGGGGAGCGCCGCGCCCTGATCCGCCGGTTGTTCGGCGCCGCGCGACGCGTCGGGCGGGCCCGCGACGTTGTAGGCCGTGTACACCCGCACCGGCGGTCGCTTGTCGCCTTCCTGCACGGTCTGCACGGGCCCCCGGTACGGGCCGGACACGTACCCGCTCTTGAACCGCTGGTACACGCTCGTGTCGACCTTCAGGTACCCGAACCCCGGCAGCGCGGGCAGGTGGAAGGCGTCCGGGGTGTCCAGGACCGTCCGGCTCTCCTCCTCCGAGAACGTCCGCAGCCCCAGCCGGTACGACAGGTACGTCTCCAAGCCTCGCAGTTTCCCGCTCTCGATCCGCTGGCTCGACAGAAGAAGATGCACGCCGATGCTGCGCCCGATCCGGCCGATCGACAGGAACAGCTCGATGAAGTCGGGACGGGCGGTGAGCAGCTCACCGAACTCGTCGATGATGACCAGCAGGTACGGCATCGGCGCGAGTTCGGGCCGCCGTGTCCGCTCGAACGCGTAGTCGCCGATGTTCGCGATGTTGCCCGCGTCACGCAGGAGCTGCTGGCGGCGCTGCACCTCACCGGACAGGCTCGCGTAGGCCCGCTCGATCAGCCCGGCGTCGTCCTCCAGGTTGGTGATGACGCCCGCCACGTGCGGCAGGTCCGCGAACGGCGCGAACGTGGCACCGCCCTTGTAGTCGACCAGGACCATGCTGACCTGCTCGGGCGGGTGCGTGGCCGCCAGCGTCAGCACCAGCGTGCGCAGCATCTCGCTCTTGCCGGAACCGGTCGCTCCCACGCAGAGCCCGTGCGGACCCATGCCGAGGCTCGCGGCCTCCTTCAGGTCCAGCACCACCGGCTCGCCCGCGTCGTCCAAACCGATCGGCACCCGCAGGAACGCGCGCTCGCTGCGCGGCGCCCACATGCGCGCCACATCGAGTTCGGCCGGGTCGTCCACCCCCCACAGCGCGGTGAAGTCGATCTCACCGCCCTCGGCCGCGCTCTCCTCCGCCGACTCGCGCGACAGCCGCAGCGGCGCCAGCATCCGCGTCAGCCCGACCAGCATCCCGGGCGGCACATCGTCGACCGTGCCGGCCATCGCCGTCCCGGCCGGGTCGCGCAGGTCCGCTATCTCGACGCGGTCGCCGTCCACCCGGATGCGGACGCTCACGTCGCCGGGCTCCTGCCGCTGGTCGGCCACCAGATGGACGATGGTCGCGCCGAGGTCGGCGGGCGGCACGGCCTCGTCCGGACGGACCAGATCGGCGGCGACCTCGCCGTGGGTGTCGTGCACCACCAGCAGCCTGCGCAGCAGCTGGAAGGAGTCCCTGCGACCGAGCCCGCGCCGCACCTCGGCCGCGAAGTCGGTGCGCTCCCGCAGGTCGTCGGCGAGCAGCGCGGCCAGCCGCAGCGGGCTCGGCGCGATCAGCCGGACGGGCGCGCCGCCGTCATGGCGATGCCGGTCCAGGACGTGCGGCAGCCACTTCACCCAGTCCCAGTCGGCGGCGCGGTCGGCGCCGCAGGCCACCGCGACGGCCACGTCCTGCGGCGAGTGGAACGCCGTGAGCTGGGCCAGCAGCGCCCGCATCAACCGCAGCACGTCGTGGCGCGAACCGACGACGCTGACGTTGCCCGCCATGTCGAGCGGCAACGTCAGCGGCATGTCGGGCGCGCTGCGGAACCGGTCCAGCACCGCCCGCGCCTCCGCGAGCATGAACGGGTCGGTCGGCGTCAGCGCGGTGCCCTGCTCCCCGAGGTCCAGCGGCGCGCCCGGCATGAACCCGGTGCCGACCCGCACCCGCAGGAAGTCGGGTTGGCGGCGCCGGCGCTCCCACAGCCGGGTCGGGTCGCGGACGATGTCGTACAGCGCTTCCGGCGGCGGGTCCAGGACACGGGCCCGCGCCCGCTCCGCCGCCTCCCGGGCCGCCAGTTCCTCCCGCAGCGTCTCCAGGTACTCCAGGTACCGTTCCCGCTGCGCGCGGCGCTGCCGGGACACCTGCCCGCGCCGCGACAGCAGCATCGCCGCGCCCGCCAGCACCGCGACGACCAGCAGCACCGCCCCGAAGACCATGAACGCCGGGTTTCGCAGCACCGTCATGATCGCCAGCGAGGCCATCATCCCGACCATGGGCAGGATCATCAGCACCTGGTTGCCCTGCGCGCCCTCCTCCGGAAGGGTCGGCGGCGCCTCGATGAGACGCGGCTCGGGCTCCGGAGGGGGCAGGATGGTACGGGCCGGCCGATGGACTACCCGGATGGTCACGACCGTTCACTCCTCGACGTTCACGGTGGCGTTGATCAACCCTAATGTCGGTTTCAGGGAGCCGGATCACCCTTGGAGGTTTCGATGGACATGCCGATCGTCGAGGTGTCCGGCCGGGTGCACGCCCTCATCGAGGACCTCCTGCCCGTCGTGTTCCCCGGCGCGACCTTCGACGCCCCCACCGCCAGGGTGATCTTCCCGGTGGGCCGGTACGCGCGCGGCGTCTCCACCTGGATCGCGCTGGAACGGTGCGCCCGGGAGCCGTCCGAACGCTGGCCGCGGCTGGTCGAGGACTGGATCCGCGAGGCCGGCGACCTCGTCGTGCTGTCGATCGCCGACATCGAACTGCTGGGGGACGTCCGGGAACTGCTGCGGCTCCGGATCGTGCCGAAGCTGTCCGACGCCGACCGCGAACCCCTGATGGCCGTGACCGCCGGACCGTTCTTCGACGGTGTGATCGTCATCGACCATCCCGAGTACGGCGGCCCGCTGACCAAGGCGCGGGCCAACCTGCTCGGGCTGCGGCGGCTCGGCTACGTCGTCGCCCGCACGCACGAGGAGGTGGCCGACGTGGACGTCCGTGACCAGCCCCTCACGCTGCGGGAGTCGGTCCGCGTGGTCAGCAAGCCGGGCTCCCGGTACGTTCCGGTCCTGCTGACCGAGATCGCGCGTTTCGTTCCCGAGGCCGGGCCGGAGGGGGCGCTGTTCTCCGTGCCGACGCACAGCACGATGCTGCTGCATCCGCTCACCTCGCCCGCCCGGGACGCCCTTCCCGCGTTCGCCGACGTCACCGAGGAAATGCACGCGTCCTCCTCCGATCCATGCGCGCCCACCACGTTCCGGTGGCGGCGCGGCGAGCCGATGGAACGGCTGCGCTCGTGACCGTCACGCCGTCAGCGCCCGTCGCAGCGCCTCGGCGGCGATCGAGACGGCGGTGACCCGGGTCGCGTACGCCAGCCGCCCGGTGTCGAGCACCGACCCGGTGGCGAGCTGCCGGTCGAACTGCAACCTGATCGAGGCGACCCCGGCCTCGGCGAGGATCTCCCCGGCCCTGCGCACGTCCGCGAGCCGTTTGAGATGCGGGCTCTGCACCGCGAACACCACCACGGTCCGGGAGACCAGGCCCTGGAAACCGGACGCGTTCATCCAGTCGATCGCGCGGCCCACGCTGGCGGCCCCGTCGACGGTCGCGGGGGTCACCAGCACCTGCGCGTGCGCCGCGGACAGCACCGTCCGGTGCAGCTCCGTGCTGATCCCGGCGCCGCAGTCGGTCACGGCGATCCCGAAGAACCGGCTCAACGGGATGCCCACCGCGCGGTAGACGTCGCCGTTCATGCCGCCGCCCATCGACCCGCGGTGACCGGGCAGCGCCCACAGGCTCTCGCCGAGCCGCGTCAGCCGCGGTTCGACCTCCTCGAACGGCGCCGCGCCGAGGTCGAGACCGGCGAGGTCGGCGGGCGTGTGCCGGGGCGGGGCACCGAGCCGCAGCGGCAGCGACCCGAGTTCCGGATCGACGTCCAGCGCCAGCACCCGGTCCTGCCGGTACCGGGCGAACACCGACGCGAGCAGCGCCGCGACCGTGCTCTTGCCCGCGCCGCCGCGCAGACCCGTCACCGCGATCCGCCGTCCGGTCGTCACCGGATGCTGGATCCACGCCCCGTGCTCGGACAGCGCCTGCACATCGTCGGACGGACGGAACGGCCGGACCGCGCCACGGGACACGCGACGCAGCAGCGAGTCACCGTGCACCTGCCCCCGCTCCAGCTCCTCCGGCGACACCGCCGGAGGCCCCGGCACGAGCCCCGACTGCGCCCCCGACTGCGACGGCGGCTGCGACCCCGGTTGCGATGGCGGTTGCGCGGGTGGCTGCGATGGCGGTTGCGCGGGCGGCTGCGTCGGTGGTTGCGCGGGCTGCTGCGATGGCGGTTGCGACGGCGTTTGTGCGGGCGGTTGCGCCGGCGGCTGCGACCCCGGCTGCGATGGCGGTTGCGCGGGCGGCTGCGACGGCGGTTGCGCGGGCTGCTGCGTCGGTGGTTGCGACGGCGCTTGCGCAGGCGGCTGTGTCGGTGGTTGCGCGGGTGGCTGCGATGGCGGTTGCGCGGGCGGCTGTGCCGGTGGTTGCGCGGGCGGCTGCGACCCCGGTTGCGATGGCGGTTGCGCGGGCGGTTGCGTCGGTGGTTGCGCGGGCTGCTGCGATGGCGGTTGCGACGGCGTTTGTGCGGGCGGTTGCGCCGGCGGCTGCGCCCCCGGCGGCGATGGCGGTTGCGCGGGCGGCTGCGACGGCACTTGCGCGGGCGGCTGTGTTGGTGGTTGCGCGGGCGGTTGCGATGGCGGTTGCGCCCCCGGCTGCGATGGCGGCTGCGCGGATGGCTGTGTTGGTGGTTGCGGGGGCGGGGACGGTGGCGGTCCCGGTTGCGGACGCGGCGTCGGCGCCGGGACGGGCCCCGGTCGTTGTGGCGGAGTGGCGGGACGCGGGGGTGGTTCCGCGGCGGCCCCGAACGACGGCGGCCGCGCGGGCGGAGACGTGTCCGGGCGCCGCGCCTCGGGCGCGGGGCGCGCGCCCTCCGGGGGGAGGCTCGCCGGCCGGCGGGAGGTGACGGGAGGATCGACGGCCGTCGTCTCGAGGGCCGGTCCGGTCTCCTCACCCGGCCTGTCCTCGCCGAGGTCAGCCAAGCTTCCTCTCAAAACGTCTCGCGCAACCGTGCGAAGATGCCGAAGACACCGATCGCGACCGGGATGATCGCGATCACGGCCGTCGCCTCGATCCGGTTCATGATCCGTCGCAGCCGCGCCCGGGTGTGCTCGGCCGGATGGACGGTGAGCACCACGACCGCGGCGGTCAGGCCGACGACCAGCATACCCAGCGCGGGCGCGATGCCCCAGGACACCTGTTCAGCCCACCGCACCCCGAGCCCGATGACGATCACCACGGCCGCGCCCAGCAGCGCCGCCTTCTGCAGGACCAGGGGAAAGACGCGGGCGCGGCCCGCGACGACGAGCGCCAGCAGCGCGGCCAGCGCGGCGTTCCAGGCGCCCCGCGACCCGCCGAGTTCGGTGGCGGCGCCCAGCCCGGCGACCGCCGCGGCCACCGACACCGCCAGTGTGGCGATCACCATGGTGCGGTGCGCCCGGTCGAGCGCGGCCATCAGGTCGACCCGCGGCACCGCGCCCCCGGCGCTGCGCCGGTCGTCGAGGGATGTCAGCCCGGACAGCGACAGCGCCGTCCGCAGCAGCACGCTGAGCAGCACCACGCAGGAGAGCGCGAGCACCGCCCCGGTGCGGTCGGGTTCCAGCCCCGACGCGGCGCAGGCCGTGCCGATTCCGGCGAGCAGGACGGCCGCGGCGCCGCCGACCAGCGCGCCGCGTCCGAGCGGTGAGCTGAGTCCGAGCAGCATGACCAGCACGGCGAGCAGCAACGCCGCACCGCCCCAGCGGCCCCAGGTCGGCCAGTCGTCAGCGGCGGCGGCCCACCACAGTGCCGGCAGGCCCGCCGCGCCACCGCCCAGGATCATCGCCAGCCCCGCGGGTTCGCGCCCGGCCATGCCGATCACGACACCGCAGAGCAGCAGCAACGCCGCCAGGCCCGCCGTCGCGACGGCGGCCGTCGCGGCGCTGGACCCCGCCCGGATCACCAGCCCGACGCCCACCGATAGCGCCACCAGCGTGAACGTCGCGGTCCACCGCGCCGCCGCCGGGCTCCAGCTCAGCAGCCGCAGGTCGAGCGAGTCGCCCACCACCTCCGGCACCTCGTGCACCACCGGCGCGGGCACCGGTTCGTCGGACCGGACGAGCCGCAGCACGGCACCGTCCGGCACCTGCCGGTCGGCGAGGCTCGCGCCAGGGTCGAGCACCTCGCCGGTGGAGGTGACCAGATGCCTCAACTGCGGCGGGTTACGCACCGGATCGCCCAGCAGTTGGAGCACGTCCGGCATCAGCGCGCCGAGCGGCTCCTGCGCCGGCAACACCATGTCCACCGTCCGGGCCTCACCCACCAGGGTCACCCGGCTCCACACGCTCATGAACGCCCTTCCGTCCGGACCGTCACCCGGGGACCGCCGTGCCCGAGACCCGCTCAAGGTAGCCGTCGCGGAGCAGCATCCGGACGGTCGGCAGCAGCGGGGGCCGCGTGAACAGGCCGGGCTCGATGGTGAACCGCACCGCTCCGCCGGGTGAGATCCCGACGCGCGGCGAGATCGACGCCGCCACCTTGAACGGGCGGCGGACCCGGTAGCGGTGGTAACCGGCGGGCGCGTCGGCGGGGACGCCCGCCCGCACCGCCTCCGGCAGCCCGCGAACCCCGAACCCGACGCCGAACGGGAACAGCGTCGCCCCGCTCTCCGGCCCGAACCGGTCGATCAGCGTGCCCTGCTTCAGCGGGACCGTCGTCGACGCGCCCCCGGCCACGGCGATCTCTTCCCGCACCCGCTGGTTCAGCGCCGCGCCGTCCGCGACCGCCTTCCGCTCGGCCGGCGGGTCGAGCCTGTGCGGGGGCGTCTCGGCGACGACCAGCTCACCGTAGAGCCAGCGGCATGCCTCGTCCTCGGACGAGAACTCGGCCGCGATCCGCGCCTGCCGGAACTCGACGACGCCGCCGGTGAAGTTGTCCTGGCCCCTGGCGATGACGTAGTAGCCGGCGGCCTTCGCCGGTCTCGGCCGTGGCTCGCCCGGCAGGACGTAGAGGTCACCGGGCACGCCCGCCTTCGTCAGCGCCGTCCGCAGCCGACCGAACGTCACCTGCGCGCCCACCCAGTCGGCGGGCACCGGCGCGGCGCCCCCGCCCGCGGGCTGCTGCTCCTGCGCGGCCCGCTCCCGCTTCTGCTCCTGGAACATCGACTGGAGATACGACCAGCCGACGGTGCCCGCGCACAGCACCGCCGCCACGCACAACCCGGCGATGATCTTGCCGACGTGCTCGTCGAACGTGCGGCGGGTGCGCTGCGGGCCGAACAACAGCGCGTCCCGGAGCCGGCGGCGCCGTACCGTCACCGACTCCAGCAACTGGTTGTCGTAGTCGCGCGCCAACGCCACCTCCCCTGCCACGCCCCCGCGTGCCCCTGTTACCCGTACACATCATTGACGCGGGAGGGGACGCGCACGTCCTGCGTTCCCTCCCGCGTCGGCCGGCCGCCGACCGTGGACCGGTCGGCGGCCGTTCAGTGACCGTTCAGATCGCCTGTACCGCCGCGCTCGCCTTGCCGAGCGTGGTGTGCGCGATCTCGTCGTTCTTCTCCAGCGTGGCCTTCACCAGGCGGATGATCTCACGGGTCTCGTTCGCCGCGGAGTGCCACTTCAACTCCTTGGCGTTGTACTCGTCCGAGACCCCGGTCGCCTCGAAGTCGGCCATCGCGGCCTTGACGTCGGTGTCGCGGGTGCCGATCAGGGCCTCCAACCGCGCCACGATCGCCTGGATGTTGGTCTGGGCCTCGCCCGAGGCCCCGGTGTCGTAACTGCGCCGTCCGTCCGTCACCGTGTTGTCCCCTTTCGTTCGTCCCCGTGTCAGGCGGTGCGGAACTTCGCGCCGTCGAAGTTGGCGGCGCCCATGGCGCGGGTCCCCTCGTCGGCCATCTCCTGGTCACCACCGGCGAACGCGCGCTCCATGCCGAGCTGACCGGTGTTGACGCGGTCCAACCCGCCCTTCAGATCCGCGCAGATCTGGTCGGAGCGAGCCTTGAAGCTGTCGAACGCCGCCTTGCCCGCCCCGTTGAACTTGCCGGACAGCGGTTCGGCGGCCACGATCAACTGCCGCACCAGCCCCGCCAGTTCCTCACCCGATGCCCCGGTCTGTTTGGCCAGGTGAATCAGCGTGTTCTGTCCTTGGTCCCATCGACCCATCACTACCTCGCTTGCCAGAGGTCGTCACACTTGATTCTCTGCAATTGCCGATGCCTGGCACCGACGATAGTTTCTCCGATGCCCGTCCTGCCACCCGGAGGTGATCCGTGGCCGATCGGAAACACACCGACAACCTAGTGTGAGACGCGCGCCACGGCCATTCGGTTCCGCGCGAAGCCGATCGACTGCGAAATCGTTCGGATCTGTGCCGTCCACTGGACATGGCGGCTCCGGACGATCAGGATAGAACGGCGATGTCGCCGTTCGGTGTGGAGTCATGAAGTTCGAGCTGGTCCAATTCCCGGAGACCGACGTCCCTGAAAGCACCGTCGAACCGCCCGTTGACGAGGCCGTTCGACCGGGGGTGCCGGACGGGGACCCGGTCGCGGCGGTCAACGCCGCCACCGCGCATCTCGCCGCGCAGGCGCGCGCCGAGGGTGAGCGGATCGGGGCCGCACTGACCGAACTCGCGGGCATCGTGGACGGGGCGCCGCCGCAGGGGACGCGGTGGCAGGCGGCAAGGCCGCCCGGAAACTTCCGGGCGGGCCGGTTCTCGAAGGGGGACGCGGGTTGACGACTTACGACATCAAGCCGTCGGGGGTGGCCTCGGTCGTCACCAAGGTCGGCGGCCTCGTCGCGGGCGAGGGGGGTGAGGGCGGCGGAGGCCTGGTCAAGCAACTGGAGACCTTCGGCACCCACGTCGGACAGGCCGGAACGGCGGCGGCGAGCATGCCCGTCGGAACCGCGCTGAAGGAGTACGTGGAGTACACGACCCCCGGGTTGAAGGGCATGGTGACGAAGGGTGGCGCCTGTATCACCGGCGCCGTCAAAGCCACCAAGGCCTTTATCAACGGCGACATGGAAATGCTCGCGGAGGCGCAGCGCACCGCCGTGAACGCGCCCGCTCCCAAGATCGGGAAGTAAAGGCCGGAGAACGGCCGAACGACGCCGCACCGCCGTGCGTCGGACACAGAAACGTAACGACCGCGTAACCGCAGGACACAGGGTGGTGCGACGTTGAGCGGAGTGATCGACCCGAACGCGATCCCGATTCCGAAGGCCGACCCCGACGGAGTCGAGGAAGCGGGACGGGCGCTCCAGAAGGACGGGACCACGATCGCCCAGACCGGGGACGACATCCATTCGGCCTGGCAGGGACTGGACGCCTTCTATACCGCGCCCCATGAACAACAGCTGTTCGCCGCGACCAAGCCGATCGCCACGGCCGGTCACGGGTTCAAGGGCGAGGTCACCACGGTCGGCAACGCCCTGGTGACGTTCGCGGGGGAGATCAGGCCGCTGATCAGCCGGTTGCAGGGCCTGAAGAGCCACGCCCAGCAGTTCCGCGCCGGCATCGAGGGCGACGACGACTGGCGCGAGGACGAGGACAAGGTCAAGGAGCACAACCAGCTCAACGACGACATCCTCGCGGCGATCGCGGCGTACCAGGAGGCGGAGCGCGCCTGCGCCAACAAGATCACCGGCGTCTTCGGCGGCACGCACTTCATTCCGGGCGACGGCGACCCGAAGGCCGGGGAGAAGGGGTACGGCCTCGGCCAGGCGCCCAAGGGCATCGAGACCCCCTGGGCCAAGCCGCAGGAGTACGACGCGCCCTGGTGGGAGGACGCCTGGAACGGCGTCAAGGACTTCGGCGTCGGCATCGTCACCGACCTCGCCGACCTGGTCGGCATCCACGGTGAGAACGGCTGGGTCTGGGAGGAGGACTCCCACTTCTGGAGCAACCTCGGCAACAACTGGATGGGCGTTCTGGAGGACACGGCGGGCCTGGTCGGCCTGCACGGTGAGAACGGCTGGGTGTGGGAGGAGGACTCCCACTTCTGGAGCAACCTCGGCAACAACTGGAAGGAGGTCGCGCACTCCTTCGTCCCGTGGCGCGAGTGGGGCGACCGTCCCGGCTACGTCATCACCTCCAGCATCCTCAACATCGGCAGCTGCTTCGTCGGCGTCGGCCTGGTCCGCGCGGGCGTCAAGCTCCTCAAACGCGGCGACGCCGACACCGACGGCGGCGGTAACGACCGCCAGAGCGGCGACCGCGACGGCGACGGCCGGATCGACCAGGACGAGGTCGGCTTCCAGCAGAACCCCAGCACCCAGGACCTCCAGAACCAGGTCAACAACCTGGACATCGACACCGGGGACCTCCAGGACTCCCTGGACGACATGGAGGACCTCCAGAACACCCCCGACCGCGATCCCGCGCACGTCGGCGGCAACGAGCAGAACGGCCAGAACCAGCAGAACGGCCAGGACGACCCCACGAGCAACGGTCGCGACCCCGCGAACAACGACCGCACCCCCCAGGACACCACCCCCGACGGCGGGAACGACCCGTCCAACGCGGACCCCACCCCTGACGGTGGCGACCCCACCCCCGACGGCGGCGACCCGACGCCTGACGGTGGCGACCCGACACCTGATGGTGGCGACCCCACGCCCGACGGCGCGGACCCGACGCCCGACGGTGGCGACCCGACACCTGATGGTGGCGACCCGACGCCTGACGGTGGCGACCCGACACCTGATGGTGGCGACCCCACGCCCGACGGCGCGGACCCGACGCCCGACGGTGGCGACCCGACACCTGATGGTGGCGACCCGACGCCCGACGGCGCGGACCCGACGCCGGACGGCGGCGACCCGACGCCCGACGGTGACGGACGGCCGGACGGAGACGGCGACGGGAAGGAGATCCCGCCCGACCACTTCGGCGACCAGGACCCCACGCAGCCGGGTCCGGTCGGCGACAAGTTCCGTCCCGGTGTCTACGACCCGCCCGAGGCCAACGACATCGACCGCTTCGACGACAAGGAGCGCGAGACCGCCGAGCAGCGGGCGGACGAGGGCAGGCTCGTCACACGGTTGCCGCGCCACCCCGACAGCGGCGACGGCTTCAAGTCCATGGACGCCCTGGAGCGCAGCGGCCCCGACGACCCGGGCACCCCGACCGAGTACAAGGACGTCGGCAAGAACACCCGCCGTGCGTTCGACCACCAGCTGAAGAACGGGCTCGACAAGTTCAACGAGCAGCCCGACGGCACCCGTCTGTCCGGCGACATCGTCATCGACGGCCGCCGCGCCGGGCTCAGCGAGGACCATGTCGTCAACGGCCTCAAGAGCCGGCTCGGACGGATGCTCGGCGCGGACGACGCCCGGCTGAACCAGCTCGGCCGGATCGAGACCTACCTCGGCGACGGGTCCAAGATCGTCTTCGAGAACGGCAAGATCACCAAGATCGACGCCGATGGGGAGCACGACCTCGGCCGCTGGGACCCGGACAGCCGCCGCTTCGTCACGCCCGACGAGAACGGGCCCCGCGGCGACGGCAAGGACGGCGACGGCGACGGCAAGGACGGCGACGGCGACGGCAAGGACGGCGACGGCGACGGCGGGGACGGCAAGGACGGGGACGGCGACGGCGGGGACGGCAAGGACGGGGACGACGACGGCGGGACGCCGAAGGGCGGCGCCGAGCCGCCGAGCGATCCGCGCGGTGGCGGCGGTGCCAAGGCCCCGGACGGTGACGGTCCCGATGTGACGCCGGTGCGCGACGGCGCCGACGGCGGTCCGGGCGACCCCGGCGGCCCGGGTGGCGGGAAGAACCCTGACGGCGGTCAGCAGGGCCCGCAGCAGAACGGCCCCGGCACCCCCGACCCGACCCCGGGCGGCGCGGACCCGACGCCCGATGGAGGGGACCCGACCCCGAATGGTGGGGACCCGACCCCGGACGGTGGGGACCCGACCCCGGATGGTGGGGACCCGACCCCGGATGGTGGGGACCCGACGCCGGACGGTTCCGACCCGCTTCCCGGGCATATGGACGACGACGGCATCCGCCGCTTCGACACCGACGACGACGGCCAGGACTACGGCGACCGGCACCTCTCCGACCAGTACAACGACCTGCCGGCGGAAGAGCGCGCCGCGATCCGGGAGTACACCCGCCACTCCTGGCCGTACAACCCGCACCTGCGCGGCCAGGCCGATGTCGCGAACAGCCTGCGACAGTGGTACGCGAACGTGGGTCCCGGGTGGTCGCTCTTCGAGATGAACCACGGCCGCCCGCCGTCCATGAGCGACATCTACGACGCGGCGCACCGAACCGATCTGACACCGGAACAGCGCCACATCGTCGATGACATCCTTAACAACCCGCAGCCCGGCCGGCGGTTGGAGGCGTGGATCCAGCACTCCGGTGCGCGCGGGATCATCGCCAGGAGTTTCGACGGTTTCCCGACCGTGGCCGAGTTCAACGAGCGGGTCCGGTTGATCGACCAGGCGCTGAGCCACCGGCTTCCCGAGGGCGTCCAGGTCCTGCGCGGGCTGCACGACGTGAACTTCATGAACGGGTTCAACGGCAACCCGCGCTCCTTGATCGGGACCGTCCAGACGGAGCAGTCGTTCATGTCGACGGCGTTGGGCCGGACGACTCCGCCGATCGACGGTCAACACCACCCGATCGTCATGCACATGGACGTGCCCGAAGGCTCACGCGGCCTCTGGATGGGAAGGAACAGCCTCTTCCCCGACCAGCGGGAGCTGATTCTCCCCCGGAACACGCGGTACGAGATTATGGACGCGCGGGTCGAGGCGGACGGGAAACTCCATCTCTATGCCAAGGTGCTGGAGACCCCCGTGAACGACGGACTGTGACGAGGAGGCTGACGATCACATGAGCGGGCGGCGGCCCAGACGCCCCGCGTCGTCCTACGAGGACAGCGCGCGGGGGAGCGTCCGGTATGTTCCGGTCACTCTCGGTGGGGAGTTGATCGGTTACCTGTGGGCGGCCAACACCGAACAGGCCGCCGGGTTCGTGCGGCGGCTGAAGGGGCCGCGGGCCGCGCTCCGCGCTCCGCTGCTGTGGTCGGAACGTTTGGACGCGGCGGCCACGGGCGGCCTGGAGCCGCTGGAGGCGCTGCGGAAATGGCGGGGCGCGCCCGAGCACGCGGAGGGCGGCGGCGTCCCCGCCGACGCCGCCGAGGAGGAGGCCAAGAGCGTCGACGAGTTGACCGAACGGCTGAATCCCGACTGGGTGGATCCGCTCAAGGACTTCTTCGCCAAGGAGCCGACCTGGCCGGACGGGACGCCCATCGACCGCAGGAAGGCGTGGGAGCCGCTCGGGCCGATGCAGGTTCCGGCGACGGACTATCCGGCGTCGACCGACGGCCCCGTCCGGTACTACCCGGTCGTCCTCCAGGGCAAGGTGGTCGGCTACCTGTGGGCGTCGGTGGCCGACGACGCCGCCTACTGGCAGGACCGCGCGGACGCCGGAGCGCTCGGCTACAACGCGGGCGTGCCGTGGGTGCTGCGGCTGCGCGAGGCGGCCCGGGAGGGTCTGACCCCGTTGCAGGCGCTGCGCAAGTGGAAGGGCGCGCCCGAGGATCCGCGCGGCGGAGCGATTCCGGCGGACGCCGAGGAGCGGGAGGCGCCCAGCCTGCGGGCCCTCCAAGAACTCACCGGCGACTATGCGACGTCCACCGACGAGCCGGTGCGGTACTACCCGGTCCGGCTCCGTGGACGCACGGTCGGCTACCTGTGGGCGTCGGTCGACGCGGCGTCGTACCTGGCGCGTCCCGACGCGGGAGCCGACGGGGAGAACGCGCGGACCGTGTGGGAGCGGCGCCTGCACGAGGCGGCCAAGGAGGCGCTCATCCCCTTGCAGGCGCTCCGCAAGTGGTGCGGCGCGCCGGAGGACCCGCGCGGCGGCGCCATCCCGGACGAGGTCGAGGAGCAGGAGGCGCCCGGCCTCCAGGCCCTGGAAGACTTGGCGAATGAGTAGCACGGTTCAGATCTGCCTGCGCCACCCGGGCGACGCGGCCGCCGCCATCGCGCGGATCGCCGTCGCACTGGACGTGCCCGGCTACTTCGCGTCCGCCGACGAGTTCGCCTTCACCCTGCGGTCCGACCCTTGGACGACCCGCGACGGCGTCCTGTCGGTCGACTTCTCCGCACTCGACCGCGAGCTGTACGGGACGGGCGACGACACGGCCTTCGCGCCCTACGACTTCGAACTGTCGCTGGAGCTGCGGAACGTCCCGGCGCAGGCCCGTCAGGAGCTGCTGGAACGCGCCGGACGCGCGGTCTTCGACCGGCTCACCGGGCTCGACGTCCCGCTGGCCTTCGGGGATGGGGTCGACCTGTTCGCCGACTTCCTCCCCGGCCGGGGCGTGCGGGACTTCCCGCCCGGCGTCTCCTGGGACGAGGACGCTCGCGACACGTGGTTCGAACCAGGTCTGCACGGCTCGCAACCCGCCCTCTCCTTCGACAAGGAGCGGATGAGCCCCGCCCGCCCCTCGCACGGCGCGGTAAGGGTGTACGAGGCGGACGGCCTGCTTCAGATCATCCCCTGGGGCGAAGCCGGGGCGGTGACGCCGGTGGCGGCGGTCCGCGCCGAGGCCGGTCCCGCCCTTCTCGGCAGGTTGCTGGCCGAGGAACTCGAACGGTCGGCGCTGGCGCCTCCGCAGAAGAACGATGCCTGGTCGTGGGTGTCCGGCACCGCGCGGCTGTCGCCCGAGGAGTACGCCCGGACGGCGGTGTCGATCGACGTCCGCGTGGGCGAAGGCGCCGTCCACGCCGTACCGCACGGCGCGGGAACGGACACGGACACCCCCGGCCCGACCGTCGACGCGCTCCCGGAACGACGGCCCGGCCCCTGGGACGACGAGGCCGCGGGTGAACTCGTCCTACGCCTGGTCGGCCGACTACGCGAGCACGCCCACTCCTGACCCGCGTCGGGCGCCCGGCGCCCGGCGGGTCAGTTCCGGGTGGACGGTTCCCGCCACCGGTTGGTGATGGGGAGCCGCCGGTCGCGACCGAAGTTCTTCGGAGTGATCTTCGGGCCGGGCGGGTACTGGCGACGCTTGTACTCGGCGAGGTCGACGAGCCGGATGGTCCGTTCGACGAGGGCCGGGTCGTGCCCGGCGGCGACGAGGGCGTCACGGCCCATGTCGCGTTCGACGTAGTCCGCCAGGACGGGGTCGAGGACGGTGTACTCGGGAAGCGTGTCGCGGTCGCGCTGGCCGGGGCGCAGTTCCGCGGACGGCTCCTTCACGATGATCGCCTCGGGAATGGGTTCGTGCGGGAACGGGTGCAGGAACGGCAGCTCGGTGCCCGCCTGGGCGTTGCGCCAGCGGGCGAGTTCCCACACGGTGAGCTTGAAGACGTCCTTGATGGGGGCGAACCCTCCGGCGGAGTCGCCGTAGAGGGTGGAGTAACCGGTCGCCAGCTCGCTCTTGTTGCCGCCGGTCAGGACGAGGTGGCCGTGCTCGTTCGACAGGGCCATCCAGACGTTGGCGCGGATACGGGCCTGGAGGTTCTCCGCGGCGAGGCCGTGCAGGTCGAGCTGCGTCTCGAACGCCTCGACCATGTCGGCGATGGGAACCGTGCGGGCGTTGACGCCCTGCCGTTTGACGAGGTCCTCGGCGTCGACGACGGAGCCTTCGGAGGAGTACCGGCTCGGCAGCAGCACGGCATGGACGTGCTCGGGCCCGATGGCGTCGGAGGCGATCGTGGCGACGAGCGCCGAGTCGATGCCGCCGGACAGGCCGAGGACTACGGAACGGAACCCGTTCTTGCGGACGTAGTCGCGGGTGCCGAGAACGAGGGCCGCGTAGATCTCGGCCAGGTCGTCCAACGGTTCGGCGACCGTCGGCGCCTCCGCCGGACGGTCGGGGAGCGGCTCCGCGGACAGGACGTGCCGGTCGACGGCGGCGTCGTCCGGGACGGTCGCGGGAGCTGCGGGCAGCGTGAGGTCGGTGACGAGGAGATGCTCGACGAACTGCGGCGCGCGGGCGAGCGGTGTCCCGTCCGAGCCGACGATGACCGAGTCGCCGTCGAAGACGAGTTCGTCCTGGCCGCCGACCATGTTGACGTAGGCGAGGGCGCAGCCCGCCTCGCGCGCCCGCCGGGCGCACAGGTCGAGACGGACGTCGTCCTTGTTGCGTTCGTAGGGGGAGGCGTTGACGGCGAGGAGCAGCCCGGCGCCCGCCGTGCCCGCGACGCCGACCGGTCCGCCGTCCTGCCACAGGTCCTCGCAGATGACGGTGGCGACGTCGACGCCGTGGACACGGACGACGGGCAGCCGGTCGCCCCGCACGAAGATCCGGTACTCGTCGAACACGCCGTAGTTCGGCAGGTGGTGCTTGGCCGAGCGGACGAGGACCTCGCCGCCGTGCAGCCACGCGGCCGCGTTGAGCGGCGCGCCCGCGGGCTGGCCCGCGCGGACGGGCCCGCCGGTACGCCGGTCGAGGTAGCCGGTGACGACGGGCAGGTCGCCGAGGCCCTCGTCGGCGAGCCTGCGGGCGAGACGGGCGAGGGCCCGCTGGGACGCCTCGACGAACGACGCGCGCAGCGCGAGGTCCTCCACCGGATATCCGGTCAGCATCATCTCGGGGAACGCGACCAGGTGCGCGCCCGCGTCGGCGGCGCGTCGGGCCCATTCCACGACTGTGTCGGCGTTGCCGTCGAGGTCGCCGACGGTCGAGTTCACCTGCGCGAGCGCGATCCTGAGGTGTGCCACGGTCCAAGGATAAGTGCCCGAGGCCGGTTTCGTCACTTTGACGAAAAGGAGGTGGGGGGCGCGGTGTCGTGGCGGCGCCTGATCGCGGGGGCGAGCGCGGACAGCCCGGCCGCGGCGCCGAACATCAGGCCCGCGCAGGTCAGCCACAGCAGGGGCGCGCCGCCCGCGCCGAGCAGTTGGGTGCCGCCGAGCGGCGCCAGCAGGAAGCCGCCCGACCATGCCATCCCGTAGAGACCGCCGTAGCGTCCGCGCAGGTCGGCGGGGGCGAGGTCGGCGACGATGGCCTGCAGGACGGTCGCCGCGATGATCTCCCCGGCCGTCCACACCAGGATCGTGGCGGTGTAGGCGGCGACGGAGGAGGCCAGCGAGGTGAGCCCGTACCCGATGCCGACCAGGACACAGCCCGACGCCATCACCAGGCTGTGGTCCCGGCGGGCGAGCCACGCGTTGACCAGCGGCTGCACGATGATGATCATGACCCCGTTCGCGCCGATCGCGATCCCGTACGCCTGCGGGCCGAGGCCGTCCTCCTTCATCGCCAGCGGCATCGTCGTCATGCCCTGCAGGAGCACGAACGCGTACGTCAGGGTGATCAGCGTGTAGCCGACCATCACGCGGTCGCGGAGCACCCGGCCGAATCCGGCCAGGACGCCCGAGGCGGCGCCGCCCCGCACGCGGGTCTCGGGAATGGCCCGCCAGGTCAGCAGACCGAACCCGGCGCACGTGATCGCGTCGATCCAGAACAGCCACCGGAACCCGTGCTGCGCCAGCGTCCCGCCGAGCACCATCGCGACGGCCCAGCCCAGGTTGATCGCCCAGAACAGCAGCCCGAACGCGCGCGGACGGTCCGCCGGGTCGATGATGTCGGCGACGATCGCCTGCGCCGCGGGCCGGTACATGTCGAGCATCAACCCGAGCAGCAGCGCCGCCGCGACGAGCGCGACGATCCCCTGCGCGTAGCCGAGCGCGAGCATCGCCGCACCGGCACCGATGGTCGCGAGCGTCAGCGTGGCGCGCCGTCCGATCCGGTCGGCGAGCGTGCCGCCGACGAGCGTCCCGGCGAGCGAGCCCACACCGAGGACCGCCATCACCACGCCCGCCTGCCCCAGCGACAGGCCGCGCACGGTCGTCAGGTAGAGGCCGAGGAACGGCTCGACCATCGTGCCGAGCCGGTTGAGGAGCGTCCCCGCCCACAGCGTCCAGAAGGTTCGGGGGAGGCCGCCGACCCGGGGGCGCAGGAACGCCGCGATCCGTCCCGACGGGGGGCCGACGGGAACGTCGTCCAGAGTGGTCACTCGCCGATGGTCCGCGCCGCGCACCCGCCCACGAAACTGATTTAGCCTGAGCTAAATGATCGAATTCGTGTTCGCCCCGGACGACGTGGCGCGCGTCCGGTTCGCGTTCTCGCCGCTGTGGGAGTTGGTGCGCAGCCTGCGGGTGCTCGCCGACCCGTCCGGGCACGCCCTGCACCTGCCGTGGGTGCACGCCGTCCGTCCCCGGCTGCGCGGGCTCGATCTCGGACCGCTCGGCGCGGTGGTCCGGCCCTCCGGGTACATTCCCGACTTCCTCACCCCGCCGCCCGCCACCCCGTTACCGGACCTGGACGCCGAACTGGAGACCGTCGGGGACACGCCGCTCGACGTCGTCGCGGCGGAGCTGCGCCAGGTGGAGCACCGGAGCCGCCCGACGCCCGCGTGGCACGCGATGGTCGACGACCCCGAACGCGCCCTCGACGTCCTGGTCGAGTCGCTCGAACGGTACTGGGTCGCCGCCGTCGAACCGTACTGGACGCGCGTCCGCGACCTGCTCGAAGGGGACGTGCTGCGCCGCACGGCCGCGCTCGCCGCGCAGGGCGCCGCGGGAGTGTTCGGCGACCTGCACGAGGCGGTGTCCTGGGGGTCGGGGACGCTGCGCGTCGACCGCCGCTGGACGTTCCACGGCGGCCTGGACGGGCAGGGCCTGCTGCTCGTTCCGAGCGTGTTCGTGTGGCCGAACGTGTCGGTGATGGTGCCGCCCTACCAGGCGATGCTCAGCTACCCGCCGACCGGTGTGGCGACCCTCTGGGAGACGGGACGCCCGCCCGCCGACCGGAGGGACGCGCTCGCCGCGCTGATCGGCCGCCGCCGCGCCGCGCTGCTCGTCGCGCTCGCGACGCCCGCCTCGACGGGGGAGCTGGCGCGGCGGATGGGCGTGACGCCCGGGGCGGTCAGCCAGCACATCGGCGTCCTGCGCGCGTGCGGCCTGGTCACCGGTCATCGGCTCGGTCGCCGCGTCCTCTACGTCCGCACGGCCGCGGGCGACGCCCTCATGGGCCCGTCAGCGCAGTGACGCGAGCGCGTCCAGACGACCCGGCGCCGGGCTCGCGCCGGGCGGCTCGTAGCGGCCCGACTCGGCGAGCCAGTCGATGTGGGCGCGGGGGACGTCCAGCAGCACCTTGACGACCTGCGCGGCGGCGGCGCGCTGCGCGACGGTGAGCTCCAGCCGGTCGAGCATCTCGGGGAGCCGGCGCGCGGCCGTCCAGGCGTCCTCGAGCCGGTCGGTGATCCGCCCGGCGACCAGGGCGGCGATCGTGTCGGCGTCGCCCGGGGCGACGCCGCGCGCGTGGGCGAGGACGGCGGGCAGGTCGTGGACGTCGCCGCGGGCCGCCTCCAGATCGTGCGAGGCGACGTCGTTGGACCAGGCCACGACGTCGGCGACGCTGTGCGCGAGCGTCTTCCAGCTCGGCGTCCGCAGCAGCCGCGCCGGAAGCTCGACGCCGAGGACGGGTTCCACCAGGTCGTACAGGAACGGGCCGCACGCCCGGCGGCGCAGCGACGCGAACTGCGCCTCCGTCGGGACCTGCCGGACACGGCGGTTGACCGCCTCCTCCGCGCAGCCGTCCCGGTGCGCCTCCAGTTGCAACATGAACCGGCGGCGCCACTCGCGGCTCATGCCCGTGGACGTGACGTCCCACAGTTCCACCAGCGCGGTCTCCAGCGGGCGCGCCCCCGGCCGGGCGTGGCCGCGCCGCATCGCGCGCAACAGGTCGTCATAGAGGGCGTGGACGGCGCTGCCGCTGTCGGAGAGCGGCGGGTGGTCCAGCGTGTCGTCCAGCGCGAGCGTCCAGGTCAACCAGCGGGCGAACAGGTCCACGGCGGCGAGGTCGACGGACGGGAATACCCGGGCGGCGAGCCGTTCGCAGCGGGCCCGGCCGAGCGGCGAGGTGTCCGGATCTCCGAGCACCAGCCCGCGCCCGCGCGCCCAGGTCTCCACCTGCGCGCCCAGTCGCCACGACTCCGGATGCATCGCCGACGGGGCGGCGGCCAGTGCCGGCACCCGGTCGGTCATCGAGAGAAGAAGAGAGATGTCCACGACCCTGACCACGTTAATGATCATTTCGTCGGGGGCGTTCGATCGGCACGTCAATTTTCGGGAAACCGATCGGCGGGGATGATCTCGATTTCCCCGTCGTTCGGTCTCCCGCGCGTGTGGACCGGCGTGGGATAGTTCGACTGCCACCCACGTATGAACTCCACCCGATCGCTCCCCAATCGAAGATCGCTCCCACAGGAGGAAAACGTGTCCGGACGGACGAGGCGTTGGGTACTGGGCGCGGGGCTGGCGGCCCTGGCGCTGACCGCATCGGCGTGCGGCGGCGACGACGGCGCCACGGTGCAGGGGGTGAAGCTCATCGAGAAGGGCGCGCTGACCTCGTGCACCCATCTGCCGTACCCGCCGTTCCAGTTCGAGGACAAGAAGTCCGGCAAGGTGGTCGGGTTCGACGTCGACATCATCGATCTCGTCGCCAAGCGGCTCGGGGTCGAGCAGAAGATCGTCGACACGCCGTTCGAGACGATGCGGACGGGCTCGGCGCTGAACGCCGGCAAGTGCGACATCCAGATGGGCGGCATGACGATCAAGCCCGACCGGGTGAAGTTCATGGACGTGTCCGCCCCCTACTTCGACGCCACACAGTCGCTGATGGCGAAGAAGGGCAGCGGCGTCACCTCGCTGGACGACGTCAAGGCCAAGAAGCTCAAGCTGGGCTCGCAGGCCGGCACCACCGGCGAGGACTTCGTCCGAGGCAAGGGCCTCGACCCGCGCTCGTTCGACAACTCCAACGCCGAACTGGACGCGCTGCGCACCGGGCAGGTCGACGTCATCGTCCAGGACGACCCGGTCGTCAAGGGCTGGCTGAAGGACCCGGCGAACGCGGCCTACGAGATCGTCGCGAACCTCAACACGGGCGAGCAGTACGGCCTGTGGATGCGCAAGGGCCACAACCCCGAACTCGTCAAGCTCACCGACCAGGTGATCGCGCAGGCGAAGGCCGACGGCACCTACCGGCGGATCCATGAGAAGTGGATCGGGCCGATGCCGTCCGCGGGCGCCGGCTCGTGACGGCTGAGCCGGTCGAGGCGGCGGCGCCCGGCGGGCTCTCGCGCAGGCGCCGCCGGCAACTGTCGCTCGGCGGCCAGTACGGGCTGTTCCTCGCCGTGGTCGTGCTGGTCGCGCTGCTGGCCGACTGGGAGCGACTGCGCGACAACTTCGCCAACTGGGACGTCGCCCGGGACCTGTTCCCCGACATCATCACGGTCGGCCTGCGCAACACCGTCGTGTACACCGCGGTCGGGTTCGGGATCGGGCTGGCGCTCGGCCTGGTCGTCGCGCTGATGCGGCTGTCGTCGGTCGCGCCCTACCGCTGGTTCGCGGCCGTCTACATCGAGATCTTCCGCGGCCTGCCGCTCCTGCTGATCTTCATCTTCATCACGGTGGGCGTGCCGCTGGCGTTCGGCTCCCCGGCGCCCGGCGGGGCCGTCGGGCAGACCGGTCTCGCGCTCGGGCTGGCGGGCGCCGCCTACATGGCCGAGACGATCCGGGCCGGGATCGAGGCCGTGCCGAAGGGGCAGACGGAGGCGGCGCGGTCGCTCGGCATGTCGGCGGGCCGGGCGATGTCGTCGATCGTCATCCCGCAGGCGTTCCGGATCGTCATCCCGCCCCTCACCAACCAGCTGGTGCTGCTGTGCAAGGACTCCTCGCTCGTGCTGTTCCTCGGCATCGTGCTGGAGGAGCGGGAACTCACCAAGTTCGGCCGCGACCTCGCGGGACAGGTCGGCAACACCACCCCGATCATCGTGGCCGGGATCTGCTACCTGATCATCACGATTCCGCTGAGTCTGCTGGCCCGGCGGCTGGAGGCGCGGCAGCGCCGGGGGCGGCGATGACGGAGCCGAAGAAGGAGACGTCCGGCGGCGCGCCGGGCGGCGCGATCGAGATCAGCGGGTTGCGCAAGGCGTTCGGGACGAACGAGGTGCTGCGCGGCATCGACCTGAGCGTCGCGCCCGGCGAGGTGGTCTGCGTCATCGGCCCGTCCGGGTCGGGCAAGTCGACGCTGCTGCGCTGCGTCAACCTGCTGGAGGAACCGTCCGCCGGGACGGTCAGGGTCGGCGGCGTGGACGTCACCGACCCCGAGGTCGACATCGACGCCGTCCGCCGCCGGATCGGCATGGTGTTCCAGTCGTTCAACCTGTTCCCGCACCTGACGGCACTCGGCAACGTCGTGATCGCGCAGCGGAAGGTGCTGCGGCGGGGACGGGCGGAGGCGGAGCGGATCGCCCGCGAGCACCTGGCGGGCGTCGGGCTCGCCGACAAGACCGGTTCCTATCCGGCGCAGCTGTCGGGCGGTCAGCAGCAGCGCGTCGCGATCGCCCGGGCGCTCGCGATGGGGCCCGAGGTGATGCTGTTCGACGAGCCGACGTCCGCGCTCGACCCCGAACTCGTCGGTGACGTCCTCGGCGTCATGCGCGGCCTGGCCCGGCCGGGGGAGGGACGGGGGATGACCATGCTCGTCGTCACCCACGAGATGAGCTTCGCCCGCGAGGTCGCCGACCGTGTGGTGTTCATGGACGACGGCGTGGTCGTCGAGGAGGGCCCGCCCGCGCGGGTGATCGACGACCCGGCCCACGAGCGGACGCGGACGTTCCTGTCCCGCGTCCTCGACCCGGCGGCCGCCCGTGTCGGCGAGACCGACTGACCCGGGCCCGGAGAGTTGACCGAGTTGCCCGACTGGCCCGGCTGGTCGGATATGTTCCGGACGGAGGTAACGTCCGAAGGGAACGTCCGGGGGCGCCGCGCGCACGTAACGTCGCGGTAACAGCGGCCGGGCATACTGCGTGGTAGCGGCAGGCGGCATCGAGGGAGAAGTTGTGGACCGTCAGCAGGAGTTCGTGCTCCGGACGCTGGAGGAGCGCGACATCCGCTTCATCCGGCTGTGGTTCACCGACGTGCTCGGGTTCCTGAAGTCCGTGGCCGTCGCGCCCGCCGAGCTGGAGGGCGCCTTCGGCGAGGGCATCGGCTTCGACGGCTCGGCGATCGAGGGCTTCGCCCGGGTGTACGAGGCCGACATGATCGCCAAGCCGGATCCGTCCACGTTCCAGGTGCTGCCCTGGCGGTCGGAGTCCCCGGGCGTCGGACGGATGTTCTGCGACATCCTCATGCCGGACGGGACGCCGAGCTTCGCCGACCCCCGCTACGTCCTCAAACGGGCCCTCGCCCGCGCCGCCGACCTCGGGTTCACGTTCTACACCCACCCCGAGATCGAGTTCTTCCTGCTGAACGACAAGCCCGAGGACGGTCGCGAACCCGAGCCCGCGGACGCGGCCGGATACTTCGACCACACCCCGCACAGCGCCGCGCACGACTTTCGCCGCAACGCGATCACGATGCTGGAGGCCATGGGCATCTCGGTGGAGTTCAGCCACCACGAGGGCGCACCCGGCCAGCAGGAGATCGACCTGCGGTACGCCGACGCGCTCACCACCGCCGACAACATCATGACGTTCCGGCTGGTGATGAAGGAGGTCGCGCTGGAGCAGGGCGTGCACGCGTCCTTCATGCCGAAGCCGTTCACCGAGCATCCCGGCTCCGGAATGCACACCCACATGTCACTGTTCGAGGGCGACCGCAACGCCTTCTACGAGCCGGGCGCCGAGTACAAGCTGTCCAAGGTGGGGCGGGCGTTCATCGCGGGGCTGCTGCGGCACTGCGCGGAGATCACCGCGGTGTGCAACCAGTGGGTCAACTCCTACAAGCGGCTGTGGGGCAACGTCGGGTCCGCCGCCGGGGCCGGGGGAGAGGCCCCCTCGTACATCTGCTGGGGGCACAACAACCGGTCGGCGCTCGTCCGCGTCCCCATGTACAAGCCGCACAAGGGGCACTCGACCCGTATCGAGTTCCGGTCGCTGGACACGGCCGCCAACCCCTACCTGGCGTTCGCGGCGATCCTCGGCGCCGGGCTGAAGGGCATCGAGGAGGGCTACGAGCTGCCGCCGGGCGCCGAGGACGACGTGTGGGCCCTCACCGTCGCCGAGCGGCGCGCCCTCGGCATCGAGCCGCTCCCGCAGAACCTGGACGAGGCGATCCACGCGATGGAGCGCAGCGAGCTGATGGCCGACATCCTCGGCGAGCACGTGTTCGACTTCTTCCTGCGCAACAAGCGGCAGGAGTGGGAGGACTACCGCCGCCAGGTGACCGAGTTCGAGCGCAAACGGCTCCTCGCCGTCCTGTGACACGGTCCACCGGATTACGGTGGACCCCGTGACCGAGTCCCGGACGCCCGAGCGCCGCTCTTCCCTCGCCGGACGCCTGGCGAGGCTCGGCTTCACCGACGCGGCCCGCGCCGAACGGCTCCTTCTCGACGTCGACAAGGACGATCTTCTCGACGTTCTCCTCGAAGCGCTCGGCGGCACCGCCGACCCCGATCTGGCGCTGGACGGGCTGTTGCGGCTGCTGCCGTCCGCCGAGGAGAGGGGAGTCGGTGGGGAACTCCGCGAGGCGCTGGCGAAGGAGCCGGGGACGCGGGAGCGGCTCACCACCGTCCTCGGGGTCAGCGCCGCGCTCGGTGACCATCTCGTCCGGCACCCGGAGCACTGGCGGGCCCTGCGCGACGGCACTCCGCAGCACACCGGGAGCCTCCGCGACGACCTGCTGGCCGCCGTGGGCGCCGACCCGTCAGCCGAGGAGCCGGTGGCGTCCGGCGCGGGCGCGGAGGCCCTGGCCGCGTTGCGCGTCGCGTACCGGCGGCGGCTGCTGGCGCTGGCCGGACGCGACCTGGTCGGCGCCGCGGACGTCGCCGACGTCGCCGCCGAACTGGCCGACCTCGCCGCCGCCGCGCTGGAGGCGGGCCTGGCGATCGCCCGCGCCGAGGTCCCCGAACACGGCTCGTGCCGGCTCGCCGTGATCGGCATGGGCAAGTGCGGGGCACGCGAACTCAACTATGTCAGCGACGTTGACGTGATCTTCGTGGCCGAGCCGCGCGACGACGGGTCCGGCGGGCCCGGCGGGTCGGAGGAGGCGGCCCTGCGCGCCGCGACCCGGCTGGCGGCGGCGATGATGCGGGCCTGCTCGGCCACCACCGCGGAGGGCGCGCTGTGGGAGGTGGACGCGGCGCTGCGCCCGGAGGGCAAGGCGGGCCCGCTGGTGCGGACCCTCGCCAGCCACCGCGCCTACTACGAGCGGTGGGCCAAGACCTGGGAGTTCCAGGCGCTGTTGAAGGCCCGTCCCGTCGCCGGGGACGCGGACCTCGGCCGCCGCTACCTCGACATGATCACCCCGATCGTGTGGCGGGCCGCCGGCGGCGAGAGCTTCGTCGAGGACGTCCAGGCGATGCGCCGCCGGGTCGAGGCCGACCTGGACCGGCGCACCGCCGACGCCGAACGCCAGCTCAAACTCGGGCCCGGCGGGCTGCGGGACGTGGAGTTCGCCGTGCAGCTGCTCCAGCTCGTCCACGGCCGCGCCGACGAGACGCTGCGCGCCCGTGCCACCCTCGACGCCCTCGCCGACCTGTCCCGCGGCGGTTATGTCGGACGCGACGACGCGGCGGCGCTGGCCGCGGCGTACCGGTTCCTGCGGCGTGTCGAGCACCTCGTCCAGCTGCACCGGCTGCGCCGCACCCATCTCGTCCCCGCCGACGAGGCCGACCTGCGCCGCCTCGGCCGCGCCCTCGGCCTGCGCGCCGACCCCGTCGGGGAGTTCACCGCGCTGTGGCGGCGGCACGCCCGCGAGGTCCGCCGCCTCCACGAGAAGCTGTTCTACCGGCCGCTGCTGCTGGCGGTGGCGCGGTTGCCGGGCCGGGAGGCGCGGCTCACCCCCGAGGCGGCCCGCGCGCGGCTGGAGGCGCTCGGCTACGCCGACCCGGCGGGCGCGCTCCGGCACATCGAGGCGCTGACCTCGGGCGTGTCGCGGCGAGCCGCGATCCAGCGGACGCTGCTGCCGGTCATGCTCGGCTGGTTCGCCGACGCCCCCGACCCCGACGCGGGCCTGCTCGGGTTCCGGCAGGTCAGCGACGCGCTCGGCACCACCCCCTGGTATCTGCGGCTGCTGCGGGACGAGGTGACCGTCGCCGAGCGGATGGCGTGGGTCCTCGGGTGCAGCCGCTACGCCACCGACCTGCTGCTCCGGGCCCCCGACGCGGTCGCGATGCTCGGCACCGACGCAGACCTGACGCCCCGCCCGTTCGAGGCGCTGCGCGCGGAGGCGCTGTCGGCGGTCCGGCGGCACGCCGAGGGGGCGACGCCCGCCGAGGAGACGGTCGCGGTGGTGCGGGGGCTGCGCCGCCGGGAGCTGTTCCGGGTCGCGGTCGGCGACCTGCTCGGCCTCGTGGACGTCCGGGTGGTCGGGGAGGCGCTCACCGGCATCGCCGCCGCCACCGTCGAGGCCGCGCTGCACGCCGCCGTCACCAAGGTCGAGCAGGAGTCGGGACGGCCGGTGCCGACCCGGATCGCCGTGATCGCCATGGGCCGGTTCGGCGGGCACGAACTCGGCTACGGCAGCGACGCCGACGTGATGTTCGTCCACGACCCGGAGCCCGGCGCGGACGAGCGGGCCGCGGGCCGCGCCGCCCACGCCGTCGCCGAGGAGCTGCGCCGCCTCCTCGCGCTGCCCGCGCCCGATCCGCCGCTGGAGATCGACCCGAACCTGCGTCCCGAGGGGAAGCGGGGGCCGCTCGTCCGGACGCTGGCGTCCTACGCCGCCTACTACGCCCGCTGGTCGCAGCCGTGGGAGGCGCAGGCGCTGCTGCGCGCCGACCCGCTGATCGGCGATCCGGAGCTGCGCGACCGGTTCCGCGACCTGATCGACCCGGTCCGCTGGCCGGAGGGCGGTGTCGACGACGACGCCGTCCGGCAGATCCGGCGGCTGAAGGCCAGGATGGAGTCCGAGCGGCTGCCGCGCGGCGCCGACCGGCGGCTGCACACCAAGCTGGGCCCCGGCGGGCTCTCCGACGTGGAATGGGTGGCGCAGCTCCTCCAACTCCAGCACGCCCACGAGGCCCCCGGGCTGCGGACCACCCGCACCCTGGACGCGCTCGACGCGGCGGTGGCGGCCGGGTTCCTGGACGCCGCGGACGCGGGCGTCCTCGCCGAGGCGTGGTGCCTGGCCACCCGGATCCGCGGCTCGCTCATGCTGGTGCGGGGCCGCGCGTCCGACCTGCTGCCGAGCGACCACCACCGGGAGCGCAGCGCCGTCTCCCGGGTGCTCGGCTACCCGGCCCCGGGCGACCTCCTGGAGGACTACCGCCGGCACGCCCGCCGGGCCCGGGCCGTCGTCGACCGGGTCTTCTACGGGGCCGACTGAACGGCCCGCCCCCCCGACACGACCGACCCCATGTACTCCTGGAGATGTACATGGGGTCGTGGGGAGGCGGCGGGCTCGATCAATATCGGGTGGCGCCGCCCGCGGTCGCGGAGCTCCGGGTGGCGGCGGCCCGTGTGGCCGCGGTGGCGCCCGGACGCGCCTCCCGGGTGCTGGGACGGGCGCGCAGCGCGACCCGGGCCGAGACGTGGGCCCACGCGACGACCAGGGGTCTCGGGCATCTGGTGTAGAGGATCCACGACACCCACAGCGCGCCGCCGACCAGCGCCGTCCCGGCGACCGCGTCCAGCACGTAGTGGTTGGCGGTGGCCAGGATCACGTACACGGTCGTGACCGGGTACAGCGCGCCGAGGGCCTTGGCCCACTTCTGGGTCGCCAGCTTGGCCAGGATGAGGCCGCACCACAGCGACCATCCCGCGTGCATCGACGGCATCGCCGCGTACTGGTTGGTGAGGGTTCCCGACGCGTCGCTGGCGTACAGGCCGAGCGAGTGCAGCGCCGTCACCGGGTCGACGAAACCCTCACTGTGCAGGAACCTCGGCGGGGCCAGCGGGTACAGCCAGAAGCCGATCAGCGCGAGACCGGTGGCGACCATGATGGACGTGCGCAGCCAGCGGTAATGCTGGGGCCGGTAACGATACAGCCACAGAACGACACCGAGCGTCACGATGAAGTGCATCGTGGCGTAGAAGACGTTCGCCGTGCGCGCCAACCAGGGCACCGAGAGAAGCGTATGATTCAGGGACAGCTCGATGTCGATTCCGAGCGCGCGTTCGACGCCGAGGATCTCGTCGGCGTGGGCGAACGCCGGTCCGGTGCCGTCTTGGACCAGGACGATGCGCGTCAGCGTGTATCCGGCATAGAAGAGCACGACCAGAAGAAGCTCACGCCACACCGGAGGCGCGGTGAGCACCCGTCGCCGCGTCGTTGCGGCCGCTGTGTGGGGGGGCGGTTGAGCCATGGTACCTATCTTTGCCGCACGGCCCCCTGATTGAGATCACCGCGACGAATGGTCTTCGTCTCAGACCTGAGTAGTACGACCCCGATGCGGTGTCCGGACTTTCGGGGGATAGGCCTTGGGGACACCTCCCCCTCCGCTTCCCCCGCGTGGAGCCTAAGGAGTTGATCAGGAGTCAGCATAGGAGCCCCCGGGTAGGTCAGCAGCGCCCCCCACGACACGAACGGGGGGACGAATGGGCCGCTTTTGGGTGATAGTTGGCATTATCACCGTCGGCGCCGCAGCGATGGCCGCTTCCGGCCCGCACTACTCCGCCGGCAGTACCCGCGCACGCCAGGCGGCGTTCACCAGTCTACCGAGCCCGACCGAGGCCGCCACCGCCGCAGCGCCGGACTGGAAGCGGTGCACCGGCCTGCCGAAGCTCCCCCGGGGCGCGAGCCCGCCCGCGTCCCTGTTCCGCTGCGCGACGCTGGAGGTGCCCCTCGACCACTCCAGACCGTCCGGAGAGAAGATCGGCATCGCCCTGATCCGGGTTCCGGCGACCGACCCGCGGCACCGCATCGGCTCCCTGCTGTTCAACTTCGGCGGCCCGGGCGGCGACGGCGTCACCACGCTCGCGCAGGTCGCGGGCCAGTACAACGCCCTGCGCGCCCGCTACGACCTGGTCGGCTTCGACCCGCGTGGCGTCGGGCGCAGCGCCCCCGTGCGGTGCGCCGGTGCCCGCCAGATGGACCGGCTCCTCGCCCTGGACGACAGCCCCGACACCGCCGCCGAGCGGGCCGCCTACATCGGCGGCCGCGCGGCCTTCAACAAGGAGTGCGCGGCCCGCTCCGGCAGGCTCCTGCCGCATGTCGGCACCGTCGACGCCGTCCGCGACCTCGACCTGATCCGCGCGGCGCTCGGCGACGACAGACTCCACTATTTCGGGATCTCCTATGGCACCTGGCTCGGTGGCGCCTACGCGCACCGGTACCCGCACCGGGTCGGGCGCGCCGTCCTCGACGGGGCGGTCGACACCACGATCGGCAGCGCCGACCTCGCGCTCCAGCAGGCGGCCGGGTTCCAGCGCGCCCTCGGCGAGTTCGGAAGGGCGTGCGCCCGCCTCGGCCGCAGGTCGTGCCCCCTCGGAACGGACGGCCCGTCCGTGGTGCGGTCCGTGGCACGGATCCTCGACCGGCTCGACACGCGGACGCTGCCCACGCTCGGCGGCCGGAGGCTCACCCAGAGTCTCGGCACGACCGGGGTGGTCGCCGGGCTGTACTCCCGGGACGCCTGGCCGTACCTCGCGCAGGGCCTCGTCGACGCGGTCAAACGCCACGACGGCACGTTGCTGCTCCTGCTCGCCGACGCCCAGAACGGCCGTCAGGAGAACGGCGCCTACACCAACCTGACCGCCGCCAACACCGCGATCACCTGCGCGGACGGCACCGACCGGCACGGCCCCGCCGACGTGCGCCGCCTGCTGCCGGCGTTCCGCCGCGCCTCGCCGGTCTTCGGGACGTCCATGGCCTGGGCGCTCCTGCAGTGCACGGGGTGGCCGGTGCCGGGCGACGCCACGGCCCGCGGGGTCTCCGCGCCGTCCGCCGCGCCGATCCTCGTCATCGGCAACACCGGCGATCCGGCGACCCCCTACCGGTGGGCGCACGCGCTGACGAGGGAACTGGGCGGACGGGCGGCGCTCCTCACCCTCAGGGGGCAGGGGCACGGCGCCTACGACACCGGCGACAGGTGCGTCCGCTCGACCGTCCACGCCTACCTGTTCCACGGGACCGTCCCGCGCGCCGGGGCCACCTGCGGCTGAACGGGCCGCCTGCCCGATGAATCCCGTTTTTGGCAACATTCACCATTGATCCTCCAGGGCGGTATGGACTGGTCTAGACCATCAAGCCCGAGGGAGGCACAGCATGAACAACAGCGGCCGAGCCTTGCTGTCCGTCGCCGTGATCGCGGCGGTCGGGCTGGCGCTGACCCCGCCCGTCCAGGCGCAACAGCGGTCCGGACGCGGCGGCTGCGACCCCGACGCCCAACTGGCCCGGATGACCGACGCCGAGAAGGTCGGCCAGATGGTCATGGCGTCCACCGGCGCCGACGCGGACGACCGGCCGACCGAGAACGCCCGCCGCGCCGTCCAGGAACTGAAGATCGGCTCGATTCTCACCCACGAGCCGGCCACACCGGACCGCGCGGCCCGCTACGCCAACCAGATGCAGCGCCTGGCCCGCGACACCCGGCTGGGCCTGCCGCTGCTGATCTCCGGCGACTTCGAGTTCGGCACCACCCACAACGTGCGGCTGGGCACCACGCCGCTGCCCAACGCCATGGGCCTCGGCGCCGCCCGTGACCGCGATCTCGCCCGCGAGGCCGCGGTGATCACCGCGACGGAGGCCCGCGCGATGGGCTTCCACTGGAACTACGCGCCGGTCGCCGACGTCAACACCAACCCCGCCAACCCGATCATCGGGGTCCGTTCGTTCGGTGAGCGCACGGCCCTGGTCGCCGACCTCGTCGAGGCGCAGGTCCGCGCCTACCGGCGGGCCGGGACGATCGCCACGCCCAAGCACTTCCCCGGGCACGGCGACACCGAGTTCGACAGCCACCTCCAACTGCCGACCGTCACCTACGACCGCGCGACCCTGGACGCGGTGCACCTGCCGCCGTTCCGCCGCGCCGTCGAGGCGGGCGCCGACTCGATCATGACGGCGCACGTCGTGGTCCAGGCCGTCGACCCCGAACTGCCCGCCACGCTGTCGCCGAAGGTCCTGACCGGCCTGCTCCGCCAGGAGATGGGGTTCGACGGGCTCATCGTCACCGACGCCATGGACATGGACGCCATCGCCAAGAACTGGGGCACCCGCGAGGCCACCGTCATGGCGATCAACGCGGGCGCGGACGTCGTCATGGCCACCGGCGACTACGCCACCCACGCCGAGGCCGTCGACGCGCTCGCCGACGCCCTGCGCGACGGCTCCCTGAGCGAGGAACGGGTGAACGCGTCCGTGCGCCGCGTCCTGGCCCTCAAGTGCAAGTACCGGGTGGCGGACCACCGCTACGTCGACCCGAAGACCGCCGAGAAGGTCTCCGGCAACCGCCACTTCCTGCGCCGCGCCCTGGACATGGGCATCGCCGCCACGACCCTGGTGAGGAACGACGGGGACGTCCTCCCCTTCGACCCGGACTCCGGTGACAGGACGCTCGTCGCCGGGGCCGTCCAGACCCAGGTCCTCGCCGACGAGATCGCCGCCGTCGCGGACGGCCCGGTGGACGCCTGGCAGTCCGCGACCACCGACCCGACCGACGCCGAGATCGCCGAGGCGGTCAAGCGCGCCGCGTCCGCCGACCGGATCCTCGTCGCCACGTTCTCGTCCGGGAAACTGCCCCCGGGCCAGGCGAAGCTCGTAGACGCCCTGCGCGCGACGGGCAAGCCGGTGGCGGCGATCGCGATCGGCCTGCCGTACGACCTGACCTCCTACCCGGACGTCAAGGCGTACATCGCCACCTACGGGACGACCGCGCGCACCCAGCGGATCGACCTGACCATGCACAAGGCCGCCGCCCGCGTCGTCTTCGGCGAGCAGCCCGGCGGACGCCTGCCCGTCACGATCAAGGGTCTCTACCCGTACGGGCACGGCCTCCGCTACTGACCGCTCGTCCGGGTGCGCCGCCCCCCCGATCGGCGCACCCGGACGGGCTCACACGACCTGGTCGACCCGCATCGGCTCCCGCAGGGCGTTGCCGACGGTGCAGTACTTCTCGTGCACCCGCCCGGCCACCGCCCGCAGCACGTCCGCGGCGTCCGCGTCGCCCTCGGGAAGCTCGACGTCATAGGTGACCGTGATCGTGCCGAGCGTGCTCGTCGCGACCTTGTCGGCCTGGACCCGCGCGGCGAGCCGCACCATCCGATGCCCACGCTGCGCGGTCAGCGGCTCCACGGTCACCAGCTCACAGCCACCGAGCGCCGCCAGCAACAACTCGACCGGCGTGAACACGCCCTCCTCACCGGAGTCCCCGATCGCGACCCGCGCGCCCCGATCGTTGACGGCCTGGAACCCGTCCTCGGTGCGCTCCACCCTGACCTCGGCCATCGCCGTCCCCTCTGATCGCCTGGTTTTCCGCTCAACAGCCCCTCTCGGCGCGTTCTTCCCGCACCGGGAGGGGCGAGGCGCTCCTCCTCGATGACCCGCAGGCCGGAGCCCGTCGGTATGGAGTCGAGGGCGTTCGCCACGCTGACGACCTCGGGCCCCGTGCACCGGGCCGTGCCGGAACGTCCCGTCCGCGAGCCGCTTCACCCGCACCCATCACCGTCTGCTCGTGATCGATCATCCGATGGCACACGAGAGCCGCGTACGCCGCAGCGCACCCTTGCGCTCGTCCGTCACCCCGCCCCCAACTCGCGCGCTCCGCCACATGATGTCAGCGCTCCCACCTAGCCTGGAACCACCGAACAGGGAGGTGCAGTGCCTTGAACGACCGGCGCATCGACCCCGCCGACCCGGACCTCACCGTTGGGCAGCGCATCAAATACCACCGAGAGCGACGTGGCATGTCCCGCGAGGTTCTGGGCGGCTTGATCGGCAGGAACGCGCGGTGGATCAAGGCCGTCGAGCGCGGTGAGATCGGCCAGCCCAAGCTGCCGACCCTGCTCAGCCTGGCCGAGGCGCTCAAGTTGCGGGATGTCGCCAAACTCACCGGTGGTGAGCCTCTGCCCATGAGCATGTTCCGTGGTCCCGGCCACCCCGCGCTCAACGACGTGCGTGACGCGATCAACGCCGTGGCCGTATCGATGACCGGTCCGCCGAGCCCGCTGGATCACCTTCAGGCTCGGTTGGACGCGGCATGGCGCGCCCGGCACGCCGCCCCTGATCATCGGACCGTCCTGGGCGGCCTGCTCCCCGAGTTGATCCGCGATGCGAAACGTGCGGCGCGCGATTACGAGGGGCCGGACCGTCGGCGTGCCCTGTCGCTGCTCGCCCGCGTCTACAACCTCACGCAGTTCTACCTCGCCTACCAGCCCTCCGCCGACCTTCTGTGGCGCGTCGTGGAGCGCAGCATCATGGCCGCCGAGGAATCAGAGGACCCCAAGGCGTTCGGCGGCGCGGTGTGGCTGGCGGCGCAGGCACACCGAGACGCCGGAGACTTCGATGCGGCCGAGGCCGTCAACCGTGAGGGCCTCGAACTGCTCAAGTCCAGCGTGGACGACACCGACGACGAGCTGCGCGCGATGTGGGGCGCCCTCCACCACGAGGTCGCGTACACCGCCGCCCGGGCCGGTCAGAGCGGCACGGCCTGGCGATGGTGGGATCGGGCCGATCGGATCGCCCAAAGCCTTCCGGCGTCGCACTACGACCCGATGACCTCGTTCTCACGGGTCATCATGAACGCCCACGCCGTGACGATCGCGGTCGAACTCCGCCACGGCGGTGAGGCCCGCAGGCACGTCCGGAAGACGGACGCGGCCGCCATCCCGTCGCAGCCCCGGCGCGGTCGTCACCTGATCGAGGAGGCACGGGCCTGGCGGCTGGCCAACGACGCCGGGGCCGCACTCGGCGCCCTGGAACACGCCTACCGCACCGCTCCGGAGACGATCCGCTACAACGGCTACGCGCGCCGAATGGCGGTGGAACTCGCCAAAGAAAGCACGCCCGCCTTGCGGCGAGATGCCCGAGAATTGGCTGATCGTATCGGCCTACTGGTGTGACACAGGGGACAGAAATCCCGTCCCTTCGCGACCGAAGACACGGAGAGTCTGTGCTCCGTGACAGAGAACATTCCTAGCGGGCGCGGCTTCTTCGAAGTCCCCCGACTGTACGCGTGGGACGTCCGGGCGGCGGATGCGGGGCGGAGCGGGGTGACCGATGATCGGGACGCCGCGATCCGGCACGTGCATCAGGCGCTCCGCCGTGTCGACGGCAGGGCGTCGGGGGAGGTGCGGAAGGTCGCGCTCGCGCCGGACGGCAGCGCCGCCTACATCGACCTGCGCACCGTGGGGGAGGCGTGGCGGGACGCGGCGACGGGCGCCATCGTGTGGCGCGGCGAATGAGCGCCCACCTAGACGCCCTCGCCGACGCTCTGGCGTTCGCGGGCTGGACGTGCGTCCCGCGCTACGACGAGGCCACGCCGCTGCTGCGCGTGTTCTCGCCGTCGCTGCCGATGATCGGCGAGAGCATCAGCGTCAAGGCCGGGGTGGGTGGTGTCCCCTGGTTCATCTCCTCGACGGGCGACCCGCTGCGGCCATGCCACGACCTCCGCGGAACGTGCGTGGAGGTGTCGGCGCGGCTGGCACCGCTCGTGGTGGACGCGCGCTCTCCCAGGTCCGGCTCCCGACGGTGGCGCGATCGGCTCTTCGTCCTCACCCGGCGCAGGGATCGGTGATCGAAAAGGAGATCCACACGTCGGGCGATAAGTGAGGGCGGCCCGGGATGGGTCTGCGCTCCTCCGTCCACGCGTCCGGTGCCAGCGTGGCGGCGACGCGCCGCCAGAAGCGCGCGGCCGCGTCGTTGTCGTCCTGGAAGGGGATCTCCCAGTGACCCGGATGCGCGGTGATCACCTCCCGGACGCCGCGCAGGCCGACCCCGGTTCTACGGGCGCCGCGCACGACGAAGAAGGAGTTCATGACGCGCGTCTGGTCCTTGAGGCCGCGAACGACCGCGAACCCGAGCGGGGTCTCACCGTCCTTGATCAGGTAGGCGGTCCAGCCGGGGTCACGAAACGCGGCGTCGAGTCGGTCGCTGCGGAACGTCCCGTCCGGCTGGGGGAGCAGGTCGTGGAACGGTGAGATGTCGTGCGCGAACATCAGCCACAGCCGCTCCAGGACGGGCCGGTCGGCGGCATCGGCACGGCGAACGAGAAGCCCAGACATGCAAGATTCCTACCGGATCCGGACCGGGCCGGGTCAGTGCAGGCCAGCGACCCCGCCCGGATGTTGTCCACCGTTCGGCGACCGCCACCACATCGGCGGTGGAACACCCTCGACGGTCATGGACGGGTTGCTCAGCCAAAGGCGATACACCAGGGTGCGGAAGTCTTCGGCGACGGGTCGCTGGCGGAACAGCCTGCCGAAACGGGTCGGTGGACTCGACTGGTACCTCATGGCCTGCCAGACCCGGAACCGGCCGCCCTTCCAATGGACCACGGCGAAACCGAACCCGGCGTGTGCCCACCGGGACACGGTGATCGCGGTGAGTTCACGTGTATCGACATCGATCCGCTGCCCGAACCCCGTGATGAGGAGGCGGCCGTCGGGTGACAGCACGACCCGCCGGACGGGAAGACCTGCGAGGGAAGCGCTGATGAGGGACGCGGCAATGATCATCAACTGGTCCGGTAGCCATGGGTTCAGGACCAGGACCCACAGCGGTATCAGAGGACCGATCACCATGAGAGCGAAGACCAGCGCGACGCCGGTCGGGAGGTAGGCGCGATAGTGGGGCGCGTCCCCGATCGTCTCGTCAGGGCGCCCCGAGGCGCTCCGCGTCCGCTGGTTCGTGGTCACCCCGTCAGCGTGATCGCATCGAGGGCCAAGCTCAAGGCCGTCGCCTGCGGGGGCCGGGCGGGGCGCGCTGATCGGATCACCGATCAGCGCGCCCGCCGGGGCTAGATGTCGTAGTACAGCTCGAACTCGTGGGGGTGTGGGCGGAGGCGGATGGGGTCGATCTCGAACTCGTTCTTCATCGTGATCCAGGTCTCGATGAGGTCCGGGGTGAAGACGCCGCCTTCGAGGAGGTAGTCGTGGTCGGATTCCAGGGCCGCGAGGACCTCGGGAAGGCTGCCCGGAACTTGCGGGATGGCGCGGGCCTCCTCGGGCGGGAGCTCGTAGAGGTCCTTGTCCACCGGCTCGGCGGGTTCGATCTTGTTCTTGATGCCGTCCAGGCCCGCCATCAGCATGGCGGAGAACGCCAGGTACGGGTTGCAGGACGGGTCCGGAACGCGGAACTCGACGCGCTTGGCCTTCGGGTTCGAGCCGGTGATCGGGATGCGGATGCAGGCGGACCGGTTGCGCTGGGAGTAGACCAGGTTGACCGGGGCCTCGTAGCCGGGGACGAGACGGTGGTAGCTGTTCACGGTCGGGTTCGTGAACGCCAGCAGGGACGGGGCGTGCCTGAGCAGGCCGCCGATGTAGTAGCGGGCGTTGTCGGACAGGCCCGCGTAGCCGACCTCGTCGTAGAAGAGCGGCGCGCCGTCCTTCCAGAGGGACTGGTGACAGTGCATGCCGGAGCCGTTGTCGCCGAAGATCGGCTTCGGCATGAACGTGACGGTCTTGCCCGCGGCGCGCGCGACGTTCTTGACGATGTACTTGTACAGCATGAGCTGGTCGGCGGTCTTCAACAGCGTGTCGAACCGGAAGTCGATCTCGGCCTGGCCCGCGGTGCCGACCTCGTGGTGCTGCATCTCGACATGGATGCCGGCGGTGAGGAGCTGCGCGACCATCTCCGACCGCAGGTCGGTGTAGTGGTCCATCGGCGGGACGGGGAAGTAGCCGCCCTTGTAGGGGGGCTTGGCGCCGAGGTTGCCGCCGGCCTCCTCGCGGCCGGTGTTCCAGGCGCCCTCGACCGAGTCGAGGTAGTAGTAACCGGCGTTCTGCTTCGTCTCGAAACGGACGTCGTCGAAGATGTAGAACTCGGCCTCGGGGCCGAAGTAGCAGGTGTCGGCGATGCCGGTGCCGCGCAGATAGTCCTGCGCCTTCTTCGCGACGTTGCGCGGGTCGCGGCTGTAGGGCTCGCCCGTCAGCGGGTCGTGGACGAAGAAGTTCAGGTTCAGGGTCTTGTGCTGCCGGAACGGGTCGATCACGGCGGTGGTCGGGTCCGGGAGCAGGAGCATGTCCGACTCGTGGATCTCCTGGAAGCCGCGGACGGAACTGCCGTCGAACATCAGCCCCTCGGTGAAGACGCTCTCGCCGAAGCTCTCGACGGGGAACGTGAAGTGCTGCATCTTGCCCGGCAGGTCCACGAAGCGGCAGTCGACAAATTGCACACCTTCGTTCCTGATGTATCCCAGGACCTCGTCGGCGTTGCTGAACATCAGGCCTCCTCGGGGCGATACTCGGCTCCTGGCAGGCTAGGACGGCGCCGTTTCCCGGCCGTATCTCATATGTTTCCGCCGTGTTACGCGCCCGGCGGGAGCCGGGTCGGGGCTCGCCGGGCGACCGGATAGCGTAGGGCCATGAGCAGTGGTAAAGGCGGGCCGCGGTGGACGCAGACGTGGCTCGGCGGGGCGCCCTCGGCCGGGGTCGATCTCGGAAAGCCGGGTGAGCGGCTCAACCTTCCGGAGAGCGGCAGCGGCGCCGTCGCGCCCTACGGTCGGCGGGTGGTCGCGCTGTTCATCGACTGGGGCCTGTCGATGCTGGTCGCGAGCCTGCTGGCGCGGTCGTTCGGCTGGGAACCGGCGGAGCGCAGCATGTGGACCATGATCATCTTCGCGATCCAGGCGTGGGTGCTGACCGCGTTCGTCGGCGTGACGATCGGCAAGCGCATCTGCGGTGTCCGCGTCGCGCGGTTGGACGGACGGCCCGTCGGCCTCGGTTGGGCCCTGGCCAGGACGCTGCTGCTGGTCCTCGTCGTTCCCGCGCTCCTGTGGGACCGCGACTACCGGGGGCTGCACGACCGGGCGAGCAACACCGTCGTCGTCACCCTCTAGACGGAAGCGCCCCCGAGAGGGGCGCCTCGTCAGCGCATCTTGGGCTTCGGGCCCTTCGGCATCTTCGCGCCCTTGGGAATGGGCCCCTTCGGCATCTGCATCGACCGGGGCAGCGCCTGCAACCGGTCGTTCAGCTCCGCCACCTGCCCCTTGGTGAGGTTGCGGGGCAGCTTCATCAGATGGCGCTGGAGCCGGTCCACGGGGATCTGGCCCTCGTCGGTGCCGACCTGCACGTCATAGATCGGCACCTGCTGGGCGGCGCGGGAGAGCCGCTTCTTCTCCGCGCCGAGCAGCGGCCCGACGCGGTTGCGCGGGCCCTCCGAGACCAGGACCACGCCGGGACGTCCCACCGCGCGGTGCACCATGTCGAGGTTGCGATTCCCGCTGACCGCCTCGGTGACCGTCCAGTTGCCGCGCATGTTCTTCAGGATCGCGGCGGCCGCGCCCGGCTGCCCGGCGATCACCTTGTACTGGGCGCGCTGGGCCATCTGACCGAAGACGATCATGCCGACGGCCAGGGACGCCAGGACACCCAGCGGGATGAAGAACCACAGCTGGTCGAAGATCAGCCCGATGAGGACGACGACGACCAGGGTGCCGAGCGCGGAGGCGAACACGATCGGCAGGGCCTTCGGGTCGGCCTGCCGGAGCACCTGCGCGACCATGCGGATCTGCTTGAGGCGGCCCGGACGCTCCTGGGCCCCGTCCGTGGGCGTTTTCGACATGGACACAAGAATAGTGGTGTCGAGTCACGATCCCGACAGCCCCCGGACCGGGCTGTGTTGATTGCAGGCCCGGCCCACTGCGCTCGCCTGGCGGCTCGCTGTGTTGATTGCAGGACCGGCCCACTGCGCTCGCCTGGCGGCTCGCTGCGTGACCGTTCCTGGGCGAACGCGCATCGCTTCGCGATCCGCCCGGCTTCGCTCGCCTTCGGCATCGCTGCATCGGGCGGGTCACGCGTTCGTGTGTGGGGTGAGGCCGCTTTGCAACAGGCCCTAGGCTCGTGCCTCGATGGCCTGGCGGTAGAGGCGGCCGGCGCGGTAGCTGGAGCGGACCAGCGGTCCGGACATGACACCGGCGAAGCCGATCTCCTCCGCCTCGGCGGACAGCTCCACGAACTCCTCCGGCTTCACCCAGCGCTCCACCGGGTGGTGGCGGGCGCTCGGCCGTAGGTACTGCGTGATCGTGATGAGTTCGCAGCCCGCGTCGTGCAGGTCGCGCAGCGCCTGCGAGATCTCCTCGCGGGTCTCGCCCATGCCGAGGATCAGGTTCGACTTGGTGACCAGGCCGTCCTCGCGGGCGCGGGTGATGACCTCGAGGGAACGCTCGTAGCGGAACGCGGGACGGATCCGCTTGAAGATCCGCGGCACGGTCTCCACATTGTGCGCCAGGACCTCGGGCCGGGACGAGAACACCTCGGCGAGCTGCTCGGGGACGGCGTTGAAGTCGGGGATCAGCAGCTCGACACCGCAGCCGGGAACCGCGGCGTGGATCGCCCGGACGGTCTCGGCGTACAGCCAGGCGCCGCCGTCGTCCAGGTCGTCGCGGGCGACACCGGTCACGGTGGCGTACTTCAGGCCCATCGTCGCGACGGACTCGGCGACGCGGCGCGGCTCGTCACGGTCGAGCTCGGCGGGCTTGCCGGTGTCGATCTGGCAGAAGTCGCAACGCCGGGTGCACTGGTCACCGCCGATCAGGAACGTGGCCTCGCGGTCCTCCCAGCATTCGTAGATGTTGGGACACCCGGCCTCCTGACAGACCGTGTGCAGGCCCTCCGCCTTCACCAGGCCGCTGAGCTCCCGGTACTGCGGGCCCATCTTCAGCCGCGTTTTGATCCAGTCGGGCTTGCGTTCGATGGGGGTCTGGCTGTTGCGCGCCTCGACGCGCAGTAGCCTGCGTCCCTCAGGTGTCACCGTCGTCACGGATCCCAGCGTACGTCGCGGTCAACGACGTCGGCACACCGGGCCGTCTGGGCATATGGTGGGACTCGTCTCGTCGCACTCGGCGGACCGGGCCGGAGTCGTCCGGCGGGCCTCGAAGCCGTATCGGTGCGGTATCGAACGTATGACAGTACCTTCTCCGCCCGGTCGATTCGTGTCGTTTCGGCCGTGGACCACGGTGGATCTCTCTAAGGTGACTCCCTGTCGTCACGCAACAGCGTCAGCAGGAGGACCGCAGTGGGCCTGGCAATGTCGTACCTCAGGGTGCCGCCGGTGCTGGAAGGTGAGCCCGATCCCGGCCGGATCGCGCGCCACGTCTTCGGCGACGCCCACTGGCGCCGCCGCGGCGCGTCCGCCCTGTTCGACCTCGGCCGGGCGTGGCAGGCGATGCACTACCTCTGCACCGGCGACCCGTGGGAGGGACGCCAGCCCGAGTCGGACATCGTGTGCGGTGGGCGGCTGCTCACCGAGGACGGCGCCGACGAACTCGGCATGGACGTCATCTACCTGGCGCCGGACCGGGTGAAGCTCTCCGCCGACCATCTCGTCGCGACACCGTTCGGCGCGGTCGCCGGACGGTACGACCCCGCGGCGATGGGCGAGGCGGGGGTCCAGGACGCGGACCGGCTCGACGCCGACGCCCGTGACCGGATCCTCGAACCCGCCTACCGGGGCCTCACCGAGTTCTTCCAGGCCGCCGCCACCGAAGGTCAGGCCGTCTACAAGGTGATGGCCACCGCGGGCTGAGCGCCCCGCAGGGCCTCCAGTTGGGCCGTGGTGCGGTGCAGGGTGCCGTCCGCGCCGAGCACCGCGGCCAGATGCCGCTCCACCAGCGGCACGACCTCGGCGACCGTGACGTTCCGGTCGAGCTCCCGGCTGAGGGTCGTGGACCCCACGTCCCGGATCCCGCAGGGGACGATCTTGTCGAACCAGCCCAGATCGTTGTCGCAGTTCAGCATGAACCCGTGCATCGCGACGCCCTGCGCCACCCGGATCCCGATCGAGCCGATCTTGCGGTCGGGAGCGCCGGGCACCCAGATGCCGCTGCGTCCCTCCACCCTGACGGTCGCCAGGCCGAGGTCGGCGCAGACGTCCATCATCATCTGCTCCAACAGCCGGACGTACCCGACGACGTCCCGCGGATCGGTCAGCCGGACGATCGGGTAGCCGGTGAGCTGGCCCGGACCGTGCCAGGTGATCTTGCCGCCGCGGTCCACGTCCACGACCGGGGCGCCGGGGTCGCCCAGCGGCCGGTCGGCGAGCGCGGTCCGTTTGCCCGCCGTGTAGACGGGCTGATGCTCCATGAGAAGGACGGTGTCGGGAATCGCGTCGTCGACCCGCAGGGCATGGGTGCGCCGTTGCAGCTCCCACCCCTCCTCGTAGGGGACGGCCGCCGCGCCGAACCCCGCGTGCACCACCACAAGCTCGCGTACGCCCACATCGCTCACACGAGCCAGCCTAAAGCCTCGCGGATCGACCGGTACCTATGGGGATGCCAGCAACCGGGGCTCCAGCCGGAACTCCTTCGCCGTTCCCGGCCCGTCCGGTTCGACGCGGTATGCTCCCGCGTCCTTCCGGTAGGAGACGGCCTGGACGAACTCGGCGCCGACGTAGTGCAGCGCGACGCCCTCGTCGGCCGCGTACCCGCTCGGCAGCGTCGCCTCGCCGACGAGCTGCTGGAGCAGCGGGCGGCGCTGCGGCTCGCTGTCGTAGTGGACGCCGCACGAGTACGGCAGGAACCCGAGCCCGTCGGTCAGCGGCCGCAGTTGCGGCCCGAACGAGTCGGTGGTTCCGCCGACGTGCCAGCACAGCGCGCCCGCGCTCTGCCCGGACAGCACCACGCCCTCCTGCCACACCTCCAGCAGGATCTCGTCCAGCCCGTGCAGCCGCCACAGGGCGAGCAGGTTCGCGACGCTACCGCCGGACACGTACACCAGGTCCTGGTTGAGCAGGTGCGCGCGGACGTCGGCGACGTTCGGCATCGGGAACAGCGCCAGATGGCCGACCTCGGCGTCCATCGAGGAGAACGCGGCGTAGAGCCGGGACACGTACTCGGCGCCGTCGCCGACCGCCGTCGTCAGGAAGCAGACCCTGGGGCGGTCCTGGCCGGTCAGGTCGAACGCGTAGCGCAGCAGCGGGCTCGGTGTGTGCCCGTCCCGCCCGTCCGGGACGAAGCTCCCTCCGCCGATCGCGAGGATGTGCGGCTGTCCGTCGGTGCTCATTCACCCTCCTCGTGGGTCGGGCCATCTCACCGTCACCGTACGACCACCGAGCGGATTCAGCGGGGACTTTGGCGTTTTCTTGGAATTCACAGCACGGCACGCAGGGCCGAGTCCACGTCCTCGTGCGCGAAGCGGAACCCGGCCTCCGCCAGCCGCCGCGGCACGACCCGCTGGCTGATCAGCGGCCCCTCGTCGGCGAACTCGCGCAACGCCGTCCGCAACGCGACCTTCGGAACCTTCACCCGGGTCGGCCGGTGCAGGACACGGCCGAGCGCCCGAGTGTAGGTGTCGTTCGTCACCGGGTTCGGGGCGGTGAGGTTGACCGGACCGGCGATCTCGTTCTCGATGAGGAACCGCAGCGCGGCGACCTGGTCGTCGATGGAGATCCAGCTCGTCCACTGGTCGCCGTCGCCGAGCCGCCCGCCGAGACCGAGCCGGAACAGGGGGAGCGTGGACCCGAGCAGGCCGCCGTCACGGGCCAGGACGACGCCCGTGCGCGCAAGGACGACCCGGACCCCGGCCTCCCTGGCCGGGGCGGCCGCGGCCTCCCAGTCGCGGACGAGCGTGGCGAGGAATCCGCGTCCGGCGGGGGCCTTCTCGTCGACCTCCCGCCCGTCGGTGTCGCCGTAGTAGCCGATCGCGGAACCGCAGACCAGCACGGAGGGCCGGGAACTCGCGGCGGCGATGGCCTCCGCGATCGTCCGGGTGCCGGTCAGTCGACTGTCCCGGATCTTGCGTTTGTAGGCCTTCGTCCATGGACGGTCGCCGATCCCGGCCCCGGCCAGGTGCACGACCGCGTCCGCGCCGTCCAGCGACGCCGCCTCGACACAGCGGTCCGGGGGAGACCAGCGCGCCTCGTCCGACCGGGTCGGTTCCCTCCTGATCAACCGGACGACCTCGTGGCCGTCCGCGCGCAGCGACCGCACCAGCGCCGAGCCGATCAAGCCCGACGAGCCCGTGATCGTGACCCTCATGAGTCCACCCTAGGCCGAACGACGCCACCGACCGCTGAGAATCTCACGCGTTTTTGCATCAGTGGCCTTCGCTTTCGGGCCAGTTTCCGCTGGTGAGGGCACACGCGGACGCGGCCGGGGGCGGGGTGCGCGGGCCCGTAAGAAAAAGAACCCCGCCGCGGCGGATGCCGCGGCGGGGTTCCGGTGTCCGTGGACGAACCGTCACACGGTCACAGGCCCAGCTCCGACTCGAAGTTGCCCTCTTCCAGCCGGTGCTTGATCGTGGCGAGGAAACGCGCGGCGTCCGCGCCGTCGATCAGCCGGTGGTCGTAGGTCAGCGCCAGGTACACCATCGACCGCACCGCGATGACCTCGCCGATCTCCGGGTCGTCGATGACGGCGGGACGCTTCACGACGGCGCCGGTGCCGAGCATCGCGACCTGCGGCTGGTTCAGGATCGGGGTGTCGAACAGCGCGCCGCGGCTGCCGGTGTTGGTCAGCGTGAACGTGCCGCCCGCCAGCTCGTCCGGGCTCACCTTGTTGGTGCGGGTGCGCTCGGCGAGGTCGGCGATCCGCTGCGCGAGGCCGCCGAGGTTGAGCTGGCCCGCGTTGTGCACGACGGGCACCATCAGGCCGCGCTCGGGGACGTCCACCGCGATGGAGAGGTTCTCCACCTCGTGGTAGGTGACCTCGTTCGTCTCGGGGTTGATCACGGCGTTCAGCTTCGGGTGCGCCTTGAGCGCCTCGACCGTCGCCAGCGCGAAGAACGGCAGGAACGACAGCTTGACGCCCTCGCGGGCCTGGAAGTCGGCCTTCGCCTGCTCCCGCAGCCGCGCGATCTTGGTGATGTCCACCTCGACGACGGTGGTGAGCTGCGCGGACACCTGCAACGACTCCACCATGCGGCGGGCGATCGTCTGCCGCATCCGGGACATCTTCTCGGTCCGGCCGCGCAGCGCGAGCTGCTCGGCGGGCGCGCCCGCGGGCGCCGGGGCCGCGTGCCGCCCGACCGGGGCCGGCGGCGCGGCGGCGGGCGCCGGAGCGGGCGCCGCCGGTGCGGTGGCCTGCTGGGCGGCCTGCTGCGCCGCCTGCTGGGCGGCGCGGGCGGCCTCCAGGACGTCCTGCTTGCGGATGCGGCCGCCGACGCCGGTGCCCTTGACCGTGCCCAGGTCGACGTTGTGCTCGGCGGCGAGCTTGCGCACCAGCGGCGTGACGTACGGTCCGTCGCCGGACGGCGCCTCGGCCCGCTCGGGCTCGGCGGCGGGCCGCGGCTGCGCCGCGGGTGCCGGCGCCGGCGCGGACGGCTGCTGCGGCGCCTGCTGCTGCGGGGCGGGCGCCGGGGACGGCGGCGCGGGCGGCTGCTCCTGCGCGGGCGGCGGCCACGACGCGGGCGGCGGGGCCTGCTGCTGCGGTGCCTCCTGCTGCGGTGCCTCCTGCTGCGGTGGCGCGGCGGGCGCCTGCTCGGCCTGCGGCTCGGCGGGCGCCTCCTCCTCCTGCGCGGCGGGGGCGCCGCCGCCGGACGGCGCGTCGCCCTCGTCGCCGATGACGGCCAGTTCGGCGCCGACCTCGACGGTCTCGTCCTCGGCGACGGTGATGCTGGTCAGGACGCCCGAGGCGGGGGAGGGGATCTCCGTGTCGACCTTGTCGGTCGACACCTCCAGGAGCGGCTCGTCGGTCTCGACGCGCTCGCCCTCCTTCTTGAGCCAGCGGGTGACGGTGCCCTCGGTGACGCTCTCGCCGAGCTGGGGCATGGTGACGGAGACCGGCATGTCTCAGCGACTCCTTCGGAATACGGGTGCGGCTTGTCAGCCGTGAACGTGCAGTGGTTTGCCGGCGAGGGCGAGGTGGGCCTCGCCTACCGCCTCGGACTGGGTCGGGTGCGGATGGATCAGCTGGGCGACCTCGCTCGGCAGGGCCTCCCAGTTGTAGATGAGCTGCCCCTCCGTGATGAGCTCGCCCACGCGTGCCCCGACCATGTGCAGGCCGAGGACGGGACCGTCCACGGCCGCGATCACCTTGACCTCGCCCTGCGTCCCGAGGATCTTGCTCTTCGGGTTGCCGGCCAGGTCGTAGACGACCTCCTTGATCTCGTACCCGCGCTCGCGGGCCACGGCGGATGTGATGCCGACCGAGGCCACCTCGGGATCGGAGTAGGTGATGCGGGGGACGCCGTCGTAGTCGATCGAGGCGGGGTTCAGCCCGGCCAGCCGCTCGGCGACGAGGATGCCCTCCGCGAACCCGACATGGGCGAGCTGCGGCGTCTGGATCAGGTCGCCGACCGCGGAGATGGTCGGGACGTTCGTCCGGCAGTACTCGTCGACCTTCACGAACCCGCGCTCGGTCTCGACGCCGACCTCGGCCAGGCCGATGCCGTCGGAGACCGGGCCGCGGCCGACCGCGACCAGCAGCAGCTCCGCGTCGATCGTCTTACCGCCCTGGAGCGTGACGGAGACGCCGCCCTGGGTCGTCTTGACGCCCTCGAAGCGGGTGCCGACCTCGAACTTGATGCCGCGCTTGCGGAACGCGCGCTCCAGCCGCTTGGAGCTGGACTCCTCCTCCAGCGGAAGCAGGTGCGGGAGGGCCTCGACGATGGTGACCTCCGCGCCGAACGAGCGCCACACGCTGGCGAACTCGACACCGATCACACCGCCGCCGAGGATGACGACCGAGCCGGGGACGCGGTCGAGGCGCAGCGCGTGGTCGCTGGAGATGACGCGCTCCCCGTCGATCTCCAGGCCGGGCAGCGACCTCGGCTCGGAGCCGGTGCCGAGCACGATGTGCCGTCCCTCGACGGTGCGGGCGCCGTCCGCGCCGGTGACCTCGACCGTGGTCGGGCCGGTGAGGCGGCCGGCGCCGTGCACGATCTCGATGCCCTTGGCCTTGATGAGCCCGGTGAGGCCCTTGACGGTCGTCGAGACGACCCTGTCCTTGTAGGCGTGCACGCCCTCGATGTCGATGCCCTCGAACGTGGCCTTCACGCCGAACTTGGCGGCCTCGCGGGACTGGTCCGCCACCTCGGCCGCGTGCAGCAGCGCCTTGGTGGGGATGCACCCGCGGTTCAGGCACGTTCCGCCGAGGGACTCGTCCTTCTCGATCAGCGCGACGGTCTTGCCGAGCTCGGCGGCGCGCAGCGCGCACGCGTAACCGCCGCTGCCGGCTCCCAGGACGACGATGTCGAAGGGGCCGTTGTCAGCCACTGGACGCTCCCTTTCCGGGTCGTGGCGCCACGGATGTCGAGGCGCCCCTTCAGGTGGTGCGGGTCCTTCGGGTGGAGGACCGGGCGGGCGCGCCGGTGCGGGCCCCCGCCACCACGAGAGAATCTATTCTGCTCACTCCGCGCGACGGCGGGCGGGTCCCCTCGCGGAATTCCTGATCCCCCCTGTTCCCGGTTCCGGATTTCGGCTACAGGACTCCGGCGGCGAGGTCCTCGGCGATCTGGACGAGCGTGCGGGCCGCGGCGCCGGTGCCGCCCTTCGGGGTGTAGCCGTACGGCTCGCCCTTGTTGAACGACGGGCCCGCGATGTCGAGGTGCGCCCACCTGACGCCGTCCGGCACGAACTCCTTCAGGAACACCCCGGCGACGAGCATGCCGCCCCACCGGTCGCCGCTGATGTTGGCGATGTCGGCGACCGCCGAGTCGAGGCCCTTGCGCAGCTCCGCCGGAAGCGGCATGCCCCACGACGGCTCGCCGGCGCGCTCGGCCGCCGCGACGACCTTCTCCCGGACGGCGTCGTCGTTGGCCATGACGCCGGTGGTCCGGGTGCCGAGCGCGACGAGCTGCGCGCCGGTCAGCGTCGCGACGTCCACGAGCAGGTCGGGGGAGTCCTCTCCGGCGCGGACGAGGGCGTCGGCCATGACGAGGCGGCCCTCGGCGTCGGTGTTGAGGACCTCGACGGTCTTGCCGCCGTAGATGCGCAGCACGTCCGACGGGCGCTGCGCGGTGCCGCTCGGCATGTTCTCCGCGATGGTCAGGTACCCGACCACGTTGACCTTGACCCCGAGCCTGGCGACGGCGGCGAGCGCGCCGAGGACCGCGGCGGCGCCGCCCATGTCGGACTTCATCCAGTCCATGGCCTCGGACGGCTTGAGGGACAGGCCGCCGGAGTCGAACGTGATGCCCTTCCCGACCAGCACGAGGGTCCTGGTCGCCTCCGGGTGGGTGTGGGCGAGGCGGACCAGGCGCGGCGGGTTGACCGAGCCCTGCCCGACGCCGGCGATGCCGCCGTAGCCGCCCTCGACGAGCGCCTTCTCGTCCAGCACCTCGATGGCGAGGCCGGTCTCCCCGGCGACCCGGGCGGCCTCCGCGGCGAGGTCCTCGGGGGCGAGGTGGGACGGCGGGGTGTTGACGAGGTCACGGACGAGCTTCACCGAGTCGGCGAGGACCCGGGCCCGTTCGACGGCCGCCTCCACGGCCGCCTCCTCGGACGCGGGCGCCGACAACCGGATCTCCTCGACCGGGCTCCTGTGGTCGCCGCCGGTGCGGTAGGCGTCGAACGAGTAGGCGCCGAGCAGCGACCCGAGCGCGACCGCCTCGACGTCCTCGGTGGACACGGTCGGCAGCGCGACGGCGACACGGGCGTGCCCGGCGAGGGAGCGGACGGCGGCGCCCGCGGCGCGGCGCACGTCCTCGGCCGACGGCGACTCGCCCAGCCCGGCGGCCACGATGACCTTGGCGGTGACGGCGCCGAGCGCGGGAAGCTTGGTGATCTCCCCGGCCTTGCCGGTGGCGCCCAGCGCGGCCAGCGCCTCGGCGAGCCTGCCGTCCAGCGCGCGGTCGAGGTCCTCGGTTCCCGCGGCCGGCGCGACACCCGTCCCGGCCGGAGCGACGCCGATCACGATGGCGTCTACGTCAATGCTTGCCAGGGCTGCGCCGTCAAGGCTGATGCTCGTCACGTAGCACGATGTTAGTCCCACCGGTGACCGCTTTCGCCCTTTAGGAGCAAGCCTTGCCCGTCCCCTAGGACGGTCCCCGCCAGGGCGTGACAAAGGGCCCGACGGCGGCACGGTCGGCCGCGTGGGCGTGGGCGCGGTTGGTGGTGTGGGTGGGTGGCGCGGGCGGCGGAACGGGTGGCGGAACGCATCTGGTGGAGCGTCGCGCCCCAGGTGGCGCGGGGGGTCATGGACATTCGCGGTGGCGGAACCTCCCTTCTATTCACCTATTCCGACTTGTTTAGTAGGTTTGCCGCCGTGACCAGGAACGACAATGCCGCCGAGCCGCTGACGTTGGCGGACGTCCGCAGGTTGCGGGCCGACCGCGCCCGCCAGGTGGCGGACGTGCTGCGCCGCCAGGTGCTGTACGGCGAGTTCCGCAGCGGGGTGCTGCCCGCCGAGTCCGAACTCGTCCGGGAGTTCGGCACGTCCCGCAACACCGTCAGGGAGGCGCTGGACCTGCTGCGCGCCGAGGGCCTCGTCGAACGCTGCCCCGGGGTCGGCACCCTCGCCGTCGCCGAGAAGTACCCGCACGGGTTGGAGCCCCTCCGCGGGCTCGCCGAGACGCTGCGCGAGCACGGCGAGGTCGACAACGAGGTCCGCGCCACCGGGCTGATCACGCCGTCCCGGGAGATCACGGCCCGGCTGCGGCTGGCGCCGGGGGAGCCGGTCGTCTACATCGAGCGGATCCGGCGGGTGAACGGGCTGCCGCTCTCCCTCGACCTCACCTACATCGCCCGCGACCTGGGGGAGCCGCTGCTCGCCGAGGACCTCGCCCGCAACGACATCTTCGGCCTCCTCGAACGGATCGCCGGGCAGCCCCTCGGACGCGCCGAGGTCACGTTGGAGGCCGTCAACGCCGACCCGCACTCGGCCGCGACCCTGGACGCTCCGCGCGGCGCGGCCCTGCTGATGCTCGAACGCCTCACCCACCTCGCCGACGGCAGACCGGTCGACCTGGAGTTCATCCGGTTCCGCGGCGACCGCATCGCGATGAGCGGCACCCTCCGTCGCACCCGTCCCTGACAGGAGAGACCCATGGCACTCGTGGAGAACCGCGCCGACGTCCCCGTGACGGTGGACGAGGCCCTCTGCGTCGACGGCTGCACGCTGTGCATCGACGTCTGCCCGCTGGACGCGCTCGCCGTCCACCCCGAGACCGGCAAGGCGTACATGCACGTCGACGAGTGCTGGTACTGCGGCCCCTGCGCCGACCGCTGTCCGACCGGAGCCGTGACCGTCAACATGCCGTACCTCCTGCGCTGAAAGAACCCCAATGAGACTTCCGCTGCCAAGAACCCTCGTCGTCGGACTCGCGTCGGTGCTCGCCGCCGGCGCCGCGACCGGCTGCACCGTCGCCGGCAACGCCTCCGCGGGCGGCGGCTCCGGCGAGATCGTCGTGGGCTACCAGTCGAAGACCATCAACACCGTCACCGCCGGGACGCTGCTGCGCACGCTCGGTTTCTTCGAGAAGCGCCTGCGGGAACTGGACGGTGAGCACTCGGTCGTCTGGCGTGACTACGACACGGGCGCGCCGATCACCGCGCAGATGCTCGCCGGGAAGATCGACATCGGTTCGATGGGCGACTACCCGCTGCTGATCAACGGCTCGCGCGCGCAGGCCCAGGGCGGGGACGCCGAGACCCAGTGGGTGTCGGTGACCGGCTACAACCTGCGCGGCTCGCTGAACAGCGTGGTCGTCGCGCCCGGCTCGAAGGCCCGGACGCTGCGCGATCTGAGGGGCGAGACCGTGTCGGCGAGCGTCGGGTCCGCGGGGCACGGCACGTTCGTGCAGGCCGCCCGCAAGTACGGGCTCGACCCGGCGAAGGACGTGAAGGTCGAGAACCAGCAGCCGACCGTCGGCGCCTCCGCGCTCCAGTCGGGCTCCGCCGCGGCCTTCGCGCAGTTCGTCGCCTGGCCCGGCCTGCTGGTGAACAAGGGTCAGGCCAGGCTGCTCTACGACGGCGGGGACCTGAACGTGCCGACCTTCCACGGTGTGGTGGTCCGGAAGCAGTACGCCGAGGAGAAGCCCGAGATCCTCCAGGCGTTCCTCCGCGCGCAGATCGACGCCACGAACCATCTGCACGCCCGGCCCCTGGAGGCGGCGCAGTCGGTGGCGACCACGACGGGCCTGCCGGTGGAGACCGTGTACCTCTACAACGGTCCGGGCGGTGTCGCCACGTTCGACCCGACCATCAAGAAGGAACTGCGGGACGCGTTCGTCCAGGACGTGCCCTTCCTCAAGTCGATCGGCGTCATCCAGACACCGCTGAAGGTGGACCCGTTCGTCAACGACGCCCACATCAGGAAGGCGGTCGGCGCCGCCTACGACCGGCAGGTCGCGTCCACGGCCAACCCCGCCGCCATCACCGGGACCGACGCCGTGTGCGGACGGAAGGTCGACGACCCTCGGACCGCAGGCGAGGTGTGGGTGCAGGGAGAGCCGAAGACGCGTCCCGTCGCCGATCCCGTGTGCCTCCTGAAGAACGTCCGGGCGCTCCAGGGCGAAGGCAAGCGGATCAGGGCCGTGTACATCCCCGACACGGCCGCCGGAACCCGGTGGTTCGCCGACAAGGACGTCTGGGTGGAGGACCCGTCCGCGCCGGCCGCGCAACGGTTCAAGCCGTTCGCGACCGACGAGGGCGCGCGGAAGTACGTGTCGGCGCACTCCGGAGCGAAGGTCGTTCCGTACGCCGAGGCGGTGCGCCGCGCATGAAGCGCCTGCACCGGTGGCCCGTCCGGGTGGCGTCGCTGCTGGCCGCCGTGGCCGTCTGGCATTTGGTGACCGCCGCCGACCTGCGGTTCTGGGTCCGGTTCGACCGGTTTCCCGGTCCGGTGGACGTCGTCACCGAGTTCGGTCGTCAGGTCGAGCAGGGCCGGTACTGGCAGGACATCGCGCAGAGCCTCGTGCGGATCCTCACGGGGTTCGTGCTCGCCGCCGTCCTCGGTGTGGCGCTCGGCGTCGCCACCGCCCGCTCCCGGTGGGTGGGGGACGTGCTGCAGCCGCTGTTCGAGGTGGCCCGCCCGATCCCGGCGATCGCGCTGGTCCCGGTCGCGATCCTGCTGTTCCCGGCGAACGAGCAGGGGATCGTGTTCATCACGTTCGCGGCGGCGTTCTTTCCCGTCCTGGTCAGCACCCGGCACGCGGTGAAGGCGCTCCCGGTCGCCTGGGAGGACGCGGTCCGCACGCTGGGCGGCGGGCGGTGGCGGGTCCTGGTCCAGGTCGTCCTGCCGGGGGTGCTGCCGGGCGTGTTCGGCGGCCTGTCCATCGGCATGGGCGTCGCGTGGATCTGCGTCATCTCCGCCGAGATGATCTCCGGCGACTTCGGCGTCGGCTACCGGACCTGGCAGGCGTACACGATCGTCGACTACCCCGGCGTGCTCGTCGGGATGGCCACCATCGGGTTGCTCGGCTGGTTCACCTCCGCCTCGGTGGAGTTGGCCGGACGTCGCCTCACCCGGTGGCTGCCGAGGGAGGGGGAACGGACATGAGCGGTTTGTCGCTGCGCGCGGAGCGGGTGACCCTCGGGTACGGCGGCCGTCCGGCGCTGCGCGGGCTCGACCTGGACGTGGCGGCGGGGGAGTTGCTCGTCGTGCTCGGGCCGTCCGGCTGCGGGAAGTCCACGTTGCTGCGCGCGTTCGCCGGGCTTCTCCCGGCCATGTCCGGGCGCGTCCTCGCCGACGGCGAGCCGATCACCGGCCCGTCCGCGGACCGGGCGCTGATGTTCCAGGACGACGCGTTGTTGCCGTGGCGCACCGCCCGCCGCAACGTCGAGCTGGCCCTGGCGCTGCGCCGCGTCCCGCGCGGGCGGCGCCGCGCGGAGGCGGAACGCTGGCTCGGCCGGGTGGGTCTCGGCGACGACGCCGGGCGGCTGCCACGCGAACTTTCCGGCGGGATGCGGCAGCGCGTCCAGCTCGCCCGGACGCTCGCCGCCGGGCCCCGGGCGATCCTCATGGACGAGCCGTTCGGCGCCCTGGACGCGCAGACCCGCGCCTCCATGCAGCGGCTACTCCTGGACGTGCTGGCCGACGCGCCCGCGACGGTCGTGTTCGTCACCCACGACGTGGACGAGGCGCTGCTGCTCGGCCACCGCGTCGTCGTCCTCGGCCGGGACCGCCCGGCCGGTGTCGCCGCCGAGTTCGCCGGCACCGCGTCCCGCGAGGACCTGCTCACCGCGCTCGGAGCCGGCGACCTGACGGGCGACGCGCTGCAGGGCGACGCGCCGAAGGGCGATGCGCCGGCGAGCGAGCCGCTGAAGGGCGACTCGCTGAAGGAGGCCGTCTGATGGAGATCCCGTCCGTGGTGGAGCGCCGCGAACTGAGCTGTGACGTCCTGGTCGTCGGGGGCGGCACCGCCGGGACGATGGCCGCGATCACCGCCGCCGAGCACGGCGCGTCCGTCCTGCTGCTGGAGAAGGCGCACGTCCGGCATTCGGGCGCGCTCGCGATGGGCATGGACGGCGTCAACAACGCGGTCATCCCCGGCAAGGCCACACCCGAGGACTATGTCGCCGAGATCACCCGCGCCAACGACGGCATCGTCGACCAGCGGACCGTCCACCAGACCGCCACCCGCGGTTTCGCCATGGTGAAGCGGCTCGAACGGTACGGCGTGAAGTTCGAGAAGGACGAGTACGGCGAGTACGCGGTCCGCAGGGTGCATCGTTCCGGCTCGTACGTCCTGCCGATGCCGGAGGGCAAGGACGTCAAGAAGGTGCTCTACCGGGTGCTGCGGCAGCGTTCCATCCGGGAGAAGGTCCGGATCGAGAACCGCGTCATGCCGGTGCGCGTCCTCACGTCGGGCGGGCGCGCGGTGGGGGCCGTGGGCTTCGACACCCGCAGCGGCGAGTTCGTCACCGTCTCGGCCGGTGCCGTCATCCTGGCGACGGGCGCGGCCGGGCGTCTCGGCCTGCCCGCGTCCGGCTACCTCTACGGGACGTACGAGAACCCCACCAACGCGGGCGACGGCCACGCCATGGCCTACCACGCGGGCGCCGAGCTCAGCGGCATCGAGTGCTTCCAGATCAACCCGCTCATCAAGGACTACAACGGGCCCGCGTGCGCGTACGTCGCCAACCCGTTCGGCGGCTACCAGGTCAACGCCGAGGGGACGCGGTTCGTCGACTGCGACTACTGGTCGGGTCAGATGATGGCGGAGGTGAAACGCGAGATCGACTCCGCGCGCGGCCCCATCTACCTGAAGCTTTCCCACCTGCCGGACGAGACCCTGACGGCCCTCGAAGGCATCCTGCACACCACCGAGCGCCCGACCCGGGGCACGTTCCACGCCGGGCGCGGCCACGACTACCGCCACCACGACGTCGAGATGCACATCTCCGAGATCGGGCTGTGCGGCGGGCACTCCGCGTCCGGCGTGTGGGTGGACGAGAACGCCCGCACGACCGTGCCCGGCCTGTACGCGGCGGGCGATCTGGCCTGCGTCCCGCACAACTACATGATCGGCGCGTTCGTCTTCGGGGACCTCGCGGGCGCGCACGCCGCCGCCCACCGGCCCGCCGCTCCGGACGGGCCGGCGTCGTTGCCCGAGGACCAGATCCGGGCGGCGCACGAGCTGATCTACCGGCCGCTGCGCAACCCGGACGGACCGCCGCAGTCGCAGGTCGAGTACAAGCTCCGCCGGTTCGTCAATGACTACGTCGCGCCGCCCAAGACGCAGGCGAAGCTCGACATCGCCGTCGAGACGTTCGCCCGAATGGAGACGGAGATCGCGGGCATGGGCGCGCGGAACCCGCACGAGTTGATGCGCTGTGTCGAGGTCACGTTCATCCGCGACTGCGCCGAGATGGCCGCCCGCTCGTCCCTGACCCGCACCGAGAGCCGCTGGGGCCTCTACCACGACCGGGCCGACCTGCCCGAACGCGACGACTCGGCGTGGATGTACCACCTCAACCTGCGGCGCCGCGACGACGGCGCGATGGAGTTCCTCAAGCGGCCCGTCGCGCCCTACCTGGTTCCGGTCGAGGAGTTCACCGTGCCGGAGCCCGGCGAGCCGGTCGTCCTCGGCCCGGCGTCCACCGCCGCGCCCGCGCGCCGGACGGGGTCCGCCGGGCCCGCGCGTCCGGCCACGGCGATCGGACGTTCCCCGCGGCTGCTGGAGCTCCAGGAACTCGCCGAGACGGGTCCGGGCGTCGACGCCATCGCCGCCTACCTCGCCGACCCCGACCCGAAGGTCCGGCGCGCGGCCGTCGCGACGCTCACCGAGGTCGCGCCGGACGGCGTCGCCGCCGCCCTCGCGACCGCGCTCGCCGACGCGCACGGCTCCGTCCGGCACGCCGCCGCGACCGCACTCCGCGAACTGGTCGAGGTGCTGCCCGCGACGCCCGAGGTGCGGGACGTCCTCGTCCCCGCGCTCGGCGGCGCGGACGCCGTCGTCCGCGCCGCCGTCCTGGACGTGCTGCGCGCCCTCCGCCTCGGCGACAGGGCGGTGTTCGGGGACGCGCTCGGCGACCCCGACCACCGCGTCCGGCTCCAGGCCGTGCGGGGTCTGGTCGCCCATGACGCCGCGGACGAGGTCGCGCGCGCCGTGACGGACGCGTCCCGCGAGGTGCGGATCGCGGCGGCGCACGGCCTCGGCGCCATCGGCGACCCGGCGGCGTCCGGGACGCTCGGCGACCTTGTCGGCGACGCGGACGACCTGGTCAGGGCGGCGGCCCTGGAAGCCCTGGCCGGGATCGGCTGTCCGGCCCCGCTGGACCTCGTGGCCGTCGACGCCCTGCACGACGCGGCCTGGCAGGTCCGCACCGGCGCCGCGCGGGGCCTGGCCGCCGCGCCCCCCGACGTCGCCGCGAACCCGCTCGTGAAAACCCTGGGCGATCCGCACCAGGACGTCCGCAAGGCCGCGGTGATCTCCCTCGGCGCCTTCCGCTACGTCGCGGCGGTGCGCGACGCCCTCGTCGCGGCGCGGGACGACTCCGACGCCGACGTCCGCGCCCACGCCCGCCTCGCCCTCAGCGAAACGCGCTGAGGGCGACCAGGGCGGCCGTCGTGGCGGTCTCGACGAGCGCGCCGAGGACGTCACCGGTCACGCCGCCCAGCCGCCGCAGCGCGTGACCGAGCAGCGCCAGCGCCGCGCCGAGCGCCACGATCACCGCCGCGGCGGCGTGGACGGCGCCGCCGGTCCCGCCGAACGCGGCGCCGACGGCCGCCGCGACCACGAGCACGGCGGCGGTGGCGACCCATGCGGCCCGAAGCGCGACCGTGCCCGCGACCAGTGTGCCGAGCCCGCCGGAACGGGCCGGAGGGACACCGGCGCGGCAGGCCCAGGGGAGCGCGAGGCGCCCGGCGACGGACGCGACCAGGACCGCCGCCACCGGCTCCGGGGCGGCGGCCAGTGCGGCGACCTGGACCAGCAGGGTGAGCATGAGGGTGACGACGCCGAAGGGGCCGATGTCGGACCGCTTCATGATGTCCAGGGCGTCTGCGGCGGGACGGCCGCTGCCCAGACCGTCCGCGAGGTCCGCGAGACCGTCTAGGTGCAGAGCCCGCGTGACGGCCGCCATGGCGGCCACCGCCAGCGCCGCCGCCAGGAGACGGCCGAGATCCAGCAGGTCGCCCGCCAGCAGGACCAGCGCGGCGGCGCCGCCGGTGAGCAGGCCCACGGACGGCGCAAGCAGCATCGCCGTGCCCGCCGTGCCGCGGTCCACCCGCTGATCCGTCGCGCGCGACCCCAGCGGAACGACGGTGAGCAGCGTGACCGCCAGCCGCAGACCGGCGATCATCCGAGCTCCATGACGCGGCCGGCCACGACCAGCGCGGCCTCCTCGGACTCGGCCGCGAGCCGCTGGTTGAGGCGTCCGAGCAGGTCGCCGAACACCCGTCCCGACCGTGTCGTCGGCACCAGCGACAGGCCGACCTCCTCGCTCACCGCGACCACCCGCGCCCGCGTGCCCCGCCACGCCGCGACCAGGTCGTCCAGGTGTGACCGCGCCGTGGACGGGTCGTCCCACGCGGCGGCCGCGTCCATCGTGGCGGCGAGCCATGTGCCGATGCCGTCCACGAGGACCGCGCCGGCCTCGCGGTCGAGCACGCCCGCGAGATCGGTCGTCTCGACCGTCCGCCACCAGGCCGGGCGGCGAAGCCGGTGGGCGGTGACGCGCTCCGTCCATTCCGGGTCGTCGTCACGGACGGGACCGGTCGCGACATAGAGGACCTCCGGGCACACCGCCAGGCGCAGTTCGGCCTCCGCCGACTTGCCCGACCGGTTTCCACCGAGCAGCAGCGTCCTGTGCGGGCCGTGGTCGGGGCGGCGCCAGAACGTCATGCGGCGGTCCAGTTCGGCCGGCGACGGCAGACGGTGGTCGACGTGGACCGCCCACACGCCGGTCTCGGACGTCACGGCCCCGATGCGGCGCAGATGGCCCAGATGTTCGGGGGAACCGGCCAGGTCCAGGAGGACGGCGTCGTACTCCACGCCGGGCGCGGCCTCCGGTCTGGTTCCCGGGCCGGACGCCACGAGCACCCGCCCTCCGCGAGGTCCACGGACCTCGAAACCGCCGGGGACGTCCGTTCGGGGAAGGTCGTCCATCGGTGTGCCGTCGACGACGACGCTCACCGGCTCGTGCCGGACCCCGGCGGCGCGCAACCGGCCGCACGACGCGCAACGGCATCCCGGCACGGGCCATCCTCCCGGTGCGGCGCTGCCGCGAAGCTCGATGTCCATCTTGATCGGAACTCTACGGTTACGCTCACCGGGAACGCTCATGACGTCCCGTCAGGAGGCCCAGGTGAGCAACCCCCCGAACGCGCCGTGGCCGGGCGGCCCGGGCGGCCCCGGCCCGGGCGTGCCACCGCCCTATGGCCCACCTCCCGTTCCGCCCGGTGTTCCGCCGGGAGGCCCGCCGCCGGGCGGCCCCGGCTGGCCGCCCGGACCATCCGGAATGCCGGGAAATATGCCGGGAAAGCCGCCGCAACGCGGGAACGGCGGCCTGGCGGTCGCGCTGATCGGCGGCGGAGTCGTCCTGGTGCTGGCCCTGGTCGCGGTCGTCCTGGTGATCGCCCAGAGCGGTGACGGCGGCGCGGGCGAAGGCGGCGAGACCCGGCTCCGGGTCGGGCAGATCGCCGGGGGAGCGCAGGCCACGCCGCTCCCCGACGGCAGCCTGGCCATGGCCAGGCCCGGTGTCACGAGCCCCGTCGTCGACGTCTACGAGGACTTCGCCTGCCCGCACTGCGGCGACTTCGACCGCAAGCACGACCCGATGCTCAAGGAACTCACCGTCTCCGGACGCGCCAAGGTCGTCTTCCACCCGATGGTCATCTTCGGCGAAAGCACCCAACCGGCGCACGACAACGCCCTGCGCGCCGCGGCGGCGCTGCGCTGCGTCGGCGACGGCGCACGCTGGCTGTCCTACCAGGACGCCCTGTACGCCCACCAGCCGCCGACCATCTCCTCCCAGGGGTACTCGACGGCCGACCTTCTCTCCTACGCCGCACCGCTCGGGCTCACCGACGACGGTTTCAGGAAGTGCGTCGAGTCACAGCGCTACGCCGCAAGTGTGAAGACCGTCAGCCAGGGCTACATATCGTCCGGTGTCCAAGGCACGCCCAGTGTGTGGGTGAACGGCCGCCCGCTCAGCGTGTCCGACATGGAGAACCCGGAGGCCATGCGCCGGGCGATCGGCGCATGACGCCGGGTTGACCATGGATGGGGACCGATGGACGGCGATGGAGACGACGTCCCACGGCCAAGGGACTAGTCTCACCGCGACGAGGGAGGTCGAGCGCGATGGCGTGGAGCTGGCGCCTGGAGAAGGCGGACGGGCGCACGGTGGGCATGTCCGAGGAGACCTTTCCCAGCCAGGCGGACGCGGAGAGCTGGCTGGGCGAGAACTGGCGTGGGCTGCGCACCGACGCGGTCGACGCCGTGACGCTCCTTGACGGCGAGACGGTCGTGTACGAGATGAGCCTGCACGAACCGAGCGAATCCGGCTGACCGGGCGGGCGGGAAGGCACCCGCGAACGCCGGGACGAGTACCGCCGGGAGGGGCGCCTGCGGCTGAGGCGCCCCTCGTCGAGCCCGTCGGCGCCGGTCAGGGACGGTGGGGCGGGCTCACCGTCAACGCGGGATCACGGATGACGACCGGGCCGAGAACGTCGTCGATCCGCTTCAGCACGTCGGCGTCCAGCTTCACCCCGGCGGCCTTGGCGTTGTCGGCGACCTGCTCCGGACGGGACGCGCCCACGATCGCCGCCGACACGTTCGGGTTCTGCAACGTCCAGGCGATCGCGAGCTGCGCCATCGACAGGCCGAGATCGTCCGCGATCGGCTTCAGTTCCTGCACGCGGGTCAGCAGGTCGTCGTCCATGTAACGGCTGATCATGTCGGCGCCGCCCTTGTCGTCGGTGGCGCGCGACCCCTCCGGCAGGGGCTGCCCCGGCCGGTACTTGCCGGTCAGCACGCCCTGCGCGATCGGCGACCAGACGATCTGGCCGACGCCCTCGCTCTCGCACAGCGGGACGATCTCCTCCTCGATGACCCGCCACAGCATGGAGTACTGCGGCTGGTTGGAGACGATCCGGTCCAGGCCCATCTCGTCGGCGATCTTCAGGGCGCGTTCGATCTCCTCGGCCCGCCACTCCGAAACGCCCACGTACAGGACCTTGCCCTGCCGGACGAGGTCGTCGAACGCCCGCAGCGTCTCCTCCAGCGGCGTCTCGTGGTCGAACCGGTGGGCCTGGTACAGGTCCACGTAGTCGGTGCCCAGACGGCGGAGGGAACCGTTGATCGACTCGACGATGTGCTTGCGGGACAACCCCCGGTCGTTCATGCCGGGCCCGGTGGGCCAGAAGACCTTCGTGAAGATCTCCAGCCCCTCGCGGCGCTGCCCCTTGAGCGCGCGTCCGAGGACCTCCTCCGCGCGCGTGTGCGCGTAGACGTCCGCGGTGTCGAAGGTGGTGATGCCCTGGTCCAGGGCGGCGTGCACACAGGCGTGCGCGGCGTCCTCCTCGACGCTCCAGGCATGGGTGAGCCAGTTGCCGTACGCGATCTCGCTGATCTTCAGACCGCTCCGGCCAAGGTTTCGGAACTCCATGCCCCGACCCTAGTGGTGTGTCGTTCGAGGCCTTACGAGCGGACCGGCCCGGCGAGGCCGCCGGTCAGACCTTCTCCTTCTCGCCGATCCGCACCTGCGGGTTCGGGACGCGGAGCCGGCGGATCTGCATGGCGCGCATCGCCGCGTACAGCCCGACGCCCTTGGCGTCCTCGTCCGGGTAACGCTCCGCGGCCAGCCTCTTGACCCCGCGGCTGAGCATCAGACCCTCGCCGAACACCACCAGAAGCAGCAGAGGCGGCGCGAACAGCACCAGCAGCCGGGCCACCGGGATGGGGAACATGCTCAGCAGCACGACCGCGAACATGGCGTACATCAGGTACGAGCCGACGGTGCGGCGCGCATCCACATAGTCGCGGGCGAGTCGCCTGACCGGGCCCTTGTCGCGCTTGAGCAGGTGCCTCTCGTCGCCCTTCGCCATGCCCTCGCGGGCCTTGGCGCGCTCGGCCGCCTGCCGCTCCCTGACCTTCCGGTAGGCCTCCTTACGGTTGGCCGGCGCGGTGATCGGCTGACGGCGCCGCTTCTCGGCCTCCCTGCGCTTGGGCGTGGGACGACCCTTGCCTCCCGGCTTTACTACCTGAGGAGGATTCGGCGGGGCCTCTTGGGTACGACGCTTGAACACGGGATCAGACTACCGGCTGCGAACATCGTGGCTGCCTCGCGCGTTAACGCGTAGGGTGATAAGAACCCCAGCAGTGGTCATTGAGCCCAGTTCACGACTGAGGCGACAGCACGAAGGGACCGGCGCCGCGCGATGAGCGTGATGAAGCGAATGTCGATGATCTTCAAGTCCAAGGCGAACAGGGCCCTGGACCGCATGGAGGATCCCCGCGAGACCCTCGATTACTCCTACCAGCGCCAGCTGGAGATGCTGCAGAAGGTCCGTCGGGGGGTCGCCGACGTCGCCACCTCGCGCAAGCGTCTCGAGCTGCAGATCAACCAGCTCGAGCAGCAGCAGACCAAGCTGACCGACCAGGGGAAGAAGGCCCTGCAGGTCGGCCGGGAGGACCTCGCCCGCGAGGCGCTGACCCGCCGCGCCGGGCTGGAGAGCCAGCTGAACGACCTGCGCGGCCAGTACCAGCAGTTGCAGGGCGAGGAGGAGAAGCTCACGCTCGCCTCCCAGCGCCTGCAGGCCAAGGTCGACTCCTTCCGCACCCGCAAGGAGACGATCAAGGCGACCTACACCGCCGCCGAGGCGCAGACCAAGATCAACGAGGCGTTCTCCGGCATCTCCGAGGAGATGGGCGACGTCGGCCTCGCGATCCAGCGCGCCGAGGAGAAGACCGACACCATGAAGGCCCGCGCCGGAGCGATCGACGAGCTGCTGGCCTCCGGCGCCCTGGAGGACTTCTCCGGCCCGAAGGACGACATCCAGGCCGAACTCGACCGGATGGGCTCGGGCCCCGGCGTCGACCTCGAGCTGGAACGTCTCAAGGCCGAGCTCGGTCAGGGCCCCGCGCCCAAGGAGCTGAACCAGGGCTCGCCGACCGCGCAGCCGCAGCAGCAGGACACCCCCCAGCAGGCGCAGTGGCCGCAGAACCCCGGGGGTGCCCAGTGATCGTCCGCCTGATGGGCGAAGGCCAGCTGGACGTGGCCGACGAGGATCTGTCGTCTTTGAACACGCTCGACGACGAGTTGGAGTCGGCGATCGAGTCGGGTGACGAGACGGCGTTCCGCTCCGCGCTCCACGCGCTGCTGGAGAACGTCCGCAAGGTGGGCAGGCCGCTGCCGCCGGACAGCCTCGCGCCGTCCGAACTGATCCTCCCCCCGGCCGACGCGCACATCGACGAGGTGCGCTCCATGCTCGGTGACGAAGGACTGATTCCCGACTGAGCCGAACCGGACGGTCAGGCACAAAAGCCGGGTCCCGGGCGTTAACCCAAGTGAACACCGCAACGGGAAGCACAGGGGGTGCCCGCATGGCCAGAACGCGCTACGCCTCCGACCGGGGCCTGACCTCACGGATGCTCGTGACGATGTTCCTGCTGGGGCTGGTCTACGTCGTCGCCGTCGGAGCCTTCTTCGTGTTCCTGCCCGAGTGGGCGTTCGTCGCGCTGACCGTGGCCGCCCTGTTCCTGCTCGCCCAGTACTTCTTCTCCGACAAGATGACGCTGTTCGCGATGCACGGCCGGGTCGTCACCCCGGACGAGGCACCCGAACTCCACGGTGTCATCGACCGGATCTGCGCCCTGTCGGACGCCCCGAAACCCCGGGTCGCGATCGCCGACACCGACGTGCCGAACGCGTTCGCCACGGGACGCAACCAGAAGAAGGCCGTCGTCTGCGTCACCACCGGCCTGCTGCGCCGCCTCGACCCCGTCGAACTGGAAGGCGTGCTCGCGCACGAGATGGCGCACGTCGCGCACAAGGACGTCGCGGTCATGACGATCGCCTCGTTCCTCGGCATCTGCGCCGGCCTCATCACCCGGTTCGGCCTCCACGTCGGCCTGTGGGGCGGATTCGGCCGCCGTGACAACGACCAGAACACCGGCCTGATCCTGCTGGCCGTGGTCGCCGCCAGCGCCCTCGCCTACGCCGTCAGCTTCATGCTCACCCGCGCGCTGTCGCGCTACCGCGAACTGTCCGCCGACCGCGCCGCCGCGCTGCTCACCGGCCGTCCCTCGGCCTTGGCCAGCGCGCTGACCAAGGTCAACGGGGAGATCGCCCGGATCCCGACGAAGGACCTACGGGCCGCCCAGGCGTTCAACGCGTTCTTCTTCACCCCCGCGTTCGGCAGGGGCTTCAGCGTCTCCTCGCTGTTCTCCACGCACCCGACCCTGGACAAGCGCCTCGCCCAGCTCTCCAAGATCTCCGCGCAACTCAGCCGGGGAGCCTGACCATGGGATTCCTCGACACCCTGCTCGGCCGCTCCAAACCCGCCAAACCCGACCTCGACCGCCTCTTCGGCCTGTCCACGGCCGCCATCACGCTGGAGGCGGCCGCGGGCTTCGTCCCCACCGGCCTCGGCTCGGTGTGCTTCCGCGCCGCGGAGGGCGGCGCGTTCGCCCGACTGCAACGCGACATCCAGGACCTCCTCGACGCCGACGAGGGCCCCAAGGTCGAGATCACCGAGGACGCCTACGGCTACACCTGGCTCCTCGCCACCCACCGCCCCGACGAACTCCCCGACCTCGTCACCGACCTGCACGCCGTCAACGCCACCCTGGAATCCAACGGCTTCGGCCCGCACCTGCTGTGCTCCCTGGTCGGCTTCCGCGGCCCCGACGGCCAACGCCTCGCACTCGTCTACCTCTACAAACGAGGCACCTTCTACCCCTTCGCCCCCCTCCCAGGCGACAAACGCGACAACGCCCTGGAACTCCAAATCCGCGGCGCCATAGGCGCCGACCTCCCCTTCGAGGAAGACCTGGGCCGCTGGTTCCCCGTCTGGGGAGCTGTATTTTAGGTATTTCTCTCCTCCTTCGGCCCTGGCGGGCCTCCATCGTCGAGAAACACGTGCGATCGCTGGCATCGCTTCGGCTCGCCTGGCGGCTCGCTGCGCGATCAGGTTCTCGCAGGCTCGAACCTGCCTTCGGACGCGATCGCAAGTGTTGAGGTCGTCGCGGGGTTGCGGAGGCGGGCTGAGGTCGTCTCGTCCGGATGGTCGGGGTGTTGCGTTGCAGTGCACTCCTGTTTCGGGCGCTGCGCGCCCTTCATCGTCGTGAACTGCGGGCGGTCGCGTTCGGATGGTTGCGGTGTTTATGGGCAGAGCACCCTCCCACGGCCCTGGCGGGCCTCCAGGGTCGTGGACCGCGGTGTGATGGTTGCGGGTGGTTGGTCAGGGGAGGGCGAGCATTTGGTTCAGGGCCTTTTTGGCGTAGTGGGTGGTTTCCTCGTCGACCGTGATGACGTTCTCGACTCTGCCGGCCGCCAGGGACTCCAGGGAGAGGACCAGGTGAGGGAGGTCGATGCGGTTCATGGTCGAGCAGTAGCAGACGGTCTTGTCGAGGAACATGATGTTCTTGTCGGGGTGGGTGTTCGCGAGGCGGCGGACGAGGTTGAGTTCGGTGCCGACGGCCCAGGAGGAGCCGGGCTCCGCGGCGGCGATGGTCTTGATGATGTACTCGGTGGAGCCGATCTGGTCGGCGGCGGTGACGACCTCGTGCCGGCATTCGGGGTGGACGAGGACGTTCACGCCGGGGACGCGGGCGCGGACGTCGTCCACCGACTCCTTCGTGAAGCGGCCGTGCACGGAGCAGTGGCCGCGCCAGAGGATCATCTTGGCGTCGCGGAGCTGGGCCGGGGTGAGGCCGCCCTCGCGGCGGTGCGGGCTGTAGACGACGCAGTCGTCCAGCGAGAAGCCCATCTCCAGGACGGCGGTGTTGCGGCCGAGGTGCTGGTCGGGCAGGAACAGGACCTTCTTGCCCTTGGAGTAGGCCCAGTCAAGGGCGCGCCTGGCGTTGGAGGAGGTGCACACGACGCCGCCGTGGCGGCCGACGAAGCCCTTGATGTCGGCGGAGGAGTTCATGTAGGTGACGGGGACGACGTCGTCCGCGACGCCCGCGTCCTCCAGGACGTCCCAGCATTCCTCGACCTGGTCGAACGTCGCCATGTCGGCCATCGAGCAGCCCGCGCCGAGGTCGGGGAGGATCACCCGCTGGTGGTCGGCGGTCAGGATGTCGGCGGACTCCGCCATGAAGTGGACGCCGCAGAACACGACGTACGGCGCCTCCGGGCGGGCCGCCGCCTGCTGGGCCAGCTTGAACGAGTCGCCGGTCACGTCGGCGAACTGGATGACCTCGTCCCGCTGGTAGTGGTGGCCGAGCACGAACACCTCGTCGCCGAGCGCGGCCTTCGCGGCGCGGGCGCGTTCGACGAGGGCGGGGTCGGAGGCCGGCGGCAGTTCCCCGGGACAGTCCACTCCCCGCTCGCTGGCGGGGTCGGCGCCGTCGCCGAGCAGGAGCAACGGAAGGTCGCGCAGTGGGGTCGTCACGGCGTCTCTCCTTTCGCGACGGGACTTATCGTCGCTTTGACGACTAATGATTGCACATCCGGACGCGGGGGAGGATGTGACGTAGACCGCACGGCGCCGAGACGTTAGACATGGGCCATGGGCGGAATGGGCCCGTGGCGAGGTACGTTGTCCTACGGGAAGAGGCGTACAAGCGACAGTCCGCCGCCGCGCGCGGCGCAGCGAGACCCGGGAGCTGAACACATGACGGTTTCAGGCGAGACCACGCAGGAGACCACGCAGCAGGGCGTCATTCTCACCGACGCCGCCGCCGAGAAGGCCAGGGGCCTGCTCGAGCAGGAGGGCCGCGACGACCTTGCGCTGCGTGTCGCCGTGCAGCCGGGCGGCTGCTCCGGCCTGATCTACCAGCTGTTCTTCGACGAGCGGGAGATGGACGGAGACCAGATCCAGGACTTCGGCGGTCTGGCCGTGCGCGTCGACCGGATGAGCGCGCCGTACCTCACGGGCGCCACCATCGACTTCGTCGACTCGATCGAGAAGCAGGGCTTCACGATCGACAACCCGAACGCGTCGGGTTCCTGCGCCTGCGGCGACTCCTTCAACTGACGAGATCCCGGGGGCGGCCGGTCAGGTGTCCCGGTCGCCCCTTGTCGGGCGCCGATCTAGGGTGCGATGGGTAAGTACTCTTTCCGGGTTCGACACAGCCGGCGAAAAGCCGGACGACCACGAGGAGAGCGACGCCGTGCGCATCGCCGTGACCGGTTCCATCGCGACCGACCATCTGATGACCTTTCCAGGGAGATTCACCGACCAGTTCCTTCCCGACCAGCTCGATCGGGTGTCGCTGTCCTTCCTGGTGGATGAACTGGACATCCGGCGCGGCGGGATCGGCGCCAACATCTGCTTCGGCATGGGCAGCCTCGGCAACTCCTCGATCCTCGTCGGCGCCGTCGGCGACGACTTCGCGGACTACCGCTCCTGGCTCGAACGGCACTCGGTCGACACCGCGTCCGTGCACGTGTCCGAGGTGCACCGCACCGCCCGGTTCCTGTGCACCACCGACCAGGACCAGAACCAGATCGCCACGTTCTACGCCGGGGCGATGAGCGAGGCGCGCTCCATCGAGCTCCAGCCGGTCGCCGACCGCGTCGGCGGCCTCGACCTGGTCGTCATCAGCCCGAACGACCCCGAGGCGATGCTGCGGCACACCGACGAGTGCCGCACCCGCGGCATCCGGTTCGTCGCCGACCCGTCCCAGCAGCTCGCCCGCATGGACGGCGCCGACGTCCGCCGCCTCATCGACGGCGCCGAGTACCTGTTCAGCAACGAGTACGAGAAGGCCCTCGCCGAGGAGAAGACCGGCTGGTCCAACGAGGAGATCCTGTCCCGCGTCGGCACCCGGATCACCACCCTCGGCGCCAAGGGCGTGGTGATCGACCGCAAGGACGGGGAGGGCGTCCACGTCCCCGCCCTTCCCGTCGAGAAGGTCGTCGACCCGACCGGGGTCGGTGACGCGTTCCGCGCGGGATTCCTGTCGGGGCTTTCCTGGAACCTGCCCGTCGAACGCGCCGCGCAGGTCGGCCACACCATCGCCGCGCACGCGCTCGAATCCGCGGGCCCGCAGGAGTACACCCTGTCCCGCCAGGCGTTCCTCGACCGTTTCACCGGCGCCTACGGCGAGGCTGCCGCTGCCGAGATCGCCGACCATCTCAACTGCCCCAACCCGTGACGGACGTGGGGCCGCGTCACGGCGCGGCCCCCACGCCGGGTGGGTCAGTACGTTCTGCGGATGTGGAAGCCCCAGCCGCCCTGCTGGAGGGTCTCCTCCCAGACGAAGTCCTGCGACTTCATCCGGCACCAGGCGGGGACGTCGGTGCGCGCGGCGGCGTCGTCGGCGAGGACCGCGACGATCTGCCCGACCGGCACCTCCCGGATCCGCTCGGCCAGCATGATGATCGGGATGGGGCATTTGCGGCCGAGCGCGTCGATGACCAGGACCGGTGGCGGGACCGCCGGCGCGGCGGTCGCGTCGGGAGCCGCAGCGGCGTCCGGAGACGTCCCACCCTTGGCGCGGCCTCGGAACCTCATGGGCGCGACCGCCTCCCTGTATCGACGTCGTTCAGCGTCGTCCGGCGCAGCCGGTCGACCGCGTCGGGCAACACGGCCAGGAACCGGTCGACGTCCGCCGAAACGACGCCACGCGGCAGCGATACCCGCACGTTCCCGTGGGTAATCACTCCCATCGCCTCCAGCACATGACTCGGACGCAGCGTATCCGCCGTGCACGAACTTCCGGACGAAACCGCGAAACCCAGCCGGTCGAGTTCGGTCAGCAACGCCTCGCCCTCCACGTACAGGCACGAGAACGTCACCAGGTGCGGAAGCCGCCGAACCGGGTCGCCGACGACCTGCACGTCGGGGACGGTCCGCGGCACCTCCGTCCGGATCCGGTCCACCAGCGCCGACACGCGTTCAGCGTCCGTCGCCATGTCGGCGCGGTAGGCCTCCAGCGCCGCGGCCGCCGCGACGATCCCCGGGACGTTCTCGAACCCGGGGACGCGGCGCCGCTCCCGCTCGTCGTCCGGCAGCGGGGAACGCCACCGGGTGCCCTTACGGACGGCGAACACCCCCACGCCCGGGGGCCCGCCCCACTTGTGCGCGCTCCCGGCGAGGAACGACCAGCCGCCGGGGACGTCCACCCGGCCGAGGGACTGCGCGGCGTCCACGAACAGCGGCACGCCCGCGGCGCGACACGCCGACGCGGCCTCGGCGACGGGCTGGACGGTGCCGACCTCGTGGTTGGCGGACTGCAGGCACGCGAGGGCCGTGTCCGGGCGCAACGCGGCGGCGAACTCGGCGGGGTCGACGCGGCCCGAACGGTCGACGCCGACGACGGTCACCTCACCGCCGTCGCGTTCGTGGTCCTCCGCCGCGTGCAGGACGCTGGAGTGCTCCACCGCGCTCACCACCAGGTGGCGCCCGACCCTGCGGCGAGCCCGGAGCCCCCCGAGGACCGCCAGGTGCACCGCCTGCGTGCCCGACGACGTGAACGACACCTCGTCGGGCCGGGCGTCGAGGACGGCCGCGACGCGGGCGCGGGCCCGGTCGAGCAGGACGCGGGCGCCACGGGCCGTTCCGTACAGCCGGGCGGGGTCGGCCCAGCCGGAGTCGAGGGCCTCCAGCAGCGCGGCGCGGGCCGCCGGATGCGGCGGCTCGGTGGACGCGGCGTCGAGGTAGACGCCGGGCGCGCTGGTTTCGGCCACGCGGAAACACTAACCGGGCACCCGATCAGGGGTTCGCGCGACCCTCGCGCTAGGGTGTCCAGCACACGTGTGACAACTGATCTCTCCGCCCGGGTGACCCGGGCTTTCATCCGTGGGGAAGGCATTCCGTGAGTCCGACCCGCTCTAGAGAGCGGCGTACGCCTGTGCGCAGTCGCCGCGCATTGAAGAGCGCCGGTGCGCTGGCGCTGCTGGCGCTGACCACCAGCGCGTGCAGCGGCAGCCGCCTGGGCATGCCCGAGCCGATCAGCGAGCAGGGCGAGCGCATGCTCCACCTGTGGCAGGGCTCCTGGATCGCGGCGTTCGCCGTCGGCGGTGTCGTCTGGGGCCTGATCATCTGGGCGGTGCTGTTCCACCGCAAGCGCTCCGACGATCTGCCGCCGCAGGTCCGCTACAACATGCCGATCGAGATCCTGTACACGGCGGTCCCGTTCGTCATCATCGCGGTCCTGTTCTACTTCACCGCCCGGGACGAGAACTACGTCGAGTCGACCAGCGCCAAACCCTCGGTCGTCGTCGACGTGATCGGGTTCCAGTGGAGCTGGCAGTTCGACTACAAGGAGAAGGACGCGTCCGGCAAGGAGCAGACCGTCGCCTCCGTCGTCGGCCAGCCCGTCAACCCGAACGGGCCCGCGCCGGGCAAGCCGGTGATGACGATCCCCGCGGGTGAGACCGTCCGGGTGCGGCTGCACGCCAACGACGTCATCCACTCCTTCTGGGTGCCCGCCCTGATCTACAAGAAGGACGTCATGCCGGGCTACACCAACGAGTTCGAGTTCACGGCGAAGAAGCTCGGCACCTACGAGGGCCGGTGCGCGGAACTCTGCGGCGTCGACCACAGCCGGATGCTGTTCCAGCTCAAGGTCGTGACGCCCGAGGCGTACGACAAGTTCATCGCCGACTCGAAGGCCGCGCTGGCCGCGGGAGGTGCCCGGTGACCGCGACGAGTCACGCCCCGAGTGCGCCGCCCGCCGCGCCGCGCACGACGAAGGGACGCATCATCGCGTCCTGGATGTCGTCCACCGACCACAAGGTGATCGGCTACCTGTACCTGATCACCTCGTTCTTCATGTTCCTGATCGGCGGCGTCCTGGCGCTGGTGATGCGCGCCGAGCTGTTCGAGCCGGGCCGGCAGATCGTCAGCAACGAGCAGTTCAACCAGCTGTTCACCATGCACGGCACGATCATGCTGCTGATGTTCGCGACGCCGCTGTTCGCGGGGTTCACCAACGTCATCATGCCGCTGCAGATCGGCGCGCCCGACGTGGCGTTCCCGCGCCTGAACATGCTGGCGTACTGGCTGTTCCTGTTCGGCAGCATCATCGTCATCGCGGGCTTCCTCACCCCGGGCGGCGCGGCCAGCTTCGGCTGGTTCGCCTACACGCCGCTGTCGGACGCGGTGCGCTCGCCCGGCGTCGGCGGCGACATGTGGGTGATGGGCCTCGCGATGTCGGGCTTCGGCACCATCATGGGCGCGGTCAACTTCATCACCACGATCCTGTGCATGCGGGCGCCGGGCATGACGATGTTCCGGATGCCGATCTTCACCTGGAACGTCCTGCTGACGTCCATCCTGGTGCTGATCGCGTTCCCGGTCCTCGCCGCGGCGCTGCTGGCGCTGGAGGCCGACCGCAAGCTCGGCGCGCACATCTTCGACGCCTCGCACGGCGGCGCGCTCCTCTGGCAGCACCTCTTCTGGTTCTTCGGGCATCCCGAGGTGTACATCATCGCGTTGCCGTTCTTCGGCATCGTGACGGAGATCCTGCCGGTGTTCAGCCGCAAGCCCGTCTTCGGCTACATCGGCCTGGTGTTCGCGACCATCAGCATCACGGGCCTGTCCATCACCGTGTGGGCGCACCACATGTTCGTCACCGGCCAGGTGCTGCTGCCGTTCTTCTCGTTCATGTCGTTCCTCATCGCGGTGCCCACGGGGGTGAAGTTCTTCAACTGGGTGGGAACCATCTGGCGAGGACAACTCACGTTCGAGTCACCGATGTTGTGGGCGATCGGTTTCCTGGTGACGTTCCTGTTCGGTGGACTCACCGGCGTCATCCTGGCGTCGCCGCCGATGGACTTCCAGCTGTCCGACTCCTACTTCGTGGTGGCGCACTTCCACTACGTCGTGTTCGGCACCGTGGTGTTCGCGATGTTCGCCGGGTTCTACTTCTGGTGGCCGAAGTGGACCGGGAAGATGCTGAACGACACGCTCGGCAAGGTCCATTTCTGGCTGCTGTTCATCGGCTTCCACGGCACGTTCCTCGTCCAGCACTGGCTGGGCGCCGCGGGCATGCCGCGCCGGTACGCCGACTACGCCGACGAGTTCCACGGGCTGAACGAGATCTCCAGCATCTTCTCGTTCGTCCTGGGCGCGTCCCTGCTGCCGTTCTTCTACAACGTGTACATCACGTGGAAGCGGGGCAAGCGCGTCGAGGTGGACGACCCGTGGGGCTACGGCGCATCCCTGGAGTGGGCGACGTCGTGCCCGCCACCGCGGCACAACTTCAACTCGATTCCGAGGATCCGTTCCGAGCGGCCGGCGTTCGACCTGCACCACCCGCATGTGGGGGCGAAGGGCGAACTGGCCGGGACGAAGGGAGAGTAGGCGATGCGCGTCCAGGCGTTCATGTTCTACGGTTCGGCGCTGTTCTTCCTCGCGACCGACATCGTGTACTGGCTCTGGTCCAAGGACTGGACGGGCACGACGGCACTCGGTCTGGCCGTCGGTCTCGCCGGGCTCGTCGGGTTCTACGTCCATTTCACGGTCCGGCGCCTGGAGGCCGCGAACGGCGGCCCCCTGTACGAGGACGACCCCGAGGGGGAGATCGCGGACGCGGCCGGTGAGCTGGGCTTCTTCAGCCCGCACAGCTGGTGGCCGCTGTACCTCGGGCTGTCGGCCGCGGCGGTGGCGCTCGGCATCGTGTTCGGCTGGTGGCTGGTCATTCTCGGTGCCGCCGCGGCCCTGCTTTCGACCATTGGTCTGGTCTTCGAGTACTACCGGGGTCATTTCGCCCATTGACCGGTAAAAGAACCCCATCAAGGGCCGGTGTCCGATTTTTTCGGGTACCGGCCCTTTCGCATAACTGGGCGCCGTTCCAGCGATGGGGCTGGGGGGACGCGGACCGATCGCCCAGTTGGACGACCGGGGGACCACATGCGGGTGGGGGGCTCAGGACCGGGTGACCGGAGACGACGGACCGCGGCGCTGATCGTCGGCGCCGGAATGGTGGCGGGCGCCGGGGCGTGCTCGGGGGATCGTGAACCGGACGGCGCGGACGCCGTGCGGCTGACGGTGTCGCCGGTGGGCGGCGGGGGCGCGTTCAGACCGGACGTCCCCATCGCCGTCCAGGCCGACCGCGGCACCATCGAGAACGTGACGGTGTCGGCCGCGGGCGGGGCGGTCGACGGCGAACTCAACGCCGACCGGACACGGTGGCGGTCACGGTGGACGCTCACTCCGGGCCAGACGTACACGGTCGGCGCGACGGCGGTCGGTATGGACGGCAAGACCCGGACGGTCAGCAGCCGCTTCACCACCGCCCAGGTCACGAAGACCAACAAGATGACGGTTGAGGCGCCGTACAGCAAGGAGACCGTCGGTGTCGGCATGCCCATCATCATGCGGTTCGACCAGCCCGTGCAGGACAGGCGGGCGGTCGAGCAGGCGCTGGAGGTGCGCTCCGACAAGACCGTCGAAGGGGCCTGGCACTGGTTCGACGACAAGGAGGTCGTGTTCCGGACCAGGAACTACTGGCCCGCCCACACCAAGGTGACGTTCCGGGCGCACCTCGCCGGTGTGCGCACCGGCGGGGACGTGTACGGCGGCAGGAACTACGCCCTCGCCTTCAAGATCGGCGACTCGCACATCTCCACCGCGGGTGAGGACACCCACAAGATGGTGGTGCGGGTCAACGGCAAGAAGGTCCGGACCATCCCGACCAGCATGGGCAAGGGCGGGGTCCGGAAGTTCACCACGACCAACGGCGTCCACCTGACGATGGAGAAGGAGGACCCGACGGTCATGACGTCGGACTGGATGGGGGTCAGCCCCGGCAGTCCCGGCGGCTACAGCCTCACCGTGTACAAGTCGGTGCGGATCTCCGAGAGCGGCGAGTACGTCCACAGCGCGCCGTGGTCGGTCGGCAGCCAGGGCAGGCGGAACGTCAGCCACGGCTGCATCAACATCAGCCCGTCCAACGCGAAGTGGTTCTACGGCCTGGCCCAGCGCGGTGACGTGGTGACGGTGATCGGCTCGAACCGGGAACTCGAACCGGACAACGGCTGGGGCTACTGGCAGCTGAAGTGGAACGACTGGGTCAAGGGCAGCGCGCTGAAACGGTCGGTGACGACCGCCCCGCACGAGGACGCGGCGACGCTGTCCGCGCAGCGGCAGGGCGCCCAGCGACCGGCCGAGGATCGCGCGGAAGGCAACTGACCGTCCGGTGGACGTCGCGGCGGTCAGCGCAGCGGCGGCGGCTGCGGCACGCGGTGCATCCGGGCCCACGTCCGGGCCATGGCGATCCGGTCGGGGCCCGACGGGTGCGTCAGCCACATCACGTACTCCAGCGCGTCGGGACGCAGGTCGGAGATGTTGCGCACCGACAGCTCGTGCTGCATCGACACGAACGTCGCGGGGTCGCGGGTGAGGTTCAGGGCGTGCGCGTCGGCGCGGGCCTCGATGCGGCGGCTGACGAGGTTCTGGACGGGCGCGCCGATCTGCGTCCCCGCCGCCACCAACGCGAGGACGAGCGCGATGGACCGGGGATCCGCGGCGCCGCCCCCGCGGTCGTCCGGGGCGCCTCCCGGCGGGCCGGTGGGAGCGACCCCGGCGCGGCGCAGGAGCCGTGGAGAGGTCATCAGGAGGTACAGCAGGCACATGGCCCCGGCGATGCCGAGCGCGCCCACCAGCGTCCCGTACAGGACGTCGTCGCGCTTGGCGTGGCCGAGTTCGTGGGCGACGATCGACTCGACGCGGGCGGGCGGCGACTCCAGCAACGTGTCGTACAGGACGATCCGCCGCGTGGAACCGAACCCGGACACGTAGGCGTTCAGTGAGGTCGTCCTGCGGGACGCGTCCGCGACGAGCACGTCCTCGACCGGGACGCCGTCCCGCCGGGCCATGTCGAGCAGGTCGCTGCGCAGTTGCCCCTGCGGCAGCGAGTGGAACTTGTTGAACACCGGCTCGACGGCGATCGGGTAGACGAACGACACCAGCACGACGAGGAGGAAACCGCCCGCGGCGGCGCCCGTCCACCAGTAGCGCGGGAAGCGGCGCGCCACCCAGTACAGGAGCAGCAGCGCGATCGTGGAGATGATCCACGTGACGCCGAGGGACTTGACCTGGTCCAGGAGCCACGCAGGCCACGTCTGCGTCGACAGCCCGTACCGGCGCAGCACCGACTCCCGCCAGGCGTCGAACGGCAGTCCCGCGACGCGCAGCAGCACCGCCAGCGCGGCGGACGCGACGACGACCCGCAGGAGGCGATGGCCGGTACGGGAGGTGACCCGGCCGATGAACCGCGCGCCGAGCGGAGTCAGCCCCAGCACGAGGACCAACGCCAGACCGACGACGAGGCCCGAGTAGGCGGGCGGGTTGATGGCCGAGTCGAACGCCCGGGACCGGGCGATCTCGGCGGGGGAGAAGTCGAGCGCCGGGTCGGGTCGCACGCGCCCACCGGGGACATGGCCGGGCAGCGGGTTCCACGGCGTCGTCAGGGCGAGGACGGCCGCGACGGCCGCGAACAACGCCCCGGCGGCGACGGCGGCCGCCGTACGCGGCCTCCGCATCCCGCCCGCGCCGTCCGCCCCACCCTCACTCATGTCCATTGTGAGGGGCCGACCTCCCACGCCCCCGACTCGCTGCGCCCACTCGTGTGCGGTGTGGGGGGCGACCCCCCACGCCCCTCGACTTGCTGCGCTCAGTCGTGTGCTTTGTGGGGGGCCGACCCCCCACGCCCCTCGACTCGCTGCGCTCACTCATGCGAGCTCCTTCTTCACGTAGTCGCGCCACAACGAGGTGAACCCCGCCCGGGTGAGGCCCAGAACGTCGCGCAGCGCGGTCTCCTCCGGGACGCGCCCGGCGGTCCGGTAGAGCCGCACGAGCGTCGCCTCACCGTACCGGGCCGCGATCATCCGGCAGGCGAGCCAGGCCTCCTGGTACGTCTGGGACAGGCGTGGGGAGCCGCCGGAGAACGCCGAGGGGGCGGGCAGCGCGGCCGGGATCCGGCCCGCCGCCACCTCGCGGCGCAGCTCCCCGGCCGCCGCCCGGACGCCGACCTTCGCGCCCCGGTAGCCGACATAGTCGGCGAAGCCCTCGATGAGCCACAGCGGCGTCGTGCGGTCGCGCGCGCCGCCGGTGGCGACATGGGTCAGCTCGTGGGTGAGCACCACGTCGCGGCCGAGGTCGTTGAGCCGGCCGAAGGTGCCGGGGGCGATGATGACGCGGTCCTCGCCCCACCGCTCGCCCGGCCGGCCGTTTCCGGCGGACGGCACGACGGTCGCCAGCGCGGCGATCTCACTGAGGCGCTGTCCGGGGCCGGCGAGCGCGGCCGCGAGCGAGGCGTCGGCGGGCACGAGCGCGACGGCCCGCCGCGCCCAGCCCTTCCCGACGACCCCGCTGACGACGGGGACGGCCGCGTCGAGGCGGTCCGCGATCTCGTCGAGGCCGGTGGCGTCCCCGACGGCGAGGCATGCGCGGCCCTGGACCACCGTCAGCGGCCCGCCGTCCCAGATCTCCGCGTCGTCGTCGAACCCGTGCGGGGAGCCGTCGCCGACGATCGTCCAGGCGCCGGAGCGCGGGGCCAGGGTCAGATAGCGGGTGCGGGCCACGTCGCCCCGGTCGAAGCCGCGCAACCTGTAGCGCATCTCGACGCGGACGACCGCGACGCTCCTGTCGCCTTCCACGCGCTGGACGGTGACGGCGTGTTCTCTCCAGCCGTCCAGCGGAAGTCTGCGGAGGTTGCCGTAGAGGCGGGCCTGGGCGTCCCGGAACGCGGCGGGCGCGGAGCCGACCGTCGCGAGGAACGCCGTGCGGTCTCCGTTGACGACGGCGCGCGCCCGGTCGGCGAGGACGGCGGCGGCGTCGTCCGGGCGGAACGCGTCGGCGTGCTCGCCCTTCTGCGCCCGGGGCTTCACGCCGTCGCCGGGACGTGTCCCGACGAGCACGGCGCCGCCCGCGAGCAGCGCCGCGGCTCCGCCCGCGCCGAGCGCGAGTGCCCGGCGTCGTGTGACCGGGCCGTCCACCATGCGCGCGATCCTATTCAGCCGGCGACCGGCGGGACGTCACACACCGGCGTGACGTGGGAAAAGAACGGGCGTGGTCGCGTCTGCGACCACGCCCAGGTAACGCGGTGGATTCACTCCTGTTCTCCCTGGACGCCTACCGGGTTAGCTGACGGGTTCGGGCGAGGAAGTGGCCCTACGACGGGCGCTCACCGGTCGTTCGGGAGAGACACGTCGATTCACCCCGGGCGCCGGACGTCGTCCAGGAACGGTCCCTGGACTTCCGGCGGTTCTGGGTCCCCGGTTCCGCGCTTCGGCGGATTCGGCGCTGGCTGATGTTGTGTGCGGACGGCTTCCCGTCACCGGGGCCGTCCGGAGCCTCACCCGGGAAACCGCCGTGGCAGCGCTCTCAGCGCCATGCCCGCTGGGGCGTGCGCACGGTGGCCGGGTCGGCCGGGGGGAGGCGGCACGTGGCTCGGGCCGCCGTTCACGCGACGAACGTATGCGTCGCGTGGGGTCGCGGCGCCTGGTGGGCGTCGCGTGGTCACGGCGTCTGGCGGGCGTCGTGAGGTGAACAAGGTACCAAAGCCCCAAGAGATGGCAAACCCCTACAAAACCAACAACGGACCAGGTCAGAGAGCCTGGTCCGTTGTCGAAGGCGTTCGCCCGGCCGGGAAGGCGTCAGGGACGCCCGGCGCCGTAGTAGTTGTTCAGGTAGTAGCCCGAGGTGATGCTCACGACCTCCACCGTCTTGCCGGTACGCGGGGCATGGATCATCTGACCGCCGCCGATGTACAGGCCCACATGGCCGAGGCTGCTGAAGAACACCAGGTCACCGGGTTGCAGGTCGCTCTTGTCGACCCGCTTGGTGGCGGCGTACTGGCTGTGGGTGGTGCGCGTGATGTTGACGCCCGCCGCCGCCCACGCCTTCATCGTCAGGCCGGAGCAGTCGTAGGTGTTGGGCCCCTCGGTGCCGTAGCCGTACGGCTTGCCCTTCTGCGCGAAGGCGAAGTCGAGCGCGACACGGGCCGGGCCGCTGGCCGGGCCGTTGTAGCTGCCGCCGGTCGCGCCGCCGCGTCCACCGGTGGAGGACGAACCGCCGCCGAGCCGCCTGACCAGCGCCTCCTGCTTCTTGACTTCCTTGTCGAGCTGCTGCTTCTGCTTCTTGAGCTCGTCGGTCTTGGCCTTCACCTCTTCGTAGGCGGCCTTGGCGACGGCCTGCTCACGGCGCAGTCGCTGCGCGGTTGCGAGGAACTGGGTGAGCTGGGAGCTGCGCTCCTTCGACAGATGCGAGAACACCGCGGCCTGGTCGAGGACCGACTGCGGGTCCTTGCTGCCGACGAAGCCGGTCACGTCCGTCGACTCGCCGTTCTTGTAGGCGTCGGCGGCCATCTGGGCGATCCTGGTGCGCTGCTGCTCGAAGGTCGCCTCTTCGTTCTTGCTCGACTTCGTCGCCGCGTCGAGCTTCCTCTTGGCGATCTTGAGCTTCTCGCGGTTCTGGTTGTACTGCTCGACCTTCTGGTCCATCTCCTCGTTGAGCTTGTCGAGCTTCTTCTCGGCCTGCGCCCTGCTCGGCTTGGGCTCGGCCTGAGCCGCCAGGGGGGAGGCGAGGGAGAGCGCCACCGTCAGGGAGGTCACGGCCGCCAGGCGACGGGAGACGCCTCTGCTCGCCGAGCCGCCTCTCCGGTCGCGCCACTGCGCTGGTGCCCCGATGAGATCTTTGGCCACGGTCGGTCTCGCCCCTCTCGTCCACGACGTCAGCGGACGACACTAGCGAGGGTCAACACCCGTCACAACCGATTCGTCGCTCTTTGATCGACATAAACGGTCGATGTCCACTTACCGTAAGATCAAGATCACCGAGCGCGTGACCTGCCTTAACGGTGCGTTAGCGCCGACTTAACACCCTTGCCGTTCGTCCGCTCGCGCTAGGACCTGCCGAGCCGTCGCAGCAGCAGGGTCGACGGGCACGGCCGGGCGCTGGCGCGGCGTGCCGCGTCCGCGACCTCCCGGTCGGACGACACCACCACCACGGCGCGGCCCGGCGGCTCGGCCCGCACCAGGTCGCCGATCAGCTCGTCCGCGGTCTGGCCGGGGCGGCTGAACAGCACCCGGACGCCGCGCGGCGCCGCGATCGCCACCGGCGCGTCCAGCTCCGCGCCGTCGAACACGCACGTCACCTCGGCGCGCGTCTGCGCGGCGAGCCCACCGAGCCCCGACAGCAGCCGGCTGCGCTGGTCGGCCAGCGGCAGGTCGCCGTACCCGGTCTTGGTGACGTTGTAGCCGTCCACGATGAGATGGACGCGCGGCAATGTCAACAGCCGGTCGAGCAGCTGCGGATCGCTGTCGGACAGCGCCCGGCCCGGCAGCGCCCGGTGCGCCAGCCGGTCCGGCTCCAGGGCGCCGACCGCGTCCGCGGGACGCTCGATGGTGGACGGCAACGCCAGCTCGCGGCGGACGCCCTGCGCCGCGTCCACGAGCGTGTCGAGCAGCATCCGCAGCCGGACGTCCTCGACATTGCGTCCCTCGCGCGCGGCCCGCTTGGCGGCCTCGGCGGCGGCCTCGGCCTGGCCGGCGCGGGCGCGCAGCCTGCGCAGCTCCTTCTCGGCCGCGGCCGTCGACTCGCGCGCGGCGGCGAGCGTGCGCTCGGCCTCGGCCTCGACCGCGCCGGCGCGCTCCTCGGCGGCCCGGTACCGCACCCGCGCCTCGTGCAGCTTGCGGCGCAGGTCCGACACCTCCGCCTTGCTGTCGCGCAGCTCGGCGCGCAGCCGCTCCACCTCGGTGGCGCGGGCGGTGCGGGCGGCGGCCAGCTCCTCCTTCAGCGCGGCGACGCGGCGTTCGGCGGCCTCCTCCTCGGAGGCGGTGGCGGAGCGTTCCAGTTCGGCTCGCGCGGCCTCGACGAGCCGGGTCCAGCCGGTGGGACGCAGCAGGTAGGCCAGCACCGCCACCCGCACCGGGTCGGCGGCCGGCGGCACGCGCCCGCCCTCGACGGATTCCACCAGGTCGGCCTGCTTCTCCCGGAGCGGCTCGGCGACCCGCCGCCGGAAGCCGGAGTCCTTCTCCAGCGCCGCCGCGATGTGCTGCCCGGCGAGCTTGGCGCGCTTGCGCCGCTCGAACCGCGCGAACCGGCGCAGCGGCGCGGGCACGTCGTCGACCGGCAGGCCCCCGATCATCTCGGCGGCGACCTCCACGACCGCCTGGCGCACGGCCTCCGGCAACGGTCGGCTCAGGGTTTCCGCGGGTTCCTGCTCCGCGGGCGCCCTCGTCGCGGGTCCTGTCTCCGCGGGTTCCTCGGTGCCGGGGGTCGCTTCGGGGCCGCTGTCGATGATCCCGCTCCTTCCGGGCTTCGCCGCCGGTGGGCTGTGTCTTTCCGAGCCGTTCACGCCTTGACCAGGGCGAACGTGCGATCGGACGGATGGTGCCCGGCCTCCCCTTACCGTTCCCGCGGCCCCCTTTTCACGGGACGTGCCGGCGCCCTCCAACCCTAGCGGGCCGGGCTTCTGTCGGTGGGGTCCTCTACGGTCCAGCTCATGACGGCTGCGCACGGTGTCCAGGGGGCCGGTGTTCAGGGGGCCGGTGTTCAGGGAACCCTGGACGACCTCGGCACGCCACTGTCCGAGGTGACCTTCGTGGTGGTCGACCTGGAGACCACGGGCGGCTCGGCCGCCGACTCCGCCATCACCGAGATCGGCGCGGTGAAGGTCCGCGGCGGGGAGGAGCTCGGCGAGCTCGGCACGCTGGTCGACCCCGGCGGGCCCGTCCCGCCGTTCATCACCGCCCTGACCGGCATCACCACGGCGATGGTGACGGCGGCGCCGAAGATCGAGTCGGTGCTGCCCGCGTTCCTGGAGTTCGCCCGCGGCTGCGTGCTCGTCGCGCACAACGCCTCGTTCGACATCGGGTTCCTCAAGGCCGCGTGCGCCGCGCACGGCTACGCCTGGCCCGCGTTCCCGGTCGTCGACACCGTCGACCTGGCGCGGCGCGTCCTGTCCAAGGACGAGGTCCCCAACTGCAAGCTCGGCACGCTCGCCCGCTTCTTCCGCACGACCAACGAGCCAACGCACCGCGCCCTCGCCGACGCCCGCGCCACCGTCGAGGTGCTGCACGGCCTGATCGAACGGCTCGGCTCGTTCGGCGTCACCTCGCTGGAGGAGATGCGCGGCTTCGCCAAGGCCCCGACGCCCGAGCAGCGCCGCAAACGCCACCTCGCCGACGACGTCCCGAGCGCGCCCGGCGTCTACCTCTTCGAGGACGGCTCCGGCGAGGTCCTGTACGTCGGCAAGAGCGGCGACCTGCGCACGCGTGTCCGCAGCTACTTCACCGGCTCGGAGACCCGGTGGCGCGTCCGGGAGATGGTCGGGCTGGCCGAGAGCATCCGGACGATCGTGTGCGCCACCGGGCTCGAGGCCGAGGTCCGCGAGCTGCGCCTCATCGCCGAGCACAAACCGCGCTACAACCGCAGGTCCAAGTTCCCCGAACGCGCGATCTGGCTGAAGCTGACCGTGGAGCCGTTCCCGCGGCTGTCGATCGTCCGGGAGTGCCGCGCCGACGGCGCCCGCTACCTCGGGCCGATCTCGTCGCGGCGGCAGGCCGAGGAGGCCCGTGCGGCGCTGCACGAGGCCGTTCCGCTGCGGCAGTGCACCCAGCGGTTGACCCCGCGGCTGATCGAACGCGGCCGGGCGCGCGTGTGCGCGCTCGCCGAGATCGGACGCTGCGGCGCGCCCTGCGACGGCCGCGAGTCCGCCGACGCCTACGACGTCCATGTCGACACCGCCCGTTCGATCATGGAGGGGGACGTGCGTCCGGTCGTGGCCGCCGCGCGGGTCCGGATCGACCGGCTCGCGTCCGAGCTGCGCTACGAGGAGGCCGCCGCGCAGCGCGACCGGCTGGCGGCGTTCGTCCGCGCCGCCGCGCGCGGGCAGCGCCTCGCCTCGCTGGCCGGGCTGCCGGAAATGGTCGCGGCCCGCCCCGCCTTCGACGGTGGCTGGGAGCTGTCGGTGGTGCGCTACGGGCGGCTCGCCGCCGCGGGGACCGTGCCGTCCGGCGCCCACCCCCGTCCCTACGTCGACGCGCTCGTCGCGACCGCCGAGACGGTCTTCCCGCCGTCGGGTGAGGCGCCCGGCGGCGTCGCGCTCGGCGCGCCGCCCTCCGCGGGCGCCACCGCGGAGGAGATGGAGTGCGTCCTGCGCTGGCTCGACCTGCCCGGGGTCCGCCTCGTCGAGGTGGACGGCGCCTGGACGTGCCCCGCGCACGGCGCCGAGGGCCTGCGGGAGTGGATCGACCGTGCCTACGAGACGGCCTACGGGCCGGCGGACGAGTCGGCGCGCGGGCCGTCCCGTCGGCGGAGCGGCCGCCCACTAAGGTGACGGGGTGGCCCTGCCCCTCTACGACAGCCAGCCGGCCCGGCGCGTCCCATGGGTCACCTACCTGCTGGTCGCCGCCAACGTGGTGGTGTTCCTGCTCACGCCGATGTCGAACTTCGCCACCTGGTACGGGGAGGACCGGGTCCGCGAGTGCCGGGCCGCGCACTTCGCCTACGAGTACGGCGCCGTCCCGAAGGAACTGACGACCGGCGACCAGCGGCCACTCCCGTCCGACATCGCCGACGACTGCGGGCCCGCGACCTTCGACAAGGCGCCGTGGACGTCCGCGTTCACCTCGATGTTCCTGCATTCCGGCGCGCTGCACCTGCTGGGGAACCTGGTCGCGCTGTTCGTCGTCGGCATGGGCGTCGAGGACCGGCTCGGACGGTGGCGCTACCTGCTCGCCTACCTGCTGTTCGGGCTCGTCGCCGTCTACGGGTTCGCCTGGACGTCGCCCGACTCGACCGTCCCGCTCGTCGGGGCGTCCGGCGCCATCGCCGGGGTGATGGGCGCGTACGTGATCCTCAACCCGCGCGGCCGGATCGTCAGCTACGTCCCGCCGATCATCGTGGTCCGGCTTCCGGTGTGGGTGGTGCTCGGGTACTGGTTCGTCCTGCAGTGGTTGTCGCTCGGCGACGACGAGAGCAACGTCGCCTACACCGCGCACATCTACGGGTTCGTCGCCGGGGTGGTCTTCGCCCTGCTCGCACGCCGCGCGGGCCCCGCCCGGCGCCTGGCCGCCCTGAGCCGCGGGTGATCCACGACCTCCCGATAGGGTCGGACCGTCCGTGATCTCAGGGGAGGGTGGAAATGGTCACTGCGATCGTGTTCGTCAAGGCCGACGTGGCGCGCATCCACGAGGTGGCCGAGACGATCGCGGCGCTGGAGGGCGTCAGCGAGGTCTACTCCATCACCGGCGACCACGACCTCATGGCGATGGTCCGGGTACGGCGGCACGAGGAACTGAACGACGTCATCCCGGGTCGTGTCAACAAGGTCCCCGGCGTCGTCGGCACCGAGACGCACATCGCGTTCCGCACCTACTCCCAGCACGACCTGGAGCAGGCCTTCGCCCTAGGTCTCCCAGACGCCGACTGACGAACCGACCTCAGCCCGTCACCGCAACCCCGCAACAACCCCGAGGTCTGCGATCGCGTCCGAAGGCAGGTTTCGAGCTTGCGAGAACCTGATCGCGCGGCGAGCCGCAAGGCGAGTCGGAGTCGATGCCGGCGATCGCACCGCGGTTCACGACGATGGAGGCCCACCAGGGCCGAAGGAGGAGTGCGCTGCTTAGAAACTCTGCGACGTCTCGATCCACCGGTCGAGCAGGGCGGTCGCCTCACCGGAGTCGACGGCCGCCGCGGCGCGGTCGTAACCGCCACGCAGCGTCGCGGTGAGCGCGTCCGGGGCGGGCGCGCCCTCGTAGGCGGTGATCAGCGCGGCGGCGTTCAACAGCACCATGTCGCGGACCGGGCCGGGCCGACCGGCGAACGTCTCGCGCGCCACCCGGCCGTTGAACTCGGCGTCGGCGCCGCGCAGGTCGTCCGGCCGCGCCGGCGGGATGCCGAGGTCGGACGGGTCGAACGTGGTCTCCGTCGCCGTCCCGTCGCGGACGACCCACACCGTCGAGGTGCCCGTCGTGGTGAGTTCGTCGAGGCCGTCGTCGCCGCGGAACACCAGGGACGAGCAGCCGCGCGCCGCGAACACGCCCGCGACGACGCCCGCCATCCGCGGGTGGAACACCCCGACCGCCTGGAACTTGGGGCGCGCCGGGTTGGTCAGCGGGCCGAGGAAGTTGAAGACCGTGGGCGTGCCGAGTTCGCCGCGGGTCCGCGCGGCGTGCTTGAGCGCCGGGTGGTAGAGCGGCGCGAAGCAGAAGGTGATGCCGATCTCCTCGGCGATCCGCGCGGTGGCCTCGGGCGGCAGGTCGATGGCGACGCCGAGATGCTCCAGCAGGTCGGCGGCGCCACAGGACGACGACGCGGCCCGGTTGCCGTGCTTGACGACCCGGACGCCCGCCGCCGCGGCGACGACCGCGGCCATCGTGGACACGTTGACGGTGTGCGCCCGGTCGCCGCCCGTCCCGACGAGGTCGGCGATGGGGCCGGGGACGTGGATGGGCGTGGCGTTGTCCATCATGCCCTCGGCGAGACCGGTGACCTCCTCGACCGTCTCGCCCTTGGCGCGCAGCGCGACCGCGAAACCCGCGATCTGCACGTCGGTGGCCTCCCCGGCCATGATGCTGTTCATCGCCCAGGAGGTCTCCTCGCTGGTCAGCGAGTCGCCCGCGAGCAGGGCGTTGAGCAGTGCGGGCCAGGTGGTGCGCGCGTCCATGTCCACTACCGAAGGTCGGGGGCCGGGTCGGGTTACAGGGCCGGGAGGCGGTTCTCGAGGCGGTGGCGCATCAGACCGGCGACCGCGTTCGCGACGGCCATCGGGTCGAGCGGCAGGCTCACCACGGCCTCGGCGCGCGACCAGGTCGCGAGCCAGCCGTCGTCGCGGCGGCCGATGACGGCCAGGACCGGCGGGCAGTCGTAGACCTCGTCCTTGGCCTGGCGGCACACGCCGAGTCCGCCCGCGGGCTGCGCCTCGCCGTCCACCACCAGCACGTCGATGTCGCCCTCGTCGAGCCGGGCCACGACGGCGGGCTGGGTCGCGATCTCCACGAACTCGACCTTCGGGAGGTCGGCGGCCGGACGGCGCCCGACCGCCATCCGGATCTGGGCGCGGGTGTTCGCGTCGTCGCTGTAGACGAGGACCTTCATCGGTCGCTCCGGGACGGTGCTCATGGACGTGAAGAGTACCCGGTCGGGGCCGGGCGGGACACGCGCGGGAACCCTTGGAGGGGGGTCATGCGTCACTCACTGGATAGGGGCGCAATAATGCTGCCCGTGACAGCATCCGCGATTGAAACAACACCTCACGCACGGGCGAACCGTCCCAATCTGGTCAGCGTGGGGACGATCGTCTGGCTGTCGTCCGAGCTGATGTTCTTCGCGGCTCTGTTCGCGATGTTCTTCACGATCCGCTCCGTGACGATCGGCCAGTCCGGTGAAGAGGCGTGGCCGGGCGCCCCGCTGGACCTGCCGCTGTCGTCGGTCAACACGACCATCCTGGTGCTGTCCTCGGTGACCTGCCAGATGGGCGTGTTCAAGGCGGAGGCGGGCAAGGTCGGCCGCGACGGCGGCCTATTGAACTTCCGGAGTTGGGGCCTGCGCGAGTGGTATGTCCTGTCGTTCCTGATGGGCGCCTACTTCGTCGCCGGCCAGGCCTACGAGTACTACAACCTGGTCACAAAGGACGGGCTGACCTTCTCGTCCTCGGCCTACGGTTCGATCTTCTACCTGGCGACCGGTTTCCACGGCCTGCACGTCGTCGGCGGCCTCATCGCCTTCCTGTTCATCCTCGGGCGCACCTACGCCGCCAAGCGGTGGACACACGAGCAGGCGACGAGCGCGATCGTCGTGTCCTACTACTGGCACTTCGTCGACGTCGTGTGGATCGGCCTGTTCTCGGCCGTCTACCTGCTCGACCTGTGACCGCCGCAAGACGACCCTGACCGACCACCAGACATGACCCGAACGGGGAAATCCGTGAAAAGGATCACCGCATGGCGACGGCGCCCCTGGGCGGGCTACGCCGTCGTGCTGGCGGCCCTGGCGGCGATCGGCGTGATCTACGCCGGGTTCTCGCCGCAGACTGACCGCGCCGAGGCGACGAACAACGCCCAGGCCGCGCAGGACCTGAAGAACGGCCAGCAACTGTTCAACAAGAACTGCGCGAGCTGTCACGGCCAGAACGCCGAGGGCACCAAGGACGCAGACGGCAAGCCGATCGCGCCGAGCCTCATCGGCGTCGGCGCCGCGTCCGTCGACTTCCAGGTCAGCACGGGCCGGATGCCCGCGGCCAACCCCGGCGCGCAGATTCCGCGCAAGGAGCCGATCCCTCCGTTCGACACCTCGATCAAGACCGACTACGAGGAGCACGAGGAGCGGGAGGCGGCCGAGAAGCAGAAGGCCCAGGCGGAGAAGAACCTGCGCGACCTGAACGCCTTCATCCAGTCGCTGGGCGGCGGCCCCGAGGTCCCGCCCGCCTCTGCCGTCGACCCGGCGAAGGGCGACGTCGCGCTCGGCGGCAAGCTGTTCCGCACCAACTGCGCCCAGTGCCACAACTTCACCGGCCAGGGCGGGGCGCTGACCGGCGGCAAGTACGCGCCGCCGCTGTCCGGCGACGACGTCACGCCCACCCAGATGTACGAGGCGATGCTGACCGGCCCGCAGGCCATGCCGGTGTTCAACGACACCACCCTCACGCCGAAGGAGAAGCAGGCGATCATCGCCTACCTGGTGCAGACGAGGGAGGAGCCGAACCCGGGTGGTAACGGTCTCGGCCGCATCGGCCCGGTGAGCGAGGGTCTGGTCGGGTGGCTGATCGGAATCGGCCTGCTCGTGCTGGCGGCCATGTGGATCACCGCGAAGAAGCCGAAGAAGCTGAAGAAGTCATGAGCGACGACAACAAGGACACCGCGGGCGACCAGGAACCCCGCGAGGAGGGCGCGCGCGAGGGCGGAGCCCGGCGCGAGCGGATCGTCGGCACGCCGTCTCCGGCGAAGGAGAAGGCGCTGCTCGCCGAGGACGACATCTCGGCGCCCGCCGGTGTGGGCGAGCAGCTCGACGAGGCGTCGATGAAGCGGGCGGAGCGGGTCGTCGCGACCCTGTTCCTGGTCGCGTTCGCGTCCAGCGTGACGTTCATCGCCTACTTCATCGGGTGGAGCGGCCGCGACGGCGGCATGCACGGCGTGCTGCGCGCCCGCGAGTCCAACTTCTGGCTCGGCGGGACGATGGCGCTGTCGTTCCTGGCGCTGGCCGCGGGCGTGACGATCTGGGTACGCCGGTTGATGACCAGCAAGCCGATCATCCAGGAGCGGCACGAGCTGGTGTCCGACGAGGAGTCCAGGGCCGCGTTCGCCCGCGACTTCATGGAGGGCGCCGAGGACAGCGGCATCACCAAGCGGCCGCTGCTGCGCCGCACGCTGCTGCTGGCCGCCGCGCCGCTCGGCCTGGCGCCGCTGGTGCTGCTGCGCGACCTCGGCCCGCTGCCGGAGAAGCGGCTCCGCCACACCTACTGGGGCGAGGCCGTGCGCCGGGCCCAGCAGGAGGGCAAGAAGGGCGTCCGCCTGGTCGTGGACGGCACCCACCGGCCGCTGAAGGTCAGCGACTTCGCCACCCCCGGCAGCATGATCACCGTGCTGCCGGAGGGCGTCGAGGAGCATGTGCCCGAGGACGAGGTGCTCACGCAGAACGCCAAGGCGGTCACCATCCTGATCAACGTCCCGGCGGACCAGTTCAAGCCCGCGAAGGGACGCGAGAACTGGCACGTCAACGGGATCGTGGCGTACTCCAAGGTGTGCACGCACGTCGGCTGCCCGGCCGCGCTGTACGAGCAGACGACGCACCACATCCTGTGCCCGTGCCACCAGTCCACCTTCGACGCCACCGACGCCGCGAAGGTGATCTTCGGTCCGGCGGCGCGGCCGCTGCCGCAGCTTCCGCTGTCGGTGGAGGACGGGTACATCATCGCGACCAGCGATTATCACGAGCCGGTCGGACCGAGCTTCTGGGAGCGCGGATGAGCGACACGACCGCACCGAAGGCGATCGAGGGCACCCTCGGCTTCATCGACGAGCGGCTCGGTTCCACGACCTTCTTCCGGCGCAACGTCAAGAAGGTCTTTCCGGACCACTGGTCGTTCATGCTGGGCGAGATCGCCCTGTACTCCTTCGTCATCCTGCTGCTGACCGGGACGTTCCTGACGCTCTGGTTCCAGCCGAGCATGAAGGAGGTCGTGTACGACGGCTCGTACACGAAGCTGCAGGGCGTGAAGATGTCCGAGGCCTACGCCTCGACGCTGCACATCAGCTTCGACGTGCGCGGTGGTCTGCTGATGCGGCAGATCCACCACTGGGCCGCGATCCTGTTCATGGCGTCGATCCTGGCGCACATGCTGCGCGTGTTCTTCACCGGCGCGTACCGCAAGCCGCGCGAGCTGAACTGGCTCATCGGCATCAACATGTTCATGATCGGCATGCTGGAGGGCCTGTTCGGCTACTCGCTGCCCGACGACCTGCTGTCCGGCACCGGGCTGCGGATCACCCAGGGCGTCCTGGAGTCGATCCCGCTGGTCGGCACCTACGGCTACATGTTCCTGTTCGGCGGTGAGTTCCCCGGCCAGGACATCATTCCGCGCCTCTACGTGCTGCACATCCTGCTGATACCGGGACTGATCCTCGGGTTGGTCACCGCCCACATGATGATCATGTGGCATCAGAAGCACACGGCGATGCCGGTCAAGAACCAGACCGAGAAGCAGGTGTACGGCTACCCGTTCTACCCGGTGTTCATGGCCAAGACGGGCGCGTACTTCCTGTTCACCTTCGGCGTCACGGCGCTGCTCGGGGCGTTCGCGCAGATCAACCCGATCTGGTTGTTCGGACCGTACGATCCCGGCGCGATCTCGTCCGGTTCCCAACCCGACTGGTACATGGGCGTCCTGGAAGGCGCCCTGCGCATCATGCCGGGCTGGGAGATCAGCGCGTGGGGCCACACGGTCAGCTTCAACGTGCTGATACCGGCGACGCTTCCGCTCGGCATCGTCTTCGGCGGCGCGATGGCGTGGCCGTTCGTCGAGGCATGGATCACCGGCGACAAACGCCAGCACCATGTCAACACCCGGCCCCGCAACGCCCCGGTCCGCACCGCGACCGGTATCGCCGCCGTGACGTTCTACGGGCTGCTGTGGCTCGCCGGCGCGAACGACGTCCTCGCCGAGCGGTTCCACGTTTCCCTGTTCGCCACGACCTGGTTCTTCCGTGTGACGGTCATCCTGGGCCCGATCGTGGCGTTCATCATCACCAAGCGGATCTGCCTGGGCCTCCAGCGCCGGGACGCCGACGTCATCGGCCACGGCGTGGAGAGCGGCGTCATCATGATGTCGCCGGAGGGCAAGTTCTCCGAGCGGCACGAGGCGCCGCGCGAGGACGAGAAGATCGTCCTGCTGTCGAAGGAGAACGCCCGGCCGGAGGCGCCCGCGCGGGACGCCAGGGGCGTTCCCGCCCCCGGTGCCAAGGGCCCGATCGGGCATCTGCGCTCGCGGCTGAGCCGCGCGTGGACCTTCGACGACATTCCCGTCGAGGAGCACGGGCACGGCGAGCACGAGGCGATCGAGAGCGGATCGGACTCCCAGGTCAGGCACTGACCCGGAGACCCTCGGGGCCCGGCGCCGTCACGGCGGCACCGGGCCCTTTCCCATGCACGCTGGAAGAACGATGAAGACCCTGTTCGTCACCAACGACTTCCCGCCGCGTCCGGGCGGCATCCAGGCGTTCGTGCACGGTCTCGCGGCGCGGCGCCCGCCCGGCGCGGTGGTCGTGTACGCACCGGCGTGGAAGGGCGCGGCGGAGTTCGACGCGGAGCAGCCCTTCCCGGTCGTCCGGCACCCGGGTCCGCTGATGCTGCCCGAGCCGACCGTGCTGCGGCGGGCCGGGGACGTCCTGCGCGCGGAGGGCTGCGACACGGTGGTGTTCGGGGCGGCGGCGCCGCTCGGTCTGCTTGCCCCGGCGCTGCGGCGGCGCGGCGCCGCGCGGCTCGTCGGGATCACACACGGCCACGAGGCGGGCTGGGCGTCCCTGCCGGTCGCGCGGAACCTCCTTGGCCGCATCGGTGACTCGGTGGACGCGCTGACCTACCTCGGCGAGTACACCCGGTCCCGCATGGCGGGCGCGCTGTCCCCGGAGGCCGCGGCGCGCATGGCCCGCCTGGCGCCCGGCGTGGACGACACGGTGTTCCGTCCCGGCGCGGGCGGTGCCGAGATCAGGGCCCGGCACGGCCTGTCGGACCGTCCGGTGGTGGTGTGCGTGTCCCGCCTGGTGCCGCGCAAGGGCCAGGACGCCCTGCTCCACGCGTGGCCGCACGTGCTGCGCGCGGTCCCGGACGCGGCGCTCCTCCTCGTCGGCGGCGGCCCCTACCTTCCCACCCTGCGGCGCCTCGCCGTCTCCCTCGGCGTGGACGGGTCGGTCGTGTTCACCGGGGGCGTGCCGTGGGACGAGCTGCCCGCCCACTACGACGCGGGCGACGTGTTCGCGATGCCGTGCCGCACCCGTCGCCGTGGTCTGGACGTGGAGGGGCTCGGGATCGTCTACCTGGAGGCGTCGGCCACCGGCCTTCCCGTCGTGGCGGGGGACTCCGGCGGCGCGCCCGACGCCGTCCTGGAGGGGGAGACCGGTCTCGTCGTGCCGGGACGTTCCGTTCTCCGCGTCGCCGAGGCCGTCACCGCACTGCTCTCCGACCCGGAGCGGTCCCGCCGAATGGGTGAGAAGGGTCGATCCTGGATCGAAAGCGAATGGCGTTGGGAAACCCAGAGTGCCCGATTGGACACGCTTCTCACTCCATGAAACACGGGCCGTAAGGTTCCGAAGGAGATGGGGCGCCGCAAATAGTTGTGATTGCCGCGTTCCATTTCATGTACGAATATCCGGACCCTGAGATGATCATCTTCGATGTCAGCCGGTGCGTGGAGGTGGACGGGTGCGGTATCGAGGCGTGGTGGCGCTGGCCGGGGTGTTAGCCGTGGTGCTGGTGGGAGGTCTCGTGGTGGGCTGGATGCTGCGCCCCGACCGGGACCCCGACACCGCCGAGCGGGTAACGGCCGGATACTTCGCGGCGTGGCGGAATGGGGACCTGGAGAAAATGCGCGAGTTCGTCGCCGATCCGCCCGCGAGCTTCGCCGCGCAGCACAAGGCGCTGTCGGACGGTCTAGCGGTCACCAGCATCGAGTTGAAGCCGGGCCCCGTCGTCCGGTCCGGTACGGACGCCGCGCGCGTCGCTTTCCAGGTGACTCGCAATCTCGCCGGGCACGGGGACTGGTCGTTCGCCTCGGAACTGCGGCTCGGGCGACGCGAGGGGCGGTGGCGTGTCCTGTGGTCGCCCGCGACGCTGTATCCGGGGCTGAGAGGCGGCGGCCAGTGGGCGATGCGTCAGGTGAACGTCCCGGCCCTGTCCCTGACCGCACGGGACGGGCGGCCGTTGCCGGACGACGGGCCGCTCGCGCCCTATGTCGCCGGGATCGCGTCCCAGCTCGAGGAGGTCGAGGAGCAGACCGCCTGGGCGGTCGAGCTCCGTGACGGCGGCGGGCGGCCGCAGCGGGTCAAGCTGTTCGGCGTCGAGAAGGGCAGGGAGATCGAGACGACGCTGGACCGGCGGATACAGCAGGCGGCGGAGAAGGCGCTGGAGTCCGCCCCGGAGCGGGCCGCGATCGTGGCGCTCCGGCCGAAGAGCGGTGCGGTCCTCGCCATGGCCGACAGGCTCGGCGGGCTCGGCGCCGTCATCGGTCGCTACCCGCCCGGCTCGACGTTCAAGGTGGTGACCGCGGGCGCGCTGGTCGCGGACGGGTCCGGTGCCGGAACCGGGGTCGACTGCCCGGCCTCGGTGGTCACGGCACAACGCACCATCCGCAACGACGGGGATCACGCGCTCGGCCGGACGACGCTGCGGGACGCGTTCGCCGCGTCCTGCAACACGACGTTCGCGCGGCTCGCGGTCGAACGGCTCGGCGTGGCCAAGATGGTGGCGAGCGCACGCCGCTTCGGCTTCGGCATGCCGATCACCCCGGGCGTGAACGCCGTGGAGGGGAGTTACCCCGAGCCGCACAACGGCGCCGAACTGGCGGAGTCGGCGATCGGGCAGGGGCAGGTCGAGGCGAGCCCGCTACTGATGGCGTCGGTGGCGGCGGCCGTGGCGGACGGGTCCTGGCGGTCGCCCCGGCTGGTGTCGCCGAAGCTGATCCGCGAGGGCGGGGGAGTGACACCGGAGCCTCGCGCGATACTGGGGGCGGCGGCGCTGCGCACGATGATGACGGCGGTCGTCACCGGCGGCACCGCCGCCGGGGCCGGGCTCCCGGACGGCACGGCGGGCAAAACCGGCACGGCCGAGTTGGGCGACGGGCGGTCGCACGCCTGGTTCATCGGCTACCGCGACGACATCGCGTTCTCGGTCTTCGTCGAGGCGGGCGGCTCGGGCCCGAAGGTCGCGGTGCCGTTGGCCGCCCGTTTCCTGCGGGGACTGCGCTGAACGCCTCCCGCGCAGACGCGTTGAACATGTCACGGAGTTCGCGCGTATTGCAGGGGAGAACGGATCGACCGCGAGATCGGGATGGCACGTTTTTTCGGCACCAACGCGCGTCTGAGTGACCCACGGGGCGTATGCTCCCGGGAGTGATCGAGCGGATTCGCACCGGAATCCGTTCGGGGAACGCGGTTGGAGCGAGCGGGCTCCCGTACCGCGGTTCCCGATGTCTCAGCGGGACCGCCGCCGGGCGAGCAGCCTGACGGCACGGAGCCACCGGCGTTCGCCGAGCCCTCCGTCTCCTCCACAGGAGAGGGCATGGCGCGACGCGATATGGGGCATGCGTCCCGGAACGATACGCATGCCGAATGGTGGGCAGAGCCGCCCGCGCGCCCCTCGTCGAGACCCGAGCCCCGGCAGGGGCCCAGGTCCGAGGAGCCGCAGTGGCCCGAGGGGTCCTGGTGGTCACAACAGCCGGACTGGTCCGAGCGCGGACGACGGTCGTCCCGCCGCGGACCGAGCCGGCGCGCGACGAAACGGCGCGAGAAGGCCGAGGCGGAACGGTCCCGCGGAAGTGCGGAGCGGCCGCGACCCCGTCCAGGGCGGGACGACGGTTCGCGGCGCGACGACGGGCGGGACGACGGGTGGGCCGACGGGCGGGAAGACGCGCGCACGGACCGGTTCGGCGCGCGTAACCGGCCCCCCGAGCCCCGGACACCGCCGCCTGACCCGCGTGGCCGACCCCCACGGGAACGTGCCGACCGGTTCGACGCCCGGACCGAACGGCTCGGCGCCATGCCCGAGCGGAACGACGCGCGGATGGGCGGACCCGCACCTCGCCGGGACCGTTCCCGCGAGACCCGGCCGCGCGGGGCCGCGCCGCGCGAGACCGCGCCGCGCGAGACCCCGGCACGCGGGACCTGGGCCCGGGGCGCCGAACGGCCACGTCCCCGGCGACGCCCGGAGCGTCGGGCACGGCGCGGCGTCCCGCCGAGGCCGGGCCCGAAGGCGAGACCGCGGCGCGGCCGGGGCCCGAGCGACCGGCTCGGCATCGGCGCGATCGTGCTGTCCACCGCCGTCGGCCTCTCCCTGCTCGGCATCGCCGAACGGGCGTTGCTGGAAGGCGGGCCCATCGGCGGGCCGTCGAGCCCCATCGGCTCCGAGCGCGCGCTCACGCCGCCGAGGTCCGGCGGCGGCTCCGACGATCCCGCCCGGCGGGATCCCCGGCCCGGCCAGAGCGGCGCGCCGGGCCCGCGCAGCGGCCCGGACCTGCGGCTCCTGACCACGCGCGTCCGGAAACTGACGCTGGAGCAGCGCGGTGTCGCCGCCCGCCGTGCCTACGGCGCCGCCTCGAACGCGGCGCCGATCGTGGGCACCACCCGGACCAGCGCGGACAAGACCTGGGTGTTCGGCACCACCGCGATCCCCGTCCCCGCCGCGAGCGCCGCGAACCCCGAGGTCGCGTTCTACGCGGCGCGCTGGACCGGCCGGGAATGGCAGGTCGCGCTGTCCGGCGGACGCCTGTTCGACGACCTGCTCGGCGCCGTCTCCACCGACGTCATGCCGGTCGCGGAGGCCAGGGCCCTGCGCCGGTACGCGACGGTCACGGCCGCGCAGGCCGCCGCGCTCGTCACGGGGGCGCGCGGCGGAGCCGGGTTGATGCTGCCGTGGAAGGTCGGTGAGGCGTGGTCGATGACGACCTCGGACGGGTCGCGGCCCCCGCGCCCGCTGGCGTCGCTGGCGTTCTCGGGCGGCGACGGGCGCGTCCTCGCGTCCGGCGAGGGCCACCTCTACCGCTTCTGCGCCGACCCGGCGGGTCACGCGATGCTCATGGTGATCCATCCGAGCGGTGTCGCGACCACCTACCACCATGTCGGGGACGTGCCGGCGGAGCCGCGCGACGGTGCCGTCGTCGAACAGGGCGACCCGCTCGGCCGCACCGGCACCGTCCGGCCGTGCGGCGGTGCCGCCGCGCCCCGCGCCGAGGTCGCGTTCGGGGTCCGGCGCGGCGGCGGAACGGTCCCGCTCGACGGCGCGCGGATCGGCGGCTGGACGTTCCGCGAGGACGCCGAGCCACCGCGCGGGTTCGCCGAACGCGGCGTCCTCCAGGTGCTCCCCGGGGGGCTGCTGGCCAACCTCGGCCCGGTCCCCCCGGCGGACGAGTCCCCGACCTCCCCGGCCACTCCGTCCTCCCCGCCGTCCCCGCCGCCCTCCGACGTCCCACCGGAGGACGGCGCGGGACCGGTCGCCGCTCCGGCGACGGCCGCAACTCCAGAAGAGGAGTCCGATCGGTGAGAATTCGCAACAGTGATGATCCCGCTGTGCCCGGCTGGGTGCTGCGCGTGGTGCTCGTCGGCGCGGTGCTCGTCCTCGTCGGCGCGGCGACCCCGCAGGGCGCCGTCGCGGTCGCGAACGTGCAGTACTTCCTCAACTTCTACGCCGGGGTCTTCGCGCTGCTCGCCTACACCACCGCGGTGATGAGCGGGCTGCTCGCGACCGAACGGCTGATCCTGCACATCCGGCACCGGGTGCTCGCGCAGGCCCTGCACCGCGCCGCCGCCGTCGTGGCGACCGCGATGCTCGTCGCGCACGTCTCGGTGAAGGTGATGGCGGGGCTGGCGCTGCCCACCCAGATCGTCGTCCCGTCCGTCGGACCGGTCGGGCTCGGCACCGTCGCCGCCGACCTGATGATCATCATCGTGGTCACCGGGGTGCTGCGGGCCCGGTTCGCGTTCCGCGGCAACGCGTGGGTGTGGCGGTCGATGCACGTCCTCGCCTATGTCTCCTGGCCGACGGCGATCGTGCACGGGCTGGTCGCCGGGAGGTCCGCCGCGCCGTGGGTGGTGCTGTCCTACGTGCTGAGCGTGGTGTTCGTCGTGCTCGCGCTGATCACCCGGATCATCGTCGTGATCAAACCGCGGGAGCTGTCCCGGCTCGGCGACGAGACCGACGCGTTCTCCCGGCCGGACGGCGCCGGACGGCGCCGCGACCGGCGCGCCATGGCGGCCTGGGAGCACGAGGAGGCCCGTGCCGCCGCCGCGGCCCGCGGCGGTACCGGCGACGTCCGCGATACCGAGGTCCTGCGATGACCTCGACCGTCACCGTCTCCGGCATCGACGGTCCCCGGCTGACGCTGGGGTTCGACCGGTTCGACCGGCTGGACCTCGACCGGCACCTCGCCGTCCACGGAAAGCTCCGCGCGCCGACGCTGGAAGACCTGGTCCGGGCATGTGAACAGGTCGACCTTCGGGGGCGTGGCGGCGCGGGCTTCCCGTTCGCCCGCAAGCTCACGGCGGTGGCGGCGCGGGTGCGGTACCCGACCGCGGACCCGGCGCCGCTGCCCGGCGAGCGGCGCGACGGCCGCGGCTCCTGCGAGGACGTCGTCGTGGTGGTGAACGGCGCCGAGGGCGAACCCGGCAGCGCCAAGGACAAGGTGCTGCTGACCCGGGCGCCGCACCTGGTCCTCGACGGCGCGCAGCTCGCCGCGTCCGCGCTCGGCACCCAGCGGGTCGTCGTCGCCGTCGAGGACGACGAGGCGGCCCGGTCGGTCCGCGCCGCGATCGGCGAGCGGCGGATGCCCGCGCGGATCGTCCGGCTGACGGAGCGGTTCATCTCCGGCGAGAGCGGCGCGGTCATCCGCGCGATCAACGGGGAGACGCCGATCCCGCCGGGCGTCAAGGTACGCGCGGCCGAGTCCGGCGTGGACGGCTACCCGACGCTGCTGTCCAACACCGAGACGTTCGCGCAGCTCGCCGTGCTCGTCTCCCTCGGCCCCGACCTGTACGCCTCGGCCGGCACGCCGGACGAGCCGGGCACCACGCTGCTCACCGTCGGCGGCACCCAGGTCGTGGAGGCGCCGCTCGGCACGCCGCTCCAGGCCGTCCTCGACCGGTGCCAGGTGCCGCCGTCCCCGGGCGTGCTCGTCGGCGGCTACCACGGGATGTGGCTCGACCCGGCGGCGGTGTCCAGGGCCGTGCTGTCACGCGCCGGGATGCGCCGGGTCGGCGGGACGGTCGGCGCCGGGATCATCCTGCCGCTCACCCAGGGCACCTGCCCGCTCGGCGAGGTCGCCAGGATCGCCGCGTACCTGGCCGCGCAGTCCGCCGGGCAGTGCGGGCCGTGCCGGCTCGGGCTGCCCGACGTCGTCCGGTCCCTGAACGCGCTCACCGAGGGGGCCGGGACGGTCGAGGACGTCCGCCGCGCCGCGTCCGTCGGCCGTGGCCGTGGCGCCTGCACCCACCCGGACGGGACCGCCAAGTTCGTCGTGTCGGCGATGGAGGCGTTCGGCGCGGACATCGACGCGCACCGGTGGGGCGGCGGCTGCGGCCTCGCGACCTACGGGGTGCTGCCGTTGCCGGTGCCGGACGGCTCGGAGGGGCGGGTCGCGATCGACTGGAGCCGCTGCGACGGGCACGGCCTGTGCGCCTACCTCGTCCCCGAGCTGATCCAACTCGACCGCCACGGGTTCCCGGTCGTGCTCGGCACCGACATCCCGTCCTGGATGGAGAAGGACGTGCAGAAGGCGGTCGCGATGTGCCCGGCGCTCGCGCTGCGCGTCGTCGGCGGCGTCCCCGGCGCCCCCGCACGCCGTTCCTGACAATTTCCGGCACAAAAGAATCGGAAAAAGAACCTACGTCGTTGAACCCCGGAGCCGGCCCGGTGCGTATCTCCCACCGAACCCGTGCCGGGTCCGTCGAGAGATCCTCGAAAGGAGGAAGAAGTTCCTTGAGGAAATCCTACGGATATGCCGAACCGCGCCGACGTCGGCGCCTCGGTTCGGGTCGCGTCCTGTTGATTCTGGCGGCCGTGGCCGCGGTGGGGGCCGCGTTCGCGGTCGTCATGAATCCGGTCGGCGTTCCGGCCGGCGGGGCGGCGAACCTCGGCGGCACCGTCAACACCCGCTGGGGACGGTTGAGCGCCGCGGACAGGAAACTGCTCGTCGCGGTCCGGCAGGCCGGGCTGTGGGAGATTCCCGCGGGTCAGCAGGCGCAGCAGCGGGCCGCCAAGCCACGGGTCCGTGAGGTCGGCGAGATCATCATGCGGCAGCATGTGCAGCTGGACGCCGACGCCCGCGCCACGGCGCAGCGACTCGGCGTGCTCCTTCCCACCGAGCCCAACGGCAGCCAGAAAAGCTGGCTGAGAGAGATGTCGGGCAAATACGGGACCGAGTACGACAAGACGTTCGTCCTGCGGCTGCGCGCCGCGCACGGAAGTGTCTTCGCCGTCATCGCCAAGGTGCGCGCGCAGACCGAGAACACCGAGATCCGTGCGTTCGCCGAACGATCGATGAAATTCGTCAACACGCACATGTCGCTGTTGGAGAGCACCGGCCTGGTGCCCAGGCGCGCCCTCCGGTGACATGCGTTCCCCCGCAATATCCCCCGTACTAGGGAGTACCTTTTCATGGGACGAAAGAAGAAAGCCTTCGCCGTGATGATTCCGGCGCTCGCCCTCGCCTCCTCGGTCTGCCAGGCCGCGACCGGTGTCGCGGCCGCGGACGTCGGCGGCGCCCAGCAGCTCGCGGCCGACCCGACCGCCGACCCGACCGCCGACCCGACCGCGGACCCGACCCGTGACCCGACCGGGGAGCCGGGCGGCGACCCGGGCGGCGATCCGACGGGGGCGCCGACCGGCGATCCGACCGCCGAACCGACAGGTGAGGGCGATGTGCCCGGTGACGGCGACCGCAGGCGCGGGAACGGAACCGCCGACCCGCGCCCTCCCGGCGGTCAGAACGGGGGGCAGAACGGGGGCCAGAACGGTGACGGGGTGGCGCAGGGCCCGAGACGCGACCAGTTCGTCAGCATCCGCAGCGCCCCGCGCGTGCAACAGCCCCGGCAGAGCCGCCGCGGCTCACGCGGTGTCTTCTCGGTCAACTGCGGGACGAACGGAGGCCAGGCGCACAGCAACCCCGACAACGTCGTCGCGGCGCCGGGCGTCGTGAACGGCGCGCACCACATCCACGACTACGTCGGCAACCTCGACACCGATGCGTTCTCCACCGACGAGACCCTCGCCGCCGCCGGAACCACCTGCACGAACGGCGACAAGTCCACCTATTTCTGGCCGGTGCTGCGGCTGCGTTCCGGCCAGGACGGTTCCGACCGCGCCGAGCAGAGCCGCCGGGACGGCAACGTCGGCAGCATCGTCGAACCCTCCCGGGTGCGCCTGCAGTTCCTCGGCAACCCGAACGGCAGGGTGACCGCGATGCCGCGGTTCATCCGGATGGCGACCGGCGACGCCAAGTCGGCGACGAACGGCGGGGCCAACGCCAACGCGCAGTGGACGTGCACCGGCTTCGAGAACCGGGCGTTCACCGACAAGTACCCGCTTTGCCCGCGCGGCAGCGACGTGGTCCGCGTGCTGAACTTCCCGAGCTGCTGGGACGGCCGCAACACCGACAGCGCCAACCACCGCGACCACATCCGGTTCCCCGACGAGCGGACCGGCCGGTGTCCGAGCGGTACCCGGGCCGTGCCGCAGCTGCGGATGACGCTGGTCTACGACGTGCCCGCCAGGGCGCTGGCGTTCGCGCTCGACTCGTTCCCGGAGCAGGGGCACGACCCGGTGACCGACCACGGCGACTTCATCAACGTGATGAGCGACCGGCTGATGCGGCAGGCGGTCACCGCCATCAACTCCGGTCGCCGCCGCTGATCGGACGCCGTTTCTGATCGGATGCCGCTTCTGATCGGACACGCTCCTGATCGAACACGCTTCTGATCGAACACGCTTCTAACCGGACACCGTGTCCGGGAGGACCGGACCGCCCAGGGTGACCCCGAACGCGCGGCCGGTGAGGAGACGACGTGCCCGCCACGGCCTGTCGACGGCGCGCCTCACCGGCCGCGTCCGCCCGTCCCCGGACGTCCCGCCTCTACGATCACGGTATGGACATCGTGATCGCGGGCGGGCACGGGAAGATCGCGTTGCGGCTGGCGCGGTCGCTGGCCGCGCGGGGTGACACCGTGCGCGGCCTCATCCGCAACCCCGACCACGCCGCGGACGTGCGGGCCGCGGGCGCCGACCCGGTCGTGTGCGACCTGGAGTCCGCGGGCGTCGGCGAGGTCGCCGGGCATCTGACCGGGGCCGACGCCGTCGTGTTCGCGGCCGGAGCCGGGGCGGGCAGCGGCGCCGCGCGCAAGGACACCGTCGACCGCGCCGCCTCGGTGCTGACGGCGGACGCGGCGGAGCGCGCGGGCGTGCGCGACTTCGTCCAGATCTCCGCGATGGGCGCGGGCGAGACTCCCGCGCCGGGCCGCGGCGAGGTCTGGGCGGCCTACCTCAGGGCCAAGGGCGAGGCGGAGGACGACCTGCGCCGCCGCGACGACCTCCACTGGCTGATCCTGCGGCCGGGCCGTCTCACCGACGACCCGCCCACCGGCCTGGTGACCCTCGCCGACCCGCCCATCGGGCACGACGTGGTGACCCGTGACGATGTGGCGGCGGTCATCGTGGCGTTGCTCGACGCGTCCGACGTCCGCCACCGCACGCTCGACCTGCTCAACGGCCCGACCCGCGTCGAAGACGCCGTCGCGGCGTTGCGTCCGGCCCTCGGCGGCGGCCGTTAGGCGGAGCGGAGAGGGTCAGGTGTAGATGGCGTCGATCTCGGCGGCGAAGTCCGTCAGGACGACGTTGCGCTTGACCTTGAGGCTGGGCGTCAGATGACCGGTCTCCTCGGTGAAGTCGACCCCGAGGATGACATGCTTCTTGATCGCCTCGGCGCGGCTGACGGACGTGTTGGCCTCCTCGACCGCGGCGTCGATCTCGGCGACAAGGTCGGGGTCGCGGCGTACCTCGTCCAGCGTCATCTCCGCCGGCTTGTCGTGCTGTTCCTTCCACGGGCCGAGCGCCTCCTCGTCCAGCGTGACGAGCGCGGAGATGAACTTGCGGCCGTCGCCGACGACCAGGCACTGGCTGATCAGCGGGTGGGCGCGGAGCCTGTCCTCCAGCGGGGCGGGCGCGACGTTCTTCCCCGCCGCGGTGACGAGGATTTCTTTCTTCCGTCCGGTGATGCGCAGGAAACCCTCGTCGTCGAGGGAGCCGAGGTCGCCGGTGTGGAACCAGCCGTCCTCCAGGACCTCCTTGCTGGAGGCCTCGTTGTTCCAGTAGCCGCGCATGACGTTGACGCCGCGGACGAGGATCTCTCCGTCTTCGGCGATGCGGACGTCCACGCCCGGAAGGGGTCGGCCCACGGTGCCGATCTTGATTTCGGTGGGACGGTTGACACTGGCGGGCGCGGTCGTCTCGGTGAGGCCGTAACCCTCCAGGATCGTGATGCCGACGCCACGGAAGAAGTGGCCGAGCCGCTCACCGAGCGCGGCGCCGCCGGAGATCGCGTACGCGATCTGCCCGCCGGTCGCGGCGCGCAGCTTCTTGTACACGAGCACGTCGAACAGCTTGTGCTTCAGCTTCACCGCCAGGCCGGGCCCGCCGGTGTCCAGGGCGCGGCTGTAGGCGACGGCGGTCTCCGCCGCCGCCTTGAAGACCTTGCCCTTGCCCGCGGCGGTGGCCTTCTGCTCGGCACCGTTGTAGACCTTCTCGAAGACGCGGGGGACGGCGAGCAGGAACGTCGGCCGGAAGGTGGCGAGGTCGGGCAGCAGGTTCGGGACGTTGCTGTGCCCGAGGACGAGGCCGCCCTCGATGGCGGCGACCTGGACGAACCGGGCGAACACGTGCGCCAGCGGCAGGAACAGCAGCGTCGAGCTGCCGTCGGTGGCGACCTCGGAGATCGCGCCCTGGACCCCGTTGCGGGCGGTCGCCACCAGGTTCCCATGGGTGATCTCGCAGCCCTTGGGGCGTCCGGTGGTGCCGGAGGTGTAGATGAGCGTGGCGACGTCCGCGGCGTTCCGGGAGCGGCGCCGCTTCTCGATCACGTCGTCGTCGACGTCGGCGCCGAGCTCGACGACCTTGTCCACGCCGTCCACCCCGGTGGCGTCGATGCCCCACACCTGGTCGAGGCCCGGGAGCCGGTCGCGGAGCCCCTCGATGGCCGCGACATGAGCGTCCGTCTCGGCGAACACGGCCTTCGCGCCGGAGTCGCTCATGATCCACTCGATCTGCTCGGCGGAGGACGTCTCGTAGATCGGGACGGAGATCGCGCCCGCCGTCCAGATCGCGTAGTCGAGGATCGTCCACTCGTAGCGGGTCTGGGACAGCAGCGCGACCCGGTCGCCGGGCTCGATCCCGGCGGCGACGAGGCCCTTGGCGACCCGGGCGATCTCGGCGGCGAACTCGGCCGCGGTCACGGCGCTCCAGGTGGGCGCGTCGGCGGGGCCGCTCTTGCGCCGTGTCACGATCGTGCCGGGCTCCTCGGCGGCCCGGGTGAACGGAGTGTCGGTCAGGGTGGCGGAGTCGGAGACCTCCACCATCGCGGGGACGCTGAACTCACGCACGGCCTGCTCCTGTGGTCGATCCGTCGAGGTCGGCGGGGAAGTCCGATGGTGGCTTCTCCGATCACGCATGATACCCGTGAGTAGGGGAAATGCCTTGTAGGCCGGGCATGTCGCACGGGCTTCGCGACCGGTCTGTCCGGCGGGTTAACGGCACGGCAAAGACCGCACGCCGCGAGCCGTGGGCGCCCCCCGGTCGCCTACTCTTGAGCCGGTCGCATCGGAACGCGGTCCCCAGGGGGAGATCACCATGTCGCTGCTCGAAGTGATCGCGCTGACCGCCGATGACGCGCGGGCGGCGCAGGACGGCGGCGCCGACCGGCTCGAGGTCGTCGCCGACATGGCCGCCGACGGTCTCACCCCCGATCCCGACGTCGTCGCGGCCGTGCGGAAGGCGACGACCCTGCCGATCCGGGTGATGCTGCGGGCCAACGCCGGGTTCGGGACGTCCGGCGGGGAACTCGACCGGCTGCGCGGCGCCGCCGCCGACCTCGCCGACGCGGGCGCGGACGGGTTCGTCTTCGGGTTCCTCGACGCCTCCGGCCATGTCGACACCGGCGCCACCGGGAAGCTCGCCGCCGACGCGGCCCCGCTGCCCTGGACGTTCCACCGCGCGCTCGACAACTCCGACGACCCCGGCCACGCGTGGGAGGTCGTCCGTGGGCTGGGCGGCGGGCTCGACACCGTGCTCACCGCCGGGTCGGCGCGGGGCGTGGACGCCGGGGTGGACGTGCTCGTCCGGCGTGCCGCCGAGAGCCCCGAGGCCGCGAAGATGATCATGGCCGGGGGTGGGCTGCGGCGCAAGCACGTCGCGGTGCTCGCCGCGGCGGGGATCACCGCGTTCCATGTGGGCACCGCCGTCCGACCGGACGGCGCCTGGGACGCGCCGGTCGACCCGACGCTGGTGCGGGAGTGGCGTTCCCTGGTGTCGGCCGCCGCGGGCTGAACACGCCCGTCCCGTCCCCTGAGCCGCTCGTCGCACCCATGGGCCCCGTTCGTTCTCGCGGGCGATGCGCCCCATTAGAGTCGGTTCATGAGGATCCATGTGGTGAGCGACGTCCATGGCCGGGCGGACGCGCTGCCGGGCGCGGCGGACGGCGCGGACGCGCTCGTCTGCCTCGGCGACCTGATCCTTTTCGTCGACTACGACGACCACGAGCGGGGGATCTTCCCCGAGTTCTTCGGCCGGGACAACGCCGAACGCCTCATCGCGCTGCGCACCGCCCGGCGCTTCGACGAGGCGCGCGAGTTCTCCCGTGGCCTGTGGTCGTCCCTCGACGGTGAGGCGTGGCCGCACATCGAACGCGCCGTCGACCGGCAGTACGCCGAACTGTTCGCGGCCATGCCGACGCCCGCCTACCTCACGTACGGGAACGTCGACGTCCCGCGCATGTGGGGCCCGCATCTGCGCGAGGGGCACCATGTCCTGGACGGCGAGACCACCGAGATCGGCGGCCTGCGGTTCGGGTTCGTCGGCGGCGGCCTGCGCACCGAGTACCGCACCCCCTACGAGGTGGACGATGACGTGTACGCCGCCAAGGTCGCCGCGCTCGGCGAGGTGGACGTGCTGTGCTCCCACATCCCGCCCGCCGTCCCGGAACTGCTGTACGACACGGTGGCGCGCCGGTTCGAGCGGGGCAGCGAGGCGATCCTCGACGCGATCCACCGGACGCAACCGATGTACGTGCTGTTCGGGCACGTCCACCAGCCGCTCGCGGGCCGCACCCGCATCGGCCGCACCGAATGCGTGAACGTGGGTCATTTCCGTGCCCGCGGCGTGCCGTACGTGCTGACGGTGTGAAAGATACTTCTCTAGGACCGGGCCCGAGCGGGGCCCTCACGAGCCGGAGGGAGGCGCAGATGGCGGACCGTACGCGTTCCTCCATCACGGTCGAGGCCGGAAAGGCCGAGATCATGGCGGTGATCGCCGACCTGGAGGCGTATCCGGAGTGGGCGAACGGCATCCGCGGCTGCACCGTCCAGGAGACCGGCGCGGACGGCCGGGCGTCCCGGGCCAAGGTGACGTTCGACGGCGGCCCGGTCAGCGACACCGTGGGCCTCGCCTACACCTGGGAGGACGACGACCGGGTGACGTGGGAGCTGGTCGAGGCGGGCTCCGTCGTCACCGGGCTGCACGGCTCCTACACCCTGGACGTCCGGGGCTCCTCCACCGAGGTGGTCTACGAACTCGCCGTGGACGTCCGGATCCCGCTGCCCGGCCTGGTGAAGCGACAGGCCGAGAAGCGGATCGTCGGCTCCGCGCTCAAAGGTCTCAAGCGCCATGTGGAGAGCTGACCACCCCCACGGGAGCGATACCGTTCACGCCGACGACGGATGGAAGATGGAGTCATGAGCGACCAGCCGGGAGACGTCCTGGACGAGGCGGCCAAGCTCGTCGACACGCTGATCAGGCGTGTCGGCGAGGTCACGGGCGGCGGCCGGGACCGCCGCACCGACCGGCACACCGACCGGGAGGGCGCCGCGGGCGACGGCGACGTGTGGAGCCGCGTGACGGCGGAACAGCCGACCGACGCGACGGGCGCCTCCGACACGGCGAGCACCCCCGACGCGGCGAGCGCCTCCGGCACGGCGAGCACCTCCGGACCGGAGGGCGCGCCCGTGTGCCGTGGCTGCCCCATCTGCCGGGCGAAGGCGATCAGGCGGGAGACGGGCGGCGACCTCGGCCGGCACCTGCACGACGCCGGGCGCTCGCTGCTCGCCGCCGCGCTGGACGTCGTCGCCGCGTTCGACCGGACCGCGACCGGCCGGACGGGACGGGACCGTCCCCCGGAGGCGTCGGCACGCCCGTCGGCGGGTAGGTCCGAGCGGTCGGACCGCCGCGAGAAGGGCGAGCCGTGGTCCGCCGCCACCGGCGGCGACCCCACTGACATCGGGTAGTGCGGCACCGGGCCCCAGCCGGCCGCGCGAAGAGGAGGAAGCGTACATGGCCCTGACCATCGGCGTGGATGTGGGCGGCACCAAGGTCGCCGCCGGGGTCGTCGACGACCGGGGGACCATTCTGGAGAAGGTCCGTCGGCCCACTCCCTCGACCAACCCCAAGGAGACCGCCGAGACCATCGCCGAGGTCGTCGACCTGCTGAAGGGCAAGTTCGAAGAGGTGTCGGCGGTCGGCCTCGGCACCGCCGGGTTCGTCGACGAGGACCGCTCCAACGTGCTGTTCGCCCCCAACCTGGCGTGGCGCGAAGAGCCGATCAAGGAGAAGGTCGAGAGCCTGGTCGGACTGCCGGTCGTCGTGGAGAACGACGGCAACGCCACGGCCTGGGGCGAGGCGAGGTTCGGCGCGGGACGCGGCGAGAACTTCCTCGTGCTGGTCGCCCTCGGCACCGGCATCGGCGGCGGCATCATCATCAACGGCGAGCTGTACCGGGGCCGGTTCGGCATCGGCGCCGAGATGGGCCACTTCCGGGTCGTCCCGGACGGCCGCCGCTGCGGCTGCGGCAACCGCGGTTGTTGGGAGCAGTACGCCAGCGGCAACGCCCTGGTCCACGAGGCCCGCGACCTGGCCCGTGTGGCGCCCGCGATGGCCGGACGGCTCCTGGAGCTCGGCGACGGGCGCCCGGAGGGCATCAGCGGCCCCGAGGTGTCGCAGGCGGCCCGCGAGGGCGACAAGGCGGCCCTGGAATGCTTCCGGACCATCGCGCACTGGGCGGGCCAGGGGCTCGCCGACCTCAGCGCGATCCTCGACCCGGGCGCGTTCATCATCGGCGGCGGCCTCTCCGACGCGGGCGACCTGCTCCTCGACCCGATCCGCGCCGCGTTCGAGGACGCCCTGACGGGCCGCGGCCACCGCCCGCTGCCCGACATCCGCATCGCCGAACTGGGCTCGGCGGCCGGGATCGTCGGCGCGGCCGACCTGGCCCGCGTCCGCCCCCTCCAGGACGTCGTCGTCTAGCCGTGCCGTCCGTCCGCGTGCTGAGCTACAACATCCGGTCGCTGCGCGACGACCCCGCCGCCGTGGCCCGGGTGGTCCGCGCCCTCGACCCGGACGTCGCGTGCCTGCAGGAGGTTCCGCGGTTCTGGACATGGCGGCTGCAACGCCGCCGCCTCGCCCGCGCGTGCGGGCTGGACATCGCGGCGGGACGGCGGGCCTGCGGGCTCGCCGTCCTCACCGCGCCGCGCGTGCGCCGGCTGGCGCGGGCGTTCCAGCTGCTCACCCCCGAGCCCGAGCTGCACCGCCGCGCCGTGGCGAGCGCGGTGCTGGAGGTCGGCGGGGCCCGCCTCGTCGCGGCGTCCACCCATCTGGACCTGCGGGACGGGCCACGGCTCCGGCACGTCCGGGAGATCCTCGACCACCTCGACCGGGTCCGCGACCGGCACCGGGCGCCGGTCGTCCTCGCGGGCGACATCAACGAGGAACCCGGCGGCGCGTCCTGGGACGTGCTCACCGGCCGTTTCCGGGACGCGTACGCGGTCGCGCCGAGCGGCGACGCGTCGACCTTCTCGGCCCGCGACCCGCGCAGGCGCATCGACGCCGTCTTCGCCGACCCTGCGGTGGGCGTCACCGCGTGCGGGGTGCCGACCGGGGACGACGCCCTCACCGCCGACTACCCGAAGGCCACCGACCACCGTCCGCTGCTCGCCGTCCTGGACGTGCCCGCGACGAAGATCTAGACGACGGCTCCGTCGTCGGGGTCGCGCGGCTCGTCGCCCATGCGCAGGACGAGGGTGACGAAGCCGCCGATGAAGGCGGCGACGGCGAGGAAGGCCGCCCAGCCGGGCACCTCCCAGTCGAGCACGACGGTGATCAGCAGGTAGATCGGCCCGCCGACGAGCGCGATCCAGGCGCCCTTGGTGAGCGGGTCGGCGCTGGGCAGCGGCGGGGGAGGGGGCGGGACGTAGTGGCCCTCGTCGTCGGGATCCGGCGGGAACTCGGCGGTGTCGGCGGGCTTGATGACGCGGGCGCGGGGGAGTCGGCCGGTGCGGTCGTCCCCCTCCTCCGGCGGGTCGGCGGGCTCGGAGACGTTCTCCTCGTCCGGCCAGGGGGTCTCGTCGCCGTCGGGCGTGGAGTCGAACCCCGCGACGATCTCGGCCCAGATCGCGTCCTCGTCGCGTTCGGCGGCGCCGCCGTCACCGTCCTTGACGGGTTTGGCGTCCTTGACGGGCTTGGTGGGCGCCTCCGCCTCTGCGGTCCCGCGGGACTCGGCGGCGTGCATCTCCCCGCCGTGCGCCTCCCCGTGCACCTCGCCGTGCGCCTCGGCGACGTCGGCGTCGGAGCGGTCGGACTCGGAGCCGCGGGCGGACGCGTCGCGCAGCCGGGCGAGATGGGCGCGCAGGATGCCCTCCGCCGTGGGCTTCATGTCGACGTCGACGTACAGCCGGTCGAGGACGTCACCGGCGATGCCGCCGGGCGGCTCGGGCCGCTCCGGCACCGGTGGGTCGGCCGGTTCGCCCAGCTCGGTGGGCGAGGTCGCGTAGGCCGCCACCCCGGCCTCGCCGAGCGCCGTCAGCAGCGCGTCGGCGAGATGGGGCGCGAGGTCGACCAGAGGGGCGTAGGTGTTCGCTGACAGTCCATTGCCACGGCGATTCACGGGGCCGGCTCCTTCGATGACTCCGGCGTGACCGACCGCACCGGCATGACGGCCTCCGCTCCCTCATCGACATGTGAAACGTGTGTCCCACGGTATTCGCTGCGCCGCCCGGGACAAGACCCCGGGCGTACCCGATTCAGAATTACGCCTCAGAGCCTACGTTCATTCCGCGGCACCCGGCGACGGCCCGTCCGGCCGGTAGAGCGGGGGCGGCCGCGGGGTGGGAAGATGTCCCGCATGCTCTGGTTCTGGATCCTGCTCAGGGTCGTCCTCTCGCCCATCCTGTACCTCGGCTGGTGGCCGCGGAACCGGGGGATGAAGAACGTCCCGAAGCGAGGTCCGGCGCTGCTGGTGAGCAACCACCTGTCGTTCGCCGACCACTTCTTCGGGCCGCTGCCGCTGCTGCGCCCGATCTACTTCATCGGCAAGGGCGAGTACTTCACCGGCAAGGGGATCAAGGGGCTGATCAGCAAGGGCTTCTTCACCGGCGTCGGCGTGGTGCCGGTGGACCGGACGGGCGGCCCGGCGGGCGAGGCGGCGCTGCGCACGGGGCTGCGGATCCTCGCGGAGGGCAAGCTGCTCGGCATCTACCCCGAGGGCACCCGCGCGCCCGACCACCGGCTGTACCGCGGCAAGACGGGCGTGGCGCGGCTGGCGCTCAAGTCCCGGGTCCCGGTGATCCCGATGGCGATGATCAACACGTTCGAGCTGATGCCGCCGGGCAAGCCGCTGCCGCGGCTCGGGGTGCGGCCCGGCGTGCGCTTCGGCGAGCCGCTGGACTTCTCCCGCTTCTACGGCCGCGAGGACGACCGGGAGGTCCTGCGGGAGGTCACCGACGAGATCATGGCGGCGATCCGGGAGCTGTCGGGCCAGGAGTACGTCGACCGTTACGCCGCCGAGGTGAAGGCGGAGCTGGCCGGGAAGCCGGTGCGGCCGGTCGAGGACGACGGAGGGTTGACCGACGCTGGCTGATCGCGGTGTGCGGGCGGGCCCGGGGCTGGAGTCCGCGCTGTGGCGGGCGCTGGCGGTCTACCGCGTTCTGACCTTGGGGTATGCCGCCGTCCTGATCGTCATGAACGTCGACGGCTACGCCCGTCCCGCCGGCGGTTGGGCCGTCCTCGCCGGCATGGCCGCCTGGACGGCGTTCACGGTGCCCGCCTTCACGGGGGCGCGGCGGCGAAGATGGCCACTGCTGGTCGCCGATCTCGTCGTCGCGTCCGGGTGCCTGCTCGCGACGGCGTGGGTGGAGACGCCGGAGAACCTCGCGGACGGCCGTCCGACGCTGCCGGTGTCGTGGGTGGCGGCGGCGGTCATGTCCTGGGCGGTGGCGGGCGGGCGGCGGCTCGGCGTCGCCGCCGCGCTCGTGCTGTCGGCCGCCCACCTGCTGGTCCACGCGCTCGCCGGGACGGTCGGCGAGATCGGCCTGGCGACGTTCAACGGCATCGTGCTGCTGCTCCTCGCGGGCCTCGTCGGCGGGCACGTCGTCCGGCTGGCGCTGGACGCGGAGGCGCGGCTGGCGCGGGCCGTGGAGCTGGAGTCGGCCACCCGGGAACGGGAGCGGCTCGCCCGCCGCATCCACGACTCGGTGCTCCAGGTGCTGGCGATGGTCCGTCGCCGCGGCGACGAACTCGGCGGCGCGGCCGCGGACCTCGGACGGCTCGCGGGCGAGCAGGAGGCGGCGCTGCGGGCCCTCATCGCCACCGGGCCCGACTCCGCCGCCGCGGACGAGGTCGATCTCCGTGTGCCGCTGAACCGGCACGCGTCCCCGTCGGTCACGGTCTCGACGCCCGCGACCGGGGTGCCGCTGCCCGGCCGTGTCGCCCGGGAGATCGACGCGGCGGTGACGGCGGCGCTGGACAACGTCCGGCGCCACTGCGGCGACGGCGTCCGCGCGTGGATCCTCCTGGAGGACGGCGACGGAGAGGTCACGGTCAGCGTCCGCGACGACGGCCCCGGCATCCCCGCCGGGCGCCTGGCGGAGGCGGCGGCGGACGGCCGGCTCGGCGTCGCGCAGTCCATCCAGGGCCGCGTCCGCGACCTCGGCGGCACGGTCGCGATCTCCACCGCCGACGGCGCGGGCACCGAGATCGAGATGACCGTCCCCCGACCCTGACCGCGCCGCGTCCTAGGGTGTGACCCGTGAGCGACGTTCCCCTCAAAGTCATGGTCGTGGACGACCATCCGATGTGGCGCGACGCGGTCGCCCGGGACCTCGCCGAGGCCGGTCACGAGGTGGTCGCGACCGTGGGCGAGGGCCGCGCCGCCGTCCGTGTCGCCGCCGCGACACGTCCCCAGGTCGCCGTCGTCGACCTTCAGCTTCCCGACATCAGCGGCGTCGAGGTGACCCGCCGGCTGGTCGCCGCCGACCCGCCCGCCCGCGTCCTGGTGCTGTCGGCGAGCGGCGAGCAGCAGGACGTCCTGGACGCCGTCAAGGCGGGCGCCACCGGGTACCTGCTCAAGTCCGCGGCGCGGGAGGAGTTCCTGGACGCGGTCCGCCGCACCGGCGCGGGCGACGCCGTGTTCACGCCCGGCCTCGCCGGACTCGTCCTCGGCGAGTACCGCAGGCTCGCCACCGGGAAGGGCGCCGGAGACGGCGAAGGCGCCCGCGCGGACGACGACGCCCCGCGCCTGACCGGACGCGAGACGGAGGTCCTGCGGCTCGTCGCCAAGGGCCTGACGTACAAGCAGATCGCGGAACGGCTCGTCCTGTCCCACCGGACGGTGCAGAACCACGTGCAGAACACGCTGCGCAAACTCCAGCTCCACAACCGCGTCGAACTCGTCCGTTACGCCATCGAGCGGGGCCTCGACGAGGAGAACATCCGTGGCGGAAACCGTGACGGGGGACACGGCGTCTGATCGCCGAGCGCCCGATCATCGAAGGCGTATCAGACGGGAGAACACCATGGCCGACGCCTTATTGGGACTCGCACTCTTCGCGGGCCATGTCGCCGCAGGGATCGTCCTGCTCAGGTTCCTGCGGAACGCGTGGGCGGACGTGACCAACGGCCACGCCCCGACCCATGACCTGCATCCGTACGAGGTCGCCTATCTGCACGGCGACCGGCGGCACGCGGTCGCCACGGCGATCGCGGCGCTGCGGCTCGACGGCTTCGTCGACGCCCACGCCGACGGCCGGTTGACGGCGACCAAGCCGTCCACCGCCGACCAGCGCGCCGCGGGCGCGCCGCTGGACGCGGCGATCTATATGGCGCTCTTTGGCGGCCTGGCCTGGACGGTCCACCAACTGAACAACGAGAAGGGCGTCAGGGACGCGCTCGACCGGCTCCACGACGGGCTCGTCGCGGAGGGCGCGCTGATCGGTCCGAACTACTGGCGCGCCTGGCGGACCTCCTGGTTGCTCCGCCTGGCGTGGACGGCGCTCGGCCTCCTGCTCTACTTCGCCGACTTCTTCCAAGGCTTCCCGGAGTTCCTGCTTCCGTTGGCGGCCATGCTCGCCGTCAACGTGATCGGGAAGCGCCTGCTCCGTGCCCGCTGGCCCTTGACGGTGGAGGGCGAACGCTTCGTCGAGCGGAGCAGGACCTCGAACGCCCACCTCAATCCGGCGCACAAGCCCTCGTACGCCGATCTCGACCCGCAGTCGGCGCTGCTGGGCATCGCGGTGTTCGGACCGGTGGCGTTGATGGCGTACGACCCCGTGTTCGTCCAGACCATCGGGCTCGGCCGCTACGTCGGGACGACCAGGTTCCCCACCCCCATGCCCGTCGGCACGTCCTGTGCGAGCGTCTACGTGGTGTGCTCGACCGTTTCCTGCGGGGCCGGCGGTTCCTCGTGCGGGAGCAGCAGCAGCTCGTGTGGGGGCGGCAGCTCGTGCGGGAGCAGCAGCGGCAGCTCGTGCGGGAGCAGCAGCGGCAGCTCGTGCGGAGGCGGCGGTGGTTTCTGACGTCACCGTTTTGGAACTCGGGGTCGGCGTCGGCTGGCGTCCCGAGATCGCGGGATTCGTCGAGGCGCTGCCCGGCCTGCGCTTCACCGAGGTGATCGCCGAGTCCGTCCATCCGGAGCGTCCCGCACCCGACCTGGCGGCCCTGCGCGACTGCGGCGTGACGATCGTCCCGCACGGCGTGAAGCTCTCCCTCGGCGGCGCCGAGCCGGTGGCCGCCGACCGGGTCGCGCACCTCGCCGCGTGCGCCGAGGCCCTGAAGGCGCCGCTGGTGAGCGAGCACGTCGCGTTCGTCCGGGCGGGCGGGATCGAGGCCGGTCACCTGCTGCCGGTCCCGCGGACACGGGCCTCGTTGGACGTCCTCACCGCCAACATCCGCCGGACCAGGGCGGAACTGCCCGTCCCGCTGGCCGTCGAGCCCATCGCCACGCTCTTCGACTGGCCGGACGCCGAGTACACCGAGGCCGACTTCCTTACCGAACTGCTGGACCGCACCGGCGCCCTCCTCCTGCTGGACGTCGCCAACGTGTACGCCAACGCGCGCAACCGCGGCGAGGACCCCCTCGCCCTCCTCGACCGCCTGCCGCTCGACCGTGTCGCGTACTGCCACGTCGCCGGCGGTTCCGAGGCGGGCGGGCGGTACCACGACACGCATGCCGCCGCCGTCCCGTCCGAGGTCCTGGACCTGGTCGCCGAGCTGTGCGCCAGGCACCGGCCGCCGGGGTTCCTCCTGGAACGCGACGGCCACTACCCGCCCGTCGACGAGCTGCGGGCCGAGCTGGACGCCATCGCCGCCGCCTCCGGATTCCCGGCGGTCACATGAGCGAACTTTTCGACACCGAACTGGCGGCCGCGCAGGGGGCCCTCGTCCGGGCCCTGGCCGCGGGTGGACCCCTGCCCGAGGGGTTCGACGCCGACGCGGTCCGGGCGACCGCGCGCGGCATCCTCGCCAAACGGGCCGGTGAGGTCGCCCGCGCCTGGCCGCTGCTCGCCGGCTCGTACGGCGCGTCCTGGACGGCGACGTTCGCCGGCTGGGCGGCCGAACGTCCGACCCGGGGATCCTTCCGGGACGGCTGGGACCTCGCGCGGGCCCGGCGCGCCGAACTCACCGCCGAGGCGGCACGGGAACTGGCGCTCGTCGAGGCCCGCTGGTCCTACGACGGCGCGTCGCCGCCCCGGCCGCGCCGGGCGGCCGTTAGGCGGGTGCCGGGCGGGGTGGCGCTGGTCGTCCGCGGACGGATCCGCGTGATCGGTGGGGACCCCGCGCGACGACCCCACGGCAACGGCTATGGTCTAGACCAATGAGGGCGCGCCGGGTCCCCGGCGAATGCCCCGTGCCGTCCTGCCCGGACGGCTAGTCTGAGGTGTGAAGACCGAGGGAGGAGCCCGGTGGCAGAAGGAGAAGGCATGCGCGTCGGAGTGCTGACCGGAGGCGGTGACTGCCCCGGCCTGAACGCGGTCATCCGCGCGGTCGTGCGCAAGGGCGTCCAGGTCTTCGGCTACGAGTTCGTGGGCTTCCGCGCCGGGTGGCGCGGTCCCCTCGAAGGCGACACCGTGGCCCTCGACGTCCAGGCCGTGCGCGGGATCCTGCCGCGCGGCGGAACGATCCTCGGTTCGTCCCGGACGAACCCGATCAAGGTCGAGGGCGGGGTCGAGCGGATCAAGGACAATCTCGCCGGCCTCGGCGTGGACGCGCTGATCGCCATCGGCGGCGAGGACACCCTCGGCGTCGCCCGGGAGCTGTACGCCCAGGGCGTCAAGGTCGTCGGCGTGCCGAAGACGATCGACAACGACCTCAACGCCACCGACTACACCTTCGGCTTCGACACCGCGGTGAACATCGGCATGGAGGCCGTCGACCGGCTGCACACCACCGCCGAGAGCCACCACCGCGCCCTGATCTGCGAGGTCATGGGGCGGCACGCGGGCTGGATCGCGCTGCACGTCGGCATGGCCGCGGGCGCCAACGTCATCCTCATCCCCGAGCGGCCCTTCGACATCGAGAAGGTCTGCCAGTACGTCGAGAGCCGGTTCAAGACCCGCTACGCGCCGATCATCGTGGTGTCCGAGGGCGCCCACCCCATCGACGGGCAGATGCGCTTGCAGACCGGCGAGCGGGACGCGTTCGGGCACGTCCGGCTCGGCGGCATCGGCCAGCTCCTGGCCGACGAGATCGAGAAGCGCACCGGCAAGGAGGCCCGCGCCACCGTGCTCGGGCACATCCAGCGCGGCGGCACGCCCACCGCGTTCGACCGCGTCCTCGCCACCCGCTTCGGCCTCCAGGCCATCGACGCCGTCAAGGACGGCGACTACGGCAAGATGGTCGCGCTCAAGGGCACCGACATCATCCGGGTCGGTCTCGACGAGGCCACCAAGGAGCTGAAGACCGTCCCGCTGGAGCGTTACTCCGAGGCCGAGGTCTTCTTCGGCTGAGCGGGCGTCTCCGACCGACCGGCCCTCCGGGCGGGAACACGCTGACCGAGTCGCGGTGTTGCTCAGTCTGAGCCACACTGGAGTTCCACCCCTCGGACCTTGTTCCCGCCAGGAGGACCACGCATGACCACGCTCGACACCGCGGCGGCGGACGTCCGCGAACAGTCGCCCGTCGCGGGCGAGCCGTGTGTGCTGCTCAAACTCGGCGAGGTCGTCCTCAAGGGCAAGAACCGCGAGCAGTTCGAACGCCGCCTCGCCGACAACGTGCGCGCCGCCGTCCGGCCCATCGCCCGGGTCGACGTGATCCGGCGGCACGGCGTGTTCATCGTCCGCAAACACGACGCCGACCTCGTCACCATGGACCGGGTCGCGCAGCGGATCACCGACGTCATGGGCATCGTGTGGGCGCACCGGGCCTGGCGCGTCGGCAAGGACCTCGCCAGCGTCGAACAGGCCGCGCTCGAACTCATGGACGGCCGCACCGGCGCGTTCGCCGTCCGGTCCCGCCGCCGCGACAAGCGGTTCCCGATGACCTCCACCGAACTCGACCGGCACATCGGCACCCTCCTCACCGCCAGGTACGGGCAGCCCGTCCGGCTCAAGGACCCCGAGCACACCCTGTCGATCGAGGTCGACCGCGACGAGGTGTTCGTCTACTCCGGTGGGCTGCCCGGCCAGGGCGGCCTGCCCGTCGGCATGAGCGGCCGCGCCCTCGTGCTGATGTCCGGCGGCATCGACTCGCCCGTCGCCGCGTACCGGATGATGCGCCGCGGCCTGCGCGTCGACTACCTGCACTTCTCCGGCATGCCCTTCACCGGCCCCGAGTCGATCTACAAGGCGTACGCGCTGGTCCGCGAGCTGGACAAGTTCCAGGGCGGCTCCCGGCTGTTCGTCGTCCCGTTCGGCAAGGCGCAGCAGCAGATCAAGTCGTCCGGCGCCGACCGGCTCGCCGTGGTCGCGCAGCGCCGGCTGATGCTGCGCACCGGCGAGCTGCTCGCCCGCCGCCTGCGCGGCGGCGCACTGATCACCGGCGACGCGCTCGGTCAGGTGTCGAGCCAGACGCTCGCCAACATCACCGCGCTGGACGACGCCGTCGAGCTGCCGATCCTGCGGCCCCTCGTCGGCATGGACAAGGTCGAGATCATGGACCAGGCCCGCCGGATCCGCACCCTGACGATCTCCGAGCTGCCGGACGAGGACTGTTGCACGGTCCTGGCGCCCCGCCGCGCCGAGACCAGGGCGAAGATCGACGACCTGCGCCAGATCGAGAAGCGCCTGGACGTCGGTGAACTGGCCGAACAACTCGTGGAATCCGTCCAGGAACACCGCCCCGCCTACGCCGACCCGGCCACGCCCCCAAACGCGCGCTGACGCCGCTCCGAAGCGACCTCACCCCCACACGCGAAGCGACACACGTTCGCCCACCCCCGCTCCCGCAGCAAGCCACAAGACGAGCGCAGTGGGCCGGTCCTCCCACAAACACAACAACCTCAACCCGCACGCAAACGCGTCACCCGCCCGGTGCAGCGCCGCCGAAGGCGAGCGAAACCTGCCGGATCGCGAACCGATGCGCGTTCGCCCAGTCCCGGTCGCGTAGCGGTCCGCTAGGCGAGCGCAGTGTTCCGGTCTTGGTATCAACACAGCGACCTCAGCCCCGCGCGCGAACGCGTGACCTGCCCGGTGCAGCGCCGCCGAAGGCGTGCGAAACCTGCCGGATCGCGAAGCGATGCGCGTTCGCCCAGGGACGGTCACGTAGCGAGCCGGGCCTGTAGTAACACAGCCCCGCGCGCGAACGCGTGACCCGCCTGGTGCAGCGCTGCCGAACGCGTGCGAAACCTGGCGAATCGCGAAGCGATGCGCGTTCGCCCAGGGACGGTCACGTAGCGAACCGTTAGGCGAGCGCAGTGGGGCGGTCCTGCAATAAGTACAGCGACCTCAGCCCCGCGCGCGAACGCGTGACCTGCCCGATGTAGCGATGCCGAAGGCGAGCGGAGTCGGGCAGATCGCGAAGCGATGCCGCGTTCGCCCCAGGAACGGTCACGTAGCGAGCCGCCAGGCGAGCGCAGTGGGCCGTGCCTGCAATAAACTCAGCGCGCGTCGAAGTCGGTCGGGCGCGGGGGTTCGGGGCCGTCCGGGCCCATCAGCGTGACGCGTTCGATGCGGACGATGCGGAACCGGCGGCCGGCGACGGCGATGCCGTTGCGGCGCGTCTCGTCCTCCATCAGCGCCGCGGCCTCCGCGAACTGGGCGACGTCCGTCGAGGCGGGGCTCTCCACGGCGGGGACCACGTGCCGGAAGTAGGTGACCAGGGAGTCGCGGGCCTGCTGCGGGGCGTCGTGCAGCCGCCCGACCGGACGCCAGCGGCGCTCGCCCCGTTCCGCGACGGTGAACGCGGGCGCCAACGCGACCGGCGTGGAAACACCGGACGGCTCGCCGCCCGCCGCCGCGTTCAGCACCTGGCTCAGCAGCTCGGCGATCGCGACGTCGGAGGCCGGGCCGTTCTCGGGCAGCAGGTCGTAGGGGCGCGTGGAGCGATGGCCGCGGGGCCGCGGGTCGAGGTCGGTCGGGCGGGGCGGCTCGGGACCGTCCGGGCCGGTGCGGACGAGTTGTTCGATCCGCACGATCCGGAACCGCCGCCCGGCCGCGATCACCTCGTCGGCGGCCTCCTCCTGCAGCGTCCGCGCCGCGACGGTGAGCCGGCGGGCCTCCTCCGCGTTCGCCAGGGCCGCCCGGTCATCCAGATGGACGGCCAGGAGTTCGCGTGCGCCCTGCGGCAGCGGGTCGCACGGGCACACGATCTGCCAGCCGCCGGGGACGCGCTCGGCCGCGGTGAACAGCGCGCCCAGCACCACGAGTTCCGGGTAGGCGGAGACGGCGCGGCACGCGTCGGCCAGCATCACCGCGGCGACCGGGTCGACGCCTTCGAGATCCTCCGGGAACAGCCGCCCCCCGGCGTCACCATCGCCCGATGTCATGGCGGCCATCCTCGCCCCGCGCGCGTCCCCGGGCCAATGGTTCAGACCAATTTGTTACCGGGCTGTGCACGTTCGGCTGCTTTCCGCCGCCGAACGGGCGCGACGAGGACGACCAGACTCACCGCCACCAGCCCGAGACCGCCGAGCGCGATCGGGCCGAGACGTTCGTCCAGCAGCGCGATGCCCAGCACCGCCGCCACGGCCGGTTCCGCCAGCGTCAGCGTCGTCGCCGTGGTGGCGGGCGTCGTGCGCAGGCCGCGCGCGAACAGCAGGTAGCCGCCGCCGGTGGTGACCACGCCCAGGTAGAGCGCGATCAGCGCGCCCGGCGCCGTGGCCAGCCAGCCCGTGGGCTGGGTCAGCAGGACCGGGACGAGGGGGACGGCCGCCGCCCCGAACAGCGCCCCGGCGACGGCCCGGTCCTCCTCGCCCCGGGTGATGAGGACGGACGCGACCGTCGCGTACACCGCGTACGACAGCCCGGACAGTAGCGCCAGCGCGATCCCGGCGGGGTCGGCGCCCGCGTCCCGGCCGCCGCCCACGAGGAGTGCGCAGCCGGCGACGGCGCCGGCGGTCGCCAGGGCCCAGCGGCCGCCCGGCGCCGACCGCCTGACCACCAGCCCGATCGCGCCGGTGAACGCGGGCGCGCTGCCGATCGTGACGACGGTGGCTATGGCGACGCCGGTGCGTCCGGCGGCGACGAAGAACGCCGTCTGGTACAGGGCGATCGTGACCGCGCCGGCGCCGACGAGTGGCACGTTGCGGCGGTCGCGGAACAGGTGGCGCAGCCCGGCGCCGCGCCGGGAGGCCGCGGCGAGCGCGAACAGGACCAGCCCGCCGACGACGACACGGATCGCGGCGACCGAGAACGCCGACGAGCCGTCCGCGAAGGTGCGGACGGTACCGGTGGTGCCCCACAGGGACGCCGCGAACAGGATGTGGAGGCCGCCGCGCCGGGCGCGGGCGGCCGTGTGCTGTGACACGAGGAGTGACTCCTGGACTCGAATTCGGAGAGGGGATCCGGATTCGGGGCGCAGGAGGACACCGGCCGGGCGCGCAGCGCGCCGGGCCGCCGTCTCAGGACTCGGTCAGCGAGTGCGGTCGCCGCGCCCCGTGCGGGGCGCGGGCGGGCCGCAGTTGGGGGTCCAGTACTCCATGGTGGGAACGATACCGATCAGGCGGGCACGGCGTCGGGGTCGGTCGCCCGGGTGAGGGCGCGGCCGACGATCGGCGGCAGGTCGCGGACGAGCTTGGCGAGTTCGCGCAGGTCGCCGTCCACAAGGGCCTGCGGGCCGTCGCACAGCGCCGTCTCCGGGTGCGGATGCACATCGATGATCACGCCGTCGGCGCCGACGGCGATCGCGGCGCGGGTCAGCGGCAGGACGAGGTCGCGGCTGCCGCCCGAGTGGGACGGGTCCACGATCACCGGCAGGTGGGAGAGGCGCTGCGCCACCGGCACCGCGGAGATGTCCAGGGTGTTGCGGGTGGCCTTCTCGAACGTGCGGATGCCGCGCTCGCACAGCACGATGTCGAGGTTGCCGCGCTGCGCCACGTACTCGGCGGCCATCAGCCACTCCTCGATCGTCCCGCTCATCCCGCGCTTCAACATGACCGGCTTGCCGGACTCGCCCGCGGCCTGGAGCAGCGCGAAGTTCTGCGCGTTGCGGGTGCCGATCTGGAGCATGTCGGCGTAGGAGGCGACGAGGTCGACGTCGGCGGCGTCCACCACCTCGGTGACGACCGGCATGCCCGTCTCCTCCCGCACGTCCGCGAGGATGCGCAGCCCGGCCTCACCGAGGCCCTGGAACGCGTACGGGGACGTCCGCGGCTTGAACGCGCCGCCGCGCAGCAGCGTCGCCCCGGCCGCCTGCGCCATCTGCGCGGCGCCGAGGGTCTGCTCGGGCGTCTCCACGGCGCATGGCCCGGCGATCAGCGTCATGGTCCCCGGGCCGATCGGCACGCCGCCGACCCGCACGACCGACCGTTCGGCGTGGTTCTCCCGGCTGACAAGCTTGTGCGGTGCGGAGATGCGCAGGACGTCGTGGACGCCGCGCAGCGCCCGCAGATTCAGCGAACCGAACTGCTGGACGTCGCCGACGAGCCCGACGATGGTCCGCTCCACGCCGCGGCTCACGAAAGCCTCACCCCCCGCCATCTCGACCAGCGAGACGACGGCCTCGATGTCCGCTTCGTTGGCCTCCGGGGCCATGACGACGACCATGGGTGTTGCCTCTCTCGTTCGCGCGGGGTCCCTGGTGGACCCCGCGAACATGCCCTGAAGACGACGGAAGCCCCGGGCCAGTGCGGCCCGGGGCTTCTCGTCAGGTGGTCTGTCAGCGCAACGTCCGGCAGACCAGCCGCCCGGGCTGGTCGAACCAAAAGAAATAGACGACGTTGCGCACGGACTCAGCTTAACCGGTCCGGCTCCGCGCCGACACCGCGCGGTCCCCGCGCGCACCCCGAATATGGCTCACCTCACGCCGGATGGCAGGATGGCCGCGTCATGTCCCACCCCGAACAGCCCGCACCGCCGCCCGGCGATCTGCCGCCCGGCCAGTACGTCCCCCGGGGCTGGCCGGTCCTGCACTACGGCCCCGTCCCGAAGTTCCGGCCCGACGACTGGGACTTCCGCGTCTTCGGCGCCACGGAGTCGGGGGAGCAGTACCGCTGGTCATGGGACGAGTTCGACGCGCTGCCCAAGTCCACCGCCGTCGGCGACTTCCACTGCGTGACGAAGTTCACGATCCCCGACAACGAGTGGGCGGGCGTCGCGGGCTCGGCGATGGTGGAGCTGGCGCCGCCCGCGCCGGACGTGACGCACGTGATGGTCTGGGCCGAGTACGGCTACAGCGCCAACATCCGGATGAGCGACTTCCTCGCCGACGGGACGATGTTCGCCACCCATCGCGACGGCGAGCGGCTCACCCCCGACCACGGGTTCCCGCTGCGTATCGTCGTCCCGCACCTGTACGCGTGGAAGAGCGTGAAGTGGGTGCGGGGCGTGGAGTACCTGGTGAAGGACCGCCGCGGATTCTGGGAGGAACGCGGCTACCACAACGTCGCCGACCCCTGGCGGGAGCAGCGCTACTCCTACCAGGAGGACGAGGGCGAGTCCCCACCGCTGTGACCGGGCCGCCGTGACCGGCCGCTGCGATCGGGCCGCCGTGACCTGTCGCTGCGATCGGGCTGCGGTAATCGGGCCGCCGTGACCTGTCGCCGTGACCTGTCGCCGTGACCTGTCGCCGTGACCGGCCGCTGTGACCGGCCGTCCGCCGCCACCGCGGATGTGGCCCAGCCGAGACCATCGTAAATGGGCAACACACTGACCCGCGGGGGCGACAGACGTTACCGTACGTTTCCATGGTCCTACCGTCCGTCGCCGCGGTCGTGGGGTGCGCCACGACCGCCTGCGCCGCCGCGGGGGCGTGGGCGCTGCGCCGGAGGCTCGGACTGCCCCGCGACCTTCGACGCGACCTCCCGCGCGGCTTCCCGCGCCCGCGCGGCCTGCTGCGCGGTCTTCCGCGCGGCCGGGCCCGCGGCCTGCCGCGCCGGGCGCCCGGTGACGCGGCCGAGAAGGCGACGTTCGCGGCGCTGCACCTGATCGCGCGGGCGTCGCCGCCGCTGCGCGGCGGGCTGACCGAGGACTCCGCCCGCACCGCCGCCCGGCGGCTGCGGCCGCTGCTCGGCGCCGAGGCCGTCGCGCTCGTGGGGGTGCTGCCGCCGGAGGAGGGGTTCGACGCCCCCGGGGTCCCCGGCGACGGTGAGTCCGGGCACGTCCCGGCGATGCCGAGGTTGCTGGCGTGGGACGGCGCGGGCCGCGGCGCCCACGCGCCCCGGGCCGTCCGGGACGCCCTGCCCGTGCTCGCCTCGGGCCGCCCCCGGGTCGTCGCCCCCGAGCTGCTCGGCTGCCGCGATCCGCGGTGCCCCGTCCAGGTGGCGATGGTCGCGCCGCTGACCGTCGAGGGGCACGTCGAGGGGGCGATGACGGTGTACTGGCGGACACCGTCCACGGCCAGGGTCCGGGCGGTCGGCGAGGCGGCCCGGCTCGTCACCGGCCAGCTCGAACTCGCCGGGCTCGACGACACCCGCCTCCGGCTCGCCGAGGCCGAACTGCGGGCCCTGCGCGCCCAGATCTCCCCGCACTTCGTGTACAACTCGCTGACGACGATCGCCTCGTTCGTCCGCACCGACCCCGAACGCGCCCGCGCGCTGCTGCTCGACTTCGCCGACTTCGCCCGGTACTCGTTCCGCAACCCGCGCGACTTCACCACCCTCGCCGACGAGCTTCGCTCCATCGACCGGTACCTGCTGCTGGAGCGCGCCAGGTTCGGCGACCGGCTGAAGGTCCGGGTCGAGATCGCGCCCGAGGTGCTGCCCGTCGCGGTGCCCTTCCTCGCGTTGCAGCCGCTCGTCGAGAACGCCGTCCGGCACGGCATGGCCGACGCGGGCGGGGTGTTCCACATCTCGATCGTGGCGCGCGACTCCGGCGCCGAGGCCGCGATCAGCGTCGAGGACGACGGTGTCGGCATGGACCCCGAGCGGCTCCGGGAGATCCTTTCCGCGCCGCTCGGGCGCCCGGGGCCGGTCGGCTGGGGGAGCGTCGCGGCCCGCGCGCGGCGCGGCGACTGCGGCGCCGGCATCGGCCTCGCGAACGTCGACGAGCGGATGCGCCAGGTCTACGGGGACGAGTACGGGCTGACCGTCGAGACCGCGCTCGGCGCCGGGACCAAGGTGAGTTTACGCGTCCCGAAGTACCGTCCCGGCGTGTTTCCGGACTGATCCGTGCCGCCGCGACACGCCACTCACTTTTCGGAACCGATTGCGGACAGACGGTAATCGCGGCAAAGTCGCCCTCATGCTTCACGTCCTGGCCGTCGACGACGAACGTCCCGCCCTGGAGGAACTGACCTACCTGCTCCGCAAGGATCCGCGGGTCGGCCGGGTCAGCCGCGCGGGCGACGCCTCGTCCGCGCTGCGCGACCTGAGCCGCATGCTCGTCGAGGGCGAACGCCTCGACGCCGTCTTCCTGGACATCCGCATGCCCGGTCTCGACGGGCTCGACTTCACCCGCCTGCTCACCGGCTTCGCCGCGCCCCCGCACGTCGTGTTCGTGACCGCGCACGACGACTGCGCCGTCACCGCCTTCGAACTCGGCGCGCTCGACTACCTGCTGAAGCCCGTCCGCCCGGAACGGCTCGCCGAGTCGGTGCGGCGCGTCGTCGGGGCCGTCGGACGGGCGGTGCCGCCGCCCGCGCAGGCCCGCGACCCCGACGACGAGATGATCCCCGTCGAACTCGGCGGACGGACGCGGCTCGTGTCCCGCCGCGCGGTCACCTACGTGGAGGCGCAGGGCGACTACGTCCGGCTGCACACCGCCGACGGCGGCTACCTCGTCCGCATGCCGCTGTCGGCGCTGACCAGACGGTGGGAGGCCGCCGGGTTCATCCGGATCCACCGCAGCACCCTCGTCGCCGCCGCGCACATCACGGAGGTCCGGTTCGACGGTGGCCGCGCCGCCGTCCAGATCGGCGACGAGCTTCTGCAGGTCAGCCGCCGCCACACCCGTGAGGTGCGGGAACGGCTGGTCCGCCGGTTCCACCAGCCGGACGGTACGGACGACGGCTCGGGAGGCGCGCCCGATGAACGGTGAACGCCGGACGGTGGTCTCCGGCAGGGTCCGCGCGCGGACCTCCGCGGACGCGGCGCCGCCGCCCGGGGCCCGCTCCGCCGACGACCGGGCCGGGGCGCCCGAACCGCCCGGAACCGAGCCACAGGACCCCGATCCCCTTCATACCGACCCCGACTGTTCGGGGGAGTGCGGGTGGACGGCTCCGCACGGTGACCCGCACCGGAACCTTCACGGAGACCTTCACGGGGACCTTCACGGAGACCTTCACGGGGACCTCCACGGTGAACCGTCGGGGCGTGCCGAGGTCTCCGCCCTGATCCGTGCCCAGTTGCGCATCGCCCTCGGGACCCTCGCGATCGTGCTGGCCGTGGTGGCGGGGCTGCCGGCGCTGCTCGCCCTCGTCCCCGCCGTCGCGCGGGCGCGGCTCGGCGGCGTCCCGCTGAGCTGGGTCGTCCTGCTCATCGCCGTCCAGCCCGTCTGGGTCGCGGTGTCGCTACGGCAGCTGAGACGTGCCGAGCGGGCGGAACGCGAGTTGACGAGGCCGGTGGACGGTCCGTGACCGCCGCCGCGGCGCTCGTCGCGCTGGTCGCGGTGCTGGCGGCGACGTCCGTCCACGGGGTCCGCAGCCGCCGCTCCGCCGGAACCGCCGCCGACTTCCTGGTCGCCTCCCGCGGTGTCACGCCCTGGTGGAACGCGTCGGCGATCGGCGGCGAGTACATCTCCGCCGCCGCGATCCTCGGCTCCGCCGGGCTGGTGCTCGCCTACGGCGCCGACATGCTGTGGTTTCCCATCGCCGCGACCGCCGGGTTCGTCCTGCTGCTGGCCTTCGTCACCGCGCCGCTGCGCCGGTCCGGCGCCTACACGGTGCCCGACTTCGCCGAATGGCGGCTCGGTTCCCGGGCCGTCCGGCGCATCGTCACCGGCTGCGTCTGCTTCGTCGGCTGGTTCTACCTGCTGCCGCAGTTCCAGGGTGCCGGGGTGACGTTGCGGGTCCTGACCGGCGCGCCCATCTGGACGGGATGGGCGGTCATCGTCGTCGTCGCGTTGCTGCTCGCCGCGTCCGGTGGGATGCGCGGGGTCACCGCCGTGCAGGCCGTCCAGTTCTGGGTGAAGCTGGTCGCCGTGGCCGTGCCCGCGGTCGTCCTGCTGAGCGTGTGGAACCTCGGAGACGGACACGACCCGGCCGCCGGAGACCCGCCGCATTTCGGGCCCACGACTCGGGTGCAGGTCAGCACCGACGTCGTCGTCACCGTCCCCGCCGCCGTCACGGTCACCGCGCGAGGGCGGGTGGACGGCGTCCGCCACCACGGCGACCTCGTGCCGCTCCGGCCCGGCAGGCACACCATCGGCGCGGGAACCGGCCTGGTGTTCCCCGCGGGCGCGGCGGTCCCGCACGCCGAGGGGCTGCCCGTCCAGGACGGAGCGACCTGGACGACGCCGTTCGGGCGCGACCGTCCCCACGGCCTGTTCCACACCTACTCCGCGCTGCTCGGCGTCCTCCTCGGCACGATGGGCCTGCCGCACGTCCTCATGCGCTTCTACACCAGCGCCAGCGGAGCGTCGGCCCGCCGCACCGCCGCGTTCGTGCCCGCCCTGCTGGCTCTGTTCTACGTGTTCCCCACCCTCTACGGGATGCTGGGCCGCCTCTACGCCCCCGAACTGCTGATGACCGGCGACACCGACGCGACCGTCCTGACCCTGCCGCAGCGGATGCTGCCCGGCCCCGGCGGCGCGCTGCTCACCGGCCTCATCGCCGCTGGGGCGTTCGCCGCGTTCATCTCCACGTCCTGCGGGGTCGTGGTGGCCCTCGCCGGGACGATCTCGCAGAGCACCCGCCGCAGGGGTGGCATCGCCGCGTTCCGCGCCGGCGCCGTGCTCGCCGTGGCCGCGCCGCTCGCCGTCCTGCCGAAGATCGGCTCGCACGGCGCGGCCGACCTGGTCACGCTGGCCCTGTCCGTCTCGGCGTGCTCCCTGTGCCCGCTGCTCGTCCTCGGCATCTGGTGGCGGGGGCTGACCGCCGCAGGTGCCGCCGCAGGGCTGCTCACCGGCGGGAGCCTCGCCGTCGCCGCAGGGCTCGCCCGCCTGTTCGCCGCCCCCTGGACGGGCTGGACCATGACCGTACTCGCCCAGCCCACCGCCGTCGCCGCCCCCGCGGCCTGCCTCGTCATGGTCGCCGTGTCGCTGCTGACCCGCCGCCGTGTCCCGCGCCGCGCCCACCGCGCGCTGATGAGACTGCACCTGCCCGACGGCAGGGTCGCCCGCTGACCGCCCGCGGACCGTCGACCGGCGCGTCCACCACGCCGTGGACCGTTCCCGCCGACCGTTCGTCCCGCCGAACCGACCGCTCATCGGACGACTACTCTACGCACATCTCCGACTACCTACCGCTCATCGAGGCCCGCGTTTCCAGGTGCATTGACGGAGGCATCACACCCCTAGAGTTCTCAGTGGCACCAACGACCACAACCGCCCCCGGAGGGGCGGGCGGCCGGATCACGCCGCGAGAACCTCCCACAAAAGCAAATCCGGAGATCCGGCGCACGCCGGATCGGAGTCGCTGGATCCCGTACCGGGGGGGTGGGATCCGGTGACCTGTGGCTCGGGCGTCGCGGAACAGTCGGGGGGTTGTTCAGCGGCGCCCGAGTCGACTTTCGCGCATGTCGCCCCGGCCCTCCGCGGAAGGTCAGAGGGCGTCGCGGAGGCGTTTGAGGGTGGCGATGTCCTTGGCGTGGGGCTCGGGGGCGCGACCCGGGGTCTCGATGAGGAACGGCACACCCGTCACGGCGGGGTGCCGGAAGAGGTCCGCGAAGGCCTGTTCGCCGATCCGGCCCGCGCCGATGTTCTCGTGACGGTCCCTGCCGGACGCGCACGGGTCCTTGGAGTCGTTGGCGTGGACGAGTCTCAGCCGCCCCTCCCCGACCGTGGCGACCAGCGCGTCGAGGGTCTCCTTGACGCCACCGGGTGCCGCGAGGTCGTGACCGGCGGCGAAGGCGTGGCAGGTGTCGAAGCAGACGCCCAGCTTCGGATGATGCTCCAGCCGGTCGAAGAACGGGCCCAGCTCCTGCACTCTCGCGCAGAGCATGTTGTTCTGGCCGGCCATGGGTTCCAGGAGGAGGTCCGGGCCGTCGTCGGGGATCTCCTCGAGGAGCGGGAGGACGTGCTCGCGGACCTGGGACATGGCCTGGTCATAGGTCTGGGAGACCGAGGAGCCGGTGTGCACCACCACGCCGCGGGCGCCGATCGCGTGCCCGCGGGTCAGGGAGTGACGGATCGCCGCGACCGACCTGGCCAGGGTGTCGGGGGTGGGCGAGCCGACGTTGACCAGGTACGGGGTGTGCACGTAGACGGGGACGTCGGTGCGGGCGCGCAGCTTCTCGTCCTCGGCGGGCCTGCCCGCGGGAAGCGCCCAGCCGCGCGGGTTGGCCACGAAGACCTGGACGGCCTCCGCGCCGATCTCGGCGGCGTACTTCAGGCCGCCGGTGGCGAGGCCACCGGCCACGGGGACGTGCGCGCCGACCGGGTTTCCCATGTCACGGCCCCCGCACGATCGTGACGGTGGAGCCGCGCGGCGCCTCGCCGTCGCTCGGGGACTGGAAACGGACCGTGTTCCCACCGAAACCCGTGATCTTCACCTTGAATCCGGAGTCTTCCAGGGCCCGCCTGGCGTCGTTCACGTCACGGCCCGTCATGTTCGGGACGGGGATGTTCTCGGTCGGCTCGCCGTCGTTGCAGCCGAACTCGAACGGGCCCGCGTCGACGATGCAGTCGCGCTTGTTGACGACGAGCGTGACCTCGTCGCCACGGGACACGCCGGTGCCCTCGGCGGGGTCCTGTTCGAGGACCGTGTTCGCGGGTTTGCCGTCGACCTTCTTCTTCTCGACCTTGACCTTCAGACCCATCGAGCGGAGCTGGTTGGCGGCGGTGTCGCCGTTCTGGCCGAGGAGGCCCGGCATCGACATGCCGGAGGAGACGACGATTCCGACCGGCTCGTCCGGGGACAGTCGCGCGCCCGCCTCGGGGTCGGTGCCGACGACCCTGTCCCTGGGGACGGTCTGGGAGGGGGTCCTGCTCGTCCGGCCGACGGTGAAGCCCTCGTCCTCGAGGGTCTGCTTGGCGTCGTCCAGCGACTTGCCCTCGACGTCGGGCACCTTCTTCGGCGTGATGCCCCTGGACGGGGTGAGTGTGACCGTCTCGCCCCTGGCGATGCGGGAGCCCGCGGGCGGGTCGGACCTGGCGACGCCGCCCTTGTGGACGCGGTCGTCGTAGACGGCCTTCGCGGTCTGCACATGCAGCCCGGCGCTCTCCAGCCGGTCGCGGGCGTCGGTGACCTTCATGCCGATGATGGACGACGGAACGCGCTCGTACTGCCCCGACGTCTGGTACCAGACCGCCCACCCGAGGATGACCGCGGCGACCAGGCCGAGGGCGAGGAGGACGTAAGGGCCGGTCAACGCGCCGATGGCACGGTCGGCCCGGGTGCGTTCGGGCCGCTGCGCGGCGGGCAGGGTGCCCGCGTCGAGGACGGCGGTGTGGTCGCCGGCGGCCGGGGCCTCCAGGACGCGCGTGTCGTTGTCCGACGCGTCCGCGATCCGGCCGTCGATGTCGGGGGGCAGCCCGCCGAACACCTCGGCGACCTCGGCGAGGTACTGGTTCGCGTCCTGCGGGCGGCGCTGCGGGTCGTGGCTCGTCGCGTCGGTGACCAGCTCGTCCACCCGGGTGGGGATGCCGGGGACCACGCCGGACGGCGCCGGCACCGTCTCGTTGACGTGCTTGTAGGCGACGGCGAGGGGCGTGTCGGCCTGGTGGGGGAGCCGCCCGGTGAGCAGTTCGAACAGCATGACCCCGGCGGCGTACACGTCCGAGCGGACGTCGGCGTCCCCGGACACGACCTGCTCGGGCGCGAGATAGCCGACCGTCCCGATGATGATCCCGGTCTTGGTCATCTTGCTCGCCGTCTCGGCCCGGGCCAGCCCGAAGTCGGCGACCTTGACCTGACCGTCCTCGGTGATGAGGACGTTCTCCGGCTTGACGTCGCGGTGCACGAGACCGGCGCGGTGCGCGGCGCCGAGCGCGGCCAGCACCGGCTGCATGATCTCCAGGGCGGCGCGGGGACCGAACCGTCCGACCGAGGTCAGCGCGTCGCGGAGCGTGTGACCGGCGACGTACTCCATGACGAGGAAGACGTGCTCGCCGTCGGTGCGCTGGTCGTAGACGGCGACGACGTTCGGGTGGGACAGCGCCGCCGCGGCCTTGGCCTCGCCGATGAAGCGGGCGACGAAGTCCTCGTCGGAGGCCAGCCCCGCGTGCATCACCTTGATCGCGATGACGCGGTCGAGTCGCAGGTCGCGCGCGAGGTAGACCGTCGCCATGCCGCCGCGCGCGATGCGAGACTCAATGCGGTAGCGCCCGTCGAGCACCCGCCCGACGAGGGGATCGGCAACCGTCGTGTCCATCGCTGCGAGTTTACGGGCGGTTCGGTAAGGAACTCATCAGTCGTGAGTATGAGCATCGATGAGCCCGGAGGGTGATTTCGCCGGGGACACCGGCTCGGGCGCGACGGCGCGGCGCGCCCGCCGGGTGCTGCGGGACACGGCCACACCGGCGAGGCAGAGCAGACCGCCGCCGAGGGTGATCAGGCCCGGGACCTCGCCGAGGAACAGCCACGACATCAACACGACCAGGGCCGGGACGGCGTAGGTGGTCGCGCCCATCTTCCCCGCGGACGTGCGCGCCAGCGCGTACCCCCACGTCGTGAACGCGAGCGCGGTGGGGAAGACGCCCAGGTAGACCATGTTGAGGGTCGCGCCGACCGGGGCGTCCGCGGCCTGCGAGACGAGTTGCCAGGAGAACGGCAGGCAGGCGAGGGTGCCGATCGCGCAGGCGAACGTGGTGAACTGCAACGCCGACGCGTGCCGCAGCGCCGGTTTCTGGCTGACGACGCCCGCCGCGTAGGTGACGGCGGCGACGAGGCAGAGCAGCACCCCGCCGACGGACGAACTGCCCTCTCCGGACATCGACAGCCCGACGACGGCCGCACCGGCGAACGACACGGCCATGCCGAGCAGCAGCCGAGGAGGCAGCCCCTCCTGCAGCAGCCAGCCGCCGAGCAGCGCGATGAGGATCGGTCCGATGTTGACGACCAGGGCGGCGGTGCCGGCGTCCACGAGCTGCTCGCCCCAGTTCAGGGCCACCATGTACGCGCCGAACCAGAGGATCCCAGCGGTGACGATGCCGGGCCACGCGCCCCTCGGTGGAAGCCCCTCGCGCCGGACGAGCCACAGCGCACCGAGGACGACCGTCCCGGACAGGAGCCGGCCGAGGGCGAGGGCGCCCGGGGAGTACTCGGCGCCCGCGCTGCGGATCGAGACGAAGGCGGACGCCCACAGGACCACCGTGACCGTGGCGGCCCCCACGGCGAGCCTGTCGACCCGCGCGCCGCTTTCCTGCTGCATGTCACGCACCTTAGGTATGGGACGTTTCCATGAACCCCGAAGCGGCGCGCCGGGTTGCGGCGCACGGGACCCGGGTGGACCGCTCCAGTGTCGAGCCGTCCACATTTCAGGTCCAGCGAAAATCGCTATACCCGACTCTTAAGATCTACTGCAGAGTCGCGATCCCGTCGAACGGCGAGGACGCCTGCGCGTAGCGGCGCTTGGGGATGCGTCCCGCCAACCGCGCCAACCGTCCCCCCTCCACGGCGTGCCGCATCGCGGCCGCCATCCGCGCCGGGGACTGGGCGCGGGTGACCGCGGTCGCCAGCAGCACCGCGTCACAGCCCAACTCCATCGCCAGCGCGGCGTCGGACGCGGTCCCGACCCCGGCGTCCAGGATCACCGGAACGCCCGCCCGCTCGACGATCAGCTCGATGTTGTGCGGGTTGCGGATCCCGAGCCCCGACCCGATCGGCGACCCGAGCGGCATCACCGCCGCGCACCCGATCTGCTCCAGCCGCCGCGCCAGGACGGGATCGTCGTTCGTGTACGGCAGCACGACGAACCCGTCGTCGACGAGCTGCTCGGCCGCGTCGACCAGCTCGATCGGGTCGGGCAGCAGCGTGTGCTCGTCCGCGATCACTTCCAGCTTGACCCAGTTCGTCCCGAGCGCCTCGCGAGCGAGCTTGGCGGTCAGCACCGCCTCGCCCGCCGTGAAACACCCCGCCGTGTTCGGCAGCACCCGGATGCCGCAGTCGTTCAGCACGTCCAGCACCGAACCGCGGGCCGAGGGGTCCACCCGACGCATCGCGACCGTGGTCAGCTCCGTCCCCGACGCGGCCAGCGCCTCACGCAGCACCTGCATGCTCGGCGCGCCCCCGGTCCCCATGATCAGCCGGGACCCCACCTCCTCACCCGCGATGACCAGCGTGTCCATGTCTTCCTGCGTCTCCATACGCCCCTCAACCTCCCTGGACGGTGTTGTGGTGGGGGGCGACCCCCCACGCCCCCCGGCAGGGGGGTGAGCGGCGTTTTCCACTCCGCTGGCGCTCCGTTCCATACGCCCCTCAACCTCCCAGGACGGTGTTTTGGTGGGGGGATGACCCCCCACGCCCCCCGGCAGGGGGCTGAGGGGCGTTTTCCACTCCGCTGGCGCTCCGTTCCATACGCCCCTCAACCTCCCTGGACGGTGTTGTGGTGGGGGGACGACCCCCCCCACGCCCCCCGGCAGGGGGCTGAGCGGCGTTTTCCACTCCGCTGGCGCTCCGTTCCATACGCCCCTCAACCTCCCTGGACGGCGGTCAAGACTTCCAAGCGGTCCGCGTCGCGCAGCGGGGTCGCCTCCCACGCCGAGCGGCGGATGACCTCGTCGTTCACCGCCGCCGCCACACCGGAGCCCGCGGTCGTGACGGACGCGACCGCGTCGGCGACGCTCGCGCCGTCGGGCAGCTCGCGCGGCTCACCGTTGACGATCACCTTCATGAGTGCACCTCGGGGGAGAAACGGCCGGGCGTGAACGGCCCGGCGACGTCGGGAACGGGCCCGTCCAGCAGCATCGCGGACAGGATGTCGGCGCTCACCGGGGCGAGCAGGATCCCGTTGCGGAAATGCCCGGTCCCGACGAACAGGCCGGGCAGCGCGGACGGCCCCATCACGGGCGCGTTGTCGGGGGACCCGGGACGCAGGCCCGCCGACACCTCGGCGAACTCCAGTTCGGTGACGCCGGGCAGCAGTTCGCGGGCGTCCCGCAGCAGCTCCCACAGGCCGCCCGCCGTGACGCGCGTGTCGAAGCCCATCTCCTCCTGGGTGGCGCCGAGGACGATCTCGCCGTCCAGGCGCGGCACCAGGTAGACCGACGAGCCCTTCACCAGCCCGCGGGTGGAGCGGCCGAGGAACGGCGTCCGGGTGCGGAGCCGGATCACCTGCCCCTTCACCGGACGGACGGGTGGAACGGTCCCGGGCGGAAGTCCGGCGAGGTCGCCGGACCAGGACCCGGCGGCCAGCAGGACCCGGTCGGCGCGGATCGTCGTGCCGTCGTCCAACCGGACGCCGACCGCCGTGTCGCGCTCGACGACGATCTCCGCGGCCCGCCGCCGGACGAGCCGGACGCCGAGCCGTTCGCCCGCCGCCAGCAGCGCGGGGGCGAGCCGTCGCGGGTCGATCGAGCCGTCCTCGGGGGCGAGCAGGCCGCCGCGGACGCCCGGCGCGAGCATCGGCTCCAGCCGCCGGGACTCCCGTCCGGTCAGCGTCTCGACCGGGATGCCGAGGCTCTCCTGGAAACGGCGTAGATCGTCCAGATAGCCCAGGTCGTCGGCGTCGAACGCGACCTCGATGATTCCGTCGGTGCGGTGGCCGGTGCCGAGGCCGGTCAGCTCCTCGAGTTCGGCGACGAACGCGCCGTACCGGTCGCGGGACGCGAGGCCGAGCCGGAGCAGCGGCTCCTCGCCGTAGGTCAGCTCGCTGACCGGGGTGAGCATCCCCGCCGCGACCGACGTCGCGCCGCTCGCGGGTTCGGGATCGACGAGGGTGACGGTGGCGCCGCCCGCGGCGGTGCGCCAGGCGGTGGCGAGGCCGATGACCCCGGCCCCGACGATCACGATCTCCATGCGCGCTCCCTTCGCCGGCATGATCCGGATCAGGTCGTGGCGGTCGGCGGCCCGTTCCAGCCGCCCTCTCAGCCCGGTCGTACCGGACTCCCGCGCTTTGTGCTGTTTTCGCCTGCTTCCACCTTACGGCCCCGCGAATGCGGCACGACGCCTGGTTAGGGTGACCTTTATGGACAAGGTGATCGTCGTGGGCGGCGGGCTCGCCGGTCTCCGCGCGGTGGAGGCCCTGCGAGGCAACGGCCACGAGGGTGCGTTGACGCTCGTCTCGGCCGAGCGGTACCGGCCCTACGACCGTCCGCCGCTGTCGAAGGCCGTCCTCGCGGGCGAGACCGACGACACGACGGTCGACGCCGACTGGGACGTGCTGCGCTGCGAGCTGCTCCTCGGCGAGCGCGCCACCGGCCTGCGGCTGGATCCGGCCGGTGGCGTGGTCGCGTCCACGGCCGGTGACCTGCCGTTCGACGGATTGGTCATCGCGACCGGGGCCGTACCGATCACGCTGCCGGGGGACGGGCGCCAGCACGTGTTGCGCACCATCGACGACGCCCGCGACCTGCGGTCCAGGCTCGTCCCCGGCGCCCGGATCGTCATCGTCGGCGCGGGTTGGATCGGAGCCGAGGTCGCCACCGCCGCCGCGAAGCGGGGCTGCTCGGTGACCGTCATCGAGGCCGCCGACACCCCGCTCGCCGCCGCGATCGGGACCGAGGTGGGCGCGTACACGGCGCCCTGGTACGAGGAGGCGGGTGTCGAGCTGCGCACCGGCGTCAAGGTCGCCGAGGTGCGGGACGGCGGACTCGTCCTCGCGGGCGGCGACCGGATCGACGCGGACGAGGTCGTCGTCGGTGTCGGCGTCCGGCCCGAGCTGTCCTGGCTGGACGGCTCCGGGCTGCTGCTGGAGCGCGGGGTCGTCACCGATGGCTCGTTCCGCGCCTACGTGGGGGCCGAGGAGCCCGGCTCGGTCCGCCGGGACGTCGTCGCCGTCGGCGACTGCGCCTCTTGGTGGTCGGCACGGTACGGGCGGCGGCTCCTGGTCGAGCACTGGGACGTGGCGCTGAACGCGCCGGAGGTCGCCGCCGCGTCCCTCCTCGGCCAGGACGCCGTGTACGACGCGGTCCCGTACTTCTGGTCCGAGCAGTTCGGGCGCATGGTGCAGTACGCGGGCAGTCACGCTTCGGCGGAACGGATCGTCCACCGTGGTGACCCGTCCGACCCGAAGTGGGCGGTGGCGTGGCTGACCGGCGACCGGCTCGACGCGATCCTCACCGTCGACCGGCCCCGCGACCTCGTCCAGGCGCGGCGGGTGATCGCCGCCGGGACGCCCGTGGACCCCGCGGCGATCGCCGACCCGGACGTGCCCGTCCGCCAGGCCGTTCGCGGATAGCGATCACCCGCGGAACCTCACGCCTGTGCAGGGGGTTTGAGGGTTCCGAGGACGTGGTAGGCAGGGTGACGTGACGCAGATGCACGCAACCGTTGACAGCGCACTGGACCCCCGGACCGACGCCCTCGCCGGGGAATGGCTCTCCCTCAAAGAGGCCGCCGAGCGGCTCGGGATCAAGCCCAACCGGATCAAGCAGCTCATCAGCGAGCACCGGCTCATGGCCGTCCGCCGGGACGGACAGCCGATGGTGCCCGCGGCGTTCATCAAGGACGGTCAGGTCATCAAGGGCCTGCCCGGCACCCTCACGCTGTTGTCGGACGCCGGGTTCGACGACGTCGAGACGATCCGCTGGCTGTTCACCGCGGACGACACGCTGCCGGGAACGCCCGTGGACGCGCTCACCGAGAACCGGGGAACCGAGGTCCGCCGCCGCGCCCAGGCACTGGCGTTCTAGCCCGCCCACTCGTCCACCGAACGGGGTCGCGCGAACGGCGCCACCGGCGCGCGACCCCACCGGCATGGGTTCGAGCACGTGAAAGGTAGCCTTCCCGCGTGGCCAGGCATCTTCCGACCGAACGCGGCGTGGCGTTGCGCGCCCGGCTCAGCAGGGCCCGCCTGTACCTGTGCGTGGACGCGCGAGAACGGCAGGGCGACCTGCCGGAGTTCCTCGACGCCGTGCTCGGGAACGGCGTCGACATCGTCCAGCTTCGCCAGAAGGGCCTGGAGGCCCGCCAGGAGATCGCCTACCTGGAGGTCTTCCGCGCGGCGTGCGAGCGGCACGGCGCGCTGCTGGCCGTCAACGACCGGGCCGACGTCGCGCACGCCGTCCGCGCCGACGTGCTGCACCTCGGCCAGGACGACCTGCCGGTGCCCGCCGCCCGCGAGATCGTCGGCGGCGACACGCTGATCGGCCGGTCCACGCACTCGCGGGAGCAGGCGTCGGCGGCGGCCGTCGAGCCGGGCGTCGACTACTTCTGCGCCGGTCCGGTGTGGCCGACGCCGACCAAGCCGGGCCGTCCCGCGCCCGGCCGCAAGCTGCTGGAGTACGTCGCCGGACGCCGGGTGACGCGCCCCTGGTTCGCGATCGGCGGGATCGACCTCGGCAACCTCGCCGAGGTCCGGGCGGCGGGCGCGACCCGCGTCGTGGTCGTACGGGCCATCACCGAGGCGGACGATCCGGGCGCCGCCGCGGCCGAGTTCGCGCGCCGGCTGGCCACCGACGTTTGACGCGCTTTGACCCGTATCACAGTGCGGGCCGCCGCTCGATCGCCCACAATGGGGATCATGAGCGTGGGACCCGACGACGACCGGCCGGTCCACCTGGACGAGGACCTGGAGATCCTGCCGGACCAGACGTCCGACGACACCGACACCGGCTGGGGCGAGTGGCGCGGCGACGACGACTCCCGCCTGTTCGAGGACCGTCCGCCGCACTGGTGAACCGACCCGGCAAGCCCCGTGGGAAGGACACGACCGGTCGGAACGGCAGGGCCGGTCGGAACGGCAGGGCCGGTCGGAACGGCAGGGCCGGTCAGAACAGCAGGGCCGGTCAGAACAGCAGGCCGAGGACGAAGCCGCCGGTGACGACGGCGGCGAGCGCGACCATCATCCGCCATCGGTAACGCGGGATTCGGGTCGGTCGCGGCTTCGGCATCGGACCCTGCCCTTCGCGAAGCGCCCGGACGATCTGCGGGGCCGTGGGCCGGGCGGCGGGATTCTTGTCCAGACAGCGGGCCGCGAGATCGCGCAGCGGCCCCTCCAGATCACCGAGGTCGGGGCTGCGGGACGTGACGCGCCGCATGACGGCCGCGCTCGGCCCGGTGCCGAACGGGGGGCGGCCCGTCGCGGCGAACACCAGCGTGGCGCCCCACGCGAACACGTCGGCGGGCGGGCCGACGGGCTCGTCCTCGATCTGCTCGGGCGCCATGTAGGCGGGGGTGCCGACCGGGCCGGTCGTCACGGGGGTGGCGTCGTCCCCGTCCAGATCCAGGCGCGCGATGCCGAAGTCGATGACCTTGGCGCCGTCCGGGCCGAGCAGCACGTTGCCGGGCTTGAAGTCGCGGTGCACGATCCCCGCGCGGTGGATCGCGGCGAGCGCCGCCGCCGTCCGCAGCGCGAGCTTGCGGAGCTTCGGCGTGGGCAGCGGGCCGCGGTCCTCGACGACGCGCTGGAGCGGCGGACCCTCGACGAACTCGGAGACGATGTACGGGCGGTCGCCGGTCATGTCGGCGTCCAGGACGCGGGCGGTGTGCCGTCCCGACACCCGCCGCGCCGCGTCCGCCTCCTTGACGAACCTGCGGTGCGCCCGTTCACCGGCCGAATCGCCGCCGCGCAGCAGTTTGACCGTGACGAGTTCGCCGTCGGCGTCGCGGCCCAGGTAGACGACGCCCTGGCCGCCCTCGCCGAGCCGGCCGAGCAGCGTGTAGCCGCCGAGGCCGCGCGGGTCGTCAGGGGCGAGCGGGGCGCGGGCGCCGGGTGGGACGGCGGGCCGCGCGCCGGATCCGCGGGCCGGGTGGCCGTCCTGGACCCGTCGGGGCGCGCGACCGGGGCTCGCGGCGGGCGCCCCGACGGGACGTCCGGGACGGGCGGCTGCGGTTCGCGCGGGACGGGGGCTCATCCTCCCGCAGGAGGTGTCGTGCGGCACTGGGGGACTCCGGCTGGGCGGGATGGACGAAGGATTTCCTCATTTGTACCGCGTGACCGGGACGCCCGGCAGTGGAACCGCGATCTTCGCTCAGGTGCTCCGGGTGGTGGCCGCCACCGCGAGGTCGGCGAGCGCCCGGCGCGCCTCCTCGGTGATCGGGGCGGCGCGCAGGGCTCGCTCCGCCTCGCCGAGATAGCGGTCGATCATCGCCTCGCACGCGGCGAGGCCGCCGGTGTCCTCGATGATCGACCGCAGTTCGTCCACGCCGGGACGGTCCAGGGCCGGGTCGCCGAGGCGCCTGCGCAGCGCCGTGGCCTGGGCCGCCGAGGCGCGTTCCAGGGTGAGGGCGATCAGCACGGTCCGCTTGCCCTCACGCAGGTCGTCACCCGCGGGCTTGCCGGTCTCGGCGGGGTCGCCGAACACGCCGAGGACGTCGTCGCGGAGCTGGAAGGCGATGCCGAGCGGCAGGCCGTAGCCGGTCAGGGCGGCGGTCACGTCCGGGCGGGCCCCGGCGAGCGCCGCGCCCATGTGCAACGGACGTTCGATCGTGTACTTGGCGCTCTTGAACTCCACGACGCGCAGCGCCGTCGCGGTGGTCGCCTCGCCGCGCGTGGTCTCCAGCATGTCGAGGTACTGGCCGCACATGACCTCGGTGCGCATCAGGTCGTACACGGCCCGCGCGCGGCGCCTGCGGTCGCCGCCCAGCCCGCACGTCTCGAACATCTCGCTCGACCAGGACAGGCACAGGTCGCCGAGCAGGATCGCGGCACCGGCGCCGAACGCCTCCGCGTCGCCCTGCCAGGCTTGGGCGCCGTGCAGCGCCTCGAACCTGCGGTGGACGGACGGCTGTCCGCGCCGGGTGTCGCTGGAGTCCATCACGTCGTCGTGGATCAGCGCGCTCGCCTGGAGCAGTTCGAGGGACGCGGCGGCCTGGACGACGTCGGCGCCGTCGGCGCCGTCGTCGCAGCCCGCGGCCCGCCATCCCCAGTAGCAGAACGCGGGACGGAGCCGCTTGCCGCCCGCCAGCAGCGCGTCCAGGGCCGACAGCAGCGGCGCGAGGTCGTCGCTGATGGCCAGCAGGGCGGGGCGCTGCCGGTCGACGAAGGCCAGAAGCGCCTCGTCGACCTCCTTGCGGATGCGGCTGGTCGACATGTCGTGATCGTATCCACCTGGGCAGATGTAACCGTCCCCCAGAAAAGTGAGAAGTCACTAGAACTTCGGAAATATGGACATAACGCCGTACGGTGTGCGGAGGGTCACTCGTATCGACGGCCCCGGGTGACGGCGGCCGCTTCTGTACTCTTGGGGGATGCCACGCCTGCGCCCAGCCCGTCCCCCGGCCGTCCGAGAGTTGCTGGCCTCCGGTGCCCCCTCCTTCTCGTTCGAGTTCTTCCCGCCCAAGACCGACAAGGGCGCCCGGAACCTGTGGCGCACGATCCGTGAGCTGGAGTCCCTGCACCCGACGTTCGTGTCCGTGACCTACGGCGCGGGCGGCGGCACCCGCGACAAGACCGTCGACATCGTCGAACGGATCGCGACCGACACCACGCTCACGCCCGTCGCCCACTTCACCGCCGTCGACCACTCGCAGGCCGAACTGCGCAACCTCATCGGCCGGTTCGCCGCCGTCGGGGTCCGCAACGTCCTCGCGCTGCGCGGCGACCCGCCCGGCGACCCGATGGGGGAGTGGGTCAAGCACCCGGAGGGCGTCGAGTACGCCTCCGACCTCGTCCGGATGATCCGCTCCTACGGCGACTTCTGCGTCGGCGTCGCCGCCTTCCCCTACAAGCACCCGCGCTCGCCCGACATCGAGAGCGACACCCGCTTCTTCATCGAGAAGTGCCGCGCGGGCGCCGACTACGCGATCACCCAGATGTTCTTCCGCGCCGAGGACTACTTCCGGCTCCGCGACCGCGTCGCCGCCGCCGGCTGCGACGTGCCGATCCTGCCCGGCATCATGCCGGTCACCCAGATCAGCACGATCGAACGGTCCGAGCAGCTGTCGGGCGCCCCGTTCCCGCCCGAGGTCAAGGCCCGCTTCGACGCCGTCGCGGACGACCCGGACGCCGTCCGCCGCCTCGGCATCGAGCACGCCGCCGAACTAAGCAGGGAGCTGCTCGAGCAGGACGCGCCCGGCATCCACTTCATCACGTTCAACAAGTCCACGGCCACGCGCGAGGTCTACGGGCTGCTGGACGGCGCCGGGTACGCCGCGAGCGGCAGCGTCCCGCCCATGACCGCGTAGCGGGGCCCGCCGCCGGGGAACTCGAAGTCGGTCAGCAGGTCCACCATCCCGACCGAGCGGTACAGGGCGCGGGCCGGCGTCTCCGGATGCTTGTCGAGCGTCGACAGCACGACGGTGCGTTCCGGCCTGCCCTCGCACAGCGCGTTCAGCAACGCCCGGCCGAGACCCCGGCCCTGCGACTCCGGGTGGACGTGAAGCTCGGCGACCTCGAAGGTGTCCTCCAGCCACGCCTCCGCGTGGTCGACGTCCCCCACGCCGCAGAGCGCCTGGAAGACGACGTCGTGCCACCACTGGCCGCGCGCCCCGTGGAACCCGTACGCGAACCCCTGGACGGGACCCGTCCGGACGGGCAGCGTCCCGCGCCGCTCCACCACGAACGCGCGGAAGCCCGGATACGACGTGTGCCGCTCCATGATGGCGTGCCGTCCCGGAAGCTGCTCGTACGGCGGTGACATCGCCGCGGCGTAGACGTCCAGCATGGGACCGATCCTGCGCTGGAAGGCACGCTCGTCGATCTCCCGCAGTTTCGGGTCCCTCACGTGACAGAGGGTAGACCCGGGCGGCGACCCGCCGCGGGAGATCGTCGACGTTCCGGCGTCCGCCGCGTCACCGGACGTCGACGACCCTGCGCACCGTGGCGTCGTCCCGCGCCACCACGGCGGTCTCACCGGTGAGGACGATCGGCCGCTGGATCAGCACCGGGTTCGCCGCCATGATCTCGATCCACCGGGCCCGGTCGTGCTCCAGGTCCCGCAGGCCGAGCTCCTTCGCGACCGGCTCGTTCAGGCGCGCCACGTCCCACGGCTCCGCGCCGATTTGCGTGAGCACCGTGTCCAGCTCCTCCGCCGTGGGCGGATCGTCCAGGTAGCGCCGCTCGGTGTACGCCACGCCCGCCTCGTCCAGCGCGGCCTTCGCCGCCCGGCTCTTCGAACACCGCGGGTTGTGCCAGATCTCCATGTCACTCCACCTCCGCCGGGGTTCCCCCGGTGATCCTCAGCAGCTCCTCGTACGACGTCGGGAACACCGTGTGCGGATGTCCCGCGGCGGCCCAGACCTCGTCGTACTTGTCCAGCCATACGTCCACGAGCGTACGGACCGGCGCCGGATGCCCCAGCGGCGCCACACCCCCGATCGGCTGCCCGGTCGCCTCCCGGACGAACTCCGGCGACGCCCGCCGCACCTTCGCCGCCCCCACCAACGCCGCGACCTTGGTCGTGTCGACCCGGTGCGCGCCGCTCGTCAGGACCAGCAGCGGCGCCCCGTCGGCGTCGAACACCAGGCTGTTGGCGATCGCGCCCACCTCGCAGCCCAGCTGCTCGGCGGCGGCCTGCGCCGTCCGCGCGGAGTCCGGCAATTCCACGACGGACCCGGTCGCGTCGCGTGCCAACAGGGCCTTCGCGACGATTTCGGTATTCGAATGCATGGGTAGCACTTTAAGGTCACCACATGCGAGGGACACCGATCGACGTGCGCACCGGCACGCTCGCGCTGACCGCCGCCGTCCTCCTGACGGCCTGCAACGGGACGGACCAGACGGTGGCCCCACCGCCGGCGCCGTCCGCGAAACCGACGACCCCCACCCCCACCGCCACGCCCACCCCCACGCGACGCAAGCTGAAGCCGGGCGCGAAGGGCGCCGACGTCGAGGAACTCCAGCGCCGCCTCAAGACCCTGCACTACGACCCCGGCAAGGTGGACGGAAGGTACGGGCCGTCCACCCAGATGGCCGTGTGGGCGTTCCAGGCCGTCCACGGCATGAAGCAGAAGAGCACGCTCGACACGTCGTTCTGGAAGGCCCTCGACCAGCCCGAACAACCCCGCCCGATGGCCAAGAAGCGCGAGAAGAACCGGGTGGACGTCGACCTCAAGCGCCAGTACCTCGTCCTCTACGAGGACGGCCGTCCTCGCCTCATCACACACATCTCGTCGGGTTCCGGCGAGTACTACTGCGCCAAGGACCGTGGCGCGAAGGTCCCCCGCTGCCGCTACGCTGTCACCGGCACGGGCGACTTCCGCACCGGACGCCGCTTCTCCGGCTGGGAGACCTCGCCCCTGGGGCGCCTCTACAACCCCGTCTACTTCAACGGCGGCATCGCCTTCCACGGCGCCCTGGACGTGCCCAGATACCCCGCCTCGCACGGCTGCGTCCGGCTGCCGATGCACATCGCCGAGTACTTTCCCGACCTCCTCGGGACGAACGTCCCCGTGCACGTCAGACGCCCCCGCTAACCCTCTGACCTGCGAGAAGAGACACACCTTCGAACACGTTGACGAATCGCCGACAGGGCGGTTTACTGGTCATGCGTCGAACTTATGTTCGAGGTGGCGCGAGACTCGCGGCTCGCGCCAGGGCGACGTCCCCGCCGGTCGCGGTGTTTCGGCGGGACGGACGGCCGGGCGGAGTGAGGGGAAGCTCTCCGCCCGGCCGGCCCGAGCCCGGAAGGAGGCAGCCATGTCCGCCACGAGGACCGCGCGGGGAATCCACTCCGCCACCCAGTCGGTGTCACCGAGCCCACGCCGCCGTCCGATGCCCGCACCCCGCCCGACGCACACCGCCGAGGGCCAGCTCCACGCCGCCCGCATGGGCCTCGCCGAGGCCGCCGAGGCGACCTCGCCCGCGGTCCGCTACGTCTGCGCCCACCTGGCCGCGCTGCGTGCCGCGGCCGCCGTGCTGGCGGCCAAGGAACCCCTGGAGACCCACCGCCGCGGCCGCCCCCGCAGCGTCTGGGTCCTGCTCCCCGAGGCCGAGCCCGCGCTACGCGAATGGGCCGCCTTCTTCGCCGCCGGCGCCGACAAACGCGCCGCCGCCGAGGCGGGCCTCCCACGCGCCGTCACCCCGCGCGAGGCCGAGGAACTCCTCCACGACGCCGACGTCTTCGTCACCCTCGTCGAGGACACCCTCGGCATCCCCGGCCAACCCACCCTCCCCGTCCCGGAGGCCAGCTGACCTCTCCCAAGGCCGTCCCCTCCTCCCCGGGCCGGCCCCGCCGGAGGCCGGGCTCCAGCCGCCGCCACACGCGCGGCCCCCGGCCTCCGGCGCCCGAACGATCGCGCCGGCGGCGCCCACCGACCCCCCGGCCCGGCCCACCGGCGCGATCCCCCACCGGACCCGCCACCAGCGGCCATGGCGGCGGGCGAGGCGCACGCAAATGCGGCGGCGAGGGCCCTGCAGGCGGCCGAGCTGGTCTTCCCCACCTTGCTCGGCGAGCAGTCCACGGTCCGCGCGGTGGCCAGCGTGGCACGGCCGCCGGGAGTACTGACCCTGCCGAGCGGTCGTGGAGCATTCTGGCCAGGCATCACGGGCCGGTTGCTGAACTTGAGCTGCTGCGCACACGCGGATTCCCGGGCCCTGCTACCGAGCGTTTGCCGACCGTGCTGTTCGCATCCGATGCGATACGACGACGTCCACCCGACCGACGCTGGTGGCACGCGACACGCCAGAAGCCGGACCACGGCGGCCCGGAGTGAACGCCAGCGTGGCCGTGAGGTCAGCGGGAGGCCTACGAAGGGCTGACGTACGGAGAACCGCCTGCGGAGGGACTGTGCGCGGAGGAGGCCCGGCTGTTCGGTACGGGTGGGGAGAGCGTGTGGGAGGGGCGGGCTGTGCCACGTGGGGGAGGGGTTGGGGGGCCTGTATGCGGAACGGAGCCCGGTTGGGGCCGGGCTCCGTTTCGTGGTGGTGCGGGTTAGAAGGACTCGACGGCGCGGCGCGCCTCCGGGTCCAGGACGCCCCAGCCGATCAGTTCCTCGGTGAGTTCGGTCGGGGACTTGTCATAGATGACCGCGAGTGAACGCAGGTCTTCCTGACGGATGGACAGGACCTTTCCGTTGTAGTCGCCTCGCTGGCTTTGAATCGTCGCGGCGTAGCGGGCGAGAGGACCGGCCTTGTCTTTCGGAAGCTGCTGCAACCGCTCTAGATCGATCACGAGCTTGGGTGTAGGCCCGAGCGGGCTCGGCGCGGCTCCGCCGGGCAGCAACTCGGAAACCGGCACGCCATAGAAATCGGCGAGCTCGGCCAGCTTCTGAACGGTGACGGCGCGGTCGCCCCGCTCGTACGAACCCACGACGACGGCCTTCCAGCGGCCACGGGACTTCTCTTCCACGCCGTGCAGGGACAGGCCCTGCTGGGTGCGGATGGCGCGCAGGCGCGCACCGAGAGCCTTAGCGTATTCAGACGGCATTCTTGGCCCCCCAGGCTCGCTTTCATCGTCGTCGGACTCCGGCGGTCGCCGGAGGGGGACTGATTCGAGAGGCCGTCCGGCCTCGGGAGTCCGCCCCCAGGGATGGTTACGGACAGTGACGGTAAAACGGGGACGGCCCTAGGTCAAGCTGATTGGAAAAAAGCGGTCGAATCCGCAGGACTTGATGTGGGCGGTTCGGATCGTCCGGAACCCGGGCGGGGGTGGTGCGGTGCGACCGGGGCCGGTTCCCAGGTCATGGCCGCTGTGACGGCTCTCACCTGCGCAGATGTGCCAGGTGGGGGTCGGTTCGGTGTGGTCGTGCTGCTACGGTGAGGAAGACGAGACGTCCTTTAAGACCCGTCCTGTGAGGCGGGAAAGGAGGTTTGGGCGGTGCATGCTGCCTCCGGGCCGGAAAGGCCCGCGGGAGCGCGCGTGGCGGACGGTGACCCCCGGTCGAAGGCCGTTCTGGAGGGTCCCGATATCAGGCGCGCGTTGACCCGAATCGCACACGAGATCCTCGAGCGGACCAAGGGCGGTCACGACGTCCTGCTGCTCGGCATCCAGACCCGCGGCGTGACGCTGGCCGAGCGGCTGGCGGAGGCGCTGCGCGAGGTCGAGGGCCGCCCGGTGCCCTGGGGCTCGCTCGACGTGACCATGTACCGGGACGATCTGCGGCTGCGGCCCGCCCGCGCGCTGGGACGCACCGAGCTGCCCCCGGACGGCGTGGACGACCGGGTCGTCGTCCTCGTCGACGACGTGCTGTTCTCCGGGCGGACGGTCCGTGCGGCGCTGGACGCGCTGAACGACCTCGGGCGGCCCCGTGCGGTGCAGTTGGCCGTGCTCGTCGACCGCGGGCACCGGCAGCTGCCGATCCGGCCCGACTACGTGGGCAAGAACCTGCCGACCTCGATGCGGGAGACCGTGAAGGTCCTCCTGGACGAGAACGACGGGCGCGACGCCGTGCTGCTCGGCCCGACGGGGGGCGCTGAATGAACCGCCATCTGATCTCCGCCGCCGACCTGAGCCGGGACGACGCGCTGCTCGTCCTCGACACGGCCGAGGAGCTCGCGCAGATCGCGGGCCGGGCCGTGAAGAAGCTGCCGACGCTGCGCGGCCGCACGGTCGTCAACCTGTTCTTCGAGGACTCCACCCGTACCCGCATCTCGTTCGAGGCCGCGGCCAAGAGGCTGTCCGCCGACGTCATCAACTTCTCCGCCAAGGGCTCGAGCGTGTCCAAGGGCGAGAGCCTGAAGGACACCGCGCTCACCCTGGAGGCGATGGGCGCGGACGGCGTCGTCATCCGGCACGGCGCGTCCGGGGCGCCGCACCGCCTCGCCGGATGGGTGCGGGGCAGCGTCGTCAACGCCGGTGACGGCACCCACGAGCACCCGACGCAGGCGCTCCTGGACGCGTTCACCATGCGCAAGCGGCTCGGTGACCTGGAGGGCAGAAAGGTCACCATCGTCGGCGACGTCCTGCACAGTCGCGTGGCACGATCCAACGTCCTGCTGCTCGACACGCTCGGCGCCGACGTCACGGTGGTCGCGCCGCCGACGCTGCTGCCCGTCGCGATCGACACCTGGCCGTGCTCGGTGTCGTACGACCTGGACGCGGTGCTGCCGAAGAGCGACGTCATCATGATGCTGCGCGTCCAGCAGGAGCGGATGAACGCCGCGTACTTCCCGACCGTCCGCGAGTACAGCCGCAGGTACGGGCTGGACGCCGAACGCATGGCGGAGCTGCCCGAGCACGCCATCGTCATGCATCCCGGCCCGATGAACCGCGGTGTCGAGATCGCCGCCGAGGTGGCCGACTCCGTCCGTTCCACGATCGTCGAGCAGGTCGCCAACGGCGTCAGCGCGCGCATGGCCGTCCTGTACCTGCTGCTCGGGGGTTCCGAGCCCGCCATCGGCAAGGAGGTCTCCCAGTGACCCTTCTCATCAAGGGCGCACGGCTTCTCGGTGGACGGGCCGCCGACATCCTGGTCCGGGACGGTTCCATCGTCGAGGTGGGGTCGGGCCTGGACGCGGCCGGCGCGCAGACCGTCGACGCCGACGGGCTCGTCGCGCTGCCGGGGCTCGTCGACCTGCACACCCATCTGCGGGAGCCGGGACGCGAGGACGCCGAGACCGTCGAGTCCGGGACGAAGGCCGCCGCGATGGGCGGGTACACCGCCGTCCACGCGATGGCCAACACCGACCCGGTCGCCGACACCGCGGGCGTGGTCGAGCAGGTGTGGCGGCTCGGACGCGAGGCCGGGTACTGCGACGTGCAGCCCGTCGGGGCGGTCACGCGCGGCATCGCCGGGGAGCAGCTCGCCGAGCTGGGCGCGATGGCCGACTCCGCCGCGCGGGTCCGGGTCTTCTCCGACGACGGGCACTGCGTGTCGGACGCGGTCATCATGCGCCGGGCGCTGGAGTACGTGAAGGCGTTCGACGGGGTCGTGGCCCAGCACGCGCAGGAGCCGCGGCTCACCGAGGGCGCGCAGATGAACGAGGGCGAGATGTCGGCTGCGCTCGGCCTGCGCGGCTGGCCCGCGGTCGCCGAGGAGGCGATCATCGCCCGGGACGTGCTGCTCGCCCAGCACGTCGGATCCCGGCTGCACGTGTGCCATGTGTCCACGGCCGGCTCGGTGGAGATCATCCGCTGGGCCAAGAGCAAGGGCTGCCCGGTGACCGCCGAGGTCACCCCGCATCACCTGCTGCTGGACGACGGCCGCGCCGGAACCTACGACCCGATCTTCAAGGTGAACCCGCCGCTGCGCACCGCCGACGACGTCACCGCGCTGCGGCACGCCCTCGCGGACGGCACGATCGACTGCGTCGCCACCGACCACGCCCCCCATCCGGTGGAGGCGAAGGAGACCGAGTGGGCCGTCGCCGCGATGGGCATGATCGGCCTGGAGACGGCGCTGCCGGTGGTGCAGGAGGCCATGGTCGAGACGGGCCTGCTCGACTGGGCGGGGGTCGCCGACCGCATGTCGGTACGGCCCGCGCGCATCGGCCGCCTGTCCGGGTACGGGCCCGCCGGACAGGGCCTTCCGCTGGAGGCTGGATCACCCGCCAACATCACGCTGTACGACCCGTCGCCGCGCCGCAATGTGGACCCGTCCGCGATGACGTCCAAGAGCCGCAACACCCCGTTCGCGGGGCTGGAGCTGCCCGGACGGGTCGTCGCGACGTTCCTGCGCGGTAAGCCGACCGTCCTCGAAGGGAAGCTCCAGTGAACCCTGCACTGCTCGTCCTGGAAGACGGCAGGGTCTTCCACGGGGTCGCGTACGGCGCCGAAGGGGAGACCTTCGGCGAGATGGTCTTCAACACCGGGATGACCGGCTACCAGGAGACCCTCACCGACCCCTCCTACGCCCGCCAGATCGTGGCGATGACGTCCCCCCACATCGGCAACACCGGCGTGAACGACGAGGACCCGGAGTCCGGCCGCATCCAGGTGGCCGGTTACGTGGTGCGCGAGCCCGCCCGGGTGGCGTCCAACTGGCGGGCCACCGGCTCGCTGGGGTCGGCGCTGCGCGACCAGGGCGTGGTGGGCATCGCCATTCCCGGCACGCGCGCGCTGACGCGGCACCTGCGCGACCGTGGCGCGATGCGCGCGGCCATCTTCAGCGGCACCGCGGCCGTCGCCCCCGGCGAGGACGCCCTGCTGGAGCGCGTGCGGCAGAGCCCGTCGATGGAGGGCGCCGACCTGGCACGGGACGTCTCCACCACGGAGCCGTACGTCGTCCACGCCAAGGGCGCCAAGCGCCACACCGTCGCCGCCGTCGACCTGGGCATCAAGGCGATGACGCCCTACCGGATGTCCGAGCGGGGCTGCGAGGTGCACGTCCTCCCGGCGACCAGCACCACCGAGGACATCCTCGCCCTGAACCCGGACGGCGTGTTCTTCTCCAACGGCCCCGGCGACCCCGCCGCGGCCGACTACGCCGTGGACGCGCTGAGAGGCGTCCTCGACACCGGCACCCCGTTCTTCGGGATCTGCTTCGGCAACCAGATCTTCGGCCGCGCGCTCGGACTCGGGACGTACAAGCTGAGGTTCGGACACCGGGGCATCAACCAGCCCGTCCAGGACCGGACGACCGGCAAGGTCGACGTGTCGGCCCACAACCACGGTTTCGCCGTGGACGCCCCCACCGACGGCCCGTTCGACACCCCCTTCGGCCTCGCCGAGGTCAGCCACGTCAACCTGAACGACGGGTGCGTGGAGGGGCTGAGGCTGCTGGAGCGGCCGGCGTTCAGCGTCCAGTACCACCCGGAGGCCGCGGCGGGCCCGCATGACGCGTCCGGGCTCTTCGACCGCTTCTGCGAGCTGATGGAGGGCCGGAGGTAATGCCGCGCCGTGCAGACCTGAAATCCGTCCTGGTCATCGGTTCCGGACCGATCGTCATCGGCCAGGCGTGCGAGTTCGACTACTCCGGCACGCAGGCGTGCCGGGTCCTCAAGGCCGAGGGGCTGCGGGTGACGCTGGTCAACAGCAACCCGGCCACGATCATGACCGACCCGGAGTTCGCCGACGCCACCTATGTCGAGCCGATCACGCCCGAGGTCGTCGAGAAGATCATCGCGAAGGAGCGGCCGGACGCGCTGCTGCCCACCCTCGGCGGGCAGACGGCCCTCAACACCGCCATCGCCCTCTACGAGAGCGGCGTCCTGGAGAGGTACGGCGTCGAGCTGATCGGCGCCGACGTCGACGCGATCCAGGCGGGGGAGAACCGGGAGAAGTTCAAGGAGGTCGTCGCCAAGGTCGCGCGGGAGCGGGGCCTGAACGCCGAGTCCGCGCGGTCGGTGATCTGCCACTCGATGGACGAGTGCCTCGCCGCCGCCGGCACCCTCGGCTACCCGGTCGTGGTGCGGCCGTCGTTCACGATGGGCGGCGCCGGGTCCGGGTTCGCGCACGACGAGGACGACCTGCGCCGCATCGCCGGGGCCGGGCTCGACGCGTCCCCGACCAGCGAGGTGCTCCTGGAGGAGTCGATCCTCGGCTGGAAGGAGTACGAGCTGGAGGTCATGCGCGACCGCCACGACAACGTGGTGATCGTGTGCTCGATCGAGAACCTCGACCCGATGGGCGTGCACACCGGCGACTCGATCACGGTCGCGCCCGCGCTGACGCTGACCGACCGCGAGTACCAGAACATGCGGGACGTCGCGATCGCCGTGATCCGCGAGGTCGGCGTCGACACCGGCGGCTGCAACATCCAGTTCGCCGTGCACCCCGGCACCGGCCGGATGATCGTCATCGAGATGAACCCGCGGGTGTCGCGGTCGTCGGCGCTGGCGTCCAAGGCCACCGGCTTCCCCATCGCCAAGATCGCGGCGAGGCTGGCGATCGGGTACACCCTCGACGAGATCCCGAACGACATCACCCGCGAGACGCCCGCGTCGTTCGAGCCCACGCTCGACTACGTGGTCGTGAAGGTGCCGCGGTTCGCGTTCGAGAAGTTCCCCGGCGCCGACGGCACGCTCACCACGCACATGAAGTCCGTCGGCGAGGCCATGGCCATCGGACGCTGCTTCACCGAGGCCCTGCAGAAGGCGCTGCGTTCGCTCGAACAGAAGGGCACGTCGTTCTCCTGGACGGGTGAGCCCGACGCCGCCGAGCTGGTCGAGTCGGCCAGGCGCCCGCACGACGGACGGCTCAAGGACGTCCAGCGCGCGCTCTGGGCGGGGGCGAGCATCCAGGAACTGTACGAGGCCACCGGCATCGACCCCTGGTTCCTCGACCAGATCGTCGCCATCAACGAGGTCGCCGACGACATCCGCACCTCCGACGACGCGCTCACGAAGGAGAAGCTCCTTCGCGCCAAGCGGCACGGGTTCTCCGACGCGCAGATCGGCGAGCTCCGCGGGCTCTCGGAGGAGGTCGTCAGGGAGGTGCGACACGCGCTCGGCGTCCGGCCCGTCTACCTGACGGTCGACACCTGCGCCGCCGAGTTCGCCGCGCAGACCCCGTACCTGTACTCCGCGTACGACGAGGAGACCGAGGTGCCGCCGGGCACCAAGCCGAAGGTGCTGATCCTCGGCAGCGGACCCAACCGCATCGGTCAGGGCGTCGAGTTCGACTACTCGTGCGTGCACGCCTCGTTCACGTTGGCCGAGGCCGGCTACGAGACCGTGATGGTCAACTGCAACCCCGAGACGGTCTCCACGGACTACGACACCTCCGACCGGCTCTACTTCGAGCCCCTCACGCTGGAGGACGTCCTGGAGGTCGTCCACGCGGAACAGCAGTCCGGGGAGGTCGCGGGCGTCATCGTCCAGCTCGGCGGGCAGACGCCGCTCGGGCTCGCGCAGAAGCTCAAGGACGCCGGCGTCCCGATCGTGGGCACCTCGCCGGAGAGCATCCACCTCGCCGAGGAGCGCGGCGCGTTCGGACGCGTCCTGCACCGGGCGGGGCTGCTCGCGCCCAAGCACGGCACCGCCACGTCCTACGAGGAGGCCCGGGAGATCGCCGCCGAGATCGGCTACCCGGTGCTCGTGCGGCCGTCCTACGTGCTCGGCGGGCGCGGCATGGAGATCGTGTACGACGACGCCACGCTGGACGCGTACATGACCCGGGCCACCGAGGCCAGCCCGGAGCATCCGGTCCTCGTCGACCGGTTCCTGGACGAGGCGATCGAGATCGACGTGGACGCCCTGTTCGACGGCGAGGAGCTGTACCTCGGCGGCGTCATGGAGCACATCGAGGAGGCCGGCATCCACTCCGGCGACTCGGCGTGCGCCCTGCCGCCGATCACCCTCGGGCACGACGACGTCCGCCGGATCCGGGAGTCGACGGAGGCCCTCGCGCGCGGCGTCGGCGTCCGGGGCCTGATGAACGTCCAGTACGCGCTCTCCGCGGGCGTCCTGTACGTGCTGGAGGCCAACCCGCGGGCGTCCCGCACCGTGCCGTTCGTGTCGAAGGCGACGGCCGTGCCGCTGGCCAAGGCCGCCGCCCGCGTCATGATGGGCGCCACGATCGCGCAACTGCGCGCCGAGGGGATGCTCCCGGCGGCGGGCGACGGCGGGACCCTGCCGCTGGACGCGCCGATCGCGGTGAAGGAGGCCGTCCTGCCGTTCGACCGGTTCCGCAACGAGAGCGGCCAGGGCGTCGACATCGTCCTCGGCCCCGAGATGCGCTCCACCGGCGAGGTCATGGGCATCGACGAGGTGTTCGGGACCGCGTTCGCCAAGTCGCAGCAGGCCGCCTACGGCGGGTCGCTGCCGACGAAGGGACGCGTGTTCGTCTCCGTCGCCAACCGCGACAAACGGCACATGGTGTTCCCCGTGAAGCGCCTCGCTGACCTGGGCTTTGAGATTCTTGCCACGGAAGGGACCGCCGAGGTCCTGCGCCGCAACGGCGTGCGTGCCAAGATCGTGCGCAAGCACAGCGAAGGTCCGGGCCCGTCCGGCGAGCCCACGATCGTGCGGCGCGTCCTCGACGGCGAGGTCGATCTCATCGTCAACACCCCCTTCGGCAGCCCCGGCCAGTCGGGGCCGCGGCTCGACGGGTACGAGATCCGTACCGCGGCCGTGCTGCGGGGCGTGCCGTGCGTGACGACCGTGCAGGGCCTCGCGGCGGCCGTCCAGGGCATCGAGGCCGTCGCCGGGGGCCAGGTCGGCGTCCGCTCCCTCCAGGAGCACGCCGAACGGCTCAGCGGCGCGCACGGTCGCACGGGCGGACGGTAGCCGGACCGGGACGGCGCACGCGACGACGAGAGGGAGACGGGTGTCCGACACACCGGTGCAGACGTCGGCGACGGTACTGACGGTCCGCCAGGTGCAGGACTACCACGCGGTGACGCTGGTGGCCCCGGCCATCGCCGAACGGTTCAGGCCGGGCCAGTTCGTGGCGCTCGCCGTGGGCGGTGAGCACACGGCCCGGCTGGTCCGCCGCTGCTTCGGGGTGTACGAGGTCAAGTCCGACTACGGCGGCACCGTCGAGCTGGTGTTCGCCGACACCGAACCGGGCACCGCCTGGCTCGCGGGACGCCGTTCCCGCGACCAGATCGACCTTGTCGGGCCGCTCGGACGCCCGTTCCGCCTGCCCCGCGATCCGGTCACCTGTCTCCTCGTCGGCGGCGGCCCCGGCGGCGCGGCCGTGTTCGCGCTCGCCGACACGCTGCTGCGGCGCGGCTGCCAGGTGCACTTCGTGCTCGCGGGGCCGTCCGCCAAGCAGGTGTTCGGGTCCCGGATGGCGCACCGCATCGGCGACAGCTCCACCGTCGCCACCGACGACGGGTCCATGGGCGAGAAGGGCACCGTCCGGGACGTCCTGCCCCGCGTCATCGAGGAGATCGGCGCGGACGTCGTCTACGGCTGCGGCCCCACGACGCTGCTGCGCTCGGTCACCCAGATCGCCACCGACTTCGGACTGCCGTCCCAGGTGTCGGTCGAGGAGTTCCTCCAGCGGACGGGCGCGTGCGGCATCGGCGTGTGCATGACCTGCATGCTGCCCGTGCACGGCGAGGACGGTGTGACCCGGATGGTCCGGGCGTGCGCGGACGGGCCCGTCCTGCGCGGCGACCTCGTCCGTTGGGGCGACCTCGGCACCATCCCGTTCGACGCGCTGGGCGCGCCGCGCGTCCTGAGCGTCTCCGAGGGGGGCTCCCTGTGAGCGACCGGCTCGGCACCGTACTCGGGCCCCTGGAGCTGCCCAATCCCGTCATGACGGCGTCCGGGTGCGGCGGGACGGGCCGCGAACTCGCCCAGTTCTTCGAACTCACCCGGCTCGGCGCGTTCGTCACCACCTCCGTCATGGCCCGGCCGCGGGCCGGACGCCCCACTCCACGCGTGACCGAAACCCCCAGCGGTTTGCTGACCGCAATGGGCCTACCGGGCCCGGGGATCGAGACGTTCCTCGAACACGACCTGCCGTGGCTCATCGAGCACGACGTCCGCACGATCGTGTCCGTGGCGGGCAACAGCGTCGAGGAGTACGGCGAGCTGGCGCGCCGCCTCCGGCACGTCCCCGGGGTCGCCGCGATCGAGGTCAACATCGCCTGCCCGAACGTCGAGGACCGCGGCCGGGTGTTCGCCTGGCATCCGACCGCCGCCGCGTCCGTCGTGCGCGCCGTCCGCGACCACGCCCGGCCCGGCACACCGATCTTCGCCAAGCTCGCGCCCGATGTGACCGACATCGTCACCATCGCCCTGGCCTGCGTCGACGCGGGCGCCGACGGCCTCACCCTGATCAACACCATGGAGGGCATGGCGATCGACCCGAAGACGCTCCGGCCCGCGCTGAGCGGCGTGTCGGGCGGCCTGTCCGGGCCCGCCGTGCGGCCCGTCGCGGTCCGCTGCGTCTACCAGGTGCACGCCGCGCTGCCGAGCACGCCCATCATCGGCGTCGGCGGTGTCGCCACCGGCCTGGACGCGCTGGAGTTCGTCCTCGCCGGGGCGTCCGCCGTCGCGGTCGGCACCGCCGTCTTCCACGACCCCACCGCCGGTCCCCGCGTCCTGCGGGAACTGGACGAGGCCCTCGCGGCCCGCCGCATCGGCCGCCTCGCCGACGCCGTGGGCCTCGCGCACAAGCCCGCCGGGTACGTCCCGCCGCAGGTGCGCCCCGAAGAACCCGCGGAGGAGAGACTGTGACCGCCCCCATCGCCGCCCCCATCGCCGTCGCCCTGGACGCACCCGACCTGGAGACGGCCGCGCGCTGGGCCACCCAGGTCACCCCGCACGTCTCGACCGTCAAGGTCGGCCTGGAGCTCTACCTGCGGTACGGGCCTGACGTGGTCGCCAGCGTCCGGGGCGCCAGCGGCGTCCAGGTCTTCCTGGACCTCAAGCTGCACGACATCCCCGCGACCGTCCGGGGCGCCGCCCGCGCCGTCGCCCGCCTCAAGCCGACCTACCTCACCGTGCACGCCGCGGGCGGCCCCGCCATGATCCGCGCCGCCGTCGACGCCGTGCCCGACGCGAAGATCGCCGCCGTGACGGTCCTGACATCGCTCGGTGCGGCCGATCTGGCCGCCCTCGGCATCGCGGGGCCGGCGCCCGACGCCGTCCGGCGGCTGGCGGTCCTGGCCGTCGACGCGGGCGCGCGGGCCCTGGTCTGCTCGCCGCGGGAGGTCACGGCCGTCCGTGCCGAGGTGGGCCCGGAGGTCACCCTCATCACCCCCGGCGTCCGTCCGGCGGGCGCCGACACCCAGGACCAGGCCCGCGTGGCCACCCCCGAGGAGGCGCTGTCCGCCGGTGCCGACCTCCTGGTCATCGGCCGTCCGATCACCGGGGCGCCCGACCCCGGCGCCGCGGCCGCCGCCATGGCCGCCGCGCTTAGACGCGTGTAACCGACATGCGGCGGACCGGGTAACGGACCGCGTAACGGAGCGGGCGACCCGCGCCGCCATCAACACGGCATTGCAATAGACGTCTCTCGCACTTTGTGGGTTTAGTGGCGCGCGAATGTGAGGGCGGAGTCTTCCGCATTGCCATACGCGCCGATCGATCAACTCGTGCACGCGCACGACGATTCCCACCGGAGCCGTCGCCGGTGTGATGGTCGTTGTTTCCGCGTTCAACTGGGAGCCCTGCCGGTGGGCGGGGAGCGAGTGCGGTGGTGGTGCCTCCGGTGCGGAAGAGAGCGATCGGGGCGGGGTGACCTGTTGTCGAGGATGACAGTTGCGGTGCCGCCGCGACGTGCGGAACGGCGCGGCGTGACGAGCGTCACTCGGTCGGGAACATTTGTGGGGGACCTCACAGAGACCCGCGGCCGCGGCGGTTCGGGGCCTGCGGGCGGTCGGCGGGATGATGACGGCGGGCTCCCGGTGGACCCTCGGACGGGACCGAAACACGGGGATCTAATGCCGCATATGGGGTCAGAACGGGGGGATTTTCCCGATCATGCGAAAGTCCCAGCAAGGCAAGGGGATGGGGCATCGGAGGGTCCGAGTTGTGTACACTGTGTATTCAGGACACTCCGAGGAGTGATATTCATGAATTTGTGGCGGGCTAAACGGCACTTCACGTTGCCTAATGGGCGGTGAACTCGCTAGTTTCCCAACCCGTCCGACTCCGTCGAGTGGAAACCTGAGGTGACCCGGCGTGGCTCTTCCGCCCCTAACCCCCGAACAGCGCGCCGCAGCCTTGGAGAAGGCTGCCAAGGCTCGCAAGGAGCGGGCCGAGGTTAAGAATCGGCTCAAGCATGGGGGAACCTCGCTCGCCGAGGTTCTCAAAGAGGGTCAGTCCGACGACGTCATCGGAAAGATGAAGGTGTCGGCTCTCCTCGAATCACTGCCCGGTGTGGGCAAGGTTCGTGCGAAGCAGATCATGGAGCGCCTGGGCATCGCCGAGTCCCGCCGTGTGCGGGGCCTCGGCGCCAACCAGCGCGCGTCCCTGGAGCGTGAGTTCGGCGGAAGTGCGAACCGCTGACGTACGACTCACGGACGGGCGCGACGGTATGACCGTCGCGGCCGGCTCGGGGCTACCCGGGCCCGGCACCATCCCGTCCGGCTCCGGCGCACAGGGTGTGCACGTCTCGTCCCCGGCCGGCCCGTACAGGCCGCGCGTCCACGGACAGGCCGGGTGAGATGGGTTCCTCCGCGTTGGAAGGCTCCGAATCGCATGACCCGCTCGCGCGGCGGCTGACGGTCCTGTCCGGACCGTCGGGCGTCGGCAAGAGCACGGTCGTCGCCGAGATCCGGCGATCACACCCCCGGGTGTGGCTGTCGGTCTCGGTGACCACCCGGCCCCCCCGGCCGGGTGAGACCCACGGTGTGCAGTACTTCTTCGTCGACGACGCCGGTTTCGACCGGCTCGTCGACGAAGGGCGGCTCCTCGAATGGGCCGAGTTCGCGGGCAACCGCTACGGGACCCCGCGTCGGCCCGTCGAGGAGCGGCTCGCCCGTGACGAGCCGGTGCTCCTGGAGATCGACCTGCAGGGCGCCCGTCAGGTCCGCCGGTCCATGCCGGACGCGCAACTGGTGTTCCTCGCGCCCCCGAGTTGGGACGAGCTCGTCCGGCGGCTCACCGGACGCGGCACCGAGCCCCCCGAGGTCATCGAACGCCGCCTCGAGGCCGCGCGCGTCGAGCTGGCCGCAGAGAAGGAGTTCGACGTCACGCTCGTCAACACGTCCGTACGGGACGTGTGCGATGAGCTGCTAGCCTTGATGGCTGTTCAATAGCCGGAGTCCTAGGGGAAGGCCACCGAGTGGCAGTCAGCAGTGAGGGCATCACCAACCCGTCGATCGACGAGCTCCTGGAGGTCGTCGACACCAAGTACGGCCTCGTGAGCATCGCGGCCAAGCGCGCGCGGCAGATCAACGCCTACTACGCCCAGCTGGGCGAGGGCCTGCTGGAGTACGTCGGCCCCCTCGTCGAGACCCAGGTCCAGGAGAAGCCGCTGTCGATCGCCCTGCGCGAGACGCGCGAGGGCCTCCTGAACGCCGAGCCCATCGAGGGCTGAGCCCGCCCGACTTCGTCCCGGCGTCCGCCGCTCGCCCGTCGTGTCCGCCCATGGGGGCGACCCCGGCGCGCGGGCGCCCGGCGCCTGATGCGACAGTGATCGCATGACCTCCCCAAAGCCGCGTGTCGTCCTCGGTGTGAGCGCGGGCATCGCCGCGTACAAGGTCTGCGAGCTGCTCCGGTCACTGACCGAGTCCGACCATGACGTCACCGTCGTCCCGACACCGGACGCGCTCCGTTTCGTGGGCGAGCCGACCTGGGCGGCGCTGTCCGGCAACCCGGTCTCCGCGCAGGTGTGGGACGGCATCGCCGACGTTCCGCACGTCCGGCTCGGTCAGGAGGCCGACCTGGTGTTCGTCGCGCCCGCCACCGCCGACCTGCTCGCCAGGGCCGCGCACGGGCTCGCCGACGACCTGCTCACCAACACCCTGCTCACCGCGCGGTGCCCGGTCGTGTTCGCGCCCGCCATGCACACCGAGATGTGGCAGCACCCGGCGACCCGCGAGAACGTCGCCACGCTCCGCGCCCGCGGCGCCGTCGTGATCGAACCGGCGTCCGGGCGGCTCACCGGCAAGGACACCGGCCCCGGGCGGCTGCCCGACCCGGCCGAACTGTTCGAGGTCGCCCGGCACGTTCTGGCCCGTGGCGCCGACGGCCGCGACCTCGCCGGACGGCACGTCGTCGTCTCCGCGGGCGGCACCCGGGAGCCCATCGACCCCGTCCGCTTCATCGGGAACCGCTCGTCCGGCCTCCAGGGGTACGCGCTCGCCCGGACCGCCGTGGCCCGGGGCGCGCGGGTGACGCTCGTCTCCGCCAACGTCGCGCTGCCCGACCCGGCGGGCGTCGAGGTCGTCCGTGTCGGGACCGCCGTCGAGATGCGCGAGGCCGTCGTCTCGGCCGCCGCCGGCGCCGACGCGGTCGTCATGGCCGCCGCCGTCGCCGACTTCCGGCCCGTCGACTACCGCGAATCGAAGATCAAGAAGTCCGAGGGGACGGAGCCGGAGCCGATCCGGCTCGTCAAGAACCCCGACATCCTCGCCGAGCTCGGCGAGATCCGCCGCCCCGACCAGGTGATCGTCGGATTCGCGGCCGAGACCGACGACGTCCTGGCCAACGGCCGCGCCAAGCTCGCCCGCAAGCGCAGCGACCTGCTCGTCGTGAACCAGGTCGGCGAGGACCTGGCCTTCGGGCGTCCCGACAACGCGGCGATCATCCTCGGCGCGGACGGTTCGCGGACCGATGTGCCGCGCGGCGCGAAGGAGGCGCTGGCCGAGTCCGTCTGGGACCAGGTCGCCGCGCGGCTCGCCCGCCACCCGGCCGGATGACGGGCCGGTGCCCGTGGTGCCGGTCATAGCGGCCCCCGGTGCTGATCGGGCTAGACTTCGGGTCAAGCGTTCGTAGGGGAAGCCTCGAGCGTCCGTGGGGAAACTGGGCGAGGGAACGCGCCCTTTCGAACTCGATGACTTATCCGTCCTGCGACATCAGTCAGCAGCCGCTGCAAGGAGTGCCCGTACGTGTCTCGCCGTCTGTTCACTTCCGAGTCGGTCACCGAAGGACACCCGGACAAGATCGCCGACCAGATCAGCGACGCGATCCTCGACTCGATGCTCAAGGACGACCCCGGTTCGCGGGTCGCCGTCGAGACGATGATCACGACCGGTCAGGTGCATGTGGCCGGTGAGGTCACCACCGAGACCTATGTGGACATCCCCGGCGTGATCCGGGAGAAGATCCTGGAGATCGGGTACGACTCGTCCAAGAAGGGCTTCGACGGCCACTCCTGCGGTGTGTCGGTGTCCATCGGCGCGCAGTCGCCCGACATCGCGCAGGGCGTCAACGACGCCTACGAGGTCCGCGAGGACGAGGACCGCGACCGGCTGGGCGACGACCTGGACCGGCAGGGCGCCGGCGACCAGGGCCTGATGTTCGGCTACGCCACCAACGAGACCCCCGAGCTGATGCCGCTGCCGATCACGCTGGCGCACCGGCTCGCGCAGCGGCTGTCGGCCGTCCGCAAGAACGGCGACGTGCCCTACCTGCGTCCCGACGGCAAGACCCAGGTCACCATCGAGTACGACGGCGACCGCGGCGTCCGCCTCGACACAGTCGTGGTGTCCAGCCAGCACGCCCCCGACATCGACCTGAAGGAGCTGCTGGCGCCGGACGTGAAGGAGCACGTCGTCGATCCGGTGCTCGCGCAGTTCGACCTCGACATCGACGGCTACCGGCTGCTGGTCAACCCCACCGGGCGCTTCGAGATCGGCGGTCCGATGGGCGACGCCGGGCTTACCGGCCGCAAGATCATCGTGGACACCTACGGCGGGATGGCCCGGCACGGCGGCGGCGCGTTCTCCGGCAAGGACCCGTCCAAGGTGGACCGCTCCGCCGCGTACGCGATGCGCTGGGTCGCCAAGAACATCGTCGCCGCGCAGCTCGCCGACCGCGCCGAGGTCCAGGTCGCCTACGCGATCGGCAAGGCCCACCCGGTCGGCGTGTTCGTGGAGACGTTCGGCACCGAGAAGGTCGCCCACGAGAAGATCGAGAAGGCGATCGGGGAGGTCTTCGACCTGCGTCCGGCCGCGATCGTCCGTGACCTGGACCTGCTCCGTCCGATCTACCAGCGGACCGCCGCCTACGGTCACTTCGGCCGTGAGGAGCCCGACTTCTCCTGGGAGTCGACCGACCGCGCCAAGGACCTCGCCTCCGCCGCCGGTCTGTAACGACCACCGGAACGACCGAAGGCCCTGGGAACGCGCGTTCCCAGGGCCTTTCGCGTGGGTCGGGTCACGTGGGTGGGGTCGCGTGGGTGGGTCGGTGGGCTCGGTCAGGATCGGCAGTGGTTGCCGCGCTTGAACCCGTACCGGGCCGCGATGGTGTAGCGGGCGGGCTTGGCGGCGTGCAGCCGGACGAAGTCGCCCTCGCGGGCCAGGCACGCGTCCCCGCCCGTCACCCGGAGCCAGGGCGACCAGGAGACCCGGACCAGCACCGACCCCTTGGACGGCATGTCGACGACCAGCCGACCGGCGTTGAGTTCCCGGACGGACGCCGGACGGTCGACCAGCGGCGTCGAGCGCAGCACCCGGAACAGGCGCCAGTGCCGGTCGCTCCAGATCTCCGTCAGGTACGGCTGGCCGCCTTCGACGAGGGCGGCCTCGTCCCGGGCCGACCAGTCCCTCTCCTGTTCGGGCAGGACGACGTACTGCACCGACCACTTGTACAGCCAGTCGCGGTAGGAGGCGGCGGTCAGCGCGCCCTCCTCGTAGAACAGCTCGTGGCGTTCCGCGTCGACCTGGCGGTTCCAGCCCCGGGCGAGGACGAAGTGGCGGCTCAGCCCGGACGACTCCCAGTGGGACCGCAGCGGGACGACCTCGATGCGGGCGTCTTCCGCGCCGACGGACTTCAGTTCGGCGATGAGGCCGCTGGCGTGCGCGGCCGCGGTCGCCGCGGGTTCGGTGTGGATCAGGTCTCCGACCGGCTTCACGACCTGCCAGGACGCGGTGACGATGAACGCCAGCGACAGCACGGCGATACGGACGCGGCCGTGCGCGCGCGCCACCGCCGACAGCAGGAACATGCCGCCGAACAGCAGCGCGAGGCGTTCGACGTTGCTGCCGACCGGCGACGGGATCAGCCAGGTCAGCGTGATCCCGAGCAGGTAGACGCCCGCGCCGACCCGGACGAGCGTCCAGCCGCGCGGCGCGCAGGTCAGGATCGCGATGACGGAGGCCACGGCGGGCAGCACGATGGCGGTGAGGGAGATCGGCTGGACGCCGTTGAACGGGAACAGCAGGCTCGTCGTCCCGACGACGATGGGCGGGCCCACGGCGATGCAGATCCCGGCGCGGCGCCGCCCGGTGAGGAACAGTGCGGCGGCCAGCACCATGAGGAACAGGCCCGCGACCGGGCTGGCGAGCGTGGACAGCAGCCCGAGGCCGACCATCCCGGCGGCGCGCAGCGCCGGGGTGCCGCGCGGTGTGAACGCGGCGATCGTCGCCATGAGCGCGAAGGTGAGGCCGAGGCCGAACGTGACCCGTCCGGACGCGGAGTTGCACGACAGCGCGAACGCGGCCCACAGGGACGCGGGCAGCGTGACGGGCGCCTTGAAGCGTCTCAGCAGGTACGCGGTGAGGGCGGCGGAGAGCGTGCCGGACAGGACCGCGACGGTGCGTATGCCGAACAGCGCCATCAGGTGCGGTGACATGACGCTGTACGAGGCGGGGTGCATCCCGCCGTACCAGGCGAAGCTGTAGGCCGCGTCCGGGTGCTTCCAGACGAAGTCGGTCCAGGCGGCCTGGGCGGCGAGGTCGCCTCCCTCGGTCGCCAGGTACAGCGCCCACACCAGGTGCAGGACTGCCGCCGTGACCGTGGCGGCCACCACGGGATGTCGCGGGTGGGCCCACTTCCTCCACGCGGCGGGGGAGGGGCCGGAGGATCGGCGGGACGGCTGCCCGCGCAGGGCTTGGGCGTCCGCCCGCTCTGGAGTGTGCGCTGTGGTCATCCGCCTGCATGGGCTCGTCGGACGGAGAGGGCACGGCGGGGGGTATCGGGTGATGAGCCAACGGCAGCGCGCCCCGTTTGATCAGTTCAACCCTAGCGTGCGCCGTGAGTTGTCGGGTTGATCTGGTAGGACGGGAGCGTGACGAAGGAGGGCGCGGGAACGGACCAGATCCCGGGGCTGGACGACCTGCCGCGAACGTCCCCGCAGAAGCCCGACAAAACCGCCAAGCCCGCTAGGTCCGGCAAGGCGGGCAAGGCGGCCAAGGGGGGGAAGAAGGGGGTTCGTCGCCCGGCCGAGGAGCTGCCCGTCGCGCGGATCGCCGTGGACGTGTCCCTGCCGCACCTGGATCGTCCGTTCGACTATCTCGTGCCCGCGCAGATGTCCGACGATGCCGTGCCGGGATGCCGGGTGAGGGTGCGGTTCGCCGGTCAGCTCGTGGACGGTTTCGTCCTGGAGCGGGTCGCCGAGAGCGACCATGACGGGAAGCTGCTGTTCCTGGAGCGGGTCACGTCGGCGGAGCCCGTCCTCACCCGCGAGGTCGTGGCGCTGGTCCGGGAGGTGGCCGACCGTTACGCGGGAACGTTCGCGGACGTGCTCCGGCTGGCCGTCCCACCACGGCACGCCCGCGTGGAGGCGGAACCCGCGCGACCGCCCACGGACACCGCCGCGGAACCGGCCGAGGACGGTGTCGCGGACGGCGTCGCGGGCGGCGTCGCGGGCGGCCTGGGGCCGTGGGCGCACTACCCGGCCGGGGCGTCGTTCCTGGGCGCGCTGGCCGAGGGGCGGGCCCCTCACGCGGTGTGGACGGCGCTGCCCGGCCCCGCCTGGACGGCGGCCATCGCGCGGGCCGTCGCCGTGACCCTCGGCTCCGGGCGCGGCGCGCTGGTGGTCGTCGCGGACGGCCGCGACGTGGCACGGGTCGACGCCGCGCTGACCGCCGAACTGGGGGAGGGCGTTCATGTCGCCCTGACGGCGGAGCTGGGGCCCGCGGAACGCTACCGGCGGTGGCTCGCCGTCCTGCGCGGGTCGGCGCGGGCGGTCGTCGGCACGCGCGCCGCGATGTTCGCGCCGGTCGCCGACCTCGGACTGGTCGTGCTGTGGGACGACGGGGACGACGTCCACGCCGAACCGCACGCCCCCTACCCGCACGCCCGCGACGTCCTGGCCCTGCGCGCGCACCGGGCCGGAGCGGGGGCGCTCATCGGCGGGTTCGCCCGGAGCACCGACGCCACCCAGCTCGTCGAGTCGGGGTGGGCGCACGCGCTCGCCGCCGACCGCGCGCACGTCCGGGCGGTGATGCCCCGCGTCCGCTACGTGGGAGAGGACGCCCAGCTCGCCCGGGACGCCGCCGCCCGCAGCGCCCGCCTCCCGAACATCGCCTTCGAGGTGGCCCGGAAGGCCCTGGAGGACGGGCCCGTCCTGGTGCAGGTCCCCAGGCGCGGGTACGTCCCGACCATCGCGTGCGGCCGGTGCCGTACGCCCGCGCAGTGCACCGCCTGCCAGGGGCCGTTGTCGTTGCCGTCGTCCCATGCCGCGCCGTACTGCCGCTGGTGCGGACGCATCGCGGGCGACTGGCAGTGCCCCGAGTGCGGGTTCGTCCATGTGCGCGCCGTGGTGGTGGGCGCCAAACGCACGGCCGAGGAGTTGGGCAGGGCGTTCCCCGGTGTGCCGGTGCGCACCTCTGGACGAGACGCCGTCCTCGAACGGGTCGGCCCGGAACGCGCGCTCGTGGTGGCCACGCCGGGCGCCGAGCCGCCCGCGGACGACGGCTACGGCGCGGCGCTGCTCCTGGACGGCTGGGCGCTGCTCGGACGCCCCGACCTGCGTGCCGGTGAGGAGACGTTGCGGCGCTGGTTGAACGCGGCGTCGCTCGTCCGGCCGAAGGGGCCGGTGGTGGTGGCCGCCGAGGGGACGCTGCCCGCCGTCCAGGCCCTCGTCCGGTGGGACCCGGTCACCTACGCGGAACGGGAACTGGCCGAACGCCGGGAGGTGGGCTTCCCGCCCGCCGCGCGGATGGCGTCGCTGACCGGCACGTCCGGCGCGATCCGTGAGTTGCTCGCCGACGCCCGGTTGCCCGAGGGCGCCGAGGTGCTCGGGCCCGTGCCGGTGCCGTCGCCGCCCGGCCCCGGCACCGACACGCGGGACAGGGAGCGCGCGCTGATCCGCGTTCCCCGGGCCGCGAGCCTCGCGCTGGCGCGCGCGCTGAAGGAGGCGCAGGGTGTGCGCAGCGCGCGCAAGGCGGCGGAGACGGTCCGGGTCCAGATCGACCCCCTGGAGCTGATCTGACCAATAGGGTTCTCGGGTGGCCGACAACTGGGTGGAGACCACCGCGACCGACCTGCGGCGGTGGGCGGACGATCGCGGCGAGGAACTGGACGAGCAGGGCGCGCGCATCCTGCTGGACCTGCTGCGGAAAGAGATGGGCCTGACCGGCCCGGAGGCGCTGACCCCGGAGGGGGTCGGTCGACTGCTCCTGGACGTGTTCCCCGAGTCGGTGGTCGCCGCGAGCGACGACGTTCCCACCGTCCTGGACGCCCTCCGCCGGATCGTCGCCTACCTGCGCGACACCGGCGCGGTGTCCGAACGGGCGGCGGCCGACCTGGACGCGGAGATCGACCGGACCGCGCCCGCGTTCTCCGACCTCGTCGCCGAGATGGACACCGAGGAACGGCACGCGGCGGCGGAGGTCATCGGCGGGCTGATGCGCGCCGACGGGATCTCCCTCGACGACCAGGACGCCGTCGACGCGTGGCTCCGCGATTTCGAGGCGCTGCCCGAGGAGGAGCGGTACGCGCGAACCGAGGACTACCTGCGGCAGGCCGAGGAACTGGTGGTGCCGCCGGTCCGGCTCGCGTCCGAGGCGGACGTCGCGGACGCCGCGCGCCGTTCCCCGCTGACCGTGAACGTCGTGGCCCTGGCGCGTTGGACGGGCGAACGGGCCCTCACCGAGCACGACACGCTCACCGAGACCGATGCCGAGGCCGCCGCCTCCGCGCTCGGCCTGGAAGGCCCGCGCCGCCACGGCCGGATGGAGGACGCGGGCGTCCTCGAACGTCTCTGGTGGGCGGCGGTCGAGGCGAGGGTCATCACGGCGGAGAAGGGCACCGCCGAACCGGGGCCCGCTCTGGACGCCCTCCGGTCCGACGACGACGCGACCATGCTCGCCGCCTGGCTGCCGCTGTTCGAGGCGTTGGTCGTCCCGGGGCACGACTACGCCGACGGTCTTGACGCGGTCGAACTCGTCCAGAACGAGATGACGGGCGTCCTCATCCACCTCTACGAGCAGGAGGCCCCGGCGACCCCCGACGTGCTCGTCGGCGCGCTGCTCGACCACGTGGCGGAGGCCTACGACCTCACCGACGCCGACACCATGCCCGAACTCGTCACGGACGCCTTCCACCTGGAACTGGCCACCCTGGAGGAGTGGGGCGTCGTCGAGTCGTCCGGGCAGGGGCGGGCGTTGACGCCGCTGGGCGTGTGGGCCGTCCGGGAACTGCTGCTCGCGGACGGGTTCACCGCGCCCGTCATCGGTGAACTGGCCGGGGCGCGGGCGTCCGAGCTCATCGCGGGACTCACCTGGTACAGGCCGGACGCCGCCGACGAGGAGATCGACGGCTGGCTGGCCCGTCACGACCCCAAGGACGCCGCCGCGGACCTCCTCGACGTGATGCGGACGGGCGGCCCCGGCGCCCGCAACCTCGCCGCCGCCGTCCTGCACCGCATCGGCCCGGAGGCGGCGGCCGTGGTCCGCGCCGCGCAGGAGCATCCGCTGGTGTCTCCCTACGCCGCCCTCTGGCTGAACGCCACAGGAGACCCGTCGGGCCGGGAACTCGCCCGCGAGGAGTACCTGTGGGTGTTCGTCGACACCGTCGCCGGGATGCTGGAGACCGCCGACCCGAAGGAGGCGGTCGAGGCCGCGCTCATGGACACGCCACCGGGAGCGGAGATGAAGGACATGGTCGACGACCTGTGGCGCACCGACCATCCCGGAGTGGCCGACGTCCTGGAGGCACTGGGCGCGCACCACCCCGACAGGGCCACCGCCAAGGCGGCCCGCACCGCCGCCTACAAGGCGCGCTCCCTGCGCTGAGGTCACCGTGCGCTGACGTCACCGCGACAGAGCGCGCCCGCGATGCGCGATGCGCGCGCATCGTGCTCCGTAGACTGGACGGAGCATCCAGATCTCCCACGAAACGGAGTCCTCGTTGGCCGTCAAGCCCATCCGCCTCTTCGGCGATCCCGTGCTGCGCACGCCCGCGGAGCCGGTGAAGGACTTCGACAAGGAGCTGCGCCAGCTCGTCAAGGACCTCACCGACACGATGATCGACGCTCCCGGTGTGGGCCTGGCCGCGCCGCAGCTCGGCGTGAGCCTGCGGGTGTTCACCTACTACGTCGACGACCGGCTGGGCCACGTGGTCAACCCGACCCTGGACCTGTCGGACGAGCAGGAGACCGACGACGAGGGCTGTCTGTCCCTGCCGGGCCTGGCGTTCCCCACGGCGCGGGCGGTGCGGGCCGTGGCGAAGGGCTTCAACATGCACGGCGAGCCGATCACGCTGGAGGGCACGCATCTGCTGGCCCGCTGCGTCCAGCACGAGACCGACCACCTCGACGGCGTGATCTTCATCGACCGGATGGACCCCGAGCAGCGCAAGGCCGCGGTGAAGGCGATCCGCGAGGCCGAGTGGTTCGGCGAACCGGCGCCGGTGGTCAAGGAGTCGCCGCACCGCACCCTCGGGAAGGCGATCTAGATGCGGTTGGTCTTCGCTGGAACTCCGGAGACGGCTCTTCCGGCCCTCACGGCGCTTCTGGGGTCCTCGCACGAGGTCGTGGCGGTCGTGACCCGTCCGGACGGGCGTTCGGGCCGTGGGCGGCGTCTCAGCGCCAGCCCGGTGGCGGAACTCGCCGCCGAGGCGGGCGTGGAGGTGCTCAAGCCCGCCAAGGCCCGTGATCCCGAGTTCCTGGACCGGCTCCGCGAGATCGCGCCCGACTGCTGTCCCGTCGTCGCCTACGGCGCCCTGCTGCCCCGCGAGGCGCTCGACATCCCCCGGCACGGCTGGGTGAACCTGCACTTCTCGTTGCTGCCCGCCTGGCGTGGCGCGGCGCCCGTCCAGCGCGCGATCCTGCACGGCGACGACGTGACCGGCGCGGCCACGTTCCAGATCGAGGAGGGCCTGGACACCGGCCCGGTCTACGGCGTGCTCACCGAGCCGATCCAGCCGACCGACACCGCCGGTGACCTGCTGGGCCGCCTGGCCGTCGCCGGTGCGAGCCTGCTGCTGGACACCATGAACGGCATCGAGGCGGGCGTCCTGGAACCGCGCCCGCAGCCGACGGAGGGCGTCTCCCACGCGGCCAAGCTGACGCCCGAGGACGGACACGTCGACTGGAAGAGCCCGGCCCTGCACATCGACCGGCTCGTCCGGGCCTGCACGCCCGCGCCCGGAGCGTGGACGCTGTTCCGTGACACGCGCCTCAAACTGGGGCCCGTCCGTCCGAGACCCGACGCCGAGAACCTGGCGCCCGGCGAACTGCGGGCGGGAAAGAACGAGGTGCTCGTGGGAACGGCAACGCATCCCGTCGCGCTGGGCGACGTCCAGCCGCAGGGCAAGCGGCCCATGGCCGCGGCCGACTGGGCGCGCGGCGTCGACCTCACCGGCGACCTCACCGGTAAGGACGCGCTGCACTGATGCCACCCGCCCGCCACCACCGACGCGCCCCGAACCGCAGGCCGGGCGGCCCGCGCAGGACGGGACGCCCGCAGGACCTCGTGCGGCGCACCGCCTTCGACGTGATCCGCGCCGTCGAGACCCGCGACGCCTACGCCAACCTCCTGCTACCGGGCCGCCTGCGCGACCGCGGTCTCACCGGACGCGACGCCGCCCTCGCCACCGAACTGACCTACGGCACGCTGCGCGGACGCGGCACCTACGACGCGGTGCTCGCCCTGTGCAGCGACCGTGAGCTGCGTCGTATCGACGCGCCGCTCCTGGACGTGCTGCGCCTCGGCGCCCACCAGATCCTCGCGACCCGGATCCCGCCGCACGCGGCCGTGGGCACGGCGGTCGAGCTGGCCCGTTCCGTCGCGGGTCCGGGCCAGTCCAAGTTCGCCAACGCGGTGCTCCGCAAGGTCGCCACCCGCGACCTGGACGCGTGGCTGGAGATCGTGGCGCCCGCCGACGCCGACACGTCCACCCGCCTGTCCGTCCGGCACAGCCACCCGAAGTGGATCGTGTCCGCGCTGCGGGACGCCGTCGGCGACGGCGAGATCGACGAACTGCTCGCCGCCGACAACGTCCGTCCACGCGTCACGCTGGTCGCCCGTCCGGGCCGGGCCACCGTCGAGGAGTTGCGCGACGCGGGCGCGGAACCCGCCCCCTACTCGCCGTTCGGCGCCGTGCTGCCCGAAGGGGACCCGGCGGAGGTCGCCGCCGTCCGCGAGGGGCGCGCCGCCGTCCAGGACGAGGCCAGCCAGCTGGTCGCCCTCGCCCTGGCGGAGACGCCCCTGGACGGCCCGGACGCGCGCTGGGCGGACCTGTGCGCGGGCCCCGGCGGCAAGGCGGGCCTGCTGTCCGCACTCGCCGCCCAGCGGGGCGCGCGGCTGCTCGCCGCCGACGTCCAGCCGCACCGGGCCCGGCTCGTCCGCGGCGCGGTCGACGACCGCACCGGCGTGGTCGCGGCCGACGGCACCGCCCCCGCGTGGCGCCCCGCCTCCTTCGACCGGGTCATGGTGGACGCGCCGTGCACCGGCCTCGGCGCGCTTCGCCGCCGCCCGGAGGCCCGCTGGCGGCGCGGCCCCGAGTCGATCGCGGAACTCGGCCCGTTGCAGCGGGCGCTGCTCGCCGCGGCGCTGGACTCCGTCCGGCCGGGAGGCGTCGTCGCGTACGTCACCTGCTCCCCGCACCTGGCGGAGACCCGGGTGGTCGTGGACGACGCCCTACGCGGCCGCGACGACGTCGAACGGCTCGACGCCCCGTCCGTCCTGGCGTCCCTGGCCGGGGACCTCACCGGCCTGGGCGACGGCCCGTACGCGCAGTTCTGGCCCCACCGCCACGGCACGGACGCGATGTTCCTGGCACTGCTGCGTCGCACGTAACCCCCGAAGGAGGCGCGTTGACCGGCTTCATGCACGTCATGTCGTTCCTGGGCAGTGCCGCCTTCTACGTGCCCGTGCTGGTGGTGTTGTTCTGGTGCGTGGCTCCGCGTCTGGCGGCGCGGGCCGCGGTCGTCCTGCTGTTCAGCGCGTTCCTCAACACGCTCCTGAAGATGGTGTTCCACGACCCCCGTCCCTACTGGACGGACCCGTCCATCGAAGGGAAACAGTCCTACACGTCGTTCGGGATGCCGTCCGGCCACGCCCAGAACGCACCGGTCGCCTGGGGGTTCTTCGCCGCCCAGACCAGGCGATGGCTCGTGTGGACAGCCGCGGCCATCCTGATCGTCCTGATCGGGCTTTCCCGCGTGCACCTGGGAGTCCACTCGATCAGCCAGGTTCTCGCGGGCTGGGCCGTCGGCCTCGCGCTCCTGATAGCCGCCCTGGGCCTGGAGCCCGTCATCGTCCCGTGGTGGACCCGCCGCCACCTCGCGGTGCAGATGGCTCTCGCCCTCGCCGTCTCCCTGCTACTACTGGCGGCGGCCTGGGGCGCGTTCCAGCCACTCCAGGACTGGACCTGGCCGGACGCCTGGGCCCGCGCCATCCAAGCGGCGGGAGGAGCGACCGAACCCCTCACGCTCGTCGATTCGGCCAGGGCCACGGGCGGCATCTGCGGCGTCGTCGCCGGCCTGTCCCTGCTCGCGTCCCGCGGCTGGTTCGAGCCGGCGGCGAAGCTCTGGCGCCGCGTGGCCCGCGTTCCCGTTGGCCTGGCCGGTGCCGCCGCGATCGCCGCGCTCGACGGGTCCCACCTCGTTCAGACGTTCGTCGTCCAGGTGGTGCTCGGGCTCTGGATCACGGCCGGGGCGCCGGAGGCGTTCGTCCGCCTCCGCCTCGCGAGCCGCACCGTGCCCGCCCTCACCCGGTCGGGTGAGGATCGGGAGGAACTGCCCCAATAGACTTCAGGGCATCATGGCTCCACAGATCGCACCCAGCATCCTGTCCGCCGACTTCGCGCACCTGGCCGACGACGTCGCCCGCATCGCCGACTCCGCCGACTGGGTTCACGTCGACGTCATGGACAACCACTTCGTCCCCAACCTCACCCTGGGACTGCCGGTCGTCCAGGCACTGCTCAAGCACAGTGCTCTGCCGCTCGACTGCCACCTGATGATCGAGGACCCCGACCGCTGGGCGCCGGAGTACGCGGAGGTCGGCGCGCAGAGCGTCACCATCCACGCCGAGGCCGCCAAGGCGCCGATCCGCACCCTGCGCGCCATCCGCGCGGCGGGCGCCCGCGCGGGCCTCGGTGTGAATCCCGCCACACCCGTGGACGGGTTCGAGGACCTCCTCGGCGAGATCGACATGCTTCTCCTCATGACCGTCGAGCCCGGGTTCGGCGGCCAGAAGTTCCTGGACGTCGTCCTGCCGAAGGTCCGCCGCGCCCGCGAACTCATCCGGGGCCGCGACCTTCCCGTGTGGCTCCAGGTGGACGGCGGCGTCAGCGCGGAGACCATCGAACGGTGCGCGGAGGCCGGGGCGGACGTGTTCGTCGCGGGCAGCGCCGTGTACGGGGCCGACGACCCCGCCGAGGCGGTCCGCCGACTCCGAGCCCAGGCGGAAGAGGCGACGACGAAGGCGAACTGGTGAACTTTCCCTGCACGGCCGTCCTGTTCGACGTGGACGGCACCCTCGTCGACTCCACGCCCCTCGTCGAACGCGCCGCCCGCGAATGGGCCGCCGAGTACGGCATCGACGCGGACGAGTTCCTCGCCGACGCCCACGGACGCCGAACCATCGACCGCGTGGCCGAGTTCATCCCACCCGACCAGGTCCACGCCGCCACCGCCCGCCTGGACGAGTTGGAGGCCACCGGCACCGAGGGCATCAGCGCCCTGCCCGGCGCCCTGGACCTTCTGACGAACATGAACGGTCTGCCGTGCGCGTTCGTCACGTCCATGGACAGGGCCCAACTGAGACTCCGCGCGGACATCGCGGGCGTGCCGCTCCCGCCGGTCGTGGTGACGGCCGAGGACATCCCGGACGGCAAGCCCGACCCGTCCGGCTACCTTCGGGCCGCCCGGCTCCTGGGCGTGGACCCGTCCGCCTGCGTCGTCTTCGAGGACGCCCCCGCCGGTGTGGCGGCGGGCCGCGCCGCCGGTGCGACCGTCCTGGCGGTGACCACCAGCCACGACCCGGCGGTGCTGACCGACGCCCACCACATCATCCCGAACCTCACCCACGTGAAGACGACCTCAACGGGCGTGCACCTGACCGGCTAGGACGCGGCGATTCCGAGCGCGGCGCGGAACATGTCGTGGATCCGGAACCGTTTCACCGCCGCGAGGTTGAGGTGCTGCACCTGGTGGCTTCCCAGGAAGGTGCCGTCCCCGTTGGCCTGGGCGCTGAGCAGGCCCGACCGCCACAGCACCTCGATCAGGTCGTTCGGGTCGCACCGCGGCAGCCATGACCGCGTCCCGTGCGTGGGGATCTCACCGACGGCGAGTTCGAGGCAGAGCATTTCGAGCTCATCCCGTTCGAACGTGTCCGGGCGACTGCGGAAGACCTCAAAAATGCTCAACAACCCCGGATACTGAAAACGGTATTCGGCGGCGATATCTCTGAGCCGCTCCACGGAGTAGCCGTACTCGGAACGCTCGATCGCCGAATAGGGAACAGGCAGCCGCGAGGTTCGCGTCCTCCCGTTCGCCAGCGCCTCCGAACAGAACTGGATGATCTCCCTGGGCCGGTACAGCGTCCTGTCGACCATGTACCGGAACGACGCTTTCGAGCCCCGACCTCGCGGCGAAGAGAAGATCGCCGACCAGCAGGCCCAGTCCCCGGCCTGTTCCAGGGCCTCCACGTCGAAACCCTTCTCATGCGCCGAATGCCTGATCCGCTTGGCGATCAACTCCAGCAGGGACTCCTCCGACCAGTAGATCTTCTCCACCAGGTCCCGGTGTTTCTGCGCGTCGTCATAAAGCGACGGAATATCGTCATACAGCTCCTGCCGTAGCGATACATAAACACGCAGATTACGATGCAGCGCGTTGATGGAAACACACGCCTGGAACAACCCGGAGACGAACGCCTTGGCGTCCTCGGACGAATCCCACCCCCGGTCGAGTTCGTCGACCAGCACCACGACCCGCTCGCCGTCCAACACTCTTTGCAAAGCGGGCAACAGGTTGTGTATCTCTTCAAGTTTGTAGAGCCGGTCCAGCTCCCGCGTCCGCAGCCCCGCCTCGATCGGCCCGAGTTTGACGGCCTCCAGCCGCTTCAGATACGACACGAGCAACGACAACGGCCCGAGCTGCTGCGCGCCGTGGATGTCCCGGACGTACTTGTGGATCTCCCGGCCGCCGCCCTTGGTCAGCCGCAGCCCCTTCCGCGCCAGCGCCTTCATCACCAGTACATAGATCAGGTACTTCCACGCCGCCGCATAGGCACCCTGTTTCGCCCACGACCCCGCGTCCTCGGCCGCCATCGTCGCGCTGAGCAACTCGTACGAGTAATCCTCCGGGCTCAGCACGATCACATGGCTGCCGGCCTCGCGTTCCCGCTTGGCCAGCACCTGGAAGATGGCGCTCTTCCCCGCCCCGCGGTTCCCCATCAGGATCGTCTTCGCCCCCGACCGGACCCGCTGGTAGGCGTCGGACTCGACGAAGTACTTCTCCAGCCCCCGGGAGATGTCCCGCTCGGCCGACGGAGTCCCGAAGTCGAGAACGTCCAGGATTTTCGGTGACAAGGTAAGTCCGCCCATGCCCCATCCTCGATCCCTCGGCGCCCTTTCAGTCAACGAGTTTCACGTGCCGCCCGCCCAACGGCAACCCCTGCCGGGCACCCTCAGTTGGGGGAGAGGGCGCGCAGGATGACCGTCGCGACACGATCGAGGTAGTCGGGCTCCGAAGCGCCGTGCAGGCCGTTCAACCGCCAGAAGATGAGAGCGATCACCAGGTCGAGGGCCATTCCCATGTCGATGTCGGTGGCCGGTTCGCCCCGCTCGACGGCCCGCCGGAAGACCGCCTCGCCCCGCGCGCGACGCGGCACGCCGATATCGACGAGCGTCGCCCTGGCCAGTGCCTCGTTGCGCACCCCCTCCGCGATCAGGTCCGGAAGGATTCAGGCGATGCGCGGATGGCTGAGCCAGTCGGCCACCCCTTGCAGGAGCGCGCGCAGATCACCGTGGAGCGACCCGGTGTCGGGCACCTGCGCCATATCGGCACGCTCAATCCGGACAGGACGGCGAGGACCATCTCCTGCTCGCCGTTGCCTTTTAAGTTCGATCCGATCGCCCAGTACGAGCGTGAGCGGTCGGGGCCGGTGGCTCTGGCTGAGGGGGCGGCGGGGATTGCCTGCGTGGCGGTGACCGGAGGGAGGGCTCAGCCGCGCCGCCGGGGGGAGGGGGCGGCGCGGCTCGGGGAGCCTTAGAAGAGGGGGTCCAGCAGGGTTAGGCCCGGGTGGGGGTCTGAGGCGTAGAGGACGAACACCGCGAGGGCGCCGCCGGTGAGGCTGAGGTTCTTGCTGAACTGGATCTGCTCCAGTTGGCGGGCCTCGGGGGTCTCCTGGCGCCAGAAGTCGTGGAAGATCACGGCGGTGAGGAGCAGGAACGGGACGAGGGCGAGCGCGGCCAGGTCGGGCCAGATGCCGAGGACGAGGAGGAGCGCCGCCACCAGCATGTAGGCGCCCGAGGCCTGGACGGCGAGTTTCGGCTGGGGGAGCTTCTTGGCCGCCGCGTAGGGGGCCATGGCCTCGGCGGAGGTGAGATGGCTGAAACCGGCGCCGAGGAAGATGAAGGCTAACGCGATGCGGGCGATGAGAGCGACGACGTCCATGACTGCCTCCAGGGGGGTTATGTGACAGGCGTCACTTTGGTCACGGTATCTAACCATCCCCGTGATTGTTGAGCGTTGAACTGATTTGTCATGGGTGGTCCGTGGTGATGGTCACACCGGGCGGGAATGAGTTGCGTGGCACACTGGTTGACGACCATGAACGCGTGCTCCGGGGTCGGTGAAATTCCGAACCGGCGGTGACAGTCCGCGACCCGGCCGAAGCCATCGGCCGGTTGACCCGGTGGAACTCCGGGACCGACGGTGAAAGTCCGGATGGGAGGCAGCGCGCTGTACGCCCCTGCGCAGGGGGCGTGCGTCGATGTATGGACGTCCCCCGGAGCCTTATCTAGGAGGCCCGGGTAGAGATGTTCACCGGCATCGTCGAGGAGCTCGGCGAGATCGCGGCGATCGAGCCCGCCGGGGACTCGGTCACGCTCGCCGTCCGCGGTCCGCTCGTCACGGAAGACGCCGTGCACGGCGCGTCGATCGCCGTCAACGGGGTCTGTCTCACCGTCGTGGACGTCAAGGACGAGGTCTTCACTGCCGACGTCATAAAGGAGACCCTCGACAAGTCGAGTCTCGGGGCGCTGGAACCCGGCTCCAAGGTCAACCTCGAACGGCCCGTACGGCTGTCCGACCGGCTCGGCGGGCATCTCGTCCAGGGCCATGTCGACGGCGTCGGCGAGATCATCTCCCGGGAGCCGGGGGAGCGGTGGGACGTCGTCACCGTGTCGCTCCCGTCCCAGCTGAGCCGCTACCTGGTCGACAAGGGCTCCATCACCGTGGACGGCATCAGCCTCACCGTGGTGGAGGCGGGCGCCGACCGGTTCAGCGTCGCGCTCATCCCGACGACGCTCGCGCTCACCACGCTCGGGCACAAGGGCCCCGGCGACCCGGTGAACCTCGAGGTGGACGTCGTCGCCAAGTACGTCGAACGCATGCTCGGTGATCGGCAATGAGCTGGTTCGACGCGGGCTTCGAGGTGTTCGGCGAGCACATCCTGTGGACCGATCTCGTCGGCAACGTCCTGTCCCTGGCCGTCGTCTGGCTCGCCATGCGCAAGACGCTGTGGACGTGGCCGGTCCAGCTCACCGGGGCCCTTCTGCTGCTCGCCGCGTCCATGAACGCGCACGTCCCCGGAAACGCCCTGAAGCAGGTGCTGTTCTGTGGGCTCGCCCTCTACGGGTGGACGATGTGGGCCCGTGGACGGCGGGAACCGAGCGGGCTCGTCGTCCGGCAGGCGACGCCGCAGGAACGTCTGGTGCTGGTCGCCGCGCTGCTGTTCGGCACGGCGCTGGTCGCCCAACTGTTCGTCCACCTCGACTGGCTGAAGATCGCCTGGTCGCCGTGGGCGAACGCCTACATCTTCGTCGGCAGCGCGGTCGCGACGTTCGCGCAGAGCCGCGCCCTGGTCGACTTCTGGATCGTCTGGGTGCTCGTCGACCTGGTCGGAATGCCGCTGGCGTTCAAGTCCGGGCTGTACGTCTCCGGCGCGGTCTACGGGATCTTCTTCGTCATGGTGATGGTCGGGTTCAGGAACTGGCTCCGGGAGTCCCGGGGCGTGCACACCCCACAACGTGAGGCGGTGACCGCATGAGCGGCAACGACGGTGACGGGGTCTTCGACCCCATCGAATCGGCGATCGAGGACATCGCGGCGGGACGTCCCGTAGTGGTCGTCGACGACGAGGACCGCGAGAACGAGGGCGACATCATCTTCGCCGCGTCGAAGGCGACGCCGGAGCTGCTGACGTTCACGATCCGGCACACCAGCGGCGTCATCTGCGTCCCCATGGAGGGCGCCGACCTCGACCGGCTCCAGATCCCGTTGATGACCGCGCAGAACAACGAGCGGATGCGCACCGCGTACACGGTCAGCGTGGACGCCCGGCTCGGCGTCACCACCGGCATCTCCGCCGCCGACCGGGCCCGGACGATCCGGACGCTCTGCGACTCGGCGTCCGAACCGCGCGACCTCGTCCGGCCCGGCCACATCTTCCCGCTGCGCTATCGGGAGGGCGGCGTCCTGCGCAGGCGCGGCCACACCGAGGCCGCCGTCGACCTCGCCCGGCTCGCCGGACTCCCACCGGCCGGCGTCCTCGCCGAGGTGGTCAACGAGGACGGCACCATGGCCCGCCTCCCGGAACTTCAGATCTTCGCCAAGGAACACCGGCTGAAGCTGATCTCCATCGAGCAGCTCGCCGAATACCGCCGACGCAACGAGGCGATGGTCACCCGCGTCGTCGAAACCCGCCTGCCCAACCGGTACGGAGAATGGCGCGCGATCGGATTCTCCAGCGCCATCGACGGCGGTGAGCACGTCGCGCTGGTGCTCGGCGACCTCGGCGACGGCCAGGACGTTCTGATCCGGGCCCATTCGGAATGCCTCACCGGGGACGTGCTGCACTCCGAACGCTGCGACTGCGGCACCCAGCTCGACGCCGCCATGGAACGCATCGCCGAAGAGGGACGCGGCATCGTCCTGTACCTGCGAGGTCACGAAGGACGCGGCATCGGCCTGCTCGCCAAACTCCAGGCCTACGCACTCCAGGACAACGGGTCCGACACCGTCGACGCAAACCTCGAACTCGGGCTCCCCGCGGACGCGCGCGAGTACTCCAACGCCGCGCATATGCTGCGTGACCTGGGCGTACACTCGATCCGGGTACTCACCAACAACCCGGACAAGCTCAAGGGGCTGGACGGATTCGGCCTCGACGTGCGAGGACGCGTGTCCATGCCCGTCATCGTCACCGAGCACAACCGGCGCTACCTGACGGTCAAACGCGACCGTCTCGGACACCAGATCGAAGGACTCACATGAGCGGCGCGGGGCGCCCCGACGACACCGCCGTCGACGCGGCGGGCCTCACGCTCGGCATCGTCTGCACCCGCTGGCACGAGCCGATCACCGACCGGCTCCTGGAACGGGCGCTGGCCGCGGCGAAGGCGTGCGGTGTGGACGAACCCGTCGTCGCCCGCGTCGCCGGGGCCATGGAACTGCCCGTGGTGGCGCAGCAACTCGCCCGCGACCTCGACGCCGTCGTCTGCCTCGGCGTCGTCATCCGGGGCGCGACCGCCCATTTCGACTACGTCTGCGACTCCGTCACCGCAGGTGTGACCCGTGTCGCGCTGGACGAGTCGACTCCGGTGGGCAACGGAGTTCTCACATGTGACACCATTGAGCAGGCGATGGAACGCAGTGGGCTGCCGGGCAGCTCCGAGGACAAGGGATGGGAGGCGACTGTGGCCGCACTCGACACGGCACTGACCCTGCGAGGTCTGCGGCATCACGGTCACGCCGGGCACCGCTCGGAGCATAGGTAGGAAGTCCGGGAATTCCCCTGAACGACCTGCTTCCGGGCTCCTGAGCATCCCGGGGTCCGCATCCTCATCCATCGAAAGGCAATTCCGTGCTGTCACTCGTCCTGCCCAAGGGGTCGCTCGAAAAGGCGACCATGCAGCTGTTCGACGCCGCCGACCTCACCGTCCAGCGCACGTCGGACCGCGACTACCGCGCGTCCATCGACGACCCCCGCATCGAGCGGGTCCGGGTCCTGCGCCCGCAGGAGATCCCGACCTACCTCGAACAGGGCCTGTTCGACCTCGGCATCACCGGCCGCGACTGGATCACCGAGACCGACGCCGACGTGGTCAGCCTCGGTGAACTCAAGTACTCCAAGGCCACCTCCAACCCCGTCCGCGTGATCATGGCGGTGCCGGACGGGGCGCCCTGGCAGAAGGTGTCCGACCTGCCGGAGGGCGTCCGGATCTCCACCGAGTTCCCGGCCATGACCAAGCGGTTCCTCGAACGGCACGGCGTCAAGGCCACGGTCGTCCCGTCCTACGGCGCGACCGAGGCGAAGGTGCCCGACATCGTGGACGCGATCGTCGACCTCACCGAGACCGGCTCGTCGCTCCGCAAGAACGGCCTGCGCATCCTCGACACGCTCCTGACCAGCTACACCGAACTCGTCGCCAACCGCGACGCCTACGAGGACCCCGAGAAACGCGCCGCCATGGAGGACATCTCCCTCCTCCTCCAGGGCGCGATCCGGGCGCGCGGCAACGTCCTGCTCAAGCTGAACGTCGCGCAGAGCGACCTGCAGAACGTCCTCGACATCATGCCGTCGATGTCGTCGCCGACCGTCACGTCGCTGGCCGGCGGGGAGTCGAGCGCCGTGGAGTCGGTGGTCGCCAAACGCGGCGTGAACACGCTGATCCCGGCGCTGAAGGCCGCCGGTGCCCACGACATCCTCGAAATCCCCATCTCGAAGATCGTTGACTGAGCCACCGGCGCTCCCGACCGTGTGGCGTCCCCGCACCACCCGGCTCGTCGCCTACCTCACGGCGGGCGTGATCATGCTCGGCCTGATCGTGCTCGCCGTGGTGGTGGCGCCCCAGTTCAAGACGTTCGACCGCGTCCTCATGGTCGCCTTCGGCGCGTTCGTCGCCTGGATCCTGCACATGCTGGCCCGCTGCCGCGTCGCCGCCGACGAGTCGGGCCTCACGGTCGTCAACGCCTTCCGCACCCGCCGCCTCGAATGGCCCGAGGTCGTCGACGTCACCATGTCGGTCGGCGAACCCTGGCCCACCCTCGACCTGGCGGACGGCACGTCCCTCGGCGCCATGGGCATCAACGGTGCCGAGAAGACCCTCGCCGCCCGCCAACTCGCCGAACTCCAAGCCCTCCTCCACACCCGAGGCGAAGCCCCCGACCCCACCTGACCGACCGTCCTTGCTCCATGTCTCAGTTCTAGACTGTTGTCAGGACCGGGAGAGCGTTCGTGTGCGACAGTGTGTCCATGAGCGCTCAGAGTGTCGAGGCGTACGCCGAAAGTAGCCACATGGACTCTGGATCGCTGCCAGACTGGGTGTTCCCCCCGCCGGATGGATTCACCGCCGACGACTTCCTTCGTATGCGCGGTCTGCCCCGGCATACCGAGCTGATCGACGGGAGCCTGGTCTTCGTGAGCCCGCAGAGACTGTGGCACGACTGGGTGCTGGACTTGCTCCGCACCGAGTTGGACCACCAGGCGCCCCCGGAGATGCGAGCCGTCCGGGAGATGTCGGTCAAGTTGGCCAAGCGCCAGGTTCCCGAGCCCGATGTGTCGGTGGTCAGAGCGGAGTTCCTCGATCCGCGGCGCACCTATTTCCTCGCGGAAGACGTCGTTCTGGCGATCGAAGCCGTCTCACCGAGTTCCGAGGAGTTCGACCGGGAAACGAAGCCCCGCCGGTACGCCGCCGCAGGGATCAAACACTTCTGGCGGGTGGAACTTGAGGACGATCGGACGGTCGTCTACTCGTATGAGCTCGACCCGCCCATGGGCGCGTACGTCGCGACCGGCATCCATCATGATCAGCTCAAGCTCACGGTGCCGTTCGACATCGAGATCGACCTCACCGCCGTCGGTAGGCGTCGGTAGGCCGAGAGCACCGGCTAGAGCGCGGTGACGAGGGTGATGGTGCCCGCGGTGATGAGGGCGGTGGCCCAGAGGCGGTCGAGGTCGAACCAGGCGCGGCGCAGGATGGTCAGGCCGACGATCTCGTAGACGGCTACGGCGATGACGCCCGCGACCGCGAACATCGCGAGGGTGTGGACGGCCGTGACGAACACGCCGGTGGAGAGCGCGCTGCCCGACGCCGACGCCAGGCCGTGGTCGTGGCCCGCCGGGGCCGCTCCTGATGAGGTCAGCACCGGCAGCAGCATCAGGCCGGCGCCGTGTGCCGACGACATCAGGAACGACCATCCGGCGAGTTGCCGCAGCGAGAGCCGCATTCCGACCCAGCGGAAATGGCGCCGGGACAGCAGTCGCCACAACCCGAAACCGACGAGCACGACGCCGCCGCCGACCGCGACGGCCCGTGTCGCGACGACGGAGCGGGTGAGGGTGATGAGGATCGCGACCGCGCCGACCGACGCGGCGTGACCCGCCGCGATGGCCGGGAGCGACTGCAGCACGAGGGAACGGCTGCGCTCCTGGAGGCCGCGCGCCACGGCGAACAACCAGCCCATGGCGGGGTTGACGCCGTGGAACGCGCCGAGCGCGACCAGCGCGGCCAGCGAACCGTCGTTCACGGATAGCAGTACGAGTCCGAGGAGGCGTCGCCGCCCTGGAGGCGCGTCTGGTGCGGGCGCAGGCCGCGGAACGCGTCACCGTGGGGGAAGAAGCGCTCGTCGAACGTGAACTTGTCGGGTGTGGAATCGAGTTTGGCCATCCAGGCGCCCACGCCGTCGGGGAAGAACTGGTCGTCCCAGGAGCCGTACAGGGAGTTGGTGACGTAGACGCGTTCGCCGTCCCGGCTGACCTCCACCATCTGCGGGCCGCCCGCGAGGGGCAGGTCCGGGGCGGCGGGGTGCGGTGTCCGGCCGACGATGCCGCCGATGCGCACCGAGCCCGCCTCGACCGGGTTGAACGGGTCGCTGACGTCGTAGCGCTTCAGTTCTCCGGTGCCCCAGCACGACACGTACAGCCACTGGTCGTCGACGGACAGGTCGATGTCGGTGATCAGCGGCGGGACCGCGCCGAACGGCGCGATGACCGGTGGGAGGGACGCCGCGTCCGCGGGCTCGGCGGGGACGGTGATGACCTTCCGCGCCGCCCAGGAGTCGCCGTCGCGGTGCCAGAGCCAGACGGACGCCGACAGGTCCTCGACGTTCACGACCACGCCCGCGAACCCGTACAGCTTCGTCGGGTCGTGGGCGGGACGCAGTTCCAGGACCATCTGGTGCTCGTCACCGAGGTCGACGGTCTGGACGTGCTTGCGTTTGCGGAGGTCGAAGAAGTTCAGCGCGTGCCCGTACTTGCGGCCCAGCAGGAGTTCGCCGACGACGCCGTCCTCCACCATGGACGGAGTGCCCCACTCGGACGTGACGAGCACGTCGTGCGCGATGTGCCACCACGCGTCATAGGCGAGGTACTGGGGGCCGCGGTCGACCTCCCAGCGTCCGAGCACGTCGAACGAGGTGTGGTCGAGCAGCGCGATACCGCCCGGGCCGTCCTCGCCGTTCGCCCCGCCGAGCGCCGTCAGGTACAGGCCTTCGGGCCCGCAGTGGACGGTGTGCGGACGCGAGTACCCGGCGCGCTTGGCCAGCTCGTCCGGCTCGATCACCTTGACGATCTTGGGTGCGGTCGGGTCGTCCTTGGTGTCGATGACGTACACCCGGGACGACCGCAGCCCCGGAACGATCAGGTAGCGGCGTTCCACATGCGGGTGCGGGGACCCCGGGCACAGTGCGCTGCTGCACGCGTTCCATCCGAAGTGGTGCAGCTCGTCGCCGAGGTAGGGCAGGTCGGTCCAGCCGACGACGGTGCCGTAGGAGGCGGAGTCCGGATCGACGTCCAGGACGGCGATGGCGTCCGGCTTCTCGGCGGCGCGGTCGAACGCGGCCACGTAGGCGAGCTTCTCGGGAGGCGCGGAGGCGGCGTCGCGCGGGGAGGCGTAGAACGTCGGGTCTGGTTTCCAGAGCGCCATGGGGGTCCTCTCGGGCACGTGACCGGTTCCGCGACATGGCCAGCGTCCAGCCGGGCGGGCGCGTTGTCCCGCGATGTACAGGGGCCTGTCACCGGCCGGCAAGGCCAATGCCGCTGCATAAATAAAACTATCCCTACCTATTTACCATAGAAGACTTCGCCGTGTGAACGGACAGCCCTGCTGAGTAGCCTGACTCCGTGGCGGCCGGTGGGTGGTGGCGCGCGATCTCATGGCACGTGCCGCCGTCGACCCGGTCGGGACGTCTGCGCCTGGGTTGCGGGGCTTAGCGACATCCCTGTCCCTGAGTAGCCTGAGGGTTGTGGGGGGACGGTGGGGATGACCGTGGACCTGGTGGGATCGCCCGCGGAGCTTGCGGGGCTCCTTGATCGACATGCCTATCTGTGCGACGAGGGGCTCGCGACGGCGTGTTTTCTCGCGTTGCGCATGGGGCGGCCCCTGTTTCTGGAGGGTGAGGCCGGGGTCGGGAAGACCGAGCTGGCCAAGACTCTCGCGCGGGGGCTCGGAGCGCCGTTGATCCGGCTTCAGTGCTACGAGGGACTGGACGCCTCCCAGGCCCTCTACGACTGGGATTTCCCCCGGCAGCTGCTGCACCTGCGTGCGGCCGAGGCGGCGGGTGTGGGTGATGTGGAGCGGCTGGAGGGCGAGCTGTACGACCGGCGGTTCCTGTTGGCTCGGCCGTTGTTGCGGGCCCTGGAGACGTCGCCGAGTGTCCTGCTGGTGGACGAGCTCGACCGTGCCGACGACGAGTTCGAGGCGTTCCTGCTCGAAGTGCTCAGTGACTTCACCATCACCGTTCCGGAACTGGGCACGATCCGGGCGGAGCGGCCGCCGGTCGTCGTGGTCACGTCCAACCGCACCCGTGAGGTCCACGACGCGTTGAAGCGGCGGTGCCTGTACCACTGGTTGGAGCATCCGTCGTTCGAGCGCGAGGTCGCGATCATCAGACGGCGGTTGCCGGACGCGGCGGAGCGGCTCGCCGGGCAGGTCGCGCGGGCGGCGCAGCGGATGCGGACGGCCGATCTGTTGAAGCCGCCCGGTGTCGCCGAGACCCTCGACTGGACGGAGGCGCTCGTCGCGCTCGGTGTCCGCGACCTCGACCCGGGCACGGCCGCGGTGACGCTCGGCGCCGTCCTGAAATACCGCGAGGACCAGCAGCGCGTGCTCGGCGGCGGCCTCGACGCCCTCCTCAACGGGGGTTGAGATGGAGCGGGACGTCGTCGAGACCATGGTCGGGTTCGCGCGGACGGTCCGCGCGGCGGGCGGCGCCGCCGACCCGGAGCGGGTCCAGGCGATGCTGGCGGCGCTCGACCATCTCGACGTCCTCGATCCGGCCGAGGTGTACTGGGCCGGGCGCCTGACGCTCTGCGCCGACCCCGACGACCTCGCCCGCTATGACCGGTGCTTCGCCGCGTACTTCTCCGGCGCGACCGTCCGGCCGACCGCGCGGCCGGTGGTCGTCAGGCGGGCGGCGGTTCCCGGCGCGGAGGGCGGCGAGGGGCGGGCGGGTGAGCTGCGGGCCGGGTCCGCGAGCGCCGTGGAGGTGCTCCGTGATCGCGATGTGGCCCGGCTGACCGAGGCGGAGCGTGCCGAGGTCGCTCGGCTCATCGCGGTGCTGGACGCGGGAGCCGAGCGGCGCAGGTCTCGCAGGTTCGCGCCTGCGTCCACGGGTCGGCTCGACCCGGCGCGGACCGTTCGGGAGACGCTGCGGCGTGGCGGCGAGACGGCTCTGCTTCGGCATCGGACGCCGCGAAGCCGTCCGCGCCGTGTCGTGCTGATCGTGGACGTCAGCGGGTCGATGAGTCCCTACGCCGACGCCCTGCTGCGGTTCGCGCACGCCGCAACCCGCTCCGGCGGACGAGACGTCGAGGTGTTCAGCGCCGGGACGCGGCTGACCCGCCTCACCCGGGAACTGCGGCACCGCGACCCGGACACGGCGATGGCCTCGGCGTCCGCCGCCATCCCCGACTGGAGCGGCGGCACCCGGCTCGGCGAGGAGCTGAAGGAGTTCCTCGACCGGTTCGGGCGGCGCGGTCTGGCCCGCGGCGCGATCGTGGTGATCGCGTCGGACGGGTGGGAACGCGGCGACGCGGCGCTGCTCGGCGAGCAGATGGCGCGGCTGCACCGGCTCGCGCACCGGGTCGTGTGGGCGAACCCGCACAAGGCCCGACCCGGGTATGAGCCGCTCACGGCCGGGATGGCGGCGGCGCTTCCGCACGTGGACGACTTCACGTCCGGACACAGCCTCGGGGCGCTGGAGGAACTGGCCCGCCTCATCGGCAACGGGAGGGGAACCGCACATGCGTGACGTGCTCGGCGACATCACCGGCTGGTACGCGTCCGGGGAGACGTTCGGGCTCGCGACCGTCGTCAACACCTTCCGCAGCGCGCCGCGCCCGCCCGGCGCCGCGATGGCGGTGTCCCCGGACGGCGAGGTCGCGGGCAGCGTGTCCGGCGGATGCGTCGAGGGCGCCGTGTACGAGCTGGCGCGGTCGGTGATGGAGACCGGCCGGCCGGTCGTCCAGCGGTACGGGGTGACCGACGACGACGCGTTCGCCGTCGGGCTGACCTGCGGTGGGATCCTCGACGTGCTGGTGGAGCCGGTCGGGCCCGCGACGTTCCCGGAGTTCGCCGACGTCGCCGCGTCGATAAAGGCCCGCGAACCCGTCGCCGTCGCCACCGTCGTCGCCGGGCCGGGGAGGATCGGCGCCCGTCGGGTGGTGTGGGGCGACCGCGCCTCCGGGTCGCTGGCGCCCGGCGCCGCGTACGCCGCCCGCCTCGACGCCGCCGTCGACGACGACGCGCGCGGCATGCTCGCGCAGGGTCTCACCGGGCAACGTCACTACGGCCGGGAGGGCGAGCGGCGGCTGGACGAGCTGACCGTGTTCGTGCACGCGTTCGCGCCGCCGCCGCGCCTGCTGGTGTTCGGCGCGATCGACTTCGCCGCCGCCGTCGCCCGCGTCGGAACGTTCCTCGGCTACCACGTGACGGTGTGCGACGCGCGGCCCGTGTTCGCGACGTCCAAGCGGTTCCCGGACGCAGACGATGTCGTGGTGAAGTGGCCGCACAAGTACCTGCAGGAGACGGCCGACGCCGTGGACGAGCGGACGGCGATCTGCGTCCTCACCCATGACCCGAAGTTCGACGTCCCGCTGCTGGAGGTGGCGTTGCGGACCCGCGCCGGATACGTCGGCGCGATGGGGTCGCGCCGCACCCACGACGACCGGCTCGCCCGTCTCCGGGAGGCGGGGCTGACCGACGCGGAACTCCGGCGGCTGCGCTCGCCGATCGGCCTTGACCTCGGCGCCCGCACCCCCGAGGAGACCGCCGTGTCGATCGCGGCGGAGCTCGTGCAGCTCCGCTGGGGCGGCTCGGGGCGACCGCTCACCGAAACCACCGGCCGGATCCACGGCGACCCGCCCTGACGGCACTACCCTCGTCAGGATGACGTTGCACGGTCAGGAACCCCCGGCGGGCCTGCTGCTCGCGGCGGGGGAGGGCAGCCGGTTCGGGCGTCCCAAGGCGACACTGGAACTGGACGGCGAACGCCTCGTCGACCGCGGTGTCCGGACGCTGCGGGACGCGGGCTGCTCCCCGGTCGTCGTCGTGGTCGGGGCCGAACCGGTCGAGGTCATCGGCGCGGTCGTCGTCCCGAACGCGGACTGGCGCGCGGGCATGGGCTCGTCGCTGCGCGCGGGCCTGGCCGCGCTGCCGCCCGCCTGCCCCGCCGTGGTCGTCGCGCTCGTCGACCAGCCGCTGGTCGGCGCGACGGCGGTGCGGCGGCTGATCGCCGCGTACGAGGCGGGCGCCGCGATCGCGGTCGCGACCTACGGTGGAGCGCCGCGCAACCCCGTGCTGCTGCGGGCGGAGCATTTCGCGGGCGTGGCCGACGCCGCCGTCGGTGACATGGGGGCGCGCGACTTCCTGCGCGCGCATCCCGACCTGGTGACGTCCGTGCCGTGCGACGACGTCGCCGCGCCCGACGACATCGACACCCCGGACGACCTCGCCGCCCTCACCCGCCGCGGGCGAGAGCGCGGCTAGGGGGCGCTCAGGAGGGCAGGACGCTCTCGTCCAGCGCGCCGCAGTCGACGGCGCGGCGCAACCGGGACGTCAGCGCCCGGATGGTGGCGGGCTCGTCCAGCACGCCGTTCCCACCGGCCGCCGCCTGCTCGTGCCACGCCCGGACCCGCCCGATGACGTCGTCGACACCGGCCAGGTGGAACGCGTACACGGCCGCGTACCGGCTCGGCAGATGCGCGGGATGCAGGTCCCAGCCCTGGTAGAAGCCGTGCCGCAGCGAATGCCTGACATGCGCGGCGTGCGTCGCCCATGTCGCGTTGACCTCGTCGGGGCCGTCGTTGCGGGGGACGACGTTGGTGGAGCCGTCCGACAGCCGCACCCCCGTCCCGGCGAGCGACACCTGCATGACGTGCCGGGCGAAGTCGCAGGCGGGATGGTCCAGGCGCTGCTCGTGCGGCGGCAGCCCGAGCGCGGCCGTGTAGTCGTAGACGCCGAAGTGCGCGGCGGTGAGGCGGCCCGCGGCGGCGTCCACGATCGCGCGCAGCCCGATCCGTCCGTCGTCGTCCACGACCGCCTGGGGCGTCTCGATCTGCACCTCGAACCGCAGGATGCCGGTCGGCAGGCCGAGCGAGGTCTCCAGGTGTTCCAGCCACTCGGTGAACAGCGCGACGTGCTCGGCCGTGACGACCTTCGGGAACGTGATCGTGAACCCGCCGGGGAGCCGTCCGAGCCGGTCGCGGAGCGTCGTGAGGAACCCGTCGAGCGTCCGCATCGACCGGTCGTGCCCGCCGTCCGCGAACGACTTCACCCGCACGCCCCAATAGTGGGGGAGCGCCTTGACCTGGTACGCGGCGGCGACGGCCTCGACGACCTGCTCGACGTGCGCGTCCTCCTCCGCGTCGGAGCGGGTCCCGTAGCCGTCCTCGAAGTCGATCCGGACGTCCTCGACCGGTTCGGTGGCGAGCTTCGCCGCGACCCGTTCGCGGACCGGCCCGGCGAGCTCCGGGCCCAGCGCGAACACCGCGCCGAACGACCCGTCTCCCGGCGCGTGCGTGTTCAGCAGCCGCAGCGCCTCCGCGCCGAAGTCGGCCGGGGTCGTGCGGGAGAAGCGGTCGGCGGGCACGTACACCGTGTGCACCGGCTGCCGCCCGTCGGCGGCGGCGCCGGGACGGCGCTCGCCGTGTTCGTCGCGGACGGCGGCGATCCGCGCGGACAGGTCGTCGTACGAGGACACGCTGAGATTCACCTCGACATGATCCCCCAACTACGGCCCGTTGGGAAACCCGCGAACCCCCGCCGTCCCCGGGGGGCGGGCGGACGCGGCGAGTGCGTCGAGCGCGTCGGCGAACACGTTCGGCGGCGGTTCGACGAGCCCCGCGCCGACCTGTCCCGTGCCCGGCTCGCGGCCCGCGATGCCGGTGTCGATGACCGGCAGGATCCCGGTGCGGACGACGCGGGTCACGTCCACGCCGACCGGGGTGCCGCGGAACGACAGCGACGGGATCTGAAGCACCGGATGCTCGGCGAGGGCGATCTCGTACATCCGGTGGGTCGCGGCGAGCGCGTCGGCGACCTCGCCGCCGACGAACCGGACGATCGCGGGCGCGGCGGCCAGCGCGAACCCGCCCATCCCGACCGTCTCGGTGATCGCCGAGTCGCCGATGTCGGGATTGGCGTCGTCCGGGCCGTAATCGCCGAGATAGAGGCCGTCGGGGACATTCGCGGGCCCGGTGAACCAGCGGTCGCCCGTCCCCGACACCTGGACGCCGAAGTCGGTGCCGTTGCGGGCCATCGCCACGACCAGGCTGGAACCGGGGACGTTGCGCGCCGCGTCCGCGCACGCCTTCGCCGCCGCCATTCCCACGTTCAGGAAGAAGTGATCGTTGTCCGCCGCGAACCGCAGCGCCGCCGCGGCCCGGTCGCGCGGCACCTCGTCCGCGGCGAGCAGCGCCGGTGCCAGCTCGCGCAGCAGCAGCGACGTCGCCGCCCGGTTCCGGTTGTGCAGCTCGTCGCCCATCTGCAGCGCCTGCGCGATGAGCGCCATCAGGTCGAGGGGGCCGTGGGCGCGCACCGCCGCCGCCAGCGCGGGGCCGAGGACCTCGCCCATCCACGTCAACCGGTCGATCACCTCCGGCCCGTACGCCCCGTACCGCAGGACCTTCCCGAGGCCCTCGTTGAGCGAGCAGTACGCGGTGCCGCCGTGCTCGGCGTCCTCCACCACCAGCATCCACATGGACGGGCCGACGACGCCCGCCATCGGCCCGACCGTGGCGTGCCGGTGGCACGGTTGGAGCGTCGCCGCGCCGCGTTCCAGGGCGTGTTCGGCGCCGAGCGGGGTCTCCGCGAGCCCTTCGAGGAGCATCGCGCCGACGAGCGCGCCGCGCATCGGGCCCGACGCCCGCTCCCAGTCCAGCGGCGGGCCCGCGTGCAGGAACGTTCCGGTGTCGAGGCCGAGGACCTCACGGGCCGGGCGGACGTCCACCAGGTGGGGCCGGGCGGTCACCATGCGCCGCACGGCGCGGGCGTTGGCGTCCGCGTGGCCCGGGTCGCCGAGGACCGCCGCGAGCGCCGTCTCCGTCCCGGCGGGCGGCGGCCGCCAGTCGACCGGCACCACCGGCACGGCCTGCGCGGCGAGCGCGTCGGCGAAGATCTCCGCCCCGGCGGTCACCACCACCGGATCGCGGGTGAGGAGCCCGCCGAGCCGGTGCGCACGCTCGGACGCGGGGTCGGTCATCCGGTCGACTCCTCCCGCCGCGGCCCGTCGAGCATCGACAGGGCGTGCCGGGTGGCCTGGGCGTTGGAGGCGAACACGTCCGCGCCCGCGCCGCACAGCGCGGCGGCCTGCCGGTCGCGGTCCTGCGGGTCGGCGGGCGTCCCGCACAGGGACACCACGACGGCCAGGTCCGGACGGTCGCGAACCGCGTCCGCGATCGCCGGGGCGAGGGACGCGGCCGGGTCCGGTTCGGCGCCGTGGCCGAGGACGACGTCGACCAGCAGCACCCCGCACCCGGGGTCGGCCGCCTCGGCCCGGACGGCCGCCAGCCGCAGGGTCGGGTCGATCATGGGGTGGGCGCGGCCCCGCGTGTAGGCGTCGTCACCGAAGTCGGTGAACCGGTGACCGTGGGCGTCCAGGGCCCGGCCGAGGGCGGCCAGCGCGATCGTCTCGGCCTCGTCGCGGAGGGTTCCGCCCGCGAACAGTCCGCGCAGCGCCCGTCCCGCCACCGGACGCGGACGCCGCGACGCCGTCCAGCGCGGCCACGCGGGGACCGTCCGGCCCACCGCCTTCAGCGTCCGCTCCGCCGCCGTCGTCAGATCGTCCTCGCCGGTCGTCGGCAGCGCGAACACCACCGGGGTGTCCAGCCGCCGCGCCGCCTCCCGGACCAGGTCGGCGACCTGCGGCGCGGGCGGCTTCGACACCAGCACGATCAGCTCGGTGCCGGGATCGGCGTCCAGCGCCGCGAGCGCCGCCAGCGCGGACCGGCCGCTCACCTCCGGGGACAGGTCCCGGCCGCCGACGCCGAGGACGTGACTGACGCCGACGCCCGCCGCGTCCAGCAGGCACATCAGCTGCTGCGCGCCCGTGCCGGACGCCGCGACGACGCCGACGGGCCCGGGGCGCACCGCGTTCGCGAACCCGAGGCCCGCGCCGCCGATCACCGCCGTCCCGCAGTCGGGGCCCATCACGATCAGGCCGCGGCGCGCCGCCGCCTCCTTCAACGCGATCTCCTGGTCGAGCGGCACATGGTCGCTGAAGACCATCAAGTTGAGGCCCGCTTCCAGCGCGTCCATCGCCTCCGGGAACACGTGCGGGCCCGGCACCGACAGCAGCGCGACCGTCGCGCCGCTCCCGGGACGGGCGGCCGCCGCCCCGGTCGTGCGCGGCGCCGGAGCCGCGTCCGTGACCGGCGCCCGAGGAGTCTCGCGCAGCAGCCCGTCCAGCGCGGCCCTCGCCTCGTCGAGGCCGTCGCCCCGCACCCGGACGGCGACCACCAGGTCGTCCGGGCCCGCGTCGGACGGCACGTCGAACCCCATCCGCGCCAGCAGCTCCAGGTTCAGCGCGGTGCCCATCGCCACCATCGCCGCCGTGACGTCCGACCGCTCCGTGAGCGACCGGCTCGCCCGCATCAACGTGACCGAATCGTGGTAGGCCCCCCGCCGCACCTCGACCCAGTCCGTCATGCAGTCACCATGGCGGCGGCATGTCTCGTGGCCAGCGACAGCACCGCCCGGCACCCGGCGAGGACGCCGTGCGCGAGGTCGGTGCCCGAGGTGTGGCCCACGGCGAGCAGGCGGCGGACGGCGGTGTCCGGCGGCTCGTCGCCCGCGACACAGCGCAGCACCGCCGCGACCTCGGCGCCCGCCGCGCCCGCCGCCGCGCAGTGCAGCAGCGTCGCGGCCAGCGCGGTCGTGCGCGTTCCGGCGTCGGCGGTGACGGCGGCGCCGAGCCAGTCGGCCAGCCACACCGCGTCCTCGCCGTACCGGACCGCGTCGCCGACCAGCCGCAGCGTCACCAGCAGGCCGCACAGGACGTCGTCGCCGCTCGGCGTCAGACCGGGGCCGAGACCGACGATCCGCTCCGCCGCCTCGACGGCGCCCGCGAGGTCGCCCGCGGCGCAGCACGCGGCGAGGGCGGCCGGGTCCGGATGGTCGCCGAGGCCCCCGCCGGTCAACCCGGTGTCGGCCAGCGCCCCGGCGCGGGCGAGTCGGGCCTCCAGGGCCCGGACGCCGTCCTCGAGCGTCGCGGGCCGCATCGGGCCGAGCGGCGCCGACGGGTCCCACCAGCGGCGGACCCGTACGTTCAACGGACCCGCCTCCACTCGCCCCTCGCCGACCCACGCGTCACGGCCCTCCCGGACCGAGCGGAACGGCTGCTCCCGGCGTGTCGCGACGATCACCACCGCGTTCGGGAGCCGGTGGGCGTCGGACGTGACGACGGCGAGCACCCGGGGTTCGGGGCCGCCGCGCATCTCCAGGTACACCGCCGACGGGAACACGGCGATGACCCGGGCCGCGCGGCGCGGCGGATCGAGCAGCGGCCGCAGCGTCAGGCCGGCCGCCCCGGCGGTGGGCGGTCTGCCTCCGGGCCTGGCCGGAAGCGGGATGGGGTCGCGGACGAGAGCGGTCACGGATCCTCCCGAGGCCGGCGTCGGTTGCCGCCCGGCGCACGGACGGCCCGGCCCCTGCCGAGACGGTAGAACGGGCCCCGCACCGGACGTATGGAGAAAGCTGCCAAGGATGCTTGTCATCGTTCGTCTGAGTTGTCAGTGTTGATCAGGAACCGGTAGCGATCACGCCGTAACGGGCGATGTACGCACCAAAAGGCGAGGTGACCCCTGGCATGAGTTACACCACCACCGCGGACCCGGGCCCACCGGCCCTCAGGCTCGCCAGCACCGGAACACTGACCTACGGCCTGTCGGTCGGGGAGGTCCTCGGCGTCAGCACCCTCAACGGCGCCCGCCTCATCGCCGGTCGGGCCGGACTGGAGCGCGTCGTCCAGCGCCTCAACGTGATGGAGGTCCCCGACATCCTGTCGTGGGTGAAGCCGAACGAGCTTCTCCTGACCACCGGCTACCCCCTGCGCAACACCCCGCAGTCCCTCGACCACCTGGTCGCCGACCTGGACGAGCGCGGCCTCGCGGCCCTGGCGATCAAACTGGGCCGCTACCTCGACTCCCTGCCCGCCGAGATGATCGCCCAGGCCGATCGGCGCGGATTCCCCCTTATCCTGCTCCCCAACGACGTCGGCTTCGACGACATCCTCAACCAGGTCCTGACCGACATCCTGAACCGGCAGGCGTCCGTCCTCGCCCGCACCGAGGAGGTCCACCGCGCGCTCGTGCAGATCGTGCTGTGCGGCGGCGGCCTCAAGGAGGTCGTGGACGAGGTCGCGTCGCTGCTGGACGTCGCGGTCGTCGTCGTGGACGGCGAACAGCGCGTGATCGCGGGCGCCGGGCCGGACGAGCACGTCCAGGCCATGCGGGCGTTCGACGCGGGCCGGCACGCGGCCTGCGGGCGCGGCGGCTGCGGCATCATCGGCGCCCACGGCACCGGCGACCATCTCGTCGTGCCGGTGATGGCGGGCGGCTTCGACCACGGCCGGATCATCGCGTTCAGCCCCGGCGGCAACCTGCGCGGCACCGATCTCGGCATCTTGGAACGCGCCGCCACCGTCGCCGCGCTCGTGGTGACGAAGCAGCAGGCCGTCGCCGCCGTCGAGAGCAAGTACCGCGCCGACTTCCTCCGCGACATCCTCGCGGGACGCGCCGGCGACGACGACCGGGTCGTCGCGCACTGCGCGGGCTTCGGCTGGGATCTCGACCGTCCCGTCATGGTGGTCGTCGCCGAACTCGACGGCCGCCCGCGCGGCAACCCCGGCCCGTCGACCCCCGAGACCGACGGGAAGGGCCGCGCCCGGGGCGCCGAGCACGAGGGCGGCACCCGCGGCTCCCGCGGCGCCGAGGAGCGGACCGCGCAGGAGCGGCTCGCCGCCGCCTGGACGACGGCGGTCCGCCGGCACGACCGGGGCGCGGCCGTGGCGAGCTTCGCGCACGAGGTGGTCGCGGTGATCGGCGCGGACGGCGGCGACCCCGCCGAGCTGGCCGACGGTCCCGTCCAGGCGATGCTCAAGGAGGCGTCGTCGATCTTCGCGGAGCATCTGCCGGTGCGGCGGACGTTCTCCACCGGGATCAGCCGGACGGTGACGTCCCCGGCGGCGCTGCCCGAGGCCTACGAGCAGGCCGTCAAGGCCGTGCGGGTCGGGCGGCAGCTCAACGGCGCGGGCGCGCGGGCGCACTTCGACCAGCTCGGCGTGTACCGGCTGCTGAGCCTGGTGTCGGACCCGGAGGAACTGCACGCGTTCGTCCGGGAGACGCTGGGCGACCTCGCCTCCGACGACGAGCCGGAACTGGTCGACCTGCGCCGCACCCTCCAGGTGCTGCTGGAGACCAACCTCAACGTCGCCGAGACCGCCCGCCGCCTCCACTTCCACTACAACACGCTGCGGTACCGCATCGGGAAGCTGGAAAGGATGCTCGGCGCGTTCACCGAGGACGCTCATCTGCGGCTCAACCTCACCCTCGCCCTTCACGTGCTGCGCATGCGCGGAATCTGAGGGTAATCGAGGGTAGTGCCACCGCTCCGTGACCGTCCGGTGACGCGCCGGTCCCGCCGAACCGGCGGACGGGCTTTGGCAGATGTCGCCGATGCCCGCCCAACAGGGTAGATCTACCGTGCCCGCAGGAACCTGGCCGGTTGAGCAGGAGGACCACGCATGGTGTTCGGCTGGAGGCCGCACGGCGACGAGCTCCCGTTCCATTCCGAGGTGCCGTTCCCGGTGGCACCACCGTCGTGCCGTACGGCATGATCGGGCTGCTCGGGGCGAAGAAGCCGGTGGAGTTCGCCGGTCCCGCCGTCCTCGCCCCGGTCGTCGCCCGGAACACCCTCGTCCACGGGAACGTGACCTTGCAGATCACCGGTGACCCTCCGTCGTGGGGCGTCGCGCCCGGCGACGCGGACCGGGCCGCGGAGGCCGACGGGACGGCGCGGTGAAGCCGCCCCCGTTCGGGTACCGGGCCCCCGTGACCGTCGACGAGGCGCTCGACGCGCTGGCCGCGCGACCGTCCGGCAAGGTCCTCGCCGGCGGGCAGAGCCTCGTCCCGCTGCTGAACATGCGGCTCGCCGCTCCGCCCGAGCTGGTCGACATCAACCGCGTCACGGAGCTGGACACCCTGCACGTGGGGGACGGCGGCGTCCGCGTCGGCGCGCTCGCCCGGCACGCGCGGGTGGAGCGCTCCGTGGCGGCCGCCACCGTCCAACCGCTGCTCAGACGGGCGCTGCGGCATGTCGCGCATCCCGTCATCCGCAACCGCGGCACCGTCGTCGGGAGCCTCGCGCACGCCGACCCGGCCGCCGAGCTGCCCGCCGTGCTGGCCGTCCTCGACGGGACGGTCGACACCGCGTCGACGCGGGGACGCCGGACCATCCCGGCCGCCGACTTCTTCGTCGGTCCGCTGGAACCGGCGCTGGAACCCGGCGAACTCGCCGTCTCCGCGTTCTTCCCGGCCGCGCCGCCCCGCACCGGGTCCGCGTTCATGGAGACGGCGCGGCGGCACGGCGACTACGCGATCGCCGGAGTCGCCGCCGTCGTCACCCTCGACGAGGACCTGCGCGTGTCCGCGGCCCGCGCCGGATATCTCGGGATCTCCGCCACACCGCTCGTCCTCGACCTGACCGGCGTCGCCGGCCCGCACGGCGACTGGACGGCCGCCGCCGCGCACGTCCGGGACACCGTCGACCCCGTCGCCGACATCCACGCGGGCGCCGCGTACCGGCGGCACCTGACCGGTGTGCTCACCGAGCGCGCCCTGAAGCGCGCGGCGGCCGAGGCGCTGCGCCGGGCGGAGGACTGACATGGGGGAGGCCCGCGAGGAGCCCTTCGACGAGACCGGCGGCGAGACCCGCGAGGAGACGTTCGACGTCGCGCTGACCGTCAACGGGACGCCCCGTACCGCCCGAGTCCCGGCGCGCCGTCTGCTGTCCGACCTGCTGCGGCACGATCTCGGGCTCACCGGCACGCATGTCGGCTGCGAGCACGGCGTGTGCGGTTGTTGCACCGTCCTGCTGGACGGTGACCCGGTGCGGTCGTGCCTGATGTTCGCGGTGACCGCGTCCGGCCACGAGGTCACGACCGTGGAGGGCCTCGCCGCGCCGGACGGGACGCCGTCGCCGGTGCAGCGCGCGTTCCGCGAGTGCCACGGCCTGCAGTGCGGCTTCTGCACGCCCGGGTTCCTCTGCACGGTGACGGCGCTGCTGCGCGAGACGCCGCGTCCCACGCAGGACCAGGTGCTGGAGGGCATCTCCGGGAACCTGTGCCGCTGCACCGGGTACCAGAACATCGTCGCGTCGGTGCACCGCGCCGCCGACCTGATCGCCCGGTCCGCCGAGGAGGGGGAGACGTAGTGGGGACGCGGGTGTTCGGCGAGCCGGTCCGGCGCCGCGAGGACGGCAGGCTTCTCACCGGCCGCGGCCGCTACCTCGACGACCTCGGCCGGGGCGCCCTCGCCGCGGCGTTCGTCCGGTCGCCGCACGCGCACGCCCGGATCGTCGACATCGACGTGTCCGGGGCCCTGGACGTGGACGGTCTCGTCGCCGTCTACACCTCCGAGGACCTTCCCGGACGGATCGGGGAGCGGCTGCCGCTGCTGATCCCGCACCCGTCCCTCACCCACGGCCGCACCGGGTACCCGCTCGCCCGCGACGTCGTCCGGCACGTCGGCGAACCCGTCGCGATGGTCGTCGCCCGCGACCGGTACCTGGCCGAGGACGCCGCCGAACGCGTCCGGGTGGACTACGAGCCGCTGCCCGCCGTCGTCGGCATCGAGGCCGCGTCACGCGCCGAGCGGCTCGTGCACGACGACGTCCCCGGCAACGTCGGCGCGGTGCTCGTCCAGGAGACCGGCGACGCCGCCGCCGCGATCCGCGCCGCGCCGCACGTGCTGGAGTTCCGGCTCGCGATCGAACGCAGCGCCTCCACGCCCCTGGAGGGACGCGGCGTCTACGCGCGGTGGGACGCAGACGACGGGTCGCTGCGCGTGTACTCGTCCACGCAGGCGTCCACCGGTGTCCGCGCCGCGCTCGCCGCCCGGCTCGGCCTGCCCACCGGCAAGGTCGAGGTGATCGCCCCGGACGTCGGCGGCGGCTTCGGCGTCAAGATCGTCCACCCGTGGCCGGAGGAGATCCTCGTTCCGTGGGCGGCACGGCTGCTGGACCGCGGGATCAAGTGGACCGAGGACCGCCGCGAGCACTTCGTCTCCGCCGCGCACGAACGCGGCCAGCTCCAGGACGTGCGCGTCGGGTTCGACGACGAGGGCCGCGTCCTCGGCCTGGACGTGCGGATCCGGCACGACCACGGCGCCTACACCCCGTACGGGATCATCATCCCGATCGTCACGTCCACCCAGCTCCTCGGCCCCTACAAGATCGGCGCGTACCGGGCGGAGGTCGTCAGCCTCTACACCAACACCCTGATCGTCACCCCGTACCGCGGCGCGGGCCGCCCGCAGGGCGTGTTCTGCATGGAACGGACCATGGACAGGATCGCCCGGCATCTCGGCCTCGACCGCGCCGACGTCCGCGCCGCGAACCTCATCCAGCCCGACGAGTTCCCCTACGACCAGGGCCTCACGTTCCAGGACGGCCGCCCCCTGATCTACGACTCGGGCGACTATCCGGAGCTGCTCCGCAAGGCGAAGGCGATGATCGGCTGGGACGGTTTCGCCGCCGAGCGCGCCGCCGCCGCGTCCCGGGGCCGCCGCCTCGGCATCGGCCTCGGCGTGTACGTCGAGGGGACGGGCGTCGGCCCGTACGAGGGCGGCCATGTGGAGATCGACACGGCCGGACGGGTGCACGTCTCCACCGGGCTGACCTCGCAGGGGCAGGGCCACGAGACCGTGTTCGCGCAGATCGCCGCCGCCGAGCTGGGCGTTCCGATCGGCGACGTCCAGGTCACGACCGGCGACACCCGCCGCTTCGGGTACGCGGTCGGGACGTTCGCGTCCCGCGCGGCCGTGATGAGCGGCAACGCGATCGCGCTGGCGTGCCGGAAGGTCCGCGACAAGGCGCTGCGGATCGCGGCGGAGGCCCTGGAGGCCGACCCGCGCGACCTGGACATCACCGACGGGGTCGTGCACGTCAGGGGCGACGTGTCGGCGGCCGTGCCGCTGCGGACGGTCGCGGTCCTGTCGAACCCGCTGCGGTACGCGTTCGACGAGGAGACCGCGAGGGCGACGCAGTTCGCGGTGGGCCGCCCGGTCACCGAGCCGCCGATCGCGGCCGGGGAGGAGCCGGGCCTGGAGGGGCGCGACTACTACTCGCCCGTCCGGTCCACGTTCGCCGCGGGCGCGCACGCCGCCGTCGTGGAGGTCGACCCGGACACGGCGGAGATCGCGATCCTGCGGTACGCGGTCGTCCACGACTGCGGGCGCCTCATCAACCCGATGGTGGTGGAGGGGCAGATCCACGGCGGCGTCGCGCAGGGCATCGGCGGCGCGCTGTACGAGCGGATGGTCTACGACGAGTCGGGGCAGCTCCTCAACGCGTCGTTCATGGACTTCCTCATGCCCTACGCGACGGAGATCCCGCGCATCCGGACCGGCCATCTGGAGACGCCGTCGCCGCTGAACCCGCTCGGCATCAAGGGCGCGGGGGAGGCGGGCGTCATTCCCGTGTCGGCGGTGATCGCGTCGGCGGTGGAGGACGCGGAGGGCATCCGCGTCGACGCGATGCCGTTGTCACCCGACGCGCTCCACACGCTCCGGCAACGCGCGGCGACGGACCCGTCCCTGGTCGTCCGCGCCGAGTGAGGGCACCGACCCGGGCTCGCCGGAAGGTGGATGCTGGCGGGGTCGGCTCGGGTGCGGGGGACCTCAACCCCGCCAGCGTGGTCGACCCTAATGAACGGAAACGCGGGCGCTGGGCGTAACCGGGATTCCTCCGGGAAGGTCGGCTTTCACCCGGGCGTGGTGGGCTGGTCGGGGGCGTTGCCGCCGAGCGAGCGCGGCAGGTAGTTCTCGACCGCGGCGGGCCGGAACCCGGCCTGTTCGATCCAGCCGAGCATCGTCTCCATGTCGCGGGCGAGGCCCTTGCGGTAGTGCATGAGGATGATGTCGCCGGGTTTGAACCCCTTGCCGCCGTCGCCGCGCGCGAAGCCGTTGTAGCCGACACCGGGGCCGGTCGTCCCGTTGTAGAACTCCGCCGACCACAGCAGGATCGACTTGATGCCGCACTGCTTGGCGGCCTGCCGGGTGGTCTCGTTGTAGCTGCCGAACGGCGGACGGAGGATCTCCGACCGTCGACCGTACTGCTTCTGGATCGCGTCGGACGCGTCGCAGATCTGCTTGCGCTGCGTCTCGGGGCTGAGCGTCGCCATGTTGGGGTGGCTGACGGTGTGGTTCTCCATGCGCGATCCGGCGTTGCGCATCGCCCAGAAGTACTGGCCCTGGCCCTTGATGTAGGTGGTGGTCAGGAAGGTCATGATGGGGACCTTCCGCTTGCGGACGATGTTCACGAACTCGGAGTCGTAGACGTAGCCGTCGTCGATGGTGAGGAACACGACGCGTTCCTGGGTCTCGATGCGGTTGACGACCGGGGGAAGCCCGTCCGTGGCCGGTTTCGGCATCGTCCACGATCCGGGTTTCGGCTTCGGCCACGTCTGGTCACCGAGGACGGCGGCCAGCTCCGTCCGCATCGCGGGATCGGAATCGCCGCCCCCCGTGGGCAGGACGGGCCAGCCGCCCGCGGCCACGCCGATGACTCCGGCGACAACCATGGTGACCACGGGCGTCCTACCTCGCATCGGCCGCGTACTCCGTTCGGTTTCGTGGGCAGGGGATCTCGTATCGGTTGACGCGCCGGGGAGGGAACGAGTTCGCCGCCGGCATGACCTGCCGGACATATCTGACCATTTCCGGCGGTCAGGCGTGCGCATCCGCCCAATGTTCGGCGTGTACTCGGCAGGTGTTGCCGTTCGGCGCCGCGCGCCTCGTTCTCTACAGTCTTGTCATGCAGCTCACCGGCAGTGCCACCGTCGCCGCGCCGCTCGCCCGCGTCTGGGACGCGCTCCAGGACCCGGCCGTCCTGGCGAGGACGATACCCGGGTGCCGTTCCCTGGAGGAGACCGGCCCCGACACGTACCGTATGACCGTCTCGGCGGGCGTCGCCTCACTCCAGGGTACGTACATCGGCCAGGTCGAACTCGCCGATCCCGACCCGCCGCGCTCGTTCGTCCTGCGCGCGCACGGGCAGGGGGCGCCCGGCACGGTGGACGCGACCGTCCGCGTCCGGCTCACCCCCGGCGACGGCTCCACCCGCATCGACTACGACGCCGACGCGGTCGTCGGCGGGATGGTCGGCGGCGTCGGCCAGCGGATGCTGGGCAGCGTCGCCAAGCGCACCGCGGGGCAGTTCTTCGCCGCGGTGGAACGCGACCTCGCCGCACCGGCGCCCGCGCCCGCCCCGGCCGGCGCCGCCGGCGCGGCCCCGGCCGGAGCGGCCGCCCCCGCCCACGCGGGAGCCGCCGCGCCGACCGTGGCCTGGCCGATGGTGATCGCGTTCGGCTCCGGCGGCCTCGTCGCGCTCGTCGGCGTCGCCCTCGGCTACCTGCTCGGCCGCCGTTCCCGGCGGGACTGAGAGGTCAGTTCACCGCGACGAGGTCGACGACGAAGATCAGCGTCTCGCCGGGCTTGATGGCCGGGCTGGGGCTGCGGTCGCCGTACGCCAGGTGCGGCGGGATGACGAGCTTGCGCCGACCGCCGACCTTCATCCCGACGATGCCCATGTCCCAGCCCTTGATGACCCGTCCGCCGCCGAGCTCGAAGTCGAAGGTGGAGCCCCGGTTCCAGGACGCGTCGAACTCCTCGCCCGTGGACCACGACACGCCGACGTAGTGCATCGACACGTTCGAGCCCTTGGTGGCCTCGTCGCCGTCGCCCTCGACGATGTCGGTGATGTCGAGGTAGGCGGGCGGCTGTCCCTCGGGGAAGTCGATCTCGGGGCGTTCCAGCGCCATGAAGAGGCTCCAGCGGTCTCGTCGGATATGGAAACGCCCAGCCTAGACCCACCGCCCCACTCCGGCGCCGTCAGGACGAGCTGATGACCGAGCGGTCCCGTCCGTCTCGTGGGCCACGACCTGCACGAGCGGCAACGGCCTGCGAACCCGGCCTCGGGACGAGTGACGCGGTGCGCGGCTGGGAAGAGTTGTGCCGACTCGCTCTGGCCAACACGCGGCGATGCTTCGAGACACTTCGATTCGAGCCGCGCTCCCGCGCCAACCCGCGTCGGCAGCACCGGCTTCGGGGAGACTTGGCGACTCACCGGCACAACGGTCGTGACCTGGAACAATGGGAGTACGAGGTCACTAGCGGAGGCCGCGTGCGGTACGTCATCGACGATGAGGCCCACACGGAGGGCTCGACGACATTCTGGGGCGGGTCGCGGGGCATGGCGTCGTCCATGAGCCGGTGGAGACCTTCGGCGATGGTGTCCGTCATGTCGTGGTGCTCGATCCGGACGGGAACAGCCTGTCGCTCGCGGAGGCGCTCGCCCAGTAGGCGCCGTCAGAGGGCTGTGAAGTGGTGCTTCGTGAAGGAGGTGCCGTCCACGAGGAGGTCGGCGCGGGAGCGGGTGGCGTCGGTGATGAAGTGGGCGGTCTCGCGGGTGGTCCAGGCGTCCCAGGCGGCGGCGTACTCGGGGCCGTCGCGGTCGAGGGCGCGGGCGCGGCGCAGGTCCGGTGGGGCGTCGATCCAGACGCGGTAGGCGGCCGGTGACCCCGCCCAGGCCGCGCCGACTCCCTCGACGATGAGGACGGGCGCGGGCGGAAGCTCCTCCGGTGGGCCGTAGTGGTCGCGATGCCAGTCGTAGCGGCGCAGGGTGGCGGGACGGCCGTCCCGGAGCGGGGCGAGGACGGTGGAGCGGAGCGGCTCCCACCAGGTCAGCGGGTCGGCGTCCCACGGGACGCGGAAGTCGTCCGAGCGGACGACCGGAGCGCCGACCAGGGCGACGGACAGGTGGTCGGTGAACGTCGACTTGCCCGCGCCGCTCGGGCCGTCCACCGCGACCAGGCGTACCGGGCCGCACGACGGCGGCAGCGTCAGCAGCCGCGCCGCGAGCGCGGGGTAGGTCAGGGCGGTGCCCGAGAGGAACGCCACGGACGGCATACTTCCAGGACGAGATCAGAGGGGGCGAACATGGACCTGCTCGGCGCGGCGGGCGGACCGGTGCGGATCGCGGGACGCGACCTCTCGCGCGAGGAGCTGTTCGGCTGGGCGTCGGCCGTCGCCGCGGAGATCCGGGGAGCGGACGCCGTCGCGGTGCACGCCACCGCGTCGGCGGAGACGGTCGCGGCGGTCGTCGGCGGCATCCTCGCGGGCGTCCCCGTCGTGCCGCTTCCGCCCGACTCCGGTCCCGCCGAGCGCGCCCACATCCTCGGTGATTCCGGCGCGGATCTGCTGCTGGCCGCCCGCGGTGTGGAACACGGCGACGGGGAGCCGCCCCTGGTCGCCGTTGACGCCCTCTCTCGAAATGGGAGTGCGCGTGGTGAGGTGGGTGCTGAGAAGACCGCGCTGATCCTCTACACCAGCGGGACGACGGGTGCGCCGAAAGGTGTGCTGATCTCGCGGGGCGCGGTGGCCGCAGGGCTCGACGCCCTCGCCGAAGCCTGGCGGTGGACGCCGGACGACGTCCTGGTCCACGGGCTGCCGCTGTTCCATGTGCACGGGCTCGTCCTCGGGGTGCTCGGGGCCCTGCGGGTCGGGTCGCGGCTCGTCCACACCGGACGGCCCCGGCCCGGTGACTACGCGGCCGCGGCGGAGGACGGCGGGACCCTGTTCTTCGGGGTGCCGACCGTCTGGTCGCGGACGGCGGCTGACCCGACCGCCGCCGGGGCGCTGCGGAGCGCGCGGCTGCTCGTCTCCGGCAGCGCGCCCCTCCCCGTCCCCGTCTTCGAACGGCTCGCCGACCTCACCGGGCACCGGCCGGTCGAACGGTACGGCATGACGGAGACGCTCATCACGGTCAGCGCCCGCGCGGACGGCGAGCGGCGCCCCGGATACGTCGGCACACCGCTGCCCGGAGTGGAGACGCGGCTGGCGGGCGAGGACGGGCGGCCCGTGCCTGCGGACGGTGAGACGCCCGGTGAACTGCACGTCCGCGCGCCGCTGCTGTTCCAGGGTTACCTCAACCGGCCCGAGGCCACCGCGGAGTCGTTCACCGGGGACGGCTGGTTCCGCACCGGCGACATCGCGACGATCGGGCCGGACGGATGGCACCGCATCGTCGGCCGCGCCTCCACCGACCTGATCAAGAGCGGCGGCTACCGCATCGGCGCGGGCGAGGTCGAGAACGCGCTGCTCGCGCACCCGGACGTGCGGGAGGCCGCCGTCGTCGGCACCCCCCACGACGACCTCGGCGAGCAGGTCACCGCCTATGTCGTCGCGGACGGGATCGGGGAGCGGCAGCTCATCGACTTCGTCGCCGGGCGCCTGTCCGTCCACAAACGTCCCCGTGTGGTGCACCTGGTCGTGGCGCTGCCCCGCAACGCCATGGGCAAGGTCGTCAAGACCCGTCTCGGGGACCTCGTCTAGAGCCCGTATGACAGCTGTCATCAAGATCGGCTGACACGCGCTTCTACCGGACCGCGCGCCGGACCGCGACGCTGGAAGCATGCACACCGACACAGCCATCTCGGTCGAGGAGCTCCGCCAACGGTACGGGGACTTCGAGGCCGTCGCCGGTATCTCCTTCGAGGTCGCGGCGGGTGAGCTGTTCGCGCTTCTCGGCACCAACGGCGCCGGGAAGACGACCACTCTCGAAACCCTGGAAGGGCACCGGGCCGCCCACGCGGGAACGGTCCGGGTCCTCGGCCACGACCCGCACCGCGAACGCCGCGCCATCCGCCCCCGGATCGGCATCATGCTCCAGGAAGGCGGCTTCTTCGCCGACCTCACCGTCGCCGAGACCGTCGACCACTGGCGCGGCTTCACCCCCGCGCCACGCGACCGCGACGAGGCCGTCGCGCTCGCCGGGCTCACCGACAAGGCCGGGGTGCGGGTGCGGCAACTGTCCGGCGGCCAGAAACGCCGTCTCGACCTCGCGCTCGCGCTGCTCGGCCGTCCCGCGGTCCTGTTCCTGGACGAACCGACCACCGGCATGGACCCCGAGGCACGCCGCGCCACCTGGAAGATCGTCCAGGACGTCGTCGCGGACGGCACCACCGTACTGCTCACCACCCACTACCTGGAGGAGGCCGAGCACCTCGCCGACCGGCTCGCCATCCTGCACCGCGGCCGCATCGAGACGTCCGGGACGGTCGAGGAGGTCGTCGCCGGACACGGCGACCGCATCACCTTCCACATGCCCGACCACCTCCAGGTGGCCGAACTCCCCGACGTGCGCGGCGCCCGCCCCGACGTCGCCGTGACCGGCGGCCGTGCCTTCGCCACCTACACCGTCACCCACACCGTCACCCACACCGTCACCGGCTCCGGACTCCAGCGGAGCCTGTACGACCTGCTGCGCTGGGCCGACGAGAAGGACGTCCGGCTGGACGGCCTGGAGGCGCGCAGCGCGTCCCTTGAGGACGTCTTCCTCCGCACCGCCGAAGGAGCCGACCGATGAACCACACCGCCATGCTCCGCGTCTCCCGCCTCGACCTCACGCTGCTGTGGCGCAACAGGACGGCGATGTTCTCCGTGTTCGGCCTGCCGCTGCTGTTCGCGGGGATGCTCGTCCCGATGAAGGGCCAGGTGATCGGCGGCGTGGACGGCGCGCTCCTGCAGGGCACCGGCCACCTCGGCTTCTTCCTCCTGTTCGCGATCTTCATGAACCTCGTCAACGTGTTCACCGCCCGCCGCGAGGACCTGACGCTCAAACGGCTCCGCGGCACCGCGCTGTCCGACGCGGAGATCACCGGGGGCAGCATCGTCACCGCGACCGCGATGTACGCCCTCCAGGTGCTGGCGCTGGTCGTCGTGCTCGGCGTCGCGCTCGGCGGCCGGTTCCCCGCCGACCCCGTGCTCCTGCTCGTCGGGCTCGCGGGCGGCGTCGCGGTCTTCGCGACCCTGGCCTTCGCGATCTCCGGACTCACCCCGAACGCGGAGCTGGCGCAGCTCACCGTCCTGCCGATCATGTTCGGCTGCATGCTCGGGGGCGGGGTGATGTTCCCGATGGACGGCCTGCCGGACTGGCTCGCGCAACTGACCCGGCTCCTCCCGCTCAGTCCCGTCGTGGAGATCAGCAGGACCGGCTACTTCGGGCAGGACTTCTACGACCATGGCGCGCACCCGTCCGTCGGCGTCCTGGAGGGCTGGTGGACCTGCCTGCCCTCGTTCCTCGTCCTCGCCGTCTGGGGCGCCCTCGGTCGCGTGCTCGCCACCCGCTGGTTCCGCTGGGAACCCCGGCATGCCTGATGGACCGACCGGCACCGATTACAGTGCGGGACTGAAGGGAGGGGCCATATGACGGTCGCGACCACGGCGGACCTGGAAGCGCGCGACACCCAGAGGCTCGAACGTTACCAGCGGGTCACCTACCGCTCGTTCCTGATCGCCGCCGTCGGCTTCGTCGCGCCGAGCCTCGTCGGGTTGGGCGCCGCCTACACCGACGACGACGTCGGCGTCCCCCTCGCCGTCGTGGTCCTCGCGGGCCTGGTTCTGCTCACCTGGTACTACGCGCGGCTCGTCAAGACGGGCCTGGCGGGCGGGGCGTCGCGCCGCGACCTCGTGCTCAGCGGCACGCTGGCGGCCGCGATGAGCACGATGATCCTCATCGGCCCGCTGTTCAACCTCATCCCGATCTTCTGGGTGTCCGCGGTGGTGATGTCGCCGCTCAGCCGCAGGCAGCTGGTCGCCCTGTGCGTCGCCGTCGGCGGGGTGTGCTCGGTCCTGACCACGATCTCCGTGCAGCGGCTCGCCCCGGACGCCGCCCTCCCCTGGTACGGGGTCTTTCCGCTCATGTTCGTGATCTACGTCGGCGGCTGCGCCGTCACCGTGTTCGTCAACCGGTACCAGCGCCGCATGTGGGAGATGCACCGGGAGACCCACGCCGCCCGCGACGCCCTCGCCCGGCTCGCCGTCACCGAGGAACGGCTTCGCTTCTCCCGCGACCTGCACGACCTCCTCGGCCACAGCCTCTCCCTCATCGCCGTGAAGAGCGAACTGGCCATGCGGACGGCGCGCACCGACCCCGACCGCGCCGCCACCGAGATGGCCGACGTCCGCCGTACCGCCCGGGAGGCGCTGCGCGAGGTGCGCGCCGCCGTCAGCGGCTACCGCGCCATCGAACTGGACACCGAACTGGTCGGGGCGCGCGCCGTGCTGGAGGCCGCCGGAATCCGCTGCGAGATCGGCGACCCGCAGGACGCGCTCCCGTCGGAGGTCCGCTCGGTGCTGGCCTGGATCATCCGGGAGGGCGTCACCAACGTGATCAAGCACAGCGGCGCGCGGCGCTGCGAGGTGACGCTCACGGCCTACGACGGGTCCGTGGTCCTGGAGATGGGCAACGACGGCGTCCGCGGCGACGGCGGCGTCCGCGAGGATGGGAGCGGCTCGGGCCTCACCGGCCTCGCCGAACGCGTCGCCGTGCTCGGCGGCGAGATCACCGCCGGGCGCCACGGCCGGGACGGCTTCCTGCTGCGCGCCGTCGTCCCGCTTCCCGCGTCCGACGCGGACGCCGTGCCCGCCGGAACGGCCGCGGGGAGAACCGCGTGATCCGCGTCCTGCTCGCCGACGACGAGCACCTCATCCGCGGCGCGGTCGCCGCCCTGCTCGGCCTGGAACCCGACCTTGAGGTCGTCGCGGAGGTCGGACGCGGCGACGAGGTGGCCGCCGCCGTCGCCGAGCACGATCCGGACGTCGCCGTCCTCGACATCGAGATGCCCGGCGCGGACGGCCTCACCGTCGCCGAACGGCTGACCGCGTCCGGCGCGCGCTGCTCCATCTGCATCCTCACCAGCTTCGGACGTCCCGGATACCTGCGCCGCGCCATGGCCGCCGGGGTCCGCGGCTTCGTCGCCAAGGACGCCCCCACCGAGGAACTGGCCGCCGCGATCCGCAAGGTCCACGACGGCGGCCGCTACCTGGACGCCGAACTCGCCGCCAACGCCATGGCCGCGGGCGACAACCCCCTCACCGACCGCGAACGCGAGATCCTCCGCCTCACCGGCACCGGAACCGGGACCGCCCAGATCGCGACCCGCCTGCACCTGTCGGAGGGCACCGTCCGCAACTACCTCTCCACCGCCATGGCCAAACTCGGCGCCCCCACCCGCGTCGCCGCCGCCCGCGCCGCCAAGGACATGGGCTGGATCTGACCGCGGCCCGCCATGCCTCCGCAGGGGGGGTGGGGCCCTTAGGCTTGCCTCGTGAGCGAGCCACTGGTCGAACGCATGCGGGAATTCGGCGAGACGATCTTTGCCGAGATGTCAGCACTCGCCGTACGGACCGGCGCGATCAATCTCGGCCAGGGCTTCCCTGACGAGGAGGGACCGCAGGCCGTGCTCGACACGGCGGTCGAGGCGATCCGGACGGGGGCCAACCAGTATCCGCCGGGGCCGGGGCTGCCCGGGTTGCGGGAGGCGGTGGCGGCGCAGCGGCTCGCCCGGTACGGGCTGGCGTACGACCCGGCGACCGAGGTGTTCGTGACCGTGGGGGCCACCGAGGGCATCGCGGCGTCGGTGCTGGCGCTGGCGGGGCCCGGTGACGAGGTCATCGTGTTCGAGCCGTACTACGACTCGTACGCGGCCGTGATCGCGCTCGCCGGGGCGGTGCGCAGGCCCGTCACGCTGCGTCCGGTGGAGGGACGTTTCACCTTCGACCCGGATGAGCTGCGCGCGGCGGTCGGGCCCCGCACCAAGGCGATCCTGGTGAACTCGCCGCACAACCCGGCGGGCACCGTGTTCACGCGCGCCGAACTGGAGAGCATCGCCGACGTCTGCCGGGAGCACGACCTCGTCGCGATCACCGACGAGGTGTACGAGTACCTGACGTTCGACGACGCCGAGCACATCCCCCTGGCCACGCTCGACGGCATGCGCGAGCGGACGGTGTCGGTGTCGTCGGTGGGCAAGTCGTTCTCCGTCACCGGCTGGAAGACCGGGTGGGTGACGGCGCCCGCGCCGTACGTCCGGGCCGTGCAGACGGTGAAGCAGTTCCTCACCTACGCGGTCAGCGCCCCCTACCAGCGGGCCACCGCGTACGGGCTGGCCCACGAGCTCGCCTGGGTCGAGGAACTGCGCAAGTCGTTGCAGGCGAAACGTGACCGGCTCATCACCGGGCTGGAGGCCGCCGGGTTCGCGACGTACCGGCCGCAGGGCACGTACTTCGTGCAGGCCGACATCCGGCCGCTCGGGTTCACCGACGGCATGGAGTTGGCGCGGGCGCTGCCGGAGAAGGCGGGCGTGGTCGCCATCCCGACGCAGGTGTTCTACGACCACGCGGAGGCGGGGGCGCACTTCGTCCGGTTCGCGTTCTGCAAGAAGGACGAGGTCATCGACGAGGCCGTGGAACGGCTCGCCCGCCTCCGCTGAGAGACCGCGGGCACGCACGGTAAGCGGCGGCGCCGGACGGTCGTCGGGGCGTCGACCCGGGTAGAGATCGGGTCGACGAACAGCTGCCGAGGAGTGTCGCCGTGCCTGATCCGATCGAAGTCCGCAAGATCCCCATCGAGAGCGTGACCGACGCGTCCGGGCTGGCCCGGCTGATCGACGACGGTGTCCTGAACGCCGACCGGGTTCTCGCCGTGGTCGGCAAGACCGAGGGCAACGGCGGCGTGAACGACTACACGCGGCTGCTCGCCGACCGCGCGTTCCGTGAGGTGCTGGTCGCCCGGGGGACGCGGACGGCGGACGAGGTGGGGCGCGTCCCGCTGGTGTGGTCGGGCGGCACCGACGGCGTCCTCAGCCCGCACGCCACCGTGTTCGCCGCCGTCGACCCGGCGACCGTGACGCCGACGGACGAGCCGCGCCTGTCCGTCGGCGTCGCGATGAGCGAGATCATCCTGCCGGAGGACATCGGCCGTCCGACGATGGTCGACACCGTCGCCGCCGGGGTCCGGGAGGCCATGAAGACCGCCGGGATCGACGACCCGGCCGACGTCCACTACGTCCAGACGAAGACACCGCTGCTGACGCTCGACACCATCAACGACGCCAGGACACGCGGCCACGACGTCGTCACCGACGACACCCTCGCGTCGATGGACATCTCCAACTCGACCACCGCGCTCGGTATCGCGGTCGCGCTGGGTGAGATCCAACCGCCGTCCGCCGACCGGATCCACCGGGACCTGTCGCTGTACTCGTCGGTGGCGTCGTGCTCGTCGGGTGTGGAACTCGACCGGGCGCAGATCGTCGTGGTCGGGAACGTGCGCGGCATCGGCGGCCGGTACCGCGCCGGGCACGGGGTGATGAAGGACGCGCTGGACGCCGACGGCATCTGGGACGCGATCAGATCCACCGGGTTGGACCTGCCGGAACGGCCGCGGGCGTCCGACCTCGGCGACCGGCTCGTCAACGTGTTCATCAAGTGCGAGGCCGACCCGAGCGGTCACGTGCGGGGCCGCCGCAACATCATGTTGGACGACTCCGACGTGCACTGGCACCGGCAGATCAAGGCGTGCGTCGGCGGTGTCGCCGCGTCCGTGACGGGCGACCCGGCCGTGTTCGTGTCGGTCGCCGCCGTGCATCAGGGGCCGTCCGGCGGCGGCACGGTCGCGGCCATCGCCGACCTCGGTTGACCGCCGCGGACGCGGAGAGTGCGGAGAGTGCGCGAATAGTCGCCCACCGCGGTCGCCGAAGGTTATAGCCTTCCAGCCGTGCCCGGACTGACCATTCCCGAACCACAGTTCCCCGACGACGACGGCACCGCCGACCCGCGGTTGTGCGAGGCGCTCGCCGGATACGCGGCGGGACGCGTCGCCGCGCACACGGTGTTGCGGCGGCTGCGGGGCGTGCGGCTGCTGGTGCCGATCGTCGCCGTCCTCACCGAGGAGGAAGAGACGCCGCCCGGCGGGCTGCGCCGGGAGAAGTCGAGCGACATGGCGTTGCCCACACTGATCGGCGACGACGGGCGGCGCGGCGTCCTCGGCTTCACCTGCGTCGAGACGATGAAGGCGTGGCGGGCCGACGCCCGTCCGGTGGCGGTCCGTGCCAGTGAGGCCTGCCGCGCCACCCTGGACGAGGGCGCCGACGCGCTGGTCGTCGACGTGGCGGGGCCGGTGCCGTTCGCCGTGGACGGGATGCGCCTGCACATGCTGGCCGAGGGCCGTCCGGTTCCGCCCCCGCACGAGGACCCCGACGTGCTCGCCGCAGTCGAGGCCGCGTTCGGCACCGACCAGGCGGTGAGCGGGGTCCGGGTCAGCGAGGGCGAGTCGACGGAGCTGGCCGTCCGGTTCTCCATCGTCCCCGGCCATGACGAGCGCCGTACCGTGCAGCGAGTGTCGGACCGGCTCGCCGAACTGCTGCGCGGCCACATCGTCGGCGGCGTCGAGTTGAGCGTGACGCGCCGCGCCTGAACCGCATGTCCTCTCCAGGGCGGGTTCCGCCGTCACGGGTGGTGGCGTGGACTCAATAGGATCGGGGGCATGCTGCGATGGTTGACCGCCGGTGAGTCCCACGGGCCTGCCCTGACCGCGATTCTGGAGGGGCTCCCGGCCGGTGTGCGCGTGACCTCGGACGACATCGCCGAGGAGCTGCGCCGCCGCAGGCTCGGCCACGGGCGGGGCGCCCGGATGAAGTTCGAACAGGACCGGGTGACGGTCATCGGCGGGGTCCGCCACGGCAGGACGCTCGGCGGGCCCGTCGCGATCGAGGTCGGCAACAGCGAGTGGCCCAAGTGGGAGACGGTCATGTCGGCCGACCCCGTGGACGCCGCCGTCCTGGAGGTCCAGGCGCGGAACGCGCCGCTGTCGCAGCCGCGGCCCGGCCACGCCGACCTGGTCGGCATGCAGAAGTACGGCATCGACGACGCGCGGCCCGTCCTGGAGCGGGCGAGCGCGCGGGAGACCGCGGCACGGGTCGCGCTCGGAACCGTCGCCAAGGCGTTCCTCAAGCAGACCCTCGGCGTGGACGTCCTGAGCCACGTGATCGCGCTCGGTGAGGTCGAGGCACCGGCGGGCGTCCTGCCCGAACCCGGTGACCTCGCGCGGGTGGACGAAAGCCCGGTCCGCTGCTTCGACGACGACGCGTCCGCGAAGATGGTCGCGCACATCGACGAGACGAAACGGGCAGGGGACACCCTCGGCGGTGTCGTGGAGGTCCTCGCCTACGGCCTGCCGCCCGGCCTCGGCAGCCACGTCCACTGGGACCGGCGGCTCGACGCGCGGCTCGCGGGGGCGCTGATGGGCGTCCAGGCGATCAAGGGCGTGGAACTCGGCGACGGGTTCACCACCGCGCGTCGTCCCGGCTCGCGGGCGCACGACGAGATCGACGCCACGCCCGACGGGGTCCGGCGGCGGACGAACCGCGCGGGCGGTGTCGAGGGCGGCATGACCACCGGAGAAGTACTGCGGGTCCGGGCCGCGATGAAACCGATCTCGACCGTCCCGCGCCGTCTCGACACCATCGACGTGCGGACCGGCGAGCCCGCCAAGGCCATCAACCAGCGCAGCGACGTGACCGCCGTGCCCGCCGCCGGGGTCGTCGCGGAGGCGATGGTGGCGCTCGTCCTCGCCGACGCGGCGCTGGAGAAGTTCGGCGGCGACTCCGCCGAGGAGACCGCCCGCAACGCGCGGGGATACCTGTCCTCACTGACCGTCAAGTGAACGGGACGACCATGCGACCGAAGGCCGTGCTCATCGGGCCGCCCGGATCCGGCAAGTCCACGATCGGCGCGGCGCTCGCCGAACGGCTCGGCGTGGCGCTGCGCGACACCGACTCCGACATCGAGACCGCGGCGGGCAAACCGATCGGCGAGATCTTCATCGACGACGGCGAGGAGCGGTTCCGCGAGATGGAACGCGCGGCCGTCGCGGCGGCGCTCACCGAACACGAGGGGATCGTCGCGCTCGGCGGCGGAGCCGTCCTGGCGGCGCAGACCCGGGAGCTGCTCGCCGGGCACACCGTCGTCTACCTGCGGGTCGGACTGTCGGAGGCGATCAAGCGGGTGGGGCTCGCGTCGGCGCGGCCGCTGCTCGTGCTGAACCCGCGCAGCCAGATGCGCAAGCTCCTGGAGGAGCGCCTGCCGATCTACGAGCGGCTCGGCACCGTCGCCGTCGACACCGACGGCCGGGAACCCGCCGACATCGTGGCGGAGATCACCAAGGCCCTGGAGGACGCGTGACGCGGATCCGTGTGGGCGGCGCCGCACCCTACGACGTCGTCGTCGGGACGGGCGTCCTCGGCGAGCTGCCCGGCATGGTCGGCGAACGCGCCCGGACCGTCGCCGTCGTGCACGCCGCGGGGCTCCCGGAGATCGCCCGGCCCGTGTGCGGCGCCCTGGAACAGGCCGGATACGTCGTGCACGCGCTGCCCGTCCCGGACGGCGAGGCCGCCAAGGAGGCCGGGGTCCTCGCCGGTCTGTGGTCGTCGTTCGCCCGGTTCGGCATGACCCGGACCGACGTCGTCGTCGGCGTCGGCGGCGGCGCCACCACCGACCTCGCGGGGTTCGCGGCGGCGTCGTGGCTGCGCGGGGTGCCGGCCGTGCTCGTCCCGACGACGCTGCTCGGCATGGTGGACGCGGCCGTCGGCGGCAAGACCGGCATCAACATCCCGGAGGGCAAGAACCTCGTCGGCGCGTTCCACCCGCCCGCCGGGGTGGTGTGCGACCTGGCCACGCTGGTGACGATGCCGCGCGAGGACTACATCAGCGGTCTCGCCGAGATCATCAAGGCGGGATTCATCGTCGACCCCGTGATCCTGGACCTGGTCGAGGACGACCCGAAGGGCGCCGCGTCCCCGGACGGCCCGCACACCCGCGAACTGGTCGAACGCGCCGTCCAGGTCAAGGCGGACGTGGTGTCCGCCGACCTGCGGGAGAGCGGCCTGCGAGAGATCCTCAACTACGGGCACACGCTCGCGCACGCCATCGAGAAGGCGGAGGACTACCGGTTCCGGCACGGCCACGCCGTCGCCATCGGCATGGTGTACGCGGCGGAACTGGCGCGCCTAGCCGGACGGCTGCCCGCCGAGGCGGTGCGACGACACCGGGACGTCCTCACCTCCGTCGGCCTGCCGGTCTCCTACGCCGCCGACTGGCCGGGGCTGCGCGCCACCATGAGCATCGACAAGAAGTCACGCGGATCGACGCTGCGGTTCGTCGTCCTGGACGGCATCGCCGAGCCAGGCCGCCTGGAGGGTCCGGACGAGGACCTGCTCGCCGCCGCCTACCGGGAGATCGGCCGATGACCCCCGTGTTCGTTCTGAACGGCCCGAACCTGCGGCGCCTCGGCGTCCGCGAACCCGAGAAGTACGGAACGACGACCTTCGACGAACTGGCCGCCCTGTGCCGGGACGCCGGACGCCGCCTCAACCTGAGCGTCGAGGTCCGCCAGACCGACGACGAGGCCGAGATGCTGCGGTGGCTCCACGAGGCCGCCGACGGACACGTCCCGGTGGTGCTGAACCCCGCCGCCTTCACGCACTACTCGTACGCGCTGCGGGACGCGGTCGCCCAGCGCACCGCCCCGCTCGTCGAGGTCCACATCACCAACCCGGCCGCCCGCGAGGAGTTCCGCCACACCTCCGTCGTCGCCGGAGTCGCCACCGGCACGATCGCCGGTTTCGGCATGATGTCGTACGTCCTAGCCCTCCAGGCCATCGCCGAACTCATCGCGGAGAACGCGCGTAATTAATTGCAGGCCCGGCCCACTGCGCTCGTCTTGCGGCTTGCTGCGTGACCGTTCCTGTGCGAACGCGCATCGCTTCGCGATCCGTCCGGCTCCGCTCGCCTCCGGCATCGCTGCGTCGGGCGGGTCAGGTGTTCGGGCGGGGCTATGGCCTCCTCGGAACAGGCTCTAGGACTCCTGGGCGGCCTCGCGGGCCAGGGCCTTCAGTTCGGCGACGACGTCGTCGAGGGGGGCGACGTCGCGGTGGGCGCGGCACAGGATCGTCGCGCCCTCGACGGCGGCGACGATGAGGCGGGCCAGCCGTCCGGCGCGGTCGTCGGGGACGCCCGCGTTGCCGAGGCCGGTGGCGAGGGTGTCCTGCCAGCGGTCGAACGCGGCGGCCGCCGCCGCCGCGAGCTGCGGCGCGTCGTCGTGGCTCTCGACGGTGACGGCGACGACCGGGCAGCCCGCGCGGAAACCGCTTTTGATCAGCACCTGGCGCCACCAGCCGACGAACGCGTCCACGGCGGATGCGGCGTCGCCGCCCTCGGTGGCGGCGAGGATGCCCGCGTTCAGGAAGTCGCCGGCGTAGCGGACGGCCTCCTCGGCGAGCTGCGCCTTGCCGTGCGGGAAGTGGTGGTAGATCGACCCGCGCGGCGCACCGCTGTGCGCGATGACCTCGCGGAACCCGGTGCCGCTGTAGCCGCGCTCCCGGAAGAGGGAGGCGGCGCTGCGGACCATGCGCTCCCGGCTGTCGCTCCCCATGAACCAAGTATGACATTCATCATAAGCCTGGCGCATCAACCATGACGACGGTCATAGAAGAGCGATCTGGTCCATGATGGACGTCATACCGAAGGCCATTCGGCTGGGAGGGAAAGGGGAACGTCGTGATCGACCTTCAACGTGACGGAGACGTGTACGTCCTGCGGTTCGACGCGGGTGAGAACCGCTTCGGCCCGGACTTCCTCGACGCCGTCGAGGACGCGCTGGACACCGTGGAGAAGAACGACGGGCCGGGCGCGCTCGTCACCGTGGGCACCGGCAGGTTCTACTCCAACGGGCTCGACCTCGACTGGCTCGGCGCAAACCCGGACCGCTTCGAGGACTACCTGCGCCGCGTCCACGGCCTGTACGCGCGCGTCCTGTCGCTGCCCATGCCGACGATCGCGGCGCTCAACGGGCACGCGTTCGCGGGCGGCGCCATGCTCGCGCTCGCCCACGACTTCGCGGTCATGCGCACCGACCGGGGCTTCTTCTGCCTGCCCGAGGTCGACCTCGGGCTTGGTTTCACCCCTGGAATGAACGCGCTGATCCGCTCCCGGCTGTCGACGGCCACCGCGCACGAGGCGATGATCACCGGCCGCCGGTACCCGGCGGGGGAGGCGCTGGCGGCCGGGATCGTCCAGCGCACCGCCGCCGCGGACGAGGTCCTGCCCGGTGCCGTCGCGTGGGCGGCGTCGCTGGCGGGCAAGGATGGCAAGGTCGTCGCGAGGATCCGCGCCGACCTGCACCGACCCGCGCTGGACGCCCTGAACGGCCCCGCGCTGGCGGCCTCCTGAACGCCTCCGACCGGCCCCCGCGTCGCCGCGGGACCGCCGAGGTAGGTTACCGTCGGCTGGAACGACATTCGGTCCATGGAGGGACGCCGATGCGCATCGGGATGGCGCTCAGCTACTCCGACGGCGGGTTCAAGCAGACCGTCGAGGAGCTCGCCGACTTCGAGAAGGCCGGCCTCGACGTCGTGTACGTCGCGGAGGCGTACAGCTTCGACGCCGTGAGCCAGCTCGGGTACATCGCCGCCAAGACCCGGCGGCTGGAGATCGCCTCCGGGATCCTCCAGCTCTACACGCGGACCCCGACGCTGATGGCGATGACCGCCGCCGGGCTGGACTTCGTGTCCGACGGCCGGTTCACGCTCGGCATCGGCGCGTCGGGACCCCAGGTCATCGAGGGTTTCCACGGCGTTCCCTACACCGCGCCGCTCGGCCGCACCCGCGAGATCATCGAGATCTGCCGGAAGGTGTGGCGGCGCGAGCTGCTCCGCCACGAGGGCAGGCACTACACGATGCCGCTGCCCGCCGACCGCGGCACCGGGCTCGGCAAGCCGCTCAAGCTCATCAACCATCCGGTCCGCGCCGACATCCCGATCATGGTCGCCGCGATCGGGCCGAAGAACGTCGAGCAGACCGCGGAGATCGCCAACGCCTGGGAGCCGATCTTCTACATGCCGGAGAAGGCCGCCGACGTCTGGGGCGCCTCCCTCGCCGCGGGGAAGGCCCGCCGCGACCCGGCCCTCGGCGAACTGGACGTCGTCGGCCAGGCCGCGCTCGCCATCGGCGACGACGCGCACGGCTTCCTGGAGTTCGGCCGCCCGATGGCCGCCCTCTACATCGGCGGCATGGGCGCCAAGGGCCGGAACTTCTACAACGACCTCGCCCGCCGGTACGGCTACGAGAAGGAGGCCGAGGAGATCCAGGACCTCTACCTCGACGGCAAGAAGGACGAGGCCGCCGCCAAGGTCCCGCACGAACTGCTGGAGAAGATCTCGCTCGTCGGCTCCGCGGGTCACGTCCGGGAAAGGCTCGCCGCGATGAAGGAGTCCGGGGTCACCACGCTCAACGTGACCCCGATCGCGGGCGACCACAAGGGCCGCCTCGCACTGATCGAACAGGTCAAGGAGATGGCCGCCGACCTGTGACGGACGGACGGGTGGCGGGAGGCGTGCCGCAGGCGCCCCGGCACGCCTCCCGCCCGGTACGGGCGCCCGCACCGTCGATCACGCTAGCCAGGCCCCGGGCCGAAGTCGAGGCTCGTTCACGTCGGATCGCACCGGGACCGATCCCCGCGCGCCCCGACCGTTGATCTAGAGTTCGACCATGGGGGAGACGCATACCGCGCGGCGCCGCGAGCTGGCCGCGCTCCTCGCCGCACGCGACGCCGACGCCATGCTGGTGACCCGGCTGGTGAACGTCCGCTACCTGACCGGCCTCGACAGCTCCCGAGCCGCGCTGCTCGTCCCGGCAGACGGACCCGCCGTCCTCGCGACCGACGCCCGGTACGCCGGGACGGCCGAACGGGTCTGCCCGGAACTGCCCCTCCTCATCGACCGTCACGTGACGGACGCACTACTGGCGAGGGCCGCCGGGGACGGCCGCACCCGGCTCGGCTTCGAGGCCCACGACATCACTGTCGAACAGCACACCCACCTCACCGAACAGGCGGAACGGGCCGGGGTCGAACTGACGCCGACGGGCCGCCCGGTCGAGGAACTCCGGCTCGTCAAGGACGAGGAGGAGATCGCCCTGCTGCGGGAGGCGTGCGCCATCACCTGCCGGGCGTTCGAGTCCGTCCTCGGCGAGATCCGCGCCGGGGTCACCGAACGGGCCGTCGCCATCGCGCTCGAACGGGCCATGGTCGACCACGGCGCCGAGGGGCCCGCGTTCGCGACGATCGTCGCGTCCGGCCCGAACGGCGCCGTCCCGCACCACCGTCCCGGCGGCCGCGAGCTGCAGAACGGCGACCTCGTCACCATGGACTTCGGCGCCCTGTACGGCGGCTACCACGCCGACATGACCCGGACCGTCGCGATCGGCGAGCCCGCCGCCTGGCAGCGCGACGTCTACGACCTCGTCCGCCGCGCGCAGCGGGCCGGGATCGACGCCGCCGTCCCGGGCGCGGAGAGCAAGGCCGTCGACGCCGCCGCCCGCGACGTCATCGCCGCCGCCGGACACGGCGACGCCTTCACCCACGGGCTCGGTCACGGCGTCGGCCTGGAGGTCCACGAGGACCCGTTCCTGGGGTACGACAAGACCGGTAAGCTGAGGGACCGGGTTCCGATCACGGCGGAGCCGGGGGTCTACCTCACGGGCCGGGGCGGGGTCCGCATCGAGGACACACTCGTGGTCCGCGCGGACGCCCCGGACATCCTCACCACGACCACCAAGGACCTGCTCGTCCTCTAGGACGCGCGGGCCCGCGACCGGGAGAACAGCCAAGTGGCGACGACGAACGACCTGAAGAACGGCATGACGCTGAACCTCGACGGCCAGCTGTGGACCGTCCTGGAGTTCCAGCACGTCAAGCCCGGCAAGGGCGGCGCGTTCGTCCGCACCAAGCTCAAGAACGTGCTGTCCGGCAAGGTGGTCGACAAGACCTTCAACGCGGGCACCAAGGTCGACGTGGCCAGCGTTGACAAGCGCGAGATGCAGTACCTCTACCGCGAGGGCGAGGACTTCGTCTTCATGGACACCGAGACCTACGACCAGCCGCACATCTCGGCGGCCGTCGTCGGCGACGCCGCGAACTACCTGCTCCCCGAGCAGAACGCCGTGATCGCCTTCAACAACGAGAACCCGCTGTACATCGAGCTTCCCGCGGCCGTCGTGCTCGAGGTCACCGAGACCGAGCCCGGCCTGCAGGGCGACCGCTCCACCGGGGGCAGCAAGCCCGCCACGGTGGAGACCGGCGCGCAGATCCAGGTGCCGCTGTTCATCACCACCGGCGAGAAGGTCAAGGTCGACACCCGCTCCGGCGAGTACCTCGGCCGGGGCTGATGGCCGCCAGGACGAAAGCCCGGAAACTCGCGCTGGACGTCCTGTTCGCGGCGGAGCTGCGAGAGGAACAGCCGACGGCGGTGCTCGCGGGCCGCGGCCGTCCCAACCGGGACGAGCTCGCCGAGTACCCGCACGCCGTCCGGCTGATCGAGGGCGTCCAGGAGAACCGGGAACGCATCGACGACCTGATCGCCACCTACGCGACCGGCTGGACGCTGGAGCGGATGCCCGCCGTCGACCGCAACATCCTGCGGATGGGCGCCTACGAACTGCTGTGGGTGGACGACGTCCCCGACGGCGTCGCGATCTCCGAAGCCGTCGCCCTCGCGACCGAACTGTCCACCGACGAGTCCCCGCGCTTCATCAACGGTCTACTGTCCCGCTTCCAACAACTGAAGCCCTCCCTCTCCCTGTAATCTGGCGTAGGCATGGATCCCAGCGACCCCAGCCACCCCGCGACGACCTCAGGGTTCGCGATCGCGCCCGAAGGCAGGTCCGAGCGAAGCGAGAACCTGATCGCGCAGCGAGCCGCAAGGCGAGCCGAAGCGATGCCAGCGATCGCACCGCGTTTCACGACGATGGAGGGCGCCCAGCGCCCGAAGGAGGAGTGAAAAGGCAATAGACACAATGACCTCAGCCCGCCTCCGTAACCCCGCGACAACCTGGACCACTGCGATCGCGTCCGAAGGCAGGTTCGAGCGAAGCGAGAACCTGATCGCGAAGTGAGCCGCCAGGCGAGCCGAAGCGATGCAGCGATCGCCCGCGTTTCACGACGATGGAGGGCGCCCAGCGCCCGAAGGAGGAGTGAAAAGGCAATAGACACAGTGACCTCAGCCCGCCTCCGCGACCCCGCGACAACCTGGGCCACTGCGATCGCGTCCGAAGGCAGGTTCAAGCGAAGCGAGAACCTGATCGCGAAGTGAGCCGCCAGGCGAGCCGAAGCGATGCCAGCGATCGCCCGCAGTTCACGACGATGGAGGGCCCTCCGGGCCCGAAGGAGGAGTGCACTGCAATGAACACAGCACAACGACCTCAGCCCGCCTCCGCAACCCCGCGACAACCTGGACCACTGCGATCGCGTCCGAAGGCAGATTCAAGCGAAGCGAGAACCTGATCGCGCAGCGAGCCGCAAGGCGAGCCGAAGCGATGCCAGCGATCGCCCGCGTTTCACGACGATGGAGGGCGCCCAGCGCCCGAAGGAGGAGTGAAATGCAATAAGTAGGGAGGGAAATGGCGGTCAGACATACCGCGGTGCTGTGGGACGCCCTTCAGGGGGTTCTCGATCGCATCGCGCCCGCGGCCGGGCACAGTGACGTCGTCGACGTCGGCGGTGGCACCGGCGGCTTCGCGGTGCCGCTCGCCGAGCTCGGGCACCGGGTCACCGTGGTCGACGCCAACCCCGACGCGCTCGCCGCGCTGGAACGGCGGGCCGCCGAGTCCGGGGTGAAGGTGCGGGCGGTGCAGGGTGACGCCGTCGACCTGCCCGACCTGCTCGGCCCGGACGCCGCCGATCTGGTGCTCTGCCACAGCGTCCTGGAGTTCGTGGACGATCCCCGCGCGGCGATGGCCGCGTTGACCGGAACGGTCCGGCCCGGCGGGTCGGTCAGCGTTCTGGTCGCCGGGCAGATCGCCGCCGCGCTGCACCGCGCGCTGTCGGGGCATTTCGACGATGCCCGCCGGGTGCTGACGGACCCGTCCGGGCGGTGGGGCGAGGGCGACCGGATGCCCCGCAGGTTCACGCGGGAGACGCTGTCGGCGCTGGCGCGCGACGCCGGGCTGCGGGTCTCGGAGTTGCAGGGTGTCCGGATCTTCACCGACCTGGTGCCGAGCGGGCTGCTGGACGGCGACGCCGACTCCGCCGACGCGTTGCTGGCGTTGGAGTCGGTCGCGGCGGTCCATCCCGTCCTGCGTGACCTCGCCACCCAGTTGCACCTGGTGGCCGACCTGGTCCCCACGTCGGAGGGCCCGGCGGGGACGGGCCGTGAGCCGTAAGCAGCAGTTGCACCGGCCGGGGCCGCAACCCGGTCCGCCCGCCGACGACACCGGCTGCCACATCCTGCATGTGGACATGGACGCGTTCTTCGTCAGCGTCGAACTGCTGGAGCGGCCGGAGCTGCGCGGCCGTCCGGTGATCGTGGGCGGGGACGGGCCGCGCGGTGTGGTGTCCGCGGCGTCCTACGAGGCCCGCCGGTTCGGGGTGCACTCGGCCATGCCGATGTCGCGGGCGCGGCGGCTGTGCCCGCAGGCCGTCGTCCTTCCGGTCGGCCACGGCAAGTACTCCCGTGTCTCCGCCGCCGTGTTCGAACTCTTCCGGTCGGTGACGCCGCTGGTGGAGGGCCTGTCCCTGGACGAGGCGTTCCTGGACGTGGCGGGCGCCGGACGGCGGCTCGGATGGCCCGCCGAGATCGCCCGGATGATCCGGGAGCAGGTCCGTGACCAGCAGGGCATCACCTGCTCGGTCGGGATCGCGAGCACCAAGTTCGTCGCGAAGCTGGCCTCGACCCACTGCAAGCCGGACGGGCTGCTCGTCGTGCCCGCGGACGGCGTCGTCGACTTCCTGCACCCGCTGCCCGTCGCGGCCCTCTGGGGTGTCGGCGAGCGGACCGAGGAGACGCTGACCCGGCTCGGGCTGCGGACCGTGGGGCAGCTCGCCGAGGTGCCGCCCGACACGCTGCGGCGCGAGCTCGGCGCCGCGGTGGGCACGCACCTGCACGAGCTGGCCTGGGGGCGCGATCCCCGCGAGGTCGTTCCGCACTCACCCGACAAGAGCATCGGCGCCGAGGAGACGTTCGACATCGACGTCGACGACCCGGAGGTCATCCGCCGGGAGCTGCTGCGGCTGGCGGAGAAGGTCGGCGTTCGGCTGCGCGCGAGCGGGAACGCGGGCCGGACGGTCAGCGTCAAACTCCGGATGGCGAGCTTCAAGACGATCACGCGGGCGCGGACGCTTCCGGAACCGACCGATCTCGCACGTGTGATCTATATCACAGCATGTGAGCTCTATGAGGGGGCCGGTCTGGAACGGGTACGACTCCGGTTGGTCGGGATCCGGGTGGAGAACCTGGGACCGGCCGGCGCGGCCCCCCGCCAGCTCGCCTTCGACGAGCCGGAACGCGGTTGGCGTGAGGCCGAGCGAGCCATGGACCAGGTCGCACACCGGTTCGGCGGTGGAGCGGTGCGCCCCGCCGCACTGGTCCGGCCGACCGACGGTGACTCATGTGACGGCAGGGACGGAACACAATGAAAGAAGGCTGTGAGGTGACCGGCGCCGGGTCCTCAGGGGACCGTTCGCTTTCGTGCGCGGCACAGTGCTCGTATTCTGGGCATATCACCGTTGACGTTCGCGTCCTGCATCGGATTCCCCGCCGCGGGGCTGTCGTTGGGAGGTGCCGTGCCGCTCTCTGAGCACGAGCAGCGCATGCTCGAACAGATCGAATCGGCCTTGTACGCCGAGGATCCGAAGTTCGCTCACGCGGTTCGCTCGACCAGCCCGCAGGTCCACTACAAGCGCAGGATCGTCAAGGCGGCGTTGGGTTTCGTCGTCGGCGTCGGCGCGTTGATGGCCGGTCTCGTGATCAACGAGGGCACGGTCACCATCGCGGTCAGCGTCACCGGCTTCCTGCTGATGGTGGTGTGCTGTGTCTGGGCGCTGACCAGTTGGAAGCGGATGACCGGCATCGGTAACGAGGCCGCGCGTGGCGGCGGAGGCCGTCAGGTCGGACGGGGCGGCCCGTCCAGGCCCGCCAAGACCGGCTTCATGGACCGCATGGAAGAGCGCTGGCGCCGCAGGACCGAAGGCGACTGACCCCTCCCCGAGTTCTGATCGTCCCGGCCGTACACGGGTTCGTCCCGTGGGCCGGGACGAACGCGTATCCAGGGTGAGCGTCCGTACGGGCCGTGCCGTCGCCTGACGCCGTGGGTTCCGCCGTGGGTTCACCCGCGGCGGAGGCGGGCGGGTAGATCCCGCAGCCGCGCCACCGCGTCGTCCAGGCGTGTCCGCGCGTCCAAAGCCCGGTTCCCCGCCGCCTGGAATGTGGCCCGGGTCTGCTCGATCGTGGACGGCGGCAGCAGGCGGGCACGCCACCGGGCCCGCACGCCCACGGACGAGGCGAACGCCTCCCGGACGGTCCGCACGTCGGCGCGCAGCCGCTCCGGCGGTTCGGGGGAGCGGGACAGGGAGTAGCGGGCCAGTTCCTCGGCGCGGGCGATGCGGTCGAGGGCCCGCGCGCCCTCCGCGTCCAGCGACTCCCCAAGGCGCCGGGCGGTGGCGCGCGGCGAGTCGCTGGCGCGCCATTCGAGGCCGTGGTCGAGCGCGTCGGCGCGCATCTCCCGCCATGCGGCGTGCGCCGCGCCCGCCGGGTCCGGTGGAAGTCGCTGGGCTGCGCCGCCGTTCGCCGTCCCGCGCGGTCCGGGCCGGCCGCCGGGTCGCGCTCCGGACGACGCCGCGGACGGTTTCGTCAGGCCCGCCCAGCGTCGCCGCCGGGTGACCGCCCGCAGCACCATCGGCGCGGCCACCAGCAGCAGGACCAGCGTCCCGCCCGCCAGCCAGGGCGCCGCCGAGAACCCGCCGTCCTCGTCGTCCCCCGCCGCGGAGCCGCTCTCCGCGTCCGGGTCGTTGCGGTGGGGCGCGGACGCCTCCGGCGACGCGGAACGGTCGTCGGTGGGTGACTCGGCGTCCGGCGCGGGCGCCTCCTCGTTCCCGTCGGCACCCCCACCGGTGGTCGCGGGAAGGCTGTAGTCGGGGGTGTCGGCGGTGCCCTGCCCGCCCACGCCCGACGGCGTCGGCTCGAAACGCACCCACCCGGTGCCGTCGAAGTACAGCTCCGGCCAGGCGTGCGCGTCCCGTGACCGGACCACCCACTCGCCGGGCCTGACCTGGCTGCCCGACGTGTACCCCATCGCCACCCGGGACGGGATGCCGAGCATCCGGGCCATCAACGCCATCGAGGCGGCGTACTGCTCGCAGTACCCGCGCTTGCTGCTCAGCAGGAAGTCGGCCAGGTCGCTGCCGTGCTTCGGCGCCGGCGCGGACAGGTCATAGGTGAACCCGCCGTCCAACGTGAACCAGCGCTGCAACCGCACGGCCTGCGACAGCGCCGTCGTCGACCCGGCCGTGACCTGCCGCGCGAGCGCCCTGACCTCCTGCGGGACGTTCTTCGGCACCTGCGTGTAGCGTGTCACGATCTCGTTCGGATAGGTCGTGGCGGCGGCGAGTTGGGCGGCCGTCGGCTCCGCGCGCCTGCTGGTGACGGTGTAGGAACGGCCGCCCGCCGAGTCGCGCAGGGAGTAGATCATCAACGACCGTTCGTCGACCCGCCAGTCACCGCTGATCGACACCTCGGACGGCGCGTACGGAGCCGGCAGGAACGTCATTTCCCTGACCTCGGGCCGCACCTGGATCCGGGTCGTCACCTCGCGGGCGGACGCGAGCGACAGCCCCGGTGGCGGCGGGATGTCGCGCTCGCTGAGACGGTCCTTGGGGTGGCTGTCCAGGTCGGTGTAGGTCCACCGGTCTCCCTCGAACTTGTCGAGGGCGTACAGCCGCAGGTAGTCGGGCGACACGGAGTCGTTCGTCCGGTAGGTGAGGACGATGGAGTCGTCCAGCCGGGTCAGCTCCCGCTTCAGGCTGACCAGCGGATCGGGCGTGGTGACGGTCTGCGTGCCGCCGTCGCCGGGCCCGCCGATGCCGAACAGGCCGCGCGGCTGCAGTCCCGGAACGGCCGCCGGGACCATCACCGCCACGGCGACCGCGCCGACCGCGATCCGGCGGCCGGACGCCGCCAGCGCCGCCACGTCGAGCCGGGTGGGCTCCGCCGGCGCGGGTTCGGATCCCGCCAGCGGCACGTCCCGCTGCCGATGCGCGGTGACCATCCGTCCCCACCCGCCGACCTGGTCACGGGCGTCCGCCATCAGCAGGGCGAGGAAGCCGAGCGCGCCGACCCCGAACGCCAGCCAGCTGATGCCGTCGTCGCGGACCGCGGCGGGCACGCTGTACATGGCGAGCAACGGCAGCCCCGCCGGCGCGGCGCGACGCAGCCGCACCGCCAGCAGGTCGACCAGGACGGCGACCAGCCCGACACCGGCGGCGGTCATCAGCTCGATCCCCGGCAGGACCGGGACGGGCGCCGCGTACCGGTTGGCCGCCTGCCAGCCGTTCCCGGCCAGCTCGTCGAGGTCCCGCAGCGACTCCGGCGACGGGATCAGCAGCCACGAGGACTCGCCCGCGTACACGAGGTTCAGGTACAGCAGCAGCCCGACCAGCCCGAACAGCAGGTTGACCACCGCGGGGACCCGCAGCCGCCGGGCCAGCAGGCCCGCGCCCGCGACCGCCAGCACCGCGCCGAGGCACGCCGTGAACCAGGCGCCCGTCTCGAACAGCGGGTACAGGCCGATGGAGCCGGCGAGCGTCGCCAGGCCCGCCATGATCGTCATCCGGGTCCTCATGAACCGCCCCTGACGAGGTCGTCGCCGGTCTGCCCGGCCTGCCGCCACACCCCGGCCAGCTCTGCCGTCGACCGGATGGTCACCACCCGCCAGCCGCCCGCCCGCAGCAGCCGCGCGGCCGAGGCCGCCGACCCCGCGCGCGGGCCCGCGCCCGCGCCGTTCCCGGCGCCGTCGCCCGTCGGCGCGCCCCGGCCGTGCCCGCGGGCCTCGACCAGCACCGCCACGCACGTCCCGGTACCGCGCCGCGCGGTCGCCAGCGAACGCGCCTCCGCCTCGGACAGGGTGCCGAGCACCGCCACGACCAGCCCGTCGCCCTCCCGGGCCGCGCCCGCCCGGCCGCGCAGCGCCGCCAGCCCCGCCGACAGCGACACCGCCGTGGACACGCGCGCCACCGCCAGCGCGTCGAGCAGCCGCCCCTCGAACGTCCCGTCGGCGGGTGCCGTGGGCAGCGCTTCGCCCCCGTCGGTGACGAACCGCAGGTTCATCCCCGACCGGGCCAGGTGCACCCCGATCGACGCGGTCGCCGACACGGCCTGCTCGAACGTGCCCGCGGGACCGTCGCCCCAGTGCACGCCGCGGCGGGTGTCGAGGAACAGCGTCCCGCTGCTCTGCTGGTGCTGCTCCTCGCGCCGCACCATCAGCTCACCGTGCCGGGCCGTGGACCGCCAGTGCACGCGGCGCAGGTCGTCGCCGTGCCGGTACTCGCGCGGCGTCACGTCGTCCTCGCCCGCCGCCGACACCGCCCGGGCGACGCTGTCGCCGCCGCCCGCCCACGCGCCGGCCGGCCGCCCGGCGGGCAGCGGGACGATCGCCGGTGTCACCGTGAGCGTGTCGGCCAGGCTGAACGAGCGGACCAGCTCCACCATCCCGAACGGGTCGGCCAGCCGGACGGTCAGCGGCCCCACGCGGAACCGGCCTCGCACGTCCGAACGGATCCGGTACCCGAGATGGCGCTTGCCGTGCGCCTCGATCCGGTCGAGGACGAACCGGGCCCGCCCGCCGAGCGCGTACGGGACCCGGTCCTCCACCAGCAGCAGCCCGCTGGGCAGCCGCGACACGTTCTCCAGCCGCAGGTCGACGCGGGCCTCACGGCCGACCGGCAGCCGCGGCGGGTCGAGCCGCCGCGCGCACGCCAGCCGGTACCGGGTCCGCGACACCGCGAGCGTGCACAGCAGCGGCAACGCCAGCACGAGGACCCCGGCGCGCAGCAGGTCGCGCTCGCCGAGGACGAACGCGCACACGATCGCGGTCATCCCGGCGGCCACGAACGACCGCCCGCGGGTGGTCAGGCCGGCCAGCGCACGTCTCAACGGTCACTTCCCCGGGGACGGCACCGGCAGGCGCTCCACCAGGTCGGCGACGACCTGCTCGGGTCGGCGCCGGTCCATCTGCGCCTCCGCGGTCGGCAGCAGCCGGTGGGCGAGCACGGGCACCGCGAGTTCCTGGAGGTCGTCGGGGACGACATAGTCGCGTTCGTCGAGCGCCGCGTACGCCCGCGCCGCCCGCACCAGGTGCAGGGTCGCCCGCGGTGAGGCGCCGAGCCGCAGCTCGGGATGGGTGCGGGTCGCCGAGACCAGGTCGATCGCGTACTGCCGCACCGCCGGCGAGACGTGCTGGCGGCGCACCACCTCGATGAGGTCGCGGACGTCGGCGGCGTGCGCGACCGGGGTGAGCAGGTCGAGCGGGGACGCCTGGCCGTGCGTCTCCAGCATCTCCAGCTCGGCGGCGGGGTCGGGGTAGCCCATCGAGATGCGGGCGGTGAACCGGTCGCGCTGCGCCTCCGGCAGCGGATAGGTGCCCTCCATCTCCACCGGGTTCTGCGTGGAGATCACCATGAACGGCGGTTCCAGGGTGTAGGTGGTGCCGTCCACCGTGACCTGGCGCTCCTCCATGCACTCCAGCAGCGCCGACTGCGTCTTCGGCGACGCCCTGTTGATCTCGTCGCCGACCACGATGTTGGCGAAGACCGGGCCCGGCTTGAACTCGAACTCGCGCAGCTCCTGGTTGTAGGCGCTGACCCCGGTGATGTCGCTGGGCAGCAGGTCGGGCGTGAACTGCACCCGCCGCACCGAGCAGTCGACCGAACGCGCGAGCGCCTTGGCGAGCATCGTCTTGCCGACCCCGGGGACGTCCTCGATCAGCAGGTGCCCCTCCGCCAGCAGCACGGTCAGGGCCAGCCGCACCACCGAGGGCTTGCCCTCGATCACCGACTCCACCGCGTCCCGGATCTTGTTCGCGACCTGGGCGAGGCCGTCGAGGCCCGGACCCGCACCGTCGCGTCCCGTGGCGCCGTGCGGGGCCGGGTGGGATGCCGGGGGGTCGGTCTCCATGAACGACTCGCCGTGCGTGCCTACTGCCACCAAACCCTCCTCGGTGCGGCGCTCTTTACGTCCGCCCAAACGACAGTACGTCGTCCCGCGGTCCGCCGCGATGTTCGTGGTGAACGCGTGCCCATTGTGCTTCACGGGACCGCGCTCCGAACCCCGGGCGGCGCACCATTTCCCTCCACCATTTCCCGCCGCCCCTTCGCACCGTCCGCCACCGTCCGTGGGCACGCGTCCCCCGGCGCGCTCCGCACGCCCGAACGCGCGGTCGGAACGACCCCGCCGGACATGATCGCGGCGGCGCGGCACGCGGAGCGGCCGCTCGGCGCCCCCACTCCGCCCCACCCCCTCTGAACTGGGGTTTCGCTCGCAGAATCCGTCGCTGGAACGTGTTTTTCTTGTTGACGGTGGGGAAGAGTGGAGTACAGTGGGGCGCCGTGGGGAGCATGCGGGCCCCATGCGGCGCGGGAGGTGGGGCCGGTGTTCCTCGGCACCCATTCGCCGCGTCTCGACGACAAGGGACGACTGTTCCTGCCGGCGAAGTATCGCGAGGAGCTGTCGGGGGGATTGGTGATCACGAAGGGCCAGGAACGCTGCCTGTACGTCTTCCCTATGGCGGAGTTCCAACGGATTACCGAGGCCCTGCGTGCCGCACCGGTCACCGAGAAGGCCGTTCGCGGCTACAGCCGGGTCTTCTTCGCCAGCGCCTCCGACGAGGTCCCCGACAAGCAGGGCCGCGTCACGATTCCTCCGCCACTGCGCAAGTACGCGGGCCTCACCCGCGACTGCACGGTCATCGGCGCCAACACGCGACTGGAGATCTGGGACGCGCAGGCCTGGGAGGACTACCTGGAGCAGGAGGAGCAGATGTTCTCCGACATCTCGGAGGAGGTGTTGCCAGGGATCCTCTGAGATACGACTCGTCGGTCCGATGACCGGCTTTGGCCCACGTTCGGCCAGGTCTCCAGCCGCTCTCCGAGCCAGCTGGCGCAGCTTCCCCGGCGCCAGACGGCGACCCCCCGCGCTACCACGCGGTGTGCTTCCTCCAGGGCAGCGGATGGGGACCTGGCCGGGCGAGGCCGCCGGGGGGTTCGGAACGGTCGTCCGGCCCGGCGACGCCACGCAGTCCGCGAGCGAGGTGGCACCACAGGGGGTGGAGCATGGACGTGGGAGACCACGCGGCCACGGCCGGTCACGTACCGGTCATGCTCGGTCGCGTCCTGGAGATCCTCACCCCCGCCGTCGAGGCCGTCACCGGCCGCGACCCGGTGTACCTCGACGCCACCCTCGGCATGGGCGGTCACGCCGAGGCGATGCTCGGGACCGTTCCGCGGCTCCGACTCGTCGGCCTCGACCGCGACACCACCGCACTCGAACGCTCCGCGCGACGGCTCGCCCCGTTCGGCGACCGCGTGACGCTGGAGCACGCCGTCTACGACGAGATCCCGGCCGTTCTCGACCGGCTCGGAGTTCCCGCGGTGGACGCCGTCCTGTTCGACCTCGGCGTCTCGTCCCCGCAACTCGACGAGGCCGACCGCGGCTTCGCCTACTCCTATGACGCGCCGCTCGACATGCGGATGGACCGGACCCAGCGGCTCACCGCCGCCGAGGTCGTCAACGGCTACCCGCCCGCCGAGCTCGCCCGCATCCTGCGCGAGTACGGCGAGGAACGGTTCGCCCAGCGCATCGCCGCCGCGATCGTCCGCGAACGCGAGCGCGCACCGCTCGACTCCACCCGGCGCCTCGCCGACCTGGTGCGCACCTCCATTCCGGCCGCGACCCGCCGTACCGGCGGCAACCCGGCCAAGCGCACCTTCCAGGCGCTGCGCATCGAGGTGAACGGCGAGCTCGACATCTGGCGGCGGGCGCTGCCCGCCGCGCTCGACGCGCTCCCGGTCGGCGGCCGGGTCGCCGTCCTCGGCTACCACTCCCTCGAGGACCGCATCACCAAGCGGATCCTCGCCGCCCAGGCGGCCGACACGACTCCGCCGGAGCTACCCGTTCCGCTTCCCGAACACGAGCCGAGATTCCGGCTTCTAACACGCGGGGCGGAACTGCCGTCCGACGAGGAGACCACGACCAACCCACGGGCCGGATCGGTGCGGTTGCGCGCCGCCGAGCGGGTCCGGGAGGCGACATGACCACGACGACGAAGCGTCCGCCGGCCAAGGCGCCGAAGAAGAAGCCGCCCGCGCGGCGCACGCCCGCGAAGCCCGCGGCGCCCACACCCGCCAAGAGCACGAGGGCGAGCGCCGCGCCCAAAACCGGCGCCCCGAAGACCACCGGGCCGAAGAGCACCGGACCGAAGACCACCGGGCCGAAGACGACCGCCGCGAAGACCGCCGTGCCGAAGACCGGCGCGGTCAAGGTCGCCGCGACGGCCGCCACCGGGCGGAGCACGGCCCGACGCGCGCCCGCGCGGACACCGCCGCGCACACCGTTCGTGCTGCTCATCGTCGGGCTGCTCGGCGGCGCCCTGGTCAGCCTGCTGCTGCTCAACACCGTCCTCGCGAAGGACGCGTTCACGCTGACGCAGCTCCAGCAGAGCAACAAGCGCCTCGACCAGCAGCGGCAGGACTACGAGGAGGCCATCGCCCGCGCCGGCTCGCCGGCGAACCTGGCGCGGCAGGCCGAGCGGCTCGGGCTGGTCCGCAGTCCCCGGGGAGGGTGGTTCTTCTCCGGCAGCGGTCAGGCGAGCGGCGGCGCGCTGCGTCCCGTCCCGACCGACGCCATCGCGACGACGGGCGCCGCGGGCGTGATCGGCGTCCCCGGCACGGTGGTGCCGGGCGACGGGATGCCGCCCGCCGCCGGTCAGGGCGCGCGGTGACGAAACGGCCGGGACGCGGGACCGCGGGCCCTTCGGCCGGTCGGAAACGCGGCTCGGACGGCGCGGCACGGCCGGGCACCAAGGGCGGTGCCGCCCGTCGTCCCGCGCGCGGTGGCACGGTCCCGCCACCGCCCAAGGAGACACCGCCCACGAGGACGCCGCGCAAACCCAAGGAATCCAAGCCCAAGGAGACCAAACCCAGGGAGACCAGGCCCAAGGAGACGTCCCGTAAGCCCAGGGAGGCGCCGCGCAAGGCGGCCCGGGAGCAGAAGAAGCCGCCCGTGAAGAGCGCGCTTCCGACCGGCGCGCCCCCGAAGAGCGCGTCCGGGAAAGGCGCCATGGGGAAGGGCCGGCCGAACGGCACGGCGCGCGGTGGCCACGCCGCCAAGGCCGGGAACGGCGCGGGCGGACGTCGCGGCCCGGGAGGCGGTGGCCCGGGACGGCGACCCCCCGGCCGGGGCCCGCGCGCCCGCGCCCCCTTCCACCGGCGCGACCCGCTGAAGCGGCTGAACATCGGGCTCCTCGTCATCGCGTTCGTGCTGTCGCTGTTCGCCGGACGGCTCGTCCAGCTCCAGACGATCGAGTCCGGCAAGTACACCGAGCAGGCGATGCGGCAGCGGCTGCAGCGGATCGACCTGCCCGCGATCCGCGGCGACATCACCGACGCGCAGGGCCATCCGCTCGCGATGACCGTGGAGGCGCGGGCGATCTACGCCGACCCGTCCCTGATCAAGCCCGAGAAGCGGCAGCCCATCGTCAACGCGCTGGCTCCGACGCTCGGCCTGAACCCCGCGACGCTGATGCAGAAGATCAGCAAGACCGGGACCCGGTTCGTGTACCTCGCGCACGGGGTCCGGCCCGACCAGGCCCGGCTGATCGCCTCATGGAACTTCCTCGGCATCGGGACATGGCCGGAGTACCGCCGCGAATATCCCAACGATTCGCTGGCCGCGGGCGTCATAGGGTTCGTGAACGACACGGGGAACGGCGCCGCCGGCCTGGAGAGCTCGATGAACGACGTGCTCGCCGGCCGCGACGGGCGGCAGTGGGTCGAGATCAGCCCCGAAGGCCAGCACATCCCCATGGGCAAGGACCAGAAGCGTCCGTCCGTGCCCGGCCGTGACCTGCGGCTCACGCTCCAGCGCGACCTGCAGTTCATGGCGCAGCAGGCGCTGGAGAGGCAGGTCAGGGCGTCGAAGGCGAAGAGCGGCAGCGTCATCGTCATGGAACCGCGGACCGGCAGGCTGCTCGCCATGGCGTCGGCGCCCGGGTTCGACCCGAACCGCTACGCCGAGTCGGACCGCCGCCTGTGGGGCAGCCCCCTGGTGCAGGAGGCGTACGAGCCGGGCAGCACCGGCAAGGTCGTCACGGCGGCCGCCGTCATGGAGCACGGCGGCGTCACCCCGCAGACGCCCTACACCGTCCCCGACCGGATCAAGAAGTACGACACCGTGTTCGGCGACTCCCACCGCCATCCGACCGAGCGGCTCACCTTCGCCGGGGTCCTCGCCACGTCCAGCAACGTCGGCACCATCCTGGCCAGCCAGACCATCTCGTCCCAGCGGCTCTACGGGACGCTGCGCGAGTTCGGGTTCGGCAGCAGGACCGGGCTGCCGCTGCCCGGCGAGACCGCCGGGCTGCTGAAACCGCCGTCCCAGTGGTCGGGCACCGACCACTACTCGATCGCGTTCGGGCAGACCCTGTCGGTGAACGCGGTGCAGATGGCGAGCGTCTACGCGACCATCGCCAACGGCGGCGTCCGCGTGGCGCCGACCCTCGTCGCGGGCACCGTCGGCGAGGACGACAGGTTCACGCCCGCGCCCGCACCCGAGCGCAGACAGGTGATCAGCGCGAAGACGGCCCGGCAGATCAGCGACATGTTGGAGGGCGTCACGACCGAGGAGGGCACGGCCCCCAAGGCGCAGATCCCCGGGTACCGGGTCGCGGGCAAGACCGGCACCGCGCAGATGGTCAATCCGCGCTGCGGCTGCTACAAGGGCGGCGGCTACATCGCGTCGTTCGCGGGGTTCGCCCCGGCGGACGATCCGCGGTTGGTCGTCCAGGTCGTCCTTCGCGACCCCCAGCGGGGCAGCCACTATGGTGGCGATGCGGCGGCCCCGGTCTTCCGGGACGTGATGGGCTTCGCCCTGCGGTCCCAGAAGATCCCGCCGACGGGGAGTCGACCGCCGACCGTCCAGATCCACGCGCGAGACTGATCGCAGCGAGTACTCTCCTCGCCTGTGAGTCCACCACGACCCTTGTACCAGCAGCCCCGTTCCGTTCGCAGTGAAAGAAACGTCATGCGTCCCACGACCAATCCGGCCCGTCCGCTGAGCGGGCTCGCGGCGCTTCTCGGGATCGAGCGCCGCGGCTGGGACGAGGTGTCGGCGACGGGCATCACGCACGACTCGCGGGCGGTGCTGCCCGGCGACGTCTACGCGGCGCTGCCCGGCGCCCGCGCGCACGGCGCCCAGTTCGCCGCGCAGGCCGCGGAGGCGGGCGCCACGGCGATCCTCACCGACACCGCCGGGTACGACCGGGCCGCGGCGACGGGCCTGCCGGTGCTGGTGGTGGCGGACGTCCGGGCGCAGCTCGGCGACGCCGCGTCATGGGTGTACGGGGAGCCGGGACGCGACATCACGATGATCGGCGTCACCGGCACCAGCGGCAAGACCACCACGGTGTTCCTGCTGGAGGCCGCCCTGCGCGCCGCCGGGATCGAGACCGGCCTGGTCGGCGGTGTCGAGATCCGCGTGGGCGGCGACCGGGTGCCGAGCGCGTTGACCACGCCGGAGGCGACCGACCTGCACGCGCTGCTGGCGATGATGCGCGAGCGGGGCGTCGGCGCCGCCGCGATGGAGGTGTCGAGCCACGCGCTGAAGCAGGGCCGGGTCGGCGGCGTCACCTACGAGGTCGCGGTGTTCACGAACCTGTCCCAGGACCACCTGGACTACCACCCGACCATGCAGGACTACTTCCTCACCAAGGCCCGGCTGTTCACCCCCGAGTACTCGCGGGTCGGCGTCGTCAACCTGGACGACCACCACGGCCGTGAGCTGCTGGAGATCGCGACGGTGCCGACGACGACGTTCTCGGCGTCCGGCGACCCGGCTGCGGACTGGCGGGTCGAGAACGTGCGGGTCGGCGCCGACGGCAGCGTGTTCCGCGTGGTCGGGCCCGGCGGCATCGAGGCGGACGGCGAGGTCCGGCTCGCCGGGCCGTTCAACGTCGCCAACGCGCTCGCCGCGATCGTGGCGCTGGTCGAGGCGGGCATCCCGTTGCAGTCCGCGGTGCGCGGGGTCGCGTCCCTGCCCGGCGTCCCCGGCAGGCTGGAACGGGTGGACGAGGGCCAGGAGTTCGTCACCCTGGTCGACTACTCCCACAAGCCCGGCGCGGTCGAGGCCGTCCTGAACGCGCTGCGGCCCGTCACCGAGGGCGAGTTGACGATCGTGCTCGGCTGCGGCGGCGACCGCGACCGCGGCAAACGACCGCTGATGGGGGAGGCCGCCGCCCGGCTGGCCGACCGCGCGTACTTCACCGACGACAACCCGAGGTCGGAAGATCCGCTCGCGATCCTCGCCGCTATGGTCGAGGGCGGGCTGAAGGTGCCGCGACGTGAACGGGCGCGCATCGTGGTGGAACCCGACCGGGCCGCCGCGATCGCGCTGGCCGTCGACCGCGCCCGCCGCGGCGACGTGCTCGTCATCGCGGGCAAGGGCCATGAGCAGGGCCAGAACGTGGCGGGGGTGGTCCACCCGTTCGACGACCGCGAGGTCGTCCGGGAGGCGCTCCGGCAGCGAACAAAAGGGACAAGAGGGGACGGGACTGAGGCGTGATCCCACTTCCGCCGTCGACGATCGCGGAGATCACGGGAGGCACCCTCCACGGGCCTCCGGACGTCATGGTGAACGGTCCCGTGGTCATCGACTCCCGCGCGGTGGAGCCCGGGGCGCTGTTCGCGGCGCTGAAGGGCGAACGCGCGGACGGGCATGACTTCGCTCCGGCCGCCCTCGCGGCCGGAGCCGCCGCCGTCCTGGCGCAACGTCCGCCGGAGGGGCCCGTGGACGGGCCGTTCGTGGTCGTGGACGACGTCCAGGCGGCGCTCGGACGGCTCGCCAGGGGAGTGCTGGAGCGGCTGCCGGACGTGACCGTCATCGCCGTCACCGGCTCGGCGGGCAAGACGTCCACCAAGGACCTCGTCGGGCAGGTCGTGGGCCGCGCCGGACCGACCGTCTTCCCGCCCGGCTCGTTCAACAACGAGATCGGGCTGCCGCTCACCGTGCTGCGCGCCGACGCCTCGACCCGCCATCTCGTCCTGGAGATGGGCGCCCGCGGCATCGGCCACATCGCCTACCTGACCGGCATCGCCCGTCCCGACGTCGGGATGGTGCTGAACGTCGGCACCGCGCACGTCGGGGAGTTCGGCGGCCGGGAGAACATCGCCCGCGCCAAGGGCGAGATCGTGGAGGCGGTGCCGCCGGGCGGGACCGCCGTCCTCAACGCCGACGACCCGCTCGTCGCCGCCATGGCGTCCCGCACGCGGGCCGAGGTGGTGACGTTCGGACGGTCCCCGGACGCCGCCGTCCGCGCCGAGGCGGAGACCCTCGACGAGCAGGGCCGGGCCGCGTTCACGCTCGTCACGCCGGAGGGGTCCGCGCCGGTCACGCTGCGCCTGCACGGCGCGCAGGCCGTGCTCAACGCGCTGGCCGCCGCCGCGGCGGCGCGCGCCGCCGGGATGGCGCTGGACGACGTCGCCGCGGGCCTGTCGGCCGCGACGCCGGTGAGCCGGTGGCGGATGGAGGTCACCGAGCGGGCCGACGGCGTGACGGTGGTGAACGACGCCTACAACGCCAACCCCGACTCGATGCGCGCCGCGCTGGACCTGCTCGTCCACCTGTCCGGCGACGAACCGGGCGGTGGGCGACGTCGCCGGGCGTACGCGGTCTTGGGGGAAATGGCCGAACTAGGGGACTCGTCCGCGGCGGAACATGCCAGGATCGGGGAGCATGCCGCGCGGAGCGGGATCGCCGGCCTCGTCGTCGTCGGCGCGAACGCGGCGGCGACGGCGGACGGGGCACGGCGGGTGAGGTCATGGACGGGAGAGTGCGTGCAGGTGGATGACGTCGGCGCGGCGGTGACCGCGATCGGCGAGCGGCTCGCGCCGCGCGATGTGGTGCTGGTGAAGGCCTCCCGCGTGGCCGGGCTGGAACGGGTCGCCGCGGCGATCCTCGCGGAGGACGCCCGATGACCAACATCATCCTCGCGGCCGGGGTCGCGTTGATCTTCGTGATGGTCGGCACCCCGGTGTGGATCCGGATCGTGAACCGGCTCGGCTACGGCCAGATGATCCGGGACGAGGGCCCCGAGGCGCACCTCACCAAGCGCGGCACGCCGACGATGGGCGGGACGGTCTTCATCGTCGGCTCGCTCGTCGGCTACGCGGCCGCGCACCTGGTCACCGGGACCGAACCGACGATCTCCGGCGTCCTGGTGCTGTTCCTGATGACCGGCCTCGGACTCGTCGGGTTCGTGGACGACTACATCAAGGTGTTCAAGCAGCGCAGCCTCGGCCTGCGCAGCGGCGCCAAGATGATCGGCATCATCCTGGTCGGGGTGGTGTTCGCGGTCGCGTCCCTCAACTTCCCCAACGGCTACGACATCACCCCCGCCGACCCCCACCTGTCCTTCCTCCGTGACTTCGGCCCCTCGATCGGCCCCTACCTGTTCGTGGTGTGGGCGCTGCTGCTCATCGCCGCCATGTCCAACGGCGTGAACCTGACCGACGGGCTCGACGGCCTCGCGGCGGGCCCCGCCGGCATGGTCCTGGCCGCCTACGTCATCATCGGGAACTGGCAGCTGCGCAACAGCTGCACCGACTTCGCCCTCGCCCCCAACTGCTACAGCGTCCGCGACCCCCTCGACCTCGCGGTGGTCGCCGCGGCCGTGCTCGGCGGCGTGTTCGGGTTCCTGTGGTGGAACGCCCCGCCCGCGAAGATCTTCATGGGCGACACCGGCTCGCTGGCCCTCGGCGGCGTGCTGGTCGGTCTCGCGATCCTCACCCGTACCCAGTTCCTGCTCGCGATCCTGTGCGGGCTGATCGTGATGATCACCCTGTCGGTGATCATCCAGGTGGGCGGGTTCAAGATGACCAAGAAGCGGGTGTTCAAGATGGCCCCGCTCCAGCACCACTTCGAGCTGTCCGGCTGGGCCGAGACCACGATCGTCGTGCGGTTCTGGCTGATGTCCGCGCTGTTCGTCGCGATCGGCATCGGGCTGTTCTATCTGGAATGGATGCCGAAGAAATGAGCGAACGCCGCTGGGACGGCCGGTCGGTGTGCGTCGCCGGGCTGGGCGTGTCCGGTCGCGCCGCCGCCCGTGTGCTCGCCGGACGCGGCGCCCGCGTCACCGCCGTGGACGCCCGCGACGGCGCGGACCAGCGGGCGCTCGCCGCCGAGCTGGAGGCCCTCGGGGTCACGGTCCGGCTCGGCGACGGCGAGACCCTGCCGGACGGCACCGACCTGGTGGTGACCTCGCCGGGCTGGCGGCCGGACGTGCCGCTGCTCGCCGCGGCCGCCGCCAAGGGCATCGAGATCATCGGCGAGGTGGAGCTGGCCTGGCGGCTGCGTCCCGCCGACGGCGCCGCGCCGTGGCTGGCGATCACCGGGACGGACGGCAAGACCACCGTCGTCCGGATGCTGGCGTGCATGCTCACCGCCGCCGGGCACAAGGCCCTCGCCGTCGGGAACGTGGGCACGCCCATCGTGGAGGCGGTGACCGGCCCCTACGACGTGCTGGCGGTCGAGCTGTCGAGCTACCAGCTGCACTGGTCCGGCTCGCTGCGGCCGTTCGCGTCCACGGTGCTGAACGTCGCGCCCGACCACCTCGACTGGCACGGCTCCATGGACGCCTACGTCGCCGCCAAGTCCGGGATCTTCGCACCGGGTTGCGTCGCCGTGTACAACGCCGACGACGCGACGTCCACGGCCCTCGCCGAACGCGCCGAGGGCGTCGACCGGCGCGCCGGGTTCACGCTCTCGGTGCCGCGTCCCGGTGAACTCGGCGTCGTCGAGGACCTGCTCGTCGACCGGGCGTTCACGGCCTCGGCGAACGAGGCCGCCGAACTCGCGGCGCTCGACGACGTCCACCCGTTCGCGCCGCACAACGTCGCCAACGCGCTCGCCGCCGCGGGCCTCGCCCGCGCGTACGGGGTGCCGCCGGAGGCGGTCCGCGAGGGGCTGCGCGCGTTCGTGCCCGAACCGCACCGCATCCAGCACGTCGCGGACGTCGACGGCGTCACCTACGTCAACGACTCCAAGGCCACCCAGCCGCACGCCGCCGCCGCGTCCCTGGCCGCCTACGAACCCGTCGTGTGGATCGCGGGCGGCCTCCTCAAGGGCCTGGACGTCGACGACCTCGTCCGCTCGTGCGCGCCGCGGCTGCGCGGCGTCGTGCTGATGGGACGCGACCGGCACCGGCTCGCCGAGGCACTCGGGCGACACGCGCCGGATGTCCCCGTCGTCGACGTCCCCGACACCGACACTGGGGCCATGGACCGCGTCGTCAACGAAGCCTCCGCCCTCGCCCGCCCCGGCGACACCGTGCTGCTCGCGCCCGTCGGGGCCTCCTTCGACATGTTCACCGACTATCCGGCGCGCGGCAACGCCTTCATCGCCGCCGTCGGGCGCCTCGCCGCCGGAAACGCCGGCTAGCCGTGACCGCCGCGGCCGAGGAAGGGGGCGGCCGGCGTTCGGGACCGCGGGAGCAGGTGGTCGCCGCCGTCGGGCTGCTCGATCGTCCCCTCACCTCCTACTACCTGGTGCTGGGCTGCTCGGTGATGCTGCTCGCGCTGGGCCTGACCATGGTGCTGTCGGCGTCCAGCGTCAAGCAGCTCCAGGCGACCGGGTCGGCCTACACCCTGTTCCAGAAACAGGCGATGTGGATGGCGATCGGGCTGCCCGGCATGTGGCTGGCGTCCCGGCTGCCGGTGCGGACGTTCCGCGCGCTGGCCTACCCGCTGCTGCTGCTGTCGGTGCTCGCGCTGGCCCTGGTGCTGGTCCCCGGGCTCGGCCGCAGCGCGGGCGGCGCCACCCGCTGGGTCGATCTCGGGCCGGTGCAGATCCAGCCGTCCGAACTCGCCAAGCTCGCGCTGGTGCTGTGGGGCGCCGACCTGCTGGCCCGCAAGGACCGCCTCGGGCAGCTCACCGAGTGGCGGCCGCTGCTCGTCCCGCTGATGCCCGGCGCGGGCGTGCTGGTCCTGCTGGTGATGCTGGGCAGCGACCTCGGCACCACGCTGGTGCTGCTCACCATCTTCCTGGCGCTGCTGTGGGTCGTCGGTGCGCCCGGACGGCTGTTCGTCGGCATCGCCGGGCTGGTGTGCCTGCTGGTGTCGATCCTCATCGTCGTGGAGCCGTACCGGATGCAGCGGCTCACCGGGTTCCTCGACCCGTCCGGCAACCAGCTCACCACCAACTACCAGGGCACGCAGGGGCTGTTCGCGGTCGCGTCCGGCGGCTTGTTCGGCACGGGGCTCGGCGAGGGACGCGCCAAGTGGGACTACCTGCCGCACGCCGAGACCGACTTCATCTTCGCGATCGTGGGGGAGGAGTTCGGGCTGGTCGGCACCCTCGTCGTCCTCGGCATGTTCGGGCTCCTCGCCTACGCGGGCCTGCGCATCGCCCGCCGGGTGAAGGACCCCTTCACCCGGCTGGCCGCCGCCGGGGCCACGGCATGGCTGGTCGTGCAGGCCATCGTGAACATGGGCGCCGTCATCGGCGTCCTACCGATCACCGGGATCCCGCTGCCCCTGGTGTCCTACGGCGGTTCGGCGCTCATTCCGAGCCTGTTCGCCCTCGGGATGCTGCTCGCGTTCGCCAAACGCGAGCCCGGCGCGCGGCAGGCACTCTCCGCGCGGGGCCCCGGACCGGTCGTGAGGGCTCTAAGCTGGCTTGGTCTGGCACGGCGTTGAAAATCCTTCCCCCCTTCGAACAGCTGAGGAGTTGTCAACGAGCATGAGGGTTGTCCTGGCCGGCGGCGGCACCGCCGGACACATCGAGCCCGCCCTGGCTCTCGCGGACGCGCTGCGCCGGGGCGATCCCGACGTCGGGATCGTCTGCCTCGGCACGGAGCGGGGACTGGAGACCCGCCTCGTCCCGCAGCGCGGCTACGAGCTCGCCCTGATCCCGCCGGTGCCGCTGCCGCGCACGCTGACCCCGCAGCTGCTGTCGGTCCCCGGTCGGCTGCGCGGCGCGATCAACGCGGCGGCGGCGGTGCTCGACCAGGCCCGGGCCGACATCCTGGTCGGGTTCGGCGGCTATGTCGCGACCCCCGGCTACCTGGCCGCGCGCAAGCGGAAGGTGCCGATCATCGTCCACGAGGCCAACCCCAAGCCGGGCCTGGCCAACAAGCTCGGCGCCCGCTTCACCGAGCACGTCGCGGTGTCGCACGCCGACTCGCCGCTGCCGAACGCCACGTTCGTCGGCATCCCGCTGCGCCGGGAGATCGCCGCGCTCGACCGGCTCGCGATGGGCGACAAGGCCCGCTCGTACTTCGGGCTGCTGCCCGACCTGCCCACCCTGCTGATCTTCGGCGGCTCGCAGGGCGCGCGCTCGCTCAACCAGGCCGCCGTGGCGGCCGCGCCGTACTTCCGGCAGGCGGGCATCCAGGTGCTGCACATCGTCGGGCCGAAGAACACCGAGGAGCCCGAGCCGGCGACCGGCGGCCCGCAGTACGTCACGATCCCGTACTGCGACCGGATGGACCTCGCCTACGCCGCCGCCGACATGGCGATGTGCCGGGCGGGCGCGATGACCTGCGCGGAACTGGCGGCCGTGGGGCTGCCCGCGGTGTACGTGCCGCTGCCGATCGGCAACGGCGAGCAGCGCCTGAACGCCCAGCCGATCGTGGCGGGCGGCGGCGGCCTGCTCGTCGACAACGCCGAGCTGTCCGCCGACTGGATCGCGCGGAACCTGCTGCCGGTGCTGGCCGACCCGGCGCGCGTCGCGCACATGTCGGAGGCCGCCGGGAAGATGGGGCGGCGGGACGCCGACGTCGCGCTCGCGCGGATGGTGCACGACGTGGTCCGCTCCGCGGGCGCCGGCCGATGAGCCTGATCGATCCACGCGAGGTCGTGCCCGCCGGAGATCTCGGCCGGGTCCACTTCATCGCGATCGGGGGGGCGGGGATGTCCGGCATCGCCCGCATCATGCTGCGCCGCGGCCTCACCGTGTCCGGTAGCGACGCGCGCGACTCAGAGCTGCTCGCCCAGCTCGGCGACCTCGGCGCCAAGGTCTTCGTCGGGCACGACGCCGCGCACGTCGGCGACGCCGACACGGTGGTGGTGTCCACCGCGATCCGCGACACCAACCCCGAACTGGTCGCCGCCCGGGAACGCGGCCTGCGCGTCCTGCACCGCTCCGCCGCGCTCGCGTCGCTGATGGCGGGGCGCCGCGCGGTCGCGGTCGCCGGAACCCACGGCAAGACCACCACGACGTCGATGCTCACGGTCGCGCTCCAGCACGCGGACGCCGACCCGTCCTACTGCATCGGCGGGCAGCTCGTCACCACCGGCCTCGGCGCCGACGAGGGCACCGGCGACGTGTTCGTCGCGGAGGCCGACGAGAGCGACGGCTCGTTCCTGATGTACACGCCGCACGTCGCCGTCGTCACCAACGTCGAGGCCGACCATCTCGACAACTACGGCGGCTTCGACCGGGTGAAGGAGAACTTCGCCAAGTTCGTCGACCGCGTCGAACCCGGCGGGACGCTCGTGGCGTGCGCCGACGACCCGGTCGCGATGGAACTGGCCGGACGGGCGCGGGCCCGGGGCCTCACCGTCCGGACGTACGGGGAGGGCGAGGGCGCCGACCTGCGCGTCACCGGATTCACCCCGCGCGGTCTCGGTTCCCGGTTCGAGATCGAGGGGAGCGGCGAGATCACGCTCGGCGTCCCCGGACGGCACAACGCGATCAACGCCGCCGCCGTCGTCGCGGTCACGCGCGCGCTCGGCGTGGACGACGCGCCCGTCCGCGCGGGCCTGGCCGCCTTCGGCGGCGCGATGCGGCGGCTGGAGCGCAAGGGCGAGGCGGGCGGCGTCGAGGTGTTCGACAGCTACGCCCACCATCCGACGGAGTTGACCGCCGACCTGGAGGCCACCCGCGACTACCTCGGCGAGAAGGGCGGGGACGGGCGGATCGTCGCGGTGTTCCAGCCGCACCTGTACAGCCGCACCCGGTTCTTCGCCGCCGAGTTCGGCGCGGCGCTCGGCCTCGCCGACACCGCCGTCGTCCTCGACGTCTACGGCGCGCGGGAGGACCCGGAGCCCGGTGTGACGGGCGCGCTGGTCGCCGACGCCGTCCCCACCGGCACCCGGTCGGTGTACGTGCCCGTCCGGGACGAGGCGCCCGGTGTCGCCGCGTCGCACGCCCGGCCGGGCGACGTCGTCATCACACTCGGCGCCGGGGACGTGACGGAACTCGGCCCCCTCGTCCTGGAGCGACTCGCCGGATCGTGAACGGGCCGGGGTGACACGCCGCCGGCCGGACGGTCGGCGGCGCGCGGGCGGATCGCTGCCAAGCTGAGGTCATGACCGAGACGGGGACGAGCCTGCCCGCGGCGGACGCGGACCCGGCGGACGAGCCGCGCCGCCGTCCGAACCGGTGGAAGGCGGTCCTGGTCACCCTGCTCATCCTGGGTGCGCTCGGCGCCGTGACGTGGGTGCTGCTCGGCTCCCGCCTGCTGGTCGTCCGGCATGTCGAGGTGACGGGCTCCGCGCTGGCGCCCCGCGACCGGATCGTCGCCGCCGCCGGGGTCGACCTCGGCACGCCGATGGCGCGGCTCGGGACCGGAGCGGTCCGGGAACGGGTCGAGCGGCTCAGGGAGGTCGAGTCCGCCGAGGTCGAACGGGACTGGCCGGGCACGGTGCGCATCGTCGTCCGGGAACGGGTGCCCGTGGCCGTGGTGGAACGGGGCGGCCGGTACCACCAGGTCGACCGGCACGGCGTCGTCGTCGCCGACGGCGAGTCGCGCCCGGCGGGACTTCCGACGCTGACGGTCGCCTCGCCCGGACCGTCCGACCGGACGTCCCTCGCGGCGCTCGCCGTCCTGTCCGGCCTGCCGGAACAGATGCGCGGGAAGCTGAGCGAGGTCGCGGCGACCGAACCCGACACCGTCACCCTTCACCTGAGAGGCGGCCAGACGGTGGTGTGGGGCGCAGACGAACGGGCATACGAGAAGATCCGGCTCCTGGAGGCTCTGTGGCGGACCGCGGAAGGACGTGCCGTCCGTACCGTGGACGTCAGTTCACCCGACGTCCTCAAGACGAAGTGAGCGATCGTTCGGGTCCGGTGCGTGTGTCGCGGCGAATCCGGCCGTGTGATGGGGCACGCTTGAACGGTCGGCCCGGACGGACGGGTCGGCGGGCGTTCCGGCGGAACGACCGTTGGACGAACCGGTGGGAGGGCGGATGGCGACGGACGCCGTGACGGACGCCGTGACGGACGCTGCGCCGAGCGGAGTCAGAGGCCCTTCGCCAACCTGGGCAAATCCGTGCCCAGTGCGACACGCCGGGAGGTTAGTTGACCCTGGCCGTAAGGCCGCCCTACTGTCCGTATCAGTCCTCAGGTTGACATAACTGTAAGCCTCAAGTTGAGGGTGAGGGTTCGGGAAACCGGTCTTCCCGGCCGGTCCGGCTCGGGCTCGGCCCAGAAGTGCACACAGGTCAGGAAATACCGCGGCGGCGGGTCGGCAGACCCGGCAGGGCGGTCGGAGAGAGCGGAAAGGCCCCTCGTCGTGGCAGCACCGCAGAACTACCTCGCGGTCATCAAGGTCGTCGGCATCGGCGGCGGCGGCGTCAACGCCGTCAACCGGATGATCGAAGAGGGACTCAAGGGCGTCGAGTTCATCGCGATCAACACGGACGCCCAGGCGCTGCTGATGAGTGACGCCGACGTGAAACTGGACGTGGGCCGCGAGCTCACCCGGGGACTCGGCGCCGGCGCCAACCCCGATGTCGGCCGTAAGGCCGCCGAGGACCACCGAGAGGAGATCGAGGAGGTCCTCAAGGGCGCCGACATGGTGTTCGTCACCGCCGGAGAGGGCGGCGGCACCGGCACCGGCGGCGCGCCCGTGGTCGCCAACATCGCCCGCTCGCTCGGCGCCCTGACGATCGGCGTGGTCACCCGCCCGTTCAGCTTCGAGGGCAAGCGCCGCGCCATGCAGGCCGAGGCGGGCATCGAGACGCTGCGCGACGAGGTCGACACCCTCATCGTCATCCCCAACGACCGGCTGCTGTCCATCTCCGACCGCCAGGTCAGCGTGCTGGACGCGTTCAAGGCCGCCGACCAGGTGCTGCTGTCCGGTGTCCAGGGCATCACCGACCTGATCACCACGCCCGGCCTGATCAACCTGGACTTCGCCGACGTCAAGTCCGTCATGTCGGGCGCCGGGTCGGCGCTGATGGGCATCGGCTCCGCCCGCGGCGACGACCGCTCGGTCGCCGCCGCCGAGATGGCGATCTCCAGCCCGCTGCTGGAGGCCAGCATCGACGGCGCCCACGGCGTGCTGCTGTCCATCTCCGGCGGCTCCGACCTCGGCCTGTTCGAGATCAACGAGGCGGCGCAGCTGGTGTCCAACGCCGCCGCGCCCGACGCCAACATCATCTTCGGCGCGGTCATCGACGACGCGCTCGGCGACGAGGTCCGGGTCACGGTGATCGCGGCCGGGTTCGACGAGGGCCGGCCCGCCCGGTCGGGCCCCGAGCCGGAGAGCAGGCGACTGCCCCCGCCGCCGCGTCCCGGGCCGCCGCCGGTGTCCACGCCGTCCACGCCCACCTCCCCGCAGGCCAACCCGATCCCCAGCCGTGTCGGCCGGTCGGACGCCGCGCACCAGTCCGCGCACCAGTCCGGGCACCAGTCGTCCCAGCGGCCGGGCGCCCAGCAGTCGGTGGCGCAGGCCGCCGCGGCTCCCGCCGCCACCGCCCCGGCGTCCGCCGCGCCGGCCCCGCCGCAGCGGCACGACGGCGACCGGGCGCAGTCGCCCCCGCCGGCCCGGCCGCAGGGGCAGGACGACCGGTCCGTCGCCGGACGCGACGAGCCCGCGCGGCCGGAGGGCCCGCCGCCCCCGGCACCGCAGCCGGGTCCGCCGCCCGCCGACCGCGATCCCACCGGATCGGGCGCCGACACCGGCGGTTCGCGCGCGCCCGCGCCGCGCCCGCCGTCCGACCAGACCCCCTCCCGCGTGCACGCGGGGGAGAACGACGGCGGCCCCGCCTCGTCCGGGCAGCGCCGCCGTCCCGTCGTGTTCGACGAGGACGACGACCTCGACGTCCCCGACTTCCTGAAGTGATCACCGCCGTCGCCCTGGGCGACGGCGTCGGCGCCGCCTTCACCGGCCGCGCCGGTGGCGTGAGCACCGCCCCCTACGACTCCCTCAACCTCGGCGGCGCGGTCGGCGACGACCCCGCCGCCGTCCACGACAACCGGCGCCGCGCCGCCGCCGCGCTCGGCCTCGACCCCGCCCGCACCGTCTGGATGCGGCAGGTGCACGGCGCCGACGTCGCGTACGTCACCTCCCCCGAGTCCCCCGGCGCGGTCGACGCGACCGTCACGACCGTTCCCGGCATCGCCCTCGGCGTCCTCGTCGCCGACTGCGCGCCCGTCCTGCTCGCCGACCCCGTCGCCGGGATCGTCGGCGCCGCCCACTCCGGCCGTCCCGGCACCGCCGCGGGAGTCGTCCCGGCCCTGCTGAAGGCGATGTGCGAACGCGGCGCCGACCCCGCGCGGATGACCGCCGCGATCGGCCCCGCCGCGTGCGGCCGCTGCTACGAGGTCCCGGCCGGCATGCGGGACGACGTCGCCGCCGTCGTCCCCGCCGCGTACGCGACCACGTCCGCGGGCACGCCCGGCCTCGACATCCGCGCGGGCGTCGTCGAGCAGCTCGCCGCGGGCGGCGTCACCGGCGCCCATGTCGATCCGCGCTGCACCATCGAGGACCCGGACCTCTTCTCCTACCGGCGCGACGGCCGCACCGGCCGCTTCGCCGGGTTCGTCTGGCTCAGGGAGGACTCGTGACCCACGACGATCCGGAGAAGCGCCGCGCCGAGATCGCCGAGGGCGTCGCCGCCGTCCGCGCCCGCGTCGCCGCCGCCTGCGCCGCCGCCGGACGGAACGAGGACGAGATCACGCTGATCGCGGTCACCAAGACCTTTCCCGCCTCCGATGTGCGGCTGCTGGCCGGGCTCGGCCTCACCGAGGTCGGCGAGAACCGTGACCAGGAGGCGCGGCCGAAGGCCGCCGAATGCGCCGACCTCCCGCTGACCTGGCACTTCGTCGGACGCCTCCAGACCAACAAGGCCCGGGCCGTCGCCGGGTACGCCGATGTCGTCCACTCGGTCGACCGGCCGAGACTGGTCTCCGCGCTGTCGGACGCCGCCGTCCGCGCGGGCCGCACCCTGCGCTGTCTCGTCCAGGTCTCTCTGGACGAGGCGGCGCCCGGCGAAGCGGCCGGGAAACAGGGACGCGGCGGCGCCGCCCCGGCCGAGGTGCCGCGGCTCGCCGACGAGATCGCCGGGGCGGACGGTCTGGAGCTCGGCGGCGTGATGGCGGTCGCGCCGCTCGGCGCGGACCCGCTGCCCGCCTTCACCGAACTCGCCGCGATCGCGGCGGATCTGCGAGGGAACCATCCGGATGCCCGGATCGTCTCTGCGGGTATGAGCGGCGATCTGGAACAGGCCATCGCGTGCGGCGCGACACACCTGCGGGTCGGTACGGCGTTGCTCGGCGGCCGACGGGCAATCGTCAGGTAATGTCCCCCCAGTGGTACCCGTCGCTACGCGGGCCCGCCACGATCAGTCCGACGAACGGCGCCGGACGCGCCCGGGGCCGCGACCACAGGACAGGGAGGGACGTATGGCCAGCGCGATGCGCAAGATGGCGGTCTACCTCGGCCTTGTGGAGGACGATCGGTACGACGACAAGTACGGCGACTACGACGAATACGACGCCTACGACGAGGACCTCGACACCGGGCAGGGCCGTCGCCGCGAGGACGAATCCGGCGGTCAGCTTACCCGAGCCGAGGACGCGACGGACAGCGAACGTGACCATCACTCCGCGTCGACGATCGAGCGACGTTCCGTGGCGCTGTACGAGTCCGGTACCACCGACCTTGCGCGCATCACTACGCTGCACCCTAGGACCTACAACGAGGCGCGGACCATCGGAGAGCACTTCAGGGAGGGCACGCCGGTGATCATGAATCTGACCGAGATGGTCGACAGCGACGCCAAGCGTCTGGTCGACTTCGCGGCAGGTCTCGTGTTCGGCCTCCATGGGAGCATCGAGCGTGTTACGAACAAGGTGTTCCTGTTGTCGCCCGCCAACGTGGAGGTGACGGCGGAGGACAAGGCTCGGATGGCCGAACGAGGGTTCTTCAACCAGAGCTGAGACCCGGAGATGCGCGAGAGTCGGATGCGAGAGTACCCGTGAGTATCGTTGGAACCGTGCTGCAGGTGATCCTGTACTTCTTCCTCCTGTTCCTGATCGGGAGGTTGATCCTGGAGGTCCTGCAGTCGTTCGCCCGGCAGTGGAAGCCGACCGGGGTTGTTCTGGTGATCGCCGAAGCGACGTACACCGTCACCGATCCGCCACTGAAATTCCTGAGGCGCTTCATCCCGCCCATACGACTGGGTAACGTTGCGCTGGACCTCAGCTTCACCGTGCTCATCCTTGTGGTCTGGGTCTTGATCATCTTCGTGCAGAGGCTCTGATCGGATACCGTCCTTTGGGACAGACTCCAAGCGCGCCAAGGAGACGAACATGCCGCTGACACCCGCCGACGTGCGGAACAAGCAGTTCAGTACCACCAGGCTGAGGCCGGGGTACGACGAGGAGGAGGTGGACGCCTTCCTCGACGATGTCGAGGCCGAGCTGGACCGCCTCATCCAGGAGAACGAGGAACTGCGGGCCAAGCTCGCCGAGTGCCTGCGCGGCAAGGTTCCCGCCATGGCCGCCCCCATCGTGGAGCCGAAGCCGGACGTCCAGAAGATCCCCGAGCCTCCCCGCCCCGAGCCGCAGCCGCAGCCCGAGCCGGAGCCCGCCCTCGGCGGCCTCGGCGGCATGGCCCCCGCGCCCTCCGGCGAGGACAACATGGACACCGCGGCCCGCGTCCTCGCGCTCGCGCAGCAGACCGCCGACCAGGCGATCGCCGACGCCCGCCGGGAGGCCGACGAGACCCTGGGCCGCGCCCGCCGCGAGGCCGAGGAGATCCTCGGCAAGGCCCGCCGGCAGGCCGACCAGATCGTCAGCGAGGCCCGGTCCCGCGCCGAGGCCCTCGACCGCGACGCGCAGGAGCGGCACCGCCAGGTCATGGGGTCGCTCGTGCAGCAGCGCGAGGAGCTCGAGCGCGAGGTCGACAACCTGCGCGCCTTCGAGCGGGAGTACCGCAGCCGCCTGAAGGTGTACCTGGAAGGGCAGTTGCGCGACCTCGAGGCGGGCAGCACCGAGACCGGCGCGTTCGCCGCCGTCCCCGGCGCGGCCCCCACGCAGTCGCCGGGATCCCCCCAGACCGGTCCGCAGCCCACCCTGCAGCACGGCGAGAACCGCAACGGCGCCACCGCGGGAGCCGCCCCCGGCACGTTCTCCGCGCCCGCCGAGCACGCCCAGCAGGTGCAGCACTCCGCGACCGGCGCGTTCCACGCGGGCGGCGGCGACAACCCGCCGCACGACCGGCGCTGAGACCGGCGCCGCCGCGAGTAAGGTCTTCCCGAACGCCGCGCCGGGGATGGCACCAGCCGCCATCCCGGCGGCGGGGGGAGTCCGGTCGGGGTCGTCCGGCGATGGAGCCGGGTGGTCGGAACGAGTGGGAGAGACCCTGTGATCATCCTGAGTGGACTTCTCGTGGTGGCGGCCATCGGCCTGCTGGTAGCGGGAATCGTCGCCGGCAACGGTGACAACGCCCAGGTGTTCGGCCAGTTCGACGCGCTGTACGTGATCTACCTTTCGATCGCCGTCAGCGTCGTCGCCGCACTGTGCCTGGCCATCGGAGTGTTCCTGCGTCGCAGGGAGCTCTTCGGTCCGGGAGTCGCCGCGCCGCCCGCCCGCAAGCGCGGGACGTCCAAGAAGGACAGGCGCGCGAAGTCCACCCCGCCCGCACCGGGCGTGTACGTTCCGGCCGAGACGAAGGTTCCGGCGCTCGGCCCGGCGGACGACGAGACGACGCCGCTCGCCCCGGCGGTGGACGTCCCCCCGGACGCGCTGGTGTTCGTGGTCCGCGGACGCAGGCGCTACCACCTCGACACCTGTCGCCAACTCGCCGGCCGCGAGACGGAGGAGCTCACCCACGCCGAGGCCACGGAGGAGGGGTTCAGCCCCTGTACCGCCTGTATGCCCGACACCGCACTGGCGGCGCGCGCCGCGGCGTCGGCACCCGCGTCCACCGACGCGGGCAGGGCGGCGGGGGCCGGGACCACCCCTCCACGGCCCGGCGGTGAGCGTTCCGGCGGCGGCCTCGCGGGTCTCGCCCATCCGGCGCCGACCGGCCCGAAACCGGACAGGTCCCCGGGAAGCGAACCCTCGCAGGACGTGAGAGCGTGGCCCGCCACGGGTCAGCCGGCCGGAACGTTCGAGAGCACCGCCGAGATCCCGCGGACGGACCAGCACGCCGCGCCCAAGCCGGCCACTCCACCGCCCTCTCCGGCGGGCCCCACCCTCACCGACATGCCCGTCGCCGGTCTGGTCGCCCCGCAGAAGACCGGACCCGCAGGCAAAGAGCCGGACGACGCGTCCGCGCCCGAACCCGCGGAGTCCCGCGACTCCGGCGCCGGGGACGCCGCCGCGTCGAAGGCCGGCGAGCGGGAGCCGACACCGGACGCCGCCGAGCCCACCGCGAAGCCCGTCACCGAGCCCACCGCGAAGCCCGTCACCGAGCCCACCGCGAAGCCCGCCACCGAGTCCGTCGCCAAGCCTGCCGCCGAGTCCGCCGCCGTGCCCACCAGCGAGCCGGCCGACGAAGACCTGCAGGTTCGCATCCTCAGCGGGACCAAGCGATACCACCGCGTCGACTGCGCCCTCATCGCGGACATCGGCGACGAGGCCGACGACCTCGAGGGCCTGTCCCGCGCCGAGGCCAAGGCCCGCGGGTGCACGCCCTGCCTCGTCTGCCAGCCCGACCGCGAGCCCGCCCGCTGATCGACCCGGCCCGTCCCCGGGTCAGTGGTCGCGCCGCCGCGCGTCGCGCAGCTCCTGTAGCCGTTCACGCCGCGCGTCGCGCGCTTCGTGGAGTTCCGTGTGGGCCTCGCCGTGCCGCGCCCCGTGCAGCCGGTGCCGGTCGCGGCGCCCGCCCTTGTCGTCGACGGCCTTGCGCTTGACGGACACGCCGCCGAACAGCAGCGTCCCCGTCACCCGGATCACGGGCGCGTCCGGGTCGGTCGTGTCGTCCTCCGGTAGATCGTTCCCGCCGAAGATCGCCGTGTTGGACGCGATGACCCGGACACCCGGCGGCACGATCATGTTCACGCCGCCGAACACGCAGTTGACGTTGATCGTGACCTCACCGGCGCTGAGGACCGCCTGCCGGAAGTCCAAATCCGCGCCGCCGAACACGCAGGTCACGTTGGTGGTCGGCTCGACCAGCCAGCGGCCCTTCCGCGCCACCCCGCTGAAGATCGCGACAAGGTTGGGCGACTGCGCCGGAGGGGGCGCCGGCACCGGGTCGGCCGGCAGCGGCTCCACCACGGGCCGGGGCGCCTCCTGCGACGGCAGATCGCTCAGGACCGGCGCCAGTTCGGCGTACGTCTTCGCCCTGTACACCGCGTCGATGCGCTCGGCGTGCTCCTCCGGCGTGATGCGCCCCTCCGCGAGGGCCTCGCGGAGACGGTCGGCGACCTGGTCGCGGTCGGCGTCCGACGCGCGCAGGTGCGCGCCGGACGGCTCCGCCGGGACTCCGGACTCGGAAGACTTTTCGGGAAGGTCCACCCATTAATCATTGCAGCGCCGCCCCAGGTCGGCGACCCCCTTCCGGGGGTCGCCGAAGGGGCCGCCGTCAGGCGCCGGCCTTGCGAAGGTGGTAGGTGAGACCCAGTTCCTCGTCGTGGTTCGTCCTCACGTCGTCCAGATCGTGGGGACGCCCTTCGTTGACCGCGTGGGCGAGGACCTCAGCGGCCAGCTCGGGGGTGTGGGCGCGCAGGGCCTCGGCGAGGTCGGTGCCGGTGGCCTCCCACCACAGGTCGATCCGGTCGGTGACCTCCAGCCCGGCGGCCTTGCGGCCCTCCTGGACGAGACGGATCGCCTCACGGACCAGTCCGGCGCGGCGCAGCTCCGGGGTGACGGTCAGGTCGAGCGCGACGGTCTCGCCCGCGGCGCTCTCCACCGCCCAGCCGCTGCGCGGACGCTCGGTGACGATCACGTCGTCGGACGTGAGGGTCACCACGCCGAGCCCCGCGGCCTCGACCTTGGCGAAGCCGTCCTCGCGGAGGGCGTGGACGAGCCGCGCCGGGTCGGCGGCCGTGACGGCCTTGGCGACCGCCGGAGTGTCCTTGGCATAGGTCTTGCCGAGCCCCCGGAAGTTCGGCTTCACCTCGTATTCGACGAGGTCGCCGCCGATGGACGACAGTTCCTCGAAGCCGAGGACGTTGAGTTCCTCGGAGATCTGCGCGCGGAGCTGGTCGGGCAGCGCGGACCAGCCCGCGGCGCCGACGAGGGCCCGGCCGAGGGGCTGGCGGGTGCGGACGCCGCTCGTGGCGCGGGCGGAGCGGCCGAGTTCGACCAGGCGCCGGACGAGGGCCATCTGCGCGGTCAGGGTGTCGTCGAGGAGGGCCTCGTCGGCGGACGGCCAGTCGGCGAGGTGCACCGACTCGGGGCCGTCGGCCGGGCGGATGACGTCCCACACGTGGTCGGTGATGAACGGCACGATCGGCGCCATCAGTCGGGTGAGGGTCTCCAGGCACTCGTAGAGGGTCGCGAAGGCGGCCGAACCGTCCGGGGTCCGCGGGCCCTCCCAGAAGCGGCGGCGGGAACGGCGCACGTACCAGTTGGACAGGTCGTCGACGAACCGTGCGAGGCTCCGGCCCGCGCGCGCCGTGTCGAACTCCTCCAGGGCGGCGTCGACCTCACGGACGGTGCGGTGCAGTTCGGCGAGGGCCCAGCGGTCCAGGAGGGGCCGGTCGGCCGGTGCGGGCGCCTCCGCGAGACGGTCGGGCGTCCAGGCCCGGCCCTGGGCCTCCGCGGCGTTGGCGTACAGGACGAAGAACGACGCGGTGTTCCAGTAGGTGAGGAGGACCTTGCGGACGATCTCTTCCAGGGCGGTGTGGCCGACGCGGCGGGACGCCCAGGGCAGGCCCCCCGCGGCCATGAACCAGCGCACCGCGTCGGCGCCGTGCTCGTCCATCAGGGGGATGGGCCGCAGGACGTTCCCGAGGTGCTTGCTCATCTTCCGGCCGTCCTCGGCGAGGATCAGCCCGAGACAGACGACGTTCTCGTAGGACGACCGGTCGAACACGAGCGTCCCGACGGCCATCAGGGAGTAGAACCAGCCGCGTGTCTGGTCCTGGGCCTCGCAGATGTACTGGGCGGGGTAGGAGTTCTCGAAGACCTCGTTGTTGCGGTGGGGCGCGCCCCACTGCGCGAACGGCATCGAGCCGGAGTCGTACCAGGCGTCGATGACGTCGGGCACGCGCCGCGCCTCCGCCCCGCACGTCTCCGAGCCCGCGTCTCCGACCCGGGCAGGGCAGGGGAACGTGACGTCGTCGACGTAGGGGCGGTGGGGGTCGAGGCCGGACATGTCGCGCCCGGCGAGGTCGCCGAGTTCCTTGAGCGAGCCGACACAGGTGACGTGGTCCTCGTGCTCGCCGCACACCCACAGGGGGAGCGGGGTGCCCCAGTAGCGGCTGCGGGACAGCGACCAGTCGACGTTGTTGCGCAGCCATTCCCCGTATCGGCCGTGCTTCACCGTCTCCGGGTACCAGTTGGTCTTCTCGTTCTCCTCCAGCAGCCGGTCCTTGATCTGCGTGGTGCGGATGTACCAGGCGGGGAGCGCGTAGTAGAGCAGCGCCGTGTGGCAGCGCCAGCAGTGCGGGTAGCTGTGCTCGAAGTGCCCGCCGCGGAACAGCAGCCCGCGTGCGCGCAGGTCGTCGGTGAGCGGTTCGTCGGCGTCCTTGAAGAACCTGTTGCCGACCATGGGCACGTCCCGCAGGAAACGGCCGTCCGGTCCGATGGGGTTGACGATCGGCATGCCGTAGCGCTTGCAGACGGCCATGTCGTCGCCACCGAACGCGGGGGCCTGGTGGACGAGGCCCGTACCGTCCTCGACGGTGACGTAGTCGCCCAGGACGACGTAGTGCGCGTCCGGGATCTCCACCAGGTCGAACGGGCGCCGGTAGGCGGTGCGTTCGAGTTCGGTGCCCTGGTAGGCGGCGAGCCGCTCGGCGCCGTCCCCGAGGACCTGGTCGAGGAGCGGCTCGGCCACGACGAGGACCTCGTCGGACCCGGCCGGGCGGGCGGCGACGTAGGTGACGTCGGGGTGGACGGCCACGGCGGTGTTGGACACCAGCGTCCACGGCGTCGTCGTCCAGATGAGCAGCGCCGCGCCCAGTTCCGCCAGCGGACCGGACGTGACGGGCATCCGCACGTACACCGACGGGCTGGACACCGTCTCGTACGCGCCGGGCTGCCCCAGTTCGTGGTCGGACAGGCCGGTGCCGCAGCGCGGGCAGTACGGCGTGATGCGGTAGTCGCGGAACAGCAGACCCTTGTCGAACACCTGCTTCAAGGACCACCAGACAGCCTCGACGTACTCGGCGTCCATGGTCCGGTACGCCTGGTCGGTGTTGACCCAGTAGCCCATGCGTTCGGTCATCTCCTCGAACGCGTCCACATGGCGCAGGACCGATTCGCGGCAGCGGGCGTTGAACTCCGCGACGCCGTACTCCTCGATGTCCTTCTTGCCGGTGAGGCCGAGTTCCTTCTCCACGGCCACCTCGACGGGCAGCCCGTGGCAGTCCCAGCCCGCCTTGCGGGGGACGTGGTAGCCCTTCATGGTCTTGAACCGCGGGAAGACGTCCTTGAACACGCGGGCCTCGACGTGGTGGACGCCCGGCATGCCGTTCGCGGTCGGCGGGCCTTCGTAGAACACCCAGCGGGGCCCGGACGCGGTGCGCTCCAGCGACCGCTCGAAGACCTTGCCCTCCTGCCAGCGGCGCAGCATGTCCCGCTCGAGGGCGGGCAGATCGACCTGCGCGGGCAGCGGACGGAAACCTCGGCTCACGATGGCGGACCTCCGGAACGACGTGACACGGTTCGTTGACCGAAGGGACGAGGCGCGCGGCCCCGCGGTACCACCCTCCTTGACCGGGCCCGAGGGCACGGTCCGCTTCGTTGGAGTCTCGGCTGCCGGTTCTACTGGGCCCGGAACGACGTCCCGGGCGGTTCCTCCGGCGGCTCCGGGGTGATCGACCGCCGGGCTCGCCCCCGGGCTCGCACCGTCCCCGGGTCGCTCATGGCTGCGTACGGCGGCAGGTGTCCCCATCAGCGCCTGCCGACACCACTACTGGTCCGACTGTAACGCACGCGGGCGGCGCGCTCTTCCCGAAATTCCGCCCGCGCGCGGGCTCGCCGGGTCGTGCCGTTCCTTTGCGATCTCCTGCGCGGACCGGGGGTTTCCCGGCGTTCGGCGACGGGGCATAAGCGGTCGGTAACGCGGCCCAGGTGGTTTGCCGCTCCTGAGAAAGGGGACTTATGCTGCCCGCACTGCCCGTCGAGGCGATCAGCGCGAAGGGGGCCGACATGGCCGGCGCGAAGAGAGGGGCCCTGCCCGTCAGGGAACAGCCCGTCGAGAAGCAGCCCGCCAAGAAGCAACCCGCCGAGAAGAAGCCCGCCGGGAACACGGCACGCGGGACGGGGCCGGCCGCGAGCCCGTCCGCGAAACCGGCCGGACGCGGCCCCGCGAAGCCGGCGGTCACCGGCGAGGCGGGCCGGGGGAAGCCCGGCGGCCGGGCCGCGGCGAAGGCGGCGGAGCTGCCGGTCCGCGAGGGCGAGCACCAGTGGACGTCCGCCGAGCTCGCGGAGGTCCGGGCCGGGTTGCAGGAGCAGATCGAGGCCCTGCGGGCGGAGATCGCCGCGTCCACGAGCCAGATCGCCGAGGGCGACACCAGCGACGGCGCGGGCGACGACCAGGCCGACGCGGGCGCGAAGACCTACGAGCGCGAGCATGAGCTCGCGCTGACCTACAATTCACAGGACCTGCTCGCCCAGATCGAGCGGGCCGTCCAGCGAATGGACACCGGCACGTACGGAATCTGCGAGTCGTGCACCCGGCCGATCGGCAAGGCGCGCCTTCAGGTCTTCCCGCGTGCGACCCTGTGTGTGACATGCAAACAACGCGAGGAACGTCGCTGAGCGACTCAACGAACCCAGAGGGCGGGGCCGAGGAATCCATGGGATCTCCTCGGCCGCGCCGCGTCGGCGTGCTGGTCGCCGTGGCGCTGACCGCGCTGACCGCCGACATCGTGTCCAAGTCCGTCGTCGTGGCGACGCTCCAGGGCGAGGAGCCGATCCGGCTGCTCGGCGGGCTGCTGACGCTGCGCGAGACCCGTAACAGCGGCGCCGCCTTCTCCATCGGCACCGGCTACACGGTCATCTTCACGCTGATCGCGCTCGGTGTGGTGCTGGCGATCCTGCGCACCGCCCGCAACCTGCGCAGCCTGCCGTGGGCGATCTGTCTGGGCCTGCTGCTCGGCGGCGCGTGCGGCAACCTCACCGACCGGCTGACGCGGGAGCCCGCGCCCCTGAAGGGCCATGTCGTCGACTGGATCCAGGTGCCGCAGTTCCCGGTGTTCAACCTGGCCGACTCGGCGATCGTCTGCGGCGGTGTCCTCGCCGTCCTGCTGGCGGCGCGCGGCCTCCAGATCGACGGTACGCGCCTCGACGACAAGGACGACGACGCCGGGGAACCGGACGCCAAGGCCGAAGCCGAATCCGAGCCCGGGGCCGAGCCCGCGGCCAAGCCCGCACCGGAGCCCGAGCCCGAGGAGAAGTCGTGATGGGTGACGTGCGGAGCCTGCCCGTCCCGGACGGGCTGGAGGGGGAGCGCGTCGACGCGGCCCTGGCGCGGCTGTTCGGACTGTCCCGCGGCATCGCCGCCGACATCATCGCCGCCGGCGACGTCCTGCTGGACGGCGCGGAGGTCGTCACCAAGTCGGAGCGGCTGCACGCGGGCGCCTGGCTGGAGGTGACGCTTCCCCCGCCGCCCGCGCCCCCCGCGCCGGTCGCCGAACCGGTCCCCGGAATGGGCGTGCTGTACGAGGACGCCGACATCGTCGTGGTGAACAAACCGGTCGGCGTCGCGGCCCATCCCACGACCGGCTGGACGGGCCCGACGGTCCTCGGCGGGCTGCTCGGCGCCGGGCACACGATCGCGACCGGCGGCGCGGCGGAGCGGCAGGGCATCGTGCACCGGCTGGACGCCAACACCACCGGCGCGATGGTGGTGGCGAAGAGCGAGGTCGCCTACTCGGGGCTGAAGCGGGCGTTCAAGGAACGCCGTGTCGACAAGCGCTACCAGGCGCTCGTCCAGGGGCATCCCGACCCGTTCCGGGGGACGGTCGACGCGCCCATCGACCGGCATCCGGCCGGCGACGGACGGTTCGCGGTCGTGGCGGGCGGCAGGCCCTCGGTGACGCACTACGACACCGTCGAGGCGTTCCGGGCGGCGACGCTCCTCGACATCGACCTGGAGACGGGCCGCACCCACCAGATCAGGGTGCACATGTCCGCGATCAAGCATCCGTGCGTCGGTGACCTGGCCTACGGCGCCGACCCGACCCTGTCGGCGCGGCTCGGTCTGCGGCGGCAGTGGCTGCACGCCATGCGGCTCGGCTTCGAGCACCCGGGCAGCGGCGAGTGGGTGCAGTTCGAGAGCCCGTACCCGGACGACCTCGCCCGCGCGCTGGAGATCGTCCAGTCGGAGTCCTGACGGCGACCGCGGGCGGTCAGAGACCGCGTCAGTGGTCCGGTCGGAGGTCGGGTCGGAGGTCGGGTCAGAGGCCGAGCAGGCGCAGCCCGGCGGCGACGCCCGCCGCGACGCCCAACACCACCAGGAACGGGGCGCGCAGCGCGAGCGCGACGGCGGCCGTGCCGAGGCCGGCCAGGCGCGCCGCGTCGAACTCCAGGCTCCTGCCGTCCGCGAACGCCTGGACGGCGATCAGCGCGGTCAGCAGCGCCACCGGGACGAGTTCGGTGAACCGCCGCACCCGGGGATCGTCCAGGACACGCCGCGGGGTGACCAGCCCGCCGAGCTTCAGCGCGTAACAGCCGAGCCCGGTGGCGATCACCGCGATCCAGGTGCTCATGACCTCTCCGTCCGGCCGATCAGGGCGGGCAGTGCCGCGACGGCGGCCAGCATGACCGGCACACCGGGCGGCAGCAGCGGGGTCGCCGCGATCGCGATCACGGCCGCCGCCGCCGCGACCCGCACCTGGCTCGCCCCGGAGGTGAGCCGCGGCCACACCAGCCCGAGGAACGCGGCGGGGCCGAGCACGTCCAGCCCGACGACATCGGGGTCGCCGAGCCGGGCCGCGCCCGCGGCGCCGAGCAGCGTGGTGGCGTTCCAGGCCAGGTAGAGGCTCACCGCCGTGGCGTAGAACCCGGCGCGGGCCGCCGCGCGCCCGCGCTGCGCGGTCGCCACGGCGGTCGTCTCGTCGATGACGACGTGCGCGGTGAGGAGCCGCCGCCAGCCGCGGACGCCCAGCGTGTCCGCCAGCCGCATCCCGTACAGGGCGTTGCGGCCGCCGAGCAGCACCGCGCCGAGCGACCCGGCGACCAGCCCGCCGCCGCCTCCGACCACCCCCGCCAGCGCGAACTGGGACGCGCCGGTGAACGCCAGCAGGCTCAGCACGCACGCCTGCGCGACGGTCAGGCCCGCGGTGACCGCCGCCGCGCCGAACGCGGGCCCGGACACGCCCACGGCGATCCCGACGCCCACCCCGTCCCGCACGGCGGCCCTGCGCGCGCCGCCGTCCGGCGTGTCGACCTCCTCGGTCTCGATGACGCTCATGCTCCCGACGGTAGGGCCGCGGCCGTCCCGCGATCTTGAACGTTCTTGCACCGGGTCGCTCGGTCAGTGCGGTCGGCGGGCGTCGGCGGCGTCGAGACCGGCCTCGATGACCGCGGTCATGATCCGGGCGAGCCGCTCGGGGCCGAGGGACGGGGCGTGCACGGCCATCGCCTCGACGATCTGCCGTTCGCGGGCGGGATCGCGTCCGGCGAAACCGCCGACCGGCTTGAGCCGCTGGACGACGGCCGCGACCGCGGCACGGCGCTCCAGCAGGGCGGCGAGCGCGGCGTCGAGACCGTCGATCGCGGTCCGGGCCTCGCCGAGCGTGGTGATGGACTCGGCGGACGGCAGCGGGACGCGCAGCTCACCGGTTTCGCCGGACCGGCCGCAGGCCGGACAGGACGCGGTGGGCTCGGCGGAGTCGATGACCTGGTCGTGCATGGCGGTTCCCTCTCGTGCGGCGGCCGGCCGCGCAGGGGAGTCCGTGCCCGGGGCCGCTCCGATCAACAGAAAAGGCAGAACCCGAGAAGGGCTCTGCCTGGCCGGCTCCGGGTCGTCGCTTCAGGTCGCGGCGTCGGCGGGCTCATCCGGAGCCGGCCGCGTAAACCTGAAATAGCGACGTTCCACGGACCCGATCGTATGTCGGGACGCCGGGTGCCCGTCAAACCGTGGACGGATCATCTCGCCGATTGAGACATTCCCGATAGGATGTCCCGTCATGGGGGACGAGGTCGCGCACTATTTCCGGCATCCGGCGCTACCGGAGGTCGACCTGCTGCGGGCGCGTTACGTCACCCACCGGTTCGCCCGCCACACCCATGACGGGTACGTGTTCGGCGTCATCGACGCGGGCGTGGAGGAGTTCGAACACCCCGGCGGCGTGCAGCGCGCCGGGCCCGGATCGGTCGTCGTGGTCAATCCCGGCGTCGTCCACGGCGGGCACGCGGGCGCGCCGGAGGGCTGGGCGTACCAGGTGATCTACCCGCCGGTCGACGTCGTCGCGGACGTGGCCGCCGACCTGGCCGCCGACCGGATCGCGCGGACCGGCACGCCCGTGTTCCCGGCCCCCGTCCTCGACGACCCGGCCGTCGCCGGTCTGCTGCGGGCCGTCCACCGGGCCGGGGAGAAGGGCGACGCGCTGGCGGCGTCCACTCTGCTGCGGACGACCCTGGCGCGGCTGCTCACCCGGCACGCCCACGGGCTCCGGGTGAGGGGCGGCCCCATCGGCATGCCGCGCGCCGTCCGCGAGGCCCGTGACATCCTGCACGCGAACCTCCTCGACCCGCCGTCGCTGGAGCAGTTGGCGGAGGCCGTCGGCACCCGCCCGTTCCCGCTGTTGCGGGCGTTCCGCGACAGCGTCGGCCTGCCGCCGCACGCCTACCTGAACCAGGTGCGCGTACGGGAGGCGCGCGTTCTGCTGGACACCGGTCTGCGGCCCGCCGAGGTCGCGGCCCGCACCGGTTTCGCCGACCAGGCCCACCTGACCCGGCATTTCAAGCGCACCCTCGGTGTGCCGCCGGGTGCCTACCGTAGTGCCCGGACGATTGGGCGCGTCGGGGCGCGTGGGACACGAGAAGCGAGTTAGGCTCTCATTCACCGCGTCGTCCCGGCCCCCGCCGAGACGACGATCTTCCCCCGGGACCGATGATCGCGATCACGTGCCGCCCAGGTACGTGGGCGGTCGCATGCGACAAGTAGGAGGCGCAGCGGGCATGGCCGACTCTTTCGTTCATCTGCACGTGCATACCGAGTACTCCATGCTCGATGGAGCCGCCCGGTTGAAGCAGATGTTCGACGAGGTCGGGCGGCAGAAGATGCCCGCCATCGCCATGACCGACCACGGCAACATGCACGGCGCCTACGACTTCCACAAGCAGGCGACGGCGGCCGGGGTCACCCCGATCATCGGGATCGAGGCGTACATGGCGCCCGAGTCCCGGTTCCACAAGAAGAAGGTCCAGTGGGGCGAGCCGAGCCAGAAGCGCGACGACGTCTCCGGCGGCGGCCTCATCAACCACATGACGCTGTGGGCGCGGAACAAGGCGGGCCTGCACAACCTGTTCAAGCTGTCCAGCCGCGCCTACACCGAGGGCTTCGTCTTCAAGTACGCCCGGATGGACGAGGAACTCCTCGCCGAGCACGCCGACGGGATCATGGCGACGACCGGCTGCCCGTCCGGGAAGGTGCAGACCCGGCTGCGGCTCGGCCAGTTCGACGAGGCGCTCAAGGCCGCCGCGACGTTCCAGGACATCCTCGGCAAGGAGAACTACTTCCTGGAGCTGATGGACCACGGGTTGGAGATCGAACGCCGGGTCCGTGACGGCCTGATCGAGATCAGCAAGAAGCTGAACATCCCGCCCGTCGTCACCAACGACTCCCACTACACGCACGAGTCGGAGGCCACCGCGCACGACGCGCTCCTGTGCGTGCAGGTCGGCAAGCAGCTCGCCGACCCCGACCGGTTCAGGTTCGACGGCTCCGGCTACTACCTGAAGACGGCCGAGGAGATGCGCGCCATCGACTCGTCCGACATCTGGGCCGAGGGCTGCCGCAACACCCTCCTCATCGCCGAGCGGGTCGAGCCCGAGGGGATGTTCGAGTACCGGGACCTCAGCCCCCGCTTCCCCGTCCCCGAGGGCGAGACGGAGGAGTCCTGGTTCCGCAAGGAGGTCTGGAAGGGGCTGGAGCGCCGCTTCCCGGACGGCCTGCCCGACGGGTACAAGGAGCAGGCCGAGTACGAGATGGGCGTCATCCTCGGCAAGGGGTACCCGTCCTACTTCCTCGTCGTCGCCGACTTCATCATGTGGGCCAAGGAGAACGGCATCCTCGTCGGCCCCGGCCGCGGCAGCGCCGCCGGATCGCTGATCGCCTACGCGATGGGCATCACCGACCTCGACCCGATCCCACACGGGCTGATCTTCGAGCGGTTCCTGAACCCCGAGCGCGCGTCGATGCCCGACATCGACATCGACTTCCCTGAAGATCGGCGCGCCGAGGTCATCAAGTACACGACGGAGAAGTGGGGCGCCGACAAGGTCTCCTTCATCGCCACGTTCGGCACCATCAAGGCGAAGGCCGCCATCAAGGACGCGGGCCGCGTCCTCGGCTTCCCGTACGCGCTCGGCGACCGCATCTCCAAGGCGTTCCCGCCCGCCGTCATGGGCAAGGACATCCCGCTGTCGGGCATCTTCGACGACAAGCACCCCCGCCACGGCGAGGCGGGCGAGCTGCGCAAGCTGTACGAGGAAGAGACCGACGTCAAGCAGATCATGGACCTGGCGCAGGGTCTGGAGGGCCTGATCCGCCAGACCGGCGTGCACGCCGCCGGGGTGATCATGTCCGGTGAGACGATCACCGACCATATCCCGATCATGCGCCGGGACGCCGACGGCGCGATCATCACGCAGTTCGACTATCCGACCTGCGAGTCGCTCGGCCTGCTGAAGATGGACTTCCTGGGCCTGCGGAACCTGACGATCATCGACGACGCGCTGCGCGGCATCAAGAAGAACAAGGGCGTCGAGGTCGACCTGCTCGCCCTTCCGCTGGACGACCAGCCCACCTACGACCTGCTCGCCCGCGGCGACACCCTCGGCGTGTTCCAGTTCGACGGCGGCCCGATGCGCTCGCTGCTGCGGCTGATGAAGCCCGACAACTTCGAGGACATCTCCGCCGTCGGCGCCCTGTATCGGCCCGGCCCGATGGGCGCCAACTCCCACACCAACTACGCGCTGCGCAAGAACGGCCAGCAGGAGATCACCCCGATCCATCCTGAGCTGGAGGAGCCGCTCAAGGAGATCCTCGACACCACCTACGGCCTGATCGTCTATCAGGAGCAGGTGATGGCGATCGCGCAGAAGGTGGCGGGCTACACGCTCGGCAAAGCGGATCTGCTCCGCCGCGTCATGGGCAAGAAGAAGAAGGCCGAGCTGGACGCCCAGTTCGTCGGCTTCGAACAGGGGATGCTCGACAACGGCTTCTCCAAGGAGGCCGTCAAGACCCTGTGGGACATCCTCGTCCCGTTCTCCGACTACGCCTTCAACAAGGCGCACTCCGCCGCGTACGGCCTGGTGTCCTACTGGACGGCCTACCTGAAGGCGAACTACCCCGCCGAGTACATGGCGGGGCTGCTCACGTCCGTCGGCGACGACAAGGACAAGAGCGCCCTCTACCTGTCGGAGTGCCGCCGGATGGGCCTGAAGGTCCTGCCGCCGGACGTCAACACCTCCGAGGCCGACTTCACCCCGCTGGGCGACACCGAGATCCGGTTCGGGCTGTCGGCGGTCCGCAACGTCGGCGCCAACGTCGTGGACGGCATCGTCGCCGCCCGCAGGGAGAAGGGCGCCTACACCGACTTCAACGACTTCCTCAACAAGGTCCCGCCGATCGTGTGCAACAAGCGGGTCGTGGAGTCGCTCATCAAGGCGGGCGCGTTCGACGAGCTCGGCCACCAACGCAAGGCGCTGCTGATGGTGCACGAGCAGGCCATCGACTCGGTCATCGACATCAAGCGCAAGGAGGCCGTCGGCCAGGACTCCCTCTTCGGCGCGCTGGAGGACGACGGCGCCGACGACGCGTTCGCCGTCGCCATCCCCGAGGGCGAGGAGTGGGACAAGACCACCCTGCTCGCCTTCGAACGCGAGATGCTCGGCCTGTACGTCTCCGACCATCCGCTCCTCGGCGTGGAGCACATCCTGGAACGCGAGGCCGACTCCACCATCGCGGCCCTGAACGAGGGGGAGCGCCCCGACGGCCAGGTCGTGGTGCTCGCCGGGCTCCTGTCGGGCCTGCAGCGGAAGGTGACCAAGCAGGGCAACTCGTGGGCCATGTTCCAGCTGGAGGACCTCGGCGGCTCCATCGAGGTGATGTGCTTCCCGTCGTCCTACCAGCTGTGCTCCACGCTCCTCGCCGAGGACGCGATCCTCGTCGTCAAGGGCCGTCTGGACCGCCGCGAGGACGTCGCGAAGATCATCGCGATGGAGGTCACCCAGCCCGACCTGACCATCACCGACGCGACCGGGCCGTTCGCGGTCACGATGCCGCTCGGCCGGTGCACCCCGCCGACGGTGTCCCGGCTCAAGGAGGTCCTGATCACCCACCCAGGCTCCGCCGAGGTGCACCTGCACGTCCAGAACGGGCCCCGCACGACCGTCGTCCGTCTGGACGACCGGCTCCGCGTGGCACCCTCACCCGCCCTGATGGGCGACCTGAAACAGCTTCTCGGCCCCTCCTGCCTGGGCTGACCGGGACGCCGAACCGGTAGGGCGCGGCAGGGCGCCAGGAGCCCGGCCGGGCCGGGGGCGATCAGGAGCCCAGGGCGGCGGGGGTCAGCTCGGACTGCCAGCCGACGAAGCGGCCGAGGCCGTCGAAGCGGGCGCGGGCGGTGCCGCCGCCGGGCGGGAACGCCTCGGTCAGCAGGTCGGTCTGCCGATACGGGACGCGGTGGTGGGACAGGAACCCGGCGAGGGTCAGGCGCGGCTCGTGCGGGAACAGGCTCGTCGCGTTCGCCAGGAGGCGGGGGACGGGTACGGGATCCCAGCGGGCGACCGGGGCCTGCGGGTCGTCCACATGCAGGTAGGCGGAGCCGCCGTCGTATCCGGCGCCGATGTACCCGCCGCCGCCGAGGACGCCGCCCGCCGCCATCGCGATCAGTTCGCCGCCGTGCCCGGCGGGGCCGTCGTACCAGGACAGGTCGACCTCGGGGGTGGTGAACTCGGTGACGCCGAGGCGTTCGCCGACCGCCCGGACGGCGAGGGTGGCGGCGGCCGCGGGATGCGCGGCGCCGAACTGCGGGTTGGCCCAGCCCCACAGCCAGGTGCGCTCGCGCGCGGCGTAGCTGCCGAGCAGCGAGACCCGGACCGTGACGCCGCCGCTGGAGTAGGTGCGGGCGGTCAGGTCGGCGCTCCAGTCCTCGCGCGGCAGGAACTCGGCGAGCGTCTCCTGCTGCTGCAGGACGACGGCCGCCAGCGCGGCGCCGAGGCGTTCGAACGCGGGGCTGAATCCGGACATGTCGGGCACATTATCCCAGGGGTCGAGGCGCTCGTGGGGCGTATTCGGACAGGCTAGGCTTTCGCTGTCAGAGGACTTCCAACGAGGAGCGTACGAGGTGCGGGAACCCACCGGCAGGCTCTCGGCGGCGAGGTTCTTGATCGTTGGGACGGTGACGGCCGTCATCATCGCGCTGACGGGCCCGCTGGTGGGAGTGCTGTGGGCCAAGTCCATCCCCGAGGTCATGTACGTCATAGTCCAAGGTGAGCCTTTGCTTGCCGATCCGGAAGGCCAGGGGCCCATCGGCATCGACGCGCGGTTCGCCGTCCTCGCCCTGGTCGCCGGGCTGCTGTCCGGGGTGGCCGCCTACCTGGCGGGCGGTCGCGGCAACGACATGGCGCTGCTGCTGGGGCTGGCCGTGGGCGGTGGGGCCGCCGCGGTCCTCGCCTGGCGGACCGGCCACATGATCGGGCTCGGGGAGTTCCAGGACGCGGCCCGGACGGCCCGCGACGGCACCCGGGTGGCCGGGGTCGCCGACCTGCGCGCCCGGGGCGTCCTCGTCTTCTGGGCGCTGGCCGCGGTCGCCGTGTACGGGCTGCTGGAGCTGGTCGTCCGGCGGCTACCCTCGGCCGATCGAGGCGAGCCGCGCGCCGGTGAGGCGGACGAGGTCGGCGGGGACGAGTTCGATCTGGAGTCCGCGCCTGCCGGCCGAGACGTAGACGGTCGCGAGGTCTGACACCGACGCGTCGATCACGGTCGGCAGCCGCCTGCGCTGCCCGAGCGGGCTGATCCCGCCGACGACGTACCCGGTGGCGCGTTCGGCGTCGCGCGGCTCGGCCATCCGCGCCCGCTTGCCGCCCGTCGCCGCCGCGAGGGCCTTCAGGTCCAGGCTGGACGACACCGGGACGACACCGACGGTGAGCCGCCCGTCGACCTCGGCGAGCAGCGTCTTGAACAGCCGGTCGTGGGAGACTCCGAGCGCGTCGGCGGCGGCCTTCCCGTACGACTCGGCGTCCGGGTCGGGCTCGTAGGCGTGCAGGGTGAACTCGATCTTCGCCTTGGCGGCGGCGTTGGTCGCCGGGGTGCCGCCCTTCCGGGTGCCGCTCATGGGAGCAGTCTGCCGTGCCCGGTCAGTTGGGGTGGAACGACCCGTCCAGGAACTGCCCCGCGGGGATCATGGGCAGCACGTCCAGGATGCGGTTCTCCCTGGCCAGCAGGTCGCCCTCGCACTCCAGCCGCAGCGCCGCGTCCTCGCACTCCAGCAGCCGCTGTTTCTCGTGCCCGTCCAGCACGAGCGACGCGGCGATCACATAGGACAGCGCGACCGGGTCGTCCGGCGGATCGCCCTTCTCGAACGAACCGGCGCCCGCGGTGGCCAGCCGCCGCCGGTACAGCCGGAACAGGCGCCGCACGCGCAGCGCCGCGGGTTCCGGGTCGGGGCCCGGCTCCTCGGGGAGGTACTCCACCTCGCCCTGCAGGTAGGGCCGTGAGCGGTCCAGCTCCTTCAGCCGGAAGCGGCGGGCGCCGACCGTCACGACGTCGTACCGGCCGTCCGGATGGCGCCGGGCGTCCCGCAGCTCGGCGACGCAGCCGATCTCGGCGAGGCGGTGCGCGGAGCCCTCGCCGACCTCGTGGCCGAGTTCGATGCCGACGACGCCGAAGCCGCGCGGCTCGGGGCGTTCCAGCAGGTCGCCGATCATGCTGAGATAGCGGTCCTCGAACAGGTGCAGCGGCAGCATCAGGCCGGGGAACAGCACGGTGCCCAGCGGAAACAGGGCGAGCCGCTCCGTCACTGTCTCTCCCACGTCGTGGGCGCCGCCGGGAAGCGCCCTTCCGCGACAGCCTACGTCCTCTCCGATGATCTTGGTAAGGGGTGATTTTTCACAGTGTGAAGCGGAAGTCACCGCACGGTGGCGTCGGCGCATGAGGATGCTCGTCGTGGACGCCTTCGCCGACCGTCCCTCGGGACTCCGTAGACTGGACGGGTGATTTCCCGTATTGACCTGCGCGGCTCGCTGCCCGGCGACCTGCGCTCCGTGCTGCCCCGCGCCGAACTCGACGTCGAGGCCGCCCTTGAGAAGGTGCGGCCCATCTGCGAGGACGTGCGCCATCGCGGCTCGGTCGCCGTGCGGGAGCACACCAAGGCCTTCGACGGGGTCGAGTCGGAGACCGTCCGTGTTCCGGCCGCCGAACTCGACCGGGCCCTGGCGGGCCTCGACCCGGCCGTCCGGGACGCGCTGGAGGAGTGCGTCCGCCGCGCCCGCGCCGTGCACCGCGCGCAGCGCCGCACCGACGTCACCACGCAGGTCGTGCCCGGAGGAACCGTCACCGAACGGTGGATCCCGGTCGGGCGCGTCGGCCTGTACGTGCCGGGCGGGCGGGCCGTGTACCCGTCGAGCGTGGTGATGAACGTCGTCCCGGCGCAGGAGGCGGGCGTCGGGTCGCTCGCCGTCACCTCGCCTCCGCAGCGCGAGCACGGCGGGCTGCCGCACCCGACGATCCTGGCGGCGTGCGCGCTGCTCGGCGTGGACGAGGTGTACGCGGCCGGCGGCGCGCAGGCGATCGCGATGTTCGCCCACGGCACCGAGGAATGCCCCCGCGCCGACCTGGTGACCGGGCCCGGCAACGTGTACGTCGCCGCCGCGAAACGGCTGCTGAAGGGCGTGATCGGCATCGACGCCGAGGCGGGGCCGACCGAGATCGCGGTGCTCGCGGACGCGACGGCGAGCCCGGTGGACGTCGCCGCCGACCTGATCAGCCAGGCCGAGCACGACACGCTCGCCGCGGCCGTCCTCGTCACCGACTCGGTGCGTCTGGCCGACGAGGTGGAGACCGAACTGAAGGCGCAGGTCGCCCGGACCAGGCACCACGAGCGGATCACCGAGGCGCTCGCCGGCCGCCAGTCCGGCATCGTGCTCGTCGACGACGTCGAGGCCGGGCTGAAGGTCGTGGACGCCTACGCCGCCGAGCACCTGGAGATCCAGACCGCCGACGCCGCCGCCGTCGCCGCCCGGGTCCGCAACGCCGGGGCGATCTTCGTGGGACGGCACGCGCCGGTGTCGCTCGGCGACTATCTGGCCGGGTCGAACCACGTCCTGCCGACCGGTGGGTGCGCCTGCCACTCCTCGGGCCTGTCGGTCCAGTCGTTCCTGCGCGGCGTGCACGTCGTCGAGTACGACCGGGACGCGCTCGCCGAGGCGACCGCCCGCGTGGTCGCGCTCGCCGAGGCCGAGGACCTGCCCGCCCACGGCGCCGCCCTGAAGGCGCGCTTCGACTGGGAGATCCCGTCGTGACCTCGCTCGACGATCTGCCGCTGCGGGACGACCTGCGCGGTCGTGAACCCTACGGCGCGCCGCAGCTGGACGTCCCGTACGCGCTGAACACCAACGAGAACCCGTACCCGCCGTCCGAGCGGCTCGTGAAGGCCCTCGGCGAGGCCGTCATGGACGTCGCCGGAACCCTGAACCGCTACCCCGACCGGAACGCCGTCGCGCTCCGCGAGGACCTCGCCGCGTTCCTCAACGGCGACACCCCGGGCGCGAACCTCACCGCCGCGCGGGTGTGGGCCGCGAACGGCTCCAACGAGATCCTCCAGCAGATCCTGCTGGCCTTCGGCGGGGCGGGCCGCACCGCGCTCGGCTTCGAACCGTCCTACTCGATGCACCCGATCATCACCGGGGTCTCGGGGACCCGGTGGATCGACGCCCACCGCGACGAGGACTTCGGCCTCGACCCGGACCGCGCCGTCGCCGCCGTCGAGGAGCACCGTCCCGACATCGTGTTCCTCACCTCGCCGAACAACCCGACCGGCACCGCGCTTCCGCTGGAGGCGATCGAGGCGGTGCTGCGGGTCGCGCCGGGCATGGTCGTCGTCGACGAGGCGTACGCGGAGTTCCGCCGCGCGGAAACGCCGTCCGCGCTGACGTTGCTCGACGGGCACCCCAGGCTGATCGTCACCCGGACGATGTCCAAGGCGTTCGCGATGGCGGGAACCCGGCTCGGATACCTGGCCGCCGACCCCGCCGTCGTCGACGCGCTGCTGCTCGTCCGGCTGCCGTACCACCTGTCGGCCGTCACCCAGGCGGTGGCGCGCACGGCCCTCGCGCACGGCGACGAGCTGCTCGGCGGCGTCGAGGCGCTGCGCCGGGAACGCGACGACCTGGTCACGTGGCTGCGCGCCGAGGGCCTGCGGGTCGCCGACTCCGACGCCAACTTCGTCCTGTTCGGAACGTTCGACGACCGCCGGAAGGTCTGGGAGGCCCTTCTCGACCGCGGGGTCCTGATCCGCGAGGTCGGGCCGCCCGCGTGGCTGCGGGTCAGCGTCGGCACCCCGGAGGAGATGGCCGCGTTCCGCACGGCCCTGAGAACGGCCCTGACAGAAGCACCGAAGGAGAGTCTGTGACGCGCAAGGGACGAGTCGAGCGGGGGACGGGGGAGACCCAGGTCCTCGTCGAGATCGACCTGGACGGGACCGGACGGGTCGACGTCGCGACCGGCGTGGGGTTCTTCGACCACATGCTGGCCCAGCTCGGCAAGCACGGGTCGTTCGACCTGACCGTCAAGACCACCGGCGACCTGCACATCGACAGCCACCACACGATCGAGGACACCGCGATCGCGCTCGGCCAGGCGTTCCGGGAGGCGCTCGGCGACAAGGTCGGCATCCGCCGCTTCGCCGACGCGTCGGTCCCGCTGGACGAGGCGCTCGCGCAGGTCACCGTGGACGTGTCCGGGCGCCCCTACCTGGTGCACACCGAGCCCGCCGGCATGGCCCCGATGATCGGCCCCGAGTACGACACCACGATGACCCGGCACGTGTTCGAGTCGTTCGTGTCGAACGCCCGGGTCGCGCTGCACGTCCACGTTCCGTACGGGCGCAACGCGCACCACATCGTCGAGGCCCAGTTCAAGGCCCTGGCCCGCGCGCTGCGCGACGCGGTGGCGTTCGACCCGAAGGTGCACGGCATCCCGTCCACCAAGGGGGCCCTGTAGCCGTGGACATCGGCGGCCTGCACTTCACCTACGGCAATGTCGCGGTCTTCGCGGTGGCGGTGTTCCTGCTGGCGGGCGTGTACAGCTTCGTCAAGCAGGGCCTCAAGATCGCCGCGCTGATCGTGCTCGTCCTCGCCGCGCTCGTGTTCACCGGGGGCGTGATGTGGCTGTGAACGTCGTCGTCCTGGACTACGGGTCCGGGAACCTGCGCTCGGCCGAACGCGCCGTCGCCCGCGCGGGCGCGGACGTGACCGTCACCGCCGACTGGGACGCCGCGCTCGCCGCGGACGGCCTGGTCGTCCCCGGTGTCGGCGCGTTCGCGGCGTGCATGGCGGGGCTGCGCGCGGTCCGCGGCGACCAGATCATCGGCCGCCGGCTCGCCGGTGGACGACCGGTCCTCGGCATCTGCGTCGGCATGCAGATCCTGTTCTCCAAGGGCATCGAGCACGGTGTCACCACGGAGGGCTGCGGGGAGTGGCCGGGCACGGTCGACCGCCTGAACGCCCCGGTCGTCCCGCACATGGGCTGGAACACCGTGGACGTCCCCGACGGCTCGGTCCTGTTCCGCGGCGTGCAGGACGAGCGGTTCTACTTCGTCCACTCCTACGCGGCGCGCGGTTGGGAACTGGAGCCGGACCGGTCCGAGGTGATCGCCGCGCCACTGGTCACCTGGGCCGAGCACGGCGACCGATTCGTCGCCGCCGTGGAGAACGGCCCGCTGTGCGCCACCCAGTTCCATCCGGAGAAGTCCGGGGACGCGGGCACGGCCGTCCTGCGCAACTGGCTGACCACGCTCGGCTGAGCATTTCCGTCACTACTGCCTCGAATAGGGTTTTCGCATGTCCTTGACGCTCCTTCCCGCCGTCGACGTCGCAGGAGGCCAGGCGGTCCGCCTGGTCCAGGGCGAGGCGGGCACCGAGACCTCCTACGGCGAGCCGCTGGAGGCGGCGCTGGCCTGGCAGCGGGCCGGGGCGGAGTGGATCCATCTGGTCGACCTGGACGCCGCGTTCGGGCGCGGCTCCAACCGCGAGCTGCTCGCCGAGGTGACCGGGCGGCTGGACGTGAAGGTGGAGCTGTCCGGCGGGATCCGCGACGACGCCTCGCTGGAGGCGGCGCTCGCCACCGGCTGCGCCCGCGTCAACATCGGCACCGCCGCGCTGGAGGACCCCGACTGGTGCCGCAAGATCATCGCCTCGTACGGTGACCGGATCGCGGTGGGCCTCGACGTGCGCGGCACCACGCTCGCCGCCCGCGGCTGGACGCGGGAGGGCGGCGACCTGTGGGAGGTCCTCGACCGGTTGGAGGACGACGGCTGCCCCCGCTACGTGGTCACCGACGTCACCAAGGACGGGACGCTGCGCGGCCCCAACACCGACCTGCTGCGGGAGGTCTGCTCCCGGACCGACAAGCCCGTCATCGCGTCGGGCGGCGTGTCGTCCCTGGACGACCTGCGAACCCTCGCCGGGCTCGTCCCCGACGGCGTCGAGGGCGCGATCGTCGGCAAGGCGCTCTACGCGCAGGCGTTCACGCTGGAAGAGGCGCTGGAGGCCGTGCGGTGACCGTTGCCGTGCGGGTGATCCCGTGCCTGGACGTGGACGCCGGGCGCGTGGTCAAGGGCGTCAACTTCCAGAACCTGCGGGACGCCGGCGACCCCGTCGAGCTGGCCCGCCGCTACGACGCCGAGGGCGCCGACGAGCTGACGTTCCTGGACATCACCGCGTCCAGCGCCGACCGGTCCACCACGTACGACGTCGTCCGCCGCACCGCCGAGCAGGTGTTCATCCCGCTCACGGTCGGCGGCGGTGTCCGCACCGTCGACGACATCGACCGGCTGCTGCGGGCGGGCGCCGACAAGGTGTCGGTCAACACCGCCGCGATCGCGCGCCCGGAGTTCCTGCGGGAGGCCGCGCACCGGTTCGGGTCGCAGTGCGTCGTCCTGTCGGTGGACGCGCGCCGCGCGGACGGGACCGATTCGGGCTTCGAGGTCACCACGCACGGCGGCCGCCGCGGCACCGGCATCGACGCGGTCGAGTGGGCCCGCCGCGGCCAGGATCTCGGCGTCGGTGAGATCCTGCTGAACTCCATGGACGCCGACGGCACCAAGGCGGGCTTCGACCTGGAGATGCTGCGCCGGGTCAGGGACGCGGTGACCGTGCCGGTGATCGCCAGCGGCGGCGCCGGGGCGGTCGAGCACTTCGCGCCCGCCGTGGCCGCGGGCGCCGACGCGGTCCTCGCCGCCAGCGTCTTCCACTTCGGGGAGCTGACGATCGCCGAGGTGAAGGACGCGCTGCGCGCCGCGGGCGACCCCGTCCGCTGACGGGTCAGGCGTCCTCGTCGCCCGCGGCCGGGACGGTCACCTCCGCGGACCGTTCCATGATCGAAAGAATGATCGCGGACGGATGGTCGGGGTCGTGGAAGACCTCCTGGTCCGCCGGGACCATCCGGGCCGCGGTGGCGAGCGGCTCGCCCGTCCCGGGATTCACCGCGACCTTGGGATGCGCGCCGCTGGTCACATGGACGCGGACGCGGTGCCCGCGCGGAAACCGGTGCGCGGTGGGCCACAGGTCGACGGCGACGCGGCGGACGCCGCCGGTCCCGACGGGCTTCTCCGCCGCCGCGGGCAGCCGCAGACCGCCCTCGCAGACGTTGCGGGACGTCCCGTCCGGGGCGACGTCGCAGAGCCGCACGACGAAGTCGGTGTGCTCCCGGCTCGAGCGGACGAACAGGTCGGCCCCGACCGGGCCGATGACGTCCAGGTCGGTGGTGAGGGCGGGGGAGGTGAACACCAGCACGTCGGGGCGGCGCTCCAGCGGCCGGTTGTCGACCGGACGGGAGCTGCCGAGCAGGGTCGGGCCGCCGAGCGCGGGCGTCGGGTCGGCCGGATCGAACCGGTAGGGGCTCGGCGGCCGTTCCTGCGGCCCGTCCTCGCCGAGCCCGCCACCGGCGTGCAGGTGCCACCGGATCTGCCGTGACCCGGGCGGGGGCCAGTCGCGGTAGTGCCGCCACTCCCGCGCGCCCGTGACGTACAGGCGGACGGGGTCGCGCCGCAGCCCCGACGGGTCGCCCAGCAGGTGCGCGCGGAACCAGGCGAGCGACTCGCGGATCGTCACCAGGCCGTGCCGGGGATCGGTGTGCCACCAGGGCCCGATGGTGAGGTACGGAACCTGCCCGGCGGCGCGCAGCGCGAGGTAGTCCCTGAGCTGCCAGGGCAGGAACACGTCGTACCAGCCGCCGAGAAGCGTGACGGGCGCGGTGACGTCCCCGACCGTTCCGCTGAAGTCGCGGTCGTCCCAGTACCCGTGCTCGGCGGTGTGGTTGGCGAGGAGGTCCTGGTAGAAGCGCATGGGCTCGCCGCCCGCCAGCACGTCCAGCTCGGCGAGGGGACGCCCGGACCTGGCGGCGCGCACGGCGCGGCGCCGCGACGTCAGCGGCGCGGTGACCATGCCGAGGGGCCGCCGCTGCCGGTGCGTCAGCTCGGTCCAGGTGAGGGTGGACTCCAGCGCGAACGAGCCGCCCACGTACGCGGCGTCCCGGAACGAGGACGCGGTGATCTGCAGCGACATCGCCTTCAGCTCGGGGCCCGCCTCCGCCGCGACCGCCCACGCCGTGTATCCGAGGTAGCTCGGGCCGAACGTGGCGAAGGAGCCGTGGAACCAGGGTTGCCGCTTCAGCCAGGCGACGGTGGCGAGCCCGTCGTCGCGTTCATGCCCGAGGGGGTCGAAGTCGCCGCCGGAACCGGACGTCCCGCGCGTGCTCTGCACGACCAGTTGGAAGCCGCAGGGGACGAACAGCAGCCCGTTCGCCAGCGCCGCCGGACCGCGCCGCCCGTAGGGGGTTCGCACGAGGATCGTGGGAGGCCGCGCGACCCCGTTCGGGACGTACCGGTCGGCGAGCAGCGTCACCCCGTCCGGCATGGTCACCGGCAGGTCCCGCTCGACGGTGTAGCGGCCCAGGCCCCGGGGGAGGCCCCGCGGGAGACCCCGGGGAAGGCCGAGCCGGATCGGCGGCGTGGGAAGCCGGTCCCAGGGAGCCATGCGACCTCCGTCCACCCGTTTTGCTACTACCTAGTAAGGTAACCGCTCGCATGGCCTGCGGGCGACGCCGGTGAGGGGTGTCTGGCGGGGTGCGAGGTTCTCTGGGATTCTTGCCTTCGGCAGAGCCGGCTCCGTGAAGGGGAACACATGTGGCCCGGGACGAACCCGCCGATGGGACCACAGCCCCCGGGCCCCGGCCGGCCGGGGCCGCTGTGGGCGGCAGCGCACCCCGTGATCACGCCGTCGGCGGGATGGTACGTCCTCCCGGTGGTCCTGGTCCTCGTGGCCGCCGTCGGGTTCTTCGGCATACTCGCGGTCCTGTGGGACGACTCGGAGGTCGCGGGCGGGCCGTCGGCCTCCGGTGACCCCGTGGCGGGGGTGCCGATCAGGATCACGCGGGGTTACGGGTACTTCCTCTACGTCCGCACGGGCGGCTCGTCACCGTTCTCCTGCTCGGTCAGGGTCGGGGACCGTTCCGGGCCCGTCCCGCTGACCCGGAAGAACTCGTGGAGCGCCGCCCAGCGTCCGTCCTACCGGTACACCGCCTCGTTCGAGGCGCCCGCGTCAGGGAAGGCAGTGCTCACCTGCCGCGGCAGCGACGGGCCCATCCTGGTGGCGCCGGACGACACCGCCCACGGCTATCTGGGCTTCGCCGTCGTCGCGGCGCTGGGGCTCGGCGCTGCCGCGACCCTCGTGTTCGTGGTCACCGTCGTGCGGCGCGGCGCCGCCAAACGCAAGGTCGCCGCCGTCACCGTCGCGTACGACCACTGACCGGGCGGCCCGCCCGGTGGGCGGGCTCAGGACGTGAGTTCGCGTTCCAGCGGAGTACGGAAGCGGGGGATGGCGCGGACGTCGCCGTACCAGGCGGTCATGCGCGCGGCCTCCCGCTCGATCGCGGCCTCGGCGTCCGCGCCGACGTCCTCCAGGACGCGGACGGCGATCTCCCCGTCCGCGCGCTGGCCCCAGCCGCCGACGATGCGGCCGTCCCACCAGACGGACGGGCCGATGTTGCCGTTCCGGTCGAACAGGAGCGGCCCGTGCTCGCCGAGGAACCAGCCGCGGTCCCGCCAGCCCATCGGCGTCGGGTCCAGGGCGGGCAGCAGCGCCGCCCACGGCTCCGGCGCGGGCACCGGGTCCAGGTCGTCGGACAGCGCGACGCCGGTGGCGCCGTCGAGGTCGACCTCGGTCACGTCGAGGAGCACGAGGGCCTTGGTGACGTCACCGGCGTTCCAGCCCGTCCACCACTTCAGGTCGGCGACCGGGGCGGGCCCGAACGCGCGCAGCCACCGGCGGACGAGGTCGGCGCGGGCCTCGGCCGGGGGCATCCGCTCGATCCCGCCGGGCAGCCACGCCTCGACCGGAGACCATCGGTACCGGCTGCTGGTCCACGACCCGTTCGGACGGCCGCGGACGATGAGGCCCTCGCAGCCGAGCGTGACGAGCACCCAGGTGGTGATGTTGGTGGGCTTGGAGTACGACTTGCCGGGCGCCGGGTCGACCCGGGTCCGCAGCAGCGGCACGTCCGCGGCGAGCTGGGCGCCCGTCGCCTCCCCGCGGGCCAGCAGCGCCGCGTGCGTGGCCTTCTCGGCCTCCGCGAACAAGGCGGACGCGTCGGCGATGTCGCTGCCCCGCTCGATGACCCGGCCGTAGGTGGCGCGCTGCTTGACGGCCAGCGCGTCGGCCGTGGACGCCTGCAGCACCGGGAGCAGCTCGACGGGCGCGACGAACATCGTCCGGCGCATCGCGAGCATCCGCAGGAGCGTCCGGTCGTCGTACAGGGCCCGCTCCACCGCCTCCGGGGCGGCGTCGACGCTGCGGGCGGCGACCGACAGGAACACGGTCGCGGGGTCGGTGGCGTGCAGCACCACCATGGACCGCGCGATGTCGACGACATCGTCCGTCCTGGTCTGGGGGGAAAGTCGGTGGCGGACACCGAGCCTGGCGCGCCGCTCGGCGCCGCTCATCGAACGCATGAGCGAAAGTCTAGCCGCCACCGCCGGCGGAGATCTTGACGACCACCTTGTCCTGCGTGACCGACTGCACCGACACGTTGAAGCCCTCGGCCTGCTCACCCTCGCCGATCGGCACGGTCACCGTCTGCCCGGCGACCTTGAGGGTGACCAGCTGGCCCTCGACCTTCACGAGTTCGGCCTTGATGCCGAGGATGGAGGCGCTGGCGTCGACACCCCGGTCGAACGTCACCGTGCACGCGTTCACGCTGCAGTCGGTGGTGCTGTTGGTGCCCTCGCCGCTGCACGCGGCGACGGCGCCGAGCGGCAGCACGACGAACGGGAGGACGGCCAGCTTCCGTCTAACGGCGATGGAGGTCATGTCGGGGAGTCTAGAGGCCCGCGCCCCGCGGCGGCGCCATCCGGTAGACGGATGTGACCGGGCCCGGATGTGGTACCGCACGGTGACGCGACTGGCACTCGGGTCCGCGGCATGTTTCGCTGGACCGGTGACCAGTGACCCGGTGACCAGTGACGAAGCGGGGGAGTGGAGACCGATGGTCGGGCCGGTGGTGTGCGCGGCGCTGGGCGTGGAGGCCCGCGCGGTCCGGCGCGGGCTCGCCCGCACGCCCGTCGTGGTGGTCGGCTACCGCGCCCGCCGCGTCGACCTGTTGCCGGACGCCTGCGCCGCGCTCGTCGTCGTCGGCTTCGGCGGCGCGCTCGACGAACGGCTGCGGCCCGGCGACGTCCTGGTCGCCGACGAGATCCGCGGCACCGGACCGGGCACGGGGCCGGGCTCGGTGCCGTGCGCCGCGCCGCGCCTGCTCGCCGAGGAGCTCATCCGGGACGGGCTGAGCGTCCAGGTCGGGCCGCTGGTGACCACGGACCGCGTCGTCCGGGGCGCCGAACGGGCGCGGTGGGCCGCGCGGGGCGCGCGGGTCGCCGACATGGAGTCCGCCGTGGTCGCCGCGCACGCCGGGCGGCGACCGGTCGCGGCCGTCCGCGTCGTCGTCGACGGCCCCGGACATCCGCTGCTGCACCCGGGCATCGTCGGCCGCGGCCTCGCCGCCCGCCGCGTCCTGGCCCGCACCGGGCCCGCCCTCGAACGGTGGGGCGTCCTGCTCGTCCGCGGCGAGGACGGCGAGACCGAGGCCCGCACGCCCTGACGGTCAACCGTGGCCCGTCCCGTGACTCGCGCCGCCGCCCGTCCCGTGGCCGTCCCCGTGGACGATCTCGCCGCCCAGGTCCTTGCGAAGCGTCTCCAACGTCCGGTCGGTGCTCACCGCGATCCAGCGGGCACCGACCAGATACGTCCCGCCCCACGGTCTGGCCTCGTGCAACCAGGTGTTCATGCCCTTCTCGGTGGTGAAGCTGAGCAGGACGTACCGTCCGCGGGCGTTCTTGCAGTTCCCCTGCTCCAGGTCCGCCACCTTCCGCTGACCGGTCAGCGAACACCCCGTCTGTTCCGCGAGCCGCTGCAGGCTCGCGGGCTCGGCGACCTTGGCGTCGCCGCCGGACGAGGCGTCCGGCTTCGTCGAGCAGCCCCCCGCCGACAACGCCACGGCGACCGCGCACAGCAGGCTCGATCTGGTCAGGCCGGAAAGATGTCGGGAACCCATCGCTCTTCCTCCGGGGTGGGATGCGCGTCTCGGGTGGTGAATACGCGCCCCGCCCCGGCGGGGTTCATCGGCTCCTCAGGCGGCCAGCCGCGCCGCCGCGGCGGCGCGGACCCCCGCCTCCTCCGACACGTCGTGGTGCAGGCGTTGCAGGCGGATCCGCGTCTCGGAGGTGATCGGCGCGAACTGCGCCGCCTCGCGCCTGACCCCCTCCTCACAGTCCCACAGCCCCTCGACGGTGTAGGACTCGGCCGTGTGCGGGGCCGTTCTCGTCAGCGCGGTCAGGATGCGGGGTCTCAGGAACGCGTACGTCGACTCGGTCCAGGCCGACTTCAGCAGCGGGACGGCCTCACCCGCCCGCAGCCGTCCGAGCCCCTCGATCGGGCTGGCGGCGGCCCGCCACTCGCGCCTCCCGAGGGCGTCGCGCAACTGGTCCATGAGCAGCGGGACGTCCTGCCGGGTGCCGTAGCGCGCGAGGATGCTGAGCCCCATGTCCGCGCACCCGCCCCGCTGCGCCGCCCACGCCCGCGCCCGCGGCAACGCCTCGGGACCGTACTCCCGCAACGCCCGGCACACCGCCCCGCCGTACCGGCTCGGGCCCGGGTCGTGACCGTCCCGGGGCAGCAGCTCCTCGGCCAGGTCGAGCAGCGCCAGCGTCCGCCTGCGTCCCAGCTCGAAGATCGCCGAGATGGCCCCCTCGCCCCGCCGCCGGGCGAGGTCCAGCAACTCGGCCTCGCTCTGCCGGTCCCGCCCCGGCGCCGTCGCCATCGCCCGGCGCGCCGCCCGTCCCGCCTCCCGCTGGCGCGCCAGAGCGTCGGCGATCCTCGGCTGCCGCGTCGCCCACGCCTCGATCACCGGGTTGGAATGCGCCGGGATCAGCGACGCCAGATCCGACTCGTCGCACCGCGCGGCGACGAGATCGTCCAGCCCTAGCGTCAACGCCGGATCCTCAAGGTCGATCAGCTCGACGACCGCGTCGAACCACTGCGCGCCCTCCTCGGCGTAACGCCGCAACGGCGCCGCCGCCTCCCGCCTGCTCAACCGCACCAGATCCGCCAACACGCCCAACGCCAGATCGACCCGCCACTCGTCGGCGTCGGGATGGTCGGACGGATCGAACAGATGCGCCGCCACCGGCCCCGTCGGCATCTCGAGATCGACCATCAACCGGGCGTAGTACAACCGTCGGGACTCGCACTGGTGGTCCCACCGTGGATCCCGCCGGATGCAGTCATAGACGTACTCGCCCGCACCGGGCCTGTCCGCCGCGCGCCGCGCGGCCCTCCCGAGCCCCCGCTGCAACTGACCGTGCAGCGTGCTCGCCGATTCCAACACGACCTCGTTACTCACCCATGCAGAATGCGCACGAGACCAGATTCCGGGCAAGTGCTTTAGCGCTGCGTTTTCGCTGGGGGCGCCTGTGTTCGCCCAGGGAAGCGCCCCCGCCGGCCGAACGTGGGGTGATCGGGGTTCGGTCCGCGGGCGTGGGGTTCGTCACTGACGGCTAGAGGGATCTCTGGGCTCTCCAGGAGGCGTGGAGGTCGGCGTAGACGCCGGGCCGAGCCACCAGGTCGGCGTGGGGGCCGCGCTGGACGACGCGTCCGGCGTCGAAGACGATGACCTCGTCGGCCGCCTCCGCGGTGGAGAGGCGGTGCGCGATGGAGATCGCGGTGCGGCCCCGCGTCACCCCGTCCAGGGCGCGCTGGATGCGCACCTCCGTGGCGGGGTCCACGGCGGACGTCGCCTCGTCCAGGACGAGCAGGTCCGGGTCGGCGATGTAGGCGCGGGCCAGGGCGACGAGTTGGCGTTCGCCCGCCGAGAGTGACTCGCCCCGCTGACCGACCGGGGTGTCCAGGCCACCGGGCAGCCCCTCGAGCCAGTCGGCGAGGCCCAGTTCCGTCAGGGCGAGGACGAGGTCGTCGTCGGACGCGTCCGGGTGGCCGTAACGAATGTTGTCGGCGAGGGAGGCGTCGAACAGGAAACCGTCCTGCGGCACCATCACGATCCGCTCCCGCAGCGAGGAGAAGCGGATCCGGTCGAGCGGCACGCCGTCCACCAGGACGCGGCCGGACACCGGATCCATGAGGCGGGTGAGGAGCTTGGCGAACGTCGTCTTCCCCGAGCCGGTCTCCCCGACGACCGCGATTCGGGTGCGGGGCGCGATGTCCACGTTCACGTCGTGCAGGACGGGCGGCCCACCCGGGTAGGCGAACCCCACGGACTCGAACCGCACCTCGATCGGGCCGCGCGGCAGCGTCTCGCCGTCGTCGCCGGGGTCGGCCACGTCCGGGACGGTGTCCAGGACGCCGAGGACCCGCCGCCACCCGGCGATCGCGTTCTGCGCCTGGTTGAACACCTCCGTCGCGGCCTGCATCGGGCTGACGAACAGCGTGACCAGGAAGAGGAACGCGATGAGCTCACCGGCCGTGACGTGACCGTCCACGCCGAGCAGGATTCCGGCGATGACGACGGCGGCGGTGGCGACGGCCGCGACCAGCTCGCTCACCGGGAACGTCAGCGCCACCATGGCCTGCGCGCGGGTCTGGGAGTCGCGGTGGGCGTCCACGGCCTCGTCCACGCGCCGCCCGGTCCGCTCCTCGGATCCGTACGCGCGGATCACGGGGGCGCCGACGACGGACTCGCTGACCGCGGCCAGCAGGTCGCCCATCTTCTCCCGCACCCCCATGTAGGCGGCGGACAGGATCCGCTGGAAATGCCGCAACGCCCACGCCAGCGGCAGGAACGCCGCCCACACCAGCAGGGCCAGCTGCCACGAGTAGACGACCATCAGCACGCTCGCGACGATCAGCTGCCCGATCGACACGATGAACATCAGCCCGCCGGACTGCATGAACTGGCTGATCTGGTCGACGTCCCCGGTCACCCGCGACACGAGCGCGCCGCGCCTCTCCCCGCTCTGGGTGAGCATCGACAGGTCGTGCACATGCCGGAACGCCTTGGTCCGCAGCGCCGCCAGGCCGCCCTCGGACGTCCTGTACAGCCGGACGTTCATCAGGTACGCGCACGCGGCCGTGACCAGCACGGCCACCGCGCACAGCGCCACCGCCGACCGGATGAAGCCGATGTCGGGGCCGTCCGGACCGCCGAGGCCCTTGTCGATCGTCTGCTGGACGGCGATGGGCACCACCACGCGCCCGGCCGTCGAGACCAACGCGAGCACCAGCGTCCCGGCCAGCCCGGCGCGGAACTCCGGGCTCAGCATGATGCCGCGCTTCAGTGTGGTGAACGCCCCCTCGGACAGCGCGGTGTCGCTGAGTCCCGGGCCACTCGTCACCGTCATGCCAGGGCCTCCTCGCCGCCTTCGACGGTCTCCCGCTCCGTTTCCGCTCGCTCGTAGGCGTTGACGAGGTTGCGGTAACCCTCAGAACGTGCCAGCAGGTCGGCGTGGGCGCCGCGGTCCAGGACCCGCCCGTGCTCCAGATAGACCACCTCGTCGGCCAGCGCGATCGTCGCCTTGCGGTAGGCGACGACCACGACGGTCGCGCCGCCCGCCTCGCCCGACTGCGCCTCCCGGATGCTCCGCAGGATGCGGGCCTCGACCTGCGGGTCGACGGCGGACGTCGCGTCGTCCAGCACGAGCAGCCGCGGCCGCCGCACCAGGGCCCGCGCGAGCGCGAGCCGTTGCCGCTGCCCGCCCGACAGCGTCGCCCCGCGCTCACCGACCCGCGTGTCGAGCCCGTCGCCGAGCGCCGCGACGAACCCGTCGGCCTGCGCGAGGCGGAGCGCCTCCCAGACCCGCTCGTCCGGGACGTCCAGGCCGAGGGTCACGTTGCCCCGGACGGTGTCGTCGAACAGGAACGTCTGCTGGGGGACGAGCGCGGCGGTCTCGGCGACCCCGCCGCGACGCACGTCCCGCAGGTCGACGCCGTCCAGGAGCACCGAGCCCCGGGCCGGGTCGACCAGCCGGACGAGCAGCGAGGTGAGCGTCGACTTGCCGGAGCCCGTCGGCCCGACCACCGCGATCGTCCGGCCGGGGGACGCGGCGAACGTCACGTCGTGGAGGATGTCACGTCCCGCCGCGTCGTCCGTGGACTCGTACGCGAAACGAACCTCCCGGACCTCCAGGGGCGTCGCCTTGCCCTTCCCGTCGAGGACACCGTCCCCGTAGGGGAGGGAACCGGTCGCGTCCAGGACGCCCCGAACCCGGTCCCAGCCGACGACGCTGCGCGGCACCTCGCCGAGCACCCAGCCCAGCGCCCGCACCGGCCACGACAGCAGCGTGAACAGGTACGCGACGTTCACCAGGTCGCCGGGCGACATCGCCCCCGACTCCAACCGCAGCGACCCGATCAGCAGGACGGCGAGGACCCCGAGGTTCGGCAGCGCCTCCAGCACCGGGTCGAACAACCCGCGGATCCGACCGACCGCGACGTTGGCGTCCCGCAGCGCCTCCGCCCGCTCGGTGAACCGCTCCGTCTCGGACTCCTCCCGGCCGAGGGTCTTGACGACGAGACCGCCCTCGAAGCTCTCGTGCGCGACCTCGCTGACCTCGGCGCGCAACTGCTGCGCCCGGGTCGCCACCGGCGCCAGCCGCCGCTGGTAGACGACGTTGATCAGCGCGATCGCCGGGAACACCAGGAACCCGACCCCGGCCACGACCAGGTCGGTGACCAGGATCGACACCGCCGCGATCAGGAGCATGAACAGCACGCCGACCGCCATCGGCAGCGGCGCGATCGGCGCCCACACCGCCTCCACGTCCGCGTTGGCGTTCGACAGCAGCTGCCCGGTCGGATGCCGGTGATGCCACGCCAGCGGCAGCCGCAGGTACTGCCGGGTCACCGCGCGCCGGTACTCGGCCTGGAGCCGGTACTGCATGAGGCCCGCGTAGAACCGGCGCGCCGCGACGCCGATCGCCTTCAGCAGCGCCACCCCGACGATCGCGACGGCGACCCCCGCGAGCGCCCCGGCGGTCGTGTCCCCGGACTCGAACGCCGGCAGCACGACCTCCTCGGTCGCCCACCCGAGCACCTGCGCGGTCGCCACGGTCATCGCCGCGTACAGCGCGCTGCCCAGGACCGAGAGGGTGAAGATCCGAGGCTCGGCCTTCACGGCCACCCACAGCACCCCCATCCCCTCCCGGAGGACATGCGGGCTGACCCGTCTCGAACCAGGTGGCACGGCGAACTCCTCAATCACGGCGGGCGCCCGGGGAATTGCCCCCTGTGACCGGGGTTGGGGGGATACGGGCTCGGATAGTGCCTACCACCCGCCCCCCGCCCTTTATTCCCGGACCTGCCGCCACGTCCTACGATCGAGGCGATGAGTGACACCGAGGACGGCCCCGTCCGCCGGGAGAGACGGCTGCTGGCGGACGCCCTGGCACAGGCCGGGCCCGACGCGGCGACCCTGTGCTCCGGCTGGACCGCCCGCGACCTGGCCGCGCACCTGATCGTCCGGGAGGGACGGCCGGACGCCGCCCCGGGAATACTTCTGTCCCCCCTGGCCTTCTACACCGAGCGCGTGCGGCGCCGGACGGCGCGGGGTGTACCGTTCGACCGGCTGGTGGAACGGTTTCGGCAGGGACCGCCCAAGTTCTCGCCGTACGCGCTTCCCGGCGTGGACAAAAACGCCAACGGTGTGGAGTTCTTTGTTCACCATGAGGACGTCCTGCGCGCGCGTCCCGACTGGGAGCGGCGGGAGATCTCCCCGGAACTTGAGGAACTGCTCTGGCGACGGATAAAAATTGCCCGCTTTGTCCTAAGAAAAGTTCACGTTCGAGTAACGCTCGTACAGCCGGACGGCCGCGACCTGCGGGTGTCCGGACGCGGTCCCGACACCGTCCGCGTCCACGGTCCCGTCGGGGAACTCGTCCTGTGGGCCCTGGGGCGCCGCGCCGTCGCGGACGTCCGCCTCACCGGGCCCACGAACGCTGTCAAGACCCTGACCGAGACCGGTTGGAGTCTTTAACGGCCAGGTAACGGCGCGGTTCGCGGAGAGGAGAATCGGAAGCCATGCGGCTCCTCCGCTTTACGCGGAAGCGGTGATACGGTGGGGCGGTCGGTTGCAGTCGTGGTTCTCGATCGTTCAGACGCCCGCGGACTGATGGCAGCGGGCGTTTTGGCTTTTCCGGGACCGTACCGGGGGCGAGGGCGTTCCGCAGCGACCGCGCGGGCCCGCGAGGTGTGGGCCCAGGTTTTGCCGCAAGGAGAAAGACATGCCCCAGCAGGGCACCGTGAAGTGGTTCAACGCCGAGAAGGGCTTCGGGTTCATCGCCGTCGACGGCGGCGGGCCGGACGTCTTCGTCCACTACTCGGCTATCCAGAGCTCCGGATACCGCACCCTGGACGAGAACCAGCGCGTTCAGTTCGAGGTGACGCAGGGTAACCGGGGTCCGCAGGCCGACCAGGTCGTCCCCCTGTAACGCCCGTAGTCGTACGTCTGGGCCCGTTCCCCCACCGGGATGCGGGCCCTTTCGTGTTTATTGCGTTTCTCTCCTCCTTCGGCCCTGGCGGGCCTCCATCGTCGAGAAACGCGGTGCGATGCTGCATCGCTTCGGCTCGCCTTACGGCTCGCTGCGCGATCAGGTTCTCGCTTCGCTTGAACCTGCCTTCGGACGCGATCGCAGACCCTCAGGTCGTCGCGGGGTTGCTGTGGGGGCTGAGGTCAGTGGGCAAGGTGGGTTCGGCTTCGTGTCTATGGGGGTGCACGCCACCTTCGGCCCTGGCGGGCCTCCATCGTCGTGGACCGCGGTGCGATCGCTGCATCGCTTCGGCTCGCCTTGCGGCTCGCTGCGCGATCAGGTTCTCGCTTCGCTTGAACCTGCCTTCGGACGCGATCGCAGACCCTCAGGTCGTCGCGGGGTTGCTATGGGGGCTGGGGGCGGTGGGCAAGGTGGGGTCGGCTTTGTGTCCATGGGGGTGCACTCCACCTTCGGCCCTGGCGGGCCTCCGTCGTCGTGCACCGCGGTGCGATCGGTGCATCGCTTCGGCTCGCCTTGCGGCTCGCTGCGCGATCAGGTTTCTCGCAGGCTCGAAACCTGCCTTCGGACGCGATCGCAGACCCTGAGGTTGTTGCGGGGTTGCGGCGGTGGCTGGGGGCGGTGGGTGAGGTGGGGTCGGCTTCGTGTCCATGGGGGTGCACTCCTTCTTCGGCCCTGGCGGGCCTCCGGCGTCGTGCACTGCCATAAACTTCGAGCATGTCCGTTCGAGCGTCCGGTTTGGACCCTAAGATCGCTGATCGGTTGAAGCGCGACCCCAACGGGCTCGTGCCGGCCATCGCCCAGCAGTACGACACCGGTGAGGTGCTGATGCTCGGGTGGATGGACGACGAGGCGCTGCACCGCACTCTCACCACAGGCCGCTGCACCTACTGGTCCCGCAGCCGGCAGGAGTACTGGGTGAAGGGCGAGACCTCCGGGCATCAGCAGTGGGTCAAGTCGGTGGCGCTCGACTGCGATGCCGATGCGATTCTCGTGAAGGTCGACCAGGTCGGTGCGGCCTGTCACACCGGGGATCGCACCTGCTGGGACGCTGACGTCCTTCCTGCGGTGGTCGGGGAACGGCCGAAGGAGCAGGACGACGTCTCATGACACCCGGGCGTGAACGCGGCCTGACGGCGTTGGTGTGCGCTGTCGGGGCCGGTCTCGCCCTGCTGGCCGCTGGTCGTACCTGGGCCACCGTCCGGGCCGAGGACGCCATCACGCCGCTCAGCCGGACCCTGACCGGTGGGGACCTCGGCGGCGCCCCGAGTGCGCTCGGCTGGGCCGGGCTCGCGGGGCTGGCGGCTCTGTTCGCCACCAGAGGGCGGGTTCGGGTGGGTGTCGGGGTGCTCCTTGGGCTGTTCGGGGTCGGTATCGCCTATGCCTCGGTCGTTGCGGTTCGGCGGTCTGCCGTGCTGTCCGCTGCCGGTGATCAGACTGGGCTGTTGAGGTTGGGTGCCCAGCCTGATGTGGACGTCAACCTCTGGTGGACCGTCTCCGTTGCGGGTGGGGTGCTGCTGATCGTCGCCGGGGCTCTCACGGTGGTGCGGGGGGCGCGTTGGCCCGGTATGTCCGCGCGTTACGAGCGTTCGGCGCCTCGTGGGGTTGTTGATGACGATCCGTCCGCCATGTGGAAGTCCCTTGATCGGGGTGAGGACCCGACCGCTCAGCGGAACGGGCGAGCATGAGCGGCGACGGGGTCGTCCTCGTCGTCGAGCATGACCCTGCGGTCGCCGAGATGCAGCGCCGGTACCTGGCTCGTGAGGGCTTCGACGTGGAGATCGAGACCGATCCTTCGCGGGCCCCTGGGGCTGCTGCGCGTGGGCGTCCCGATGTTGTCGTGCTCGATCTGTCGGTTGCCGCGATGCCCGGTGATCTTTATCGGCGCGTTGCCGACGCGGCGCATCCGGCGCCTGTCGTCGCGGTCACCGGGCCGTTGGAGGCCGGTGATGCCCGTGCGCTTGGTGACCATCGGGTTGGACGGCCCTTCAGTCCGCGTGTTCTCGCGCGCGCCGTCGCGGACGCTCTGCGTGGCGCTGTTCCGGCTGAGGCTCCTGGGGTGCTCCGGGCCGGGGAGATCGCTCTCGATCCCGCCGGTCGGACGGCGGTCGTTGGTGGTCGTCGTGCCGCCCTTACGGTTACCGAGTTCGATCTGCTGGAGTTCCTTATGGCCAACCCCGGTCGGGTGTTCACCCGAGAGCAGCTCCTTGAGGCGGCGTGGGGGCCGGGGGCCGGGGCGGGGAGCCGGACCGTGGACGTTCACGTGGCGCAGCTTCGCGCCAAGCTCGGCGAGGGGAACCCCATCAGGACCGTTCGGGGCGTTGGTTACGTGCTGGATCGGTGAGGGCGCCTACGCTGAGAAGCGTGTCTCGAGTGTCGTTTCGATCGCAGGGGCTTGTGCTCGGTGGGGTCGCCGCGGGGGCGTTGCTCGTGGCGTTCCGGGACCCGAATGAGGCGGGTCACTATCCGAGCTGCCCGTTCTTGGCCATCACCGGGTATTACTGCCCGGGATGCGGGATGATGCGGCTCGTCCACGCGCTCACGCACGGGGACGTCGGGACGGCGTTCGGCTTCAATCCCTTGATGTTTCTGCTGTTGCCGGTGCTCGGTTACCTGTTCGTGCGGTGGACCGTGTTGAGCGCGCGAGGGCTGCCGATGCGGAGCGCGCTCCTGAGGCCGGCGGTGGCGTACTCGTTCCTGGGTGTCGTCGTGGTGTTCTGGGTCGTCCGCAACCTGCCGTTCGCGGAGGCGCTGGCGCCCTGAGACGTCCCGGATGCGGGGGACGTCCGAGGGGGCGGCTACGATCGGTGGACGGAACGACCTGAAATAGGGGGCCTGCGACATTGAGCGTTCTGGACGAGATCGTTGAGGGCGTCCGGGCCGATCTCGCCGAAAGGCAGCGCGAGGTCCCGCTCGAAGCTCTGAAGGAGAAGGCGGCGGACGCCCCGGCCCCCCGGGACGCCCTCGCCGCGCTGCGCGGTCCGGGGGTCACGGTGATCGCCGAGGTCAAGCGCAGCAGCCCGTCCAAGGGCGCGCTCGCCGCCATCGCCGACCCCGCCGCCCTGGCCCGTGACTACGAGGCCGGCGGCGCGAAGGTGATCAGCGTGCTGACCGAGCGGCGGCGGTTCGGCGGCAGCCTGGACGACCTCGCCGAGGTCCGTGCGAACGTCGGGGTCTGCGTCCTGCGCAAGGACTTCATCGTCACCTCCTACCAGCTGTGGGAGGCACGGGCGTACGGCGCCGACATGGCCCTGCTGATCGTCGCCGCGCTGGAGCAGGACGCGCTGGTGTCGCTGGTCGAGCGGGCCGAGTCGATCGGTCTGGTCCCGCTCGTTGAGGCGCACACCGAGGAGGAGGCCGAACGGGCCGTCGACGCGGGCGCCAAGGTCATCGGCGTGAACGCCCGCGACCTGCGGACCCTGCAGGTCGACCGGGGCGTGTTCGCGCGGGTCGCGCCGCACCTCCCCAAGGACGTCGTGAAGATCGCCGAGTCGGGTGTGCGGGGCCCGCACGACCTGCTCGCCTACGCCTCCAGCGGCGCCGACGCGGTGCTGGTCGGGGAGAGCCTGGTGATCGGCAAGGATCCGCGCGCCGCGGTCGCCGACCTCGTCGCCGCCGGAGCCCACCCCGCTCTGCGGCAGAGCGGCTGAGGCAACGGATAGGGTACGGGCATGCAGGTCGAGCCGCTCCGGGAGCGATGGCGGGGCTTTCACTGAACCCAGCGAACAAGCCCCCTACTCGTATGACAGGACGCGTTACTCATGACCATCGACACCGCTGCTGTGCCCGATGCCACGGGCCACTTCGGACCGTTCGGCGGCCGGTTCGCCCCCGAGGCGCTGATGGCGGCGCTGGACGAGCTGACCCGCGAGTTCGAGACCGCCAAGCGTGACCCGGCCTTCACCGCCGAACTGGACGACCTGCTCGCCGGTTACGCGGGCCGTCCCAGCCTGCTCACCGAGGCCAGACGGTTCTCCGCGCACGCGGGCGCCCGCGTGCTCCTCAAGCGCGAGGACCTCAACCACACCGGCTCCCACAAGATCAACAACGTGCTGGGGCAGGCGTTGCTCACCCGGCGCATGGGCAAGACCCGCGTGATCGCCGAGACGGGCGCCGGGCAGCACGGCGTCGCCACCGCCACGGCCGCAGCCTTGCTCGGCCTGGACTGCACCGTCTACATGGGCGAGGTCGACACCGAGCGGCAGGCCCTCAACGTCGCCCGGATGCGGATGCTCGGCGCCGAGGTCGTCCCGGTGACGACCGGCAGCCGCACCCTCAAGGACGCCTGCAACGAGGCGTTCCGCGACTGGGTCGCCAGCGTCGAGAACACCCACTACTGCATCGGCTCCGTCATGGGCCCGCACCCCTTCCCGATGATGGTCCGCGACTTCCAGCGGATCATCGGGGCGGAGGCGCGGCGGCAGTGCCTGGAGCTGACCGGAGCCCTGCCGGACGCCGTCGTCGCCTGCGTCGGCGGCGGTTCCAACGCGATCGGCGCGTTCCACGCCTTCATCCCCGACGAGTCCGTCCGGCTGTACGGGTTCGAGGCGGGCGGCGACGGAGTCGCGACCGGCAGGCACGCCGCGACGCTCGTCGGCGGCTCCCTCGGCGTCATCCACGGCATGCGCACCTACCTGCTCCAGGACGACGACGGCCAGACCGTGGAGACCCACTCGATCTCCGCCGGGCTCGACTATCCCGGCGTCGGACCCGAACATTCGTGGCTGCGCGACTCCGGCCGCGCCGACTACCGCGAGATCACCGACGCCGAGGCGATGGAGGCGTTCGCGCTGCTGTGCCGCACCGAGGGCATCATCCCGGCCATCGAGTCCGCGCACGCGCTCGCGGGCGCGCTCAAGATCGGCCCCGAGCTGGGCGCGGAACTGGGCCGGGACGCGGTGATCGTGCTGTGCCTGTCCGGCCGCGGCGACAAGGACATGCACACGGCCGCCGGCTTCTTCGGCCTCGTGCCCGAGGGGGAGGGCAAGTGAGCGTCCGGACCGCCTACGACAAGGCCGCCGCGGAGGGACGCGCCGCGCTCGTCGGCTATCTCCCCGCCGGGTTCCCCACCGTCGACGGCGCCATCGAGGCGGCGCGGACGATGGTCGAGGCCGGCTGCGACGCCATCGAGATCGGCCTGCCCTACACCGACCCGATGATGGACGGCCCCACCATCCAGGACGCCGTGCACCAGGCGCTCGTCGGCGGGGTCCGCGTCGCCGACGTGTTCCGGACGGTCGAGGCCGTCGCCGCGACGGGTGTCCCGACCCTCGTCATGACGTACTGGAACCCCGTCGACCACTACGGCGTCGACCGGTTCGCCCGCGACCTGGCGTCGGCCGGCGGGACCGGGCTCATCACCCCGGACCTCACGCCGGAGGAGGGCGGCGCCTGGCTGGAGGCGTCCGACGCGCACGGTGACGGGCCCGGCCTGGACCGCGTGTTCCTCGTGGCGCTCAGCTCCACCGACGAGCGCATCGAGAAGATCACCGAGGTGTCCCGGGGGTTCGTGTACGCGGCGTCCCTGATGGGCGTCACCGGCGCCCGCTCGGCCGTCGACACCGGCGCGCCCCGGCTCGTCGAACGGACCCGCGCGATGATCGACAAGCGCGGCACCGCCCTTCCGGTCGGCCTCGGGCTCGGCGTCGGCAACGGCGCGCAGGCCGCGGAGGTCGCCGGATTCGCCGACGGCGTGATCGTCGGTTCCGCGTTCGTCCGTCGCCTGCTCGACGCGCCCGACCTGCCGTCCGGCCTCGCCGGAGTCCGCGCGCTCACCGAGGAACTGGCCGCGGGCGTCCGCGTGGGCCGCCGCTGACCCTCCGACCCGGCCCGTCCCGCGGGCCGGGTGCCGGGACCTTTTGGTAACTCCGGACGGTGCCTCCGAGTCGTGCTTGTGCTTCCGCCGCTCTCCCGTAAGGTGTGTTCGCCGGGTGAGACGGACCTGGAAGGATCACGATGACGCAAGAGATGACGGCGAAAAACCAGGCCACCACGGCCGGACCGCCGTTGCCGCCCGTATGGTCCCAGGTCGTGGCCTGGATCCTGACGATCGCCGGTTTCGGGATCTCCGTCTACCTGACGATCACGCACTACGACGAAGAGGCGCTGGTGTGCTCGGCGTCCAGGACCGTCGACTGTCACGCGGTCACGACCAGTGAGTACTCCTCGCTGCTCGGCATTCCCATGCCGCTGCTCGGTCTCGCGTTCTTCGTCGCGTTCGGTGCGCTGATGACACCGTGGGCGTTGCGGTCGACCTGGCCGCCGCTGCGGTGGGGACGGGTCGTGAGCGTGTCGGTCGGCATGCTCTTCGTCGTTTATCTCGTCACCGTGGAACTGGCAATTCTGCACAAAATTTGCCTGTGGTGCAGCGGGGTGCACGTCGTCACCGTCCTGCTGTTCGTTCTCGTACTGATCGACGAATTCCGGCGAATCGGTCAAGTCGACTAGTCTCGCCGGGACCGCGCCGCACGGTCGCGGCGCGGCCCCCACGCAATAGGAGAAACCCCATGAGCAAGGCCGCACGGGAGCGGTCGGCGCGGGAGCGCCTGTCCGCCGAGCGCAAGCGGCAGGCGGCGCGCGCGAAGCAGCGGCGGCTGCTCGCCATCGTCCTCGGGTCCGTGGTCGCGGTGGCGGTCATCGTGGTCGGGACCGTCCTGATCGTCGACCGGCAGCGCGACAACGGCCGGGCCGAGGCCTACACCGGAGCCCTGGCCCCGCTCAGCCGCCAGCAGGACGGCTCGATCGTGATGGCGCAGCCCGGTGTGACCAAACCGGAACTGGAGGTCTTCGAGGACTTCCAGTGCCCGGTCTGCAAGCAGTTCGAGGAGAGCAGCGGCAAGACCATTCTGGAACTGGCCCGCGAGGGCAAGGTCAAGGTGGTCTACCGGCCGTTCCACCTGTTCGGGCAGCAGCGCGACCCGATCAAGATCAACTCGCTGCGCTCGGCCGAGGCGGCGCTCTGCGTCCCGGCCGACAAGTGGATCTCCTACCACCAGGCGCTCTTCCGGTTCCAGCCGCGTGAGGGCGACGAGGGCTTCGCTCCCGACGACCTTGTGAAGTGGGGCAAGGACGTCGGTGTCACGGACGCGAACTTCGAGAAGTGCGTCCGGGACGAGGAGAAGAAGACCCAGGTCCAGGCGATGACCAAGTACGCCCTGCAGGACCGCCGCGTCGACGGCACCCCGACGGTCTTCCTGAACGGCCAGAAGCTCGAGATGGGCCAGATCATGAACCCGGGAGCGCTGCGGGCCACCGTCGACCAGGCTCGGGCGTCCGGCAAGTGACGTTCCCCGCCTGACCTGTCCGACCCGCCTGGTTCGTCGTCCGCCGCGCCGCGCCGATCCCCGCGATCGGCGCGGCGCGGCGCGCTTCACCGGGCTCCGCACGCCGCACCCCGGTACGCTCGTCCGTGCGTGAACGGTCACGTACGGTGGCGATCGGGGGATCGATGAGCGAGCATGAGAACGAGCGCCGGCTGCTCACGGAGCACCAGGCACGGGCCGCGGCGAGGGAACGACGGAAACGGCTGCTCCAGGTCGTCCTCGGCGGTGTCGCCGTGACGTCCGTCCTCGTCGCGGGCATCGTCGTGGCCTTCTCCCGCAGCGGCGGCCAGGGGTTCGCGGAGGACACCTACGACGGTCCGCTGGCCCCCACGACCCGCGAGCAGTACGGCGCCGTGGCGATGGCGCGGCCCGGCGTCACCACCCCCGTCCTGGACCTGTACGAGGACTTCCAGTGCCCGATGTGCCGGACCGTGGAGACCAGGGTCGGCGGGACGATCAAGAGACTCGCGGCCGAGGGCAGGGTCAAGGTCGTCTACCGGCCGTTCCAGCTGTTCCAGCAGGACCCGCTCATGTCGAACTCGCGGCGGGCCGCGAACGCCGCCGCGTGCCTGCCCGTCGACCGCTGGGTCCGGTACCACGACAGGCTCTTCGCCGAGCAGCCCGCCGAGGGCGACGTCGGCTTCACCACCGAGAACCTGATCAAGTACGCGGCCGAGCTGGGCGTCACCGACCCGGCGTTCGCCGCGTGCGTCCATGACGCCCAGCGGATCGACCTGGTCGAGAAGGCGAGCGCCCAGGCCGGGAGGTCCGGGGTCGACTCCACCCCGTACCTGGCGCTGAACGGCAGGAAGGTCGACGACGACGTGCTGCGCTCTCCGGACGAGCTGACGAAGGCCGTCGCCCAGGCGGGCGGCGGGCCGGCACCCGCGCCCGGCCCCCGCTCGCGCGACACGGCGGCCGGCGACGCTGCCGCGGAGACGGCGCGGACCGCCTCCTGGACGCGGTAACGTCTGCGGGCATGGAGCCGCTGGCCTATATTCCGAGTCCCTCGCAGGGCGTCTGGCACCTCGGGCCCGTCCCGATCCGCGCCTATGCCGTCATGATCATCCTTGGCATCGTCGTCGCGGTCTGGCTGGGAGAACGCCGCTGGGCCGCCAAGGGCGGCACGCCCGGCGTGGTCATCGACATGGCCGTGTGGGCGGTGCCGTTCGGTCTCGTGGGCGGGCGGCTCTACCATGTCGTCACCGACTACCAGCGCTACTTCGGCGACGGCGGCGACCCGGTCCGCGCGCTGAAGATCTGGGAGGGCGGTCTCGGCGTCTGGGGCGCGATCGCGCTGGGCGCGGTCGGCGCGGCCATCGGATGCCGGCGGCGGGGGATCTCCGTCCTCGCGCTCGCCGACGCCGTCGCGCCCGGAATCGTCCTCGCGCAGGGCATCGGCCGCTGGGGCAACTACTGGAACCAGGAGCTGTACGGCCGTCCGCTCGACGCCTTCTGGGCCATCGAGATCAGCGAGGACAACCGGCCCCGGCTGGACGGCACCGTGCAGCTCGACCCCGAGTACGCCGACGTCGCGACCTACCATCCGACGTTCCTGTACGAGTTCCTGTGGTGCGTCGGCGTCGCGATCCTGGTCATCTGGGCGGACCGCCGCTACAAGCTCACGCACGGCCGCGCCTTCGCGCTCTACGTCGCCGCCTACACGCTCGGACGCGCCTGGATCGAGGCGCTGCGCATCGACGAGGCGCACGAGATTCTCGGCCTGCGGCTGAACGACTGGGTGTCGTTCACCCTCTTCGTCGGCGCCGTCGCCTACCTGTACCTGGCCCGCGGTCGCACCGGCCCGGAGAGCGTCGGCGCCCCCGCCACGGACCCGGCGTCCGACGCCCCGGCCACGACCGAACCGGAACCCCGGGCCGAGGCCGACGACGAGCCACGGGACGAGCAGCGAGACGAGGCGCGAGACGAGCCGAGGGACGGGGCGGAGGACGACGTCGAGGACGACCCCGGGGCGGACGAGGCCGCGGAGAAGGCCGAACCCGGGGACGAGAGGGCCGACGCCGAGCCCGGCGACGAGGAGCCGGTGGAAGCCGCGGAGCCGGAGGGGGCCGAGGAGCCGCAGGACGCGGGCGAGGAGCAGAAGGGGGAGCCCGTCAAGGACGGGAAGTAGCCCGTTCGCCCAAGGAATCTGGATGAAACGCCCTTTTGGCCACGCGGGGGCAGCCGGGGCCGCTAAGCTCCCGGACGTGATCGAGGCTCGTGACACAGGCTCCCCGAAGGCCGCGCGGAAGGGCCGCGGGCGGGACTTCTGGCCGGACGACCAACCCGGCCGCCGCTTCCCCAGCCCGAAGCTCCTGTTCGGCGCGGCCGCCGCCCTGGTGGCGGTGGCCGTCGCGATCGTGGCGGTGACGATGTTGACCGGCGGTGGAAAGGACGAGGCCGCGCCGCGGAACGTCCTGCCGACCGCGTACACGCCGGACTACGACGGTGAGGGCTTCCGCTCGATCGCCGCCAGATCCGCCGACGGTCGCCAGATCACCGAGGGCGAGGCGTTCTCCGCCAAGAGCCTGAAGTCCGGGGCGTACTCCTTCACGCTCGCCGCGTCCGACCTGACGTCCGACTGCAAGGCCGCGACATGGGGCGCCCGGTTGCAGGGCGACCTCGCCAAGTACGGGTGCACCCAGATCGCCCGCGCCGCGTACGTGAGCTCGGACAAGAAGCACGTCGGCCACTTCGTCGTGATCAACCTGGTGAGCCAGGAGGGCGTCACACAGATCCTGCGCGACCTCGACCCGCGCACCGAGGCCGGCTGGCCGACGCTGCTGAAGGCGCCCGGTGTGCCCGCGTCCGGGGCCGGGTTCAGCGCCGCCTACGCCAAGACCTACGGCCACTACGCGGTGATCACGCTGGTGGAGCGGGCCGGTGGGACCCGGCCCGGCTCGCTCAACGAGATGATCGACGTGAGCCTGGCCGTGGAGAACGCCGCGGACTTCCTGTACGGGCGGCTCAACCTGGCCACCGGGAAACCCGGCCAGTAGCCGGCGCGTCCGTGGACCCCGACGAGCACCGCCGCGGCGGCGGCCCCCGGCGAGCGCCGGGCGGCCGTCAGGGCGGCCCGTCCTCCCGGGGGCGGTCCGGTCCGCGCCGCGCGGCCCCCGGGCGCGCGGGCACGTCCCGCCCGCGTACCCCGTCCCGCCGCCCGCAGCGACCTGAACGCACCCCTCCACCGCCGCCGTACCTGGCCGCAGAGGACGAGATCGGCGCGTACGACCCGCCCAGGGACGCCCCGCCGCCACGCCCCCGCAAGACCCGCAAGGGTCGGCGCAGGGGTGGGTTCGGACCGAAGCTCTACTTCGGCGCGGCGGCCGTCCTCGGCCTGCTCGTGCTCGCCGGCCTGGGCGCGGTCGTCCTCCAGGGCGACGAGGACGGCGCCGCGCCACGTCCCACACCCCACGCGAGGATCGGGAAACCGGTCGGGAACGGGCCGTCGCCGGACTCCTACTCCAACTCCCCCTCGACCTCGGCGTACGCGGGCATCGCGTCCCGCGGTTCGGACGCCGCGCCGCTGACGGTCGGGGAGGCGTTCCCGGCGTCGGTCGCGGAGCTGTCCGCCCCGGGCGGTGACGGGGAGAAGACGGTGACGGTGAAGCTGCGCGCCACCCGGCTGGACGCCGACTGCGCCGCCGCCGTGTGGGGCACGACCATCGGGAACGTCCTGGGCAAGGGCGGCTGCACCCAGGCCGCCCGGGGGATCTACTCCGACACCAAGAACGGTTACGCGCTGGCCGTCACGGTGTTCAACCTGGCCGGGTCGGCGGACGCGGACCGGTTCGTCGCGGCGCTGGAGGAGACGCTCGGCGCCGGTTTCGTCCGGCCGCTGGAGGCGCCCGCCCCGCTGGACGGGTTCGGCCGCGGCTACGGGATGGCGCGCGGTCTGGCCATGGGCCACTTCGCCGTGATCACGTGGGCGGAACGCCTGAACGACGAAGGCGGCGAAGGTGGCGGAGCGGGCGAGCGCACCGGCAGTCCGTCCGCCCAGGCCACGGACCAGGTAAATATCGGGGCAAGGAACGAGACTCTGCTCTCGCTGCTCATCGAGGGCGGCAAGGCTCCCGCGGTGCTGGGTAGGGCCGCCCGCGCTTCAAACTGACCTTCCCGGGTAGAATGGTCTAAACCATTGTGAGATGACGCACCGTCGGATCGACGCCTGGAAGTTTCGCGATCTGGGGCGGTCGGGCATGATCCCGGCAGTGCTGTAATGTCATCTCACCGCAGCAGGGCCAACGTCGTCCCGAGCCTGCACTGACATCGAAGCAGTGACACGACGACGACGGGAGGGTTGATGGCCTCTGCTGCCCTCACACCTGCTGCCCGCACGCCCGGCGCTACGGCCCGTCCCCGCGCCCAGGGCCTTTACGACCCGGCGAACGAACACGACGCCTGCGGCGTCGGCATCGTGGCCGACCTGCACGGCCGCAAGAGCCACGACATCGTGCAGAACGCCCTGACCGTTCTTAAGAACCTCGACCACCGCGGCGCCGTGGGCGCGGAGCCGGACGACGGCGACGGCGTCGGCATCCTCGTCCAGATCCCGGACGCGTTCTTCCGCGAGGTCTGCGACTTCACGCTCCCCGAACCCGGCTCCTACGCGGCCGGTACCGCGTTCCTGCCGCGGGACGGCGCGGAGCGCGCCGCCGTGACCGCCCACATCGAGGCGCTGTGCGCCGAGGAGGGCCTGACGGTCCTCGGCTGGCGTGAGCTTCCGCACGATCCCGACTTCACCGGCCCCGCCGCCCGGCGGGTCATGCCGCAGTTCGCGCAGCTGTTCGTCGCCGCCGCCCCGGACGGCCCGCACGCCGGCAAGACCGGCCTGGAGTTGGACCGTGTCGTGTTCTGTATGCGCGAGCGCGCCGAGCAGGACGTGCCGGTCTACTTTCCGAGCCTGTCGAGCCGGACGATCGTCTACAAGGGGATGCTGACGACCCCGCAGCTGGAGCCGTTCTTCCCCGACCTGTCGGACCGCCGCTTCACCAGCGCGATCGCCCTCGTCCACTCCCGGTTCTCGACCAACACGTTCCCCGCCTGGGAGTTGGCGCACCCGTACCGGTTCATCGCCCACAACGGCGAGATCAACACGGTGAAGGGGAACCGGAACTGGATGCGGGCCCGGGAGGCGCTGCTGGCGTCGGACCTGATCCCCGGCGACCTGTCCCGGATCTACCCGGTGATCGACATCGAGGCCAGCGACACCGCCTCGTTCGACGAGTGCCTGGAACTGCTGCACCTCGGCGGCCGGTCGCTGCCGCACGCCGTGCTGATGATGATCCCGGAGGCGTGGGAGAACCACACCGAGATGGACCCGGACCGCCGGGCCTTCTACGAGTTCCACTCCACGCTGATGGAGGCGTGGGACGGCCCCGCCAGCGTCAGCTTCACCGACGGCACGGTCGCCGGCGCCGTCCTGGACCGTAACGGGCTGCGCCCCGGCCGGTACTGGGTGACCGACGACGGCCTGGTCGTGCTGTCCAGCGAGGCGGGCGTCCTGGACATCCCGGCGGCCAAGGTCGTCCGGAAGGGCCGCCTCCAGCCCGGCAAGATCTTCCTGGTGGACACCGCCGCCGGACGGATCGTCGAGGACGACGAGGTCAAGGCCCAGCTGGCCGCCGAGCACCCGTACGGCGAGTGGCTGCACGAGGGCCTCGTACGGTTCGAGGAGCTGCCGCACCGGGAGCGGGAGATCCCGACGCACGAGACGCTCGTGAAGCGGCAGCAGTCGTTCGGGTACACCCTCGAAGAGCAGCGGATCATCCTGACGCCGATGGCGCGGACCGGCGCCGAGCCGATCGGGTCCATGGGCACCGACACGCCGATCGCGGTGCTGTCGGAGCGGCCGCGGCTGCTGTTCGACTACTTCAAGCAACTGTTCGCGCAGGTCACGAACCCGCCGCTGGACGCGATCCGCGAGGAGCTCGTCACCTCGCTGCAGTCCACGCTCGGCCCGGAGGGCAACCTCCTGGACCCCGGCCCGGACTCGTGCCGGCGGCTGGTCCTGCCGACCCCGATCCTCGACAACGACGAACTCTCCAAGATCATCCACATTGACGACGAGGGATCGCTGCCGCATCTGCGCGCCCATGTCGTCCACGGCCTGTACGACGTCGCGGGCGGGGGAGCGGCGCTGGCGGCCCGGCTGGAGGAGATCAACGCCGAGGTGAGCCGGGCGATCGAGGCGGGCGCCCGGATCATCGTGCTGTCGGACCGCGGCGCCGACCCCGGCCGCGCCGCCATCCCGTCGCTGCTGCTGACCGGTGCCGTCCACCACCATCTGATCCGCGAGAAGACCCGCACCCGGGTCGGTCTGGTGATCGAGACGGGCGAGGCCCGCGAGTGCCACCACATGGCGCTGCTGATCGGGTACGGCGCCTCCGCGATCAACCCGTACCTGGCGATCGAGACCGTCGAGGACCTGGTCCGCGGCGGCGCCGTCGACGGCCTCGACCCGGCGCAGGACGTGGGCCGGGCCGTCCGCAACCTCGTCAAGGCGTACGGCAAGGGCGTCCTGAAGATCATGTCGAAGATGGGCGTGTCCACGGTCGCGTCCTACACCGGCGCGCAGATCTTCGAGGCGATCGGGCTCGGTGAGGAGGTCGTGTCCCGCTGCTTCACCGGCACCACGTCCCGGCTCGGCGGCGTCGGCTTCGACGTGCTGGCCCGGGAGGCGGCCGAGCGGCACGCCCGCGCCTACCCGCCGGGCGGCAACGACCTCGCGCACCGGACGCTGGAGGTCGGCGGCGAGTACCAGTGGCGCCGGGAGGGCGAACCGCACCTGTTCGACCCGGAGACGGTGTTCAAGCTCCAGCACGCCACCCGCACCCGCCGCTACGAGATCTTCAAGGAGTACACCTCCACGGTCGACTCGCAGGCCGAGCGGCTGATGACGCTGCGCGGTCTGTTCCGGCTGAAGGAGGGCGAGCGGGAGCCCGTGCCGCTGGACGAGGTCGAACCCGTGTCCGAGATCGTGAAGCGGTTCTCCACCGGCGCGATGTCGTACGGGTCCATCTCCGCGGAGGCCCACGAGACCCTCGCGATCGCGATGAACCGGCTCGGCGGCAAGTCCAACACCGGCGAGGGCGGCGAGGACCCCTCCCGCTTCACCCCCGACGCCAACGGCGACCTGCGGCGCAGCGCCATCAAGCAGGTCGCGTCCGGCCGGTTCGGGGTGACGTCGGAGTACCTCACCAACGCCGACGACATCCAGATCAAGATGGCGCAGGGCGCCAAGCCCGGCGAGGGCGGCCAGCTGCCCGGCCACAAGGTGTACCCGTGGATCGCCAAGACCCGGCACTCCACGCCCGGCGTCGGCCTCATCTCGCCGCCGCCGCACCACGACATCTACTCCATCGAGGACCTGGCGCAGCTCATCCACGACCTGAAGAACGCCAACCCGGCGGCGCGCGTGCACGTCAAGCTCGTCGCCGAGGTCGGTGTCGGCACCGTCGCGGCCGGGGTGTCCAAGGCGCACGCCGACGTGGTGCTGATCTCCGGGCATGACGGCGGCACCGGCGCGTCGCCGCTGACGTCGCTGAAGCACGCGGGCGCGCCGTGGGAGCTGGGCCTCGCCGAGACGCAGCAGACGCTGCTGCTGAACGGGCTGCGTGACCGCATCGTCGTGCAGACCGACGGGCAGATGAAGACCGGCCGGGACGTCGTCGTCGCCGCGCTGCTCGGCGCGGAGGAGTACGGCTTCGCGACCGCGCCGCTGGTGGTGTCGGGCTGCGTCATGATGCGGGTCTGCCACCTGGACACCTGCCCGGTCGGCGTCGCCACCCAGAACCCCGTCCTGCGGCGGCGGTTCTCCGGCAAGCCGGAGTTCGTCGTCAACTTCTTCGAGTTCGTCGCCGAGGAGGTCCGCGAGTACCTGGCGGCCCTCGGGTTCCGGTCCCTGGACGAGGCGATCGGGCATGTCGAGATGATCGACACGCGGGACGCCGTGGAGCACTGGAAGGCGGCCGGGCTGGACCTGTCCCCGATCCTGCACGCGCCCGAGGTCACGGACGGCGCCGCGCTGCGCCGCACCACCGACCAGGACCACGGTCTGGAGAAGGCGCTCGACAACACGCTGATCCAGCTCTCCGAGGGCGCCATCGAGCACGGCACCCAGGTGAACCTCGAACTGCCCATCCGCAACATCAACCGCACGGTCGGGACGATGCTCGGGCACGAGATCACCCGGGCGCGCGGCGCGGACGGGCTGCCCGACGACACCATCAACATCACGTTCACCGGCTCGGCGGGCAACTCGTTCGGCGCGTTCGTGCCGCGCGGGATCACGCTGCGGCTCGTCGGCGACGCCAACGACTATGTCGGCAAGGGCCTGTCGGGCGGGCGGCTGACGCTGCGTCCACCGGCCGACGCCGGGTTCGCCGCCGAGGAGCAGATCATCGGCGGGAACGTCATCCTGTACGGCGCGACGTCCGGTGAGCTGTTCGCCCGCGGGATCGTCGGCGAGCGGTTCTGCGTCCGCAACTCCGGCGCCACCGCCGTCGTGGAGGGCGTCGGCGACCACGCCTGCGAGTACATGACCGGCGGCCGTGCCGTGATCCTCGGCCCGACCGGACGTAACCTCGCGGCCGGGATGTCCGGTGGCATCGCCTACGTCCTGGACCTGGTGCCCGAGCGGGTCAACGGCGAGATGGTCGACCTGGAGCCGCTCGACGGCGGCGACGTGGAGTTCGTCCGGACGCTGGTCGAACGGCACCTCGCCGAGACGGGTTCCACGGTGGCGCGCCGCCTGCTGGACGACTGGGACGCCGCCGCCACCCGCTTCACCAAGATCATGCCGCGTGACTACCGGCGTGTCCTGGACGCCATGGCCAGGGCCGAGGCCGAGGGACGCGACGTGGACGAGGCCGTCATGGCCGCCGCGCAGAGCTGAGAGAGGGGGACTTCCTTCAATGGCCGACCCGAAGGGTTTTCTGACCGTCCGGCGGGAGCTCCCGAAGCGCCGTCCGGTCGACGTGCGGATCCGCAGCTGGTCCGAGGTCTACGAGGACTTCGGCCGCGACCGCGTCGAGAAGCAGGCGAGCCGCTGCATGGACTGCGGCATCCCGTTCTGCCACCAGGGCTGCCCGCTCGGCAACCTCATCCCCGAGTGGAACGACCTCGTCTACCGCAAGGACTGGCACGAGGCGATCGAACGGCTGCACGCCACCAACAACTTCCCGGAGTTCACCGGGAGGCTGTGCCCCGCCCCGTGCGAGAGCGCCTGCGTCCTCGGCATCAACCAGGACCCGGTGACCATCAAGCGGGTCGAGGTGGAGATCATCGACCGGGCGTTCGCGGAGGGCTGGGTGCGCCCGCAGCCGCCCACCGTGCGGACCGGTAAGACGGTCGCGGTCGTCGGCTCGGGGCCCGCCGGCCTCGCCGCCGCGCAGCAGCTCACCCGCGCCGGGCACGAGGTCACCGTGTACGAGCGCGCCGACCGCGTCGGCGGCCTGCTGCGCTACGGCATCCCCGAGTTCAAGATGGAGAAGCGGCACCTGGACCGGCGCCTGAACCAGATGCGCGCCGAGGGCACCGTCTTCCGGACGTCGGTGAACGTCGGCGTCGACATCACCGCCGACGAGCTGCGCGCGGGGCACGACGCCGTCGTCCTCGCGGGCGGCGCCACCGCCTGGCGCGACCTGCCCGTCCCCGGACGGGAGCTGAACGGCGTCCACCAGGCGATGGAGTACCTGCCGCCGGCCAACCGGGTGCAGGAGGGCGACTTCGACGAGTCGCCGATCTCCGCGACGGGCAAGCACGTCGTGGTCATCGGCGGCGGCGACACCGGCGCCGACTGCATCGGTACCGCGATCCGGCAGGGCGCCGCGTCCGTCACCCAGCTGGAGATCATGCCGCGCCCGCCGCGGACCCGGCCGGACGCGCAGCCGTGGCCGACGTACCCGATGCTGTTCAAGGTGGAGAGCGCCCACGAGGAACTCGCCGACCTGGGCGGCGACCGCGTGTACGCGGTGTCCACCACCGAGTTCGTCGACGACGGGAACGGCAACGTCCGCGCGCTGCGGCTCGTGGAGGTCGGCGGTCCGCAGACCGGGTTCCAGCCGGTCGAGGGCACCGAACGGGAGATCCCCGCCGAACTGGTCACCCTCGCGATGGGCTTCGTCGGCCCGGAGCGGGAGGGGCTGCTCGACCAGCTCGGCGTGGACCTGGACCAGCGCGGCAACGTGGCCCGCGACCGCGACTACGCCACGTCCGTGGACGGCGTGTTCGCCGCGGGCGACATGGGCCGCGGCCAGTCGCTCATCGTGTGGGCCATCGCCGAGGGCCGCGCCGCCGCGCACGCCGTCGACGCCTACCTCACCGGCCACACGTCGCTGCCGTACCCGATCCCGCCCACCGCCCGTCCCATCGCCTGACCGTTCAGCCGTTCAGGTCCGCGCCGAGTTCCCGGACGACGTCGACGAGGAGTTCCACGTCCGACTTCGTCGTCCGCCAGTTCAGCGGCGCGGGCCTGAACACGGTCATGCCCCGGTAGGTGCTCGTCCCCGCGAAGACACGGCCGTCGGCGAGGAGGGCCTCGCCGAGGCGGGCGTTCAGCTCGTTCAGTCGATGCTCCGGGACGCCGTCCGGACGGTACCGGAAGCACACGATGCACAGCTGCACCGGCGCGAGCAGCTCCAGGTCCGGTGCCGCCTCGACGAGTTCACCCAGGTGCAGGGCGACGTCCAGGTGCCGCTCCACCATCGCCCGGTAGCCGTCGCGCCCGTACGCGCGCAGCGTCGCCCAGATCGGCAGGGCCCGCGCCCGCCGCGACGACTCCGGGCCCAGCATGTTGTAGTTGATCCGCTCGTCGTCCGCGTCCGGCAGGTACGCCGCGCCCCACGCGCCGAACGCGCGGGACAGCAGCTCCCCGTCCCGGACGAACGAGAAACCGCTCTCGTACGGCACGTTCAGCCACTTGTGCCCATCCGCGGTCACCGAGTCGGCACGTTCCACACCACGCGCGAGATGCGCCGTCCGCGGCGACAGCGCGGCGAACATCCCGAACGCGCCGTCCACGTGCAGCCACGCGCCGTGCCGCTCCGCCAGGTCGGCGAGCTCGTCGATCGGGTCGGAGTCGCCGGTGTTGACCTCACCGAGGTTCGCCACGATCACCGCCCGGCCGCCGACCCGTTCCAGCGCCTCCTCCATCGCGGCGAGATCGACCCGGCCCGCGTCGTCCCGCGCGAACGTGCGGAGCGTGTCCCGGCCGCAGCCGAGGATCTGCAGTGCTTTACGGGTGCTCACATGCACCAGCCCGCTGCTGAACACCGGCATCACCGGGAGCCCGCCGAGGCCCCGTGACGTCACGTCCACGCCGTAGCCGTCCGCCCACCAGTACCGGGCGCACGCCAGACCCGTGACGTGCGCGAGCGTCGCGCTCGGGGTCAGCACGCCCCCGAACGAGGCGGGCAGCCCGAACAGCTCCTTCAGCCAGCCCAGCACGACCGTCTCCGCCCGCGCGGCGAACGGCGACAGCACCCACAGGCCCGCGCCCTGGTCCAACAGCGACGTCGTCCAGTCGCCCGCCATCGCCGCCGGGGTCGCCCCGCCGACCACGAAGTGGAAACACCGCGGCCCGGACGAATGCGTCGCCGCGCCCGTCCCCACCCGCACCAGCCGTTCCAGGGCGGCGACCGACCCGTCGCCCTCCTCCGGGAGCGGGCCGCCGAGTTCGTCCAGCAGGACGTCCTGCGCGGGGTCGTGGACCGGGCGCTCGCCGAGCCCGTCCAGGTACGGGCCCGCCGCCCGCGCCACCACGGCGAGCGGCTCGTCGGCCACGTCACGTTCGTCAAGCGGATCACTCATGTCGGACAGCAGACCACATACAGCCCCTCTCCGGGAACGGGGTCCACCACTCGTGCAACCAGCAGATCACGGACACATCCGGCCACCCCGCACCCACTTGTGGACTGCCGGTCGGTCGACTACCGTCCGGCCCAGGTTCACCGAACGGCGGCCGGACGGCCTGAGCCTTGTCACGCCACCGCGAACCGCCTGCTCCCGCCCCATACGCGGGACATCAGGGGCCTGGCCACTCACCGCTGGGGTGGCCGGGCCCACCCCCTGACCGGGATACCGGTGTCCGTTTCCTGCAAGACCGGCCGGATGCGGCCGTCCTACGGTGACGGCATGAAGGTTCTGCCCGACAGCGGCGTCGACCGTGCCGCCGAGTTCCTGCGCCTCAACGGCCGTCTCATCGACCGGCGCCGTTTCGCCCTCCACTTCCGCGGCGGGCCCGCCGGACCCGTCCTGGCGGCCCTGCACGCCTACGAGAACCCCGACGGCGGATACGGGCACGCCCTCGAACCCGACCTACGCGGCGAGGGCAGCCAGCCCGTCCCCGCCCAGCACGCCCTCGACGTCCTGCACGAGTGCGGCGCCGACGACGACCCGGCGGTCGAGCGCATCGGCGACTATCTGGCGTCCATCACCGCGCCGGGCGGGGGAGTTCCGTTCGTGCTGCCGAGCGTCCGCGACACCCCGCACGCGCCGTGGTGGCAGACGCCCGACGACCCGCCCGGCTCCATCAACCCCACCGGGACGCTCGCCGGAATGCTGCACCGCGCGGGCTCCCGTCACCCCTGGCTCGGCCCCGCCACGGACTTCTGCTGGCGTTACCTGGAGAACGCGGACGCCGAACCGGGCCCCTACGACGCCCTGTCCATCCTCACGTTCCTCGACCACGTCCCCGACCGGGACCGCGCCGAAGCCGTCTTCACCCGCCTCCGCGACGCCCTCGCCGCACCCGTGACCCTGGACCCGCACGCCGCCGGAGCCCAGCACTTCCCGCTCGACTTCGCCCCGACCCCGCACGGGTACGGCCGCCGCCTCTTCACCGCCGACGTCATCGACGCCCACCTCGACGCCCTGATCGACGCGCAGGACGACGACGGCGGATGGAACGTCCCCTTCCTCATCTGGACGCCCATCACCCGCCCCGAATGGCGCGGCCTCATCACCGTCGAACGACTGCGAACCCTACGCGCCCACCACCGCCTCAAGCCCTAGGGGCCTTTTCGAGAAGGCCTCAGCCCACACCCAAACACGTGACCCACCCGGCGCAGCAACGCCGAAGACAAGCAAAACCGCGCGGCTCACGAGCGATGTCGCGTTCGCCCCAGGAACGGTCACGTAGCGAGCCGCAAGGCGAGCGCAGTGGGCGGGAACCTCTAGGGCCTGCCCCGCCTGGTGCAGCGATGCCGGAGGCGAGGAGCGCAACCTGGCGGATCGCTTAGCGATACCGCGTTCACCCGAGCCCGGTCACGTAGCAAACCAAGGCGAGCGCAGTGGGCCGGTCCTGCAAATAACGCAGCGACCTCAGCCCGCGCGCGAACGCGTTACCCGCCCGGTGCAGCGACGCCGAAGGCGAGCGGAGCCGGGCGGATCGCGAAGCGATGTCGCGTTCGCCCCAGGAACGGTCACGTAGCGAGCCGTAAGGCGAGCGCAGTGGGCCGTTCCTGCAATAAACACGCCTGTCATTAACACAGGAGGTTGCGAACGGGTTCGCCCGCGAGTGCGCGGACCTCGTGCGCGAAGTGCGTCTGGTCGGCGTAGCCCGCCGCGAACGCCGCCCCCGCCAGGGGCTCGCCCGCGCGGGCCAGTCCCAGCGCCCGTTGGAAGCGCAGCACCCGCTGGAGAGTCTTCGGCCCGTACCCGAATGCCGCGAGTGAACGCCGTCGGAGCTGCCGCTCGCTGATGCCGAGACCGTCCGCCACGTCCCGCACCGAACGCTCTTGGAGCCCGACCACCACCGCCGGGACGAGCGGATCCGCGGGCCGCATCCGCTCCCGGACCGCCGCGACCAGCGCCGCACGCGGGTCGCGGGCCGTGCCGACGGTTTCCGCCAGCCGGTCGGCCTCCCCGCCCCACAGTTCCCGCAGCGGCAGCCGCCCGTCGCGGATCGCGTCCGCCGGGACGCCCAGGACTGGTGGCGCAGTCCCTGGCGCGAACCGCACCGCCGCCACAGCGGTGCCCGGCTCCATCACCGCGGGGATCGGCCCGGTGTCCGGGCCCGCGACGAGGATCCCTGACGCCGACCACATCAGGTCCACGCACCCGTCGGGCACGACGCGCTGTGTGAAAGGGGCGGCGTCCCGCGGCAGCGCCGCCGTCCACGAGCACGCCAGTCCCGGCGCCGGATATTCGCGATAACTCGGCCGAACCGTGCCCGTTCCCTTCACCTCTCCTGCATATCACCCGCGCTCTCGGGCAGGGCCACGGAAGACCCCTTCGAACAGGAGCACGACCATGCCGAACAACGATCTTCACGGCAGGACCATCGCCTTCCTCTGCGCGCCCGAGGGCACCGAGCAGGTCGAGTTGACCGAACCCTGGACGGCCGTCGAGCAGGCCGGCGGGACACCCCGGCTGATCTCCACCGCGTCCGGGGAGATCCAGGCGTTCGACCATCTCGACCGGGCCGACACCTTTCCCGTGGACGCCACCGTCGCCGAGTCCGATCCCGGCGCGTTCGACGCGCTCGCCCTGCCCGGCGGCGTCGCCAACCCCGACTTCCTGCGCACCGACCCGGACGCCGTCGCGTTCGTCAGGGCGTTCTTCGACGCCGGCAAGCCCGTCGCGGTCATCTGCCACGGCCCGTGGACGCTCATCGAGGCGGACGTCGTCCGTGGCCGAACCGTCACCTCGTGGCCGAGTCTCCAGACGGACCTGCGCAACGCGGGGGCGACGTGGGTGGACGAGGAGGTGCGGATCTGCGAGGACGGGCCCAACGTCCTGGTCAGCAGCCGCAAGCCCGACGATCTCAAGGCGTTCTGCCAGGCCGCCGTCGAGGCGTTCAAGGGCTGACCGGAACCGTGTGGTCTAGACCTTGAGCTAGACCACTCGGTGAACCCCGGACGACCATATCCTGCATGAACATATCTACTCGCTGGTAACTAAGTACGGTTGTGCACGTGAACCGTCGAGCGAAGATAGTCAGCACCATCGGCCCCGCCTGCTCCGGCAGCGAGCAGATCCACGCCCTCGTCGAGGCCGGCATCGACGTCGCGCGCCTCAATATGAGCCACGGCGACCACGCCGTCCACGAGGAGGTCTACCACCGGATCCGTGCCGCCGCCGACGCCACCGGACGCGGCGTCGGCATCCTCGCGGACCTGCAGGGCCCCAAGATCCGCATCGGGCGCTTTCCCGACGGCCCCGTGCGCCTCACCCTCGGCGACGAGTTCACCATCACCACCGACGACGTTCCGGGCACCCGGCGCGAGGTCTCCACCACCTACCAGGGCCTGCCCGGCGACGTGAGCCCCGGCGACACCGTCCTCATCGACGACGGCCGTGTCGCCCTGGAGGTCACCGGCGTCGAGGGCGCCCGCGTCCACACCACCGTCACCGTCGGGGGCATGGTCTCCGACAACAAGGGCCTCAACCTCCCCGGCGTCCCGGTCAGCGTGCCCGCCCTCACCGACAAGGACGAGCGCGACCTGCGCTGGGCGCTGCGCCTCGGCGTCGACCTCGTCGCCCTGTCGTTCGTCCGCACCCCCGCCGACGCCGACATCTGCTACCAGATCATGGAGGAGGAGGGGGTGCGCGTCCCCCTCATCGGCAAGATCGAGAAGCCGCAGGCGGTCGAGCGGCTACCCGAGATCGTCGCCGCCTTCGACGGCATCATGGTCGCCCGCGGCGACCTCGGCGTCGAACTTCCGCTGGAGCAGGTCCCGATCGTCCAGAAGCGCGCCATCGAACTCTGCCGCGAGAAGGCCCGCCCGGTCATCGTCGCCACCCAGATGCTCGAGTCGATGATCTCCGCGCCGCGGCCCACCCGCGCCGAGACCTCCGACGTCGCCAACGCCGTCTTCGAGGGCGCCGACGCCGTGATGCTCTCCGGCGAGACCAGCGTCGGGCAGTATCCCGTCGAGTCCGTGCTGACCATGAGCCGGATCGTGCGGACCGCGGAGGAGGCCGCCCTCCAGGCCACCCACACCCTGGAGCGCATGCCCGAGACGGTCGGCGGCGCCATCGCCCGCGCCGCCGCGGAGGTCGGCGCCATCGTCCGCGCCGAGGCGCTCGCCGCGTTCACGATGTCGGGGGAGACCGCCCGGCGCCTGTCGCGCTACCGGTCGCCGATCCCGCTGCTCGCCTTCACGTCCGTGCCCGCCGTCCGGGGACGCCTCGCCCACGTCTGGGGCGTCGAGACCTTCGTCGTCCCGCACGCCGACCACACCGACGCCATGTTCGCCCAGGTCGAGCAGGCCCTTCTCGAACTCGGCCGCTGCCAGAAGGGCGACAAGGTCGTCGTGGTCGCCGGTTCGCCCCCCGGCACCCCCGGCTCCACCAACGCGTTGCGCGTCCACAGCATCGGCGACGCCATCGCCGTCCAGCACTGACCGGGCCCGGATCACTAATCGATCTCGTTTCCACGTCACTCCGGAAACGTGCGCCCGGCGGCGGGGACGACCGCCCATAATGCGCCGCCACAACGCTCGAAGCCGCCGCCCGGATCGGGCGGCGGCTTCGTGGTCTGTGCCCCGAGTGGGATTCGAACCCACACTAGATGGTGTTTGAGACCATTTCCTCTGCCGTTGGGATATCGGGGCGTGGTCCGGTGAAAGCGGACGACGAAGGCGATGATAGCCGGGCGGTGCCCTGGCAGGGGCGGCACAGGACAGGGTAGCGGGTTTCGGTAGGCTCGTGGGCGTGGAGAGCGCTCGGCGAGTGGTGATCGCGGAAGACGAGGCCCTGATCCGGCTGGACCTGAAGGAGATGCTTCAGGAGGACGGATACGAGGTCGTCGGAGAGGCCGGAGACGGCGAGGCCGCCGTGCGGCTGGCCGGTGAGCTACGCCCCGACCTGGTGATCCTCGATGTCAAGATGCCCGTGCTGGACGGGATCTCGGCGGCGGAGCGGATCTCGGCGGAGCGGATCGCGCCGGTGGTGATCCTCACCGCGTTCTCCCAGCGCGAACTCGTCCAGCGCGCGACGGAGGCGGGCGCGATGGCCTACCTCGTCAAGCCGTTCTCCAAGACCGACCTCGCGCCCGCGATCGAGATGGCCGTCAGCCGGTACACCGAGCTGCGGGCGCTGGAGGCGGAGGTCGCCGGCCTGCAGGAACGCCTGGAGACCCGCAAGGTGGTCGACCGCGCGAAGGGGCTGTTGCAGCAGGCGCACGGGTGGTCGGAGCCGGACGCGTTCCGGTGGATCCAGAAGACGTCCATGGACCGGCGACTCACGATGCGGGCCGTCGCCGAGGCGGTCGTGGCGGGAGCGGCCGGGGCGGCGGAAGGCGAGTCGCGAAACCACGGAACGGGGTCGCGGGGGCCGGACGAGTCGACCGCAGGTTGACATTTCAACCCTGTTATTTATCACGTTGTCAAGAGCCAAACCGAAGTCTTCGGACTGGGCCTGACCGATTACATAGAGTAATTATGCCTGGCAATGCCCGGATTCGGATGAGCACGGGGTCGTAACGAACGAGTAACCCTTCTATCCGAGGGTCCTGTTCTGGGGCGGGTCGACGGTGTACGACATACCTGGTCCCCGGTTGCCCGATTCCTCCAACCGAGAGCTCGGCATCGGGGCACGACTCGTACCCGATCCTCTCCTGGATCCGGATGGAAAGGTTGGGCACCTTGCGGCGCAACAAGATGAGGATCACCGGCGCGGTGGTGATGGGCGTGACGCTCGCACTCAGCGCCGTGGCCTGCGGTGGCGACGATGACGGGGGTAGCGGCGGCGGTGACGGAGTCACGATCGGGTTCATGGGGGACCTGACCGGTGAGAACTCGGGTCTGGTGATCCCGCCCAAGCAGGGCGCCCAGCTGGCCATCGAGCAGTACAACGCCACCAACCCCAAGGTCAAGATCAACTTTAAGACATATGACAGCCAGGGCAAGGCGGAGCAGGCGACGCCCCTGGCGCAGGGCGCGGTCAAGAACGACAAGATCGTCGGTTTGATCGGGCCCGCCTTCTCCGGTGAGTCCGAGAGCGTCGGCCCGATCCTGGAAGAGGCCAAGGTTCCGAGCGTGTCGCCGTCCGCGACGAGCATCACGCTGGCCGAGAAGGGTTGGAAGTACTGGCACCGTGTGGTCGCCGACGACGCCGTGCAGAGCGACGGCGCCGCGAACTTCCTGGTGAACTCGGTCAAGGCGAAGAAGATCTACCTGGTGTCCGACAACCAGGCCTACGGCAAGGGCCTCACCGACGCCATCGCGAAGGCGGCCGGAACCAAGGGAGCCCAGACCCAGACGGACGCGGTGGACGACAAGGCCACGGACTACTCCTCGACCGTCAACAAGATCAACCAGTTCAAGCCCGACGCGGTGTACTTCGGTGGCTACTACGCGGTGGCCGGACGGCTCTTCAAGCAGCTCCGCGAGGGCGGCTACAAGGGCAAGATGATGTCGGGCGACGGCTCGCTCGCCGCCGGGCTGATCGAGGGCGCCGGCCAGGAGAACGCGCAGGGCGCGCTGCTCAGCTGCGGCTGCCTCATCGACGCCGAGGGCAAGACGAACGAGAAGGCCAAGAAGTTCGCGACCGACTACAAGACGAAGTTCGGCTCCGAGGTCGCGATCTACTCGACCGAGGGCTACGACGCCGCGACTGCCTTCATCGAGGCGGTCAAGGCGGGTCACACCGAGCCGGAGGCGATCAACAACTTCCTGAAGACGCTCGACACCCAGGGCGTCGGGAAGCCGATCAAGTTCGACGGCAAGGGTGAGCTCGCGGCACAGGACATCTTCATCTACGAGGTGAAGGGCAACACGATCCCCCTCCTCGGAAACAGCAACGAAGCGAAGGTCTCGTAGGCGTCACCACGCCAGTACAGACCTGACCGTCCCCCGTTCCGGGGGCCCTTGATGGCGCGGGAGCGGGAGCGCTACAGCGCTCCCGCTCCTTTGACGAAGGCGACCGAAGGTGCTCGACGACTTCATCAATCAATTCTGGCCGTCGACCATCGACGGGCTGGCGCTGGGCGCGATCTACGCGCTCCTGGCGCTCGGCTACACGATGGTCTACGGCGTGCTCAGGCTGATCAATTTCGCGCATGCCGACATCTTCATGGTCGGTACGTTCGCCGCGCTGTGGACGGCGCGGACCATGGGCGTGTCCGACGTGGGGGGCATCACCCTCATCGGCGTCGTGGTGCTGATGGCCGTGGTGGCCGGCGCGGTCTCGGGCGGCGGCGCGATGCTGCTGGAGGCGACCGCGTACCGGCCGCTGCGCAAGAAGGGCGCGTCCCGGCTCGCGGCGCTGATCTCCGCGATCGGCGCGTCGATCTTCATCCAGCAGCTGATGGGCACGGTGGGCGTCCGCTGGATCTTCGGTACCTCGAAGGAGGGAGGCAAGCTCGACGTCAACGAGCACTTCAAGGATCTGTCGAACGTCGTCGACACCGGCGGGATCGTGATCCGCAACGATCAACTGATCATCTTCGTCGGCGCGGTGCTGATGATGATCGCGCTGGACCAGTTCGTGAACCGGACGAGGCTCGGCCGCGGAATCCGCTCGACGGCGCAGGACCCGGAGACCGCGGTCCTGATGGGCGTCAACATCGACCGGGTGGTGTCGGCGACGTTCCTCGTCGGCGGCATCATGGCGGGTGTCGCCGCCGCGCTGTACTTCCTGCGGTTCGAGACCACGAACTACTTCGTCGGATTCCTGCTCGGCATCAAGGCCTTCACCGCGGCGGTGCTCGGCGGCATCGGCAACATCCGTGGCGCGTTGGCCGGCGGCTTCACCCTGGGGCTGCTGGAGATGTACGGATCGAGCATCTTCGGATCTCAGTGGCGGGACGTCGTCGCGTTCACCCTGCTGATCCTCGTCCTGATGTTCCGTCCCACCGGCATTCTCGGTGAATCTCTCCAGCGGGCGCGCGCATGAACCTCACAAAGAACGGAAACGGAAACGGCGGCCTCGGCCAGGTCCGCGACAGGCTCTCCCTCGATCCGCTCCGCGACGCCTGGGCCGGTGCCCCGGCCGCGGTGCGCTGGATCGTGTACGGCGTGCTCATCATCTTCGGGCTGCTCCTGCCGAGCGAGTCGATCGGCTCGTTCATGGCGCCGAGCGGCGTCGACTGGGCCGGGATGCTCAGCACCCAGATCGCGATCTACGTGTTGCTCGCGATCGGCCTGAACGTCGTCGTCGGCATGGCCGGCCTGCTCGACCTCGGATACGTGGCCTTCTACGCGGTCGGCGCCTACACGATGGCGATCTTCGCGACCAAGTACGACTGGACGTTCTGGGAGTCGCTGGTCCTGGCGATCGCGTTCTCCGCGCTGGCCGGAGTGATCCTCGGGGCGCCCACACTGCGGCTGCGCGGCGACTATCTGGCGATCGTCACGCTCGGCTTCGGTGAGATCGTCAAACGGACCGCGAACAACAGCGACTACGTGAACGGACCGCGCGGTGTGCAGGGAATCCCGCACCCGCCGTCGCTGTCGGAGTGGGAGATCTTCGGCGTGCAGCCGCTGAAGTACGGGCTGCTGGACGCCCGGCCGTACTACTACCTGCTGCTGCTCTTCATCATCATCTCGATCATCTTCGTGAAGCGGCTGGAGAGGTCGCGGGTGGGGCGCGCGTGGGCGTCGATCCGCGAGGACGAGGACGCGGCGGAGCTCATGGGCGTGCCGACGTTCAAGTTCAAGCTGGCCGCGTTCGCCATCGGCGCCGCGATCGGCGGCAGCGGCGGCGTGGTCTACGCCTCGCAGCAGACGTCCATCACCCCGCTGAACTTCGAGTTCATCGTGTCGGCGCTGATCCTGGCCGGTGTGGTGCTGGGCGGCTCGGGCAACCTGCCCGGCGTGATGCTCGGCGCCGCGCTGCTGGCCTGGCTGCCGGAACGGTTCCGGGAGCTGAAGGACTACCGGATGCTGATCTTCGGTGCCGCGCTGGTGGTCATGATGATCTTCCGTCCGGAGGGGCTGTGGCCGTCCCGGCAACGCAAGGCCGAACTGGCCGAAGGCACCGGCGGCATGGGCAGCCTGGGAGCCGAGGTCGCCGTACCGGAACATGACGGCCCCGGCCCGGTGGAGTCACGGGAGGAGGGCAAGTGAGCGGGACGAAGAACCCGATGCCCGTGCTCGAACTGCGGGACATCGTCATGCGGTTCGGCGGCGTGGTCGCGCTCAACAAGGTGAACATCACGATCGGCGAGGGCGAGATCTTCGCGTTGATCGGCCCGAACGGCGCCGGGAAGACGACGGTGTTCAACGTCACCACCGGCGTGTACCGGCCGTCCGAGGGCCAGGTCGTGTTCCGCGGCAAGCGCATCGACGGGAAGAAGCGGTACGTCGTCACCAAACTGGGTGTGGCGCGGACGTTCCAGAACGTGCGCCTGTTCCACAACATGTCGGCGGTCGAGAACGTCCTGGTGGGCGCGGACGCGCACCACCGGACGGGTTTCGTCGCCGCGGGCCTGGGACTGCCGTGGCATCGCCGCGAGGAGCGCCGCGGCCGGGAGAAGGCCCGTGAGCTGCTGGAACTGGTCGGCATCCCGCACCGTGGCGAGGAGGCCGCCAAGAACCTCCCATACGGCGACCAGCGGCGCCTGGAGATCGCGCGGGCGCTGGCGACCGACCCGAAGCTGCTGCTGCTGGACGAGCCCGCCGCCGGCATGAACCCCGCGGAGAAGGTGGCGTTGCAGGACCTGATCCGCAGGATCCGCGACACCGGCGTGACCGTGCTGCTCATCGAGCACGACATGAGCCTGGTGATGGGCATCAGCGACCGGGTCGCGGTGCTCGACTTCGGGCAGAAGATCGCCGACGGCCTTCCGGCCGAGGTGCAGAACGATCCGCGGGTGATCGAGGCGTATCTGGGGGCTCCGGCCGATGCTTCTTGAGATCGAGGACATCCACGTCCACTACGGAAAGATCGCGGCGCTGAAGGGCATCTCCGCGTCCGTCGACGACGGTGAGATCGTGACGCTGATCGGCGCCAACGGCGCCGGAAAGACGACCACGCTGAAGACGATCTCGGGCCTGCGGAACCTGTCCTCGGGCGCGATCCGCTTCGACGGCCAGGACATCAGCCGGATGCCCGGGCACAAGCGGGTCCTCGCCGGGATCGGGCAGGCCCCGGAAGGGCGCGGGATCTTCCCCGGGATGACCGTGGAGGAGAACCTCCTGATGGGCGCCTACGCCCGTAAGGACGACGCGTCCAAGGAACTGGCCGAGGCGTACGAACTGTTCCCGCGCCTGGCCGAGCGCCGGACGCAGGCGGGCGGCACGATGTCCGGTGGCGAGCAGCAGATGCTCGCGATCGGGCGCGCGCTGATGGCCAAGCCGAAGGTGCTGCTCCTGGACGAGCCGTCGATGGGCCTCGCGCCCATGCTCGTCCAGCAGATCTTCTCGATCATCGTGGAGATCAACCGGCGGGGCACCACGGTGCTGCTGGTGGAGCAGAACGCCCAGCAGGCGCTGCAGATCGCGCACCGCGCCTACGTGCTGGAGACGGGCCGGGTCGTGAAGTCGGCCCCGGCGCGCGACCTGCTCGACGACCCGCAGGTCCGCGCGGCCTACCTGGGCGGCGCGGCGGGCGACGACCTGGCCGCGGCCTCGGACGTCTCGTCCGCCGAGCCGGTGGACGACCCGGAGGAGGATTCCCCTTCGTAGCGGCTCCCCGTTCGCGTTACGCGCCCGTCCAGTCCGGTTCGCCGGGTTCTGGACGGGCGTGCCGCGTCATGGCGCTCTGGGCGCTTCTGAGCGCCGGGGCGGGGGGTCAGGGAAGGCGGATCTCGGTGGGGTCGGGGTCGCCGACGGCGCCGACGGGCGGGGAGCCGTAGAGAAGGACGGCCCGGACCCGCGCGCCGCGCGGCACGTCGAACCACAGATCGAACTCGACGCGCATGGACGCGCCGACCGACAGCCGCTCCGGCTGCCGTTTGATCATGGTGGCGTTGACGTCGGGGGAGTGGCCCCGGCCGTCGGTGGTGACGAGACGCTGCTTCCAGGTGTCGAAGACCTGGATGTCGCGGCCGGTGTTGACCGCCAGGACGCGGACACGGGTGAAGGTGCCCTTGGAGCCCATCGCGGTGTGGGTGCCCATGACCTCGGTCATGCCCTCCCGGAACCCGAGGACGGTGAAGTGCAGGTCGGCGCTGCGTCCGGTCTTGCCGCGCGGGACGGACTCGCCCTCGCGGGCCCGCTCGGCCGGAACATGGTAGGTGGGCGGCGCCTCGGCCCGCTCCGAACCGGAGCAGCCGGGCAGCGCGACGGCGGCGGCGCCGAGCGCGATCGCGGCGGCCGCGATCCGCGGACGAGGGGCACGCAGGCGCATACCCGGACGGTACGGCCGATCGCGGCACGGCTGAAGGCACCGGGACGATTCGCAACCCAACCGAAACCACCAACAGCCTCATGCCGGTGTCGTATCGTCCCCGGACACACGTTGACCCGGGGTCACCTTTGGGGCCGTACGAACCTTCCCCGGGCGCGTACGTTGTCTACTCGGTGACCCCGGGCCGTTCCGATCCACGCTACAGACCCCGAGGCGCACACCGCAAAGGAAGGACGACCGGCCGCGCACGCCGGCCAGGGCCCGTCAGGCCTGGGGGGCGTCCCGGATCATGCAGGTCAGGCGCGCGGTGCAGACCCGCCGGTCCCGGTCGTCGGTGATGACGATGTCGTAGGTGGCGAGCGTCCGGCCGCCGTGCACCCGGGTCGCCACACCGATGACATGCCCCTCCGTGGCCGACCGGTGATGGGTGGCGTTGATCTCGATGCCGACGGCGATGCGGCCCTCCCCGGCGTGCATCATCGCGGCGATGGAGCCGAGCGACTCCGCCAGGACGCACGACGCGCCACCGTGCAGCAACCCGTACGGCTGGGTGTTGCCCGCGACGGGCATCCGCCCCACCACGCGTTCCGCCGAGGTCTCCAGGTACTCGACGCCCATGGTCCTCGCCAGGTCGCCGTACTCGTCTCCGGTCACCGCACCTCCGAGAAAGTGTCGTCCACGCAGACTAGAGTCCTGGTGTGGCGACGAAAGCAGCGACCCCTGACAAGCGTGAACGGCTCCTCCTGCTCGACGGGCACTCCCTGGCCTACCGGGCGTTCTTCGCGTTGCCCGTGGAGAACTTCTCCACGACCGACGGCCAGCCGACGAACGCCGTGTACGGCTTCACCTCGATGCTCATCAACGTCCTGCGCGACGAGGAGCCGACCCACATCGCCGTGGCGTTCGACCGCTCCGAGCCGACGTTCCGGCACGAGCAGTACGTCGAGTACAAGGCGGGACGGCAGAAGGCCCCCGACGAGTTCCGCAGCCAGATCAGCCTGATCTTCGAGGTGCTGGACGCGCTGCGCATCCCGCGGCTGTCGGTCGCCGGGTTCGAGGCGGACGACATCATCGCCACCCTGTCCGTCCAGGCCCAGAACGCGGGCATGCAGACCCTCATCGTCACCGGCGACCGGGACGCCTTCCAGCTCGTCAACGACGACGTCACCATCCTGTACCCGGTCCGCGGCGTCTCCGAGCTCTCCCGCATGGACCCGGCCGCCGTCCAGGCCAAGTACGGCGTCCCGCCCGAGCGGTACCGCGAACTCGCCGCGCTCGTCGGCGAGACCAGCGACAACCTGCCCGGCGTCCCCGGCGTGGGCCCGAAGACCGCCGCCAAATGGCTCACCAAGTACGGCGACCTCGACACCCTCGTCGCCCGCGTCGACGAGATCAAGGGCAAGGCCGGCGACAGCCTCCGCGAACACCTCGCCGGAGTGCTGCGCAACCACCAGATCAACAAGCTCGACACCGAGGTCGGCCTGGAACTGACGCCGCCGCAGCTCGCGATGGGCCAGTGGGACCGCGAGGAGATCCACACCCTCTTCGACTCGCTGCAGTTCCGCGTCCTGCGCGAACGCCTGTACGCCTCCATCTCCGCGGCCGAACCCGAGGCCGACGAGGGCTTCGACGTCCACCTCGACGCCCTGGAGCCCGGCGCGCTCGGCGCCTGGCTCGACGCCAACGCCGACGACCGCCTCGGCATCGCCGTCACCGGCACCTGGGGCCGCGGCACCGGCGAGATCACCGCCCTGGCCCTGGCGTCCAAACACGGCCCCGCCGTCCACCTCGACCCCGCCGAGCTGATCGAGGACGACGAACGCGCCCTCGCCGCCTACCTCGCCGACACCCGCCGTCCCAAGGCGATCCACGACGCCAAGGGCCCCATGCTGGCCCTCGCCGCCCGCGGCATCACCCTCGCCGGCGTCACCAGCGACACCGCCCTCGCCGCCTACCTCGCGCTCCCCGGGCAGCGCACCTTCGACCTCGCCGACCTCGTCCTGCGCTACCTGCACCGCGAACTGCGCACCGAAACCGAGGACAACGGCCAGCTCACCCTCGACGGCTCCGGCGAGGAAGAGGCCGCCCAGGCCCTCGCCGTCCGCGCCCGCGCCGTCACCGAACTCGCCGACGTCCTCGACATCGACCTCGACAAACGCGGCGCCACCCGCCTGCTCCACGACGTGGAACTCCCGCTCGTCGGCGTCCTCGCCGGCATGGAACGCGCCGGGATCGCCGTCGACACCGACCACCTCGCCGGGCTCTCCGCGTCCCTCGGCGCCCAGGTCAAAGAGCAGGAACAACAGGCACACGAGAAGGTCGGCCACGAGTTCAACCTCGGCTCGCCCAAACAGGTGCAACAGGTCCTCTTCGACGAACTGAAACTCCCCAAGACCAAACGCACCAAGACCGGCTACACCACCGACTCCGAGGCCCTCACCAACCTCCAGGAGAAGGACCCCCACCCCGTCCTCGACCACATCCTCCGCTGGCGCGAGGTCGCCAAACTCAAGAGCATCGTCGACTCCCTCATCCCCATGGCCGACGACGCCGGACGCATCCACACCACCTTCAACCAGATGATCGCCGCCACCGGCCGTCTCTCCTCCACCGACCCGAACCTGCAGAACATCCCGATCCGCACCGCCGAAGGCCGCCAGATCCGCGAGGCGTTCGTCGTCTCACAGGACTACGAGACCCTCCTCACCGCCGACTACTCCCAGATCGAACTGCGCATCATGGCGCACCTCTCCGAAGACGACGCCCTCCTCGAGGCCTTCAACTCCGGCGCCGACTTCCACACCATCACCGCCTCCCGCGTCTTCGGCCTCCCACCCGACCAGATCGACTCCGAACTCCGCGCCCGCATCAAGGCCATGAACTACGGCCTCGCCTACGGCCTGTCCGCCTACGGCCTCTCCCAACAACTCCGCATCTCCCCCGACGAGGCCCGCGGCCTCATGGAGGAGTACTTCCAACAGTTCGGCGGCGTCCGCGACTACCTCCGCGACGTCGTCGCCAAAGCCCGCCACGACGGCTACACCGAAACCATCCTCGGCCGCCGCCGCTACCTCCCCGACCTCAACTCCGACAACCGCCAACGCCGCGAAATGGCCGAACGCATGGCCCTCAACGCCCCCATCCAGGGCTCCGCCGCCGACATCATCAAAGTCGCCGGCCTCAACGTCGACCGCGCCCTCACCACCGCCGGCCTCACCTCCCGAATGCTCCTCCAGGTCCACGACGAACTCGTCTTCGAAGTCGCCCCCGGCGAACTCGACGACCTCAAAACCCTCGTCCGCACCGAAATGGCCGGCGCCTACGACCTCCGCGCCCCCCTCAGCATCTCCACCGGCACCGGCCGCACCTGGCAGGAAGCAGCGCACTAGTTTTTTTGTATTTTTCTCCTCCTTCGGCCCTGGCGGGCCTCCATCGTCGAAAAACACGGTGCGATCGCTGGCATCGCTTCGGCTCGCCTGGCGGCTCGCTGCGCGATCAGGTTCTCGCTTCGCTTGAACCTGCCTTCGGACGCGATCGCAGTGGCTCAGGTTGTTGCGTGGTTGCGGAGGCGGGCTGGGGTTGTCGCGTCCGGGTGGTTGCGGTGTTTATGGCAGTGCATACTCCTCTTTCGGGCGCTGCGCGCCCTCTATCGTCGTGAACTGCGGTGCGATCGCTGGCATCGCTTCGGCTCGCCTGGCGGCTCGCTGCGCGATCAGGTTCTCGCTTCGCTTGAACCTGCCTTCGGACGCGATCGCAGTGGCTCAGGTTGTTGCGTGGTTGCGGAGGCGGGCTGGGGTTGTCGCGTCCGGGTGGTTGCGGTGTTTATGGCAGTGCATACTCCTCTTTCGGGCGCTGCGCGCCCTCTATCGTCGTGAACTGCGGTGCGATCGCTGGCATCGCTTCGGCTCGCCTTGCGGCTCGCTGCGCGATCAGGTTCTCGCTTCGCTTGAACCTGCCTTCGGACGCGATCGCAAACCTTGAGGTTGTTGGGGGGTTGCTGTGGTGGCTGGGGTGGGTGGGTAAGGCGGGTTGCTGTGTTTATTGCAGTGCACTCCTCCTTCGGGCCCGGAGGGCCCTCCATCGTCGTGAACTGCGGGCGATCGCTGGCATCGCTTCGGCTTGCCTGGCGGGTCGCTGCGCGATCAGGTTCTTGCTTCGCTTAGACCTGCCTTCGGACGCGATCGCCAACATTGGGGTTGTGGCGGGGGCGCTGTGGTGGCTGGGGTTATTGGATAGGGCTAATTTCGGGCTCGTGTGCTTTTGTGGTGCCTCCTCATTCGGGCGCTGCGCTTTTCTAGCGTTGTGACCTGCGTGCGATCGGTGGCGTTGCTTCGGCTCGCTGCGCGATCGGGTTCTGGGTTCGGTTGAAACTGCCTTCGGGGGCGATCGCGAATCCTGAGGTCGTCGCGTGGTTGCGGTGCGATCGCTGCCTCGTTGTTCTCGCGGGCTGGAAGGTGGCACGGTGTGTCGTGGCTCGGCGGGGGTGGTGAGTTGTGGGGTGTGATCAGGGGCGGTTGTGGGTGGGGGGTGGGGGCTTGATGCCTAGGGCGGTGGTGGCGCTCAGGGACGCTGTCAGGGCGATGAACCACCAGGCGTTTTCGAAGACTGCTCGGGTTTGGTCGGGGGAGGAGTGGAGCGTTCCTATGACGGCGACGAAGATGGCGACGCCCAGGACGTAGCCGAGTTGGCGGCTGGTGTTGACCACGGCGCTGCCGGTGGCGGCTTGAGCGGGGGGCAGGCCGGTGGTGGCTGCACCCAGCAGGGTGGGGAGGGCCAGACCGATGCCGGCGCCGATGACGATCCACCCGGGCAGGATCTGGGTGATGTAGTTCACGTTGAGGGACGTGGCCAGCATTGCGGCGCCGGCGCCGAACAGGAGGTTGCCCGAGGCGATCAGGGTGTTCGGGGGGACTCGTCGGAGGAGTCGCTGGCCGATGATCGCGAAGATCGGGACCATGAGTGGGCCCGGCATGATCGCTAGGCCGGTGTCGATCGGGCTGAGTTCCGCCATGTTCTGCAGGCACAGCACGATGCAGGGGAAGGCCGCGCCGAACGCCGTGCAGAACAGTAGGACCGTGGTGTTGGCCCAGGCGAAGGTCGGCACGCGGAACAGAGCGGGGTCGATGAACGGGGTCGGATGCCGTTTGATTCGTGTGAGGAAGAGCGCCAGTCCGATTAGGGCGGTGGCGGAGGCGCTCAATGTCTTCGTGTCGGTCCAGCCCCACTCGTCGCCCTTCACCAAGGCGAGTGCGGCCACGCTGAGGGTGATGGCGAGCAGTGCCCCGCCGGTGAGGTCGGGGGTCTTTCCCGAGTCGTCGCGCGACTCGGGGAGGAGATACTTCGAGGCGGCGAAGACCAGGATTCCTATTGGCAGGTTGATGAGGAACACCCACTGCCAGGACAACTGCACCAGCGCGCCACCGGTCACCGGGCCCAGCGCGCCGGCCAGGGAACTGGTGGTCGCCCACAGCTTCACCGCGCCCGCGCGCCGTTCGGGAGGAAGGGCGGTGAGCAGCAGGCCGAGGCTGGCGGGCGTGAGCGCGGCGGCACCGGCGGCCTGCAGCGCGCGGAAGGTCACCAGCCACCACAGCGTCGGTGCCGTTGCGCAGGCGGCGCTTGCGAGGGTGAAGAGGGCGAGTCCGGCGAGGAACCCGACCTTCCTGCCGTGTCGGTCGGCGAGGCGTCCGGCCGGGATCAGCAGCGCCGCGTAGACGATCGTGTAGGCGTTGAGGACCCAGCTGAGGTCGGGCAGGGACGAGCCGGGGAAGCTCCGGCCGATGTCGGTGAACGCGACGTTGACGACGAAGACGTCGAGCATGGCCATGAACGCGGCCGCGCAGAGCACGAACACGATGGCCGTCGAGCGGTCGCCCTGCGTTCGTCGGGTGGTCGTCGGCGCTTCTGAAATCATGCGAGCGTCCCATCTGACTTCACTTTTGTATAGGCAGGCTGACTATACATTGGTGAAGTCGTTGGCGGATACCATGGGTCCATGTCCGCTGTGATGGAGGGTCCCCTCGCGGACCTCGGTTCGTGGAAGACCGACCACTGTTCGCTGGTCAAGGCCCTGGAGATCGTGGGGACCAGGTCGTCGCTGCTGATCCTGCGGGAGGCCTACTACGGCACCACCCGCTTCACCGGCTTCGCGCGACGCGTCGGGATCACCGAGCGCATCGCGGCCAGGCAGCTGCGCCATCTCACCGAGGCCGGACTGCTCGCCAGGCGTCCCTACCGCGACGAGGGCGGCCGCACCCGTGACGAGTACGTGCTCACCGAGATGGGACGCGACCTGCTGCCGGTCGTCCTCGCCCTGATGCAATGGGGTGACAAGTACCTTCAGGGCGGGGAGGCGCCGCTTCTGTACGTCGAACATGACACCGGTGCTCCTGTGCGGGTCGAGCTGCGCAGCGACACCGGGAACGAGGTCGGGCTCGAGAACCTCGGGGTGAGGCGTAATCCGCGCTGGCGCAGGCCCCAGCCGGCGGCGGACGGGAGTCGAGCCGAGAAGGATCCGTCGGAGTGACTTTGGGCGCGAATTGGTGAGGTGCGGGTCAGTGTGGGGTTTGGGTCCGTCAAGTCTTGGCTCTGGTTGAGGGTGCCTCGGTCGCCTTGACAGGCGTCTGGCCGGTGGAGCCGGCGTCGTGACGGAGGGTTGGGGCGTAGTGTCGCAGGGTTAATGGGGATCATGCGGGTATTCGGGTGGGTGTCCGTAGATGTCAGGGGGCCGTACTGTGTCCCCGGGTCCTGTTCGGGTTGACCGGCGGGGGGTAGCGTGCCTCTGCTTCACAAGATCGCTGGAGTTGTGGTCGTCTGCGCGGTGGTGCTGGGGCTGGTGCTTCCGGCGGTTCGGCCGGAGGGGAAGCGGGCCGGGGCTGCGGCGGGGGCGGTCGCCAAGGTGAGTCGGACGCCTCGTGCGCCCGTGGTGGCCGTGACGCCCAGTGGGCCGGTTCCGGGGGCGGCGCCGGGGGCTGTGGCCGTCAAGGCGAACGAGTTGGGGCAGATTCCGGTGTTGATGTATCACCGGATCGTGCCGAAGGCCGAGACGCCGCTGGATCGGTCGACGAAGGAGCTGTACGACGAGTTGACGCGGTTGGCCAAGGGTGGGTACACGCCGATCACGGCGGCGGAGTTCGTCGGTGGGCGGTTCGATGTGCCGGCCGGGCGGCATCCGGTGGTGCTGACGTTCGATGACAGCACGCCCGGACACTTCGCGCTCGATGCCAACGGGTGGCCCAAGGCCGACACGGCGGTCGCGATCATGCAGCGGGTCGCGCGGGAGAACCCCGGGTTTCGGGCGGTGGCGACCTTCTATCTGAACAAGGACCTGTTCGGGATGGCGGAGGCGCAGGCGGCGGTGGGGCTGAAATGGCTCGTCCAGCGGGGGTTCGAGCTCGGCAACCACACGATGTCGCATCCGAGCCTGGCGGGGCTGTCGCAGGGTGAGGTGCGGGCGGAGATCGGTGGGCTGGAGGAGCGGGTCGTCCGGCTGGTGGGACGGCACACCTCGACGCTGGCCTACCCGTACGGGGCGGTTCCGCGGAAGGTCGCGTGGGCGCGCGCGGACGGTGGCCGGTACGGCTTCCAGGGGATCTTCCTCGCGGGGTGGCGGCCCTCGCCGTCGCCGTTCCATGAGGACTTCGATCGGTGGAACATCCCGCGGGTGCGCGCCGAGGACAAGATTAAAGAGAACGACTGCACGAAGTTCTGCTCGGCGGCGTGGCTCGAATATCTGGACAAGAATCCTGATGAACGGTACACATCTGACGGAGATCCCGGCACCGTGACGTTTCCCAGGGCTGTCGAGGGGCGGCTCGCGAAGGAATTTCGCGGCAGGGCCCGTGCGTACTGAGCGGCGCCCTCCGCAGCGGATTGACCCCGGGAGGCTGGTCCCATATCCTGATCGCTGCGCTGTGGGCCTGCGCGCGCTTCGGACGGAGCAGGCTCGCGCTCGGTCAGGTCGGCGACAACGGTTCGGTTCACCGACGCGGCGGCGTCCGCGTCCCATTCCGGTCTTCGGCAGGGCGGATAACGGCCCTCCGCGCACAACCCATACGACTTCCATGTCCGTAGCGGAGCCAGCCGACACATGACGAGCAGCACCGAGGCCACCTCGACCACCCCGCAGGTAGCGGTCAACGACATCGGGTCCGAGGAAGCCTTCCTCGCCGCGATCGACGAGACCATCAAGTACTTCAATGACGGCGACATTGTCGAAGGCACTGTCGTCAAGGTCGATCGTGACGAGGTCCTCCTCGACATCGGCTACAAGACCGAGGGGGTCATCCCCTCGCGTGAGCTGTCCATCAAGCACGACGTCGACCCGAACGAGGTCGTGTCCGTCGGGGACCACGTCGAAGCCCTCGTCCTCCAGAAGGAGGACAAGGAGGGACGGCTGATCCTGTCCAAGAAGCGCGCCCAGTACGAGCGCGCCTGGGGCACGATCGAGAAGATCAAGGACGAGGACGGCATCGTCACCGGGACCGTCATCGAGGTCGTCAAGGGCGGTCTCATCCTCGACATCGGGCTGCGCGGCTTCCTGCCCGCCTCGCTGGTCGAGATGCGGCGCGTGCGTGACCTGCAGCCGTATGTGGGACGCGAGCTCGAAGCCAAGATCATCGAGCTGGACAAGAACCGCAACAACGTGGTGCTGTCGCGGCGCGCGTGGCTGGAGCAGACGCAGAGCGAGGTCCGCCAGACCTTCCTCAACACCCTGCAGAAGGGCCAGGTCCGCAAGGGCGTCGTGTCCTCCATCGTCAACTTCGGCGCGTTCGTCGACCTCGGCGGGGTCGACGGGCTGGTGCACGTCTCCGAGCTGTCCTGGAAGCACATCGACCACCCGTCCGAGGTCGTCGAGGTCGGCCAGGAGGTCACGGTCGAGGTCCTGGACGTCGACATGGAGCGCGAGCGGGTCTCGCTGTCGCTGAAGGCGACGCAGGAGGACCCGTGGCAGCAGTTCGCCCGCACCCACCAGATCGGGCAGGTCGTGCCGGGACGCGTCACCAAGCTGGTGCCGTTCGGCGCGTTCGTCCGCGTCGAGGAGGGCATCGAGGGCCTGGTGCACATCTCCGAGCTGGCCGAGCGGCACGTGGAGATCCCCGAGCAGGTCGTCCAGGTCGGCGACGAGATCTTCGTGAAGATCATCGACATCGACCTCGACCGGCGCCGGATCAGCCTGTCGCTCAAGCAGGCCAACGAGGGCGCCGCCGGGATCGAGGAAGAGGACTTCGACCCGACCCTGTACGGCATGCCCGCCGAGTACGACGAGCAGGGCAACTACAAGTACCCCGAGGGCTTCGACGCCGAGACGGGCGAGTGGCTGCCGGGCTTCGACGAGCAGCGGGAGACGTGGGAGCGGCAGTACGCCGAGGCCCGGTCCCGGTTCGACGCGCACCGCAAGCAGATCGAGGAGGCCCGCAAGGCCGAGGCCGAGGCCGGCGGGGAGTCCGCGGGCGGCGGCGGCGGTGGCGGCGGCGAGACCTCCTACTCCGGCGGCGGGGAGAGCGAGTCCGGGGGCGGCGCGCTCGCCACCGACGAGGCGCTCGCCGCGCTGCGGGAGAAGCTGTCCGGAGGCCAGTGACCCCGGGGCCGATCATCGGCCTGTGACGTCCCGAACACGGCCGGAGAACGATCTTGACGGATCGGCCTCCGGCCGTGCTCGGTTGCGCTGTTCTTTTCGGTAGTCTCGCCGTTCCGTCCCGGGAGCACTCGTTCAATTGGCCAGCACAGACGCCGACACCGTCACCGGCGCCAGGACCGGCGGTCCCGCCGAGGGCGCGCCGCCGATCGTTCCGCAGGGCCCCGCGAGACTCGCGCTGATCGCGGTCACCGTCGCGGTGCTCGCGCAGACGCTGCGGTTCTCGCCGCCCCAGCTCGACCACTTCGCCGACGAGGCCGGGACGGCCGCCGCCACACTGGGCGTGCTGGTCGTGTGCCTCGCCGGGTTCGCCGCGCCGCTGATCCGCCGGTACGCCGGCCCCCGGGGGCTGCTGCTGGCAGGGATCGGCGGGCTGTTCGCCGTCCGGCTCCTCGCCCAGGCCATCGAACCGCGGACATGGCTGGCGTTCGCGGGCTCCGCCATCGGCATGATCGCCGTGGCGGCGCTGTACGAGGGCGCCCGCGGCCTGTCCGGTGTCGGGTTCGCCACCGCCACCGTCGCGGGCCTGTCGATCGACACCGCCGTACGAATGTGCTTCGCCACCTGGGACCCGGTGTGGCGGTCCGGCATCGGCCCGTGGGCGGCGTGCCTGGCGTTCGTCGGCGTCGGTGTCGCCGCGCTGTACCGGGAACTGGCGTCCGGGCCGGTCGCCGCGCCCGGGATCTCGTGGCGGGACGCGCTCGGCGCCGCCGCGTTCGGCCCGTTCCTGGCGTTGCAGGTCCTCGTCCTGTCCAGCCCCGCGTTCGTCGCGTCGTCCGGATGGCGGTCGTTGACCGTCGCGCACATCGTGATCGTCGTCGGGCAGGGGCTCGCGCTGGCGTTCCTCGCGTCCGGTCTCGCGGTCCGGGCGGTCCCGGGCGGTGTGTGCGTGCTCGGCGGCACCGTCCTCGGGGTCGGCGCGGGCGCGGTCGCGGGAACGTACGCGATCTCCGGTGTCGAGATCGTGCCCATCGTGATCGTCGGGCAGGTGTTGTCGGCGTGGCTGCTGGCGGTCGCGTGCCGGGCGCCGCTGCGGCGCGCCGGAACCGGTGGCCCGGTGTGGCGGATCGACGCGGGTGCCGCGCTCGGCGGCCTGCTCATCGTCGTCGTTCTCGTCCCGTACCAGGTCAGCGCCGTCTCCCCGCTGCCGTTCCCGAACAACCTGCTGCCCGGCCTCGCCGGGATCCTGCTCGGCGCGCTCGCCGCGATCGCCGCCGCCCGCGGCGGGCCGCTGCCCGCCCGCGCGCCGCTGCGGGCCCTCACCGCCGGGGCCGCCGCGCTCGGCCTCCTCGCCGGGACGCTCGTGTTCACCGTCGCCGCGCCGGACGGCAAGGCCCAGGCGGCGCCCGTCCCCGGACAGGTGCGGGTGCTCAGCTACAACATCCACGACGCGGTCGACCAGTCGGGACGGCTCGACCCGGAGGGCGTCGCCCGCGTCATCGAGGGGCAGCGCGCCCAGGTCGTCCTGCTCCAGGAGGCCGGCCGCGGGTCCCTGCTGTCCGGCACCGCCGACGTCGGCGTGTGGCTGTCGCGGCGCCTCGGCATGACGCTGATCTGGGGCCCGGCCGCCGACGGCCAGTTCGGCAACGCGATCCTCACGTCCCTGCCGGTGCGCAGCTCCGGGACGGGACGGATGTCGCGCGGCGACTGGTCGCAGATCCGCGGCTACGTGTGGGCGCGGCTCGGTGTCGGCGGCACCACGATGGACGTGTGGTCCACGCACCTCGAAGGCGGCGACGACCAGGCCGACGAGCGCGCCCGGTCGATCGCGGTGCTGTTGCGGGCCTGGGGCGGCGCGCCTCGCACGCTGATCGGCGGGGACTTCAACGCCGAGCCCGGCAGTCCCGAGCTGACGGCGCTGACCGAGGGCACCGACCTGCGCAGCGCCGCGATCGGCGACGACTCGTCCCCGACCAGGTCCGACGGCGCCCACGTCGACTGGATCTTCGGGTCGGACGGAATCCTCGTCACCGACTACGACGTGCCCGTCTCCGACGCCTCGGACCACTATCCCGTCGCCGTCACCGTCCGGATCGGCCGCTGACCGGACCCGGCCTCCGCTCCGCCGCTAGGGTCATGGCATGAGCGAACCGACGGTCTCGATCGAACGGGCCGGACCGCAGGACGCGGGGGAGCTGCTGACCGTTCAGCGCGCCGCCTACGTCACGGAGGCGCAACTGTACGGTGACCCGTTCCTCCCTCCGCTGGTCGAGTCGGTCGAGCAGCTCCGGAACGCTCTGGCCGGTGACGCGGTGTTCCTGAAGGCCGTGCTGGACGGACGTGTCGTCGGCGCCGTCCGCGCCCAGTTCAGCGACCACACGTGCCTGATCGGTCGGCTCGTCGTCGTCCCCGACCTGCAGGGCCGGGGCATCGGCGGGCGGCTGCTGGCCGCGCTGGAGGCCGAGGTGGGCGGGCGCGCCGACGCGTGCGTGCTGTTCACCGGCCACCTCAGCGAGACGAACCTGCGCCTGTACCGCCGCCTCGGCTACACCGAGACGCACCGGGAACGGGTCGCGGCGCACCTCACCCTCGTGCACATGCGCAAACCCCTCGTCCCCGTCGAAACCGCCTGACCGTCTAGGGTGGGCCCGTGCTGAAAGTGGGGCTCACGGGTGGGATCGGGTCGGGCAAGAGCGAGGTGGCGCGGCGCCTCGCCGAACACGGCGCCGTCGTCATCGACGCCGACCGGATCGCCCGCGAGGTGGTGGAGCCGGGCACGCCGGGCCTCGCCGCCGTCGTCGCGGAGTTCGGCGCGGACGTGCTGCTGCCGTCCGGCGCCCTCGACAGGGAGAAACTCGGCCGCATCGTGTTCGCCGACCCCGACCGGCTCGCCGCCCTGAACGCGATCGTCCACCCGCTGGTGGCGGAGCGGGCGAAGCAGGTGATGGACGAGGCGCCCGCCGACGCCGTCGTCGTCCACGACGTCCCGCTGCTGACGGAGAACGGCCTCGCGTCCCAGTACGACGAGGTCGTGGTCGTCGACGCCCCCGAGGACGTCCAGCTCGACCGTCTCGTCGCCCGGCGCGGCATGACCGAGGAGGACGCCCGCGCACGCATGTCCGCCCAGGCGTCCCGCGAGGACCGTCGCGCCGTCGCCACCCACGTCATCGACAACTCCGGCTCCCTCGACGCTCTGAAAGCCCAGGTCGACGCCCTCTGGGACGCACTGACCCGCCGGTAGGACGACTGAGGTCGTTATCACGTACCTCGTGTGGTCGTCGTGATGCGTTCCGTGACGAGCGGTGTGGTCGCGTCGCCGTTTTTCGACGTCTCCGTGAGTGAATGATTCTTCGGATGGCTGCGGAATCTTCCTGGGGACATCGAAAATGGTAAAAATGGTCTTTCGGGGACCCCATTGTGTGCGGATATAGGCCTGGACAGAATTTTTGTCGGTGGTGCAATGAGGCCAATCACTCCTGATCATGGAGGTGTTCATGGCTTCCGTAGCGATTCGTCTGTTCATGGGATTGAGCCTGGTCGTGGGCGGTGTCGCGGCGACGGCTCCCGCCGTCGCCGCGAGCACTCCGCCCACGTCGCTGACGGAGATCGAACTCACGGTCACACCCCAGAAGGGCGGCAAGCCCCGTACCGCGACGCTGACCTGCGAACCGGCCGGCGGGACCCATGCCAATGCCGAAGTCGCCTGTGCCGAGCTCGCCATGGTGAACGGGCGCATCAAGGATGTTCCCTGGAGAAAGGGACGGTTGTGCCTTCAGTACTGGGAACCGGTGGACGCGACCGCGACCGGCTATTGGCGGGGCAGGCCGATCGAGCCGTACTTCGGGACCGTCACCAACGACGGTTGCGCCCGGATCCTGCACGGCCACGTCCTGGACTTCTGATGGCCGAACGGCCTCAGAAAGGGGCGTCCAAGGGGAGCCGGTGGACGTCGCGGAGGTAGGGGTCCAGTTCTCCCGGCTCGAAGCGGCACATCCCCACGGCGTACCAGAATTCGGCGGTGACGTTGCCCTCCCACTTGTAGCGGCCGTCCGGGGCCAGCGCGGCCCACCCCTCGGCCAGACCGAGCAGGGTCGCGCGGTGCGTGGGGGGCGCATCCTCCGGGACGTCCCAGAGGATGATGGCGCCGTCGTCGCCCGCCGTGGCCATGAGGGTGCCGTCGGGGCTGAAGGCGACCGACCAGACGCGGCGGGTGTGGCCCGTGAGCGTGTGGAGGGTTTCACCGGTCGACGGATCCCACAGACGGACGACCATGTCGTCGCCCGCCGTGGCGAGGAGCCTGCCGGACGGGTGGAACGCGGTCGTCCACAGGCGGCCGGTGTGGCCGGTGAGGGTGTGGACGGTCTCGCCGGTGGACGGGTCCCAGAGTCGGACGGTGCCGTCGTTACTCGCCGACGCGAGCGTTTCCCCGGACGGTGAGAACGCCACGCGGTAGACGCGGTCGGTGTGGCCGTGGAGGGTGGCCCTGAGTTCGCCCGTGCGCGGGTGCCACAGTCGGACGAGGCCGTCGTCGCAGCCGGTGGCGACCAGGGTGCCGTCCGGCCGGTAATCGATGGAGCGGACACGGCCCCGGTGGTCGGCGAGGTTGACGGTCTCGCGGCCGGTCGTCCAGTACCAGAGTCGGACGGTGTCGTCGTCGTTGGCGGTGGCGAGGACGTCCCCGGCGGGGGAGAAGGCCTGCGCCCACACATGGTCGGTCTCCGCGTTCAGTTCGCGTTCGAACGTGCCGGTCCCGGCCTGCCACAGGTGGACGCCGCCGTCGTTGGTGGCGGTGGCGAGCTGGGAGTCGCGGGTGTTGAACACCGCGGAGGTGAGGTTGTCGGCGACACCGCGCAGTTCACGGATCATCCGGCCGGTGCGCGGGTCCCAGAGCCGGACGAGGCCGTCGTTGCCGCTACTGGCGAGCATCCCGCCGTCCGGGCTGAACGTGACGCCGGTGACGCGGCGGCCGTGGCCGCGCAACACGACGCGGCACTGACCGGTCTCGGCGTCCCAGACGCGGGCCGTTCCGTCGTTGCTGCTGGTGGCGAGTTGGGCGCCGTCGGGGCGGAACGCGAACGGCCACACCGCGCCGCGATGCCCCGCCAGTTCGAGGTGCTGCCCGCCGGTCTCGGGATCCCACAGGCGGACGGACCCGGAACTGTCCGCGGTCGCGAGTCGGCCGCCGTCCGGGCTGAACGTCGCCTGGTAGATGGCGCCGCCGTGGCCCTGGAGGTTCCGGTGGTCGTGCCCGTCCTTCCAGAGGCGGACGGAACCGACGGTGTCGCCGGTGACGAGGATGTGCCCGTCCGGGTGGAAGGCGATGGCGTAGACGCGGCCGGTGTGGCCGCGGAGTTCCCGCCTGATCTCGCCGGTGCGGATGTCCCAGAGCCGGACGGCGCCCGCCTCGTCCCCGGCGGCGAGGAGGGAACCGTCCGGGTGGAACACGGCCCGGTACACGGCGCCGCGATGGCCGGTCAGTTCGCGGCGCAGTTCGCCGGTGGCCGTGTCCCAGACGCGCAGGGTGCCTCCCCTGTCGCCGGTGACCATCAACGGACCGGCGGGGTCGAACACGGCCGTGTAGACGGGCGCGGTGTGTCCGGGCAGTTCGTGCAGGAGGTCGCCGGACGTGGCGTCCCATACGCGCATGGTGCCGTCGGCCGCGCCCGCCGCGACGAGTTCGCCGCCCGACGGGGAGCGTCCCCCGACGACGACCGGCCATACCCCTTCGGGGTGGACGGTGAGCGTGTGCGTGGCGTGGCCCGTGGCGAGGTCCCACAACCGGACGGTGCCGTCCGCGGAGCCGCTCACCAGAAGGTTGCCCCGCGAGTCGAACACCACCGCGTAGGCGCGGTCGGTGTGGCCCTGGAGCGTGCGCAGAGGAGTGCCGGTGACGGCGTCGCAGACCAGGACGCCGCCGTCCTCGCCGCCCACCGCCAGGACGGAGCCGCCCGGACTGTACGCCAGGGGCTGTGGCAGGCGACTGGTCTGGAAGTGGAACCCGTACGGGACGCCCACGGCGGCCGGGCGGACCTGGATGTCGATGGGCCGGCCGGGCGCGATCGCGGCCTCACGCAGTTCCGGCGCGTGCGCGACGCGGTCGGGCAGGACGGCGTCGACCAGGGCCGCGCGCGTCCAGCGGCTGCCCTCGATGGTGACGTCGTGGAGGTCGGCGCGGGCGAGGCGGGCCCGGGACAGGTCCGCGCCGCGCAGGTCGGCGCCCGTCAGCGTGGCCTCGTCGAGGCGCGCCCCGGCCAGGGACGCGTCCCGCAGGACGGCGCGCGACAGGTTGGCGCCGACGAGCTGCGCGTCGGTGAGGTCGGCCCCGGTCAGGTCGACCTCCTGCAGGTCGCGGTAGGACAGGTCCTCGCCCTGGAGGCGGGCGCCGCGCAGGTCGGTGTGCGCGGGGGTGCGCAGCCGGGTCGTGACGCGGATCGCGTTGGCGCGGGCGATGTCGTCGGCGTCGGGGTCGGCGAGGACCCCGGCCGCCCACTCCTGGCAGGCGCGGGTGTCGGCGAGGTCGCAGAGGAAGTCGACGGCGAGCTGGGTCAGCGCGCGGCGGGCCAGCGCGGCGGGCGCCGGGTCGTCGGCGAACTCGTCCGCGATGTGGCGGGCGACCAGCCATTCCATGACCGACGTGTGGATGAACCCGAACAGGCCCTCGTCGGTGCGGACGAGCAGGCTCCCCGCGCCGACGGCATGCGTCACCTGGTGCGGGGACAGGCGTCCCCCGGCCAGACCGGTCAGCGTGTCCGCGACGTCCGCGAGTTCCGCGAGCCGCAGGAACTGTTCGTTGCCCTCCCACAGGCGCAGCGCGAGTGTGCCCACGGCGCGCCACATGTCGTCGACCTTCAGCCCGGACGGGCCGCCCGCGCCGCCGACCCTGTCGGCCTCGTACGAAAGCCACGCCGACAGGATCTCGTGGTACAGGTCGGCGGGGCTGACGGCGCGGCGGGCCCGCGCGACGGCGCGGAGCCGGTCCTCGGGCAGGTCGGCGATGAACGACAGCATCCGCGGGTTGGACGTCAGCGCCAGCAGTTCCTCGATGCCGGACAGCAGGTCCAGCCGCGCCTCCGCGGTGCCCTCGTCCCCGTACCGGTTCACCAGGTACGAGCGGACCTGCGGCGGCGCGAAGTCCTCCAGCCCGAGGACGCGCCGGTGCGGCAGGACGCCCACCTTCTCGCCGAGCGCGGTCAGCACCTGCGCCTGCGACTTGAAGTGCTGCGTGCGGCTCGCCACCACGATCTTCGCCTTGTCCTGGGCGGCCTGGAGGAGCGTGTCGAGGTGGTCGGCGGCCCGGTCGTAGGTCATCCGCGTCACCAGCTCGTCGAACCCGTCGAAGAGCAGCACGATGCGTCCCTGCCGGAGCATGTAGTGGAACGCCTTGAGGTCGATCAGCTCCTCGCCGTGGTTGGCCAGGTGCGCGGCGACGAGGCCGTCCACGGAGTGCGCCTTGTCCAGCGCCCGCAGCTCGATCAGGATCGGGATGACGTGCGGCAACTCCGTGGGGATGCGGCGGGCCAGTTCCCGCAGCGCGAACGTCTTGCCGCGCCCGAAGTCGCCGAGCAGCAGCAGGAACCGGCCGTGGTCGGCGGCCAGGAGACGCAGCATCTCGCCGACCACGTCGTCGAGGACGTCGGTGGTGGAGCCGGCTCCTTCGCCGGACGGGGTTTCCGTTCGGAAACGGTCGAGTTCCCGGTAGCGCTGCGGAACGTACAGGTTCGGCGGGTACAGGCCCCCTGCCGAGAGGCGTCTCGTCTGGGCGGTCACGTACTCGGACAGGTCGACGAGCCCCTGGAACTCGGTGAGGCTGCGCACGCGGATGCCGCGGCGGAGGGCGTCCTCCCGCAGTGACCGCGCCGGGGCCGGGCCCAGGTACACCAGTTCCGACCCGTGGTCGGTGCCGTCGGCGTGGACGTGCCGGACGAACGCGTCCACGTCCGCCTCGGTCACCTGCCCCACGTGGGCGCCGATGCGGTACTGGCGGACGAATCCGTCCTCCAGGTGGGTCAGTAGCAGGTGCGGCGGGTCGGAACGGCCGTCCCCGCGCGGCGGTGGGACGATGCGCCGGATCGTCGCGCGTTCGAAGCGCGTCTCGCACGCCTCGGTCAGCCGGTCGAGCAACTGGGCGGTCGGCTCGGTCACCGGATCGACGACCCTGTCCGATCCCGGGCCGAGTTCCGGTACGGGCGGCGCCGGTGGGATCTCCGCGGCCGGTGGGGGGAACGTTCCGTGCACGCCCGGCCAGGCCACGTCGAGGACCTCCGGGCCGCGCCGTTCGGCGTCCTCGGGGATCCACCGGTCCAGGCCGTCCCGTCGCAGCACGACGATCTGGTGGCGTCCGGGCCCGAGCGCCGGGACGGACGGGACGCCGTTCCCGAGCAGCGGAACGGCGCCGAACTCCGACTCCGTCCCCTGGAAGAACAGGTTGACGTGACCGCCGAGCAGCATCTCGACGGTCTCGGGGTCGCGCAACGCGCCCGGCTCACCGGAGATGGGTGTATGCTCGACCGCCCCCAGCCGGAGCCACCCCTCGTCCTTGAAATGCCGCAGGCGTTCGTTGAACCACGCGGCCTGCGCGCGGCCGACCATCCCGTACCGGTCCGCCTCGCGGTGGGACTGCGGCAGCGTCGAGTTGAGCCCCGCCACGGCGACCCGTAGATCGGGGACGGGGAACAGCGTCCACGGCTGGGCGCTGTCGAAGATGAGCGCGTCGATGCCCTGGTAGAACTCCTTGAACAGCCCCGCGTAGTGCCGCCATTTCGGCCAGTACGGCGGCTGCGGTTCGATGTCGTCGGCCTCGCAGCTTGAGAAGTACGCCTGACACGCCGCCCGGGTCACGTCGTGCGTGCCGGGCACCAGGACGACGCGCTGCGCCTCCAGGCCCAGCAGCGCGCGCAGGCTCGTCAGGAACGACAGCGCCTCGGCGAACTCCCTGCGGCTCCCCGAGTGGGTGAGGTTGCCGGTGACGACGAGCAGGTCGGGGCGTGGCACGCCGGAGTCGGCGAGCCGCGTCACGTCACTCCAGATGCGGTCCTGCAACTCCGCAGCCGTGGTGGGCTCGCCGGGCTCGGCGAGCGTCCGGCCGAACCGCGGGCCCGAGACGTGCAGGACGCTGAGTCGCTCGCGCGGCCCGTCGTCACCGCCCGCGGCCGGGAAGACCGGCGCCGCCACCGGCGCCCGCCGGACGGGCCGCTCCCCGGCCGGGATGTGCTCCGCCGGCCCCTCAGAGCCCTCCAGGCGCCCGGGGAGCGGCGGCCTGGCACTCGGGAGGCTCCGGCCCGGTCCCGGGAAGCCAGGGCCGTTCTCCGGCCGCGCGTGGCCCGCCAGGGCCTCCTCGATGCGCCGCATCAGCAGCCCGCGCGCCTCGTCCGGGTCGTCGATCCCGACCAGGTCCACATAGGTGATCGTGGACAGCAGCCCGTCGATCGGGCAGTCCTCGATCCGGACCGTGACCAGCTTGCGGGCCGGGTCGTCCGGGTCGGCCCGCAGCGCCGCCATCCACTCCAACCGCCCGTACCGGGAGCGCAGGTAGTTGCTCGACAGCACCGCGACGACGGCCTTGGCCTCCGACAGGCCGCGGTCCATGAAGTCGATGAAGTTGGTGCCGGGCACGAAATCCCACGCCTGCATCATCGTCCGGTGCCCCGCGGCCTCCAACTGCCAGGCGATCCAGGACGCCCACCGCTCGTCCGCGGGCGAGTAGCTGATGAAGAAATCGGTGGGACGCTCCTGCCTGGTGTGGCCGCCGGGGGGTGTCATGCCGTCAGTATCGCCCGCGGGACCGTCGAACACAGCGCGAAATGCCGCCCACCGTGTTGTCCACCGTGTTGCCCGCTGTGTTGCCCGCCGTGTTGCCCATCGCGCCACCCGGGGACGCCTTCCTCGGCACCTATGGGATCATTGCGCGCGTGTCACCCCGGATCGAGTTCGCGCACCGTGCGGCGCGCGCGCTGGGCGTTCTCGACTGGATCCGTATCGGCGTCCTCGCCGTCGGTGTCGTGTTCGTCGCCACCGGGCTGCTGCCCGCCGACACGGCGCGTTCCAGCCTCGAACGGGTCGCGCCCCTGCTGCTCTTCCTGTTCAGCGTCATCGTCCTGGCGGAACTCACCAAAGAGGCCGGGGTCTTCGACGCGATCGCGCAGCGGATGGCGCGGGCCGGGCGCGGCAACTATGTCGCGCTGTTCCTGCTCTGCGTGGCGTTCGCGTCGGCCACGACCATCTTCCTGAACCTGGACACGACGGCCGTGCTGCTGACCCCGGTCATGCTGGCGCTCGCGGCGCGCGCGCACATCGCGACCCTGCCGCTGGCGATGACGACGGTGTGGCTCGCCAACACGGCCAGCCTCCTGCTGCCCGTCTCGAATCTGACGAACCTGCTCGCCGCCGACCGGGTCGCGTTGCAGACCCGCGCGTTCGCCGCCCGCATGTGGGCGCCGCAACTGGCGGTCCTGGCCGTCACGATGGCGCTGTTGTGGGTGTTCTACTGGCGGCGGCGGATGCGCGGCGCGGACTCCTACGACCCGCCGGAACCCGCCCCTGTCAAGGACCGTGTGCTGTTCTCCGCGACCGGGCTGGCGTGCCTGGTCTTCATCGGCGCGATTCTCGGGGGCGTGCACACCGGGATCCAGCTCGGCGTCGCCGCGACGGTCGCCGCCGCCGTCGCCGTGGCGGCCTTCGTCGTCCGCGACCGGTCGGCGCTGCGTCCCGCGCTGATCCCGTGGCAGCTGATGGTGTTCGTCACGGGCCTGTTCCTGGTCGTGCCCACGCTCGAACGGTTCGGTCTGGACGACGCCATGCGCGCCCTGGTGGGCGGAGACGACGGCGTCGCGGGGGCGTTCCGGGCCGCGTTCTCAGGTGCCGGACTGTCGAACGTCCTCAACAACCTGCCCGCCTATGTGGCGGGCGAGTCCGCCGTTCCCGCGTCCAACAAGGACCAGCTCCTGTCACTGCTCATCGGCGCGAACGTGGGGCCCGTCATCACGCCGTGGGGATCGCTGGCCACGCTGCTGTGGTTCGAATGGTGCCGCCGCTGGGACGTCCGCGTGCCCATCCGCAAGTTCGTCGTCACCGGGACGGTTCTGGCCGTGGCGGGCTGTGCGGCCGCCGTCCCCACGCTGCTACTGACCGGGTGACGGTTCGCTAGCCGTCCTGGAACTTCTTCGTGGTGGCCAGGAGACGGTCGAGCAGTTCCGGGCGTGCCGCGACGAAACCGAGCTCGGACGCGGGACGGTCGATGCCGAGGCGATACGGCCGCCCGTCCAGGCGCCGGAACTCCGCGCCCGCCTCGGCGGCCAGCAGCGCCCCCGCCGGAAGGTCCACGATCTCGGGCAGGTAGCCGACCATCCCGTCGATGTCGCCGCGCGCCAGCATCGTCCACGCGACCAGCGGCGCCCAGAGCTGGAGCATCCGCGCGCATCGTCCCTCCAGCGCGGACCGGAGGCCCATCGCGACCGGGTCGCCCGCTGAGACCTGATGCCCCTGCGTCCACGCCAGGACGGGGTTGCCCTCGCGTTCCGGCCGGGGACGGCCCGCGAGCCTCAGCGAGGCGCCGTCGGGCCCGACGGCGCCCTCACCCCGCACCGCCGACCACGTCCGTCCCGTCACCGGGTCGTGAACGACGCCCAGTACCGGCTCGGCGCGCGCGCACAACGCCAGGCCCACCGCGTACACCGGCATGCCGATCGCCACGTTGTTGGTGCCGTCGAGCGGATCGACGAGCCACACCATCTCCTCACCCGGCGCGCCGTCGAGGATCCCGGACTCCTCGGCGATGATGCGATGCCCCGGATACGCCGCCCGCAGCCGTCCCAGGATCACCTTCTCGGCGGCCATGTCGAGATCGGTCACCACGTCCCCGGCCGTGCCCTTCGCCCGTACCGTCAGGGGCCCGGCCACACCGGCGCTGAGCAGGGCGCCCGCGGCCTCGGCCGCGTCCACGGCCACACGGCGGGCCGCGGACAGATCGACCGGACGGGCCGACGACGGCGGCAGGGGGCTCATGGGGCCTCTCCAGTCGGATCCGGTGGCCGGCCCGCCGGCGAGCCACAGCGGGCCCCGAACGGCGCCGCCGCGCACGCGCGCGCGGACGCGGGATGCGCGGACGCGGGATGCGCGGACTCGGGATGCGCGGCCGCGATGCGCCGGGCGGAGCGCCGCAGCGCGCGCACGGTGTCGGCCGGGTCGGAGCGCGAGCGGCGCACCCGGTGCGTGGGCGCGTCGAGCGGGCCGAGCGACAGGTCGCCGCCACCGGGCGTCTCGCGCCCGAGCGCGACCGTCGCCGCCTCCAGGCCGCCCTCGATCAGCGTGGTGTGGAACACGCCCGCCGGGAGCGTGTACGAGTCACCGGTGCGATGCGTGCTGGAGCGGCCGGGGGAGTGGCGGACGAGGCGTCCGGTGGCCCGCAGCTCGTCCACGTCGCCCCGGCTGACGACCTCGAAGATCTGCCGTGTCGCCTCTCCGGGAGCCGCCCCTGCCCGGACGTCCATGCGTACGTTCCGGACCGTCCCGTACAGGACGAAGCTGAGCAGGTCCCAGCTGTGGCAGTGCACCGGCGACGTCGTGGACGGCGCCGGACTCACCTCGGGCGTCCAGATGTGCAGGCACACGCCGAGATCTCCGTCGCGCTCCACCGGAAGGCACACGAACCCCAAGGGGTGACGCACGGCCGGGACGGCGGAACGGCCCGCCGCGACGTCGTCCAGGACACGCCCGGCCCATTCCGGCAGCGTCCGCGCCGCCGTTCCCGCGTCGATCTCCCGGCGGATCTCCTCGTACCTCACCCGGTCACCCGTTCACGGTCTCTCGTGGATCAGGGGCTCTGGTGGTTCACGGTCTCTCGTAGGGGTCCTTGGCCCGCAGCGCCTTGCGGATGATCTCGATGACGTCGCGGTCGGTGTAGTGGCGGGCGAGATCGATCCCGATCACCTCGAAGAGCTTGCGGACCTCCTCGACCGTGGGCTCGTCGTCCAGCGGCGCCAGCCTCGCCTGCTCGATGGGGACGCGGCGCGCCTGGTCCAGGCTGGTCTGCAGCTCCGCGCTCACCCAGCTGTAATAGAACTTGGTGCTGTCGACGACCAGCGCCTCACCGCGCGGGTCGTCCCGCGTGACCACGACCCGCGACGCCGCCAGGTCGTAGCGCAGCGTCGTCATCGTCCGTGCCAGGCCGATGTCGATGTCGAGCATCGCGAACCGCTGTTTGTGCCAGCACGCCGCCAGGATCGTGGCGTACGCCTCCTTGCGGGTGCGTTCCAGCGTCCACGGCTCGCCCGTCGCGTCCGGGCCGTCCGACACCGAACGGCGGTGCCGCGCGTACGCCTCGCACACCTCCACGTCGGTGGGGTCGAGGATCTCCAGGCGGAACAGCAGCGTCCGGCGCTCCCGCCGGGCCGTCGCCACGCACTCGGGAAGCGTCCGCGCCCTGATGTAGGTGCCGGTCCCGCCCTTGAAGAACCACCGGTCGGTGTCGCGGCGGGCCTCTTCGAGGACCTGTGCGACCTGCACGCCGTTGATGACGCGGACGACCGTGCTCTCGTCCAGGGCCCGCTTGGTGTCGGACAGGACGTTCTCGAACCCCTCGATGTGCGTGAGCCTGCCGCTCAGATCGTCCAGGGTGGACGACGACGCCCGCAGCGTGTCGCGCACCTCCGCCTCGACGGGGGCGCGGCGCCCGCGGTCGCGGAGCACCGATGTCGCCAGCAGACCGATCACGGCGAGGATCGCGCTGTTGGTGATCTCTGCCTCGTTCTCCAGCTGCACCCCGAGACCGATCACCGCGACCACGATGGCCAGCACGAGCGCGATCACGGCGTCGGCGTTCTTCCCGAGCCAGTTGGCGAAGCGGCCCATGTTCTGTAGTCGTCCCGTCCTCGTCCGGCGGCGTCGTCATCGTAACCACAGCCGCCGGAGCGCGGGATAGTCCCGCGGACGGGACGAAATCGCGTGTCTCGCCGCGCGAACCGCCCCGACGGCGGCCGTCACCCTCCCCACCTGGACGTCCTTGGCCGCCCAACGGTCGCTATAGGCTCGACGCATGCGTGTGCGGGGCTGGTGGTCGACGGCGTGGCCTTCGCCGCGCTCACGGGCGTTCGACGTCCTGATCGCGCTGGCACTCGCCGTGGGCGACGGCACCTTCCTGTGGTTCGCGAAACAGGAGTTCTGGCTTCCGCCGCCCGTCACCGCGGCGAGCAGCGTCCTCATCGGTCTGTCCCTGGTCGTGAGGCGCGTCTACCCCGTCCACCTCACGGTGTTCGTCCTGGTCGTCGGCACTATCACCGGTGGCGGCGCGTTCGCCCCCCTCGTCGTCCTGTACTCGCTCGCCGCGTACACCTCGTCCCGTCGAACCGTTCTGGTGCTCGCGGTCGCCTGCTACGTCGTCCTGCTCGCCTTCCCCGCGCCGACGGCGGGGACGGAGCCGTTCGCCGTGCAGGCGATCTCCGGCATCGCGCTCATCGCCGTCCCGGTCCTGCTCGGCCTGTACATGGGAGCGCGGAAACAGCTCTTGGCGTCCCTCCAGGAACGGGCGGCGCGTCTCGAACGGGAACAGCACCTCCTCGCCGAACGCGCGCGGGGAGAGGAGCGCACCCGCATCGCCCGGGAGATGCACGACGTGGTCGCCAACAGGATCAGCGTCATGGTCGTGCACGCCGGGGCGCTCAAGGCGATCGCCGTCCGCGACCCGTCCCGGGCCGCCGAGACGGCCTCCGTCATCGGTGACATGGGGCGGCAGGCGCTGGAGGAGCTCCGCCACGTCATCGGCGTCCTGCGTCAGGGCGAGGAGGCGCTGCCCCAGGAGGCCGTGACCCTCGCGCACGTCCGCGAACTCGTCGGGCAGTCCGGCGCGGCGGGCCTGCGCGTCGACCTGTCGATCCGCGGGGACGAACGTCCCATGCCCATCGCCGTCGGACGGACGGTCTACCGCCTCGTCCAGGAGGCGCTCACCAACGTCCACAAGCACGCGGGCTCCGCCGACACCCGGGTGGGCCTCGACCTGCTCCCCGAGGCCATCGAGGTGGAGATCGCCAACGATCGGCCCGTCGCCGGACCCGACCACCGGCTGCCGAGCGGCGGGAACGGCCTGGTCGGTCTCCGCGAACGCGTCACCGCCCTCGGCGGCAGTTTCGAGGCCGGCCCCGACGGGGGCGGCTACGCCGTCCGTGCGAGGATCCCGCTTCCCGCGTCCTGACCTGCGTCGATACGGAATGTCGGAGGGTGTGCGTAGTGTTGGGACGCAGCGGGGGACCACCGAACGAAACCGATCATGAGGGAGGGGCGACGAATGCGGCCGATCACTGATCTGCGGCGGCGCGTGGCGCCGTTCGAGGTCGTCACCGAGATGACGCCGTCGGGCGACCAGCCGCAGGCGATCGCCGAACTCGCCGCCCGGGTCGAGGCGGGCGAGAAGGACTCGGTGCTGCTCGGCGCCACCGGCACCGGAAAGACCGCCACGATCGCGTGGCTGGTGGAGAAGGTGCAGCGGCCCGTCCTGGTCATGCAGCCGAACAAGACGCTCGCCGCCCAGTTCGCCAACGAACTCCGCGAGATGATGCCGCACAACGCCGTCGAGTACTTCGTCTCGTACTACGACTACTACCAACCCGAGGCGTACATCCCGCAGACCGACACCTACATCGAGAAGGACTCCTCGATCAACGACGAGGTCGACCGGCTGCGGCACTCGGCGACCAACTCGCTGCTCACCCGCCGCGACACCGTGGTCGTCGCGTCCGTGTCCTGCATCTACGGCCTCGGCACCCCGCAGGAGTACGTCGACCGCATGGTCCGCCTCACCGTCGGGCAGGAGATCGAACGCGACGATCTGCTCCGGCAGCTCGTCGGCATGCAGTACACCCGCAACGACCTGGCGTTCACCCGCGGCACGTTCCGCGTCCGCGGCGACACCATCGAGATCATCCCGCAGTACGAGGAACTCGCCGTCCGCATCGAGATGTTCGGCGACGAGATCGAGAAGCTCGCCACGCTGCATCCGTTGACCGGCGAACTGATCACCGAGGACGAGGAGCTGTACGTCTTCCCCGCCTCCCACTACGTCGCCGGGCCCGAGCGCATGGAGCGGGCCATCGCCGACATCGAGGCCGAACTGGCCGACACCCTCGCCGTGATGGAACGGCAGGGCAAGATGCTGGAGGCGCAGCGCCTGCGGATGCGCACCACCTACGACATCGAGATGATGCGGCAGGTCGGCACCTGCTCCGGGATCGAGAACTACTCCCGGCACATCGACGGCCGAGGCCCCGGCAGCGCCCCCAACACCCTCCTCGACTACTTCCCGGAGGACTTCCTCCTCGTCATCGACGAGTCCCACCAGACCGTCCCGCAGATCGGGGCGATGTACGAGGGCGACGCGTCCCGCAAACGGATGCTCGTCGAGCACGGGTTCCGGCTGCCGTCCGCGATGGACAACCGTCCCCTCAAGTGGGAGGAGTTCCTCGACCGCATCGGCCAGACCGTCTACCTGTCCGCGACGCCCGGCTCCTACGAGATGAACCGCGTCAAGGGCGACGTCGTCGAGCAGGTCATCCGCCCCACCGGCCTCATCGACCCCGAGATCGTCGTGAAGCCGACCAAGGGCCAGATCGACGACCTCATCCACGAGATCCGCGAACGCGCCGACCGGGACGAGCGCGTCCTGGTCACCACCCTGACCAAGAAGATGGCCGAGGACCTCACCGACTACCTCCTCGAACTCGGCATCCAGGTCCGCTACCTGCACAGCGAGGTCGACACGCTGCGCCGCATCGAGCTGCTCCGCGAGCTGCGCGCCGGCGAGTTCGACGTCCTGGTCGGCATCAACCTGCTCCGCGAGGGCCTCGACCTGCCCGAGGTGTCCCTGGTCGCGATCCTGGACGCCGACAAGGAGGGCTTCCTGCGCTCCGAGACCTCGCTGATCCAGACGATCGGCCGCGCGGCCCGCAACGTGTCCGGCCAGGTCCACATGTACGCCGACACGGTCACGCCGTCCATGGAACGCGCGATCGAGGAGACCAACCGCCGCCGCGCCAAGCAGCAGGCCTACAACGCCGAGCACGGCATCGAGCCGCGGGCGCTCCGCAAGCGCATCGCCGACATCCTCGACTCCCTCGCCCGTGAGGACGCCGACACCGAGACCCTCATCGGCGGCGCCGGACGCCAGCAGAGCCGCGGCAAGGCCCCCGTCCCCGGCCTGGCCTCCCGCTCGGCGCGCGGCGGCGAGGTCGGCCGCCACGCCGCCGACCTCGTCGGCGAACGCCCCCGCGAGGAGCTGGAGGCCCTGATCGAGCAGATGACCGCCCAGATGCACCAGGCCGCCGCCGACCTCCAGTTCGAACTCGCCGCCCGCCTTCGCGACGAGGTCAAGGAACTCAAACGCGAACTCCGCGAAATGAAGGAGGCCGGCGTCAAATGACCACCGGCCAAGACCGCTGACCTGACCGAATCGGGGAAAGCGCCCAGCAAGGCACGCACACGGGCCGCCTCGAAAGCGGACCAGGCCGCGTCCATGCCCGGGGGGGTACTTCAAAAACCCCGCCGGTCACGCGATCGAGCTGATCACCCGCCCGTACCTGTAACCGGGACAATGCCTGGTCGGGCCGTCGAAACGGCGCCCGACCAGGCACCTCCGGGGCGCTACGTTGATCAGGCGGCTTGGCCCCGCCCTTCGTGCCGTCGACGCGAGACAGCACGTCGAGTAGTCGGCCATCGTTGGCCTGCGCCGCCAGGCCGGAGGCTCACTCCTCGGCCTCCGGCCGATTGGCCGGAGCTTCACGAGAGCGGCGTCCGCGTCCGCCGGAGGTAGTAAGCGACGGTCGCGACGGCCAGCAGCGGCCCCCAGAGCACCAGCGGGCCGTAGGACACGACGAACAGACCGAGCCTCCATCCTTCGAGATGGACCGTGCCACCGTCCGGCGCGGAGAACTCGTCGAACCCGGGCACCGACGCAAGGGACCCAACCGTCAGTACGGCGGCGCCCAAACCCGCGGGAATCACGGCCGTCGGCGTCGGCACCCGGCGTCCACGCAGCAGCGGGACCCACCGGGGGAACACTTCGCCCCACTGGCTTACCAGCCCGACCGCCAGGAAGGCCAACGCCTCGCTGACGATGCTCAACAGAAGCGTGTAGGCCCACACCGGCACCCAACCGGGCAGGTCCCCGCTCATGTCACCGGTGTCACCCGTGAACGGACCGATCGGAGCGCCGAACCCGAGCGCGATCCGCCAGAGACAGGACGGCAGCACGATGAGGCTCGCGGCATAGGCCGCGATCACCGCCCACCGAGGCGCGTCCTCAACCGTCCGCCCATGCACCCGCCGCACGATCGCCACGAGGTTGTTCGTCACTGCGCCGACCCTTCGTTCTGTGCTGTTCCGGGCCCGTGAGGGGGCCGGGAGGATGTCAGGGCGGTGGGGTCGGTGGTGTTGGCCTTCATCAGTGTTCGTCGAGGGGCGTTTTCGATCGTTCGTCCATGCGCCCGCCGCACGATCGCCACGAGGTTGTTCGTCACTGCGCCGACCCTTCGTTCTGTGCTGTTCCGGGCCCGTGAGGGGGCCGGGAGAATGTCGGTGGTGTTGGCCTTCATCAGTGTCCGTCGAGGGGCGTTTTCGATCGTTCGTCCATGCGCCCGCCGCACGATCGCCACGAGGTTGTTCTTCACTGCGGAAGCCCTTCGTTTTGAGTCGGTCAAGGCCAGTGAAGGGCTCGGGGGTGGTGTCTGGCCTCCCTCGTGCGTGGGATCCGTCTCCCCTGTGTGGGTGAATACGGTGTGTCCGTGGGGTGGGGACGGAAGGGTGCGCGAGCCTGGGCGTCTGAGTCGCCTTACGGGTGGGGACGGTCCGCCGCGGACGACTTACGATCATGGGGTGGAGTACGGGGTTCGGATGGCGCGTCCGGTGGATCTGTCGGGGCTGTCGGCGATCGAGCACTCCGGCGACGCGATGTTCGCCGCGGTCGGAATCGTGTTCCCGCCCGGTCCGGCCGTGGTGGACGACATGGTCGACAAGGGTGGAGAGATCTTGGTGGCCGGGGATCCGCCGGTGGGCTTCGCGGCGGTGGACGAGGTCGACGGGGCGGTGCATCTGGAGCAGATCTCGGTGCGCGCCGACCTGGTCGGCCGGGGGATCGGCACCCGGCTGTTGGACGCGGTCAAGGCGAGGGCTGCGGGCGCGCCGGGGGTGAGTCTGCTGACGTTCCGGGACGTCCCGTGGAACGGGCCCTGGTACGCCCGGCACGGATTCGCCGAACTGCCCGCGGAGCGGTGGGGTCCGGGGATCCGGGCGCACTGGGACGCCGAGATCAAGGCCGGGCTGCATGAATTGGGGGTGCGGGTCGTGATGTGGGCGCCCACTGACAACGGGAAAAGATCTACAATGTAAAGGGCGGAACCGGTGCGGCGTTTCGGGCGTCTCGCTCTTGGACGCGAAGGAGGACGATGCATAACCCGGTGACGTGGGTTCGAGGCCGCCTCGGTGAGCGTGGGCTCGGCGTCGCCCTGCTCGTGGGGTTGCTGGCGCTGGCCGTCGTGCCGCTCGCGGTGTTGCCGGCGACGCGGTGCGAGGTGTTCGGCGGCGGCTGTCCCGAGCCTGTGCCGGAGGTGCGCGCCGATCCGGTCGTGGCCAGGAAGGCGCCCACGCCGGTCGAAGCGGCGACGCGGGGGGCGTACGTGGCGCTCGGTGACTCGTACTCGGCGGGGCTCGGCGCGGAGGCGAGCGTGGCGGACAAGAACCCGCTCGACCGGTGTCACCGCACGTCGAAGGCGTACTACCACGAGGTCTCGCGGGCGTTCCGGTTCGCGGGGGGCAGCGCGTTCTGGGCCTGCTCCGGTGCCACCATCCCCGACTTCCTGAAGGGGCGGGGCGGGGAGCCCGCGCAGCTCGGACGCATCGGCCCCGAGACGAGCCTGGTCACCCTGAGCATCGGCGGCAACGATGTCGGGTTCTCCCGGGTCCTGGCGGGCTGCGTCATCAAACTGCCGTGGAGCAAGAGCTGTATCCGGCAGGGCGAGGACGTCGCCGAACGGATGGCCGTGCTCCGGCGGACCCTGCCCGATCTGATCGGACAGATCACCGCGCGGGCCCCGCGGGCACGGGTGATCCTCATGGGTTATCCGAAGGCGTTCTCCGAGGTCGACGGCGTGGACGGCGACAACATCACCGTGGCCGACCAGCGTTGGCTGAACGCGCGGGCGTATGACCTCGGCCGGTTGATCCGCCAGTCGGCCGAGGAGGCCGACGCGCGGATCGCCGCCCGGCGCGGCCAGGGCAGTGTGGAGTTCGTCGACGCCTACAGCGCGTTCGCGGGGCACGAGGTCGGCAGCAGGGACGCCTACATGAACGGTCTGCTGGTGAACCTGCCCGCGTTCGTGGCGGAGCCGCGCAGCTACCACCCGACCATCGCCGGGCAGCAGGCCCTGGCCCGGCTGTTCGTCGAGCAGGTCAAGAAGGGGCCGGGTCGCCCGCTCTCCTAATGGTGCACGCGGTTCGTAGGGTGGAGGGCGGAAGTCCCGTCGATCCGAGGGGGGACCGATGGCCGTCACCATGGCGCTCGCCGGGGACACCATGCTCGGACGCGGCGTGGCGGAGGAGATCGCCGCGTTCGGCCCGCGCGGGCTCTTCTCCAGGGGCGTGCGCGACGTGTTCGCCGAGGCCGACCTCGCCGTGTTGAATCTGGAGTGCTGCGTGTCCGTCCGGGGCCGCCGGTGGGAGGCGCCGGGCAAACCCTTCCATTTCCGGGCGCCTCCGGTGGCGGTGGAGGCGCTCACCGACCTTGGCGTGGACTGTGTGACGCTTGCCAACAACCACGCGCTCGACTACGGCCCGGACGCACTGGACGACACGCTCGACCATCTGGACCGGGCGGGTGTGCGGAGCGTCGGCGCCGGACCGGACGAGGAGGCGGCGCGGCGGAGCGTCGTCCTGGAGGCCGGGGGAGTGCGGGTCGCGGTGGTGGGCGTCACCGATCACCCGTCCGACTTCGCCGCGGGGCCGGGGCGTCCGGGTGTCGCGTTCGTCGAGTTGGAGCGGGGAGTGCCCGACGATCTGGTGGAGCGGGTCCGGCGGCTCCGCGCGGGCAACGATGTCGTGCTCGTCCTGCCGCACTGGGGCCCGAACATGACGTGGGAGCCGCTCCGCCATGTGCGGCGCGCGGCGCGGACGCTGCTGGACGCGGGCGCGACGCTCGTCGCGGGGAGTTCGGCGCACGTCTTCCACGGCGTGGCCTGGCCGGTCATCTTCGACATGGGCGACTTCATCGACGACTACGCCGTGGACGAGGTCCTCCGCAACGACCTCGGGCTGCTGTTCCTGGTCACGCTGGACCGGGCGGGCCCGTCCCGGATCGAGGCGGTGCCGTTGCGCCTCGACCACTGCCACACCCGCCTGGCCGAAGGCGCCGACCACCGGTGGATCGCCGAACGCTTCACCCGCGCGTGCGCGGCGTTCGGCACGAACGTCGACGCGCGTGGCGACCGGTTGGTCATCGACGCGCCCGTCTGACCGGGGTCGTCACAGGGGATCGCCGAGCGGCCCGTACTCGTCGACGAGGGCTTCGGCCCAGTGGGCGGCGAAGTCGGGCTGCGTGCCGTCCAGGTCGGTGAACCCGTACTCCTTGTAGAGGCCCCAGGTGGCGAGGGCCCGGCCGGTCTTGGCCATGACGTCGGGGTCGGCGGCGAGGGCGGCGACTGCCCGGCCGAGGTAGGCGGGGGTCTCGGAGTAGGCGAAGTGCGGGTCCTCGGTGACGGCGTCCCGCCAGGTGTCCTCGGTGACGCCGAAGTGGTCCAGGACGGCCTCCGACCGCAGGAACCCGGGGGTGAGGGCGACGGCCGCGACGCCGTGGGGCTTCAGTTCCGCGGCCTGGGCCACGGCCAGCCGGATCACCGTCGACTTGGCCAGGTCGTAGAAGAACGAGCCCCGGTAGCGGGCGGTGTTCCCGTCCGTCACCTCGACCACCAGTCCCCGGCCCCGCGCGACCATCAGCGGCAGGGCGAACCGGCTGGTGATCACGTGGGTGTCCACCGCCTGCCGCAGGAGCCGGAACCCGTCGTCGAGGTCCTGTTCCCACAGCGGATGCGTCCAGTCGGTGAGCGGGTCGCCGCCCCAGACGGAGTTGACGAGCACGTCGAGACGCCCGTCGCGCTCCGCCGCGATCCGGTCGACGAGTGCGCGGACCTCGTCCGGACGGCTGTGGTCGGTGCGGACGGCGATGCCCTCCCCGCCCGCGGCGGTGACGAGTTCGGCGGTCTCCTCGATGGTCTCCGGCCGTCCGAGGTGGGAGCGGCGCGAGCCGCTGCTGCGGCCCGTGACGTACACGGTCGCGCCCGCGGCCCCGAGCTGGACGGCGATGCCCCGTCCGCCGCCTCGGGTGCCGCCCGCGACCAGGGCCACGGCGTCGCTCAGCGGTCCTTTCCGCATGGTCATGTCCTCCTCCGGGTGTGGGGCGCCAGTACGGTGTCGATCTGTTCCCGGAGCCGTTCGGGGAGCGTGCCCCGGCGGTCGAGCGCCCAGGTGAGCCCGGCTCCGGCGATGGCGGTCTGGACGGTCCCGGCGAGGGCCGTGGTGTCCGTTCCGTCCCGTAGCTCACCGGTGGACACCGCCGCCCGCAGCAGCGTCTCGATGGCCCGCCCGCGGGTCTGGTGGACGGCCAGCGCGTGTTCGTGCAGCTCCGGGTCGGTGAGGTCCATGCACAGGAACGCCAGATGGTTGGCGTAGGTCTGCGGAGTGCTGACGTCCGCCATCGAATCGACGGCGAGCGTTCGCAGTGCGGCCAGGGGCGACTCGTGCCTCTCGCGCACCCGCTCGTGCAGCGTGCCCGCGTCCTGGACGGCCCGGACGGCCAGCGCCAGGAGCAGCCCGCGCTTGGACCCGAACCGCTGGACGAGCGTGCCCGGCACCAGCCCCACCTCGTCGGCCACCGCCGCGAGCGTGAGCCCGGCCGGGCCCACGCGCCCGATCACCTCGACCGCCGCCCGCAGGATCACCGAGTCGTCGACCCCGCGTGGCCGCCCCGCCATCGACCCTCCCACATTAATAAATGAACGTACATTTACTAATAGCCTAACACGCTCCCACCGTCGGGAACGCGGACCGCCCGCGCCCCCGAGGCGACGGGGACGCGGGCGGACGGGCCGGAACCCCCCGTCAGGTCGCCAGGACGGCCTGCAGGAAGTCCCGGGTTCGCTGCTCGGACGGCTCACCGAAGATCTGGTCCGGTGGCCCCTCCTCGACGATCTGGCCCTGGTCGAACATCAGGACCCGGTCGGAGATGTCCCTGGCGAACGTCATCTCGTGGGTGACGCACAGCAGCGTCAGGTCGCTCTGCCGGGCGATGTCGCGCAACAGGTCCTGGACACCGACGACGAGCTCGGGGTCCAGGGCCGAGGTGACCTCGTCCAGCAGCAGGACCTTCGGCTGCATGGCGAGCGCCCGCGCGATCGCGACGCGCTGCTGCTGGCCGCCCGACAGCCGGGACGGATGAGCGTCGATCTTGTCGGCGAGCCCCACCATGTCCAGGAGGCCGCGGGCGCGCTCGACCGCCTCGTCCTTGGACAACCCCAGCACCCGCATCGGCCCCTCGGTGAGGTTGCGCAGCACGTTCATGTTGGGGAACAGGTTGAACTGCTGGAACACCATGCCCACCTGCTTGCGCATCTCGTGCAGGTGTTTCTGGTTCGCCGGGACGCGTTTGTCGCCGCGTTTCATGTGCCACAGCGTCTCGTCGCCGATCCAGATGAGGCCCTCGTCGAGCTTCTCCAGCGTCATCAGCAACCGCAGGATGGTGGTCTTGCCCGACCCGCTCGGCCCGATGAGGGTCACCCGCTCGCCCGGCGCCACGGTGAAGTCGAGTTCGCGGAGCACCACGTTGTCGCCGAACCGCTTCACCACCTTCTCGAAGCGGATGCCGGGCGCGGCGCCGTGCGGTGGCTTCGTCGACGCCCCGCCGGACTTCGCTGTCGTCGCCCCGCCGGACTCCTCGGGCGTGGGGGATTCGGCTGTCGTGTCAGGTGGTGGCATAGCGCCTCTCCAAACGGCGGACGAGTATCGACGAGATCACGCTGACCACGACGAACAGGACGCCGACCACGGTGATGGGCTCCAGGTACTGGTAGGTCCGTCCGCCCTCCTTGTAGGCGACGAGGAGCACCTCGGAGACATTGATCACCAACAGCATCGGCGAGTCCTTGAACATCGCGATGAGGTAGTTGCCGAGCGTCGGGATCACCCGGCGGATCGCCTGCGGGAGGATCACGTCCAGCCATATCCGCGATCTCGGCAGGTTGATCGCCGTGCACGCCTCCCACTGCCCCTTCGGGACGTCGGCGATCCCGGCCCGGTACACCTCGGCGGTGTAGGTCGAGTAGTGGATGCCGAGGGTGATGATCCCGGCGGTGAGGGGACCGATGGTCAGCCCCCAGGACGGCAGGACGTAGAACACGAAGAACAGCTGCGGGATCAGCGGCGTCGACCGGATGAACTCGGTGACCCACCGGACGGTCTGGTTGAGGATCCAGAAGGGCGAGCGGCGCAGCAGCGTCCAGACCAGGCCGAGGGCCAGCGCGATCACGTAGCCGAGCAGTGTCGCGATGACGGTGGTGCGCAGCCCCTCCAGCAGGTCGGGGAGGATCTCCCAGGTGAAGTCCCAGTTCCAGTCCATCAGCCGCTCACCCCCGCTCCGGGCGCGCCGGCCGCGACCGTCGACACCGACGGTTCGCGGGACGGGCGGCGGCCGAGCATGCGGTCGACCCGCCACTCGGCGTAGCGGATGAACAGCTGCAGCACCTGGGCGATCACGAAGTACAGGACCAGGACCGCCAGGAAGGGCGCGACCGTCTCACCGGAGAAGCCCTGGATGTTCTTCGAGACCTTGGTCAGGTCGACCATGCCGATGGTGTAGACGATGGCCGTGCCCTTCATCAGCTCGATGACGAGGTTTCCGAAGGGGGGCAGCATGAGCGCGAACGCCTGGGGGAGCAGGACGCGCCGCATTCGTTGGAAGGGCGTGAAGTTCAGCGCGACCGTCGCCTCGTACTGCGCCTTGGGCACGGCGTTGATCGAGCCGCGCACCACCTCCGCGCCGTAGGCGCCGACGTTCAGGCCGAGCGCCAGCACCGCCGTCATCATCGGTGAGGTGATCTTGAGGCCGACGAGGGGCAGCGCGTAGAAGAACCAGTACAGCAGGACGAGGGTCGCCGTGCCGCGGAAGAACTCCACGTAGATCCGGTTCAGTACGCGCACCCACCGGCGGCGGCTGGTGCCCGCCAGGCCGAAGGCCAGGGCGAGCACCAGCGCCAGCGCGCAGCCGTAGACGGTGAGCTGGACGGTCACCCACGCGCCGTCCAGCCACTGTTCGTAGCTGTCCAGGACGGTGGACACGGATCAGGCCTTGCAGAACTTGGCCGCGGTGTCGTCCGGTCCGGGCATCTCCGCCTGGGTGAAGCCGAACGGCTGCAGGATCGGCAGCAGCCCGTTCTCCTGCTTCAGCTTGGCGAGTTCGGCGTTCCAGGCGTTCAGCAGCTCGCCGTCCGCCTTGCGGAACACGAACGCGCCCGCGCCGAACTGCTCCTTGCCGTCGATCACCGGGGTGAACGCCTCGGTCACCTCGAAGCCCTCGCCCCGGTGCTTGGCCAGCAGGTCGGCGAGCGAGATGCGGGTCAGCCAGATGCAGTCGACCCGCTTGGACTTCAGCCCCTCGTAGGCGCTCGGCTGGTCGGGGAAGGAGATGATGTCGCCCTTCGCCACGCCGGTCTTGGCCGCGTAGTCCGCCTCGACGGCGCCCTGCAGTACCCCGACCTTGACGCCCTTCTTGCCCGGGTCGGTGTAGGTCTTGAGGCCCTTCGGGTTGCCCTCGGGCACCATGAAGGCGCTCTTGGCGACGTACTCTGGGTTCGCGAACGCGGCCGAGGCGCAGCGCTCCGGGGTGATGAACATACCCGCGGCGATCGCGTCGAACCGCCGGGCGTTGAGGCCGCCGATCAGCCCGCCGAAGTCGACCTGGACGCCCTTGACCTCGTCGATCCCGAGCCTTTTGAAGATGGCGCGGGCCAGTTCGGGCGCCTCCCCGGTCAGTTTGCCGGACTTGTCGGTGTAGCCGTAGGGCGCCTCGTTGGCGAACCCGACCGTGATCGACCCGGCGTCCCTGGCCTTTTGCAGCGTTCCCCCGCCGGAGCGCTCCTCCTCCGGGTCCGTCGTGGAGCAGCCCGCCGCGGCCAGCGGTACCGCGGCGGACAGCAGCACGGCGGTGCGCAGGAAGTCGCGTCTCGAGGAAGTCATCATTGAACTCCTGGATGTGTGACTCCGCGCCCGCCAGGAGGGGCCTGAGCCCCCCGGCGGGCGCGGGGATTGACGTCGGGTTATCGAATTGTTGTGATCATTCAGCCGCCCACGGGAGTGAAGTCGCGGGCACCGATGAACTCCGGACGCGGTGCGGGGGCCGAGAACGGCTCGACGCAGGTGTTCTCGACGCTGTTGAACACGATGAACACGTTCGAGCGCGGGAACGGGGTGATGTTCCCGTTCGAGCCGTGCATGCAGTTGCAGTCGAACATGGTGGCCGAGCCGGCGGGCCCGGTGAACAGCTCGATCCCGTGCTTGTCGGCGAGGATCGACAGGCTGGCCGGGTCAGGCGTCCCGATCTCCTGGCCCCGCAGAGACTCCTTGTAGTGGTCGTCCGGGGTCTCCCCGACGCACGCCACGAAGGTCTTGTGCGAACCAGGCATGATCATTAGCCCGCCATTGTGCACGAAGTTCTCCGTCAGCGCGATGGATATGCTCACAGCGCGCATCCGGGGCATGCCGTCCTCCGCGTGCCAGGTCTCGAAGTCCGAGTGCCAGAAGAAATCCTTACCGGTGAATCCTGGCTTGTAGTTGACCCGGCTCTGATGGACGTAAACCTCCGAGCCGAGAAGTTGCCGGGCCCGGCCGACGACGCGGGGGTCGCGGACGAGCCCGGCGAACACCTCACTGATCTTGTGGATCTCGAAGATGGAGCGAACCTCGTCCGAACCGCGTTCGGTCACGGTGCGCTCGTCGGCGAGGATCCGCGGGTCCGAGGACAGCCGGCGCAGTTCGGCGCGGTAGTCCTCGACCTCCTCCGGGGCGAGCAGCTCGTCGACGGTGAGGAAACCGTTCGCCTCGAACCCGTGGAGGGCGGCCTCGTCGACCGGACCGTCCCCGACACCGCCGTACACCACCGGGTCCTGCCGGTACAGCAGGGCCGCCTCGGCGCCCTTGCGGGTCGGGTAGGCGTCGTCGATGGTCGGGTGGGACTCGATGATGCTCACGCGTCCTCCTCGGTCAGCAGCGGATACACCCCGTTCTCGTCGTGGACCTCCCTGCCGGTGCAGGGCGGGTTGAACACGCAGACGGTCCGCACGTCCGTGTGAGCGCGCAGCGTGTGGTGCTCGTGACCGTCCAGCAGGTACATGACGCCGGGCTCGATCTTGTGCTTCTCGCCGGTCTCGTCGTTGGTCAGCTCTCCCGAGCCCTCGATGCAGTAGACGGCCTCGACGTGGTTCGCGTACCACATCTTCGTCTCGGTGCCCGCGTACAGGATCGTCTCGTGCAGCGAGAAGCCGACGCCCTCCTTGGCGAGCACGAACCGGCGGCTGGACCAGGTCGGTGCCTGCACGTCGCGTTCGGTGCCGATGATCTCGTCAAGGGAACGAACGATCATGAATCTCCTCTTTTCGGATGTGCCCGGCCGGGCCCGTGGGAAGGGAGGGCCGGCGCGCCGGGCGGCATGGCCGGCGGGGTCAGACGCTGACCTTCTGGCGGACGGCCTCCAGCGAGTCCGCGATGATCTCCAGACCGCGGTCCAGTTCCTCCTCGGTCGTGGTGAGCGGCGGCAGCAGCTTGACCACCTCGCTCTCCGGGCCCGAGGTCTCCATCAACAGCCCGCGCCGGAACGCCTCGTTGCACACCTGCGGCGCCATGTCGGGGTCGCTCATCACCAGGCCCCACGCGAGCCCCCGGCCGCGGACGCCGTCGACGGCGCCGGCGTGCCGCAACGCGATCGACTCCAGCGCCGACTGGACCTGCTGGCCCTTGGCGACGGTCTCCTTCTCCATGCCGTCGCCGGTCCAGTAGGTCTCCAGCGCGGCGACGGCGGTGACGAACGCGGGGTTGAAGCCGCGGAAGGTGCCGTTGTGCTCGCCCGGGTCCCACACGTCCAGGTCGCGCTTCATCAGCGTGACCGCGAACGGCAGGCCGTAGCCGCTGAGGGACTTGGACAGGCAGACGATGTCGGGGACGATCCCCGCCTCCTCGAAGCTGAAGAACGGGCCGGTGCGGCCGCAGCCCATCTGCACGTCGTCGACGATGAGGAGGATGTCGTGGCGGCGGCACAGGTCCTGCAGGCCGCGCAGCCACTCGGCGGTGGCGACGTTGACGCCGCCCTCGCCCTGGACGGTCTCCACGATCACGGCGGCGGGCTTGTCGAGGCCGCTGCCGCTGTCGTCCAGCATCGTCTCGAACAGCAGGAAGTCGGGGGTCCGGCCGTCCAGGTAGTTGTCGTACGGCATCGCGACGCCGTGGCCGAGCGGCACGCCGGCCCCGGTGCGCTTCATGGAGTTCCCGGTGACCGCGAGGGCACCGAGCGTCATCCCGTGAAAGGCGTTGGTGAAGCTGACAACGGTCTCGCGGCCGGTGCACTTGCGCGCGAGTTTCAACGCGGCCTCGACCGCGTGGTTGCCCGCCGGACCGGGGAACTGAACCTTGTAGTCGAGACCCCGGGGCCGCAGAACGTACTCGCTGAATCGTTCCAGGAACTCTCGTTTGGCCGCGGTGTACATGTCGAGACTGTGAACGATGGCGTCACGGCTCAGATAGTCCAGCAGGCGCTGTTTCAGCTGAGGGTTGTTGTGCCCGTAGTTGAGAGTTCCAGCACCGGCGAAGAAATCGAGGTAGGTTTTGCCGTGCTCGTCGGTCATGTGGCTGCCACGCGCGGTGGTGAACACCGTGGGCCAACCTCGGCAGTAGCCGCGGACTTCCGATTCCATACGGTCGAAGACGTCCATTTTCTGCCTCCAGGCAGGTAGCTGTGGGCGGCGGACAGGCGGGTGGAGGGTCAGTTCCCACGGACGATCGGGCCGATCCGGTAGAGCACCTCGGGCGCGTGTCCCTTCTCGGGGAAGTGCTCGGAGCCGAAGAGCGGGCTGCGGGTGACCTCGCAGCCACGGCCACGGGCGAACGCCTCGAACATGGCGGTGGAAGCGGCGTTGTCCGGCGTGACCGTGGCCTCCATGAACCGGTGGCCACGAGGCGCGAGCCGGTCGGCGAGACGGTCGAGCATGCGGTGGGCGAGGCCGCGGCCCCGGTGGTCGGGACCGACCGCGACCTGCCACACGAAGAACGTGTCGGGTCGGGACGGGCGGACGTATCCGGTGACGAATCCACAGGGAACACCGTCCTCGCGTGCCACCACGGAAGTGTCCGCGAAATCGCGACACCAGAGCGTGTAGCTGTAAGGAGAGTTGACGTCCAGCACTCGTGAGTCGCGGGCCAGACGCCATAGCTCTGGGCCGTCGGCGAGGTTAGGCTCCTGGAGTTGCACGTCCGCGTTCGTCTCGTTCGCGCCGGGGCGTCGGGTCGGTCTTTCCAGGGGTTGCGTTGCCATGTCCAGGCAACTTAGCGAATCTCGTGCCGTGATCGCAGAGTAATGTTATCGGCGGGATGTTTAGCGACGCGCCACCCTGGGTAGGGTTAATGGCTTTGCCGAATTCGGTGCAATTCTGGGCGGGTTCACGACGGCACTTGTTCGCTATTTCCCGTGTTACGCAGGAGGTACTGCCGACCTCGGCCGCGGCCCTGCCAGGACGCTACCTGAACGCCACCTTAATGTTCCGTCGTGGCGGTGGGAGCCAATTTGTGTATCGGTTGTGTGAGGTAAGTCACTCGGATTTCATGTCAACGGGTCGGGTGCGGCGGACGTCACGTCGCATCGGACGAGGTCGTCCGCTCGTGAGTGCGCCGATGCGGGTGCGGACCACGGTGCCGACGCGTGTTCTGTGAGGTCGACTCGGCTTACCGACAAGGGGCCTGTTTACCGGCGGAACGGTAATGCATGGGTAGCTCAAAAGTAAGTTTTGCGACATTTCGGCCGCCCATTGATGGCCTGGAATGCAACACTGAAACCGGATTTCGACCCCTTTTTCGGTCAAGTCCACCCCGAGGTTGTGGTCCGTCCGCTTAGGGTGCACGGGCGGGCGGCCCGTCCTGGCCACCCGCCCGGGCGGATCCGTTCAGGGCTTCCCGGCGAATCGGTCGGTCGCCTCGATCAGACGGTGCAGGATCCCCGGTTCGCTGTAGGCGTGCCCGGCGTCGTCCACGATGTGGAAGTCCGCTTCAGGCCACGCGCGGTGCAGGTCCCACGCGGTCGCGACCGGCGTGCACACGTCGTAGCGGCCCTGGACGATGACCGCCGGAATGTGGCGGATCTTGTCCACGTCCCGGATCAGCTGCCCCTCCTCGAAGAACCCTCCGTTGACGAAGTAGTGGTTCTCGATGCGGGCGAACGCCACCGCGTAGTCGGGCTCACCGAACCCGGCGGTCAGATCCGGGTCGGGCAGGAGCGTGACCGTCGACCCCTCCCATGTCGCCCACGCCTTGGCCGCGGCGATCCGCACGTCCCGGTCCGGGGACTCCAGCCGCTCGCGGAACGCGGTCATGAGGTCGTCCCGCTCGTCCTCCGGGATCGGCTCGACGAACTTCTCCCACAGATCCGGGAAGAGCAGCGAGGCGCCCTCCTGGTAGAACCAGTACAGCTCGAACGCCCGCATGGTGAAGATGCCCCGCAGCACCAGCTCGGTCACCCGATCCGGATGCGTCTGCGCGTACGCCAGCGACAGCGCGCTGCCCCAGCTCCCGCCGAAGACCTGCCACCGGTCGATCCCCAGATGCTCGCGCAGCCTCTCCATGTCGGCGACCAGGTTCCAGGTGGTGTTCGCCTCCAGCGACACCTCGGGATCCTTCGCGTGCGGCAGGCTGCGCCCGCAGTTGCGCTGGTCGAACAGGACGATCCGGTACGCCTCCGGGTCGAACTGGCGCCGGTGCGCGGGGCTGCATCCCCCGCCGGGGCCGCCGTGCACCATCACCGCGGGCTTGCCGTCGGGAGCGCCGCACACCTCCCAATAGATCTGGTCACCGTCACCGACGTCGAGCAGCCCGGAATCGTACGGTTCGATCGGCGGGTACAGGGTGCGAAGGTCCATGGACGGCGATTCTCCCACCCGCCCGCCGGATGTGACCCACGGCACCGCCGGACGGCCCGTTCCACCCCCGACCAGGCCTCCTGCGTGCGCGAACACCCCGCGACCGTCGGGAAAGCAAACCCCAAACTGGGCAAACGCTCCGCTGGTCGGGGCTAGAGTGCCTTCAGTGAGCGAAGCGACGAGGCTCAGGGCCGGTAGCGGAGCGATCGAGATGTGCACACCCACCCCCGCGAACACGGCCGGGCGCCGCCGGGCGAGGAGACACGTGAGCGAGATGACGCGCCGTCGGGCGAGGAACGCGGGCACCACGATGAGCGGGGCCGCGGGGCTCCGCGCCGCGAGGCGGGCAGAGCAGTGAGCGAGCTGAACGGATCGGGCGGCGCCCGCGGGCTCCCGGACGCCGCGTCCCCCTGGCCCGCCCTGGGCCGCGACCCGGGCCGCGCGTCCGAGACGACGCCCGTGCCCGCCGCCCAGCAGCCGATCCAGCTGTCCAAGCCGGGCGGCGACACCGCGCGCACCGAGGTCGAGCAGCCCGAGGCCCAGCCGTGGGACATCGTCGAGCGACTCCGCCAGATGGCCGACCTCATCGGCGACGCGCTCGCCGCCGGAGAACGCAAGGTCAGCGAGGCGCAGAACGAGATCGCGGCGCAGGTCGCCGCCGTCACGGCGGAGAAGGAGTCCGCGCAGCGCGACGCGGCCGCCGCGTGGGGTGAGGTGCAGCGTGCCCGTGGGCAGGCCGAGCAGGCCGAACGCCGCGCCGTCGAGGCCCAGAACGAGAGCGCCGCGCAGGTCGCCGCCGTCACCGCGGAGAAGGAGTCCGCGCAGCGCGACGCCGCGGCCGCGTGGGGTGAGGTGCAGCGTGCCCGTGGGCAGGCCGAGCAGGCCGAACGCCGCGCCGTCGAGGCCGAGCGGCAGTTCGCCGAGGCCGACCGCCGCGCCGCCGACGTCCAGAAGGAGGCGGTCGCGCAGATCGCCGCCCTCCAGACGGAGAAGGAGAACGCGCAGCGCGACGCGGCCGCCGCGTGGAACCAGGCCCAGCAGGGACGGGTCCAGGCCGACCAGGCCCGCGCCCAGGCCGACCAGGCCCGCGCGCAACTGGAGCAGGTTCAGGCGCAGGTCGAACAGGCGGAGCGCCGCGTCGCCGAGACCGAGGCCACCGTCCGGCAGGCCATCCAGCAGCGCGACGCCATGAGCGAGGCCCGCGACGACGCGCTGCGCGCCGTCGAGGACGCCGTCGGCGGGCGCCGCTCCGCCGAGTCCGAACGCGACCGCGTCGCCGAGCAGGCCGCGGAGCTGTCCCGCGGGCTGGAGGCCGCGCACGCCGAACTGTCCGCCCTGCGCGCCAAGCTCACCGACGCCGAGATGACCGCGCAGAACCTCCAGCACGCCGTCGTCGCCGCGGGCAAGGAGGCCGACGAGTCCCGGCGCCGCGCCGAGATCGCCGAGCGCCGGGCCCAGGAGAACGAGCGCCGCGCCCAGGACGCCGACCGCCGGGCGCAGGACGCCGACCGCCGCGCCAAGGACGCCGCCGCGCGCGCCGACGCCGCCGAGGCCGAACGCCAGCAGGCCCTCGCCGCAGCCGCCCAGTCCCTGGAAGCCGCCAAGAAGGCCGAACGGGAACGCGACGGCAACGCCAAGGCCCGGGAGACCGCCGAACGCGCCCGTGAGGCCGCCGTCCAGGCCCAGGCCCGCGCCGAGTCCGAGCTGACCCTGGCCCGCGGCCGCGCCGACCAGGCGGGCCGCGAACGCGACAAGACCGTCGCCGCCATGCGGCAACTGGCCGCCGAACGCGACGCCATCGCCGAGAAGCTCGCCGAACGCGACCAGTGGGTCGACCAACTAGCCCAGGCCGTCACCGAACAGCGCGCCCAGATCGCCGAACTCTCCCAGGAACGCGACGCCGCCCGCAACGCCGCCGACCAGGCCCGCTCCCTGATCGACGAACTGACCCGCCAACTCCGCACGATCATGCCCGCTGGATCTAACGCACTGCCCTCCTCCTTCGGCCCCTGAGGGATGAGGGGCTTGCACGCAACGACACCACAACCACGCGAGAACCCCCTGGTCTAGAGAAAACCCGGCCGGGGGGTTGAGGCGCGAACGAAGCAAGAACCAGCGAGCCGCCAGGCGAGCTTGAAACCCGCCTTGCTCACCGCCCCCAGCCCGCCTCCGCAACCCTGCAGCGACCTCGGCCACTGCGATCGCGTCCGAAGGCAGGTTCGAGCTTGCGAGAACCTGATCGCGTAGCGAGCCGTTAGGCGAGTCGGAGTCGATGCCAGCGATCGCCCGCAGTTCACGACGATGGAGGCCCGCCAGGGCCGAAGGAGGAGTGCACTGCAATAAGCACAGCCTGGGCAAATGTGGTTTCGTCGTTCGTGGCTGTTATTCTGGTGGCCCGTGGACAGGCAGCTTTGTCCGCCTCGCAACGACCACGGGAGCGCCCTCTTTGCCTTCGGCAGACACTGGTAGATCACGTCCCACCAAACACCTGTTCGTCACCGGCGGTGTCGCCTCCAGCCTCGGCAAGGGGTTGACGGCTTCCAGCCTGGGACGGCTCCTCACTCTCCGTGGCCTCCGGGTCACCATGCAGAAGCTCGACCCGTATCTGAACGTCGATCCGGGGACGATGAACCCGTTCCAGCACGGGGAGGTGTTCGTCACCGACGACGGCGCCGAGACCGACCTGGACGTCGGGCACTACGAGCGGTTCCTCGACACCGAGCTGCACGGGTCCGCGAACGTCACGACCGGACAGGTGTACTCGAACGTGATCGCCAAGGAGCGGCGCGGCGAGTACCTCGGCGACACCGTCCAGGTGATCCCGCACATCACCAATGAGATCAAGGACCGCATCCGGGGGATGGCCGCCGACACCGAGGTGGACGTCGTCATCACCGAGGTCGGCGGGACGGTCGGCGACATCGAGTCGCTGCCGTTCCTGGAGTCGGTGCGGCAGATCCGGCACGAGATCGGGCGCGACAACTGCTTCTTCCTGCACGTGTCGCTGCTGCCGTACATCGGGCCGTCCGGGGAGTTGAAGACGAAGCCGACGCAGCACTCGGTCGCGGCGCTGCGTTCCATCGGCATCCAGCCCGACGCGATCGTGTGCCGGTCCGACCGGCCGATCACCGACGGGCTCAAACACAAGATCAGCCTGATGTGCGACGTGGACCGGGAGGCCGTGGTGTCCGCGGTCGACGCCGCGAGCATCTACGACATTCCGAAGGTGCTGCACGCGGAGGGCTTGGACGCCTACGTCGTGCAGCGGCTCGGTCTGCCGTTCCGCGACGTGGACTGGGGGGCGTGGAACGAGCTGCTGCGCCGCGTCCACAAGCCGGCCCGCGAGGTGACGATCGCGCTGGTCGGCAAGTACATCGACCTGCCCGACGCGTACCTGTCGGTCACCGAGGCGCTGCGGCACGGCGGGTTCGGCAACGACGCCAGGGTCCACATCCGCTGGGTGAAGAGCGACGACTGCGAGACCCCCGAGGGCGCCAGGCGGGAGCTGGACGGTGTCGACGGCGTACTCATCCCGGGCGGGTTCGGGGTCCGCGGGATCGAGGGGAAGATCGGCGCGGTGCGGTACGCCCGGGAGAGCCGACTGCCGCTGCTCGGGATCTGTCTGGGGCTGCAGTGCATGGTGATCGAGGCGGCGCGGACGCTCGGTGGGCTCGCCGGGGCCGACAGCGCCGAGTTCGATCCGACCGCCGCCGACCCGGTGGTCGCGACGATGGCCGAACAGGTCGACGTCGTCGCCGGTGAACGGGACATGGGCGGGACGATGCGGCTCGGCCTGTACCCGGCCGACCTCGCGGAGGGGTCGGTCGTCCGGGCCCTGTACGGGGAGGCGAAGGTGTCCGAGCGGCACCGGCACCGGTACGAGGTCAACAACGCCTACCGCGACCGGCTGGAGAAGGCCGGGTTGCGGTTCTCCGGTCTGTCCCCGGACGGGCGTCTCGTCGAGTACGTGGAGTTGCCGCGCGAGCAGCATCCCTTCTTCGTCGGGACGCAGGCGCACCCGGAGTTCCGGTCCCGTCCGACCCGTCCCCACCCGTTGTTCACGGGCCTCGTCTCGGCGGCCCTCGACTACGCCGCTGCCCGCGCGGGCGACGGCGCCACGGGGAACGTGACCGCGCCATGACCCCGGACGACGTGCGCGACCGGCCCGAGCGGTGGACGGTCGTGGAGCAGTCCTCGGTGTTCCAGGGCCGGGTGTTCGGCGTCCGCCGCGACGCGGTCGAGATGCCGCGCGGCGACGGCACGGAGGTCGTCGACCGGGACGTGATCGAGCATCCCGGGTCCGTCGGCGTCCTCGCCCTCGACGGCCGTGAACGGGTGCTGCTGCTGCGGCAGTACCGGCATCCGGTGGGGCGGCTGCTGTGGGAGTCGCCCGCCGGGCTGCGGGACGTGGCGGGCGAGCCGCTGCACAAGCTCGCCGAGCGGGAACTGCTGGAGGAGGCCGGATACCGGGCCGACCGCTGGGACACCCTCGTCGACGTGTTCACCTCGTCCGGCATGTCCGACGAACGCGTCCGGATCTTCCTGGCCCGCGATCTCACCGAGGTGCCCGCCGACCAGATCGACTTCGAGCGCGTCCACGAGGAGGCCGACATGCCGGTCGTGTGGGTGCCGCTGGACGAGGCGGTCCGCAAGGTGCTGGCCGGCGAGGTGCACAACGCGATCGCCTGCATCGGGATCCTCGCGGCGAACGCCGCCCGCGCCTCCGGATTCGCGGACCTGCGCCCGGTCGACGCGCCGGAGGGCTGAACCCGATGAGCGCCCCCTCCGGCCGCCGGAGGGGGCATGATGGGCACGTCCCCGGAGCCACGGCCGGAAGAGGTGCCCCGCTGTCCCCGACGCCGACCCCCCGGAGCACCACGCGGCCCCCCGCGCACGACGCCGACACCGGTTCCGCGCTCGGCTCGGCCGTGCGCACCTACCTGGGGCATCTGGCCGTCGAACGGGGACTGGCCGCCAACACGCTCAGCTCCTACCGCCGTGATCTGCGCCGTTACGTCCAGGTTCAGGACGGGTGGGGCCGCGCCGCCATCGGCGACATCACCGAGGACGACGTCCGCGCGTTCCTGGTCCGGCTGCGGGAGGGCGACGACGAGCATCCTCCGCTGTCGGCGGGGTCGGCGGCGCGCGCGCTCGTCGCCGTCCGGGGGCTGCACCGCTTCGCGTTCCGGGAGGGGCTCGCGTCCCGTGACCCGGCGTACGAGGTGAAGCCGCCGACGCCGCCGCGGCGGCTGCCCAAGGCCATTTCGCTGGACGCCGTCGAACGCCTCCTGGCCGCGGCGGCCGGGCCGCCCGGCGACCCGGGCAGCGCCCGGGGCCTGCGCGACCGGGCGCTGCTGGAACTGCTGTACGGGTCGGGCGCGCGAATCTCCGAGGCCGTCGGTCTGGACGTCGACGACCTCGACCCGCGGGAGGGGTTCGTCCGGGTGGCGGGCAAGGGCGGCAAGGGCCGGGTCGTGCCGATCGGCGACTACGCCCGCGAGGCCGTGGACGCCTACCTGGTGCGCGCCCGTCCCGAACTCGCCGCGGCGGGGCGGGGCGGCCCGGCGCTGTTCCTGAACGCCCGCGGTGGTCGGCTGTCGCGTCAGGGCGCGTGGATGGTGCTGCGCGCCGCCGCCGACCGGGCGCAGCTGTCGGAGGTGTCGCCGCACACGCTGCGGCACTCGTTCGCCACGCACCTGCTGGACGGGGGCGCCGACGTCCGCGTCGTCCAGGAGTTGCTCGGGCACGCCTCCGTGACCACCACGCAGGTCTACACGCTGGTGACCGTGCAGATGTTGCGGGAGGTTTATGCCACCTCGCACCCTCGTGCCCGGACTTGACGAATCCATACGATCGGCGCGCGTCGGCTTGAGCCTCGGCAGGGACGGCCCTAGAGTCCCCGTTCTGGACGGCATTTCCGCGCCACCCGGGAGGGATCTGGTGACCAGCACTGACGGTGCGGACGGAGTCCTGTCCTCCGCCACCATCGAGACCGATCCGAGCCGCGCCCTCGGCCCCACCCAGCGACCCGTCCCGGTCTTTCCGGAGCCGGAGCCGCTGGACGAGCACGGACCCGCGCGCATCGTGGCCGTCTGCAACCAGAAGGGCGGCGTCGGCAAGACCACCACGACGATCAACCTGGGCGCCGCGCTCGCCGAGTACGGCCGCCGCGTCCTGCTCGTCGACTTCGACCCGCAGGGCGCCCTGTCGGTCGGCCTCGGCAAGGGGGATCCGCGTCAGCTCGACGTCACGATCCACAACCTGCTGCTCGAGCGCGACACCGAGTGGGAGGACGTCGTCATCGAGTCCGGTGTCGACGGGATGGACCTGCTGCCGAGCAACATCGACCTGTCGGGCGCCGAGGTGCAGCTCGTCCACGAGGTCGGCCGCGAGTACATCCTTCAGGGGGCCCTGAAGTCGGCCGTCGCGCACTACGACTACATCCTCATCGACTGCCAGCCGTCCCTCGGCCTGCTCACCGTCAACGCACTGGCCGCCAGCGAGGGCGTGCTGATCCCGCTGGAGTGCGAGTACTTCGCGATGCGCGGTGTCGCGCTGCTGATGGAGACGATCGAGAAGGTGCAGGGCCGCATCAACCCGGGCCTGGCGATCGACGGCGTCCTCGGCACCATGTACGACTCGCGGACCCTGCACACCCGCGAGGTCCTCGGACGCATCGTCGAGGCGTTCGGCGACAAGGTCTTCCACACCGTCATCAACCGCACCGTGCGGTTCCCGGACGCGACCGTCGCCGGGGAGCCGATCACGTTCTTCGACCCGAACTCGATGGGCGCGAACGCCTACCGCTCCCTCGCCCGCGAGGTGCTCGTCAGATGGGCCGAGGCCGGATAGCCGTCGCACCACCCTCCCGGACGAACCGGACACCCCCATGACCCAACCCCCGGGACCCCCGCAGGGTCCTCCGCCCGGACCGCACCATGGCGTGGCCAAGGGCGCGTTTCCGCCACCGCCACCGCCACCGGGGACCGGAGGCGGGCGCGTGGTCGTCGTCGTCGCCGTCGTCGCGCCGCTCGTCCTCGTCCTGGTGGGCCTCGCCATCATCCTGGTGGTCAACGCCTCCCGCGGCGACGACTCGGACGGCGGCCCGGCGGTGCTGCGGGAACCGTTGACGTTCTACCAGGTCGCGGAGGTCGCCACCGCGCCGTGCGCGGCCGGGACCGTGCCCGAGGTCGACGGGCCCACCTGCTACCGCCTCGGCGACAGGCGCATGACCATCGGCCGGGTCCAGTCCATCCGCGCCACCTACAACGGGGCGAGCGGGCAGACCGACTGGTCCGTCGAACTCACGCTCACCAAGGCCGACGCGACCGCGTTCGGACGGCTCACCGGGGAGGCCGCCGCGCAGCCCGAGGGCTCACCCGGTCGGCAGATCGCCATCGTCGTCGGCGGCAGGGTCATCTCCGCGCCGTCCGTCGAGGCGCCCATCCCCGGCGGCACCGTGATGATCTCCGGAGGGTTCGACCGGGCGAAGGCGGAGACGTTCGTCAAGCGCATGACGGGAAATCCCTGACCGCGCGGACCACCCGTACCGCCATGTTCACGCCCGGCCCCCGGCGGCCCCATGCATGGCCCGAGCACGCGCCACGCATGGGACGATGGGGCCGGTGAGCACAGTGCGGGAGACGCCCTCCGCTACCGTGAGCGACGTGGACGAGACGCCGCCCGAGCCGGGTCAGGGAGCCGAGGAGGAGCAGCAGGGCTTCCACGTCCACCTGGACAACTTCGAGGGCCCGTTCGACCTGCTCCTCGGGCTGATCTCCAAGCACAAGCTCGACATCACCGAGGTGTCCCTGCACAAGGTCACCGACGACTTCATCGCGCACATCCACGCCCACGGCAAGGACTGGGACCTCGACCAGGCCAGCCACTTCCTCCTCGTCGCCGCGACCCTCCTGGACCTGAAGGCCGCCCGGCTGCTGCCGTCCGGCGAGGTCGACGACGAGGAGGATCTGGCGCTGCTGGAGGCCCGCGACCTGCTGTTCGCGCGACTGCTGCAGTACCGCGCCTACAAGGAGGTCGCGCGGATGATGGCCGCGCGGATCGCCGACGCGAACCGCCGGTTCCCGCGCCTGGTGCCGATGGAGCCGCGGTTCGCCAACGTGCTCCCGGAGGTGCTGCTCGGCCTCGGCCCGGACGAGTTCGCCCGGCTCGCCGCGAAGGCGCTCACCCCCAAAGAGCCGCCCTCGGTGTCGGTCGAGCACATCTACCAGCCGAAGGCCAGCGTCAAGGAACAGGCCGCGATCGTCGTGGAGAAGCTCCGTCGGCTCCGCCGGACGACGTTCCGCGTCATCGCGTCCGACGCCGACGGCCTCTACGAGGTCGTCGCGCGGTTCCTGGCGGTGCTGGAGCTGTACCGCGACCGGAACGTCACGTTCGAGCAGGACGAGCCGCTCGGCGAGCTGCACATCACATGGACCGGCGCCGACGAGGGCGACGTGGAGGTCGGCGACGACTACGAGGGCGCCCCCACCAAGGGCCCGGGCGGCGAGAAGGACGAGAAGGACGAGAAGAACGAGGAAAGCGATGACTGACGGACCCGGCGTGGACGCGCCGGAGCTTCCGGGGCTGCGCGCGTCGATCGAGGCGATCCTGCTGGTGGTGGACGAGCCCGTCACCGAGATGACCCTCGCGCAGCTGCTGGAACGCCCCCGCGGCGAGATCGCGGAGATTCTGCGCGAGTTGGCCGCGGAATACACCGCCCAGGGCCGCGGGTTCGATCTCAGGGAGGTCGCCGGAGGCTGGCGGTTCTACACCAGGGACGTGTGCGCCCCGGTCGTGGAGCGGTTCGTCACCGACGGGCAGCAGGCGCGGCTCACCCAGGCCGCGTTGGAGACGCTCGCCGTCGTCGCCTACCGGCAGCCGGTGAGCCGGGCCCGGGTGTCGGCGATCCGCGGCGTCAACAGCGACGGGGTCATGCGCACGCTGATGCTGCGCGGCCTGATCGAGGACGTCGGTCAGGACCCCGAATCGCAGGCGCACCTCTACCGCACCACCGGGTACTTTCTGGAACGGCTCGGGCTTCGTGACCTGGACGAGCTGCCCGAGCTGGCCCCCTACCTGCCCGACGACCTGCCAGAAGACATAGTTGAGGACACGTGAGCGACAGAGAGGGCGTGCGGCTGCAGAAGGTTCTGGCCGAGGCCGGGATCGGCAGCCGCCGCCACTGCGAGGAACTGATCGGCGAGGGCCGCGTCACCGTCAACGGGAAGAAGGTGTTCCGGTTCGGTGAGCGCGTCGACCCGCAGCGCGCCATCATCCATGTGGACGGCAAACGGGTCGAGACCCGCGCCGAGATGCGCTATTACGCGATCAACAAGCCGCGCGGCGTGGTGTCCACGATGTCGGACGAGCGGGGCCGCAAGTCCCTCGCCGACTACGTGGAGGTGCCCGAGCGGCTGTTCCACGTCGGGCGGCTCGACACCGACACCGAGGGCCTGATCCTGCTGACCAACGACGGGGAACTGTCGCACCGGCTCACACATCCGTCCTACGGGGTCACCAAGACGTATCTGGCGGAGATCCACGGCCCGATCCCGCGTGATCTCGGCAAGCGGCTCAGGGCGGGCGTGACCCTGGACGACGGGCCCGCCAAGGCCGACCGTTTCCGGGTCTTCGACCAGGTGGGCAAGCGCGTCCTGGTCGAGATCGCGCTGCACGAGGGACGCAAGCACATCGTCCGGCGGCTGCTGAAGGAGGTGGGGTTCCCCGTCCAGCAGCTGGCCCGCACCGAGTTCGGGCCGATCAAGCTGGGCTCGCTGCGCCCCGGCACGATGCGGGCGTTGACCGTGCAGGAGATCGGGGAACTGTACAAGGCCGTCGGGCTGTAGCGCGGCGCACGAGGCGAACAGGGACGAGGAGGACGACGGCTGTGGCGGTACGCGCGGTCCGTGGGGCGACGCAGATCGACGCCGACGACCGGGACCAGATCCTGGAGGCGACGACGGAGCTCGTCGCGGAGGTGATGGCCCGCAACGGGCTGAGCACCGACGACGTGATCAGCGTCATCTTCACGGTGACACCGGACCTGACGGCGGAGTTCCCGGCGCTCGCCGCCCGCAAGCTCGGCTTCCACGAGGTGCCGCTGCTGTGCGCGACGGAGATCGGCGTCCCCGGCTCCCTGCCCCGCGTGATCCGGCTGATGGCGCACATCGACACCGACCGTCCCCGCTCGGACGTCCAGCACGTCTACCTGAGGGGCGCGACGGCGCTCCGCCTGGACATCGCGCAGTAACGCCCGAGCGTAGCGAGGCGTTGGTGGGGCGCAATGGCGCCCGAGCGTAGCGAGGCGTTGGTGGGGCGCAATGGCGCCCGAGCGTAGCGAGGCATGGACAGGGGCACAGTAGGGTTTTGGCCGTGACTGAGGACGTGGAGGTGCGGCGTGTCGTCGTGGTCGGGACGGGCCTGATCGGGACGTCGATCGCCCTGGCGATGCGGGAGCGCGGCGCCGATGTGCTGTTGACCGACCGGGACGCGGCCGCGCTGCGGCTGGCGGTCGAGCTCGGCGCCGGTGAGCCGCTGCCGGACGCGGCGCGCGCGGAGCCCGCCGACCTGGCGGTGCTGGCGGTGCCGCCCGCGGCGGTGGCGGTGACGCTGTTGGACGCGCAGAAACGCGGCCTGGCCACGGCCTACACCGATGTGGCGAGCGTGAAGGCGCTGCCGCTCAAGCAGGCGGCGGAGCTGGGGTGTGACCTGTCGACGTTCGTGGCGGGGCATCCGCTGGCGGGCAGTGAACGGTCCGGGCCGGGCGCGGCCCGCGCCGACCTGTTCCTCGGGCGCCCGTGGGCGTTGTGCGCGACTCCAGAGGCTTCGCCGGAGACGGTCGCGGCCGTCCGGGCCCTTGCGGAGGCGTGCGGCGCGATGCCCGTCGAGGTCGAGGCCGCCGAGCACGACCGGGCGGTGGCGCTGGTGTCGCACGGCCCGCACGTGGTGTCGGCCGCGGTCGCGGCACGGCTCACCGGCGCCGACGACGTGGCGCTCGGTCTGTCCGGTCAGGGCGTCCGGGACGTCACCCGGATCGCGGCCAGCGACCCGCGGCTGTGGATCGGCATCCTGTCGGCGAACTCCGCGCCCGTCGCGGAGGTGCTGGAGGCCGTCGCGACCGATCTGGCGGTGGCGGCGTCGCTGCTGCGCGACGGCAGCGACGAGGCCGCCGCGCATGTGGCGGACCTGCTGTTGCGCGGGAACGCGGGCCGGTCCCGCATTCCGGGCAAGCACGGCGGTGACCAGTCCGCGTACGCGATCGTCCAGGTCGTGATCCCGGACCGTCCCGGCGAGCTCGCGATGGTCTTCCAGGCGGCGGGGGTCGCGGGGGTCAACATCGAGGACGTGACGATCGAGCACTCGCCGGGCCGTCCCGTGGGTGTGCTGGAGATCGCGGTGGTGCCGGAGGAGGCGGAGCGGCTCGCGGCGGAGTTGCGGGGCCGCGGCTGGTCCGTCCCGTCCCCGGCCGGAGGCGCCGGGCCGTGACGGTACCGCGAGGCCGGTAGCCTGATCTGACGAACTAGAGAGGGATTCGATCGTGTCGCTCGTCATCGCCATGGACGGACCCTCCGGGTCGGGCAAATCCAGCGCGTCCAAGGGGGTCGCCCGCGCGCTCGGCCTCCGCTACCTGGACACCGGCGCCATGTACCGCGCCGTGACGTGGTGGATGCTGGAGCACGGGGTTCCGGTGGACGACGCGGGCGCCGTCGCGGCCCGCGCGGCGGAGCCCGTCATCGTGTCCGGCACCGACCCGGACGCGCCGACGATCACGGTGGACGGCGCGGACGTGTCCGGCCCGATCCGCACCCGCCCGGTGACGAACGCGGTCAGCGCGGTCAGTTCCGTCCCGGCGGTCCGCGCCCGGATGGTCGAACTCCAGCGCGAGATCATCGGCGCCGGGGGGATCGTGGTGGAGGGACGCGACATCGGCACGGTCGTCGCGCCGGACGCGCCCGTCAAGGTGTACCTGACCGCCAGCGAGGAGACGCGGGCCCTGCGCCGGGCGAAGGACCTCGCGGCCGATCCGGGCGCGACGGTGACCGTCACGCGGGCGGAGCAGGCGCGGCGGGACCGGCTCGACTCGACCAGGGCGGCGTCGCCGTTGACCAGGGCGGGCGACGCGCATGAGATCGACTCGACGGACCTGAGTCTCGCCGAGGTCATCGAGGCGGTCGTCCGCCTCGCCAAAGAGCATGAGTGAAACGGGCGGCCCGGGCGGCCCCCGCGGGGATGTCACAGTGAGCGAATACGAGATCGAGACCGTCGACGTCGTCGAGGACGTCGCCGCCGACGAGGGCCCGGCGCCGGTCGTGGCGGTGGTGGGGCGGCCGAACGTCGGCAAGTCCACCCTGGTCAACCGGATTCTGGGCCGCCGCGAGGCGGTCGTGGAGGACGTTCCGGGCGTGACCCGCGACCGGGTCGCCTATGACGCGGCGTGGAGCGGCCGCCGCTTCACCGTCGTCGACACCGGCGGGTGGCTGCCGGACTCGGTGGGCCTCGCCGCGGCGATCGCCGAGCAGGCCCGGCTGGCGGTCGACCTGGCCGACGTCGTGATGTTCGTGGTGGACGCCACCGTCGGCGCCACCGACGTGGACGAGGCCGTGGTGGAGATCCTGCGCCGGTCCGGGAAGCCGGTGGTGCTGGTCGCCAACAAGGTCGACAACGTCGCCGTCGAGTCGGACGCGGCGCTGCTGTGGTCGCTCGGCATCGGCGAGCCGCACCCGGTCAGCGCCCTGCACGGGCGCGGCAGCGGCGACCTGCTCGACGCCGTCCTCGCCGCGCTGCCCGAGGAGGCGCCGCCGGAGGGGTTCGACGTGGAGACGGGTGGGCCGCGCCGGATCGCGCTGCTCGGCCGTCCGAACGTCGGCAAGTCGAGCCTGCTGAACAAGGTGGCGGGGGAGACCCGCGCGGTCGTGGACTCGGTGGCGGGCACGACCCGTGACCCGGTCGACGAGCTGATCGATCTCGGCGGCCGGACGTGGCGGTTCATCGACACGGCCGGGATCAGGCGGCGGCATCGCGAGAACCAGGGCGCCGACTTCTACGCGACGCTGCGGACCCGGTCGGCGCTGGAGCGCGCCGAGGTCGCGGTGGTGCTGGTGGACGCGTCGGAGCAGCTCGCCGAGCAGGACCTGCGGATCGTGTCCATGGTGATCGAGTCGGGCCGTGCGCTGGTCATCGCCTACAACAAGTGGGATCTGCTGGACGAGGAACGCCGCCTCTACCTGGAGCGCGAGATCGACCGGCAGTTGCACCACGCGCGGTGGGCGCCGCGCGTGAACGTCTCCGCCAAGACCGGACGGCACATGGAACGGCTGGTCCCCGCGATCGAGACGGCCCTGGACGGTTGGAACACCCGCGTCCCGACGTCCAAGCTGAACCAGTTCTTCGCCGACCTGGTCAGCTCGCACCCCCACCCGGTGCGGGGCGGGAAGCAGCCGCGGGTGCTGTTCGCGACGCAGGCGGGGGTGCGGCCACCGCGGTTCGTGCTGTTCACCTCCGGGTTCCTGGAGGAGGGGTACCGCCGGTTCATCGAACGGCGGCTGCGGGAGGAGTTCGGTTTCCCCGGGACGCCGCTCGACATCGCCATGAAGATCCGCGAGAAGCGGTTCAAGGCCAAGAAGTAGTGCCGGGGCCCTCAGCCGTCGAAGCGCGTCTCTCCGGCGATGCGCCGGTCACCGTGCGAGGGTTCCTTCGCGGGCGGTACGTTCTCCCGCGCGTAGCGTCCGTAGACGAGTGGCCGGGTGGTGTTCGACTCGGCCGGTCCGTGCCCGTCCATGGTCATCTTCTCCCGGGCGCCGATCACGGCGAAGCGGCCGAGCGCGAGCCCGGCGAGGAACGCGATGGCGACACCGAGGCCGGTGAACCCGGCGACGTGTTCGGCGACGCGTTGCGTTTCGCCGGATCCGAGCGGGGCGCCGATGCCGGGCACGTCCCAGAGTGTGGCGATGGACGAGCCGACCGCGAACCAGGCGCCGCCGAGCGCGGCCAGCCAGGCGCCGAACACGGCGAACACGCGGTTGGCGGCGGCGAGCAGGATCAGCCCGCCGAGCACCACGGCCACCGCGGGCGCGATGGTGAGTTGCAGCCGGTCGGTGTCGTACACCCAGGGGTCGTCGGGGGCGAAGCCGAAGTCGAAGTAGGGGCCGACGAAGGGCAGCAGGCCGCCCCAGAGACCGAGCAACACCAGAAGCGTTCCGCTGAGGCCGCCGCGGGAGCGTGGTGCGCGCATGGTCCCAGTCATGATCATTCCTCCTGACCGGGCGTTTGGTTTTCGGTTGTTTTCGGTTTCAACGACCCCTACCCGGACGAGACCACTCCACACGGTGGTGGTGAGAGGAGCGAACCCGTATGGGAGCCGACAGCGCGGTGACCGGCGTGGACGTCGTCCACACGCAGGAAAAGCCGCCGGAACGATGGGAGGCCGCCGTCTTCCTCGCCGGGCCGACGCCCCGGTCGTCCGAGGTCGCGTCGTGGCGCCCGGCGGCGGTCGCCGCCCTGCGTGAGCGCTGGGATCCGGCCAACGGGCTGCTCGTCGTGTTCGTCCCGGAGCACCGGCACGGCGTCCACGACGACTACACGGGTCAGATCGAGTGGGAGGAACGCTGCCTGAACCTCGCCGACGAGGTGATCTTCTATGTGCCGCGTGACCTGACGACGATGCCCGCGTTCACGACGAACGTGGAGTGGGGGATGTGGCACGACAGCGGCCGGGTCGTCTTCGGCGCGCCGCCGGACGCCCCGAAGAACCGCTATCTGCTGCACTACGCCGACAAGTCCGGTGTGCCGACGGCGACCGACCTCCCGGCGACGGTGGCGGCGGCGCTCGACCGGATCGGTTCGGGCGCGTCCCGGGCGGGCGGGGAACGGGAGATCCCGCTGCTGCTGTGGCGCGACAGGGCGCTGCGGCACTGGTACGCGGGCCAGCGGGCGGAGGGGAACACGCTGCTCGGGGCGCGGGTGGTGTTCCGGTTCGGCACGCACTGGGGGCTGCACGTCCGGATGCACGTGGCGTCCGAGAACCGGGTGAAGGACAACGAGATCGTGTTCGGACGGCCGGACATCTCCGTCGCCGTGCTGTACCGGCCCGCCGAGACCCTCGACGAGACGGAGATCGTCCTGGTACGGGAGTTCCGGAGCCCGTGCCCGAACGGGTTCGTCCACGAACTTCCGGGCGGTTCGGGCACCGGGGAACCGGCGGAGGTCGCGCTGGCGGAGATCGCGGAGGAGACCGGGCTCGAGGTGGAGTCGGCGCGGTTGCGCGCGCACGGGCCACGGCAGGTGAACCCCACGATGTCCATGCACCGGGCGCATCTGTTCTCCGCACAGATCACCGCCGAGGAGGTGGCGCGGCTGCGCGCGTCCGGGCCGCACGGCGTGGCCGCCGACAGCGAGCGCACCTACGTCGAGGTGGTCACATTCGGGCGGATCATGCGGGAACGTCTCGTGGACTGGGCCTGCCTCGGCATGATCACCGAAGCCCTGCATCCGCCGCGCTGACCGCATCTGCGACCGCATTCCGGTCTCTCGGCGGGCATCAGCTGTCTCGTACGCGTTCCACTCCTCGATTTTGCGACGGGTTATCCTGGGCGGCGTGACGACGTTCAGGATCAGTGAGGCGGCGGCGCTCCTCGGCGTCAGCGCGGACACCGTCCGGCGATGGGTGGACGGCGGGCGGCTCCCCGCGTCCCGCGACGATCACGGGCACCGTCTCGTCCCGGCGGCCGAGCTGGCGTTGTTCGTGCGCGAGCAGGCGCGCCGCGCCGCCGACCCGGACGAGCGGAGCGAGCGGTTCTCCTCGGCGCGCAACCGGCTGCGGGGCATCGTGACCGACGTCGTCCGGGACGGGGTGATGGCGCAGGTGGAGATCCAGGCGGGGCCGTTCCGCGTCGTGTCCCTGATGAGCCGCGAGGCGGCCGACGACCTCGGGCTGCAGGTGGGCGTGGTCGCCGAGGCCGTGGTGAAGTCCACGAACGTCGTCGTCGAACTCCCCGACTGAGGGAAACCGTGCACATGTGGATCGCGCGGGTCGCCGCACTCCTCCTGCTGACACTGCCCCTCGCGGCCTGCGGGGACGTGGGCGACGGGGCATCCGGGACGGGCGGCGACGGCGATGCCGGTGGGACGCTGACGGTGTTCGCCGCGGCGTCGCTGACCGAGACGTTCACCGAACTCGGCGAGACCTTCGAAAAGGGGCGTCCCGGCGTCCGGGTCAGATTCAACTTCGGCGGAAGCTCGTCACTGGCGCGGCAGATCACCGAGGGCGCCCCGGCGGACGTGTTCGCGTCCGCGAGCCCCGCCACGATGAAGCCGGTGACGGACGCCGGTGACGCCACCGGACGGCCCCGGATGTTCGCCGCGAACCGCCTGGTCATCGCCGTTCCCAGGGACAACCCCGGCAAGATCCATGCCGTGCGGGATCTGTCCAGGCCGGGCCGCAAGGTCGTGCTGTGCGCGGCGCCGGTGCCGTGCGGGGCCGCCGCCCGGACGGCGCTCGGCGTGGCGGGCGTCGACGTCGAGCCCGTGTCGCTGGAGCAGGACGTCAAGGCCGTCGTCACCAAGGTCGGCCTGGGGGAGGCGGACGCCGGGCTCGTCTACCGCACCGACATCGCGGCGGCGTCCGGCAAGGTCACCGGAATCGAGTTCCCGGAGGCGGCACGCGCCGTCAGCGAGTACCCGATCGTGGAGGTCGCCGACGCGCCGCGCCCCGCCCTCGCCAGGGAGTTCATCGGACTCGTGCTGAGCCCGGCGGGCAGGGCGGTGCTGAGCCGGGCCGGTTTCGAGGCGCCGTGAAGGACACCGATCCGTGAAGGACATCGATCCGTGAAGGACATCGATCCGTGAAGGACATCGATCCGTGAAGGACAGCGGCTCGTGAAGGACAGCGGCTCGTGAAGGACAGCGGCTCGTGAAGGACGTCGACAGGCCCGTCGGTCGGCCGCCGTGGATCCTGCTGCTGCCCGCGCTGGCCGGTCTCGTCTTCCTTGTCCTGCCGCTCGCCGGGCTTCTCGTCCGCGCCCCGTGGTCGACGCTCGGCACCCGGCTCATGCAGGACCAGGTGCTCGACGCACTGCGGCTGTCGCTGGTCACCGCGACCCTGGCGACCTGCCTGTGCCTGCTGCTCGGCGTCCCGCTGGCCTGGACGCTGGCGCGGGTCCCGTTTCCCGGCGTCCGGCTCGTCCGGGCGCTGGTGACCGTGCCGCTGGTGCTGCCGCCGGTGGTCGGCGGCGTCGCGCTGCTGCTCGTGCTCGGCCGCCGCGGTCTGGTCGGCGGGTGGCTCGACAGCACGTTCGGGATCACGTTTCCGTTCACGACCGCCGGGGTCGTGCTGGCCGAGGCGTTCGTGGCGATGCCGTTCCTGGTGATCAGCGTCGAGGGCGCGTTGCGCGCCGCCGACCCGCGCTACGAGGAGGCCGCCGCCACGCTCGGCGCGGGCCGCTGGACGGTCTTCCGGCGGGTGACGGTGCCGCTCGTCGCGCCCGGGATCGCCGCCGGGGCCGTGCTGTGCTGGGCCCGGGCGCTCGGCGAGTTCGGCGCGACGATCACGTTCGCGGGCAACTTCCCGGGCCGGACGCAGACGATGCCGCTGGCCGTGTACCTGGCCCTGGAGACCGACCCGCAGGCCGCGATCGTGCTGAGTCTCGTCCTGCTGGCGGTGTCGGTGGTCGTGCTGGCGGCGCTTCGAGATCGCTGGATGAACCCGACATGACCGGCGAGGCGAACCGCGGGACGAGAGGCCTGGACGCGCGGCTGGTGGTGCGGCGTGCCGCGTTCGATCTCGACCTGACGCTCACCGCCGCGCCCGGCGAGGTCGTGGCGCTGCTCGGCCCTAACGGGGCGGGCAAGAGCACCGCGCTGCGCGCCCTGGCCGGGCTCGTCGCGATGGCCGGCGGCCACATCCGGCTGGACGGCGAGGACCTGCGCCCGCTGCCGCCCGATCGCCGCGCCATCGGCATGGTCTTCCAGGACTACCTGCTGTTCCCGCATCTCAGCGCGCTGGACAACGTCGCGTTCGGGCCGCGCTGTCAGGGCGCGGGCCGCCGCGAGGCCCGGCGCCGCGCCGCCGGGTGGCTGGACCGCGTCGGGCTGGCGGAGTTCGCCTCCGCCCGGCCCGGGGCGCTGTCAGGCGGGCAGGCGCAGCGCGTCGCCCTCGCCCGCGCGCTCGCCGTCGAGCCGGGGCTGCTCCTGCTGGACGAGCCGCTCGCCGCCCTCGACGTCCACACCCGCATGGAGATCAGGGCCGCGCTGCGCCGCCACCTCGCCGGATTCCCCGGCGCGGCCGTGCTGGTCACCCACGACCCCCTGGACGCGATGGTGCTGGCCGACCGCATCGTCGTCGTCGAGGGCGGCCGTCTCGTCCAGGACGGGACGCCCGCCGAGGTCGCCCGCAGGCCCCGCACCGACTATGTCGCGCGCCTGGTCGGGCTGAACCTGTATCGGGGACGCGCGGAGGCGGGCACGGTCACGCTCGGAGACGCCGCCACCGGGCCCACCTGGACGCTCGACACCGTGGACTCACTCGAAGGTGAGGTCTTTCTGGCTTTCGCGCCGTCCTCGGTGGCGCTGTACCGGACGCGTCCCGACGGCAGCCCCCGCAATCTGTGGCACGCCCGCGTCGGCGCGATCGAGCGGCACGGCGACCGGGTCCGGGTCCGACTGTCCGGGCCGCCTTTCGACGCCGTCGCCGAGGTGACCCCGGCGGCCGTCGCGGAACTCGAACTGTCCGAGGGCCGCGCGGTCTGGGCGGCCGTGAAGGCCACCGAGACCCACGTTTACCCAGCTTGAGCGCGTCCGGGCCCGGAGTTCGCGGTGTGACGCAAGTCCCGTCCCCCGCCAGTGAGATCAATCACAAATCGGGCATGTAGCACCAAATACGGGCGGGATTGGTCCAGACCAAATGGCAAAAACAGCGCGTCTTGTTCATCATGCAAACATCCTGCGAACAGCTGAAGGAGTTGCCCGTGTCCAACCAGGTCCCCGGCCTAGATGAACCCCCTACCGGCCACAGCGAACTGACGGAGTGGGTACGCGGGATCGCCGAGCTGACCAAGCCGGACCGCGTCGAATGGTGCGACGGCTCGGACGCCGAATGGGAGCGGCTGACGGGTCTCCTCGTGGAGCAGGGCACGCTCACGCGGCTCGACCCCGCCAAACGGCCCAACAGCTTCTACGCGGCGTCCGACCCGACCGACGTGGCCCGCGTCGAGGACCGCACGTTCATCTGCTCCGAGAAGGAGGAGGACGCCGGTCCCACCAACAACTGGATCGCGCCCGCCGAGATGCGCGAGACCCTCGGCGGCCTGTTCGACGGCTGCATGAAGGGCCGCACCATGTACGTGGTGCCGTTCTGCATGGGCCCGCTCGGCGGCAACATCTCCCAGCTCGGCGTCGAGATCACCGACTCCGCCTATGTCGCCGTCTCCATGCGGATCATGACGCGGATGGGCACGGACGCGCTGCGACTCATCGAGGAACGCGGGACCTTCGTCAAGGCCGTCCACTCCGTCGGCGCGCCGCTGGAGCCCGGCCAGGCGGACGCGAAGTGGCCGTGCAACTCCACCAAGTACATCACCCACTTCCCCGAGACCCGTGAGATCTGGTCCTACGGCTCCGGGTACGGCGGCAACGCGCTGCTCGGCAAGAAGTGCTACGCGCTGCGCATCGCGTCCACGATGGCGCGCGACGAGGGCTGGATGGCCGAGCACATGCTCATCCTGAAGCTGACGCCCCCGACCGGCGAGACCCGGTACGTCGCCGCCGCGTTCCCCTCCGCGTGCGGCAAGACGAACCTCGCCATGCTGGAGCCGACCATCCCCGGCTGGAAGGTCGAGACGATCGGCGACGACATCGCCTGGATGCGGTTCGGCGACGACGGCCGCCTCTACGCCATCAACCCGGAGGCCGGGTTCTTCGGCGTCGCGCCCGGCACCGGCGAGAGCACCAACTCCAACGCCGTGAAGACGCTGTGGGGCAACAGCATCTTCACCAACGTCGCGCTCACCGACGACGGCGACGTGTGGTGGGAGGGCCTCACCGACGAGCCGCCCGCGCACCTCACCGACTGGCGCGGCAACGACTGGACCCCGGACTCCGAGACCCCGGCCGCCCACCCGAACGCCCGCTTCACCACCCCGGCCGGGCAGTGCCCGATCATCGCCGACGAGTGGGAGGACCCGAAGGGCGTCCCGATCTCGGCGATCCTGTTCGGCGGGCGGCGCGCGTCCGCGGTCCCGCTCGTCACCGAGTCGTTCGACTGGCAGCAGGGCGTGTTCCTCGGCGCCAACGTCGCGTCCGAGAAGACCGCCGCCGCCGAGGGCACGGTCGGCGAGCTGCGCCGCGACCCGTTCGCCATGCTGCCGTTCTGCGGCTACAACATGGGCGACTACTTCGGCCACTGGCTGAAGATCGGCAAGGCCACCGACGCCGAGAAGCTGCCGCGGATCTACTACGTCAACTGGTTCCGCAAGAACGCCGACGGCAAGTTCATCTGGCCCGGCTTCGGTGAGAACAGCCGCGTCCTGAAGTGGATCGTCGAACGGCTCAACGGGCAGGCCGACGCCGTCAAGACCCCGATCGGGCACCTGCCGACCCGGGAGGCGCTCGACACCGACGGCCTCGACCTCGACGACGCCGACCTCGACACGCTGCTGTCCGTGGACACCGAGGTGTGGAAGCAGGAGGCCGCCCTGGTCCCCGAGCACTTCGAGAAGTTCGGCGACCACATGCCGAAGGCGCTGTGGGACGAGTACCACGACCTCGTCCGCCGCCTGGAGCACTGACCCTCCACCTCTCCTAGGCAGGGGCCGCACCGGAGACCGGCACGCCGCCGCGCGCCCGCCCACCGACGATCTCGGCGGGCGGGCGCCATCCGCTGAACCTCGACCTCGGTTGAGGTCACATAGGATGCGGTGCATGACGCGGCTTGAGCACCGGTTGCACGAACTGACCGTCGGACAGCTCGCCGAGCGGAGCGGCGTGGCCGTCTCGGCGCTGCACTTCTACGAGTCCAAGGGACTGATCCGCAGCCGCCGCACGGCGGGCAACCAGCGGCGCTTCACCCGCGACACGCTCCGCCGGGTGTCGTTCATCAGGGTCTCGCAGCGCGTCGGCATCCCGCTCAGCGAGATCCGCGACGCGCTCGCCACCCTTCCCGAGGAACGCACCCCCACCGTGGAGGACTGGGCACGGCTGTCGGAGATGTGGCGCGGCAGCCTCGACGAGCGGATCCGGCAGCTCGAACGGCTCCGCGACGACCTCACCGAATGCATCGGCTGCGGCTGCCTGTCCATCCACAAGTGCGCCCTCGCCAACCCCTACGACCAGCTCGGCGACCAGGGGCCGGGGCCGCGACGGCTGCTCGCACGGCGCGGCGCGTCCCGCCCGCCCGGTGAGACACCGGGCGCACGCAACGCGCCGAACCCCTGCCGGGCCGCCGCCTGCACCGCCGACTGACCCCGCCGACTGACCCCGCCGACTGACCCCGCCGACTGACCCCGCCGACTGACCCCGCCGACCGACCCCGCCGACCGACCCCGCTGACCGGACCCGCCGACCGAACCCGTCAGTGGCGGCGCGGGGCCCGTCCGTGGGGGTCGATGCGGCGCGGCATCGGCTCCCGCCCGGACGGCTGCGCGGGCGCCGGACGCACCGGGATCGGCTCGATCGGCAGCTCGATCGGCTCCTCCCCGAGCGTGAACGGCTCACCGTGGTGCCACAGTTTGATCCCGGGACCGTCCAGCAGCTCGTACGAGGCGGCCTCCGCCGTCACGTTCACCTTGATCAGCGTGCCGCGGTACCGCATCCGGAACGCCAACCGGCTGATGCCGCCCGGCAGCCGCGGCGCGAACCGCAGCTCACCGCCGCCCGCCCGCATCCCGCCGAACCCGGCGACGAGCCCGCTCCACGCCCCCGCCATCGACGCGATGTGCAGCCCGTCGCGGGTGTTGCGGTTCAGGTCGTGCAGGTCCATCAGCGCGGTCTCGCCGAGATAGTCGTGCGCCAGTTCCAGCTGCCCGACCTCGGCCGCCACCACCGCCTGCGTCTGCGCCGACAGCGAGGAGTCCCGGACGGTCAGCCCCTCGTAGTACGCGAAGTCGCGGGCCTTCTGCTCCTCGGTGAACGCCTCACCGCACAGATGCAGCGCCAGCACCAGGTCGGCCTGCTTGACGACCTGCTTGCGGTACAGGTCGAAGTACGGGAAGTTCAGCAGCAGCGGATAGTGGTCGGGTTTGGTGGCGGCGAAGTCCCAGCGGGCGTGGTTGGTGAACCCCTCGCTCTGCGGGTGGACCCCGAGCCGGTCGTCGTAGGGGATCAGCATCGCCGCCGCCGCGTCCCGCCACGACGCGGCCTCCTCGGCGTCCACCCCCAGCCGGTCGGCCACGTCCGGATGGCGCATCGCCATCTCCGCGGCCTCCTGGAGATTACGGCGCGCCATGAGGTTGGTGTAGACGTTGTTGTCCACGATCGCGCTGTACTCGTCGGGGCCGGTGACGCCGTCGATGCGGAACACGCCGCCGACGTCGTGGTGGCCGAGGCTCCGCCACAGCCGGGCGGTCTGCACCACCAGGTCCAGGCCGATCTCCCGCTCGAACTGTTCGTCCCGCGTCGCGTCGACGTACCGGACGACGGCGTCGGCGATGTCGGCGTTGATGTGGAACGCGGCGGTCCCTGCCGGCCAGTATCCGGAGCACTCGTGGCCGCGGATCGTCCGCCACGGGAACGCGGCGCCCTCCAGGCCGAGCTGTGTGGCGCGCTCGATCGCCAGCGGCAGCGTCATGTGCCGCCACGCCAGCGCGTCCGCCGCCGCGCCCGGCGAGGTGTAGGTCAGGACCGGCATGACGAACGTCTCGGTGTCCCAGAACGTGTGGCCGTCGTAGCCGGGGCCCGTCAGCCCCTTCGCCGGGATCATGCGGCGTTCGGCGCGCGCCCCCGCCTGCATGACGTGGAACAGCCCGAACCGGACGGCCTGCTGGATCTCCGCGTCGCCCTCGACCTCGACGTCCGCGCCCTCCCAGAACTCGTCCAGGTACGCGCGCTGCTCGTCGAGCAGCCCGTCCCAGCCGGTCTGCCGCGCGCCGGCCAGCGCCCCGACCACCTGGTCGTGCAGCGCCGGACGCGACCGCCGGCTCGACCACCCGTACGCGATGTACTTGACGATGCGCAGCTTCTGCCCCGGCTCCAGGCGGGTCGCGACCGTCAACCGGCCCACGTCGGCGGAGCTCTCGGTGTCGATCGCCATCGACTTCGGGCCCTCGATGTCGTGGGACATGCCCGCCGCCATCCGCAGCCCGCTGCGCCGCGTCCGGTGCAGCAGCAGGACCTTCGTGCCGTTGGCGACGTGCTCCTCGCTGACGAGGGGGCTCTCCAGGATCGCCGACGCCCGCGGGTCCTTCCCGCCGCCCGGCAACGCCTCGTTGGCCACCAGCTCCGACTGCGCGACCACCCGGACCGCGCCGTCCACCGGTTCGACCTCGTAGCAGATCGCCGCCACGGCCCGCTGGGTCAGCGACACCATCCGGACCGACGTCACCTTGATCGTCTTGTCGGCCGGGGACGTCCACTCCACCTGCCGGGTGAGCGTCCCCGCCCGCATGTCCAGGACCCGCTCATGGTGCAGGACGCGGCCGTACCGCACGTCGAGCGGCTCGTCGTCGACCAGCAGCCGGATCACCTTGCCGTTGGTGACATTGATCACCGTCTGGCCCGACTCCGGGTACCCGTAGGCGGTCTCGGCGTGCGGCAGCGGACGCTGCTCGTAGAAGGAGTTCAGGTAGGTGCCCGGCAGCCCGTGAGGTTCTCCCTCGTCGAGGTTGCCGCGCATCCCCACATGGCCGTTGGACAGCGCGAACACCGACTCGGTCTGCGCCAGCCGGTCGAGCCGTAGTTCCGGCTCGCGCACGCACCAGGGCTCCACCGTGAACACAGGCCGGTCGGCCCCGCTCAGCCCTTCATGCTCGGTCACTTCACCTCCAGGAGTTCGGACAGGTCGGAGACCACGATGTCGGCGTGCTCGGCGAGGGCATGGGCATGGGCGCCGTCGACCCGGTTGACGCCGACCACGTAGGCGAACCCACCGGCCCGCCCGGCCTGGACGCCCGCGATGGCGTCCTCGAACACCACCGCGCGCTCCGCCGGGACGCCCAACTCCCGCGCGCCTTCGAGGAACATGTCGGGCGCGGGCTTGCCCGGCAGCCGCCGCTCGGCCGCGATCACACCGTCGATGCGCGCGTCGAACAGGTCGGTGATGCCGACCGTCCGAAGCACCTGGACGGTGTTGGCGCTCGACGACACGACCGCTGTTTTCAACCCTGCTTCCCGCGCGGCGCGCACGTAGTCGATCGAGCCGTCGAACGTCTCGACGCCCTTCTCCTCGATGAACTTGAGGACCAGCGCGTTCTTTCGGTTGCCGAGGCCGCGGATCGTCTCGCGCTCCGGCGGATCGTCCGGCGCGCCCTCCGGCAGCTCGACGCCGCGGGACTCAAGGAAGGAACGCGTCCCGTCCTCGCGCTTCTTCCCGTCGACGTACCGGCCGTAGTCCTTCACCACGTCGAACTCGGTGAAGGGCTCGCCGGACCGTTCCGCGCGCTCGCGGAGGTAGCCGTCGAACATCTCCTTCCAGGCCGCGGCGTGCACCGCCGCCGTCCTGGTCAGCACCCCGTCGAGATCGAAGAGACACGCTGCCGCCTCGTCCGGCAGTCCCAGCATCCGCACCCCCTGAAAGAATGTCACCATTGAAGAGATTCCCAACGCCCACGCGCGGGCAGGCGAAAGCCGACGCTCGAACGAGGGATCGGGATTCCGCGTACAACCCCTTGATCAGGGTGGCATATGAGAAGGAGCGAGCCAATGGAAACGGCACGTATCGGCGTCACCGGACTCGCGGTCATGGGTCGCAACCTGGCCCGAAACCTCGCCCGGCACGGACATTCCGTCGCCGTGCACAACCGTAGCCCCGCCCGCACCAAGTCCCTCGTGGACGAGTTCGGCCACGAGGGTACCTTCCTTCCCGCCGAGACCGCCGAGCGGTTCGTGGCCTCCCTGGAACGTCCCCGCCGCCTGGTCATCATGGTGAAGGCGGGCGACCCGACCGACGCGGTGATCGACGAGTTCGCGCCGCTCCTGGAGCCCGGCGACATGATCGTCGACGGCGGCAACGCCAACTTCGTCGACACCCGACGCCGCGAGTCAGCCCTGCGCGAACGCGGCGTCCACTTCGTCGGCACCGGCATCTCCGGCGGCGAGGAGGGCGCGCTGCACGGCCCGAGCATCATGCCGGGCGGCTCCGCCGAATCCTATGCCGCCCTCGGCCCCCTGCTGGAAGACATTTCCGCCAAGGTCGACGGAACCCCATGCTGCGCCCATGTCGGCCCTGATGGCGCTGGACATTTCGTAAAAATGGTGCATAACGGCATTGAATACGCTGACATGCAGTTGATTGCCGAATCTTACGATTTGCTCCGTCATGGCGCGGGGCTGGAGCCCGCCGAGATCGCCGAGGTCTTCCGCACCTGGAACACCGGCCGCCTGGAGTCCTACCTCATCGAGATCACCGCCGAGGTCCTCGCGCACACCGACGCCGCGACCGGCCGCCCGTTCGTGGACGTCGTCCTCGACCAGGCCGAGCAGAAGGGCACCGGCCGTTGGACCGTTCAGACCGCCCTCGACCTCGGCGTCCCCGTGGGCGGCATCGCCGAGGCCGTCTTCGCCCGCTCCGTCTCCGGCCACGCCGCCCTCCGCGAGGCCGCCCAGAACCTCCCGGGCCCGTCCCGCGGCGCCGCCGCGTCCACCCTCCCCGACGCCGTCGAGAAGGCCCTGTACGCCTCCAAGATCGTCGCCTACGCGCAGGGCTTCCACGAGATCCAGGCGGGCAGCGCCGAGTACAACTGGAACATCGACCTCGGCGCGATGGCCACCATCTGGCGCGGCGGCTGCATCATCCGCGCCCGCTTCCTCGACCGCATCCGCGCCGCCTACGAGGCCGACCCGCAGACCCCCACCCTCCTCACCGACCCCCACTTCACCGAAGCGGTCGGCGACGCCCAGGACGCCTGGCGCGAGGTGGTCGCCACGGCCGCGAAACTGGGCATCCCGGCCCCCGGCTTCTCCACGGCCCTCGCCTACTACGACTCGCTCCGCGCGAAGCGCCTCCCCGCCGCCCTCACCCAGGGCCAACGCGACTACTTCGGCGCCCATACCTACCGCCGCGTGGACCGCGAAGGCACGTACCACACCCTCTGGGGCGCCGACCGTACCGAAGTCACGTCCTGACCCGTAGGCGCCCCGCCCTCGCGTCCCCACAGACGCGAGGGCATTCGGCCCATTAACACCATTTGTCCAGTGTTCGAAAGAATCCATTGCCATGTTCGGCCTGACAATCCGCTGATTCCTCCGCGCGAGAAGCGCATCTCGTGTACATAGGGTAGTGAGACGATTACGTTCCTGCTCCCCGGGGGTTCGCCATGGTCAGCCCGTACGTACGCCGCCTACAACTCGCCGCCGAGCTGCGAGCGCTCCGCGAGGAGCACGGCATCCTCACCGAGGAACTCGGCAAACGCCTCTACTTCTCACGTGCGAAGATCAGCCGTCTCGAAACAGCCGCCGGTCGCCCCGACGTCGCCGTCGTCATGTCGATACTCGACATCCTCGGCGTCACAGGTGAGGAGTGGGAGAGAATCGTACGCCTCGCCCACGAGGCCGCGGTCAAAGGCTGGTGGGACCGCTATGGACAATCCATGGGCCCCCGCCAACGACTCTACGCCGACCTCGAGTTCGGCGCGGACACGATCCGCGAGTTCAACCTCAGTTCGATCCCCGGCATCCTGCAGACGCCCGAATTCACGCTCGCCCTGGTCGAAATCGCAAAGAACGAAGGCGCTCTCGACTACCACCCGGACAAGATGGCGAAGGCCCGGCTCCAGCGCCTGGAGACGGTTCTACGCCCGGGCGGCCCGACCTACGAGGTCATCATCGATGAGGTGATCACTCGCCGCCTCAACGTGGCGCCATCGATCATGGCTGCTCAGCTGTCCCATATAGCCGATCTGGTCGCGGCAGAGCCCAGGCTGGCTGTGCGGGTACTTCCTGTGGACGCGTATATCGCCGACGCGCTTCTCCCGAAGGTGACGTTCTCCCTGTTCACCTTCCCGGACCCGGCAGACCCGCCAATGGCTGTCATCGCGACGCACACCACGGACTTGGTTCACACCGAGCGCCGCGAGGTGAAACGTTATAGACAGAGGTATGAGGGTCTCGCTCAGGCAGCGCTTGCCCCCGAGGACAGCCTGGCGCTACTGACCGAGACCGCAAAGCGGCTAACTGACAAGATAGGGCCCCCTGTATGACCGAGAAGTACGCTCATTGGCGCAAGTCACGGCACAGCGATCCCGGCGAATCCTGCGTCGAGGTGGGACACTCGGCGGACGGCATGATCGGTGTCCGCGATACCAAAGCTCAGGGCGCTGGGCCGATCCTGGAGTTGACTCGCGACGAGTGGGCGGCTCTTCTCAACAGTCTCCGGTCGCCACTGGACAACTGATCGGCACCACGCCCGCCGCGAGGTGTGTGAGTACGGCGGCGGCTCTCACCCCTCGCGCCGATCCCGCCTACGCGAGGGGTCCAGCCTCCTGTGGGCGACGCAACCCGTCTGGTACGCCTGGGCCTTCAAAAGTTCGGGCACTACAGCTGGCTGTAGGGACGTGGGGCAGTAGGCGCCATGTCCGTCTCGACCTGCCCGACCTAGCGTCGCTGCCATGACCAAGACGACACGTCCCCGTGCCCTGATACGCGGGTTGGGGGTTCCCGGCATCGCGTTGACCTTGGCGGTTCCGGTCACCGCGGTGTCCGCCACAAGCGGACCCTCCCTTGCCCCCTACCAACGCCAGCACGTTCACTGGGCGGACTGCCGACAGGTATGGAAGGACGACGTAGGCGCCGCCCTGGCCCGGGCCAGGGTCGAGTGCGCGCAGATCACCGTGCCACTGGACTATGCCCGTCCTGACGGCCGCACCATAAAGATCGCCCTGTCACGGATACGCGCAACCGACCGGACCCACCGGATCGGCACCCTGATGCTGAACCGCGGCGGCCCCGGCGAACCGACGCTCGGCATGCCCGTGGACACCCGGCGCCATATGGGGAAACTCGCCGAACGCTACGACATCATCGGCATGGATCCGCGGTTCGTCGGGCACAGCACACCGCTCGACTGCGGCTGGCCCGTGGGCCTCTGGATACGCTCGGCGGGCACCGACCGGGCCGGGTTCGACCGTCAGACCGCCTTCCAGAAGGACCTGGCCGAACGATGCGGGCGGCGGCACGGCGACGTACTGCCCCACGTCAACACCCGCAACACGGCCCGGGACATGGACATCGTCCGCGCTGTGCTCGGCGAACGCCGGATCTCCTACCTCGGCTACTCCTACGGCGCCTATCTCGGCGCCGTCTACACGCAGTTGTTCCCCGGACGAACCGACCGAGTGGTCCTCGACAGCGCCGTCGATCCGCGCCGGGCGGGCCCGGGGATGCTGTGGGGTCACGAACCAGCCCTGGAACGGGCCTTGCACGCCTGGGCGACCTGGGCTGCGAAACGGCATGGGGAGTACGGTTTGGGCGCGAGCCGGTCGGCGGTACTCACTACCGTGCAACAGGTCGTCCAAGCGGCGTCGGTATCGCCCCTGCGCGTGGGCGATTACTCGTTGGACGAACACGTCGTCCCGTACCTGATCTACGGCGGCGTCGGCAACGACCGTGAGGAGGCGCGCGCCTCGTTCTCCGCCACCATGAAGGTCCTGAACCAGGCGACGAGCGGGGACGTCGTGGCGCCGACACCGGACCTTGAGGGAGCCCTGAGCTTCCTGCTGAACGGTGAGAACTCGCGCTTCGCCAGCCCGGCCGCTGCGATCATCTGCGGGGACCGGGCAGCGCCGCGTGACCCGGAGGTCTACTGGCGCGACATCGAGCGCCGCAGGAAGCGCCATCCCCTCTTCGGTCCCATCACCTCGAACCTCTTCCCCTGCGCCTTCTGGCCGCAGGCGCCGCGCGAGGCGCCACCCGCGATCGGCAACGCGACACCGGCGTTGATCGTTGCCGCGACCGGTGACACGGCCACCACGTATCGCAGCAGCCGCGCCATGCACCGGCACATGTCCGGCTCTCGCCTTCTCACCTTGCGCGGCACCGTCGCTCATGGGATCTACGGCGAGTACGGCGACCCCTGTGTCGACAAGAAGGTGAACGCTTATCTGGAGTCGGGAGGGCTCCCCGCCGGAAACCTCACCTGTCCACCGCACGCGGCGTCTCTCACCCCTCGCGCCAATCCGCCGACGTGAGAGCTCCGGCCGCCTGCGGGCCCATGAGGACGAGTCCGCCGTCCACGAACAGGGAGGCACCCGTGATGTAGGACGCCTCGGGGGCGGCGAGGAACGCGATCGCGTCCGCGACCTCGCGGGCGTGGCCGGGCCGGGCCAGCGGATACCCGGCCCGGCTGTCCGGCCTCGGCGGTTCGTCATGCTGCCCGGTCATCGGCGTCGCGATTTCGCCCGGCGCGACTGTGTTCACGGTGATCCCGTGTTCGGACAGCTCCAGTGCCAGGGTTCTCGCCAGCATCTTCAGCCCGCCTTTGGCGGCGCAGTACGGCCCGGCGCCGATGCGTGGGTACTCCTCGTGGACGCTGGTCACGTTGACGATGCGGCCGCCCTCGCCTCTCCGCACCATTCGTCGGGCGGCCCGCTGCGAGCACAGGAACGCGCCGTCGAGATCGACGGAGATGACCTCTCGCCACTCCTCGAAGTCCATGTCGAGGAGGTGGCGCATGCTCCCCGTTCCGGCGTTGTTGACGAGGACGCCGAGGCCGCCCAGTTCGTCGGCCAGTTCGTCCACGGCCCCGGCCGCCCGTTCGGGATCTGTCAGGTCGTGCTGCCGGACGGCGGCGCGCCGTCCCTCCGCCTCGACCTCCCGTGCCGTCCCCTCGGCCCCTTCACGGTCGGACCGGTAGGTGATCCCGACATCGAACCCCTTCCGCGCCAGGGCGACGGCCGTCGCCTTGCCGATGCCGGAGTCGGCGCCGGTGATGATGGCGGTGCGGTCGTAGGTCACGACTCGTCCGGATCGCGCTCGACCCCGGCGATCGGGTCGCCCTCACGGGTGCCGCTCTCGGCGTCGGACTCGTAGCCCTCCTCGGCGCTTTCGGTACCCGGGACGACCCGCTCGTGCGGCTGGTCCTCCAGCCCCGAACTGGCCCCGGGACCCCGATCGTTCGCCTCGTCCTTCTTGCCCATGGCTGTTCCCCCTTGTGATCAGTGGCTGTTCCGTCCAGCAGGTTGTTGCCGAACGGTGCGTCCCTAATCGGCCGTTGCGCGGTTCCGGTGGTCCGCCGCCTACGGGACGTGTAGATACGTTTTGGACGGCGTTGGGAGGCGTACGTGACGGGCGGACATCGGATCGATCGCACGGCCTGGCCGGAGGACGGCCCGTACCGGCGACTGTTGGAACTGCTCGACACCGTCCATCAGGACAACGGTCGAAAGAGCCTCCGCGAAATCTGCGCCGAGATGAGCCTCTCGTCGGCGTCCCGGGTCAACGACATCCTCCGTGGACGGAGCCGTCCGGTCGACGACCGTCAGCTTTCCGCCCTCGTCCGCGCCCTCGGTGGGGGAGTGGACGACGCGCGCGCTGCCGTACGCCTCTTCGAGCAGGCGCCGCCCGCCAAGGTGGCCCCTGCTTCCTCGCACCCGTGGGCCGATCACATCTCTGAGCACATCGCGTGGACGCTGGTCGACCCGCAGCGCGACGCCTCCCCCTTCAGGGACGCGAGCATCGGCCTCGCCGGGCGCTTGGGCGTTCTGAGCGGCGAGAGTGAGGCGGCCCTGGCCGACGACCCCTGGCTCGACCAGGAACTGGCCGCCCGCTTCAGCAAGCGGACGGACTGGCTCCTGCGCACCCGGTTCGCGGAGTCCCTGTGCGATCTTTCTCCGGCCGAGGCGGCACTGCTCGTGCTCGTTCCGCTTCTGCACCATACGCACATGGCCAGAACGCTCGCCGCGCATCGCGGCATCCGCCCGCTCGATCTCGGCTCTACTGGCGGTGACGGGGCGCGTCGCGAGTACGAGACCTTCCTCGGCGGACAGCGTGAACTGGTGGACCGTGCGCGTGCCCGCACTCTCCCCGACCGCGACTCCGCGGCCACGGAGATCGGCTGGTGGTTGTTCCACCGCTGGGCGGCCCGCCATCCGCAGGCGTACGCACTAGGGGCCGTCCGTGACATGTTGAACGAAACGGAGATCGGCGACGACCGTCTGCGGGACGAGGTACTGGACGAGAAGACCGTCCAGCGGTTCCTCGCCGCGCTGCGCCGCGACCTCTCCGAACTGGGGGACACCGACCGGAAGAACGCCCCACAGTTCGAGTCGGTCCTGTTCGTGGGCGAGCCCTACGAACAGCGGGTCAGGGAACTGTTGATCGGGCAGGTGCTCACGGTCGCCTACGCCCTCACACTCGATCTCGTCCGACTTCCGGACGTCGTCGTCCGCCACCTGGGCATTCCGCATCCCGTCGACTTGGCCGAGCTGCGGAGAACCGCCATGAGCCGAGCGAAGTGGGTGCTCCAGACGGATTGCCTCGTCCTACGCGCCGACTGTCACCACGCCGCCGAACTCGAAGGACTGCGCCAATACGCCAGCCAGGTCGACGCCCTGCTGCACACGGTCAGGCAGAGTTGCGGGGACCACTCCACGATGCAGGGGCTCACGGGACTGCCCGCCCGTGCATCCGCCGATGATGTCAGGCCCGGCACCGACGATGACGGGCGTCTCCTCTTCCAACGTGTCAGCCGATTCCGGTTGGACGAGCGGCGCGTCCAGGAACTGCTGATGGGGGAGCAGCTCTACCAGGACCGTGGCCTGGCCATTCGCGAGCTGTACCAGAACGCGCTCGACGCCTGCCGGTACCGCCGCGCCCGCCATGCCTATCGCAGCCAGGGCGACTGGCTGGACCGCTGGGAAGGCCGCATCCAGTTCACCCAGGGCGTGGACGCGGACGGTCGCCCCTACCTCGAATGCCGCGACAACGGAATCGGAATGACCGAGTCCGTCCTCACCGACGTCTTCTCCCAGGCAGGCACCCGCTTCACCGACACCACCGAATTCCTGGTCGAGTCGGCCGACTGGAAGAGCGCCGACCCGCCCGTCCCGTTCCACGCCAACAGCCGCTTCGGTATCGGCGTCCTCAGCTACTTCATGATCGCCGACGAGATCGAGATCGTCACCCGCCCCCTCGACCACGGCCACCGTTCCCACCCCACGCTGAAGGTCTCGATCTTCGGCCCGGGGCATTTGTTCCGCATTGAGCACCTCCCCGCCGACCGTTCTTCGGGCACCACGGTGAGGCTCTACCTGCGGGAGAACGAGGCCGCTCCGTCCTGTGTCGACGAACTGCGTCGCCTCCTCGGGGTCGCCGAGTTCGCGACCGTCGCCGAGCACGGTTCTCAACGGGAGACCTGGGACCCGGGCCTGTTGCGGCCTCGTGCCCGCCCGTCCTGGGAGACCGACGGCCTCGACGTGCACGGCAAGCTCGTGCCGTGGAAGGACGATGACGGTGGACAGGTGGTCTGGTGCGAAAAGGGTGGAGGTCTTCTCGTTGACGGCATCTACGTCCGGCCGAGCGTTCGGCGCGGAGTCTTCGCCGGGCTAGGGGACGGAACCCTGCACGGTGTGGTCGTCAACCTCACCGGCAAACATGCGCCCGAACGGCTCTCAGTAGACCGAAGAACAGTCCTTTCCGATGTTTCGGACGACGTTGAACGACTGCTGCGGTCGGCAGTGGACGAGCTTTTGACCGCGGGGAAAGAGCTGCTTGATGTGCGCTGGCTGAGCAATGTCACGGAAGCCAGTCCTGGGCTCGGCGACCTCATCAGCGAGACCGCCGCCGAGACCGGCCCGGTTTTCACGACGAGAGTGAGCACGTTGGACATCGCTCGGCACGGATGTTTTCTGCAAGACTCCCATCTTATCCTGCACGGCGACGAAGGCGAACAGCGGTCGATAGACGAGGCCCCCAGCTATTGGTTGTCCAACTTTGGGCCTTATGTGGACGATCACGTGCTGCTATGGCGACTCGCGGCCCACGGGGGGCTGTGGCGGCTTACCGAGGCCACCCGGATCGATAGTCGGAGGGTACTGCGTGCGCTGCCGTCCGACTCGATTCTCCTAGGTTTCAACGACGCTCCTATCCAGCCGGACCGCCGTCCGAACCCGAATGACTGGAGTTGGAAGCCAGGGAGAATCGGCGCCAGCCCAGGACACATGCTTTGGAATGCGTATCTCACCGGAACCACGCCCCGTCAGGTCGCCAGGCGGGCCGCCAGCCTGGGGATTGATGAGATCGAGCCAGAGCGATTCCCCGAAACCGCCGTGTCCGAAATCGATCTCGCTCTGCTCAGCGAACGACGCGACGGCAGGCCCAAGTGGCTGGACGCGGTCGACGTCGTTCCCCTCGGGCATCTCGTCGCTGTGGCCCTCCAGTTCGGCCATGGGATGCGAGAGTTGGCGGCGCGGCTTGAGGAATACGGTCACAGGCTCCCTTCCCGTGACCTGCCGACGGGACCACTCTCGACCCAAGACCTGCGCCTGCTGTGTTGGGACGCGGAAGCAGATGACCCGATCAACAGCAGGCCGCTGTCACTGCCGAGCAGTCACGTGGTCAGAGCGGCACGAGAGTTGGGAATATCGACTGAGGATGCCTGTGAAAGGTTGCGGGAGTTCGGCTTTAGAGTCGAAAAACTTGCGTTGCCCTCTCGGCCTTCGGAAGACGATTATCAGTTGTTCGACTGGAAGCTCGGCTACTACGAACGAGATGAGTTCGAGTCCGGTCTTCCTCTTTCTCCTGCTCATCTTGTTCGTGCGTCACTCGCCTCGGGCCTGCCTGTTCGGCAAGTCGCCGCCCGTCTGGCGGCATACGGAATCCTCGTTTCCGAACAATTGCCCGAGCGTGTTTCCGGTGTGGACATGAAGCTGCTCAGTCGAGACGGTGATGGCCTTCCACCATCGTTCTCGTTCAGCACAAGAATCACGCTGCCGGAATTGCTTGCCGCGAGTAGCCATGCAGCAGTCGAGCCCGCCTATGGGGCGGCGCGCCTCAGCGCATACGGTTTGGAGGTTCCGAATGGACCGCTTCCCGAGAAGATCGACGAACCGATGCTTCGGTTGCTTTCCAAGGACTTCTTTCCACGGGGAAGGAGGCTCGACCCGGACCGTCCCGTCACCAGGTTCCATCTGATCAGGGCATCCGTTGAACTGGGGATGAGCCCGCGAGCAGCCGCCGAGTGGCTGGCCGAGTGCGGGATGACTCTGCCGCCCGGGGACATCGACGAGGTGGCGGATCCGATGGATCTTGTGCTGACGCGTCACCGCTGGAACGCCACGGATGTGTGGCTTGACGTGGACGAACCTGTGCCGCTGTTCCATCTGCTGTGGGTGACAGGGAAGGTGAAGATGTCGTTGCGGCGGGTGGCCGAGCGGTTGCGATGGTTGGGTATGGAGGTTCCGGACGTGGACGAAAGCATCGCGGCGGCACTGGAGAGAGTTCCATGGATTTCTGCGCCGTAGGCTTGCCGGGTGCGTGTTCCAGGGGATGACGAGATCCGGGCGTTGCATGAGAGGTATGCGCCGAGTCCGGGGGCGTTCGAGCTTGTTTGGACGCATTGTGTGATCGTGTGCGAGATCGCCGAGCAGATCATGGACGGGGCCGGGCTCGACGTGGACAAGGATCTCGTCCGGGCCGGGTGTCTGCTGCACGACATCGGCGTCTACCGGCTGTACGACGTCACCGGGGAACTCGACCACAAGAGCTACGTCCGGCATGGGGTTCTGGGGCACGAGATCCTCCGGGCGGAGGGCTTCCCCGAGGAGATCTGCCGGTTCTGTTCCCGCCACACCGGTGTGGGCCTTACACGGGACGACATCGAGCGGCAACGACTGCCGCTGCCCGTCGGAGACTATGTGGCCGAAACCGGCGAGGAACGACTCGTCATGTACGCCGACAAGTTTCACAGCAAGACCGATCCGCCCACGTTCGTCACCGCCGACTCCTACGCCGTCCACGTGCGGCGGTTCGGGGGAGGCAAAGTCGCGGCGTTCACCGCCATGCGCGAGCAGTTCGGGGAGCCCGATCTCGTGTCGCTCGCGGCCGACCACGGGCACGCCATCGCGTGACGTCGGGTGTGCGCCCGTGTGCGCTCGTCCCGCAGAACCACGCAGGTCAAAGGTGTGACACGAGGGGCACGACCAACGCGGCACGGCAGCGCACACGCAGCCTCCGCAGTGCCCGGAGAACCTGATCTCGTTCGTCGGAGACGGAACGGAGTGAGGGTCATGCAGACGGTCGCGGAGCTGGCGCCGGTGATCGGCGGGGTGCTCAACGTGGTGGCGGCGGGGATCGGGATCGCGGCGGCGATCGTCACGGGGTGGCGGAGGCGGTGACACGGGCAGTGGGTGATCGGGGGCAGGATGGAGGGGTGAGCCTTATCGATGAGCTTCCGTCCGGGAACGACACCGACCCCGATTCGCTGTTCGAGGCGTTCGAGCGGTGGGTGTCGGGGCGCGGGATCACGCTGTATCCCGCGCAGGAGGAGGCGCTCATCGAGGTCGTGTCCGGCGCCAACGTGATCCTCTCCACGCCGACCGGGTCGGGGAAGAGCCTGGTGGCGGCGGGGGCGCTGTTCGCCGCGATGGGACGCGACCAGGTCGGGTTCTACACGGCGCCGATCAAGGCGCTGGTGTCGGAGAAGTTCTTCGACCTGTGCGAGATGTTCGGACGCGACAACGTCGGCATGATGACCGGCGACGCCAGCGTGAACGCCGACGCGCCGATCATCTGCTGTACCGCCGAGGTCCTCGCCAACATCGCCCTGCGGGACGGCGCCGACGCCGACATCGGCGTCGTCGTCATGGACGAGTTCCACTTCTACGCCGAACCCGAACGGGGATGGGCCTGGCAGATCCCGCTGCTGGAGCTGCCGCAGACACAGTTCCTGCTGATGTCGGCGACCCTCGGGGACGTCACGTTCTTCCAGAAGGACCTGACCCGCCGGACGGGCCGCCAGACCGCGCTGGTCACGTCGGCGGAACGGCCCGTCCCGCTGATCTACGACTACCGGGTCACGCCGCTGCACGAGACCATCGAGGAGCTTCTCGGCGAGCAGAAGGCCCCGATCTACCTCGTCCACTTCACGCAGGCGGCGGCGATCGAGCGCGCCCAGTCGCTGATGAGCATCAACGTGTGCACGAAGGCGGAGAAGGCCCGTATCGCGGAGCTGATCGGCAACTTCAGGTTCACGACGAAGTTCGGGCGGAACCTGTCGCGGTTCGTCCGGCACGGGATCGGTGTGCACCACGCGGGGATGCTGCCCAAGTACCGGCGGCTGGTGGAGCGGCTCGCGCAGGCCGGGCTGCTGAAGGTGATCTGCGGGACGGACACGCTCGGCGTCGGCGTCAACGTGCCCATCCGGACGGTCGTGTTCACGGCGTTGAGCAAGTACGACGGGCACCGGGTGCGGCGGCTCCGCGCGCGGGAGTTCCACCAGATCGCCGGACGGGCCGGACGGGCCGGGTTCGACACCGTCGGGTTCGTCGTGGCGCAGGCGCCCGAGCACGTGGTGGAGAACGAGAAGGCACTGGCGAAGGCGGGCGACGACCCGAAGAAGCGGCGGAAGGTGCAACGCAAGAAGCCGCCCGAGGGGTTCGTCGGCTGGGACGAGGACGTCTTCGCGAAGCTTCAGGACGCCGAGCCGGAGATGCTCCGGTCCCGGTTCCAGGTCAGTCACGCGATGCTGCTGTCGGTGATCGCCCGGCCGGGCAACGCGTTCCAGGCGATGAAACGACTGCTCACCGACAACCATGAGGAACCGGCGGCGCGGCGGCGGCACATCTCGCGGGCCATCGCGATCTACCGGTCGCTGCTGGCGGGCGGTGTCGTGGAGGTCCTGCCGGAGCCGGACGACATGGGCCGGTACGCGCGCATCACCGTCGACCTTCAGGAGGACTTCGCGCTCAACCAGGCGCTGTCGACGTTCGCGCTGGCCGCTTTCGACATCCTGGACCCGTCGTCGCCGTCGTACGCGCTGGACGTCCTGTCGATCATCGAGGCGACGCTGGAGGACCCGCGGCAGATCATCGCGGCGCAGGTCAACAAGGCGCGGGGCGAGGCCGTCCAGGAAATGAAGGCGGAGGGCATCGAGTACGAGGAGCGGATGGAGCTGCTCCAGGACGTCGAGCATCCGAAGCCGCTGGAGGACGAGCTCGACGCCGCGTACGAGATCTACCGGGCCGGGCATCCGTGGGTCGGTGACCATCCGCTGCGCCCCAAGTCGGTCGTGCGCGACATGTACGAGCGGGCGATGACGTTCACCGAGTACATCGCGTTCTACGAGCTGGCCAGGGGCGAGGGGCTCGTCCTGCGGTACCTGTCGGGCGCGTACAAGGCGCTGCAGCAGACCGTCCCGGAGTCGATCAAGACCGATGATCTGATCGACCTGATCGAATGGCTGGGGGAGCTGGTGCGGCAGGTCGACTCCAGCCTCCTGGACGAGTGGGAGCAGCTCGCCAACCCCACCGAGGAGAACCTGGACCAGCCGATCGAGGAGCGGGTCACGAAGGTGACGGCGAACTCCCGCGCGTTCCGGGTGCTGGTCCGCAACGCCATGTTCCGGCGGGTGGAGTTGGCGGCGCTGGAGCGGTTCCAGGAACTCGGCGCGCTCGACCCCGACTTCGGCGCCGACGCCTGGGCGGACGCGATGGACGCCTACTTCGCCGAGCACGACGAACTGCTCACCGGCGCCGACGCGAGGGGCCCGAAGCTGCTGCAGATCGAGGAGGTCCCCGAGGACGAGCTGTGGCGCGTCCGGCAGGTCTTCGACGACCCGGCGGGCCACCACGACTGGGGCATCAGCGCCGAGGTCGACCTGGCGGGCTCCGATCAGGCGGGTGAGGCGGTCGTCCGCGTCACCGGCGTCGACCGGTTGTGAACACACGGAAAGGGGAGCGGCATGGTGCAGGTCGCGGTGGCGCAGTTCGCGCCGGGCGTCGACAAGGACGAGAACCTCGCGACGATCGGCAAGCTGACGGATGAGGCGGTCGGGCACGGCGCGGACGTCGTCGTGTTCCCCGAGTTCGCCATGTTCACCGCGCCGAAACTGGACGAGCGGTTCCTCGACTCGGCGGAGTCCCTCGACGGCCCGTTCGTCACCGGCCTCGGCAACCTGGCGACACGGCATGGAATCTACGTCGTCGCGGGTGTGAACGAGCGGCTGGACGACCCGGGCCGCATCTCCAACACGCTCCTCGCGTTCGGTCCCGGCGGGAACATCGTCGCCGAATACCGCAAGATCCACCTCTATGACGCGTTCGGCTACAAGGAGTCGGCGCTGGTGCGGCCCGGCGACCTCACCGACCCGGAGACGTTCACGGTCGACGGTGTCACGTTCGGCATGCAGACCTGCTACGACGTCCGGTTCCCCGAGGTGACGCGGCGGATCGTGGACGCGGGCGCCGACGTGCTCGCGTTGCCCGCAGACTGGGTGCCGGGCCCGTTGAAGGAGGACCACTGGCGGACGCTCGTCCGGGCCCGCGCGATCGAGAACACCGTCTATGTGGCCGCCGCCGGGCAGTGCGCCCCGACCGGCGCGGGCAACAGCATGATCGTCGACCCGATGGGTGTGGTGACGGCCGGGCTCGGGGAGAGCGCGGGCGTCGCGTCGGCGGAGGTGTCGCCGGAGCGGGTCACGGCCGTCCGGAAGGTGAACCCGGCGCTGACCCTACGCCGTTTCGCCGTCACCCTCGCCGAGTGACCGCGCCGGTCACACCGCCGTCCAGGGGCGGAGCTTCTCGGGGTTGCGCACCGCCCAGATGTCGGTGATGCGGTCGTCCGCGACGTCGAACGCCAGGACCACCAGGGTGGTGCCGTCCAGCCGGGCCGTCAGACCGGGCTGGCCGTTGACGGTGCGTTCCAGGATCGTGACGTCGGCCGGCATGCGGGTGGCGAGGTCGGCGAAGAGGCGCGCGACCGGTTCGGCGCCCTCGACGGGGTGGGGCGTGGCGCTGACCAGGCCGCCGCCGTCGGCGACGGTGGTGGCGTCGGGGTCGAGGAGGTTGACGAGGGCGGCGATGTCGCCGGCCTCCCACGCCCGTTTGAAGTCCCGGACGATCCCGGCCCGCCGGTCCGGCGGGGTCGTCTCCCTCGCCCGCGACGCGCGGACACGGCGGCGCGCCGCGGTGGCCAGCTGGCGGCACGCTTCGGGGCTGCGGCCGACGATCTCCGCGACCTCGGCGAACGGGTACCGGAACACGTCGTGCAGGACGAACGCGACGCGCTGCGCCGGGGTCATCGACTCCAGCACGACGAGGAACGCCATGCTGATCGACTCGTCGAGCGTGACGCGGTCGGCGGGGTCGGTGGCGGCGCCGCCCGGCCGCGCGGTGATCCAGTCGGTGCGGTCCGGCAGCGGCTCCGGGACCCATTCGCCCACGTAACGCTCCCGCCTGGCCCGTGCCGACCCGAGCAGGTCCAGGCAGATGCGGCCCGCGACCCGCGTCAGCCAGGCCGCCGGTGACTCGATGGCGTCCTGCTGCTCCCGGGACAGGGCGTACCAGCGGGCGTACGTCTCCTGGACGACGTCCTCGGCGTCCACCACGGAGCCGAGCAGCCGGTAGCCGAGGTTGATCAGATGACGCCGCTCCTTCATGATCGCGCCAAGGGTCGGGTCGGTCCCGTCGCGCTCCGGCCCGGATCCGGTGCTCATGGTGCTCGTCCCCCCTTGGTCGTGTCCGTCCTCACCGGTTCGACGAAACATCCCACCGGAATGTGAGGCCGGTCCGCCTGCGAAGCGGCGTCACGGCGTGCCGACGACCTTTCCCGGGTTGAAGATGCCCGCCGGGTCCAGCGCGTTCTTGACGGCGTGGTGCATGGCGATGACGGCCGGGTCCAGTTCGTCGCGCAGGCCACGGCGTTTGATGAGCCCGATGCCGTGTTCACCGGCGACGGTGCCGCCGAGCGCGATGGCGTCCGCGATGATCTGGTCGAAGGCGCGTTCGGCTCGGACCCGGGCGGCGTCGTCGCCCTTCGGGGTGACGATGACGGGGTGCAGGTTCCCGTCGCCCGCGTGCGCGACGTTCGCGATGTGGACATCGTGGAGCGCGGCGGCGGCCTCGACGCGTGTCAGCATCTCCGGGAGGAGGCCACGGGGGACGCACACGTCCTCGGTCAGGAGGTCGCCGAGGCGTTCCAGCGCGGGATGGCTGAGCTTGCGGGCGGAGAACAGCGACTCCGCCTCGGCCTCGTCGGACGACCGGGCGGCCCATGTCGCGCCCGCCTCCTCGAACAGCCGCACCATCGCGTCGGCCTCCGCCTCCCCGGCCTCGCCCGGCAGGTCGGTGCGACCGAGGAGCAGGACGTTCGCGTCCGCCGACAGGCCCATGTTCCGCCACGCGTCGACGGCCTCCAGGACGTGCCGGTCCATCAGCTCCAGCGCGCTCGGCACGATCCCGGCGGCGGTGACCCCGCTGACCGCCGCGCCCGCGTCCCGGAGACTGTCGAAGTACCCGACGACGGTGCGCTCGGGGGAGCGGGCGCCGCGCAGCCGCACGGTCACCTCGGTGATCACGCCGAGCGTTCCCTCGGAGCCGACCATGAGCCCGCACAGGTCGTATCCGGCGACGCCCTTGGCGGTGCGGCGGCCGAGCCGCACCACCTCGCCGCGCCCCACGACGGCCTCGACGGCCAGGACGTAGTCGCGGGTCACCCCGTACTTCACGCAGCACAGCCCGCCCGCGTTGGTGGCGACGTTCCCGCCGATCGTCGACCAGGGCGCGCTGGACGGGTCGGGCGGGTACCAGAGGCCGCGTTCGGCGCAGGCCAGCCGGAGCGTGTCGTTCACCACGCCCGGCTGGACGACCGCGAGCCGCTCCTCGGTGTCGACCTCGACGATCTCGTCCATCGCCTCCAGGGACAGCAGCACGCACCCGTCGAGCGCGTTCGCGCCGCCGACCACCCCGGTGCCCGCGCCGCGCGGCACGATCGGCACGCCCGCCTCGGCGCAGGCCGCCACGACGTTCCGCACGTCCTCCGTGGATTCGGGGCGGACGAGGACGGCGGCCGTCCCGTAGGGCGCCCACGCCGCCTCGTCGTGCGCGTAGGAGGAGATCACATCGGGGTCGGTGACGATTCGGTCGGGGGAGACCAGGGTCCGTAGCGTGTCCACAATTTCCGGCATGGTGCTAAACAATCACACGGACCATCGCCCGCCACAGGTCAGGCCGCCCTGGCGGTCATCAGCCGGTCGATGTGGCCACGGAGGGCGTCGACGTCCACACCGGCCTCCGTCGCGATCCGTACCGACATGAAGGCGTCGTCGTGCAGGACGCCGAGCAGGATGTGCCCTTCGTGGATCTCCTTCTGCTTGAGGCGGATCGCGTGCCGCAGGCTCAGCTCCAGGGACTTCTTGGCGGACGGGGTGAACGGCAGGTGCCGTCTCGGTCCGCGGCGCTCGCCCGCGGGACGATCCAGGGCGCCCGGCCCGAAAGTCCGCTCGGTCGCCGCCCGGACGGCGTCCAGATCGATGCCGAGCGTGCTCAGTGCCTCCGGGTCGAGCGGATCCTCGTTCGTGCGGGCGAGCCGGGCCCGGACGGCGGCCCCGTCCAGCCCGTGCTCGGCGGTCGTTCGCGCGATCGGGCCACCGTCGTTCAGCAGGGAGAGCAACAGATGCTCGGTGCCGATGTGGTGGTGCCGCAGCTCCCGCGCCTCCGCCTGGGCGTCGACGACGATCCTTCGCGCGCCGTCGGTGAAACGCTCGAACATCGCGCTAGTCCTCCTTCCTGAGAATGCGGCGCCTGCCGCCGTGCTTCTTGTGGACGGCCTGCCTGCTGACGCCGAGGCAGACCGCGATCTCCTGCCAGGACCAGCCCTGTTCGCGGGCGCTGGCGACCTGGAGGGCCTCCAGCCGTTCGGACAGTTCGCGCAGCGCCCGCACGGCCCGCAGGCCGACCGCGGGATCGCGGCTGCTCGCCTCTTGGGCGAGGGTCACTCCATCGCTCATGGCGTCAATGTAGGTTGACATCTGAACCGGTGTCAACCTACGTTGACAGTCGATGGGTGGTCAGCGGACGGGGAGGAGGGTCGTCAGCAGGTCGTCGAGGTTGACGAGCCCGGCGACGCGTCCGTCCGGGGCCATCGCCAGGCCGAGATGGCTGTGCCGGTTCCTGAGGACGGCGACGGCCTCGCCGACGGGCGTGCCGACCGGCACCGTGGGCACCGGATGCGCCAGCTCCCGCGCCGGTGTCGCCCGGCCGCGCGCCCGCGCCAGATAGGCGTCGCGGACATGCACCATGCGAGGCTCGCGGTCCCCGTCGCGCAGCATGATCCGGAGGCTGCCGGTACGGGCGGCGGCGTCGATGACCTCCTGCGGCGTCGCCTCGGCCGGGACCGACACGATCCGGGAGACCGGCACGACCAGACCCGCCAGCGGGGTGCGCGGCGCGTCCAGCGCGGCGGTGAGCAGCGACAGCTCGGTGTCCTCGATCAGCCCGAGGCGCCGCGAGTCCTGCGCGATGCTGCGCAGCTGCTCCGGGGTCCGCGACCTCTCCCGCGTGTCGGCGGGCTCCACGCCCACCACGCGCAGCAGCAGGTTCGTCGTGCCGTTCAGGACTGCGAGCAGCGGACGGACGACGGTGGCGAACGCGCGGAACGGCAGCCCGAGCAGCGTCGCCGACCGCTCCGGATCGGTGATCGCCCACGACTTGGGCGCCATCTCGCCGACGACCATGTGCAGGAACGTGACCAGCGCCAGGGCCAGGACGAACGCGACCGCGTGCGCCGCCCCGTCCGGCAGGCCCACGGCGTGGATCGCCGGCGCCAGCGTGTCGGCGATCACCGGCTCGGAGACCAGACCGAGGCCGAGCGAGCACATCGTGATGCCGAGCTGCGCCCCCGCCAGGGTCAGGGACAGCTCGTCGATCCCGGCGACCGCGGCCGCCGCGGCCCGCCCGCCCCGCGCGGCGGCCCGTTCCAGACGCGGTCGCCGCGCCGCCACCAGCGCGAACTCGGTGGCGACGAAGAAGCCGTTCCCGACCAGCAGCGCGAGGGTGACGGGCACGCCGAGCGACAGGTTCACCGGTCCCCACCCTCCTCCTCCGGGACGGCGCGCACCCGGATCAGCTCCGGCACGTGCCGGTGCACGGTCAGGACCTCGATGACCGCGGTCCGGGCGGGCTGGTCCAGCCGGTTCGGCGGCAGGTCCACGACGACGACGTCCCCGGGCCGCGCCACCCGGCCGAGCCGCTTCAGCAGCAGGCCCGCGACGGTCTCGTAGTCGCCCTCGGGCAGTTCGATGCCGGTCTCGTGGGCGATCTCGTCGGTGCGCAGGGCGGCGTCGGTCGTCCACCACTCGCCGGTGCGGATCGCGAGGTCGTCACCGGGCTCGTTCTCGTCGGCGATCTCCCCGACCAGCTCCTCGGCGACGTCCTCCCAGGTGAGCAGGCCCGCGAACCCGCCGTACTCGTCCACCACGCAGGCCATCGACTCCCCGGCCGTCCGGAGCCGCTGCAGCACGTCGGGCAGCGGCAGCGACGACGGCAGCAGCAGCGGCGCCCGCGCGATGTCGCGGACGGTGGTGCGGTCCGCCTCGCCCGGGTCGAGCCGGACCAGTTCCTCCAGGCCGACGACGCCGACGAGGTCGTCGACGCTGTCGCCGACGACGGGATAGCGGGAGTGACCCGTCGCGGAGATCACCTCGCTTAGCTCGGTCACCGGCGCCGACGCGGGCACGGTCACCGTGTCGACACGCGGGATCATGACCTCCTCGGCGTCGCGTTCGGAGAAGACCAGCGCCCGCTCCAGCAGGTCCGCGTGACCCGCCTGGAGCTTCTCGCCGGACTCGTCGATGATGTGCGCGAGCTCCTGCAGCGTCGCCCCGTGGTGCAGTTCCTCCGCCGGCTCGATCCCCGCGGCCCGGACGAGCCGGTTCGCGGACGCGTCGAACAGCCTGATCAGCGGGCCCGCCACCACCAGGTAGGCGAGGGTGGACGCGGCGAGCACCCGCGCCATCGACTCGGCCCTGACCAACGCCAAATTCTTCGGGAACAGCTCGCCGAGGATCATCTGCACCACGGTGGCGAGACCGAACCCGAGCGCCACCGCCACCCCGCCGGACGCCGCGTCCGGCACTCCCGCGGCGCGCAGAACCGGGTCGATGAGATCGGCCAGGGCGGGTTTGGCGATGAACCCGACGACCAGCGCGGTGACCGTGATACCGAGCTGCGCGCCGGAAAGCATGAACGACAGCCGTCCCATCACCTGCAGCGCCCGCGCCGACGCCCGGTCGCCGTCCGCGGCCCGCTGCTGGAGGAGGGGCCGGTCTGCGGTGACGAACGCGAACTCCTGCGCCACGAAATAGCCGGTCGCGCCCGTCAGCACGAGGATGGCGAGCAGCCCGAGCACGGCGGTCACCCGGCCCTCCCTCCCTCCACGGCGCGGCCCATGCATGATCCTCTTACCCGCCCGGTACCTCACCCCACCAGGCGTTCGAACCGTTTCCGGGCGGTTATCACCCGCACGGCGTGGAATGATCCCTGGACGAGCAGAGGCCGTGGCAACGAGGTTCTCGGGGGGACGCCCATGCCCAGACCGTTCGCGTCGTCCGCAGATCTGGGCGACAAGACGCAGACGCTGGAGGTCCTGGCCGACGGCGTCTACGCGCTCACCGCGGAGGGCGACCCGAACGTCGGGGCCATCGAGGGGGAGGACTTCCTCGTCTGCTTCGAGGCCCTCGCGACCCCGGCCGCGGCCCGCGACTGGCTCGCCGTCCTGCGCGAGCACACCGACAAGCCGATCCGGTACCTGGTCCTGTCGCACTACCACGCCGTCCGGACCCTCGGCGCCAGCGCGTTCGGCACGCCGGTGATCATCGCGCATGACCGGACCCGCGCGCTGATCGCCGAACGCGGCAGTCAGGACTGGGAGTCGGAGTTCGGTCGGATGCCCCGGCTGTTCAAGGACCCGGACGGCATTCCCGGCCTCACCTGGCCGACCCTGACGTTCTCGCGCACGCTCACCATCGACCTCGGCGGCGACCGCGGCGACCTCCACCTGGTGTACTGCGGGCGCGGCCACACCGAGGGCGATCTCGTGGCGTGGCTGCCCCGGCACCGGATCCTGTTCGCCGGGGACCTCGTGGAGACCCAGGCCGCGCTGTACACCGGCGACGCCTTCCACCGCGAATGGGCCACCGGGACGCTCGACCATGTCTCCTCGTTCGGCGCGCGGACGCTGGTCGGCGGGCGCGGCGCCGTCGCGCACGGCGGGAACGCCGCGGACGCCGCCGTCGGCCAGACCCGCGACTTCCTGAACACGATGATCCGGGAGACCCGCCGGGTCCGGGCGGACGGCGGAACGCTCAAGGACGCGTTCGACGCCGTCCACGCCGCGCTCGCGCCCACCTACGGACGCTGGCCGATCTTCGAGCACTGCCTGCCGTTCGACGTCTCCCGACTCTGGGACGAGCTCGACGGCGTCGAGCGCCCCCTCGTCTGGACGGCCGAGCGCGACCGCGCGGTCTGGGCCGAGCTTCAGCGGTAGTCGAAGCCCGGCGAGTGTTGCATTTTGCGCGTCCGTGGCATTCCCGACATTCCCCACCGTTCCGGGGCGGGTGTCGGCGGTGTCCGGGGCGTGACCCGACGGCGGTTCTCCGGGAACCGCGACCCCGGCCAATGCCGGATGGAAAGGCGATTTGCCCGATGCGCACGTAAGGGCCGGGGTGCGGACAAATCCGCCCCCGGCCCCTGGCGTCCGTGCCGGAACTCCTCCGGCGCGTGGCGACCGCTAGTGCGCGGCCTCGTACTGCTCGATCACATTGGCGGGGATACGACCCCGCTCATTGACCTTGATGCCGCGGCTCTTCGCCCACTCGCGAATCTCGGCCGAGCGCTCGCGGCTGCCCGCCGTCCGTGCGGCGCGACCGCCGCGACCGGAGGGCTTGCGCGCCTTGCGGGCGCTGGCCACGAACGGCTCCAGGCCGTTGCGCAGCTTGCTCGCGTTCTTCTTGCTCAGGTCGATCTCGTAGGACGTGCCATCGATGGAAAAGCTGACGGTCTCGTCGGCCTCACCACCGTCGATGTCATCCACGAGAAGGACTTCGACCTTCTGTGCCATGCGGGGACTCCCCTAACTATGCGTCCGGCTTCGCGTCCGGATGTGCCTTGATGAATGCAGCATAGACCTCATCCGATATCTTGCCACGTTCAGAGACTTCGATGTTACTGCGCAATGCCCACGCGCGGACATCACCGTTCGTGTAGCCCTTGATCTTCGCGGCGCCGGACTTGCGGCCCTTCCGGGCGGGCTTCACCTCGGCGGCGTTCTGGATGAAGGGCTCGAGCGCGTCCAGCATCTCGTTCAGACGCTTGAAGTTGTCGTCGCTCAAGTCGATCGTGAACGTCCGGTCCAGGACTTCGAAGTCCCGCTTTGCGACATCGGCTCCTTCGGAGCCGTCGATGTCGTCCACCCGAATGACCTTCTCGGCCATGTGTACCCGTGTTCCTTCCCCTCGCCTGCGCGGCGATCCTTGACCGTAGCGGATTCCGGCGCCCCGTACGCCACCGGGACGCGCGAGCCGGCCGGAAGGCGTCGCCCGCACCGGTCGCGTCCGTGTCACATTCCCATCGCCTTCCCGCCGCGCCCCAGGTCACCGCCCAGATCGCGACCCGGGTCCCGTCCCCTCACGACCTCGTCAAGGCGGCGCGACCCGCTCCCGCCGGGACGACCGCGCCGGGCTCCGGATCGGATCGCCCACGGCACCGCACGGAAATCGAGTTACGGTCAAAGCGCGCATGTCCCTCGGTTCGCCGGGAGCGGCCGTCACCACTGCCCAATTCGCCATGAGGGAGTGGAAAGATGGTCAACTCCCGCCGACCGCGCGGACCGCAAGCGGGAGCGACTCGGGCGTCCGCGTGGGCCGGACGGCGCGCGGATCACCACCGATCAGGAATCCGCGTCCACGGCACCGACAACGCGCCGTCCGCGGGTGAACGCGGCCCGTCCATGATGGACGACTTCCCCGTCCCCGAGAAAATCACCCATTTCGGCCATGAGCGGATACCGAGCGGGTCGTGCACGCGCGCGGTTCGGGCGCCCACGGCCATTTCCGGCTGCCCGAGTCCCGCGCCGAGTACACGACCGCCGACTTCCTGTGCGACACGTGGCCGACGGCACACGTGTTCGTGTGCTTCTCCCGTCACGGGATCGTACGGCTAGGCCGACACTGTACGGGATGTTCGCGGCTTCGTGACGAAGTTCTCCACACGACAGGACGACTTCGACCTCGTCGGCAACAATATGCCGGTCTTCTCATCCTAGGACGGCATCAAGTTCCCCGACTTCGTGCACGCGGTCAAGCCCGAACCGCCAAGGAGATCCCGGAGGCGTCGTCCGCGCGTCCACACTCTGGACTTCGCGCGGTCCAACCCGATGATGGGGTTGATGACGGACCGGGCGCTTCTCCGCGATGAGGCCGAGGTTCGGCCCGCGCGCCTTCCGGTTCGCCAATGCCGAGGGGCGCACCACGTTCGTGGAGTTCCACGGGAAGCCTCGGCCCGACGCCCATTCGCCCGCCGGGGAGGCGACCCGGAAGATCGCCGTAAGCCCCGGACTTCGACCCCCGAGATCTGCGGAACCGGCACAACGACGGCGACATTCCCGAGCACGCGACGTCGCGCACTTCCGGGGCGGACCTCAGGCCAGGCCCATCTCCCGCCGGACGGCCTCCAGCTCGACCGCCATCGCGTCGGAGAGCGCGCGGGCGCCCGAGAGCGGCCGCACCATCACGCAGAACTCGTCGATGAGCCCGTCGTCGTCATGGTGCAGGAAGTCGCAGCCGTGGATCTCGCGGTCCCCGACCCTGGCCGTGAAGACCAGCGCGTGGTCGCGGCCCGCGCCGATCTCGCGGACGTAGCGGAAGTCCGCGAACACCCGGGTCACCGCGCGCAGGATCGCCGCGACCGCCTCCCGCCCCTCGCAGGGCGCGTACGCGACCGGGCTGAGGAAGGTGACGTTCTCGGCCAGCAGCGCCGGGAGGGCCGCGATGTCGCCCCTCTCGACGGCCGCGCGGAACGGGTGCATCGGGCCCACCTCCATGCTCGGCTTCCCGGCTCGCCCGGAGGCGACGCGGGAAAGCCTAGGGCCCGTGGGCCCCGGCCGCGATCACCGCGGCCGGTTCAGGCGCCGGGCTGCAACAGCACCTTGATCGCGCCGTCCTGCTTCTTCTGGAAGATCTCGTAGGCGTGCGGCGCCTTCTCCAGCGGCCAGCGATGCGTCGCCAGGTCCATCACGCCGAGCGGGTCGGCGTCGTCGGTCACGAGCGGCATCAGCTCGTCGATCCAGCGTTTGACGTGCGCCTGGCCCATGCGGAGCCCGATGCCCTTGTCGAACATCCGCAGCATCGGCATCGGGTCCGTCATACCGCCGTACACGCCGATGACGGAGATCGTCCCGCCGCGCCGGACGATCTCGACCGCGGTGCCGAACGCGGCGAGCCGGTCCACGCCGACGCGCGACATCAGCGGCGCGGCCGAGTTCCCCGGCAGCAGCCCGGCGAGGGTCTGCGCGAACTTGGCGCCCGGCGACCCGTGCGCCTCCATCCCCACCGCGTCGATCACCGAGTCGGTGCCGCGCCCCCCGGTGAGCTGCCGGACCGCGTCCGGAACGTCGTCGGCGTCATCGGAGTCGATCACCTCGATGCCGTGCCGCCGCGCCATCTCCAGCCGCTCCGGCACGAGATCCACGGCGATCACCCGGTGACCGAGATGCCGGGCGATGCGGGCGGCCATCTGCCCGATCGGTCCGAGACCGAGGACGGTCACCGAACCGCCCGCCGGGATCGCGGCCCAGTCGACGGCCTGCCGCGCGGTCGGCAGCACGTCCGACAGGTACACGAACCGCTCGTCCGGCGGGCCCTCCGGCACCTTGATCGGACCGAAGTGCGCCTGCGGCACCCGCAGGTACTCGGCCTGCGCGCCCGGGACCTGGCCGTACAGCCTGGTGTAGCCGAACAGCGCGGCGCCCATGCCCTCCTCGCGTACCTGCGTCGTCTCGCACTGCGCGTACATCTGCAACTCGCACATGTGGCAGTGGCCGCACGAGATGTTGAACGGGATGACCACCCGGTCGCCGGGTTTGACGTGGCTGACGTCCCGCCCGGTCTCCTCGACGATCCCCATGGGTTCATGGCCGAGGATGTCACCGGCGCTCATGAACGGTCCGAGCACCTCGTACAGGTGCAGGTCCGAGCCGCAGATCCCGGACGAGGTCACCCTGATGATCGCGTCGTCCGGCTCCTTGATCACCGGGTCGGGCACGTTCTCGACCCGGACGTCCCGCTTGCCGTGCCAGGTGACCGCCTTCATCGTGATCTCCTCCAGAACCCCCGCGGACTTCGGTGTCTGAGCCGCCCTACCCGGTCGACCGGCCCGAAACGTCACGTCCCGGGCCCGGCGGGCATCCCGGCGACCTCACCGGGAGTAGGTGCCGACGAGCGCCGCGGAGGCGAGCACGTCGTCCTTGAGGGCCGCGCGCAGGTCGTCCGCCGAGAAGCCGGACGTCAGCCCGGTCGGCCTGCGCAGCGCGTACAGCGTGAAGACGTAGCGGTGCGGTGGGTCGCCGACCGGCGGGTGCGGCCCGCCGTAGCCGAGCTGCCCGAAGTCGTTGCGGCCGCGGGCGATGCGGGGACGTTCCTCGCCCGCCGCGAGCCCGTCGCGCTCGGGCGGGATGCCGCCCGCCATCCAGTGGACGAATGTGCCGCCGGGCGCGTCCGGGTCCACGCAGGTGAGGGCGAGCTCCAGACACGCGGCCGGCACTCCCGACCACCGCAGCGCGGGGGAGAGGTCGCCCGACTCGTGCGAGTACATCGGCGGTATCGGCGCGTGGTCGGCGAACGCCGGGCTGCTCAGCGTCAACTCCTCCATGAGGCCGTCGTGCCCGGTGCCCGGCGATCGATGCGGCGGCCCGGCGGCGTTTGAAACGGGTCAGCTCGGCAAGTGCCTCGGTGGGCTCGGGTGAGGCGGGACCTCGGGTGAGGTGGGACCTCGGGTGAGGTGGGACGAGGAGGAAGCCGGATGTCGGCGGTTCGGGGCGGGGACGACACCAGTGTCGCCGACGCCCTCGCGCTGCACCGCAAGGGGACGAGGATCAGCGACGTCCTGGCGACCACCGACCACAAGGTGGTCGGCTACCTGTATCTCGGGACCTCGTTCACCATGTTCCTCATCGCCGGGCTGATGGCGATGCTGATGCGGGCCGAGCTGCTGGAGCCGGGCCTGCAGATGATGGACGAGCTCCGGTACAACCAGCTGTTCACGATCCACGGCACGATCATGATGCTGCTGTTCGCGACCCCGCTGTTCGCGGGGTTCGCCAACGTGATCGTGCCGTTGCAGATCGGCGCGCCGGACGTGGCGTTCCCGCGCCTGAACACGCTCACCTATTACCTGTTCCTGTTCGGGTCGTTGCTCGTCCTGGCCGGGTTCGTCACGCCGGACGGGGCGGCGGCGTTCGGCTGGTTCGCCTACGCCCCGCTGACACTGGAGACGTTCTCGCCCGGCTCCGGCAAGGACCTGTGGATCATGGGTCTGATCGTGGCGGGGGTCGGCACCACGCTGACCGCCGTCAACATGATCACCACGATCATCACGATGCGCGCCCCGGGCATGGTGATGTTCCGGCTGCCGATCTTCTGCTGGAACGTGATCCTGACCAGCCTGATGGTGATCATCGCGTTTCCGGTGCTGACCGCGGCGCTGTTCGCGCTGGAGGCCGACCGCAGGCTCGGCGCCCACATCTACGACCCGGCGCACGGCGGCGCGCTGCTCTGGCAGCACCTGTTCTGGTTCTTCGGACATCCCGAGGTCTACATCGTGGCGCTGCCGTTCTTCGGCATCGTCACCGAGATCATCCCGGTTTTCGCGCGCAAGCCCCTGTTCGGCTATCTCGGCATGGTCGGCGCGACCATCGCAATCGCCGGGCTGTCCATGACGGTCTGGGCGCACCACATGTTCGCCACCGGCCGGGTCCTGCTGCCGTTCTTCTCGATCACCACGTTCATGATCGCCGTGCCGACCGGCATCAAGTTCTTCAACTGGGTGGGGACGCTCTGGAAGGGGCATCTGACGTTCGAGGCCCCGATGCTGTTCGCGCTCGGGTTCCTCACGACGTTCCTGTTCGGCGGGCTGACCGGCGTGATCCTCGGGTCACCGGCCATGGACTTCCATCTCACCGACTCGTTCTTCGTCGTCGGCCACCTGCACTACGTCCTGTTCGGCACCGTCGTGTTCGCCATGTTCGGCGGGTTCTACTTCTGGTGGCCGAAGATGACCGGCCGGAAGCTGGACGAGACCTGGGGCAAGATCCACTTTTGGTCGCTGTTCGTCGGGTTCCACACGACCTTCCTCGTCCAGCACTGGCTCGGCTCGGCGGGGATGCCGCGCCGCTACGCCGACTACCCCGACGAGTTCGCCACGCTGAACCTCGTGTCGTCCGTCGGCTCGTTCGTCCTCGGCGCGTCCACGTTCGCGTTCCTGTGGAACGTGCTGCGCACCTGGCGGCGCGGCGAGAACGTCGGCGTGGACGACCCGTGGGGCGCGGGCGGTTCACTGGAGTGGGCGACCTCGTGCCCGCCGCCGCGCCACAACTTCACGTCCATGCCGCGGATCCGGTCGATCCGTCCCGCGTTCGACCTGCACCACCCGCTCGACGTCACCGGTCGTCGCTCTTCCGGCCGTCTCGGCGAAGGTCGCCCTGGCCGCCCCCGTGCGACTCGCTCTGGTAGTTGAGGTAGAAGCGGTTGACGCGGGTCCGCACCTGGGCGCGGGCGCGGTCCGGTGTCGGCAGCGGGATGAGGTGGCGCGGGTAGGGGGCGACGAGTTCCTCAGGCCGCCGGGTCCGCAGCAGGGCCTCCCGCTCGTCCGACGGCCGTTCGTGCCGCTCGTGGAACCCGCCCTCCGGGCTCCGGGAGATCAGGCCGCTCTCCACACCCTCCGCGCGCTGCCGGAGGTCGCGCCGTTGCAGGCTGAGACAGACCCGCCGGGTGATGGTGAACGCCAGGAGCGGCGCGACGAAGAACCCGACGCGAAAGAACCAGGTCGTCCAGAACAGCGGGATATCGAACGCCCAGGCGATGACGTCGTTGCCGCCCGCCGCCCACAGGTTTCCGTACCAGGCGATGACGGCGGCGCCGATCGCGGTCCTGGTCGCGGCGTTCCGGGGCCGGTCGAGGAGATGGTGGAGGCGTTCGTCGCCCGTCGCCCAGCGTTCCACGAACGGGTACAACGCGATGAACGTGAAGAACACCCCGGGCAGGACGACGGCGGGCACCAGCACGTTCCACATGATCGTGTGGCCGAACAGGTTCGTCTCCAACCTCGGCATGATGCGCAGGGACCCTTCGAGGAACCCGACGTACCAGTCGGGCTGGGAGCCGAACGACACCTCGTCCGGCTCGTAGGGCCCGTAGAGCCAGACCGGATTGACCTGCGCGAACGCCGCCAGCCCGGCGAGGACGCCGAACGTGAACAGGAAGTAGGCGGCGCTCTGCGCGGCGAAGTGCGGAAACGTCGGCTCGCCGTGCACCGCCCGTTCCCGCCTGCCCCTGCCCGGCCACTGGGTGTGCGTCTGGTGCCACAGGATCATCAGGTGCGCGGTGATGAGCGCGAGCAGCAGAGCCGGGATGAGCAGGATGTGGACGGTGAACAGTCGAGGGATGAAGTCTACGCTCGACGGGAACTGCCCGCCGAAGGCCCACAGGGCCAGATACGTCCCGACGACGGGGATGGACAGCAGGATGCCCTCGAAGATCCGCAGCCCGGTGCCGGACAGCAGGTCGTCGGGCAGCGAGTAGCCCGCGAATCCCTCGGCGAGCGCCAGCGCGAACAGCGTGGTGCCGATCAACCAGTTGATCTCCCGTGGCTTGCGAAACGCGCCGGTGAAGAAGATCCGCAGCAGATGGATCGTGATCGCGGCGAGGAACACGATCGCCGCCCAGTGGTGGATCTGCCGCATCAGCAGCCCGCCCCGCACGTCGAACGTCAGATGCAGCGCGGACGCGTACGCCTCGCTCATCCGCACGCCCTTCAGCGGCGCGTACGAGCCGTCGTAGATCAGGACGGCGCCGCTCGGCTTGAAGAACAGCGTCAGGTACACGCCGGTGATCAGCAGGATGACGAACGAGTACAGCGCGATCTCGCCGAGCAGGAACGACCAGTGCTTGGGGAACGCCTTGCGGAGGTTGGCCCGCAGGAAGGCGGTGGAGCCGAGCCGGTCGTTGACACCCCAGGCCAGACCTTCGAGCCGCCCGGTCTTCGCGCCGCCCTTCCGTCCCGCCATCGCCCACCCCCCGGCCGAGCACATGGAACCCGCAGCCCCGGTACCCCCGGCCGTACTCGGCAAACGCGGCGGTCGGCGGGTCAGGCGACGCGCGGCGGGGTGGGGGAGGAGGTGAGCCGGTGGCGCAGGTCGCGGATGTCGGCGCGGAGCCGGTCGGCGTTGCGGGGGTCGCGTTCCAGGCCGCCGAGACCGTCCTCGATCAGGTCGAGCTCGATGGCGCGCAGCCGCGCGAGCTGGCGCCGCGGCTCCCCGGAGGGCACGTCCCAGCGCTCCTTGCGGCGCCACTTGCGGTGGGCGAGGACATGGCTCTCGCCCGGTACCAGCACCCCGGAGGCGGTCTCGGCGTGCGCCGTCCGCCGGAAGTGCGACAGGTAACGCCGCCTCGACAGCCGGTACGCGAAGATCGCCATGAGAAGGATCGGGGCGCCCTTGAACGGCAGCAGCACCACGCCCGGCAGGACGGGCGCGTCCCACCAGGAGTGCAGCGCCATCGCGACGACGAACGCCCCGGTCGCCAGGGTGACGCTCGTCCGGGACGTCCGACCGAGCAGGCAGCCGAGGCCCGCGCCGCCGATCGCCGTCATCGCCCAGTGGCTCCACCAGGCTCCGCCGACGACCCGGCCGGCGAACGAGAAGAGCGCCGCGTTCACGTCCTGCGTCCCGCCCGTCAGGATGATCGTGTTCAGGACGTAGAGGAGGTTCTCGGCGATCTGGAACCCGAGACCGGTGAGCGCGCCGTAGCCCCATCCGTCCAGCGGGCCGCGGACCGCGGTCGGCGCCATCAGCGCCAGCGTCACCACCCCGAGCAGCTTCAGGATCTCCTCGTCCACGGGCGCGGCGACGGCCGCGCCCCAGGTGCTGTTGAAGACGGGCCCGGCCGTCTTGCCGAGCACCGCCTGGAACGCCGCGTTCGTCGGCAGCGCCAGGCCGAACGCGGCGAACGCGCCCCACGCCACCGCGATCAGCGTGTACCCGATCGGACGGGTCCGGACCGGATGCAACCGGCGCAGGGCCCAGACGCCCACGACCGTCGCCGGTGTCAGCAGCACGACCCCGGTGATGACGCCGAGGGGGAACTCACGGACCGCGGCGTCCATCGTGCGCACCGCGATCCACGCCCCGACCAGGCACGCCGCCGCCCACAGCCAGAACGCCGGACGGCGGATCACGGCTCGGAGTCCGAGGATTCGGACGTCCAGGGGGCCGCGATCGTCACGGTCCGCGCCATCGCCTGGACCTGCGCGGCCACGCTCTGGAAGGAGAGCGGCGGACCGGCCGCCGTCACCGTCGCGCCCAGCGTGTCGGTGGCGTAGACGGTGGCCGTGCCGACCCGGTTCCGACCGGTGATCGTCCCGGTGAGCCCGGTCAGGCCACCCGTCGTCTCGATCGGTTCCGGCCGTTCCCCGAGCCGCATGTGGCCGCCCATCGCGATGAGACGGCCTAGCCCGTGCCACAGGTCACGGGCGTCGAACGGGGTCAGCGGGACGGCCACGCTCAGGTTGAACACGACGTCCGCGCGGGTCAACTGGGCATAGCCGCTGAGTAAGGAGTCTTCCGCTTCGAGGAACCAGCCGTCGTGCCGGACCGTGATGGTCACCGGTCGAACACCGTTGCGTTCCACGCCGATCGACACGACCGTCCCGGGCGCGAGCGGCCTGGCACCGTTTCCGAGGACCTCGTTCAATAACGGCAGACCCGCGCACAGCACCGACAGCGTCAGTGCCACGAGTCCCGTTCCCCACCATTTCACGCGCGCCACACGAACCCCCCGAATGACCCGTCCTGCGGGAATGCCCCTTGACCGGGGCGCTAAACGGCGCCGGGCGCGTACGGGTAAGGTGGGCCGACCCATGACAGCATCTCTGACCCGGCCGGTCATCGTCTCCCGGCTGCGGGCCGCGGGCTGCGTGTTCGCCGAGGACGAGGCCCGGCTCATCCTCGCCACGGCCGCCACGGCGGACGACGTGTCGGCCATGGTGGAGCGGCGCGCCGCGGGGCTGCCCCTGGAACACGTCCTCGGCCGGGCCGAGTTCTGCGGCCTCCGCGTCGCCGTGGACCCCGGCGTGTTCGTGCCCCGCCGCCGCACCGAGTTCCTCGTCCGGCACGCCGCCGCGCTCATGCCGCCGCGTCCCGTCGTGGTCGACCTGTGCTGCGGTTCCGGCGCGCTGGGAGCCGCGCTCGTCTCCGGTCCGCCCCTCCACGGAAGGGACGGGTTCACCCTGCACGCCGCCGACGTCGATCCAGCCGCCGTGCGGTGCGCCCGCCGCAACGTCGTCCCGCTCGGCGGGCACGTCCACGAGGGCGACCTGTTCGGGCCGCTGCCGGACGGGTTGCGCGGCACCGTCGACGTCCTGCTCGCGAACGTGCCGTACGTCCCGGCCGCCGAGGTCGAACTGCTGCCCGCGGAGGCACGGCTGCACGAGCCGCGCGTGGCGCTCGACGGCGGCACGGACGGTCTCGACGTCCTGCGCCGCGTGACCGCGGAGGCGGCGGCATGGCTGGCACCGGGCGGACGGCTGCTGTTCGAGACCGGCGACCGGCAGGTGCCCGCCGCGGTCGCGGCCGTCGAACGGGGCGGCCTCACCGCGACGGTGACCGTGTCCGAGGAGTTCCACGCCACAGTTGTTACGGGCACCAAGCCTGTGTAAAACCCGATATTTGGGTAAATGGCGCTCTAGGACGACCCGAAGGAGTGAATTATCATGCGCCGCATCACCGCAGCGCTCAGCGCCATCGTCAGCACCGTCGTGGGCGTGGTCACCAGCATCGTGACGCTGCCGTTCCGGGTGCTTCAGCGACTGTTCACCCCGTCGCGCCGCCGCTCGATGCGTTCCCGCCGTAGGGCGGTCTGACCTGCGGACGCCGCACCGGGACCGGACGCTGGGCAAGGTCCCGGTGCGGTCCGGGCCGGGAAAAGCAATTGCGCGTGCCCACCCTATGCCGCACCCTATGAGTAACGAGCGGCACGGCCGAACGCGGAATGGCCGCGCCAGGGCCGTCGGATGTTCTCTGACGGCTCTTCTCATGCCGCACAGGCCTAATCGGTGAGGCACCCGGCTTCCACCCGGGAGAATCGAGTTCGAGTCTCGAGTGCGGCTCTGGACTGGACTGGCGGGAGTAACGACCCCCGGCCGGTCCACCGTGTGTCCAGGCGGGCGGACGCCACCGCCCGCCGGGGGCACCCATCGGCATGCCCTCGACTTGACTCGGTCTTGTCGTCTCGCTTATTTTGGCGTTCAAATATTGGTCGTCAAAGTAACGGTCGTCGAGCGGCCGCGCGGAGGAACGATGAGCGACTTTCCCGCCTACGCCCCGTCCGAGGAGCACGAGCTGCTGCGGCGCACGGTGCGCGAGCTGGCCGACGACAAGATCGCTCCCTTCGCGGCGGACGTGGACGAGGAGTCCCGTTTCCCTCGTGAGGCCCTGGACGCGCTGGTCGCGGCCGACCTGCACGCGATCCACGTCCCCGAGGCGTACGGCGGCGCGGGCGGGGACGCGCTGGCCACGGTGATCGTGATCGAGGAGGTCGCCCGCGCGTGCGCCTCGGCCTCGCTGATCCCGGCGGTGAACAAGCTCGGCACCGTCCCGCTGCTGCTGTCGGGCTCGGAGGAGCTGAAGCGCCGCTACCTGGGGCCGGTCGCCCGCGGCGAGGCCATGTTCTCCTACGCGCTGTCGGAGGCAGACGCCGGCTCGGACGCCGCGGGCATGAAGACCCGGGCCGTGCGCGACGGTGACACCTGGGTGCTGGACGGCACCAAGATGTGGATCACCAACGCGGGGGAGTCGGAGTTCTACACGGTGATGGCGGTCACCGACCCGTCCGCCGGAGCCCGGGGCATCTCGGCGTTCGTGGTGGAGAAGAGTGACCCCGGCGTGTCGTTCGGGCCGAAGGAGCGCAAGCTCGGCATCAAGGGCTCGCCGACCCGGCAGGTGATCCTGCAGGACGTCCGCATCCCCGGCGACCGGATCATCGGCGCGGAGGGCACCGGCTTCAAGACGGCGCTGGCCACCCTCGACCACACGCGCATCACCATCGCGGCCCAGGCCCTGGGCATCGCGCAGGGCGCGCTGGACTTCGCGCTCGGCTACGTCAGGGAACGCCGCCAGTTCGGCAAGCCCATCGCCGACTTCCAGGGCGTTCAGTTCATGCTGGCCGACATGGCCATGCGGCTCGAAGGCGCCCGGCAGCTGACCTACCACGCGGCGATCAAGTCCGAACGGGCGGCGCACGGGGAACGGATCCCCGACCTGACGTTCGTGTCGTCGGCGTGCAAGACGCTGGCCTCGGACGTGGCGATGGACGTGACCACCGACGCCGTCCAACTGCTCGGCGGGTACGGCTACACCCGGGACTTCCCGGTCGAGCGGATGATGCGCGACGCCAAGATCACCCAGATCTATGAGGGCACCAACCAGATCCAGCGCATGGTCATGGCACGCCAGCTTCTCAAATGACCGTCACACGGCGGGCAGGCGCAGCTCGAAAAGCGCGCCGCCCTCGGGTGCCTCGCCGACCGTGAGGTCCCCGCCGTGCGCCCGCGCCAGTTCCCGGGCGAGGGGCAGGCCGAGGCCCGCGCCTCCCTCGTCGCGGCTGCGGGCGTCGTCCAGCCGGACGAACCGCTCGAAGATGCGTTCCCGGTCGGCGGGCGGCACGCCCGGCCCGTCGTCGGCGACCCGCAGGACCGCCGCGCCCGCCTCCGCGCCCAGTGACAGCCGTACGGCCGAACCCGCGTGCCGTTCGGCGTTGTCGAGAAGGTTGCCGACGATCCGCGCGAGCCGCCCTGGCACGCCCATGACGGTCGGATCGGCTTCGATGGACGCCTGGACGGGGACCCGGTCACCGCCCGCGCGCCGGTCGAGGACCTCCCGGACGAGGCCGCCCAGCGCGACACTCCGCTCCGGTGGACGGTCCCCCGCGTCGATGCGCGCGAGGAGCAACAGGTCGGCGGCGAGATCCTGAAGGCGCACGACGTCCTCGGTCAGACCGTCCACGTCCAGCGGCCCGGGATGCGCCGCCGCGACCTCCAGTTGCGTGCGCAGCGACGCGATCGGGCTGCGCAGCTCGTGGGAGGCGTCCGCCACGAACGCGCGCTGCCGCGCCACCGAGTCCTCCAGCGCGGCGAGCGTCTCGTTCGTCGTGACCGCCAGCCGGGCGATCTCGTCCCGCGAGTCGGGCACCGGCACCCGCCGGGCCAGGTCGCCCGCCGCGGTGATCTCGGCCAGCTCGGTCCGGACGGCCTCCACCGGCCCCAGCGCCCGCCGGGTGACCAGCCATGTCACGCCCGCGACCACGCCCAGCAGCAGCGGCAGCCCCGCGAGCAGCGCCCGGGAGACGGTGCCGACCGCGTCCCGCGCCGCGGCCAGGTCCGCGCCCGCGTACACGGTGACGGTCTCGTCCTCGGGCGTCGTCACCTCGACCGCCGCGAACCGGTACTGGGCGGTGCGTCCGTCCACGGTCGCGGTGCCGGTGAAGATGCGCGGGCCGTCGTCCGACACCTCGCCGCGTCCGGGGCCGTCGTCCGCGTCGCCGGAGTCGGAGTCGCGGTCGTCGGCCGGAGGCGGCGTCCCCTCGACGGACTCCAGGTCGTCGTTGGCCGCGCGGACGCGACCGCTCCCGTCCACCACCCGCACCGGGTGATCGTCGCCGTCCGGAAGGTCCAGAGAACGGTACGGGACGCCCGTCGCGAGCTGCGACGCGATCTCCCGCGCCGCCACCTCCGCCTCCAGATCGGTCTGACCGCCGAGGTTGGCGCGCAGCAGCAGTACCAGCGCCGTCCCGGCCGCGACCAGCGCGACCGCCACCACGGCGGTCGCGCCGAGGGTCGTCCGCGCCCGGACCGAGGTCGGACGCCGGATCCTGTCACGGATCACGCGGCACGCCTCCGTCCCTGGCCAGCCGGTATCCCGCCCCGCGCACCGTGACGATGGACCGGCGCCCGAACGGGACGTCGAGTTTGCGGCGCAGGGCGCTCACGTACACCTCGACGATGTTGGGATCGCCCTCGTAGGCGAGGTCCCACACCGCTTCGAGGATCTGCGTCTTCGACACCACCAGGCCCGCGTTCACCGCCAGATGCTCCAGCACCGCGAACTCCTTGGCGGTCAGCTCCACCTCCACCTCGCCCCGGAACACGCTGCGCGCCCCCGGGTCCACGGTGAGATCGCCCAGCACGATGGTCGGCGCCGCGCCCCGCGTCCGGCGGCGCAGCAGCGCGCGGATCCGGGCGACCAGCACCACGTACGAGAACGGCTTGGTGAGGTAGTCGTCGGCGCCCGTGTCGAGGCCCTCCGCCTCGTCGTACTCGCCGTCCTTGGCGGTCAGCATCAGGATCGGCGTCTCCTCGCCCGCGGCCCGCAGCTCCGCGCACACCCGGTAGCCGTTCATCCCGGGGAGCATGATGTCGAGGACGATCAGGTCGAACTCGCCGCCGAGCGCGCGGTCGAGTCCCTCGGCGCCGTCATGGACGGTCTCGACCACGAACCCCTCGGCCGTCAGACCCCGGGCGAGGGACGCGGCCAGGCGTTTCTCGTCCTCCACGAGCAACAGGCGCATGCCCACAGCGTGCCAAACCGTTCCTGAAGGCGGCTTCAGGTCATTTCAGGAACCGCACAGGAACCCCCGGCATCGTCGAGGGCAGAACACGACGAACTGGAGGATGTCATGAGGTTCGACACACGGCGCCTGGTCCCCGGGCGCAGGCTCTCGGGACGCGGCGTGCTGGTCGCGGTGGTCGCCGCGGGCGTCCTCGCGGGCGGGGGAGCGGCCAGCGCGTTCGCCGCCGACCCCGACGACGGTCCCCGCGGCACCACGCCGACGGCGCCCTCCACGGCGCCCACCACGGCGCCCACCACGAACGCTCCCGAACCCTCGGTCACGGCGGCGGAGGCCGCGCAGGCGGCACTCAAGGCGGTTCCGGGCGGCACGGTGACGGAGATCGAGCTGGACGACGAGAACGGCAGGACCCTCTGGGAGGTCGAGGTCACCGACCGGAACGGGGCCGAGCGCGAGCTGGTCGTGGACGCCGCGACCGCCAAGACCCAGGAGGCACCCAAGACCGACGACCGCGACGACCGCGACGACCGCGACGGCGACTGAGGGCGCTCGAGCCGCGCGGAGCGGCGCCCTTGACATGCAGCCATCCGGCTACCTAAACTTTAGGCAGCTGGATGGCTGCATTTTTGGGACGGTACATGGACATGGTCTTCAAGGCGCTCGCCGACCCGAGCCGCCGACGCCTGCTGGACAGCCTGAACGCCCGCAACGGGCAGACCCTGCGGGAACTGTGCGCCGGGCTGGACATGGCCCGGCAGTCCGTCAGCAAGCACCTGGCGGTGCTGGAGGACGCGGACCTGGTGACGACACGGCGCCGGGGACGGGAGAAGCTCCACTACCTCAACGCCGCCCCGATCAACGCGATCGCCGACCGCTGGATGAGCCGGTACGACCGGGACCGGGCGAGTGCGCTCGCCGACCTCAAGACCGCATTGGAGCAGGACGAGATGGCCGCAGACGAGTTCGTCTACACGACCTACGTCAAGACCACACCGGAGCGGCTGTGGCAGGCGCTGACCGACCCGGCCTTCACCCGCCGATACTGGGGCGTCACCTTCGAGACCGACTGGTCACCGGGCTCTTCGATCACCTGGCACGAGGAGAACGCGACGATGACCGACCCGGAACAGGTCGTCCTCGAAGCGGACCCGCCCCGCCGCCTCTCCTACACCTGGCACACGTTCACCACGGGCTGGGCGAAGGCCGTGGGCGTGGACGAGGAGAAGCGCGCCGAACTGCTGACCGAGCCCCGGTCCAAGGTGACGTTCGAGATCGAGCCGGTCGGGGAGACGGTCAAGCTCACGGTCGTCCACGAAGGGGGCGAGATCCTCCTCGGCATGTCGCGTCATGGCTGGCCTCAGGTCGTGTCCGGCCTCAAGACCCTGCTGGAGACAGGCGAGCCCCTGCCCGCGGGTTGAACCGCCCGCCGGTCGCCCCTGGGCGGGATGGTCGGGGTCAGCGGCGCAGGCCGGTGCTGCCGCCCGACTCCTCCTCGCCGTCGGTGGAGGGCTCCGGTTCGAGGTACTCGTCGTCCGGCCACAGCCTGTCGGCGAGGAAGGCGAGGTACTCCTCGTCGGCGGGGTCGAGTTCGGCCGTCATCGACTCCGGATGGACGGCGAGCGGTCCGTGCGGCGGTGGGTCGGGGCTCGGGGCGCGGGACGGGACGTGCGGCATGGGACGAAGCAGTCTCGGCAGGCAGAGGCCGAACAGGGCCGCCAGTGACACGAGGACCAGGACCGTGGTCACACCACACCGTCCTTCCGCGGTCGAGTCCGCACGATTCCTATGTAAGGAGCAAAACAGTTGAACGCTATCTGGAAGGCCGTTCGGATGGGAGTCCGACATGCTGACCGCGCGCAGGACGTCCGAAGGACATGTGGAGGACAATCGGCTTCGTGCTACCTCCTGTGGACGCGCGTGCGCGTGAACTGGCCCGGGTCGTCTGGGATCACCTCGTCCAGTCCGATCCCCTGACCAAGGCGGACGTGATCCTCGCGCTGGGCAGCCACGACACGCGGGTCGCGGCGCACGCCGCGCGGCTGTGGCACGAGGGCCGGGCGCCGCTGGTGGTCATGTCGGGCGGGCGAGGGAAGGTCACCTCGGACTGGGCGCGCACCGAGGCGAGCGTGTTCGGACGCGTCGCGCGCGAGCACGGTGTGCCGGACGACGCGCTTCTCCTGGAGGAGACGGCGACGAACACGGGGGAGAACATCACCGCGTCGCGGCGGTTGCTGGCGGAGAGGGGCATCGCGGTCGGCCGTGGGATTCTGGTCGCGAAGCCGTACATGACGCGCCGGGCGCTCGCCACGGCGCGGTGCCAGTGGCCGGACGTGGAGTGGACGGCGTCCGCGCCCGAGGTGGGGTTCGACGCGTTCGACGAGGACGAGCGTCAGTTCGTCGAGCTGATGGTGGGGGACCTGCAGCGTATGGTCGTCTACGCGGAGCGCGGCTTCCAGGTGCCGATGCCCGTACCGGACGCGGTGTGGGCGGCGTACGAGGAACTGGTGCGGCTCGGCTACGACCGGTACGTGATCAGATGATCGGCCGGGGCCGGGGCCGGCTCAGCCGGCCGGGGCGGCGGCGGTGATGGGACGGTGCGGGGCGATGACCCGCCCGTCGGGCAGCAGCTCTCCCGTGTCCTCGAAGACGACGACGCCGTTGCAGAGCAGGCTCCACCCCTGCTCGGGGTGACGGGCGACGGTGCGCGCGGCCTCGCGGTCGAGGTCGTCCGGAGTCGGACAGGTCGGCTGGTGCGGGCAACAGGTCGAGTGTTGAGCGGTCACGGGGTCCTCCACGGTGTCCTCGTGATTAAGGACATAGATTCAGCCTGCCGTGGGCCGACCGAAATATGCAAGTGGATGGGCGATTCTTTACCGTTCAATGCGTGTAAAGCCGGACAAGTCGGGCAGCCAGCGGGTTTTCACCGCAGAAGGCCCTCGCCGGGCTCGTCGCCGTGGTCCACGTCCAGCCCCACGACGGAGGCACAGCCCGTGCAGATCCACTCGGCGATGACCGCCTCCGGGTTCGTCCCGTGCGTGCGGTACGGGCGCTCCACCCGCCGACGCCGCATCCCGTGACCGCAGGACGAGTGCAGGACCCGCCCGCAGGTGGGGCACGGCCAGACGTCCTCGCAGCGCAGGTCACAGCGCGGGCACAGCGGAGACTCGTAGGGTCCGCCCGGCTCCGCGGGCTCCTGTTCGCCGAGCCACTCGTTCTCCAGGTCGAGGTACTCGTCGCCGGGCCAGTGATGGTCGGCCAGCCACGCGAGGTACTCCTCCTCGCCCGGGCCGAGGACGGCCGTCAGGGACTCGGGATGCTCGGTGTCCGAGCGGTGGGGGCGCCTGCCGTGCCGCGCCGTGGCCAGGAGCGTCAGCAGGCCGAGGAGCGCGGCCGCGGCCAGGCCTGTCGCCAGGGGCATCGCGGCGTCCTTGTGATCGTGCGGCGGGAGATCCCGATCATGAATTCACTTCGCAAAACCCTGCGAACGCTACAAGAAAGGTTCTTTACTGAAAAGTCGATCAAAATGATTCCTTACAGGGATCATGACCCTCGGGGTGTCCGAAACCACGGCCTGGCACGGTCCAGAACGGGTTCAGCCTGCGGGAACCGACGTCCGGAGCACCTCGCCGCGGCCTTCGGACGGCCCTCGTGTTTCACTCTCCGCTGAATCCGCCGCGGCCCCTTGCGCTCGGGCGCGAACTCCGCTCACGGAGTCCCGGCCCGGTGACGACCTCCCGGGGTGCGGTTTTCCGCAGGGTCGGGGTGCGGCATGCGGCCGGACGGGTGGGCGGTGTTCTCCATGGTGGCGGTGAGCACGGGTTTCTAGCGTCGTCAACATGATCGAAACAGCCGGTACGACGTCCGCAGGCGAGCCCCTCGGCGGCATCGCGGGCTGGGCGACCGACCTGATGGACACCTTGGGCGCCCCGGGCGCGGGGCTGGCGATCGCGCTGGAGAACCTCTTCCCGCCGCTGCCGAGCGAGGTGATCCTGCCCCTGGCGGGGTTCACCGCGGCGCAGGGACGGATGAGCCTCGTCGCCGCCCTCGTGTGGACGACGGTCGGCAGCGTCGTCGGAGCGCTCGCCCTCTACGGGATCGGCGCGCTGATCGGGCGCGACCGGATCCGCGCGCTCGTGGCCCGGCTCCCCCTGATCAAGCTGTCCGACCTCGACCGGACGGAGGCCTGGTTCGCGCGGCACGGCGCCAAGGCGGTGTTCTTCGGCCGCATGATCCCGATCTTCCGCAGCCTGATCTCCGTCCCGGCCGGGGTCGAGCGGATGCGGATGACGACGTTCCTGCTCTACACGGCCCTGGGCAGCCTGCTGTGGAACGCGGCGTTCGTGCTGGCCGGGTACAAGCTCGGCGACAGTTGGCGGACGGTCGAGGAGTACGTCGGCATCTACTCCAAGGGCGTCCTCGCGCTCGCCGTCCTCGCCGCCGCGGTGTTCGTCGCCGTACGTATCGTGAAGGCCCGCCGTGACGGGCGGCGAGGGGACGAGCGGCAACGGGACGAGCGGCAACGGGACGAGCGGCAACGGGACGAGCGGCGGGAGGTCCAGGGGGAGTGGTACGGGCAGCAGTGGACGGAACAGGGGCGGTGGGCGGACGGCCGTCTCGCGGAGACAGCGGAATTCCAGCGTGACCGTCCCTACTGACGTGTGGAGACCACGTCGCCTCGTCCGTGCCGCCGTGGGCCTGACGCTCGGCGCGGTCACGGCGGTCGTGGAGATCGCCCTGCTCACCGTGGCGGCGCTCCTCATGGCCTACTCGCTGGCTTTCTCGCGCGGGCAACGCACCGTCCCGGCGGTCGTCGCGGACGCCGCGCGGGCCGCCACCGAGCTGGAACGGCGGCGGCTCAGAAGGTTCCACGGCGAGGACCGGGCCGTCCGGTACGGGCCGCTGAAGGCGCTGGCGTACCTCGTCCTGCGCGTGCCGGTGGGGCTCCTCGGCGGCGTGATCCTCATCATGGTGGTCTACGGCGCGGTGATCGTGACCGCGCTGGCCGTGAGCTGGTGGATCACGGGCGACTATATGGACGGCATCCCCCCGAGCCCCCTGATCGTCGTCTACACGGCGATCCTCGGGAGCGTCCTGCTGTTCCTTGCGGTGCAGGGCCTCGTCGGGGTCGTGGCGCTGGAGAAGACGGTGGTGCGGCGCTGCCTGGGCCCGAGCCCTCTGGAGGCCTACGAGCGCCGCATCGCGCAGCTGGCAGTCACCCGCGCGGAGGTCGTGGACGCGGTGGACGACGAGCGCCGCCGCATCGAGCGGGACCTGCACGACGGCGTCCAGCAGCGCCTCGTCGCGCTCGGCATGCTGATCGGCCGCGCCCGCCGCGCGGGGGACCCCGACAGGTCGGCCGAACTGCTGCGGCAGGCCCACGAGGAGTCGCAGCGGGCCCTTGAGGACCTGCGGGAGGTCACCTGGCGCGTCTACCCGGCCGCGCTGGACCGCGAGGGGCTGCGCGTGGCGCTGGAGACCGTGGCGGAACGGTCCGCGGTGCCGGTGACGATCGACTTCGACGTGCCCGGACGGCTCCCGCACGCGGTGGAGACCGTGGCGTACTTCGTCGTCTGCGAGGCCGTCACCAACGCGGCCAAGCACTCCGGCGCCCGCCACGTGCGGGTGGAGGTCACGGGATCGGCGACACTGGTGGGCGTGCGCATCGAGGACGACGGCGGCGGCGGAGCCGACCCGGGCGGCGGCGGGCTCGCCGGGCTGGCCCGCCGGGTCGCCGCGCTGGACGGGACGTTCGGCGTCGACAGCCCGCCCGGCGGCCCGACCGTGATCACCGCGGAACTGCCGTGCGGGTGATGCTGGCCGAGGACTCGACCCTGCTCCGCGAGGGCCTGGTCCGGCTGCTCGCCGAGGAGGGGCATGTGGTGGAGGCGGCGGTCGGCGACGGGGACGCGCTGATCGCGGCGGTGGCGGCCGGTCCACCCGACGTCGTGGTGGTGGACGTGCGGATGCCGCCCACCCACACCGACGAGGGGCTGCGCGCCGCGCTGCGGATCCGGGAGCGCTGGCCGGACGTCGGCGTCCTCGTCCTGTCGCAGTACGTGGAGAAGCGCTACGCCACCGAGCTGATCACCTCGGACACCACCGGCGTCGGCTACCTGCTGAAGGACCGGGTCGCGCAGGTCGACGAGTTCCTCGACGCCCTCGACCGGGTCGGCGCGGGCGGCGCCGCGTTCGACCCCGAGGTGGTGCGCCGGCTCCTCGCCGCGCACGGGCCGCGCGCCGACCCGCTGTCCCGGCTGACCCCGAGGGAACGGGACGTCCTCGACCACATGGCGCAGGGTCATACCAACGCCTCGATCGGCAAGAACCTGCACATCTCGCAAAGTGCGGTGGAGAAGCACGTCAACGCGATCTTCGACAAGCTCGACCTGTCGCACACGACCGGCTACAGCCGCCGCGTCCTCGCCGTCCTCCGCTACCTCGGAACCTGAGTTCGACCGCTCAGGCGGGTACGGAGTCGACGGCGTAGCGGGTGCCGCCCGCGGCGCGGGCCCGGTCGAGGAGGACCCGGTTGGCGGCGAGCATCTCCGCGACCGACGCGCAGCCCGGCGACGCGGTCCGCAGGACGCTGAACAGGACGGGGTCGTCCGGCACGTCCAGCATCGGCACGCGCCCCACCCGCAGCGCCTTGACCAGTACGACGCCGCTGAGCCCGAGCCCCGACGGCGTCAGCTCCGCCAGCGTCGCCTCGATCACGGACGCGGCGCGGGTCGCGGGCAGGAAGACCATCCCCCAGGGATGCGGGCGCGCCCACTCGCCGAACGCGATCAGCTCCTCGACGTCGGGGCGCAGGCGGTCACAGAAGTCGAGATAGGACAGTTCCTCGACCTCGACGGCCTCGGGCGGGGGCGCCACGGCGCGGCCGGACCCGTCGCCGTAGCGGACGGCCTTGACCTCGTACGCCCACCCGTGCGGAGCCGGTTTCGCCTGCGCGGAGATGTGGTCGGCCCGGACGTCGCGCTGGACGCGGAGCACGTCCGCGGCGTCCCGGCACGGGATGGTGCAGCACAGCACCCGTTCCGGGGCCGGGACGAGCGGGATCGTCGCCTCGGTGATGACGCCGTGCCGGCCGAGCCCGGCGCGGACGGCGTCGAACAGTTCGGGGTGCGCGTCGGGGGAGCAGCGCACCGGTTCGCCGTCCCCGGTGACGTTCAGGGCGACGGCCAGCGCGCGCACGTTGTCCGCCTGCGTCCCGTGGACGTGGGACGTCCCGCCGACACCGCCCGCGGAGATCGTTCCGCCGACGGTCACGTCGAGGTAGTCGGTGAGGACCGGCGGGGTCAGGCCGTGCGGCAGCGTCGCGTCGAGAACTTCGCGCCAGGTCGTCCCGGCGGCGACGACCGCGTCCCGCGCGCGGACCTCGACGCCGGTGAGCCGCCGCAGATCCAGCGAGACGCCCGCGGTGAGCGACTGGCCGTAGGTGGAGTGGCCGAGGCCGCGCGGAACGACGTCCAGGCCCTGGGCGGCGGCCTCGCGGACGGCGCGGACCGCCTCCCGGGCCGACCCCGGCCGGACGACGCGGACGGGCGAACGCTCCACGATCCCGCCGAAGTCACGCATGCGCACGGCCTCCCCGGCGGTCGCCGCCACCGCGGGTCACCGCCGGCGCAACCGCTCGGCGACACGGCCGAGGGCGTCGCCGAGCAGTTCGATCTCCTCCGGGTCGAGCACCTCGATCAGCGTCTCGCGGACGACGCGGCGGTGCCCCGGCCGGACGCGGGCCAGCACTTCGGCGCCCTTGTCGGTCAGCTCCGCCCATACCGAGCGCCGGTCCGACTCGTTGCCGGTCCGGCGGACGAGTCCGGCCCGTTCGAGTCTGGTGACCTGGTAGGTGAGGCGGCTCTTGGACACCATCACCAGCCGTGCCAGGTCGGACATGCGCAGCCGGTTGCCTTCGGCCATGCTCAGCCCGACCAGCACCTCGAACTCGGCGTGGGAGAGCCCACCGTCACGTTTGAGCTGCCGCTCGATCTCGTGGTCGATCAGGTGCCCGGCGGCCAGGAAGGCGATCCAGGCCCGCATCTCCCGTGGTTCGAGAGCGTCCCCCGCGTCGTTCATGCGGTGATTCTACGTGGCCTGGTGATTCTAGTTGGTTAGAAGGCTAGTTGAAATTTCTAAATGGTCCGGATTTGAATCACCGTCTGCTAGCGTCGAAACCGTTCATATTTGAACCTTCAACAAGAGGAGACCGAGGCATGCTCCCGCTCCGCCGTCCCCCCGCACTCCCCGACGCCGGACTCCTCGTCGGCCGCCTGGCGGTCGGTGTCATCTTCGTCGCGCACGGCTGGCAGAAGGTCGCCGACACCGGCCACTCCGGAGTGGCCGCCGGGTTCGACAAGCTCGGCATTCCGCTCCCGGACGCCGCCGCCGTGTTCTGCTCCTACGTCGAGTTGATCGGCGGCATCGCGCTGATCCTGGGCCTGCTGGTCCCGGTCGCGGGCGTCCTGATCGCCCTGAACATGGCCGGCGCGTTCTGGTACGCCCACAGAGGACAGGGCCTGTTCCTCGACGAGGGCGGCTTCGAGTACGTGATGGTGCTCGGCGCCGCCGCGCTGCTGTTCGCCGCCACGGGCGCGGGCCGCTTCTCACTCGACGCCCTCCTGTGGGGTCGCCGGGAGAACGCTCCAGACCGGGAGTCCGTCGCCGCCTGACCGGCCCGACGGCTCCGGCCCGTCCGGATCGACCCACTCGCCCGGCCCGTCCGCGCTTTCCGAGCGTGGACGGGCCGTCGGCGGTTCAGGGACTGCCGCAGGGCCTCCGGAGCGCCGACGCGCCCGGCCGTCTCCTGACACTGAAGTGTGACGAAAGTCACTTATCTCGTCCGACTCACGTCTGGCGCAGGAGCCACATGACCGTCAGGTAAACAACTGTCACCAGCCTGGACAGGAATATGGTCCGCTCCAATCCTCGTAGCGGGACGCCCACCGCCCTGACACCGACCTTTTCAGGACATCTCACCTTAACGTCGAAGTGACAAGATGTTCCTTATGACCGTTTCTGGGCATGAGTGATCACTGAGAGTTCCTGGAGAGGCGGGTCTTAGGTGTCACGCGGTAGTGAGTTCGTTGTGGTGGCCAACCGGCTGCCGGTCGACCGGACCGTCGGAGCGGACGGTGTTCCGCGCTGGCGGCGCAGTCCGGGTGGACTGGTCAGCGCCATCGCGCCGGTGATGCGGCGCAGGCAGGGGACCTGGATCGGCTGGACGGGAGCGCCGGACGAGGAACTGGAGCCGTTCGAGGAGGACGGCATGGAGCTGCACCCGATCGCGCAGTCCGCGCGGGAGGTGGAGCTTTACTACGAGGGCTTCTCGAACGCCACGCTGTGGCCGCTCTACCACGACGTCGTCGCGCCGCCCGTCTACGACCGTTCGATGTGGGACGCCTACGTCCGCGTGAACCGGCGGTTCGCGGAGGCGGCGGCGAAGGTCGCGGCACGGGACGGGGTCGTCTGGGTGCAGGACTACCAGCTCCAACTCGTCCCGCGGATGCTGCGCGAGCTGCGTCCCGACCTGCGCATCGGCTTCTTCCTGCACATCCCGTTCCCGCCGCTGGAGCTGTTCTGGCAGCTTCCGTGGCGGCGGCAGATCCTGGAGGGCCTGCTCGGCGCCGACCTGGTCGGCTTCCAGCTCCCGGGCGCGGCGGCCAACTTCGTGCGGCTCTGCCGCAGGCTCCTGGAGGCCCGCTACGTCAAGCAGGACGTCTTCTGGGACGACCGGATCGTCCGGGCACGGGCGTTCCCCATCTCCGTGGACGTGGGCGAGCTCAACGACCTCGTGGGACGTCCGGACGTCCAGGAGCGGGTCCAGGAGATCCGGGCCGACCTGGGCGACGCGACCGTCCTGCTCGGCGTGGACAGGCTCGACTACACCAAGGGCATCACGCAGCGTCTCCAGGCGTTCGGGGAGCTGTTCGACGACGGCCGCCTCAAACCGGGCCAGGCCGTGTTCGTGCAGATCGCGACGCCGAGCCGGGAGCGCGTCGAGCAGTACCAGCTGCTACGGGAGGAGATCGAGCAGCAGGTCGGCCGCATCAACGGCGAGTACGGCGAGATCGGGTTTCCGGTCGTCCATTATCTGCACAGCTCCTATGACCGCGCGGAGCTGACCGCGTTGTACCTGGCAGCGGACGTGATGGTCGTGACACCGCTGCGGGACGGCATGAACCTCGTCGCGAAGGAGTACGTGGCCTGCCGCAAGGATCTGCGCGGCGCGCTCGTGCTCAGCGAGTTCACCGGTGCCGCCGCGGAGCTGAAGCGGGGCGCGTTCCAGGTCAACCCGTACGACATCGACGGGCTGAAGAGCACGCTGATGGCCGCGCTGGAGGCCGAGCCCGCCGAGCAGGCCCGGCGGATGCGCACGATGCGCCGCCGCGTGATCGAGAACGACGTGGACCGCTGGGCCCACGCGTTCCTCAGTGAGCTGGAGCGTCCTGCGGGCCGGCCGGAGCGGGACGAGCCGGAGCCGCTTCCGGTGGCGCTGGAGGGGTGAACCGCAGGTCGAAGGCCGCCCAGACGGCCTTCCCGCCGGTGGCGAGCCGCGCCCAGCCCCACGCGTCGCTGATCGCGCCGACGACCAGCAGGCCGCGGCCGCCCTCGACGAACCCGGCGGGGTCGCTCGGAACCGGCTCGGGCGCGCGTCCGCCCGGGTCGGTCACCGAGATGACCAGGCGCCTCGGGTGCCCGATCAGGACGAGTTGGATGGGGCACAGCGGCAACGGCTGGGGGAGACCCTCCATGCCGTGCCGCAGCGCGTTGGTCACCAGCTCCGACACCGCGATGACGACGTCCCCGGCGGCGCCCGCGAGGCCCCAGCCGTCCAACGTGGCGTGGGTGAACTCGCGCGCCGACCGGGGCGCGGTGATCTCGGCCGGGAACACGCGCCGCGCCATGCGCGGCGTGCCGGCGTGCGGCGCGGGCCACAGCCCGGCCAGGCCCGGCACGACGGCCGGACCGCTCGCGGACCCGGCGGCCGGACCGCCCTGAACATGGCCGGCGCCGTTCGCCGCGACATTGGGTCCGAGCCGCGCCGGAGGCGCGTCGGGCCAGGGGTGAAGGGCCGGAGCGTGCCGCGACCGACCGCTCCCCATGGCGGCGGGAGTCGCGACGTCGTGTGCCTGGTCAACGGTCATGGTCAGCAACCTCAGAGGCGTGCGGGGTGGTCACCGGCGAGCGTTCGCTATCTTGCTCCTCAAGTCGTGCAGATGCAAGACCGTCTGCATGAACCAATGCAAGAACGAATGCACGTGCATCTCGTACCATGGTGTGGGGTGGGGCGAGATCGCGGCCTCCGTTCGCGGGGGCTGGAGACGCCTGGAGGGGGCACAACGATGGACGGCCAACAGCTGCTGGACGTCTGGCGCGGCGAACTCGTCTGGCAGAAGAGTCGGCGGAGCAATCCGTCCGGCAACTGCGTCGAGATGGCCGAACTCCCCAGCGGGGAGATCGCCGTTCGCAACTCCCGTGATCCAGAGGGAGCCGTGCTCGTCTACACGCGCGAGGAGGTGGAGGCCTTCGTCGGAGGAGCCAAGGACGGCGACTTCGACCACATGCTCGTCTGACCCGCCCGAACCAGACGGGTCCTCACGCCGGTCTTCCGGCCGGTAGCGTGCGGGGGCATGCATCTTGGGCAAATCGCCGCACAGACGCCCGACAAGCCCGCCGTCGTCATGGCGGGCTCCGGGGAGGTCCTCACCTACCGGGAACTGAACGAGGAGTCCAACCGGCTCGCGCAGCTGCTCCGCGCGGAGGGGCTGCGTCCGGGGGACCATATCGCGTTCATGCTGGAGAACCACCCGCTCTTCCTGGCCATCGCGTGGGCGGCGCAGCGCTCCGGGCTCTACTACACGGCCGTCAGCACACGGCTACGGCCCGACGAGCTCGCCTACATCGTGGACAACTGCGGGGCGAAGGCCTTCATCACCAGCGCGGCGATGGAGACCGGCGAATGGCCGGTGTCGAGCGTGCCGATGCCGGACGTGCCGCTGCGCCTCATGCTCGGCGGCACGGTCCCCGGTTACGAGTCCTACGAGGAGCGCGTCGCCCGCCACCCGGCGACACCGATCGAGGACGAGCGCGAGGGCCACGACATGCTCTACTCGTCCGGGACGACGGGACGCCCCAAGGGCGTCAAGCTGCCCCTGCCCGAGGGGCCCATGGGCAGCCAGAAGATCCTCCACGGGCTCCTGTCGCTGCTGTTCCAGCCCGACGCGGACTCGGTCTACCTGTCCCCGGCGCCGCTCTACCACGCCGCGCCGCTGCGCTACTGCGTCACCATGCACCGCTTCGGCGCGACCGTCGTGGTGATGGAGAGGTTCGACCCCGAGCAGGCCCTCGCCGCGATCGAGAAGTACCGCGTCACGCACAGCCAGTGGGTGCCGACCATGTTCATCCGGATGCTCAAGCTCCCGAAGGAGACCCGTACCCGCCACGACCTGTCGAGCCTGCGCGCCGCCGTGCACGCGGCGGCGCCCTGTCCCGTTCCCGTGAAGGAACAGATGATCGAGTGGTGGGGGCCGGTGCTGCACGAGTACTACGCCGCCACCGAGGCCAACTGTTTCGTCTACACCAACTCCGAGGACTGGCTCGCCCACCGCGGGACCGTCGGCCGTCCGCTCTTAGGAGAGGTCCATGTCTGTGACGAGGAGGGCCGGGAACTCCCGCCCGGCACTCCCGGGACGCTGTACTTCGGCAACGCGCCCATCTTCGAGTACCACCGCGACGCGGTGAAGACCGCCGAGTCCCGTGACCCGTGGGGCCGCGGCTGGACGACCGTCGGCGACATCGGGTACGTGGACGAGGAAGGCTTCATCTACCTCACCGACCGCCGCGACCACGTGATCATCAGCGGTGGGGTGAACGTCTACCCGCAGGAGGCCGAGAACGTCCTCGCCGTCCATCCGAAGGTCGCCGACGTCGCCGTGTTCGGCGTTCCGGACCCCGAGATGGGCGAGGCCGTGAAGGCCGTCGTCCAGCCCATGTCCATGGACGACGCCGGCCCCGAACTGGAGGCCGAGCTGATCGACTACTGCCGGGACCGGCTCGCCGGGTACAAGTGCCCGCGAACGGTCGACTTCCGCGCCGAGCTTCCCCGGCACCCGACCGGCAAGCTCTACAAGCGGCTCCTGAAGGACGAGTACCGGTCCCGCGCGAGCGTCCCGCAACGGCCTGACAGCCCCCCAGACGGCCCCTGACGGCCCGAGAAGGGTCGAAACGAACGCAGACCCGGCCGGGTGTCCCCGGCCGGGTCTGGCATCGCTTCAGCGGCTCCCCGAGCGTCTCCGGTGTCAGTGCATCGGCATCGGCGCGTCGGTCGGGCCCGTCTCCGGCTTCCTGCGCGGCAGGAGAAGCGCGGGCAGGAACGCCAGGGCGAGCAGCCCGACCGCGTACCAGTAGGTGTGCTGGAACGCGTCCGCCATCGGCGGCGCGATCCTCTCCAGGACCGCCGGCGGCACCTCCTCCGTGCTGCCGATCTCACCGCCGCCCCCGGCCGCGAGGCCCGCGTCCGACAGCTCGGACGTGATCCGGTTCGCCAGCAGCACCGAGATCATCGCGGTGCCGATGGACGCCGACACCTGCTGGATGATGTTCAGCATCGTGCTGGCGCGCGGAACCTCGTCGTGCACGAGCGTCTGGATGGCCGCGGCCATCGTCGGCATCATCGTCATGCCCATGCCGAGACCCATCACGAACAGGACTCCGGCGAGCGTCCAGTAGCTGGAGTCCGCCTCCAGGATCGCGGCGAAGCTCCCCACCGCCGCCACCACCACGGTGACGCCGACCAGCACGACCCGTCCGGGCCCGATCCGGTCGGTGAGCTTGCCGCCGATCGGCATCGTCACCATCGCGCCGAGCCCCTGCGGGGCCAGCAGCAGCCCAGCGGTCGTGGCGCCCTCACCGCGCACCGTCTGGAAGTACAGCGGCAGCAGCAGCATCGCGCCCATGAACGCGACCATGAACAGCATCATCGTGAGGGACGCCGCCACCACCGGCCGCCGCCGCAGCAGCCGCAGGTCGATCAGCGGGTTCCGGGCGCTCAACGCCCGGACCACGAACCCGAGGACCAGCACCGCGCCGACGACGGTGAAGACCAGCGGCTCCGTCTTCAGGAAGTCCTTCACCTCCGCGCCCTTGGCCACGCCGTAGATCAGCGACGCGAGTCCGGGCGACAGCAGGATCAGGCCGAGGAAGTCGAGCCGCTCGGCCGGCTTGGGCTCGTCCTTCTTGAGGACCCTCGCCGCCAGCACCAGCGCGACGATCCCGATCGGCAGGTTGATGAAGAAGATCCACCGCCAGGAGACGTCGTCGACGAGGTAGCCGCCGAGAATCGGGCCGAGGATCGGGCCGAGCAGCATCGGCACACCGACGATGCTCATCACCTGGCCCACCCGCTGCGGCCCCGCCGCCTGCGACAGGATCGTCATCGCCGCGGGCATGATCATGCCGCCGCCGAGGCCCTGCAGGACCCGGAACACGATGAGGGACTCCGCCGACCAGGCGAGTCCGGCGAGCGTCGAGCCGACCACGAACAGCCCGATCGAGATCATGTAGAGGCGTTTGGTGCCGAACCTCGCCGACGCCCACCCCGTGAGCGGGATCACCGTGGCCAGCGCGAGCGTGTAGCCGGTCGCGACCCACTGGATCGTCGCGAGCGAGGTGTTGAATTCCCTGGCCAGGTCGTTGATGGCCACATTGACGACGGTCACGTCCAGGATCGCCATGACGGCGCCGAGGACGACGACCCCGGCCATGACGAGCACGCCGCGATCGAGTCCTCCCGCGGCGTCGGGTTCCTTGACGGGGCCGTCCGCTGTCTTGGCAGACGCGGAAGCGGTCAACTCTCATCCAATCGTCAGGGCCCGGGCACGCGGGCACGCGGGGGCCGATGAGCATGTTCAGGGGGTTACCGCCGCAAAATAGTGCAGCGACTGACACTTTCGCGAACGGTTAAACTTCGATGGTTCCTGGAGTATTCCGGCTGGGTCCGACAAATCTCCCCAGTTCAACGGTCTCCAGCTTCAGACCTCGACCACGGTCGAGGTCAACGGAGTGTGACCGACCAGACAGTCGGAAGGCCCGGCTAGGCGAACTTCAGCCGCCGCCCGAACCTCTCCGCCCCACGAACCTCCTGGCCCGCACTGATGATGATGTCGAGCCCGCGGTTGTCCGCCAGCGGCGAGAGATCCAACCCGGGGGCGGCGCCGTGCAGGCGCAGCGCCTTCAGGTTCGGTAGGGACGCAAGGGGCCGGAGGTCCGAGACGCGATCGCAACCGTTGAGGAACAGCCTTCTCAGCTTGGTGAGGGACTGGAGCGGCTCGAGGTCGTCGACGCGGGTGCCCGACAGATCCAGAGTGTCAAGGGTGGGCAGAGTGCCGAGGACGTCGAAGTCGGTGACGTGCGGGCAGTACGCGACATAGAGCTCGGTCAGCGGGAGGCCGGTGAGAGGGCGAAGACTCCCCACCCATTCGCTGGAACTTGCATACAGGCCGCGAAGACCGGGGACCGCCGCCCGGATCTCCGCCAAGCCCTCGGCGAGGTTCGTGCTGGTGAGGGCGAGAGTCTCGAGCGCTCCGATGGGAGGGAGCGAGGTGAGTGTCCTCAATTGGGTCGGATGAGACAGCCACAGCGTGGTCAACTCGGTCTGGCGTGCCAAGGGTGAGTAGTCGGTCACCTGGTCACAGTCGGAGAGGTAGACCCGGTCCAACCGTGGCAGGTCGTCGAGGAAGCCGAGGTCGCTCAGATGCGGGGTCCCGATGCTGAGGACTCGCAGGGCTGGAAGGGGCGGTAGAAGTGACAGATCCGCCAACGATGCGTCCCCGAAGAGAGTGAGACCCCTGAGTGTTTGCGCGTGCGCGGCGAGGAACTCGAAGTCATCGATCCTTTCCAGGGAGACGATGAGGTGAGAGAGCGGCGGGACCCTGTCGAGTGATCGAAGCTGTCGCGGACTGCGGTTCACCTGGAGTTCGGCGCCCGGTGGGTAACGAGAGAGGACGCGTTCGGCGAAGTCGTCGGGGTCGAAGTAGTTCCATGCCTCGGCCAGGCGGCCCTGCCTCCGCGAATTGGATTCGGACGCATAGCGCGCCAGCACGTCCAGGGCACCCGGTCCGTTGATCAGGCAGGCCGTCTGGATCGTCGCCGAGGCGGAGGTCCAGTTGAGCCCGTCCAGAGACTCGGGTAGTCGGGCGAGCACCGGTTCACCGGCCGTGGCGAGGGAGCGGGCCGAGGCGTCGTCGCGGGGCGGGATCAGATCGTCCAGACACTGGTCGAGGTCGGCGCGAAGGTCGTCCGGCACGGCCGGGAGCGTCTCCAGGCAGGCGACGGCCACCAGTTTCAGGACGCGGGCACGGCGCTTCTCGGCACGGGCACGGTCCAGAATGCCGGTGAGGAGTTCACGCCTCAGGGGTTCGTTGGCGTGACCGGCGGCCATGATGACGGTCTCCCGCCACGTATCGCGGTGCGCGTACCGGACGAGGAGGTCCATGTCACCGAGGTCGGCGGCCTGTTTGGCGGTGAGGTACTCCTGGACGGTCCGGTGCACGAAGTCGATGCGTCCCGGTACGGGTTCGCGGAGGACGCCACTGCGCTGGAGCAGTTCGTCCAGAACCGTGCCCGGTGGCACACGGACCTGCGGCATCGCGGCGAGCCGGTCGGCGACGAGCCGTTCCACCATCGCCTTCGGCAGCTCGACACGGGCGCTCGTCGAGAGGTGCCAGGCGATGTCCTGCAGGATGCGGATCTTCTGGTCGCGTTCGAGGGTGCTCGGGATGCCGCGCTTGATGTCGCGCGTCTCCAGGAGCATGTCGAGCGCCGCGCCGTAGAGGCCCATGCGGTTGCGCGGCAGCGCCTCACGGTCGAGGTTGAGCGCGCACAGCATCGCGGCGAGCAGCGGACTCGACGCCAACGTCCGCAGGGCCGGGGCCGCCTCAAGCCGTGCCAGCAGTCGTGCCTCGTAGGACGGGAGACGTTCCGGAGGGCAGGGCAGATCAGGGCAGTCGCGGACGGCGTTGTACCAGTGCCGCACGAGTTTCCGCACGTCGGCCGGGCCGAGTTGTTCGAGGAAGGCCGTGCCGAACCCTTCGGCCCTCAGCCAGTCGTACCCGGCGGCCGCCGGACGGGAGGTGACGACGATCCGGATGTCCCGGAACTGGGCGACGAGGTCCTTGAGCCACGATCTCACCGCCTGCCGTTGGGCGGTCGTGACCTCGTCCACGCCGTCCACGAGCAGCAGCGCCCGCCCGGACGCCAGGCGCCGGTGCGCCCAACCACGCGGCATGATCCCGGCGAGGTTGCCCGCGGCGTCGTCGATGAACTCCTCGGGACGCGGCAGTGATCCGCCCGCGTGGCTGCGCAACTTGATGAGGAACGGAACACAGCCGTTCCAGTCGTCCAATGAACCATTGAACGAGCCGCGCGCAGCCGTGATCGCGAGCCAGCGCAGGAGAGTGCTCTTGCCACCGCCCGCCTCGCCGCGCAGCAGCATCAGGCGCTTGTCGGCGAGCGCGGCCTCCACCCGCACGGTGCTCGGCGCGGTCTCGTCCTGCCACTCGTTGATGGGTACGGCCTGCGCGGCCTTGGGACGGCTGACGCGTCTGCGCTCGTCGGAGACGTTCAGGCTGATGTACGCCACACTCAACGTCGTCTGCGGACGGGTGAAGCGCTCGAACCGGACGCCGAACAGTTCGAGCGTGTCGAGCGACTCGCTGATCGAGGCCAGGTAGCGGCGGGTGAACTCGTCGTCCTCCGACTCGCCCTCCGGCGCGTCGAGCGTCCGCACCGGCAGACGCGCCAGCACGGAGGCGACCTGGTCGGACAGGCCGCTCAGCCGTCCCAGCGTCTCGACCGACGCCCGTGCCCCGAACTGGGGCAGGTGGACGATGATGCGGGCGAGGCAGTCGCAGCACTCGTCCAGCGTCACCTCATAGAGCCGCGCTCCCGCCTCACCCAACTCGAACTCGGCCCGGCGGCTCGGCATCCGCGACCGGAGCCCCCGCGCCAGCTTCACCGGATCGACATCGGCGGCGAACAAGGCCTCGTCCGAGAGATCGGCTCCCTCGAGCGTCCGGGTGACCTCGTGAAGCGTGGCCTCCCGGTCGCCGTCGTCGAGTCCCCGGAACTCGTGCCCGGCGAAGGTGAGGATCCGTTCCGCGACCGACTCGGCCATGACGTCGAGTTGCCGCTGGACGCGCCGCCGCTTGATCTCGTCCGGCAACCCGGTCTTGATCAGCTCGACGAGGTCCTTCCCGGCGGCGTCCCTGGTGGTGTGTCCGGCGAGCCACCGCCCCACGGCCAGCTGCGCGACCGATCCGCCGACTCGTAGGGCCGCGACCTCGACCGACACGGCTCCCCTTTCAGTCGAGGGCGCCGACGCCACAGAAATGCGGAACCTCTGGCTCCTGCCACGGTGAAGGATCGGGGCGCCACCGGGAGCACGACACGACCCCGGGTTCCAGTATCCGCGTTCCCGACAGGAGCCGCTCGATCCGTTCGGGTGACCGGGCGCAAATGGGTGTGCCGCCGCGTTCCATCACTTCGCGTACTGCCTGCCGCATGGCTTCGCCGTCCAGTTCCTCGGTGGTGGCGTCGCACGTGTGGGAGATGACGAGGTAACTGCCGGGGGCCAGCGCTTCCAGCAGTTCCGAGACGATGCTCTGTGCCTCCTCGTCGTCCAGGATGTGGTTCAACACTCCCAGCAACATCAGCCCGACCGGCTTTCTGAAGTCGAGCGTCCGCGCGGCGCCGGACAGGACCGGCCCCGTGTCACGGATGTCGGCCTCGATGTAGTCGCACGCGCCTTCGGCGGTACTGGTCAGCAGGGCCCGCGCGTGCGCGAGCACCAGCGGGTCGTTGTCGACGTACACGATGCGGGACGACGGCGCCACCCGCTGCGCGACCTCGTGGGTGTTGTCGACGGTGGGAAGCCCGGTTCCGAGGTCGAGGAACTGCCGTATCCCGTTCGAGACGAGGAAACGCACCGCGCGGCCCAGAAAGGCGCGGTCGTGTTTGGCGGACGCGGCGATGCCGGGCAGGAGTCGCAGCACCGCGTCACCGGCCTCGCGGTCCACGGGATAGTTGTCCTTGCCGCCCAGCCAGTAATCCCAGACTCGGGCCGAGTGCGGCACGCTCGTGTCGATGTCGGGGACCGGACGCGGCTCGTTCGGCATGGGCGGATTCCCCTTCTCCAGTGGACGAATGCGTCAATCATTCACTAATCGGAGCGAGCCGTGGGGTCAATCGCCGAGCGAAGCGGCGGCGTCCTCTGAGATGTCAGGATCCGGCCAGCGACGACGGCCGACGCGAACGCGGACCGACGACGCTCATGACGAGCGCCGAGAACTGCCCGGACGGGTCGAACGCCGGATTCTGATCGGCGAGTTGGTGCAGGACGACACCCGTCCAGTGGTTCATGAGGATCGGCGCGTGGCGTTCGGGGTCGGTCGATCCGGCGACCCGCAGCCAGTTGGTGAACCAGGTGTTGACGCGGGCGCCGGTTTCGGTCAGCCGCGCCCGCAGCGACGGCTGCAGACCCGCCTCGACGAGGATGGCGTACCGGGCCATGGTCAAGGTCCGATGCGGCCCTGTCGCCTCCCGCGCGAGAACGGTCAGAACATGAGCCAATTCCTGGGGCGTGCTGGGCGCGACGCGCGCGGCGACGTCGTCCCAGTAAGTGCGCTCCCGGGTCGCGAACCGTTCGACGACGGCGCTGAGCAGCGCGTCCCGAGTGCGGAAATGATTGGACGCGGAACCGACCGGCAACCCGGCGGCGGCGTCGACACCACGGTGGGTGAGTTCGCGCATTCCTCGCTCACCGAGCAAGGAGATCGCCGCATCGAGCAACTCTTCACGTCGTTTCGACACATCCGCAAAACTACAACCGTAGTGCCCGAAACTACAAACGTTGTAACCTCGCTTCATGCAGGCCTATCGCGCTGACATCGCGTTCGACGGCCACGGGCCGCTCCCGGACGGCGCCCTCGTCCTGGTCGAGGAGGGCGCCATCGTGGGAGTCGAATCGGGCGGGGCACCCGCGCCGGACGGCTGCGAAGTGATCCACATCCCGGGGACCACGCTGCTTCCCGGCCTCATCGACGCCCACAGCCACCTGTGCGGCAACAGCGAACCCGACGCGCTCGACCGGCTGCCCGGTCTCTCCGAGGACGAGCTCGACGCGGCCGTCGACGCGGCGCTCGCCGCGCAGCTCGCCGCCGGGGTCACGGCGGTCCGTGACGTCGGCGACCACCAGTGGCGGGTCGTGGAACGGCATCACGACCGTCCGGACGGCCCGACCGTCGTCGCGTCCGGCCCGCCGGTCACGAGCGTGGGCGGTCACTGCGCCTCCATGGGCGGTGAGGCGCGCGGCATCGAGGAACTGCGCCGGGCCGTCCGGGAACGCGCCGACCGCGGCGCCGACCTCATCAAGATCATGGCGACCGGCGGGGTGATGACGCCCGCCACCGACATCCGCGCCTGCCAGTTCGAGACCGCGGAACTCAGAGCCGTCGTCGAGGAGGCGCACCGGCTCGGGCTGCCCGTCACCGCGCACGCGCACGCCCTCACCGGGGTGGAGAACTGCGTCGCCGCGGGCGTGGACGGCATCGAGCACTGCAGTTGCATCACCGAGGACGGCATCCACACGCCGCCCGAACTCGCCGAGGCGATCGCCGCGGCGGGGATCATGGTCTGCCCGACCCTCGGCCACGACCAGAGCCGTCTCACCGAGCCGCCCCCGGCCGTGGCGGCACTGATCGAACGGATCGGCATCTCCGTCGAGGCCAGGCACGCCCAGGTCGCGGACCTGTACCGGGGCGGCGTGACACTGGTCAGCGGCGTCGACTCCGGGATCAACCCGATCAAACCGCATGGCAACCTGCCCCAGGCGGTCATCGACCTCGTCAGCTCCGGCGTCCCCCCGACGACCGCCCTCGCGTCGGCGACGGGCCTCGCCGCCCAGGCCTGCGGCCTGGCGGACCGGACGGGACGCCTCCGCCCCGGCCTCGACGCCGACCTGCTCCTCGTCGACGGCGACCCCACCACCGACATCACCGCGATCCGGAACATCCGCGTCGTCGTCTCCCGGGGCCGTTCCACGCACTCCCCGTCCGAAACGTAGGTTCCCTCCGACACGGCCGAGGCCATTTCGAGGAGCTGACAATGCCCCCATCCGGCGCCACTTACGACGACGCGTCCGGGCAGCCCGCGGAGCACGTCCCGGCACGGCTGCGCACGGACATTCCCTCGCCTGCGCGAACATGGAATTACTGGCTGGGCGGCAAGGACAACTACGAGGTCGACCGGAAAATCGGTGACGCCACGGCCGCGCTGAACCCGGACCTGATCCCGCTCGCGCGCCAGTCCCGCAGGTTCCTGATCCGCGTCGTGAACCACCTGGCGTCCGAGGCCGGAATCCGCAATTTCCTCGACATCGGCGCGGGACTTCCCATCGAGCCCAACACCCACGAGGTCGCGCAGCGGGTCGCCCCCGACGCCCGCGTTCTCTACGTCGACAACGACCCCATGGTGCGCGCGCACGCACACGCTCTGATGCGCGGAACCACCCCGGAGGGCACCACCGACTTTCTCGACGCCGACTATCACGATCCCCGGCGGATTCTCGCGGCGGCGGCCGACGTCCTGAACTTCGACGAGCCGATCGCGGTGATGTTCATGGGCGTCATGGGTTTCTGCCAGGAATATGAGACCGCCAAGCAGATCGTGTCCGAAACCATGGCTGGCGTCCCCTCGGGCAGCCACCTCGTCCTCTGGGACTGTACCGACACCTCGGAGCTCGCCAGACAAAGCACGGAGCAGTACGCCGAGTCGGGAACGCTTCCCTACATACTCCGCAGCGTCGAACAACTGGACGCGCTTTTCGACGGCCTGGAGAAAGTCGACCCGGGAATGGTGTCCATCTCCCAGTGGCGCCCGAACCCAACGCAGGGCGACGACCCCACTCACGTAGACGGCTACGGCGCCGTGGCCCGCAAACCCTGACCCGAACTCCCCGGCTCCACAGTGACGGGAAAATCGCTTGGATGGCCGACGACCACCCGACAATACTGCGGGCATGGGGCGACTTACCGACCACTTCCCGCTCCTCGGATTGAGGCTGAGCACCCCGAGGGTCGAACTGCGGTTGCCGTCACCGGATGAACTGGCAGCCCTGGCGGAACTGGCGGCCGAAGGCATCCACGATCCCGAGACGATGCCGTTCGCGGTCCCGTGGACCGACCGGCCGCCCGCCGATGTCGCACGGAGCGTCGTCCAGCACCACTGGCTCCAGCTGGGCACCTGGGAGCCCCGAGACTGGACGCTCAACCTCACGGTGTTCCACGACGGTGTCCCCGTCGGGTCGCAGAGCCTCGACGCGCGTGACCTGGCGATCACCCGGGAGGTCGGCACCGGCTCGTGGCTCGGGCGACGCCACCAGGGCCAGGGCATCGGAACCGAGATGCGGGCCGCGGTGCTGCACCTGGCCTTTACCGGCCTGGGAGCCGAGGACGCGACCTCTGCCGCATTCGAGGAGAACCTCGCGTCCCAGGCGGTCTCCCGCAAACTCGGCTACCGGTCCGACGGCCTCCACCGTCGGGTCGTCCGCGGTGGCCGGGTCACCGACCACCGCCTCCGCCTCAGCCGCGCGGACTGGGAGCGGCACCGCACCACCCCGGTCACCGTGCACGGCCTTGCGCCGTGCCTGCCACTGCTCGGCGTTCCCGCCAAGTGACGGCGCTCCTCGGACGAGAGCCGGAGAGCGCAGCCGGTCTACTCGATACCGCCGCCGAGGTTGAACCAGGACGACCAGCCTTCACTCGCCCTTCACCGCAGCTGGTAGAGGTTGTTGTGCGCACCACGGACGAACACGTGCAACTCCTGCCCACCGGGCCGCCAGGCCGCTTCCGTGCCAGACGAACACTTCGACCCGGTTAAAACCGCGCCACGTCGTACTCGGGCCGGTCGTTAGTCCGCCGCCGAGATCGAACCACTGCGACCCGTCCTCGCTCGCTCCCCCAAGACATATAGGACTCGGGTCGTGATCATCCATCGCTTCAGAGTCGGCTTTCGGGGCTTTGTCGACCGGCCAGGATCGTGTTGGCTCGGTCCAGGATGGTGCTGAGGACGCGGCCTGCGGTGGCGAGGTCCTCGGTCGGCTGGTCGCCCCACAGTTCCTGGGTGATCGGGTCCAGGGTGGTGCGGACCTGTGTCCAGCGTTCCTGTCCTTCGTCGGTGACCTGCACGCGGCCGTCGCCCTCACGCAGAATCCCCGCGGCGGTCAGCTCGGTGATGCGTTCGGCCACCGACGCCTGACTGAACCGTGTGGCGCCGCTGACCCGGCGGATGAGTTCGGCCCGGTCGACCGCACCGCCGCCGACCACGGTCAGCGTGAGGGTCACCCACTGGGGTTCGGTGATGCCGGTTCCGGCGAGTTGCCGGGTAAGGATCGCGTTGAGCGCCTTCTCGGTCTGGCCGATGAGCGCCGTACCGAAGGGCTGGATCGTCGTCGTCACGAGGGCCTCCAAGTCCGTTCCGAAGACTAACGTTAGTCCTTCTAACGTTTGTGATATGAACGAAGTTACATCGTTAGTCCGACTAACGCAACACGGTAGGATCGGCATCATGACCAGCAGAGCCGAAGCCGCGGACATGCCCGACGACGGCGAGTTCAGGACGCCGGAGAGGCTGCGTCGACGGGCCAGTCGGCTGCTGTCACACGTGTCCGCGCGGTCGGACCGACTGGTGACCGAGGGGCTGGCCAGGGCGGACGCCCACAGGTGGCACTACGCCGTGCTCGCCTCGTTGGAGGAGTACGGCCCGGGCAGCCAGGCCACGCTGAGCCGACGCACCGGCATCTACCGCAGCGACATGGTCGGCGTCCTCAACGAACTGGCCGAACGCGGCCTCGTCGAGCGGGCGCCCGATCCCGGCGACCGCCGCCGCAACGTCATCACGATCACCACCCAGGGGCGCCGGCGGTTGCGCCGTCTCGACAAGGTCCTGGACGACCTGCACGAGGAGTTGCTCGCCCCGCTGCTCCCCGCCGAACGCGACCAGTTCGTGCGTCTGCTCACCCGCCTACTTGACCACCACACGCAGCAGGCGACGCCGTCCTCCTGAGCCAGGGAAGCGCGCTAGGAGAACGGCAGCGGGCAGGACGGTTGCCGCGCGCATGCCAGCAGGTCGTCGCATCCGGTGTTGACCGCTTCGTGCAGGGTGGATCGCACGGTCTGCAGGTCGGTGATGTGCTGCTCGATCTCCAGCAGCTTCTCCCGCGCCCGGTTCCGGAGACCGGGGTGACCGTGCCGGGTGGTCTTCAGGAGGTCGGCGATCTCGTCCAGGGTGAATCCGAGTCGCTGTGCGGTCTTGATCGCTCTCAAGACGGTGATCGTCTCGGCCGGGTAGAGCCGGTGGCCGCCCAGCGTGCGTTCCGGTTCGGTGAGCAGGCCGCGGCGCTCGTAGTACCGCAGGGTCTGCGGGTTCACCCCGGCGGCCTCGGCGACCTGGCCGGACCGCAACCCCTGCTGTTCACCGTTCATCGGAGCGTCCACCCGCGTTCTCGGGCTCGGCCATCGTGCCTCGCCCCGGCTTCTGTCCAACGGCCGATGCGTCGACGGTAATCCCGCATGTGTGATTCGCGGGCCAGGGGTAAAAGCGAGATCACGGTGATCCACTGGTGACCATGGGGGACTGCCCGACATGAGCGACGACATGCGACTCGGGACGGTGACGACGCGGATTCCCGCGCGCATGGACCGGTTGCCGTGGTCGCGGTTCCATTGGATGGTCGTCATCGGGCTCGGCACGGTCTGGATCCTCGACGGCCTTGAGGTGACGATCGTCGGGTCGGTCGCCGCGCGGCTCACCGAGGACGGCAGCGGCATCGCCCTGTCACCGGCCGACATCGGGTACGCGGCGGCGATCTACGTCGCGGGCGCGTGTACCGGCGCCTTGCTGTTCGGTCAGCTCACCGACAGATTCGGCCGGAAGAAACTGTTCATTCTCACATTGGCCGTCTATGTGGTGGCGACGGTGGCGACCGCGTTCGCGTTCGCGCCGTGGTACTTCTTCATCTGCCGGTTCGTCACCGGGATGGGCATCGGCGGCGAGTACGCGGCGATCAACTCGGCGATCGACGAGCTGATCCCGGCCCGTGCCCGTGGCCGGGTCGACATCATCATCAACGGCAGCTACTGGGTGGGGGCCGCGCTCGGCGCCCTCGCCGCCGTGCTGCTCCTGAATGAAGGGATCTTCCCGGCCGACTTCGGGTGGCGGTTGGCGTTCGGGGCGGGCGGGCTGCTCGGCCTCGTCATCATGTTCGTGCGGCGGCACGTCCCGGAGAGTCCACGGTGGCTGTTCATCCACGGGCGGGACGAGGAGGCCGAACGGATCGTCGACGGGATCGAACGCGACATCCGCGAGGAGACCCGCCAGGAACTGGAGGAGCCGGGCGAGAGCATCACCGTGCGGCAGCGCAAGACCATCTCGTTCAAGGAGATCGGCGGGGTCGCTTTCAAGCACTACACGACGCGCGCGGTCCTCGGCCTCGCGCTGTTCGTGGGCCAGGCGTTCCTGTACAACGCCGTGACGTTCGACCTCGGCACCATCCTGAGCGAGTACTTCGCGGTGGCGTCCGCGACGGTGCCGTACTTCTTCGCCATGTTCGCGCTCGGCAACTTCCTCGGCCCCCTGCTGCTCGGCCGGCTGTTCGACACGGTGGGGCGCAAGCCGATGATCGCGGGTACGTATCTCGCCGCGTCGGCGTTCACCGTCCTGCTCGGCGTCCTGCTGATGGGCGACGGTCTGACGCGGTGGACGTTCATGGCGTTGATCGGCGTGACGTTCTTCTTCGCCTCGGCGGGCGCGAGCTCCGCCTACCTGACGGTCAGCGAGATCTTCCCGATGGAGACGCGGGCGCTGGCCATCGCGTTCTTCTACGCCATCGGCACGGCCGTCGGCGGCATCACCGGCCCGCTCCTGTTCGGCCGGCTGATCGACAGCGGAAACGTGGACCTCGTCGCGATCGGGTTCTTCGTCGGCGCCGCGATCATGACGCTCGGCGGTATCGCCGAGATCTTCTACGGTGTGCGGGCAGAGAAGGCTTCGCTGGAGAACATCGCCAAACCGCTCACCGCCGCGGAGGCCGAGGAGGAGGAACCGGCCGTGCCGGGGCGCCGGGACGCGTTGGAGGCGCGGCGCCATGCCGAGGAGCGGCGGGCGCTCGCGGCTGAGCACCGCGCCGCCGTCCACGAGCTGAGACCGCGGGCGGACGAGGGCGACCGCGACGCGGCAGAACGGCTGCGGGTGGAGGAGGTCCTCGCGCAGACCGCCGAATGGGACGCCGAGCGGCTGCTGGAGGAGGCGACCGCCCATGACGAGCGGGCCGCCGCCGAACGCGCCGCCACCGACGACGAACGCCGCAGCGCCCTGGAGAGCGCCGCCGCGGCGGACGAGCGCGCCCGCGCGTTGCGGGAGCGAACGGCGGCCCTGACCGCCGCCGACCAGCAGGACGCGGAGACGCACGCCGCCCTCGCCTCCGCCGCCGCGGAACGGGCCCGGGCCCGGGAACAGAACGTGATGGCCGCGCAGGCCCGTGCCAGGGCGGCGCAGGCCGAGGGCGCGGAGGCGGAGGTCGCCCGCCGCCAGGCCGAGACCTTCGACGAGTGGGAGAAGATGCACGCCGAGCTGGCGTTGGCGTACGCGGCGCGGGCCGACCGCGACGAGGACGAGGCCGACCGGCACGATCGGGAGGCCGCCGCCCACCGGCTGCGCGCCGAGGCCGCGGCCGACCGGATGGAGGCCGCGCAGCACCGTTCCGCCGCCGCGTCCCTCGCGGAGGAGGCGGGCGCGGCGGCACGGACACGGCCGGCGGACCGGGAACGCGACGAACGCATCCGGGAACGCGTCCTGCGCCGCGAGCGGATGAGACCCACCGGGTGGCGCCGCGTCCTTCCCGGCCCCGGCGAGACGTTCTACTCCCCGGGGATGCTCGGGACGGCGAGCCGCTGGTCGTCCGACGTCGACATCGCCCTGGACCGCGAGGTCAACGCCATCGCGCGGGCCCTCGAGGAACACGGCCCGACCACCCGCCGCCGGCTCGCCGAACTGGTCGGCGCCCGCTTCTGGGGCCCTGGACGGTTCCGTTCCGCGCTCCGCGAGGCCGTCCACGAAGGAGTCGCCCAGCCCCAGGCGCGCAACAGGTACGCGCCGCCGTCCAGACCCACCGACACGGAGCAGTGATGCTGCGCTGCCGCCTCCTCGGCCATGACATGCGCTTCTCCGCCGAAGGCACCACGATGCGCTGGCGCTGCTCGCGGGACTGCGGAGCCGGGGGAGCGAAGGACTACCCGACCCCGTCCGACGCCCAACGCTACGCCCGCGCCTTCGACCGGAAGGACCGCGAGGACATCGGACGGCGCGCCCCGCTCGTCGGCCTCTTCCCCCTCCGCATCATCCGCGCCCTCCGCGCCCGGAGAACAGACTGACCCAAGGCGTTAGTTCGTTGTGCGAACTTCCGTGGGCGGTCGCTGTAGCCTGGACGCGTGGGTGAGCAGAAGGAGACGCGGTCGGGCGTCGTCGGCGCGTTGGTTCAGGCCGCGTTCCTGGTGAATGCCGTCTATGCCGAATCGGCCCGGAACCATGGGCTCACGTCGCAGCAGGGTGTGCTGCTGTGCGTGCTGATGGCGCGGCCTCGGGGGATGAGCGAGCTCGGGACGATGCTGGGGCTGGCCAAGTCGAGCCTCACCGGCCTGGTCGACCGCACGGAGCGCAACGGCCTGGTGCGCCGCGAGCCCGACCCGGAGGATCTGCGGGCGGTGCGGGTCGCGTTGACGCCGGAGGGTCGCGCGCTCATCGACGCGTTCTATCCCGAGACCTGTCGCCGGGTGGAGAAACTGGCCGCCGGGCTCAGCCGCGCGGAACGCGACGCGCTCGCCGGTGCGCTCGGCCGGCTCGTGGCCGACAACGAGGTCCCCGTGGTCTTCATGGAGCCGGGGGAGGGGACGTTCCCCGCACACTGATTCCGCACCCTGAGACGGTCAATTGAAGTTCGTTGCACGAACTAATATAGTTCGTGCAACGAACTTCAATCGTTGGGAGTGCTCATGCGTGACCATGGAGTCGTCTTCGGGTTCGGCGCCCACGGAGGCGTCGACGCGACGCCCGAGTTCCTTCGCCTCGCGCGGCAGGCGGACCGTGACGGTCTCGATCACTTCTCGCTCTCGGACCATCCCTACCTCGGCGGACACCTCGACGCCTACGCCGCCATCGGGTTCGTCCTCGGCGGGACGCGGACCATCGCCGGCATCGCCAACGTCACCAACCTGCCGACCCGGCCCGCTCCCATGCTGGCCCGGACGGTCACGTCCCTGTCGGCCCTGTCCGAGGGCCGTATCGTTCTCGGCATGGGCGCGGGCGGGCTCTGGGACCGCATCACCGACATGGGTGTGCCGCGCCTCACCCCGGGTGAGGCCGTGAACGCGTTCGAGGAGGCGATCGTCCTGATCAGGAAGCTGTCGGGTGGCGGCCCGCCCGTCACCCACCGGGGCCGCCACTACCGGGTGGACGAGATCGAACCCGCCCCCGTCACCGCGCCGCCCGTGTGGACCGGATCGGTCGGGCCGCGGTCGCTGGCCGCGACCGGGCGGGTCGCGGACGGCTGGATCCCCGGCCACGCCGCCGACTGGCTCAGCGACCGGTACCGGACGTCCCGGCCGATCATCGACGAGGCCGCGACCGCCGCGGGACGCGACCCCCGGGAGATCCGCACGGTCTACAACCTTCCGGGCCGCGTCACCGACCGGCCGCTCACCGCCCCACGTGACCCTGCCGGACGCTGGATCGGCGGCTCCGTCGACCAATGGGTCGACGAACTCACCCGGGCCGTCCTGGACCACGGCGCCTCCGGCTTCACCCTGTTCTCCACCGGCGGTGGCGCCCCGGACGACGTCACCCTCGGCCGCTGGGCCGCGGAGATCGCACCCGCGGTCCGCGAGGCGACCGCGAAGGAGGAACGTTGAGCATCGCAACGATGGAACGCACCGCACGGCGATACCTCGGGGTCGCCGACCGGCTGCTGCCCGGCCGGATCAGCGGCTTCTACGTGGTGGGGTCCGCCGCGTTAGGGGCGTGGCGGCCGGGCCGCAGCGACATCGACTTCGTCGCCGTTGTGCCCGGTCGTCTCACGGACGGCGAGGTGCGTCGCCTCCGGGCGCTGCACGTCCTGGGCAACACCGAGGCCCTCGGCCGGGCGGTGCTGCGGGCCCGGCCCACCATTCCCGAGACGATGAACGGTGTCTTCGTGGACGCCGGCGACCTCGGCAAGCCGGTCACGGCGATCCGCCCGCTGGCCTCGCACAGCGGCCCGTCCTTCCACCACGGTCGTGCCTTCGACGTGAACCCGGTGACGTGGAAGCTGCTCCGCGAAGGGGCCATCACACTCCGTGGCCCGGCCCCCGAGGATCTTCCGCTCGAGCCAGAGCCGGGACGGCTGCGTCCCTGGACGCTGGGACAGTTGCGGGGCCACTGGCGGAGTCTCGCCGTCCGCACCCTGTCGCCGCGCCCGCCGCGCAAACCGCTCCAGCCGCCGGAACGCCTGGCTCTGACATACCTGCTCGGGCCGCCCCGCCTGCACCACACCGTCGCGACGGGGGAGATCCTCAGCAAGGAGGAGGCGGGCGAGTACGCCCTGGACGTCTTCGCGCCGCGCTGGCACGACCTCGTCCGCGACGCCCTCGCCCACCGGCGCGGTGACCCGGTTCCGGCCGTGTCCCCGCGACGGGTCGGGGAGTTCATGCTCGAAGTGATCGACGACGTCGACTAGCGGAGGCGGGCGTAGACATCGCCGGAGCGGCCGCGGGGACGGATCCGTTCGAGGCCCTTCTCCAGGGCGGCCGCGTCCAGCCAGTGCTCGCTCGCGAACCGCATCGTCTCGATGGGCGAGTAGTTGTAGACGTACCCACCGGCCGATGCGCCGAGCCGCTCCACGAGGCGCAACGACTCCAGGCTCGCCTCGTGCGCCGACGGGACGTACTCGAACGACAACGCGGGCACGGCACGCGTCAACCCGGCCAGGACGTCCGACTCGAAGCCCTCGACGTCGATCTTGCAGAAGGCCGGGACGCCGTGGGCCGCGATCAGGTCGTCCAGGGTCGTGACGTCCACCTCGACGGCGCGGTCCCACCGGACCCAGGCGAAATTGCGGTCCGTCGTGACCGACTCGATCCAGTCGGGCGACATCGACGAGACCGTCGGCGTCGCCGACGACAACGCCAGCCGGGCCCGGCCCGGACGCGTCCCCACCGCGCCCGGCACGATCGCGACGTCGGCGTCGTGTCCGTAGAGGAGGCGCAGAACGCGCAGGCAGTCGGGCTGCGGCTCCACCGCGACCACCCGCGCCCCGAGCCCGCGCCACACGTGCACCCGTCCGCCCACATGGGCGCCGACGTCGAACGCGACGTCCCCCGGCCCGAGGAACTCACCGTAGAGGCGCGACGCGCGCCGGTGCTTGCCCGGGACGCCGTAGTACATGGCGAGCGACCGGGCGATCCCGTAGGCGCGCAGCAGCATCCGCCGACACTACCGCGCCACCCGGATTTCCCGTGTCACCTTGGGGAACGTCCCCGGTGTGAAGACCATGCCGTGGACCTCCGAGCGGGGCACCCGCTCCCCGTTCGCCGTACCGCGCGGGCTGCGCGGGCGCCTCGCCGGACGCCTCATGCTGCGGATGAACCGCCAGGACGAGGTCGCCGAACTGCTCGACGTCCGGCCGGGGCAGGCCGTTCTGGAGATCGGCTACGGGCCGGGCGGCCTGGTCCGGCGCCTCACCCGGACGGCCGGACGGGTCAGCGGCGTCGACCCGTCACCCGAGATGCGCGACATGGCCCGCGGACAGGCGCCGGACGCCGACCTCCGCCTCGGCACCGCCGACGACACGGGATTCGGCGACGCCGAGTTCGACCGCGTCGTCACCGTCAACACGGTGGGGCTGTGGCCGTCCCTGGACGGCGGCCTGGACGAGCTGCGCCGCGTCACCCGCCCCGGCGGCCGGGTGGTGATCGCCTGGCACGGCGGCGGGCGGCCCCAGCGGGGCACGCGGCGCTTCCGGCTCCCCGACGACCAGCTCCGCCGTATCGAGGACGGGCTACGCCGCCGCTTCTCCGACGTCACACGGCACGAACTGTCCGACCTGACGGCGTTCGCGGCCCGCCGCTAGGGCTTGCGGGCCAGCCCGCCGTAGATGGAGACCTGCGTGTCGTCGATCTTCTTGGCCTCGTCGTCCGGGCGCCAGTGGTGGACGGGAACCACCCCCGGATCGGTCAGCTCCAGACCGTCGAAGAAGCCGGTGATCTGCGCCGTCGTGCGGCCCTTCGACCTGATCCCGTGCTCGTTGTGCTTGGCGACGGCGGCTCGGACCGGTCCAGCGGCACTCTCGATGTTGATCGTGGAGAGGGCGAGGTAACTGCCGGGCGGCAGCGGCTCCATCAGCCGCCGGACGATGCGGCGCGCCTCGTCGTCGTCCTGGACGAAGTGGATGACGGTGAGCAGGCACAGCGCCACCGGCCGGGTCATGTCGAAGCTCTCCCGCACCTCCGGCGCGTTCATGATCGCCTCAGGGTCGGCCAGATCGGCCTGGATGTAGCGGGAGCTTCCCTCCGGGGTGCTGGTGAGCAGCGCGCGGGCGTGGACGAGCACGATCGGGTCGTTGTCGACGTACACGACCCGGGAGGCGGGATCGACCCCCTGGACGACCTCGTGGAGGTTCGGCGACGTCGGCAGGCCGGTCCCGACGTCGAGGAACTGCCGCACACCGCACTCGGCGGCCAGATGGCGCGCCACCCGCACCATGAAGTTACGGCTGGCCCGCACGGACGTCGGCATGTACGGCGCGATCTTGATGACCTCTTCGGCGGCCTCCCGGTCGGCGGCGTAGTTGTCCTTCCCGCCCAGCAGGTAGTCGTAGACCCGTGCCGAATGGGCCACGTTGGTCTTCAGATCCGCCGAACGCGGTTCGCTGTCTGCTGTGTCCGGCACGGAAAAGCCCCCATCGGGTTGGTGCGGTGGCACGTGCTACATCCTAATGAGCCTGATCACCTCTGGATCACGTTTGAGTGGGTTGACGGCAGCTTGCGGTCACGATCCGACATCCGCCGCCCGCACAACAGGCTAGGACGGCCGCGGCCCGAACCCACACGCGATCAGCTCCCGCCGGGCTCGGGCCCTCGCCCGCTTCGAGAATCTCCGGCACCGGTGCGACGGTGCACGGCAGGGATGCGACGGCGCACGAGGCGCCGTACTGCGGGCAGTCCCGCCTGCGTCCTGGTGTAGCGAGGTCGTCGACGTCCACGGCGGAGTTGCGGGGAGCGCTCGTCGGTTCGACGCAGCCTCCGCCTAATTCGTCAATGAAGGGGATCAGATGTTCCTCTCTATTTCGATCACGCTGTTACGGCATCCGGTGCGGCCCCGCCGGCGAGTCCGTCTTTATCGCTTCTGAAACGCTGGAGTGGGCTCACGGCCACCATTGGCCACAATACTGTTCGCGCCGGGTGACCAGATGGTGACACGGTATGAAATGGCGTGGTCGTGCGCGGGTAGGCTTTCCTCAGCTTCCAGGGGGCGTGTGAAAAGCGCGAGATGATGACCAGGAGACCTGGATGACGCGTATACACGTGGGAGTGCTCGGGCCTGCCGTACTGAGTGTCGGCGGCCATGAGGTCGGTCTGGCGCCGCTCACCGTCAAACTGTTGGTCAGGCTTGTCGCGGCGGAAGGCGAGGCCGTTTCGGCCATGCGGTTGTACCGGGACGTCTGGAACGAGCCGGCGGCCGCGGATACCGGAGCGACCGGGCGGCTCCACCGCACCGAAGTGCAAAAACGAATTCTCGAACTGCGCCGGGCGCTGGGACGGGACGAGGCCGCCCGGGTATTGCTGACCGAGCAGGTGCTGAACGGGCGCGGTACCGAATCCGCGTACCGGCTGGTACTCGCGTCCGACCAACTCGACTGCGCCGAGTTCGGCGAGCGGGTGAACCGTGCCGCGCACGCCGCGCCCGCGACGGCGGCGGCGCTCCTGACCAGGGCGCTGGAGCTGTGGCGCGGCAGGCCCCTGCCGGAGGCGTCCGGCGCGGAGTTCGCGCGAACGATGACGCGGCGGCTGACGGCCCAGTACGACACCGCGCGCCGGGAACTGGTGCGCGTCCACCTCGAACTCGGGCATCTGGACGCGGCCCTGCCGCTCGCGGAGCGGCTCGCCGAGGAGCGGCCCGACGACGAGGAGGCCACGGGACCGCTGAGAACGATCCGGAAACGCCTGCGGGCCCGCCACGGTGACGAGGTCCTGCGCCGCGAGTTCTCCGGCCTGCGGGTGGCCGTGACCGTGAAGCGGGGCGACGTGTTCGCCGAGGACGACGCGAACCTCGTGGTCGGCTTCGGTGACACCTTCGACACCGACACCACGGACGACTTCGTCATCAGCCGCGAAAGCGTCCAAGGGCAGCTGCTGCACCGCGTCTACGGCGGCGACCGGGAACTGCTCGACAAGGAGTTGCGCAGGGGGCTGCGGCGGGTCGCGCCCACGGGCAGGGACAGCCCGAGGGACAAGCCGAGGGGCAAACGCCTGCGGTATCCGATCGGCACGGTCGTGTCGCTGCCCCTGTCGGGGCGCCGGGTCTTCGCCACCGTGCACTGCCGTCAGGGTTTCGACCTCGCCACCACCTCCACCCCGGAGGACCTGCGAACCGGCCTGGAGCGGCTGTGGGAGTCCGTCGATGTGCACGGCCTGCGGAAACCGGTGGCGACACCGCTGCTCGGGGCCGGGTTCGCCCGGTTGGACGCACTGGACCGTGAACAGATCATGATGCTGATCATCGTCACCTATCTTCGGGCGTGCCGCGTCCGGCGCGTGGCGCCCGAACTGCGGATCGTGCTGCGCCCCGAGGATCTCGCCCACGTCCGGCTGGCGGACGTCGCGCGCTTCGTCGAGGCGTTGGACAGTGACGGGGTCGCCCCCGAGGAGGACCTGTGACCGAGGCGGGCGGGCCTGTGACCGAGGTGCTGGACCAGCAGTTCGTCGTCCACCTCTACCTGCCCACCGAAGGGCCCGGCGCCGGTGCCGCGTACCGGGCCCTGACCGGAATCTGGCAGGGCTGCCGCCTGCTGTTCCACATGACCGAACCGGTGCCGGGCACCGGCCTGCCGCACGTCCTGCCGAGCGACCTGGGCGCACTGCCCGCGGACGGGGAGATCGCGGTCGTCGCGCAGGAACGTCCGGGCGCCGACTGCCAGGCGGTGCTGCGCCGCCATCACGACCTGCTGAACCTGTCCGTGGCCCTGGCGCCCGCCGAGGCCGCCGGGGACGGACACTGGTGGCGGGAACTGGACCGCCAGTGGCAGGCGATCACCGCCGAGCACGTTCCGGCGCTACTCGGCGAGGCCCGCCTGTTCCTCGCCCGGGTGGACGCGGAGGACCACGTCCGCACCGCGGCGCCGTCCCTGTACCAGCGACTCGGCGCCCTCCTGCCGGACGGCGCCCACGACCCGAACGCCGCCGACCGTGGGGTGCCGACCGGGGACGGCCTGGCCCTGTGGGAGACGGCGGCGGAGCCCGACGAGCGGCTCGTCCGCAAGTTCGTCCTGGCGATCGCTCCGGACGCAGACCCGGTCGCCAGCGCGTGGGTCTGGTCGCGCGGCGACACGGCGATCCCCCCGCTGGCCCGCTACCTGCTGCACGGCGCCAAACTTCGCTACCAGCTCCGTGTCTGGCAGCGCGACGGGCAGGCCAGGCGGCTGAAGTCCGCGCTGGACACGCTGGGCGACGAGCTGCGTCGGCTCGGCGCCGCCGAACCGGTCCTGGCGGAGCTGCTCCGGCTGCGCAGGCTGGATGCCCGGTTCCTGCTGACGGATCTGCGGGAGCTGCGCCGCTCCGTGGAGATCGCCGCCGACAACCTCGGCCGGTCCCTCGGCCCGCTCGGGCAGGGGCCGCCGATGGCGCGTGGCGCGTTCGCCGACGACGCGGCCCTGGCGCGCACGTTCCTGGAACGGCTGGACGACGAGTCCGCCTATCTTACCATCGCCGCCGACCGCGCGGAGATCGTCGACGGTCTCCACCCGGTGGAGCGTGCACCGTCCGGGAAATCCCTGGAAACCGGGCCCGGTCCCGAAGCGGTGCCGGGCGTGCCGGAACTCCGGCCCGCGCCTCGCACGGAACCGGACCCGGAGCGTTCCCCCGCCGGAAGCCGCCCCTCCACGCTCCCCGGAGCGGATCTGGTTCATGACCGGGAACGGAACGTCTTCGTCGTCTACGGCCGGGACGAACCCGCGCGTGTCGCGGTGTTTGAGTTGCTCCGCGCGCTGGGGCTGCGGCCCCTGGAGTGGGAGGACCTGGTCGCGATGACCGGCAAGTCGTCCCCGTTTCTGGGCGAGGTCATCGCGCACTCGATGCCCCTCGCCCAGGCCGTCGTGGTGCTGATGACACCCGAGGACGAGGTGCGGCTCCACCCCGATCTGTGGGAGCGGCACGACGACGGCGCCGAAACCGGCCCCGTGATGCAGGCCCGGCCCAACGTGCTGCTGGAGCTGGGGATGGCCCTGGCCGTGCACCCCGACCGGACGCTGATCCTCCTCGCCGGGGACCAGCGCCCGGTCACCGACGTCGGCGGACGCAACTATGTGCGGATCACCCGGGGCTCCGGCTTCCGGGAGAAGATCGTCAACCGGCTGCGGTTGGCGGGCTGCCCCGTCGCCGTCTCCGATCCGGGCTGGCGGTCGGCGGGCGATTTCTCCTCACTGGAGGCGCTGCGGCGCGCCCCCGAACCCCGCCGGGACGAGCTTCCGTGACCTTGCCGGGACGGTGGGATCGGTCAGGACGCTTCCGGAACGGCGTCGAGCCCGACCCGTTCCGCCGCGACCACCCGGGGCGGCTCAGAGGGGGCCTTACCGACATCGGCCCTGGCCAGCACGACGGCATCGATCTCGGCGAGCAGATCCTCGGTGCGCAGCACCCGGTCTTCCCCGGACCGGGTGACCGCCCGGGTCGCCGCCGCCTTCACGGCGTTGACCATGTCGCCACCGCTCAGCCCGTCCGACGACGCGGCCAGCGCGGTCAGGTCCAGCGGTTCGGCGCGCGGTACCTCGGCCGGCACGAGGGACGCCCACAACCTGCGGCGGGTCGGCTCGTCCGGCAGGTCGAAGCGGACGTGCACCAGGATCCGGCGGACGAACGCGGCGTCGTAGTTGCGGGGGAAGTTGGTGGTGAACACCACCAGCCCGGCGAAGTCGTCGAGCTGCGACAGCATCACCGCGCGGGACACGTTGACGCTGTGGTCGGAGCTCTGCGTCACGTTGCTGAGCCGGCTGCCGAGGATCGAGTCGGCCTCGTTGAACACCAGCACGGCCTGCCGCCGTTCCGCCTCGCGGAAGCACGCCACGATGTTCTTCGGGGTGTCGCCGACGTACTTGGACTCGATCTCGGCGTAGTTCACGTCGATGAGCGGGCTGCCGCGGCGTTCGGCGATCGCCTCCGCGGCCAGGGACTTGCCGGTCCCCGGCGGCCCGTAGAAGTTGAGCGCGGCGCCGGAGCGGTAGGGGTCGATCTTCCGCAGGTTCCATTCGCGGTAGAGGACGTCATGGTGGTCGAGCTGTGCCAGGGCCAGCTCGATCCGGTCCCGCACCGCGTCCGGGACCACCAGGTCGTCCATCGACCTTCTCGGCTTGCGGGGCGCGAACGACGGCGGTCGCCGCTCGTCCGCGCCGGTGTCGGACGGCTTGTCGGATGGCCTGTCGGACGGCTTGTCGGCCGGCCCCGTCCTCCGGCCAACGGGCACCTCGGACCAGTTGCGCATGGCGAACTCCTCGGCTTCCTAGAGGTCGTGCAGGATGTCGATCTCCACCTGGTCGTGCCGTTCCAGAAGCGCACGGACCTCGGGGACGTCGATCTGGTCGAGGGACAGCGACTCCTCGGAGATGATCTGAGGGGCGTAGGAGGTCTGGACCACGATACGGCGCCGGACCCTGACGGCCCCCTTGTCCAGAACGATCACTGCTCGCTGTAGCGCGCCCTTGTTGAGGCTGTGGGCGTTCAGCCAGTTCTCGACCGTCGTCCGGACGGTGTCCCAGAACGTGATGACCGCGCCCGCTCCCAGCGCCGCCGCCACCAGCCCGGCCACGATCCAGATCACGCGACCGCTCTCCAGCTGCGCACGGACGGGCCCGTGCCGTCCCGGAGCAGCTCGGCACGGACGGACTCCGGCACGTCGTCCCACCGCAGCGACAGCCGGGCGGTGGACCGCCGGCCGTTGTCATCGATGACGACCACGGTGGCGGCGACGGTGCCCTCGGGGCCCTTGGCGAAGCTGAGGTCGACCGCGCCGATCGCCTGGTCGATGCGCTCCCGCAGCACCGGATCGTCTCCCTCGGCGAGGGCGGCGTGCAGCGCCTCGGCGGTGACTCCGAACCGGTCGGTCCACTCGCCCGCATAGGCCTGGGCGACCACCCGGCCGAGTTCGTCGCCGCGGGGCCGGGCCGCCCACTGGCGGTGGGCCCACCACACGGCCGCTCCAACGATCGCGGCACAGACAAAGATCTTCATCTCGTCGTTCTCCGTCCAGGACATCAGTGGGCCTCGCTGAGCAGCTGGTCGCGCGTTTTGGTGACGTCGAAGGCGCTGTCGTGCAGCCCGTCCGACAGCGCCTGGGCGCGGATCTCCTCGGGGAGCTCGTCCCAGGCGAGTTTCTGCTCGGTGACGACCCTGACCACCGGCTTCTCGCCCTCCTCCAGCGTGCGGAGGTAAGAGGTGATCTGGACGGCCCACCCGGTGTCGGCCAGCTCCACGAACCTGGCCGTCTCGTGGAGTAGCACCTTGCGCAACCTCCGCCAGGCGCTGCGGACCATGCGGCGCAGGTCGACGGCGATGCCGTCGAGGTTCTGGAAGGCGAGCCGGACGGCGTCGGCCAGTTCGGGAATGTTCCGGTCGACCCAGGGCAGCAGATGCTCCCGTGTCCAACCCATGATCGCCGGCCAGAAGTACACCGCGACCGCGGCGACCGCCACCCCGACCAGGGGGGCGAGAATCAGTGCCAGGGGCGCCATGGCGTCCTCCTCAGGGCTGCGGTTTCGGTGGATAGAGCTGGTAGCGGACGGCCGGGACCTCGCCCAGCACGAGTCGTTCGCGGGCCCGGTCGGGCAGGTCCTCCCACCCGAACTGCTGGGCCACCTTCTGGGACCTGGGATCGCCCTCGCGCGACCGGTAGACGATCTCCGTGGTCCGCCGGCAGCGCCCTCCGACGGGTGCCTGGTAGGTCACCGTCGCCCACACCAGCCGGGAGCGCAGGGCCGCGAGCCGGGTGGCGTCCGGTTCGGGCTGCCCGGTGACGAGCAGGCGCGCCGACGGGTCGTCGCACAGCTCCACCAGCGCGCGGAAGGCGTCCGGGACGTCCATGCCGAAGACGTCCGCGACCTGGCTCGCGAGCGTGTCGTAGACGACCGCCACCTCTGCCGTTTCGTGTGTGGAGAGGTCTTTCTCCACTCCGCTGACCACTTGTGCCAGCAGGTCGAGGCCGTAGGCGATCGCCCGGTCCTGCGGGTCGCGGGTGTCGAGACGCCTCCGCGCGTGCTCCAGGTAGCCCTTCGCGGTGGTGAAGACGGGGCTGAGCGGTGGTTCCTTCATGGGGCCATCGGAGCATCGTCGCCGCTTCTGGCGCAGGACCCCGAATGGTTCCGGAGTGCTTCCGGTTACGACCGCCCGCGGTTCTGCGCGTCGCCGCCGGACAGCCTGTGCACGAGATGGTTGACGCGTTCCCGCACCGGTGGCGGCGCGGGGACCACCGGGGTGGCTCCGATCCTGGTGATCCGGATGGGACCGTGCAATTCGAGGTCGACGACGGCCTGCCGTACCGTCGCCAGGTCCTTCGTCTCGGCGGCCTCCGCGAGAACGTCCAGAATTTGGACGGTACTGTCCCAGCGTGCGGGCGCCAGCCTCCAATCGAGCATCTCCTGCACAATGGTGCGCGCCTCGAGGAGGACCTCGTCCCATTCTTGATCATCCGCTATTTCCATAACGGCGATTTTATCCGTGGACCGTGTCGTGCGCTCGGGCGTCTCATCGGAAAATCTGCATCGGAAGCCGATCGGAAGCGCTTCGGAAGCGACTGGATGATGCCATGGAATCGGAAATCGGTGTTCTCTTATCAAGGAACGGTATGACCGCTTCATATTCTTTGGAGGTGCCCACGATGGTGGACTTCCCGGCGGAACCGGACGATAGCCGGTCGGAGGCCCTTGAACTGCTGGCCGATGTGCGCGGCTGGCTGCTGCCGTCCCCCGCCTGGGAGGCCGTCGGGGTGGAGCTGGACGCGATGGACGCCGCGTGGAAGGCCCACGACGCGGAAGCGTTCGCCAGGACGGTGGTGACCTTGGAGAACCTGGGTCCGAGTCGAGCGAAGCTCAGGCTCACCCGGGAAGCGACCGAGCCTTGCGGACCGCCCGCTCCCGTCCTGGAACGGGTGGCACGGGCGGAGGACGACCTCGTGGAAGAGCCGGGGCGGCGAGCGGAGAGCGAGCCGCCCGGTGAGCCTCGCTGAACAGTCACTGGTCGTTCACCTCCAGGTGCACGTCACCGCCCCCGGCGCCTACCGGGGACTGCGCGACGCGTGGGACGTGTGGAGCCGCGACCTCGGCATGGACGGGCCCGCCGCCGGGACGGGGCTGCCCGGCGACCTGCCACCCGACCCGGCGGCGCTGCCCGCCCACGGCCCCGTCGCCGCGCGCCTCGCCCCGCAGGGCACCGCCCAGGTCGTCGTCCACCGGCGGCACGAACTGCTCCATGTCGCGGTGGCGCTCGGCGCGCCCGGAGAGCCGGACGTGACCTGGCCGGACCTGGACCGCCGCTGGTCGAGGACCGTCGGCGACGCGGGCACCTGGTCGGTCGGCGAGGCCCGGCTCTACCTCGCTCACGGCGCTGACGGCGGCGTCGATCCCCGCGAGCTGCGCGAAGCCCTGCCGGGCCGGCCGCCGCTCGGGCCCGCCGTGACCCTCCACCGGCCGCTCTGCACGCTCTGGGAGGTCGCGGGCGGAGCCGACGACCGTCGGCTTCGGCGCATCGTCGCCGTGTGCCCGGACGGCGGCGCCGTCGAGCGGATGGAACGCTGGCTGTGGACGAACGGGATCGCCGAACCGCCGCCGTTCGCGCGCTACCTCGCCCACACCGCCCGGATTCGCCACCAGCTGCGGCGCCTCGCGTCGGTCCCGCCCACCCCGGACGTGGCCACCGAAGTCCGAGAAGCGCTGCGCACCGGCGACACGGACCTACCCGGAAGGCGGCAGCGGCTGCTGACCATGGTGGCCGGGCCCGGCAGCATCACCCAGCAGATCATCGTCCTGCGCAGGATGGCGCGCACCGTCCAGATCGCCGCGTCGAACCTCGAGACCGAGGCGGCCCGCACCCCCGGCGCCGCCGGCGGGCTGTTCGTCGCCGACACCGCGGTGGCCCGCTGGGCCGCCGATCGGCTCGACGACGCGATCGACTACCTGGAGCTCGACCGCGACCAGGTCCGTGACGCCCTGTCCGTGCTGACCCAGCGGCTCGACGTCCTGCTCCAACGCGACCGTGAGGCCGTCCGGCGCGGCGAGGAGAAGGTGCAGCGACGGCAGGTCCGCATCGATCTGTTGCAGACCTCCGTGATCGGCGCGATCGTCGTGGCGCTCGCCGCGGTGCAGAGCCTCGGCTACAAGGTGAAGGCGCTGACCGGGCCGGCGGTCCCCGCCTTCATCGCGCTGCTCGGGGCGCTCGCGCTGTGGCTGTCGATGCTGGTCCTGGTGCTGGTCGCTCCGGGCGAGCGGTGGCCGTCCAGGCTGGGACGGCTGTCGGCCGGCCTGTTGGGGGCGACGGCGGGCTGGTTCGTCAGCGCGGCCGTCGGCGAGTGGATCCGGGGACGCGGCGTCCCGCCACCGGTCACCTGGACGGTGGCGATCAGCGGTTTCGCCGCCGGATGGGTGCTCATGCAAACCGTCGTCCGGCGCTATGAAAGGGTGTGACATCACGGTGAAGGCGACCGAGCTCGAAGGTCTGGAGAGGCGCGCCCGCGAGTTCCGCGAGCGCTACCAGCGCCACGGCGACCCGTCCGACCTGCGGACGTCCATCGAACTGAGCCGCACGCTGGTGGCGAACATTCCCACGGGCCACGAGGTGTGGCCGAGGGTCGTCAACAACCTGTGCGTCTCTCTGCGGCTCCTGTACGAGGTGAGCGGCGAGCCGGAGGTCCTGAACGAGGGCATCGACCGTGTCCGAGCCGCCGCCCGGCACCCTCTCGTCGGAGAGTTCCGCCCTTATTGCCTGCTGACGTCGACCGTCCTGTTGCGGCACGAGTTCCTGCGTGCAGGCGTCCTGGCGGTGTTCGAGGAGGCCGTCGCCGCCGGTGAGGAAGCCGTCCACACCACGGGCGAAGGCCATCCGCTCTACGGCAGTGCGCTGACCATCGTGGCCAACCTGTACATGACCGGGTTTCAGACGACGCAGGCACCGGGCCTTCTCGACAATGCCCTGGAGATGCAGCGCACGGCGACCAAGCGGATATCGGACGACGGGCTAGACCGGGCCATCGCCATGAACTCCCTGGCGAACCTCTACCGGCTGAGTCACGAGTACACAGCCGATCCCACCGCGCTGGACGAGGCCGTCCACGCGGCTCGCGAAGCGGTGGCGAACACGCCCCCGCGTAACCATTTCCGGCCCCCACACGAATGCACCCTCGCGACGGTGCTGCTCGCCCGGTACGACCTGACCGGCGAGACCATGGCCCTGCGAGAGGGCGCGGCACTGCTGAAGAACCTCGCGGACGCCGCCGACGGGGAGCGGGCCCTTTCGGCCGCCTTCTCCCAGACGCTCTGCGTGGCGCTGATGGAACTGCACCGGCGGACCGAGGATCCCGAGATACTCGACAAGGCCATCCGGGTGGGACGCGCGTTGGCGAGCGCGCAGGGACCGATGCGGTTCCATCTGATGAACACGTGCGTCCTCGCTCTCCTGGCCGCCTACGAGGAGACCGGGGAGCGAGCGCACCTGGACGAGGCCGTCACCCACGCCACCGCGATGGTCGATGAGACGGACGCGGAGCACCCGATACGGTCCACGCTGCTGACCACGCTCGGCGGCGCTCTCGTGGCCCGGTACCGGCTCGACGGCGGAGTCGCCCTGCTGGAGTCGATCGTGCGAGTGAGCAGGGAGGTGCTCGACGACCCCGGCGGCATCCAAGCCGACCAGCCCACCCGGCACCTGAATCTCGCGGACGTGCTCCTGGAGTTGTACGAGCACACGGGCCGCCGTCCGCTGCTGGACGAGGCGCGCGAACGCGCCACGACGGTGATCGGCCTGCCCCGGTCCCGTCCCTGGCAACTGGTCCAGGGGTGGCGGTTGCGCGCTCGCGCCGAACTGGAACTGGGCGAGACGGAGGAGGCGCTGAACGCCTACCGGCAGGCCGTCGCGTCGCTTCCTCGGGTCGCGCCGCGAAGCGCGGCCCGCGCCGACCGCGAACTGGGCATCGGCCGTGTCTTCGGGCTGGGCCCGGAGGCCGCCGGTGCCGCCATCGCGGCCGGACGGCCCGGGCTCGCGCTGGAACTGCTGGAACACGCGCGGGGCGTCCTGCTGAACGAGCGCCTGGCGTCCAGCGAGGCGCTGCGGCGGGTCGAAGCGATCGACCGGAGACTGGCGGAGGAGTTCCGGCGTGTGCGCGAGGACCTGGACCGTCCCGAACCCGACCTCACCGCGCGGGGTCTTCTCGGCGCCGCCGGTACGGGCACCACGTCCCCGCCTCCCGTCGACGGCGACCGGTTCGCGGCGCGCCGCCGGGAACTCGATGACCGGTGGACGAAGGTTCTGGCCGGAATTCGTGCCCTGCCGGGCCTGTCCGACTTCCTGGAACCGCCCACGGCGGAGGAACTGCGCGAGGCGGCCGCCGAGGGCCCCGTCATCATCGTCAACGTCGACTTCCGTGGCGGCCATGCCCTGATCCTGTCCGGCCCCGACGACCCGATCCACGTCGAACGGCTCGCGGGCGTCACCCCGCACACGGTCGGCGAGCAGATCGCACGGCTGCCCGACGAGACCGGTGTGGAAGACGGCGACCTGGACGACGTCCTGCGATGGTGCTGGGACCTGATCGCCGGTCCGGCGCTGGCCGCGGCGGGCATCACCACCGCGCCCGACGACCCGGAACGGCGCCCGCGAGTCTGGTGGTGCCCGACAGGCCCCGCGACCTTCCTCCCGCTGCACGCCGCCGGGCACCACGACCGGCCCGGACACTCGGTGATGGACCTGGCCGTCCCTTCGTATACGCCGACGGTGCGGGCACTCCGCCACGCCAGACGCCGCACCGTCCCCATGACCGGTGAACCCGTACCGTTGGTGGTGGCGATGCCGCGGACGCCCGGCGCGGTCCCGCTGAGTGGCGCGTCCGCCGAGGCGGAGCAGATCGTGCGGCTGGCGCCCGCCGCGAAGGTTCTGGAAGGCGACCGGGCCACGGGCCCGGCGGTGCTGGCCGCCCTTCCGCACCACGAGATCGTCCACTTCGCCTGTCACGCCGTCAGTGAGCCCGCCGACCCGGCCGCGGCCAGGCTGCAACTGTCCGACCACGACGTCCATCCCCTGGACGTGGGCGCCATCTCCCACCTCGACCTGTCGCATGCCCGCGTCGCCTATCTGTCGGCGTGCGCCACATCCTCAACGTCGGAGCGCCTTGTCGATGAGTCGGTGCACATCACGGGCGCCTTCCTGTTGGCGGGCTTCCCCGGCGTGGTGGGCACCTTGTGGCCCGTCCGGGACAGGGCGGCGGCCCGGATCGCGGCGGCCTTCTACCCGTGTCTCCTGAAAGGCACGCCTCCGGCCGCCGCCCTCCAGCGCGCGATCGACGAACGCAGAAAGCGCGTGGGGACCCCACCGGCACTATGGTGCGCCCACGTACACGTGGGCCTCTGAGAGAGCGTCCCTCCGAACGTGGGACTCCCACCGTCGGGTCGGCTATTGTTTGGTCTCAAACGAAATGGTGTCGCGTGGACGCGACGGCGAGGCGCTCGCGCCGGTCGCGGTGCCGTCACCCGGCCCGGAACCAAGGAGGTGACCCGCATGACACTCGACATGCGCTTCTTCCCCGTCCCCGACACTCATCCCGTCAGCAATGACCTCGTCGGCGTACGCGCCAACTTCCACTACGGATCCGGCAACGTGCTGCAACAGCACTACGCGGACGAGACGACCATGGTGTGGAGCGGCGTGTCCGGCGACTTCGCCGGGGTGCAGCAGACGGAGCCGACGCTACGCGTCTTCAAAATCGCGCCGGCGCTGTACTTCATCACCTGGTACGAGGCCGGAACGGTCGCCACCGCCGCACACGGCCAGATCTTCGACCAGGGTTACCCGATCGCGGTGGTCGCGGACTTCCACCGGCTGGTGGCGACCGCCGCGTACACCAACCCCCGCGAGGACGGGGGCCAGTACTTCCTCGTCGACCAGGCCACCATCGAGATCGTCGAAGACCCGCGGGGGCTCATCGCCTCGATCCGATAGCCGCGCCGCGGCTCCTGTCACAGGGCGCTGCCATGATCTACGGACCATGTCATCGATGACCCTGCGGAGGAGCCATGCTCAATGTGACGCCCGGCGATATCGAGTGGGTCGACGGCGATGAGCGACTCGGCGAGATCTTCTGTCTGACCTTTGTCAAGGACGTCGATGAGACCGAGGCGTTGACGCGCCTGGGCGCTCTCCCGGACACGCTGGGGCCCCGCGACCTGGAGGAGGCGGCCGAGGCGTACGACCGCTTCGAGACGGGCTACGAGGAGTCGGCGTTCGCGCTGAACCTCGGCGACTGGACGATGGTGGTCGAGGTGAACGGTTTCCAGGGTGGGCTCGTCGAGCAGTTGGCGGGCCTGTCGCGGGGCACCGAGGCCGTTTCGGTGCAGCGGCACGACTACGCCGACCACGGCTTCCGCTACGCGGTCGACGGCACGCTGGTCACCGGGTTCGAGCCGACCTGGCCGCGGTACCGCTGGGGAAGCGAGCCGGACCGGTTGCTCGGGAAGATGCGCGCGGCGGGCCTGGACCCGGACGCCGGCGATGAGGACGAGGACGAGTACGAGGACGAGGACGGCTCCGTGTCGGCCGCCTACGTCCCGGCCTTCTTGCTGGCGGGCCTGGTGACCGGCGCCGTCCCGCATCCCGACGCGCTGACCGGACGGCTGCTGTCCGCCGAGATCGAACCATGGTTCGGGGCGGCTTCTCCCTCGCTGTCCGCCGGGCCCACCGACCCCGCCATGATCGCGGCGCTCGACGCCGCGCCGCCGCGACTGCTCCGCGCGGTTGCCGCGGCCGAGGTCATGCGGCTTGCCACCGTCCTCGGCCTGGACGCCACTCCCGGCCTGGCGGAGGCCGTCGCCGCGGCCGAACGCGGCGAAACGGTCACCGTGTCCGCCGGCTCGGAGCTCGGCGCGCACGTCCGCTCCTGGCTGGCACGCGCACGCCAGGCGAACAGGTCACTCAACGACCCGACCGCCCGCTCCAGGATGAGCGGCGACGAGCGGACCGCCGCCTACATGGGGGCCTGGTTCGCGGACGCGTTGCGTGGCGCGTTGTGGCCTGAGCCCCACGCCGCTGCCCGTGCGGCACTTCACCCGCTCACGCAGGGCCCCGACCCGCTCCGCGACCCCGCACGGGAGAAGGCCGTCCTGCACACCCTCCGCCGTGCCCAAGACCCGGCCTGACACCGGCCCGTTCGATCGAGGAAGCGGGACGGAAGCCGATCAGAAGCGGTCCGGGACTTCCCAGGGACGCAGGCCCCCGTCTTGGATCCGAACTTGAGACCGTTCTAGGGCTCTACCGAGCCGGGCGGCCCGTCCGGCCGTGCCGGAACGGACGAGACGGAGAGTGTGACCGAGAAAGGGCCGTTGCTCGTGATGGACGCACCGTCGGGCTGGGATGCCACAGAAGACCACCTGTTGGAGTTGATCAAACGGTTCGAACGGACCGGCGACGTGGTGGTTCTCACCCAGGCGACGCGGCTGGCCGAGCGGCAGGTCACGGCGGTCTGGTCCGATGCGCTCGCGGAGGCGTCCGAGAGATACTCTGCGCTCCTACATGTGCTGTACGCACACACGGGGGACACCGCACTCCTGACCACGTCCGTGACGGCCGCGCGGAAGGCCGTCGCCGCGCTGCCCTCGCGGCACTCCGACCGGATCGATCTGCTGGCGTCGCTGGCAGCGACGCTGATGCGCCGATTCCAGGTGGAGGGGCGGCTGGACGACCTCAGAGAGTCGGCCGAACTCTCGGGCAAGGTCGTCGAGGCCACCGGCCCGGAAGACTCGCGACTGGCGAGCCGGCTGGGCGACCTCGCCGAGGCACTGCGGCTCCTGGCGCTGTTCACGGGGAACGCCGGGCGGCTGGCCGAGGCCATCGCGGCCGGGCGCCGAGCGTGCGATGTCGCGACCGAAGACGATCCCCAGAAGCCGCACTACCTGGGCGTGCTCGGGCTGGCCTTGCGCAACCACTTCGACCGCACAGCGGACGTTCCGGCTCTGTACGAGGCGGTCGCGCTGCTGCGGGACGCCGCCGAGCAGGAGCGGCGCGGCGACGACGCGCGGTCGCAGCGGCTGGCGAGCCTCGGTTCGGCGTTGATGGTGCTGGCGGAGTGGACGGGGTCCGCGGACTTGCGCGCCGAGTCGCTCGGCTTACTGCGCGAATGCGTGGCGATCACTTCTGGCACGCACCCGGACCGCGGCGAACACCTCTTGTCGCTCGGCTCCATGTTGGGGACGTCCTTCGTGCGGGAGGGCGAACTCGCTCGTCTCGACGAGGCGATCTCCGTCCTGCGGGAGGCCGTCGCAGCCGTGCCGGACGAGCATCCCCGCCGCCCGTCCTACCTCGGTGACCTGGGCCTCGCGCTGCGGCTGCGGTACGAATGGACGGGCGAGCTCGCCCCGCTCACCGAGGCCACGAGGGTGCTGGAGCGGGCGGCGAGAAGCCTGCCGTCCGGGCATGACGAAAGACCGCTAACGCTGGGCGCCCTCGGCACGGCTCTGCACCTGCTCGGCGTCCGCACGGGCGATACGGCGTCCCTGTGGGCGGCGGTCGCCGCATCGCGGGAGGCCGTCCGTGCGAGCCCCACCGGGCATCCGGACCGTCCGGGGTTGCAGGGCATGCTCGGTGGCGCGCTCCAGGTGCTCGCCGAACGCGAAGAACGATGGGACCTGCTCGATGAGGCCCTTCGCGTGGGCCGTGCGGCCGTCGACGGCGGTGACGTCGACCCCGCCAGGCAGGGCGGACGGTTGTCGAACCTCGCGAACGGCCTTCGCCTGCACGCGGCGCGCACCGGAGAGGCCGGGGCGGCGGCCGAAGCGGTCGAGATGGCGCAGCGCGCGGTCGCGGCGGTCTCCGACGAGAACCCCATGCGGGCCGCCTACCTGTTCAACCTCGGCCAGGCGCTACTCGAACTGCATCGCCTCGACCCGGCCGCCGAAACGCTGGAACGGGCACGCCGCGAACTCCACCGGGCCGCGGTCAGCGACCCCGCCGAGGCGGGGATCCGGCTGGGCGCCCACTGGAGGTCGGGCCACGCCGCGATGCTGGCGGGCGACGCCGCGGGCGCCGTGGACGCGTACGCGGAGGCGATCGCGTTGCTGCCCAGGGTCAGCCCGCGGTCGCTGGCGCGGTTCGACCGCGAACATCGGCTCGGCGACGCGACCGGGCTGACCGCGGACGCGGCCGCGGCGGCGCTCGCGGCCGGTGATCCGGAACGGGCGGTGGTGCTCCTCGAACAGGCGCGGGGGACGCTGCTCGGAGAGGCGATCGACGCGCACGCCGGGGCGAACAGGCTGAGGAGCGAGCACCCCCCGCTGGCCCGGGAGTACGACCGGCTCCGCGCGGATGTCACGGAGGTCGAGCAGGCCGCGGGCGTGCCCGAGCGCAATCCCGAGATGGCCGGGACGTTCGGTAGGCGCCTGCGCGAACTCGACGAGCGATGGGAGGCGCTGCTGCGCCGGATCCGGGCCGAACCCGGGCTGGCCGACTTCCTCCGACCGCCCACCATCTCCGATCTGCGCGCCCATGCGGCGCACGGTCCGATCGCGATCGTGAACGTCAGCGCGCACCGCAGCGACGCCGTCATCGTGACCCCCGGGCCCGGCGACCTGCGCACCACCCCCCTCGACCTGTCGCCGCAGGTCGCGTACGCGATGCTCGACGAGATCGCCGCCGTGCACGATGGCGTCGCGGACGGCTCGGTGGCGCACGCACAGGCCGTTGTACGGGTGGGCCGGGTGCTGTCGTCCCTGTGGACGGGGGTCGCCTCCCCGGTGTTGTCGGCGGCCGGGATCGACCGGGCACCCCGGTCGCCGGCGCCCGCGGCGGATCTGCCGCGCCTGTGGTGGTGCCCGATCGGGATGATGGCGCTGCTGCCCCTCCACGCCGCGGGCACGTACGCGGACGAGCACGACCCGGGAAGACCCGCGGACTCGGTCCTCGACCGGGCGGTGTCGTCCTACATCCCGCTCCTTCGAGCGCTCGGGTACGCGCGCCGGAACCGCGCGGACTCCCGGCAGGAGCCGCCGAGCGCCCTCGTCGTGGCGGTCGCCGAGGCGCCGGAGCCCCACATGGCGGCCCTGCGGACCGCGACCAAGGAAGCCGAGCGGGTCACGGCGCTGATTCCGCGGGCGGAGACCTTGAACGACGCGGACGCGACGCACGACGCGGTCCTGAGCGCCCTGCCTCGCCATCCGATCGTCCATTTCGCCTGCCATGGCCGGCCCGAGCCCAACGCGCCGTCCCGCAGCACCCTGATGCTGCTCGACCACCGCGCCGCGCCGCTGACCGTCCTCGAGGTGTCCGGGCTTCGGCTTTCCACGGCCCGACTGGCCTACCTGTCCTCGTGCAGCACCGCCTACACCGGTGTCCGCCTGGCCGACGAGGCCATTCACATCGTGGCGGCCTTCCAACTCGCCGGCTACCAGAACGTGGTCGGCGCGCTGTGGCCGATCGGAGACCCGATCGCTCTGCGCATCGCGACAGCCTTCTACCAGGGCCTGTCCCCGGGCGAGGGTCTCGCGCCCGATCCGGAGCGGTCGGCGCTCGCGCTGCACGACGCGGTCGTTCGGTTGCGCGCGAGGACCGGTAACCCCCTCGCGTGGGCGGCGCACGTCCATGCGGGGGTGTAAGGCCCGGTCGATCACCTCGAATGTCCGGCGAAACCCGGTAGGGAGCGGTCAGGACGGGGGTAGGCCGAGGGCGCGGGCGATCAGCATGCGCTGGACCTCGGAGGTGCCCTCGCCGACTTCGAGGATCTTGGCGTCCCGGTAGAAGCGGCCGACGGCGTACTCGTTCATGAAGCCGTAGCCGCCGAAGATCTGCGTGGCGTCGCGGGCGTTGTCCATGGCGGCGTTGGACGCGACCAGCTTGGCGATCGCGGCCTCCTTCTTGAACGGCTCCCCGGCCAGCAGCCGCGCGGCGGCGGCGTAGTAGGCGAGCCGGGCGGTGTGGGCGCGCGCCTCCATGTCGGCGATCTTGAACTGGAGGGCCTGGTAGCGGCCGATCTCCTTGCCGAACGCCTCCCTTTCCCGCACGTACCGCAGGGACTCGTCCACGCACCCCTGGGCGAGGCCGACCGACAGCGCCGCGATCGCGATGCGGCCCTCGTCCAGGATGCGCAGGAACTGGGCGTAGCCGCGGCCGCGCTCGCCGACGAGGTTCTCGGCCGGGACGCGCACGTCGTCGAACGACAGTTCCCGGGTGTCGGACGCCGACCAGCCGACCTTGGAGTACTTGCGCCCGACCGTGAAGCCGGGCGTCCCGTTCGGGACGATGATCGTGGAGATCTCGCCGTCGCCGGTAAACGCGGTGACGGTCACGAACGCGGTGATGTCGGTGCCGGAGTTGGTGATGAACGCCTTCGACCCGTTGATCACCCAGGAGTCGCCGTCGAGGCGGGCGGTGGTGCGCATCCCGCCGGGCACGTCGGAGCCGCCGCCCGGCTCGGTGAGCCCGAAGGCGGCCAGCCGCTCCCCGGACGTGAGCGCCGGCAGCCACCGTTCCTTCTGCTCCGGCGACCCGAACCGGTGGATCGGCATCGCGCCGAGCGACACCCCCGCCTCCAGGGTGATCGCGACGGACGAGTCGACCCGGGCCAGTTCCTCCAGGGCCAGGCACAGCGTGAAGTAGTCGCCGCCCATGCCGCCGTGCTCTTCCGGGAACGGCAGCCCGAACAGGCCCATCTTGCCCATCGCGGCGACGATCTCGTACGGGAACTCGCCGCGCTCGTACAGGTCGCCGATCACCGGCGCGACGGTCTCGCGGGCGAACCGCTCGACCGTGCGCCGCAGCTCCTCCTGCTCCTCGTCGAGCGTGAAGTCGATCATCATGTCTCCGTTGCGGGTGAGAGGGCTTGGACCACCCGGGACGGGCTGGGCCGGCCCAGGTGGCTCGCCATCCAGCGGCTGGTGGCGACGAGCTTGTCGAGATCGACGCCGGTGTCGACGCCGAGACCGGACAGCATCCAGACGAGGTCCTCGGTCGGCAGGTTGCCGGTGGCGCTCTTCGCGAACGGGCAGCCGCCGAGGCCCCCGGCGGAGGCGTCCACGACGGTGACGCCCGCGCGGAGCGCGGCGAGGGTGTTGGCGAGGGCCTGCCCGTAGGTGTCGTGGAAGTGGACGGCGAGCCGGTCGGGGCCGATGCCCGCCGCGCCCAGCGCCTCGATGAGCGCGGTGACGTGGCCGGGCGTGCCGACGCCGATCGTGTCGCCGAGGCTGAGCTGGGAGCAGCCGAGGTCCATCATGCGGGACGCGACGGACACGACCCGCTCGATCGGCACGTCCCCCTCCCACGGGTCGCCGCACACCATCGACACGTAGGCCCGCACCCAGATCCCCTCGGCGCGGGCGCGCTCGACGACCGGCGCGAACATCGCGATCGACTCGTCCACGGTCCGGTTGAGGTTGCGGCGGGCGAACGTCTCGGTGGCGCTGCCGAAGATCGCGATCTCGGTGACGCCGTTGGCGAGCGCCCGGTCCAGGCCCTTCTCGTTCGGGACGAGCACCGAATAGCGCAGGTCGGGGGAGCGGGGCAGCACGTCCAGGAGGTCCTCGGCGTCGGCGAGCTGCGGCACCCAGCCGGGGTGGACGAAGCTGGTCGTCTCGATCGTGCGCAGCCCCGCGTCGGCCAGCCGGGTCACGAACTCGGACTTGACGTCCACCGGGACGACCGCCTTCTCGTTCTGCAGCCCGTCCCGCGGCCCCACCTCGTAGATCGTGACCTTGGCGGGAAGGCCGGGAAGAGGAACCCGCATCGTCATGCCCCCTCTTTCACGCTGATCAAGGCTCGATCACCGCCAGGACCGCGTCGAGCGCGACCTGCGCGCCCGCGCGGACCGGCAGTTTCGCCACCACGCCGGCGACCGGCGCGGTGACGGTGTGCTCCATCTTCATCGCCTCGACGACCACCAGGGCCTGTCCCTCGGCGACCCGGTCGCCCTCGGCCGCCTTGACGGCGAGGACCGTCCCCGGCATCGGACTGCGCAGCACCCCGTCCCCCGCCGCGCCGGACGCGGCGCCGCCCTCGGCGCGGACGTGCTCGCCCAGCGCCCAGGCGTGCCCGTCGCGGCCGAGCCACAGCGTGTGCCCGTCCCGGGCGACCGTGAACGAGGTCGTCCTTCCAGCGTAGGTGAGCGTGCACGGCGCGCTCAGCGACGCCGCGACCGGAGGGCCGTCGCCGACGGCGACGCGGGCGGACCCGGCCCGGCCCTGCACGCGGACCTCCACCGGGTCGCCGCCGGACGGGGTGATGATCCACGGGGTCCAGGCGTGGGCGCCGGGACGCCAGCCGTCCGGGACGTCCCACGGGTCGACGCCACCGGACTCCAGGGCCAGCATCCGCTCCAACGCGGCGGCGGCCAGGACCTCGGGCGGCACGGACGTCCCTGCGGTCAACTCGTCCAGCGAACGTTCGACGAGGCCGGTGTCCAAATCGCCGGACACGACGGACGGATGGGTGAGCAGCCGCCGCAGGAACGCCACGTTCGTCGGGACGCCCAGCAGCGTGTACGAGGCGAGCGCCCGGTCCAGGCGGTGCAGGGCCTCGGCCCGGTCGGCGCCGCGCACGATGACCTTGGCGAGCATCGGGTCGTAGGCGCCGCCGACCTCCGTGCCCACGTCCAGACCGGAGTCGACGCGGGCGTGGTCGGGCTCGTCCAGCGCCAGGACACGCCCGCCCGTGGGCAGGAAGCCGCGCGACGGGTCCTCGGCGTAGACGCGGGCCTCGATCGCGTGACCGTCCAGGGTCACCTCGTCCTGGGTGAACGGCAGTGGGTCCCCGGCGGCGACCCGGAGTTGGAGTTCGACCAGGTCGAGGCCGGTGACGAGTTCGGTCACGGGGTGCTCGACCTGGAGGCGGGTGTTCATCTCCATGAAGTAGGGCTCGTCGGGCCGGTCGGCGGAGATGATGTACTCCACCGTTCCCGCGCCCACATAGCCGACGGCCTGGGCGGCGGCGACGGCGTAGCCGCCCATCCGTTCCCGGGACGCGGCGTCCAGCAGCGGCGACGGCGCCTCCTCGATGATCTTCTGATGGCGGCGTTGCAGGCTGCATTCGCGCTCGCCGAGGTGGACGGCGTTGCCGTGCGCGTCGGCGAAGATCTGGATCTCGATGTGCCGGGGGTTCGCCACGAACCGCTCGACGAGCAGCGTGTCGTCGCCGAACGAGCCACGCGCCTCCCGCCGCGCGGACGCGACCGCGTCCGGCAGGGCGGCGGCGTCCCGGACGAGCCGCATCCCCTTCCCGCCGCCGCCCGCGGACGGTTTGAGCAGCACCGGCAGCCCGACCTCCAACGCCGCCGCCGCGAGTTCGGCGTCCGACAGGCCTGGTTCGTCCCGTCCCGGAACGACCGGGACACCGGCCGCCGCGACGGTCCGCTTCGCGCGGATCTTGTCGCCCATCACCTCGATCGCCCCGGCGGGCGGACCGACGAACACCAGCCCCGCCTCGGCGCACGCCCGCGCGAACGCGGTGTTCTCGGCGAGGAACCCGTACCCGGGGTGGACGGCCGCCGCCCCCGACTCCCGCGCCGCGCCGACCACGGCGTCGACGTCGAGGTACGACGGGACGCGCAGGGCCTCGTCCGCCTCCCGCGCATGGCGGGCCCGCGCGTCGGCGTCGGTGTGGACGGCCACCGCGCGGACCCCGAGCCGCCGCAGCGTGCGGAACACCCGGACGGCGATCTCCCCGCGGTTGGCGACCAGGACGCTGTCGAACATCACACCCTCACATCCGGAAGACGCCGTAGCCGACCGGCTCCAGCGGCGCGTTCGCGGCGACCGACAGCCCGAGGCCCAGCACACGCCGGGTGTCGAGCGGGTCGATCACGCCGTCGTCCCACAGCCGGGCCGTCGAGTAGTACGGGTTGCCCTGTGCCTCGTACCGCTCGCGGATCGGCGCCTTGAACTCCTCCTCGGCCTCGGCGGACCACTGCTCCCCGCGCGCCTCCACCTGGTCGCGGCGGACGGTCGCGAGAACGCTCGCGGCCTGCTCACCGCCCATGACGGAGATCCGCGCGTTCGGCCACATCCACAGGAAGCGCGGCGAGTACGCCCGGCCGCACATCGCGTAGTTCCCGGCGCCGAACGAGCCGCCGATCACGATGGTGAACTTCGGGACGCGGGCGCACGCGACGGCCGTGACCATCTTCGCGCCGTGCTTGGCGATGCCGCCCGCCTCGTATTCGCGTCCGACCATGAACCCGGTGATGTTCTGCAGGAACACGAGCGGGACGCTGCGCCGGTCGCACAGCTCGATGAAGTGCGCGCCCTTCTGCGCCGACTCGCTGAACAGGATGCCGTTGTTGGCGACGATCCCGACCGGATGCCCGTGGACGCGGGCGAACCCGGTGACGAGCGTCGGCCCGTACTCCTTCTTGAACTCCTGGAAGCGGCTGCCGTCCACGACGCGGGCGATGACCTCCCGCACGTCGTAGGGGGTGCGCGGGTCGGGCGGGACGACCCCGTACAGCTCCGCCGGGTCGGCCGCGGGCTCCTCCGGCGGCGCGACGTCCCAGGGGCGCGGCGCGCGCGGCCCGAGCGTGCCGACGATGTCGCGGACGATCCGCAGCGCGTGCGCGTCGTCGTCGGCGAGATGGTCGGTCACCCCGGACGTGCGGGAGTGCAGCTCGCCGCCGCCGAGTTCCTCCGCGGTCACGACCTCGCCGGTCGCCGCCTTCACCAGCGGCGGCCCGCCCAGGAAGATCGTCCCCTGGCCGCGGACGATGACGGCCTCGTCGCTCATCGCCGGGACGTACGCGCCGCCCGCCGTGCACGACCCGAGCACCGCCGCGATCTGCGGGATCCCGCGCGCCGACATCGTCGCCTGGTTGTAGAAGATCCGGCCGAAGTGCTCCCGGTCGGGGAACACGTCGTCCTGGCGAGGAAGGAACGCGCCGCCGGAGTCGACGAGGTAGACGCACGGCAGCCGGTTGTGCAGCGCCACCTCCTGCGCCCGCAGATGCTTCTTCACCGTGAGGGGGTAGTAGGTGCCGCCCTTGACCGTTGCGTCGTTGGCGACGACGACGCACTCGCGGCCGGAGATCCGCCCGACCCCGGTGATGATCCCGGCGCCGGGCGCCTCGTCGTCGTACAGGCCGTTCGCGGCCAGCGGCGACAGTTCCAGGAACGCCGAGCCCGGATCGAGGAGCGTGTCGACCCGGTCGCGGGGGAGCAGCTTGCCGCGCGCGACATGCCGCTCGCGGGCCCGCTCGGGACCGCCGCGCCCGGCCCGGTCGACGTGCTCGCGCAACTCGGCGACCAGGGCCTCGTTGTGGGCGGTGTTCGCCTTGAACGTCTCGGCCGCCGTGTCGGCGCGGGAGCCGATCGCGGGTCCGCTCATGGCCGTCCTCCCGGTTAACGGTCGTTAACAACGCCGATGTTAATGCTCGTTAACAACTCTAGTCTAGACTGGCGGGCATGACGTCCCGCCCCGCCGAGCCGATGGTCGGCCCGCCGAACCCGCGCCGGACGGAGATCCTCGGCGCCGCGGCCGAGCTGTTCGCGCGCCGCGGCTACCACGGGGTGTCCATCGGCGATCTAGGCCGGGCCGTCGGTCTCACCGGGCCCGCCCTCTACCGGCATTTCAGCGGCAAGGAGGCCGTGCTCGCCGAGATGCTCCTCGACATCAGCGAACGGCTGCTCGCCGAGGGCCTGCGCCGGGCCGCGGACCCCGACCCGGAACGGGCCCTCGACGCGCTGCTGCGCTGGCACATCGCCTTCGCCCTCGACAACCCGGCGCTGATCACCGTCCACGAGCGGGAACTGGACAACGTGCCGGAACCGCAGCGGCACCGCATCCGCCGGCTCCAGCGCGCCTATGTGGAGGAATGGGTCGCCGTCCTGCGCCGGCTGCGCCCGGCCCTCCCGGACGACCGGACCCGCGCCGCCGTCCACGCAGCCTTCGGCCTCCTCAACTCCACTCCCCGCAGCGCCACCGGCCTCGACCGCTCCACGATGAGCGCGCTCCTGCACTCCATGGCACGCGCCGCCCTCGAAGGCGCGGTGGCTCCAGAGTGAAGGGCGTCAGACCCGCAGCCGGTGGAGAGTGATCCCGCCCCCGCGCGCCACGGGCCGATAGCCCCACCCCGCGAGCCCCGGGGCGGTCATCCCCTCGCCCGATCCCGCCACGGCCGGACCGGGGTCCTCGGACACCGCCCACTCCGGGCGCAGCGCGAGCGCGGCCGGGGCGAGCTTGAAGACGCGGCAACGGCCGGTGAGCTGCGGGGCGACGTGGTTGGACGCGGCGACGTCCGCTCCGTCCGGAATGACGGCCAGTATCGCCTTCGCGGCGCCGACCCGGGACGGCACGCGGCCGTACGACGGGTCCATGAGTCGGCTGAGCGGCTGGGCCCCGATCAGGGTGGGAACGAGCGCGGCGGTGACGATCGCGATGGGCGCGACTTTCGTGATGCCGTGGGCGAGCCGGTCTGGGAGGCCGCTCTCCCGGACGCGCCGGAGCCCGTCGAGGGCGGCGACGAACACGATGGGCATCAGCACCGCGCTGTAATGGAACCCGGTCCCCCAGAGGAACGGATTGGACGTCCAGAACCGGGCGAGCAGCGTCGGGACGAGGAGCAGCGCGAGCGGGGACCGCAGGCCGAGGAAGAGTGTCGGCGCCAGGAGGGCGAGGACGGTCAGCCCCTTCGTGGCCACCGGTGTGACGAGCCTGAGCAGTGGATTATCCGAGTCCGGTTCGGTCACCCCGAAGTACTTGTAGGAATCGTCCGGGTTGAAAGCCGGAATGACCACGAGGGTCACCGCCGCCGCGACCGTGACCGCGAGGAGGACCAGAAACGCGCCGACCTTGCGTTCACCCCTGCGAAACAGGAGGACGCCCACGGCGGCGACGATGAGCGCCTGGTCCTCCTTCACCAGCAGCAGCGGGACCGCCCAGGCCGCCGCGGCGCGATCACGGCCCTCGGCGAGGAGCACGACGCAACGGGCCACCAGCGGAACGGCGAACGCGATCTCGTGGAAGTCGAAGACCGCCGCCCGCTGGAGTCCCCACGCCAGCCCGTAGCCGAGCCCGACGCACGTCCCCGCCCGCACACCGTGCCGGTCGGCCCACAACCGGGTCACCGGGACCGCCGAGAGGGCGAGCAGCGCGGACTGGACGACCAGCAGCGTGACCGGGCTCGGGAACAGCCGGTACAGCGGCCCGATCACGGCGATGACCGGATGGAAATGGTCGCCAAGCAGGTTGAATCCCGGTCCCTTCAGTTCGGCCACGGGTGCGCGGAAATGCGCGTAGCCACGGACCCCCTGTTCGAAGATTCCCAGATCGTATCCGGTGCTCTCCATGCGGCGATGCCGGTGGACCGAGAGCGTGGAATAGGCGGCGAGAAGCGTGCCCGCGACGACCCAGGAAACGCTGCGCGGTGTGATCATCTCGCCGAGAATGGCCACCCGCGGCTGAGCCGCCGCTGAATCGAGCTGAAGAGCATTTCAGCTCGATTCGGCGGTGCGCGGGCATACTGAGCCGATGCGTCTGCTGCTGATCGAGGACGAGGAAAGGCTCGCCACCGCGCTGAGCCACGGGCTCCGCGGGGAGGGGTACGCGGTCGACGTCGCCCACGACGGCCGCGAGGGGCTCGACCTCGCCCGCACCCACCCGTACTCCGCGGTCGTCCTGGACATCATGCTGCCGGGCCTCAACGGATACGCCGTCTGCGCGAACCTGCGCAAGGCGGGCAGCACGGTACCGGTGCTCATGCTCACCGCGAAGAACGGCGAGTACGACGAGGCGGAGGCGCTGGACACCGGCGCCGACGACTATCTGAGCAAACCCTTCTCCTTCGTCGTGCTCCTCGCGCGGCTGCGCGCCCTGCTGCGCCGCGGCGGCGCCGTCCGCTCCCCGGTGCTGCGGGTCGGGGACCTGTGGCTCGACCCGGCCGCCCGGCGGTGCCGCCGCGGGGACGTGGAGGTCCGGCTGACCGCCAAGGAGTTCGCGGTGCTGGAGTGCCTGGCCCGCCGCCCGGACGAGGCGGTCGCCAAGATCGACATCATCGACGAGGTATGGGACCAGGCGTTCGACGGCGACGTCAACATCGTCGAGGTGTACGTCAGGGCGCTGCGCCGCAAACTCGACGTCCCGTTCGGACGCTCGACGATCCAGACCGTGCGGGGCGCCGGCTACCGGTTGGCGGCCCGGGATGCGTGAGCGCTGGGCGCGGCTGTGGTCGGTTCGGGTCAGGGCCGCCTGCGGCGCGATGGTCGCGACCGCCTTCGTCTTCGCCCTCGGCGCCCTCGTGGCCCGAGCCGTCGTCGAGGACCAGTGGACCAAGGACGCCCGAGACCACGCGACCGACGTCGCGTTCCAGGTGACCTTCGCGCTGGAGACCGGACGAGTCCCGGTCGGCGTCCGCGACGCCTACGTCGTGGTCTCGGCCGACGGGCGGTACGCCAGGACCGGTGGCGTGTCCACGCCACCCACCGGCGAGGGACGAGGCCGGACAGGCGATCTCGAACCCGACCGGCCGGGACCGGGGTTCGTGCCCGCGGTCGGCTGGGGGCTCCGGAAGATCCGGACGCCCTCCGCCGTGGAGGCCGAGGGAACCGTCCAGACGTACGTGGTGGGGACCACGGATCCGCTGCCTCCGGCCCGGTTTCGCGAGGCCACCGGGCTGGACACGCGCTCCGCCCAGCGTCTGACCGTGTACACGCTCGTCGCCTCGGAGCGGGCGCGGACGGCCGTCATGACGCTCGACCGCCTGGTCCGCTGGGGAATGCCGGGCGCGGTGCTGTTCGTCGGACTGACCGCATGGCTGGTCACCGGTCTGGCCCTACGGCCGGTCGAGGCCATCCGCGCCAAGATGGCCGGCATCACCGCGGGCGACCTGGACCAGCGTGTTCCCGTCCCGCCGACGACGGACGTGGTCGCCGGACTCGCACGGACCACCAACGAGACGCTCGACCGGCTTGAGCGGGCCCACCTGCGCCAGCGCCGCTTCGTCGCGGACGCCTCCCACGAACTCCGCTCCCCGCTCGCCGCGCTGCGCGGCACCCTGGAGATCCCCCTGGCACGACCGGCGCGCGCCGACTGGCCCGCGGTGGCGGCGGCCGCGCTCGCCGACACCGTCCGCCTCCAGCGCCTCACCGACGACCTGCTCCTGCTGTCCGCCGAGGGACACCGTCCACGCGAGGACGCCGCCGCCGTCGATCTGGCCGACCTCGTGGAGGAGCAGATCGCCGAACGCGCCTACTCCGCGTCCGGCGCCGCGCCGGCCTTCGGCTGTGAGGTCGAACGTCCCGCGCTCGTCCGCGGCGAGGAGACGCGGCTCGCCCGCGTCGTCCGCAACCTCCTCGACAACGCCGCCAGGCACGCGCGGTCGACGGTCCACGCGACGGTCCGGCGGGACGCGGACACCGTCGTCCTGACCGTCACCGACGACGGAGCGGGCGTCCCGCCCGCCGACCGGGAACGGATCTTCGACAGGTTCGTCCGCCTGGACGACGCCCGCACCCGCGCCGACGGCGGCGCGGGCCTCGGTCTGGCCATCGTCCGTGAACTGGTCACCGCCCTCGGCGGCACGGTCCGCGTCACCGACGGCTCGACGTTCACCGTGCGGCTGCCGGATTTTACGAAATCGTTTTGTTGACGTCCGTTGCCGGCCCGGCTTCTGAAAGGGGCATCGGCACACCGGGCTGAACTCGCCGCTCTCTCGAAATATGTCCTGCACGGGGCAGCGCAATCGCCGACTCGGACCGGCCGATACACCCGGACGCGCGTTTGTGGACCGTCCACAATCTTGACTTGGTCACCACGACATAGGTCAGATAGACGTGAAGGTCATCAAGTGAGCCGCTGAACCTGGTTAAGGAGTGCCGAATGGACGTCGAAGGCGTCGGCTTCTACGAGATCGCGCAGAAAGACCCGGACCGGCCCGCCGTGCTGGCCCCAGGCGTGCCGGTGTCCTACGGGGAGTTGCACGCCGAGGTGAATCGCCTGTCCAACGCGTTCGACCCGTTGGGGCTTCAGCCCGGTGACGTGCTTGCGACCGTTCTCGGAAACCGGATCGAATTCCTCACCGTCCTGCTCGCCGCCATGCAGTCGGGCCTCTACCTCGTGCCCGTGGGTTGCGACCTGGCGGCGCCCGAGGTCGCCCATGTCCTGTCCGATTCCGGGGCCCGGGGCGTCGTGACGGAAAGCGCCCACGCCGACGTCGTGTCGGAGGCGGCGAACGCCGTGGGCGTCCCCGCCGAGGGACGGGTGAGCGCCGGGCCCGCGGACGGCTTCCGCTCGCTGGCCGGGCTGTGCGTGTCGGGCGGCGCCGAGCCGCCGGGCAAGCGGCGCACCGGCTCGATCATGCACTACACGTCGGCGGCGGCGGAACGGCCGAGGGGCGTCCGGCGACCGCTGCTCGACATCCCGCCGGAGGCCATGATCGACCTCCTGCGGCGGTCACCGGCCCGGGACCTGGACCTCGGGCCGGGCGACGACGTCCACCTGGCCGTCGCGCCGCTGTCCGACCACGCGGCCTGCGTCCACACGATGATGGCGCTGCACCTCGGCCACGCCGTCGTGATCGCCTCCCGGTTCCGGCCGGAGCACACCCTCGAACTGATCCAACGGCACGGCGTCACCTGCGCGTTCATGGACCCGGAGATGCTGCACCGGATGCTCGCGCTGCCCGACGACGTCAAGGCCCGCTACGACGTGTCGTCGCTGCGGCGGGTGTTCCACGCCGCGGCGCTCCTTCCCATGGACGCCAAGCGACGGATGCTGGACTGGTGGGGACCCGTCCTGTACGAGTACTACGGCTCCGTGGAGAGCGGCCCCCTCGCCGTCGCCACCCCGCGCGACTGGCTCGCCCGGCCCGGCACGGCCGGCCGTCCCGTCGACGGCGTCAAGATCAAGATCTTGGGCGCGGACGGCGGCGAGCTGCCGGTGGGGGAGACGGGCCTGATCCACGCCGGCGGTCACCCCGGATTCGAGTATCACGGCGACCCTGCCGCGACCGCGTCCGCGACGCGCGACGGCCTCTGGGCGCCCGGCGACCTCGGCCGCCTCGACGAGGACGGCTGGCTGTACGTCAGCGACCGCCGCACCGGCTGAACACGCCTCCCGGAACGGTCCCGACACCGTTGTCACACCGTTGTCGCCCGAACGTCGAACGCCTCCGGGCCTCGCTGCGTACAACGGCACATGAAGGACCAGAAGGTCGCCCCGCTCGACGACGTCGTCCCGTCCCCAGCCGCCCCGACGAAGACCGACCTTCCCGGTTCCGACCCGAGCTCACCGCCCACGGACGACCGCCCTGGGATCGCACGCCTCGGCGACCCGGGCGCGGTCCGGCCCTGCGCCGGCTGCGGACGGCCCGTGCCGCAGCCGGCGCACGGCGCTCCCTTCGTGCCGCGGTGCCGGGACGGCGCGGGGTGCGAACGGGCCGCCCGCGAGGACCGCGAGCGCGGTCTGGAGTCACCGGGGCTGACCGGCCAGGTCGCCTGGACCTGGGAGATGGTCGACCGGCTCGAGGGCGCGGTCTCGCGGCTCGCGGGCGCGCTCGGTTCCGAGTTGAGCGCCGCCGGGGTCGAACGGCGGGTCGCCGCGGCCCGCGCCGACGCCGCCGGGGACATCGCGATCGCGCGGCGGGAGCGCGACGCGTCACGGCGACGGGAGGAGGCCGCATGGAGGGAGGCGGCCTCCTCCCGGACCCGCGCCGACGCCGCCGAACGCGAACGCGACCGTGCCGCCGCCCGGGAGGGCGAGCTGCTCGCGTCTCTGGAGAACGCCCGCGCGGAACTGGTCGCCCTGCACCGGCGGCTGTCGGAGGCCGAGTCCCCCGTGGAGGAACGGCGCGTCGAGGTGGACGCCGCGAAACGCTCCGCCGAGGACCTGCGCGCCGCCGTCCGCGACGCCGAGGCCGAGCGCGGCCAGGCCGTCGCCGACCGCGACCAGATCCGGGCGCGGGCCCTCGAGTATGAGCGGCACAACCGGCGACTGTCCCGCGCGGCCGAGGAACTGCGCGCCGCGCTGAAGGCGGTCACCGCCGAACGTGACGCGGCCCGCGCGGAGGCCGACCGTGCGCGCCGCCGCGTCGACGCCGTGACCGTCGTCTCGGACGGACGCCGCGACGGTGGTATGCGCCCCACCGTCGACCGGGAGCCGCCGACCGGACTGCACGACCTGCCGACGAACGGCCCACCCCTGAACGGACACCGTCTGCCGCACGCCGGGTGACCCGTACACCGGCGCGACGTTCCTAGGAGGTGAGGCCCTTCCCACATTGCTCTGGCCCTGAGCCGGCCGCCGTATCGCACCGGGGTGGTACGGCGGCCGGCGTCAGCTTCGCGCGTCCAGATACGCGGCGTAGTCGAGCGCCCCGGCGTGGACGGCGGCGTGCACGGCGCGGGCGATCCTCGCGCCCCAGACGGAACGCGGCCCCGCGAACGGCTCGATCGTTCCGCCGCCGGTCGTCGCGGCGACGCAGACGGCGTCGGAGGCGGTGCCCGTGCACGGGAAGCCCGCTTCGAGGAGCGCCTGCGTCTTGGCCTCGGTCGCGGTGACGACCGCGTTCACCAGCGCCGCGTCGGTCAGCGGGACGGGGACGGCGACGACGATGTTCACGGTTCCCGGAGACCACGCGGGCGGTGTCGTGCCGTCAAGGTGGATCGGCGCCAGCTCGGGATCGGGCGTCCCGGCGGGCATGGCCGCCCAGGTCGGGACGCGCAGCCCGACCGTCGCCGACACGTTCACGCCCTCGTCGTCCCGCCGCACGGTGCGGGACACCGACGCGGCCGTGAGCATCCCGACGCCGGGCCCGTCGAGCCCGTACGCCCTCGCCAGCTCTTCCAGGTGGACGACCGGGTCCATACGCGAGTAGCCGCCCGCGACCTGCGCGTTCAGCACCCACCGGGCCGGGCCGATCCCGCCGCCCAGCATCGCGGACGAGATCATCCGATGCCCGCCACCGGCCCGCCACACCGTCGCCGCGAGCCGCTTCCCGTCCTCGTCCCGCCACACCGTCTCCACGTTCACGGACGCTCCAGCGACAGGATCGGCCGGTCCCCGGGACCGGGGGAGACGCGTACCCGCGCGTCGAAGTGCTCCTCGACGATCGAACGGGTGAGGACCTCGCCGGGCGGTCCGGCCGCGGCGACCCGTCCGCCGGACAGGAGGACCAGGGCGTCGGCGTACTGGCCCGCCAGCGTGAGGTCGTGGATGGTCGTCACCACGGTCAGCCCGTCGGAGATCCGCAGATGATCGACCAGTTCCATGACCTGCTGCTGGTGGCCGATGTCCAGGGCGGTGGTCGGCTCGTCCAGCAGCAGAACCGGCGTCTGCTGCGCCAGCGCCCGCGCCAGCACCGCCCGCTGCCGCTCACCGCCCGACAGTTGTTCCAATGGGCGCGCCGCGAACGCCGCCATGTCCAGCCGGTCGAGGACGCCCGCCGCGATGGCCCGGTCGCCTGCGCTCTCCCGCCCGAGGTGCGGGACGTAGGGGGACCGGCCGAGCAGCGTGTAGTCGAAGACCGTCATCCCCACCGGGACGTTCGGGCTCTGCGGCGCGTAGGCGATCAGCCTGGCCCGCCGTCTCGGGTTCAGCGCCCGCAGGTCGGTGTCCGCCACGGTGACGGCCCCCCGGGACGGCACCAGCCCCAGGACGGCCCGCAGCAGCGTCGACTTCCCCGCCCCGTTCGGGCCGATGACCGCCGTCCACGACCCGGCCGGGACGTCCAGCGACACGCCCTTCAGCACCGGGCGCCCGCCGAGCGCCACGTCCAGGTCCCGGATCGCGACCGTCATGTCGCCACCTGCCTGCGGCTCGCGCGCAGCACCGCGACGAAGAACGGTCCACCGACGAACGCGGTCACGACCCCCAGTGGAAGCTCCCCGGGTTCGATCACCGTCCGTGCCACGAGGTCGGCGAGCCCCAGGAAGGCGGCGCCGCCGAGCAGCGACAGCGGTAGGACGATCCGGTACGAACCGCCCGCCAGCCGTCGCACCGCGTGCGGCACCACGATCCCGACGAACCCGATCAGCCCGCTCACCGCCACCGCGGAAGCCGTCGCCAGCGACGCCGCGGCGAGCACCACCAGCCGCACCCGCGCCGCCGACAGGCCGAGCGACGCCGCCTCCTCGTCCCCGACGCTCAGCACGTCCAGCAGCCGCCCGTGCGCCAGCAGCACCGCCGTCGACACCAGCGCGTAGGGGGCGACCAGCCCGAGCTGGTGCCAGTCCGCCGTCCCGACCCCGCCGAGGATCCACGAGAAGATCCGCTGGAGCTCCTCGGCCTTCAGTTGCTGGACGAACGTCTGCACCGCCGCCAGGAACGACGACACCGCGACCCCCGCCAGCACCAGCGTCGCCCCGCTCCCGCGTCCCGCCGTGCGGCCCAGCGCGTACGACAGGAACACTCCGAAGACCGCGCCGACGAACGCCGCCAGCGGCACCCCGAACCCGGGGTCGCCGGGCACCAGCACGATCACCACGGTCGCGCCGACCCCGGCGCCGCCCGCCGCGCCGAGCAGGTACGGATCGGCGAGCGGGTTGCGGAAAACGCCCTGGTATCCGGCGCCCGCCATCGCCAGCATCCCGCCGACGAGCGCCGCCATCAACGCCCTCGGCAGCCGCAGTTGGAACAGCACGTTCTCGTCGATCACGCCGAGGCCCGAGTCGACGTCCACGAACGGCAGCCGGTCGGCCAGTGCCTTCAGCACCCCGCCGACGGGCAGCCCCGCCGACCCCACGAGGATCCCGGCCAGCAGTGTCACCGCGAGCAGCGCCACCGCCGTCCCGAGATGCGCCGCCCGCAACCTGGCCCGCCCGGCGTGGCTCACGGGCGGACGCTCCCCGACGTCATCGGACGTTCTGCACCGCGTCGCCGATCGCCTTCACGAACTCGGGCAGCCGCGGGCCCCAGCGGGAGGCGATGTCGTCGTCCAGTTCGACGACGCCCTTGTTCTTGAGCGCGCCCAGCTCGCCCCAGCCCGGACGTTTCGCGAGCGCGGCGGCGTTCTGGCCGCAGCACTTGGTGTCCGCGAGGAAGATCAGGTTCGGATCCTGCTTGACGACGTATTCGCGGGACAGCTGCGGGTATCCGCCGCTCGCCTTGTCGGCCGCGTCCGCGATGTTGCGGAGTCCGAACAGCCCGTACACCTGACCGACGAACGTCTTGGACGTGACGGAATGCAGTTGGTTGTCGAGTTCGTGGTAGTAGGTGAGACCCTTCGCCTTGGCGGACGCGGCGACCGTCTTCTGGATCTCGGCGCGCATTCCGTCCACGACCTTCGTCGCCTCCGCGGCATGCCCGGTCGCCAGCCCGAGGTCGTTGATCTCGTCGTAGGCCTCGTCCAGCTTGGTCGCCGCGGGCTCCAGCAGCACCGGGACCCCGACCTTCTCCAGGGCCTTGACGATGCCGTTGAGATCGTCGGAGACGACGACAAGGTCGGGCTTGTAGGAGATGACCGCCTCGGCGTTCGGCTTGAATCCCGAGAGCTTCGTGCGGGGCGCGTTCACCGGGAAGGTCGAATAGTCGTCCACGGCCACCACCTGCGGCCCGGCGCCGATCGCGAACAGCGTCTCGGTGTGAGTAGGTGACAGGGACACGATGCGCTTCGGGTTCGCCGGAACGGTCACCGCGCCGTTGGCGGCCTGAACGGTGACGGTCTTCGCACCGGACGGACCGTCCTTGGTATCGCCGCCGCATGCACCGGTGAACGCGACGACGGCCGCCATCACCGCGACGAAGGAACGTACGGGTCTCACTGGAGCCTCCAGGCTGGAGGGAAGCCGCGGCCCGCTCATGACGGATCGCCCTTCCACGAGGTCGACGAACGTCGGCGCGCGAGGAGGCGACCTGGCTCGGCCACAAGGGGACACCACAGTTGCGGGACAGCGCCGGATTCACACCGGACTTCGCTCCTGGCGCGCAGCACCGTAACGGTATCAGCCGCCCATTTCCGGATTTCCCCCGGTCACCTTGACGGAGTGAGTACTCACTCCATACTGTCGTCAGACATGGAGGCCACCAGCCGCCGCCGCGCCCCCGGGATGAGCCCCGAACGGCGCCGCGAAATGATCGTCCGCACCGCGTTGCCGCTCGTCGCCGAACACGGCACGGCCGTCACCACCGGCCAGATCGCCCGCGCCGCCGGAATCGGCGAAGCGACGATCTTCCGCGTGTTCGCCGACAAGAACGAACTGCTGGACGCATGCGTCGCCGAGGCGCTGCGCCCCGACCACGTCCTGGCCGAGATCGCGGAGATCCCGCTCGACCGCCCCCTGCGCGCCCGCCTCGCCGAGGTCGGCGCCGCCGTCGAGGCCTACCTCGACCGCATGGGCATGATCCTCGGCGCCCTCCGCGCCACCGGCCGCCGCGAACGCCCCGCGCCACCCACCCCCGGCGAACCCGGCCCCGCCCAACTCGACCGCGACACCGCCATGACCCGCACACGCGACGCCATCGCCGAACTGTTCGAACCCGACCGCGACCGGCTGCGCCTACCCCCCGCGCAACTGGCGAGCCTGTTCCTGGGCCTGCTGTTCGCCCGCTCCCGTCCGCACACCGGGCCCGACGCGCCGTCCATCGAGGAATACCTGGACGTCTTCCTGCACGGCGCCCTCAAGGAAGGAACCACCGAATGACGATCACCCTCAACCACACGGTCGTCACCGCCGCCGACAACGCCGAGGCCGCCCGCTTCTTCGCCACCGTCATGGACCTGCCGTACACCGGCCCACACCCGCACGCACCGCACTTCGTCCCGATTCGAGTGAACGCCTCCCTCACCCTGGACTTTCTGACCGTCCCGCATCCCCAGGGCCACCACCTGGCCTTCGATGTGGACACCGAGACGTTCAACACCACCATCGACCGCCTGAACGCCCACAGAATCCCCTACGGGAGCGACCCCGCCCACCCCGACAACGGCCGAGTCGACCACACCCCTCCAACCGGTGGCCGCAGCCTCTACTTCTCAGACCCCAGCGGCAACCTCTACGAACTCATCTCCCCCTAACAAACCCCAAGAACAGCCCTCCCCACCCCAGCCGAAGAAGTCCCACTAACCCACCACCCGCAACAACCACTCCCGAGAACGCGACGTCCCAGAACCTTTCCAGAAACGACTCCCAGGTCCGACGTACGCGCGGGGCCCATCTGCCCGGGATGAACGTCCCACTCAGGTGAGGGCAGCTCGTTCCGTGGCCGGAGTCAGGAAGCCATGCAGGCCCGCGACCCCGCCCAACACCCATTGGGGCGCCGCCGCCCGTTCGCGCCAGCACAGAATGGCGCCGGAGACGAAGTTGGGTACGGACGGGAACTCGGCGCCTCGGTCAAGGCGCCAGCGTCGGAGAACACGAGGTTCCAGAATGTCCCCTGACGCAATTCCCATGGGCCTGCGTTCGGTGTGGGGCTCGTCTGCTTGTGACGAACGTTGCGCTCGGGGGAGTGCGGCTCGCTCCGTGGCCTGGGCAGGAAAGCCGTGCGGGCCCGTCACCTCGCCCAACACCCACAATGACCATGCCACCAAGAACGCCTCCCACGTCCGGTGTACGCATGGGGCTCATTTCACTGTGATGGACGTCCCGTTGGAGGGAGGGCGGCTTGCTCTCTGGCTTCGATGAAGAAGTCGTGCAGGGCCGCTGGCCCGGTCAACAGTCGCAACGGTCGCGCCGCTCCGAACGTGACGTTCCAGAACGGTCCTTGACGCGGCTCCCACGGCCCGGCGTACGCGTAGGGCTCGTCGACGTGAGCGTCCCCTAGGGCCACGCCGTAGTTGACTTCGTCGAGACTGATTCCCACGTCGAAGTGTTCGGGCCACAGCACAGGGGTGGTCTCTGGCGCGAATCTCATGAGCGCCTCGTGTCCGCGACCGAAGGCTTCCGCGATGTACCGGGCCGCCTCCGCGTCCACGCTCAGGACCTCGTCCAACCCGACGCCGCTGCCATCGGCGTAGAGTCCTTCCGGGCCGCCCGCGTCCAGACCGGCGGCCGCAGCGAGTTCCCTACACGTTGCACCGTTCAAAGGGACTTCTCGCTCACCGGCCACCAGCTCGGCCCCGTTCACTCGCAGCTCAGGGTCCCGAACGGTGGCGAACCCGCCCGGAACGACCTTCAGCCGGATCGTTCCGCTCTCCCGGTACTGCGGTCCGGCGAGCACCAATTCGGCTACCCCGTGCAAGGAACGCCGGGTCGTTTCCAGAGCGGTCATGTTCTTCCCGTCCTCGACGGCATCGGATCATTGATCGTCGCCGGGTGCGTGCTTCTCCGCCAGTCTCCGGTCGTTCTCCGCCCACCTGCGGTGCCGGGCGGCCGACTGCAGATGCGCGTCCGCCTCGTCCGGGTGGGCGATGGCCATCCGTTCCAGCAACACCGCGGCCCGGTCATGGGCGCGCGCCGAGGAGACCATCGCCTGACGCGCGTACTCCTCGGTCTCACGCCGATGCTCCCCGAGATCGTCCGGCGGCCCGGCGGCGGGGACCGCCTCCCGGCTCCGCCGCGCCTTCAGCGGCAGCGCACGGTCTTCGCTGCCCATACCAGCCGCTCCGGCGCCCGAGACCGTCGATTAACCAGCCCTCCAGACACAATCCACTATCTACCCAGCAACCTGTTCGTTCAGCCACTTCCGCGGCGGCGGCCGCGATCACAGTGATCAGGCGCCCTCGCGACCACCCGCGCGGGCGGCCCGGACTTACCGCTCCCACGGCGATCAGAGAGTTATCCACATTCTCTCGATGCCCCTCCCGGGAAACGACCAAGATGCATGATCGAACACATGAGCGGTTTCCGCGACACCCGAAAGCGAACACCCGGCGAGTCGGTCGTCCACGTCGGGGACGGCGTCTTCTTCGTCCCGGTCAGGGGAGCGCCCCTCCACACCCGGGCCGCCGCGCTGAGCGGCCTCCTCCCACGGAACGCGGTCGTGGCACGCCGCACCGCCGCCTGGATCTGGGGCCTCGACGTCCTGCCCCCGGGTGTGACGGAGGCCGACTGGGACGTCGAACTCATCACTCCCCCCCACCTCCGGGACCCCACCCTCACCGGTTACCGCGGAACACGTGCAACTGCGCGCCGACCACGTCACGGAGAAGTCGGGCGTGCGGCTGACCTCCCTTTCACGCACGGCATTGGACTGCGCCCGCTGGCTTCCCCGCCACGAGGCGGTGGCGGCGCTCGACCAGTTCCTCCGGCGAGGGGTGACCACCGACGAACTCACCGCGATGACCCGGACCCTTCCCGGCTACCGAGGCAATAAGCGCCTACGCGAGGCCGTCCGCCTCAGCGACCGCGGCGCGGCGTCCCCCGGCGAGAGCTGGACCCGTGTGGCCGTGGTGCGATGCGGCTTCCCGCGCCCGCGCACACAAGTGCCGGTGGCAGGCCCGACAGGCCGCCGCCTCTACATCGACCTCGGCTATCCGGACCACCGCGTCGGCCTCGAATACGACGGCGAACGCCACCACACCGGCCCGAAATCCCGCGCACACGACACGAGCCGCCGGGCCTGGCTGACCAAGGAAATGGGATGGGAGATCATTCCCGTGACAAAAGAATTCCTCAGCCGCCCGGCGCCATACCTGCAGGCCCTTCTGACCGCGCTACTCCAACGGGGCTGGACCCCCGACCACGCCACCATGGACCGCATAGCCACCCGCCTGACCCACCTCACTCGCCGCCCCACGATCTAACACGGCAGCAGCCCCCAGGCCACGGCCAAGGCAACCGTGCTGGAGAACCAGCCGACCTCCTGGACGGCGCTGCCGGACGCGGTCCGGTTGGAACCGAGCACCGATGTCCCGGCCGTCGCCGTCCCGTTGCGCCGGCTCGTCGAACGGACGCCGACCGCTGGCCAACCCGACGAGCAAAGACCCGACCTCCTGATCGTGCCGACGACGATGTTCTGCAGCCAGCCGACCTACCGGCCGAAGTGTTCAACCAGACACGTTCCCACCGCGCCGCCCTACTCCGGACCGCTACCACGCCCTGTTCGGTGGACGCCCGCCCAGGCGGAACACCGAGTTCGTTTTCGGTGCCCGGCCACCTGGGGCGTTTCTCATACCGAGACAGTCACCTCCGGTCCCCGCCTCTTGCTGGAGATCAAGAGCATCGACAAGCCTGAGGAGCGGCGCGGCTTCCCGAAGAGGCGTCTGGAGATCCGTCAGATGCTGAGCTTGGTGTTCGAAGGCGGTATTCGTCAGGCCAGCGCTGGACGGAGTCGCCGCGCGATGCCGCGGGCACCGACCTGTGCGAAGTGCACCACAACGGCTGCGGCCCGGCCGCCTGGAGGCTTCCCCATGCCAAGACCGTCACCACTGGTATCCGTTGCATGTTGGAGGTCAAGAGGTTCGACAAGCCCGAGGAGCGGCGCGACTTCCCGAAGTGGCTTCAGGGGTCCTCCGGATGCCGGGTTGGTGTTCGCCAGGTCGATGATCCGGCCCGGCTGGCGTTGGTAGGAGTCGCTATGCGATGTCGCGGGCACAGGCCTGGGCGAGGTGCACCACGACGGCTATGACACGGGCCGCGTGGGCGGTTCGCAGGCGAGACCGATACCGCTGGTACCTGCTACTTGTGGAGATCAAGCGATCGACATGTCCGAGGAGCGGTGTGATTTATGAAGGGCTATCGGGAGGTCTTTCAGGTGACGGGTTGGTGTTCGCCAGGGCGATGATCCGGCCCGGCCGGAGGCGGTCGGGGCCGCTGTGCGACATCGCGGGCACCCTGTGCGGGGTGCATCGAAGGGCTACATCGTCCAGGCACGATCCGGGTTCGCATGCGGGACGGCGGTGAGGAGGCGCGTGGTCCCGGTGACGCGTTCGTGGTCACGTTCGGGCGTGACGCTTGGATCGTCGGCGACGAACCCTTTGGTGTGTTCGACTTCGCCGGAGGCATGGACGGGTACGCGAAGGTGGTGCACCCGTAACCGTGTGTGGGGCGCCCGAACGGTTTGGGAGCCCCGCACGCGCCGTCGGCCCTACTTCAGGGTGAGGGTCTGCCAGTAGAACAGCTCGCCCAACCCCTGGAAGAACGACCGGAAGTTGCCGCCGCAGCCGCCGGACGTGCCGCCGGAGACGATCCCGACGGCGAGGGTGCCGGCCTCGAGTGAGCCGCCGCTGTCGCCCGGCTGGGCGCAGGCATCGGTCTCGATCAGCTCGCCGACCGCGCCCTCCGGATAGTTCACCGTGCGTTCATAGCCGATGATGGTCCCGGTCGTGGTGCCGGTCGTCGATCCCTTCTTCTGGATCGGGGTGCCGACCTCCGGCCGTGCGAGCGCGGTGAGTTGGGCGTTGTGGTTGTAGAGCGCGGGGTTGGTCACCCGGATGGTGCCGTAGTCGTCGCCGGGGAAGCTGTTGATCTCATGGGTGCCGAGCGTCTGGCCGTCGCCGGTCGTCCAGTTCGTTGCGTTCTTCGCGCAGTGCCCGGCGGTGACGACGAACTCCGTCCCGCCGCGGACGGCGATCACCGACATCGAGCAGCGTCCGATGTTGGCGAGGATCGCGTCGCCGGGCCCGGCGATCAGACGCGGCGCCGCCGCCACCCGCCGAACCCGGACGAACTGCGCCATCGCCCGTGCGCGCTTCACGAATGCCATGGTCGCGGCGTCGTTGTCGGTCTTCGGCACGTCGATGACGACGGTGTTGGAGACGACGTCGACACCCCAGACGAGGCCCGTCGTTCCGGAGGTCCCGGCGAGCCGGTCGAGCTTGTTCTTCGTATCGGTCAGCGGCCGGATGCCGTGGGCGACGAGGCGCGCCCGCGCTCCGGCGGCCGTGACCTGACGCGCGGCGGCCGCGTCGGTGACATTGATGACGAGGTTCCCCGCGCCATCGACGTAGGAGCCCGCATGCCGGGGGCCGAGCCGTCCGGTGATCCGGTCGGCGAGCGCTGTCTGGCGGAGTGCGAGCTCCTGGCCGGGGGGCGCCACCCGGGTCTCGGCCGCCGCCTGAACGTTTCCCAACGCCGGGAGCATGATCAACGCCGTGGTGCTCAGCAGGGAAATCGTCGAGCATTTGGGGCGCATTCCACGGTTCACGTTCGTCCACCTTTCGCCGCCGGCGAGCCGGTTTGGCGTCGACGGCATTTCGGGGGTTGCGAGGGGTGCCACGACTACGAGAATGCACTGGTAGGAGCCCTGTGGTGGGGTGTGCATGTAAAGACAATTCGTGGGACTTTTTGCAACCAGGATCAAGTCGCGACTGAAATGGCGATCAGTCGGAGTGCTTTGATAATGCTTGCTTGAGGGTCGCGTGTCAGCTCAATGACCCAATCCGGCCAACGGTGTGGTATTTGGTCTACGACCAGAATTGTCCATTGTTGCCCGTCGTCGCCTCGGTGACCCCTTTTTCGGAAATCCGCATCGCCTGAAACGGCGAGCGGTAACCTTTCTCATATCCGCAACTGAAGTGTCACCGATGGTGGGATCTCGTCTGCGGGTGGGTACGCGATGATGGGTCGGTGTAGCGTTGTGCGTAAGTGTTGGGCACTTCTCGCGACGCATCATTGCCGTGGACCGAGACATGACCGAATGCGCTGACGTGGTTAGCGGTGACGCTGCTGCCAGCCCCGGTGCCGTTCGCCAGGACCGAAATTCCGTCGCGATGCCCGTTCATCGCGATCGGGTCGCTGTCGGCGCAGACCACGCTGCCGGTCCTCGAGCTGCTCAATCCCTGTCGCGTGGGCGATGGACGGGCGTGTACCTGAGACCGAGTGCCTGTTCTGAAGGATCCGCAGCGCGGGCGCCTGGGGCGGCAGGCCCATCCGCGGTCGCCATGGCTGCTGTGCCACCGGGTGAGCGAGGGCGTCGCGGAGCGTAGGAGGCCGGGCGGTGGCTGGTCGTGGGGTGGAGTTACCGCTGGTCTAGGAGGGTTGCCAGGCGTTTTGGGGATAAGGCGGTAGCTGTCCTTGAGCTGCTCAATCCCTGTCGCGTGGGCGATGGACGGGCGTGTACCTGAGACCGAGTGCCTGTTCTGAAGGATCCGCAGCGCGGGGGCCTAGGGCGGCAGGCCCATGCGCGGTCGCCATGGCTGCTGTGCCACCGGGTGAGCGAGGGCGTCGCGGAGCGTAGGAGGCCGGGCGGTGGCTGGTCGTGGGGTGGAGTTACCGCTGGTCCAGGAGGGTTGTCAGGCGCTTTGGGGCGATGAGGCGGTAGCTGTCCTCGATGAGTTCGGACATTTCGTCCCAGTCGTGGTCGACGTCGAGGCGTGCGCCCACCCATCCCTTGCTGCCGACGTACTTCGGGACGAAGAAGCGCTCGGGGGCCTCGGCGACGAGGGCCTCCTGAACGCCCGGCGCCGCCTTGAACGTCATCGAGAGTCCGTCCTCGCTGGTCATCACGAAGAGCTTGTCGCGGACTCGGAAGGCGGGCGCTGTGTGCCCTCCGAAAGGTTTTTCGGTTACCTCTGGCAACGAAAGGCAGATCTCCCTTATCTGCGATGTGACGTCCTTCTCAATCATCAGCTTTCCCTCGTTCGGTGGCCGGGACGGCATGCCGGTTTCGAGACTAACCGGCGTGGCCGACACTCCTGGCGCTGCGACCGGTGACGGCGTCCCCGTCGTCCTGCGCCGCGTAGGTCGGGGAGGCGGTGTTTGGGTGGGTTCGGGGGTGGTCGTGAGGGGACGGTTCGGCGATGAGTACGTGACGGCGACTTCTTCGGCAGCCCTACGTTCGGACGCGATTGCGTACGGCCGAGCGTCTCCTTGGAGTGCCGGCCTGTGGAACTGGGCGAACGTGGCCGGTCAGGGGAGGAGGGGCAGGGCCTCGAACGTGTGCTTTGACCAGAGTGCGCGGGACGTTTCCTCCGGGTAGGGGGCGACGTCGGGTGGGAGGTCGAGCACGCGGGTGAGGCGGCGGGACGGTTCGTACGCGGGCCACCCCGGTTCGCCGGAGGACGCGAAGGCCGTCCAGGCGGGACGGATCGTCGCCGAGAGTTCGGCGGCCGCGTCGTGGACGCCGGCGAGGAGGAGGTCGGCGATGCCCCCGGTGAGGTTGCCCCACACCAGCGGGACGTCCAGCACATGGCAGGCGCCGAGTTCGGGAGCCTGCCAGGTCAGTTCGTACAGGTGGGCACGGCCGCCCGCGGCGGCGTGCGCCTCGGCGAGGTGCGCGCTCGGCATGCGGAACAGCCAGTCGCCCCGGACGCGTTCGAACAGCGTCTCCGGGGAGGCGTCCGGAAAGGCGTTCCGGTAGGCCGAGGGGTCCGGGGCGAAGAGACGCACCGCCATGGACGCCTGCTCGTCGGTGATCCGACCGAGGAGGCCGGACATGGCGGTGAAGAACCGGAACTCGTCACGGTTGTGCCCGACGATCAGTGGGATGTCGCGGGCGACTCCGGTGGCGAGCTCCTCCCACGGGGTTCCGGGCAGCACGTCGCCGTCCACGACCGGGGAGAAGGGAACCGAGGTGTGGGGGACCAGTCCCCAGCGGGTCCGTCCGGCCATGGTGTTGGCGACCGCGTCCATCGCCTTGGCGAGGCGGTCGGGGGCGACCGCGGCGAGGTCTTGCCGGACGGGGCGGGCGCCCGCCTCCGCGGAGATCGCGGCGCCGATGTCGTCGGCGAGCGCCCGGGAGAAGTAGGTGCCGGGGACGCTCTGCGCGATGGCCCGGTGGAACAGCCCGGACGCGCGCGGCATCACGAGGAGCGCGGCGATCGATCCGGCGCCCGCGGACTCGCCGAAGACGGTGACGGCATCCGGGTCACCGCCGAACGCCGCGATGTTGTCCTGAACCCAGGTCAACGCCGCGATCTGGTCGAGCAGGCCGCGGTTGGCGGGGGCGTCCTCGATCTGCCCGAACCCCTCCATGCCCACGCGGTAGTTGAGCGTCACCACGACGACGCCGCCCTCCCGGGACAGGAGGGCGCCGTCGTAGGCGGGTTCGGCGGAGTGCCCGAAAAGGTAGGCGCCGCCGTGGATCCACACCATGACCGGGAGGGACGCCGACGGGTCCGGCGTCCAGACGTTGCAGGTCAGCCAGTCGTCACCGGACGCCTGCTCTGTGGGGAGCCCGAACGCGGCCGACTGCGGTGGGGGAGGGCCGAACGCGGTGCACGTGCGGACGCCGTCCCACGGCTCGGGCGGTTCGGGCGCGGCGAAACGGAGCGCGCCCACGGGCGGACGAGCGAACGGGATCCCGCGGAAGACGGCGAGGCCGTCCTCCCGGACACCGCGCACCGCGCCGGAGGTGGTGACCGCCTCGACGTTCATGCCGTGGTGACGATCGCTCATGGCGGGATCCTTCCGGTGGAGAGAGGTGGCGTGAAGGCCCTTCCGTCCAATGGAAACCGCCGGACGAAAGACACGCTGAAACCGGGACGGATTTCCGCGTCGGGATCTTCGCGCAGGTCTACGCTGTCCGTTACATATCAGATCAGTGGAGGACGTGTCGCATGAACCGCAGCGAACTGGTCAGGGCCGTGGCGGAACGCGCGGGAAGCGACGAGGCGGACGCCCGCCGGCACGTGGACGCCGTTGTCGAGACCGTGATGGAACGGGTGTCCGCCGGGGAGCGTGTCACCATCACCGGATTCGGGACGTTCGACCGGCTGGCCCGGTCGGCCCGGAGCGCGCGCAACCCGCGTACCGGCCTGCCGATCGAGGTTCCCGCCGCCGAGGTGCCCCGGTTCCGATCCGGGCAGACGTTCCGGAACCGCGTCGCCGCGAATGTCCCCGCCGAACCGGCGGCCGTGGCGGCGTCCGCCGCGCCCGAAACGACGGTGAGCGTCGTGGTGGAGCCCGCGCCCGACAAGAAGCCGAAGCGCGCCAAGAACAGCGCGAAGAAGGCCAAGAAGGGTGCGGAACCGAAGAAGGCGCCGAAGAAGACCAAGGCGGAGGTCGTCTCCGCGAAGAAGCAGTCGGGCAAGGGCAAAGGCAAGGGCAAGGCCCGCGCCAAGGCCGCCAAGTAACGCCGCGCCCGTCCTACGGGTCCCGGACGGAGACGTGGGTGACGCCGGGGACGGCTCGGGCGAGGACGTCGGCGACCCGTCGCGCGGACCGGTCGGCGCGGCCGCGCAGTTCGACGGCGCCGTCGCGCACCGACACGTCCCAGTGGGCGCCCTCCGGCCCGTACTCGGCGATCGCGGCCAGCACGTCGTCGCGGATGCGGGCGTCGTCGCGGGCCAGGACGGCGATGAGGTCGCGGCGGCTGACGATGCCGACGATGTCGTGACCGTCCAGCACCGGCACGCTCCGGATCCGCCTCTTCATCATCGTCTCGGCGAGGACGGCGACGTCGGTGTTGGGCCGGGCGATCTCCACGTCGCGGGTCATGACCTCGTCCACCCGGCGCGGCGACGGGTTCCCCGTGGTCGCGACGGGCCGGACGAACGCCCTCGGATCGCGTTCGAGCACGCCCTGAAGCAGGTCCATCTCACTGACGATGCCCGCCAGGAGCCCCGACTCGTCCACGACGGGCAGGGCGGTGACGTCGTGCTCGTGAAGGACCCTGATGGCCTGCCGGACGGTGGCCGACGGCGGAATCGTCACGACGGGCGAGGTCATGGCCTCCCGGACCAGCATGGCGTGTCTCTCCTTCCGGTGAGGACGCCCTTTCACCTACCCGGGCGGTGCCGCTCTGACCCTCGCGTGGGCGGTCTTCGACCGTCAGAACAAAGTCGGCGGGCCCACCGGCTCCTGCTCGGGCAGGGGTTCGACCTCCGGAAGCCGTTCCCTGACCTCGTCGTGGAAGCGGCGGGCGAGCGTCAGCGCCTCGGCGTTGTCCGGTGTGTGGACGAAGAAGGTCGGTGAACGCCCCTCGCGGAGCCAGTCGACGACTCTTCCGACCCAGAAACGCCAGCCTTCGACCGTCTGCGTCGTGTCGTCGCGTCCGATGTACCGGACGATGGGACGGTCGGTGAGCGCCTCCGAACGGCGCGGCACACGCGGTTTCTTCGTCCACGCGTCCCGTTCGGCGTCGCTGCTCGGCCGCCCCTGGAAGAAGACGGTCGTGTCGAACGGCACCCACTCGGCTCCCGCCGCTCCGAGAACCCGTTCGAGGTCGAGGGCGCTCCCCGCGTCCTCGAAGAACGCCCGGTGACGCACTTCCACGGCGTACCGGTGCTCCGCCGGAAGACGCCGCAGGAACCCGGCGAGCGCCCCGAGATCCGCCGGGCCGAACGACCCCGGAAGCTGCACCCACAGCGCGTGAGCCCGTGGTCCGAGCGGCTCCATCGCGGTGAGGAACGTCCGGAGTTCCTCGTCGAAGTCCGCGAGCCGCCGCTCATGCGTGATCGCCTTCGGGAGCTTCACGACGAACCGGAAGTCGGGCCCCGTCTGCTCCGCCCACGACTCCACCGTGCTCCTCGACGGCGTCGCGTAGAAGGTCGTGTTGCCCTCCACCGCGTTGCACCAGCTCGCGTAGGCGCGCAGGCGCTCCCCGGACTGCGGTAGGAAACGCCCCTGCCATGGCGGATGGGCCCACATCGCGCACCCCACATGAAGCCGCATGAAACCCGACGCTACCGAACCCGCTTGAACTTCGTCCGGTTGCGCGCCGTATCTCCACGCACAGACCGGACCTTGGAGGACCCATGACGCGCCGTAACGCCAAAACCCGTACGCGCACCGTGGTCACGTGGACCGCGGTGCTCGCCGGATCCGCAGGTTTGGTGGCGGGCTCGATGTACGCGGTTCGGATGCCGGAACGGTCCGGCCAGCAGGCCACGCTCGCCGGACAACGGGCGACGAACAGACCGCCCGGCGCCCTCGCCGCCGCGCTGGTCGACCGGCTCGGTTCCCGCACCGCGGGCGCCTACCTCGACTCGTCCGGCAGGCCCGTCGTCACCGTTACCAACGCCACCGACGCGACCATGGTCCGCGCGGCGGGCGCCGTACCGAAGACGTTGACGAGAAGCCCCGCGACGCTGAAGCGGATCACCGAATCCCTTCGCGCGTCGACCACCGGCATACCGGGCACCGGCTGGGCCGTCGACCCCGCCACGGCCGGGGTGACCGTCTGGACGGACGGGTCCGTCACCGGCGCCCGGATGGCCGCCGTCCGCCGCACGGCCCGGCAGTTGGGCCCGGCGGTCCGCATGGTCCGTCTCCCCGGCCGCCTCCGCACTCTCGCGCTCGGCGGCGACGCGATCTTCGGTCAGGGCGCCCGATGCTCGCTCGGCTTCAACGTCGAACGCGGTGGAGAGGACTTCTTCCTCACCGCCGGACATTGCGGCAACGTCGTCCAGACGTGGACCGCCGACCAGCAGGGCGCCCGGCCCCTCGGCACCACCGTGCAGAGCAGCTTCCCCGGCGACGACTTCGCGCTCGTCCGCGCGGAGGAAGCCGGGGAGGGCGCCGTCAACCTGTACAACGGCCAGTCGCAGGAGATCACCGAGGCCGGGGACGCCGTCGTGGGGCAGCGGGTGACGCGCAGCGGCAGCACCACCGGCGTAAGCACCGGCACCGTCACCGCGACCAACGCGACGGTGAACTACCCGGAGGGCACCGTCACCGGGGCGATCCAGACGACCGTGTGCGCGGAACCGGGCGACAGCGGCGGATCGTTGTTCAGCGGGAGCACCGCCCTGGGCCTCACCTCGGGCGGCTCGGGCGACTGCCAGAGCGGCGGCGTCACCTTCTTCCAACCGGTGACCGAACCCCTCCAGCTCTTCGGCGCCGAGGTCGGCTGACGAAGAGCCGCCCCCGTCACCCACAAGGCGAGACTCTTTCTGCCGTCTCCCGGCGCTCATGACTCCCGCACCCGATCGTCTTCCTACTCCCAGACTTCCCAGTACGACCTCGTCGAGACCCCGGCGGAGGCGCGCGCAGGCGTGGTGCGGATCGTCTCGACCGTGGTCGTCCCCAAGGACACCTCTCGCTCGACAAGGCGAGAGTGGCCTCATCCGTCGAGGCCACCCATTCGGGCTTACGGCCCTGATACCGAGTTCTGGCCCAAGGGGTGGCCGGTCCTGGCGGGCCCGTGTCACTCGGGGGCGAAGGTGTATCGGCTGTTCTCTTCGTCCCAGATCAGTGCGTGGCCGTCGACGTGGGCGTCCCAGTCGGCATCCGGCAGGGCGGATCTGAGTCGTCCGAGCGTGGAGCGCATGTAGTGCTCCAACTGCTCGAACATGAACGGGGCTCCGCACTGGCCATGAGAGATCTTGCTGGAGCCGTCCAGGATCACCCCCTGGTCGTTGGACGCGTCCCCGTAGAAACCGAAGCCCTCACAGACCTCCTTCGCGTCCGTGACAGACGCAGGCACGGTTCCGTCGTCCTTCCAGCCCGGCAGGCGTTGGTTCAGTCGGTCGAGCAGTTCCCGGTTCTCCTCCTCCACGATCTCGGCGACCCGATCCCGCTCGCGCTCGTTGAGATCACGCTCACGGCGCGCGGTGTAGTAGAGCGAAACCCCCATGCCCATGCCTCCTTGCCCACGACGCCTCCAGGCCCGCCATGCCGAACAAACCCGGATGACCTCGGCGAAAGCCCGGCGCAACGCCCCAACTATCGCAGGCAGCCTCAGGCCTGACGCCTCTTTCCCGCGAGCAACACGATTGTTCTGTTCCCAGCCCAGATCCGGCTCGTAGTGCTCGGTACGCGTTTCCACAGGCGACGGGCGAAGACCATTCCATACAGTATGGTACGGTCAGCTGCATACCAAACGGTATGGCATGGAAGCGGGACGGCGGCGATGGCGAGCAAACAAGACTGGCTGGACGCGGGTCTGGCGATCCTGGCCGAGTACGGCGCTCCGGGGCTGACGATCGAACGGCTCACCGAGCGGCTCGGACTGAGCAAAGGGTCGTTCTACCACCACTTCAAGGGCATGGCCGGGTATCGCACGGCGCTGCTCGACCGGATCGCCGACCAGACCACCCACCGGTTCATCGACCTGGTCGAGCGCGAACCCGGGCGGACCGCGCGTGAGCGGCTGCGCTTGCTGACCGATCTGGTGTCCGCCGAGGCGCAGAGCCCCGCCCTGGAGATCGCCGTCCGCGCCTGGGCCCAACAGAATCCCGAGGTCCGCGCCGCCCAGGAACGTATCGACCACACCCGCACCGAATACCTGCGCGGTCTGTGGATGGAGATGACCGGCGACCCCGACGAGGCCGCCCGCATGTCTTGGCTGCTGTACCTGATCGTGATCGGCGCCGACCACATCGTCCCGCCGATCGCTCCACCGCAACTGCGCGATCTCTTCCACACCGCCATCGGACTGGCCGATCGATCGGACGACCGCCCGGAAGGAAACCGGACATGAAGTCACTGACCCCTTGGGTGCCCCGCGCCATCTTCTTCATCGCCCTCGTCCACACCCTCTACGCCTTCGCGACGATGGCCGATGCCTGGGGCGACGTGCTGGACGCGGGGTTCGTCGACGGCATCGACGGCGTCCCCGAACGAGAATCCGCCCTGTGGTTCTTCTACGCGGGCGTCGGCTTGTTCGCCCTGGGCTCTTTCGCCCGGCACGCCATCCGGACGACCGGCGCGCTCCCGGCCTCGGTCTCGATCTACCTCGTCTTCATAGGCGCCACATTGACGGTCCTCGACCCGCTGTCAGGCGGCGTACTGGTCCTGGCCTGCGGCATCGCGACCTACCTGACCACCCGCTCCGGCAGGATTCCGACCACCTCGAACCCTGACCCCGAACGGCGCACGCAAATGGGTCACAGATGACCAGGGCACAGACGGCGGCATGCGGCCGTCCTTGACGAAGGCGCTCACCCCGACGAGGGATCAGGGTGAGCGCTTCCCGCATTCCATGGTCCAGCAGTGAGGGATACGACTTCGGCCGGTTCGTCGTGGCCATGTTCGAGGCAAGTCCGATCAAGGCGCAGACCGACCAAGCACTCCGACGATTACCGGCAAATGGCGGCTTGGGATCGCGTCCCACCTCGAGAGACGAGTCTGGCGTCGCTTCCCGAGGAGGGACGAGTGCCGGTCCCGCTGGTGTCACCGCGCGGCCACCAGGCGGAAGCCTGACGCGACTGACTGTTCCGAGTCCGGGACGAACTTTCTGCGTGGGCGGGGCACTTACTTTCGTCAGGTTCGTGGGTGGTCTATCGAGGGATGTGCGGCGGCGAGGGTGACGTCAGACTCCTGAGCATGACGCAGGAGAGAGCCGCCGTGCGGACCGCCGGCCTGAAGAAGAGATATGGATCGGGCGACGCCGCGGTCACCGCGCTCGCCGGCGTGGACGTCGCTTTCGGCAGGCAGCAGTTCACCGCGATCATGGGGCCGTCCGGCTCGGGTAAATCGACGTTGATGCACTGCGTCGCGGGCCTGGACAAGCCGACCGAAGGTGAGGTCTGGATCGGCGAGACCAAGCTGTCCGGGCTGAAGGACGACCAGCTCACCGATCTGCGCCGGGAGAAGGTCGGATTCCTGTTCCAGGCGTACAACCTGCTGCCGACCCTGACCGCGCTGGAGAACATCACGCTGCCGTTCGACCTGGCGGGGCGGCGCCCGGATCAGGGGGTCGTCGACCGGGTCGTGGACACCCTCGGGCTGCGCGCCCGGCTCGACCATCGTCCGACCCAGTTATCCGGCGGGCAGCAGCAGCGGGTGGCGTGCGCGCGTGCGCTGGTCACGCAGCCGGAGGGCGTCATCGCCGATGAGCCGACCGGTGCGCTGGACTCCAACTCCTCGACCGAGGTGCTGCGGTTCCTCAGGATGAGCGTGGACGAGTTGGGCCAGACCGTGGTGATGGTGACGCACGAGCCGTCCGCCGCCGCCTACGCCGACCGCGTGCTGTTCCTCGCCGACGGCCGCATCGTCGACGAGATGCAGGCGCCCACCGCCGAGTCCGTCCTCGACCGGATGAAGGTGCTGGAGAGCGTGGGCGGCTGATGCTCAAGAGCGTCCTGCGCGATCTTCTCGCGCACAAGGCCCGAGTGGCGATGACCCTGGTGGCGATCGTGCTCGGGGTGACGGCGACCGTCGCCGCCTGGGTGGTGAGCGACTCGGTCGCCGCCACGCTGGCGGCCAAGGAGCAGCGGTCCGGGGTGGCGGCGGAGGTGCGCAGCCCGGGAAACCAGCCGGCCCTCGGCCCGCAGGACCGCGACGGGCTGGCCCGGCTGCCCGGCGTCGCGCGCGCCGACGGGGTGATCGTCGGACGTGCCGGGCTCGTCGGCCCGGACGGCAAGCTCGTCAAGGCCGAGACGGTACCCGACCACGCCGGGACGAACTGGGTCGGCACCGGACGGTTCGACCTCAAGGACGGCAGGGCCCCCACCCGTCAGGGTGAGGTCGCCCTCAACCGCGACGTGGCCGAGAAGACGGACTTCAAGGTCGGCGACACCGTCACGGTGATGCTCGCGGACGGCCGCTCCGACCGGGCCGTCGTCACCGGCGTCTTCACCTACCGCAACCTCGGCCCCACGGTGGACGAGGACACCCAGACGCCCGCCGACCGGGTGCCCTCGGTCGCCTACGACGACGCGACCGCGCAGCGGCTCCTCGGCGGCGCGTTCCACCGCGTCGAGCTGATCGCGCGGCCGGGCGCCGACCAGAAGGCGATCGCGACGGCGGCGCGCGCCGCCGTCCCCGGCAACCATGCCGTCGCCACCGGCCGGGAGCTGGCCGAGGACGCCGAGAAGCAGGTCGACAAGGAGGCCGGTGACCTCCGCCTGACCATGCTGCCGTTCGCGGCCATCACACTGATGGTCGGCATGTTCGTCATCGCCAACACCTTCGGCATGCTGATCAAACAGCGGACCAGGCAGTACGCGCTGCTACGGGCCGTCGGCGCCAAGCGACGGCAGGTCCGCTTCTCGCTGATCGTCGAAGCCACGGTGCTCGGGCTGATCGGCGGCACACTGGGCGCCTTGCTGGGCGCCGCGCTGGGCCCGCTGGTGCTCGGCGTCATGCAGACCGACGAGGACCTGCGCTACGTCGTCAGCCCCACCGCCATCCTGCTCGGCTACGGCGTCGCCGTCCTGGTGTCGGTGCTGGCGGCCTACGGGTCGGCCCGGCGCGCGGCGGCGGTCCCGCCGGTGGCCGCGCTTCGGGTGGACGGCGCCATCCCCCGCGAGACGAAACGGACCCGCGTCATCGCGGGACTGGGCGCGCTCGCCATCGGGTCGGCGATGGTCCTCGCGACCGCGTCCCCCGGCGGCTCGACCCAGGCGCGGATCGTGGGCATGGCGGGCGCCGTCCTGGCCACCGTCGGGGTGCTGCTGCTCGCCCCGGTGATCGCCGAGAGTCTGCTCGGCCCGTTCGTCCGGCTCGCGGCCCGGCGCGGCGGCGCGGCCGTCCGGATGGGGGTGCGCAACGCCGCGCGGGACCCCGGCCGCACCGCGGGCACGGCATCCGCGATCACCATCGGGCTGGGGCTGGTCTGCGCGTTCGCCACGCTCAGCGCGACCTTCGCCGCGCTGGTCGGCTCGACCACCCGCGCCAACACCCCGGCCGGGACCGTGGTGCTGCAGTCGGCGGCGGGCGGCGAGTCCGTGCTCACCCAGGCGGAGATGACCAAGGTCGGGTCGCTGCCCGGCGTGACCGCGGTGGCGGGCAGCCGCGACATGGTCGTCAAGATGCGCTTCTCGGGCAAGGAGACGCAGCGGAAGATCTCCGCGATCGAGCCGGCCGCGCTGCACACCGTGCTGTCGCCGAAGATGACCAAGGGCGTCCCCGACCTCACCAAGGGCGCGGTCATCTCCCGCAACCAGGCCGACATGCTCGGGCTGAAGCTCGGCGACCAGATCACGCTGCTGCCGGGCGCGGGGTACTCGGTCGACACCCGGGTGGTCGGCGTCTACGACGCCACCGAGCTGCAGGCGAGCCTGTTCGTCGACGTCGCCGCGCTGCCCGCGCCGCTGCGCGCCGGCATCACCACGCTCTACGCCGCCGGCCCCGATCCGGGAGCCGTCCGGCAGACGATCGAGACGGCCTACAAGGGACGGCCGGACGTCTCCGTCACCGACCGCGACGGGCTCGCCCAGCAGGGGCTGGACGAGCAGCAGATCGCGTTCACGCTGATGTACGCGATGTTCGGGGTCGCGATCGTCGTGGCGGCCTTCGGGGTCGTCAACACCCTGGTGCTGTCGGTGATGGAACGCACCCGGGAGATCGGCGTCGTCCGGGCGGTGGGGGCGAGACGGTCGCTGGTGCGCTCGACCGTCGCCGTGGAGAGCATCGTCATCTGCCTGTTCGGCGCCGTGCTGGGCGTCCTGGTCGGCATCGCGATGGGCGCGGTGCTCCAGCATGTCGCGCTCGGGCAGCGGCTGTGGGACATCACCGTCCCGGTCGGGACGATCGCGCTGGCGATCGGCGGCCTCACCGTGATCGGGATCGTCGCCGCGCTGTGGCCCGCCCGGCGGGCCTCCAACACCGACGTCCTGGCGGCCATCGCCACCGAATGACGATCGGTCCGCAAGCTCGGCCCGCCCGGCACGACACCCCCCGGGCGGGCCGATCCGCGCGACACGGGAGCAACAATGATCACTCTCGACGGGCTGACCAAGCGCTACGGCGACCGGACCGCCGTCGACGACCTCTCGGTGGAGATCTCGCCGGGGAAGGTCACCGGCTTCCTCGGCCCCAACGGCGCCGGCAAGTCCACGACCATGCGGATGATCGTCGGCCATGACCATCCCACCGCGGGACGGGCGCTGGTCAACGGGGTGCCCTACGCCGCGTTGAGGTACCCGCTGCGCGAGGTCGGCGCGCTGCTGGACGCCAAGGCGCTGCACCCGGGCCGCAGCGCGCGCCAGCACCTGCGCGTCATGGCGCGCAGCAATGGCATCCCTCGCCGCCGCGTCGACGAGGTGATCGGCATGGTGGGGCTGGACAAGGTCGCGGCGCGCCGCGCCGGCACGTTCTCGCTGGGCATGAGCCAGCGGCTCGGCATCGCCGGGGCGCTGCTCGGCGACCCGGAGGTCCTCATCTTCGACGAGCCGGTGAACGGGCTCGACCTCGAAGGGGTGCGCTGGGTGCGCGAGATGGCCCGCTCGCTGGCCGCCGAGGGCCGGACCGTCTTCATCTCCAGCCACCTGCTGAGCGAGATGCAGCTGACCGCCGACCACCTCGTGGTCATCGGGGAGGGCAGGCTCATCGCCGACGAGCCCATGACGACGCTGGTGGGCGCCGGCGTGTCCGCGGGCGTGCGGATCCGCAGCCCGGAGCCCGGCGGCCTGCGGGCGCTGCGGCACCGGTTCCTGGATCTTGGCCGGACCGTCGAGGAGACAGCGCCGGACTGCCTGACCGTGTACGGCACGACCGCGGAGGAGGCCGGTGACCTCGCCTTCGACCTGGGAGTCCGGCTGCACGAACTCCGCGTGGAGGCGTCCACCCTCGAGGAGGCCTATCTCGACCTGACCGCGGGACGCGCGGAGTACACCACCGCCCGCCCGCCCGGCGGCACCGGCGACGAGGAGAGGACGGGTCCATGACGGCGGACGTGGGCTCGTCGGCACGGGGCACGCGGCGGCCGGCGCTCGGCCCGCCGGGCGGCGGCGGGTTCGCCGGGGCGGTCGGCGCGGAATGGCTCAAGCTCTGGACGGTACGTTCCACCTGGGCGTGCCTTCTCAGCGCGATCGTCCTGCAGATCGGCTACGCCGTCATCGTGGGCGTGGCCTCGCGTTCCCCGGAGCGGGGGAGCGCGTCGGACGTGTCGAGCCTGACGGCCCCGGAGACGGCGGTCGGCGGGATCCTGTACATGGCGCAGTTCGCGATCGTCGCGCTCGCCGCGCTGAGCATCACGAGCGAGTACACGACGGGCGCCATCGGCTCGTCGCTGCTGTGCGTCCCGGTCCGCGGCCGGCTGCTGGCCGCCAAGAGCCTGGTCGTCTCCCTCACGTTCTTCGCCGCCGGCGTCCCGATCGCCCTGCTGGGTATGGTCGCGGTGGCGATGACGATGGGATCTTCAGAGGCGCGGGCCACCGGCGGCGACGTCGTGGTGTTCGCGCTCGCCATCGGCGCCTATCTCGCCCTCGTGGCGGTCCTGGTCATCGGGGCGGGGGCCGTCATGCGGAGCCTCGCCGGTACGCTGACCGCGGTGGCGGTGATCATGCTGGTGGTGCCGGTCGGGCTGATGCTCACCAAGGCGGACGCCCTCGTCGCGGCGGCGAACGGCCTCCCGGGCCCCGCGGGGCTCCATCTCATGTACGGCGGCACCGGCCCGTACGGGCGGGGTGCGGCGTGTCTGGTGCTCGCGGGCTGGGCCGCGCTGGTCCAGGCCGCCGGGTACGTGGTGCTCCGGATCCGCGATGCGTGACGCGGGCGGCGCGGCGCCCCGGCGTGCCGCGGACCCGTCTCTCGCGAAGGGGACATCATCCGTGCGGCTGGCGAAGACCGTTCTCCCCGGGCTGCTTCTCGTGCTGCTCGCTCTGGTCGAGAACACGCTGTGGGGCAGGGCCGGGGTCGGCCCGTGGCAACTGGCCGGCACCGCCGTCCCCGCGGGCGTCGCGGTGTGCCTGCGCCACCGCGTCCCGACGGCGGCGCTGTTCGGCGTGGCGACGGTCATCGTCGTCCTGTCGCTGACGACCCCGTCGGGGGAGACCACGCCGATCCTGCTGTGCTACCTGCTCGCGCTGGCGCTGATGGCCTACCACGCCGGATACACCGGCGTCACCCGCCAGGTCCCGTGGCGGCTGCCGGTGATCCTGGCCGGGATGATGCTGGCCGGTTCCGCCGGCACCGCCGTGCTGGCGCATGCCGGCGCCGACGCCTGGATGTTCGGCGCCGCGATCGTCGTGATCTTCGGGCTGGTGCCCGCGCTGCTCGGCCGCGACCGGAGCCGGCAGCGGCAGCTGGTGCGGGCCGGCTGGAACCAGGTGGCGCAGCTCGAACGGGAGCAGCGCATCATCGCGCAGGAGACGAGGCTGCGCGAACGCGCGCGCATCGCGCAGGACATGCACGATTCGCTCGGTCATGAGCTGAGCCTCATCGCGCTGCGGGTGGGCGGCCTGGAGGTCTCGCCGGACTTCGACGAACGGCACCGCACGGTGTTCGGCGAGCTGCGGTGGGCGGTCATGGCCGCCACCGAGCGGCTGGCCGAGATCGTCGGGGTGCTGGGCGACGACTCCGAGCCGGAGGCGGGCGACCCGGTGCACGGCGATGTCCGGGAGCTGGTGGACCGCGCGCGGGACTCCGGCATGGAGATCGACCTGCGCGTGGACGGCGAGGAGCATCGGCCGCCGCTCATGGTGGAGCGGGCGGCCTTCCGGGTGCTCCAGGAGGCGCTCACCAACGCCGCCAAGCACGCGCCCGGCGCCCCCGTCACGGTCGCGGTCGACCATTCCGCGACCGAGACGGTCGTGACCGTCCGCAACGAGCGCCCGGCCGGGGCGGCCCGTCCGGCGTGCGGGAGCGGCGGGCAGCGCGGGCTGATCGGGCTCCGGGAACGCTCGCGGCTGCTCGGCGGCACGCTCGAGGCGGGGGAACGCGGCGGCGTGTACGAGGTCAGGGCCCGCCTGCCGCACGCCAAGAACCGGGGAGCGCCGCACATCGAACCCCATGCCGAGCCGTACGTCGAAACGCGTGCCGCAGAAGAGCCGAACGGCGGTTGAGGGACGCCGCCCACCCGCCGACCCGCCGCCGACCCGCGCGGCCTGGACGCGGCGGCGACCCCCCGACGGCCCGCACCCGCAGGTCCCGCCGAAGTGACTCCGTAGGTCATAACAAAGTGGTGCAGTCGCCTTCTCCGGCGTTGCCGCCGCCCTTTCGTTGCTTGTATCCGAGCCGGGTGACCACGTCGTCCCAATGAGTCGCATCGCGACGGACGGCGGTGGTGATGCGTCCACCGCGCGGGCCGGTGACTCCGGTGTCACGACCTGCGGCGTACCGACCTGGCGTGGATGGCCGATGCGGGCGTCCCGGTGCATGTGCTCCGCAAGATCTGCCGGGCACGGATCTCTCAGTACGACACAGCGGTAACTGCACCCGGATGTCGCGTCGATCAGCGTGGCCGGGGGACCGTGAGTGTGCGGCTGAGGGCCTGTAGGTCCCCGGGCGGTCCCCGGTCCGGGTCGTCTAGATCATGACGGCTACGGCCACCACGAACACAAAGCCCCGTTGATCCCGGATTACTCCGTGATCGACAGGGCTTCCTGCTTCTGTCGGGACGGCGGGATTTGAACCCACGACCCCTTGACCCCCAGTCAAGTGCGCTACCAAACTGCGCCACGTCCCGGTGCCCGTCGGAGCGGGCCTGATTACTGTAGCGCAGTCGGTGGAGTCGTGTGTAACGAGTTGGCGGGGGGTCGGGGCGTCGGGGTGGTGGTGTGATGCGGGTCACAAGGTGGGCCATGGATGTCTTTGCGGACGGTCACCGGAAGCGGTCGAGTCGGGGGTTAACGGAAAGGTCGGGCAAAGAGCTGGGCTGTTTACGAGCTTTGGGGCGAATGGTCCTTCGTTCCCGTATGTAGCTTTTCTCCCGAGGCAGCAGCGCCGGAACGGGGGACAGGGTTGGCGGATGCCGAGGGCGCCTGGGCGCAGCCCGGGGCGCATGTCGCGGACCTGGAGGACCTGCGGGACGCCGCGCACGACCGTGCGGTCCTCGCCGAGGCGAGGGTCGTGTTGGCCCGGCGGCTCGGGGTCGCGCCGGGGGAGGCGCTGCAGCATCTGATCTGGCTCGCGCGTGATCTGGACATGGAGCTGGTCGAGGCGGCGTCGCTGCTGGTGAAGGGCGGGAGCGCCGGGTCGGTGGGGGCCGTGGCGGCCGGGCGGCGGGCGCCGCGGGCCGAGGGGACGGCGGAGCGGCAGACCGTCCTGTCGGAGGCCGAGGACGTGCTGCGCCGGGTCACGGCGGAGGACACGGCGGGGGACGAGGAGATCCTCGCCGGGCTGCCCGACGATCCGGTGGCGCGGGCGGTGCTCGACGGGGCGCTCGACTCGTCCGCCCATCTGGTGCCGGTGAGGCATGACGGTGAAGTCGCCGACTTCCTGTTCGCCGATCTCAACGAGGTCGCCCGGGACATGTTCGGGCGCGGGCGGGAGGAGTTGACCGGTCGGCGGCTGCTGCGGACGGATCCGGGCGCCGTGCTGAGCGGGCTTTTCGACGCGTATGTGGAGGTGCTGGAGACCGGTCGGGGGTTGGAGCGTCCCTCGTTCCAGTACACGACCGCGCAGCGGGGGTTGTCCCGGTCGTCCCGGATGAGTGTGCGGTGTGTTCCGGTGCCTACCGGGGTTTGCGTGACCTGGCGTTACCACTATCGGGAGGACAGGATCGCGCGGCGGCTGGAGCGGGTGGAGCGGCTCGCGCTGATCGGGTTCGGGGAGTGGGACCTCGCCACGGGTGAGGCGGACTGGACGCCGCAGATGCTCGCCAACTACGGGCTCGGGCCGGACGAGGTGCCGCCGATGCCGCACGACCTGCCGAAGGTGGTGGCGGACGACGACCTTCCGCTGGTGGAGGAGGCCGTCCAGACGATGTTCTCGCGGCGGGAGCCGGTGGAGGCCGAGCACCGGGTGATCGGGCGTGACGGGACGGCGCGGCATCTGTGGGTGTTCGCCGAGCCGGTGCTGGGCGAGTCCGGGCTGCCGGTGTCGATCAACATCGTGTCGCAGGACATCACACGGCGGCGGGGCGTGGAGCGGGCGCTGGCGGAGACGCGGCGGCAGATGTTGAAACAGCAGGAGCAGGCGGCGCAGGAGCGGCGGGTGGCCGTGACGCTGCGGCAGGCGATCCTGCCGGACGAGGCGGAGCATCTGCCGGGGCTGCGCACGGCGCTGCGCAGCCTGGCGGCGGAGAGCACCGCGCGGATCGGCGGCGACTGGTTCGCGACCCGTGCGCTGCCGGACGGGCACGCGATGTTCGCCATCGGGGACGCGGCCGGGCACGGTCTGCCCGCGGCGGCGTCGATGGCGCGCACCCGCAACGGGCTGCTGGGCCTGACGACCACGGGGGAGCGGCCGGGCAAGCTCGTGGGCTGGCTGAACGACCTGGTGAGCAGCATGGACCCGCCGGCGACGGGCACGGCCGTCGTGGGCCGGTTCGACCCGCGTGGGCGCGTCCTGGAGTGGACGTGCGCGGGCCATCTCCCGCCGATCCTGATCAGGGAGGGGCGGGCGGAGCCGCTGGAGGTCGTCCGCGACCCGATGCTCGGCGCGCTGCCGGGCTGGGAGTACACGACGATCACGACCGCGCTCAACCGGGGCGACATGCTCTTCCTGTACACCGATGGTCTGGTGGAGCGCAGGGACGCGGACCTGGACGAGCGGATCGGGCGCCTCACCGGCATCCTGCAGGACTGCTCCGTGGAGCCCGAGCGGATGCTGAGCGACGTCCTGGCCCGGATGGAGCACGACCGGGCGGCGGACGACACCACGCTCTTCGCCCTGTACGTGGAGTGACCAACGCCACATCGGGCCGTTGAGGGTCGCGGTGTGCGGCCTGGTCCTGTGGGCGGTGTGGCTTCCGACTGGGTGTGTTGAGGTTCTTTACCATTTGGGCGATGACGGGTAAGCCCTGGTGGCAAAGGGGTTGCGGGCCAGTTCGCTAAAGATCGGGAATCGACCCGGGGCTTACGGTGTTGGTGCTTCCTTGAGAGGGCTTTGAGCGGGCAAGACAGAGTTTTGTGCCGGATTTGCTTTCTTCGTCCTAGTTGGTACCTTCTACGTGAATCACCGCAGCGCGTCCCATGCGTTGCCGCCGGTCGTGTCGAACACGGCCGAGGATCGCGGAGCGGAATCCGCCCGCGATGCGCGCCCGACGATGCGCGCGATCACATCGAGATCAGTCAGTGAGATCCATCCAGACGGCACCGCCGCGCGGTGCGAGGCCGAGTCCGTCACGGTCCATCTGAGACCGGAACGGAGCCGGGGACCCAGGTTCCAGGGGTGAATCGGCGCGACAGTTCGCGCCGTAGGGCTGCTTCCATGCCCGAATCCGTCAGCTAACCCGGTAGGCGTCATGGGAGACAAGGAGATTCCCTGCATGACCGGTCGTTTCGATCGACTTTCCCTGAAGAACTTCACGTCCGAGGACAAGGCCGTCGGCGCCGCCGTCGGTGTGGTCCTCGCCGGGGCCGTCGGGCTGGCGATGATCAACCCGCTGGCCGGGGGCGACGCCGTGGCCGAGAGCCCGGCCCAGGCCGCCGCCGCCGGGAAGGCCGGCGTCGCGGGCGCCGGGAAGGCCGCCGGGGCCGAGGCCACCATGACGCTGGCCGAGGCCCGCGCGCAGGGCTTCAAGGTGCCCCCGCACGCGGTCAAGCCCTCCGAGGTGATCGACCTCGCCGAGAAGCAGGTCGGCATCGCAGAGGGCAAGGGCGGCATGACCAAGTTCCACAAGTGGTACGTGTCGACCCCGCACGCCAAGGCGACCGCCGAACGCGACGGAGGCTTCCCTGTCCGTGCCTACAACGGCGCGCAGTGGTGCAACATGTTCGTCTCGTGGCTCGGCGCCCAGACCGGTGTGAAGAACATGGGCTGGGACGCCTACACCGTCAAGCACGCCACCTGGTTCAAGGAGACCGACCGCTGGGGCGAGAAGCCCAAGCCCGGCGCGGTGGTGTTCTTCGACTGGAAGAACGGCTCCCGCGGTGACATCGGCGACATCGACCACGTCGGCATCGTCGTCAAGGACAACGGCGACGGCACCGTCCGCACCATCGAGGGCAACACGGACAACGCGGTCAAGAAGAAGGTCCGCGACAAGTCCCAGATCGTCGGCTACGGCTACCCGGACTACGCGTCCTGACCCTGCCACGATCTCGAAGGCGCCCGGCGAACTCGCCGGGCGCCTTCGGGCGTTCCAGGCGGATGTAACCCATGTCTCCGCCGAAGGCGGGTAATGCCAAGCATTGACAGCCTTTGATTGCTCGTGGACCTCGACGCGGCGTTCCTGGATAGGAATCCGTGCACGTGTCGCAGGAACCGGAGCCGTGGGGGGAGGGCCATGGGGGCGCGCCCGGACGTCAGCGTCGTCGTGATCGCCTACAACGACGCGCGGCGGCTGCCACGGGCCGTCGCCTCGGCGCTGGCGCAGTCCCTCGGCGGTGTCGAGACGGTGATCGTGGACGACGCCAGCACCGACGGAACGGCCGAGGTCGCCGACCGGCTCGCCGCCGCGCATCCGGGACGGGTCAGGGCCGTTCACCTCCCGGAGAACTCGGGCGGCTGCGGACGGCCCCGCAACGCGGGGATCGACGCGTCCACCGGCCGGTACGTGATGTTCCTCGACAGCGACGACCTCCTGGACCGGCACGCCTGCCTCAACCTGCTCGCCGCCGCCGAGGACGCCGGCGCCGACCTGGCGTCCGGACTGTGCGAACGGATCTTCCTGGACGTGCCCGAGGGCGGGCGGGGCCGCGTCCGACCCTGGTTCCCGTGGCTCTACCGGCGCAGGGCCGTGTACGGGCCACTGGAGCAGAACCCCAACCTCCTCTACGACACGCTGTCGACCAACAAGCTGTACCGGCGGAACTTCCTGGACGAGCACGCCCTGCGGTTCGTCGAGGACCTGCACTACGAGGACCTGCTGTTCACCGCCGAGGCCTACCTGGTCGCCCGGCGGACGGCGCTGATCCCGCATCGGGTGTACAACTGGCTCGTCCGGGAGCGGGCATCGGCGCCGTCCATCTCCGACCGGCGCGCCGATCCGGCCGGCTTCGCCGATCGACTGGAGATCCACCGTCGTATCGACATGCTGTTCGCCTTGGACGGCGCGCACGGCCTCGGGCGCGTCAAGGACGTCAAGTTCGTCAACCACGACCTGGCGATCCACCTGCGCGAGTTGCGCGGCGTCGCCGCCGGCCGGCGGGAACGCCTGCTCGACCTGGCGGCCGGATACCTGACCGAACTGGATCCGCGGGCGTTCGAGGAGGCCAACCCGCTGGCCGCGATCGCCGCGTACCTGCTCCGCGAGGGGGACCACGCGGGCGCCATCGCGGCCGCCGAGTACGAACGACAGAGCCTCTCGCCCGAGCTTCGCGCACGGCTCGTGGAGCGGAACGGACGGGTCTTCTGGGGCACGGACCGTCCCCGCGGGGCGCTCGGGCGCCGCGTCCTGGACGTCACCGGCTTCGGCTTCCACCTGCGAACCCTCAAAGAACTGCGAGCGGCGAACACGGTGACCCGGCTGGAGACGCGCGGCGGACACGTCCACATGGCCGGTCAAGTGCTGAACCCGCTCGGCCGGATCGGCCCGGACGCCGACCTCACCGGGACGCTGGAGTTCCGTGACCGGCGCCGCCGCGTCCCGGCGGGACGGGTCCGCGTCAGGATCCGGCACGAGGGCGACCGGCTGGGCTGGCACACCGAGTTCGACCCGAGACGGCGCATCCGGCCCGTCGGGTTCATCGACCCGATCTGGGACGTGCGGCTCCGGGTCCGGGCGGACGGCGAGGAGATGGTCACCCGGCCCGGCGAGGGCGACGGGTCGCCGCCGCTGGGCGGTGTCGCGCTGCCGGTCCGGCCCCGGCTGACGCGGCTGGCCGCCGACCGGCTCCGCTCCTATGTCACCGGCGGCGGCCATCTGGCGTTCGCGTTGGAGACGAGCACGCCGTGGGCGCGGCTCGCGGGCGCCGCCGCGCGCCGGGCCGCGCGTTCCCCGGCGGGACGACCCGTCCTGCGCTGGCTACGGTGGGCGCGGCGGACGGAGACGGCCGCGCGGCGCGCCATGACGTCCCGCCAGACCAAGACGGCCGTGTTCAACCATGTGCTGACGCGGCTGCCCGTCCGGCCGGACCAGGTGGTCTTCGAGAGTCACCTGGGGAAGTGGTACGCCGGTAACCCCAAGTACATCTACCGGGAACTGCGCCGATCCGGCCGGGCCGTGCGGGCGGTTTGGGCGTACACGTCGTCCGCCAAGGGGTTTCCGAAGGACGCCAAGCTGGTCCGGCGCGGCTCGTGGCCGTACTACCTCGCGCTCGCGCGGGCCCGGTTCTGGGTCGACGACCAGGGCTTTCCTGAGGGGCTCCGCAAACGGCGCGAGACCACCTACGTGCAGACCTGGCACGGGTCGGCGTTCAAGCTGATGGGGCACGACCAGCCGCGGCTCAAGCGCGCCTCGGTCGCCGAACGGGCAAGGCTGCGGCGGAAGGTGGAGCGCTTCGACTGCTTCCTCGTCCGGTCCGCGCACGACGTCGAGACGCTGTGCGCCGGGCTCGGCGTCCGCGCCGAGCCGCTCCCGGCCGGATATCCCCGCAACGACCCGCTGATCAACGGTGTGGACGGCGATCCGGAGTTGGCCGCCGAGATCGACGGGCTCCGCCGGACGCTCGGCCTGGACGACGGGCGCCGCGCCGTCCTGTACGCGCCGACGTTCACGACCGGGCCGAAGGGACGCCCGATCAAGACGCTGGCGCCGCCCATCGACCCCGACACGTTCGCGCGGGAGCTGGGGGAGGAGTTCGTGCTCCTCGTCCGGCCGCACTACCTGTGCCGCGCCGATCTTCCACCGGGCGCCCGCGCGGTCATGCGGGACGTCGGGGACGTGCCCGACGTCACCCCGCTGCTCCTGCTCGCCGACGCGCTGGTCACCGACCACTCCTCGATCATGTTCGACTTCGCCCTGCTCGACCGGCCGATCGTCCTGCACGTCCCGGACGGAAGGGACCGCACCACCGGATACTTCGACCTCGAACGGCACGCTCCCGGTCCCGTCACGCGCACCGAGGACGAGTTGGTCGCCGCGCTCGCCGCCCTGGACGACGCGGACACCGCCCACGCCGCCCGGCGCCGCGCGTTCGCCGCGCGCTTCGGCGAGCATGACCGCGGCACCGCCGCCCGAACAGTGGTGGACCGCTTCTTCCCCGCCGCGCCGCCGAGCCACAGGGAGGAACGCCATGGCCGCGCCGCGTGACGTCTTCATCGTGTGCAACGACGTCGACGACATGGGCGGGCTGCAACGCTGGGCGCACCATCTGGCACGGCTGCTGGCGAGGCGCGGCGACCGGGTCACGCTCGTCGGGATCACGCCGGGAACGGCGCCGCACCACCACGGCCGGGACGGCTCCTACGCCGTCGAGGTGCTGCACCGGGTCTGGCGGTCCCCGCCGATGGCCTGGCGCCCGCGAACGCTCCGGCAGCGCCTGAACGTGGCCGCCCGCGCCCGTGACCGGCGGCGGACGGCGGCCCAGCGGCGCGGCGCCGCCCGGCTGTCGCGGCTGTTCGCCGCCGCCCGACCCGGCGCCGTGGTGATCGCGGCGCAGGTGTGGGCGATGGAGTGGGTGCGGCTGGCCGACACCACCGGGCTGCGGACCATCGGCATGAGCCACGAGTCGTTCGCGGCCACCCGGGCGTCGTCGCGCTACCGGCGGGTCAGGGAGAACTACGCGGACGCCGACCGGATGCTCGTCCTCACCGCCGAGGACGCCGACGCCTGGGCCAGGGACGGCATGACCAACGTCGACTACATCCCGAACGCGCTGCACGTGACACCGGACGTCCATCCCACGCTCGACCTGCCGGTCGTGGCGTGCGTCGGTCGCCTGTCCTACGAGAAGGGCGTGGACCTGCTGCTGGAGGCCTGGGAGCGGGTCGCCGCGCGGCGTCCGGGGTGGCGGCTGCACGTCTACGGCGGCGGGCCCGAGGAGGAGCGGCTGCGAGCGCAGGCCGAAGCGGCGGGCCTGTCCGGTTCGGTGGAGTTCAGGGGCGTGGTGACCGAGGTCGAGGAGGCGCTCGTCGAGGCGTCGATCTTCGCGTTGCCGTCGCGGGCCGAGGGTTTCCCGATGTCGGTGCTGGAGGCCATGGCGTACGGGCTGCCGACGGTGGCGTCGGACTGCGCTCCGGGGGTCCGGGCGCTGGTCGGCGAGCGGGGCGGTGTCCTGGTCGAACCCGGTGACGTCCGCGCGTTCGCCCGCGAACTCGAACGCCTCATCGACGACCCGGACCTGCGCCGCGCCCTCGGCGCCGAGGCGCGCGCCGCGGTGCTGAGGTATCACCCGGACGTGGTCCTCGCCCGCTGGGACCGCCTGTTCGACCTCCTGCACCGCGCCCGGCCGTCCGAGCGGGCCGCGCCCGGCGCGCGGAACCGGCCGGCGACACCCCGGCACACGCGACCCGAGACCGAACCCGCCGTGCGGAGCGACTCCTTCTGACGACCGCTGCGCGAGGCCCGGGGTCGACGCCTGGGCAGGCCGCAGGGCCGCCGCGCCCGGCATACCGGCGATATCGTGTCGGCATGGCAAGCCCCACGTCCGGTCGTCGACACGAGGAACTCCGCGACTTCCTGCGGACACGCCGCGCCCGCCTCACCCCCGCCGACGTCGGGATGCCCGACGGCGGCCGGCGCCGCACCCCGGGACTGCGCCGGGAAGAGGCCGCCGTGCTCGCCGGGGTGGGCGTGTCCTGGTACACGTGGCTGGAGCAGGGACGCGACATCAAGGTGTCCGGGGACGTGCTGGACGCGATCGCCCGCGCCCTGCGGCTGGACGAGGCCGAACGCGTCCACCTGTACCTGCTCGCGGGCCTGAACCCGCCTCCCGCCGAGGCGGAGCCGATCGCGCAGGTCACCCCCGAGTTGCAGCGGCTTCTGGACGCCTGGTCACCCCGCCCCGCCTACATCAGGGACCGGTACTGGAACCTGATCGCCTACAACGACATGGCCCGCGAGGTGTTCGGCTACGTCGACACCGACCACAACTGCCTGGTCATCTTCTTCACCAGCGTCCGGTACCGCGGCCTGCACCCGCACTGGTCCGCCGTCGCCCGCGACATCGTCGGACGGTTCCGCGCCGAGGCGGCCCGCTACCCCGAGGACCCGGAGTTCGCCCGGATCGCCGACGACCTCATGGCCGTCAGCCCCGAGTTCGCGGAGCTGTGGCAGCGGCACGAGGTCAGCGCCGGGACGCAGGCGGTGAAGGCGATCCGGCATCCGGTGGCCGGTGACCTGATCTTCGACTCGACGGTGCTGCCGATCCAGGACCGTCCCGGGCAGGGCCTCGTCCTGTACAACCCGCGCCCGGGGACCGGGACGTTGGGGCGCCTCGAACGGTTGGCGACCCGGCCGGGCCTCGCCGCCGCCGGCTGACCCGGGGGAAGGACCACCGCCAAGGGTGGTGGTGCCAGACCCAGGATGAGCCGACACTGCCGTCCCCCGTCCGCGACGGGCACGATCATCCGCATGACACACGACATGCGATTCGCGGGCAAGACGGCTTTGATCACCGGCGGAACGAGCGGCATGGGACTGGCCGCCGCGCGAAGGCTGCTGGACGAGGGCGCGTCCGTCGTCATCACCGGGCGTGACCAGGCCCGCCTGGACTCCGCCGCCAAGGAACTCGGCGGCGACCGGGTTCTCGCCGTGCGCGCCGACGTGGCGAACCTCTCCGATCTGGACGCCCTGATGGAGGCCGTCAAGGAACGGCTCGGCCACCTGGACGTGCTCTTCGCCAACGCGGGGATCGCCGTGTTCGGGCCGGCGGCGGAGACGACCGAGGCCGAGTTCGACCATGCCGTGAACGTCAACTTCAAGGGCGTGTACTTCAGCGTCCAGAAGGCGCTGCCGCTGCTGACCGTTGACGCCGCGATCGTCGTCAACGCGTCGTGGACGCTGCACCGCGGCCTGCCCGTCGCCTCGGTGTACTCGGCGACGAAGGCGGCCGTGCAGAGCCTGACCCGAACACTGGCCGCGGAACTGGGCCCGCGCGGGATCCGCGTCAACTCGGTCAGCCCCGGTTACATCGACACGCCCATGTACCGCGGCGCCGTCCCCGAGGACGAGGTGGACGCGATCCGCGCGCAGATCGCGTCCGGCCGGATCGGTACCGCGGCGGAGGTGGCGGGCGTGGTCGCGTTCCTCGCCTCGGCGGACGCCGCCTATGTCAACGGCCAGGACCTCGTCATCGACGGCGGCCTCGTCGCCGCCGTCGCCGGAGCGTCCCGCCTCGAGACGGCGGCGGTTTGAGACACCGGAACCGTTGAGACACCGGAACCAAGGAAGAGGGGGCGCAGATGAGAACACGTGAGTTCGCGGGCACGCCGGTCGGCGCGGTCGGTCTCGGCTGCATGGGGATGAGCTGGGCCTACTCCGAGTCCGAGCGTGACGACGACATGTCGGTCGCGCTGATCCGGGAGGCGCTGGACCTCGGCGTCACCTTCCTGGACACCGCGCAGCCCTACGGCGACGGCCACAACGAGACGCTTCTCGGCCGCGCGCTGGTCGGGCGGCGGGACGAGGCGGTCGTCGCCACCAAGACGGGCCTCGTGGTCGCGGACCTCGCGACCAGGGAGCTTGCCAGGCGGGGCACGCCCGAGCACGTCAAGGCGTCCGCCGAAGACAGCCTGCGCCGCCTGCGCACCGACGTGATCGACCTGTACTACCTGCACCGTGTCGATCCGGAGGTGCCGCTCGCGGACACGTGGGGCGCGATGGCCGAGCTGGTCGCCGAGGGGAAGGTCCGCGGGCTGGGCCTGTCGGAGGTCAGCGTGGCCCAGGCCGCCCGGGCGCACGCGATCCACCCGGTCGCCGCCGTCCAGTCCGAGCTGTCGCTGTGGACGCGGGACGCGTTGGGCGCCCCCGGCGGTGTCGCCGGCCGGCTCCCCGGCGACGACCCGGCCGCGGCGGAGGGAGCGGGCGACGTGGTCGCGTGGTGCGCCGCCAACGGCGCGGCGTTCGTGCCGTTCTCGCCGCTCGGACGGGGTTTCCTCACCGGGACCTTCACCGCCGCCGACTTCGAGGACACCGACTTCCGTGGCGGCAGCCCGCGTTTCCAGGAGGAGGCGCTGAGGGCGAACCTGCGCATCGTGGACGTCGTCCGCGGCGTCGCGGAACGGCACGGCGCGACCCCGGCGCAGGTCGCCATCGCCTGGACGCTCGCGCAGGGCGACCACGTCCTCCCGATCCCCGGCACCAAGAAGTCCCGCTACCTGCGTGACAACGCGGGCGCCGCCGAACTGGACCTCACCCCCGACGACCTGATCGAGCTGGACGGGATCCCGGCGGCCGTCGGTGAACGCTACTGATCTACCGGAAGGACCCGCCGGGCGGTGCTCGCCGCCCGGCGGGCGACGCCGCCCGGCCGACGTCGCCGTCCCCGGGGCCGTTCACGCTCCATGAGACGCGGAATGCCGCCGGGGGCGGTGGCGTTTCTCCAGGGGTCCGCCGGAAAATGAATCGCGTCCGGCGGGCCGCTCCGGCTACGGTGCGGAGGTTTGCAGGGTGGGCGGGGGCCTGGACCCTATCCTTGTCGAAGGTTATGAGGACGAGTGTGAGATCGCCGCTCGCCGACGTACGGGCGCGGCTGCCGCAGTTGATGCTGCGCGACCAGCATCGGTTGCGCCGCAGGATCGACGGCGCCCAGAAGATGCGGGACGCCGCGCGCCGCGCCAGGGCCGTCGAGGAGATCACCGCCGATGTCGACGCGGCCGAGCGGCGCGTCGAGCGGCGGCGCCTCGCCGTGCCCGCGATCACCTATCCGGAGCAGCTTCCGGTCGCGCAGAAGAAGGACGACATCCTCGCCGCGATCCGCGACCACCAGGTCGTGATCGTCGCGGGGGAGACGGGCTCCGGCAAGACCACGCAGATCCCGAAGATCTGTCTTGAGCTGGGGCGCGGCGTCCTCGGCTCGATCGGGCACACACAGCCGCGCCGGCTCGCCGCCCGTACCGTCGCCGACCGCATCGCCGAGGAACTCGGCACCGAACTCGGCGACACCGTCGGCTACAAGGTCCGCTTCACCGACCGGTCGAGCGACGACACGCTCGTCAAGCTGATGACGGACGGCATCCTGCTCGCCGAGATCCAGACCGACCGGCTGCTGCGCCAGTACGACACGCTCATCATCGACGAGGCGCACGAGCGCAGCCTGAACATCGACTTCCTTCTCGGCTACATCAGGGAGATCCTGCCGCGCCGCCCCGACCTCAAAGTGATCATCACATCGGCGACCATCGACCCGGAGCGGTTCTCCGCGCACTTCAAGGGGTTCGGCGGACCGTCCGCCGACGGGCCGGACGAGGGCGCGCCGATCGTGGAGGTGTCGGGGCGCACGTATCCGGTGGAGGTCCGGTACCGCCCGGTGATCGATCCGGAGGACCCGTCCGCCGACCCCGACCGCGACCCGATCCAGGCGATCCTGGACGCCGTGGACGAGCTGGGCCGCGAGGCCCCCGGCGACGTCCTGGTGTTCCTCAGCGGCGAACGGGAGATCCGCGACACCGCCGACGCGCTGACCAAGCACTTCACCCGGCGGCGGGAGAACGCCGAGGTCCTGCCGCTGTACGCGCGGCTCTCGTCCGCCGAACAGCACCGCGTGTTCCAGCCGCACCGGGGCCGCCGGATCGTGCTGGCCACGAACGTCGCCGAGACGTCCCTGACCGTCCCCGGCATCAAGTACGTCGTCGACCCGGGCACCGCCCGCATCTCCCGCTACAGCCACCGGCTCAAGGTGCAGCGGCTCCCGATCGAACCGGTCTCGCAGGCGTCGGCGAACCAGCGCAAGGGACGCTGTGGCCGCGTGTCCGAGGGCGTGTGCATCCGGCTGTACTCGGAGGAGGACTTCGAGTCCCGTCCCGAGTTCACCGACCCGGAGATCCTGCGCACGAACCTCGCGTCCGTCATCCTGCAGATGACGTCGCTGGGCCTCGGCGACATCGCCGCGTTCCCGTTCGTCGAGCCGCCGGACCGCCGCAACGTCAAGGCGGGCGTCGACCTGCTCCACGAACTCGGCGCCATCGACCCGTCCCAGAAGGACCCGCGCAAACGCCTCACCCCGCTCGGCCGCCGCCTCGCGCAGCTGCCCGTCGACCCGCGGCTCGGCCGGATGATCCTGGAGGCCGACCGGAACGGCTGCGTCCGCGAGGTGCTGATCATCACGGCGGCGCTGTCCATCCAGGACCCGCGCGAGCGTCCCGCCGAGCACCAGCAGGCCGCCGACGAGAAGCACCGAAGGTTCGCCGACCCCACGTCCGACTTCCTGGCGTACCTGAACCTGTGGAACTACCTGCGCGAGCGGCAGAAGGAACTGTCGGGCAGCGCGTTCCGGCGCATGTGCAAGAACGAGTTCCTGCACTTCCTGCGCGTCCGTGAATGGCAGGACCTGCACGGACAGTTGAAACAGGTCGCCAAGTCCCTCGGCGTCACGCTCAACACCACCGCCGCCGCGCCCGACCGCGTCCACATGTCGCTGCTCGCGGGCCTGCTGTCGCACATCGGCCTCGCCGACGCCGACAAGAAGGACAGGCAGCGCCGCGGCCAGGAGTACCTCGGCGCGCGCGGCGCGAGGTTCGCCGTGTTCCCCGGATCGGCGCTGTTCAAGAAGCCGCCGCGCTGGGTGATGTCGGCGGAACTGGTCGAGACGTCCCGGCTGTGGGGACGCGTCAACGCCAAGATCGAACCCGAGTGGATCGAGCCGCTCGCCGGGCACCTCGTCAAACGCAACCACAGCGAACCGCACTGGTCGAAGAAGCAGGCCGCGGTCATGGCGCACGAGAAGGTCACCCTGTACGGGGTGCCGATCGTCGCGGACCGTCGCGTCAACTACGGCGGCATCGACCCGGTGCTGGCCCGCGAGCTGTTCATCCGGCACGCGCTCGTCGAGGGCGACTGGGACACCCACCACCGCTTCTTCCACGAGAACCGCGCGCTGCTGGACGAGGTCGAGGAACTGGAGCACCGCGCCCGCCGCCGCGACATCCTCGTCGACGACGAGACCCTCTTCGACTTCTACGACGAACGCGTCCCCGAGGACGTCGTCTCCGGACGGCACTTCGACGCCTGGTGGAAGAAGGCCCGGCACGCCGACCCCGACCTGCTCGGGTTCGAGAAGTCGATGCTCATCAACGAGACGGCGGGCAACGTCAGCGAGTCCGACTACCCGGACCTGTGGAAGCAGGGCCCGCTGCGGCTGCGCCTCACCTACCAGTTCGAACCGGGGACCGACGCCGACGGCGTGACCGTGCACGTCCCGGTGCAGATCCTCAACCAGGTCCGGCGGGACGGGTTCGAATGGCAGGTTCCGGGGCTGCGCGCCGAACTGGTCACCGAGCTGATCCGGTCACTGCCGAAACAGTTGCGCGTCAACTTCGTCCCCGCGCCCGACTACGCCCGCAAGGTCCTCGACCGTGTCGCGCCCCGCACCGAGCCGCTGCTGGACGCCCTGGAACGTGAGCTGACCGCCATGTCGGGCGTCGCGGTGGCGCGGGAGGCGTGGGACCTGTCCCGGTTGCCCGCCCACCTGCGCATCACGTTCCGCGTCGTCGACGAGAAGGGCCGCGCCCTCGGCGAGGGCACCGACCTCGACGAGTTGAAGCGCCGCCTCGCGGGCAAGGTACGCGGAACGCTGTCGGAGGCGGCGTCCACCATCGAATGCTCCGGCCTCACCGACTGGACGATCGGCGCGCTGCCCCGCACCTACGAGAGCACCCGGTCCGGTTACGACGTCAAGGCGTATCCGGCGCTCACCGACGACGGCGACAGCGTCTCCGTCCGCATGTACGAGACGGAGGCCGAGCAGGCCCGCGCGATGTGGCTCGGCACCCGGCGCCTGATCCTGCTGAACGCCCCGTCCCCGGTGAAACTCATCCAGAGCCGCCTCACCAACCAGGGCAAACTCGCGCTCAGTCACAACCCGCACGGCTCCGTCCCCGCCCTGTTCGACGACTGTGTCACCGCCGCCGCGGACCGGCTCATCGCCGAGTCCGGTGGCCCCGCCTGGGACGGGGACGCCTTCCGCGCCCTGTACGACCGCGTCCGGGCCGACCTGCACGACGCGACCGCCGAGATCGTCGCCGTGGTCGAACGCGTCCTCGCCGAGGCGCACGAGGTGGACCGGCGGCTGCGCGGTACCACGAGCCTCACGCTCGTCCCGGCGTTGACCGACGTCCGGGGGCGGCTCGCCGCGCTCATCCACCCCGGTTTCGTCACGGCGACCGGGTGGGCGCGGCTGACCGACCTTCCCCGCTACCTGCGTGCTCTACAGATCAGGCTCGACAAGCTCCCCGAGAACCCGGGACGCGACCGGATGCTCACCCACCAGGTCGACGCCCTGACCGAGGAGTACCAGCAGACGCTGCGGCGCCTGCATCCGTCGCGCCGCGAGGACGAGCCCGCGCAGCGGATCCGCTGGATGCTGGAGGAGTTGCGGGTGAGCCTGTTCGCCCAGCAACTCGGGACGCGCTACCCCGTCTCCGACAAACGCATTCGCAAGGCGATGGCCGAACTCTAGACGCCGATGCGCGCCGCCGACGGGCGCCCCCGCGGTCGCCACATGTACCTCACAACACGCTGCGGTAACACTGATCAGTGCGTATGGTTCATTCCATGCCTAATAGCGAAGAGCGCGACAATAGCGGCCCCGTGGGGGCGGCCGCGGCTCCCCAGAGCGCGGTCTCCGAAGGCGCTGGGGACGGGGGCGCCGAGACCACCGGCACGGAGTCCACCGGTACCGCCGGGACGGCCCTCGCCCGGGTGGGCGATCCGGTCACCGTGTGGCCGTGTGCGAACTGCGGACGTCCCGTCCCGCAACCCGTGGGCGCCGTCCGCGCCGTCCGGTACTGCCAGGACAACGACGGCGCCTGCGCCCGCGAGGCGCGCGACCGCCGCGACCGTGGACGCGACGCGCCGGGCCTCACCGGCCAGGTCGCCTCCGCCTGGGAGATGGTCGAACGGCTGGAGAAGGCCGCCGACCTGCTCGCCGACTCGCTGACGTCCGAGCTCAGCGTCGCCGGGGTCGAGCGGCGCGTCGCCGAGGTGCGGGCCGAGGCCGCCCGTGAACTCGCCATCGCGCAGAGCGAACGCGACGCGTCCCAGCGCAAGGCACAGGAGGCGTGGCAGGAGGCGACCGCCGCCCGGCAGCGCGCCGAGACCGCGGAGCGGAACGCCGCCCACGCCCGCGAGGAGGCCAAGGTCGCCACCGCGAAACGCGACGCCGCGCAGCAGGCCTGGGAGGAGGCCCACCAGGTCGCGCAGCAGTCGATGTCCGCGAAGCTGGCCGCCGAGAGCGAACGCGACCGGGTCGCGGCCCGCGAGACCGAGCTGCTCGCCGCGCTGGAGAGCACCCGCGCCGAACTCGTCGCGGTGCACGCCAAGCTCGCCGAGGCGGAGGGCGCCGTCGAGTCGCAGCGCGTCGAGGCCGCCGTCGCCAAGCAGGGCGCCGAGGACCTGCGCAACGCGATGCGCGACACCGAGGCGCAGCGACAGCGCGCCCTGCAGGCCACCAGCAAGGCCGAGGCCGAGCGCGCCGCCGCGCTGCGCGCCCAGTCCGAGGCGGAGGCGGAGGTCGTCCGCGCGGTCGCCCGCGCCGAGGAGGCCGTGAAGGAACGCGACGCCGCCCAGGCCCAGGCGCGGGCCGCCGTCGCCGAACGTGACGACCTCACCGTGAAGCTCAACGACCAGGCGGTGCAGTTGCGGCAGCTGTCCCAGTCGGTCGCCGAGCAGCAGGCCGCGCTGACCGCCCTCGCCGAGGAACGCGACGCCGCGCGCGCCGAGGCCGACCGCGCCCGCCGCCAGATCGACCAGTTCACCCACAACACGCTGTCGTCGAACATCCCGCCGGGCGGGCGGATGCCCGGCGGCGGCACGCCCGTACCGCCGAGCGCGCTACCGCCGGTCCCGCCCGCGATCAGTGGAGCGCTCCCGGCCACCTCGCAGGCGCCGAGCAGCCCCCCGGCCCCGTTCGGCGCGCCCGTCCCCGAACTCACGTCGGGCGCCTCGACGGACGGCGTCGATCCGCTCAAGCCGTCGACCCACGTTCGGCCGATCAACGGCGTGGAACGCGAAGACCCCCTGTTCACCGGTCCCTGAGCGGACGGGCAGCGCGGTCAGCCGCCGAACCGCTCCGGGTCGTCGATCTCGATCCATATCTGTTCGGCGCGGCCGAGCAGCCGCCCGTCCGCCCCGTACAGCGCCGTCGCCGCGTGCAGCTTGCGTCCCTCGCGGCTGCGCGCGAGACCCATCACGACGCACCGTTCACCCGCGCTCGGCACGTCCATCACCTGTCCGGTCATCGTGCCGAGCACGGCGGGACGGCCCGCCACGTCGAACGACCAGCCGCCCGGACAGTCCAACGCCGCCCACACCAGTTCCCGCTCGGGCACCCGTTCCGGCACCCAGGGCGTGGCGACCGTGCCCTCGGCGACGGGCCCCGGTTCGAGGCGCAGCCCGTCGCCCGGCTCCCGCAACGGTCCGCACACGAAACAACGCGGAAAGGGATGGTTTCCGATCGTCCGGAACTTCTCCGCCGCGTCCACGGCCTCCTCAAACGAGACCGGGGCGATCGGCGGTACCACGATCGCTCCCGCGAGGGCCTCGGCGATCAGCGTCTCCCCGTCCCAGAGCCGCACATGGTGCCCGCGCTCGTCCTCCGCCGTGACGGTCAACTCGGTGTCCAGCGGCGGCGGCCGCCGCAGCGTCACCGTCACCGTGTCGATCGGCACCCGCCCCGCGAGACGTCCCGCGACATATCCACCGTTCCCCGAGCCGTCCGGCCCGTGAAACCGTCTCTCAATGATCATTCCTGCTTCCCCCGTCCGCCACACCGAAACGGGATGATCCTAATGAGCCCACCCGACAGTGTTGACCCAGGGGGGCGACCCTCCTGGAACCCCTCGTTGCGAGCAGGTCGATCCTCACGCCACGGTGCGGGCTTCCGTGACCGTACGGGGTGCGTCGTGGCGCTGCGGCCGACCTGCTCGACGGTTCGCGCTGGGGTTCGGTCCCGGGATAGAGGTTGTGACCCGTCCAAGGGCTCAGAGCACTCTGGAGGGTTGGGGGCGGCCGGGGCGGGTCGTGAAGAAGACGGACAGGGAGCCCTGGAGGCGCGCTCGGACGGTCCTCTCGTCGACGGGGCCGCCTTCGGGGACGGGGGTGAGGTCGAGGGCCCGGTCGATGAGCAGGTCGATGTTGCGGTCGGCGACCAGCACGGAGCAGGTGTCGCACGCGTACCACGGGTAGAGCATGTTCAGGACGGCGACGGCGGTGTCGTCGTCCGACAGGTGCGTGGTGTCGAGCTCGACCTCGAACATGTCGGTGTCCTCGGGGTCGAGCGTGGGGTAGTAGAGCCAGCCCGGGCCGGGGGCCGCGCAGAAGTCGCAGGTCTGGTCCTGCGGGGCGGGTTCGCCGACGGCCAGTTCCAGCTCGTGGTCCCATGGCTCGACCCGCCGGTTGTGGCGGTAGCCGACCCCGTCGAGCGACCCTTCACGGTTGTGGGTGACGTCGTGCACCTCGCCGCCGCAACGGGCGCACATGAAGCCGATGTCCTCCATGTCCCTCCCCCTGATCCTGAGGCACCGGCTCTCACAGTATCCGGCCGGGACCCCGCGTCGAACCGGGAAGCGATCTTCAACGCGGGGAAGATCCTTCGCCGGGGACGCGGTGTCGGGCCAGATGCGCGAGGACCGACTGGTTGGCCTCCCAGCCGTCCGGGAACTTCACCGGCACGCCGAGGTGCACCGGTTCGGCGGACGGGTGCGCGTCCAGCAGTTCGGGGATACCGGCCCGCGCGACCACGATGCACGCGTGCCGGTGCCGTGACGTCAGCACGCACAGCCGCCCCGACTCCAGGTGGAACGCGGTCGCGTCGCGGCGCCCCGACAGCGGATGCAGGACGACCGTCACGTCGTACTCGCGGCCCTGGAGCCGGTTCGCCGTGTCGACGGTGATGCCGTCGCCGTGCGGGCCGAGGGCGGCGCGGATCGCGGTGACCTGGTCGCGGTGGGCGGCGCCGATGGCGACGCGCGAGGCGTCCACCGGGCTCGTGCCGTGCTCGGAGTGCGCGACGGGGCCGCGCTGCAGCAGCCGGACCGCGAGCGCGGCCGTCGCGCGGACGGCCTCGGCGTCGGTGCGCAGCGTGTGCCGGGCGGGCAGCTCGTAGAGGGCCCAGCCGGTGGCCGCGGCCTCGTCGACGGCCCGGTCGTAGGTGGTGCCCATGCCGCCGGCCTGCAACTCCAGCCGCCGGTCGCCCTCGCCCGTCCCGGCGCGGAACCCGGTGAACGGGTAGAACGCGTCCGACACGACCGGCGCCGCCGACGCGGGCAACCGCCAGGACACGGGCAGCCGGTGGACGGGCAGGTCGGGGTTGTGGGCCAGCAGGACGGACACCGCGCTGCGCATCGGGTCCCAGGAGAGTCCCGCCCAGCGTTCGACCTCGACCGTGGAGAACGGGTCGAGCTGCCCGGGGTCGCCGACGAACAGCGCCCGTTCGAACCGGCCCGCGATGCGCAGCAGCATGTCGGAGCGCATCTGGTACGCCTCGTCCACGATCGCCCACGGCCAGGACCCGTCCGCGAGCGTCGCCCATTTCGCGGCCGTGGCGATCACGATGGTGTGCTCGGCGAGATCGTCGGCCTTCTGCGCGACCCGCACCGCCGGATGGGCCAGGACCCGCTCGGACGCGACGTACCCCGACGCCGACAGCCGTCCGAGCGTGATGCCGGGGTGCCGTCCGGCGATCCGGTCGATGAGGTCGTCCACCTGCTCGTTGGTCTGCGCGACGATCATCAGCCGTGCACCGGCCTCGGCGAGGTGCGCGGCGGCGCGGACCACCAGCGTCGACTTGCCCGCGCCCGGCGGGGAGTCGACGACCACCCCACGGTGCCCGCCGCCGAGGTCGGCGAGAACGTCCTCCACGGCCCGCGCGGCCTCCCGCGCCGGGTCGGGCCCGGCCGCCGACGTCACCGGCGCCGGGCGGCCGTTCGCGTGTTCGGTCACGACCATTCCTCGTCGGCGTCGTCGTCGGTCGGCACGTATTCGTCGGGCGGCCCGCCGTGCGTCCACGGCGTGTCCTCGCGGTCGGGGAACTTCGCGGCGCCGAACGACCCGTCCGTCAGGGAGGTGAAGCACACGCGGTCGCCGACCTCGGGCACGGCGCCCGGTTCGGGGGTGAGTTTGCGGCCCATCCCGCCGGTCAGTTCGAGCAGCACGCCGCCCTCTCCCAATTCCACGATCCTCCCTTTGAGCGCCGGACGCGCCGCGTTGCACACGGTCGTCCCGACGTCGAGCCGCACCGGGTCCGCCGTCGAGACGCGCAGGTGCGGGCGGAGCCTCGGGCGTTTGCCCGTCTCGTCCAGGCGGGTCGGGTCGCATTCGGTGACGACGCCGCCGAACGCCTGGCCCGCCAGCCGGTGCTCGGCCATCACGAGGGGATCGTCGAAGGCCCGCTGCGCCTCGTAGGCGTCCTGGGCGCGTTCGAGGTCGTGCAGGCGCCGCGCGGCCCGGACGGGCGGGTCGCGGCGGGGCTGCGGATACGCCTCACCGAACGTCTGGTGGTAGTAGGTGAACGCGTCCCGGTCGCGTTCCCAGCGTCCCCGCACGCCGGCGCCCTCCGGCAGCGCGCGCAGCAGGCCCACGGCACGCCACATGAGGTCCCAGGTCGGGGCGAGCTGGGAGGTGAGGGCGGCGCGGAGCCGTTCCTCGGCGGCGGAGCCGGGGCCGGACCGGTCGTAGGCGGCGATCGCCGGGGCGAGGACCTCGTTGTCGAACGTGGGATCGGTCGCCGGACCCGCCGGGGGGCTGAGCACCGGGTCTTCGGCACGGGCGGCGGCGGTCGGACCGTCCAGGCCGTCCGGCGGGTCGATCCAGCCGAGGAGCGCGGCGAGGTTGCCGTCCTCCAGAGAGCTCTGGCCCGTCGCCCAGTGCAGCCGGAGCAACTGCGTCATCGCGCCCATCAGCGACGAACCGGGATGGTCGTGGCGGTCGGCGAACCAGGTCAGCCACCGCCCGAACACCGGCACCGCCGCGTCGACCGCGTACTGGCCCTCCGTGCTGCGGAACCGTGTCGAACGTCCCAGCAGCCGGAGGAACGCGACCCCGCCGAGGTTCGGGACGAGGAGTTGCGGCGCGTCCCCGTACCGGATCCGTTCCTCGCCGTCCTTGCCGGGCGGAAGCTCCTCAACCGCGCCGCGGCTCGCCTCGATGTGGTTCAGGACGATCTTGGCGAGGGCGGACGCGAACGCGAACCGCAGATCGCGGTTGCGCGGCTGCGGCACGATCAGCGTCGTCGGGTCGTCCGGCTCGCCGCCGAGCATGACCGCCAGCGGCGCGGCCGCCTCCCCGGCGAGCTTCAACGGGACGATCACCAGCGGCCGGTCCGACACATGGCAGTGCCGGACCGTCGCGAGCGGTTGCGCGACACCGGCGGCCGCCGCCTCCAGCCGCGCCAGCGAGGACAGTGCGCTCATCGGCCGATCACACGGCCCCGCGCAGCGCCTCGGCGCGCAGGCGGGACGCGGCGCGCAGCTGCTCGGCGGTCTCGGCCAGATCATCGGACGGGGTCAGCGACCCGTCCGCCAGCGCCAGCGCGGTCCCGATCGTGTCGATGCCGCCGAGATCGTCGCGGACGGACCGGCCGAGCGCGCCCGTCTCCCCGCACGCCCGCGCCTCGTCCCGGCAGAACAACGCCATCTCGCACCCCGAGATGCACTCCGGGGCGTACCGGGCCTTCACCGTGCGGACCGACGCGGCGAGCGTCGCGCCGGGCTCGAACGTCAGGTCGTCGGGCAGTTCCGCCAGCAGCTCGTCGACGCGGGTGAGGCGCGCGAGCTGCCGTTCGAGGACGGCGAGCTGCGGCCGGACGTCCAACGGCGTCGCGGTCGGACGGTTGGAGAAGTTCTCCGGGCAGACCAGGAACACCTCGTGCGAGACCCGTCCCGGATCGTGCCCCAGCTCAGCCACGAGACGGCGCAACGCCAGCACGTACACGGCCGCCTGGCGGGCCGCGGCGGCGACCTGCTCCGGCTCCGCCTGCCCGTCCACCACGGCGAACGACTTGATCTCGACGACGTGCAGCCGTCCCGCGAGCTGGAACGCGATCACGTCGGGCTCCAGATAGGCGGGGCTCCCGGCGATCTCCAGCCGGAGCAGCGGATGGTCGAACAGCGTGCCCGCGCCGGTCTCCAGCGCGCGGGCGATCAGCCGCCTGGTCCGCGAATGCCGCAGTTCGCGCCCTTCGTCACCGGCGACGACCTCCAGGTCGTCGTAGGCGACCTCGGGCACGTCGAGGCCGAGCTGGTCGCGCAGCAGCGCCAGCAGCTCCGCGCCGCCGTCGGCCTTCACCTGCGCCTCGAACGCGTTCCCCCGCGTGATCGCGAACTGGGACTGGCCGAACGGCGCGGGAAAGCCCAGTTCCCGCGCCACCGCGTCCTTGTCGACACCGGCGGCGTCCAGCACGCCCCGGCGGGCACAGCCGGGATTGGACGTCAGCGCGGCGATCGTGCGGGCGTCGTGGTTGCGCGGGGGAGCGCCGCCGCGCAGCCGCTCCAGGTCCGGTGCGGTGTCGATCATCGGTCCGTCTTTCCGTCGATGGCGCGCTTTCCCTTGGGGGCGGGGCCCCGGCCGAAGAGCCGTTCCGCGTCGTGCAGCCGGTCGCGGGCGCGCCGCGCGGCGGACTCGCGGTGCCGCCGGTCCGTTTCCCGGTGCACGTCCAGCTCTGCGCGGGCGGCCTCGGCGAGCGCGGCCGGATCGACTGTACCGGCCGTACCGGTCGCGGCGCCGGGAATGGCGTACGCGAAACGCCGCAGCAGCCGCCGCGACTCGGACGACCGCGTCCCGAGCCCGGCGGTGTGCTCGGCGAGCCGGATCGCGGCGGTGAGGAAGTCGGCGCGAAGGCTCAGCGGCCCGACGATCCGCTGCTCCAACGGCCAGGTGCTGAGGGTGATCAGCCCCCGGGCGGGCGCGAACGCGTCGGCCGTGAGGGCGGCGCACAGGTAGTACGGCCGGGAGTACGGCGCCCTCCGGAAGGAGCGCTCCTCGTCGCGCCGCAGGCTCGTCAGCCGGGCCCCCGGGATCTCCCCGGGGAAGAACGCCGCGTACACCGAGCAGATCAGCTTCGGCGCGGCGGGCGCGCCGAGCAGGGTCAGCGCCTGGTGGGCGCGTTCGCGGACCGGCGGCAGCCCACGCGACCGGCCGCCACCGGGGGAGTCGTCGCCGAGGACGGCCTCGTCCCAGGCGCGTTCCGCCGCGCGCAGCTCGGCGCGCAGCTCACGGGCCGTCCGGCGGTCGCCGGTCGCCATGGCCCTGCGCACGGCGGCGCGCAGCTCGGTGATGCGCGTCTCCAGCTCGTCGGGGGTCGGGACGCCGGGGGCCCGGGACATGCGGCAGACAGTACAGGAGGCTTCGGACGCTTCCGGCGTTCCCGCCCGCAGGTCAACGCGGTTTGCGCCACACGATGGAGTAGCGCCACAGCAGATGCCGCTGGAAGACGGCGCCGGGCAGCAGCCGCAGCGCCTCCTCGCGCACCTCGTCCCAGGTCATGTGCGGATCGGAGAGCGGCGCTCCCGGCTCGCCCACGCGCCGCCGGTTGCGGAGCCGGTGCACGTGATGCAGGGGGAAGCCCGCCACCGCGAACGCCCAGTCACGAAGGTTCCCGTTGACGGCGAGGCCGATCACGGCGAGGCTCCCACCCGGACGGACGGCGTCGCGCATCGCCGTCATGCCCTTGGTGAAGTCCATGTGGTGGATCGCGGCGACGCTGCACACGAGGTCGTAGTGCTCCTCGGGCAGGTCGTACTCCGGCAGCCCGGCCTCGACGAAGTCGACGTTGTCGAACCCGGCACCGAGCGTCTTCGCCTTGAGGATCATGTCGGGCGACCGGTCGATGCCGGTGACGCGCCGGGCGCGGGGAGCGAGCCGCCGGACGAGCAGGCCGTCCCCGCAGCCGACGTCCAGCGCCTCGTCGCATCCGCGCGGCATGGCCCGCAGCACGATGCCGTGGTAGTGCGTGTTGTGGTTCCAGTAATCGGTCATCGTCTCCGCCTGATCTGGAGCGTGCCGCAGGGGACGGTCGTCCGGACCACGATAACGATCTCCGGGATCAGCCGGGGAAGCTCGCGCGGTAGGTGGCGGCCATGTCCTCGTCGCCGTGCCCCTGCGCGATGACGCGCCGCAACCGTTCGCCCGTCGCGTCGTTGACGTCGACCCGGATCCCCGCGGACTCCGCCGCTTCGTGGATCAGCCGGGTGTTCTTCTCCGCGTTGTCGACGGCGAAGCTCGTGGAGAAGTCGCCGGTCACCATGGCCTTCATCTTGACCTGCAGGTAAGCGTTGTCGAGTGGCCCGCCGGTGAGAACCTCGCCGAGCAGGGACGGGTCGAGGCCGAGCCCCTCCGTCAGCGCGACCGACTCGGCGATCACGGACGTCAGCGAGATCGCGTAGCTCACGGCGGCGAGCTTCAGCCTGGTGCCCGCCCCGCTGGCCCCGTCCTCGTCCAGCCAGTGCGTCCTGGACCCGACCGTGTCGAACAGCGGGTCGAGGACGGTCCGCGCGTCCTTGGGACCGGCCGCGAGGATCACCAGCTTTCCCTGTTCCGCGGGCTGCTTCGTCCCCTGGACGGGAGCGTCCACGAACGCGAGCCCCCGCTCGGCCGCGAAACCCGCGAGTCGCGGCACGTCCGCCACACCGACCGTCCCCATCTGCGCCCACACCTGCCCGGCGCGCAACGACTCCGCCGCCTGCTCCATGACGGACAGGGCCGTCGCGCCGTCGTTCAACATCGTGATGACGACGTTCGCGTCGGCGACGGCCTCGGCGGGGGAGTCGACCACCCTTGCCCCGTCCGCCGCCAACGGCTCGGCCCGAGACCGGGTGCGGTTCCACGCCGTGACCGCGTGGCCGTCCTTGAGCAGGTTGCGGGCCATCGCCGCGCCCATGATCCCGGTACCGAGCATCGCGATCGAGCTCATCGTCCCCTCCTTTTGGACTGTACGATCCAGAATTTCTACCACACACCGATCATCCCGTCCGCGCGCGGCCCCGGTCACCCGTAGGCGGGACTGTCCCCCAACGCGTCGTCGGTGTACGGCGCGGCGAACGCGTCCAACGTGCGGTCGAGGTGAACCGACCACCAGGCCACAAGCGCGATGTCGGCGGGCGCCGACCCGGGCCCGCCCAGATACCGGTGCCGCAGCGGCGCCACGTCGCAGAGCCGCTCCCACCACTCCCGGTGCACCGCCGACTGGATCTGCCCGGCGTCCAGCGGGAACGCCGTCCGGTGCCCGCGGACGAACGCCTGAACCCGGTCGAGGTCGAGACCGCGTTCGTCGTCGCACACGAACAGCCGCGCCGCCGCCCGCACCACCTCACCGGCGACCGGCCCGGTCGTGAGCCCACCCCAGCCGAGAACGGCGGTGACATTGCCCGCCCCGCCGTACCGCAGATGCCCGGCATGGAAGGACCCGTGCAGATGCCCGACCGTGCTGGTCTCGATCTCCGGCGGCTGGTGACCGGCGAACTCGGCGAGCAGGTCGCGGCGCTCCCGCAGCCGCCGCGCGGTCAACGCGTCGAAGTCGGTGCCGTCCCCGGGGACGTCCCGCGCCATCTCCTCGACGGCGACCGCCGCGTCGGCGGCCCGCGGCGTCGGCACCAGCAGGCTCTGCTGCACGGGCGGCGTCAGCCGGTCGAGCGCCGCGTGCAGGCGCCCGAGCAACTCCCCGAGCGCCTCGCACTGACCGAACGTGAGCTCCAGCCCGCCACGCCCACGCCCCCCGACCCACGGATACAGGACATAGCCGCGCCCGGCGGCGGTGACCAGCGTCCGACCGCCACGCGCCGCCATCGGCGCGAGAACGGGCAGGCCCGCCTCGTCCAACGCGGCGGTGACGGCATGCCGGAACACCAGCCGCCGCCGCTCGGGCTCGACGTACTCCTTCAGATAGAACACACCGTCCGCGGAGTCGACGCGCCAGGACCGGCGACCGGTGCCCACCGCCTCCACACCGGACGCGTCGATCTCCCAGCGCCTCAGCAGCCGCGGCGGCGGGTCAGCGTCGAGCACTTCTCGTCCCCGGCCGGAACGACTGTTCGCTCTGTGACGTCGGCACCTCGACACCTCGGACGGACGACGGTCGAATGAATGTTCTACGGCGACGCTACACGTCCCGTCCGCGCCGCGAAAGTGAAACGGGGTTCAGACGCGTTCAAGGACGACCACGGGTATATCGCGGTCCGTCTTGGTCTGGTATGTCGCGAAATCGGGCCAGACGGCCACCATCTTCTCCCACAACGCGGGCTTTTCCTCGGGTGTCGCCGTCCGGGCGCGCGCGGTGAACTTGTCCCCCTTCACCTGGACTTTCACCTCGGGGTTAGCCTGCAGATTCTTGTACCAGAGGGGATGGTCGTCGGCCCCGCCCTTGGACGCCACCACGGCGTAGGCGTCCCCTGCGGGCTGGTAGATGAGCGGCGTCGTGCGCTCCTTCCCACTGTGCCGCCCGATCGTCGTGAGCAGCAGCGTGACGGTCCCCTGCCACTCGTGCCCTACTTCACCGTCGGTCTCCTGGTAACGCGCGACATGCTCCTTACCGAACAGCATGAATTCTCCTCAACGTTGAGTTCGGTCCGCTCCGGTACGGCCCCCCACATAACAGCCGAACCTTCCGCGACCTTCCCCCACAGAACGCCCCTCATTCAGCCCCCCTCCCACCTGCACCAATCCCGCCCCAACACAGTTCCCAGCACCCACACCGCCATCACCCCTGGCAGGATCCATTCGCAGCATCCGCCACGCGTGAGCCGCACCTCCTACGGCCCCGGACGAAGATCGAAGACCCTCCCGCCCAGCGGCGCCCGCACCACGCGACCCGCCCAGGCCCCTCCCGTGTCATCGGTGCGCAGGGCAGGGTCAGAGTCGTTTCGTCGCGTCCGCGATCGGTGAGCTGCACCTTGTACGGGGACGTCCACGACCTCATTGCAGGCAGCCTGGAGGGAGGACTTCCCCGCCCGGCGGTGTCCGCACCCGCACAAGCCGCCAGGGCCCCTCCCGTGTCATTGGTGCGCTGGGCAGGGTCAGAGTCGTTTCGTCGCGTCCGCGATCGGTGAGCTGCACCTTGTACGGGGACGTCCACGACCTCATTGCAGGCAGCCTGGAGGGAGGACTTCCCCGCCCGGCGGTGTCCGCACCCGCACAAGCCGCCAGGGCCCCTCCCGTGTCATTGGTGCGCTGGGCAGGGTCAGAGTCGTTTCGTCGCGTCCGCGACCAGTGAGCCGCACCTCGTACGGGGAGACCCACGACGTCATCGCAGGTAGCCCGGACGGGGGCTAAGGTCTCGCCTGCTCAGCTCGGTGTCCGCACCAGGCGAGCCGCCAACGCACCTCTTGCGCCATGAGTGCGCCTGGGACGATCAGGGATCGTTTCGTTGCCTTCGTGATCGGTGAGCTGCGCCTTGTACGGACTCAGCGACCCCACGACGTCATCGCAGAAGGCTGGGAGCTGGGGACGCGCCTGCCCGGCCTGGTGTCCGCACCGCGCGAGCTGCCAAGGCACCTCCCGTGTCATCGGTGTGCTGGGCAGGGTCAGAGTCGTTTCGTCGCGTCCGCGATCGGTTAGCCGCGCCTCGTAGAGGCTCAGCGCACTCACGTCGTCGTTGCAGGTGGCCCGGACGGAGAGCGGAAGGCACTCCTGCCCGGGCCTGGTGTCCGTACCGGACGAGCCCGCGAACGGCCTGTTGGTGTGTTCGGCGGAATCAGATGTCTTTGAGGATGCCGGCGAGAAGGTCCGCGGTTCGGTCGGGACGGGCGGCCGTGATGCAGAGGTTGTTCATGGCGCGCATGTAGGTGTCGACGTCCGTCGGCTTGTCGAGGTAGAGCGCGCTGGTGAGCTGCTCCAGGTAGACGACGTCGGACAGGCCTGGCTCAGCGAACCGCAGGATGGTGAACGGGCCGCCCGCCGCGGCGTGGCCTCCGGCGCCGAACGGCACGAGCTGCAGCGTCACGTTGGGCAGTTCCGACATTTCGATCAGATGCTCGATCTGCTGCCGCATCACCGTGCGGCCACCGAGTGGACGCCGGACGACCGCCTCGTCCACGACGGCCCACAGCGTCGGGGCGCTCGCGGATGTGAAACGTTCCTGCCGGGTCGCGCGGAGTTGCACGCGCCGCTCGACCTCGTCCTCGGCGGCGTCGGAGAAGCCGAGCCGGACGACGGCCCGCGCGTAGTCCTCGGTCTGCAACAGGCCGGGTACGAACTGCAGTTCGTAGGTGCGCAGGAGCGACGCCGCCTCTTCCAGCCCGAGGTAGACCTCGAACCAGCTCGGTAGGACGTCGCCGTAGCGGTGCCACCAACCGGGAGTGTTGGCCTCCTTCGCCAGCTCCAGCAGCGGCGCGCGTTCGGCGGGGTCGGAGACCCCGTAGAGGGTGAGCAGGTCGGAGACGTCGCGCTCCTTGAAACCGACGCGACCGAGCTCCATCCGGCTGATCTTGGAGTGCGAGCCGCGGATCTCGTATCCCGCCTGCTCGGTGGAGATCCCGCGGGCCTCGCGGAGACGGCGTAGCTGCGCGCCGAGCAGGATGCGCAGGACCGTGGGCCCGCCGCGGCGGGGATACTCGATCAGCCGTCCGACCGGTTCACCTTCGGACGGAGGTGTTGGGGCAGCTGAACTCTGGGCCAAGGGGTCACCAGCCAGTCGACGGGTCTGCTCGGAGAGGGCATGGCACCGCACTATGTTAGAGGATGCGACCGCCTTTTTGGGAAGCATGAATTCGCCTTCCTTGGATGGTGTAAGGCGACGAGCCAGGTAGTGCGTCCACCCGCTGGCGGGCACGGTCGGTGAGTCCGTGCCGTGGGTGTTTACATGAATGCGGAACGTGGCACCCCCGAGGAAGCGGGGACGGGCGGACGGACCGTATCCGGAGCCGAGGTCCGGCTGGTGCACGAATTGACAGGCGTTCTCCGACGCCGCCGTCGACCAATCTGGGGCGCGTGATTTCACGTGCGGCACATGGCGTTCGAAAGACGTTCACTCCGCATTCCGGTGAACAAACGGGGGCCTGCCGCCAAAGGGATGATGTCGGAACCCGGCCCGCCGCCGCACCGATCTCGCGGCGAGGTGATGAAGCTCTCGTCCGATCCGGGTGAGTTCTGGGACGCGTGCGACGTTCTGTGTTCAGTGAGGCGAAGCGCCTCCGCACCATCGCGTCACTGGGGGGAGTCATGAACGCGACCCGTGAGGGGCCGCAGATCCGGTTTCTGACCTCGGGTGATGTCACGGCGCACGAACGCGGGGCGGCGGAGCGTGCCGTCCGGCAGGCGCTGGCGTCCGCGGGCGATGTCACGTCCGTCCAAGTCACGTTGAGTGTCGTGGCCGACCGGTCGCTGCCGCGCCCGGCGCTGGCGCAGGCCGTCGTGGACCTGGAGGGCCGCCGCGTCCGCGCCCAGGCCGCCGCGCCGCACATCGTCGAGGCCGTCGACATGCTCCGCGAGCGCCTGGCCGTCCGGACATCGGCCCTTCAACCGCGCTGAAGGCTCGCCTTCGTCCTGACGTGCCGCCTCAGGCGTCGCGGCGCGCCAGGACGAAGGCGGCGAGCGTGCACGCCGCCGCGCCCGAGCCTCAGGTCCGTGGACGCGATCAGAGGGAAGTTCGCTCCACGCGATACCTCTCAAGACGTTCGGCGAGTTCCTTGGGGCGACTCAGGGAAACCAGATGGCCGCCCGGCATCTCGTCCACCGGTATGCCGAGCCTCTCTCGGACGACGCGACGTTGGAAGTCGAGCGGGAAGAAGCGGTCGTCCCTCCCCTGGAGGAACACGGTCGGCGTGTCGGGCCACGCCTGAAGCGGCCATGGCTCGGCGAAAGGCGTCGACGACTGCGGCGGCTCGCCCTGAGCGAATGCTTCCGCCTTCACGTCCGGTGGGACGTCATGGAAGAAGCTGTCCCCGTCGTCGAGCGGGCCTCGCCCCTCACGCGCCGCAAGGTCGGCCATGGCCTGCGCCTGGCCGGTGTTGCCCCACCAGTCGCCGCCTGTTTCACCAGGTCTCGGCACCATGGCGTTGAGCAGGACCAGCAGGGCCACCGGTACGCGTTCGCAGACCAGCGGAGCCGTGAGACCGCCCATGGACTGGGCCACCAGGATCACGTTCGTCCGTCCGGCGATCGCTTCCACCACGGTGTCGGTGTACGCGCCGAGACCTGCGGAATCGTCCCCGGCCGGAAGATCGACCGCGATGGTGTCGTGCCCCCGCGCCTGCAACTCGGGAACAAGCCGATGCCAGTACCAGGCCCGACCGCCTGCACCCGGGATGAGTGTGAACGTCGCCATGCTTCCCCATTTCCGGCTCTTCGCGATGGGCTGATGACTACCAGCCGCCCCCGACAGCGGTATCCCTGCTCTCTCCTCAACCTTCCACGCTGAGTGACATCCCATCTCTTACGACGGCCTCATGGTGTGACGCATACGTGTGCGGACTTCGGTCCGTCGGAGCCTGCAGGGCACGCCGCTTGTTGTCTTCGCGGTGTGGCGGTGGATGGTCGGGTCGACGCCTCAGGGGCGGCCACGGCGGGCCGGCCTTCGTTGAGGCGGAAGCGCCGTCGGCTCCGTTCGCGTTCGACGCCGTTACGGTTGGTGTAGGACGATGCGGTCGGAGAAGGCGCCGCGGATCGCGGCCTTGGCGGAACGTCGCTTCTCCAGTTCGGCGGGCGTGACTCCGTGAAGCGCGGCCAAGGCATGGAGCACCTCCAGCACGTCAGCGAGTTCTTCGGGGTCTCCGCTTGCGGCGTACTCTCCGACCTCCTCGTAGAGCTTGGCGCGCAGCAGATGGACGTACTCGTCGGGATGCGCGATGCGGGTCTGCGGCACCCGCCCTGACTTCCGGATGATTTCGGGTATCCGATCGCGAACGAGCTTCTCGGTTCCTCCCTTGCTCTGACGTGTTGTCGTGCCGTGGCGGAGATCCAGCGACTGGATCCACTTCACGGCGACGGCCGCCGTTTGGACGAGTTCTGTCCGCAGGGCTTCGGGGTCCGACTCGGCGAGGGCCTCGTAGAACTCTTCGGTCAGGACGTGCCGCCATGTCAACTCGCCGCGCGTCGCGGCCGCGGCGCATTCCCGTTTCGCCCCCTCCGCGCGTTCGGTGAACTCCGGGCCGCTCCCATCGGGGAAGTCCTGGAGACCCCACATTCGATCCTGGGCCTGACGCTCGGCCGCGACGTCCGCCAGGACCCTCTCCAACGTGCCTCCTGCTCCATCGCTCTCCATGACGATCGACGCTAGCGACTGACGCCGACCGATGGTGCGGTTGCCGTCAGGGTGTCCGCGGCTCGGCGACGGCAACTGACTCTTGGGCAACGTTTCTGGCGACGCGGGCACTAGCCCCTGGCCGCACCCGTGTGGCACTGATGGCCGCGACAGCAGACCCGACTCGACCGGTAGCGGGGAGGAGGCTTCTTCTCTCTTCTTGGAGGAGAGAAGAACCGCCGCACCCGTGCGGCCACCCCTCCTCGTGTTGGACGGCTCCGTGCGCGGTCAGTGGCTGGTGTGACCGCCCATGTCGGCCGCGTGTACTACCGGTCTCAGTTCGGTTCGGGGCGGTCTGGCTCGCAGCTCAGGAGTTCGTGCAGGATGGGCGGGAGTTCGTCCCAGAGCCATTCGTTCAGTGTCCCGGGAAAGTCGATCGGTGGTCGGATGGCCAGGCGGGTGGGGTTCACCTCCACGAGGTCGATCGGGAGGGGGCCGTCGTCCCACATCGGGTCGCTGTATCCCCAGTAGGTGGCGAAGTCGGTGCTTGTCAGCATGAGTTCGTTGGGCACGGTGTGCTCGCCCGGGTGTCTGCCGAGGGGGAGGAGCCGCTGCGCCGTGGTGCGGAGGACGTTGAGCGCGGCCAGACTGTGCGGGCAGGCCACGTCGGTGATCTCCAGTTCGGGCAACCCGAACCGGTGGAGGCCACGTGTGGTGAGGTCGACACAGGCGCAGCCGTCGATGTCCTCCTCTTCGGCCGTGCAGTCACCGGAGTTCCGATGGGGCGGCAGAGCGACGCCGAGCCAGTTGTCGGCAAGGAGGAACTCGTCGAGGCGTTCGAACGGGACGATGGGCAGGGGTTCGTTCGACGCGAGGTCCACAGGGACTCCGGAGACCGATTCGGCGATCGCCATGGCGATGGCACGGGCCGTGTGAGGCCCGGACGGGAGATCACCGACCGGCAGGGCGGACGTGACGCCGATATGACAGGTGGCCTTCACGGCCCGTGCGGCGTCCTCCTCGTCGAGGCCGACGACATCGCCGAGATCCCACGGCGAATCCGTGGCGCGGTAAGACGTGATCGTGAGTCGGGGGCTGCCGACCCGTCGCGACACCGCGTCTGCGAGCGAGTCGGGGAGCCCATGCCGGATCACCGCCGACAGGTCGTCGAATTTCCTGTCGGCGGCGACGACGAAACCGGAGGTCGTCTCCTCCGGAACCGTGATCGTGATGGGCAACGCGGCCTCCTCTGGCTTGTTTCGGCGTGTGGTGTCCAGCTTCGAGGAGAGGGCCGAGCAGGAACAGTAGAACGGAACACTGTGGATAACCTCAGGGAGAAGTCGGAAATGTCGGCTCAAGGGGTCGGAATCTGCCAGACGCAAGACTGGTCTTGCGGCTGAGTACGGTGGATCGCCCTGCCGGTGCCTTCGAGGCGTTCAGGCTTTGGAGACGCATGTGATGCAGTGGCATCGTGAGCATGCGGTGCGAATCGTCCGAGCAACTGTGCTTGCGGTTGGTCGAGAACAGAAAACCTCAGGTCTTTAGGTGGTCGCATTGCCGTTTGCTGGTACCGGGTAGGCGCACAGATTCTGGTGCGTCGGGTCAAGTTCGCACAGTTGGAGGCTTCGCGAGAACTTCAGGGCTCGGCAGGTTCACGGGCGTGAAGGAGCCGCCTTGGAGAAGTCGTCCACAGGCTGTATCGGCAGTCCGTGGGAGCGCGCGAAAAAGCGGGCGGGTAGGTGAACCCGCCCGCTTCACGCGGTCGAACGGTGTGGTGGTAATGGACGAACCGTCAGCGCGCGGACGGCTCCACGTAGTGCCGCTCGCCCGGTCCCACGTACACCTGACGGGGACGTCCGATCTTGGTCGCCGGGTCGTTCAGCATCTCCCGCCACTGGGCGATCCACCCGGGCAGTCGTCCGAGAGCGAAAAGGACGGTGAAGGCGTTGGTCGGGAAGCCGATCGCCTTGTAGATGACGCCGGTGTAGAAGTCCACGTTCGGGTAGAGCTTGCGTTCGACGAAGTAGTCGTCGCTCAGTGCGACCTCTTCCAGACGCATGGCCAGGTCGAGCAGCGGGTCGGACTTGCCGAGCGCCCCGAGTACCTTGCCCGTCGCCTTCTTCACGACCGCCGCACGCGGGTCGTAGTTGCGGTAGACGCGGTGCCCGAAACCCATCAGTTTGACGCCGGGTTCCTTCTTCTTCACGCGCTCGACGAACGAGTCGACGTCGTCGCCGTCCTCGTGAATGCGTTCCAGCATCTCCAGGACGGCCTGGTTGGCGCCACCGTGCAGCGGGCCGAACAGTGCGTCCACACCCGCGGAGACGGAAGAGAACAGGTTCGCCTGGCTGGAGCCGACCAGCCGCACGGTGGACGTGGAACAGTTCTGCTCGTGGTCGGCGTGCAGGACGAACAGCATGTCCAGGACACGGACGATCTCGGGGTCGATCTCGTACGGCTGCGTCGGCAGGCCGAACGTCATGCGCAGGAAATTCTCCACGTACCCGAGAGAATTGTCCGGGTAGAGCAGCGGTTGGCCGTTCGAGGTCTTGTACGCGTACGCCGCGATCGTGGGGAGCTTGGCGATGAGCCGGAAGCTGGACTGGTCGACCTGCTCAGGGTCGAACGGGTCGAGACTGTCCTGGTAGAACGTCGACAGTGCGCTGACCGCGGACGACAGCACCGCCATGGGATGCGCCCGACGCGGGAATGCGGAGAAGAACGCGCGGAACTTCTCGTCCAGCAATGTGTGGTTACGAATGTTGTCGGTGAACTTGCTCAACTCGTGCGGCTTCGGAAGTTCACCATAGATAAGCAGATAGGCCACTTCCAAGAAGGACGATTTCTCCGCCAGTTCCTCGATCGGGTAGCCCCGGTAGCGCAGGATGCCCGCCTCACCGTCGATGTAGGTGATGGCCGACGTGGTGGACGCGGTATTGGTGAAGCCGGGGTCAAGGGTGACGTGACCGGTCTCTTTCATGAGGTTGCCCACGCCCAGTCCCGAGGGGCCCTCGGTCGACTCGGTCACCTCCAGCGGCATCCGTCCGCCTGCGTGGCCCAGTTCGAAATCCGACATGCACGCTCACTCCCAACTGCGTCCGCACCTGCGTAGACGTTCCGCTCTTCATCGTATCCACGTGATCACACACGCCGATCGGCGGCCACCTCGTTGACTCCGTGTGGCCGCGAGTGCTGCGGTGGACCCATGACCCGACACAGTGCCGCCCAGCTCGTCGCACGTGCTCGCCGGGAACTCGCGGATGCGACCGTCCCGAACCGCTTCGTCGACCTGCTGGAATCCGGTGAGCTGCCCAGAGAACGCCTGGTCTGGCTGGCCGCCGAGGAGTCCCTGATCGTTCGTAGTGATCGGCGCAGTTTCGCGCTCCTGGCCGCGCGGTTTCCCGAGCCGCCGGCCGGCGAGTTCTTCCTCGGGCTCGCCCAGGGCGAGGGACGCGCGCTGGAGCTTCTCGGTGACTTCGTCGGCGCGCTCGGTGAGAGTGAGAAGAATCTCAGTACCTACGAGCCGAAGCCGTTCGCGCAGGCCTACCCCGCCTACCTCGCGCAGAGGGCGGCATTCGGTACCGCGAGTGAGGTCGCTCTGGCCATGTTGGCCAACCTGGAGGAGTGGGGCGCGTACTGCTCCCGCACCGCGCTGGCGGTCCAGGCACATCACGGCTTCAGCGAAAAGGACGTCGCCTTCTTCACCTTCTTCGCCCAGACGCCGCCGGGTTTCGAGGAACTGGCCCTGGACGTCATCGCGTACGGGCTCGAGTCCGGCGACGACCCGGAGGGGACGGTGCGCGCCGCACGCCTCCTACACGCGTACGAGATCGCCTTCTGGGACGTCCTGGCAGCGGACCTGCCTTAAGCCACCAACGCAGCACCGAGGCAGTGCCACGCGTGACAGCCGGGTCCGAAGCACGGTGCATGGAAGGCCTCTGGCGTCAGCGCTCCGCCGCTTCCGCGGAAGCCGTCTCCATCGGTAAGGCTCGTGAATCCGGTCAGGCGCGCGTCCAGCGGCCGACCTGAGTCCCGACCGATCACGAAGGCCGACGAAGTCGATCCAGCGGCGGACGCGGCGGCTGAGAAGGAAAACGGGCTGCCAGGGGGGAGCGGCGCCCGGCTGTGGCGCAGGGGCGGGGTGACGGTCACGGAGCCGTGGTTCCGGGGGGCCATCTCGACGGCCATCGTGTCGATGTGAGCTGGTCCTACCGCGAACCAAGCGGAGGAGTGCCCCAGGCTGCTCCTCGAACTAGCCTGGCGGTTCGCGCAGGGTCGGCAACTCCGCGGTGATTTCGACCAGTGTCCGTTCCTGCACGCCGATCAACTGCTCGACGTCCACCGGCGGCCACTCCTCGCCGTAGTGCGCGTCCAGCAACGTGGACAGCGCGACGAGGACCTGCTCCGGAGTGGGACGCTCCGCAGGATCCTTGACGAGACAGCGTGTCACCAGTCCACGCATGGGGTCGGGCAACCGGCTCAGGTCAGGCTCGCGGTGGACGATACGTGCGCGAACCTTGTGGCCGGTTCCGAACGGTGCCGCGCCGGTCGCCGCGAAAACGAGCGTCGAACCGAGAGAGAACACGTCGCTTTCCGGTTGGACGGGTTCGCCCAGGGCCTGTTCCGGTGACATGTACGCGGGTGTCCCCAGAATCTCCGTCTTCGACAGGGGCAGCGCGTCGAGAGGCCGCGCGATGCCGAAATCGATGACCCTCGGGCCGTCCGCCGCTAGTAGGACGTTCGACGGTTTCAGGTCCCGGTGGACGATCCCCGCCCGATGGATCGCGATCAGAGCTTCGGCCAGCCCGGCTCCCAGATGACATGCGGCCTGTTCACGCAGTGGCCCCTTCTCCGAAACGACTCTGGACAGGCTCACACCACGGATGTACTGCGTCGCGAGCCATGGCTGGTCGGCGTCCGGATCCGCGTCGACGACCGGCGCCGTGTAGAAGCCGCTGACCGACCGCGCGGATGTGACCTCACGGCGGAACCTCGCCCTCCACCTGGGATCGTCCAGAAACTCGGACCGGATGACCTTCACCGCGACCAGCCGTCTGCTCGGTGACGCGCCGAGGAACACCTCTCCCATCCCACCGGAACCGAGCCGGGCGACCACGCGGTACGGGCCGATTATCTGAGGAAGGTCTGGCTGCATGGAGATCCGATCGTGCTGGGGCGCGCTCAATCGTGCCATGCCCCACCCCGTTCGTCCGACCGGAAGGTCCTCACGTCCAGGGAAGGGCGCTTCGTTCGGCCCAGTACGCCTCAGCCGAGACGCTCAGATCCGCCATGGTGCCCAGATCGGTCTCATCGAGGACCAGGTCCGCCCCGGCCAGATTGGCTCGCAACTGCGCGGGACTGACCGCGCCGAGGAGAACCGTGCCCGCCCACGGCCGGCTCAGTGCCGCCGCAAGGGCGACGGCGTCCGGTCCGACACGCTTCTCCGCCGCGATCGTCCGCACCGCCAGGGGCGGCTCCGCGGCGAGTCTTCCATTGGCGAGTACCTCCTTGACAAGCACATGAAGTCCTGCGGCGTGGGCTTCTCGTAGTGCGTCCTCAGCGGACGTCTCAAGGACGTTCCAAGTCGATTGGACGGTACTGAAAAGCCGACGACCGGACACCTCCAGCGCCATCGCCTTCCTTATCGTTTCAGCCTGCCTCGGTCCGGACGTCGAGAAACCGACACGAACACCATCGGCGGCAGCCTCGGCCAGGGCGGCCTGTAGCCGAACGTCCTGGAACAAAGGACTCGCCTCGGTGAGTGAATGCACCTGATAGACAGACAAATAATCGTTGAGAAGGGCGCGGGTCTCGTCGTACTGATCCCGGTAACGGGTGATGCTGTGCTCCTTGACCTCGTGCACAGTTGCGTCGATCTTCCAATCACCGACGTAGGTGTATCCCCATTTGCTCGACACCACCAACTCTTCCGGACGGCGTGCCGTGAGCCAGCCCCCCAGGAACTCTTCGGCTCTACCGTACGACCGCGCCGTGTCCACCCATCGAATCCCCGCGGCGTAGGCGGTGTCGAGCACGCTCCAGGTGGCCGCGCGCATCTGTTCCACGCTCCGACCTGGAAGCTCGTCCGCCCGGCCCACGTTGATGTACGCCGGCCGCCCCAAGGCCGCCAACCCGATGCCCAGCCTCCGTATCGCGCTCATTCTCCCACCCTGAGACGCCAATCGCCGACAAACAGGAAAAATCGCCCCTCAAGTTATCCACAGAATCACATTCTATTGTCCGGGGCGGCCCCCGTGAACGAGGCTGGTCAACGTCTCACCGCGGCAAAGAAAGGCGAAAAGCGTGCCCGAACAGACTTTTCGCGCCTACTTCGGCGCCCACCAGTTCGCCCGGCATCTCGGGCTCACCCGATGGCAGATGCGCGTAGGCCTAGAGCACGGAATCCTCCCCGATCCCGATCTCGACGGCGAACGATGGTCCGCGAGTCTCGCCGAGAAATACCGGGGTCATGCCGAGGAGGTCATCGCCAGATTCGGTGACGACCCGCCGATCGGGTCCGCCAGGGCGGCCACCATCCTGGCCGCACGGCTCGGGCTCGACGTCGACAGGCGCGACGTCGAAGTCCTGGCCGCCCAGGGCGACCTCGACGTCATCAGCAGCTTCCGCGGATACCCGGTCTACCTCCTGCGCGACCTGGGCCAACTCGACCCTCACGCCGTCGAAAAAGTCGTCTCCGCCCGTAAGGGGCCGTTGACCGACACCGTCGACGCCGCTGGAGCCGCAACGATCCTCTCCTGGCCCCGCAGAACGTTCGCCCGGATCGCCGTCGAACGCGACCTCGCAACAGACCGCCTCGGCCGCTACTCGGTCGCCGACATCCGGGCCCTGAGCGCGGACGAGACACTGATGCGCCGGGTCGCCGAGGAGAAACGCGAACTGGACCTGCGCAGAACACGGCAGGCCGAGACCAGAACGGAGGACGTCGTCCGCGGCTGGATACTGCGCTGCGCGTCCTACATCGACCGACAAGCCGACGAGCCGCCGGACCTGAGAACCCTCAACAACGCCCTACGCCGCCTCTCGGCCCTCCGCACCGAGATCGCAAAACACCAACGGACACCGTCCCCTTAAGGCCCACCACAGATGGCTGTAGCCGCACGCCCGGACGCCGCCAACCGATCCATCACGAACCGCCCTAGCCCGTGCCTCAATCCCACTCCTGGCCGACCTCCCCCAAGAACCGTCCAGTGCCGCCTTCTCCCGGCAAACCATCGGCCCGCCCGCGCCCGGACGCCCCCGTGCTGGAACTCGTCCGGCCGGGTTGAGTCCCTCCGCTAGCCAGATCCAGACGTTGCCTTCTCTCTCAGCCCGACTGAGTGCTTGTGAGCGTCCTAGCGGCGGGCGGTGTGTGAGGATCGCGTCATTCCAATCACAGTCGGGCGTGTTGATGTGCTTGCGCTGGCTGAGTGGGTGGGTTTGTGGGGCTTTCGGGTCGAGGTGGGTTTGGCGCTGGGTGTTGCCGCTGCTGACGGTGGCTGGGATCACGTACGTGCTGAACTCCTGGCCCTGGTTGTCCGCCCCCGCTAGGAGGACGAACCGTCTCGGGGCGTTGAGTGCTTGTGGGCGTCGCGGAGGCGGGCGGTGTGTGAGCGTCGTGTCGCTCCACTGGACAGTCGGGGACGTGCCAGTGCGCTGGGGCCGAGTGCCTTCTGTGGGTGGGCTCTTGGTCGAGGCGGGCTTCGGCTGTGTGTGCCCGTCTCGCCAGCTCGAGTGCGTGTGAGCGCTGGAGGTGGGCCGTGGGTGAATGCGGCGTTGCGGCGGATTGGCTACTCGGACGCGGCGACGCTCTGCGCGGGGTGCGCTCGAGGTTTTGCGGGTGGGTTGGCTCCTCATCGAGATGGGCCCTGTGTTTCTCGTTTGGGGCGGTGAGATTGGTCGGAGGTGCGCATGACCTAAGTCGTGGGTGGGGGTTGCGCGGTTCCGGGCCTGAACCGTCGTTGTGTGGTGGTGGGGGTCAGGGGCGGCGTGGGGTGGAGCGGCGTTTGGAAGGGGGTTCTCGATCTTGTTGTTGGCGGGCGAGTGCGGAGAGGAGGCGTTCGCGGGCCTCGACGCGGGAGATGGCGGGTAGGCGGTTCGGCAGAGTGGCGGCCAGGGCCGGAGGGGCGTCGACCAGCCCTTCCTCGTCGACGGTGGCCTGGTCGCCGGTCCAGGAGCCGAGCAATATCGCGCAGACGGCGCCGGGATGCCGGCCGAGAAGTTTGTGGATCCGGTCGCCCTCGGTCGCGCAGTCCGCCACCAGGAGGAGGCGGCGTCCCTGGGTGACGCCGGTGTTCTGGCGGATGACGAGTTCGGTCTCGAGGTACGCCAAGGCGGCGTCGAGGTTGCCGGGGATGAAGAGACCGGCGGTGTCGTCGTCGAGAAGCTCGTCCTCACCCAGGCCGAACAGAGCGATGGCGTCGGGGCGGGGGATCACCACGAGAGAACTGTGGCCGTACTCGTCGAGGGCGGTCAGCGCCAGTGCCCGAGCGGATGCGATGGCACCCGGACCCGTCAGTCCGGTGGCGGGAGCGGCGAAGGGATCGAGTTCGGAGCGAAAGGTGAGCAGGGCGGGTTGTGGGCTCGCGGTCATGGCCGCGGAGATCGCGGACAGCCCGACGGCGGCGCAAAGGCGGCGCCGGAACGAGTAGCAGATCGCCGCGGCGGCCGGTAGCAGGAGGCCGAAGAGTAGGAGCGGCTCCAAAAGGAACGGTCGCGAGTCGAGGTTCTGCGCCTGGCGGGGGGTGAGGGTTGGTTGTGGAGCCGGTGAGACACGTGGTGGCGAGCTGCGAGGACGCGACGGGGAGGGGGAGGTGACCTTCGGGGCGTCCACCACGGTGGGCCGGGGGCGGGGCTCGTCGACCCGCTTCGGCGTCTGGGGATCCCGTCTGACCTTGAACTTCCATTCGAATCGGTCGCTCCGACGGGAGAATTCCCGGCCGCGTCCGGATCGCCTCCGGGATCGCTCGTACATCGCCAGCCATGCCTCCTTGCACTTGTACGTCGCGTGCCTGTCGCCGGATATCTGGGCACGACGACAGACCGGCGGTAGGGACCTGTGCGGCTCAGGTGCGGCGGAGGCGACCGCCTCGACGGGGGTGGCCGCGCTGATCGAGATGAAGCCGGCCAGGGCGGTGCAGCCCAGTACTCCGGTGGTGTACCGGAGCAGGTCGCTGAACATCGCGACAGAAACGGGCTGTGTCAGGAAACGGTACATCTCTGCCCCGGGGGATCGCGTCGGTCACCGTGTGAATGCCGATCGTAGTCACTCCGGCTACAGAGTGTTCGGTATTGCTCACAGTCAATTGGGAGATCATTTGAGTCCGCTCGATCTCCCCGGACGATATGCCTGACATCTCTAGACATATCCGGATGGGCACTTGCCGCCGGACGCCGTACTCGGGGAGGCGCGCCTTCGGCCATCGGTGACCAGAATTCGCGCCGCGCTTCCGGAGATCCGGCGGATCGCCGACGGGTTCGGCGTCACGCCCGCGCAGCTCGCGATCGCCTTCTGCCTCGCCCATCCGGCGTTGTCGAACGTCCTGTCGGCGTCAGCAGGATCGGTCGGTTCGAGGACAACCCGGCCGCGCTCGGGCTGTGCGCCCGCCGCGGCGACGGCCCAGTCCATGTGGCGGACGTCGTCCTCGCCGGGCGTCCCCGCGGCCCCCTTGACTTTCGTCAGCAACCTCGCAGCTCACCGGCTTGTAGCGCGGAGTACGTGAACGACCCGGCGGGGCTCTGGTCGACCTCGCCCCAGCGTGGACTTCGGCCCCACTGCGCAGGTGAGGTGGTGGGCGCCGGTGCGGCTGAGGACAGTGCGGATGTGGGCGCGAGTGCGCGGGTGGTTTCAGGTGGGGTTAGGCGGCTGTGGGGAGGGGGTCGGGGTGGGCTTGAAGGACGTCGTACATGCCCAGGGGGAGGGTGTCGTCCCAGAGCCAGTCGTTGATCGTGCCGTCGAAGTCTGCGGGTGGGGCCACCGTGAGGAGACGTGGGGTTCGCGGGGACAGGGTGACGTGGAAGGCGGTCGGGGGAGTGGGTGGGGTGCGGCGGGTGGAGCCCCAGAAGTCGTTGAAGTCGCCCCGGGCCAGTCGGAGGTCGGCGGCGATCGTTCGGGTGCGCGCCGCGGGGCCAGTGGCCAGCCAGGACCAGTGGTCGGTCAGGAGTCGGCGGGCCGTTGTGCGCAGGACGTTGAGGGCGGCCAGGTCGTGGGGGCAGGCGACCTCGCTGATCTGGAGTTCGGGGAGGCCGAACCGGCGGAGCCCGCGGGTCTGCAGGCGGACGCAGGCGCAGCCGTTCACGCCCTCGGGGTCCATCTCGGGGTCGGGGGCCGTGCAGTGGCCGTTGGCCCGGGAGGGTGGCAGAACGTCGCCGAGCCAGTGATCGCCCAGCACGAACCGTGTTCTCTCGGGCGCGGACGGTGTGAGGACGTGGCCCGTGACCAGGTCGGCCATGATTCCGCCGGTGGCCTCGGCGATGGTGTGCGCGGCGGAGCGGGCGACCTGGACGCCGCGGGGCTGGTCGGTGATCGGCGCGAAGGCGGTGACGACGGCGAACTCGGTCGCGTCGTTGAAAGCTCGTGCGGCGTGCCGGTCTTCGAGCCGGACCGCCCTGATCTGCCCGGGATCCCAGCACAAGGAGGAGAGGTCCTCACGGGCGACCTGGAGTTGGGGTGAGCCGAGGCGGCCGGTGATGTGGGCGTGGAAGGGGCCGGTCGGATGTCTGTGCAGGAGGCCGGGGAGGTCCTGCGGGACGCTCTCGGCGGCGACGGCGAACCGGGAGGTCGTGGTCGACGGGACGGGGAACGTGATCGTGGCCATGGGGCCGCTCCTTCCTCGCGGCGGCGGGACGTGGCCAGCATGTACCGCCGCCGCGGCGGAAAGCAGCAGAATCTCGTTCTGTGGATAACGCGGGTCAGCGGAAGAGCGGGTCGATGAAGTCGGCTCCCAGACCGACCTTCTCGAAGTGCTCGCGGCACAGCGCGATGTAGTCGTGGACGTCGAAGTACCCGTCGGGGTCGCCGTTCTCGTCCAGCCAGACGAGGGGGCCCTTGACGATGAACAGCGTCTTCATCGGCTCCTCGTGCTCGTAGGCGACGAGGGTGTGGCCCTCGCCGGGCGCCTCGTAGATGAAGTCACCGGCGGTGGCCGTCCAGGGACGTTCGAGATACCCCCACTTGCCGGAGATGGTGTAGGCGAACACCTCGTGCGGGTGGTAGTGCCGGTTCACCAGACCGGCGCTGGTGGCGCGCAGGATGTCCGACCAGGTGTTGTCCTTGACGTTGATCCACAGCGGGCGGGAGCCGACGGTCTCGGTGAACGGCACGTAGTAGCGGTCGTCGTCGGTGGCGACCTTCGACAGGTAGAGCTCCGGTAGGGCGTCCGGCTTCTGCGAGTTCTCGATGGGCTTCAGGCTCTTCCAGAACTCCGTGGTCGCGTCCTCGGGCATGGACGGGTGCCTCCCCAATGTGCGTGATCCGTTGTCCAGCAGTGAACCGTGTCGGGGCCGGGGTTGTCTTGGTCTACGGGATCTCTGTTGGATCCGGCGGGTCCGTGTGGCTCGGGAGGAGTGTCGGTACATGGGCGACACGCCGTTGACCATGAAAAAGACCAGCTTCGGCCGAATTCGCGGTGATTCGCGCGGCATCGACGGTGTAATCGGGGGAATGTGTACGTTGGGGAGATCAACACTGCTGTGAGCTGCGGGGACGGGCCCCGCTGCCCAGCCTTGCGAACAGGAGGTCCCCGTGGCTCGAACATTGTCGAGGGGCACCCGCGTCACCGGTGCCGAACGCACCCGGCTCGCCGCCGAGCTGGCACCGCGGTACGCGGCCGGTGAGAGCATCCGTGACCTGGCGGCCGAGACCGGTCGGTCGTACGGGTTCATCTACAACGTGCTGAAGGAGGCGGGTGTGCCGCTGCGTGGCCGTGGCGGCAACACCAGGCGCAGGAAGGCCTGACCCGCTCCCGAGACGAGGAAGAACGAGCACATGATCGGAAGTCCCCCTCGCCCCCCGGGGGGACGCCGTGCCCTAGGAACGGCGGAACGCCCCGGTGACCTCGAGGCGTCCGTTCAGGCTGGCGAGGTCCGCGGCGGCACGCCCGGCCACCCAGCCTTCGTAGTTGGACACCGAACCGGCCCGTCCCTTGGCGAGGTTCGGGAACATCGTGTCGACGGCCTCATCGACGGCCCGGTCGCGCGCGGCCAGTACGGGAAGCAGATCCTTCCCGCCGGCGCCCGCGGCCGCCCGGTGCGCCGCCTCGTGCAGCCGCTCCCCGATACGGGCGGCGTAGGCGTTCAGGAAGGCGTGGCGGAACGAACGCGTGCGTGACCGTCCCCGCGCATCCCGCCTGGGACCCGCGTGGACCATCGCGGACGTCGCCTGGACGAGCAGCGACGTGAACAGCATCTCCACCGCCGCCAGATCGGTCGGGAAACCCAGGACCGTGGAGAACCCCAGATCTCGATGCCACACCGCCCGGCAGCGGTTGGCGTCGGCGACGACCGTGAGCAGGACCGCCTTCGGCGCGTCGTAGGGGCTGTCCACCGGGATTCGCCGCCCGGCGGGGCCGCGCGTGTCGCCCGTCTCCGCGGCAAGTAGCGCGTCGTCGATGCTGTGGCGCGCCATCAACTCCTGGGCGCGTGCGCTGAGCGCCTCGGCTTCCTCCGGGTATTCGGTCGACTCGGCCTTGGCCAGGAGCGCTCTGACGCGGCCGAGCATCCGTTGGTCGGTCGACCCCGTGTTCCGCGCGCCGGTGCCGGTGGACGCCCCGGGGGGCGGGCCCAGGCTCGGCAACCTCGGGACGTTCTCCAGGAGGTGGACGAGCTCAAGGACGGAGGCGACATAGACCGCGCGCTCCACGCCCTCGCGTTCGCACCAGAGTTCCGGGTGTGCATCGTCGTCCTCCCACCACACCTTCGCCGCGAGGACGGCGAGTTGCTCGTGCCATTGGTGGTCGATGTCGGCGGCGGAACAGGCCCGCAGCTCGCTCGCGATCGCGTCCGTCAGCAGCCGTCCGTGCCTGGACGTGTGACGGCGGGACGCGTACCGGACCACGTCGGCCGGTTGCCAACCGCGGTCCCAGGCCATCGTGACGGCCCGGCGGAGCCGTGTGGCGAGGCAGCGGTCGGCGGTGAGTCTCCAACGAGCCGTGTCGCCCTCGGGGGCCTCGGGCCGGCCGGTCAGCAGCGCGACGAGCGTCTCGAACGTGACGGTGTCGCCCCGTGCGAACGACCGCAGCGCCTCGGCCGTCAGGTCGTCCGCGGCAGCGGCGGGCGACGGCCGGGTCTCCTGCTCTCCCGGCCACGAACGCCGCCATGCCTGTCGCACCGCCACTCCCCGTCCTCCGAGACCACGTGCCAGACGCATACTGCCATCCGGGGCCGACGGTCAGGGGCGGGGCGATGCCGGCGTACGAAAGCCCCTGACCGTGGCGGCCAGGGGCATCGGGCTAACGGCGGTCTACTCGCCGCCCTCGCCTCGCATCTCCTCGATCACGACGCTCTGGTAGGCGCGGGACGGGTCGGGCACATAGCTCAGCCGCGCGAGGGCCTTGCCCTCGTGGTCCCTGATCTCGAAGTGGTATCCCTCGGCGGTGTCGCCGATGTGCGCCACGGCCTGGTCGTGCCGCAGCCGGCACATCGTGTCGACCTTCTCCAACGCCACCTGCAGGCTCCCCGCGTCGCTGATGAGCCGTGCCGGCTCACTCGTCTCCCAGATCTCGAACATGCGTCGTGTCCTGTCGGCGGTCGGAAGGAACGGGCGGGGCATTCCAGACGTCGGAGACAGCTTGGACCCATCTGATGAAAGTTTCAATCAGCGCGGGTATCGGATTGATCACTATTCGAAGTTGTTCGGGCTCACACCGTCATGTCCGCATGTGGCGGCGGGTCGATGCTCTCGTCGGGCGCGCTTGGACCGATGAAATCCGCCGCGCACGGCCGAGCGTGTCCGAACGGTAGGGCATGCCCGGGACGACCGGCCGTCATGGGCTCGCGTCAGTCTCCTTCGACGAAGGACACTACCGTCTCCTTCGCCTCCGGTTCGAGGAAACGCAGAAGTGACTCTCCCTCGGCGGTCAGTTCGTCGATGGCGGCCCGGGGGAGCGGCTCGAAGGGGCGCAACCGCAGTGTGGCGACCTTGCGCTTGTACTCCGTCTCCCAGACACCGTGAGCGAAGCCGTCCCAGAGGAAGACGGCCCGGACGCGGAGGTTCTTCGTCGTCAGGGACGGGCGATGCGCGTCGGCGATGACGCGCCTGCGGTCGGCGTGGGCCAGTACGAGACTGTCGAACTCGGGCAGGAACCGTGCCGGGGCTGGAACGTCCTCATCCGGGCGTGGGGCGTCGGGCAGGTCGAACAGCTCCCGCCCCTTGTCGTCGGTGAAGACACGGAGCCCGGGGCGTAGGCGCTCCCATGCCTCACCGGTCGCCGCCAGGCCGGACCACGTTTGCGCGTCGGCGGCGGACGCGGGCCCGTAGGCGGCCAGGTAGCGGAGCAGCAGTTCGTCGGTCGCCGGTTCGGTCGCCAGGTCGGCGCCCAGCCAGTCATCGGCCAGGGTGAACCGTGAGTTGCGGGGGAACCCCCACCTGTCCTCGGTGGGAACCATGACCAGCGGCAAACAGAGTCGGACGGTGTACCCGAGGGCTCGGTCGTTGACGTCCGGGAACTCCTGCTGGAGCAGCGCACGCGCCTCGTTGAACGTGCGCGGTGCCCCCGCGAAGAGCGCACGCGCCACCGGGACGACCTCGGACACATCGAGGTTCTTGGCGCGGTCGCCCAGCACGCGCAGGGCGCTGTCCAGCATCGGCTGGAGCGCCGTCCGGAACGCCGCGTAGTCGTCGCCCGTCGTCAGGTGCAGGGTGGCGCGCATCATGGTCGCTCGGACGAGTGACCGGTCGTGCAGCGCGCCGTGCAGATCGGACGCCCGGAAGCCGTCCAGCCGTGTCCAGAGCCCCAGGTACGGCGGTTTCGGTTCCTGCGCCTGCATCCCACAGAGCCGTCCCACCGCCTCGGTCACCGTGATCGGCTCCCGTGCGAGCAGAAGCTGGCGGGCCAGCGTGGCTCGGTTGAGGGCTCGGACGCTGAGTGTGTCTGTCACCCGTCCAGGATGCCGTGACCGTACGACACTGGTCGGCGCCGCATGAGCCGCCCCTTCGTCCGCTGGAGTCGGTGTCGAACGCGACCGTTGCCTCGACGAAACCGTGATTCGTCCGGGCAGAGTGCCGTGGAGGCGGGCGGTGGAGGCGGGCGGTGGGCGTTCGTGGCGGGTGCCCGCGGGTCGCCGACCTGATGGACATGCGAGGGCGCAGTGGAGGTCCGGCTCGCATCCCGGAGGGTTCCGGTGGGTCGGCGTTGGCGGTACCTGCCGATCGAGCAGGACGTCCCGGTCGGCTGGTTCGCGAGCGTCTCGCCGGTGAACCGGGGGCCGGTCGCGCAGGTCTGTGCTGGTCAGCGCGTCTTCAACGCCGGGTGAGGGTGGGACGGGTAGATCGCGAACGAGCGAAGGGCGCCGGGGTTACGGGCAGGAACTTTTCCAAATGCACGTGCATCAGCCCTTGCACCTGCACGCCATCCCTAGCAGGATGAGCGCCGGACCTGCCGCACGTGAACTCCCCGGAGATCGCGATGAACGCACACTTGAGTGACAGTGACCGCCAGGCGCTGCGACTTGCCCAGGATCTCCGTGAGGAGATGCGGGCGGCGCTGCCGCCGCTACCGACCGCACCATCGGTCTCGCCGTTCGTCGACCAGACGGGGACGCCGAGCGTCCTGCTTCGGTTGGACGCCGACGCCGCGCGTGCGCTGATGGCCCTGCTGGCCGGGAGACGCGTGGAACAGAACGTCGCGCCGCCCGTGGAGCCGCGCCGGGCGGACGGCACCCATGTGCCGCCCTCCGTCCCGCCGCCCACGGCTCAGGCGGTGCCCGCGGCGCAGGGACCGGTGATCGCCGCGGTCTCCCCCCTCGGGGAACCCGCCTACGCCGAGTCGCCGTTCATCGCGCCGCAGCAGGTCGTCGGGGGCACGGGCCCGATGCCGCTCATGCAGTCGCCGATCTATCCGGCGCGCTGATCCGGCACTCCCGCTTCTCCACCACCCGTGGGCCTCTGTTCCGGCGCACAGCGGAGATCAGAGGCCCGGACGGATGGACGAACCGGTCTTTCATCGCCTCTCCGGCACGTGCGTGCTTGTGAACCTTGAGGTCCCTGGGTCCGGTTGGACAGCAGGACGATGTGGGCGGGTGGCGGGTCGGTGACCGACCACATCGCACAGACGGCGGTCAACCGCGGCCACACGCCCGGGCACCGCGGCCCGGCAAGGCTGAACCCGGGGAAACGCGGGCTGCGCGCGGACTGCTTCGTACTGAGGCGTCGGCGAGACGCCGTGCCTCGGGTCGGTCGACCGGGGCCGTCTATTCACTCTAAGCGGCAAGGACATCGGAGACCGCGCCCACAGTCTCCGGCGCCGGTGAAGCGTCCGCGCTTCCTCGGCTGCCCCACTCGGCGCGCACCCGGCTCACGACCGCGTCAAGGCCGTGAGCTCGGCCACATCCTCATCGCCGTCCCCTGAGTCAGAGCCACACCAAAAACCGCGTGCCGGCGCGGCACAGGCGGTTCTCGCCGCTTGTCCTTGGCCTCCAAGCCCCTGAACCCCCTGGTCCTGTGACGATTCGCACACGGACCATCGCGGCCTTCGGTCGACCCTCAGACCCCGTCTATAGGGGTCCATGGCAAGTAATCTCAGGTGCCGCGCCTCCTTCCGCGACGAACGCGCCGAGAACCCTCTGACGCCTGCCCAGAGCGGCTTGCGCGGCGTTCTCGTGACCTCGGGCGCGGGGTGTTTCACCGGCGCCCGTACATGGCGCCTCCTTGGCGTTCCGAGGCGCGCGGGTCGGCCGCGCCCCATGGCCGCAAAGATCTTTTCGCTTGGCGCAGGGAGAGGCCCGACTGGACGTCGGCGCCGCCGCCATAAGGGCTCCGGATTAGTTCCCGAGAAAAAGATCTACCTGGCCGAAGGTAAAGAAATCGCCCGTTTGGCGAAACCACGGTAATGCCGTATATAGTCAACCCCAGGTCAGGGTCAATGAACCGTTGACCTGGCCATACGCAGAGCCGTCGCATCCCGCCCGCCAGGCGGGGTCAACGTTGCCGAACTGCGGCCGTCCCATGCACCGGCCGTGCACCGGCTGGGCCCGTGAGCCCCCGGTCGGCATTTCTCCCGCTTCATCGAAGCCCGTGTCACACGCACGCCCAAAGACGGTCGTGCGCCGTTGAGCGCGGGCGCGGTCCGCCATGCCCGTGGGCCGTTTCACGCGGGTGTTCTTTCGCGGCGGTGATCTCCCGAGTCCTGAGTCTCGGAGCCGTTTCCCTCTGCCCGGATCCCGGCATGCGCCGGTCCGGCGCGGAACGGCAGCCCTGTACCCCGAACGAAGGAAATTCATGCAGCAGCGAGCGATCAATGTCATCCTCACCGGCGTCACCGGCACCGCCCTGGCGGGCATGCTCGTCGCCGGCGTCGCAGCCGCGAGCGATGACTCCGCTCCCAGCGAGAACCAGTTCCACCCGAAGCAGGCCGTGGCCGCCCAGCAGCAGCAGAAGGCCACCACGCCGCACTCCGACCGGAGCGCGGTGAAGGGCGCCGACCAGAGCGCCGTCAAGGGCGCTGAGAAGAGCGCTGAGAAGAGCGCTGAGAAGCGCGACGCGAAGTCCGAGGCGTCGGAGAGCAAGCGCGAGCAGAAGGACCCCGAGGTCCTCCTCAGCGGCGAGACCACCGCGTCCTACTTCTGGGACGACGGCTCCGGCGTGCGGGGCGACACCGGCGCGCCCGCGAGCGGGAAGCCGATGCAGAAGGGCATGTTCGCCAGCCCGAGCTGGCCCATGCTCACCAAGGTCAAGGTCAGCTACAACGGCCGCAGCGTCGTCGGCTTCGTCGGCGACCGGGGGCCGGGCGCGCCCTCGCACCGCGGCATCATGCTCGACCTGGACACCTACACGTTCCGGTACCTGCTGGACGGCGAGAAGCCCAAGAGCAAGTACCACGCCGGAACCGGCCAGGGCCACCTGAAGGGCCTCAAGTGGGAGGTCCTCGACTGGGGTCCCGGCAAGGGCAAGAAGGGCGAGCCGCGCCCGTTCGGCTCAGGATGAGCTGAGGCCGCGCGGCGGGGTCACCCCCCGCGCGGCCTCCCCAGACCCGGCACAGGGCTGCCGGTGCATGGAAAATCGGGGATTCCCCGGTGTCACGAGATCACCGGGGAATCCCCATTTTCAGGTCGCTCTCGCGGGCCAGCTCCCTCGACAGCGCCAGCGCCGCGGTCCGGACGGCCGGGGCCAGCCGGTCGAGGTCCAGCCGGTAGGCGTTCCCGGTGATGGAGAGCGCGGCGATCGGTTGGCGTTGCCGGTCGAAGACCGGAGCCGCCACCGCGGACACCCCGGCCTCCGACTCCTCCCGGTTGACGGCGTAGCCGCGGGCGCTGGTACGCGCCAGCTCCCGCTTCAGCAGGCCCGGCATGACGATCGTGTGCGGCGTGTAACGCACGAGGCCCGCCGCCAGGACGCTCTGCAGCCGCTCAGGCGGCCCGAGGGACAGGAACAGCTTCCCGGTCGCGGTGCAGTACGCGGGCAGCCGCCCGCCCACCCTGGACACGATGGGCATGGAACGACGCCCGCTGACCTTCTCCAGGAAGAGCGTGTCCGTTCCGTCCATGACGGCGAGGTGGATGTTCTCGTGCGTCGCCTCGTACAGGTCCTCCATGTAGGGGAGCGCGGCCTCGCGCAGCCCTCGGGGACGCGGCGCACGCTGACCGAGGACGAACAGCCGCATGCTCAACCGGTAGCCGTACTCGGTGCGCTCGACACCGCCCCACCGCACCAGCTCGTTCAACAACCGGTGCGCGGTCGGTTTCGGCAGTCCGGTGCGCGCGGACAGCTCGGTGAGGTTCAGCTCGCCGTCGCCGGAACCGAACGCGTCCAGCAGGCTGAGGCCCCGTGCCAGGACCGACTTCGGCGGTTCCTCACCCGTCCCATCGATGGCCATGCTCCGATGGTCACCGTGATCGTGCCTGTCGGCAAGTGCGGGGAACCGGGTGACGGTCCTGGTCACCGGCGTCAAGCGTTTTCACCGTGCCCGGTGATGGGCGCCTCGATGAGAAGCGGGGCGTCGAGCGACTTGACACTCGCGACGGCGTCGCGCAGCTCCTCCGCCGAGCCGGCGCGGACCGCGTCGATGCCGAACAGGCGCGCGGCGCTCTGCCAGTCGAGCGACGGCGGGTTGAGGTCCATGCCGACGTACTGCCCGTGCTTCGCCGAGGCGCCGCCACCCTCGTCAAGGGTGTTCTTCAACGTTCTGTACTCGCCGTTGTTCATCACGACGAAGGCTACGGGAACTTCGTACCTGGCCGCGCTCCAAAGCCCCTGAATCCCGAACATCGCGCATCCGTCGCCGAGCACCGCCACCACGGGACGCTCCGGGTTGCCGAGCCTGGTGCCGACGGCCGCGCCGATGCCCCAGCCGAGACCGCCGCCGACCGTGTGCACGTACGAGCCGGGCAGGTCCTGGCGCAGCACCGCGCGCAGCTCCAGCCCCGCGGTGATCGCCTCCTCGACCACCACCGTCCCGTGGGGGAGCCCGGCGGCGACGGCGTGGGCGGCGGCGCGCGGCGCCATCGGGGACGTCCCGTACGCGGCGCGGGCGCGCTCCTCCACCTCGCTCCTGGCGGCGGAGTGTTCCGCGCCGAGCCGCTCGATGCGCTCCCGCGCCGCCGGGACGCGCCCGTCCAGCCGTCCGGCGAGCGCCCACAGCGTCTGCGACAGGTCGCCGGTGAGGCCGTGCCGGACGGCGAAGTTCCGGCCGATCTCCGCGGGGTCCTCGTCCACCTGCACGATCGCGAGACCGTCCGGGACGGACGGGCCGGGCGTGTAGTGGTGCGGCATGAACGCGTGGCAGCCGACGATGAGCGCCACGTCGTGCGCGCCGAGCCGCTCGCGGATGATCGCGTTGCGCGGCGGCAGCATCCCCGCGTACAGCGGATGGCCGGTGGGGAAGTCGATCCCGTCGTTCATCGGCTGGTGGTAGACGGTCGCGCCGAGCCGTTCGGCCACCGCGACCAGGTCGGCGACGGCGCCCGCGCGGCCGACCCCGTCACCGGCGACCACCACGGGACGTTCGGCGCCGGCAAGCAGCGCCACCACGTCGTCCACCGGGGCCGCGCCCGGGCCCGTCACCGGGGAGCGCGCCGGCACCGCGACGTCGACGTCCTCCTCCAGCAGGTCCATGGGGATCGACACCAGCACGGGACCTGCGGGCGGGCGCGCGGCGAGCGCGAACGCGCGCCGCAGCACGATCGGCAGGTCGTAGGCGTGCTGGACCTCCACCGCGTACTTGGTCGTGGACGCGGCAAGCCCCACCAGATCGCCCGACAGCATCGGGTCCTGGACGAGGTGACGCCGGTCCTGCTGCCCCGCGATGATCACCATCGGGGTGCGGGACCGCATGGCGTTCAGCATGCCGATCAGCCCGTTGGCGACGCCCGCCGCGACATGCAGGCTGACCAGGGACGTCCGGCGCGACGCACGGGCGTACCCGTCCGCCATCGCCACGACGGACCCCTCCTGCAGGCCCAGCACGTACTGCAGATCGGGCGCCTCCACCAGCGCGTCCATCAGGGGGAGTTCTGTGGTGCCGGGATTGCCGAAGATCCGGGTGACGCCCTCGTCGCGAGCGATCTCCAGCAGCGCCTCGATCGGCCTCATCATCTGCCTTTCAGTGCCCCGCCGGGATCGTGGGGCTGTTTCGGTAGCCGCCCCCGGAAGGGGGCTCACATGGTCAACGCCCCGAGGGGAGGGGCGGTTGCGGGTGTGCCGCCCCCGCCGGTCGGGCGGGGGCCGCCGTCAGTGCTTGGCGGAACCGCCGTCGATGTTGATCGTCTGCCCGGTGAGGAAGCCGCTGCCCTCGTCGACCACGTACAGCAGCGTGGACACCAGGTCGGCGGGTTCCTCGACGGCCCGCACGACCTGCAGGTCGCGGACCCGCTCGAACCCGCCGTCCGCGCCGGTCGTCCGCGCCGCCGTCTCGGTGCGGGTGAGGCCGGGCGCGATCGCGTTCACCGTGATGCCGTGCTCGCCGACCGCGCTGGACAGCGCCCGCGTGAACCCGACGAGACCGGCCTTGGACGTGGTGTAGGCGACCAGGTCGGGGGGACCGAGGAACACCACGGCCGAGACGATGTTCACGATCCGTCCCCACCCGGCGGCCTTCAGGTACGGGAGCGCCGCGGACGTGACCAGGAACGGTCCATCCAGGTTCACCCGCATGATCCGGCGCCAGTCCTCCAGCGTCGTCTTCTCGAACTCCAGCGGCGGGTAGATCCCGGCGTTGTTGACCACGATGTGCAGCCCGCCGAACCGGGTGGCGACCTCCGCCACCGCGGACTCGACCTCCTCCGGGTCCGTCACGTCCGCGCGCACGGGATGGAACGCGTCGCCGATCAGCTCGGCGGTCTCGGACATGTCGGCGAGGTCGAGGCCCGCGACCCGGTGCCCGCGGCGGGCGAGGGCGGCCGCGAACTCCCGTCCCAGACCGCCCGCCGCGCCGGTGACGAGGGCGACCCGCTGCGGCGCGTTCCTGGAGGGTGTTTCGCTCATGGGTGGCAGCGTGCGTCATTCCCGCCATAACCGACAAGACGCCCTTTTCACTCATTGAAACGTTGGCCTTGTGGTGACCGGCACACGGTCACATGCTCGCCGCATGCCCGTTCCAACAGCGCCGCCGGTCCCCGCCGAGGGGAGCGGAGCGGCGCCCGCCGCGCCGGACCTGACCGTCCGGTCGTTAGAACGGGCCCTGGACGCACCGGACGGGACGCGCGCACGCGCCTCGGCCGTCGCGGCCCGCGTCTCATGGAGGCGCCGTGCACATCGCGACCCGGAGCACCGCACCGCGGTGTTGCCGGGTCGTCCTCCCGGGAGCCCGGTCGCCGTGGTCGGCCCGAGCTCCCCGGCGTCCGCGATGCCCGGGTGGCCGGCCCGGCACGCGGCGCCGACGGCCGCCGCCCCGCGCCGCCCCGGCGGGGCGGCGGCCGTCCCCGCACGGGAGACTCGCCGCGCCCGGCTCGGCCCGCGGACGGCCCCACGGGTCCCCCCGGATCAGCCGGTCAGGAGCGGGATGACGGGGGCGAACTCCTCCAGCAGCGCGTCCGGCACCTGGTAGTAGGTGAAGCCGTAGCGGTCACGGCGGGCGAGCATCTGCTCGGCGATGTGCTCCGGCGGGCCGACGAACTGGGACGGCATGTCGAGGACCAGTTCGGCCGCCGCCGTCCCCCAGCCCCGCAGCACGGCGATCTTGGCGGCGGTGCGGCGCGGATCGGGACCGAACACGGGCGTCACCATCATGCTCAGCTCGACGTCGCGTCCGTCCGCCGCCTCCCTGATCCAGCCGACCTTGCGCGCGATGGTGTCCGGAAGCCGCTCGGTGATCTCGTCGGAGATCGTCCCCTCGGGGAGGGCGCGGGGGAGGACGCCGACGGTGTCGGCGAGCCGCCCGGCGATACCGAGCATGCGCCTGCTCCCGGCCCCGACGACGAGCGGCGGACGCCGTCCGGGCGTCGGGAACACCGTCAGACCGTCCACGCGGTAGTGCTCCCCGGCGAACGTGGTCTTCTCCCCGTCGAGGAGGCTTCGCAGGATGCGCAGCGACTCCTCCAGCCGCCCGACCCGCGTCCCCGCCGGGTCGAACGGCAGCCCGGCGGCGGCGTACTCCTCGCGCAGCCAACCCGCGCCTATGCCCAGTTCGAACCGTCCGCCCGAGAGATGGTCGAGGGTCGCCGCCTCCTTGGCGAGCATCACCGGGTGCCGGTAGTCGTTGGCCAGGACCATCGTGCCCAGGCGGAGCGTGCCGGTGACGGACGCGGCCGAGGCCAGCGCCACTATCGGCGCGAGCTGGTCGCCGAACGGATCGGCGACGAAGTGGTCGCGCAGCACCAGCACGTCGTATCCGAGGTCCTCGGCACGCCGCGCCGTGTCGGCGAGTTCGGCGCCGGAACGGATCGACTCGCCGACGACACCGAAGCGGAATTTCCCGTCCATGGGATGAGCATGCCCGGCGCGGGCGCCGTCGCGCTGGCAGGAATCCGACCTGGCCTTTCACCGCCCGCGCGTCGACCGGCGGAACGGGGCGAGTGGCTCGATTCGCCGTCTACTCGGCGCAAGGGCGTCACCGACTGCCCCGCTCTCACCGATCACATCCAGGCTGCGTCGCGCGGCCCGATTTTTCAACCCGCGCCCCCGACGACCTGTTTCGAGGTGACCTCAGCCCGCGCGCGAACGCGTGATCCGCCCGGTGGAGCGAAGCCGAAGGCGAGCGCACCCGGGCGGATCGCGAAGCGATGCGCGTTCGCCCCAGGACAGGTCACGTAGCGAGCCGCTAGGCGAGCGCAGTGGGCCTGGCCTGCAATGAACACAGCCTAGGACGCCATGAAGGTCTGGGCGCGGCGGAACAGGTCGAGGGCGATCGAGTGCAGCAGGTCGCCCGTCTCCCTCGGTGCCTTTCCGGCGAACGCGCGGGCGTTCGTGCCCTCCAGGACGATGCCGAGCTTGAAGCACGCGAGCGCCCCGTACCAGGAGAGGGCGGACAGGTCGCGTCCGGCGACGGCGTCCGCGCGTTCGGCGTAGGCGTCGGCCAGCTCGTCCGCCGTGGGCAGGCCGCCCGCGTCACCGAGCGGCCCGGCCAGCGCCGCGCACGCGTCGGCGCGGTCGGGCCAGGTGGCCAGCAGCCAGCCGAGATCGAGCAACGGGTCGCCGACCGTGCACGTCTCCCAGTCGACGATCGCGGCCACCGCGGGACCGTCGGGGGAGAACATCAGGTTGGCCAGGTGGAAGTCGCCGTGCAGGATCCCCGGCCGCCACCGCGCCGGGCGACGCTCCTCCAGCCAGCGGGCCACATCGTCCACGCCGGGGATGTCGGGGCCCGGGTAGCCGTCCAGCGCGTTGTAGGAGTCGAGCTCCGACAGCCAGCGGCTCACCTGCCGCTCCAGGAACCCTGCGGGCCTGCCGAAGTCGCCCAACCCGACGGCCTCGTGGTCGACCGCGCCCAGGGCGGACGCCGCGCGGGCCGCGTTCAGCCCCATCTCATGGCGGACGGACGCGTCGCCCGCGTGCGGCTCCGGCAACGTCACCGAGGCGTTGAAACCGTCCACCAGGGTCATCAGGTAGAACACGGCGCCGCCCATGACGGACTCGTCCGTACAGGCGGCGACGAGACGCGGCGCGGGGACGTCGGTGCCGGCCAGCGCGGCCAGGACGCGGGCCTCCCGGCGCAGGACGTCGTTCGTGCGGGCGCGCAGCCGGCTCGGGCCCCGCCGCAGCACGTAGTCGCGGCCACCCCGCCGGAACCCGACCATCGTGTTCTCGGTGCGCCCGGCCAGCGGCCGGACGTCCTCGAACGGGCCGCCCGGCAGGCCCTGACCGCTCATCCACCCGTCGAGGACGTCGAAGTCCACGAGCGCGCGGTCGATCTGCTCTGGCTGCACGGTGCGGGTTTCCTTCCGACACGGGCGAACAACGGAGAGTAACAGTCGCGGGAGCGGGCGCCCCGGCCACGGAAGTCACATTCGTCCAAGACGGACGGATCCGTTACCAACAGGCTGGGCGGGTAGGCAACGAGCAAGGAGGAAACCATGACCTTGGAGATCCGCAGGACCTTCTACCCGCTGATCAACTGCGCCGACACCGCGAAATCCATGGAATGGCTGGAGAAGGCGTTCGGCTTCGAGCCGGTGGCCGTCCACAAGGACGACGGCGGCAGGATCGTCCACGCCGAGATGCGGTACGACACCGGTCTGCTCATGTTCGGCAACGGCGAGCCGGGCACCTCGGCGCTCTACGTCGCGGTCGACGACCCGGACGCCCACCACGATCGCGCGAAGGCCGCCGGTGCCGAGATCTTCCGCGAGCTCACCGACCAGGACTACGGCTCCCGTGACTACGGGGCCCGCGACCCGGACGGCAACGAATGGTATTTCGGCACTTACCGGCCCTGAGCGGCACCCGCCCTGACGGACGACATGCGCCAAGTCGGAGTCGTGCACGCCGCAGTCCGAAAGAATCACAGCCGTGATGGCGGCGCTGTATCTGCGTGATGTCGAACTGGGTGACGTGGACGCCTACGTCCGGATGCGCTGCGATCCGGTCATGATGGCCGAACTCGGCGGTCCACTGCCCCGAGCCGGTATCGAGGAGAAGGTGCGCCGCGATGTCGGCGAGGCGGCGGCGGGCCTGGCCTGGATCAAGATGATCGTCCCCGACCCGCGCCGGCCCGATGTCGTGGCGGGCATGGTGACGCTCTGGCCACACGACGTGGACGGCACGGTCTTCTCCGAAATCGGCTGGATGGTTCTTCCGGAATTCCAGGGCCGGGGCGTGGGCAAGCGCGCCGTGCGGATGGTCCTGGAAAAGGCGCGTGACGAGAACCGGTGGGGGATCGTCCATGCCTTTCCGGCGACGACGAACGCCCCGTCCAACGGGATCTGCCGCTCCCTGGGGTTCACCTTCCTCGAACAGAAGGACGTCGTCTTCGCGGGACGGATCGTCCCGGCGAACCATTGGTTCATCGACCCGGCCACGGACCTCATCCCCGAAAAGCCCGGACCGGCCGCGTGATGAGAGCGGCCCACGAAGGACCGGACGGCCGCCTTCCCGCGTGACCGTGTTCGGAGCGGGTCACCTGAGCCCGGCGAAGAGGTCGTCCTCCTTGTCGGGCGCCTGGACACGGCTGTAGTGCCGGACGAACGCCTCGAACGAGAACGCCATCCGCTGCGTCTCGTCCGGCAGCCGCAGCAGGAAGATGTTCTCGCCCTGGCTCGCGTGCGCCCGCAGGGCGTCGCGCTTGGCGTCCACGTGCGCGGACACGTCCAGGGTGCTCGTGATCAGCTCGTCGGGCGTCCCGAAGTCCTCGGGCGGATCGAAGTCGATCTCCACGCCCGCCGTGCGGACGGCGTCGAACAGGCGGCGGATACCCGAGCGGGGAATGGCGGAGAAGTACAGCTTGTCGGGAACGCCGGTCTTCTCGGCCGCGGCGAGCGCGATGCGGTGCGCCTGGATGTGGTCGGGATGACCGTAGCCGCCGTTCTCGTCGTAGGTGACGACGACCTGCGGTCGGTAGTGCTCCATGAGTTCGGCCAGCCGTCCGGCGGACTCGTCCAGCGGGACGTTCGCGAACGCGTCGGGGTCGTCGTTGGCCGCCCAGCCCGCCATGCCGGAGTCGCGGTAGCCGAGCAGCTCCAGATGATCGATGTCGAGCAGGTCCGCGGACGCGCGGAGCTCGGCGAGGCGACGCTGCGCCACCTCGGCGGCGTCGTGCCCCGGCTCGCCGGGCTTCACGCCGCCGGAGTCGTCGCCCTGCTCCCCGTTGGTACAGGTGACCAGGACCGTGCGAACGCCCTCGGCGGCGCAGCGCGCGAGAAGGCCGCCGGTCCCCAGGACCTCGTCGTCGGGGTGGGCGTGGACGGCCATCAGCGTCAGTTCGCGGTTCATCCGGGACTCCTCCGTTTCAGGCGTCCACTCTACGTCCGGGACGCCCGGTGTTGATCACATTCGGTGCGCGGGTGCCGCGCGCCGAAATCGACCTTCGACGAGTGGGTGTCCGATGCCGTACGGTCCCGGTATGGGGTCGCCGGTGATTCTTCTCGACGTGGACGGGGTTCTCAATCCGCTGGAAAGGCCGCATCGCGGATATAAGCGACGGCGGTGCTCGCCGAACGGCATGACGTTCAAGCTCTGGCTCAATCCCGCGCACGGTCCGGACCTGCTCGAACTGGCGGAGTCCACCGGCGCGGAACTGGCCTGGGCCAGTTACTGGTGTGACAACGCCAATGTGTGGATAGCGCCCAGGGTCGGTTTGCCTGAGTTGCCGTTCGTACCGATTCCGCAGTTCCCGGGGGTCGACGAGGGGCGGACGCTCGGCGCGTGGAAGGCCCGTCACGTGGCGGCGTGGGCGAAGGGCAGGCCGTTCGTGTGGTTCGAGGACGAGCCGGACGCCACCAGGTGCATCGCCGACGAACCTGACGTCGCCGAGCATCTGCTCGTGGAGATCGATCCGCTCACCGGCCTGACCGACGGGCACATCGCGGCGGCCGAGACCTGGCTGAACGCGCTCGGCCGCTGAACGCGCCCGCCGGTGGGCCGGCGGGCGGAGCGGGGATCAGCAGGTGCCGAGCAGGCGGCTCAGCGCCGACTTCTCCGCCGAGTCGACGGTCAGGCCGTAGCGGTACTTCACGTCGATCCACGACCTGGCGTACATGCAGTGGAACGAGGCGCGCGGCGGCGTCCACTCCGCCGGGTCCTTGTCGCCCTTGGCCTGGTTGACGTTGTCGGTGACGGCCCAGAGTTGCGAGCTGTTCAGGTCGTTGGCGAACGTCCGGCGGCGGGCCGTCGACCAGGACGAGGCGCCCGACCGCCACGCCTCGGCGAGCGGCACCATGTGGTCGATGTCGATGTCGGACGCCTTCGTCCAGGTCGCGCCGTCGTAGGGGCTGGTCCACGATCCGCTGGTCGGGGAGCAGTTGGTCCCGGTCTTGACGCCCGTCCCGTCCCGTTTGAGGACGACTTCGCGGGTGTTGCAGCTGTCGCCCTGGTCGCTCCAGTGGGGGAACTTGTCCCGGTTGTAGCCGTCGCCGGAGCCTTCGGCGCGGACGGTGAGGGCGGCGAGGTGCCGTGCCGCCGTGTCGGCTCCGGGCGGTGGCGGCGGCGCGGCGGCGGCCGTGCCGGCGGCGGGCGAGAGCAGGGCGAGAGTGGTGAGGGTGGCGGCGGTCGCGATGGTCCCCGTTCTGTGCACGGGTGGCTCCTTGTTCGCTGGGGAGCAGGAGCCGTCAGTCTTAAATATTTTGATAAACCCGACATGTCCATTTGGTTAGCGGTGGACACGGTCCGGTAACGGCGTTGGCCAAGAAGTGGCCATCCGCAGGGAGATCACCGAGGTGAAGGTCACATTCGTCCAAGACCGGCGGTCGCGCGCTTCGTAACGTCGAACGCGATCCGGAAGCGAACCGAGGGGGAGTCGACCGTGTCGAGATCACCGCTATTGGACCTGGCGTTCGGTTACATGCCGGCGCAGGTCCTGCACGCCGCCGCCGAGATCGGCCTGGCCGACGCGCTCGCCGACGGGCCGCGGACGAGCGCCGAACTCGCGGAGAGGACGGGCACCCACCGGCCGTCCCTGCTCAGGTTGCTGCGCAGCTTGAGCGTCCTCGGCGCCGTCGAACAGAAGGACCGCGACGTGTTCGCGCTCACCGACGAAGGGCGGCGGCTCCGCTCGGACGAACCCGACTCCATCCGCGCCCTCATCAGGCTGTTCTGCGGCCCGGACATGTGGCGGGCGTGGGGCGACCTGTCCGAGACCGTCCACACCGGGGAGTACGCGTGGGGCCGCGTGATCGGCATGACGCCGTTCGAGTTCTTCGAGTCGCGCCCGGAACTGTCCGCGACGTTCAACGCGGCGATGTCCGAACACACCCGCTTCATCGCACCGGGGATCGTCGAGGCCCACGACTTCGGCCGGTACGGGACGATCGCCGACATCGGCGGGGGCGACGGCACGCTGCTCGCCGCGATCCTGCGCGCCGTCCCGGGGCCGCGCGGGCTGCTGTTCGACCTGCCCGGCGGGCTCGACGCCGCGCCCGACACGCTCACCGACGTCGCCGACCGCGTGAAGATCGTCGCGGGGGACTTCTTCGCCTCCGTGCCCGCGGGAGCGGACGCCTATGTCATCAAGAGCGTGATCCACGACTGGGACGACGCGAAGGCCGCCGCGATCCTGCGGAACTGCCGGGCCGCGATGCGCCCGGACGCCCGGCTGCTCCTCCTGGAGCAGGTGATGCCGGAGATCGTCACCCCGGAGTCGCGGGGCATCGTCAACAACGACCTCAACATGCTCGTCGCGACCGGCGGACGGGAACGCACCGAGACCGAGTTCCGCGACCTGCTGGAACGCGCCGGGTTCACCGAGATCTCGCTGACCGGGCCGCTACCGCCCGCCGACTACCACATCATCGAGGCGCGACCGGCCGCCTAGGCATGGTGCGCGTCGACCCCGGCCGGGCGGGCCTCGGGCCGTTCACTCGTCGACCCGGCCGGAACCGGTCTCGCGCGCGTACCTGGCGGGAGGCCTCCCGACCGCCGCGGTGAAGTCACGGGTGAAATGGGCCTGGTCGGCGTAGCCCAACTCGGCCGCGAGACCCGCCCAGTCGACGGCCGTGCCCGCCTCGGCCCGCGCGGCGGCCTCCAGCATCCGGAACCTGCGCAGCACCCACTTCGGGCCGGCGCCCACGTACTCGTGGAACAGGCGTTGCAGGCTCCGGGGGCTCGTCCGCAGCTCGGCGGCCAGCTCGTCCACCCGGACCAGCCCCGGACGGGCCGCGATCCGCGCGACGATCCCGGCCGCCCGCTCGGCGGACGGATCCGGCCCGGGCGCCCGCGCGGTCAGGAAGTCCGCCAGCCGCGCCACGGCCTCCTCGGCGCCGTCCGCCGCGAAGACCCGGTCGGCGAGCGTCCGGCCGTCCGCCCCGAACACCTCCTCCACGGTCGTGAACCGGCCGGTGAGCGAGGCGACCGGCGCGTCCATGAACGGGCGCAGCCCGCCGGGACGGAACTCCACGCCGACCACACGACCCTCGTCGGCGATCTCCTCCACGAAGTCGTCCAGCACCACCCCGACGATCCGGGCCCGCGTCGTCCCGGCGGTCAGGTAGCTGGTGAACGTCATGTGCACCGTCGGGCGGGTGAGCACCTGCTGACGATGCGGCGGACGACCCCGCAGATCCCACCGGAGCACCCAGAAGCGCTCCACGAACGGGGCGAGCGCGGCGGTCGGCGCGATGCGCTCGACGTGGAAGCGCTCCAACCCCGCCCGCGCCCGCAGGATGCCCCGCGTCCCGCCGGGTAGGGATCGTTCCACCGGCTCAGGGTATGTCGCGTTTCTTCAAGACCGGCGCCATGGCCGGTCCTAGCGTGGCCGCATGTTCGAACGAACGAGCGAGGTGACGATCATGAATACGCGGAGCCAGATGCTTCCCGCCGCCGACACCGCGGCACGGATCGTCCGGGACATCCCCCCGGAGCGTCTGGACGCGCCGACCCCCTGCCCCGGCTGGGACGTGCGGACCCTCGTCAACCATCTGTTCCTCTGGACCGCCAGGGCCGAGACCGCCGCGCGGAAGCAGCCGACCACCGGGCCGGGAGAGGACCACGACTTCACCGCCGAACCGGGCTGGGCGGAGCGGTTCGGCGAGCAGGTCCACACGACCGCCGAGGCGTGGCAGGATCCGGCGGCGTGGGAGGGCAACACGAGCCTCACCGGCAACAAGGAGGCCATGCCCGCCACGTTCGTCGCCGGGATCATCTTCGGCGACTGGGTGGTGCACGGCTGGGACCTCGCCGTCGCCACCGGCCACGAACCCGCGTTCCCCGACGACGTCGTCCGCGCCGCCTGGGAACACCTCGTCCCGACGGCGGAGGTCGGCCGCGAGTACGGCGCGTTCGGCCCCGAGGTGTCCGTACCGGAGGACGCGCCGCTGCTCGACCGCCTCGTCGGCCTGTCCGGACGCGACCCGCACTGGGAACCCTGACGACGTCGGGGGCCCGCGCACTCTACGCTGGGAGACATGTCTTCGAGTTCTCCGATCCGTGTCCGTTTCGCTCCCTCCCCGACCGGCATGTTCCATGTCGGTGGCGCCCGCTCGGCGCTGTTCAACTGGGTGATGGCCGTGCAGTCGGGCGGGACGCTCGTACTGCGGATCGAGGACACCGACGCCTCCCGCAACAGCCCCGAGTGGACCGAGGGCATCATCCAGGCCCTGGCCTGGCTCGGGATTGACGGCGAACAGTACGAGGGCCCCTACTTCCAGTCGGCGAACGCCGCCCGGCACGCCGAGGCCGTCCAGACCCTCAAGGGACAGGGCCGCGCCTACTACTGCGACTGCACCCGCGAGGCCGTCATCGCCCGCACCGGCGACCAGCACCGCGGCTACGACGGCTTCTGCCGCGACCGCGGCCTCGACGCCGGACCCGGACGTGCCCTCCGCTTCCGCACGCCCGACGAAGGCCAGACCACCGTCGTCGACCTGCTGCGCGGCAAGCCCGTCTTCGAGAACGCCGTCCTGGAGGACTTCGTCATCGCCCGCGCCGACGGCTCGGTGACCTTCCTGATCGCCAACGCCGTCGACGACATCAGCCAGGGCATCACCCATGTCGTGCGAGGCGAGGAGCACCTGTCCAACGCCCCCAAACAGCAGCTGCTGTGGGAGGCGCTCGGCGCCGAACCGCCCGTCTGGGCGCATGTCCCCGTCATCGTGAACGAGAAGCGGCAGAAGCTGTCCAAGCGCCGCGACAAGGTCGCGCTCGAGGACTACCGCGCCGAGGGATACCTCGCCGAGGCCATGCGCAACTACCTCATGCTGCTCGGCTGGGCCCCGTCCGGCGACCGTGAGATCGTCCCCTGGGACGTGATCGTCGACGAGTTCCGCATCGAGGACGTCAACACCTCACCCGCCTTCTTCGACGAGAAGAAACTCCGCGCGTTCAACGGCGACTACATCCGCGCGCTGCCGCCCGAGAAGTTCATCGCCGAATGCCTGCCGTTCCTCCAGAACGCCCCGTTCGACGTGGACGTCGCCGTCTTCGCTGAACTGGCGCCGCTGGCACAGACCCGGGTGGCGGTGCTGTCGGAGATCGTCCCCATGGTCGACTTCGTGTTCCTGGACGAACCGCCCACCGACGAGAAGTCCTGGACCAAGGCGATGAAGGACCCCGCCGCCGACATCCTCGCCGCCGTCGAAACCGCCTACCAGGACATTCCATGGACCGCCGCCGCCCTCAAGGACCGCCTCGAACAGATCGGCGCCGAACACGGCCTCAAACTCGGCAAGGCACAGGCCCCCGTCCGCGTCGCCGTCACGGGCCGCACCGTGGGCCTGCCCCTGTTCGAATCCCTCGAGATCCTCGGCCGTGACCGCACCCTCACCCGCATAGCCGCAGCCCGGGGTGTGCTTATTGGCGGTAGTTCAGGTTGAGGCGCTGGGGCGCCTCAACCTGAACTACCGCGGTGCGATCGCTGCATCGCTTCGGCTCGCCTTGCGGCTCGCTGCGCGATCAGGTTTCTCGCGGGCTCGAAACCTGCCTTCGGACGCGATCGCAGACCCTGAGGTTGTTGCGGGGTTGCTGTGGTGGCTGGGGGCGGTGGGTGAGGTGGGTTTTGCTTCGTGTCCATGGGGGTGCACTCCCTCTTCGGCCTCGGCGGGCCTCCGTCGTCGTGCACCGCGTGCGATCGCTGGATCGCTTCGGCTCGCCTTGCGGCTCGCTGCGCGATCAGGTTTCTCGCTTCGCTTGAACCTGCTTTCGGACGCGATCGCAAACCCGAGGTTGTTGGGGGGTGCTGGGCGGGCTGGGGTCTGCGAGCAAGGAAGTGCGTTGTGCTCGCTGCAGGGCACTCCTTCTTCGGGCGCTGGGCGCCCTTCCGTCGTGAATTGCGGTGCGTTCGCTGCCGACGCTCAGGGGGAGGGTGGGGGGTCGTCGGTCAGGGCCTGGTGGAGGTCGGTCAGGCGGCGGTCCAGTTCCTCGAAGTCGGGGCGGAGGGGGTCGGGAAGGCGTTTGCCGACCAGTTCGGCCTGTTCCATCACCGCCCTCAGGCGGTCGCCGACCTCGTGGTCCGTGGGACGGGACCGGAGCAGCGCGGCCTGTTCGCGTAGCTGGGCCGCCTGCTCGCGTAGCAGCGTCGTCTGGTGGCGGAGTTGCTTGTTCTTGTTGTGCAGCTCGACGAACACCGACACCTTCGCGCGCAGGACCCACGGGTCGAACGGCTTGGAGATGAAGTCGACCGCGCCCGCCGCGTAGCCGCGGAACGCGTAGTCGGGGTCGCTGTTCACCGCGGTGAGGAAGATGATCGGCAGGTCGCGGGTCTTCTTGCGGCGCTTGATGTCGCGGGCCGTCTCGAAACCGTCCATGCCCGGCATGACGACGTCCAGCAAGATCACCGCGTACTCGTCGGTGAGGAGCGCCTTCAACGCCTCCTCACCGGACCGCGCCCGGACGAGATCCTGATCGAGCGAGCTGAGGATGGCCTCCAGCGCGATCAGGTTCTCCTCGCGGTCGTCCACGAGCAGGATCTTCGCCTTGTCGTCCACGCGCGTCTCTCCGATCCGGTCCCCGCCGTCGCCGGCCGCGTCAGCGCCCGCGGCGTCCCCATCCGCGGTGCCGCCCCTCCTCAGCGGACGATGGACGGTTGCAGCCAATTCCTCATCACGTCAAGAAGGTGGTCGACATCGACCGGTTTCGGCACATAGTCCGACGCGCCCGATTCCAGGCTCTTCTCCCGGTCGCCCTTCATCACCTTCGCCGTGATCACGATAATGGGCAGCTCCGCGAACTGCGGCATCTCCCTGATCGCCGCCGTGGTCGCGTAACCGTCCAGACCCGGCATCATCACGTCCATCAGCACGACCGCGACATCGGGGTGGCGGTGCAGAACGTCGATCCCGGCCTGGCCGTCCTCGGCGTACAGGACGTCCATTCCATAGCCCTCAAGGACACTCGTCAACGCGAACACGTTCCGGACGTCGTCGTCCACGATCAGGACCTTGCGGCCCGACAGGACGGTGTCGACCAGATCCGCGGGCGGGTCCTCCAGTAGGCCGTTCAGGGCCTCGGCGTCCCCGGGGCGGTTTCCGGCGGGCGGACGCTCCTCCGCGGCCGGGCCGGTCTCCTCGGGGACCGCGGCTCCGGTGCGGGCGGCGTTCCGAGGCGTGCCCTCTGGCGTCGCGTCTTCCTCCGGTGTGACCGCGCGGCGGCGGCCGTCGCGCTCGCTGTACCGGGCGGGCAGGTAGAGGGTGAACACGCTGCCGCGGCCGGGGCGGCTCTCCGCGTGGATCTCGCCGCCGAGCAGGCGCGCGATGTTCCGGCTGATCGACAGGCCGAGGCCGGTGCCGCCGTAGCGGCGGCTGGTCGTCCCGTCGGCCTGCTGGAACGGCTCGAAGATCTCCTGCAGCTTGTCCGCGGACACCCCGATGCCGGTGTCGATCACCCGGAACGCGATCACGTCCGGGGTGTTCCACAGCGCGGGCAGGGTGAAGTCGATGTCGCCCGCCCGCTCGATCAGCAGCCGCACCTCGCCCTCCGCGGTGAACTTCACCGCGTTCGACAGCAGGTTCCGCAGCACCTGCTGCAGCCGCTGCTCGTCGGTGATCAGCGTCGGCGGGACGTCCGGAGCGACGTCCACCCCGAACTGCAGGCCCTTGTCGACCGACAACGGGCGGAACGTCGCGTCCACGTAGTCGACCAGCGCCGACACCGTGATCCGGTGCGGATGGGCCTCCATCTTCCCGGCCTCGACCTTGGCCAGGTCGAGAATGTCGTTGATCAACTCCAGCAGGTCGGTGCCGGAGTCGTGGATCGTCTGCGCGAACTCCACCTGCTTGCCGGTGAGGTTGCCGTCCTGGTTCTCCGACAGCAGCTTGGCCAGCACGAGCAGGCTGTTCAGCGGCGTGCGCAGCTCGTGCGACATGTTCGCCAGGAACTCCGACTTGTACCGCGACGAGATCGCCAGCTGTTCGGCGCGCTCCTCCAGCGTCCGCCTGGCCTGCTCGATCTGGAAGTTCTGGATCTCGATCGCGCGGTTCTGCTGGGCCAGCAGCGCCGCCTTCTCCTCCAGTTCGGTGTTGGAGTGCCGCAGCTCGCCCTGCTGGCGTTGCAGCTCGTCCGAGCGTTCCTGCAGCTCCTGGGCGAGCCGCTGCGACTCGCCGAGCAGCTGCTCGGTGCGGGTGTTGGCGCGGATCGCGTTCAACGTCACCCCGATCGTCTCGATCAGCTGGCTGAAGAACGCCAGATGGACGTCGGTGAACCGGCCGAACGACGCCAGCTCGATCGCGCCGAGCACCTCGTCCTCGAACACGATCGGCAGCACGATGATGTTGACGGGAGACGCCTCGCCCAACCCCGAGCCGATCTTGATGTAGTCGGCGGGGGCGTCGGCGATCAGCAGCGCCCTGCGCTCCTGCGCCGCCTGCCCCACCAGGCCCTCGCCCAGCGCGAACCGGAGGTCGCCGTCGCCGTGGGACCGGTTCGCCCGGCGGCGCGTCCCGTAACCGGCGATCAGCGACAGCTCGGTCTCCTCGCCGCTGTTCTCCGCGAGGTAGAACGCGCCGTACTGGGCGCTCGCCGTCGGCGTCAGCTCCCGCATGATCAGGTCGGCGACCTGCTGGAGGTCCCGATGACCCTGCATGAGCCCGCCGATCCGGGCGAGGTTGGTCTTCAGCCAGTCCTGTTCCTCGTTGGCGCGGGTCGTCTCCCGCAGCGTCGCCACCATCAGGTTGACGTTGTCGCTCAGCTCCGCGACCTCGCCGCGCGCCTCCACGGTGATCGTCCGGGTCAGGTCGCCGGTGGCGACGGCGCTCGCCACCTCGCCGATCGCGCGGACCTGGGTCGTCAGGTTCCCGGCGAGCTCGTTGACGCTCTCCGTCAGCCGCTTCCAGGTGCCGGAGACCCCCTCGACCTCCGCCTGTCCGCCGAGCCGCCCCTCGATCCCGACCTCACGGGCGACACGGGTGACCTCGGACGCGAACGACGAGAGCGTGTCGACCATCGTGTTCAGCGTCGTCTTCAGCTCCAGGATCTCGCCCTGCGCGTTGACGTCGATGCGCCGCGTCAGGTCGCCGTGCGCGACCGCGGTCGCGACCTGGGCGATGTTGCGGACCTGGTAGGTCAGGTTGGACGCCATTCCGTTGACGTTGTCGGTCAGGTCCTTCCACATGCCGCCCGCGCCGGGCACGATCGCCTGCCCGCCGAGCCGCCCTTCGGTGCCGACCTCGCGGGCCACCCGGCTGACCTCGTCGGCGAACGCCGACAGCGTGTCGACCATCGTGTTCAGCGTCGTCTTGAGCTGCAGGATCTCGCCCTGCGCGTCCACCTCGATCTTGCGGGTCAGGTCGCCCTGCGCGACGGCCGTGGTGACCTGCGCGATCCCACGGACCTGGTTGGTCAGGTTGTTGGCCATCGAGTTGACGTTGTCGGTCAGGTCCTTCCAGACGCCGCCCGCGCCGGGCACGATCGCCTGCCCGCCGAGCCGCCCTTCGGTGCCGACCTCGCGGGCCACGCGGGTCACCTCGGACGCGAACGCCGACAGCGTGTCCACCATCGCGTTCACGGTGTCCTTCAGCTCCAGGATCTCGCCCTGCGCGTCCACGGTGATTTTCTTGCCGAGATCGCCCTCGGCGACGGCGGTGGTGACCTGCGCGATGTTGCGGACCTGGAAGGTCAGGTTGGACGCCATCCCGTTGACGTTGTTGGTCAGGTCCTTCCAGACGCCGCTCACGCCGAGCACCCGCGCCTGGCCGCCGAGCCGCCCTTCGGTGCCGACCTCGCGGGCCACGCGGGTGACCTCGTCGGCGAACGCCGACAGGGTGTCGACCATCGTGTTGACGGTGTCCTTGAGCTGGGCGATCTCGCCCTGCGCGTCCACGGTGATCTTCTTGCCGAGATCGCCCTCGGCGACGGCGGTGGTGACCTGCGCGATCCCGCGGACCTGGTACGTCAGGTTGTTCGCCATCGCGTTGACGTTGTCGGTCAGGTTCTTCCAGACACCGCTGACGCCCGGCACGTTCGCCTGCCCGCCCAGCTGCCCTTCGGTGCCGACCTCGCGGGCCACGCGGGTGACCTCGTCGGCGAACGCCGACAGCTGGTCGACCATCGTGTTCACGGTGAGCTTCAGCTCCTGGAGTTCACCGGTCGCCTCCACCGTGACCTTGCGGGTCAGGTCGCCCTTCGCCACCGCCGTGGTGACCTCCGCGATGTCGCGGACCTGCGAGGTCAGCCGGGACGCCATCACGTTCACCGACGCCGTCACGTCCCGCCACCGGCCCGTCATGCCGCGCGCCGGGGCCTGCCCGCCGAGGCGGCCCTCGGTGCCGACCTCCCGGGCGAACTGGGTGACCTCCCACGTGAACTGGTCGAGCAGATCCACCATGCCGTTGACGGACTTTGCCATGCGCAGCAGCTCACCGCGCATCGGCCTGCCCCGCACCCGCAGCTCGACCCGCTGGCTCAGGTCGCCCGCCGCGACCGCCTCCACGACCTGGCTCATCCCCGTCACCAGGTCGGTCAGCTTGTCGATGATCGCGTTGGTGTCCTCGGCGGCGGCCGCCCAGGTGCCCCGCAGTGTCCCCGGCGTGAGCCGGCCCCGCAGCTGCCCCTCGCGGCCGATCTCCCGCCGGACGCGGGCCAGCCCGGAGGCCAGCTCCTGGCCGCTCTGCCGGATCTCCTCCAAGATCGCCGCGGCCTCGGCCACGGCGCCCTCACCCGGCACGTTCAGCTCCGACCTCGCCCGCCCGTCCCGGACGGCGACGAGCGCCCTGAGCAGCGGTTCGAGATCGGCGTCGCTGTAGCGCGGAGCGGTGTCGCGGTACCCGCCGCCGGGGCGGGCACGAGACGAGGTACGCGGCATGCTCTTCATCCTCCTGGCCCGCGATCTGTCGGGATCCGGACATCGGCCATGTCCGGACGACACGGACTCCTTACCAGGCCTCTTCCGGCCGCACCCAGTACTCTACGTCGCCGTGCGGTACCGGGCCCGGTCCGCGCGGGGACGGTGCTCGGACGGCGATGACCATGCATCCGCCCTTGTAGTCTTCGTGTTACGGTCTGTCGTTCGTGGCGGGCCGGACACCGAGACCTGACCCGGTGCTCCACCCCTCGGTTCACGGCTCTCGTGGTCGCCTGTCCGTCCCGTCTGCCACGATAGCCAGACCCGGTAGTGACTGACGCTTCGAGCGAAGGACGACAGATTGGATCGGCAGACGGCATCGGCGACCTTCCCGTCCGCTGCCGCGGCGGTGGCGGACGCGCGCCGATTCGTCCGCAAGGTCCTCGCCGACTGGGGCATGGACCAGGTCGCGGACGACGCCGTCCTCGCCACCAGCGAACTCGCCACCAACGCCATCGCCTACGCCGGCACGTCCTTCGAGGTCTCCTGCCATCTGGAGGAGGGGGACGTCAGGATCGAGGTCCGCGACCGGCATCCCACCCGGGGCATCGAGATGCCGGGCGTCACCGCGTCCAGCGGCCGTGGGCTCCCGTCGATCGCGCGGCTCGCCGCGTCCTGGGGCGTGTCCTACGACCGGCGCACCAAGGGCGTCTGGTTCAGGCTCCCTCGGCCCGGCTTCTCCGAAGGCGGCGCCGCGCCCGCGGCCGTCACCGACCGGGACGCCGAGTCCGAGGCCGACCCCGACACTCCGGCATCGTCCGCCGCCGGCCGTGAACCGGGCCACGAGCGCGCCGTCCGGCGCGAAGGGGCGGCCGCCGACGTCTCCCGCGACGGCGCGAGCCAGGTGGGTCCGGCCGGCCCCGTCGATCCCGCGCCCGCCGGCAAGACCGGGGACGGGCGCCTCGGCGACGGAGTGGGCGACATGCCCGTCGCCGGTGACCGGCTCCTGCGCTCCCCGGCGGCCCTGGAGGCCATGGAGGACGGCGTCGCGACCGTCCGGGACGTCCTCGGCGCCGAGGGCGCGGCCGTGCTGCTCACCGAGCGCGACGGCCGTCTGATCATGGGGGCGTCCGCCGGGACCGCCGCCGAGATGCCGCTCGGTGAACTGTCGGTGGCCGGTCTCGGCCCCGCCGCCCGCGCGGGCTCCCCATGGGTGGCCCTGGACGCCTCCGACCCGGCCGCTGCGGCGTTGCAGGCCCGGTCCCTGGCCGCGGCGCCGCTGGAGTCCCAGGGACGCCTCACCGGGCTTGTGGTGGCCGTCTCGTCCGTTTCCGAGCGTTTTGTCGAGGCCGACGCGGCCCGGATCGGCCGGCTCGCCGACGAGATGTCGCTCTCCCTGGAGAAGGCACGGATCGGGGAACTGGAACGGTCCTGGCGGGGTTGGCTCAGCTTCGTCGCCGAGGCCAGCGACCTGCTCGCCGGAACCCTCGACCAGGAGCGCACGATGGCGCTCGTCGCCCAGCTCGTCGTGCCCCGCCTCGCCGTCTGGTGCGCCGTCTACACCGTCACCGAGGTCGAACCCGACCGGCTCGCCTACGTGTGGCACGCCGACGAGAACCGCGCCGACGGGCTCCGCGAACTGCTCGAACACGCGGGCGCCGCCCCGCCGATCGACGCCCCCGGCCCCTGGAACGGGCTGGCCACCGCCCCCGACGACGTCCGCGCCGCCGCCGGCGACACCGCCGCCGACCAGGTCTACGCGTTCCCGCTGATCGCCCGCGGCCGCCGCATCGGCACCATCGTGATCGGTCGTCCGTCCGGAGACCGCTTCCCCCGCAGCGCGATCGAACTGGCCGAGGAACTGAGCCGCCGCGCCGCCCTCGCCGTCGACAACGCCCGCCTCTTCTCCGCGCAGACCGCCATGAGCAGCGCGCTCCAGCGCAGCCTCCTGCCCCCCGGAATCCCCGAGATCCCCGGCCTGGAGGTCGCGGTCGTGTACGAACCGGCGGGGGAGGGCAGCGAGGTCGGCGGCGACTTCTACGACGTCTTCGAAAGCGGCCTGCGACCCCCCGGCGCCGCCCCCGCGTCCCGCTGGCGCTTCGCCATCGGCGACGTCTGCGGCACCGGGCCCGAGGCCGCCGCCGTCACCGGCCTCGCCCGGCACGCGCTGCGCATCCTCGCCGCCGAGGACATGTCCGTCCCGGCGGTCCTCAACCGCCTGAACCGACTGATCCTCGGCGAGGGGGAACGCGGACGGCTGCTCACCCTGCTGCACGGCGAGATCGCCGCCCGGCGCCGCCGCGACGGCGTCACGATCACTCTGACCAGCGCGGGGCACCCGCCCCCGCTGCTGCTCGCCCCGGACGGCCACGTCCGCGAGGCGGCCTCCCCGCAGCCGTTGCTCGGCGTGTTCGACGGTGTCGAATTCCACACCGACACCGTCGACCTGCGCCGCGGGGAGGTCCTGCTCTGCGTGACCGACGGCGTCACGGAGCGCCGCTCCGGCAACCGGCTGCTCGGCGACGGCCACGGCCTCGAAGGGCTTCTGGCCGGCTGCACCGGGCTCAGCGCGCGCGCCGTCGCGGCCCGCATCCAGCGCGCCGTGCGTGACTTCGGCCCAGAGCCGTCGAACGACGACATTGCCCTCATCGTTCTGCGGGCGTCATGATGGAGACCAACAATCGGTAAGGTGGGGTGGCGTGGGGCTTGCCTTGCACACGACACGACAGGACGGCCGCGCGACGATCGCCGCGCGCGGCTCCATCGACCTGCATTCTTCCGACGAGCTGCGGTCTCGGCTGACCGAGCTCGTGGACGCCGGTGAGCGGGCGGTCGTCGTCGACCTCACGGCGGTCGACTTCTGCGACTCCTCAGGTCTTAACGTCCTCGTCCGGGCATACAAGCACGCGCGGGCACAGAACGCGACGCTGACCGTCACCGGTGCCTACGGTCGGGTCGAGAACGTATTGCGAACCACGGGCCTCGACCGCTTCCTGATCGAGGGTCCGACCGAGGAGGCTCCCGCCGATGGACGGTGAGGCGACGATGAAGAACGGCGAGCGGGCGGGGTGACCGACCCGATGACCGAGACGACCCTGCGGGCCGCGCCGCAGACCGAGGCGGTCGAGTACGCCCGGCGCCTCGCCGCGCGCACCATGCGCACCTGGGCGCTGATGGACCGCGAAGAACTCGTCACCGCGATCGTCGCGGAGCTGGTCGCCAACGCCGTCCGGCACGCCGGCACCGCGCTGGAGCTTCGGCTGCTGCGCGGCACCGGCCGCATCCGCGTCGAGGTCCGCGACCGCGCCGCCCAGCTCCCGCGCCTGACCGTCCCCGGCCCGCTGGACGAGTCGCACCGCGGCCTGTTCATCGTCGACCGGTTCGCCAACTCCTGGGGCGCGGACCCGGTCACCGGCGGCAAGGTCGTCTGGGCCGAAGTCGACATCTGACCATCGGGAACGGCCGGCCTGAAGACGCACACCGCGCCCTCGGCGGTGGCGGTCGGCATCAGCCCGACCACACCGTAGCCGGCGATCTCGTCCCGGCATCTCACGGTCCACGGTGTCGTCAGGGCGCGGCACCCGGACGCGACCTCGCCAGGGCTGTCCGGCATCGCGGGCGAACGCCTCCAGCAGGGCCATCGCCTCGACGGCACCGTCCGGCCCACCGCGGCCACGGGTGCACCGAGCGGCTTGGACACGGCGAGGTTCCCTCCACCAGCCGTGGCTGGCCGCGTCGGAAGAGGTTCCGCTGAAGCAGCCGCGTTGACGCCGTGAACAGGGGGCTAGCCGCCTTGCGCAGGTGCCGGTTCCCGGCCTGTGAGCGTTTGGCGGTCACCGCCGCTCGGATGCCCACTCGAGCGGCACCCGCGCGATGGTGACTCAGTGGACGGGGCTCCGACCGCATCATGCAGCCGGTTGCCCTCCGACCGTCCGAGTAGGCACGGGAACAGGTGCCGGTTCCTGCGCTGAGCGCTCGGCGGTCATTGCCGCTTGGAGGCACACCGAGCGGCGCCTGCGCGATGGCGACACGAACCGGCTCGGCATCGTTGGGCACCAGGTCGGGGCCGCGACTGTGGGGCTGGTCGGCCGAGCGCGAGACATGGTCGTTCAGGTGAACCTGTGTTCGCGCACACTGGTCACGGGCGCCCTTCGCCATGCCTGGAGTCGGTTCGGCAGAGCCATATGCGGGCCAGGTGCCGCGTGAGCCGTCAGGCGAGCGTCCTATGGCACTTTGGCACGGGCGCTGGCTACGCGGAGTTGCGGTACAGCTCCGCCACCAGGAACGCCAGGTCAAGGGACTGGCTTCGGTTGAGTCGAGGGTCGCACGCCGTCTCGTACCGCTGGTGCAGATCGGCCTCCGCCAGGCCCTGCGCACCACCGACGCACTCGGTGACGTCGTCGCCCGTGAACTCGATGTGGATGCCGCCCGGATGCGTTCCGAGCGCCCGGTGGACCTCGAAGAACCCGGCCAGCTCGTCCAGCACGTCGTCCAGCCGCCGCGTCTTGTGACCGCTCGGCGCCTCGAACGTGTTGCCGTGCATCGGGTCGCACAGCCACGCCACCGGCGCGCCGCTCTGGTTCACCTTCTCGATCAGCGGCGGCAGGACGTCCCGGATCCGGCCCGCGCCCATCCGGGTGATGAACGTCAGCCGACCGGGCTCGTTGTCGGGATTCAGCCGGTTCATCAGCGCCAGGGCGTCGTCGGCGGACGTCGTCGGGCCGAGCTTCACCCCGATCGGGTTGCGGATATGCCGCAGGAACTCGACATGCGCGCCGTCGAGCTGCCGGGTGCGCTCCCCGATCCACAGGAAATGCGCCGACACGTCGTACGGCAGGCCGCTCAAATGGTCGATACGGGTCAACGCCCGCTCGTACTCCAGCAGCAGCGCCTCATGGCTGGAGTAGAACTCCACCTCATGGAACTCGTCGGGGTCGGCCCCGCACGCCTTCATGAACGTCAACGCCCGGTCGATCTCGCCCGCGAGCCGCTCGTAGCGGTGGCCCGCCGGGCTCTGCGCCACGAAGTCCTGGTTCCAGGCGTGCACCTGCCGCAGATCGGCGTACCCGCCCTTGGTGAACGCCCGGCACAGGTTCAGCGTCACCGCCGAACAGTGGTACGCCTTCAGCAACCTGCTCGGATCGCTGCGGCGGGACTCGGCGTTGAACTCGAACCCGTTGACGGCGTCACCCCGGTACGCGGGCAACTCCACGCCCCCGCGGACCTCCACCGGCTTCGACCGCGGCTTGGCGAACTGCCCCGCCATCCGACCGATCTTCACGACCGGCACGCTCGCGGCGTAGGTGAGCACGACCGCCATCTGCAACAGCGTCTTCAGCTTGTTCTTCACCGCGTCGGCGTTCGAGCCCTCGAACGTCTCGGCGCAGTCACCGCCCTGCAGGACGAAGGCCTCGCCACGTGCGACGTCCGCGAGCTGCGCCTTGAGCTGGTCGCACTCACCCGCGAACACGAGCGGAGGCTGCGCGGAGAGTTCGGCCGTGACGGCCCGGACCTCGTCCGGATCGTCCCAATCGGGCTGCTGGAGGGCGGGGAGGGCGCGCCAGGCGTCCAGGTCCCCTATGGCGGGTGTACTCACGGTGGAAAGGCTATGGCACGTTCGGCCCTGCCGGACGACCAGCTCCCAAAGCGGGCACGGCCGGAACCGGAAGCGCGGCCCGACCGGCGGCCCGATCTGCCGGGACGCGCACGCGCGAGCCGGAGAGACGCGAGCGGGCGGCCCCGGATCCTCCGGGGCCGCCCGATTCGTCAATGTTCGCCGGTTCTCAGGCCGCCCGGCTCCCCGCAGGGGTGCGGACGGCCTCCGAACCGTGACTCGGGCCGTGGCTCGGACCGCCCGCCAGTGTCCGGCGGCCGCTCAGGTCGGCCTCGTTCGCCAGCTGCCGCAACCTCCGCAGGGACCGGTCCGTGATCTGTCTCACCCGGTTGTGGCTCAGGCCGTACCGGGCGCCGATCTGCGCGTACGACAGCGGCTGACCGCTGTCCATCCCGAAACGCGCCCGCAGGATCGCGGACTCGCGCTCGGGGAGGCGATCGAGGAGCCGTCCGAGCCCCTCGATGTCGTCCAGCGCGAGGATCTCCGCCTCCGGCGTCACGGCCTCCGGATCCTCGAGCAGGTCGCCCATCGGGGTCTCTCCCGCGTCGTCGACGGTCGCGTCCAGGCTCGCCGGGTCGCGGCGCCACCGCAGCAACTCGTCCACATGGTCGGGGTCGGCGCCGAGCACACCGGCAAGCTCCTCCCGGGTCGGCTCACGGCCGAGTTCACGCCCCAACTGGCGCTCCGCGCGCCGCAGCCGCGAAAGCTCCTCCTCGACGTGTACGGGCAACCGGATCGTGCGGGCCGTATGACTCAGCCCGCGCCCGATCGCCTGCCGGATCCACCATGTCGCATACGTGGAGAACTTGAAGCCGCGCCGGTAGTCGAACTTCTCCACCGCGCGCATCAGCCCCAGGTTCCCCTCCTGAATGAGGTCGATGAGGGGCAACGAGTCGGTCGGGTATTTCCGGGCGATCGAGACCACCAGCCGCAGATTGGCCTCGACGAAGCGCTGTTTGGCGCGCAGCCCCGCCTCGGCCAGCTCCTCCAGCTCCTCGGGGGCCACCCCCGCGGGTACGTTGCCCTCGACGAGGAGTTGTTCGGCGTACAGGCCCCCTTCGATCGCCTTGGCCAGATCGACCTCCTCCTGCGCGTCGAGCAGGGGGGTGCGGCCGATCCGGTCCAGGTACGCCCCGACAAGGTCCTTGTCCGGGACGTCGACCCTGTCGCCCTTGATACGGGTTGCAGCCATCCTGACCCTTCTCCGGTGCGATCTCCCTGTGAGGAGAACGCTAATTACCGCTCTGTGATTCCCGGGTGGGGAATACTGCGAACCTGTTAGCCGCTCTACGTCCTGATACCCCGACTGAGGAGAAACCGACATGGCGACGGTCACACTCACCGCTGAGAACTTCGATGAGGTCGCTCAGGCCGAAGGCATCGTCCTGGTGGACTTCTGGGCGGAGTGGTGCGGACCGTGCAAGCGGTTCGCGCCGGTGTTCGACCGGTCGGCGAACAAACACGACGACATCGTCTTCGCCAAGGTCGACACCGATGCGGAGCCCGAGCTGTCCGAACGGTTCGGGATCAGGTCCATCCCCACGCTGATGGCGATCCGCGACGGCATGATCGTCTTCGCCGAGCCGGGCGCGCTGCCGGAATCGGTCCTGGAGAACGTCATCGAGCAGGTCAGGGGCCTGGACATGGAGGACGTCCGCCGCCGCGCCAAGTCCTGAACGCGCGTCTCCGGGTTGCCCGCGAGGGAAGCGCCTTCGACGGCGGGACGGCATGTGGGCGGCGCAACGGCAAAGAACCGGGCGGTACCGCCCGTACCACGGCCCCCATGCACGATGATGGACCCGTGCTCGCCGATGTCGTCCCATACCTGGTGTGTCCCGTGTGCGGAGCGGGCCTCGAACTGGCTGACCGGGCGCTACTGTGCCCGACCGGTCACACCTTCGACATCGCACGGCACGGCTACGCGAACCTCCTGCCGGGCAACGCCCGTCCGGGGACGGCCGACACACCGGAGATGGTCCGCGCGCGAGACGAGTTCCTCCAGGCCGGCCACTTCACGGTCCCGGCGGACCGGCTCGCCTGGAACGTGTCACGCGTCAGGCCGTCCCTCGTCCTCGACGCGGGCGCCGGAACCGGCCACTACCTGAGCCGGGCCCTCGACCGATCACCGGACACGATCGGCCTGGCCCTCGACATCTCCAAGCACGCCGCTCGCCGCGCGGCGAAGGCGCACCCACGTGTCGGGTCCGTCGTCGCGGACCTCTGGCGCCCGCTGCCGCTGCGCACCGGCGCCGCCGACACCGTCATCAACGTCTTCGCCCCGCGGAACGCCGCCGAGTTCCACCGGGTCCTCCGCGACGACGGGCTGCTGTTCACCGTGACGCCGTCACCCCGCCACCTCGCCACACTTGTGGAACCGCTAGGACTGTTGTCGGTCGACAAGCACAAGACCGAACGCACGGACGCGGCGCTGGCCGGGTACTTCAAGTTGGACTCGCGCCAGGAGTTGGAGACGGAGGCCGTCCTGACCCACGAGGAGATCGTGACCCTCGTGGGAATGGGGCCGAGCGCCCACCATGTCCCACCGGAACGACTCAGGGAACGACTGGAACGACTCTCCGACCCGCTACCGACGCCCTTGTCGTTCGTTCTGTCGACCTATCGACGCCTCGAGTAGGTGTGCTCTGGCCGAGGCGCGCAACGACCGGCCGGGAGGCGACGGCGCCTGATTTGACGGTCATGGCCCGGCGCTCTAATGTCACTGCTGCCCCAAGGGACGCGGGACGCCGGAAGGCGGCCGACCTCGGGGAAACGCAGGGCAACTGAAGCCGGTTCGAGTTCCGCTCGAACTGGTGTAAGATGACCTGCACAGCCCAGAACGGGATGCAGGACGCCGCACGGTGGCCGGCCCGCAGGGCGCCTCCTACGAAACGTTCCGGGCGGGTCTTCGTGGCCTGCTGGTCGTTAGTGTGGGAACTCGGTACGCCTCCGTCCGTCAAAAAGATCTTCGCGGATTGACTTGACAACGGCGACGAACCGGGTAAGTTAGAAGGGTTGCCCCGGAGCCGGGGCTCGCGGAAGCGGGTTCGGGCGCGGTGGGTGTCCGTTTCTTGAGAACTCAACAGCGTGTTAAAAGCCAGTGCCTTTATCGGCTCGACCGGTTTTCTGGTCGGGTCGCCCCGTGGCTGCCTGTTATGGGTGGTCGGGGATTTCTTTGAGGCAGTGCGACCCATCCGTTGGGTGGGTTGTTTTGCTGGGATTGTTTCCAAGGTTTGGCTGCATCGGAGTTCGCCCTTTGGTGTGGTCGTTTGGCCTTAATGGAGAGTTTGATCCTGGCTCAGGACGAACGCTGGCGGCGTGCTTA
>NZ_RBWU01000002.1 GCF_003634705.1 Actinomadura pelletieri DSM 43383 | reverse complement strand
TAAGCACGCCGCCAGCGTTCGTCCTGAGCCAGGATCAAACTCTCCATTAAGGCCAAACGACCACACCAAAGGGCGAACTCCGATGCAGCCAAACCATGGAAACAATCCCAGCAAAACAACCCACCCAACGGATGGGTTGCACTGCCTCAAAGAAATCCCCGACCACCCATAACAGGCGGCCACGGGGCGACCCGACCAGAAAACCGGTCGAGCCGATAAAGGCACTGGCTTTTAACACGCTGTTGAGTTCTCAAGAAACGGACACCCACCGCGCCCGAACCCGCTTCCGCGAGCCCCGGCTCCGGGGCAACCCTTCTAACTTACCCGGTTCGTCGCCGTTGTCAAGTCAATCCGCGAAGATCTTTTTGACGGACGGAGGCGTACCGAGTTCCCACACCAACGACCAGCAGGCCACGAAGACCCGCCCGGAACGTTTCGTAGGAGGCGCCCTGCGGGCCGGCCACCGTGCGGCGTCCTGCATCCCGTTTGGGCTTGTCTGTCCAGAGTACCTCGGGCCGCAGCAGGCTGCGAACCGATTTTCTCTGGCGACTTCCCCCGGGGCCGTCCGCCTCTCGGCGTCCCGCATCCCCTCGGGGCAGGGAAAAGATTAGGCAGCCCCGCACGGCCCGTCAAATCGACGCGTCCACCCTCTCCTCGCTCTGCGGATACGCCCTGGTCACATGCGGTTCAGGCGTGCGGTGTCAGCGCCATGTCAGTGCGACGTCAGCGATCGGTCGTCTGTGTCCGGGGCGTGTCAGCGGGCTCGGCGACGGTGGTGGCGTCAAAGACGGAAACAGGTTGGAGGCGGATCGATGGACGATGTGATTCGCGCCGAAGGACTGCATAAGCGGTTCGGGGACACACGGGCCCTGGACGGTGTGGACATCACGGCGCGACGGGGCACGGTTCTCGGGGTGTTGGGCCCGAACGGCGCAGGTAAGACCACCGCAGTGCGGGTGCTGGCGACGCTGCTCAAACCGGACGACGGACGGGCGGAGGTCTGCGGCTACGACGTCGTCAAGGACGCCGTTCAGGTGCGCGCGCTCATCGGGCTGACCGGGCAGTACGCGTCGGTCGACGAGGAGCTGACCGGGACCGAGAACCTCGTGATGATCGCCCGGTTGTTGGACTTCGGGCGGCGGGAGGCGAAGGCCCGTGCGCGGCAGTTGCTCGACCGGTTCCGGCTCACCGACGCCGGGTCGCGGGCCGTCAAGACGTACTCGGGCGGGATGCGGCGGCGGCTCGATCTGGCCGCGAGTCTGATCAACCATCCGGAGATCATTTATCTGGACGAGCCGACGACGGGGCTGGACCCACGGGCCCGCAACGAGGTGTGGGACACGGTCCGCGGGGTCGTCGCCGAGGGGGCGACGGTGCTGCTGACCACGCAGTATCTGGAGGAGGCCGACGCGCTCGCCGACCGGATCACGGTGTTCGACCACGGACGGGTGATCGCGGAGGGCACGTCCGACGATCTGAAGAAGCGGATCGGCAGGCAGACGCTTGTGGTGCGGGCGTCCGAGTCGTACCGCACGAGTCAGCTCACCGCGATCGTCGCCGAGCTGACCGGGGAGCAACCCGAGGTGCAGGAGCCGACCGGTCTCGTCACCGTGCCGGTGCGTGATCCGCAGCTGCTGTCGGCGTTGGTCAGACGGCTGGACGAGGTGTCCATCGTGGCCGCGGAGCTGGCGCTTCGGATGCCGAGCCTGGACGAGGTCTTCCTCACACTCACGGGTCATCCCGCCGAAGAGGCCGAACTCGTTTCGGAAGGGAGCGTGGCATGACCGCGATCACCGTGGCGCGGGGGTCGGCCACCGCGCCGCCCGCTCACATCAGTCCGCGCCGGACGCTGCGTCATGCGCTGACGTTGGCGTGGCGGAACATCGCCCAGTTGAAGCACTCTCCCGAGAAGCTCCTGGACACGACCCTGATGCCGATCGTGTTCCTGCTGCTGTTCCTGTACGTGTTCGGCGGGGCCGTGGCGGGCGACACGCAGTCGTACCTGCAGCAGTTGCTGCCGGGGTTGATCGCGCAGATGGCGATGTTCGCCACGATGGGGCTCGGGACGGCGTTGAACGAGGACATCCACAAGGGTGTGTTCGACCGGTTCCGCAGCCTGCCGATCGCCCGTTCCGCTCCCCTGATCGGTTCGGTGCTCGGGGACACGGCCCGGTTCATCACCGTGATGACGGTTCTGGTCGGGTTCGGTTCGCTGCTGGGGTTCCGGTTCCATACCGATCCGTTGTCGGTGCTGGCCGGGTTCGCTCTCGCGTACGTGTTCTACCTGTCGGTCTGCTGGATCTCCGTCCTGGTGGGTCTGGTGGCACCTTCGCCGGACACCGTGCAGGGGCTCGCGATCATCTGGGTGATGCCGTTGACGTTCGGCAGCAGCGTCCTCGTCCCGGACACGTCCACGATGCCGGGATGGTTGGAGGCGTGGACGAAGGTCAATCCGGTCACGCATCTGGCGGAGTCGCTGCGTGCGCTGATGGTCGGCGGAGCGGTCGAGAACCATGTCTGGTACACGCTCGCGTGGGCCGCGGGGATCGTGGTGGTCACGTTCCCGGCGGCGATGTGGATGTACAAGCGGAGGGCGTGACGTTCGGGATGCGGGAGGCGAGGCGCGCTCACGCGACGCGGGGTCGGCGCGCCTCGGCGTCCCGGCAGGGGAACGGCGGTCAGGCGGATTTCGAGACGGTCAGGCGGACGAGGTCGGCACCGGCGGCGAAGACGTCCTCCCGGGTGACGGCGCGGCCGTGGTCGTAGGCGGTGGCGAAGGCGTCCTCGCCGAGTTCGGCGGTGGCGGCCGTGCACGTCCGCTGGGCGTCGTAGCCGGTCATGTCGTGGTATCCGCGCAGGTTGTGGGCGGTGCCGAGCAGTTCGGCGGCGCGTGCGTGGCAGCCGCGCGCGGCTGCGAAGGCGGCGAGGCCCTCGACGAGCGACGCCAGGGACGGATTGCCCGTCAGCACGTCGTTCTCGAGGTCGTCGAACGCCCGGACGTGCCACCGTCGGGCGCCGTCGAGGTCACCGTCCTCCTCGGCGAGGCAGCCGAGGCGGCTGAAGGTGCGGCGGGCGGCCTGCGCGAAGTCGGGGCGGTGCCGACGCGGCTCGATCCACTTGTGGGCGCGGTCGGCGTGCAGGCGGGCGGCCTCGCGGTCGCCGTCCCGCAACGCGAACTCGCAGAGCAGGAGGGAGGCTCCGGCGGCGTCGGCGAGTTCGCCGATCCGCTCCAGTTGCGCCAGGGCGAGTTCCACGTCCTCGTAGGCACGGGACAGTTCTCCCTGCTGGGCGCGAACCCGGGCGAGCTGGGTGAGAATCGCCGCGCCCTGTTCGGGGCTGACCCCGAGGGTCGCGTAGCCGTGCGCCTCCTCGCCGAGCCGGACGGCCTCGGCGAGTTCGCCGCGGGCCGTGGCCACCTGCATCATCCCGCTCAGCGCGAGAATCATGCCGAACCGGTCGCCGAGGTCCCGGAAACGCGCGTACGCGTCGGCGGCCTCTCCGGCCGCGTCGTCGATGTGGCCGGTGTTGATGCCCATGTGGGCGAGAAAGGCGTGGGCGATGGCGCTGATCCACGGGTCGGGATGGTCCTCGACGCGGCGCAGCCGGTGGCGGACCTCCTCCATGTCTCCGCTGAACAGGGCGAACGCCGGTTCCAGCAGGGCGAGAATGGGATGTCGCGGCGGTGCGGGGACCAGGCCGACGACGTCCTCGAAGATCGCCTGTAGGGATCGCGGGGTCGGCCCGGCGCCTCTCGACATCTCCGCGGTCAGGCCCGCCGCGAGACGGCAGAGCGCGTGGTGCTCCTCGAGGCCCGGGGGCGCGGTGTCGCCGACCATGTCGCGAACGGCGATCGCCCAAGGTCCGGCCTCGATCTCCATGTCGCGCAGGGCCCAGAACCACAGCAGTGCGCCGACGAGCCGGAGGCCGCTCTCCTTGTCGCCGGTCTCGATGACGTGCCGGAACGCGACGGTGACGTTGTCGCGTTCGTCCACCAGCAGTTCCGCCCACCGCAGTTGGTCGTGGCGCCGCAGTTCCGGTTCGGCGCGTTCGGCGAGGTCGATCAGGTAGGCGGCGTGCGCGGAGCGGACACGTTCGGTCTCGCCCGCCTCCGCCAGCCGTTCCGCCGCGTACACGCGGACGGTCTCCAGCAGCCGGTAGCGGACCTGCGGGTCGCCCTCCGCCATCACCAGCGACTTGTCGATCAGTGCGGCGATCACGTCGATGACGTCGTGGGGGTCGGGCGCGTCCGGTGCCTCCAGGCCGCACACATGGACGGCGGCGTCGGGTGCGGCGCCTCCCGCGAACACCGACAGGCGCCGCAGGACGGTGCGTTCGGCGTCGTCGAGCAGGTCCCAGCTCCAGTCGACGACGGCGCGGAGCGTCCGGTGCCTCGGCAGGGCCGTGCGGCTGCCGCCGGTGAGGAGCCGGAACCGGTCGCCGAGGCGCGCCGCGATCTGCCCGGACGTGAGGGATCTGAGCCGGGCCGCGGCCAGTTCGATGGCGAGGGGGATGCCGTCGAGGGCGCGGCAGATCGCGGTGACGTCGGCGACGGTGTCGGTGTCGACGGTGAAGCCGGGGCGGACGGCCGCGGCCCGGTCGGCGAACAGCCGGACCGCGCCGTAGCCGAGCGCGTCCGCCGGGTCGGTGACGTCGTCGTCCGGGAGCGGGAGGGACGGCACCGGGCACAGCGATTCGCCGGTGATGCCGAGCGGTTCCCGGCTGGTGGCGAGGATCCGCACGCCCTCGGCCTGCGTGAGGACGTGCCCGGCGAGGCGCGCCGCGGCGTCGAGGACGTGCTCGCAGTTGTCGAGGACGACGATCATCCGTTTGGCGGCGAGGTAGTCGATGAGCCGTTCGAGGGGCCGGGCGACGACGAGTTGTTCACCGGGCCGGACGGTTTCGAGGACGCCGAGCGCGACGAGCACGGCCTGGACGACGTCTTTCGGGTCGCTGACGCGGGCGAGGGGGACGAACCAGACGCCGTCCGGCATCTCGTCGACGAGCGCGCCGGCACTTTCCCCGGCGAGGCGTGTCTTACCGGCGCCGCCGGGGCCGGTGAGGGTGACGAGTCTGGTCTCGCGCAGCAGTTTCCCGACGCGGCGTGACTCCTCCTCGCGTCCGACGAAGCTGGTGAGCTGGGCGGGCAGGTTCGTACGCGCGGGCCGAGCGGCGGGCGGCGGCGGACCGGGAGGCGGCGCGGCGGACACGGTGCCGCCGCGCAGGATCTCCAGATGAACGGCGGACAGTTCCGGGGACGGGTCGACGCCGAGCCGGTCGGCGAGGGCCCGGCGCGTCTCCTCGAAGATCTCCAGGGCGTCGGCCTGCCGTCCCGCCGCGTAGAGGGCGCGCATGAGGTGGCCGCGAAGCCGTTCGCGCAGCGGGTTCGCGGCGGCGAGCGGTTCGAGTTCGGCGACCGTGGGGGCGGGCAGCCCGGCGGCGATCTCGGCGTCGACACGATCTTCGATGGCGGCGAGCCGCAGCTCGTCCAACCGCGCGACCGTCCCCGCCGCGTACCCGGCGTCGGGGATGTCGGCGAGTACGGGGCCGCGCCACAGCCCGAGCGCCGCGCGGAGCCCCTCGGCGCGGCGGGCCGGGTCGTGTTCCCCGCGGGCCGCGACGACCCGGCGTTCGAACGCGACGGCGTCGACCTCGGTGGGGGCGATCCCGAGCCGGTACCCGGCGGGGCCGTGTTCGACCAGGTCACGTCCGGCGACGCCGCGCAGCCGGGAGACCAGCGCCTGGAGCGCGTTGCCGCCTCCGGCGGGCGGCGCGCCGTCCCACAGGTCGTCCAGCAGCCGGTCGGCCGACACCGGTCGGCCCGCCTCGACCGCGAGCCGGACCAGGAGGGCGCGCAACCGCCGACCACTGATCTGGACGGGTCGCGCGGCCTCGTCCCGCACGTCGAGCGGGCCCAGAATGCCGATGCGCACGAATCCCCTTTCCGGGTGCCATTGTCGCCGATGTACGGACCGCACGGGCCGGACGTGACGTTTGCCCCAGATACGGCGGGTACGGCCCTGCCATGGAGCTGTCATTCCTCAAGACGCTGTATCAACGTCCGGGGCCGTTCGCATCGGTTTACGCCGATCTCACCCGGACCACCGAGGACGCGTCCAAGGCCGTCGAGCTGCGGTGGCGGGCGCTGCGCGCGGATTTGGAGGCCCAGCACGCCCCGAAGAACATGCTCCGCGCGATCGAGCAGACCATCGACGAGGAGATTTCGACCCGCCGCTCCGAGGGGCTGGTGATCTTCGCGGCGGACGGTGAGGTCGTGTACGCCGACCGGTTGCCGGGCCCTCCCCGCACATCCCGCGCGTCCCTGGCCCCGCTCCCGGACGTCCTGCCGTATCTGACCGAGCGCGGCGAACGGTTCCCCCATCTCGTGGCCGTCGTCGACCGCCGTGGGGGCGCGATCGACTGTGTCACCGCCGAGGGGAAGCACCAGCACATCGACGTCCAGGGGGACGAGGAGTACCCGATCCGCAAGACGAAGGCCGGCGACTGGAACCAGTCCCGGTTCCAGCGTTCGTCGGAGATGGTGTGGAAGCTCAACGCCAAGAAGGTCGCGCATGAGATCGACCGGGCGGCCGACCGTTGCGGCGCGGAGGCGATCCTGATCGCCGGTGACACGCGCGCCCGCACCGCCGTTCTGGACGAGGTCTCCGAGCACGTCCTGGAACACACCGTCGAGGCGGACAAGAACACGACCATGGACGACCCCGATATCGAAGCGGAGCTGCAACGCATCCTCCGCCTCAAGACCACGGAACGCGTGTTGTCGGTCGCCGAGCGGTTCGACCGCGAGCTCGCCACCGGCCAGCGCGCCGTCTCGGGCTTGGCGGCCACGACGGAGGCCGTCCGCCAGGGCCAGGTCGAAACCCTGCTCTTGGAGGAGGAGACGAATCCCGAGGACCGCCTGTGGATCGGCCCCGAGCCCGGCCAGATCGCAACGACCCCAGATCAGCTCCGCGATGAGTTCGGGGTGACGACCCCGCAACGGGACCGGGCGGACGCCGCGCTGGTCAGAGCCACGACCGCGACGGACGGGGAACTCGTCGTCCTACCGTCGAACGGTTCGGACGGCCACCTCCACGTGGGCGCCGTCCTCCGCTATATCGCCTGAGAGGTGGAGCTATGGGGATTCGAACCCCAGACCTCCTCCATGCCATGGAGGCGCGCTACCAACTGCGCCATAGCCCCTCGGTCGGGTAAAGCTTAGTGCACACCGGAGGCGGTTCGGACCCGGGTCGCGGAGGTACCCCCTCCGCGACCCGTGTTCGCGTCAGCGATTCCGTGAGTACATGACCCACCGGTCGTTGGCCGTCGGCACGTACAGGCTGAGGTTCAGCGGCCACTTGATGGGAAGGCTGAGAATCTTGAGGTCCTCGCGGACCTGGCCGGAGTCGGTGGTGTACTGGCTGCTGAGCTCCTTGGTGTAGGGCTGCGGCTGCGTGTAGGGCTGCTGCGTGTACTGCTCCTGTGTGTACTGCTCCTGCTGCAGCGGCCGACTTATCGAGCAGAGGATCCGGCCGACGTCGGGCTGGGCCGGGAGCAGCTTGAAGTGCGAGAGGACGTTCAGCGCATGAACGCAGTCGTCCTCCGTGTAGGTCTTCGGGGCGGGCGGCGGCGCGTCCTGCGCGGACGCGGGCACCGCCATGGTCGTGACGGTCGCGGCGGCGATCGCGACGGTCAGCAGCCGTCTTCCGTAGATCCGGCTTCTCATGGGTTCAACCCTCATCTCGATCATGCATCGCCACTCCGTGGCTGTTCCCGCATGATCGACATGGTGAAGCGCGGCCGGACGAAAGGTAGCCGCCGTCATGGCGAACCTTTTGCGGTCAGAGCCAGCCGAGGCTTTCGCGGACTTCTTCCGGCGCGTACCCGTACTGCCCGCCGTCCCCGATCCACACGACCCCGTCGGCCTCTCCCACCGGCCCGACCGCATGCTCCTGCGGCAGCCGCGGCTGGATCGCCAACCGCACCCGCATCCCCGGCTCATACCTGCGAAGCTCGTCGATCAGGTCGGCCACGGTGACCTCGCGCCGCGCCCCCCTGCGGTGTCTTCCCATGACACGCATGAAACCACCCCGAGGCCACTCCTCCGACCGTCCCGCCCACCCCAAAGCGTCCGACGGCCCCAACTCCTCGCCGAACCGCCCCCCACGAACCCCACCCACCTCACCACCCCCCAGAGCACCAGCCCAAGGCACACAAGACCCAAGAACCGAGCCCTGACAGACACCACAAGTCAAAGCCCCAGGCGCATGCAGCAACGAACCCCCGAGACGAGCCCCAACAGGTCGAGCGACCCAGCGAAGCCCACGGCAACCGCGAACACGAAGTCCCCAAGGGAGACGGCAAAGCCCACAAGGAGACCGCAAGAACACCTCCCAACAGCGAAGCCCCGCAAGACGCCGGGGGCCACGAAGCCCCAACCGGGGAGACGAAGCCCTCAATAAAACGCAGAACCCGGGGGATCTCATGGCAAGGCGCAGAGAGCGTGCGGAACCGCCGATGTCCCCGGTGAGCACGAGTTTCGGGCGGAACGGACGCACATCCCAAGCCCCCCAAGGGGGGCAAGGGGGCAAAGCCCCCAAAAGAGGGGGACAGGGGGCGCAGCCCCCAAGGAGAAGGGCAGCGAAGCCCTCAAAGAACGCAAGAGCAGACCCCCAAGAACGCCGGGGGCGAAGCCCCCAAGGGGGGCAAGGGGGCAAAGCCCCCAAAAGAGGGGGGTAGGGGGCGCAGCCCCCACCGGGGGGCGTGGGGGGCGGAGCCCCTCACATCGGGGGTCCGGGGGTCGCCCCCCGGGTTGATAGAAAGGACGAGTTATGGCCCGCGCTTTCCGCGGGCATGCGTGCCCAACTCGTTCGTGGAGCTATGGGGATTCGAACCCCAGACCTCCTCCATGCCATGGAGGCGCGCTACCAACTGCGCCATAGCCCCGCCGCTGCGTGGACGTGCATCCCGCAGCGCGTCGTCAGTGTATCGGACGGGTGGGCAGGTCTCGAATCGTTTGGTGGTCAGGTTCCGGTGTCGGGGCGGTCGTCGCTGAGGACGGGTTCGGGGAGGGTGCCGGCGTTGTGTTCGGAGAGGCGCCAGCCGCCGTCGCGCATTTCGGTGAGGACGGACCAGGAGCAGTTGGAGAGGCCGCCGAGCCGTTCCCAGGTTTCCTCGGGGAGGCGGAGGAGGTGGGACATGCCGAGGCGGAGCGCGGCGCCGTGGGACGCGACGACGAGTTGCCCGTCGGGGGGCAGGTCGTCGAGGGCGCGTTCGAGTGCCGTGCCGACGCGTTTGGCGACCTGGGCGCTGGTTTCGCCGCCTGGGGGTTGCCAGGCGGCGTGTTCGGCGGGGTAGCGTTCGCGGATTTCGCGGCCGGTGAGGCCTTCCCAGACTCCGCCGTCGCGTTCGATGAGGTCTTTGTCGTAGCGGATGGGGAGTCCGGTGAGGTCGGCGAGCGCTTTGGCGGTGTCGGCGGCCCTGCGGAGCGGGGATGAGAGGAGTGCGGTGGGCCGGAGTCCGGCGAGGAGGGCGGCGGCGCGGCGGGCCTGCCGGTGTCCTGTCTCGTCGAGTGGGACGTCGGTCTTGCCTTGGAAGCGGTGTTCGACGTTCCAGGTTGTCTGGCCGTGGCGCCAGAGCACGAGCCGCCTTTTGCCGGGTTCGCGGGTGGCGCGGGCGTCACTCACTCGCGCTCCCGACGGCGCGGGCGCGCTGATCCTGGTGGGCGGTGACGTGGTCCGGCAGTTCGATGAGGGGGCAGTCTTTCCAGAGCCGTTCAAGGGTGTAGAACATGCGGTCTTCTTCGTGCTGGATGTGCACGACGATGTCCGCGTAGTCCAGTAGGACCCAGCGGCCTTCGCGTTCGCCTTCCCGGCGGACGGGTTTGGCTCCGGCGTCTTCGCGGAGGCGTTTCTCGACTTCGTCGACGATGGCGCGGACCTGGCGGTCGCTGGGCGCGGAGCAGAGCACGAACGCGTCGGTGATGGCGAGTTGCTCGCTCACGTCGTAGGCAAGAATGTCGTCGGCCAGCTTGTCGCCCGCCGCCTCGGCGGCGATCTGGACGAGCTGTGCCGCCCTCTCGGATGCGGTCACGATGCGCTCGCGATCCTCCCTGTAGGGGTCATCTCCGGTAACACCTTCTCACGGGTGACGGTCAACAGACCCCTATGTCGGTGTTCGACCGCATTGTTCCTGCGGTCCTTCCGCTTCCAGGGTATGCGCCGGGGGCCGGACGGCGGATCCGCGTGCCCGTCAGCGCTACCCGCGGTAGAGATCGCGTTTGTTGATGTACTGGACGATGCCGTCCGGCACCAGGTACCAGATGGGTTCGCCGGAGTGGACGCGATCCCGGCACTCGGTGGACGAGATCGACAGCGCGGGGACCTCCATGAGGGAGACCCGCCCGTTGGGCAGGCCGGGGTCGGCGAGCCGGTGGCCGGGACGGGTGACGCCGACGAAGTGCGCGAGTTCGAACAACTCCTCGGTGTCGTGCCAGGTGAGCATCTTCTCCAGGGCGTCGGCGCCGGTGATGAAGAACAGGTCGGTGTCCGGGCCCTGAATCTGGCGCATGTCACGGAGGGTGTCGACGGTGTAGGTGGGTCCCGGACGGTCGATGTCGACGCGGCTGACGGAGAAGCGCGGGTTGGACGCGGTGGCGATCACGGCCATGAGGTAGCGGTCCTCGGCGGCGGCGACCTTGCGGTCCTCCTTGTGGGCGGACAGGCCGGTGGGCACGAACACGACCTCGTCGAGCGAGAAGAAGTGCGCGACCTCGCTCGCGGCCACAAGGTGCCCGTGGTGGATCGGGTCGAACGTGCCGCCCATGATCCCCAGCCGCCGCTTTTGCGTCATGACGACGAGAATAGCCAGCGAGGTCGGGCCCGGAACGTCCGGGGGGCCGGGCGCCCGGGCCGCGGAGGGGGCCGGTGGCAGGGAACCCGGTGGGCCGGTGGTTCGTCGGAACTACCATGGCAGACTTGGCTTTCTTCACAGTCAAGGAGGGTTCCTGCCTCGTCACGACCGTCCTCCGGGAGAAGCCTTCCGGTGAAATCTGACAGCGGTTCCGCAGGCGTTTTCCCTCTTCGTCGGCACGACGGCGAGCACATTTCGTGCCGCGTTCACTCGGTCGCACTCGCGGAGACAATCGGTAAGCGCGGACGACGATTCCGCGGTGGTCATCAACCGCCCGTCCCGATGGGAACGGCTGTAGATTTCAAGGGCCATGGTGTAGACGGGACGAACGCAGCCGAAGGCGCGGTTCGGGTACTCCGCCTTTTTCGGGGTCGGGGAGAAGCGGGACCTGGACGTTCGACCGACGCGCCGCATCACGACCAGCACAATAATCGAACATGCTATCGGGGGTCGGGCATGCGTTCACGTCCGCTCGTCCGTAGCCGCCGGGGCACGCGGCACCTCGTCGCCCGTCCGGAAGCGGGGCTTTGCGCCCATCAAGGAGGCCAGACATGACGGAGAACACACCGGATCGAGCACGCACACGGTTCCCGGGGATCAGTTCCCGGGCCTACGAACACCCGGCGGACCGGTCGGCGCTGGTGGCGCTGCGCTCGCTGTCCGGGTTCGACGTCGTCCTGCGGAAGCTGTCGGGGCTGGTCAACGAGCGGTCCCTGCGGCTGATGTTCCTCGGCGGGACGGTGCGTGTCGGCGAGGACCAGTTCCGCAACATCTACGACATGGTCCGTGACGCCTCCTATGTCCTGGACCTGCCGGAGGTGCCGGAACTGTACGTCCGGCAGGACCCGACGCCCAACGCGATGGCGCTCGGCTCCGACCACCCGTTCATCGTCCTGAACACCGGTCTCATCGACCTGCTGGACGACGAGGAGCTGCGGTTCGTCGTCGGGCACGAGGTGGGGCACATCCTGTCCGGGCACGCGGTCTACCAGACGATGATGCAGATTCTGTTGCAGATGGGGTCGCGGCTCGCCTGGCTCCCGCTCGGCAACATCGGCATCGCGGCGATCATCATCGGGCTGCGGGAGTGGTTCCGGAAGGCGGAGCTGTCGTCCGACCGGGCGGGGCTGCTCGTCGGGCAGGACCTGGACGCGGCGAAGCGGGTGAACATGAAGCTCGCGGGCGGGACGCGGCTCGGCGAGATGAGCAGCGAGGCGTTCCTGGAGCAGGCCCGCGAGTACGACGCGGCCGGCGACGTCCGGGACGGCCTGCTGAAGTTCCTGAACCTGCTCGGCCAGTCGCACCCGTACGCGGTGATCCGGTTCGCGGAGATCGACCGGTGGGCGCGCAGCGGCGAGTACGACCGGATCCTCGCCGGGGACTACCCGCGCCGCGACGACGACGGCAGCGCGTCCGTCACCGACGAGGTCAAGAACGCGGCCCGCTCCTACCGCGAGTCGTGGGAACGGACGGCCGACCCGTTCGTCGGCAAGGTCCGCGACATGGCGGACGCGGCGGCGGGCGCGGCGGGCGGCCTGTTCGACCGTTTCACCCGCCGCGAGAACGGCCCCACCGACCGCAACTGACCACAGAACCCCGGGGCCGCCGCGACAAGAACGCGGCGGCCCTTCCACGTCCCGGCCCGTTCACGTCCACCCTCCGCGCCCCCAACCTCCGCGTCCCCGGGCGGGTGTGGGGGGTCCGGTTATGGGTGGTGCGTTCTAGAACGGGGTCGGGACGAGGAGTTCGACGTTGCGGTCGGTGGGGTCGCCGCGGCGGTTCTCGTCGCGTTCCTGCCAGTCGTTGGCCGCCAGTTCGCGGGCCAGGGACGCGAGCCGGACGGTGTCGGTGAGGCGGTCGGCGTGGGAGGCGGGGCCGGCGGAGTCCAGGATCGTCGTGAAGATCGACAGGGTGCCGTCACGGTTGTCGGCGAGTTCGACGATGCGGCTCTGCTGCGGGAAGTCGATGTGCGCGGCCGTGTTCACCTCCCAGAATCCCCCGGCGCCCTCGCGGGCGTGCGGGATGACCTGGTTGCGGTGCGTGTGGCCGTTCACCCAAAGGACGACGTTGGGGAAGCGGAGGAGCAGGGCCCGGACCTCGTCGCCGAGGACGCGGTCGCCGCCGAGCGGGTTGTCCAGGGACCCGATCGGGTGATGGCTGAACAGGACGAACAGCCGGTCGGATGCCCTGTGCTCGACGACCGAGCCGTCGGCGGCGAAGTAGCGGCGGCTGCCGGCCTTCAGCTCGGCTTCCAGCCACGCGAACTGCTTCCCGTCGAGGGAGCCCTCCGCGAAGCCGTTGGGGTTGACGGTGTCGAGGACGAGGCCGCGGACGACACCATGGTCGAAGGCGTAGTAGGCCGTCCCGTCGCGAAGGTTGGCGGTGGTGAAGCCGTGGCCGCGCGGGGACGCCGTCGTCGTGAAGTGTTCGGCGACGACCTCGCGGCGCGTCAGCAGCCGGCGGTTCCGGTCGGGCGTCACCGGGCGGAACAGGCCGCCCTGTTCGCGGCCGAGGCGGAGCAGTTCGAGCGGGTCGCCCCGTTTCAGCACGCGGGCCAGGCGGACGGCCTGGTCGTCGTCCGCCGGGGCGCCGATCTTGATCGGTCCGGTGGCGAGGCCCGAGAGGAACGGGGTGACGGGCAGGTTGCCCTGGGCGAGGCCGTCGTGGTTGCCGAACGCGGCGAGCCACGGGGAGTCGAGACCGGTCGCCTGGAACGGTCTGCGCGCGGCGTCGAGCAGGCCCGGCACGCGGGGGAAGCCGAACCGGGAGATCGGCAGGTCGGGGTCGGCGTCGGGCGGTGGGCCCTCGGGGTGCCAGAACGCGCGGTCGTAGGACGTCCAGTCCATGACGCCCTCGTAGCGGTCCGGGTCGCCGGAGTCGGGCCGGACACGGCCGCCGTCGAGCAGGTCGATGATCCAGCGGACCTCGTTGTACTGGACGTTGTCGGCGGCGTCCCCGGTGTTGATCGTGAACGCGAGCGGCAGTCCGGTCGCCGGGCCCCGTCCGACGGCGTTCACCGCGCGGACCATCGCGTCGGCGATCTGCGTCGACAGGATCTCCTGGGGGCGGTAGGCGCTCCGCACGGGCAGGACGTCCTGGGCGTCGTGGAAGCGGTCGAGGAACTCGACGCGCGCCGGGGACTGGGCGTCGACGACGTGCACGTCGGTGAGATGGCCGAAGGCGAGGACGCCCTTGCGGGTGGCGGCGCGGCGGGGGGACGCGACGCCGCCGAGCTCGCGGCGCAGAACGTGCGGCTCAGCGGGTCCGGTCGTGACGCGCCGGTAGCCGCCCGCGCCCGGGGGGCCTAATCGGTACGTCCGGACGAGTGTGGTGCCGTCGACGGGGCCGCGGAGCGCGGCCCCGTCACGGGCGAGTGCGGCGGAAGTGCGTGGGGGAAACGCGACGAGTCCGGCGGAGGCGAGCCCAGCGCCGAGGGCGACCCCCTGCAGGACGTGGCGGCGCGTGTAGTACCGGGTCACAATCGGAAATCACACCATGCCCAGAACGCGCCATCAATGGTGCGATTTCACGATATGTCGGCGGGGTCAGCCCCGCAGATGTCCCTCGCCCGTCACCACGTACTTCGTCGACGTCAACTCCGGAAGCCCCATCGGGCCGCGGGCATGGAGTTTCTGTGTGGAGATGCCGATCTCCGCGCCGAAGCCGAACTCCTCACCGTCGGTGAAGCGCGTCGAGGCGTTCACCATCACGGCCGCCGAGTCGACCAGCGCGACGAAGCGTTTCGCGGCGGGCTGCGACGTGGTGACGATCGCCTCCGTGTGACCGGAGCCGTACCGGCGGATGTGGGCGACGGCGTCGTCGAGGGAGTCGACGATACGGGCGGCGATGTCGAGCGACAGGTACTCGGCGTACCAGTCGTCCTCGGTCGCCTCCACGACCTCCGTCCCGTATGACCGGATCCGGTCATCGCCGTGGACGGTGACACCGGCGTCGCGGAGCGCGGCGAGCGCGCGCGGCACGAACGCGTCGGCGATGTCGGCGTGCACCAGGAACGTCTCGGCGGCGTTGCACACCGACGGACGCTGCGTCTTGGCGTTCAGCAGGATGTCCACGGCCATGTCCACGTCGGCGGCGGCGTCCACGTACACCGCGCAGTTCCCGACGCCCGTCTCGATCACCGGGACCGTCGACTCCTCCACCACCGAGTTGATCAGTGAGGCGCCGCCGCGCGGGATCAGCACGTCCACCAGTCCGCGGGCCCGCATCAGATGCTTCACCGACGCGCGGGACGTGCCCGGCACGAGCGCCACCGCGTCCACCGGAATCTCCGTTTCGGCCAGCGCCCGCCGCATCACCTCGACCAGCGCCGTGTTCGAGTCGTGCGCCGACGACGAGCCGCGCAGCAGCGCCGCGTTCCCGCTCTTCAGACACAGCGCGGCGGCGTCCACGGTCACGTTCGGCCGGCCCTCGTAAATGATGCCGACGACGCCGAGCGGCACCCGCACCTGCCGCAGTTCCAGCCCGTTCGGCAGGACGTTCCCGCGCACCGACTCCCCCACCGGGTCCGGCAGCGCGGCGACCTTCCGGACGGCGTCGGCGATCGCGGCGATCCGGCTCTCCGTCAGGCTCAACCGGTCGATCATGGACTCGGAGGTGCCGTTCTCCCGGGCCCGCGTGACATCGACCTCGTTCGCCTTGACGAGTTCCGGCGCGGCGTCGACCAGCGCGTCCGCGATCCGGTGCAGCGCCGCGTCCTTCGCCGCGCGCGGCAGCGGGGCCAGCCCGGCGGCGGCCTCCCGGGCGCGCCGTGCCACGGTCAGGAACTCCTCGGCCTCGCTCATCACACGTCCCCTCCTTCAAGGACCACGAGGTGGTCACGGTGGATGATCTCGCGTTCGTACTCGGCGCCGAGCTCGCGGGCCAGCCAGCGCGTGGACCGTCCCATCAGGTCGGGAATCTCGGACGCGTCATAGTTGACCAGGCCGCGGGCGACGACACGGCCTGCGGTGTCGCACAGGTCGACGGGGTCTCCGGCGGCGAAGTCCCCGGCCACGCCCGTCACCCCCGCAGGAAGCAGCGACTTGCGGCGCCGCACCACCGCCTCGACCGCTCCGGGGTCGAGGGTGACCCGGCCCTGGCCGGTGGTGGCGTGGGCGAGCCACAGGTCCCGGGTCGACATGCGGCGGGCGTCCGCCGGGTGGAACAGCGTCCCGACCGAATCGCCGCCGAGTGCCCGCGCGGCGGACGCGGCGTCCGTCAGCACGACCGGAACGCCCGCGATCCGGGCCGCCTCCACCTTGGTGACCATGCCGCCGGTGCCGACGCGTCCGGACCGGCCGAGTTTGACGTCGGCGAGGTCGCCCGGCCCCCGCACGTCGCTGATGCGGCGGGCGCCGGGGCGGCGCGGGTCGCCGGTGTAGAGGGCGTCGACGTCCGACAGCAGGATCAGCGCGTCCGCGCGGATCAGGTGCGCGACGAGCGCGGCGAGCCGGTCGTTGTCGCCGAAGCGGATCTCGTCGGTGGCGACGGTGTCGTTCTCGTTCACGATCGGCAGGATGCCGAGGGCGAGGAGCTGCGCGAGGGTGCGCTGCGCGTTGCGGTGATGGGAGCGGCGCATCATGTCGTCGGCGGTGAGCAGCACCTGCCCGACCGTGAGCGCGTACCGGGCGAACGACGAGGTGTACCGGGCGAACAGCAGGCCCTGCCCGACGCTCGCCGCCGCCTGCTGGGTGGCGAGGTCGCGGGGCCGCCGGGTCAGCCCGAGCGGGCCGAGGCCCGCGGCGATCGCGCCGGACGACACGAACACGATCTCGGTGCCGTCGGCACGGCGGGCGGCGAGGACGTCGACCAGCGCGTCGATGCGGTTCGCGTCGATCGTCCCCTCGGGGGTGGTCAGCGACGACGACCCCGCCTTCACCACGATCCGACGGGCCTTCTGGATCGCCTCGCGTGCGCTCATGACCATCCGTCCAGGCGGCGGTCGGTGCCGCGCGGTCCGAGGGCCCCGTCACCGGCGGAAACCTCCGGCTCCCAGTCGAAGACGACCGACTCGTCGGTCGTGCCGATCAGCACGGTGGCGCCCGCGGTGGCGCCCGCATCGGCGAGCGCGTCCTCCACGCCGAGCCGCGCGAGCCGGTCGGCGAGGTAGCCGACGGCCTCCTCGTTCGCGAAGTCCGTCTGCCGCAGCCACCGGACGGGCTTCGTCCCGGTGATCAGGTAGGTGTTGTCGCCGAGGCCCTTGACCTCGAAGTCGGTGTCGCCGCCGACCGGCTCCGGCCGGATCACGATGCGGGTCGGTTCGGCCGGGGGCAGCGACGCCCGGTACTCGCCGACCATCGCCGCCATCGCGAACGACAGCTCCCGCAGGCCCTCGTGCGTCGCCGCGGACACCTCGAACACCTTCAGGCCGCGCGCCTCGAACTCGGGCCGGACCATCTCGGCGAGGTCGCGTCCGTCGGGGACGTCCACCTTGTTCAGCACGACGATGCGCGGACGGTCCGACAGGGGACGGTCGCCGAGCACCCGGTCGTAGGCCCGCAGTTCCCGTTCGATGACCTCGAAGTCGCTGACCGGGTCGCGTCCCGGCTCCATCGTCGCGCAGTCGAGGACGTGCGCGAGGGTGGAGGAGCGTTCGATGTGGCGGAGGAAGTCCAGGCCGAGGCCGCGGCCCTCACTGGCGCCCTCGATGAGGCCGGGGACGTCCGCGACCGTGAACGTCGTGTCGCCCGCGCTGACCACGCCGAGGTTCGGGATCAGCGTCGTGAACGGATAGTCGGCGATCTTCGGCTTGGCGGCCGACAGCGCGGCGATCAGCGACGACTTGCCCGCGCTGGGGAACCCGACGAGCGCGACGTCGGCGACGCTCTTCAGCTCCAGGACGACGTCGCGCGACTCACCCGGCTCGCCGAGCAGCGCGAACCCGGGGGCCTTGCGTTTGGCGGTCGCGAGGGCCGCGTTCCCGAGGCCGCCGGCGCCGCCGCGCGCGATGACGTACCGGGTGCCCTCCCCGACCAGGTCGGCCACGACCCGGTCGCCCTCCTTGACGACGGTGCCGTCCGGGACGGGCAGGAGCACGTCGGCGCCGTCGGCGCCCGTCCGGTGGGCGCCCTGCCCGGGGCGGCCGTTGCCCGCCTTGCGGTGCGGGCGCCGGTGGTAGTCCAGGAGGCTCGCGGTGTTCGCGTCGACGACGAGGACGACATCACCGCCGCGTCCGCCGTTCGCGCCGTCGGGGCCGCCGAGCGGCTTGAACTTCTCCCGGTGGACCGACGCGCAGCCGTTGCCGCCGTTGCCCGCGCCGACGTGCAGCACCACCCGGTCGACGAACTGCGCGCCCGACCCCGCTCCAGCGGCCACGGTGAACTCTCCTCGATGAAAAGACGAAAGGGCGGACCGGAGAATTCGGTCCGCCCCTTCAAGAAGTCTGCTGCCCAGGCGGACTATTCCGCCGGGGGGACGACGCTCACGGCGTTACGGCCGCGGTAGCGCCGGAACTGCACCGAGCCCGCGACCAGCGCGAACAGCGTGTCGTCGCCGCCGCGTCCGACGCCGGGGCCGGGGTGGAAGTGAGTGCCGCGCTGCCGGACGATGATCTCCCCGGCCTTGACGACCTGGCCGCCGAACCGCTTCACACCGAGGCGCTTGGCGTTGGAGTCACGACCGTTACGGCTGGACGATGCGCCCTTCTTGTGTGCCATGTGACCGCTCTCCCTTACTTTCCGGCCGAAATACCGGTGATCTTGACCTCGGTGTACGGCTGGCGGTGACCCATCCGCCGCTTGTACCCGGTCTTGTTCCGGTAGTGCATGATGTTGATCTTCGGGCCCTTGACCGCGCCGAGGATCTCGCCGGTCACCTCATAGCGCGCGAGGTCGGCCGAGCCGCTGACGACCGTGTCGCCGTCCACGACCAGGACCGCCGGGAACGTGACGGTCGAGCCGACCTCGCCGGCCAGCTTGTCGACGGTCAGCACGTCGTCGACGGCGACCTTCTCCTGCCTGCCGCCTGCGCGAACAATCGCGTACACCGCGGAAACCCTTCGTCTTCGCGCGCTTCCGGACTGAACCGGTCCCACGCGTGGTTGACACCAGCCCCCGGATGGGGGCCTACCTCCGGCACCGGGCCGAAGGCGGCACACCAGAGGTGACCCTGATGCTCTCTGCTCGCCCTCACCGGATCGGCGAGGTGCGCACCGAACGCCCCCGAACGGGTTCGCGGTGCGAGTTCGAATGACGCGCCACGACGCGCCGATGCCGGACACGTCAAGACGCGCCCAACCCCTGAATTGTACAGGTACTCAGGACCCCAGCAAATCGCCCGACCGGGCCCCGGTGGGCGGGACGTCCCGCCCACCGGAACGGGTCATTCGGCGTCGGCCTCGGCGGTGGGGGCGGCGGCCGAGGCGCGGCGGACACGGCGACGGCGGGTGACCGGCTCCTCCTCGGGCTCGGCCGTGCCGACACCGTTCGCCTCGGAGACGATCGGCGCGGAACCGTTGAGTTCCGTACCGGCCGACTCGGTACCGGCCGCCTCAGTGCTCGACGGCTCAGTGCTCGACGGCTCTGTGCCGGTCGCTTCGGCGTCGGCCGCTTCCGGGCCGGACGGCTCGGCGCCGGACGCCGTCGTGGCGGTCGGTTCGGTGCCGTTGGGGGTGACCGGGACGGGCTCGGCCGCGTCCAGCGCGGCCGGGGAGGTGCCCGCGGTCTCCTTCGCGGCTTGGGCCGCCTCGACCGCGGCCTGCGCGGGAGACTCGTCGCCGTCGAACTCCGGGGGCGGGCCCGCGGGACGCTTGGCGGGACCCGACCTGCGGCGCCGGGTGCGCGCCGGTTCGGGGGCCGCGGACGGCGCCGGTTCCGCGGGCGCCTCCGCGACCGCTCTGATCGCCTCGGCCGGTTCGGGCGCTTCGGACCTCTGCGCGGCGGGTTCGGGCTTCGCGGCCGGTTCGGCGGGGGTCACCGCGCGGGTCTCGTGCTCGGCGAGCTTCTCCTCCACGACCCGTTCGATCTCGCCCTTGCGACGGCGGCGGCGGCCGCTCTCCTTACCGGCCGCCTTCTCCGGCTTCGGCTCGACCGGGGACAGGTGGACGTGGATGCCGCGTCCACCGCAGGACTCGCAGGTCTCCGAGAACGCCTCCAGCAGGCCCTGGCCGACGCGCTTGCGGGTCATCTGCACCAGGCCCAGCGAGGTGACCTCGGCGACCTGGTGCTTGGTACGGTCCCGCGACAGGCATTCCACGAGACGGCGCAGCACCAGATCGCGATTGCTCTCCAGCACCATGTCGATGAAGTCGATCACGACGATGCCGCCGACGTCGCGGAGCCGGAGCTGGCGGACGATCTCCTCGGCCGCCTCCAGGTTGTTGCGGGTGACCGTCTCCTCCAGGTTGCCGCCCTGCCCGGTGAACTTGCCGGTGTTGACGTCGATGACCGTCATGGCCTCGGTGCGGTCGATCACCAGCGAGCCACCGGACGGCAGCCACACCTTGCGGTCGAGGGCCTTGGCGATCTGCTCGTCGATCCGGTACGCCGACAGCGCGTCCTGGTCGGAGGTCCAGCGCTCGACGCGATCGGCGAGATGCGGGGCGACGTACTGGACGTAGTCGGAGACCGTGTCCCAGGCGTCGGCGCCCGACACGACGAGCTTGGAGAAGTCCTCGTTGAAGATGTCGCGGACGACCCGGATCGTCAGGTCCGGCTCGCCGTACAGCAGGGACGGCGCGGAGGCGGTCTTGACCTTCTTCTGGATGTTGTCCCACTGGGCGGCCAGGCGCGACACGTCCCGGGCGAGCTCCTCCTCGGTCGCGCCCTCCGCGGCGGTCCGCACGATCACGCCCGCGTTCTCCGGCATGACCTTCTTCAGGATCGACTTGAGGCGGCTGCGCTCCTTGTCGGGGAGCTTGCGGCTGATGCCGGTCATCGAGCCGTCGGGCACGTACACGAGGTAGCGGCCGGGCAGCGAGACCTGGCTGGTGAGGCGGGCGCCCTTGTGGCCGAGGGGGTCCTTGGTGACCTGGACGAGCACCGACTGGCCGGACTTCAGCGCCGACTCGATGCGGCGCGGCTGGCCCTCCAGCCCGGAGGCGTCCCAGTTGACCTCGCCCGCGTACAGGACGGCGTTGCGGCCCTTGCCGATGTCGACGAACGCCGCCTCCATCGACGGCAGCACGTTCTGGACCTTGCCGAGGTACACGTTGCCCACGTACGACTGGTGGGTCGCGCGGTTCACGTAGTGCTCGACGAGCACGTCGTCCTCGAGGACGGCGATCTGGGTGCGCTCACCCTCCTTGCGGACGACCATGACCCGCTCGACGGCCTCGCGGCGGGCGAGGAACTCGGCCTCGGTGATCACCGGCGGGCGGCGGCGGCCCTGCTCGCGACCCTCCCGGCGGCGCTGCTTCTTGGCCTCCAGCCGGGTCGAGCCCCGCACGGACTGGACCTCGTCCTCGGCCGCCGCGCGGGCCTCCCGGGCGGAGCGGACATGGACGACCGTGTTCGGCGGATCGTCGGTGCCGTTGCCGCCCTCGGCGTCGGCCCCGGAGCGACGGCGACGGCGGCGACGGCGACGGCTCGTCCCGTTCTGGGAGGCGTCATCCTCTTCGCCCTCGTCGCTCTCGTCGGCACCGTCCTGCTCGGCCTTGTCTGCCTTGTCGGACTTATCCGCCTTGGCGTCCTTCGAGTCCTTGCCCTTGGCCGCCCGGTCCTTGTCCTTCTTGGGGGCCTTCTCCTTCTTGGCGGTCTTGGCCCCGGCCTTGGCGGGTTCCTCGTCCTTCTCCTCGACCTCGTCGGCCTGCGCCTCGTCGTCGGCGCCCTCCTTGCCGCCCCGGCCGCGGCCACGGCCGCCCCGGCGGCGACGGCGGCGGGACGGGCGGTCGTCGGAGTCGTCCTCGCCGGACACGCGGTCGTCGCGCTCGTCGTGCTCCTCGTCGGCGGCGTCCTGCTCGGCGGTCTCGCGCTCGTCCTGCGGACGGGCCGGGGGCCCGGCCTTCGGCTGCGGCGGCTGGAACACGACCATCGGCGCCTGGAACGTCACGCCGGGGACCCCGACGCCCGCGGCGGGCTCGATCTCGGAGACCGGACCGGCGGACGGCTCCACCCCGGTCGGGGCGGGCGGAACCTCGGGCACCGGCGGGACGGTGGGCGCCACGGACGGCTCGGCGGCCTCGGACGCGCTGGACGAGGCGGACGAGGCGGACGAGGTGCGCCGCCTGGTCCGGGTGCGGGTCCGGGTGGGAGGCGGCTCCTCGCCCTCGGGCTCGGTCTCGGTGTCCGGGGACACCTCGGCGCCCGTCATCGGGACGGGCTCGGGCGTCTCGGCGGCCTTTCCGCTCCTCGTGCGGGTGCGGGTCCGGGTCGTGCGCTTCGGCGGCTCGGGGGCCTCCTCGGCGGCGGGGCCCTCCGGCGCCTCCGGCGGCGGGCCCGCGGGGCGGCTCGCCCGCCGGGCACGTGCCTTCGCCTCGGTCTCCGTTCCGGTCTCGGCCGCCGCGCTCGCGTCGCCGGTGCTCCCGGTGTTCGCGTTCCCGGTGTTCGCGTTCCCGGTGTTCGCGTTCGTCGGGTCGTCGGTGGTGTCGTTGTCGGTGCCTTCGGCGTTGGCCGAATCGGCTTCGTTCTCAAGCATGCGGGCAATCTCCCGTCAGGCTCCCGGGCGCGACCGCTCGCTCCGCCGAGGGGCGGATCGACGCGGTGCGCCGCACGAGAGCGCTCCGTCAGTCGTCGGCGTCGCCACGCCCGGACAAGGCCCGGTCATGACGACGAAGTCGTCGGGGGTGCGCCCGCCGTACCCTGCGGACCGGTTCCGTGTCGCCACGGCTTCGGTCTCACGGTCAGGCGCTGACGGCATCCACGCTCGCGGCGTCTCCGGGCTGCGGCCGCTCCTGGCCGCGGGCCGTCTCGGCGTCGTCGCCGGACGGCACGCCGGTCTCCCGGTCGGGATCCAGAGGATCCGCGAGACCACCGGTGTCCGCGCGCAGGGGCCCCTGCGCCAGCCTGGTCACCAACGGGGGTGACGGCGGCGCGAGGTCGGCGACCTGGCGCAGTCCGGTGAGGATGTCGTCGGGTCGTACGGCGGGTGTGGAATGCCGAACAACCATTCGAAGTATCGCACAAGGGGCATCGGCCGACTCCGCGGCGCGCCGGTCCAGCTCACACGCGGACACGGCGGCGCGCACGTCGAAACGGCGCAGCCCCTTCTTGGTGAGGCGCTCGACCTCGATGCTCCCGGCGGCCATGAAGGCGGCCACGGCGTCGGCGGCGTCGTCGTTCGACACGCCGTCCAGCCGGATCCGCCATTCGGACGCCTCAAGCCGATCCGCGAACGCGCCTGCTCTCGGCTGCGCGTCGCCCACGCGTCCCGCCCTTACCGGCACGACGTCCACGATGTCGAGTCCGGGGGGCAGGGCAGCGTCGAGATCGGCCTGCACCCGCGCAGGGTCGCGGGTCTCGGTGAGCCCGATCTCCAGGTATTCCGCCTCACTGGCCACCCCTGTCGCCGCCGCACCCGCGTACGAGATCTTCGGGTGGGGGGTGAATCCGCCGCTGTACGCGACAGGGATCCCGGCGCGCCTGACGGCGCGTTCCACGGCCCGGGAAATGTCGCGGTGGCTCGTGAACCGCAGCCTGCCCCGCTTGGCGTAGCGGACGCGCAGTCGCTGGATCACGGGGGCCGGCGCCGGACCCTCCGGCATGGGTGCCAGGGTTCTGGTCCTTCCTACTCGTGTCGAGTCGAAAAACTTAGGTCTCCCTATAGAGTACGGGTCGCTGGGCCGTGCTCGACCAGGCACCGGTGCCGCGACTCCCGAAGCCCCGCAGTTCACGGCCTTCACGCGGCCGGTTCCGGCTAGACGACCGACAGCGGGAGCAGTTTCCGGCCCGTGGGGCCGATCTGGATCTCCGTGCCCATGGTGGGGCAGACACCGCAGTCGTAGCAGGGCGTCCAGCGGCAGTCCTCGACCTCGGTCTCGTCGACGGCGTCCTGCCAGTCCTGCCAGAGCCACTCGCGGTCGAGTCCGGCGTCGAGGTGGTCCCACGGCAGGACCTCGACCTCGTCGCGTTCGCGGACGGTGTACCAGGCGAGGTCGACGGGCTCGTCCGCCAGCGCCTTCTCCGCGGCCGTCGTCCAGCGCTCGTAGGAGAAGTGCTCGCTCCAGCCGTCGAAACGGCCGCCGTCCTCCCACACCGCCCGGATGATCTTCCCGACTCGGCGGTCGCCGCGCGACAGCAGGCCCTCGACGATGGACGGCTGTCCGTCGTGGTAGCGCAGCCCGATGGCGCGGCCGTACTCCTTGTCGCCGCGCAGGGCGTCCTTCAGGGCCCGCAGGCGCCGGTCGACGGTCTCGTGGTCGCACTGCGCGGCCCACTGGAACGGGGTGTGCGGCTTCGGCACGAACCCGCCGATGGAGACCGTGCAGCGGATGTCCTTGCGGCCGGTGGCCTCGCGGCCCGCGCGGATGACGCGTTTGGCCATGTCGGCGATCGCGAGGACGTCCTCGTCCTCCTCGGTGGGCAGGCCGCACATGAAGTACAGCTTCACCTGGCGCCAGCCGTTCTCGTACGCGGTGGTGACGGTGCGGATCAGGTCGTCCTCGGTGACCATCTTGTTGATGACCTTGCGCATCCGCTCGGAGCCGCCCTCGGGCGCGAACGTCAGGCCGGAGCGGCGTCCGCCGCGCGAGAACTCGTTGGCGAGGGTGATGTTGAACGCGTCCACCCGGGTGGACGGCAGCGACAGCGACGTGTTCGTGCCCTCGTACCGGTCGGCGAGGCCCTTGGCGACGTCACCGATCTCGCTGTGGTCGGCGCTGGACAGGCTGAGCAGCCCGACCTCTTGGAACCCGGACTCCTTCAGCCCTTGGTCGACCATCGCGCCGATCGTGGTGATCGAACGTTCCCGGACCGGACGGGTGATCATCCCGGCCTGGCAGAACCGGCAGCCGCGCGTGCAGCCACGGAAGATCTCCACGCTGAACCGCTCGTGGACGGTCTCCGCGAGCGGAACCAGGGGCTTCTTCGGGTACGGCCACTGGTCGAGGTCCATGACGGTGTGCTTCTCGATCCGCCACGGCACGCCCGGCCGGTTCGGCGCGACCCGCTGGATCCGCCCGTCGGGCAGGTAGGTGACGTCGTAGAAGCGGGGCACGTACACGCCGCCGGACGCGGCGAGCCGCAGCAGCAACTCGTCCCGGCCGCCGGGCCCGCCCTCGGCCTTCCACTCGCGGATCACCTCGGTGATGGCGAGCGCGATCTCCTCACCGTCGCCGAGGACCGCCGCGTCGACGAAGGCGGCGATCGGCTCGGGGTTGAACGCGGCGTGCCCGCCCGCGATGACGATCGGGTGGTCGCCGGTGCGGTCGGCGGCCTCCAGCGGGATGCCCGCGAGGTCGAGGGCCGTGAGCAGGTTCGTGTAGCCGAGTTCGGTGGAGAACGACACGCCGAACACGTCGAACGCGGCGACCGGGCGGTGCGCGTCCACGGTGAACTGCGGGATGCCGTGCTCCCGCATGACGGCCTCCATGTCGGGCCACACCGAGTACGTCCGCTCCGCGAGGACCCCGTCGCGCTCGTTCAGGATCTCGTAAAGGATCTGGACGCCCTGGTTCGGCAGCCCTACCTCGTAGGCGTCGGGATACATCAGCGCCCAGCGGACCTCGGCCTCGTCCCAGTCCTTGACCTGGGAGTTCAGCTCACCGCCCACGTACTGAATCGGCTTCTGCACGCTCGGGAGCAGCGGCTCCAGGCGCGGGAAGATCGACTCGACCGGCATGGCGGAACCCTCCGTGCAGGGGACGTTGGGAAGAACGTCCACTCTACCGGCGCCGCCCGGCCCACCGGTCGCTCCGCGCCCGCCGGGAGACCGCCGCAGGCTCAGTCGAAAGGGCGGCGACGCACATGCACCGCCTGGAGCAGCCCGAACGCGATCATGTTCGCGAAGGTCGCCGAGCCGCCGTACGACACGAACGGCAGCGGCAGACCGGTGATCGGCATGATCCCGATCGACATTCCGACGTTCTGGAACGTCTGGAAGCCGAGCCAGCACACGACACCGGTCGCGACGAGCGTCCCGAACAGGTCGGCGGCCTGGGTGGCGATGCGCAGGCCACGCCACAGCACCAGGCCGAGCAGCGCGACGATCACGGCGCCGCCGACGAAGCCGAGCTCCTCCCCCGCCACCGTGAAGATGAAGTCGGTCTGCTGCTCGGGGACGAAGTGGCCGCCGGTCTGCTCGCCCTGGAACAGGCCCTTGCCGAACCCGCCGCCCGACCCGACCGCGATCCGGGCCTGTTGCGCGTTGTAGCCGGCGCCGCGCGGGTCGGCCTCCGGGTCCAGGAACGCGGTGAACCGGTCGATCTGGTAGTCCTCCAGCAGGCCGAAGAACCACACCGCGGCGCCCGCGCCGAGCCCGCCGCCGACCAGGCCGACGAGCCACCGCTTCTGCGCGCCGGAGATCGCCAGCATGCCGAGCACGACCGCGATGAACACCAGCGTGGTGCCGAGGTCGGGCTGCAGCATGATCAGCACGGCGGGCACCCCCGCCAGGACCAGCGCGAGCAGCACGTCGCGGCGGCCCGGCCCGATCTCCCCGTCACGCGGCTCGCCCATGATCATCGCGAGCAGCACCACGAGCCCGACCTTCGCGAACTCCGACGGCTGCACCTGGAAGCCGCCGCCGAGCACGATCCACGAATGCGACCCGTTGATCGTCTCGCCGAGCGGGGACAGGACCGCGACCAGGCCGACGCACGCCACCCCGTACAGGATGGGGACGTAGGCGCGCAGCAGCCGGTAGTCCAGGACGGTGACGACGCCGCCGAGCACGAACCCGATGACCAGGTTCAGGATGTGCCGTTTGAGGAAGCCCTCCGGGTCTTTACCCTGCTCGGTCAGCAGCTGGAACGTCGCCGAGCGGACCAGCAGCGCGCCGACGACCGACAGCGCCAGCACGGCCACGAACAGCGGCCAGTCGAGCCGCCGCAGCTCACCGACCCGGCTGCGCCATCCCCGCCGCGCCGCGTACGCCTCGACGGTGCCGACCCCCGAACCGGTGATCACGGCGCGGCTCCCGTCCCGGGCAGCGGCGGCAGCTCGGACGGCAGCCCGCCGTTCTTGAGGATGGGCTTGCGGTCCTTCGTCCCGTACATGGCCTCCCAGATCTGCCGGACGATCGGCGCGGCCGTGGACGCGCCCGTGCCGCCCTGCGAGACCATCGCCACGACCGCGTACCGCGGCTCCTTCACCGGGCCGAACGAGGCGAACCAGGAGGTGTCCTCCTTGCCGTACACCTCGGCGGTGCCGGTCTTGCCGCCGACCTCGACGGTCTTGGTGTCGAACCCGGAGAACGCGCCCGCGGCCGTGCCCTCCTTCGGGACGTCGGCGAGGGCGTTGCGGATGTACTTCAGGACCTTGGCGTCGACGGGCAGCTTCTCCGCCGGAGGCTCCTCGATCCTGCGGACGACCTTGCCGTCCGGGCGGACCACCGCGACGCCGAGCCGGGGCACCACCAGCCGTCCACCGTTCGCGACGGCCGCGTACGCGCGGGCGAGCTGTAGGGGCGTCACCAGCACGTCGCCCTGCCCGACGGAGAAGTTGGCGGCGTCACCGGGACGCCACACGTACCCCTCGGTGCAGTTCTCCGTCGCGATCGCCTTCAGGTAGGCGGCGCGGGCCGGGTCGGTCTTGGCCACCTGCGGGTAGCCCTCCTTGGCGCCCTTGCAGTTGGCCTCCTTGGTGGCCTCCCAGAAGTTCTTCTTCCAACCCCGGTCGGGGATGCGGCCGTCGCTCTCGCTCGGCAGGTCGATGCCGGTGCGCGACCCGAACCCGTACTCGCGCGCCATCTTCACCATCGGGTCGGACGGGTTCTTCTTCGGCTTCATGCCGCCGTCGCGCTGCCATTCCTGGTACGCGAACCGGTAGAAGATCGTGTCGCAGGACTTGACGAGGGCGGTGTGCAGCGTCATCGGGCCGAGCGCCTGCCCCTCGAAGTTCGAGAACGCGCGGTTGCCGACGTTGTACGAACCGGGGCACGGATAGATGCCCTTCAGGCTCGCCCCGTCCTTCACCGCGGCGGACACCGAGGAGATCTTGAACGTGGAGCCGGGGGCGAACTGGCCCTGGGTGACGCGGGAGATCAGCGGCTCGCCCTTCTTCTTGCCGAGCAGCGCCTCGTACTGCTCCTGGGAGATTCCGCCGGTCCAGATGGCCGGGTCGTACGTCGGATGGCTGGCCATCGCGATCATCCGGCCGTTGCGGACGTCCATCACCACCGCGGCGCCCGAGTCGGCCGGGCGGCCCGCCTTGCGCGCCGCGTCGATGGCGCCCTTGAGCGCCTTCTCCGCCGCGCCCTGCACGCCCGCGTCGATGCTGGTGACGAGATGGTTGCCGGGGACGGGCGCCTGCTCCTCGGCGGTGCCGGTGACGCGTCCCTGGCTGTCGACCAGGACCTTGCGGAACCCGGGTTCGCCGCGCAGCGCCGCGTCGTACTGCGCCTCCAGGCCCGCGCGGCCGACGAGGTCGACGCCGCTGTACCCGGTGACCTTGAGGCCGGTGCGCTTGTCGAGTTCCTCCTGCGTGACCGGCTGGAGGTAGCCGAGGACCTGCGCGGGCTTCGCGCCCTCCGGCTCCGGGTAGTCGCGGACGGCCTGGACCTGCGCGGTGACGCCGGGAAAGTCCTCCTGGCGTTCCATGATCTGGAGGGCGCGCCTCGGGTCGACATGGTCCTCGACGGGGATCGGCTGGTACGGGGACCCGGGCCAGCAGGGCCGCTTGACGTTCGGCGCGCACAGCCTGATGCGTTTGGTGATCTCGTCGTGGCTGATGCCGAGGACGCTCGCGAGGCGTTTCAGAACGGCCTCGCCGCCGTCGTCCTGCCGGGACAGGGTCGTCCGGTCGACCGACACCACGAGCGCGCTGGTGTTGCGGACGAGGGGCCGTCCCCGATCGTCGAGGATCATGCCGCGGACGGCCGGGACGACGATGTCGCGGGTGCGGTTCTGGGCGGCGATGTCCCGGTAGTGCTGGCCCTCCAGAACCTGGAGGGTCCACAGCCGTCCGATGAGGACGAGCAGCAGCGCGCCGACCAGCACGTACAGGACGACGAGGCGGAAGTGGGTGCGGGGGTTCACAGGTTCCCGCCCCGCCCCGACATCGCGCGGTACCGGGCGGCGGGCACCGAGAGGCCGTCGACGCGGGCCCGCTCCGTCCGTTCGTACCGGCGGGTGGCGCGCAGCACCGCCCACACGACGAACGGGCTCGCGATGACGTCGTAGAGCACCTGGAGCGGGACCATGCTCGACACGGTGGCCCATTCGGCGCGCGGATCGCCGAGGATCATCCCGGTTCCCGCATACACGACGGTCCCGGCGAGCGCGCCCGCGGCGACGGCGAAGAACGGCACGACCGACTGCCGGTCCATCTCGGTGGACGCGGCGCCGCACAGGTAGCCGATGAGGCAGTAGACGAGCGCGTACCGGCCGAGCGTGTGGTCGGCGGGCGGGATGATGTCGGCGGCGAGCCCGGCGAGGAACCCGGCGACCATGCCCGTCATCGATCCGGCGACCAGCGCCAGGGCCACGACGGCGAGCAGGACGAGGTCGGGTTGGACGCCGCCGGGCAGCGGCAGCCGGTTCGCCACCGACACCTGCAGGATCAGCGTCACGACGATCACCACGGCGGCGACCGCGGAGCGGCCCGCCGCCGTCGGCTCGGGCGGGTTCAGCACGTCAGTTCCCCCGGCTCGGAGTCTTGGTCGGGCTCGGCGACGCGGTCCGGGACGGCGCCGGTGTGGGGGGCACCGTCGGGACCGCGACCGGTCTCGGTTTCGGCGGCAGCACCGCGTCCCGGGGGTCGGTCTTCGGTGGGGCGACGACGACGGCGACGACGTCCAGGCTGGTGAACCGCACGAACGGCCGGACGTAGGCGGTACGGGTGAGGCCACCGGTGGAGCGGTCGATGCGTTCGACGACGCCGATCGGGATGCCGGGGACGTAGGGCCGCTGCCCCTGCGATCCGAGCGTGACGATCCGCTGTCCCGGCTGGATCGGCGCGGCGGCGTTCAGCAGTTGGAGGCGCAGCGGCGTCCCGCCGTGCCCGCCGAGGCCGCGGCGACCGCGGCCCTGCACGATCCCGATCTCCTTGGAGCCCTCCAGCCGGGACCCGACCGACGACGTCTGGTCGGTGGCGAGCAGCACGGTCGCCGTCGCGGGCCCGACGCGGGTGACCCGGCCGACGAGCCCGTCGGCGCTCATCACGGTCATGTCGGTCTTGACGCCGCTGCGGCTGCCGACGTCGATCGTGACGGTGTCCTCGAAGCCCTGCCCGGCGGAGATCACCTGCGCGGCGAGGATCTTGTAGCCGCCCATGCCGGCGGAGCCGAGCAGCCGCTGGAGCTGCGCGGACCTGTCCTGGTCGAGCCGCATGGACCGCAGCCGCTCGCGCAGCCGCTGGTTCTGCCGTTCGAGCCGGTCGGCGCGGCGCCGCTCCCCCGGCGCGTCGGTGACGGCGTCGACGGTGTTGCTCACCGGCCGGACGACGGACGCCGACGCGCGTTCCACTGGACCGAACACGGTGGCGCCGACATCGCGCAGGCCGCGCAGCGGGGACTCCTCCCCACCGCGATAGTCAACGGTGATCATCGCGAGCGCCACGACGAGCAGCACGCCGAGGACGACGCGGGTGCGCCGGGTGTCCTTCACCCCTCCGACCTTTCGTTGTCGCGTCCGCCGGGGGGTCGCCTAGTGCCGCGGCTCCGGTACGAGGACCTGCCGGAGCTCCTCGAAGTCCTCGACGCACTTGCCGGTGCCGAGCACCACGGAGTCGAGCGGGTTGTCCACGAGGTGGATCGGCATCCCGGTCTCCTCCCGGAGTCGCTCGTCGAGGTTCTTCAGCAGCGCGCCGCCGCCGGTGAGCGCGATCCCGCGGTCCATGATGTCGCCGGACAGCTCAGGCGGGCACTTGTCGAGCGTGGTCTTCACCGCGTCCACCACGGCGTTGACCGGCTCCTCGATGGCCCGACGCACCTCCTCGGCGGAGATCACCACGGTCTTCGGCAGCCCGCTGACGAGGTCACGGCCACGGATCTCGGCGTGCGGCTCCTCGTCCCCACCGGGGTACGCGGAACCGATCGCCATCTTGATCTCCTCGGCGGTCCGTTCGCCGAGCATCAACGAGTACTCCTTCTTGGAGAAGGAGATGACGGCCTGGTCGAGTTCGTCGCCGCCGACCCGCACGGACTGGCTGGTGACGATTCCCCCCAAGGAGATGATCGCGACCTCGGTCGTCCCGCCGCCGATGTCGACGACCATGTTGCCGGTCGGCTCGTAGACGGGCAGACCGGCGCCGATCGCGGCGGCCATCGGTTCCTCGATGATGTAGACGCGGCGGGCGCCGGCCTGGTAGCCGGCCTCCTTCACCGCGCGCTGCTCCACCCCGGTGATGCCGCTCGGCACCGCCACCACGATCCGTGGCTTGGCGAAGTGCCGGCGCTTGTGCACCTTCTGGATGAAGTAGCGGAGCATCCGTTCGGTGACGTCGAAGTCGGCGATGACGCCGTCCTTCAGCGGACGGACCGCGACGATGTTGCCGGGCGTGCGGCCGATCATCCGCTTCGCCTCGATCCCCACCGCGACGATCTTCCCGGTGTTGGTGTTGATCGCCACCACGGACGGCTCGTTGAGGACGATGCCACGCCCGCGCACGTACACCAGGGTGTTGGCAGTACCGAGATCGACCGCCATGTCACGGCCTAGAAACGACAGCTTGTTACCCATGAAGAAAGGGAGCCCTTCAAGATTGACGGGCGTGTATAGCGGCGCGTCCATCGTAACGTGGTCCCACCTCCGCGGGCAGTCACCACACCACCGCGCGTCGACCAAAAACCGCCCCGTGAGCCCCCCGCCAATAACCAAAGAGCCCCCAAGACCAACCCCCCACCCGGCCCGGCCCCAAAGACCCCCGGACCCCCCTCAACCGCCGCCACACCCCACCCGGCCAAGCCCCACCAAACAACGACGTAAGGACCGCGCCGCAACACCCGTTCCGACGGCGCCCCTCGAAGCCAACAAAGCCTCAGCCGTCCCACGGTTCGCGCGGCCGGAGGCGCTCCGGCGCCGGAGGTCGCGCGAACCGTCGACGCGGGCGACTTCAGCGACGCCACGCGCGCCCGTCACAGGCGCGACGGACCGCACGGGCGGCGTGGGGATCGCCTGCGTCGTGACAGGGGTTCCAGGGGGTCGCCCCCTGGAACGACTCAGCCCAGTTCGGGGAAGAAGAGCTTGATCTCGCGGTCGGCGGAGTAGGTGGAGTCGGAGCCGTGGACGATGTTCTCGCCGATCTCCAGGGCGAAGTCGCCGCGGATGGTGCCGGGGGTGGCGCTGACCGGGTCGGTGGCGCCGGCGAGGGAGCGGAACGCCTCGATGGCTCGGGGGCCCTCGACGACCATGGCGACGAGCGGGCCGCCGGTGATGAACTCGACGAGTTCACCGAAGAACGGCTTGCTGGCGTGCTCCTCGTAGTGGGCTTCGGCGGTCTCGCGGGCGAGGGTGCGGAGTTCGAGCGCGACGAGCTTCAGGCCCTTGCGCTCGATCCGGGAGATGACCTCACCGATGACGCCGCGGCGGACGCCGTCGGGCTTGACAAGGACGAGAGTGCGCTCGGACACGGGTGTTTCTCCTTGAGGAATTCGAAATGTGCAAGCGCGCGAATCCTACCGGGCTTCCGGGTGCGCGTCGGTGCGGCGGGTGTGTCTCGTCGTGGCGACGGCGAGCAGGACGGCGACGGTTCCGGCGACGGCGAGCCAGATGTGGTAGCCGTCCCGGAGTGCGTCGAATCGCTGCGCCTCGGTGACCGGTCGCAGCCGTTCCAGCCGTGCCGCCTGGAGTGACAGGACGAGCAGTTGCCCGGCGAGCACGGCGGGGAAGCAGAGGGACAGGCCGAACAGCGCGGCGCCGACGCCCGCGTCCCGCAGCGAGGCGGCGAGGGCGAGACCGGCTCCGGTGCCGAGGAGGACGAGCGGCACGAGCAGCGTCCAGCCGTCGTCGCCGGGGGCGTTGAAGGCGACCGGCACGGCCGCGATCATCAGCGCGTGTCCGGCGCGGACGCCGTGGCGGGGCACGAGACGGACGGAGGCGAGCGCGCCGACCGGTGCGGCCGCGGCGGCCACGGCGTACGGGAGCAGCGGCACGGTGGTGTGGAACCCGGCGAGGGGACCCGCGACGGGATGGGTGAGCAGACCGGTGGTGATCATGACGATGGCGCAGCCGTGCGGGCTGCCCGCCGTGGTGTCCCGGCCGGCGGCGAGGGCGAGGCCGAGCAGGGCGGGCAGCGCGAGGCCCGCGACGACCAGGCGGGCGCCGGGCGACCAGCAGGCCGCGGCGATGACGGCGAGGAACGCGAAGCCCGCCGCCGGGACGAGCGGCAGCAGGAGTTGACCGCGTTCGACGTGCCGGGACGCGGGCAGCGCCCAGAGCCGCCGTCCGCGCAACACGAGGTGGACGAGCGCGGCCACGGCTGCGGCCACGGCGGGCCACTGGTGGGGGGCGAGCGCGACGCGCCAGTCCGGCACGGTCGCGGGGACGGCCGCCAGCGCCAGCGGCATCGCGACGATGAGGGCGCCCGCGAGCGTGCCCGCCCAGGCCGCGGTCAGGGCTTTGCTCCGCCGCTCCCAGACCAGGACGAGGCAGGCGGGCAGGATGATGCCCGCGCCCGCGCCCTGCACGGCGCGCACCGTCCCGGCGAGCGGCACGGACCGCGCGTATCCGGCGGCGCCGAGCCCCATGAGCAGGACGGCGAGGCCGGTGGCGAGGACGGACCACGCGCTGAACCGCCGCGCGGCGACGGCGGCGACCGGCACCGCGGCGAGCAGGACGGGCAGGGCCATCCCGGTGGCGCGCAGCAGCACGGGGATGTCGGCGTCGGAGAGGTCGAGGGCGCCGACCGCGGCGGGCATGACGTTCACGGTGACGTCCGGGACCACCAGGACGGCGGCGGGTGTGGCGGTGAGCGTCAGCAGCAGCGCGCCGACGGCCGCGCGGCGGCGCCGGACGCGGCCGTCCGGGGACGGTGCCGGATGTCCGCGGACCGCGGTCGCCGGGGCGTCCGGCGCGTGTCCGCGTGCGTGCAGGGACACGGCCTGCTCCTTCGCGAGGTCGTCACCCGCCCCACGAACCATTCCGAATGGGGAAATTGCCGGATTTATCGGAAATGAAAGTTCGGCGGACGAGAATCAATGCGTCCTCGCGAATTTAGCGCGGCTGAACGCTTCCCGCCTTGCGTCCCATCCAAATCGCCGTCGCCCAGAGCGCGCCGAACACCACGCCGAGGAAGAACATGGCGGGCACCATGAACCCGGTCGCGACGATCAGCACCTGGAGGACGGTCCCGGCCGCGACCGCCCACGGGAACCGCAGCAGGCCCGCCAGCAGCAGGCACGCGACCGCCAGCCCGCCGCACACCGCCCCGGCCGTGGCACCGTCCACGTCCAGCACGGCCACCGCCACCGGCACCGCGAGGGCGATCACGATGGCCTCGCAGCCCAGCACCGTGGCGAGCAGCCTACGGACGGGGTTCGCGGCGCTCCCCCGGCTCATGGTCGTCACCGTCCTTCCGTCACGCGCAGCAGGGTCCGGGCGTCTCCGGCCGTGACCACCGAACCGGTGATCAGGACCCCGGCGCCCCGGTACTCCCCGGTCTCCTCGGCGAACCCGATCGCCCGGTCGATCGCGTCGTCCAGCCGCTGCGCCAGATGGACGCGCTCCGGTCCGAACACGCCCTCGGCGATCTCCGCCAGCTCTTCCGGCGGCATGGACCGCGGCGAGGAGTTACGGGTCACGACCAGCTCGGCGAGGACGGGTTCGAGCTGGTCGAGGACGCCGACGACGTCCTTGTCCGCGGCGATGGCGAGGACCCCGGCGAGCCGGGTGAAGCCGAACGACTCGGTGACCGTGGCGACGGTCGCGGCCATCCCGGCGGGGTTGTGCGCGGCGTCCAGCAGCACGGTCGGATTGGTCCGCGCGACCTCGAGGCGGCCGGGCGACGCCGACTTGGCGAAGCCGCTGCGGACCAGCGCCGGGTCGAGTTGCCCCTCCGCGCCGCCGAGGTAGGACTCGCCGGGCGCGATGCGCGTGGCGGCCTCAAGGTTGGCCTCGCCCCGCGTCGGGGCGCCGCTCGCGAACGCCTCCACGGCGGCGAGGGCCGTGGCGGCGTTGCTCGCCTGGTGGTCGCCGAACAGCGGCAGGAAGACCTCGTCGTAGACGCCGTGCAGGCCCTGGAGCCGCAGTTGCTGGCCGCCGACCGCGACGTCACGGCCGAGCACGCCGTACTCGATGCCCTCGCGCGCGGCCGTCCCGCCGACCTCCACGACCCGGCGCAGCAGCACCTCCGCGGCCTCGACCGGCTGCTGCGCCAGCACCGCGACGGACCCGGTCTTGATGATCCCCGCCTTCTCGGTCGCGATCTCGGCGAGCGTGTCGCCCAGGTAGCGGGTGTGGTCGAGCCCGATGGGGGTGACGACGGCGACGGCGCCGTCGGCCACGTTCGTGGCGTCCCACGCGCCGCCCATCCCCGCCTCGACGACGGCGACGTCGACCGGTGCGTCCGCGAACGCCGCGAACGCCATCGCGGTGAGTACCTCGAAGAACGACAGGCGCGTCGGGTGCTTGCCGTCGACCAGTTGGACGAAGGGCAGCACGTCCTCGTACGCCTCGACGAACCGCTCCTCGGTGATCGGTTCGCCGTCGATCGCGATCCGCTCCCGCAGCGTGGTCAGCTCCGGGCTGGTGTACAGGCCGGTGCGCAGGCCGCGCTCGCGCAGCAGCGCCTCGATGAGCCGGGCGGTGCTCGACTTGCCGTTCGTCCCCGCGACATGGATCACCGGGTAGGAGCGCTGCGGCTCCCCCAGGACGTCGACCAGGTCGCGGACGCGGTCGAGCGTGGGATCGATCTCCCACTCCACGCCACGGGCCATGATCGCGCCGACGGCGTTCCGGTAGTCGGACGGCTCGGATACCTGACTCACGGTCACAGAGCCTACTCGGCGGTTGGTCGCGTTCCGTCCGGCCCCACACTGGAGATATGGACGTGTTCTACCGGGAGTGGCGGCGGCGGGCTCCCGGAGAGACCCGCGACCTCGGGCGGGCCCGCGCGCTGGCCGCCGCCCTGGGCGTCCTCGGCCCGGCCGTCCCGGTCCTGACCGTCGTGGGCTCCAAGGGGAAGGGGACGACCGCGACCTACGTCTCCGCGTTCCTCTCGGCCGCGGGTCTTCGGGTGTGCACCGTCACCAGCCCAGGTCTCCGCAGCGACCGCGACCGGATCCGGGTGGACGGGCATGCCGTGTCCGAGGCGGAACTGGCCGTGCTGGGCGACGTCCTGGAGACGGGCGTCGCCGCGCTGCCACCGCCCACGGGCGGCTACCTGTCGCCGTCCGGGCTGTTCACCGTCGCGGGCGTCGTCCACGCGCGCCGGGTCGGCGCGGACGCGATCGTGCTGGAGGCGGGCATGGGCGGGCGGTCGGACGAGGTGTCGCTGTTCCCCCCGGCCGTCACCGCGATCACGCCGATCTTCCGGGAGCATCGCGGCGTGCTCGGCGACACCCCGGCGGAGATCGCGGCGGAGAAGCTCGGTGTCGCGGGTCCGGGGACGGTCGTCGTGTCGGCGCCGCAGTCGGCGGAGGTCGCCCGGGTGCTCGGGGACGCGGAACGGGTCGGGCCCGGCGGCAGCGGCCTCCCGGACGACCTGCTCCCCGCCGGGCTGTCGCGTGTCGGCGCCGAACTCGGCGTCGTCGCCGCTCGCCGCCTGCCCGGCGCCGCCGAGCCCCCGGCCGGGCCGCTGCGGGACGTGCTGGCGTCGGTCGTCCTGCCCGGACGGCTGTCGTGGCATGGGGTGCCCGGCTCGGCGACGAGGCTGCTCATCGACTCCGCCGTCGACCGGACGGGCGTCGCCGCCGCCCTCGCCGAGGCGCGCCGCGCCTGGGGCGGCGTCGACCACGTCCTGGTCTGCCTGCCCGACCACAAGGACGTCGACGGCGCCGTCGCCGAACTGCGCGGGCTGCCGGTGACGTTCGTGCGGCTCCCGTACCGGCGGCTGCGCTTCGAGCGACCCCTGCCGCCCGGCTGGGACGTCGTCGGCCCGGACGCCGTCACGAGGACGTCCCTCGCCGCCCTCGGTCGCCGTGTGGTCGTCCTCGGCACCGTCTACTTCACCGGGCTGGTCCTCGACGTCGTGGACGCCGACACCGAACGCCTCTACGTCACCGCGGCCGCTCGACGTCCTGCCTGATCCGGCGCATGATCTCGGCCATCAACGGAAAGTGCGGGTTCAGCGTGGGCCGGTTGGACGCGACGACGCCGTAGGAGTCCTCGGTCGCCCACGCGCAGTACGTGTGGGTCTCGGCGAGGACGGCGAACGTGCCGCAGACGGCGGTGCCGCCGCCCACGCCGGGCTCGGCGCCCTGCCCGGCGATGAACGTCGTCGGCCGCGCCCTGCGCAGGAACGCGGCGGGATCGCCGACCGAGCCCGTCCCGCCCACGAACAGGACGTTGAGCGGACGACCCGGCCCCTCGGTGTAGACGGCCTGGCCGCGTTCGGCGACGGGAATCCCGGTCGCCCGGACCGCGGCCACGACGAACGGGTACGCCGCGCTCGCCGGAGGGGAGGTCAGGACGTCCCTGCGCAGTCCACCGGCGACCGGACCCGCGTCGATCACCTTCCGGGACGCGGGGGCGCCGCCGGTCGTGCCCACCTTCTTGCCACCGCCGTCACCGCCGCTCTCCATGCGGAACGCGAGCACCCCGGCCATCAGGACCGCGGAGGCGACCATGGCGGCACCGGCGACCAGCACGAGCCGCAGCGGCCGCCTCCGGGCCGGCGAGGGCGGGCCCTGCGGCGCGGAACCGGGCAGCGCAGGACCGGGCAGCGCGGGGCCGGACGGGGGCGGGACGGGCATCAACGGCAGCGGACCCGTACCGCCCTGGGCGACCGGGACCACCGGATAACCGCCGGACATGTTCCCGATCATGAGCTGTGGACCCGTCGCGTCCGGGACCATGCCGTGCGGTCCCGTGTCGCCGCCGTGGTCGGCCGTCCACCACGGACGCGCGTCGCCCCAGGGCGACGCGGAGTCCGGCGTGTCGGACCGGGAAGGTGAATCGGCCATTGCACTCCCGATGGTCGACGACCGCGGGTCAGCCCGTGGGCAGCGCGGTCAGCTGCGACTCCAGCCGTCTGATGTCGGCCTCCGCATGCGCGAGCCGATCCCGGTTCTTCGCGACGACCGCCTCCGGCGCCTTGGCCATGAACGCCTCGTTGCCGAGCTTGCGGCCGACCTGCTCGACCTCCTTGCGGGCGGCGGCGAGGTCCTTCTCCAGCCGCCTGCGCTCGGCGGCGACATCGATGGCGCCGGCGGTGTCGAGCCGGACGGTGACGCCCTCCACCGGCAGGGACGCGGTCGCCGAGAAGGCGTCGCCCGGCTCGGTGAGGCGCAGCAGCGCGCGGACGCCCTGCTCGTGGGCCGCCAGCGGCGAGTCGCCCCACTCCAGCACCGCCGCGACCTTCTGGCCCGGCTTGAGGCCCTGGTCGGCGCGGAACCGCCGGACCTCCGTGACGAGCCGCTGCAACGACTCCACGACGACCTCGGCGTCCCGGTCGGCGCGCTCCGGTTCGGACGTCGGCCACGGCGCGGTCACGATCGTCTCGCCGCCGGTCAGGGACGTCCACAGCTCCTCGGTCACGAACGGGATCACCGGGTGCAGCAGCCGCAGCAGCTTGTCGAGCACCTCGCCGAGGATGCGCCGCGTCGCCTCGGCCCGCTCGTCGGCGAGCTGGACCTTGGCCAGTTCGACGTACCAGTCGCAGACCTCGTCCCACGCGAAGTGGTAGAGCGTCTCGCACGCCTTGGCGAAGTCGTAGGACTCCAGGTACTCGTCCACCTCGGCGATGACCGCGTGCAGCCGCGACAGGACCCACGCGTCCACCGTGGAGATCTCGGTGGGCATCGCGCCACGGACGTGCGCGCCGTTGATCAGCGCGAACCGGGTCGCGTTCCACAGCTTGTTGCAGAAGTTGCGGGACCCCTGCGCCCACTGCTCGGCCACCGGAACGTCCCCGCCCGGGTTCGCGCCGCGCAGCAGCGTGAACCGGGTCGCGTCGGCGCCGTACGCGTCGATCCAGTCGAGCGGGTCGATAACGTTCCCGAACGACTTGGACATCTTCTTGCCGAACTGGTCACGGACCATGCCGTGCAGCGCGATCGTGTCGAACGGCTGGACGCCGTCCATCGCGTACAGGCCGAACATCATCATCCGGGCGACCCAGAAGAACAGGATGTCGTACCCGGTGACCAGGACCGACGTCGGATAGAACCGCTTCAGCTCGGCGGTCTCGGCGGGCCAGCCCAGCGTCGAGAACGGCCACAGCGCGGACGAGAACCAGGTGTCGAGGACGTCGGTGTCCTGCGTCCACCCGGCGGGCGGCTCCTCGCCGGGCTCCGGACACATGACCTCCCCGTCCGGGCCGTACCAGACGGGGATGCGGTGGCCCCACCACAGCTGCCGGCTGATGCACCAGTCGTGCATGTTGTCGACCCACTCGAAGTAGCGGGCCGCCATCTCCGGCGGATGGATCGTGACACGACCGTCCCGGACCGCGTCGCCCGCCTCCCGTGCCAGCGACTCCACCTTCACGAACCACTGCAACGACACGCGCGGCTCCACGACGGTGGCGCAGCGCTGGCAGTGCCCGACCGAATGCTCGTAGGGGCGGATCTCCTTGACGATCCGGCCCTGTTCCCGCAGCGCGGCCACGACCGCCGGACGCGCCTCGAACCGGTCCAAGCCCTCGAACGGCCCGGACGCGGTCACGACGCCCCGCTCGTCCATGACCGTCAACGACGGCAGCCCGTGCCGCCGCCCGATCTCGAAGTCGTTCGGGTCGTGCGCCGGGGTCACCTTCACCGCGCCGGTGCCGAACTCGGGGTCGACGTGCTCGTCGGCGACGACCGGGATCCGGCGGCCGGTCAGCGGAAGCTCGATCTCCCGCCCGACCAGGTGCTTGTACCGGGCGTCGTCCGGGTGGACGGCGACGGCCGTGTCACCGAGCATCGTCTCCGCCCGCGTGGTCGCGACCACGAGCTCGTCGTCGCCGGACCCGTACCGGATCGAGACCAGCTCCCCGTCGACGTCCTCGTGCTCGACCTCGATGTCGGACAGGGCCGTCAGGCAGCGCGGGCACCAGTTGATGATGCGCTCCGCGCGGTAGATCAGCCCGTCGTCGAACAACCGCTTGAAGATCGTCCGGACGGCGGTGGCGCGGTCGTCGTCCATCGTGAACGCCTCACGCGTCCAGTCGACGCTGTCGCCGAGGCGGCGCATCTGGCCGAGGATCCGCCCGCCCGACTCGGCCTTCCACTGCCACACCCGCTCCACGAACGCCTCCCGGCCGAGGTCGTGCCGCGACACGCCCTCCTTGGCCAGTTCGCGTTCCACCACGTTCTGGGTCGCGATGCCCGCGTGGTCCATGCCCGGAATCCACACGGTCGCATGCCCCTGCATGCGCCGCCGCCGGACGAGGGTGTCCTGGATGGAGTGGTCGAGCGCGTGCCCCATGTGCAGCGAACCGGTGACGTTCGGCGGCGGGATCACGATCGAGAACGGCGGACCGTCCTCCCCCGCGTCGAACAGCCCCGCCGATACCCACCGCTCGTAGAGGCGGCCCTCAACGTCCGCCGGTCGATACTGGGTGGGCAGGTCGACGTCCGCGGCGGCCCCATGGCCGCGCTCAGTACTGGGCTGTGTCACGGCTGACGATTCTACGGGGACCGGACGAGTCTCATGTGCAGCTCCGCAGGGCCCGCGCGTACGCGACAATTCCGACCGGCGAGCACCCCGCCGAGCCTCTCGCCGTCCCACCAGAGGAAGGAAGACGAAGTTGAGCGCTTGGAACCCCCCTCCCCCACCCGACGGCCCCGTCCCCCCGCCCGAGCCGATGCGACCGGCTGAGCCCGCACCTCCGAACGGACCGGCAGGACCAGGCGGACCGGTGGAGCCAGGCGGGCCGGCGGCTCCGGGCGGACCGGCAGGACCAGGCGGACCCGTAGGACCGGGCGGACCGATGGGGCCAGGCGGGCCGGTGGGACCAGGCGGGTTCGCAGGACCAGGCGGGCCGGTAGGACCAGGCGGACCCGCAGGACCAGGCGGGCCGGCGGCTCCAGGTGGACCGGGCGGACCGGTAGGACCGGGCGGACCGATGGGGCCAGGCGGGGCTGTGGGGGCGGGTGGGCCCTTTGCCCCGGGTGGGCCGATGCGGCCCGGCGGCGGGCCGATGCCTCCGGGCGTGCCCCCGCACCCCGGCGGGCCGTACCCGGGCGCGCCGTACGGGCCGCCGCGCCGTGGTGGGTCCGGCGGGCGCAAACTCCTCGGGTGCCTGTTCGTCGGTGTCGTCATGGTCCTCCTGGTCGGCGTGGGCGGATACGTCGTCTACCTGCAACGGACGTCGCACACCCTGTCCACGCCGCTGTCCGCGGGCGGGCTGACCCGCGACACCGATGCCGAGGCGAACGCCAAGGAAACGATCAGCAGGCTGAACACCGTCCTGAGCGAGGCCACCGACTACGACGTCCAGCAGCGCGTCAGCGCGATCTACGGGACGGGCGAGGAGAAGTACCTGTTCGTCGGCGGCACCGGCGAGCACGACCTGAAGTATCCGGTGCAGGACTTCAACGGCGCCGTCTCGACCGCGTTCAGCGGCATCGAGAAAACCATCTACTCCCCCAGCACCGTGAAGATCTCCGACGCGGGGGGCGACGGCGTCGCCCTGTCCACGGTCCTCCAGATCCAGATCATCGGCCCGACGGGGCGGACCACCTACTCCACCGGCCAGCTCGCGGCCTGGTCCACGAGGACCACCATGGGGATCGTCATGCGGGCGGGCAGACCGTCCGAGAGCATCGACCTGGCGACCGTCATGCGCAACATCCGCAAGGACGTGGAGGACTGAGAATTCCACGCGCGATGGTTTCCCGCCGCGATCGGGACACAGGTCACCTGACACCGGGTCGCCTCGCCGGAAAGGGTGGCGGGGAACACCCGCGGCGGCGGGTGCGAACGAGAGGGACGGGATGCGAGCGGCACTGGCACGCGCTGCCGTGCTGGCCGGCGCGTTCACCGCGGGGGCCGTGGCGGCACGTGCCGCGACCATCCCTCACCTCCGTCGTCTCACCGCCGATCTGCAGCGGTCGCGGGAGCGGATCCTCGCCAGCCGTGAGGAGGAACGCCGGCGGCTGCGGCGTGATCTGCACGACGGGCTCGGGCCGACGCTCGCCAGCCTCGCGATGTCGCTGGACGCCGCGCGTCTCACGCTCGCCCGCGAACCGGAGCGCGCCGACCCGCTGCTCGCCGACGTTCGGGAACGGCTCGCGACCGCGGTCGGGGAGATCCGCGACCTCGCCCACGGCCTGCGCCCGCCCGCGCTGGACGATCTCGGCCTCGTCGCCGCCATCCAGTCGGTCGCCGAGGGCTGCTGCGAACGGGTCGACGTCCGGTTCGACGGCGAGCATCTGGAGTTGCCCGCGGCGGTGGAGGTCGCGGCGTACCGCATCGCCCAGGAGGCGTTGACGAACGTCCGGCTGCACGCCCCGGCGAGCACGGCGATGGTCCGGCTCGCGCGGGACGTCGAGCTGCACCTGATGGTGGCCGACACCGGCCCCGGCCTGCCCGACTCGGCCCGCAACGGCGGACATTCGAGGCCGCGACGTGGCATGGCCGCGATGAAGGAATGGGCGGCGGAGGTCGGCGGGAACTGCGAGATCATGTCCAGGAACGGCGGCGGCACCGTGGTCACGGCCCATCTCCCGCTCGCCGCCGCGGCCCCGGTCGCCGGGTACCATCGTCCTTCCATGGGGAAGAGGCGGGGGTAATGACCGACACCATCCGGGTCCTCATCACCGATGATCATCCGGTGTTCCGGCAGGGGTTGAAGGGGCTGCTGCAGGCGCTCGGCGTGGACGTCGTCGGCGAGGCCGAGAACGGGCCGGACGCGGTGCGGCTCGCGGCTGAGCTGCAACCCGACGTCGTCGTGATGGACCTGCACATGCCCGGCGGCAACGGCATCGAGGCCACCCGCACCATCACCCGGACCAGCCCGCGCATCGGCGTCCTCGTCCTCACGATGTTCCGCGACGACGACTCGGTCTTCGCCGCGATGCGCGCGGGCGCCCGCGGCTACCTGCTGAAGGAGTCGGGCGCCGAGGAGATCGCCCGCGCGGTGCGGGCCGTGGCCGCGGGCGAGGCCATCTACGGCCCCGAGATCGCCCGCCGGGTCCTCACCTACTTCAGCGACATGCCCGACCCGAAACGGGCCGCGTTCCCCGAGCTGACCGACCGGGAACGGGAGGTCCTCGGGCTCATCGCGCAGGGCCGCAGCAACCCCGAGATCGCCGCGACGCTGTTCCTCAGCCAGAAGACCGTCCGCAACCACGTGTCGAACATCTTCATGAAGCTGCACGTCGCGGACCGCGCCCAGGCGATCGTCGTCGCCCGCGAGGCGGGCCTCGGCGAGTCCACCCGCCACTGACCCGCCCGACAAGACCGAACGCCCCCGACCGAGGGTCGAGGGCGTGCCAGGTGAGGTGCTCCACTCCCCGCCCACGCCGACTTCTCCCGCGGCTCACGTCTGGGACGATCCCGAAGAACCAGAGTCGCGTTGACCTATTCCAGGACGGCCTCTTACCCGCTTCAGCAGGAGCCGACAAGACCGAACGCCCCCGACCGAAGGTCGAGGGCGTGCCAGGGTGAGGTGCTCCACTCCCCGCTCACGCCGACTTCTCCCGCAGCTCACGTCGGGGACGATCCCGAAGAACCAGAGTCGGATTGACGTGTTCGAGGGCAGCCTCGGATCCGTCCCCAGTTGAGGCCGACCAAGGTCGAGGGCGTGCCGGGTGAAGTGCTCCACTCCCCGAACAGGCCGACTTCTCCCGAGGCTCACGTCTGGGATGGTCCCGAGGGACGAGAGTCGGGTTGACCTATTCGAGGGCGGCCTCTGATCCGCTTCAGCAGGAGCCGACAAGGCCGAACGCCCCCGACCGAAGGTCGAGGGCGTGCCAGGGTGAGGTGCTCTACTCCCCGCTCACGCAGACTTCTCCCGCGGCTCACGTCTGGGACGATCCCGAAGAATAAGAGTCGCGTTGACCTATTCCAGGACGGCCTCTTACCCGCTTCAGCAGGAGCCGACAAGACCGAACGCCCCCGACCGAAGGTCGAGGGCGTGCCAGGGTGAGGTGCTCCACTCCCCGCTCACGCCGACTTCTCCCGCAGCTCACGTCGGGGACGGTCCCGGGAACGAGAGTCGGATTGACGTGTTCGAGGACAGCCTCGGATCCGTCCCCAGTTGAGGCCGACCAAGGTCGAGGGCGTGCCCGGGTGAAGTGCTCCACTCCCCGAACAGGCCGGCTTCTCCCGAGGCTCGCGTCTGGGATGGTCCCGAGGGACGAGAGTCGGGTTGACCTATTCGAGGGCGGCCTCTGATCCGCTTCAGCAGGAGCCGACAAGGCCGAACGCCCCCGACCGAGGGTCGGGGGCGTGTCGGGTTAGGTGTTCTGCTCCCCGCTCAGGCGGACTTCTCGCGCGGCTCGCGCTTGGGACGGTCGCGGGGAACGAGGGTCGGGTTGACGTGTTCGAGGACGGCCTCGCGGGTGATCACGACGCGGGCGACGTCCTGGCGGCTCGGCACCTCGTACATGACCGACAGGAGGACCTCCTCCATGATGGCGCGCAGCCCGCGGGCCCCGGTGCCGCGCAGGATCGCCTGGTCGGCGATGGCCTCCAGCGCGTCGTCGGTGAACTCCAGGTCGACGCCGTCGAGTTCGAAGAGGCGGTGGTACTGGCGCACCAGCGCGTTCTTCGGCTCGGTGAGGATGTTGATGAGGGCCTCGCGGTCGAGGTTGTGCACCGAGGTGATGACCGGAAGCCGTCCGATGAACTCGGGGATCATGCCGAACTTCAACAGGTCCTCGGGCATGACGTCGCCGAGAACGGCCGACGACTCGTCGAAGTCGGACTTGGAGCGGATCTGCGCGCCGAAGCCCATGCCCTGCTTGCCGACCCGCGACTCGACGATCTTCTCCAGACCGGCGAAGGCGCCACCGCAGATGAACAGCACGTTGGTGGTGTCGATCTGGATGAACTCCTGGTGGGGATGCTTGCGGCCGCCCTGCGGCGGGACGCTCGCGGTGGTGCCCTCCAGGATCTTCAGCAGGGCCTGCTGGACGCCCTCCCCGGAGACGTCCCTGGTGATCGACGGGTTCTCGCTCTTGCGGGCGACCTTGTCGACCTCGTCGATGTAGATGATCCCGGTCTCGGCCTTCTTGACGTCGTAGTCGGCCGCCTGGATCAGTTTGAGAAGGATGTTCTCGACGTCCTCACCGACATATCCGGCCTCCGTCAGCGCCGTGGCGTCCGCGATGGCGAACGGGACGTTGAGGAGTTTGGCGAGCGTCTGCGCGAGCAGCGTCTTCCCGGATCCGGTGGGGCCGAGCAACAGGATGTTCGACTTGCCGATCTCGACGGGGTCGTCGCGGCCGGTGTCACCGGACTGGATCCGCTTGTAGTGGTTGTAGACGGCGACGGACAGCGCCTTCTTCGCCGTCTCCTGCCCGATCACGTAGGAGTCGAGGAACTCGTAGATCTCCCGCGGCTTGGGCAGATTGTCCCACTTGAGGTCGGAGGTCTCGGAGAGCTCCTCCTCGATGATCTCGTTACAGAGATCGATGCACTCGTCGCAGATGTACACGCCCGGACCCGCGATGAGCTTCTTGACCTGCTTCTGGCTCTTCCCGCAGAACGAGCACTTGAGCAGATCACCACCGTCGCCGATGCGTGCCACCCAACTGTCTCCTTTTCGTGGGGCCGGCCGCCTTGGAGGCTGCGGCGCAGCTCGGTTGCGTCCCGAAGGCTCTCGACGTTGGATTCGACGTTACCGCCTCCAACGGACTTGGGAAGCCCCTCGCCCGGAAGTGTGACGCCCGGGCTCGGGGATCTCCCGCGTCCTCGTGTCGTCTCAGGACGACACTACCTCGGCCTTGCGCTTCCTGCTGGCGAAGACGTCGTCGATGAGACCGTAGTCCTTCGCCTCGTCCGCCGTGAGGATCTTGTCGCGTTCGATGTCCCTGCGGACCTCGTCGATGCTCTTGCCGCTGTGCTCGGCCAGGATGGTCTCCAGCAGCTCCCGGATCCGCATGATCTCGCGCGCCTGGATCTCGATGTCGCTGGACTGGCCGTAGGTGCCCTCGGTCGCCGGCTGGTGGATCAGCATCCGGGCGTTGGGCAGCGCGGCCCGCTTGCCCGGCGTTCCGGCGGCGAGCAGCACGGCCGCGGCGGACGCCGCCTGGCCGATGCACACCGTCTGGATGTCGGGCTTGACGAACTGCATCGTGTCGTAGATCGCCGTCATGGCGGTGAACGAGCCGCCGGGCGAGTTGATGTAGATACTGATGTCGCGGTCCGGGTCGATGGACTCCAGCGTGATCAACTGGGCCATCACGTCGTTGGCGGACGCGTCGTCGATCTGCACGCCGAGGAAGATGATCCGCTCCTCGAACAGCTTGTTGTACGGGTTCATCTCCTTGACCCCGTACGTGGTGCGCTCGACGAACGACGGAATGATGTAGCGGTTCTCGACCGGCGCGGGGGACCCGCCCGCCTGGACGCCGGACCGGACCAGATCGTGGAAACCGGGTCGGTTGAGGTCGCTCACTGTGTGCCTCCGGATATCTGGTCAGGTCGTCAGGAGACGGTGCCCTCGGAGGGCACCTGGTCGGCGCTGAGGACCACGTGGTCCACGAACCCGTAGTCCTTGGCCTCGTCGGCGGTGAACCAGCGGTCGCGGTCCGAGTCGCGCTCGATCTGGTCGAGCGCCTGCCCGGTGTGCTCGGCGATCTTCTCGGCGAGCGTCCGCTTGACGTACAGCATCTGCTCCGCCTGGATCTTGATGTCGGAGGCGGTGCCGCCGATGCCGCCGGACGGCTGGTGCATCATGATCCGCGCGTGCGGCAGGGCGTAGCGCTTGCCGCGCGTCCCCGCGCACAGCAGGAACTGGCCCATCGACGCCGCGAGGCCCATGCCGACCGTGACGATGTCGTTCGGGACGTACTGCATGATGTCGTAGATCGCCATACCGGCGGTCACCGAGCCGCCGGGCGAGTTGATGTAGATCGTGATGTCGCGGCGGCCGTCCTCGGCCGACAGCAGCAGGAGTTCGGCGCAGATGCGGTTGGCGATGTCGTCGTCGACCTGCTGGCCGAGGAAGACGATCCGCTCGCGCAGCAGCCGCTGGAACAGCTGGTCGCCCAGAGGCAACAGGGGCGCCTCGGCGACCCGCGCCTGGATCCGCGACGACTCGTCGAAAGTCGGAGGCATGCTCACCGGGTGTTCCTCCGGTCCTTTTAATCGGTTCGGATGATTGGACATTAACGCGCTGACGGGCCCGCTTAAGCCCGGGGGGCCGCCTTTTCGCCAGGGGCGTACCCGAGCGCCACCCGGCGTGTCATGGAATAACGCGATCCTTCCGAACGCGACACGCCCCGCACCCGGTGGGACGGATGCGGGGCGCGTACGACGCGTACGGAACGGCCGGCCGGGCTCAGGAGTCCTTCTGGTCGCCCTCGGCGGCCTTGCTCTCGGCGTCCTCGGTCTCGGCGGCCGGGGACTCCTCGGCGGCGGCCTCGGCCGTCTCCTCGGTCGCCTCGGGCGCCTCGGCCTGGTCGGTCTCGTCGGCGGTCTCGGCCTCGACGGTCTCGCCGCTCAGCTCGCGCTGGACGGCCTCGACGTCGATGACGTTGCCCGACTCGTCCTTGACCGTGACATGCTCGACCACGAGGTTCAGCGCCTTGCTGCGCAGCACCTCCGAGACGATCGCCGGGAGCTGGTTGTTCTCGGTGAGGTACTGGGCGAGCTGCTGCGGCTGCACGCCCATCTGCATCGCCTGCGAGACGACGTACTCGCTGAGCTCCTCGTTCTCGACGTTCAGCTCTTCCTGGACGGCGAGCTGGTCGAGGACGAAGCCGCCCTTGACCGCGAGCCGGGCCGCGTCGGCCACGTCGGAGTCGAACTCCTCCTCGGACTTCTCCTCGTCCTTGAGGTAGTCGGCCTTGGTCATGCCCGCCATCTGGAGCTGCTGCTCGAGCTGCTGGTTGCGGCGGCTGATCTCCTCGTCCACGACCTTGTCGGGGAGCGGGATGTCGACCTTCTCCAGCAGGGCCTCAAGGGCCTTGTCGCGCGCCTGGTTCAGCTGCTGCGCCCGCACCTGGCGGCCGAGCCGCGTCCGGACGTCCTCGCGGAGCTCGTCGATGGTGTCGAACTCGCTGGCGAGCTGGGCGAACTCGTCGTCCAGGTCGGGCAGGTTCTTGACCTTGACGCTCTGCACGGTGACGGTGATCTCGGCCTCCTCGCCGGCGTGCTCGCCGCCGACCAGGGTGCCGGTGAACGTGGCGTCCTCACCGGCGGCGAGGCCGACGAGCGCGTCGTCCAGGCCCTCGATGGCCGTCTTGCTGCCGACCTCGTAGGAGTAGCCGGACGTGGACGCGTCCTCGACCTCCTCGCCGTCGATGCGGGCGACGAGGTCGACGGTGGCGAAGTCGCCCTCCTCGACGGCCCGCTCGGCGGTGGTCAGGGACGCGAACCGCTCGCGCAGGTTGCCGATGGTCTCCTCGACCTGCTCGTCGGTGACCTCGGCGTCGTCCACCACGACCTCGAGGCCGTCGTAGTCGGGCACCTCGAACTTCGGCCGGATGTCGACCTCGGCGGTGAACGCGAACTGGGTGCCGTCCTCCAGCTCGGTCACCTCGACGTCGGGCTGCCCGAGAACGAAGATCTCGGACTCCTCGACGGCGCGGCCGTACAGCTCGGGAAGCGCGTCGTTGACGGCCTCCTGCAGGACCGCACCCCGCCCGACGTACTTGTCGATCAGCGGTGCGGGGACCTTGCCGGGCCGGAAGCCCTTGATCCGCACCTGCTGCGAGATCTCCTTGTACGCCTTGTCGAGGTTCGGCTTGAGCTCGTCGAACGGAACCTCGACGGTGAGCTTGACCCGCGTGGGGGTCAGCTCCTCGACATCGGTCTTCACTGGGGTCGGTCTCCTTGATCGGGCGCTGTCTCGCCGCGGCGTTCGACGCGTGCTTCCTTCGTGCTCTGCGAGCCTCGGCCTGGACGCGACCGGCCCCGTTCGGCCCGCCCGCATCGGTTACCCGGCCGGCAAGTCTCTCAGCGGCGCGGGCACACCGAAACACGGCTCCGCGCCTTCGCGCGGCCAAGTCTATGGGGTAGCGGCGCCGGCTGCGGACATCGGAGGCCCCGAGATGGACGAATCCGCGTCATCAATCCCATACGGTCAGTGACATAGAGCACCCAGAAGGCCCATACTCGTCCGCGATGAACGAGATAGCCGCGGCCTTCGGTGCGACCGGTCTCTACTACCTCGGGTTCGCCTTCTTCAAGGCGGCGGCGGACCGGATGCCCCCGCTGCGGGGCGACCGTGTCCCGCACATGATCCGGACGATGATGAGCGACCCGGTCTTCCTGGCCGGGCTCGCGTTCGTGCTCGGCGGGCTCGCCTTACAGATCAGGGCGCTGGGCGAGCTGCCGCTGTCCACCGCTGTGCCGATCTGCATGTCCGGCATCGTCCCGCTGTTGCTGATCGCGCTGGCGCTGTTCGGGGAGCGGCTCACCCCGCGCGAATGGTCGAGCCTGCTGCTGATCGGCGGGGCGATCCTGCTGCTCATCGCGTCGCTGCGCGGGGACGAGACGGTCACGTCGGCGGGGGCGCCCGCCTGGAAGATCGTGTTCGTGGCCGTGCCCGGGGTCGCGGTGCCGTTGCTGATCCTGGCCTTCGGGGACCACCGGCCGGACGGGCGGCACGCCCGCCCGGTCACCGGCATCGCCTACGGCCTCGGCGCGGGCTTCCCGATCGGGACCGCCGAGCTGGCGATCAAAGGGTGGGGCCACGACCCGGACGCCGCCACGGTATGGATCGCCGCGACGCCCTGGCCGTACCTGACGGTGGTCTCGGCGGCGATCGGGTTCGGGATCCTGGTGACGGCGTTCCAGCGGTGCCGGGTGGCGATCGTGGCGACGGTGATGACGGTCGCCGCGAAGTCGTACCTGTTGACGATGGGCACGTTCCTGTACGAGGAGGCGTGGCCGCGGGACCCTGCGCATTCGGCGATGCGGCTCGGCGCCCTCGTGCTCGGCGTGGTCGCCGTCCTGCTGTTCCCGCAGCACAGGCCCGTCGCCGACGAGCCGCTGGATCCGGCGCGGCACGACGAGCGGCCTGACCGCGACCCCTTCGGCGACCCCCGCCCGAGCCCGGGCGTGCCGGAACCCGATCGTGTGAACCGGCGGACGTCGCTGGCGGCGGTGCCACCGCAGCGCCCCCCGCTCGCGCGGGAGGTCCTCGACCAGGAGCCCGGCGACCGGCCCGGACGGACGTCGCCGCGCCGCCCCGTCCGGCCGCGGCCCCCGACCGAGACGGGGACCGACGGCCGGTGGATCGGCTTCGGCGACTGACCGTCAGCGTCCCTTGCGGTCCGTGCCGGGCAGGCCCTTGTCGAGTCCGGCGCGGCGGAGGGCGTCGGCCATGGCTCCGCCGCCCCGAGCACCGCCCTGAGCACCGCCCTGACCGCGACCCTGCCCACGATTCTGGCCGCGGTTCTGGCCGCCTTGGCCTTGGCCTTGGCCGCGGTTCTGGCCGCGTCCCTGTCCGCGTCCCTGGCCGCGCCCCTGGCCCTGTCCCGGGCCGTCCTTGCCGTCGCGCTGGTTCTGGGCGCCGCGCTTCGGGCGTCCGCCACGGTCGCGCTGCTCGTCCTCCAGCCGCAGCGTCAGCGAGATGCGCTTGCGCTGCAGGTCCACGTCCAGGACCTTGACGCGGACGATGTCGCCGGGCTTGGCCACGTCCCGCGGGTCCTCGACGAACTTGTCGGACATGGCGGAGATGTGGACGAGCCCGTCCTGGTGGACGCCGACGTCCACGAACGCGCCGAACGCGGCGACATTGGTGACGACGCCCTCCAGGATCATGCCGGGCCGCAGGTCGGCGAGCGTGTCGACGCCCTCCTTGAACGTCGCGGTACGGAACGCCGGACGCGGGTCACGGCCGGGCTTCTCCAGCTCGGCGAGGATGTCGGTGACGGTCGGCAACCCGAAGGAGCCGTCGACGAAGTCGGCGGGCTTCAGGGAGCGCAGCACGGCGGTGTTGCCGATGAGGCCCTTGATGTCGCCGCCCGCCGTGTCGAGGATGCGGCGGACGACCGGGTACGCCTCCGGGTGCACGCTGGACGCGTCGAGCGGGTCGTCCCCGCCGGGGATGCGCAGGAACCCGGCGCACTGTTCGAACGCCTTCGGGCCGAGCCGCGGGACGTCCTTCAGCCCGCCGCGGCTGCGGAACGGGCCGTTGGCGTCGCGGTGGGCGACGATGTTGTCGGCGAGCCCCTCGCCGATGCCGGACACGCGGGTGAGCAGCGGCGCGGACGCGGTGTTGACGTCGACGCCGACGGCGTTCACGCAGTCCTCCACGACGGCGTCGAGGGAGCGGGACAGCTTCACCTCGGACACGTCGTGCTGGTACTGGCCGACCCCGATCGACTTCGGGTCGATCTTGACGAGTTCGGCGAGCGGGTCCTGGAGGCGGCGGGCGATGGAGACGGCGCCGCGCAACGACACGTCCAGCTCGGGCAGCTCGCGTCCCGCGTACTCCGACGCCGAGTACACCGACGCGCCCGCCTCCGACACCATGATCTTGGTGAGCTTGAGGTCGGGATGCCGGGCGATCAGGTCGGCGGCGAGCTTGTCGGTCTCCCGGGACGCGGTGCCGTTCCCGATGGAGACGAGGTCGACGTTGTGCTCGCGGGCGAGCCGCGCCAGGGTTTCGATCGACTCGTCCCACTTCCGGCGCGGTTCGTGGGGGTAGATCGTGTCGGTGGCGACGACCTTGCCGGTGCCGTCCACGACGGCGACCTTCACGCCGGTGCGCAGGCCCGGGTCCAGGCCCATGGTGGCGCGGGTCCCGGCGGGCGCGGCGAGCAGCAGGTCGCGCAGGTTGGCGGCGAACACGCGGACCGCCTCGTCCTCGGCCTCCTGGCGCAACCGGGTGCGCAGGTCGATGCCGAGGTGCACGAGGATCCGGGTGCGCCACGCCCAGCGGACGGTGTCGGCCAGCCACGCGTCGGCCGGACGCCCCTGGTCGACGATCCCGAACCGGTTCGCGATCTCCACCTCGAAGGAGCTGCGCGCGCCCGGCTCGGCGGGCTCGTCCTCCGGCACCAGTTCGAGGTCGAGGACCTCCTCCTTCTCGCCGCGGAACAGCGCGAGGACGCGGTGCGACGGCAGTTTCGCGAACGGTTCGGCGAACTCGAAGTAGTCGGAGAACTTCGCGCCCGCCTCCTGCCTGCCGTCCCGGACGCGCGAGACCATCCGGCCCCGGGTCCACATGCGTTCGCGCAGCGCGCCGATGAGGTCGGCGTCCTCACCGAAACGTTCGACGAGGATGGCGCGGGCCCCCTCCAGGGCCGCGGCGGCGTCGGCGACGCCCTTGTCCGCGTCGACGTAGCCGGCGGCGGCGGTGCCCGGGGCGTGGGACGGGTCGCCGATCAGCAGGTCGGCGAGCGGCTCCAGCCCGGCCTCCCGGGCGATCTGCGCCTTGGTGCGCCGCTTCGGCTTGTACGGCAGATAGATGTCCTCCAGCCGCGCCTTGGACTCGGCGGCCATGATCTGCGCCCTGAGCTCGTCGGTGAGCTTGCCCTGCGACTCGATCGACTCCAGGATCGCGGCGCGGCGCTCGTCCAGCTCGCGCAGGTAGCGCAGCCGTTCCTCCAGCGCGCGCAGCTGCGCGTCGTCGAGCGTTCCGGTGGCCTCCTTGCGGTAGCGGGCGATGAACGGGACGGTCGCCCCGCCGTCGAGGAGTTCCACCGCGACCCGCACCTGCCCCTCGCCGACGCCGATCTCCTCGGCGATGCGCTGGGTGATGGGCGGCGGTCCGTCATGGCCTGCGGACGTCTGGCTGGTGGTCGCTGTCACGGCTCGTTTCGCTTCCAGTCTGATTTCAGTCTGAGTTGTCCCATACGAGGACGCCCGGTCCGTCCGGGGTGTGGACGGGGATCCAGGCCTCGTCCAGCTCGTCGACACGGCTCTCGTCGATCCGCAGCGGAACGCGGTCGGTGGTCCCTTCGCGCGTCCTGCCGGACGTCCAATAGTGGATCACGCCGACCGCCGACCGGACGCGGTCGAGCCGATCGGCGGTGAGTTCGGCGCCCGTGCGACCGGACCCCCGCGTCGCCCCCTCAAAGATCTCACGGAGTTCGGCCCGCCCGTCCCGGCCGCTCACGTGGTCGACGCCGTCGATGGGAACGAGATAGCCCTCCACCTCGCCGACCAGGTTCGCGGTACCGCCGTACTGCTGCTGGTAGACGATCCCGGTACTCGCACCGACGACGACGTACAGCCAGTCGCGTTGCCCGCCGTCCGGGTCCAGGAACACGAATCGCACGAAGGGCAGGGTAGGTCTAACTCCACCTCCGGCGCCGGTGAGAGGGGGTTTAACACCACCGTGCGCAGGACGCCGGTCGACCACAATGGACGGAGTCGGGACCAACCGGACAGAGCAGCCGTGGAGGAACAGGTGAGCGACCGCGAACTGGCCATAGGGCCGCGATTCGGAGCGTACGGGCGGCGCGCCTTCACCACATTCGTCCGCGCGATCGTCCAGATCGTGATGGCCTACGTGGGGAACCTCTCGCTGTTCATTCTCACGGTGCTGTCGCTCGCGTTCATTCCACTCGGGATCGGCGTCGTGCTCGTCCCCGTCATGTTCCAGGCGATCCGCACCGTCGCCAACCTGCAACGCGCGTGGGCGGCCGAGTGGTCGGGGGTGGAGATCCCGGTCCCGTACCGGCCGGAGCCCGCGGGCGGGCTCGGGTTGTTCGGGCGGCTGAGATGGACGCTCTCCGACCCGGCGTCGTGGCGTGACCTGCTCTGGACGTTGCTGAACGTGCCGGTCGCGCTCGTCCTCGGGGTCCTGGCGACCGGGGTGACGATCTACGGTCTGGAGGGCGTGCTCGTCGCGCCGTGGCTGGCGCAGATCACCGATTACGGGTGGGGGCCGTTCTGGATGCTGGACGAGTACGGCGCGTTCGGCGTCATCGGCTCCATCGTCCTCGGGGCCGCGTTGACGGCGGTGTCCGTCCCGCTGGGGCCGGCGTTGCTGCGGGTCCACGCGCTGTTCTGCCAGTCGCTGCTGGCGCCGACGCGGGCGGCGCTGACCGAGCGCGTCCAGCGGTTGGCGGAGACGCGTTCGGAGACGGTGGACGCGTCCGCCGCCGAACTGCGCCGCATCGAGCGGGACCTGCACGACGGCGCTCAGGCCCGGCTCGTCGCGCTGAGCATGAACATCGGGCTCGCCGAGGAGATGATGCGGGACGACCCCGAGACGGCGCGGCAGCTGCTCGCCGAGGCCCGCGCGGCCAGCGGGTCGGCGCTCACGGAGCTGCGGGACCTGGTCCGCGGCATCCATCCGCCGGTGCTGGCCGAGCGGGGGCTGGACGGCGCCGTGCGGGCGCTTGCGCTGACCCTGCCGCTGCCCGTCGACGTCCGGATCGACCTGCCGGGACGTCCCGACGCGCCGGTCGAGTCGGCGGCGTACTTCGCGGTCGCGGAGATGCTCGCCAACGTCGTCAAGCACTCCGGCTCCCGGAACGCCTGGCTCCAGATCGAGCACGCGGACGGCCGGTTGCTCATGATCGTCGGGGACGACGGGACGGGCGGCGCCGACCTCGCGAACGGGTCCGGTATGCGGGGGATCGAGCGCAGGCTGGCCGCCTTCGATGGGACCATGGCCGTGACGAGCCCGCCCGGCGGGCCGACCGTCGTGACCATGGAGCTGCCGTGCGCGTTGTCATCGCCGAAGATCTCGCCCTCCTCAGAGACGGGCTGATCCGCCTGCTCGAGGCGTTCGGTTTCGAGGTCGTCGAGGCGGTGGACAACGGCCCGTCCCTGCTGCGGGCGCTGACCACGCACCGTCCGGACGTCGCGGTGGTGGACGTGCGGCTTCCGCCGACGTTCACCGACGAGGGACTGAAGGCGGCGCTGGAGGCCCGGAAGGAGATTCCGGGCCTGCCGGTGCTGGTGCTGTCGCAGCACGTGGAGCAGCTCTACGCACGCGAACTGCTGTCGGACAGCACAGGCGGAATCGGCTATTTGCTGAAGGACCGCGTCTCGGACGTGAAGGTCTTCGTCGAGGCGGTGCGCCGGGTCGCGGACGGCGGCACCGCGCTCGACCCGGACGTGGTGGCCCAGTTGCTGACCCGGCACGCCCGCGAGGAGCCGCTGCAACAGCTGACCCCCCGCGAGCGCGAGGTGCTCGGGCTGATGGCCGAGGGCCGGTCGAACGCGGCGATCGCCGGGAAGCTGTTCGTCACCGAGAAGGCGATCAGCAAGCACACCAACAACATCTTCGCCAAGCTCGGGCTGCCGCAGTCCGAGGACGACAACCGCCGCGTTCTGGCGGTTCTCGCCTATCTGGGCGCCTGAGCGTCCGGACCCCCGATGCCGGGCGCGCAGGGTGCCGACCACGCGGGCCGGCGCTCACGCGGGGATGGCGGTCACGCGGGGATGGCGGTCATTCCGCCCAGGGCGGCACTTGGCGCGCATCGCCCTGGGGTTCGTGTTCGCACTTGGTCTCGTCGACGCGGGCGCGCGGGTCGTAGGCCAGACAGCCGGCGTGGGCGGCGACGATGGCGGTGAACCCGGCGTCCGGCCCCGAGGTCACCTGGCGCGGAACGTCGGGCGGCAGGACGACGGTGTCGCCGGGGCCCGCCTCCAGCTTGCGGCCGTCCAGGTCGACGGTGGCGGTGCCCTCAAGGATCGTCCAGACCTGTTCGGTGTCGAAGGCGTGCAGCGGGCCGGTCCGGCCGGGCCCCATGTCGACACGCCAGACGGCGATGCCCGTCGTGCCGCCCTGGGTGGGCGTCGCGAACGTGGTCATGGTCGCGTTGCGCGTGTCGGTACGGCGGTTCTCGGTGGTGCGGATGAGCGTCATGGGCCCCGATCCCCTAGATTGGTCAATGCGGTTGTCCATATAGTCAACGAGGTTGTCTTTCATGTCAAGCGACTCCGGCGCGTCCACGGACGAGCCCGACGACGCACCCGGCTTCGAGCTGCCGCTGCGGCTCCTGCTCGCCTTCCGCATGATCGTCGACGAGGTGCACGCCGAGCTGGCCGTCCAGGGACATCCCGAGCTGCGCCCGATGCACGGGTTCGTCTTCCAGGCCATCGGCCCGAACGGCACGACGGCCGTCGAACTCGGCCGCAGGCTCGGCGTGTCCAAGCAGGCGGCGGGCAAGATGGTCGAGTCGCTGGAGCGCGCCGGCTACGTCGAGCGCGTCGCCGACCCGTCCGACGCCCGGCGCAAGGTCGTCCGGCTGACCGCGCGGGGCGTGGACTCGCTGACCCGCTCGGCGCGGATCTTCGAGCGGGTGCGGGACGACTGGGTCCGGCGGCTCGGCGCCGACCGCGTCCGGGCCCTGGAGCGCGACCTCCGGCAGGTCACGCCCGACGACCCGTGGCGGCTCGACGCTCCCGGGTGGTTCGGATCGACCTGAAATTTATTTCGCCCCTGCCGTCCCGTATGTGTGCAGGCAGCCGAATAGACCACCGGCGCCGGTACGCTCGGACCCCCTCGCCGGCTCTTGAAGGCATCGTTCCACCCGGTTACGATCCACCCAATTCTTAGGAAAGTTTCCTAAGAATTGAGCGGGGATTCCTGTTTGCTCGGGGGCCGAACGAACGGAGAATCATGTCACGACAGGGCGGACGGCGAGTCATCACACTCGCCGGCGCAGCAACCCTGGCGGCCGCCACCGCCCTTCTGGCGGCGCCGCCGGCGTCGTCGGCCGGGACGGTCACGGCCGAATGTACGAAAACCCAGGACTGGGGCAGCGGCTTCGGAGGCACGTGCACCATCACCAACGGCACGGACGCACCCCTGAGCGGGTGGAAGCTCGAAGCGGAGCTGCCGTCCGGGACGTCGATCAGCTCGGTGTGGAACGCCAGCCAGACCGTTTCCGGGAACGTGTACACGTTCACCAACCCGACCTGGAACGGCAACCTCGCCGCCGGTAACAAGACCAGCTTCGGGTTCAACGGAACCGGTTCCGGCTTCTTCACCACCTGCAAGATCAACGGCGCGTCCTGCGACGGCGGCAGCGGCCCCGGCGACGACGCCGAAGCTCCCACCGCTCCCAGCGGTCTGCGCGCCACGGGCACGACTCCCACGACCGTCTCCCTGGCCTGGAACGCGTCAACCGACAACGTCGCCGTCACCGGCTACGACGTCTACCGCGGCACCACCAAGGCCGCGTCCGTGACGGGCACCAGCGCCACCATTACCGGACTTGCCGCCAAGACCGCCTACACGTTCACGGTCAAGGCGCACGACGCCGCCGGGAACAGCTCCCCCGCGTCCCAGACGCTTTCCGTGACCACCCCCGACGGCGACGGATCCGGCGCCGGCGACATGGTCATCGGTTACTTCACCAACTGGGGCGTCTACGGACGGAACTACCACGTCAAGAACATCGAGACGAGCGGTTCCGCCAGCAAGCTGACGCACATCAACTACGCGTTCGGCAACGTCCAGGGCGGCCGGTGCACCATCGGCGACGGGTACGCCGACTACGAGAAGGCCTACGGCGCCGACCAGAGCGTCGACGGTGTCGCCGACACCTGGGACCAGCCGCTGCGCGGTAACTTCAACCAGCTGCGCAAGCTGAAGAAGAAGCACCCGAATCTGAAGGTGCTGTGGTCGTTCGGCGGCTGGACCTGGTCCGGCGGCTTCGGCCAGGCCGCGCAGAACCCCGCCGCGTTCGCCGACTCCTGCTACAAGCTGGTCGAGGACTCGCGCTGGGCGGACGTGTTCGACGGCATCGACATCGACTGGGAATACCCGAACGCCTGCGGTCTCACCTGCGACGAGAGCGGGCCGGACGCGTTCAAGAAGCTGCTGTCCGCACTGCGGGCCAAGTTCGGTAACGACAACCTCGTGACGGCGGCGATCACCGCCGACGCCAGCGAGGGCGGCAAGATCGACAAGACCGACTACAAGGGCGCGTCGCAGTACGTCGACTACTACCTGCCGATGACGTACGACTACTTCGGGGCCTGGGACGCCAAGGGCCCGACGGCGCCGCACTCGCCGCTCACGTCCTACCCGAACATCCCGCACGAGGGCTTCAACACGGCGGACACCATCGCCAAGCTGAAGAAGCTCGGCGTCCCCGGCGACAAGCTGGTGATGGGCCTCGGCTTCTACGGCCGCGGCTGGACGGGTGTCACCCAGAAGGAGCCCGGCGGCACCGCCACCGGCCCGGCGCCCGGCAAGTACGAGCAGGGCATCGAGGACTACAAGGACCTCAAGGGCAGGTGCCCGTCGAACGGCACCATCGCCGGTACCGCCTACGCGCACTGCGGAAACCAGTGGTGGAGCTACGACACGCCGGCCACCATCGGCGGAAAGGTGAAGTGGGCCGCTTCCGAGGGTCTCGGCGGCACCTTCTTCTGGGAGCTCAGCGGCGACACCGCCAACGGTGAGCTCATCTCCGCCATCAAGAACGGTCTCGGCTGAGCTGTTCGCAGAGGGGACCCTCCCAGCCCCTTCAGACAGCCGAGACATCGGGCCCCTGACCAACCGGACGCCGGTCAGGGGCCCTCCCCTTTGCGCTCATGGGGTCAGTCGGCGCGCAGCACGGCCTGGATCTCCAGGACGATCTCGACCTTCTCCCCCAGCCCCAGCGCGCCGCCCGGGATGGTGGCGCGGTCCCCGACCCCGAAGTCCAGCCGGTTGATCTCCCCGGTGGCGGTGAACCCGGCTCGGGCGCCCTTGAACGGGTCGTCCTGCCGGAACGGGTCCGGGCCGAACCCCTCGACCTCCAGCTTCAGCGGAACCTGCCTGGTCGTCCCGCGCAGCGTCAACTCGCCGTCCAAGACGTGGTCGCCGCCTTCGCGACGAACGCCGGTGGAGCGATACGTCATGGCGGGGTACGTGGCGACATCAAGGAAGTCGGCGGCCCTGACGTGCTCGTCACGCTGGGCGTTACCGGTGTCGATCGAGGCCAGGTCGATGGACGCGGTCACCGACGACTCCAACGGATCGGCGCCGGTCACGACGGTCCCCTCGAACGTCCCGAAGCGGCCGCGCACCTTGCTGACCATGAGATGCCTGATCGTGAAGCCGACACCGGAGTGGACGGGGTCGATCGTCCAGGTGCCCGCGACGTAACCGGGGATCTCGACAAGCTCGGTCGTCATCGTGTCTCCTAGGGCGGTGAAGGGTTACGAACGGTAAGGCGGTTCCTGATCGGAACCGTCTCCATGGTGCGGACACCCTCGAAGTCGGCACAAGAAGGCACTTTTTCCTGCCCTGGTCACCTGGAGAGAACCATGGGACTGCACCCGCACTCGGCGAGTTGCCGGGCCCGCGAGGTCCTCGACCGGATCGGCGACAAATGGTCGTTGATGGTCATCGCGATGTTGGGTGAGCGCACCAAGAGATTCACCGAACTCAAGCGCGACATCGACGGGATCAGCCAACGTATGCTCACCGTCACACTGCGCGGGCTGGAACGCGACGGAATCGTCACTCGCACCGTCTATCCGGTGATGCCGCCGCGCGTCGAATATTCACTCACCCCGATGGGCGAGACGCTCATGGAGGCGGCCAACACCTTTGTCGCGTGGGCCGAGTCTCATATCGACGCGATCGACGCCGCCCGCGCCGAGTACGACTCCCACGCCGCCGAACTGGAGGGTCTGAAGAAGACCTCCTGATCCTTACGGGGAGGTTTCTCGCTCACCCGGGCGCAAGATCTGAGTCGCAGAAGACGCAGACGTAGTAGGCGTCCTTCACGACGTTGAGTTCCCCGCACCCGGGGCAATGCCGGAAAACGAACACGTGGGTGAAGCCGTCCGGTCTTTCCAGGCCCGCGCGGTCGAGCGCGTCCGCGACCGCGGCCCAGGATTTCTCGCCGGGACAGTACCCGGTCGACTGGTTGCTGACTTCGGTGACGACCGCGCCGTGAAAGGTGATCTCCCCGGCGGCCAGGACGTGCCGCCCGCCGGCGCACACGACGTGCTCGCTGCGGCGCGGGGCGATGCGGAGCGTGCCGTCGAGCGCCACGACATAGGTGAACGGCTCGTCACGGCGAAGCCGTTCGACGTCCGCCGCCGACGTGACCGGTTCCCCCTCCGCCCCGGGACGCACCTGGTCAAGCAGCTCCGCAGGACCCACATAGGCGTACACGTGGGCTCACCCTAGAGACCCGGCCCGCCCGAGGGCGACAGGAATTCCGTGTGCCATCCGCCGCCCTGCGCGGTAGCTTGGCGGTGATGGACCTTCACGAGGTGGGACGGCGAGCTAGCCGCGCCGAGCTGGGGAACGAGCAGTCGTGCCCGGCCCGGCTCGGCGGTGTGCGCCGTCATCCCATCGACCTCGTGAGGCCGTTCCATGCGTTCGACTGACATTCGTTCGACGTTTCTGGACTTCTTTCAACAACGCGACCATCGGGTCGTGCCGTCCAGCCCGCTCATTCCGTCCGATCCCACGCTGCTGCTGACGAACGCGGGCATGAACCAGTTCAAGCCCTACTTCCTCGGCGAGACGAAGCCCGACCATTCACGCGCGGTGTCCGTACAGAAGTGCGCGCGGACGTCCGACATCGAGAACGTGGGCCGCACCACGCGCCACTCCACGTTCTTCGAGATGCTCGGCAACTTCTCCTTCGGCGACTACTTCAAGGCGGACGCGATCGCCTGGGCGTGGGAGCTTCTCACCCGCCACTACAACCTCGAACCCGAACGCCTGTGGATCACCGTATATGTGGACGACGACGAGTCCGTGGGGCTCTGGAAACGCATCGGCGTCCCCTCCGAACGGATCCAGCGCCTCGGCATGGAGGACAACTACTGGTCGATGGGAGTTCCCGGGCCGTGCGGACCGTCGTCCGAAATCCACTACGACCGGGGACCGTCCTTCGGACGCGAAGGCGGACCCGCGGTCGACGGCGAACGCTACCAAGAACTGTGGAACCTCGTCTTCATGCAGAACCTCCGCGGAGAGGGTCCGGGAAAAGACGAATATCCCATTCTCGGCGAACTGCCCGCACGGAACATTGACACGGGCCTGGGTCTGGGACGCCTCGCGGCGATCCTCCAGAACGTCGACACCGAATGCGAAACCGACCTCCTGGCGCCCACGTTCCGGCTCGTCCGCGAAATGGCGGGCCGCGACGACACGTCCACCCGCATCGTCACGGAACACGCGCGATCGATCGCGTTCCTCATCGCCGACGGCGTCCTCCCCTCCCGCGACGGCAGAGGCTACGTGCTGCGCCGCCTGATGCGCCGCGCCATCCGCCACGCACGCAAGCTCGGCATGGACGACCTCGTCCTAGCACCCTTGACCTCGACGGTCATCGAGAACCAGGGCCCAACCTGGCCCGAACTGACCCACCACGCCGACCTGATCCAGCAGGTGGTCACAGCGGAAGAACAGAGCTTCGAGCGAACGCTCCGCCAGGGCTCCCAACTCCTCGAATCCGCCATCGAGAAAACAACCACAACCCTTTCCGGCCACACCGCATTCGTCCTGCACGACACCTATGGCTTCCCCATCGACCTGACCATCGACGCCGCACGTTCAGCCGGCCTCACAGTCGACGAGAACGAATTCGCGGAACTCCTCGAAAAACAACGTCTCCAGGCACAACACACGAGCCGAGGCCACAAGAACAACACAATCGCACGCCAGGACACCTACCGCCGCATCACCGCCGAACACGGCCCCACCGACTTCGTCGGCCACTCCACGACAACCACGGAAACGACCATCCTCACGATCCTCGGCCCCGACGGCCCCCTCCCAGACGTCACCGAAGGCATGGAAATCGAGGTGGTCCTCTCCCGCACCCCGTTCTACGCGGAGTCGGGCGGCCAGGTCGGCGACACCGGCACGCTCCGCACGTCCGACGCGACACTCCAGGTCCTCGACACCCGCCTCGGCCTCGACGGCCTGCACGTCCACACGGCCCGCGTCCTGGACGGCGAGGCACGCCCCGGCGACGCGGAGGCGATCGTGGACGCCGACCGCCGCGCGGCGACCGCCCGCTCGCACAGCGCCACCCACGTCCTCCACGCGATGCTGCGCCGGCTCCTCGGCGACCACGCGACCCAACGCGGCTCACGCGTCGAACCGGGCCGCCTCCGCTTCGACTTCGCGCACTTCTCCCCCGTCGACACCGCCGTCGTCCAGACCCTGGTCAACGACTACCTCCTCGACGACCCGGAAGTCCGCGTCTGGGAAACGAGCCGCACCGAAGCGGAAGAGGCGGGCGCACTCACCCTGTTCGGCGAGAAGTACGGCGACACCGTTCGCGTCGTGGACATCGGCGACGCGTCCCGCGAACTGTGCGGCGGCACCCACGTCGGCCACGGCACCCAGGCGGGCCCCGTCCACATCGTGAGCGAACAGTCGATCGGCACGGGCCTGCGCCGCATCGAAGCCCTCATCGGCGCCGACGCCCTCCGCCACTACGACCACCAGCGCGACCTCCTCACCGAACTGGCGGCCCTCCTCCACGTCACCCCGGACGAGGCCCCACACCGCCTACGGCAACGCCTGGAGACACTCGCGGAAACCCAACGCCACCTGGAGACCCTGCACCGAACCCAACTGAACGCCCACGCGACCCGCCTCGCCTCTCACGCGGAACAGGTTCCCGGCGGGTGGCTCGTAGCGGACACCGTCCCCCACATGACCGCCACCGACCTCCGCACGATCGCGACCACGATCCTCACCCACCGCGGCCAGGACGGCATCGTCATCCTCGGCACGGAATCGGGCGGAAAGGCCATCCTGGTCGCCGCCGGTGGCCCGCACGTCCAGGCCCGCGACCTCCTCACCACCGCCGCACGCGAGGTCGGCGGCGGCGCGGGCGGCAAGGGCCCCATCGCGAACGCGGGCGGCCGCAACCCCGGGAACCTACCGAAAGCGATCAACACCGCCGCGACAGCGGCCCGCGCCCTCTTGGCGCCCTCACACTGACCGCCGAGCGGCCCGGCCGGGGACGGCCTCCGGTCGGGCTGGCGGGATTTGAACCCACGACCCCTGGCACCCAAAGCCAGTGCGCTACCAAACTGCGCTACAGCCCGCACGCCACCGCCGAACACGATGACGCGAGCAGTCTAGTCCCGATCAGCCCCGCGCGTGTCGCCCCACCGACACGTCCACCCCCGAAAACCCTGTACGCTACGGGATGGCGATCGAGGGCCAAGGCCCTCCATCCGCTCGCGGGCGTAGCTCAATGGTAGAGCCCCAGTCTTCCAAACTGGCTACGCGGGTTCGATTCCCGTCGCCCGCTCTCTCATTTCCCCAGGCCAAAGCCCTGTAGGGCGATCTTGAGAGCCCCTTCCCAGATCATCATTCGTCACTGGGATCGGGCACGCCTGAGCGGCATCCTGGTTCGATCACCAATTTCGTGATCATGGTCTGACCGTCCCCGGCGAAGATCGGCACGGCGACCTACCTTGCATCCGCGACACGGAACGTCCGGCTCCCGGACGGGAACCGGACCTTCGTTGGACGGCCCGGCTAGCTCGGTTCGATGCCAAGGAGTCGGCGGAGGTCGATCGTCACGACACGGGAGCTGGCGCCGATCTGGCTTACCTTGCAGGCGAACCGCCTCTGACAAGCCAGTATCGAGACCGCAGCCCGCGCCATCGGGCTCGGACGCACACGCGCCTACCAGGTCCTAGCAGCGAGCGCAGAGCCTCAGCCAAAAGAACAGGAATCGCCGACAACGTTTTCGGTTTCAGATTCAGCCAGTCGATCTGGCGATGCGAGAACATTCACCCTACGCAAGCCGCGCGGCGGATGGCAGCCATACCCGTTCCGCTGACGACCTTCCCGGCTTCGGCCAAGCCAGCGTACGGACGGGATTCCTGGTCAATCAGTCGAAGGCAGCCCCGCGTCCGGCGGATGCCCAGAGCTGGGCTACCCAGTTCGATACCGCCGTTCAGAATCAGTCAGGCAGCGCCGCGGTGAGATCGACCTCGACAAGCTGTCCGGGAAAGCCCAGCTGGGCAACGCCCAACAGCGTGCTGGCGGTGGTGAACGCCGGGCCCAGGGCAGACTCGGTGAGCCGACGCCAGACGGCTCCGAGATGCTCCCTTTCGTCGCTCCGCACGTAGATCACCGACCGCACTACGTGTTGCGGCTGGGCAGTCGCCGCCGCCAGGGCAGTGAGCGCATTCGCGATCACCTGGTCGACCTGCATCTCGAGGAACCGGAACCGACGAGGTCACCGTTGCGATCCAGCGGGCACTGTCCCGCCAGGTAGACCGTACGCCCTGCCTCCACCACCGTGATGTGGTGATAGCCGGGCGTCTCATGCAGGAGCTCGGGGTTGATGCGGGTGATCTTCTCAGTCATGTCCGCAAGTCTGACCAGCGTGGCGGCAGTACGCACCGCGTTTTCCCCACCGGCAAGCACACCCAACGACCTGAGGTTGGAGAACAAGTTTAGAGAGCCCGGCCGTACCGCTCGGTTCTGGGGCTCTCGTCGTGATGTGCGGGGTGGCTGTCAGGGGAGGTCGTGGGCTCCGCGCTTGATGTCGGCGCGGCGAGTCGGCGGAACCGCTCGACCGGGGGTGTGACGCGGGGGTCGTTCGGGCCCTTGCTGTCACGCACGGCGACCTCGCGTGTCGTCCGGTGGCTGGAACAGCCCCAGGATGACCGATGACTCCCACATCCTGAGCCTTGATGAGCGCGCCTCCAACTCGGCGAGTTCCAGCAGCCAGGACACTCGCCCCCCACCTGGGCTCTGTCCTTCCTCTAGATCGTCAACGCTTCCGTGCCCGTGCATCGTTGTAGCGGATCTGTAGGGCACTGCCGTTGAGGGGGCTTAACGCAGCAGGTCGATCGAGTCTGGTGGCTCGAAACGGGCCTTGGTCAACAGGACCTCGTCCAAGGCGTTCACGACGCGGCGCAACTCGTGAGCGACCTCGCCGGGCAGGCTGAGCATGATCTTGTTGAGGTCGGCGCGCGCTTCGAACACCGTGCATCGGCAGAAATACACGTCCACCCAGTTGATTACAGGCCAGCCGACCACGTGAACTGAGCTGCGGCAAAGCCCCTCGGGGCGATGGGCATAGGAAGACCATGCCCGTATGGCCGCCGCTGTCGTCCCGGGGAGGAATCTCTTGGCTTCCAGCTTCCGGATCGCCGCGTTCGCGGCTCCCGAGAGCCGGTCCACATCCCGGTACTTGATCTGCGGATCGCGCCAGCCCCTTGAGCGGGCACGCATCGTCGCGGGACGCCTACGCGGCATTGTCCCTTCGAGGATCCACCACGTGATCATCTTGTCACCAAGGCCCGCATGGAGCAATCGCGGAACGGACGGTCTCGAGCCGATCTAGTCCGGTTGGAACGAACTGCTTCCACACTTCGGCCGGCCGTGCCAGGGTGCCGTTATGGAGAGAACGCGTACGGTGGTGAAGAGGTTACGGATCGTCGGAGGCGTGTTTCTCGTGCTCGGACTGATCCTCGGGTTCAGGCCGATTCAGCAGGATGGTCAGTCGTGTGGCACGGCCTTCTTTGGAAACTCCGATGAGAGCACCTATGACGGAACCCTCTTCGGGGACGGCCCCGACTGTGAGGGCGCACGCGCTTCGGCTCGACCGCTCGCCGTGACCTCGCTGGGGCTCGGGGTCGGAGTGCTGGTCGCCGCGTGGGTCATCGCCGGCTTGGGCGATCCGGGCCGGGACGGCCCCAACACCGAGAGGTATTTTCTCGGACGCAAGATCGGCACAGATGACGAGTCGCCGGAGGACCCGCATCGTTGATGCTTCTGTGCGGCGTCCGGTGACCTCGGAATCGCGCCCGGTCAGGGCGTGGTGTCGAGTATTTCGCTGACTTGACGGATGAATTGCTTGAGCACTTCGAACGGCACTTGCTGGTGCTCGTCGAAGGATGCCATGGAAGGCTTCTCTTCGGCCGAGGCGTAAGCGTGGACCGTCACGACGGTCCGGCCTGGCATGAGCACGCCGTCTGGGGTTGGCATGGTGCGGGCTTCGCTCAGCTCGAAGTAGCGGCCTTCCGCGTTGAGCGTGACGAGCATGCACCAATGGTCACCGTCGTGCTCCCAGGTTGTGAGGGTCACCGGACGATCCTGGCAGGCGAGCCGTCGCGAAACTTCCTCTTCCAGGACGGCCATATTCTCAGGGCGATCCACAAGCCCGCCGCCGGTCTTGACGGTCGGCTTCCGCACTCCCCGGAAGGTAGTCACCGCTCCGATCACAAAGGGCGCGTCCGTGCCCATGTCCCAATGCCATTGGGACGTTCCTGGGCGGGCGTCGTCGGGAATCACGCGTCGAGGACGAGGCGCCTGTCTGAATCGATGCTCTGAGCGGCGCCTTCTGGCTGTGCATGAGCAAGGCGGGAGGATTCGCGGGGGTGGCGGGACCGGGCCGTGCCCGTTGTGGGAGGGCATGGCCCGGTTGAACCGATCGGTGTCTTGGACACTTCTTCCGGTGTGCGGCCGCCGTCTAGGTGGTCACTCCCTGCGCTTGGCCGGGATCAGTTTCCTGGTTTGACGCAACGCTTCCAGGAGTAGTGGTACGTGGTGTTGATGCTGCCGTCGACGGAGTCCATGCTGATGTAACTGACCTTCGAAGGGTCCGATTCCCCCACGTCCACCAGCAGTTGCGTATTGACGTTGAAGTTGCGCTGCTCACCGCATGGCGACCATACGAGCGCCTCCAGATCCACCTCGTCGGTGAACTGCCAGGTCGCCTTGGTGGGGCCCGTAACATTGCGGGAGAAGTTCCTGGTGCGCGAATCGCCCTGGAAGTAGTAGCTCGCGCGTTGGGTACCGACAGCACCGGCCTGCAAGTTGGCGAAGCCGCGGTAGTCCGTTTGCGAGACGGCGTAGGTGAAGCCCTGGGGAACGTGCACTTTCAGGTTGATCTGACAGTTCTTGCGCTCGTCGATGGGCGATGACGAACCGCCCGTTTGGGCGAGGTACTTGCTGTAGGTGATGGTGAACGCCTCGGCCCCCTCTGACAGGGCCACCGCGGCGGTACCGAGCGGGCACCCGCTGCCGTTGACCGTGGCGATGTCGATGGTGACTCCGTCGGGGCCGCGCTCGAGAAATTCTTCGGACGCGGATGCGGGGGTGGTGGACACCGCGGTCATGGCGAGCGCGGTGACAGCGACAGAAGCTGCGATACCTCTACGCATGAGATTCCTCTGCTCAACAGTAGGAGCTTCCACCTCTTCGAGAGACTGAAGAAGCGGGGCCGGAGGTCTGGATCGGACGGACACCGGCGATGACAGATCCAAGATCCGAAGAGATGGTAACTCTTACAGTTAAGTACCGTCAATCTGCGGTTTTCAACTTTTCGATCCATTTCAATTGTCCAATGAAAGCGCTTCAGTCGCCTTGATCATCGATCATCGGGCGTCAATACCGGGTCTTTGACAAAAAATCGTTCCAATCGGGGGTCGGGGGGTGCGGAGGGTCGATGAGCAGGTGTACGCGCATCGGGTGCTGGCCGGAAACGGTCGCCGGGCATGCGTGAACACCGGCGGGCCCGGTCAGGGCCGCCGGTGCTCGGTGGTTGTCAGGCGGCCGGTTGGAAGAGTTCGACCAGGTTGCCGGACGGGTCTTCCAGCAGGATCTGTTTTCCGCCCGGGCCCGTGACGATCTCGTTTCGGAAAGTGAGGCCCGCGTTTCGGAGGCGGTCCACTTCGGCGGTGATGTCGGGGACGATGAGGTGGATGCGGTTCCAGCCGCCGGGTGCCGGGCGGGCGCCGTCCGGCATGGGGCGGCCGGCCGAGCTGGTCGAGCCGCTGAGCAGGAGCCGCAGATTGCCACGGACGACGTCGGCGAACGCCGGTGCCGCGTTCGTCCTGACGGTGAAGCCAAGGTGTTCGGTGTAGAAATCGACCGCTGATTCGACGTCGTTCACCATGTAGCGGACGTTCACGAGATTCGTCAGATCTTCCGGCATTTCTTTGCCCCTTGATCTTGTCAGGTCATGGACAGCAGGAATTGGATGCGGGTGTTCAGTTCGGACGCGGTACGGACGAATGCCGGATAGGTGGTCGCGTCGTCCGTTCCCTCGGCCGCCGGGTCGGGCATGCTCCAGTGCGCGGTCCTGGGTCGGCCGGGGAAGTCGGGGCACACTTCCCGAACGCGGTCGCACAGGCTGATCACGTGGTGGAACGTCCGGTCGGTGAACTCGCCCAGGTGTTTGGAGCGGCGGCCGCCGATGTCGAGGCCGCGTTCGCGCATCACGCGAACGGCGTTGGGGTGCAGGGGCTTCGGGTGGCTCCCGGCGCTGGCGGCCTCGAAATGGGAGCCGCCCACCTGTTCCAGGATCGCCTCCGCCATCTGGGAGCGGGAGCTGTTGCCCGTGCACAGGAAGAGGACCCGGACGGGTGGGTGCGGGGTGGGCGGAGGTGGTGGGGCCGGGGCGAGGCGCAGGCCGGGGTGAAGGGCGGTGGCCGCCTCGGTGAGACGGTCGCGGCAGGCCTCCAGGTCAAGGCGGTAGTAGGTGTCGCGGCCGTCGGCCGAGCTGCGCCGCACCTTTACGAGCCCGCCTTCGCGCAGCTGGGCCAGGTGGTAGGAGACCAGGCTCTGGCGTCGACCGATCAGCGTGGCCAGTTCGCGCACCTGCCGGTCGCTGTGTGTCAGCTCGGTCAGCAACTGCCAGCGGATCGGGTGTCCGGTCAGTTGGAGGAACTCGGGCGCCTGTGCTGTGACGGTGGACACGTGGAGAGTGTAGAACAAACTGGTTTGATCTATCAATCCGATTTGATCGATCTACGTGTTGCGGACGAAGCCGTGGCGGGCCAGGAGGTCGGTGAACATGCGGCCCGCGGGGGTGAGTTGTCTGCCGGTGCCGTGGCACGTGCCACAGGGGGTCTGCTCGGGGTCCGCGGGACGGGCCCTCATGTGGTCCTCGATGGCGCGTTCCACCGCCGTGACGATGGCGGGCCCGTCCGAGGTGGTGTGCGGGACCGGGGTCAGTTCGTTGGCGCGGTGCGCGGCCTCGGCCACCGCGATCAGTTCGTGGGCGCGCTGGTGCCAGGCCCGCCACCGGGCGTTCGCCGTGCTGCCGGTGCCGTGGCACGCCTGGCAGTCGTCCTCCAGTTCGGCCAGGAGTCGCAGCCAGCCGTCGTCGTTGCTTCGCATGCGCAGTCCCGCTGTCCGGAGGGTCCGCTGACTTGTACGTAGGACGGCCTCGCCAGGTTCGCGGGGGTTTCGCGGGAGGGGCGCCGGGTAGGTGGACGGCGCGTCGAGGTGAGGGGTGGTGTGACGTGGGCGTTCGTACCTGGATCGGGTCGTGGCCCGTCTACCGCCAGTTCACCGGCGACGATCCGCTGGGGCGTGGGGCCGCGGCGAAGAGCGCGGGCACCGAGCGGATCACGCCGCGGGTGAGCGAGGCCGACCGGGTCGTCAAGTCCGTCTGCCCGTACTGCGCGGTCGGCTGCGGGCAGAACGTGTACGTCAAGGACGGCAAGGTCACCCATGTCGAAGGCGACCCCGACTCGCCGGTCAGCCGGGGACGGCTGTGCCCGAAGGGGTCGGCCACGCTCCAGTTGACCACCGGGTCGGCCCGCGAGCACCGGGTGCTCTACCGGCGGCCGTACGGCACCGAGTGGGAGCCGCTCGAACTCGACGCCGCGATGGAGATGATCGCCGACCGGGTGATCGAGGCGCGGCGGCGCGGCTGGCAGTGGGAGAGCGCGGACGGGTTGCGGGTGCGGCGGACGCTGGGCTTCGCGAGCCTCGGCGGCGCCACCCTCGACAACGAGGAGAACTACCTGATCAAGAAGCTGTTCACCGCGCTCGGCGCGGTGCAGATCGAGAATCAGGCGCGTATTTGACACTCCTCCACCGTTCCCGGTCTGGGAACCTCGTTCGGACGCGGCGGCGCGACCACGTTCCAGCAGGATCTGCAGAACGCCGACTGCATCGTCATCCAGGGCTCGAACATGGCCGAGTGCCATCCGGTCGGGTTCCAGTGGGTGATGGAGGCGAAGGCGCGTGGGGCGAAACTCGTCCATGTGGACCCGCGGTTCACTCGGACGAGTGCGCTCGCGGACGCGCATGTGCCGCTGCGGGCCGGGAGCGACATCGCGTTCCTCGGCGGGATGGTCCGCTACGTACTGGAGAACGACAAGTACTTCCGTGACTACGTGGTGGCGTACACGAACGCGTCCGTGATCGTGTCCGAGGACTTCCGCGACACCGAGGATCTCGACGGCGTGTTCTCCGGGCTCGACCGGGAGAAGCGCAGCTACGACACCGACTCGTGGCAGTACGCGGGGATGAACGTCCAGTCCGCGGCAGGGCAACGCGACATGCAGTGGGAGTCCCGCGTGTCGGAGGCGGGACGGGGTGAGGCGCACGGTTCGGGCGGTGCGGGGATCGGTGAGGGCCACCCGGAACGCGACCCGACGCTGGAGCATCCACGGTGCGTGTTCCAGGTGCTCAAGCGGCACTTCGCCAGGTACACGCCGGAGATGGTGGAACGGGTCTGCGGCGTCCCGAAGGAGCAGTTCCTGAAGGTCTGCGAGATGGTCACGGAGAACTCCGGACCGGATCGGACCACCGCGTTCGCCTACGCGGTCGGTTGGACGCAGCACACGGTCGGCGTTCAGTACATCCGGACGGCGTCGATCCTGCAGACGCTGCTCGGCAACATCGGCCGTCCGGGTGGCGGCATCCTGGCGTTGCGCGGCCACGCGTCCATCCAGGGCTCGACGGACATCCCCACGTTGTTCAACCTGCTGCCCGGTTACATCCCGATGCCGCACGCGCACTCGAACGAGGACCTGGCCACGTTCATCGAGGCGGAGGCGGCGCGAAAGGGTTTCTGGGGCAACATACGCGCGTACTTCGTCAGCCTAATGAAGTCGTACTGGGGCGACGCGGCGACGGAGGACAACGAGTACTGCTTCGACTACCTGCCTCGTCTGACAGGTACGCACAGCACGTACGAGACGTCGATGGCGCAGATCGACGGCGAGTGCAAGGGCTACTTCCTGCTGGGCGAGAACCCGGCGGTCGGGTCGGCCAACGCCAAGATCCAGCGGCTCGGGATGGCGAACCTGGACTGGCTCGTCGTCCGCGACTTCTCGCTGATCGAGTCGGCGACCTGGTGGAAGGACGGCCCCGAGATCGACACGGGCGAGATGCGCACCGAGGACATCGGCACCGAGGTGTTCTTCCTGCCCGCCGCGGCGCACACCGAGAAGGACGGCAGCTTCACGAACACGCAGCGGATGCTGCAATGGCACTACAAGGCCGTCGAGCCGGTCGAGGACACGCGCAGCGACCTGTGGTTCATGTACCACCTGGGCCGGATCATCCGGGAGAAGCTCGCGGGGTCGTCCGACGAGATGGACCGCCCGGTGCTGGATCTGACGTGGGACTACCCGACCGAGGGGCCCCTCGACGAGCCGGACGCCGAGGCGGTGTTGGCGGAGATCAACGGGTTCGACGGCGAAGGGAATCCGCTCTCGTCCTACACACAGCTCAAGGACGACGGTTCCACCAGTTGCGGCTGCTGGATCTACTGCGGCTGCTACACGGACGGCGTCAACCAGACCGCCCGCCGGAAACCGGGCCGGGACCAGAACTGGGTCGCTCCCGAGTGGGGATGGGCGTGGCCGATGAACCGGCGCATCATCTACAACCGGGCGTCCGCCGACCCTGACGGCAACCCGTGGAGCGAACGCAAGGCCCTCGTCTGGTGGGACGCGGAACAGCGCAGATGGACGGGCCACGACGTGCCCGACTTCATCGCCGACCGGCCGCCCGACCACGAGCCCCCCGAAGGCGCCACGGGCCCGGACGCGCTCGCGGGCAACGACCCGTTCATCATGCAGGCCGACGGCAAGGCGTGGCTCTACGTCCCGGCGGGGCTGACCGACGGCCCCCTCCCGGCGCACTACGAACCGCAGGAGTCGCCGTTCACGAACCCGCTGTACGGGCAGCAGCGCAATCCGATCCGGCATCTGCCGCCGGCGCATCCCGACAACCGTTACGGGCCCGTCGACGGGGAGCCCGGCGCGGACGTGTACCCGTTCGTGGGGACGACGTACCGGCTCACCGAACATCACACGGCGGGCGGCATGTCGCGGTGGCAGCCGTATCTGGCCGAGTTGCAGCCGGAGTTCTTCTGCGAGGTGTCGCCGGAACTGGCGGCGATGCGGAACCTGGAGCACGGCGGGTGGGCGACCATCGTGAGCCCGCGCGCCGTGGTGGAAGCGCGGGTACTGGTGACGGAGCGGATGCCCGCGCTCGTCGTGGACGGCCGGACCCTGCATCAGATCGGCTTGCCCTACCACTGGGGCCCGAACGGTTACAGCCGTGGTGACGCGGCGAACGAACTGCTGCACCTGAGCCTGGACCCGAACACGCACATCCAGGAGGCGAAGGCCCTGGCGTGCGACATCCGCCCGGGGCGGCGGCCGCGCGGGCCCGCCGCGGCGGCGCTCGTCCGCGAGTACCGGGAGCGGGCCGGAATCACCGACGAGACGGGGACCGAGGTCTAGCGTCCGGCCGCGAGGACGGCTCCGGCGAGGACGTCGTCCTGGTCGGGTGGGACCGAGCGGAGGTCGAGGAGGCAGCGTCCGTCCTCGACCCGTCCCATGACGGCCGGTGTCCCCCGCCGCAGCCGCGCCGCGTACGGTTCGGGCAGCGCCACGGCGGCACTCGGCAGGACGACGCCGGGTGCGCCGCCGCCTCCGACCGCCGCGTCGCCGTCGACGGCGTGGGCGTCCACATCACCGTCCCGCAGGCTTGCGGCGAGACGCTCGGCCCGCTCCCGCAGCGAGGCCACGTCGGCGTGCAGGGCCGCGTCGGTCGGGGTGCGCGGGCCCCGGACGGTGGCCTCCAGCGCGGCGAGCGTCATCTTGCCGACCCGCAGCGCGCGGGCCAGCGGATGCCGGGCGAGGCGCCGCACCAGGTCGTCGCGGCCGAGGACGATCCCGCACTGGGGGCCGCCGAGAAGCTTGTCGCCGCTGGCCGTGACGAGGTGCGCACCCGCCTTGAGCATGGACGCGGCGTCGGGTTCGTCCGGAAGGAGCGGTTCGGGGGCGAGGAGGCCGGAGCCGATGTCCGCGACGACGGGAACGCCGAGACCGGTCAGTTCGGCGACGTCCGCGCCGCGGGTGAAGCCGGTGACGCGGAAGTTCGACGGGTGGACCTTGAGGATGAAGCCGGTCGCGTCGCCGACCGCCGCCGCGTAGTCGTCCGGGGTGGTCCGGTTGGTGGTGCCGACCTCCCGCAGCCGCGCGCCGGTCGCGGCGAGCAGTTCGGGGATGCGGAAGCCGTCGCCGATCTCCACCATCTCGCCGCGGCTGATCACGATCTCCCGGTCGGCGGCGAGGGCGGTCGCGGCCAGGACGAGCGCGGCGGCGCCGTTGTTGACGACATGCGCGGCCTCCGCCTGCGGCACCCGATCCAGCAGGGCGGCGAGCGCGGACCGCCCGCGTCTCGCGCGGCGGCCGGTGTCGAGGTCGAGTTCGACGTCGGTGGCGCCGGACGCCACGGCCACGGCGTCCCGGGCGGCGTCCGACAGCGGCGCCCGGCCGAGGTTGGTGTGCAGGAGGACGCCGGTCGCGTTGAGCACGGGACGCAGCCCGGACGCGGTCGGCGGCAGCTCCTCCACCGCCGCGTCGGCGACCGACTCCGGAGGGATCTCTCCCGTTCTCGCCCTGTGCTGGGCCCGGACGACGGCCGCCTTGACGACGCCGCGGCCGAGCCGTCCCGCCGCCTCGACCAGCCGCGGGTCGGCGAGCAGCACGTCCGTACGGGCGATGCGCCGCCGCACGTCGGCGGGCCGGGCCTGCTGATCCATCTGGCGACCTCCGGGTGCACGCGCCACCCGCCCAGCATCGCATGGCGGCGACATGGCGTGGTCGTTCCCGCCGGCGCGGTCGGCGGTGTGGCGTTGCTGACCGTGCCGATATGAGCTAGCAACCAACCGGTCACATTGTGTCACCACCGGGAAAGGTCATAGCCTGTTGTAGTCGAAGCAAAGCTATGAGTAACTGTTCCCCGGAGCCACACGGCTCCCTGGAGACGCCTTCCGGCGAGGGGACGATCATGGACGAGCGGCTGGCCGAGCAGCTTGCGGAGAGGGTCGACCGGCTCCTGTCCGGCCCGAGCGGTCTGGGTACGTCGGCGGCGCGTGTCACGGACCTGCTGCGCCCTTCGCCGGGGACCGTCGTCGCGCCTTCGGCGCCTCCACTTCCGACTCTGCCGACTCTGCCGAGTCTTCCGAGTCCGACGCGCAAGGGCGGCCACTTCTCCCCCGGGTACGCCGAACGGGAATGGGGCGACGGCTCCTTCCCCCCGCTGTACTGCCCGCTGACGGCGCGCGTCGACGACGACCTGGCCCGCGAGGTCAACGACCGGCTCGTCGCCTGGGCCGAGGAGGTCGGGATCTACGCCGACCGGCTCGACCGGTTCCGCGACACCGGGTTCGGGCGGCTGGCCGTCCTCGCCCATCCCGAGACCGACGACGTCGACGCGCTGCTGCTCGGCGCCAAGATGAACGCCGCCTGGTGGACCAGCGACGACTACTACGCCGACGAGACCGACCTCGGCGCCGCGCCGGTCGAGCTGCCGCCCCGGCTGGCCCTGGTGATGTCGGCGATGGACCCGCCGCCGCCCGCCGGAAGGTACACCGACCAGCTGGAGGACGCGATCCGCGCCGATCCCGTTCTCGTCGCGCTGCGCTCGGCCGTCGAACACGTGCGGCGCCTCGCAAGCCACCCTTCTCAGGTCATGCGGATCTGCACCACCACGTTCCAGATGTACGTGAGCTGGGCCGCGTACGCGGCATGGCGGCACACCGGTGAGCGGCCCCCGGTGTGGCGGTACCTGGCCGCGCGGCAGCACGACAGCTTCTACACGTCGATGACGCTGATCGACATCGTCGGCGGCTACCAGCTCGACGCGAACCTGTTCTACGAGCCGCGCGTCCACCGCGCGGTGATGCAGGCGGGCACCGCCGCCGTCATCGTGAACGACCTGGTCTCGGCGGAGAAGGAGGCGGCCGACGCGCTGCCCGACTGCAACGTGGTCCTGCTGATCGCCGAGGAGGAGGGCTGCACGCTCCGTGAGGCGGCCGAGGCGGCCGTCGCGCTGCACAACCACTTCGTCCGGGGCTTCGAGGCCAGTCAGAAGGAGCTCGCCGCGCTGCCGTCCCCCGAGCTCCAGCGGTTCCTGCTAGGCGTGCAGGGCTGGATGGCCGGCGGCTTCGACTGGCACGGATCCTCCGACCGCTACAAGTGACGACATGTCGAAAGGATCATTCTGATATGGGCTCCACTGACGGTTCCGCGGTTCTCACCAGCCTCTACCAGCACTCCGTCGCCGACTATTGGAACGCCGAGCGGAACCCGGTCAACCTGCGGCTGGGCGAGGTCGACGGCATCTACCACCACCACTACGGCGTCGGCGTCGTGGACTGGACCGTGCTGGACGGCCCGGAGGACACCCGCGAGGAGCGGACGATCGCCGAGTTGCACCGGCTGGAGACCGCGCAGGCCGACCTGCTGATGAACCATCTCGGCCCGCTCCGGCCCGCCGACCGGGTGCTGGACGCGGGCTGCGGACGCGGCGGGTCCAGCCTGATGGCTCACCAGCGGTTCGGCTGCCGGGTGGACGGCGTGTCGATCTCCGAATCGCAGGTCGCGTTCGCCACCGAGCAGGCCGAACGGCGCGGCGTGGACGACAAGGTGACCTTCCACTTCAAGAACATGCTCGACACCGGCTTCGCGACCGGTGCCTATCAGGCCGCCTGGAACAACGAGAGCACGATGTACGTGGAGCTCTCCCTGCTGTTCGCCGAACATGCCCGGCTGTTGAGGCGCGGCGGGCGGTATGTGTGCATCACCGGCTGCTACAACGACGCCTACGGTCTGCCGTCACGGGCCGTCAGCGAGATCAATGCGCACTACATCTGTGACATCCATCCGCGCAGCACGTATTTCAGGGAGTTGGCGGCGAACCGGCTCGTCCCGGTCAGCGTGGTGGACCTCACCGCCTCGACGATCCCGTACTGGGAGCTGCGCGCGAAGTCGTCCCTGGCCACCGGGATCGAGTCGGCCTTCCTGGACGCCTACAAGGGCGGCAGCTTCCAGTATCTGCTCATCGCGGCCGACCGCGTCTGAGGCGCCGCTCGATCCGGTCGACGTCCCAGCGTTCCGCCGCGGGCAGCGGCGCGGCGGCCGCCTCCCGGGCGGAGGCCGCGGCGTCCAGCGACGCCGCGGCCTCCGCGTCACGGCCCGCGAGGGACAGCGCCCCGGCCATGCCCTCCAGCGCCAGGGCGACCGCCCGCGGATTGCCGGTGGCGCGGGCCGCGGCCAGGCCCTCGGCATGCAGGTCGAGGGCCTGGCGGGCGTCGCCGCGCTGTTCGGCGACAAAGCCCAGCTCGGCCAGCAGGAACGCCAGGCCGGGCGCGCCGTCGATGTCGCGGCACCAGTCCAGCCAGCCGCGCAGGATCGTCTCCGCCTCGTCCAGCCGGCCGCGGCGGCGGGCCGACAGGGCGAGCCCGATCTCGGCGAAGTGCTCCAACCGGCGATGCGACTCACCGGCCGCCAGCCTCCGGCCGCGCTCGTGCAGGGCGTCAGCGCGGTCTAGGTCGCCGTTGAGCAGCGCGATACGGCCGAGGCGGGACACGGCGGCGGCCATCTCCGTCACCAACCCGAGTTCCTCGGCGTCGCGCAGCCCGCTCTCGTGGAGCCGCGCGGCGCGGTCATAGTCGCCGGTCACCTCGGCGAGATGGCCGAGGGTCTCGATCACCCGCAGCCGTCCCCAGCGGTCGTTCGTCCTGCGGAACAGTTCCAGGGCGCGTTCGCCGTCGACGGTCGCCTGGGACAGGTCCCCCGCGCTCAGCGCCTGCGCCGCCCGGGTGGACAGCGCCGCCGCCTCGCCCCACGGATCGTCGATGTCGCGGAACCCGTCGAGCGCGGACGACACGAGTTCGTCGATCGCGTCGAGGTCACCGAACCCGTGCCGGGTGACGCCGAGGAACCACTCGGCCCACGGGTTCCTTCGGGCGTGCGCGGCGAGGGCGTCGCGGCAGCGCCGGCCGCGGTCGTGGCCGTCGCCTTCGAGCATCGCGAAACCGGTGTGCCACGTCCTGGCGATGGCGGTCCTCTCCGGGTCGCCGCCGGGGACGGCGAGGGCCCGCTCGAACGCGCGGCTCGCCGCACCGGACCGCCCCCACCGGAACCAGGCCCAGCCCATCCCGTTGACCAGCCGCAACGCCAGGTCGGCGGCGCCGTCCCGGACGGCGTGGTCCAGGGCGGTCCGCAGGTTCCCCGACTCGGCCCGCAACCGCCGCAGCGCCTCCCCCTGCTCGGGGCCGCACAGGTCGGTGGTCTCGGCCAACGTCGCGTAGTACTCGGCGTGGCGGCGGCGCGCATGCGTGTACTCCCCCGCCTCGTGGAGCCGCTCGACGCAGTACGCGGCGACCGACTCCAGAAGCCGGTAGCGGGGGCCCTCGGCGACGATGACCAGTGACCTGTCGACGAGGCGCGCGAGCACGTCGACGTCGGCGTCGCAGACCTGTTCGGCGGCGTCGAGCGCGCAGCCGCCCGAGTGGACCGCGAGCCGCCGCAGCACGGCCCGTTCCGCCTCGCCGAGCGGCTCCCAGCTCCAGTCGATCACGGCGCGGAGCGTGCGCTGCCGCGCGGGCGCGTCCCGTCTGCCGGACGCCAGCAGCCGGAACCGGTCGTCGAGCCGCGTCGCCAGCTCCTGGACGCCGAGCGCCCGGACGCGGGTGGCGGCCAGTTCCAGGGCGAGCGGGATGCCGTCGAGCCGCGCGCAGATCTCCGCGACCGCCGTCCGGGTCGCGGCCGAGTCGACGGTGATGGCGGCGCGTTCGGTGAACAGTTCGGCGGCGGCGTCCGCCTTCAGCGGCGGGACGTGCCAGAGCCGTTCCCCGGAGATCCCGAGCGGTTCGCGGCTCGTCGCGAGGACGCGCGGTTCGAAGGTGTCACGCAGCAGCCCGGCGACCAGGCGGGCCACGGGTTCCACGACGTGCTCGCAGTTGTCCAGGACGAGGAGCACCCGCCGCCCGCGTAGCGCCGCACCGAGCCTGGCCGCCGGGTCGCCCGTAAGGCCCGCGTCGTCCCGCACTCCCAGGGCACCGGCGACGAACGACGCGACATCGTCGAGGGAGGCGCCCGCTTCCAGTCCCTCGTCCAGCGCGACCAGCCGGACGCCGTCGGGATGCCGCTCCCTCGTCCGCCTCGCGACGGCGAGGGCCAGCCGGGTCTTGCCGACTCCGCCCGGCCCGCTCAGCGTCACCAGCCGGGACCCGCTCAGCAGGCCCACGACCTCGCTCGCGTCGGCGTCCCGACCGACCAGCGAGGTGACCTCTGCGGGCAGGTCGCGCGGGGCGGCGAAGGTGCCGCGCAGGATGGACAGGTGCAGGTCGGCGAGCGCCGGGCCCGGGTCGGCGCCGAGTTCCTCGCCGAGCCGCAGCCGGAGGTCCTCGTAGGTCGTGAGCGCCTCGGCGGGACGGCCCGCGCGGTACAGGGCGCGCATGTAGACCGCGCGGAGCCGTTCCCGGAGCGGATGCTCCTCGACGAGGGCGCGCAGTTCGGCCGTCAGCGCCTCGTGGTCGCCGAGTTCCAGCCGGGCCTCGGCGCGCGTCTCCACGGCCGCGAGGCGCAGCTCGTCCAGGCGCGCGATCTCGGGCGCGGTGAACGGCGCGTCGGCGAAGTCGGCGTAGGCGGGGCCCCGCCACAGTGACAGGGCGTCCGTCACCAGCGCGGCCCGGACGGCCGGGTCGGTGGTCGCGCGCGCGTCGGTGAGGAGTTCCTCGAACCGCGCGGCGTCGTCGGGGCGGGCGTTCAGACGGTATCCGGGCGGGCTCTTCTCGACCAGATCGCGGGCGCCGGGCGCGGCGTCGTCGAGGGCGCGGCGGAGCTGGGAGACGCGGGCCCGGAGGGTCGCGGCCGGATCGGCCGGCAGGTCGTCGCCCCACAGGTCGTCGATCAGCCGGTCGGCGGGGACGGCGCGTCCGGCGTGCGCGAGAAGGTCGGCGAGAAGCGCGCGGACCTTGCGGTCGGCGACCTTCACCGGGGCGCCGTCCACCGTCCGCACATCCAGGGGGCCGAGCACTCCGAACCGCACGGGCACCCCCAACCGCACGTGCACCCCGGAACGCATATCCGCCACCGTAATGCGACCCGAAGGTTTCCCGAACCCGCCGTCGACAGACTCGTTCCCTGAGCCAGAAGGGAATGATCATGACTGTGAAGACATCGGTGAGCGTCCTCGGCCTGGGGTTGATGGGAGCGGCGCTCGCCGAGACCCTGGTGGAGCACGGGCACGACGTCACCGTCTGGAACCGCACGCCGGCCAAGGCCGAGCCGCTCGCGGCCAGGGGCGCGACGGTGGCGGCGACCGCCGCCGAGGCGGTCGCCGCGGCACCGCTGGTCATCGTGTGCCTGTCGGTGTACGCCGACCTGGCGGGCATCCTCACCGGGGACACCCTGGCCGGACGGACGATCGTGCAGCTCACCAGCGGCACACCCCGGCAGGCGCGGGCCATGTCCGACCGCGTCGTCGGGCACGGCGGCCGGTATGTCGACGGCGGCATCATGGCGGTTCCGCCGATGATCGGTGGGCCGGACGCGCTCATCCTCTACAGCGGCGACGAGGCCGCGTTCGACGAGTACCGGGAGGTGCTCGGCGCGCTCGCCAGGCCGGAGTTCGTCGGCGGCGACCCGAGCATGGCGCCGCTGTTCGACCTCGCGCTGCTGGACGCGATGTACGGGATGCTCGGCGGCTTCTTCCACGCGGTCGCGCTCGTCCGGTCGGAGAAGGTCGAGGCCGCGAGGTTCGCGCCGATGGTCACCGCGTGGCTGACCGCGATGATGGCGTCGTTCCCCGAGTACGCGCGGGCGGTGGACACCGGCGAGTTCGGCACCGACGTCTCAAGCGTGGCGACCAGTCAGATCGCGTTCCCCGGGCTGCTGACCACCAGCCGCGAGCAGGGCGTGGACCCGGGTCTGCTGGTTCCGATGCGCGAACTGCTGGACCGCGCCGTGGCCGAGGGCCACGGCGCGGACGATCTGGCCCGCCTGATCACCCTGCTGGAACGTCCCGCGCCGTAGCGGGGAGCCTCAGCCGTGCGCGGGACGCCTCGGCTCCGGCGGTGCGGTCCGCCGGCCGGGCGTCTCGCGGCGCGGAACGGCGTCCGGGGACCGGGGCACGGCGTCGCCGGGACGGGCGACCTCGGCACGGCGGACCGACGGCGTCTCCTCGTCGGGAAGGAGCCCGGACGTCTCCAGGTACTGGCGACCGCGGGGGGTGAGGTCCCACGCGTTGTGCCGCCACTCCTTGCGCCGCCACACCACGCCCGCCGCCAGCAGCTTGCGGCCGACCCTGCTGATCTCGGTCTCGTCGGTGCCGAGCTCGGCGGCGAGTTCCTTGTTGGACAGCCCCTGGCGGCGGAACACCGCGAGCAGGAAACGGGCGGCGTGCCCGTCGGGCTGGAGTGCGAGCTGGAGCCCGGACGGCAGCCGCCTGAGCGCCCAGTGCACGACGTCGATCAGCCCGAGGATGCGGCCACGCTGCTCGCGCTGCGCACCGTCCAGGCCGTCGACGTCGATGTAGTGGCGGTGCAGCCACTGGAGCCCGTCCTGACATTCGACCAGGGCGGGCTCGTCGGCACTGAGCGACGCGTCGTTGATCAGCATCCCGAGCGCGCTGAAGTGCCCATCGCTGATGATCTTGGCATGCTCCATCGCGTCGATGAGGCGCCGGACCTCCGCCCGGCGGTCGGGTACGGAGACGAATTCAGCGCTCATGGTCACTCTCCCAAGTCGACGAGTACCGCCGAGCCCCTCCAGCATGCGCACCATGCCAAGTGAATGTCAAGTGATACCGAAGTACCGTCTCTGTTGCGGACGACACTGAAACGGAGGTCCACGACGGTTAGCATCGAGCCACCACCTGTAATCGCCTTATCACCCCGGGGGCGCTTATGACGGATCAGTTGGCCGCCGCCGACCATCCGGCCGAACCAGCTGATCTCTTCGTCCGGCTCTATGACTCCATCGCCGACGACGTCTTCCAGGACTGGACGGCCACGCGCTGGTACGCCGACGAGCGGATCCGGCGGCGGGCCGGTGAGATCACCGAGACCGTGCTGGACTCGGGCGTCCTCGACCCCGCGACGACCGCCGAGATCATCGCCGACCACGGCGACCGCGGCCGTTTCACCATCATGCTCGGGCTCGACATCGCGCTCGCCCATGCCAACCCGTACGCGCCGAGCTACGAGGCGCCCGCCATGGCCAGGACGCTCATCAACTACCTGACCGAGGGCAGGCTGAACGGGCCGGGTACGACGGGCGCGCTGCTCCCCCGCTGCGCGTTCCCCGGCCGCCCGCTCGGACTGCGCACGAAGGCCGAGTTCTTCGGCGTCCACCGCGTTCCGCAGGACGCCTGGAACAAGATCGAACACCGGGTGCTGCCCGCGGTGCACGACCCCCACTTCAGCCGGGACGAACCGGTCACGGTCGGCTGCGCGCCGGTGCTGGAGACGCTCGACGACGTGGAGGTCGAGTTCGAGAAGCGGCACGGGATGACCGTGTACCGGCTCCGCCCCATGGACTCCGCCGGGCTGCGCAGCCGGATCAAGGCGATCGTCAGGCGCCTGGACGAGTCCGGCGCGCAACTCGCCGTGATGCCGGAGACGTCGCTGTCGGACGCGTTGCTGGACCTGTGGAAGGAGGTCGCGTTCGACACCGCCGGACGCGACCGGGACCGGCGCCCGCTGCGGTTCCTCATGCTCGGCAGCGGCCCGCTCGGCGGCGACGACCCCCCGCCGAACCGCGCCGTCCTCATCGACCGCTGGACGGGCGAGGAACTGCTCGTCCAGGACAAGCTCTCCGGCTTCACGCTCGACGCCGCGCAGATGAGACTGTGGCGGCTGCCGGACGCGCCGCCGTCCGGCACGGCCGTGGAGTACGCCCGCCCCGGCTCGACGATCAGCGTGCTCGACTCCTCGCTCGGCCGTCTCGCGGTCCTGATCTGCGAGGACCTCGGACGCTCCATCGGCTGGGAGCGCGAACTCCAGTCCGCCGGCGTCTCCCATCTGCTCGTCCCGATCTTCTCCAAGCCGATCCTGGAGCACCGCTGGGAGGACCAGGGCGCCGAACGGCAGGTCGCGGGCCTCGGCACCTGGGTGACGGTGTCCAACAGCCTCGCCGTCGGCGCCGCGATCCCCGACGAGGAGCTTCCCGGCACCCGCTACACCTGCCTCGTCGCCGGTCCGCAGAGCCTGCACCGCGCCGCGTACGCGACCGAGCGCCAGTTCGGCGTGGCCAGGACGGGTGCCGAACTCGGCCGCCTGCCGACCTCGCAACTGCCCCGCGTGTTCCCCGGCGCCGCGTACGACGCCTGGCACCGGCGAGACACCAAGTAACGAGAGACCGAGCAACTCGTCGGGTGGCTCATTCCACCGTGAACGGCTCCGGGCTCGTGGCCGCGCCGGTCGGGGTGTGCACGACGGGCGGTCCCGAGACGGCGCCCGCCGGGACGGTCGTCCGGACGAGCGTGTCCGTCACGTCGACGACCACCGCCCGCGCCGCGCCGAACCGGACGCCCGTCGCGTCCGCCAGCCCGGTGCCCCGGATGACGACCTCGGTTCCGACGGGACCGCTCGACGGCTCCACGCCCGTGACGCTCGGTGTCGGCTCGTGGTCACGTCCCCGGGGCGCCGGCGCGAGAAGCGTCCCGAACACCGCGCGGAACTTCTCCGCGGTCTCACGGGAGAACTGGCCGACGAGCGCGGCGATGGCCGCGACCCCGTACGGGTTGATGTCGGACGCGCCGCCCAGCGGCGAGGTCAGCCCGCCCCGCACGACGAGATACACCACCAGCCCGAACAGCGCGCCGACGAACGGGAGCAGCAGGTACATCACCAGCCAGCTCCGGCGCAGCGCACGGTTCCCGACATACCAGTAGAACGACCGCAGGACGTGCGCGATCGCGCCGAGCGCGCCCGCCGCCATCACGATCACGAACAGGCTCGTCTCCCGGGACACGGTCGGCGACCATCCCGGCAGGTGCACCGTCGTGGACGTCGGCGTGATCTCGGCCCGCCCGTCGGGCGTGACCCGCGGGCCCGGGGGCCACACCTGGACGAGGACGATCACCAGCACCGCCATGAGGACGAGCAGGACGGCCAGCACCACGACGATGTCCCGCGTGCGGGCGTACTCGGATCCGACCATCGACTCGCTCACGGCACCCCTCTCGCTGTTCTCTTGTGCGCCCCGCCGGGTATCGAGGTCGGCGTCGGCGATGTTTCGTCTCCCCGCAGGACGGTAGGCGAGCGTATGATCCAGGTCACTTCCCCTACGGAACGGAGTGCTCGAATGACAGAAGCGGTTTCCTCCGCCTCGGTACCGTCGCCGGCCTCCTCGCTCGCCTTCGGCATCGGCCCGGACGGGACGTACACCCGGTCCGGTCAGGCGGCCGCGTTCGTCCTCGGCGTCGCCACGATGCTCGTCTTCTTTCCGCTCATGGTCGTCGCCGCGCTGCTCTACACCCGCGCGGAGACCGTGTTCCCGGAGAATCCGCGGCGGGCGCGTTCGCTGGTCAACTGGTCGTGGATCAGCATCGCCGTTCCCGGCATACCGGGCCTCATCTTCGGCGTGTTCATGGCCGTCTACCTCCTCGCCAGGTGGCTCGGATAGGGAAGACCGCGCGCTCGACGCGGGTTGACGCCCGTTATGAGCGTTCTTTTCTCCGTCCTTGATCTCTCCCCCGTCGTCAGCGGTTCCACGTCCGGCCAGGCGCTGCGCAACACCCTCGACCTGGCCCGGCACACCGAACGGCTCGGCTTCCACCGGTACTGGCTGGCCGAACACCACGCGATGCCCGGAATCGCCAGCTCCGCGACGGCCGTGTTGATCGGGCAGGTCGCGGCGGCGACGTCCACCATGCGGGTCGGATCCGGCGGGGTCATGCTGCCGAACCACGCGCCGATGGTGGTGGCCGAGCAGTTCGGAACGCTGGAGGCGCTGTACCCGGGGCGCATCGACCTCGGGCTCGGCCGGGCGCCCGGCACCGACCAGGCCACCGCGCTGGCGCTGCGACGCTCCCCCGAGGCGCTGTCGGTGGACGACTTTCCCGAGCAGGTCGCCGAGCTGCGCGCCTACTTCGCGGCCGACAGCACGGTGACGCCCGCCGCGGGCAACGAGCCGCCGGTGTGGCTGCTCGGATCCAGCGGGTACAGCGCCCGGCTCGCGGGGCTGCTCGGGTTGCCGTTCGCGTTCGCGCACCACTTCAGCGCGCAGAACACGGTGCCCGCCCTGAACCTGTACCGGGAGTCGTTCCGTCCCGGCGCGCTGGACGAGCCGTACTCGATGATCGGCGTGTCGGTGATGGCCGCCGGCACCGACGCCGAGGCGTGGGAGATGTCCCGGCCGCAGGCGCTGGCGTTCCTGCGCCTGCGGCGGGGCGCCCCCGGCCCGTTGCCGACCCCGGAGGAGACGGCGGCCTACCCGTACACGGAGCTGGACCGGCAGATGATCGACGCACGGCTCGCGGACCAGGTGATCGGCGGCCCGGAGACCGTCCGCCGGCGGTTGGACGAGCTGATCGCGCGGACCGGCGTGGACGAGGTCATGGTGGTGACCCAGGTCTTCGACCACGCCGACCGGCTGCGCTCCTACGCCATCCTCGCCGACCTGTACAAGGAGGCCTTCGCCGCTACCGCAGCCTGACCTGGAAGTCGAACGGGATGGTGCCGGGGTCGGGCAGGACGGTACCGCCGTCGACGCTCAGCACGGCGCCGTTGACATAGGACGCCTCCTGCCCGAGCAGCCACAGGATCGCCGCCGAGATCTCCTCGGGGGCGGCGGCCCTACGCTGCGGCACGAGCCGGGTGACCTCGTCGTAGGCCTCCTCCCGTCCGATGCCGTGCGGTTCACCGAAGTGGGTCATCTCCATGTCGGACATCTCGGTGCGGACCCAGCCGGGGCACACGACGTTGGCCCGGACGCCGCGCGGCCCGTAGTCCACCGCGATCGTCTGCGCCAGCATGGTCAGCGCCGCCTTGGACGTGGCGTAGGCCGCGCATCCCAGCGGGACGCGCAGCGACGCGACCGACGACACCGCGACCAGCGACCCGTTGGTCTCGATCAGATGCGGCAGCGCGGCCTTGGCCAGCAGGAACACCGAGGTGAGGTTGGTCCGCATGGTGGCGTCCCAGTCCTCCGGCGACAGGTCGAGGACGCCGCCGTTGCGGACGATGCCCGCATTGGCGACGAGCCCGTCCAGGCGTCCGTGCGCGGCGACGACATCGCCGACCAGGTCCGTGACGGCCTCCGGCGAGGACACGTCACAGACGCGCGGTTCGGCGCCGGTCTCGGCGGCGACCCGTTCGAGCGCCTCCTTGCGGCGCCCGCAGATGACGACCCGGTCGCCGCGGGCGGCGGCGCCCGCGGCGACCGCGGCGCCGATGCCGCTGCCGCCGCCCGTGACGATCAGAACCCGTTGCATATGACGTCTCCTCAACTCTGGCCCGCGGGCTCACCAAGGTAGGCGGCGTGCAGGACGTCCGGGGACTTGCGCAGCGGAGCGGCGGGCCCGCTGTGGGTGAGGCGCCCGCCCGCGAGGACGTGCGCGGTGTCGCCGATCTCCAGCGCGAGCGTCGCGAACTGCTCGACGAGCAGGACCGCGGCGCCCGCGTCGGCGAGGGCCCGGACGGCCGGCAGCAGCCGCTTCACGATGACCGGCGCGAGGCCGAGTGACATCTCGTCGATCAGCAGCACCGACGGTGACATCGACAGGGCACGGGCCAGCACCACCATCTGCTGCTCACCGCCCGACAGCAGACCCGCCTGGGTGTCCATGCGCTTGCCCAGCTCGGGGAACAGGTCGAGGGCGCGGTCGCCGCCGGTGCCGCGCCGCACGACCCGCAGGTTCTCCGCGACGGTGAGGCCGCTGAAGACCGTCCGCCCCTGCTCGACGAGCGCGATGCCGCGCTTGGCCCGCGACACCCGGTCGAGGCCGGACAGGTCGTCGCCGTCGCCGGTCAGTCGCCCCGACGTGATCGGCAGGACGCCAGCGATCGCCTCAAGCAGCGTCGTCTTGCCGGCGCCGTTCGGGCCGAGCAGGACGGTGACCTCCCCGGACGTGACGGTCAGGCTCACGTCCCGGACGATCGGGGCGCCTCCCCGCCCGACCGACACGTCCTCCAGTTTCAGCTCTTTCATGCCTGCTCCCAGCGAGGGGGCCTTCCCCCGCGCCCCCCGTTTCGCTTCGCTCATGTGAGTGCGACCTCGTCTCCCAGGTAGGCGCGGGCGACCTCGGGTCTGGCGAGGACCTCGGCGGGCGGCCCCTCGGCGATGACCGCGCCCGCGTCGAGGACGACGATCGTCGCGCAGGCCCGCCGGACCATGTCGAGGTCGTGCTCGATGAGCAGCACGGACGCGCCGAACTTCGCCGGGACCTCGATGAGCCGTTCGGCGAGCGCGAGCGACTCGGCGTGGGCGAGCCCGGCGGCGGGTTCGTCCAGCACGATCAGCTTGGGCCGGGCGAGGATCGCGGCGGCCACCTCCAGCAGGCGGCGGCTGCCGACGTCCAGGTCGAGGACGTGCGCCTTCTCCGGGGCGCACCCGAGGAACGCGCGGACCTCCTCCAGCTCCTCGTGGGACACCGAGCGGTGCGCGGCGAAGCGCAGGTAGGCGCCGACGGTGAGACCGGTCGGGACGCGGTCCTGCTGGAAAGTGCGGCGCAGCCCGTCGGCGGAGCGGCGGTGGACGGGCAGCCCGTCCAGGCGGCGGCCGTCGAGCGTGACGGTCCCGGTCGCGTCCTTGAGGAACCCCGACAGCGCGTCGGTGAGCGTGGACTTGCCCGCGCCGTTCGGTCCGATGAGGCCCATGACGGTGCCCTCGGGGACGACGAGGTCCACGTCCTGCAACGCCACGACCTGCCCGAACCGCACACCGAGCCCCTCGGCCTTCAGCAGCGGCTTGGTGCCGAGCGGAGGGGTGCCACCGTCCGACGCCTCCCGTGGCGGCGGCACGGGGGCGGGCCTTCGGGCACGTAGTCGGCGGGCGAATCCCTCGCTGATGCTGCTGCCCTGCGACAGCGCCTGGACGGCGCCGATGCCGAACAGGACGTTCGCCCAGTCCTGGGAGACCCCGGCCCGGCGGAAGAGTTCCGGCACGAACATGATGAGGAAACCGCCGAACAGGGCGCCGAACACGTATTCGCTGCCCGCCATGACGGCGACGACGAACAGGGCGAGCGAGGCGATCGTCCCGAAGTTCTGCGCGGTGATCATGCCGACCTGTCCGGCGAGCAGCCCGCCCGCGACGCCCGCCGCGAACGCGCTGAGCGCGAACGCCGACAGTTTCGCGCGGGCGACGCTCGTCCCCGCGGCGGCGGTGGCGCGTTCGGAGAACTTGACCGCCCGCCACGCCGCGCCCATCCGGGTGCGGCCGAGCCATTCGACGGCGAGCGCGAGCACGACGAACAGCACACCCGCGTAGACGAAGTACTGCCGGTCGGTCGCGATGAACTCGGGTCGCATGACCTGCTGGTAGCTGTCGACGCCCGGGAAGTTGATCGCGGACACGACGACGTCCGCGGCGGCGGCGAACCCGAGCGTGACGACGGCCAGGTGCACGCCGCGCAGGCGCAGCGCCGGAAGCCCGATCAGCGCGCCGAACGGCATCGCGACGAGGCCGCCCGCGAGCGTCCACAGGATCAGCGTCCCGGGCGCCTGCCACACGTTGAGCTGCGCGACCACCCAAGCGCCGACGGCGGCGAAGGACAGCTGGCACAGCGAGTTCATACCGGCGCGGCCGACGATGCCGAGGCCGAGCAGCGAGACCGCCGACACCAGCGCGGACGTCGCGAGGAACAGCCAGTACTGCGGTACGGCGATCGCGGCGACCACGACGACCAGCAGCGCCGCGCCCGGCTGGGTGAACATGGTGAGATCAACGCGCCGCATCCCACACCTCCCGCCTCTGGGACCAGATCAAGATTGCGAGGATCGCCAGGAACGGCACCGTGTCGCGGTACTGCTGCAGCTCGGACACGTGCGCGAGCGCTCCCTGCAACGCGCCGAGTCCGAGTCCGCCCGCGACCGTGAGGCCGAGACTGCGGAACCCGCCGACGAGCGCGGCCGCCCCCGCCGGGATGATCATCAGGGCCAGCGAGGTCTGGTCGCTGGTCTGCTGCGGCGCGATGACCAGCAGCACGGCCGCCGACAGCAGCCCGGTGACCGCCCACATCCCGACGCCGAGGCGGCGGGACGGGATGGCGTGCAGTTCCGCGGTCGTCGGACGCTCCGACAGCGCGCGCAGCCGCAGCCCGAGAACGGTCCGGGTGAGGACGAGCCACGCGCCCCCCGCGACCGCGATCGACCCGACGACGCACACCGCGGCCGCCTGCGTGATCGTGATGTCGCCGACGCTGAACAGCGAGCCGCCGAACTTGCCGGGCATACGGCGCGGGTCCGTGCCGAACGCCAGGTAGGAGACGGCGAGCAGGCTGACCAGGAACGCGATCGAGATCGCGGAACGCTGGTCGGCGCCCGCCTCACCGAACCACTTGCCCATCACCCAGCCGAGCACGGCGGCGCAGACGGTGGCGGCGAGCAGGCCCGCGAGCGCGGCCAGGCCGTAGGGCCAGCCGTGCTCGGCCGTGACCGCCATCGTGTAGACGCCGATCACGCCGATCGCGACCTGCGCGAAGTTGACGACTCGGACCAGCCGGAACATCAGCGTGAGGCACAGGCCGAGAGCGGCGTACGCGCCGCCCCCGGCCAGGCCCGCGATGGCTCCCTCAAGCATTGGGCAGCTTGATCCACTGGTCGGTCAGCACGGTCCAACCGCCCTTGCCGTCCGGCTGGACGAACTTGGCGGCGAGGTTGGACGCGTGGGTGTCACCGGACCCGAACGCGAACGGCATACCCGTCATCGGCGTTTCCAGAGGCTTGAGGTTCTTCATCGCCTCCGTCACCGACTCGCGGGTGATGTCGCCCTTGATGCCCTCCAGGACGGTGACGAGGTGCTTGGCCGCGAGGTAGCCGCCCTGGGCGAACGCGGTGAGAGGCACGTTGTGCTTCTTCATCGTCGCGATCCAGTCCGCGTTGGCCGGAGAGTCGGCCTCGGTGTACGGCTCGAACTCCGACAGGGCCACGACGTTCTTGCCGGCGTCGCCCAGCGCCTTCGACGCCTCCGCGGTGTAGGTGGAGGCGAGGAACAGCCACTTCATGTCGTTGATCTTCTGCGCCTGCGCGGCCTTGACCCAGCCGATGGACATCGGCTCGACGCCGTTGAACAGGACCGCCTTGCAGCCCGCGGCGCGCGCCCGCAGGACGTAGGGGGTGTAGTCGGTGGTGGACGCCGACAGGCTCAGATCGTTGATCAACAGCTTCTTGCCGGTGATCTGGGACCAGCGCTCGACGCCCTCCTTGTAGGCGTTCGCTGTGCCGCCGATGATGACGAAGAACGCGCAGATCTTGTCGATCTTCAGCGTCTCGGACGCGTAGTAGAGCGTCACGGTCGAGCCGAAGAAGGGGCCGGTGTTGACCGGGGAGATGTTCGGCGACTTGAAGCAGCCGGGGTCCACCCCGATGCCCCGCACGTCGGTGATCTTGTTCTGCTGGTACATGGGGCCGTTGACCTGGCAGTCGACCAGGCTCGCACCGCCCGCGAGGGCCACGGCCTTCTTGTTCTGGATGACGTCGCGCGCGGCGAGCGCGGCGCTGGACGGGTCGCCCTTGTCGTCGGCCGCGGTGTAGGCGATCTTGCGTCCCTTGACGCCGCCCTTCGCGTTGACCTCCTCGAAGACGGCGCGGGCGGCCTGCGACGCCTCGGGGAAGGTGACCGCGCCGCTCAGTGACGAGACGGACCCGATGTTGATGGGCCCCGAGTCGGAGCCGGAGTCGGAAGAGCCGCATGCGGCCAAAGGCAGCGCCAGGACGGCGGCCGCCAGGATGTGTGCGATTCGCATGTCAGAGACCTTCGGTGCTGTGGACGACCCTGCCGTCGAAGACGGTCATCGCGACGGGGACGTCCGGGAGGTCGTGCGGGTCGAGCGAGGTGATGGTGCCGTCGAGGACGGTGACGTCGGCGACCCTGCCGGGTTCGAGGGTGCCCTTCCAGTCCTCGGCGAAGTCCTGCCAGGCGGCGTTGGAGGTGTAGGCGCGGACGGCGTCGGGCAGACCGACGCGTTCCTCCGGGCCGAACACACGACCGCTGGCCTTCGATTCGCGCAGCATCATCGCCGCGATGCCCTGGCGCCAGTTGGGGTAGGTGACGGGGGCGTCGGAGCTGGCGGTGACGGGGATCCCCGCCTCGATCGCCGAGCGGACGGGGTACTGGTAGGCGGCCCGTTCGGGGCCGAGCATCTCTTCCAGCATGTCGACGATCGTCCATTTGATCGCCGGGTTCATGTTCGCGCCGAAGCGGTGTTCGGCGAGCTTGCGGAGGCTCTGCGGCCCCGGGAGGTCGGCGTGGATGACGTAGTGCCGCGGGTCTTCGCGCGGGTGCGCGACCTGCGCGGCCTCCAGGGCGTCGACCACGGCGTCGAGCGAGCGGTCGCCGGTGACGTGCACGCCGAGCTGGTGGCCGGCGACGTGCGCGAGACGGACCATCTCGTTCAGCTCGTTGGTGCGGAACGCGTCGGCGGCGCCGTGCACGCACAGGCAGCCGAACCCGCCGCCCTTGTACTCGTCGCGCATCCATGCCGTCTTGTTGGGCGGGGTGCCGTCGGCGAACAGCTTCACGCCGATGACGCGGAGCAGGCGCGGGTCCACGTCGTCGGGGATCCGGGCGTTCGCGAGGCCCTCGGCGAGCGCGGCGGCCGAGCCGCCCATGCCGGTCAGCATCAGCAGGACGCTGACGCGGGCGCCGAGGTCGCCGGCGCGGGCGAGGTCGCCGTAGACGTCCAGGGTGAGCTGGTCGGCGGCGCCCGCGAACAGGCTCTTGCCGCCGGGGCCGAGGCCCGGCTCGGTGTAGCTGGTGATGCCCTCGCGGTGCAGGACGGCGACGCACTCCTGGATGGCCCTGACGACCTCGTCGCGGGTGTAGGCGGGCAGCCGTCCCTGGATCAGCAGCTGCGCGCCCTCGGCGAGCAGGCCCGTCGGGTTGCCGGCGCCGTCGGTGTGGATGACGCCCCCCTCGGGGGTGGGGGTGTCGCGGGTGACCCCGGCCAGTTCGAGGGCGCGGGAGTTGGCCCAGGTGAGGTGGCCGCTGAAGTCCTGGAGGTAGACCGGGTGGGCGGGCGCCACCGCGTCGAGGTCCGCGCGGTCGGGCATCCGGCCGCCGTCGGCGCACTCGGACAGGTAGCCGGGGTCCCAGCCGCCGCCGCGGATCCACTCGCCCTCGGGGATGCGGGCCGCGGCCTCCTTCACGGCCGCCTGGATGTCGGTGATCGACCGGACGGCCGGGTAGCCGACGTCCACCGCGAGCGGCGGGCGGGCCGCGCCGAACGCGCAGCCGTGCAGGTGGGAGTCGTTGATCCCGGGGAGCGCGGTGCGGCCGCGCAGGTCGACGACCTGGGTGCGCGGGTCCGCCAGCGCGCGGATCTCCTCGGTGCCGCCGACCGCGGTGATGGTGCCGCCGGTGATCGCCACCGCCTGCGCCACGGAGAACTCCGCGTCGGCCGTGAGGACCTCGCCGTTCAGCAGCACCAGGTCCGGGGTTGCGTCCGAGTTAGCCATGTGTTAGTGCCTCGCCCTTCGTCTTGCCCGTTCGGAAAATTTGGGCCCAAACGTATTGCGAACGTACGGGGCCCGATAACCAGGGTCAATAACGGACGCGTAACGGAGTGGCGGGGTTCACAAGTACCCGGTCGTGACCCGGACATGACAGCGCCGCCGACCCCGGTTCGGAGGTCGGCGGTCGCTGTTCGCGCAGGTCAGCCCGTGAAGGCGGCCTCCAGCAGGTCGAGGCCTTCGGTCAGCAGGTCCGTGGGGATGACGAGCGGCGGCAGGAAACGCAGGACGTTCCCGTACGTCCCGGCGGTCAGGACGAGCAGGCCCTGTTCGTGGCAGCGGCGCGCGATCCGCGCGGTCAGTTCGGGATCGGGCTCCTTCGTGCCCGGCCGCACCAACTCGATCGCGATCATCGCTCCGCGGCCGCGGACGTCCCCGATCTCGGGACGGGTCTCGGCCAGGGCGCGCAGCCGGGGCAGCATGATCTCCCCGATCCGGCGGGCGCGCTCGGTGAGCTTGCCGTCCTCGATCTCCTCCAGCACGGCCAGGGCCGCCTCGCAGGCCAGCGGGTTACCGCCGTAGGTGCCGCCGAGGCCGCCGCCGTGCACCTTGTCCATGATGTCGGCGCGGCCGGTGACGGCCGCCAGCGGCAGGCCCCCGGCGATGCCCTTCGCCGTCGCGACGATGTCGGGGACGACGCCCTCGTGCTCGCAGGCGAACATGTCGCCCGTCCGCGCGAAGCCCGTCTGCACCTCGTCGGCGATGAACAGGATGCCGTTGGCGCGGCAGAACTCGGCGAGCGCGGGCAGGAAACCCGGCGCGGGCTCGATGAACCCGCCCTCGCCCTGGATCGGCTCGATCACCAGGGCCGCGACGTTCGTGGCCCCGATCTGCTTGCCGATCTGGTCGATCGCCTGCGCCGCCGCCTCGGGACCGCAGTTCTCCGGGCCGGTCGGCCAGCGGTACGGGTAGGCCAGCGGCATCCGGTACACCTCGGGGGCGTACGGTCCGAAGCCGTGCTTGTACGGCAGGTTCTTGGCGGTCAGCGTCATCGTGAGCAACGTCCGGCCGTGGTAGCCGTGGTCGAACACCACGACCGCCTGCCGTCCGGTGGCATACCGGGCGATCTTGACGGCGTTCTCCACCGCCTCCGCGCCGCTGTTGACGAGGAACGAGCGCTTCTCGTGGTCGCCGGGTGTGATCCGGTTGAGGTTCTCGCACACCGCGACGTACGACTCGTACGGCGCGACCATGAAACAGGTGTGGGTGAACCGGTCGGCCTGGGCCTTCACCCGCGCGGCGACGCGCGGGTTGGCGTTGCCGACGTTGGTGACCGCGATGCCGGAGCCGAAGTCGATCAGGGAGTTGCCGTCCACGTCGACGACCACGCCGCCGTCCGCGTCGGTCATGTACACCGGCAGTACGCTGCCGACCCCCGGCGGCACCGCCGCGGTCCGGCGCTTGTGCAGTTCCTGGGAGCGCGGGCCGGGGATCTCGGTGACGAGACGGCGTTCCTGGGGCAGGCGCGGCTCGGCGGGCGGGCGTTCACCGGTCACGGTCGGGGCTGGGTCCTGGCTGGTCATGGCCTGAACATAGGTCGGCGGGCGCCTACGATGAACCGTACGGGACGGCGAAATCCGCCCCTTGGGATAGACACTTTGCACAGGGATTGCGATGCCGCCCACGCTGGCCTCCGTGGCCGCCCTTCCGCAACTCGGCCTGCGGTCGCTGACCGGCCCGCCGCCGGACGCGCCGGTCGTGTGGGTCGCGGTCAGCGAGCTGGAGGATCCGACGCCGTTCCTGGAGGGCGGCGAGCTCGTCCTCACCACCGGGATGCGGCTGACCGGGGCGAACGCGGCGCGGTACGTGTCCCGGCTGGTCGGACGGGGCGTCGCCGGGCTCGGGTTCGCGGTCGGCGTCATCCACGAGGTCGTTCCGGCCGAGCTGGTCGCGGCGGCACGGGAGCAGGGCCTGGTCCTGCTGGAGGTGCCGCGCCCGACGCCGTTCATCTCCATCGGGAAGGCCGTCTCCCGGATGCTGGCCGCCGAGTGGTACGAGGACGTCACCCGCGCGTTCCAGGCGCAGCGGGAGCTGACCAGGGCCGCGCTCACCGGGCCCGGCGCGCTCGTCACACGGCTGGCGCGGCTGCTCGGCGGATGGGCGCTGCTGTTCGACCCGTCCGGGGCCGTCCGGCACGCCGAGCCCACCGCCGCCCACGGCCGCGCCGAGGCGCTCGTCCCGGAGCTGGCCCGGCTGCGGCGCCGCCCGGCGGAGGGCGGGGCGACCGCGAGCGTGGCGCTGGCCGTCCCGGACGACCACATCGTCGTGCAGCGGATCGGGATCGGCGGACGTCCGCCCGCGTTCCTCGCCGTCGGCACGCGCGCGCCGCTCCCGCACGCCGCGCACACGATCGTCGGCGCGGCGGTCGCGCTGCTCACGCTCCAGTCGGAGGCCCCGCGCGCCGACCGCGACCTGCGCGCCTCGCTGGCCGCGCTGCTGCTCGGACGGCCCGGTGACGCGCCCGCCGCGCCGCGCGGCCCGGTCCGCGTGCTGGCCTGCGCGGGCGGGATCGCGGTACTGGACGTCCTGGAGTCCGATCCCGCGGGGGAGCGCTGCCTGACGTTGCCGCTCGGCGGGCACGCCGCCGTGATCGTCCCGGCCGAGGCCGCCGACACCGTCGAGGCATTGCTCGCGGCGACCGGCCCGCTCGGGGTCAGCGACCCGGCCACGGACGATCTCGCGGGCGCGTTGCGGCAGGCCGAGGACGCCCTGGCGGCGGCGGTCCGTGCGCGGCGGGACATCCTGCACTACTCCGCGCTCCCCGGGCAGGGCGTGCTGCGCCTGCTGGACCCGGGCGCCGCCCGCGCCTTCGCCGCCACACTGCTCGGGCCGCTCCAGGAAGAGAATCTGGTCGAGACGGTCCGGGCGTACGTCGCGGCCAACGGGCAGGGTGAGGCGGCGGCGCGGGCCCTCGGCGTCCACCGGCACACGTTGCGGGCGCGGACCCGCAAGGCCGCCGAGGTCCTCGGCCGCGACCTCGACGACCCGGCCGTGCGGGCCGAACTGTGGATCGCGCTCTCCATCACGTCCAGGGAGGGCGACCGGATTGGACATCATGGAGACTCGCAATCGGGCCCGCCGGGGATAGCGTGACTGTATGAACGTGACCCCATTCTGGCTGGCCGGCCGGCCCGAAACCGGTGACGGTGAGCTGACCGTTACGCATCCCTATGACGGCCGCGTGGTCGGGACGGCGGCCGTGCCGACGCCCGAGCAGGTGGAGGAGGCGGTCGCCGCCGCGGACGCCGTCCGCGCCCAGGCCGCCGCGCTGCCCCTGCACGTGCGGGCCGAGGCGCTCGCGCATGTGTCCGCGCGGCTCGCCGAGCGGTCCGAGGAGGTCGCCCGGCTGATCACCGGGGAGAACGGCAAGCCGCTGCTGTGGGCGCGCGGCGAGGTGACCCGCGCGATCTCCACGTTCCGGTTCGCCGCCGAGGAGGCCCGCCGCTTCAGCGCCACCACGCAGCGGCTCGACACCGACCCCGCCGCCGAGGGCCGGATGGCCTACATCACCCGCGTGCCGAAGGGCCCGGTGCTCGGCATCTCGCCGTTCAACTTCCCGTTGAACCTCGCCGCCCACAAGGTCGCCCCGGCGATCGCGGCGGGCACCCCGATCGTCCTCAAGCCCGCGCCCGCCACACCGCTGTCGGCGCTGCTGCTCGGCGAGCTGCTGGCCGAGACCGACCTGCCCGCCGGGATGTTCTCCGTCCTGCCGGTGCCGAACGATCGGGCGTCCGCGCTGGTCGACGACCCGCGCCTGCCGATCGTGTCGTTCACCGGCTCCGTGCCGGTCGGCTGGGCCATCAACGACCGGGCGCCGCGCAAGCACGTCACCCTGGAACTCGGCGGCAACGGCGCGGCCGTGGTCCTGCCGGACGCCGACCTCGACTGGGCCGCCAAGCGGATCGGCCTGTTCTCCAACTACCAGGCCGGGCAGAGCTGCATCGCCGTCCAGCGCGTCTACGTCGACCGGTCCGTCTACGAGGAGTTCGTGCCGAAGCTGGTCGAGACGGTCGGCGCCCTCGTCACCGGCGACCCGTGGGACGACAAGACCCAGGTCGGCCCGCTCGTCAGCCAGGAGGCCGCCGAGCGCGTCGAGGCGTGGGTGGACGAGGCCGTCGCCGCGGGCGCGAAGATCCTCACCGGTGGCACCCGGGAGGGCGCCGCGTACGCGCCGACCGTCCTCAGTGACGTGCCCGCCGACGCGAAGGTGTCCCGCGAGGAGGTCTTCGGACCGGTCATGTTCGTCCAGCCCGTCGACGGCGTGGACGAGGCGTTCGCCCTGGTCAACGACTCCGCGTTCGGGCTCCAGGCGGGCGTGTTCACCCGGAACCTCGACATCGCGTTCCGCGCGCACCGCGAACTCGATGTCGGCGGCGTCGTGATCGGCGACGTCCCGTCCTACCGCGCCGACCAGATGCCGTACGGCGGCGTGAAGGACTCCGGTGTCGGCCGCGAGGGCCTGCGCTCGGCGATGGCCGACTACACCGAGGAGAAGGTCATGATCTTCACGGGTCTGCCGCTCTGACCCACCTTCAGCCACGGCTTCGGGGCTCCGCGTACGGTTCGGTGCGCGGGGCCCTTGCGGCGACTGGGGCGGTCGCCCGCGCCGGACCCGTCCGGCCCCGCCGGGGAATCGCGAGGCTCACGAGCGCCCCGGCCAGGGACAGGGCGCCGCTGGCGGCGACGGTCGGGGCGAATCCGTCGGTGAAGGTCTGCGCGGTGCCGTAGCCGCCCCGCGCGGTGAACACCACCGCGAGGACCGCCACGCCGAACACGGCGGCGAACTGCCGCAGCGTGTTGAAGACGCCCGACGCCTTGCCGATCTCCTGCGGCGCGACGGCGTTGATGACCGAGGTCTGCGCGGCGGGCATGGCCATGCTGACCCCGGCGCCCGCGAGGACCATCGGCGCGATCAGCTGCGCGTACGCCATCGACGGTTCGGCGACGAGCCCGATCCACCCCATTCCGGCGGCCTGCATGGTCAGCCCCGCGGCGGTGAGCGTCCGCGAGCCCACGCGGTTCACCAGCGTCCCCGCCAGCGGCGCCACAACGGTCACCGTCGCCGTCCAGGGCACCAGGCGCAACCCGGTGCCCATCGGCCCGTGTCCGAGGCCCGACTGGATGAACTGGGCCATGAAGAACAACGAGCCGTACAGCGACGCGTACATGAAGAGCCCGGCGGCGTTGCCGGCGGAGAAGCCGCGCGAGCGCAGCAGCCGCATCGGCACCATCGGCTGCCGGACGCGCAACTCCCACGCGACGAACGCCGCCGACAGCGCCGCTCCTGCCGCCAGCGCCCCGACCACCTCGAACGCGTCCCAGCCGACGGCGCCCGCGCGGATCAGGCCCCAGACCAGGCCGAGCGCCCCTCCGGTCACCAGGACGACGCCGCCGAGGTCGAAGGAGACCCCGGCCCCCCGGCTCTCCGGGACGCGCCGCAGCACCAGCGGGATGACGACCAGCCCGATCGGCACATTGAGCCAGAAGATCCACTGCCAGGCCAGCCCCTCGGTGACGATCCCGCCGACCACCGGCCCCGCCACGACCGCCAGACCGGTCAACCCCGCGAAGATCCCCAGGGCCTTGGCGCGCCGTTCGGGCGGGAATCCGGTGCTCAGCAGCGCCATCGCCAGCGGCATGATCAGCGCCGCCCCGGCTCCCTGGACGGCGCGGGCGGCGATCAACCAGCCGATTCCGGGGGCGAGCGCGCACGCCGCCGAGGCGGCCGTGAACAGTCCCAGCCCGCCGGCGAACATCCGTCTGCGCCCGAACCGGTCGCCGAGGGCGGCCCCGGTCATCAGCAGCGCGGCGAAGGTCAGGTTGTAGGCGTTCACCGTCCATTCGAGCTGCTCCAGGGTGGCGGACAGGTCCAGCCGGATCCTGGTCAGCGCCGTCGTCACCACCGTCGCGTCCAGCGCCACCATCAGCGACGCCGCCGCGGTCAGGCCGAGCAGCCAGCCGTTCTTCCCCTGCGCCATGCGTGTTCCCTCCGGATCTCAGGTGTTCACCTGTACGAACCGGCCGGGTTCCGAAATTCACCGGACGGCACCCGACGACTTCGACCGCCGCCCGCTGTCAGTACATGGGGAGGTACGTCCTATGAAGACCAATGAGAAGACCGATGAGACGGGCACCGAGGAGTTCGCGCGGCTGACCGACCCGTACCGGCGCGAACTACTGGCCTACGCCTACCGCATGCTCGGCTCGGTCCATGACGCCGAGGACCTGGTTCAGGAGGTCTACCTGCGCGCCTGGCGTTCGTACGCCGAGTTCGACGGCCGGGCGTCCCTGCGGACGTGGCTGTACCGGATCACCACCAACGCCTGCCTCAACGCCCTGGCGCACAGCAGCCGGCGGGTCATGCCCTCGGGGCTCGCCGGGCCCACGGAGCATCCGCCGCCGCCCGGGATGCGCGCCCCGGAGGTGAGCTGGCTCGAACCGCTCTCCGATCGGCTGATCGGCCGCGTTCCGGAGGATCCGGGCGCGATCGTGGCGTCCCGGGCCGGGCTGCGGCTGGCGCTGATCGCCGCGTTGCAGTACCTGCCGGGCAGGCAGCGGGCCGTGGTGATCCTGCGCGATGTGCTGGCCTGGCCGGCGGCCGAGGTCGCCGAGCTGCTGGAGATGACCAGCACGGGGGTGAACAGCACGCTGCTGCGCGCGCGGGCCCGTCTGGAGCGGCTCGTTCCCGCCAGCGACGAGATCACCGAGCCGGACGAGCCGGCGCAGCGCGAACTCCTCGACCGCTATGCCAGGGCCTTCGAGGCGGTGGACATCCCCGCGATCACCCGGCTGCTGACCGAGCAGGCGACCTGGGAGATGCCGCCCGTCCCGCAGTGGTTCGCCGGACGGGACGCCATCGCCCGTCTGCTCGACGCACGGTTGTCACGCGGCCCCGGCCACAACCGGCTCGTTCCGACTCGCGCGAACGGTCAGCCGGCCTTCGCCATGTACCTGCGGCGCGACGACGGGCGCCTGCACGCGCACTCCATTCAGGTCCTCACCGTCACCCGTTCCGGCATCGCCCACGTCACCAGCTTCATCGACGAGGCCTGGTTCCCCCAGTTCGGCCTGCCCGGCGTCTATGAGTGAACAGGGGTCTCAGGCGAGGGTGACGGTCACGGGCATGTGCTTGATGCCGTTGACGAAGTTGGAGCGGACGCGGCGGACGTCACCGGAGACGCGGATGTCGGCCAGGCGCGGCAGCAGCTCCTCGAACATGATCCGCATCTCCAGGCGGGCGAGGGCGGCGCCCATGCAGTAGTGCGGGCCGCCCTTCCCGAACGTGATGTGGTCGTTGGGGGCGCGGGTGACGTCGAAACGGTCCGGGTCGGTGAAGACCGACTCGTCGCGGTTGCCGGACGCGAACCACAGCACGACCTTGTCGCCCTCGCGGATCGGCGTTCCGTGCAGCTCGGTGTCACGGGTCGCGGTGCGGCGGAAGTGGTACACCGGCGACGCCCAGCGGAGGAACTCCTCGACGGCGGTGGGCATGAGGTCAAGGTCGGCGCGCAGCCGCTCGGCCTGTTCGGGATGGTCGATCAGGGCGCGCATCGCGTGGGTGATGGCATGCCGGGTGGTCTCGTTGCCCGCGACGACGAGCAGCAGGAAGTAGTTGTCGAAGTCGCGGTCGGAGAGGGGCTCGCCGTCCATCGGGGTCTGGTTGACCAGGCGGCTGATGAGGTCGGTGCCCGCGCCGCCACGGCGCCGGGCGGCCAGCTCGCGGCCGTATTCGAAGACCTCCAGCGACGCGGGGCTGCGGAACGGCAGGTCGCGGTACCGTTCGCTCTCCTCGCTGTGCAGCAGGACGTCGGCGTACTCGGGGTCGGTGTTGGCGATGATCCGGTTGCCCCAGTCGATGAGGCGCCGGGTGTCGTCGTCGGGGACGTCCAGCATGCGCGCCAGCACGTTGATGGGGAAGTCGGCGGCGACCTCCGCGACGAAGTCGAACGTGCCCTTGGCGAGGGCCGCGTCGAGGGTGCGGCCGGTGAGCCCGCGCAGGAACGTGGCGTAGCCCGCGATGGCGCGGGGCGTGAACTCGCGCTGCATGATGCGGCGCAGCGCCATGTGACGCGGCCCGTCGGTCTCCAGCATGGAGCGGCGGATCGCGGCCTGGCGTTCGTCCACCTCTTCGAGGTTGACGAACTTCTCGGACGTGAAGGTGCCGGAGTCGCGGTCGACGGCCACGATGTCGGCGTGCCGGGTGAGCGACCAGAAACCTCGGCCGCCGTCGTGCTCGGGATTCCAGTGGACGGGTTCGGCGCGGCGCAGCGCCTCGAACATCCGCCACGGGGTCTCGTCGTCCATGAAGTTGTCGAGGTCGGCGAGATCGACGGCCAAGGTCTCGTTCGGCACCGGGTCTCCCTTCGGCGGTGCTCCGAGGCGACGCTCAGAGGTGGTACGAGTACTCGCGGAACTCCCAGTCGGTGACGTGGCGGCTGAAACGCCTGACCTCGTCCCGCTTGTAGGTGAGGAAGGCGGTGACGAACGGCTCGCCGAGCACCTCGATGAGGGCCTCGTCGGCGGCGAGGGCGTCGAGGGCGGCGGACAGGTCGCGGGGCAGCGCCGGGGACTTGGCGGCGTCGTAGCCGTAGCCCTCCAGCGGCGGCGGCGTGGACGCCTTGTCGCGGACGCCCAGGTAGAGGGCGGCGATCAGGCCCGCGATGCCCAGGTACGGGTTGGCGGAGGCGTCCCCGAGCCGGACCTCCATCCGGGTCGCGGCGCCGCGCTCGGGCGGGATGCGGACCATCGAGCTGCGGTTGTCCAGACCCCAGTCGATCAGCCAGGGGGCGAGGCTGTCGGGGCCGAACCGCTTGTAGGAGTTGACGGTGGGGTTGAGCAGCGCGGCGAGGGCGGGCGCGTGCTCCAGCACCCCGCCGATGGCATGGTGGGCGGTCTCGGAGAGACCGTCCCCCTGCGAGCCCTCGAAGACGTTGCGCCCGTCGGCGTCGAGGCAGGACAGGTGGACGTGGAACCCGGAACCGTCCTGGTCGTTGAACGGCTTGGCCATGAAGGTGGCGAGCCGCCCCTCCGTCCGGGCGATCTCCTGGACGGCCGTCTTGAACCGGAACGCCCGGTCGGCGGCGTCGAGCGCGTCGGAGTGATGGAGGTTGATCTCGAACTGGCCGCCGCCGAACTCGTGGTTGCCCATGGTCACGTCGAGGCCGAAGTCGCGCAGATGCCGCAGGACGCGCAGGACGTGTCCGTCCGGATCGCCCTTGCGGCTGGAGGTGTACACGTTGCCGGGCGCGTTGGCGTACGGGCGCCAGCCGGTGGGCGAGGCGGGGTCGGGCTCGCAGAGGTAGTACTCGAACTCCGGCCCGGCGACGGCGTTCAGGCCCAGCTCGCCGAGCTTGGCGAGGGCGCGCCGCAGGACCTCCCGGGGCCCTTCGGGACACAGCTCGTCGCCGGACGGCTCGTACGCCTCGCCCAGGCAGGACGCGACGCCCTCCTCCCACGGGATCTTCGCGAGGGTCGACAGGTCGGGGCGGACGCGGATGTCGGGCAGGCCCGCGTCCATCCCGCCGGGGACCTCGACGGTGTCGCCCTGCGGGGTGGTGTGGTAGACGGCCCGGCAGAACGACAGCCCGTGGTCGACGGCCCCCGGCAGCCGCTCGACGAGGACGTCCCGGGCCCGTTCGATGCCGATGAGGTCGGGATAGGACACCCGGACCACGTCGATCCCGTCGGCGGCCAGTTCCCTCACCACGTCTTCGACCGGTCGGCTCACACGCACTCCCTCAAGTCATTTGGGGTCAAACCATATGGTGGACGAACGTTTCTGACAAGACACCCGTCCGAACGTTCCCCTCGTTCCCCCAGGCCCGAGGTGGCGGACACGGACGAAAGGAACTATCGTACGGACCCAAACGATATTCCCGGGAGGAATGTGGTGGCGACCGTGCGAGGCTTCCTGTATCCCCAGACCGCGACGGGGCGTTCGTCGCTGATCCCGAGCCCACCGTGGCACTACTCGGGTGACCTGCTCACGGTCGAGTATCGCACCGACCCCGCGCGCGTCGCCGAACTGCTCCCCGAGCCGCTGTCGCCCGCGCCCGAGGACCCGGGCGCGGTCGCGATCATCTGGGCCGACTGGCAGTCCTGCTCGGAGTCCCGCGAGGAGCTGCTCGACCCGATCCGGGCCCAGTACAAGGAGTGCTTCGTCGTCGTCCGCTGCTCCTTCGAGGGGCGGACGTACTCCCGCTGCGTCTACATCTGGGTCGACAAGGACTTCGCCATCGGCCGGGGCCTGCACCAGGGCTATCCGAAGAAGCTCGGCTCGATCCACCAGACCCGTCCGCACCCCTACGGCCCGGCGCCGCGCCTGGAGCCCGGCGCCCGTTTCGGCGCCACCCTGGCCGCCGCCGACCGCCGTCTCGCCGAGGCCGTGGTGACGCTGCGGGAGCCGTCCGAGACGAACGGGTTCGTCAACGGTCACCCGATGGCGCACCACCGGTTCCTGCCGTCCATCGAGCCCGGCCAGGCCCCGGCCCTCAACGAGTTGGTCGAGGCGGGCGCCGCAAGCTTCGAGGCGGGCCAGGCCTGGGCGGGCGAGGCCGAGCTGACCCTCTTCGACGCTCCCACCGAGGAGATGTCGCTGCTGACCATCGAGGAGCCGATCGGCGCCTACTACCGTCAGGTGGGCGTGGTCTGGAACGGCGGCCGTCGTCTCGCCTGACCTCCGCTTTCGGGAACCGAACGAAGTCGAACCACGGTCGGCGGGGGCCGAGGCGGCGATAGATTCGCCTTCCGGCCCCCGAAAGGGCCGTCAGCGCCGGGTTCCTGGAAGAAGGACGCACGTGACGGGTCACCACACACTGCAAGAGACCGAGCAGGCCATCCAACGGCGGCTCGGCGACGTGCCGCTGCGGCACGACGCGATGATGGCGGTCTCCAACATCTACCGGGCCGCCGCCGCGATCCGGCAGCACTTCGAGAGCTCGGTGCTGCGCGGCGCGGACCTGACCTGGACGGCGTTCGTCGTCCTCTGGGTCGTGTGGATCTGGGACGAGATGGAGACCCGCCATGTCGCCGAGGAGGCGGGGATCTCCAAGGGCACCCTCACCGGCGTCGCCAAGACGCTGGAAGGACGCGGCCTGATCGAGCGCGGCTCGCACGCGACGGACGGGCGGCTCGTCCTGCTGCGGCTCACCGACAAGGGGCAGGACCTGATGCGGGAGCTGTTCCCGGCGTTCAACGCCGAGGAGGCCTTCGTGGTGGAGCGGCTCGAGGAGGCCGACAACCGGAGCCTGGCGGAGACGCTGCGGTCGATCATCGAGCACCTGGAGGAGTTCGGCGACGACCGCCGCGCCACCCAGCGGGCCGCCTCCCCGCCCCCGCCCCGCCGGTCGGGACGCCGTTCCCGCGGCTGACCTCCACCGCACCCTTGCCCGCGATCGTTTGGGCCCATACGATGACGGGATGACGCCACGCTTCGTGCTCGTGCTGAGCGAGAACTGGACCCTGACCACCGGTCGTGACCTGCCGACCCTCGTCCGCTGGGCGCGGGAGGCCGAGGACGCCGGGTTCGACGCCGTCATGATCAGCGAGCACATCGTGCTCGGCCCGGACGCGGGCGCCAACGGCGTGATGGGCAACCCCCGGGACTATGCCTACCCCGGCAACCAGGATCCGTTCACCCCGTGGCCGAGTTCGCTGATGCTGCTCGGCGCGATCGCCTCGGTGACGACGCGGATCCGGCTCGCCGCCGCGGCCGTCCTCGCGCCGCTGCGGCACCCGCTCGCCCTGGCCCGCGACATCGGCACGCTCGACCTGGTCTCGGAGGGACGCCTCGTCGTCCAGCCGACCGTGAGCTGGAGCCGGGACGAGTACGCGGCGCTGGGCGTGCCGTTCGAGAAGCGCGGCAAGATCCTGGACGAGCAGCTGGAGATCTGGGAGCTGCTGTGGCGCGGCTCGCCCGTCTCCTACCACGGGACGCACTTCTCCTTCGACGACGTCTACTTCGAGCCCCGCGCGTACCGTCCGGAGGGGCCGCGCATGTGGCTCGGCGGGCAGCACCTGCACCAGCGACTGCTCGACCGGATCGTGAAGTACGGGCACGGGTTCCACCCGCTGGGCCGTCCGACGCCCGAGGAGATGGAGCGGCTGCGCGCCGCCATGGCCGCCGCCGGGCGCGACGCCGCCGACCTGGAGATGATCGGCGGCTGCCGTCCGGTGTTCCCCGACGACGACTCGGTGTCGCCGCTCGAACCGGCCCTGGAGAGCATTCCGGAGCAGGTCGAGGCGGGGTTCACCACGTTCTGCATCAAGCCGTCCCAGTTCACCGACGACCCGGACGGCGTCGGCGCCTTCTGCCGTGAGGTGGTCAAGCGCGGCGAAGCCCTCATGTCCTGACGCCCTGTCCTGACGACCCTGTCCTAACGACGAGGCCCTCATGTCCCGGCCGGAGAGCCGAGGACATGAGGGCCTTTGGGGTACTCGTTCCGGACGCCTCTACTTGCGCGGGGCCCGGATGCCGCGGAACTCCCAGTCTCCGCCGAACGTGGTGGAGATGACCTCCTCCGACTCGGTCGGCTGCGCGCCGCAGTCGTCCCGGATCGGCACGGGTCCCGCGACGATGTGGTTGCGGAGCCGGCCGAGGCCCTCCGCCTCGACCTCCACGACGTCGCCCGGCTGGACGGGACGCGAGTTCGCGGGCGTCCCGGACAGCAGCACGTCACCCGGGTACAGCGTGATGGTGCGGGCGATGTCGGCGACGAGGTAGTGCATGTCCCACTCCATCTCGTCGGTGCTGCCGTCCTGCACCAGCTCGCCGTTCACGTACGTCCGCAGGTACTTGCCGTGGAAGTCCCAGTCGGTGACGAGGCCGGGGCCGAGCGGGCAGAGGGTGTCGGAGCCCTTCACCCGCAGCATCGACCCGGCGTCGGTGTCGCGGAAGTCGTGCAGGCCGTAGTCGTTGGCGACCGTGTAGCCCGCGATGTAGTCGCCGGCCTCCTTGGGGGAGACGTTGCGGGCCGTCCGTCCGATGACGATCGCGATCTCGCCCTCGTAGTTGAGGTACTTGCACCGCTCGGGCCGGACGACCGCGCCGCCGTGCGCGTTCAGCGCGGAGATCGGCTTGTGGAAGTACGTGGGCGCGGGCGGCAGCGTCGTCTGGAACTCCTCGACGCGGCTGCGGTGGTTGAGGTGCACCGCGACGACCTTGGACGGCTCGCACGGCGGCAGGTGAACGGCCTCGTCCGCGCGCACCGTGCGGCCGTCCGCGCTGACGAGGTCGTCGCCGTCCCGGATGACCTGGGTGGCGGCGCCGTCCAGCAGAATCCGTCGGTATTCAGGCATTTATGCGGTCCATCCGTTCTCAGGGCGGTCGAACCAGATGTGCACCTGACCCGTTCCGACCGAGTTCTCGTACTCGCTGTAGAGGCGTCCCGGGGCCTTGCAGGCATGTTCCCCCAGGGCGCCGAGCATCATCAGATAGTGGCCGAAGCGGGCCTCGGGCTTGAACTTGAGGAACTCCGGCATGGTGTCGAGCATCCGGGCGTGGTCGCCCTTCTTGAGCCAGCCGATGCGCTCCTCGTCCGCGGCCCGTGCCTCCGGCGAGAAGATGTGCACGGGGTCGGACGCCTCGTGGTCGCGGATCTCCCGCAGCGGCCAGAACGTGTGCGACATCGCGCCCGAAGCGATCAGCAGCACGCGCCGGTCGGTCGCGGCGATCGCGTCGCCGAGGGCGCGGCCGAGGCGCAGGAAGTCCTCGGTGTCGGCGGTCTGGCACACGCCGATCGACATCCACCGCTTGCCCGGGTCGCCGAGGTACGGGTCGTCGCGCACGCCGAGATGCGTCCACAGGTTGACGGTGGCGTAGAAGATCGGCAGGTACGGGTCGTCGATCGGGGTGATCCACGTCCCGTGCTTGTCGGCGTAGCGCGCGACCGCGCGGGCCAGTTCCGGGTCGCCGGGGAAGTCGTACGGCATCCGGCACATGCCGCGCGGCAGTTCCTCGGACGTGAACAGTCCGGCGCGGCGGTCGTGCGCGGTCGTGACGAACTCGACCGTCGTGGCCCAGTGCGAGTCGAGGACGACGACGGTGTCGTAGTCGTCCTTCTCGAAGACGTCCTCGCGCAGCTTGCGCAGTCCGGGGACCAGCGTGGTGTCCGGCCCGCCGTTCAGTTCACGCCGGGTGACCTCGGGCAGGACGATCGTGGGAACGTGCGCGAGGAGTCCCGCACCGACTACTTCGCCCATGGCGCCGTCACCGTGTTCTTCAGGTCGCAGTAGAAGTCGAAGCTCCAGTCGCCGCCCTCGCGTCCGACGCCGGACTGGCGGGAGCCGCCGAACGGCGCCTTCAGGTCGCGGACGAAGAAGCAGTTGACCCACACCGTCCCGGCCACGAGCCGCTCGGTGACACGCCGGGCGCGCTCCGGGTCGCCGGTGGCGACGGTGGCGGCGAGCCCGAACTTGGTGCCGTTCGCCATCGCGACGGCCTGCTCCTCGCTGTCGAACGTCTGGAGCGTCAGGACCGGGCCGAAGACCTCCTCGGTGAGGATCTCGGCGCCTTCGGGGACGTCGGTGAAGAGGGTGGGCCGGTAGTAGAGGCCGCCGAGTTCCTCGTTCGGTCCGCCGCCGATCAGCGCGCGCGCCCCCGCCTCCTTGGCGCGCTGGACGAACCCGTCCACGCGCTCCAGGTGGCGGCGGTGGATCTGCGGCCCGATGTCGGTGGCCTCGTCGCGCGGGTCGCCCTGCTTGATCCGCGACGCCTTCTCCACGAACCGGGCGGTGAACTCCTCGGCGATGGACGACTCGACGAGCAACCGCGTCGCGGCGAGGCAGACCTGCCCGGCGTTGTCGTACTGCTCGACGGCGAGATCGACCGCGAGGTCGAGGTCGGCGTCGGCGAAGACCAGCAGCGGCGACTTGCCGCCCAGCTCCAGCGACAGCGGCGTCAGGTTGGGGGCCGCCGCGGCCGCGATGGTCCGGGCGGTGGGCACCGACCCGGTGAAGCTGATCCGCCGGACGTCGGGGTGCGCGGTCAGCGGCCCGCCGACCTCCGCGCCGTAGCCCTGGACGACGTTGAACACGCCGGCCGGCAGCCCGGCCTCGGCGGTGATGTCGGCCAGCAGCGACGCGGTGAGCGGCGTCCATTCGGCCGGCTTGAGCACGACCGTGTTCCCGGCCGCCAGCGCCGGCGCGATCTTCCACGTGGCGAGCATCAGCGGCGCGTTCCACGGGGTGATGAGCGCGGCGACGCCCGCCGGGTCCCAGCTCACGTGGTTGGTGTGACCCCGGGTCTCGAAGTCGTCGTGGCCGAGCTTGAGCAGCCAGTCGGCGAAGAACCGGAAGTTGTGCGCGACCCGGGGCATGACACCGCGCCGGTGGGAGCGGATCAGCGCTCCGTTGTCGGCGGTCTCGACCTGGGCGAGCTCCTCGATCCGCTTCTCCACGCCGTCGGCGATGGCGTGCAGCAGCCGCGCCCGCTCCTCACGGCTCGTGGCGGCCCAGGCGGGGAAGGCGCGACGCGCGGCGTCCACCGCCGCGTCGACCTCCTCCGCCCCACCCCGCGCGATCTCGGCGATCGGTCGCTCGTCGATCGGCGAGACGCTGGAAAAAGTCGCGTGGGAGCCGGTGCGCTCTCCGCCGATCCAGTGTCCGGGCTCGACGGCGACGCCCGCGACGGTTGCCATCGCTCCACCTCCATATCGTTTGATCCCAAATAATCTAGGAGCGGGGATGGCATCGGTCAAGATGTCAGCGATACTGTTCGGGATCAAACGACACTTGGAGGAGGGCTCGTGACCGACCTCTCGTACGAGGAATGGCGCGCCCGTGCCGCCGGGCTCGCCCCGCACACCGGCCACCACATCGACGGCGAGTTCACCGGCACGGGCTCGACCCCCGTCATCGCCCCGCGCGACGGCGCGACGATCGCCGAGATCGCGTCCGCCGGAACGGCCGAGGTCGACGCGGCCGTCGCCGCCGCCCGCCGCGCCTTCGACACCGGCCCCTGGCCGCGCCTGTCCCCCGCCGAGCGCAAGGCGGCCCTGCTGCGCTGGGCCGACCTGATCGAGCGCGACCGCGCGACGCTCGCCCTTCTCATCAGCCTGGAAATGGGCAAACCGGTCACCGAGGCGAACGGCATCGAGCTGCGCGCCGTCATCAACTGCCTCCGCTGGTACGCCGAGGCCGTCGACAAGCAGCTGGACGAGTCGCCCCGCACGTCCGCCTCGTCGCTGGCCCTGGTCACCCGCGAACCGGTGGGCGTGGTCGCGGCCGTCGTCCCGTGGAACTTCCCGCTGACCATGGCCGCCTGGAAGATCGCCCCGGCCCTGGCGTCCGGCTGCACGGCCGTGCTCAAACCGGCCGAGGAGTCCCCGCTGTCCGCGCTGCACCTGGCCGCGCTGGCCACCGAGGCCGGGCTGCCGCCCGGGGTGTTCAACGTCGTCAACGGCCCCGGTGAGGTCGCCGGGCGCGCCCTCGGCGAGCACCCGGGCGTGGACGTCCTGGCCTTCACCGGCTCCACCGAGGTCGGACGTCACTTCCTGCGGTACGCCGCGAACACCAACCTCAAGCGCGTGTGGCTGGAACTCGGCGGCAAGTCGCCCAACATCATCCTTCCCGACGCCCCGGACCTGGACGCCGCCGCCGACACCTCCGCGTGGGGGATCTTCTTCAACGCGGGCGAGATGTGCACGGCGCCGTCCCGGTTGCTGGTGCACCGCTCGATCGCGTCCCGGGTCGTCGACCGGGTGGTGGCCCGCGCGGAGAGCCTGCGGACGGGCGATCCGCTGGACCCGGCCACCGAGATGGGTCCCCTGGTCTCCGCACGGCACCACGCCCGCGTCCTGGAGCACGTCGAGGCCGCCAAGGCGGACGGCGCTCGCCTCCGGGCGGGCGGGCAGGCGGCCGGCCGGTTCCTCTCCCCCACGGTCTTCGACCAGGTCAAGCCGGACATGAGGATCGCCCGCGAGGAGGTCTTCGGCCCGGTGCTGGCCGTTCTGGAGTTCGACGAACTCGACGAGGCGATCGCCCTGGCCAACGACACCGAGTACGGCCTCGCCGCCGCCGTCTGGACGTCCGACCTGTCCACGGCGCACAAGGTCTCCCGCGCCCTCCGGGCGGGGACGGTCTGGGTGAACTGCTACGAGGAGGGCGACATGAGCGTCCCCTTCGGCGGCGTCAAGCAGTCGGGCCACGGCCGTGACAAGTCCCTGCACGCCCTCGACAAGTACACCGACCTCAAGACCACCTGGATCGAGCTGTGACCCGCCCCCTGATCGCGCTGCCGGCGCGCTTCTCCGAGTCGGCCTCCGCCCTCCGCTACCGCGCCGAGGTGGCCGCCCAGGCCCTGGTCGAGGCGGTCTTCCGGGCCGGCGGCGAGCCGTTCGTCATGCACCCGGCGACGCCGTTCGACCCGTCCCGCCTGGACCGCTGCGACGGTCTCCTCCTGCCCGGGGGCGGCGACCTCCACCCCCGCCACTACGGCGCGGACACCGAGCACGAGGCCCTCTACGACGTGCACGACGAGCAGGACGACTTCGACCTGGCCCTGGCGGCCCACGCGGTGCGGACGGGCCTGCCCACCCTGGCCGTCTGCCGCGGGCTGCAGGTCGTCAACACCGTGCTGGGCGGCACCCTCAACCAGCACATGACGCAGGAGCACCGGCACGTTCTCCACCCCGTGACGGTCAAGCCCGGGACGCTTCTGGCCAAGACGCTGGACGCGCAGCAGCTCACCGCGTCCTGCTACCACCACCAGTCAGTCGAGACGCTGGCACCGCCCCTCACGGCGACGGCCCATGGGGCCGACGGCACGATCGAGGCCGCCGAACTCACCGACGCCGGGAAGACCGGGGACGGCGCCTGGTTCCTGGCCGTCCAGTGGCACCCGGAGGACACGGCCGCCGACGACCCCGTCCATCAGGCGCTCTTCGACGCCCTCATCGAGGCGTCCGCCAGGCCACGCGGTCCAGAAACGCGTCGATGAGCGTGTGGGTGCGGCGGGCGGACTCGGCCTCCGTCCGCTTCACCTCCACCATCAGCTCGTCGGGGTCGACGCCCTCCGCCCGCATGTGCGGGTCTCCACCGTGCGCCATCCACAGCCCGAACTCATCGGGCGTGATCTCGGGGTGGAACTGCACGCCCATGGACCGGCCGAGCACGAACGCCTGCGAGCAGACCTCGTCGCGCGCGATCTCGACCGCTCCGGGCGGGAGGATCCACCGGTCGTAGTGGAAGTGGAACCACGGTCCGGGCGCGACGAGCTCCGGATCGTCGGTCTCGATCTCCACCCATCCCATCTCGGCGCGCGGGGCACGCTCCACCCGTCCGCCGAGCGCGGCGGCGAGCGCCTGCCCGCCGAAGCAGATCCCGAGGACCGGAACCCCCGCCTCGTGCGCGCTCGCGAGCATCGCCAGCTCGGGCCCGACCCACGACGCGACCTTCGGATCGTAGACGGACCAGGGCGCCCCCATGGGAACGATCAGGTCCCATTCCCGCGGGTCCGGAAAGTCGCACCGGACGTCCGGAGTGTGATGCCGCTCCTCGGGGACCACGAGCAACTCGGTGATCTCGAACCCCCGCGCCACCAGCCGTTCCCCCACCGGTCCGGGCGGTGAAACATGGTCATGCTGCACGATCAGCGCTCGCACGGCGTCCCCTCCCACGGCGTCCCCTTCGCTACGGACTCTCCAGATCGTAAGCCCCCAAACGACCTGCTCACCAGTCACGGACCCCCGCCGCGCTCTGCTATAAGGGTTGCCACAAAGTGAGCCATGTCATTTCATGACATGCTGTTACACCATTAAGGGTCGGCCCCGGACGAGGGAAAGCGAACGAGATGGCGGACAGGACCGCGGCGGGCGACAGGCACCTGGTCGTCCCGAGTACGCCGAACCGGCCGGACCTGGCGGGATGCCCGGTCCTCAAAATCATGGTCTGGGTCCTCGCCGCCCTTGTCGGCGTCGCGGCCGCCGGTGCGCTCGTCTCGCTCCTGCCCCGTGGCCGGGGGCGCCGCGGCACCCGCCGGATCCCGCGGCGACGGCCCTGGCAGCGCGCGCGGAGCGCGGTGCCGGCGCCCCGCACCCGACAGGACACCGGGCGAACGGCCGAGGTCGAGGACGACCTCGAAGCGCGGGCGCCGCAGCGGGCCCGAACCTGACGGCGGTCAGGGTTTGCGGAGCAGGAGAACTCCTGCGGGAGTGCGCTCGTGGATCGAGGTGGGTTGCCGGACGAACCGGGCCGCCTCGACCAGCCCGGCGCGGCGGAGCACGGCGGACAGGCCGTCCGGCGACCAGCGGTAGGCGAGCGCGACCTTGTGGTCGAAGGGCTCGGGCGTGCCCGCCTCACAGGTCTGGAAGCCGACCAGGACATGACCGCCCGGGGCGAGGACGCGGTGGAACTCGGCGAAGATCCGGGGCAGCTCGTCCGGGGCCGTGTGGATGATCGAGTACCAGGCGAGGATGCCGCCCAGGCTCTCGTCGGCGAGATCGAGGGACGCCATCGTGCCCTCGTCGAACCGCAGGTCCGGGTACTCCTTGCGGGCCTGGGCCAGCATTCCGGGCGACAGGTCGACACCGAACGCGGACAGACCGAGGGACGCCAGGTGAGCGGTGAGAAATCCCGGGCCGCAGCCCAGGTCGGCGACCGGCAGGGCACCCCGGACGAGTTCGGCGAACGCGGCGATCATCGCGCGGTCGAGCGGCAGATCGTCCATGACGTCGCGGAAGGTGTCGGCGTAGAGGACGGCCATGGAGTCGTAGGCGGCCCGGGTCGCGGATTCGGTCATGCGGAGAGACGGTAGCGGGCCTGGCGGTCCGCCGGAGATCCCGGGACGAGCCCGGACAGCTCGCGTTCGACGGCGGCCGCGGCCCTGAGGCAGAACGCGACCGGCTCGTCGGCGGAGTCGGGACGCTCGTCCACGAGAACGTCGGCCAGCCCGTCGCGCAGCAGGTCCGCCGCCCGGACCCGCTGCGCCGCCGCCACCTCGTCCGCCCGGTCCGTGGTGCGGTGGACGAGCAGCGAGGCGCCCTCGGGCGGGAGCGGGGAGAGCCAGGCGTGCCGGGCGACCAGGACGCGGTCGGCGGGCAGGAGCGCGAGCGCCGCGCCGCCCGCGCCCTCGCCGAGCAGCAGGCAGAGCGTCGGCGCGGGCAGCGTCATGAGGTCGGCGAGACAGCGGGCGATCTCCCCGGCGAGCCCGCCCTCCTCCGCCTCCCGCGACAGTTCGGCGCCGGGCGTGTCGACGACGGTGACCAGGGGCAGGCCCAGTTCGGCGGCGAGCCGCATGCCCCGGCGCGCGACCCGGAGCCCGGCCGGGCCGAGCGGGGACCCGGTGCGCTGCCCGTACCGGTCCTGCGCGACCAGGACGCAGGGTGCCGCGCCGAAACGGGCCAGGGCCAGCAGAAGCCCCCGATCGGCCTCGCCCTCGCCGGTTCCGGAGAGCAGGGTCACGTCCGCCGCGCCGTGGCGGAGCAGCTCGCGGACGCCCGGACGGTCGGGGCGCCGGGACCGTTCGATCGACTCCCACGCCGGCGTCTCGGGCGCGGCACCGGCGGGCGGCCCGGGCGGCCCGGGCGCGGGCGGCAGGGTCGCCGGCGGACGCCCGCACAGGACGTTCAGCGCCCGGGACGCCGTCTCCGCCAGTTCGTCGATGCCGATCACAGCGTCCAGGAGCCCCCGGGCCGCGAGGTTCTCGGCGACCTGCACGCCGGACGGGAACGGTTCGCCGTACAGCCCCTCGTACACGCGCGGACCCAGGAACCCGATGAGCGCGCCCGGTTCTGCGGCCGTCACATGGCCGAGCGACCCCCACGACGCGAAGACCCCGCCGGTGGTGGGATGCCGCAGGTAGACGAGGTAGGGAAGCCCCGCGGCACGGTGCGCCACGACGGCGGCGGTGATGCGGGCCATCTGGACGAACGCGGCCGTCCCCTCCTGCATGCGGGTGCCGCCGGAGGACGGCGCGGCGAGCAGCGGCAGGCCCAGCGCGGTGGCGCGTTCGACGGCCCGGACGATCCGGTCGGCGGTGGCGACGCCGATCGACCCGGCCAGGAAGCGGAACTCCGACACGACGAACGCGACGCGACGGCCGCGCAGCCGGCCCTCGCCGGTGCGGACGGCCTCGTCGCAGCCGCCGCGCTCCCGGGCGGCGGCGAGGTCCGCGCCGTACGGGGTGGAGGGGGCCGGGTCCGCCGTCGGCGCGTCCCAGGGCGTCCAGCCGTCCGCGTCCAGGACGCGGCGCAGCAGTTCGCGGGCGCCGGCTCGTTCCACCACACGACCATCATGACCACCCGGACAGGTCACCCCGCGTGCCGGGGGCGGACACTGGGAGCGCGACCGACGACGAGAAGGAGACCATGGTGTCCGAAGAGATCCATTTCGCGTCCGCGCGGGACCTCGCCCGCCGGATCCGGGCGCGGGAGCTGTCGGCACGGGAGGTCGTCCAGGCCCATCTCGACCAGATCGAGCGGACGAACCCGCGGGTCAACGCCATCGTGACGCTGGTCGCGGAACGGGCGCTGGAGCAGGCGCGCGCCGCCGACGAGCGGCTCGCCGCCGGGCGGGAGACCGGACCGCTGCACGGGCTGCCGGTCGCGCACAAGGACACCCACGCCACGGCCGGGATCCGCACCACCTTCGGGTCACCGATCTTCGCCGACCATGTCCCGCTCACCGACGACCTGGTCATCGAGCGGATCCGCGCCGCGGGCGCCATCACGATCGGCAAGACGAACGTGCCGGAGTTCGCCGCCGGGTCGCACACGTTCAACCCGGTGTTCGGCGTCACCCGCAACCCCTACGACCCGACGCGGTCGGCGGGCGGCAGCAGCGGCGGCGCGGCGGCCGCGCTGGCGTGCGGGATGCACCCGATCGCGGACGGCAGCGACATGGGCGGCTCGCTGCGCAACCCCGCGTCGTTCTGCAACGTCGTCGGGTTCCGTCCGTCGCCCGGCCGGGTGCCGTCATGGCCGGTCGCCGCGGGCTGGACGACGATGGGGGTGCAGGGTCCGATGGCCCGCGAGGTCGCGGACGCCGCGCTGCTGCTGTCGGTCCTCGCGGGACCCGACCCGCGCAGCCCCATCGCCCTGGAGACGCCCGGCCACGTGTTCGCGGGCCCGCTCGACCGGGACGTCGCCGGGCTGCGGATCGCCTGGTCTCCCGACCTCGGCGGGAAGGTGCCCGTCGACCCCGCCGTCGCCGGCGTCCTCGCACCGGCGGTGATGACGTTCGAGGATCTCGGCTGCACGGTGGACGAGGCGTGCCCCGACCTGTCCGGCGCGGACGAGGTCTTCCGGACGCTGCGCGCCTGGCAGTGGGACATCACCCACGGCCCGCTCCTGAACGAGCGCCGCGCCGACTTCAAGACCTCCCTCGCGAAGAACATCGAGGCGGGGCGCGGCCTCACCGGCGCCGACCTCGGACGGGCCGAGACGCTGCACACGGCCCTCTTCCACCGCGTCCGGAAGTTCTTCGAACGCTACGACGCGCTGCTGCTGCCGGTCAGCCAGGTGCCGCCGTTCGACGCCGGGATCGAGTACCCGGCGGAGATCGCCGGGCAGCCCATGCCCGACTACCTGGAATGGATGCGATCGTGCTTCCTCGTCTCGGCGACCGGGTCTCCGGCGCTGTCGGTGCCCGCCGGATTCACCGGCGGCGGGCTGCCGGTCGGGTTGCAGATCGTCGGGCCGCATCACGCGGACCTGTCCGTCCTGCGGATCGGACACGCCTTCGAGCAGGCCACCCGGCACGGAACCCGCCGTCCGCCGCTGGCCTGAACACCCGGTGTCTCAGCTCTGGTCGAGCGGGAGACGCAGGACGAGCCTTGCGCCCTTGTCGCTGTCCGCGGCGACGAGCGTCCCGCCGTGCGCGCGGGCGATGTCCCGGGAGATCGTCAGGCCGAGCCCGGTGCCGCCGCGGTCGCGTTCCCGGCCCTCGGCGAGCCGCTGGAACCGCCAGAAGACGCGCTCGCGGTCCTCGGGCGCGATCCCGGCGCCGTCGTCCACGACCTCCAGGACGGCGTCCGCCCCGTCCGCGGCCACGCTCACCCACACCCGCGACGCGGCGTGCCGCTCGGCGTTGTCGAGCAGGTTCGTCAGCAGCCTGACGATGTGGTGCGCCGTGACCCGCACCATGACCCCGTCGGCCGCGTGGACCTCGACCGGAACCCGCCGGGGACGGCGGGCCGTCTCCGACCGGACCAGCTCGCCGAGGTCGACCCGCTCCCGCGCGACATGCACGCCCGCGCCGAGCTTGGCCATGATCAGCAGGTCGCTGACGATGCCCTGCAACCGGTCGGCGTCGGCGAGCGCGGCACGGGCGACGGCGGGCCAGTCCTCGTCCTCCGGATGCTCCAGCGCGACCTCCAGCTGGGCGCGCAGACCGGTGAGCGGGCTGCGCAGCTCGTGCGACACGTCCGCGACGAAGCCGCGCTGCTGCGACAGGACGGACTCCAACCGGCTCAGCGCCACGTTCACCGACTCGGCCAGCTCGGACACCTCGTCGTTCGGGCGGGGGACGGTCACCCGGCGACCCGCGCCCCGGCCGGTGATCTGGGCGAGTTCGCCGGACATCACCCGAACCGGACGCAACGCCCGCCGCACCGACACCGCCACGACCCAGGCGACCACGGCGGTGCCGAGCAGCGCCCCGGCCGCGAGCAGGCCGAGGAACAGGGCCCGGTACCGGCCGAACACGGTGATGGGCGCGCCGGCGTGCACGATCCGCACGCCGTGCCGGGTCAGGACGCTCTCGGAGACGAGATAGACCCTCCCCTCGCCCGGAAGGGAGACGGTGCGCTGGACGGACCGTCCCGGTTCGCCCGGCAGCGGCACCTCGAGCGCGGCCCGGCCGCGCAGCGTCGCGCTGGAGGCGACCACGGCGCCCTCCACGTCCACCACCTGGAGAAGCGTGAAGTCGGCGTCCCGGACGGGCAGCATGGCGTGCGGGTCGGCGACGCGCACGTACACGGTCAGATCGTTGATCACGAAGTCGGCGCGCTCGCGCAGCTCGTCGTACACGACACCGCGGACGACCAGGTAGAAGAGGGCGGCGCCGAGCGCCAGCAGGACGAAGACGACGAGGGCCACGACCGCGGTCACCCGGGCCCGCAGCGACCAGCCCGACGGCGACGGCCTCCCCCCGAACATCCGCACCCCGGCGCCCCTCCCCCTTTCCGGCTCCCACGCGGCTCCGGGGCTCCGCGCGACGTCCCAGCGCCTGGGGGGTGAACGCAGAACACATTGTTACCGGACCATTGCTCTGCGAAACATCACCACATTCCGGACGGACGTGACGAACGCGTTACCGCACTTCCTGGTGTGACGCGAGATATTCCGCCGCCGAACGGGGATGGACGGACACGAAGCGGGGAGACACCCGGGAAGATCATGGACGCAGACATCAGACCGCTCGAACCCGCCGATCCGCGTGAGGTCGGCGGGCACACGCTGCTCGGCCGTCTCGGCTCGGGCGGCATGGGCACGGTCTACCTCGGCGCCGACCCGGTGTCCGGCGGACGCGTCGCGGTGAAGACCATCCACCCGCACCTCGCCGGTGACCCGACCTACCGGAAACGTTTCCGGGACGAGGCGTACCTGGCCGGTCGCGTCGCCTCCTTCTGCACGGCGCGGGTCCTCGCGCACGGTGAGGAGAACGGGCGCCCGTACCTCGTCACCGAGTACGTGGGCGGCGTGTCGCTGCACGACCGGCTCGTCCACGACGGCCCGCTCCCCGCGCCCGACCTGCACGGCGTCGCCGTCGGCGTCGCGTCGGCGCTCGCCGCGATCCACGCGGCGGGTCTCGTGCACCGCGACCTCAAACCCGCCAACGTGATGCTCACCCTGTCGGGCTGCCGCGTCATCGACTTCGGCATCGCGCGCAGCCAGGACTCGACGGGCCCCGGGCGCTTCGGCGGATCGGCGTCCGGCGCGGTCCTCGGCACCCCCGGCTGGATGGCCCCGGAGGTCCTCGTCGGCGGGCCCGCGACCCCCGCGGCCGACGTGTTCGCCTGGGGCTGCCTCATCGCGCACGCGGGCACGGGACGGATGCCGATCGGCGGCGACCCGGCGACCCTCCGCACGGCGGCCGACACGGCCGACATGTCCGGGCTGCCGGAAGCGCTCGTTCCGGCGGTGCGGTCGGCCCTGGCGACGGACCCGGCGGACCGTCCGACCGCGTCGGACCTGCTGCTCTCCCTCGTCGAGCAGCCACCGAACGACGCCTGGCCACCCGCCGCCCCGAACCGGCTCACCGCCGCCGCGCCGGTGGAGGCCGACACCAGGGCGTTCACCCCGACCGGGGTGGTGACCGCCGCGCCGTCCACCCGCACCCGGCTGCTGGCCGCCGCCGGCGTCGCCGCGGGCACCGTCCTCATCGGCGCCCTCCTCGTCGGGCTGGCGCAGGACCAGCCCAAGAACGGGAACAGGCGCCGCTGACCGTTCAGACGCGGGAGATCACGACGAGCGCGCAGTCGTCGTCGCGGGCCGCGGCCATCGTCGCCACCAGCTCCTTCGCGCCGCTGCCGAACCCCTGCGGGACGAGACGCTCGGCCTCGCCGAGCAGCCGGTCGATCCCGGCGTCCAGATCGCTGCCCGGGGACTCCACCAGCCCGTCGGTGTAGAGGAGCAGCGCGTCACCAGACCGCAACGTTCCACGCTCCGGAACGCACTTCAGGTCGGGGACGACCCCGAGGACGACGCCCTTGGCCGAACTGACCCGCCACTCGCCGCTGCTCGCGTCGAACTGGACCGCCGGTGGATGGCCCGCCGACTCCACGGTGTACTCGCCGGTGCGCAGGTCGACGACGACGTGCACGGCGGTGACGAAGCCCTCGTCCCACCGCTGGCGTTGCAGGTAGGCGTTGCAGGCGGGCAGGAAACGATCGGGCTGGACCGATCCAAGAAGCCCCCCGAAGGCCCCCGACAGCATCAGCGCTCGGGTACCCGCGTCGGTGCCCTTGCCCGACACGTCCACCAGCGCGACCTCCAGGACGTCGCCGTCGGAGGACGACACCACGAAGTCGCCGCCGAACGACGACCCCCCGGCCTGCACCAGGACGACCTGCGAGCGCCAGCCGTCCGGCAACTTGGGCATCTCGCCCTGGCGCCGCAGCCTCTCCCGCAGCTCCAGCAGCATCGAGTCGCCGCGCAGCCCCTGGACGCCGAGCTTCTGCCGCGTCCGGGCGAGGGTGAGCGCGAGCACCGCGGTGATCGTCAACGTGGCGACCATCCCGACGCCGATCGCGGGAACGTCATGCCAGGCGTTGTAGGCCACCATCGCCACGACGATGCCGAGCAGCACGACCAGGGTCCGCACCTTCAGCAGCAGCCCGCCGCCGAGCACGATCAGCACCAACACCCCGGACGGCGCCAGGCCGCGCGTGTCGCTGGCCGTGGCGAGCCCGACCGCCACCGCGAGAACCGCCAGCGCCGCGAACACGTACCGCTCCCGGGTCAGCTTCCCCCGCCGGAGCCAGCGGTACAGCACCACGAGCACCGGGACTCTGCGCAGTACGGCGCGCAGTCGCGGCGGAAGCAGCTGGACCAGTCGTTGAAGCATGACTCCGGCACTGTACCGAGCATTCACCACCCCACGTCGGCATCCAGACCAGTGAGGCCCCTTTGCACCGGTCCAGCTCCGTAATATCCGGGTACGGGGGATGTTGAGAGGAGTCGTGGACATATGGGGCAGCCAAGCATGCGGATCACGGTGGACGCGGCGATGCGGGCACGGGACGTCTCCCGTCCGATCCCCGACGGCGACCAGGCACCGAAGAACGACTTCGACCAGGCCCGACCCTCAAGCGAGCCCACCAAGCGAACGAAGGCCGCCAAGAACGAACGCCGCCGCCTGAACAAACGCGGCCCCCGTCCGACGCCCTCCGCACTTCCGCCCGAAAAGCACTCCCCCGGCGACCCCCACTCCTGACCGCCTCGCGGTGAGCGGCTTGCTCCGCGCCCCGACCGGGTCGGCGCTCAAAGGATGATCGCGAGAGCCCCCGCGATGTCCCGTAGTCGCCAACCTTGATGACCGGCAACCGCACCGAGGCCTCCGCAGTCCCGCCCCGAGCCGCTACCCATGGCGATCCGGTTACCGCACCCTGCTCTCCGCCAGGCGTCCTGAGCGATTTGTGGAAGAGCGGGTTCGTTCCGCGATCCGGGCGGTCAGCGGGCGGACGGCAGTGGGGGGAGTTCGCCGGTGGTCTCGTAGTCGCCGAGCATGGTGATGCGGCGGGTATGGCGCTCGTCACCGGAGTAGGGCGTCTCGATGAACAGTTCGACGAACCGGGTCGCGGTTTCCGGGTCGTGCTGGCGGGCGCCGAGGCTGATGACGTTCGCGTCGTTGTGCTCGCGGGCGAGCCTGGCGGTGTCCTCGTTCCAGACCAGGGCCGCCCGGACGCCCTTGACCTTGTTCGCCGCCATCGCCTCGCCGTTTCCGGAACCGCCGATCACGATGCCCAGCGTGCCCGGCTCGGCGGCCGTGCGCTCGGCCGCCCGTAGGACGAACGGCGGATAGTCGTCCACGGCGTCGTAGGCGAACGCGCCGCAGTCGACGGCCTCGTGCCCGTTCTCCTTCAGCCAGGAGACCAGGTGCTCCTTCAGCTCGAAGCCGGCATGGTCGGTCCCAAGAAACACGCGCATGGGGTCGATTCTCGCAGGACCGGGACGTCGATCTTGCGGCGGCCTACTCCTCGTCGCGCCGCCGGTCGATGATCGTCCGGTCGGCGAGATCAGGGTCGTCGCCGTCCCAGGGGTTCGCGGACGGCTCCTGCTCGGCCTCGGCCGGTTCCGGGGTGTCCGCGGCGGCCTCCGGTTGCCGAGGCGCCTCCGGTTGTTGCGCCGGGGCGGGTTGTTGCGGCGGTGCGGGTTGTTGCGGCGCCGGGGCGGGCTGTTGCGGTGGGGCGGGCGGTGGGCCGAACTGTTGCGGTACCGGTGGACCCGGTTGCTGCGGGACGTGCGCGCCCGGCTGTTGCTGTCCCGGCGCGGGCCACGGCTGTTGTTGCGGATGTCCCTGCGGCGGGACGTACGGGACCGCGGACGGGTGCGGTTGCATCGGCGGCTGCTGCGGCTGCTGCGGGTGCGGCATCTGGTGCTGCGGCATCGGCACGCCGTGTTGTCGGGGAGCGTACGGCTGCTGCGGCGGGTACTGCGGGGCGCCGTAGGGCTGCTGCGTCGCCGGGGTGCGGGGACGGCCGAAGGCGAAGCCGCCCATGGCGCCCAGGCCGGGCAGCCAGCCGAACGCGAAACCGGCGGCCGCGCCCCGGGCGATGCTGGTGAAGACGGCCTGCGACAGGGTGGACGGGATGTAGTCGGCCGTCCAGTGGGCCAGGGCGCCGTACACGAGCCCGGCGACCCCGCCCGCGACGATCGCGGCCCACCAGCCGACGACGAGCGCGCCGAGCGGACCGCGGTTCTGGTCGATGATGCGGCCGGCGCCCGCCACGAACAGTGCCAGCAGGACGAAGAACAGCACCACGGAGAAGTCCGCGACCAGGACGGTGCTCCATTCCAGCCCGGGTTGCGGGCTGAACCGCCAGGCGAGCGAATGGGCCCAGATGACGAGGGGGCCGATCCCCTCGTCATACTGGAAGTCGCTTTCCTGGATGGCGTCAACGACCCACTGGTTGTTGAGAAGCAGGGTGAGCACGGCGACCGGGAGCACCGCGCCGCCGGCCATCATGAAGATCCGCCGCATCGTCATGCGGGAAGGGTAGTGCTGATCTCCGTCCGCCGATAGACGTCGTTCACCCGGCGTAGGCGGCCGGGAAACGGAATTCCGGGTCCACCTGCTCCTCCAGGCGTTCACCCGTCGCCTTGTTCGCCCAACTCCGCGCGTTCTTGACGTGGAACTCCACGGCCTGCCGTTGGAATTTGTCCCAGTCCTGGACGTGGGTGTCCACTTCGGCGCGCATTCGGTCGAGGGCGGCGGCGTTGCCGTCCTCCAGCGGAATGCCGTGGCGGCCCTGTTCGAAGGCGCGGACGGCGGCGGACTGGCCGACCCAGGTCAGCAGGTCGTCGCCGACGTGTTCGCGCAGGTAGGCGACGTCCTCGTCGATCTGCACCTTGTTGCCGACGACACGGATGGCCACGTCGTAGTTGCGGGCGTACTCGGTGTACTGCCGGTAGACGCTGACGCCCTTGCGGGTGGGTTCGGCGACCAGGAACATCACGTCGAAGCGGGTGAACAACCCGGACGCGAACGTGTCGGCCCCGGCGGTCATGTCGACCACGACGTACTCGCCGGGCGCGTCCATGAGGTGGTTGAGGTACAGCTCGACCGCACCGGTCTTGGAGTGGTAGCACGCCACGCCGAGGTCGTCGTCGTTGAACGGGCCGGTGGCCATGAGCGTGATCCCGTCGACGTCGTGGCCCGTCTCGTGGAAGGGATCGTCCCCGCGGAACCGCAGCAGCCGCGAGCCGGATCCGGGCGGGGTCGTCTTCACCATCGCCGCCGCCGAGGAGATCCGGGGGTTGTCCCCGCGCAGGTACTCCTTGATCTCGGTGAGCCGGTCGCCCAGCGCCGGCACCTTGGCGGCGCGCGCCTCGTCCAGGCCGAGCGCGACGCCGAGGTGCTGGTTGATGTCGGCGTCGATGGCCACCACGGGCAGCCCTCGCCCGGCCAGATGGCGGGCAAAGAGCGCCGAGAGGGTGGTCTTGCCGCTGCCGCCCTTGCCAACGAACGCAACCTTCACGTTTGCCTCATTTCGGAATGAAAACCGTTACCATTACTGGTGGTCTTCCTGAGTGTGGCAAGGCGACGACACCCCGTGCAACCCGAAACCCCGAACCGAAAATTCACCGCGGGTGCGCATTCGCCGTGAACATCCACCACCGGCGCCCGCCGCTGTTGACAGGACCGGGCGCCTCAGCGGGCCGTGGCGGCCGGATCGAACCCGAAGGGCAGTTCCAGGCGGTGGGACGTGAGCAGCTCGCCGTCCATCAGGACGTCGCGGGTCGGCGCGTCCGCGGCGATGACCCCGCCCGAGAGGATCACCGACCGTGGGCACAGCTCCGCCGCGTACGGGAGATCGTGCGTGACCATCAAAACCGTCACGTCCAGGCTCAACAGGATCTCGGCCAGCTCGCGGCGGCTCGCCGGATCGAGGTTGGAGGACGGCTCGTCCAGCACCAGGATCTCGGGCTCCATCGCCAGGACGGTGGCGACCGCGACACGACGGCGCTGCCCGAAGCTGAGGTGCTGCGGCGGACGGTCGGCCACGCCCAGCATGCCGACCCGGTTCAACGCGTCTCGGACCCGGAGGTCGAGTTCGGCGCCGCGGATCCCGAGGTTGGCGGGCCCGAACGCGACGTCCTCCCGGACGGTCGGCATGAAGAGCTGGTCGTCGGGGTCCTGGAAGACGATGCCGACGCGTCGGCGGATCTCGCGCAGCGTCCGCCTGTCCTTCGGGTCGACGGCGAGGCCGCCGACCCTGACCTCGCCGAGGCCGCCGTGCAGGATGCCGTTCAGGTGCAGGACGAGCGTGGTCTTTCCGGCGCCGTTCGGCCCGAGCAGCGCGACCCGCTCACCCCGGTCGATCGTGAGGTCGACGCCGTAGAGGGCCTGGGTTCCGTCCGGGTAGGCGTAGGCCAGGCCCCGGACGTCGAGGGACGGCACGGCGGGGGCCTGCCCGAGGTCCGCGGTCATGGCATCGTCCAGGCGGCCAGCGTCACGCACGCCGCGGCCAGCGGAAGGGCCGCGGCGGCCGTCCACTGCGCGGCCGTCGCGCTGACATCGTGCACGACGGGCATGCGCCCGTCGTAGCCGCGGCTCAGCATCGCCAGGTGCACCCGCTCACCCCGTTCGTACGAGCGCAGGAACAGCGCTCCGATCGATTTGGCGAGGACGCGGGTGGCGCGCAGGTCGCGGCCCTCGAAGCCGCGGGACGCCCGCGCCACCTTCATCCGGCCGAGTTCCGCCGCGACGACGTCACCGTATCTGAGCATGAACGTGGCGATCTGCGTGAGGAGCGGCGGCATCCGCAGCCGGTCGATGCCGAGCAGCAGCAGCCGGGGCTCGGTGGTGGCGGCCAGCAGGATCGAGGTGACGACGCCGAGCGTTCCCTTGGCGAGGATGTTCCACGCGCCCCACAGACCGTTCTCGCTCAGCTCGAGCCCCAGGACGCCGACCTTCTCGCCGCTCGCGACGAACGGCATGAGGACCGCGAACGCCACGAACGGGACCTCGATGACGACCCGCCGCGCGACCGTGCCGAACGGGATCCGCGCGGTCGCCGCCACGGCCGCCAGGAGCAACGCGTACAGCCCGAACGCCCAGAACCGTTCCCGTGGCGTCGCGACGACCAGCAGCACGAACGCGAGGACGGCGACGAGCTTGCACTGGGGAGGGAGACGGTGCACGGGCGAGGCGCCCGGAACGTACAGCCGGCTCGCCGCCCCGGCGGCATGGCCCGCGCCCATCAGCCCGTCCCGGACGTCCCGGAGGCCACGTTCTCCTCCCGCCGCGGCGCCGCGTCGGAGGAACCGCGCCGCCGGACGAACCAGAACAGCCCACCGCCGGCGAGCAGGACGACGCCGACACCGATGACGCCGGACAGCCCACCGGACAGCCGCGCGTTGTCGACGCCCTTGACGCCGTAGTCGCCGAGCGGGGAGTCCTTCAGGCCGTGGTCCTTCTCCTCGGCGTTGATGCCCTTGTCCTCGGCGACCTTCTCCAGACCGTCGGGATCGGCGCTGGCGTAGTAACTGACGATCCCCGCCAGGACGAGTGAGACGAGCAGGAACCCGATGAAGAACCGCTTGGTGGTCATGTCGTGCTCCTTCTCAGGCCCTGGACGGCTCCGCGGGCCCACCGGGACCCGCCTTCGGCTCGGTCGCCTCGACGGTGCGCAGCCGCGGCGGCTCGATCAGCCCGCGCGCGCCGTGCACCAGGTCGGGCCGGACGGCGAGCACGCTGGACACGGTCACCGCGGTGATCAGCGCCTCCCCGATGCCGATCAGCACATGGACGCCGACCATCGCCGCGGCGACCTTCGCGATCGACACGTCCGTCGTCCCGCCGACGGCGTACAGCCCGGTGAACGCCAGGGCGGAGGCGGGCACCGAGACGACGGCCGCGACGAACGCCGCCGCGCCGACCGACGACCGGTTCTTCGGCAGCACGCGCAGCACCAGCTGGAACAGGCCGTACCCGACCAGCACCGTCACCAGCGCCATGACGGTGATGTTGACACCGAGGGCGGTGAGGCCGCCGTCGGCGAACAGCAGCGCCTGGACGAGCAGGACGACCGACACGCACAGGACACCCGTGTAGGGCCCGACGAGGATCGCCGCCAACGTGCCCCCGAGCAGGTGCCCGCTCGTCCCGGACGCCACCGGGAAGTTCAGCATCTGCGCGGCGAACACGAACGCGGCCGTGAGCCCCGCGAGCGGCGCGGTCCGGTCGTCCAGTTCGCGCCGGGCACCGCGCAGCGCGACCCCGACTCCGGCCACCGCGACCACCCCCGCCGCCACGGACACCGGCGCATTGATGAAACCGTCCGGTACGTGCACGACTGGATCACCCCTACCTCTGTGCAGCCAGCGGGAACCTGTGTGTAGCTGGCACGACCAGTTTGTCGGCATGGGTAGTGCAATTGCAATATTCTCGCAATAGCAACTTAGAACTAACTTGTGAGCAAGGTCGCACTGGCCCCCTCGTACCGGCCCTCGTACCGCGTCCGGGGTGATCTCGCCGATCGGTCGCCGCGTCGCTGACGCGTCCCCGCTCAGTCGAAGCCGGGCTCCTCCGTACGGGTGCGCTTGAGCTCGAAGAACCCGGGTGTGCTCGCGACCGCGACCACACCGTCCCACAGCTTCACGGCGGCCTCACCACGCGGGATGGGGGTCACGACCGGGCCGAAGAAGGCACTGCCCTCGACCTCGATCACCGGGGTGCCGACCTCCTGGCCGACACGGTCGATGCCGTCCTTGTGGGACGCGCGCAGCGCCTCGTCGAAGTCGGTGGTCTCGGCGGCGTCCGCGAGCGCCGGGTCGAGGCCGGCCGCGGTCAGCGACGCCTCGAAGAAGGCGCGGTCGAAGGCCTGCCGCTCATGGTGGCGGCGCGTGCCCATCTCGGTGTAGAGGCGGCCGAGGACCTCGGGGCCGTACTTCTGCTCGGCGGCGATGCACACCCGAACCGGGCCCCAGGCGTCCTTGAGTCCCTGCCTGTACTGCTCTGGGATGTCCTTGTCCTCGTTGAGCACGCTGAGGCTCATCACATGCCAGCGCACCTGGATCGGGCGCTGTTCCTCAACCTCCAGAATCCAGCGGGAAGTGATCCACGCCCAGGGGCACAAAGGGTCGAACCAGAAGTCCACCGGTGTGAGAGCGTTGTCGGCCAACGTTGCCTCCTAGACACGTGACGGGGTATCGCACCCGACAACCCGGGTCCGCCCGGCTTGATTCCCCGGCGGCGGGAAGGGTTCCGGAGGTCGTGGCGGACGGGCCGTACAGGCCTCCGGTTGGTAGACATGGGGGCGGCAGACGATTAACCGACCAAGGAGTTCATGTGGCAGGCAACCTCACGCGCGACGAAGCGCGGGAACGGGCCCGGCTCCTCACCGTCGAGTCGTACATGGTCGAGCTTGATCTGACGACGGGTGAGGAAACGCGCTTCGGTTCCACCACGGTGGTGCGTTTCGGGTGCGCCGAGCCCGGCGCGTCCACGTTCATCGACCTGCACGGTGCCGACGTACGCGCCGTCACGCTGAACGGGAAGGCACTGGACGCGGCGTCCTACGACGCGGAGGCGGGACGGATGCCGCTGCCGGACCTGGCCGCGCAGAACGAACTCCGGATCGAGGCCGACTGCGCCTACTCGCGTTCGGGTGAGGGCCTGCACCGGTTCGTGGACCCGGTCGACGACGGCGTGTACCTCTACACCCAGTTCGAGACGGCCGACGCGCACCGCATGTACGCCTGCTTCGACCAGCCCGACCTCAAGGCGACCTTCGAGCTGACCGTCAGGGCGCCGGAGAACTGGGAGGTCGTCACGAACGAGGCCGCCGAGTCGGCCGAGGGCGGGACGTGGCATTTCCTGCCGACCCCGGAGATCTCCACGTACATCACGGCGCTCATCGCGGGGCCGTACCACGTCGTCCGGGACGAGTACCGCCGCGACGACGGCACCGTCATCCCCCTCGGGGTGTATTGCCGGGCGTCGCTGGCCGAGCACTTGGACGCGCCCGCGATCGTGGACGTGACGCGCCAGGGGTTCGCCTACTTCGAGAAGGTCTTCGGCCGTCCGTACCCCTTCGCCAAGTACGACCAGCTGTTCGTGCCCGAGTTCAACGCGGGCGCGATGGAGAACGCGGGCGCGGTCACGTTCCTGGAGGACTACGTCTTCCGGTCGCGGGTCACCGACGCGGCCTACGAGCGGCGCGCCGAGACGATCCTGCACGAGATGGCCCACATGTGGTTCGGCGACCTCGTCACCATGCGCTGGTGGGACGACCTGTGGCTGAACGAGTCGTTCGCCACGTACATGAGCGTGCTGTGCCAGGCCGAGGCCACGAAGTGGACGGGTTCGTGGACGACGTTCGCGAACCTGGAGAAGGCGTGGGCGTACCGGCAGGACCAGCTTCCGTCCACCCACCCGATCGCCGCCGACATTCCCGACATCCGGGCGGTGGAGGTGAACTTCGACGGGATCACCTACGCCAAGGGCGCGTCCGTCCTGAAGCAGCTCGTCGCCTATGTCGGGCTTGACAACTTCCTGGAGGGGGTGCGGCGCTACTTCGACCGGCACGCCTGGGGCAACACGGTCCTGACGGACCTGCTCGGCGCGCTGGAGGAGACGTCGGGACGTGACCTGGCCTCGTGGTCGCGGGAGTGGCTGGAGACCGCCGGTGTCAACACCATGCGGCCCGAGTACGAGGTGGACGGCGACGGGAACTTCACGTCGTTCGCCGTCCTGCAGGAGGCCAAGGCCGACTACCCGACACTCCGTTCGCACCGGCTCGCCATCGGTCTCTATGACCGGACGCCCGACGGCATCGTCCGGCGGGAGCGGGTCGAGCTGGACGTGGTCGGCGCCCGGACCGAGGTGCCGCAGCTCGTCGGCCGCAAGCGGCCCGACCTGGTGCTGGTCAACGACGACGACCTCACCTACGCCAAGATCCGGCTGGAGGAGCACTCGCTGCGGACGCTGATCGAGCACATCGGCGACGTCCGCGACAGCCTGCCGCGCGCCCTGTGCTGGTCGGCGGCGTGGGACATGACCCGCGACGCCGAGATGGCGACCCGCGACTACGTCCGGCTCGTCGCCAAGGGCGTCCGCGGCGTCACCGACATCTCGGTGACGCAGACGCTGCTGCGGCAGGCGCGCACCGCCGTCCAGCAGTACGCCGACCCGGCCTGGCGCGAGGAGGGGCTGGCGCTGCTCGCCGGCACCCTGGCCGACCTGGCCCGCGAGGCCGAGCCCGGCTCGGACCTCCAGCTCGCCTACACGCAGGCGTTCACCGCGTCCGCCGTGTCCGACGAGCACCTGGCGTTCGTCCAGGGGCTGCTGGACGGCTCACAGACGCTCGTCGGCCTCACCGTCGACACCGACCTGCGCTGGTCGCTGCTGCGCCGCCTCGTCGTCACCGGACGGGCGGGCGAGGCGGAGATCGACGCCGAGCACGAGCGCGACCGCACCGCCGCCGGGGAACGGCATGCCGCCGCCTGCAAGGCCGCGATCCCGTCCGCCGAGGCGAAGGCCGCGGCGTGGGAGCGGATCGTGTCCGGCGACCTGCCGAACGCCGTGTACCGGGCGACGCTCGGCGGCTTCGTGGAACCCGACCACGCCGAACTGCTGGTGCCGTACGTCGACCGCTACTTCGCCGAGGTCGGCCGGATCTGGAAGGAGTGGACCAGCGACATGTCCCAGACGTTCGCCGAGGTCGCCTACCCCTTCCTGGTGATCGAGCAGTCGACGATCGACCGCACCGAGGCGTACCTGGCCGACGAGCGGCCCCCGCCCGCGCTGGCGCGGCTGCTGTCGGAGGGGCGGGACGGCGTCGCCCGCGCGCTGCGCGCCCGCGCGAAGGACGCCGCGTCCGGCTGAGTCCGTATCTCCCTGTCTCCGTCGTCTCTGTGCACGAACCCCGTGACCGTGCGATCGTTGCATGGTCACGGGGAGGAGTCGGAGTGGAGACGGCGAGGGACGTGCTGACGGCGCTGGCACGGCGCTACGCCTTCGCGGACCTGGAGGCGCTGGTCACGCGGGACGGCGGCGCCGGAACGGTCGTCCCCGAGGACCGTTCCGGCGCCGTCGCGGCCCTGTGCGCGTTCGGGCAGCGCGTCCTCGACCTGGACGCCGAGGACTTCGGGATGCCGGAGACGGCCGGCGACGTCCCGCGGGACCTGCTCGACCGGGCCCGCGCCAGCCGTATGCCGCAGGCGCCGAGAGAACGACCGCGCGGCGCGCTCGCGAGCCTGCGCCCCGCCTACTCCCTCCTGCTGGAGGTCATCGCGGTCCGCTGGTACCGGCGCGACATGGCCGCGCTCGTCGCCGCCGTCCACATCGCGGGCGAGTACCTGCCCATGCTGGCCTGGGAACCGGTCCTCGGGCACGCCGGTGACCCGGCCCTGATCGGCGCGTCGGTCTCGGGTGAGGGCAGCCGGTTCGGGGTCCCGGTCGAACCGGGGGAACCGCGGGCCTGCGACCACACGCGTCCGAAGCGTTCCGCCTGCGAGCGGGCCCTCCGCGTCGCCACGGAGCCGCCGCGCGGCTGGCGCGCCTACCTGGACCGCCACCACAGCGAGGTCGCGGCGGCGCTCGGCGACTGCGCGTCGCGCTGCCGAACCCCGTGCACGGTCGTGACCCGACTGGACGATCACGTCCGCGCCGACCTGTCCGAGCGGTGCAGGCTGGCCGCCGACTTCGCCGGCGGCGCCCTCGTCAAACTCCGGCACGCCGCCCCGGTCGGGCACGGCTTCGGGGTGCCGTCCCCGGCGGAGGTGCAGTCGGCGTGGGACCGTGCCCGCAGGTCGCTCGCGCACCAGCCGCTCGGCAAGGCGGCCCTGGCGAGCGCCGACGACGACCCCTACCCGCTCCCGGGTCTGCCCGCCCTGTTCTCGGTGGTCGCGGCGGTGGACCTGCGTCCCGACACCCTCCTGCACGACGTGACGCGGCGCATCATCTCCGCCCTCGGCTGAAGAGCCGCAGGGTGTCGGCCGCCCGCAGGTCCTCCAGCAGGACGGGGACGCCGTCGGCGTCGGCGAGCGGCACCCGCCAGTTCGGGTACTCGTCGACGGTGCCGGGCTGGTTCTGGGTGCGACGCTCGCCCACCGCGTCGGCGAGGGAGATGCCGATGAGGCGGGCCGGGGTGCGGGTCAGGAAGTCGTGCAGGGCCGTCACGATCTGCTCGTCGTAGGCGGTGGACCCGTCCGCCAGCGCCGCCATGATCTCGGCCGGTGGGTCGGTGAGGAGGCCCTCGGCGCGCAGCACGTCCAGCCAGTCGGCCAGGCGCGCCCGATGCTCGTCCTCCTCGTCCGCGCGGGGGCGGGTGAGGAGGCCGAGGCGGTCGCGGAGCGCGATGTGGTCGCCGTGGACGAAACCGGTGATCGGCGGCATGTCGTGGGTGCCGACCGTGGCGAGCGACCGTTCGCGCCACCGTTCCGCGGGCTTGGGCCGTCCGTCCCGGTCGAGTTCGAACCAGAGGAGGGACGTGCCGAGCACGCCGTGGTCGGCCAGCGCGTCCCGCAGATCCGGTTCGACGGTGCCGAGGTCCTCCCCGACCAGGACGCCGTCGAAGCGGGTCGCCTCCCAGGTCAGGCATGCCAGGAGGGCGTCCCGGTCCTGCCGGACGTAGGTGCCCTCGGCCGGGGAGCCGCCCTCCGGGATCCACCAGAGCCGCGACACCTGCATCGCGTGGTCGAGCCGGATGCCGCCGCCGTACCGGAGCGCGGCGGCCGCCGTCTCCCGGAACCGCCGGTGGTCCTCGACGGCGGGATCGCGTGGCCGCCACGGCTGCAGCCCCCAGTCCTGGCCGCGCTGGTTGAACTCGTCGGGCGGCGCGCCGATGCTCATGCCGGGCGCGAGTTCGCCGCCGAACATCCAGGCGTCCGCGCTGCCGTGCGGCACCCCGACCGCCAGGTCGTGGACGATCCCGACCGGCATCCCGGCGTCCTTGGCCGTCCGCTGCGCCGCGGTGAGCTGCTCGTCCAGCCGCCACAGCAGCCACGCGTAGAACCGGGCGCGGGCGCGGTGGTGCGCGTCCTCCGCGACGGTGCGGCCGCCGGGGACGCGCAGCCGGGACGGCCAGCGCCGCCAGTCGGCGGTGCCCTGTTCCTCGGCGATGGCGCACCACGCCGTGAACAGCTCGACCGCCTCGCCCTCACGTTCGCGGAAGTCGTCGAGCCCCGGTTCCCTGCGGTCACCGCACCGCCGGTACATCGCGTCGAACGCCGCGAGTTTGGCCGTCCAGACCGCGTCCCTGTCCAGGTCGCCGGGCCGGGCCCGCAGGTCGGCGGCCATGGCGGCGAACCGCTCCCGCTCCTCGGCGGGCAGGGCCGCGTACTCCGGCATGTCCTCGACCCGCAGGTAGATCGGCGAGGGGAAGCGGCGGCTCATCGGCGCGTACGGGGACGGCCCGACCGGGGGGACCGGCTCGGTGGCGTGCATCGGATTGACCAGGACGAATCCCGCGCCGAGCGCGCGGCCGCTCCAGTCCGCGAGATCCGCCAGGTCGCGCAGATCGCCGAGCCCCCATGACCCGCAGGAGCGCACCGAGTACAACTGTGCCGCGAAACCCCAGGTCCGGGGCGGGAGGGGCAGCGACGCCGGGGCCACCAGCAGCGCCGTGAAGGCCTCCGCGCCGTCCCAGCGGACACGCAGCCGGTGCCAGCCGAGCGGCGGCTCCCCCACCCCGGCCAGCGGCCGGAAGGACGGCGGGGACGGGCAGGCGAGGACCTCCTCGGCACCGACGTCGATGTCCACGTCGATGTCACCCGCCGGTCGCAGGTGGCGCCGGAGGGTGTCGAGGATCTTGTCGAGCACCGGGTCGCCGGGCGTTCGGCGGACGATCACGACCGGCGGCCGGGTGCTCCGAGGCTCCCGGTGCCGTTCCAGCTCCGCGCGGATCGCGGCGGGGGACGACGCGTCCACGGCGAGCGCCCCCAGAACCGCGATCACCGTGTCGCGGGAGACCCGCACCTCGCGTCCGCGCCAGTCGGCGTACCGGGTCGCGACCCCGTGCGACTCCGCGAGCGCGGTCAGGTCCTCGTCGGTGTGCCCCCTGCTCATGACCCTGCCCATGCCCCGTTCGGGGCCGGGCTCACGCCGTCCAGATGTCCGGCTTGCGGTCGATCCATGGGCGGGCGGCTTCGAGCTGCGCGGACAGCGAGATCAGCGTGCCCTCACCGCCGAGCCGTCCCGCGAGCATGACCCCGATCGGCAGTCCCGCCTCGTTCCAGTGCAGCGGGACGTTCACCGCGGGCTGCCCGGAGATGTTGTACATCGCGCAGAACGGCGTGAAGCGCTTCTGCCGCTCGAAGTTCTCGGCGGGCTCCTCATCGTGGAAGTACCCGACGGGGACGGGCGGCTCCGCCAGCGTCGGGTGCAGGATCGCGTCGAACTCGTCCATCACCGGGAACGCCGCCCGCAGCCCCGCCTGCAACGCGGAGTGCGCCCGGAGGAGCTCCGTCGCGGACGCGGACCCGCCGCGCGCCCGGAGCCAGCGGGTCAGCGGTTGGAGCAGGGGCTCGCTCTCCGGGGCGATGGGCGTGAACGTCGACATCACGCCCCAGAGGGTGAGGAAGTGGTCGAGGAGGTCGGGGCCGAACACGCGGGGGATCTCCACGACCTCATGGCCCAGTTCCTCCAGCAGTTCGGACGCCGCGTCGTACGCGGCGACGCAGTCGGGGTGCACGACGGCGTCCGGCACGGCGGGCTCCCGGTTCCGCGCGATCCGCAGCCTGCCGGGCGGACGTTCGGCGTACGAGGCGAACGTTCCATCGACGGGCGGCGCCGCGTACAGGTCGCCGGGCATGTGACCCGACATCACGTCCAGCAGGAGCGCCGCGTCACCGACCGTGCGGGCGATGGGTCCGTTGGTGGACAGGCCGAACAGGTCGGGGAGCAGCGGCCCCTGCGAGATCCGGCCGCGGGTCGGTTTGATCCCGAAGAGCCCGCACACGCTGCTCGGAATCCGGATGGAGCCGCCACCGTCGCTGCCCTGCGCGACCGGGGCCAGCCCCGACGCGACCGCCGCCGCGGCGCCGCCGCTGGAACCGCCCGCCGACCGGGTCAGGTCCCAGGGGGTCCGGGCGGGCGGCGCGACGTCACCCTCGGTGTAGCAGGCCAGGCCGAACTCGGGTGCCGCGGTCTTGCCGAGCAGCACCGACCCCGCCTTCCTCAGCTTGGCGACCACGCTGTCGTCCGCGAACCCGATCAGGTCGGCGTAGACGGCCGTGCCGTAGGTGGTGCGGACGCCGTCCACCATGTTCAGGTCCTTGACGGCGACCGGGACCCCGTGCAGGGGCGGCAGCTCCGCCGGGTCGGTGGCGTCCTGCACGGCCTTCTCCGCCCGCCGCGCCTCCTCCAGCGCACGCTCGGCGGTGACCGTCACGTAGGCGCCGACCTGCTCGTTCAGCCGATCGATCCGGGTCAGGTAGTGCTCGGTGAGTTCGACCGGGGATACTTCCCCGGTGCGCACGGCCGCCGCCATCCGGGTGGCGCCGAGGTCATGGGTTCGTGTCACGTATCCGAACGCTAGACGCCGTGTACACGGCCATCAAAGCGGGCAGGCGGTTCGGAGCCTCAGAAGGGGAGAAGAATACTTACGTACCCACCCAGAACGGCAGTGAATCACCCACGGAAGGCGACAAAACTATTAACCCGGCATGACTAGTCGCCAACCCCCTGGATGATTACTCTGCGCACGGAGGATCATGCCCCCAAGGGGAAAGGAATACGGAGCGTCACCTATGGCGACCATGGAGCGGGGCAACACGCAAAGGACCAGGGGTCATCCCCAGGACGAGTCGAACGCTACGGAGTCGGAGGAAGCGCGTGAGCACCATCACCAGTCCCCGGTGAAGGAGCGACCTGAAGAGGGCACCGTCGCGGCGCTGCTCGACGATCCGAAGACCCGCCGCCTGCTGTAGCGCGCGGGCGCCGGCGTCGTCGCCGGCGTCGTGTTCTGGATCCTGGCCGGCTGGCGTCTCGGACTCGCCGCCGCGGTGCTGGCGGTCGTCGTGGACATCGTCCGCCGGTCCCGTAAGGACTCCAGCGTCACCGCATGGCAGAAGTCCTCGGCCGCGGAACGGCGCACCGAGAAGCAGCTGAGGTCCCTCCAGCGCAACGGCTACCTCGTCCTGCACGCGCGGGCCGTCCCGCGTGACGACGAGGGCGTCAGCGACGGGCGGATCGATCACCTGGTGATCGGGCCGAGCGGTGTCTACGCCATCGACTCCGAGAAGTGGGACAAGCGTCTCCCCGTGCGCACCATGTCCCACCTCAAGCTCTTCCACGGCCCCTTCAACAAGAAGGACCGCCTGGACGAGGCGCGCTGGGAGGCCCAGATGGCGAGCAACATCCTCGCCGAACAGGTCGGTTTCGACGTGCCCGTACAGCCATCTGTGGCGATCTACGGGCCGTCCATCCCGTGGAAGGTCATGCGGGTGCGGGACGTCGACGTCTACGCGGGCAACCGGGCGCGCGCCTACCTGCGGCGCCGTCCGAAGATCCTGACGGACAGCGACGTCCAGCGCATCTTCCAGGCGGCCCAGAAGGTCCTGCCGCCGAAGTATCCCGACTGAACACCTGCACCTGAACACCCGAAGGGCGGCCCCACCTTCCCCTGGGCCGCCCCCAGCTCGCCGACCAGCCCCGGACCGGTGTACGCCCCGCACACCGGTAGGCGGACCGGCCGGCGTCTCACGGGAGCCGGGACGTTCACCAGACCTCACGTCCCGGCTTTCCGTCGTGGTCCCGCGCGGTTGGTAGCATCGAGGGCACCGGCCGGCACACGCGCGACCTCCGCTGGGCCGACGGCAGCGCCGCGATCCGCCGCTGCACCCACACGCGAAGCGTCTCGTCCTCCGCCGCGCCGGACCATGCGCGGGTCGGCGACCGCCGTCACGGCACACCCCATCTGGAGAGGTCACCCACATGCCACCGCTCAGGTCACGCACCGTCACCCATGGCAGGAACATGGCGGGCGCCCGCGCGCTCATGCGGGCCAGCGGCGTCGAACGCGAGGACTTCGGCAAGCCGATCGTCGCGGTGGCCAACAGCTTCACCCAGTTCGTGCCCGGACACGTCCACCTCGACGAGGTCGGCAAGGTCGTCGCCGGAGCCGTGCGGGAGGCGGGCGGGGTGCCCCGCGAGTTCAACACGATCGCCGTGGACGACGGCATCGCCATGGGCCATGACGGCATGCTGTACTCGCTGCCGTCCCGCGAGGTGATCGCCGACGCCATCGAGTACATGGTCAACGCGCACTGCGCCGACGCCCTGGTCTGCGTCTCCAACTGCGACAAGATCACGCCCGGGATGCTGCTGGCGGCGCTGCGGCTCAACATCCCCACCGTGTTCGTGTCCGGCGGCCCCATGGAGGCGGGCAAGCCCGTCGAGGGCGTGCTGAACGGCAACAAGCTCGACCTGATCGACCCGATCATCGCGTCCGCCGACGCGTCGCTCTCCGACGCCAAACTCCTCGAGATGGAGGAGAGCGCCTGCCCCACCTGCGGGTCCTGCTCCGGCATGTTCACGGCCAACTCGATGAACTGCCTCACCGAGGCGCTCGGGCTGGCGCTGCCCGGCAACGGCACCGTCCTCGCCACCCACACCGCCCGCCGCCGCCTGTACGAGGACGCCGGCCGCACCGTCGTGGACGTCGCCCACCGCTACTACGACGAGGACGACGCGTCCGTCCTGCCGCTGAGCATCGCCACCCACGACGCGTTCGCGAACGCGATGACCCTGGACGTGGCGATGGGCGGCTCCACCAACACGATCCTGCACCTGCTCGCCGCCGCCACCGAGGCGGGCGTCGACTTCGGCCTGTCCGACATCGACGCCGTGTCGCGGCGCGTCCCCTGCGTCTGCAAGCTCGCCCCCGCCACCGGCAAGTACCACATCGAGGACTGCCACCGCGCGGGCGGCATCCCCGCCCTCCTCGGCGAACTGCACCGCGCCGGGCTCCTCAACGGCTCCGCCCACTCCATCCACTCCGCGTCCGTCGACGAGTTCGTCGCGAAGTGGGACGTCCGCTCCCCCGACGTCCTGCCGGAGGCCGTGGAGCTGTTCCACGCGGCGCCCGGCGGTGTCCGCAGCACCTCCGCGTTCAGCCAGAGCGCCCGCTGGGAGTCCCTCGACCTCGACCGCGAGAACGGCTGCATCCGCTCCGTCGAGCACGCCTACACCGCCGACGGCGGCCTCGCCGTCCTGCGCGGCAACATCGCCCCCGACGGCGCCATCGTCAAGACCGCCGGGGTGGACGAGGAACTGTGGACGTTCACCGGCCCCGCCGTCGTCTTCGAGTCGCAGGACGACGCCGTCGAGGGCATCCTCGGCGGCAAGGTCAAGGCCGGTGACGTCGTCGTGATCCGCTACGAGGGTCCCAAGGGCGGCCCCGGTATGCAGGAGATGCTGTACCCGACGAGCTTCCTCAAGGGCCGCGGCCTCGGCAAGGCGTGCGCGCTGATCACCGACGGCCGCTTCTCCGGTGGCACGTCCGGGCTGTCCATCGGGCACGCCTCCCCCGAGGCGGCGGGCGGCGGCATCATCGCCCTCGTCGAGGACGGTGACCGCGTCGTCATCGACATCCCGAACCGGGTCCTCGAACTCGACGTCCCGGCCGACGAACTCGACGTCCGGCGCGAGAAGCTCCTCGCCGACCTCGGCGGCTACCGTCCCCGCGACCGGCACCGCCCCGTCAGCGCCGCGCTCCGCGCGTACGCCGCCATGGCCACCTCGGCCTCCACCGGCGCCGCCCGGGACGTCTCCCAACTCGATCGCCTCAACGGCTGAGCATTACCTGGCGGGTAATCGCCTTCGTTCCCCGTCCTGCGCCAGGGTGGAGGCACGACATCCATCGAAGGAGATCGCGATGACCGCCTACGCCCTGGCCCACCTGTACCCGCAGCCGACGGTCCACGACGACGTCTTCGTGTACATGGAGCGCATCCAGGCCACCCTGGACCCGTTCGGCGGCCGGTTCCTCGTCCACGGCAGCGTCCCGGAGGTGATGGAGGGCCCGCTCGACGGCGCCTACGTCCTGATCGAGTTCCCCGACATCGACAAGGCACGCGACTGGTACAGGTCGGACGCCTACCAGGCGATCCTGCCGATGCGCACCGACAACATGGCGGGCACGGCGGTGCTCCTGCACGGCGTCGCCGAAGACTACGACCCCGCCGAGACCGGCGCGCTCATGCGCGCGGCACAGGCCGGATGAACACCCGGCCCTGGGTCAGGAGCAGCAACCGCCCCCGCAGCAGCCGCCTCCGGTCGGAGGCGGCGGGGAACCGCCCCGGGACGTGCCGGTGACGGCGACGGTGGACAGCAGCTTGACCGTGTCGTCGTGCCCCTCGGGGCACGGCGCCGGATCCGACGCGTTGATCATCGAGCGGGAGACCTCGAAGGTCGACCCGCAGGCGCGGCAACGATAGTCATAACGAGGCACGGCATCAGGATACGGTCACGCGGCCGGTTCGGACACGTAGGCGGCCCACTGGGGGTCGCCGTCGTGGATCAGCCCGATGAGCCGCCAGTGGGCTCCCCGGGGGACGCCGGGCGTGACGCTGAGCGTCCAGCCGAGTTCCTCGAGAAGCCGGTCGGCCTTGCGATGGTTGCAGGTCATGCAGGACGCGACGCAGTTCTCCCAGACGTGTTTGCCGCCGCGGCTGCGCGGATGGACATGGTCGATCGTCTCGGCGCGGCGGCCGCAGTAGACACAGCGGAAGTTGTCGCGGCGCATCAGCGCGGCGCGGGTCAGGGGGACGCGGGTGCGGTACGGGATGCGCACGTACCGGCGGAGGCGGATCACGGACGGGACCTCGACCGACATCGTGGCCGAGTGCAGGACCGCGCCCGAGGTGTCATGGTGGACGATCTCGGCCTTCTCCCGAAGCACGAGGCAGACCGCCCGCCGCAGCGGGAGCGTGGTGAGTGGTTCGTACGTCGCGTTCAGGAGGAGGACCTGTCGCATCTCAGACGCCCTCCACCGGTTTCAGTTGTTCGTTCGCCCCGGTGGACGCGCTTGGGCGCGCCTCGCACCGAGGCCCGATTATTGTCTCCGGTACCTGCGCACTCGCCATGAGGACCTCCCCGGGGCGAACCGACCCAGATCAGTGTGGCGTCTGGAGGAGGCCGCCCGCTACCCCCAATAATCCCCCCTCGGACGGCCGATCGAACGCAAACAGCCGTTCGCGGCGGTTCGAAGTGTATGCGACGGCCAGGCCGGAACGGCCAATACAGTGCAACCTATGACGCCGTATCCGCCTGCTCAGCGCCAGGACATCGTCGAGGACCTGCACGGTCACCGGGTCGCGGACCCGTACCGCTGGCTTGAGGACGCCGACACCGACGACACCCGGGAATGGCTCGCCGCACAGGACCGGCTGTTCCACAAGGTCATGGACGCGCTACCGGGCCGGGACGGGCTGCGGCGGCGGCTCGGCGAACTCCTCCGCGCCGGCAGCGTCGGCTCGCCGATATGGCGGGGCGAGCGCCGGTTCTTCACGCGCCGCGCCGCCGACCAGGAGCATCCGGTGCTGTACACGGTGGACCCGGACGGTTCGGAGCGCGTCCTCCTCGACCCGATGGCCCTCGACCCGAACGGCACGACGACGCTGGACGGCTGGCAGCCCGACAAGGAGGGCCGCCTGCTGGCGTACATGATCTCGTCCGGAGGGGACGAGGAGTCGCTCCTGTACGTCCTCGACATCGCGACCGGCGAACGGGTGGAGGGCCCCATCGACCGGGCGCGGTACTCCTCCATCGCCTGGCTGCCGGGCGGTGAGGCGTACTACTACACCCGCCGCCTCGCGGCACGGGACGTCCCGGAAAGCGAGGAGCAGTACCACCGGCGGGTCTACCTGCACCGCGTCGGCACCGAACCCGACACCGACGATGTGCTGATCTTCGGTGCCGGGCGGGACAAGACCAACTACTACGGGGTCGGGATCAGCCGGGACGGGCGTTGGCTCACGATCTCGGCGTCGCAGGGCACCGCGCCGCGCAACGACCTGTGGATCGCCGACCTGGCCGCCTCGTCGCTCGAGACGCCTCGGCTCCGCGCCGTCCAGGAGGGTGTGGACGCCAGTACCGGCCTGCATGTCGGGCGGGACGGCCGCGCCTACGTGTTCACCGACCGCGACGCGCCCCGGTCCCGTCTCTGCGTCACCGACCCCGCCGACCCGTCCTACGAGACCTGGCGGGACATCATCCCTGAGGACCCGGAGGCCGTTCTCACCGACTACGCGCTCCTTGACGACGTCCTTCTGGCCGGCTGGACACGCCACGCGATCAGCGAGATCACCGTCCACGACCTGCAGACCGGGGACCGGCTCGGGACCGTTCCCACCCCCGGCCTTGGCTCCATCGGCGGGATCGTCGAACGGCCCGAGGGCGGCCATGAGGCGTGGTTCGGCTACACCGACAACGTCACCCCGTCCTCGGTCCTGCGCTACGACGCCCGCACCGGGGAGACGACGCCATGGGCGTCCGCTCCGGGAACGGTCGACGTCCCGGAGATCGAGACCCGGCAGGTGACCTACACCTCCCGGGACGGGACCGAGGTGCGGATGCTCGTCGCGTCCCGCCCTGATCTCACCGGCCCACGCCCCACGATCCTGTACGGGTACGGCGGGTTCAACATCTCCCTCACTCCGGGCTACTCGGCGAGCATCCTGGCGTGGGTGGAGGCCGGCGGCGTCTACGCGGTCGCGAACCTGCGCGGCGGGTCGGAGGAGGGCGAGGACTGGCATCGCGCCGGGATGCGCGACCGTAAACAGAACGTGTTCGACGACTTCCACGCCGCCGCGGAACGGCTCATCGCGGACGGCCTGACGACCCCGGCCCAACTCGCGATCTCCGGCGGTTCCAACGGCGGCCTGCTGGTCGGCGCGGCACTGACCCAGCGCCCCGACCTGTACAGCGCGGTCGTGTGCTCGGCGCCGCTGCTCGACATGGTCAGGTACGAGAGGTTCGGGCTGGGCGAGACCTGGAACGACGAGTACGGCACCGCGGACGACCCGGAGGAGTTCGGCTGGCTGATCGGCTACTCCCCGTACCATCACGTCCACGCGGGCACCGCCTACCCGGCCGTCCTGTTCACCACCTTCGGCAGCGACACCCGCGTCGACCCGCTGCACGCCCGCAAGATGTGCGCCGCACTCCAGCACGCCACCGCGTCGGACGCGCCCGTCCTGCTCCGCAACGAGTCGGACGTCGGCCACTCGTCCCGCTCGGTGTCCCGCTCCGCCGACCTGATGGCCGACACCCTCGCCTTCATGGCCGCGCACACGGGCCTGTCGATCTCCGACGACCGACCGCGCGAACTGCTCGCGGACTGAACCGAACCGGGCCAAGCCAAGCCGGGCCAAGCCAAGCCGGGCCAAGCCAAGCCGGGCCAAGTCAAGCCGGGCAGGCCAAAGCCGACTCGGCAACCCGACCCAGCCGCCGAAGCCCGCCGCGCCGCCCCCGCCGCCCCCGCGCCCCGGCGGGCTGCGCCGTACGCGGATCTTCGACCATGCGGGGCCGGACGGCGACCGTCCCGCCGTGCCCCCGCCCGTCCCACCGGACGAGGTGGAACGCATAACGGAATACCTGCGGAGAATGTCCGATCGTCATGGCGGCCCGGTCGAACGCCCCCGACCGGCTCGACCACCGGGCCGACCCGGGCCAAGCCGGGTCAAGCCGAGCCGGACCGAGCCGGGCGGACCGGGCGGGCCAAGCCGGGCGGGCCCGGCGGGCCGAGCCGGGCGGGCGGGTGGAGTCGGGCCGGGCTGTACCGGGGAATGCGTAACCCCGAGCCGCGGGGGTCTCGCCGGGCCGCGCCACCGGCGGGACGCTCCCGCGGCTCGGGTGTCTTTTCAGCGGAGTGGTTTCTCGATGTAGATGTTGACGATGCCGCCGATGGTCTCGCGGCGGGTCTCCGTCCACCCGAACTTGCCGTAGAGGGCGAGGGCGGGGGCCTGGAGTTCGGTGGTGTCGGCGCGCAGGATGCGGTAGCCGTACTCCACGGCGCGTTCTTCGAGGGCCTGGACGACGGCGGTGCCGAAGCCGCGGCGTTGCGCGGCGGGCAGCACGCGGAGCCGGACCATCTCCGCGGCGTCCAGGGTGGGGTTTCCGGGGGCGTAGCCGCCGAACGCGCGGGCCCGGCCGCCGGGGACGAGGTCGGCGCGACGCAGACCGCCCATCGCGACGATCCGGCCGTCGAGTTCGCCGACGATGAACTCGCCGTCGTTGCGGAGGTAGATGTCCTCCATGCGGAAGAAGTCGTGGTCGTAGTAGACGCCGTCACCAGGTCGCAGCCCGACCTGCGCGAGGCCTTCGCGGTGCAGGGCGAGGACGGTGTCGTGGTCGGCGGCGTGGTAGCGGCGCAGCCGGAGGGGGCCGAAGCGCCACACGGGGGGCTCGTCCTGGAGCCGGACGAGGGCACGGGCGGGATGGTCCTGCCAGGGGGCGCCCATACCGGGTCAGACCTGCTCGGAGGGAGGGACGGACGGACGATCCTGTGTGGGGCTCGTCACCCATGGCCCGGCGAGGGCCTCGTTGAACTCCTTGAGCCCGGCTATCTCGCCGTGTTTGGCGGCGACGGCCACGCCGATCTGGCGGGCGCGGTGCACGAGGATGTCGGACCGGTGGTCGGGCGGAAGTTCGTGGATGGCCTCCTGCCCGGCGGCCAGCGCGGCGTCCGGGTGCCCGGCGTGGAGCTTGCACATCGCCCGGTCGAGGCGCACCAGGGTCAGGTCGACGCGGTCGGTGGACGAGTACAGGGTCAGGGCGTGGCTGAGCACCTCGTCGCCGTGCTTGTGGTCGCCGAGGCTGGTGAAGGTGTCGCCCTCGTAGAAGGCCATCTGCCGGTCGGTGAACCCGTACACCAGGTCGCCGGTGTCGGTCTTGGAGAGCTGATCGAACACCGCCCGGCCGCGGACGAGGGCGCGCCGGGCGCTCGGGGCGGCGTCGCTGCGTCCGCGCAGCGCGAGCATGCCGAGCGCGCGGGCCTCCACGGCGGGCGCCATGGCCGCGGCGACGCTGGGCGTCCGGCCGGCGAGATCCTGGGCCTTGCGGGCCAGGTGCAGCGCCTCGCGGGGATCGCCGTAGTACATCGGGACGAGTGATTCCCGGACGGTCACCCAGGCCCGCAACTGGCGGTCGCCGGTCTCGTCGGCGGCGGTGCGCGCGGTGCGGAAGAACGAGCGGGCCAACCGGTGGTCGCCAAGGTTGATCATGATGAGACCGGACAACCCGGACAGCTGCGCCGCGATCCGGCACAGCCGTTCCTGGAGTTCGATCGGCTGGCGCTTGTCGCACATGCGCCGCACCTCGCTGAAGTCCAACAGGACGTCGCACAGCATCCGAAGCGAGGGGGTCGCCTGGTACTGCCGGCCGTAGCCGTAGGTGGTCTCCTCCCACTGGTCGAGCATGGTCGGCGAGACGGTCGCGCCGACGAGGGTGTCGTCCATCTTGCGGCGAAGGTTGTCGACCGCACCGAGGAACTGACCGTCGAGCGTCACGCCCGCTCCGGCCAGAAGCTGCAGAAGGGTCCTACGAAGCACGATGTCCTCCTCTCCCACATCGATGTTCAGAGGGCCGTCGGCGCGGTCCGGGCCCCGTGGGTCGTTGACGATTGCCCGGGCCCGTCTGTCGGACCTGGGGACGATCGCCCCGACGATCGCGTCGGGACCGGTCACGGTGCCGCGTTCCGGCGGCCGTGGTTTCGGAACGCCCGCGGCGGCGGGGCGACCGGCGTGGCCGCGCCCGCAGATGCAGGGGCTCTGGTAGTCGAGGGCGTCCGGCTCCACCCGGTACACGGCGCACAGATAGTGCAGATATTCGGGGCCGGGTCTCTTGTAGCCGCTCTCGTAGGCGGACAGCAGCGTCTCCCCGAGCCGGGGCGGCGGTTTGCCGTCCACCTCGTAGAGCGCCCTGACCTGAGCGACGATGTCGGACAGTGCGACGCCGTGGGCCAACCGGTGCGCCTTGATCCGACTGGTGCCGAACAGCGGGCCGCACTGTTCGTGGATCTCCTGCGCGATCTCGACGGGCGCGCGGCCCCGAGCCAGACCGGCCGCGCGGATCCGGCGAGCCACGTCCGTCTCTTTCCGGGGGGGATCCGACATCGGACTCCGGCCTCCTCACCGTCGGGCCGGGACACCGTCCCCCGGGGAAGGACGGAAGCCCCCTGCCACGGCGACCGCTGGTTGGGCATGGCCACGACAGATAATCTCTTGCGCACGCAGCGTAACCCTCGTCACATGGCCCGCCAAGCGATTCGGCGGAAGAAGCGGCGGTCAGGATGCCACCCACCTACCGCGGGTAGAGATTCTTCCTCCGCAGGGGTGAAGACTTCCTCTGAGGTGGGGTAATCCGGTTCTTCGGTGGGCGGGTGGTCACTTGACCCGGCACCGTGAGAGTTGCGAGTCTCGCCGCGAGTGACCGAACGGACGCACAGAGTTGGTCAGTTGACCAGTACTCGCCGACGGAGGGGGTGCGAAGGTGGTCAGCGACAGACGCGTCGGCTACCTGGAGGCACTGGAGCATGAACTGGACACGCGGGGCCTGGTGGCCCGTGTCGTCAGGACCCGCTCGGGTCCGGCGTTCCTGCGCGTCGTGAACCCCGAGGCCGGGAGCCTTGCCGAGGACGTCACGTGCGCCCCGGCTCCCGAGAGCGCGGACCACTACTTCTGGTGGTCCTGGGGGGAACGCATGCACCGCGTGGACGATGTCGGCGGCGCCGCCCTGAAACTGGCGCACGTCCTCCAGCCGCTCCGCCGCTGAGGCACCCCCGGGCGAGTACCCCGTGAACCGGGCGTGTCCCGCCGTGGTCCGGAACCGGCGCGGCGGTTCCGGCCAGGCGGGGCACGCTCACGGGACCAGCCCTCCCCGGCCGGCCGCGTCACCTCGCGGGCGGTCGTACGAACCGGTCGGACACGTCCCCTACGATCGGCTCGACCCCGCCGCAGGTCCACGGCGAGGTGCCGGGGCGCCACAATGAACGGTTTCATTCCCGTCCGACGCGCACGTGCCATGCCGCTGCGGGCGGGCGGGGTGAAAGGGTTCAATGGCCGGGGAGGGTTTCTCGCATGTCGCTCGCCGTCACTTCGTTCGGCCTGCCCGCGCAGGAGGGCACCCCCGAGGCCGTCTGCGGGGATCACGTCAGCACGTCGTGCCGGCTCGTCTGGAACATCTCGCACAACAGCGGGTTCACCAGGTTCTACTCGACCTGGCTCGACCGGCCGATCAGCACGCTCATCCTGGTCGTCATCACGTTCGTGATCGCCCTGATCCTGCGGCGGATCGTCCACCGCATGATCACCAATGTGACGGTGCGGATGGCCGAGGGCACGATGACCGAACGGGCCCGGGAGCGGTCCCGGACGGTCTTCGAGGGCACCCCCGCCGTGTTGAACAAGCGCCGGGCCCAGCGCGCCCAGACGCTCGGCTCGGTGCTGCGTTCCATCGCGTCCGTCCTGATCCTCGGGACGGCGGCGTTCAGCATCCTCGGCTCCCTCGGGCTGAACCTCGCGCCGATCCTGGCCAGCGCGAGCGTCATCGGTGTCGCGGTCGGCTTCGGCGCGCAGAACATCGTCAAGGACCTCCTCGCCGGGTTGTTCATGCTGCTGGAGGACCAGTACGGCGTCGGCGACTTCATCGACGTGGGCTCCGCCAAGGGGACGGTCGAGGCCGTGACGCTGCGGGTCACCCGGATGCGGGACGTCGACGGCGTCGTCTGGTACGTCCCGAACGGCGAGATCAAGAAGGTCGGCAACGAGTCGCAGAACTGGGGCCGGGCCGTCCTCGACATCCCCGTCGACATCAACGAGAACACCGAGAAGGTCAAGGAGATCCTGCAGTCCACCGCGGACGTGCTGGCCGCCGACGAAAGCTGGAAGGACCTCGTCCTGGAGCCGCCGTCGGTATGGGGCGTGCAGGCGCTCGCCGGGGACGCCCTCGTCATCCGCGTCGTGCTGAAGACCGCCCCGGGCAAGCAGGGCGACATCGCCCGCGAGCTGCGCGAGCGCGTCAAGCGGGCGTTCGACGAGGCGGGTGTGACGGTCGCCACCCCCGCCCCGTAGCCGATCGGGCGGGGCGCGCGGACATCGGGCTCTCGCATAGGGTGGGGACGCTATGGCTGAAAAGGTGACCTTCTACGAAGCGGTCGGCGGCGAGAAGACCTTCCACCGGCTGGTGCACCGCTTCTACCAGGGCGTCGCGGACGACCCCGACCTTCGCGCCCTCTACCCCGAGGAGGACCTCGGTCCCGCCGAGGAGAGGCTGCGGCTGTTCCTGATCCAGTACTGGGGCGGCCCGACCACCTACAGTCAGCGCCGCGGGCATCCCCGTCTGCGGATGCGTCACGTCCCCTTCGTCATCGGCTCGGCGGAGCGCGACGCGTGGCTGCGGCACATGCGCGTCGCGGTGGACGAGCTGGGGCTTCCCGAGCATCTGGAGAAGCAGCTCTGGGACTACTTCACGATGGCCGCCCAGAGTCTGGTGAACGCCCCGACATAACCGGGTAGTTCGCCCTGTATGACGCGAATCCCTTGGTGGCGCAATGCCGTCGTGTACGAGATCTACGTGCGCAGCTTCGCCGACGCCGACGGGAACGGTGAGGGCGACCTCCAGGGGATCCGGTCCCGTCTCGGTCACCTGCGCGACCTGGGCGTGGACGCGCTCTGGCTGACGCCCTTCTACACCTCTCCCCTGGCGGACGGCGGGTACGACGTGGCCGACTACCGCGACGTCGACCCGCGGTTCGGCACCCTCCACGACTTCGACGCCCTGCTGGCGGACGCGCACGCCCACGGCCTCCGGATGATCGTCGACATCGTTCCGAACCATTCGTCCGACCGGCACCCCTGGTTCCAGAAGGCACTGTCGGCACCGCCCGGATCACCCGAACGTGCCCGCTACATCTTCCGCTCGGACAAGTCAGAAGGCCATGACGGCCAGGAGGTACCACCGAACGACTGGCCGTCCGCGTTCGGAGGCCCGGCCTGGACACGTACGGACGACGGCGAGTGGTACCTCCACCTGTACGCCCCCGAGCAGCCGGACTTCAACTGGCGCAACCCGGAGGTCCAGCGCGAGTTCGAGGAGATCCTGCGGTTCTGGCTCGACCGGGGAGTGGACGGTTTCCGCATCGACGTGGCGGCCGGTCTGTTCAAGGACGAGTCGTTCCGCGACCTCGGCGGAGGGGGCCGCCACATCCTGAACGGCCCCATGTACGGGCAGCCGGAGGTCCACGACGTGTACCGGAGGTGGCGGCAGATCCTGGACGAGTACGACGGCGACCGCATGGCCATAGGCGAGGTGTGGACGGACGGGCCAGATGACCTCGCGCTCTACCTGCGTCCAGACGAACTGCACCAGGTGTTCCAGTTCGACCTCCAACTCGCTCCCTGGTCGGCCGACGCGTTCCGCGACGTCATCACGGCCGCGGTCGATACCGTCACCGCACCGACCTGGGTTCTGTCCAGCCACGACGCCGTCCGACACGTCACCCGATATGAGGAAAGCGTGCCGGGCGTCGGCCACGCGAGAGCCAAGGCGGCTCTCCTGATGCTTCTGGCACTGCCCGGGTCGGCCTACCTGTACCAGGGAGAGGAACTCGGGCTCCCCGAAGTGACCGACCTTCCTGCGGAGGCACGGCAGGACCCGATCTGGAAGCGCACGAACGGGGAACTGACCGGCCGGGACGGCTGCCGGGTACCGCTCCCCTGGTCAGGCACCACCGCGCCCTACGGCTTCTCCCCCGACGGCGTCCTCCCCTGGTTGCCGATGCCGGACCGGTGGGCGTCCATGACCGTCGAGGCGCAGTCGTCCGACCCGTCCTCCATGCTGGTGTTCTACCGCAAGGCTCTGTCGCTGCGCCGCCGTCTACTGGACGACCTCCCGGACGACCTGGAATGGCTCGACTCCCCTGACACGGCGGTCGTCTTCAAACGCGGTCCGCTCACCAGCGTCCTCAACTGCGGTGAGAACCCGCTCCGCCTACCGTCCGGCGGCACCCCGATCCTGACCAGCGCCCCGCTCCACGGGGAGGTCCTTCCCGCCAACGCCGCCGCCTGGCTCACCACCCCATGACAACGGCCGCTTTCCGTTCGTCGTTGCCGTTCGGCCAGACCGAACGCGACGATCGCGTGGACCAACGGCCTGTCGTCAGGGCACCCCGCGTGCCAGCTGCACCTTAGGAGGCGGTCGGGCGGCGGCGAGCGGTCGGCGCCCATGACAACGGTGTGCCGGCCGTGCAAGGGGTCAGTGCACGGCCGGCACACCGCGGGTCCTGCTACAGCGGCGGACGCTGGAGCTGGAGCGGGTCGTCGGCGGCCGGAGCGGTCTTGAGCGTCGGCGCGGCGGGGTCGACACCGGCCCAGCGCTTGACGGACTCGATCGACTTGGCCTTCTCCGCGGGGGGCAGCTTGTCGATGAGGCGAGCGCTGTGGTTCATGCCCGGGGCGACGTAGACGGCCGAGTCACGGCTGCCCTTGCTCAGCCGGAACGGCTTGGAGCCCCACGGGTCGTTCTCGCCGTACACGAACAGCATCTGACGCGCGTTCTTGCGCACCCACCGGTCGATGTCGCGCATGGCGTGGCCGCGGTCGAAGCGCATCGGAATGTCACGCGGAACATAGGTGCGCGGCTGGTAGCTGCTCTCGTACCGGAGCAGCGGACGCAGGTGCTTGAACTTCGGTGACGGCCAGCCGAGCTGGGTGCCCGCCTGGTAGAAGTACGGAATGTACGGGGCGAGCCCCTGGTCACTGTAGAAGGACAGACCGGCGATGGTGTCGAGCGACTTGTACAGCTCGTCGTCCGAGGCGTCCAACGCCGGAAGGGTCGCACAGTCGGACTGCAGGCTGTACTGCCAGAACGCCCACTCGTAGTCCATCACCGAGTTCTCGAACGCGCGGTCCTCCGTGCGCAGGATGTCGAACGTCCAGCCGCCCTTCTCCGCGGCGGCCTTGAGCCGTTCGAGCATCGCGGGCCGACGTTCGAGGAACTTGCGCGCGAGCCCCTGAAGGTGGGCGCGGCACTTGGGATCGTCCCCCACCGTCTTGAAGAACTTGTCGTACGCACGATCGTCGTCGTTGTCGAAGTCGTTCGGCGCCACGTACACGACGCTGCCGTCGACGTCATGCGGGTAGAAGCGCTTGTGGTAGACGGCGGTCATGCCGCCCTTGCTCGCCCCCGTCGAAATCCACTTGGTGCCGTAGATCTTCTTTAGTTCCCGGATGAGCCGGTGCTCGTCGGTGGCGGCCTGCCAGATCGTGTCCTTCGTCCAGTCGGCCGGTTCCGGACGGGACGGCGTGAAGTAGCGGTACTCGAGCGAGATCTGGTTACCGTCGACGAGCGCGGTCGGCTCGGACGTGAACATCACTTCCGGCGTGTTGTAGCCACTGGTGTAGAGCACCATGGGCCGGTCCGTGGACTTGTGCTGCAGCATGATTCGCTGCTCGAACCACTGCCCCTTCGGCTTCTTGTGGTCGACGGGCTGCCTGTACTCGAGCCAGAACCAGCGGTAGCCGGGCAGTGTCGAGGTCTTCTCCGTCACCTCCATACCGGGAATCGCCTTGAGCCGCTCAAGGATGTCACCGTTCACGGTGCCCGCCTGCGCCGCCAGCGCCCCGGTCCCGGTCATCCCCGCGGCGAGCAGCAGTGCCATCGCTCCTCGTGAGACGCGCCGCATTTATGCCCCTTTCACGTGGGTTCTCCACATTCGCGTCGCGACACTAGAGCGAGACGTGGGCGAAAAACGGATCGCTGTTGCGCTTGTTACCCATCCGTGACTGCCCGGTTGTCACCGCGGGGTCAGACGGCACCACCGGTGAGAAAATGGGCGACCAGCCACCCGAGCCCCACGACGAGGGCCAGCCGACGCACCTGCCACCCGACGGGCTTGCCCCGAATGGCGAACACGTTCCAGACGAGTTCGGACAGCGTGTCACCGGCCTGCCGGTTGAACACGGCAGGCAGCTCAATGGCGAAGAACATCAAGATCCAGAAGATCCACGCAGCAAGATAGGGGGACATACAGGTTTCCCTGAAGAGAGCGACTCATTCTTTCCGGTAATACCCAGAAAGAATGATCCCTACTACTCCCACCTCAAGCCACCCACCGACGAACACCGTGGACACACGCAGGCGACCCACTACGTCGGAATGACCGTCTCCACACCTTGAGGATCTGATGGTTGCGGAACGCGTCGACGAAGTAGGCGTGGCGCTGGCGTCAGGAGGGCGGGACGAGGGCGATGCCGTCGTCCCAGGGGGCCAGACGTTCGAAGAGCCGCTCATCGTGCCAGCGCCCATCAACGTGGATATGCCGCCGAGCCGTTCCCACGGCCGTGAAGCCGTTCCGCTCGAGAACACGCTGGGACGCATGGTTGTCGATCCTCGTGAACGCTTCCACCCGATGGAGCCCCAGGTCGTGGAAGGCCACGTCCAACACCTGCCGCACCGCCTCGGTCGCGACACCGCGCCCGGTATGCGCCCGCGCCACCCAGTAGCCGACGAAACAGCTTTGCAGTGGCCCACGTAGAACGTTGTTCAACGTGATCCGTCCGGCGACGTCACCGTCCACCAGAATGACGCCCGGCCACATCTCCCCCAGCGCGTACGCCCCGACCAGAGCATGCAGGTTGTCGCGCTGGCCGTCCACGGTGAAGTACGCCTCGTCGCGCTCCGGCTCCCAAGGACGCAGATGCTCCCGGTTCGCCTCGCACAGCGCGGCGAGCGCCTCCGCGTCCGCCATCTGGACGACTCGGAGCCGCACCCCCGGCTGGAGGCGATCGTTCAGGGGGGAGGGCGGACCGGCGAGCGCCGTCATGCCGTCGGGGCCGTGTAACGCCGGATGAACTCCCGTTCCTCCGGCGTGAACCGGCGCGCCCGGTTCCTCTCCGGGTCGAACGCGACCAGCGTCGAAACGGCCTCGGCGTAGACGTTCTCGTCGTCCCGCACCTCGTAGGCCAGCGTGAACGAGGCGGCACGGGCCTGCGTCACCCAAGACTCCACCCGGATCGGGTAGACGGTCGGAAGCAACGGCCGCCGGTAGTCGATCTCATGCCGGGAGATCACCATCCCCCGGACGGGCTGCTCCCCCTTGCGGACCGGGTCGCCGTGGAACATCTCCAGCCGCGCGTCCTCCAGGTAGCCGAGGAACTTGACGTTGTTCACGTGACCCTGGGAGTCGATGTCACCGAACCGAACATGGAACTCGTAGACGTGCCGGTAGTCGGTCGCGGGCAGATCTGTCTGCTGCATGTCCTCGCCTGGGGGGTACGGGAATCCGTCCGTCCGATGCTACCGGCCGCCGATACACCGCCTCAGCGCACTCCCCTCGACCCCGCCGGAACGGAAGCCACACCGCTCCAAAACGATACGGCGGACCGCCAATCCCCCCGCCCAGCCCAGCACACCGGAACGCGGACCGAAACGCCACGCCGGAACAGACGAACCAGCGGCCCACCCACCCGAACAGCACCCCAAACGATCAGTCACAACCGAACCCGCAGCGCATGACACGGTGCGATCAGGCAGCGATCCACCCAACCGGACCACAACAGCCGAACGGCACCCTGCTGACCTGAAACAGTGCAACAGCCCACCCGCCGAGCAGGCGGAGGGCGAACCGCCGAACCGGAAAGAGCGGCGGTCCGCCGGACGCTCAGTCGCGAGCAAACCCCTAGACCACAACGCAACGCGATCGGGCCACGCGACCGAACGGCGATCCACCCAACCGGAAGGGTAAGGCGACCACCAGACAACCAACCGCAAGCGACCCGCAACGCCTGACGCGGCCAACCCGGGCAGCAGCCCGCCCAACCGAACGGAACGGCCGGCAACAGCCCGCCCGACCGGAACGAGGGGTGGACCACCCGACAATCAGCCACACCTGAACCCGCACCACACGACGCGGCCGATTCGAGCAACCGTCCGACCAACCGGAACGGTAAAGCGACCACCAGACAACCAACCGCAACTGACCCCGCACCCCCTGACGCAGCCGACCCGGGCAGCAGCCCGCCCAGCCGAATGGAACGGCCGGCGGCGGTCCGCCCGCGGGGCTGAGGCGGACCGCCAGGGGGTAAGGCCCGTTTCGACACAGCCTCAGCCCGCACGCGAACGCGTCACCCGCCCGGCGCAGCAACGCCGAAGGCGAGCGCAGCCGGGCGGATCGCGAAGCGATGTCGCGTTCGCCCCAGGAACGGTCACGCAGCGAGCCGCAAGGCGAGCGAAGTGGGCCGGTCCTGCAATCAACACAGCGAGCCGCTAGGCGAGCGCAGTGGGCCGGGCCTGCAAAAGATCAGTCGCGGGTGAGTTTGCGGTGGGTTACGCGGTGGGGTCGGGCGGCGTCGGCGCCGAGGCGTTCGATCTTGTTCTTTTCGTAGTCGGCGAAGTTGCCCTCGAACCAGAACCAGTTCGAGCCCTCTTCCCACGCGAGGATGTGCGTGGCGATGCGGTCGAGGAACCACCGGTCGTGGGACGTGATCACGGCGCAGCCGGGGAACTCCAGGAGGGCGTTCTCCAAGCTGGAGAGGGTCTCGGTGTCGAGGTCGTTGGTCGGCTCGTCCAGCAGGAGGACGTTGCCGCCCAGTTTGAGGGTCAATGCCAGGTTCAGCCGGTTGCGCTCGCCGCCGGACAGGACGCCCGCCGGTTTCTGCTGGTCCGGGCCCTTGAAGCCGAAGGCGGCGACGTAGGCGCGGGACGGCATCTCCACCTGGCCGACCTTGATGTGATCAAGGCCGTCGGAGACGACCTGCCACACCGTCTGCTGCGGGTCGATGCCGCCGCGGCCCTGGTCGACATAGGAGACCTGGACGGTCTCGCCGAGCCGGAGTTCGCCGGCGTCCGGCTGCTCCTCGCCCACGATCATGCGGAAGAGGGTGGTCTTGCCGACGCCGTTCGGGCCGATGACGCCGACGATGCCGTTGGGCGGCAGGTTGAACGACAGGTCGTCCATCAGGATCCGGTCGCCGAAGCCCTTTGTCAGCTTGTCCGCGACGATGACCGTGTTGCCCAGGCGCGGGCCCGGCGGGATCTGGATCTCTTCGAAGTCCAGCTTGCGGGTCTTGGCGGCCTCGGCGGCCATCTCCTCGTACCGCTCCAGACGGGCCTTGCTCTTCGTCTGCCGCGCCTTCGGGTTCGACCGCACCCACTCCAGTTCGTCCTGGAGGCGCTTCTTGCGCTTGGCGTCCTTGTTGCCCTCGACCTTCAGCCGGTCGGCCTTCTTCTCCAGGTACGTCGAGTAGTTCCCCTCGTACGGGAAGCAGCGGCCCCGGTCGAGCTCCAGGATCCACGTGGCGACGTTGTCGAGGAAGTACCGGTCGTGGGTGACGGCCAGGACGGTTCCCTCGTACTTGGCGAGGAACTGCTCCAGCCACTGGACGCTCTCCGCGTCGAGGTGGTTGGTGGGCTCGTCCAGCAGCAGCAGGTCGGGTGCTTCGAGCAGGAGCTTGCACAGCGCCACGCGGCGCCGCTCACCACCCGACAGCTTCGCCACCTCGGCGTCGCCCGGCGGGCAGCGGAGCGCGTCCATCGCCTGTTCGAGCTGGCTGTCGAGGTCCCAGGCGTTGCGGTGGTCGAGCTGTTCCTGGAGTTTGCCCATCTCCTCCATCAGCTCGTCGGAGTAGTCCGTCGCCATCTTCTCGGCGATCTCGTTGAACCGGTCGAGCATCGCCTTGGTCTCGGCGACGCCCTCCTCCACGTTCCCGAGGACGGTCTTCTCCTCGTTCAGCGGCGGTTCCTGCTGCAACATCCCGACGGTGAACCCGGGCATGAGACGCGCGTCGCCGTTGGACGGCTGCTCCAGACCGGCCATCATGCGCAGCAGCGTCGACTTACCGGTGCCGTTCGGTCCCAGGACACCGATCTTCGCGCCCGGAAGGAAGTGCAGGGTGACGTCGTCCAGGACGACCTTGTCGCCATGTGCCTTGCGCACACGCTGCATCGTGTAGATGTACTCGGCCATATTTCAAGCCTAGAGGGTCCCGAGGCGTGTTCTGGGCAATGCTCGGCGGTGGAACGGGTTCAGGGGGTGGGGGTGGCGGGGCCGTCCAGGGCCGGTAGGCAGACGCGGTCGCGGCCGGACGACTTGGCGCGGTAGAGGGCCAGATCGGCGGCGGTGAGGAGTTCCAGGAGGTCATCGCCGTGGGTGCGGAACAACGCGACGCCGACGGACACCGTGACCGTCACCGTTCCCTCCTCCGCGGGGACGGCGAGGCGGCGTACCCGGCCGCGGAGCCGTTCGGCCACGCGGCAGGCCTCGACGGTGTCGGCGCCGGGGAGGAGGACCACGAACTCCTCGCCGCCGAACCGTCCCACCACGTCGTAGTCGCGCAACTGGTGGCCGAGTGTGCTCGCCACTCCGACGAGCACCTGGTCGCCCATGAGATGGCCGTGTGTGTCGTTGACCCGCTTGAAGTGGTCGATGTCGATCAGCAGGAGCGCGACCGCGCCGTTGGTGCGCTGGGCCCGGGACAGTTCGGTGTCGGCCTCCCGTTGCCAGGCCGTCGCGTTCAGCAGCCCGGTCTTGGCGTCCGTCCGCGCGGCGGCCTGGAGTTGCTGGTGCATCAGGCTGCGCTGCAGAAGGACCACCGGTGGGAGCGCCAACGCCAGCAGGCCCAGTGACAGCGCGCTCGTGATCGCCACGAGGCTGCCGACGCACAGCTCCACGACGTCCAGCAGGAGGCTCTCCCGGTTCCACAGGACGTCCCGCCAGCGGCTCTCGGGGTTGGCCGCGTGCGCCGCCACCGCGACGATCGCCGTGTTCACGACGGTGAACAGCGTGGCGCACCCGACGGCCGCCGGAATGCCCGGATACGCGTCGACGACCCATTGCGGCGCGCCCTCCAGGGGTTCGGGCACCACCAGGTGGAAGACGATGGACGCGCACGCTCCGGCGATGCCGTACGCGCCCGCGACGAGCACGCGGCGGTAGATCATGGTCCGGCGGACGCGGAACTGGAGCAGCGCCTGGATCGGCACCGGTATCAGCAGGGCGTATACCGGGGGAAGCAGCAGCGCGACCGGCAACCACCACGCGGACAGCAGATCTCGTGCCACGCCCGCCGGCATCCCGAGCCGCCGGGTGGCCTCGATGCACACCGCCCCGCACACCAGCAGGGCCACGAACGCGGTCACATCGTCGGCCCGCGGCGTCGTCGTGAGCAGCCCCACGACGGTCAACCCCAGATGGACGGCCACGATCGCCGGCACATAGATCACGAGCAGGGACGGACGCCCCAGTCGCGCTCGGGGCCTGGGCCTGCGAGCCAGCTCCCCACCACGGTCCTCGGCGGACGACTGCACTGCCGTCATCCTTCCCCCTTACGCGCATCACGTTGTGTAACACGATAGTTGCAAGGTGTGCGGAAGGAGCGTGAAACAGGTACCTTCGGGAAGGCACATGCGCGTGACCGGCTGCGTCACCACGCATCGGGCCCCGCAGATGCGCGGCCCAGGCACGTCCTGAGGGGGATGGCAGCATGCGCGGCGTTTCCTGGATCTGACCAGGCCGCACAACTCCACCAGAGGCGAAGCCGCCCCGCGACGGCGACTCCGTCACCCGCCCACGCACGCACCCCCGGGTCGTGGTGGGTGTGTCAGGCGGCTTTGGGTTCTTCCTGCTCTGTGGGGGCGGCGAGGGCCCATTCGTCGGCGGTGTCGCGGGCCAGTTGGCGGTCCTCGTCGCTGAGGGGGCCCCCGCGCTGGACGGGGCGGAAGTCGACGGTGCCACGGACGAGGTCGGGGCCGAGTGTGGTGGCCTCGATCTCGGCGGAGAACCGCCACTGGCCGTCACGCTCGTACTGCCGGATGCGCAGGCGGCCGGTCACGAGAACCGGGGTGCCGCGCTGGAACTCGGACGCGTTGACGTTGTCGGCCAGGTGCCGCCAGCAGTTGACGGTCAGGAACAGGGTCTCGACGTCCTGCCACTGGCCGGTCTGCCGGTCGTAGCGGCGAGGCGTGCAGCCGACCCGCAGGGACAGGAACGGGGTTCCGTTGGTCGTGACGGCGTAGCGGGGTTCGGCGGCGACCCAGCCGGTGACGGTGATGTGCGCCTCGTTCATCGTTACCCTCCGTTGTCTCGCTGTGACGAGTCCAACGATGCCGGGCGGGGAGCCACCGGCGGGCACCAAGGCGAGAATGTGGATAACTTCGCCGTGTCTCGGAGTGGCGGGAGGTCCTCCGGAAGCGTCTCGCTGGTGATCGGGAGCGACGGCAGCGGCACGACCAGCAGGAAATTCCAGATGCCAGGTCGGAGCGGTCCGCGAGCGGGTGGCCGTGAGGCCCGGACCCGGCGACGCACCGGGTGCCCGGCCGGCCCCGACCCGGCGCGCGCTGCGAAGCGGTCTCGGGTCGGCCGGCTGCGCGGCCTTCTCCCGGGCCATGGCCTTCACATCGGCCTTGGCCGCGAGCTGCGCCCCCGGAACCACCACGCCCATGACCACCACCCCGACCCTGCGCCAAACCGCCCGCTACGACGCGCTGTGCCTGGACATCGACAACGGGCCCGACTGGACCGTCACCCCCGGCAACGCCCGCCCACCCTCCACGGGACGGCGCGACGGTCAGCGCGATCAGTACGGGCACGGCGCCCGCCAGGTAGGTGCCGACGGCGGGGATGCCGCTCGCCCTCGCCGTGATGGACGTGTGCGGCGCCCCCGCCCTCACCCACCGGGTCGTCGCCTCCCAGCGAGCTGGACCCCCGACGACACCGACGCCCTCCACACCCGACTTCTCGGCTAGGCCGTTGAGATGTCAGGTGGCCTGAGCGCGGCCGGTGGCCACAGCGACGTCGTCGCGGAAGGTGATGTAGGTCTGGAGTTCCTCTTCGATGGGGACGATGACCTTTTCGTGGGCGACGCGTTCGATGCCGGCGCGCATGTGGTGTTCCATGTCGTCGCCGTGTTTGGCGGATGACAGGGCGACCAGGTTGCGGCAGGCCGCCGCGGTGAGCCAGCCCATGCCGAGGGCGCATATGACCAGGACGGCGACGTAGGGGATGAGGCCGGCGTCCGCGACGAGGCGGCTGGAGCTCTGGCCGCCCGCGTCCAGGAGGCCGTAGACGACGAGGAGGCCGATCCACGCGACGCTGAGGACGGCGACCAGGACCAGGAAGAACTGCCACGTCTTGACCAGCCACCACCAGCGCGGCACCTGGTTGAACGTGGGCAGGGCCTGCTTGAGCGACTCGCCGAGGGCCTCGGGTACCTCGGTCGCGTGGGAGCGGGCGGCGGCGCGGACGGAGCGGGCCCAGTGGGCGGGGAGTTCCGGGGTGATGCCCTCCGTGACGGCCTGGAGGGCGTTGTCGACGTCGCCCTGCTGGGCGCCGATCGGGCCGGTGAAGGCGTCGCGGAGTTCCTCGCGCAGTTCGGTGAGGCGCATCCGGCGCAGCGGGTCGGAGCGCAGCCGGGCGATCAGCGCGGCGACGGGCCAGCCGACGAAGTCGCAGGCGCGCAGTTCGTAGGCGCTCTCCATCGCCTCGGCGACGGCGGGGGCGCCGGCGGCGTCGGTCAGGGCCTGGACGAGGTCGCCGCGGCGGCCGTCGTCGACGGTGGTCGGGGGTTCGGCGTCGAGACGGTAGGCGGCGAAGCGTTCGGCGACCCGGTCGACGTCCGCGGACAGCCGTTCGGTGCGGGCGCGGCGGGCGGCGACGGTGTCGACGAGGATGTCGCGGAAACCGTAGACGCCGTCCTCGGCGACGGCGGAGGTCGTCACGATGCGGGGGTCGGCGAGCCCTTCGGCCTCCAGCAGGCGGCGCAGGTCGGCGACGCAGTCGTCGATCTCGTGGGGCGCGAGCCGGTCGACCTGGTTGAGGACGATGAGGGAGACGCCGGTGTGGCCGGCGAACGGGACGATGTAGTTGCGGTGCAGCGCCGCGTCGGCGTACTTCTGCGGGTCGACGACCCACACGAGCAGATCGGCGATCTTGACGAACCGGTCGACCTCGGCGCGGTGCATCGCCTGGACGGAGTCGTGGTCGGGCAGGTCGATGAGGACGAGGCCCTGCAGGCTCGCCTCGGCGCGGTTCAGGTCGAGGGCGCCGGCGCGGGCGTAGCGGTGGCGTTTGTCCACGTCCAGCCAGTCGAGCAGGGGGCCCGCGCCGTCCAGACCCCAGACGCAGGCGTGCGCCTGCGACGTCATCGGGCGGCGCAGCCCGGTCGGCGACAGTTCGAGGCCGCAGATGGCGTTGAACAGGGACGACTTGCCGCTGCCCGTGCCACCGGCGAGGGTGACCACGGTGTGCTCGCCGGACAGCCGCAGCCGCTGGCCGGCCCGGTCGAGCAGGGCTCCGGCCTCGTCCAGGACGGGCTGGTCGAGCCGTCCCCCGCCGACCTGGACGAGCCGCTCCAGGCCGCCCAGGCGGGTGGTCAGTCCGGCCGGGCCCGCGGAGCCGGGTCCGGACGTGGTGAGGGGCGCGGCGCCGCCGGCTCCCGGCGGCACGTTCGCGGGGATGGCCGAGGTGGTCATCGGGCGACCTCGAGGTTGTAGGTGGCCTGGTACAGCTGGACGGAAACGGTCTCGTCGGGGATGCCCGCGGAGTCGAGCACCTGACCGAACCGGATGGCCTCCTCGTCGAACAGCATCCCGATGCGGCTGCGCAGGTCGGCGCGGGCCTTGGCGCCCATGCCGCGCAGCGACTCGGCGCCGAACAGCGCCTTCAGCAGCCGTTGCGGGACGGCGCTGTTGCCGCCCTCGACGGCCACGTCCGACGTGCCGTAGCCGAGCAGCCCGATCATCAGGACGAGGGAGACCGCCTCGGTGTCGAACGACACCAGCTTCGCGACGGAGCGTTTGGTGACGCCCTCGGTGCGGATCAGTTCCTGGACGTGGTCCTGCCAGGAGCTGACGGCCCGGGTGACACGGCGCGACAGCTCCGGGGAGACATGGGCGAGTTCGGTGTCCGCCGCGGCGAGGACCTGTCGGCCGGCCGGATGGTCGCGCCAGCGGGCGATGACCTGTTCGGCGCCGTGCTCGGCGGACGCCATGATCAGCGATTCGAGGCCGCTGCGCAGCGCCGCCTTGAGCGCGCGGACGCGGGTCGGGCTGCGGCGCCTGCGGTTGGCGGACCGGCCGCGCCGGGGCCGCTGGACGCGCAGCGATCGTTGCAGGTCGCCGGTGGCGGCGAAGTCCTGCCAGCGGGCGAGGACCTCGCCGCGCAGCAGGGAGCCGTTGCGGGTGGCCTCGTCGAGTTCGGCGAGCGCGGTGCCGTAGCCGGCCTCGACCTGCGCGGCCAGTTCGGCGCGCTGCTCGACCTGCGCCTCGACGTGCCGGGCGAGTTCGGGGACGCGGGTGCGGAAGCTGTCGAGGACGGCGGCGAGGGTGTCACCGATGACGACCTCGCGGTCCTCGGCGTCCTCGGCGACCCCGGTGAGCCAGGTGCGCAGCTCCTCGACGGTCTCCTCGGGGAGGCGGCTGTCCTCGATCCGGGTCTCGGGGATGGTGAAGCGCCGCGCTTCGCCGACCTCGTGCTCGTCCAGCATCGCGCCGAAGTGCTCGATGACCTCCTCGCCCTGGGGGCCCGCGCCCGGCGGGATCCGGGACAGGACGACGCCGATCGTCGCGCCGTTCTCCTTGGCCCGCCGGATCATCTGCCACACCTGCGCGTCGGCGTAGCGGGCGGCGGTGGTGACGCAGAGCCACAGGTCGGCGGCGGCCATCAGCTTGGTCGCGAACTCGAAGTGGTCCTCGAAGACGGAGTCGAAGTCGGGGCTGTCGAGCAGGGCGAGGCCGGGTGGCAGGACGTCGCTGGTGATGACGACGAGCTGGTCACCGGCGATGGCGTCGGGCGCGGGGCCGCGGACCCGTCCCATCCCGGGCAGCAGCGGGCCCTCCAGGTACCACCGCGCGTGGTCGGGGTGGCAGACCAGGATCGGGCTGCTGGTGGTGGGGCGCAGCACGCCGGTCGCGCTGACCCGGGCGCCGACGAGGGTGTTGACCAGCGTCGACTTCCCCGCGCCCGTGGATCCGCCGAGGACGACGAGCAGCGGCGTCCCGGCGGCCTGGATGCGGGGAAGGACATAGTCCTGGAGCTGGTCGCGCAGTTCGTCGCGCGCCTCGCGGGCCTCCTCGACGCCCGGCACGTCCAGCAGGAGGTCGAACGCGCCGAGGTGCTCGCGCAGGTTGGTGACGGCCCGGATCAACTGGCCCTGGTGCACGGTGCCGCCGCCCGCCCCGGGGTTCTTCCTTCCCTGGCCCGGTCGCGTGTCCTTTCCCGGCCGGGGGTCGTCGCCGGAGTCGTCGGCCTGGACGGGCGGCGCGGGTTCGGTCGACGGCGGTTCCGTGGTGGGGCGCGCGTAACGGCCGCGTCCGCTCCCCTTGGCACGCTCGCGGGCCCCTGCGGTGGTCTGGCCGTCGTCGGGCCGCGCGTCCGCGGTCTCGCCGGGGGCGGCGGAGTCGTCGGTGCCGGTCGTCTCGTCGTGGATCGCGCTCTGCTCTGCGGGGGGTGTCACGGATCCCGTCCCATGTCCGCTCGAATCATGTCGATCTCTCGTGCCACGTCGACCACGTCGCCCACGACGATGATCGCCGGGGGCCGGACCGCGGCGGCGGTCATCGCGTCGGCCACCGTGTCCAGCGTCGCCGTCAGCGCCCGCTGCCCGGGGAGGGTACCGTCCTGGATCACGGCGACCGGCGTGTCGGACGCTCGACCATAGCGCATCAGGGCCGCGGCGATCAGGGCCATGCGCTCCACGGCCATCAGCAGGACGATCGTGCCCTTCGCCCGGCCGAGCGCCGACCAGTCGACCGTCGAGTCGGGATGGTCGGGAGGGACGTGCGCGGAGACGACGTGGAACTCCTGGGCGACGCCCCGGTGGGTGACCGGGATCCCGGCGGCGGACGGGACGGCGACGGCACTGGTGATGCCGGGCACGACCGTGACGGGCACGCCGTGCCGGGCGCAGTACAGGGCCTCCTCGCCGCCGCGGCCGAACACGAACGGATCTCCGCCCTTGAGCCGGACGACGAACCGTCCCCGCCGCGCGTGCTCGACGAGGTGTTCGTTGATGCGGTCCTGCGCGACCGTCCGCCCGTAGGGGATCTTGGCGGCGTCGATCACCTCGACATCGGGGGCCAGCTCGTCCAGCAGGCCGGCGGGGGCGAGCCGGTCGGTGACGACCACGTCGGCCATCGCGAGCAGCTGCCGCCCGCGGACGGTGATCAGCCCCGGGTCGCCGGGGCCGCCGCCGACGAGGGCGACGCCGACGGGCTTGCGCCGCGAGTGCCGCGATTCGAGGGCGCCGTCACGGAGGCCGTCGACGACGGCGTCGCGGATGCCGGCGGCGCGCCGCGGGTCGCCGCCGAGCAGGACCCCGACGGTCGCGTCCCCCGCGTGGCCGCTGGCGGGCGTCCAGGCGGGCGAGGCCTCGGCGTCGTCGGCCCGGACGGACCAGATCCGCGCCTCCTCCGCCTCGGCGACCACATCGCCGTTGACCTTGGAGTCGTCGGTGACGGCCTGGACGAGCCAGGCCCCGGCGCAGTCGCCGGCCCGGTAGGGCCGCCGATGCCAGGTGATCTTCCCGCGGGCGGCGAGGTCCTCCAGGGAGGGCGTGACCTGAGGGGACACCAGCACCACCTCGGCGCCCGCGTCCAGCAGCGCGGGCACGCGGCGCTGGGCGACCCGGCCCCCGCCGACGACGAGGACGCGCCGGCCGCCGAGTCGAAGGCCTAGCAGGTACGGGGGCACGTGGTGGTTCTTTCGATCATTGGTGCGGATCATCCTGCCGACGCCGCCGGCGGACAGGTGGCTTCGTGGAACAACGGTACTCGTGTTCCGGAGTGCATGGAGAGGGCCAAGGGCCAGTCGATAGCCGAGCGTGACATCTTCCGTGATCGTTCGGTTACGGGCGCTCGGCGTCCTTGCCGCTGACGCCCGCCGAGTCGAAGGTGGCGACCTCGTGCAGGACCCGTACCGCGCCCTGGACCAGCGGCAACGCCAGCAGGGCGCCGGTGCCCTCGCCGAGCCGGAGTTCCAGGTCGACCAGCGGCCGCAGGCCCAGCGAGGTGATCGCGGCGCCGTGGCCGGGCTCGGCCGAGCGGTGTCCGGCGACGCACGCGCCGACCGCGTCCGGGCACAGCGCGGCCGCCGCCAGCGCGGCCGCCCCGGCGATGACGCCGTCGAGGACGACGGGAACGCGCAGCGCCGCGGCGCCGAGGACGAACCCGGCGAGCGCGGCGTGCTCCAGACCGCCGACCGCCGCCAGGACCTCCAGGGGGTCGGCCCCCTCCCCCGCGGGCAGTCCGTGCCGGGCCAGGCCCGTGCGGACGATCTCGACCTTGTGGGCGTGGACGGCGTCGTCCACACCGGTTCCGCGGCCGGTGACGCGCTCGGGCGGCAGCCCGGTGAACGCGGCGATCAGGGCCGCGGAGGCGGTGGTGTTGGCGATCCCCATGTCCCCGGTGATCAGGCAGCGGTGGCCGGCCGAGACCAGACCGCGGGCCACGTCGATGCCCACGGCCACGGCGCCGCGGACCTCGTCCATGGTCATCGCGGGGCCGAGGGTCAGATCGGCGGTGCCGGGCGCGATCTTGCGGCGGAGCAGTGCGGGGGCGGGCTCCAGGTCGGCGGCGACACCGACGTCGACGACGGTGACCGCGGCGCCGACCTGGGCGGCGAAGGCGTTGACGACGGCGCCGCCCGCGAGGAAGTTGGCCACCATCTGGGCGGTGACCTCCTGCGGCCACGGGGTGACGCCCTGGGCGTGGACGCCGTGGTCGGCGGCGAACACGGCGACGGCGGCGGGTTCGGGCAGCGGCGGCGGGCAGTGCCCGGCCAGCCCGGCGAGCTTGATCGACACCTCCTCCAGGACGCCGAGGGACCCGGGCGGCTTGGTGAGGCGGGCCTGGTGGTCGCGGGCGTCCCGCATGGCGGCCTCGTCCAGGGGCGCGATGGCGGCGATGGTCTCGTCGATCGGGTTCATGGTTCCTCCGTCAGATGCCCAGGTCACCGAGCACGTCCAGCAGAGTGTCGTTGGACGCCCTGTCGCGTACGGCGACGCGCAGCCAGTCGGTGCCGAGCCCGGGGAAGGTGTCTCCGCGCCTGACGGCGTAGCCGCGCTGCCTCAGCAGGGCCCTGAGGCCGAGGGCGTCGGGCACGCGCAGGCAGAGGAAGGACGCCCGCGCCTCCGGCACGACGTAGATGCCGCGCGCGGTGAGTTCGGCGGCCAGCCGGTCGCGTTCGGCGGCGAGCTCGACGGCCCACGCCTCGGCCTCGGCGACGGCGTCCGGGGCCGAGCACGCCTCGACGGCGACGAGCGCCGGGGTGGACACCGCCCAGAGCGGCTGCGCCTCGGCGAGCCGGCCGACGAGGTGGGGGTCGGCCAGGACGTATCCGGCGCGGAGCCCGGCGAGGCCCCACGTCTTGGTGAGGGAGCGGATGACGACGACGCCCGCGGGCAGCCGACCGGTCAGGGTCTCGGGTTCGCCCGGGACGCAGTCCATGAACGCCTCGTCGACGACGACGGTCCGGCCTGGCCGGGCCAGTGCGGCGATCGTGTCCGCGGGGTGCAGCACGGAGGTCGGGTTCGTCGGATTGCCGATCACGACGAGGTCGGCGTCGGCCGGGACGGCGGCGGGGTCGAGCGTGAAGTCCTTGCCGAGGATCATCCGCCGTACGGGGTGCCCGGCGGCCCTGAGCGCCGCCTCGGGCTCGGTGAACTGCGGGTGGACGACCACCGCGGCGCGCGGCGCGAGGACCCGGGCGAGCAGGACGAACGCCTCCGCGGCGCCGGAGGTGAGCAGTACCTCGTCCGCGGACCTGCCGTGCCGTCTGGCGACCGCGCGCCGGGCCGGCCGCGGGTCGGGGTAGGCGGCGAGGTCCGCGACGGACGCGCGGAGCCGCTCGGCCAGCCAGGGCGGGGGCGTGCCGGTCCGGACGTTCACGGCGAAGTCGGCGAGCCCGCCGCCGACCTCCGCGTCCCCGTGATGCCTCAGATCGATGTCCGGGTCGCCGTCCGGGGAACCGGTCATGGGCGTACGGACGGTCAACTGCGCCTCCTGGGTCGCTTCCGGGCCGAACGGTCAGGGTTTCATGGCTTGCTCGGAATTACGTCCTTTGTACTGGTCCTGTGGCGGGATCGTCGGGGTCGCCGGGCAGGGCGGGGATGGTCTCGACGGGACGGATCGTCCGGGACGCGGGACGGCCCGGGGCGGGAACGTCCCGTTCTCCCCAGACGACGATCACGGGGGCGCCGGGCGGTCGGGAGGGTTCGGCCGGCTCGGCGGGCTCGGTCAGCGGGGTGGCCTGGAGTCGGACCGCCGACGCCGTGTAACCGTGCTCGACCAGCACGTCCAGCATCGGTTCCGCCGTGGCCGCGTCGGACACCACGGCGACGAGCCGGGACGGATCGAGAGCGGCGCACACCCGGAGGGCGTCCGGTCCACCCGGCCCCGCGAAACCCGGCCCGACGAACACGGCGTCGGGTGCGGGCAGGTGACCGGCGGTGGACCGCACGTCCCCCGAGGCCATCGCGACCTTGACGCCGTGCAGCCGGACGTTCGCCCGGATCCGCTCGCACGCCGCGTAGTCGCGGTCGACGGCGACCACGGCCGCGCCGAAGCGCGCGCATTCGATGCCGACCGAACCGTCGCCGGACTCGACGTCCCACACCATGTCGCCGACGCGGGGGCCGAGTTTGGCCAGGACGAAGGCGCGGACGTCCGGACGGAGCCCGTCCCCGCCGCCGAAGGCGTCGGCGGGCAGCGCCCACCCGGCGGGGCCGGGCGCGGCGCCGGAGATCCAGGTCGGTTCGCCGAGCGCGTGCCGGTTGTCCAGGACGAGCACCACGACGGGGTCGTTCCACGGACGGGTCGTGGCCTCCGCCGGACGGACGTGGACGACCCGCTCCTCGGGCCCGTCCAGGTCCTCGCAGACGATGAACGAACGTGGGGTCACCGGGAACAGGGCGCGCGCCAGTTCCGCCGGTCCCGCACCGGGCCCGGTCAGCACCGCCACCTTCGGATGGGCCCGGCACACGTTGACGGCCTGCTTCAGGTGACCGTCGCGGGCCGACACGACGAGCGCGTCGTCCCAGGGCAGCCCCGCCTGGGCGAAGGCCCGTGCCACCAGCGGCACGGCGGGCACGACCTCCGGGGCGTGCCCCTTCTCGAGCAGCACCCGCAGGACTCCGAAACAGCCGGGGTCGCCGTCGACGACGAGCACGACGTCCTGGTCGGTGACGTCGACGTCCTGGAGCGCGTCGACCGGGTCGTCGGTGACGACCTTCTCCGCGTCCGGCGCCGACGGCAGACCGTCCAGCCGCCCCGGCTCGCCGATCACCACCGTGGCGCTCTCCACCGCCGCACGGGCCGCCTCGCTGAGGGACGAACCGGTGCGGCCGACGACCGTCAGCATCGCCTACACCGCCACTCGCCTACCGGGCCATTCGCCCGAACATGCCGACCATGCGCTCACCCGCCGGATCGACCAGGACAACCTGCGCGGCGACCCCGCCGTTCGCCCCGCCGTTCGCCGGGCCGTTCGACGCGTCGTTCGCCGAGCCCAGGGCCGCCGCGGCGAGACGCTCCAGTTCCCCGGCCGTCCGGCGGCACAGTTCCCGGCCGCACGGACCGAGCCTCCCGGCGGCCTCCCACAGGTCGTAGACGGCCCGCGCCGTCGCAGCCGCGGCCACCTCGGCGGCGAGCGCGCCGCCCCCGTCCATGTCGAGGGTGATCGAGACGAGGACGCCCGGCACGCCGCCGAGGATCCGGGTCTGGTCCTCCACGCCCGCGACCAGGACGACCCGCGTGGATCCGTTCTTCGTCGCCTTCGCGACCGCCTCCCCCACCGCCTCGGGCAACGGGATGAAACACGCGTCCGGCAGCCCCGGCAGCATCCGGCGGGCCGCCTCGCCCGCGCCGTCCCCGTACAGGACCAGCGTTCCCTCCGCGGTGATCATCAGAAGCGTCCCCGCTCGTCCCCGGCCGGCCTGTCGGGGGCCGCCGGGTCGGTCGCGATCCGACTGAAGACGATCATGTCCTGCCGCACTCCTCCCGCATCGCGTTCGGCGCCCCGAGCGACGCCCTCACGCACGTATCCGGCCTTCTCGGCGACGCGGACCGACGCATGGTTGGTGACCATGGCGCGCAGTTCCACGCGGAACAGCCCGCATTCGCGCAGCGCCCAGCCGGTGACGAGCGAGAGCGCCTCGGTGGCGTGGCCGCGTCCGCGCGCCCCGGGTCGCATGCCGTACCCGACCTCGCACGTCAGATGGTCCCAGTTCACCGTGAACAGTCCGATGGTGCCGAGCAGGTCGCCGCCGTCCCTGCCGATCGCCGCCAGATGGATGCCGAGGCCGTGGCGCTGGACGTTGTGGACGCCCTCGCGCAGGAACCAGGCGATGGGCTCGGCCTCCAGCACGCCCGGGAAGTTGGGCGGCAGGAAGTCCTCCCCGGCGCGGAGCACCTCGATCAGCGCGGCCGCGTCGTCGAGGCCGAAGGGACGCAGTACGAGTCGTTCCCCCTCCAGGCGGACATCGCCCGTGAAGGCCCTCACGCGTCCTCCCCTCCGCAGGCGTCGACCATCCTGCCGGCGAACCAGGGCGATCCCGCCCAGTGCAGATGAAGGTAGGACGCCACGCAGCCGCCCTGCACGAATCCCACGGGACCGGACCGCTCCCACTGCCAGGCCGCCGTCTCCCCGTGGACGGGTTCGGTGACCGTGCCGTGGAACTCGTGTCCGCGTACCCGTTCGCCCGCGCGGGCGACGACCGAGTCGGCCACCGCCACCGCGGCACGATAGCCCAGCGTCAGCCGCGAGGCCATGGTCGCCTTCACTCCGGCCAGGACGCCGCACATGGGCGCGCCGTCCAACTCCCGCGCCAGATACAGCAGGCCCGCGCATTCCGCGTACACGGGCCGGGACGCCTTCCCGAACGCCGCAAGCTCCCGGCGCAGGGGTTCGTTGGACGAGAGTTCCGCCGCGTGCATCTCGGGGAAGCCGCCGCCGATGACGACGCCGCTCGTCCCTTCGGGGAGCCTCTCGTCTCGAAGCGGGTCGAACCGGACGACGTCGGCGCCCGCGGCGGTGAGCAGTTCCTCGTTCTCGGTGTAGCCGAACGTGAACGCGGGCCCTCCGGCGACCGCGATGCGCGGCCGCCCCGCCGCCCTCCCCCGGACGGCGTCCGCCGGGTCCCACGGTTCGGCGGCGAGCGGCGGGGCCGCGCGGGCCCGGGTGAGGATCGCGTCCAGGTCGCAGGACGCGGCGATCAGGTCGCCGAGCCGCCGGACGGTCCGGACGGCGTCCGCGTGCCGTTCGGCCGCCGGGACGAGCCCGAGATGCCTGGACGGTGCCGCCGCGTCCTCGTGGTGGCGGAGCGCGCCCAGGACGGGCAGGCCCATCTCCTCGACGGCGTCGCGGCAGATGCGTTCGTGACCGTCCGAGCCGAGCCGGTTGAGGATGACACCGGCGACCTCGACCGTCCCGTAGGAGCGGAACCCGTGGACGAGCGCGGCGACCGAACGTCCCGCGGCCGTGGATGCGTCCACCACCAGGATGACGGGTGCGCGGAGCAGGGTCGCGATGTGGGCCGTGGACGCGAAGTCACCGCCACCCGCCGAGTCGGACGGTCCGGGGGCGCCGTCGTACAGACCCATGACGCCTTCGACGACGGCGATGTCCGCGGCGTTCGCGCCGTGCAGGAACAGCGGCAGGACACGTTCCTCGGACGTCAGCCACGGATCGAGGTTCCGTCCGGGGCGTCCGGTGGCGAGCGCATGGTAACCGGGGTCGATGTAGTCGGGCCCGACCTTGTGGGGCGAGACCCTCAGGCCGCGGGCCGCGAACGCGGCCATCAGCCCCGTCGCGACGGTCGTCTTGCCGCTTCCCGTGGAGGGCGCGGCCACGACGAGCCGCGGAACATGTACCACGTGTGCCCAGCATAGGCCGTCGCCGCGTGGTCCGGGCCCGCCGGATCCGCGTCGGACGAAGCGCCCGGTCAGTGGAGCGCGGCGGCGGTGGCCCCGGGGACGGCGAACCAGACGGCCTTGCCCCGGACGGACGGCCCGAGCCGCGATCGCGTCCGGCGCGTGCCCCAGCGCCCGCCCGACAGTTCACGGACGATGCTCAGCCCGCGCCCGCAGTCGCCGGACGTCCACGAGTAGCCGGGGAGCGGCGCCTCGGCGAACGTGTCGAACACGGCGCATCGAACCTCACCCCCCACGGCCCGACTCCCGACGACTTCACCCGCGACGACTTCACCGCCGACGACTTCACCCCCCGCGACCTCACGCCCGACGTCGTCGTCCACCGGGACCTCGCCGCCCGCCTCCGACCGGCGCCCTTCCGACCGGCCCCCTTCCGGCGCGGCTCCCGCATCGGCCGTCGTGCCCTCGGCCGTCTCGGTGCCGCCGACGTAGAGCCACAGCTCGTGCGGGCCGTGGTCGCCCGCGTGCTGGTGCGCGTTCGTCGCCAGCTCGCTCACCATGATCTGGGCGTCGGCGATCGCCCCCGGCGGCGCGCCCAGCGTGGTGAGCGCCTCGCGCAGGACGCGACGCGCGTGCCCCGCGCATCCGGGGCCGCCGGGCAGCGCCCAGACCCAGCCGGGCAGGGTGCCCGTACCGGGGGCGGCACCGGCGCCGTCGGCCAGCGCGTCGGCGAAGGTCTCCGCCGCGAGGTCGGCGGAGCCCTCCGCGATGAGGTCGGCTGTCGTGCTCTTCACGGGTTCCTCCCGCGTTCTGCGTGCACGGGCGCGCGGCCTGCCCGTCGGGCCTGGACATGGTCGATCACGATCAACTCGTACCGAACGTACGGGTCACCGGAATGATCAGTGTTCACTGTCAGTTCCGGAGTCGTGACGCATCCAAGCGTGTCGTGAGATTCTCACGACCGCAACTGTCTTCGGCGAATTGCTCTGCCCTTCCTGCCGTGTTCGTCAATCGCGTTGTGACGGACGTCAAGAGTGGTAAGACTCCACTCCCATGACCTACCGCCCCACCGTCCGCGGCCGCCGCCTGGCGAGGGAACTGCGCAAGCTCCGTGAGGAGCAGGGCCTGACCTTGCAGGAGGTGGCGGACCGGCTCGACTGGTCGCGAGCCACCGTCTCCCGCCTCGAAACCAGCCAGACCCGCCCCAAGCCCGGCGACATCGCCGACATCCTCGACCTCTACGGTGTGCCGAGTCCCGCGCGCGACGCGCTCATCACCCTCGCCCGGCAGGCCGGTCAGCGCGGCTGGTGGACGGCCTACCAGGACGTCTTCTCCGGCAGCTATGTCGCGCTGGAGGACGAGGCGTCGCACATCCGCACCTGGGATCCGCAACTCGTCCACGGCCTGCTGCAGAACGAGCAGTACTCCCGGGCCGTGATCACCGCGGGCCGGCTGCTGCCCGGCCCCGAGGACATCGAACGCCGCATCGCCGCCCGCAAGATCCGCCAGTCGCTCCTGGACCGGGCGGACGCGCCGCGCCTGCACGTCATCTTCGACGAGGCGGTGCTGCATCGACCGATCGGCGGTGAGAAGGTGATGCGCGCCCAATTGGAGGCCCTCGTCACCGCCATGACAACTCGCCCATCCGTCACCATTCAGGTACTTCCATATACAGCACGGGAGCATGCGGGCCTCGACGGACGATTCACCATATTGTCGTATCCAGACCCCGCAGACCCCGATATCGCCTATGTGGAGGGCACCATGGGCGACGTTTACCTCGAGAGTGCGGAGGCAATAGCAAAACATAGGGATCGCTTCGATCGAATCGAGGCGGCCGCCCTGACCCCCGAGGAATCCGCGCACCTCATAGCCGAGGCAGCAAGGAGCAGCCCGTGACCAACCCCCAGCGCGAACTCACCGGTGCCGTCTGGCGCAAGTCGTCCCACAGCGGAAGCGGCGACCAGTGCGTCGAGGTGGCGCCACTGTCCACGTCACTGTGCGCGGTTCGCGACTCCAAGGACCCCGGCGGTCCGGCGCTGATGCTGACGACGTCCGCTCTGCGGGACCTGATGAGCGCGATCAAGAAGGCGTAGCGACGGTGGCGAGGGGCCGCGGCGTGCCACGCCGCGGCCCCTCCCCTTTCCGGCCCGCTGAGAGCGATCGCACAGTGGGGTCCGGAATGCCGGGCGGGGTCGTGGGCGCTGCACGAGGCAGCACCCAGCGAACAGCAGACTGGAGATGGGACACACGATGTCCACGCAGGAAGCCCCCGCCCGGGAGGACGCGGCCCGGCTGCTCGTCCGGACCCTTGAGGCGGAGGGCGTCGAATACGTCTTCGGGATCCCGGGCGAGGAGAACATCCACTTCGTCAACGCCCTGAACGACTCGTCCATCCGCTACGTCCTCGTCCGCCACGAGCAGGGCGCGGCGTTCATGGCGGAGATCTACGGCCGTCTCACGGGCAAGGCGGGCGTGGCGTCGGCGACGCTCGGCCCCGGCGCGATCAACCTCCAGCTCGGCGTGGCGGACGCCACCACCAACAGCACCCCCGTCGTGGCGATCTCCGCGCAGGTCGGTCTGGACCGCATCTACAAGGAGTCGCACCAGATCGTCGACCTGGTGTCGCTGTTCCGTCCGATCACCAAGTGGTCGGAGATGGCGCCCACCGCCGAGGCGCTGCCGGAGATGGTGCGCAAGGCGTTCAAGACCGCGCAGACCGAACGTCCCGGCGCCGTCTACCTGGCGATTCCCGAGGACGTCGAGGCCGCGAAGGTCCCCGCCGGGCTACGGCCGCTGCCGGTCAACGTCGTCCGTCCGCAGGAGCCGTCCCCGGCGCAGATCGCCCGCGCCGCAGACGTGCTCGCGCTCGCCGACCGCCCGGTGGTCCTGGCCGGGCACGGCGCGACCCGCGCCCGCGCGAGCGACGCGCTGCGGTACTTCTCCGAGCGCCTCGGTCTGCCCGTCGCGACGACGTTCAACGGCAAGGGCGTGTTCCCCGACGACCATCCCAACGCGCTCGGCGCGGTCGGCTTCATGCGGCACGACTACGTCAACTTCGGCTTCGACGAGGCGGACGTCCTCATCGCCGTCGGCTACGAACTCCAGGAGTTCGACCCGGCCAAGGTCAACCCGAACGCCGACAAGAAGATCATTCACGTCCACCAGTTCCCCGCCGAGGTGGACGACCACTATCCGGTCGAGGTCGGCATCCAGGGCGACATCTCCCGCACGCTCCGCTCGCTGGCCGACTCCGTCCACCGCCGGTTCGACAGATCGGAGGACGGGCCCCGCTCCACCAACCGGAAAATCCGCGAGATGATCCGGGAGGAGTTGGCGGAGGGCGCGACCGAGGACGGTCATCCGCTGTCACCGCGCCGTATCGTCTCCGACGTGCGCGCCGCGATGGGCCGCGGCGACATCGTCCTCGCCGACACCGGCGCGGTGAAGATGTGGATGGCGCGCATGTACCCGACGTACGAGCCGAACACGCTGCTGGTCTCCAACGGCCTGTCGTCCATGGGGTTCGCCGTGCCGGGCGCGATCGCGGCGAAACTCGCCCACCCCGACCGCAGGGTCCTGGCCGCGACCGGCGACGGCGCGTTCCTGATGAACTCGCAGGAACTGGAGACGGCCGTCCGGGAGAACATCCCGATCACGGTTCTGATCTGGGACGACTCCGCGTATGGCCTGATCGAGTGGAAAATGGACCTCGAACTCGGGAAAAGCTCCCACATCCGGTTCGACAACCCCGACTTCGTGAAGTACGCGGAGAGCTTCGGCGCCCGAGGTTACCGCGTCGATTCGGCGGAGGAACTCCTCCCGACCCTCCGTAAGGCGCTGGCCGACGACGCGGTCTCCGTCATCACGGTTCCGGTGGACTACTCCCACAACCTTCAATTGACCGACAAACTGGGCGACCTCACCGACCCCTTCTGACCGTAACAAGGGATGAGCAGCGAAATGCCGTGAGTTCTCGGACGACGTCCAAATCTCGCCGCCGACACGGAGAAATGCGAGCTTGACCGGCACAACGCGCGAGATTCTTCGGTGGTCGACCTCCCACGGACGATTTCGCAGCCGAATACTCTCGCCGCCGATCGGTCAGGCCCGGCAGATGATCTCGCCGTGGGTGACGGCGAACCAGCCGTCGTCCGCGGCGGCCCACGCCTTCCACCCGTCATAGATGCGTCGGAGATCCTCACGGGTGGCGTGGCCGCCGTTCACGGCGTGGTCGGCGACGGACGACCGCAGCAGGCGCCCGCCCCAGGATTCGCTCCACCATTCGCGTTCGTCGGGGGTGGCGTAGCACCAGGCCGAGGCGGACGCGGTGATGTCGGTGAACCCGGCGGCGCGGGCCCAGGAGACGAGGCGGCGGCCCGCGTCGGGTTCGCCGCCGTTACCGCGGGCGACGGCGTAGTAGATCGGCAGCCAGGCGTCCATGCCCGGCGGGTCGGGGTGCCAGGCCATGGCGCCGAAGTCGGCGTCGCGCGCGGCGACGATCCCGCCGGGACGGGTGACGCGGCGCATCTCCCGCAGCGCCCGGACGGGGTCGGCGACGTGCTGGAGCACCTGGTGGGCGTGGACGACGTCGAACGTGCCGTCGGCGTGGTCCAGGGCGTGGACGTCGGCGACGGCGAAGTCGACGTTGTCCAGCGCGGCGGTGTTCTTGCGCGCCTCGTCCAGCACGCTCGCGGCGGAGTCGGCGGCGACGACCCGGCCGGGGGCGACCCGTGCGGCCAGGCCCGCGGTGATCGTGCCGGGGCCACAGCCGACGTCCAGCACGCGGTCGCCGGGACGTAGATGTTCGACCAGGTAGGCGGCGGAGTTCTCGACCGTCCGCCATGTGTGCGAACTCAGGACGTTCTCGTGGTGGCCATGGGTGTAGGTCGCTTCGGGGGACATCGGATCACCTCTCAGTACGAGTCCTCACCCTACGACGCTTCTCATAATATGAGAACTATTTCTCATTATATGAGACAGCCACCCCAAAGGAAAGGGACCGAGGCGCTCCTCGGTCCCTTGTCTTTGGAAGGTGTTCGGTCGGTCAGGCGGCCACGGCCACGGAGGCGGGCGCCGGGCGGGCGGGCACGGGGCGAGCGGTGAGTGCGGGCCGCACGGGCAGCGCTTCGACGGGGGCCAGGTCGGGGGTGATGTCGGCGTAGGCGTTCAGCACCGCATGGGAAAGCTCGGTGAGCCACGGCTCCACGACGGTCCGCTCAGCGGGCCCGTCCAGCCGTGGGTGGGAGAGATGGAACGTGCCAGTCACTGCACTCATGCCAACACCCCTTCCTGCGAACCGGTGGGCCGCGCCTGTGCGGTGCCACCGGTGACCACATACCCGTAACTACGTCACTACAAGCGACTCGGTTCGACATCTGTTCCCGGATGTCGCCTGAATCACGTGGTCAACGCTACGGTTCACCACTGACATTCTCGAACCCTTATTCGACCGCGTCCGAGCGACGGTCCCGGATCGACTTCACGATCTCCATGGCGGGTAACATGACGCCGCATAAGATCACGAAAGCGGCGAACACGAGGATGATGACTCCATAGACCAGGTAGAGGTGCATGTCCCCAGCGTCCGCCGCGCCACTCCCCGCCCACATCGGGCCGGGGGCCGGTCCTGGACGCGGAGTATCGGCCGATCGGCCGATCCGGTGATCGACCTCGGGTCGTACGCTCCATGGGCGTGAGTGACACCGGGGCAAGGCTGGATCGCATTCACTCGGTGGGCGGCTGCATGGCGCGGCTCGCGTATGCGGGGTTCACCGGGCTGTTCCTCACGACCTTCCTGATCGCCGACACCATCACCAAGCTCATTCTGTGGACGGTGTTCGTCGCGGCGGCGGCCAACGTCGCCGCGATCTCCGGCCGCCGGTTCCTCGTCTGGGGATGTCTCGCCGCCTTACTGTCGGCGGCCACGACGCTCCGTCTGGGGCTGTCGGACCAGCTCCTATGGCTCGATGGGTGCATGTACGCCGAGGCCGGCGGCCTGCTGATCCTCCTCGCCCGGACGGTGTGGAAGGCGAAGCGGCGGCTCCTGGTCCCGATGGCGGTGTTGTTCATCGTCGCGATCCTGGTGGCGCCGCTGCGCTCGAGCGTGGTCGAGGCGTCGGTGTACACCCCGCCGCTCGGCATCGCCGCGGCGATCGCCGTCGGGATCGGGCTGTACCTGCGGGCCGCGGACGCCCGCCGGGCCCGGTCACTGGTGGCGGCACGGCGGGACGAACGGCTCGAACTCGCCCGCGACCTGCACGACTTCGTCGCCCACCATGTCACGGGCATCGTCGTTCAGGCGCAGGCCGCCCGGTTCGCGGCACAGGCGGGATCCGCGCGGGTGCCGACGCCCGAGGAGATCGACGCGATGCTCGGCGGGATCGAGAAGGCCGGGACCGAGGCGCTCACCTCGATGCGCCGCATGGTCGGGCTCCTGCGGGACGCCCAGCACGTCGGCGGCGACGGTCATCCCGGCGCGGGCGCCGTGACCCGTCCCGTCGGGGACCTGTCACAGCTGCGCGATCTCGTCGCCGCGTTCGACCACCCGCCCGCCGCGCTGACGCTCGCGCCCGACCTCGGCACGCTGCCACCGGAGGTCGCGACCTCGGCGCACCGCGTCGTGCAGGAGGCGCTCACCAACGTCCGCAAGCACGCCGCCGACGCCGACACCGTCCAGGTCAGCCTCACCCGCGTCGGCGGGGAGGTGCAGGTGAGCGTCCGCGACGATGGGCGGGGACGCGGCAGGCGTCTGCCGTCCGGCGGGTTCGGGCTCACCGGCCTGTCCGAGCGGATCGGCGCGCTCGGCGGACGGCTGCGCGCGGGCCCGCGCCCCGAGGGCGGCTGGGAGGTCGTCGCCGTGCTGCCCGCCGGGGACGAATGACCTGACAGAATCGACGATGTGCCCATCCGCGTACTGATCGCCGACGACCAGGAAATGGTCCGGACCGGTTTCCGGATGATCGTCGACTCGCAGCCCGACATGGAGGTGGTCGGGGAGGCCCCCGACGGCGCCATGGCGGTCGAGTTGGCCCGTGGCCTCCGCCCCGACGTGTGCCTGTTCGACATCCGGATGCCGGTGATGGACGGTCTTGAGGCGACCCGCGCGCTGACGGCCCCCGGCGTCCCCGATCCCCCGCGCATCGTCATCGTCACCACGTTCGACCTCGACGAGTACGTGTACGGGGCGCTGCGCGGCGGCGCGGTCGGGTTCCTGCTCAAGGACGGCGGGCCCGCGCTGCTCGTGGAGGCCGTCCGCGCGGCGGCCAACGGCGAGTCGCTGGTGTCTCCCTCGATCACGGTCCGGCTGCTGGAGCATCTGGCGCGACCACCCGCCACCGCTCCCCCACCCCGTGAGCCGCTGACCGACCGGGAACTGGAGGTCGTGCGCCTCGTCGCCCGCGGTCTGACCAACGAGGAGATCGCCGCGGAACTGTACGTGGCGTTGTCCACCGTCAAGACGCATCTCGGCAGCGTCCACCGCAAGCTCGAAACCCGGAACCGGGTCGAGACCGCCGCCTGGGCCTGGGAGTCGGGCCTCATGACCTGATCCGGACAGGGCATCGAGGGGACGGCACGAACGCGGGGGAAGGACGAGGCACTGGCACCGGAGTCGCTGAGCGGCCTGCCCGTCACGGTCGTGGCCGTCTGGGTGTTGTGCGCCCTCGGCTGGGGCGCCGTCCTCGCCGGCCTGCGCAACGGCGTCCACGGGGCGGCCCGCGGGCCTTCCCTGTTCGCGCACGCGATCACCCCGGCGGGCGTCGTCCTGACGTTCTCGCTGCTCGGCTTCGGGTCGCTGTACGCGACGATCGCGCTGGCCGCCGAGTGGTGGGCGCTGCTCCTGGTCACCGGGTTCCGTCCCAAACGGCTCCTCGTCACCGGCGGTCTCGGACGCCTCGCCGCGTGGGCGGCCGTCACCGTCCTCGGCACCTGGACCGCCACGCGGCTCGTCTTCCAGGTGTGAAGATCCACACCTCGGAGACCGTGAACAAGTGTGCGGACGGGTCAGTCAAACGTACGTAGTATCCAAAGCAGGGAAGCGCAAAGGCCGTCGGAGGTGAACCATGCCGTGTGCGTTGTGCGGCGACATCATCCCGGCCGAGGTCGCACGCTGCCCGGCATGTGGGGCCTGGGCCCGGCGCCGTGACTTCCGCGCCGTCGGCGTCGCCGTGTTCATGCTGCTCGGGTTCAACGCGTTCATCGCCCTCGGTTCCGGCATCAGCCTGCTCCGGCTCGCCCGTCCCCTGGGAGACGAGACGCACGACGGCTACGATCCCGTGGCCACCGGCGAGGCGCTCGCCCCGTACGCCGACGTGTTCACGGTCAGCGCGATCATGGCCGTGGTCACCGGCGTCCTGTACCTGATCTGGCTGTGGCGCGCCTACCGGCAGTCACCCGGCCCGCACCGGCACCATCGCGCGTGGGTGCTGCTCGGCTGGGTCTGCCCGATCGTCAACCTGTGGATTCCGCCGCGCGTGGTCTACGAGGTGTGGGTCAACAGCGGCCGATACCGGACGGCGGAACGGCAGGCGGCGGGTCTCGTCGTCGCCGCCTGGTGGGTCTGCGCGCTCATCGGTCTACTGCTCGGCCGCGCTTTCACCCACGGCAGCGTCGAGACCCTCGCCGACGCCCGCTTCGACGTCCACGTCGGTGTCGCCGCCGCGGCCTTCCAGGCCATCGCCGCGACCCTCTGCATGGCCACGGTCTTCCAGATCACCCGACTCCAGTGCCTCCCGATGGCCCGCTCCGCACAGACCCCCGGCGCCTAGGGCCTGATTCGAAGCAACCTCAGCCCGCGCCCGAACGCGTTACCCGCCCGGCGCAGCGAAGCCGAAGGCGAGCGCAGCCGGGCGGATCGCGAAGCGATGCGCGTTCGCCCCAGGAACGGTCACGCAGCGAGCCGCCAGGCGAGCGAAGTGGGCCGTTCCTGCAATAAGTACAGCAACCTCAGCCCGCACGCGAACGCGTTACCCGCCCGGTGCAGCAACGCCGAAGGCGAGCGCAGCCGGGCGGATCGCGAAGCGATGCCGCGTTCGCCCCAGGAACGGTCACGTAGCGAGCCGCCAGGCGAGCGAAGTGGGCCGGTCCTGCAATCAACACAGCGGCCTCGGCCCGCACGCGAACGCGTTACCCGCCCGGTGCAGCGACGCCGAAGGCGAGCGGAACCGGGCGGATCGCGAAGCGATGCCGCGTTCGCCCCAGGAACGGTCACGCAGCGAGCCGCCAGGCGAGCGCAGTGGGCCGGTACTGCAATAACACGCCGGTACTGCCCCGGCTGGAGTGCCAGAGACGCGCTGCGGGCGGACGCTTCACGGCCGCCCCCGCGTGGCCGATGTCGGAGTACGGGGACATCGCGAAGCCGGTGGGTTGGACGACGCGGCGGCCGACCGGACGGTTCGGCGGGGACGGCACCGCCATGGCCGCGCGCACGGCGTCCGGGCCGCCGCGGCGCCACGCCTCGTGGAGGGCGTTCAGGTCCCAGCAGGCGTCGGCGGTGATGGAGACCGCGCGGGCCCCGGCGCGGCGGACCCGGCCCCGGGCCACGAGCAGCCAGGAGCCGAAGACGGTCGCGGCGCACCGGTCCTGCACCGACTCGAAGAAGGTGAGGTCGACGGGGCCGGTCGCGTCGTCCAGCGTGGCGAAGATGACCCGCTGGCCGGACCTGACCGCCGGGGTCTGCGTGGCGACCTTGACGCCCGCGACCAGGACCTCGCTTCCGTCGGGACGGCCTGGCAGGTCTGTTGCGCGGACGACGCCCAGCCCGGTGAGCAGCGCGTCGTAGAACGTGATGACGTGGCGGCTGACGTCCATGCCGAGGATGTCCAGCTCCGCCTCGACGACCTCGGCGGGCGTCATCGGGGGCAGCCCGCCCGCCGGGACGTCCTCCGTCAGGCCGGGGACGGCACCGTCGTCGTCCAGGGGAAGCTGCCCTTCGAGGACGTGGGCGGGACGGACGCTGAGGCGGCTCAGGGCGCCCACCCGGCAGAGGAGATCGCGGCGCGGGACGCCACCGTGGACGGTGTCGAACGCCCCGGCCAGGACCAGCCGCTCGGTCGTCGATCGGGACGCGCGGGCCCGGCGCCAGAAGTCGGTCAGGGAGGCGTAGGGGCGGGTCTCGACGATCGTGGTGACCTCGGCGTCGGAGATGCCCTTGACCTCACTGAGCGCCACCCGGATGCCGGTCGGGCCGCCCGCGGAGACGGGCTCGGCGTGCCACTCCGCGGACGAGCGGTTCACGTCCAGCGGCAGGATCGGGACGCCGAAGTGCCGCGCGTCGTCCAGGATGACGCGTTTGGGGTAGAGGCCGGGGTCATGGGTGAGGACGCCCGCGTAGAAGGCGGCGGGATGGTGCCGTTTCAGCCACGCCGACTGGTAGGTGGGCAGCGCGAACGACGCGGCGTGCGCCTTGCAGAACCCGAACGCGCCGAACGCGGTCAGCAGCCGCCAGACGCGTCCGACGGACGCCTCGTCGTAGCCGCGCGCCACCGCCTTCTCCCGGAACCACGCGCCGACCACGGCTTGGCCGCGTTCGTGGCCGAGGCTCCGGCGCGCCGCCTCCGCCTGGGACAGGCCGCATCCCGTCATCACGTCGATGACGCGCAGCACCTGCTCGTGGAAGACGATCACGCCGAGGCTCTCCCGCAGGACGGGTTCGAGGTCCGGATGCGGGTAGACGGGTTCCCGGACACCGGCACGGGCCTCCAGGAACGGCGTCACCATGTCGGAGTTGACCGGTCCGGGACGGAACAGCGAGATGTCGATGACCAGGTCGTCCAGGTCGCGGGGCTGGAGGCGGCCGATCAGCTCGCGCTGTCCGGGCGACTCGATCTGGAAGCAGCCGAGCGTCCGGGACGTGCGGATCAGCTCGTATGTCGCGGGATCGTCGCGCGGTACGTCCTCCAGCGCGATCTCCTCGCCGGTCACCCGGGCGACCTCGGCCACCGCGTGCGCCATCGCCGACTGCATCCGGACGCCGAGCACGTCGAGTTTGAGCAGGCCCATCGCCTCGACGTCGTCCTTGTCGAACTGGCTCATCGGGAAGCCGACGGCGGCCTGTTCGACGGGCGTCCGGTCGCGCAGGGTCGGGTTCGACAGCAGGATGCCGCACGGGTGCATGGCGATATGGCGGGGTATGCCGTCCAGCCGTTCGGCGATCCGGAACAGGACCTCCAGCCGCCCGCTCGCCAGGCCGCTCTGCCGCAGCTCGGGCAGGTCGGTCAGCGCCGAGCGGATCTGGCTCGCCCTGATCTGCGGGAACGCCTTGGCGACCGCGTCGATCTCCAGCGGCGGCAGCCCGATGGCGTTGCCGACGTCGCGGATCGCGCTGCGCGCCCGGTAGGTCTCCATCATCGACACGCACGCCGTGCTCTCGGCGCCGAAGCGGTCGAACAGCGCCCGGTACGCCTCCAGCCGCCGGGCGGACTCGACGTCCAGGTCGATGTCGGGCAGGCCGTCGCGGCTGTCGGCGAGGAACCGTTCCATGACCAGGTCGTGCCGCAGCGGGTCGAGGTCGCCGATGCCGAGGAGGTGGTTGACGAGGCTGCCCGCGCCGGAGCCGCGGATCGCGCACCGGATGCCGCGCGACCTGATCAGCGCGGCGGCGTCGGCGACGGTGAGGAAGTAGGACGCCAGGCCCTTCCGGGCGATCACGCCGAGTTCGTGGTCCAGCCGCGCGACCGCTTCCGACGACCCGTCGAGACCGCGCCGGGCCATTCCGTCCGCGCAGCGGGCCACGAGCAGGGCGTACGGGTCACCGTCGACGGCGGGGAGATGCACCTCGTCCATGCCGAGGTCGTGACCCGGGTCGAGGACGCAGCGTTCGGAGAGCCGCCGGGTCTCGGCCAGCAGCGCGTCCGCCTCGTCCGGGCCGCAGCTCAGCTCCGCGACGCGGCGCATCTCGGGGATCGACTTCAGGTACGCGTGGCCGGTCCGGTCGTCGAGGTGCCGCCGGTCGAGCGGGACGAGGCGGCGCGTCACGTCCAGCACCTGCGCGACCGGATGATCGGCCGGATCCAGGTAGCGGACGGCGTTGCCCAGCACGGCGGGCACCCCGGCCGCGCGGGCGAGCGCGAGCATCCGGGCCGCCCGGTGCCCGTCGCCCCGGTCATGGTGGTCGACGATCTCGACCATGGTCTCGACGGTCGCGCGCCACGCCTCCAGCCGCGCCGCCGCGACGTCGGGGCGTCGTCCGGCGACGGCGCGGCCGAAGTCGGAGGCCGGTCCGAGCAGGACGACGAGGCCCTCGGCGTGCGCGCCGACCATCTGCCGCGTCACGACGGGATGCCCGCGCTCGCCCGCCGCGTGCGCCGCCGACACCAGCCGGCACAGCGACCGCCATCCGGCGCGGCCCTCGGCGAGGACCACGATCCGTTCCTCTCCGGTGGAGGCGACCCGGAGGTCGGCGCCGACGACGGCCCCGAGGCCCGCGTCGGCGCATGAGCGAACGTGCCGGACGGCGCCGTACAGACCGTCGCGGTCGGTCAGCGCGAGCGTCCGCATGCCGAGGTCCACCGCGCGCTCGGCCAGCGCGGCGGGCGGCGCGACGCCGTACCGCAGCGAATAGCACGAGGCGACATGAATGTGCACGTCAGTCCCATACCCGGGAGAGCAGCCAACTGTCGGCCGCCACGTCATGACGTAGCTCGTAGACGCCGATCTCCCGGCCCGGGGTCGCCTCGACCCGCCAGAACTCCCGCTCGCCGGTGGCCTCGCCGTCGGGATGCCGCTCCCGCCACCAGTCACGGGTCGTGACCCAGTGCTCCAACACCCGCCGCACGGTGTAGAGCCGGCCGCGCCAGACGAACCTGACGGGACGTCCGTCGTTCACCCAGACGTCCACGGGGTCGCCGAACACGCGTGTCATCTGCCTCCCCCTCGGGCTCACCGCACGGGGGAAGGACATGCGGACAAGATTCGAACAAACGTTCGCCACCCGAGTCTAGGGACACCGTCGCCGCGCGAGCAAGGCGGGGCCCGGTCACGCGAGCATGCGGGCCAGCCGGTCGGCGACCGCCGCGACCTCGGCGACATCGGCCATGCCCCCGCCCGGCCAGAGGTAGAACCAGCCGTCGCCGGACGGGGTGGCGACGACCATGATCCGGCCCCGCACCCGCGGACCCGACACGCTCAGCAGTGACTCCTCCGGGCCCGCGAGCCTCCAGGAGAGCCCGCGGACCTCGACTTCGTACGCCAGCGCCGCGAGATGCCGTCGGCGCGTCTCGGCGGTCTCCCGCCCACCCACTACAGACACATCAGCCGCCTCCAGTGGTCCGAGGTCCACCGGGCGATGACCAAGGGCGATCGTCCGGCGACAGTTGGTGACCGGTCATCAGCATGACCCGAATCCCCGGGCTGTGCAGGGAAATTGCGAGAGTGGAGCGACTGATTCGCGATTCGCCGAGGATGGTCCGTATGAACCGGGACAACGTGCCGCCTCCGTGTGCGCCAATCGCGGAACGGACCGGTCCGCCGCGGCGGACGCCCCCTGTTCGGGGCGCCGACACCCCTCCCGCTCTCGCGGAGGCTCCGTCCGTGATAGAAGCCTCTGAAGGACGGGCCCAACGCGCCCGCGTCACGCGCAGAGAAGGAGCGAGCCGATGAGCGCCGCCCCCGTCGGCGACCCGTCAGGCACCACTCGGGAGCCCGGTCAGGAGGGCGCCGAGTCGGCGGGGCTCCGCGAACGCAAGAAGCAGCGGACCCGGCTCGCGCTCACCGACGCGGCCCTGGAGCTGTTCGTCTCCCAGGGGTACGAGGCGACGACGATCGACGAGATCGTGGCGGCCGTGGAGGTGTCGCAGCGGACGTTCTTCCGCTACTTCGCCACCAAGGAGGACGTCGTGATGAGCTTCCTCGGCGAACACGACCGGACCCTGACGGAGGCTCTTGCCGCGCGTCCGCCCGGAGAGCGGCCGTTCACCGCGCTGTACGAGTCGATGCGCGTCGTGCTCCGCAGCATCGCCACGGGCGACCCGGCCGACAGCGCCCGGTTCCGCCGCGTCCGGCGGGTGATCGAGGCGACGCCGTCGCTGGTGGCGGCGCAGATGGCCCGGCACGGGGTGGCGGCGGAGACGCTGGCCGCCGAGATCGCGCGGCGCGAGGACGTGGACCCGGTGGCGGACCTGCGCCCGAAGATCGTCGTCGCGTTCTTCATGTCCGCGACCAAGATCGCGTTCGAGGACTGCGCCCGACAGGACATCTGGGACATCGGACAGGTCGCCGCGCGTGTCGAGGAGGCCGTCGCGCTGGTCAGCGAGACCATGCGCGACTGGGTTTGACCGTTCCAGCGGTGGAATAGGCCGCCCGAAGGCCGGGTTGCCAAGATCAATGTGCCCAGGGAACCAGCAGGAGTAGGAGCACGGCATGCGCGCGATCGTCATCACCGAGAACGGCGGCCCCGAGGTCCTGACGGTCACGGAACGTTCCGTGCCGGAAGCGGGTCCCGGGGAGGTGGTGATCGATGTGGCCGCGGCCGGGGTCAACTTCATCGACGTGTACTTCCGGACCGGCGCGTACCCGCATGAGCTTCCCTTCACGCCGGGCATCGAGGCGGCGGGCACGGTCGCGGCGGTCGGGGACGGCGTCCGGGATCTCTCGGTCGGCGACCGGGTGGCGAGCACCGACGTGGAGGGCGCCTACGCGGAGCGGGCCCTCGTCCGGGCGGACAGGGTCGTCCCCGTCCCGGACGAGGTGAGCCTGGAGGACGCGGCGGCGGCATTGCTCCAGGGCATGACCGCGCACTACCTGACGCGGTCGACGTACCCGATCCAGGAGGGCGACTCCGTCCTCGTGCACGCGGGGGCGGGCGGCATGGGGCTGTTGCTCACGCAGACGGCCAAGGCGCTGGGCGCGCGGGTGTTCGCGACGGCGTCGACGCCGGAGAAGGAGAAGCTCGCCAGGGACGCGGGCGCGGACGTCACGATGGGCTACGACGGGTTCGCCGACCGGGTACGGGAGCTGACCGACGGAGAGGGCGTCGCCGCCGTGTACGACGGTGTCGGGGCGCCCACGTTCGAGGGGAGCCTCGCGAGCCTGCGGCGGCGCGGCGTCCTCGCGCTGTACGGGGCGGCGGGCGGGAAGGTGCCGCCGTTCGACCCGCAGCGCCTCAACCCGGCCGGGTCGCTGTTCCTCACCCGTCCGACTTTGGCCCACTATGTCGCCACCCGTGAGGAGCTGCTGGAACGCGCCGCCGACGTCTACGGATGGGTGGCGTCCGGCGACCTGGAGATCCGGGTCGGGCACCGGCACGACCTCGCCGACGCCGGCACCGCGCACGCCGATCTTCAGGCGCGGCGCACCACCGGCAAGCTTCTACTGATCCCCTGACCCGGCAGTCGGGACGCGCCGACTCCCTTAGGCTGGCCTCGGAATAGACGATCTTCGAGGAGACCGCCCGCCATGACCACATACGCCGCCGAACCCCTGGAGCAGGACGAACCACGTGTTCTCGGGCCCTACCGCCTGCTCGGACGTCTCGGCCGTGGTGGCATGGGAACGGTCTACCTGGGCGCGGAGCCCGACGGCCGCCGTGTCGCCGTCAAGGTCATCAACCGGGACCTCGCCGGGGAGGCGGCGTTCCTCGCCCGCTTCCGCCGCGAGGTGACCGCGGCCCGTCGCGTTCATCGTTTTTGTACCGCTCCTGTGCTGGATGCCGGGCTTGACCAGGATCCGCCGTACATCGTCACCGAGTACATCGACGGGCCGAGCCTGGAGAGCGCCGTCCACGCCAAGGGGCCGCTGCCCGGCTCCGACCTGGAGGGCGTCGCGGTCGGTGTCGCCACCGCCCTCGCCGCCATCCACGGCGCCGGGATCGTCCACCGCGACCTGAAACCCGCGAACGTGCTGCTGTCGTCCACCGGCCCCCGCGTCATCGACTTCGGCATCGCCCGCGCCCTCGACAACCCGAACGGCCCCACCCGCACCGGCCAGTTCGTCGGGACCCCGGCCTACATCGCGCCGGAGGTACTGCGCGGCGAACCCGTCGAGCAGGCGTCGGACGTGTTCTCGTGGGGCTGCGTCGTCGTCTACGCGGGAACGGGCCATCCACCGTTCCAGGGCAAGACGGTCGCGGAGACGTTCCACCGCATCGGCAACGACGAGCCCGACCTCGACGGCCTCGACCCGCGACTGCGCGACATCGTCGCCGCCGCCCTCGGCAAGGACCCGCGCAAACGGCCGACCGCCCGGCAGATCCTCACCCGCCTCGTCGGTCAGGAGAGCCCCGAGCACGCCCTGGAGGCGCTCTCGGCGACCTGGCAGGGCCCCCTGCCGAACACCGCGTCGAGCAACGACGCGAACGTCCCGCCCCCTCGACCCACCCCCGAGCCCAACCGGACGAACCGGTCGAACGGAACGATCAACCGGAACGGGCGGAACGCTCCCACGGCGGAGCCGACCCGTCCCGCCGCCTCCCTCGCCCGGCGCGAACCCGCCGCGGACGCCGACACCGTCGTGGTCGACCTGCCGTACCCGACCGAATGGCAGGGCCCGCGACGCTGGTTCACCCTGCTCAGGGGCGTTCTGGTCCTCCCGCACCTGTTCGTGATGATGGGGATGTTCGCGTTCCTGGTGGTCGCCATGCCGGTGAGCTGGCTGCTCATCCCGTTCACCGGCCGCTATCCGCGGACGCTGTACCGGCTGGTCGTCGGCTGCCAGCGCTGGTCGGGCCGCGTCATCGCCTACGCGTTCGGACTCACCGGCGAGACGCTCCCGCCGTTCCGGACTCTTCCGCGGGCACGCCGAACGCGTTGACCGTTTCGTACGTCCAAGGCTTCGTTCGAGGAAACGGCGCGGCCCACTAGGGTTTTCCGGAAACGACCCCCCATATCCAGTTCAGGACCACGATGACCACCCATGCAGGAGAGAACGGCGAGGCCCTGCGCCCCGAGGATCCCACCGAACTCGGCCGCTACCGGATCGTCGGCAGGCTCGGCCGCGGCGGCATGGGGACGGTCTATCTCGGCGAGGACCGCACCGGCACCCGCCGGGTCGCCGTCAAGGTGATCAACCGGGAGCTGGCCGGGGAGGCGGCGTTCTGCGACCGGTTCCGCCGTGAGGTGACGGCGGCCCGGCAGGTCCGCCGGTTCTGCACCGCGCCCGTGCTGGACGCCGAACTCGACGACGACCCGCTGTACGTCGTCACCGAGTACATCGAGGGTCCGAGCCTGGAGCGGGCGGTCGCGGACCGCGGCCCGCTGCCCGGCTCCGACCTGGAGGGCGTCGCGGTCGGCGTCGCCACCGCCCTCGCCGCCATCCATGGCGCCGGGATCGTGCACCGCGATCTGAAGCCCGCGAACGTGCTGCTGTCGTCCACCGGCCCCCGCGTCATCGACTTCGGCATCGCCCGCGCCCTCGACGCCGCCGACGGCCCCACCCGCACCGGCCAGTTCGTCGGCACGCCGAACTACCTGCCGCCCGAACTGCTGCGCGGCGAGCAGGTCACACCCGCGTCGGACGTGTTCTCCTGGGGCTGCGTCGTCGCCTACGCCGGGACGGGCAGCGCGCCGTTCGCGGGCAACACCGTCCCGGAGATCTTCTACCGGGTCGCGCACGACGAACCGCGGCTGGACGGCCTCGACCCCGACCTGCGCGACGTGGTCGCCGCCGCGCTCGACAAGGATCCACGCAAGCGGCCGTCCGTCCAGGACCTCCTCGGGCGGTTGGTCGGCGGCGGTGAGAAGGCCGACCCGGCGACACTGGCCCAGACCGTCCAGGCGGGCTGGCACGGCACCACGACCGACCCGACCGTACAGGCACGGACCGGACCGCCCACGCGGGGCACGCCCCGGCCGGAGCCCACGCCGACGCGAGGCACCGACGTCACGCGCAGCGACTCCGCCCGTCCCGCGCCCGGCGGACGGAACGGGCCGCGCCGCCCGCTGCTCATCGCCGGCGCGGCCGTCGCGGCGCTAGCCGTCCTCGCCGTCGTCGCGTTCACCGTGCTGCGTTCGGACGGCCCGCCCGAGAACCTGGCGACGACGTTCAGCGACGACTTCGCCAACGACCAGTCCGGCTGGGACAGCTTCGGCGACGACTACGGCTACCGTGACGGCAAGTACTCGATGAAGACCAGCCGGTACCTCAAGTCCGTCACCCGGTGGGTGCCGAAGAAGGATGTGAGCGCCTTCCCCGACCCGGTGCTGGCGACCGTGACGGCGACCGTCGCGGAGGGGCCCGCCGACGCCCGGTTCGGGATGCTGTGCCGCGGAAACAACAACCGCAACGTCATCACCCAGTACCTGTTCCTGGTCCGCAGCGACGGCAAGGGCGCGGTGCTCCGCAAGGTCAACGGGGACCGCGGCAGCAAGGAACTCGCCGCCCCCGACTCCGTTCCCGGCTTCGACGCCGGGGGCGCGAACAAGATTCAGATCGCCTGCGCGGGTCAGGACGACGGCAAGCGGGTCAGGCTCCGGCTCTGGGTGAACGGCGAACAGGTCATCGACGTCACCGACACCGACCAGCCGCTGGGCAACGGCTGGGTCGGAATGGAGATCCAGCAGGGCGGCAACGAGACCCAGGCGGTGAACGTCCACTTCGACGACTTCGACATGTCGAAGATCCTCGACTAGAACCTGCACGAACCGGCCTCAGCCCGCACACGAACGCGTGACCCGCCCGGCGCAACGCCGAAGGCAAGCAAACCGTTCAGATCGCGAAGCGATGCGCGTCCGCACAGGCCCGGTCACGCAGCGAGCCGCAAGGCAGTGGGCCGGGCCTGCAATAAACACGCCTGCAATCAACACAGCAGGTAGGCGTTCGTCCAGCGGGTCAGTTCGGCGAACACCTGTCCGCGGACCGGTTCGGGTGACAGCACCAGGTCGTGCAGGCCGCCGTCGATGCGGACGAGTGTGACGTGCCGCCCGATCCTGGGCGCCCACCGCGCCATGTGCTCCACGTCCAGAACGGCGTCGGCCCCGGTCACGTCCAGCGCCTTGCGGGTGGGCCGGACGCTTCGTCTGGACGCCATCACCAGCACGGGCACGTCGACGTCCAGGCCCCGGTGCAACCGGAGCTGCCCGCGCCGCACGGCCGCCAGCCACGCCGCGCGGACCGGGAAACCGAGGATCGGTTTCCATCCGAGGTCGAAGTCCCATTCGCCCTCGTGGTCGCGGTGGATGCTCCGCGGATACCGGTCGGACACCCCCGCCGGAAGCTTCGCCTTCGGGAATCCCGGCCGCAGGGCCCTCGCCAGGCCCGCGCCGAGTTTGCGCATGACCAGCGGTTCCGCGATGTCGAGGAACGGGCTGTTGAGGAAGAGGCCGTCGACCAGGCCGCGTTCCTTCGTCGTGTCGGCCCACAGGGCGGCGATGAGCCCGCCGGTCGAGTGGCCGTTCAGCAGGAGCGTGTCGTGTCCGTCCACGTCCCGGACGATCCGGACGGCCTCGTCGATCTCCGGGAAGTAGTCCGACAGGCTTTCGATGTAGTTGGGCGTCTGGTGCGGGCGCAGCGACCGACCGTACTTGCGCAGGTCCAGCGCGTAGAAGTCGAAACCGAGCTTCACGTAGAAGTCGGCCAGGTGCCGCTGGAAGAAGTAGTCGACGAACCCGTGCAGGTACAGGACCGCCCGGCGCGACGGATCGGTACGGCGCCGCCGCACGAGCGTCGCGACCACCTCACCCTCGGCGTCCCGGCCCATCGGCAGTTCGATCGCCTCGTACCCGGGGCCGAGCACATCGGTCGTCACGTCCACGCCGTCTCCCCCAAATTCCACGAACTCCACTAGATCGGGCGAACTTCTCGCCCTGGTTCGCGCATCGAAATGAGTGAACCGTACGTCAGACTGAAACGGCAGTGCCCTCCGGCCCCCGGGAGTCGAGCCATGCAGGCCCCACTTCGCGACCGTGACCCGAGGCGGCTCGGCCCGTACCGCCTCACCGGCAGGCTGGGCCGCGGCGGCATGGGCACCGTGTACCTCGGCGAGGACGACACCGGCCGCCAGGTCGCGGTCAAGGTCATCAACGCGGAGCTCGCCGACGACGAGGCGTTCCACGAGCGGTTCCGCCGCGAGGTGACGGCGGCGCGGCAGGTGAGCCGGTTCTGCACGGCCGCCGTCCTGGACGCCCGGCTGGACGGCGAGCCGCTGTACGTGGTGACCGAGTACGTGGCGGGCCCGTCCCTGGACGACGCCGTCAAGCGGCACGGCCCGCTGCGCGGTGGCGATCTGGAGGCGTTCGCCGTCAACGTCGCGACCGCGCTGAGCGCTGTCCACGGCGCCGGGATCGTGCACCGCGACCTCAAACCGTCCAACGTGCTGCTGTCGTCCACCGGCCCCCGCGTCATCGACTTCGGCATCGCCCGCGCCCTCGACGCCCCCGACGGCCCGACCCGCACCGGCCAGTTCATCGGCACCCCCGCCTTCATGGCGCCCGAGCTGATGCACGGCCGGGAGGTCACGCCCGCCGCGGACGTGTTCTCCTGGGGCTGTGTCGTCGCCTACGCGGGGACGGGACGCGTCCCGTTCCCCGGCGCGACGCTCCCGGAGGTCATCAACCGGGTGACGTCCGCCGATCCCGACCTGGACGGCCTCGACCCGTCCGTGTACGACCTCGTCGCGCGGTCGCTGGCGAAGGATCCGGCGGAACGTCCCCCGGTCAGGCAGCTGATTCAGGCACTGACCGGCGATGAGACACCACCCTCGGCACCGGCCTCCGCACCGACGTTGGCACTCCGGAACGAGAAGCCCGAGCGGGAGGCGCGTCCCCAGGGGCCGCCGGTGGAGACGCCGCGGAGCACCGTCGACTCGGTTCCGCCGACTAGGCAGATGGGCGCGCCGCCACCGACCGGTCCCGTCTCGACGGTCCACGGCAAACGCTGGTGGCGGCTGCCCGTCGCCGCCGTGGCGCTCGCCGCCGGTATCGCGGTCATGATGCCCGCGTTCGACGTGATGGGAGAGAACGGCGCACCGGACGGCGCCACGACCACCGGGGCCGTCGACTCCTTCGCCCGGCGGCCTCCCGAGGTCGAACGGAAGCTCGTCGACGACGACTTCGACCGGGAGGAGTCGGGCTGGAAGACGGCCGCCACCGCCGCCTCCGACGCGGGCTATGAGGACAAGAAGTACGTGCTGAACGTTCTCCCGACGACGACCGCGACCCTCGTCGACGCGCCCGTCTCCGCGATGCCCGCGTCCCAGCTGATCGATGTGAAGGTCGAATCCGAGGACGGTGAGGCCGGGGTCTTCTGCCGTGGGCGTGACTCCGGTTTCGCGTTCCTGCTCCACGCGGACGGCCGTGCCCGCATCGCCGTCCTCGACGGCCCCAAGGTGACGGAGCTGGCCGCGGGGATGGCGACCGACCTCGCCGACGGCGACAACAGGATCCAGGCCGCGTGCGTGGCGGACGGGTCGAGCGTGCGGCTCGGCATGTGGGTGAACGGCGAGCCCGTCACGCAGGCCTCCGCCGCCGCCCCGAACGGCGCCCCCGGAGCCAGCGGTCTGATCCTGCGCCGTCCCGAGAACGGCACCGCCGGGTATCCGCGTGCGACGTTCGACGACTTCGCCCTCTGCTCCGTCTGACATCCGTCCGGACGCGGCTAGTCCTTGCGGCCGGTCGTCGCGACGGTGACGCCGAGACCGATCATCATCAGCCCACCGGTGCCGCCGATCGCGGCGAGACGGCGGGGCGAGCGGGCGAACCAGTCCCGGGCCGTTCCCGCGGCGAGGCCCCAGACGCTGTCGCTCAGCAGCGCGATCACCGCGAAGATCAGCCCGAACACCATCATCTGCAGGGCGACGTGCCCGTGCTCCCGGACGACGAACTGCGGAAGGACGGCCGCGAAGAACACGGTCGTCTTCGGGTTCGTGACGCCCACCACGAAGCCCTGCGCGAGGGCCCGCAGGTCGCCGCCGTGGCTTCGCTCGTCCGCGCCGATCGTCTCCTGCAGGGACCTGCGGTGCCGGATGGCCTGCACCCCGAGGTACACGATGTAGACGGCGCCGACGATCTTCAGGGTGGTGAAGACGACGGCGGAGCGTTCCACGATCGAGCCGACGCCGACCGCGACGGCCACGGTCAGCACGAGCGCGGCGAGCACCCCGCCGACGACACCGGCGAGCGCGGTGCGACGACCGTGCGCCAGCGCCCGTCCGACGACGAACAGTACGGACGGGCCCGGAATGATGATGATGGCCAACGCCATCGCCGAGAATCCCAGCAACTGATCGGTCGACACCATGAACGCGACATTACGCGTTGCGCCCCGCCCCGCCCACCGAATTCTCCGAACCCCGACCGCGGCCCCTCACCCGGATGGACACTGTCCAAGGGTGGCCGAAACCAAGATCGTGACTTGGTGGACATGGGGGGCATAGGTTCGGTCGCATGTCCGCCCCTGCCTCCGCGGCGTCCGACCATCCCGCCGCGATCGTCCCGCCGTCCTCGCCGCCCGCGTTCGCCCGGCGACCGGTACTGCTGATCGCCGCCGGGCTCGGCATCCTGCTGGTGGCCGTCAGCGCCCGGTACGGCTACCACCGCGACGAGTTGTACTTCCGGGTCGCCGGACGCCATCCGGCGTGGGGGTACCCGGACCAGCCGCCGCTCGTGCCGCTGCTCGCCCGCGCGGTCACGGCCGTCTTCGGCGACTCGCTCGTCGCGCTGCGCGTCCCCGCCGCGTTGTTCTCCGCCGCCGGGGTGGTGGTCGCCGGGCTGACCGCCCGGGAGATGGGCGGCGGGCGGCGGGCGCAACTGCTGACGGCCGCCGCGTACGCCGTGTGCCCGTTCGTCGTCTCGGCCGGTCACCTGTTCTCCACGGCGACGCTCGACCTGCTGCTGTCGACGACGATCGTGTGGCTCACGGTCCGCTGGGCGCGGACCCGCGACCAGCGGCTCCTGCTCGCCGTCGGGGCCATGGCGGCACTGGCGGTGAACGTCAAGTATCTGGCCGCGTTCCTGCTGGTCGGTCTCGTCGCCGGGCTGCTCGTGGCGGGACCGCGCGAGTTCCTGCGGCGGCCGATGCTCGCGGCGGCGGCGCTGGTCGCGGTCGCCGGGCTCGTCCCCGGGCTGCTGTGGCAGGCCGACCACGGCTGGCCGCAACTCGACATGGCGGACGCGATCGCCGGAAAGGCCGACTTCGGGGGACGGCCCGGATTCGTCCCGTTCCAGATCCTGCTGACCGGAGTGCTGCTCTCCTGGCTGTGGATCTACGGGCTGTGGCGGATGTTCCGGTCGGACCACCTGCGGACGTTCCGGTTCCTCGGGTACGCGTACGTGCTGCTGACGATTCTGTTCCTGATCACGGCGGGCAAGCCGTACTATCTCGCCGGACTCTGGGCGGCACTGTGGGCCGCGGGCGCCGTCGAGATCGAGCGCGCCGGCGCGCCGCGCGGCTGGAGGTGGGCGGCGTCCGTCCCGGTGTACGCGGTCACCGGTGTCGTGACCGTCCTGCTCAGCCTGCCCGTGTATCCCGTCGCGCGGCTCGCCGACACTCCGCAGCCCGCCGTCAACGCCGACACCGCCGAGACGGTCGGCTGGCCGCGGTTCGCCGCGCAGGTCGCGCGGGTCCACGCCGCCCTGCCGCCGGAGGAACGCTCCAAGGCGGTGATCGTCGTGAGCAACTACGGCGAGGCCGGCGCGCTCGACAGGTACGGGCCCGATCTCGGCCTGCCCCGCGCCTACAGCGGTCACAACGGCTACTGGTACTTCGGGCGTCCGCCCGACACCGGCGGACCGGCCGTCGTCGTCGGGCCCGAGACGGTCGCGGGCGCGTCATACCTGCGTCAGTTCTGGACGGACGTGCGTCCCGTGGGCCAGGTCGACAACGGCGTCGGCCTCGACAACCAGGAGCAGGGCAAGCCGATCTGGGTGTGCCGCGGCCAGCGCGCCCCGTGGCCTCAGCTGTGGCCGCGGCTCAAGACATTGTCGTGATCAGGAGGGGAGGACGTCCCAGACGCCGCCGCGCCGGACCAGCAGGTCGTGGGTGAGCAGGCTCCCGGCGGGCACGTCCCACGCCGGGTCGGCCGGGACGCCGGTGTCCCCCCGGTCGGCGCGGTCGCCGGCCCAGACCTGAGCCACGGTCCAACGGAGCTTGTCGACACCGTCGGGGTGGCCGGTACCGGACGCGACGAACACGTCCCGCGCGGGGACGGCGACGACGAGGTCGCCCTCCACGTCCTGGGCGAGCTTCTCCAGGAAACCGTCGTCCAGCAGCAGGCCCGACTCCAGCGTTCCGCGGGAGGCCGTGCGCCGGGCGGCGGCCGTCCCGTCCCCGCCGCCGAGCGACACCGTCACGGCGCGCACGTCCGGATACCAGTTCAGGCCGAGGCCGGGACGCAGGTCCCGCAGGTTGAGCACCGCGCGGCGGCGCAGCTCGTCCGGCGGTACGCCCAGTTCGTCGCAGTGCCGCCGCGCCACCTGCTCATGCCGGCGGCCGGACGGCACGCTTTCGTCGGCGATCTCCAGCGCGTAGGTGACGTAGAGGTCGGCGGCGAACGGGTCGCGGATCGGCTCCTCGTCCGGGGGCAGCGGGAACTCCAGCTGGATCTCCGCGGGCACCCGCGCCCTCATCAGCGGGACGATCAGACTGGACCGCGTCTCCGTCACGGGAGTCCTCCTGTTGCGCGCCCGGTGCCCTCGAATGGATCACCCTACAGCGGTGGGGGGCGCTCCGCCCGGTGGGACGACGGGAAGGTCGCGCGGCGCGCCGCGCTCGATGATCCGCCACACGGCGTCGGTGTCGAGATGCTCCTCGACGAGGTCGCCGAGCGCGTCCAGCGTCGCCTCCCGCACCGCCTGGAACGACATGTCGGGCGCGGGGGTGAAGGCGCGGCCGCTCCTGCGGGCCATGTCCCGGAGGAAGGCGCGCCGGAACCCGTCGTTCTCCATCGCGCCGTGCCAAGTCGTCCCGAGAACCGAGCCCTGCCGGCACCCGTCGAGGAACGGTTCGCCCTCCGCCGCGACCACGCCATGGTGGATCTCGTAGGCCTGGACGTCCTCGCCGTACGCCCGCCCGCGTGGCCGCCCGAGTGTCTTCTCCCGCCCGAACTCGACCGTCGCCGGAAGCAGCCCGAGCCCCTCGACCCGTCCCGCGCCCGACTCGACGTGATCCACGATCTCGTGGGCGAGCATCTGGTAGCCGCCGCAGATACCGAGCACGGGCCATCCTTCCCGCGCGCGCCGGACGATCTCGTCGGCCATTCCCCGTTCCCTCAGCCACGCCAGATCGTGCACCGTCGCCCGCGTTCCCGGCAGGACGACCACATCGGCCTCCGCCAGATCCCCGGCACCGGCCGCGTAACGGACCACGACTCCCGGTTCGCAGGCCAGCGCGTCCAGGTCGGTGAAATTCGAAATCCGTGGAAACCTCACGACCGCGATCCGGAGGGTCTCCCTTCCGACCGGGCCTTTCGAGTCGGGGCGGGGCGCGTCCAAGGCCAAAGTGTCCTCGGAATCCAGATACAGCCCGAGTTTCCAGGGAAGCACGCCCAGCGTCGGCCGCCCGGTCAGTCTCTCCAACTGCTCAAGCCCCGGCTCCAGCAGTTCCCGGGCGCCGCGGAACTTGTTGATGACGAAGCCCGCTATCAAAGCCTGATCCTCGGGCTCCAACAACGCCACCGTCCCGAACAGCGACGCGAAGACCCCACCCCGGTCGATGTCCCCCACCACCACGACCGGCAGTTCGGCGGCCCGCGCCAGCCCCATGTTGACGATGTCCCCGGCCCGCAGATTGATTTCGGCCGGGCTCCCCGCCCCCTCGCAGATCACGACGTCGTACTCGTCCCGCAGCTCCGCGAGACTTTCCCGCACGACTCCCGCAAGCCGTTCCTTGTACTCCCCGTACCGCCGCGCGTCGACGTCCCCCACCGGACGCCCCAGAACCACCACCTGACTGCGCCGATCGCTGCCCGGCTTGAGCAGCACCGGATTCATCACGGCCCGCGGCTCGACCCCCGCCGCCTGCGCCTGCATGTACTGGGCCCGCCCGATCTCCGCGCCGTCACTCGTCACCATCGAGTTCAGCGACATGTTCTGCGCCTTGAACGGCGCGACCCGCACGCCCTGCCTCGCGAGCCACCGGCACAACCCCGCCGTGACCACGCTCTTTCCCGCGTCGGACGTCGTCCCGGCGACCAGCAGCCCGCTCACCGCAGGCTCCGGACCACGGCCGCCGCCGCGAACGTCACCACCGCCGAAAGACCCACCGCCCTGCGGATGTCCCGCGCTTCGGGGGCCCGCCCGTCGCCCATTTCGGGACGCCGTTCGACCCGTCCGCCGTACTCGTTCACCCCGCCCAACCGCACACCGAGCGCCCCGGCGAACGCGGCCTCGACACGCCCCGCATTCGGACTCGGATGCTTCTTCCCATCCCGCAGGAACACCCGCCAGGCCTCACGCCCCGAACACAACCCCACCAAAGCGCCGGTCAACCGCGCCGGAACCCAATTGGCGGCATCGTCCAACCTCGCCGCCGCCCACCCGAACCGCTCATACCTCGGATTCCTATACCCGACCATCGCGTCCAACGTGTTGATGGCCCGATACATGAGCAACCCCGGAACACCCGCGACCGCCCCCCACACCAAAGGAGCGACCGCCGCATCCGACGTGTTCTCCGCAACGGACTCCACCACCGCCCGCGCCAACCCCGCCTCGTCCAACCCCTGAGGATCCCGCGCACACAAATGCGGCAGCCGCTTCCGCGCCGCCGCCAAATCCCCCCGTTCCAAAGCCCGCGCCATCACGAGCCCTTCCCGCCCCAACGAGGTCCCTCCGAGCACGACCCACGTCGACACGGCGGTCACCAGCACACTCCCGCGCCCAAGCCGCTCCAACACGACCCCGCCGACGCCCGCACCCCCCACGAGAACCCCGGCGAAAACAACCCCACGCCACCGCGAATCCCCGTACAGAACCCTTTCGGTCACCGAAGCGACCCGCCCGAACCCCGCGACCGGATGCCATCTCTTCGGATCCCCGAAAAGCGCGTCCAACGCCACCCCGAGAAGCAGCCCTTCACCAGAGACACGCATCGAGCTCATCCCAGTTCCGCTCCAACCAGTCCTGCGCGCGCCGTATCCGCTGCCCCGCCCCGGGCCACATCCGCGCCCAGCCCCCACCACGCTCGGCCCGCGCCCGCATCGCCCGATAAGACCGCTCGAACCTTACCCGGGCGGCCGGCAGGACGTCCCGCCGCATCCCACGATCCACCCCGTAGGCGTCGCAGAGAACCCGCAACCGCCGTCCCACATCGACCTGGTAGAGCACCGCGTCCCGATCGGCCGGATCGGCGATCGGCCCCCAATGCCGCAACGCCGTCACCACGTCGAACAACCGCGTCGTCGGCCGGGCCAGATCGAAATCAATGAGCGCAACGGGCGCCCCACCCCGAAAGACCACATTGTCCGGCGTCACATCACAGTGCCCGATGACCTCCGGCTCCCCGTCGAGATTCGACGTCTCCCCGTCCCACACCGCCCCCTCCGGCACCCCGTACGACACCACCGCCTCGTGGTACCGCCGCAACAACCGTCCAACGCCCCTGAGCGCCTCCTCCGACGCCGCATACTCAGGCAACGGCCGCCGCGGCACCTCCCCCGGCACCCAACTCAGAACCTCCCGCCCCAGAACGTCGACCCCCAACACCCGCGGCGCCCCGTCGAACCCCACCGCCTCCAGATGCCGCAACACCCCGTGCACGGCCGCACTGTGCGCCCGCCTCGGCCTCCGCACCGTGTCCCCGACCCGCACCACACCCTCCGACACACCCCCGCCGGAGAGCGGAACCTCGATGTTCACCACCACACCGACCAAAGATAAGACTCCGCCCCCCCTCCGCGCCCTCACTCACAGTAACGACGTATAGATGTGGAGCCCGGGGACCAGCCCCCATACACTGTGTCCCGGCGTCCAGCCGGGCGCCATGCGCCCGTAGCTCAGCTGGACAGAGCATCGGACTTCTAATCCGACGGTCGCGGGTTCGAATCCTGCCGGGCGCGCCACCCTGATCAGCCCATCCCGCCCCTGAACTGCGAGAACACCTCGTACCCCGTTTCGGGCGGGATGCAGCCGGATGCCACCGAAGGCAGCCACACGGCACCGTTCCCGGAACGTACGCGGAATGACCCGTGCGGCGTTTGCCCAGGTCAGCACACAAGACAAGAGAAGCCCCGGAACGCTCCGGAGCCTCCCCACCGCAGTTGCCGCTCATGCCGCCAACGCGTCCTCGATGCGCTGGTTAGCGACGTCTCGTCGCCCACCTATGCACTTAGCGTAAACAGACACCAGGGAACGTCCACCCCACACCCTGCGGGATCCGCCGCCTCAGGCGTGCCTTGTCGAAGCCTTCGCTCTTCTCACGACCGCCGAGCGATCGAACACCCGATCGACGGCGAGAAACCCTAGAGGCCGTCCCCAGCGTGGCCCCGCATCGCGACGCGTCCGCCTCATCCGCCGGCTCATCGCGTCACGGGGTCGTGCCGCCCGCCTCGAAAGCCCGTGCCACCATCTCCCGAACCTGACCTCGTAGCCTCCTGTGAAGCAATGCGTCCAAGCCCTCGGCTCGAAAAACCGCATCTGTGAACGAGTCCACATCCGCCGGTGGCGCTGCGCAGAGCGCCGCCTGGTTTGCCGGAGACAGGCAGAACCCCAGGCGGATGCACAGGTCACGAAGTAGGAAACCCACATCCTCAGGCGCGAGCTTGGGAACGTCCACACGCTCTATGCTCGACCACCCGACGCGCCTGGACCAACTGGTTTCCGGGGTGGTGAAGAGTTGCGAGTTAGACTTGGAGGTCGCTGTCGCCAACGGCACCAGGATTGATCGGGGTCGCAGGACCAGAGACGCTCTCGCTCGGCGAGAGATCACGTCACGAGCCAGGTCAGCTTCAAGGATGTCGACCGCTGAACGTTCAGGCGGCCTCGGTGGTGGTCATCTGCGAGCCGCAACTCAAGCCCACTACCGAATGGCAAGGCATCGCTCGGTCAGCGTCTCCTCGGCCCCCGCATCCAACAGGTCGACCGGCTCGGGTCGGGCGCGGGTGTTGAGGATGGGACCACGAGCCGCCCCAACTGACCGGCTGCCCCCGGGAACTGACCGGCCTCCTGGAGCGCTGTCTCGCTTTGAATCCCGTTGACCGGCCCACTCTCGCTGAGATCGTCGACTTCGTCGGCACCAACGCCCCGGAGACACTCGGCTCCTGGTTCCCACCGGCCGTCGTCGCCACGCTTTATGAGTATGAGCCTCCACCGTTTCAGCGCCCCCTGGTGGAGCCGTCCCCGGCGCCCCTCCCGGGTACGGCTTGGCCAGGCGGCATCGCGACGCCCGGCACGGGAAGTTGATGCTCCACGAACGGTCGCGACCTCTGTCGCCAGGAAGGCGGGGCCGCTCAACAAATGGTCGGCACCGCGCAAGGCCGCTGCGGTCGTGCTCGCTCTGGCGACGTCCGCCATCACCGTGACGGTGCGCGTGACGCTGTCGCCGATGCCCACCGCCACGGTCACCCTGACCGCATCCCCAACGGTCACCCCGACGCCGACAGCTACCGAGGCTCCGGAGATGTTGATTCCTTTCTGGGCACCTGGACCGGCATCGTCACCCAGCCAAAGCTCTCAACTTCCAGAAGTACCCGGTGTCGCTAACACTGCACGGCGGCGAACTCGACGACCCGGTCGGCAAGACCTACTACGGCCTGCTGCGCTGCTCCTGCGAACTCACCCTTACGGACTTCAGCGATCCCACATCGAGATACGCGAGGACGTCGTGAGCGATCCCGACAGCACCTGTGCCGACGTTCGTATTTCCTTGCATAGGAGGGGTGCCGGCTTGCTCGACTACGCCTTCCAGGGCCTCGGCGGGGGAAGGGCCACCCTCTGCCGCACCTGATCGTCGTTGGCGGGACACGCGGACAAACCGCCCTGACATCGGCATGGGCGGATGTCCCCTTCACCATAGTGCGCATGTCCGGAGCGACTGGGGCCGCACCGAAGCCCGCCGCTGCCGGCCGGAACCTCCGAATCCCGATCGCAGAACATTAAGCGAGGCCATTCTTCGGGCGTCGCTTCCGACGAGCAGACCCACTTGGGGGCGGGCTCTGAGTCTTGCCTCTTCGCCGTGGTCGTATCGAGGGCGTTTACTGGGCGCAAATCGGTTGTTCTCCATCTTCTAAGTCGTGCTTTTGTAGCTTGGGGACATGCGCCAAGAATTGCGGGCGATTTGCCGAGGCCGAGGTGTTTACTCGTCCGATCTCGCCGAGCGCCTGGGGCCGCGCCTGAACGAGCTCGCCGGGACTGCTCCGGACGCTGACGGGGAAGGACGGCGGGTTCGGCTCATCGCGTTGTTGGAGACCTCGATCGAGTTGCTTCCGCCGGATCTCAAACTGGTCGCGCGGGTGGCTTTCGGCCTGGACGCTCGGGCGCGACAGCGTTTTCTACGGGATCGGCTCGACTGGCTCGCCACACTTATAGAAAGAGACGCGCGAACTGTACGGCGACGGCTGGAAGAGGCGATCGACCTAATGGGCGAGGCAATCGACATCGCCTCTCCCGGCTGGTACTACGCATCTGTCAACACCCTGTTGCGGCTGGGCGGACCAGCACCGGAGTTTTGCGAGGAGCGCCGTGTCGTCGCCTGCGGTGCGGGCCGCATGCCCGTCAACGACAGCCGGTTCAACTGTTACTCCCAAGTACCGTATTACGCATTTGTTCCGTCATGCCGATGCGATGAGTTCGGGCTGCGTGTTCACTTTTATGGTACGGCGGTTCCGCGGGCGCTCTGGTTGATGGATGGGGTTTCACCTGGCCTGATCGAGCGGCCGGTCATGGGGTTGCGGAGCGTGGAGATCGATTCTCTTGGGCTGGCCGAGGTGCGTTTCACGGGATTGCAGGTCGGTTCGGGCTATGGAGTGCGGTGGGAGTTACACAGAATTCCATGATTTCGGCACCCTTGGTGGAAAGGTCCGGATCGCAACGAGGGTGCGCGGGAAACTTGGCGCCAACGGGAGGATTGCGAATGGACGACGAGTTCCGGCCCGACATCGACGAGCTGCGCCGCAGGGCGGCCGAGGTCGGCGGCCGTGAGCGTGTTCCTGCCCTGATCGACCTTGGCAGGGCTCTTGGCAGGCTTGCCGTGGCGACTGAGGACGAGGCGGTACGCCACCGTCTTTGGGACGAGGCGGTTGAGACGCTGACGGAGGCCCGCGAGTCCCTGCCGCCGGAGGACGAGCGGCGTGCCAAGGTCACACTGCGGCTGATAGCCGGTCTGGTGGGGCGGGCCGCGCCGCTCGACGACCCACATGAACTGGATCGAGTCATCGAGCTGCTACGCGAGGTGACCCCCGCTGGTGTTCTCGAAACCGAGAAGGGTGAGGCGGCGCGGCTTCTGCTGGGCCTCCTGCTGATCAAGAGGTTGCTGGACCGCCACCTCGCAAAGGGCCCTTTGGCTCTCGTCAAACTCGTGACCGGTCACTTCGAGGACTACGAAAAGGGCATCGACCTGCTGGGGCGAATCGAGGAGTCGCTTCTGCCCACCGAGATTCGTCCGCTGCCCTCCCCCCTGCGGATGATGCTGATGGCGTCCCGCATGCTGCTTCAGGGAAGGACCGGCGCCCTCACCACCGTTGACTTCCGAACAATGATCAAGCAATTGCGCGCAGCCTTCGGTGACGTCACCGGTAAGGGGTCGCTCGGACAGATCGCAAGCGTCGTGCGTGGTGTGGCCGCCGGATTGGAGATGCGCCTACAACCGAACGCAGCAATCGCTGGAGAAGTGGTAAGAGAACTCGAACCACTGAAAGACCTGTCACTCAAAAGGGGCGATGGTTTCCTTGTTCAGGAGTTGGCCTTTGCCTACGCCATCGGCGACGAAACTTTTTCACTCGAGGGCCTGAAAAGGGCACGCGAAACACTGGCGGAGGCAATTGAAAGCCTCGACGAGGACGATCCTCGACGTGAGGAAATTCTCCTGTCGATGGTCGGGCTACAGTACGTCGGCGTGGCCCTCGATCCGACTCCGGAGGCCGTGCAGGAGATGCTGCTCACGGCTCGCGACCTCGAGCTCCCTGCAGGACCGCCCGTGGACACAGGGGACGCGTGGAAGCTGACGATTCTCTCTTCCATAAGGTCGCTGCAGGGAATGCTGGACAATGACGACGCCGTCCTCGCGGAGGCCTGGCGGCGCCTGGAGGAGGCACTACCATTCGCGGCGCATGATGCCGCATTGGCTGCGCTCATTCTGCCCGTCCTCGGCGCCAACCTCATTCGCCGTGCGACGGGTGGGCTCGCGGATCAGCATCTCAGCCACGATCTGATGCTGAGAGGAATGGAGATTCATGCCCTGCCCACTGGAGGAGCCGACGAGACCTCGCCCCTCTTACTTGGCGTACGCGGACTGTTGTTCCTGCTTAATGGGGACGACGTGGACGAGGCGTCCCATTGGGAGAACTCCGACAGGCTCCTGACGGCGGCATTGGAGGCGCTTCCGGAATCCAGTGCCGTCCGGCCCATATTGGTGGCCGGACTCGCCAGTGCGCGCATGCTACGCGGCATCAAGGCGAACGAAGGCGCGTACGTCCGCTCGGCGGTCGATCTCCTTGAAGGCTTCCACGCGAACGAGCGGGCCGCCGGACCGTACGCCAACTATTGCGCCGTTCTCGCAGCGCTCGGACGCCTCTATCTAGGAGTGCTGGAGCGCGACACCACCCTGTTCGACGGTGCCCTCCGGTCATTGGAATCGGCGGCCGACCTCCTTCAGTCGCCTTATGACGACCGCGAAACCCTGCTACGGGCGATCGGATACTCTCACCTGCTACGCGGCCAACTCTTCAATGGGGGACGCGACGCGCTCGACGAAGCGATCCGGGTCTTGGAGGATGCACGGGCGCTCGCGGCCCGCCGTCCACGGTGGCTACAGGGGCCCGCGCTTCCGGCCTACCTGGCGGACGCGTACGCGGCAGCGGGCGACCTGAGGCGGGCGGTCAACGCCGGCATGGAGGCGCTTTGGTCGTTCGCCGCCGAGGTGCTGCTCCAGGTAAGCCCGGATCACGCCCTCTTCGCGGCTCGCGGCGCCGCGGAACTCGCCCGGCGGACCGCCGGTTGGTGCCTGGAGGACGGGCGGCTGAAGGCGGCCGTCCGTGCCCTGGAGATGGGGCGCGGGCTAGTGCTCTACGCCGCGACGATCAGCGCCGATGTTCCGGAACTCCTCCTCGATCGTGGACGTCCCGACCTGGCGGACGAATGGCGCTCGGTGGCAGGGAACACCGCCGGGCCGGCCTTCTCCGACCTGCTGGCGCTCAACGCTGACCCCCGGGAGGCGACAGGGAGCGAATTTCGGCTGGTCAGCGCGCAGGCGCTGAGGGACCTCCTCGAGGGCCTGTCCCGCAGGCGCGTCCCGAGCGATCTCCGCCACCGTGTTCTCCTGGAGCTGACGCTGTCTCCCGGCGCAGAGCCCCTATTCGAGCCGCCCGAGGCGGACGACATCGGCGACGCCTTGGACGAGGCTTCCATGGACGCCCTCATCTACCTGCTTCACGGCGACGAGACGGCTCCCGGAAGGGCTCTGATCGTATGGGCGAACGGACGGGTCGACATCCTCGCCCTGCCCGGGCTCGTGCTCGACGCCACTCCACTCAAGAAGTACCGGCCCCGGCAGGCGAGTCCGGAAAGCTTGGAAAGCCTTTGCGACTGGGCCTGGAACGTAGCGATGAATCCGCTACTGAAGCTGTTCACCCCACTCGCCCCCGAGAACGTCCCCCGCGTGGTGCTGGTGCCGTGCGGAGCGCTCGGCCTTGTTCCGTGGCACGCCGCCGCCACCGACCGGGACGGGCGTCGTCGGTATGCCGTTCACGACCTCGTCATCTCCTATGCGGCCACCGGACGGCAGTTCATGGACGTCGCATGGCGCCCTTCGGCGGTTCCGGTCAGTGCGCCTACCTTCGTGGCGAATCCATGCCCGAAGGAGCACCCGCTGAAGTACGCCGAACTGGAGGTTCGCGCCATTGTCGATGCGTTCTACCCCACGTCGGACGTCCTGGGCGAGCTGGAAGACCGCACCACGGGGCAGGGGGATGTCGAGAGCGTACTGAACGCCCTTCCCCATTCCGGAAACTCTGGCGCGCCCGTACTGCATCTGGCCTGCCATGCCATGGCCCGCCACTCTCCGACCCAGTCGGCGCTGTACCTTCACGCCGCGGACGGGAACGGCCGACTGAGAGTCGGTGGGATCATCGAGCGGGCGAACCGACATCCTGAGAACGCGCGTGGCGGGCTCGTGGTGCTGAGCGCGTGCGGAAGCGACCTGACCGTACGCGATCACGACGAGGCGCTGACACCGGCGACGGCGTTCCTCGTCGCGGGATCCGGGGGCGTGATCGGTTCTCGCTGGGCCGTGAACGACGCCTCCACTGCCGTGATGATGTTCATGTTCCACCATTTCCTTGTGGACGGCGGCCTCCGGCCGATGGACGCACTTCGCTCGGCGCAGCTGTGGATGCTCGACTCCGCTAGAAGCGTGCCCGGCACAATGCCCAGGGATATGACCGAACTGCTGGAGACGATGAGCGAGGCGTCTCTCACCGCGACCTTCACCTGGGGCGCGTTCACGCATCACGGACTGTGATGTCCGGCTACTGTCCCGAAGCTGTCCTTGTGTTCGTCTTACGAGTTCCGCCGAAGCAGGCGCATCGTCGAGGGCATCGAAGACCGTTCTACGAGGAGGACGCCATGCGATGCGGCCCACCCGATGGGGAGAGCGAGGAACCGAAGACGATCACGGTTCCGTGACGCAGTGAGGCGAGGGGATGTCCGGGTACCCAGCGGCTGTGAACACGGTCGCGATCTGGGCGTTTCGTGGGCGTCCCCTCGCCGGACCGGCCGGGCGACCGCAGGATGAGTGGTATGAACCCCACGATTCGCCGCATCTGCCGGGATCTTCGCGACCAGCGCCATGTCGAGTCGTATGTCGTCGCGCTCGCCGCCACCGCGACCTCGGCCCTGTCCCTCTTCACCGATCTGGTGGACGACGATGTGCGTTGGTCGGTAGTCATCGCCGGAATCGGGCTGATGGTCTACCAGGTCACCGTGCCGGAAGGGAACGCCGTCATACTCGATGATCTACTGAAGGACCGCACGGCGTTCGAGGAAGACGTTCCGCTGGAGGCGAGGCTGCGCCGGGCGCGAGAACTGTGGTTGTTCGCCCCCTCCGGCGCGCACCTTCTCACCTCCACGCGTTGTGACACGCTTCGGCGTCATGTCCTCGACCGGGACGACGGCTCCGTGCGGATCGTCCTGCTGGATCCAGAACGTCCCGAGGCGGTCGCACTGGCCACCCGGCAACTGACCGACGCGGTTGATTTCCCCGGGCAGCCCTTTTCGCTATCACTGGAAAGAAGCCTGGAACGGCTCACCGTGATGCGGCGATGGGGGTGCCGCGGGCATTTCTCCTGCCGGTTACTGCCCTACAACCCGGGATTCAGCCTTATCGCACTGGATCCCTCCTCACCGGGTGGATCGCTGATCGTGGAGTTCCACGGCGCACACAATCGCTCTACCGCTGACCGGATGCACCTCACGCTCACCCGGCGCGACGGCGGAAGCTGGTACGAATATTGGCTTGGACAGTTCGAACATATCTGGGGGTCCGCGCGGGAGGCGCCGTTTCAGACAGATGATGTCACCTGACACACTCGGCTGCACATCCGATGGCAAACTGGAGCCATGCAGGCTCCTGCCCACTGGAATCTCGTCGCCGACATTCACCTGTTGCGTCGGAAGGGTCTCACCCAGGTGCGAGATCTCCCGCTGGCGGCTCTTGACGCCGTCGCGGCGGTGTGCCGCCACACGGCCGGGGAGGTCGCCGACGAGGGGGACGGCCAGGAGTCGGGCGAATTCCGGCCGACCGTGCTGGAGGAGATCCTGCGTGAAGCGGTCGACTTACTCGGCGGCGGGAATCTCAGTACCGCGGCCGAGTACGTTTTCGGCCTGGCCGAGGGAACCCGCGACTGGCCCATAGGCGATCGCCGCAAGCGGGCCGCGGCCGTCTACGGCATCTCCACCGAACGGTTCCGCAAGCGCCACGAGCAATTGATCGTCGAGCAGACCGCCGAGGCCATGCTGCGCCTCTGTCGGGCGGAAGCCGACAGGGACAAGGAGGGGTCGAAGCATCATCGCGAGCCCCTCGGTAAGCCCGTCACGCCATTGACGGTCCTGAAGATCGACACCGGAGGAAAACCTCTCACGCTGCACGTGGGCCCGGTGGAATTGCTGCGCGACGTCGACGTCGTCGTCACGTCTGAGAACACGTACCTGGAGATGTCCCGGTTCTTCCGCGACACGCAGTCGGCGGCCGTCCGCCGGGCGGGGGCGCGGCTCGGGGAATCCGGGGAGGTCCTGGACGACACGGTGCATCGCGAACTGACGGAGTGGCGGCGTGAGCACGGACGCATCGGGCTGTCCGTGGCTCCGGGCACCGTGGCGGCAACGGGCTCCGGAGAGATGCGGGACGCGGGTGTGCGCCGCGTCTATCACGCGGCGGTGGCGGTTCCGGAGGCCGGCGGCCTCGCGTACCGGGTCGCTCCGGACGCCGTGGCCCGGGCCGTGAAGAACGTCTTCAGGCTGGCGGCACAGGAGCGGCGGCAGGTGACGCCGCCGCTGCGGTCCATCGCGTTCCCGCTGTTCGGCGCCGGTCGGGGTGGACTCGCGCCGGAGGAGAGCTTCGCCTGGCTGTGGTCATCGATCGAGCGGAACACGGCCCTTCGCGGCGACCCCTGGACGGGGCCGTTCCCCTGGGAACTGCACGTGATCACGCGTTCGGCGCGAAGCGCCTCCGCCGTCCTCAGGGCCTTCGGCCGTCCCCCGCTCTGACGGCTCACTCGGAGACGCTAGGGTCACCCCAGGCCAGGTCGGGCATCAGGTTGGACTCGCCGCCCGCCGCCCGGGCGCCCGCCATCGCGGGGTCGTCGGTGGTGCCCGGTCGGAAGGCTTCCAGCCTCAGCCGCAGCACGCCGGTCACGTTGATCGTGACCTTCTTCGGCTTGCCGGACGACACACGGATGTCCGGCTCGTTGTGCCCGTCCCGGGTGATCTGGAACACCCCGACCTGCTCCTCTTCGGCGCGGTCGTTCACCCCGACGGTGACCTCGAAGGTGCGGTATTTGCCGCCGAGGTAGTACACCTCGGCGGGACGGTTGCCATCGTTGCACCAGGAGGTGCATGTGACGTGCAGGCTACGAAGGAAATCCTTCCCGCCCATCGTGACCGGTCCCGGGTCGACATCGCTACTGTCGGACACCGGTTCCATGTCGGCCAGCCAGCCGGTCACCGGAAGCACCGGGGGCGAGGTGGGCGGCGGCGTAGTGACCGGAGGTTGCGTGGCCGGGAGTTGCGTCGCCGCCTGGGTCGGCGCCGATGTCGTCGCCGCCTCGCCGGGCCGGCCAACCGAACCGCGGTCGCGGGGAAAGAGCCAGTTGGCCAGGCCGACCAGCACCCCGAGCATGGTCAACAGCATCATGAGATCGAACGTCCGCCTACGGAGCGTCTTACGCCGTCCGCCCCGCGATTCCTTGTCAAAGGAAACCATTTCTACCTCGGCCTATCCGTCCACGACCGGCACGGCAATACGTGCAGACGATGCGTGCGGGCGAGAACACGCCACACCGGTCGCAGGCATGGCATGGGTGAATGTTCCGGTTGGCCAACGCCCTCTACTGCTCCACGCGGGACGGACCAACCACCAATACCGGAATTATTGCACAACAGACAATGCTCCACCAAATCCAATAAAAGAATGTCCGTTCAGTCGATGCCATTCCATGAAGTGGCCGAGTTCCGTGGAATTTCTCCCGGTCAGGGTAGTTCTATGTAGGCGTTGTAAGGCCCGAGGAGGCGGTTTATTTCCTCGATTCCCTTGGGGGTGTCGAGCGGGAAGGGACCGTCCGGCGAGCACGCCAGCGCGTTTGCGGTGTCACCTCGATCGTCGAACAGCACGAGTGTGCTATGCGGGACATCCCGATTCGACTGCCAGATGAAACCCTGCGCGGCCGGGAAACGCTCCCGCAGCCAGTGACCGCAGTAGCGCGTCCGGGCATAGTCGGTCGACTGGACGAGCGCGGAAGTCTGCGCGACCGCGGCCAGATCCGATGTTTTGACCAGCGCCAGCAGTGTGAGGTCGGCGATGACCTCTACTCTGGACAGCGCGCGCCCGGCAACCATGCGGCGCTGCAGCAGCCGCCGGCCATTGCTGTCGAAGCGGACGCTTCGCAGGAGACGTTCCGCCAAGACGGTCGTCCGGCTTGTGCCCGCATACAGGTAGCTGTACAGGTCGTCGGGAGTCGCATCGAAACGTCCACCTTCAAAGGGGGACCGAGCGGGTTTGGTGTTGAACTTCGTGGCCGGCCGGGTCGCGCTATGCAGGCGATACAGAACGGCGCCCTTCTTGAGCTCGTGGAAGTTCGCCGTTCCAACGTAATTCTCAGGCGGTGCGACGACGTCCATCAGTCACCGTCCTCGATGACGGCGGCGGCAGCGGTCGTCAGGTCCTCGTCCGCCATGCGCCCCAGCAGCCGGGACGGGGCCTCGTTGAACCGGGCGTTGTCCTCGAGCCACCAACTCGCCGTTCCCCACGGGTCGGTGTCGGCCCCCAGCATCGCGTTGATCCGCAGCACGACCGGACGGGGCGCGCCCGACTCGTCGAACTGGAAGCCAGGCAGCCTCGTCTCACCGCCGGTGGGCGTAAGCCTGATCAAGGCGGGATCGTCCGGATCGTGACCGCGTTCGCGTACCTGCCGCGGGCTGAGAGACGGGGCGGCAAACAGACGCGACTTCACCTCGTCGACACCGGTCACCCGGTGCGCCGACTCGTCGACAACCGCCATCCGGCGTTGCAACTCCGCGAACAGGTCGTCGAAGTCGACCTGCGGCGGGTCGGCTGTGCCGACCGCGCGCATGGGCGAATCAGCCCGAACCACCGCCCGCCGGACCGGATGGTCGGCGGGAAGCGAATCGCCCAGGTGCAGCACGACTTCGAGCGCGATATCGGGCCGATCATCGGGGTCCGCGTCGGAATACTGTCGGAGAAGCGCCATCAGCATGACGCGGGCCTCCTCGTCCAGCCTTTCCATGACGTCGAGCCAGTGGTCACGCAGCGCGCCCAGAACTTCTTCGATCGGATTAAGGTTTGCCATGTCCTCAGCGTGGGTCGTGTTCCTCGGGTATTGCAGGGGAAGGCGCTCCGAGTAGAACGAAAGCGCCCCAGGTGGCGGGATTGGCGAGGTCGTCAGAGGCGGATTCGTCCGCGAGCATGGGTGGCATGGTGGGCGGAGGGCGGCGCTGTCGGTCGAGCATCCACAACTGGGCGAGGCGCAGCGCTTCGGCGGGGGCATGGCCCTCGTGGAGATGGTGGTGGAACGTGAAGATCAGCAGCGCGGTGGGGCGGTCGAAGACCTCCCAGCGCGCGCCTATCACGGTTGCCGCTCCGCTCTCCAGCAGCGCGGTGGCGGGCGTGAGGGCCTCGTCGTAATCTTGCCGGGCGTGGTCAGACGAACAGGCGCACAAAATGATCAGGCCGCCGGGTTTTCCGGGCCGGCGGTTCCTGGCCAGGTGCAAGATGCGGCGGACCTCCAGCCGCTTTCCTCCGGCGAGTTCGAGGTACGAGCGGGCGGCCGGCTGGATCGCGGCGGCGTGGCATCCGAAATGCAGAACGGACGCGACCGGGGACCGTGTGCCTCCCGGTAGCCAGGACAGCACCTCGTCCGGCGTGCCTGCTCCGTCCGCCGTCCCCCGCGGGCGTCCGTAACGGACGGCACTCGGATAGTAGTGCTTCACCAAGCCCCCGACGGCGCGGGCGTTCCAGAAGAAGTGGTCGCCGGACGGGTTCGCGACGAATACGCGCGGGGCGTCCGGATCGGGTCCGCGCCGCCCGGCCACATCGATGAGCTGGCGGGCCGACACCGCATAGGTGATCACGGCCTCGTGCAGGACGACCCGACGTCCGTCCGCGCCGAGCGTGGCGGCGTGCCAGGGCACCAAACCGAGGTCACCGTAGGGCACCAGCGTCAGCCGTGGCGTGCCGGCGAGCCCCCAGCCGAGGACCTCGTCCAGCAGGGGCCGAAAGGCGGCGCCCGCCCATCCGCAAAGTGCGCCGATCGCGGCATCACGCCGAGCCACCGCCGCGTCATCTGCCGTGGCCATCCGCACCGCGTCCGCCGCGGAGACGAACTCCGCCAGTGTGCCGGCCCCATCATCCTTCAGGGCGGGCAGGGGTACCCAGGACGTCGTGCCTGTCGCGCGGATGACGAGCGCGCCGGCCGTCCCGTCCGGGTCGCGGATCAGATAGGCGAGGGCGTCGGTATCGACGAGGCGCAGCGCCCGCGCGATGCTCTCGATGGAAGGCGCCGTCCTGACCTGGTCGTTCAGTACCTCGACAGTTTGGCTTCGCAGGTCGTTCGGCGGTTCCGACTGGAGCAGTTCGCCGAGCAGCTCCGTCGCGGGAGTCTCCTCGCCGTTGTTCTCCCACGCCGCGGTAGAGGGTGCGGAGGCGAGTTCTACCTGCCATCGTTCGGCCAGGTCGGGACGGATCGGCTTGAGAACCTCAGGCAGCGTCCGGGTCTCGGTCGCAACGTGTAGGACGAGGCCCCGGCCGAGTTCCAGAGCGGCGACCGCGTCCTCGTGTCTCCCGACGGCCAAGCACCAGGCGGCCATGGCGCGGGCCAGCGGCGCCGCACCCCGAGCGACCGTCAGCGCGCTCTCTGGGTCGGACTGCACAAGGACGTCCTGTCCGTGCGCCCGCATGGCCGCCATCCCGGCATCCGTCGCCCGGTCCGTGTCGCCGATTTCACGGTACAGCCGGGCCAGCCGCTGGAGGACGGCGGCTCTGGCGGGATCACCGGGGTGCCCATCGGTCAGTTCCCGCGCTCGCTCAAGGGAGGCGAGCGCGGACCACAGATCATCCTGCGCATCCTGTCCAAGCCCGCGCAGCCGGTCACGCCGTACGAGACGGGCCACTGCGAGCGCCCAGTGGAGGCGGGCCGGGGTTGCCGGTGCCGGGTGGCCCGCTGCGAGGCGTTCGTCCAGCGACAGTTCGATCAGCTCGATCGCGCGATCGAGGCGTGGGCCGTCATCGCTGATGATCGCCCAGGCCGCGAGCGCGCCGCCGCCCCGCATCAGCCGTCCGGCCGTGTCGGCGACGAGCGCTGCCATCCGCCCTGGCATGGATCCTTCCGAAACACCGGCGGCGGCCCGCTCCGCCTCCTCGGCGAGAATGCCGGCCCCCACGCCGATCCCCTCAGACTCTCGACGGAGCACCGCGCGCGCGATGGTGCCGATGCCGAGCGCGGTCCGTACGACGGCACGCCAGGCATGGTCGTCCGGAAGTCCGGCCGCGAGCGGGCGGAGGTCGGCCAGCGCAGCCTCCACGAGGTCAGCGTCTCTCACCCGCCAGCCGCGCACGACCCGGACATAGGTGCCGAGCCCTAGGACGGCCACCTCCTCCAGCGAGCCGAGACCCCGCTCTCCGTCCTCCCTCTCCCGGAGGACTCTGGCGGCGGTCTCGAAGTACAGGCCTGCCGCCGCTGCGTCATCGAACCCGCCCTTACGCCCGTGCCGGTCGAACAGGAGGGCTCCGAGCACTCCGACGACGCTCAGCGCGAGGTCGTCGTCCGGGTGGATTCCCTCGGCCGCCTTCCGCAGGTGCTCGATCGCCACGGACTCGTCGGCGCGGCTCCCGTCGCGCAGGGAGCGCAGCATCCAGATCATCCCCGCGAGGAAGTCATCGCGGGCCTTAACCCGCGGGTCGCTGGAAACCGTGCGCTTCCTGACGCGCGCGCTCAGCTCGACGAGCTCGTCGATCCTTGCCGGCTCGAACGTGTACGCCGCGTTCGACACCGCAAGGCCGGCCAGGGTGCGCAGCACATCGTCGTGCACCGGGTGACCGTGCAGCAGATGGTCGGACCGATCCATCTCGGCGAGGGCATCGGAAACCTGTTTCCAGGCCTTGTCCAGATCGTTCACCTGACCGGTGATGACCGCACGTTGGGCCAGCGTGGCTCCAAGCTCACTCGCCACAAAGGCACCGAACGCGTGGTCGGCCAACTCCGCCTGCGCCTTACCCAGCGCATCCAGGGACGTTTCGAGCCGTGCTCGGACGATAGCGGGGTCAATGCCTCGTTCCCTCTCGTCGGCGGCGAGTTTCCCCGCGGTGAGTCCGGTCAGGGTCTGCAGCAACCCGTGTGGACGAATGCCAGCGATGGAGTCAGGCAGGCTTCCGGCCGACTGTGCCTCCCTGATGAGCGAGAGAGCCTGCCCGAAGTCGGCCGAAGCATCGGTTCCTTCCATGCCCAAGCCGGCACGCAGCATCAGAGCCGTCCCCAGGCACATCCGACCCAAGGGGCGTGCCCCGGCAGGAAGGTGGTCGTCGTCCAGGCCACGCCGCAGGCGAAAGATCCCTTCCTTGAGATCGCCTCGCGCGGCATCGTCCTTGAGCGGCGTCCAATCGGAAAAGAGCCTCAGAGCGGATGCGGCATCGGGCTCTCCGAGGGTCATCATGCCTTCGGGCATGATGCGAAGCAGAAGCAGTATGCCCAGCGTCAGGTTCGCCAGCGCCCCATGCTCCTCGCCGCCCGGCTCCGCATGGCCTCTCAGCGCGTCGATGGCCGCGGCCAGATTCGCGGCGCCCCCCTGCTCCGCATACCGGTTCAGGGACGCGTGAACCGCGCCCCAACCGGCATCGGGATCATCCTGTTCCGCGAAGCCGCCCACTCAATCCCCACCAATGCACCTCAAAGGGACGTCGATATGGGGATATTAGGACACAAGGTCAAGATCGCAACGGCAATTGCACAAGTTCCATGAAATTGACATCACAAGTGGAATGCCCAATTCCATGTAAACACCTTACGAGGTGGAATCGGGCGCCGCCTCCTTCAGTTCGGCGAGAAGGCGGCGCGTCTCCGCGCCCTTGCGTCCGCCCCGCGGAAAATACGCCGCCCTCTGCAGGTGGGACCGCTCGGCCCACCGCAGCGCCTCCGCCACTTCCCCGGCCGCCGTGTGGGCACGGGCGAGCAGCCACTCGGGCCAGCCCGGTTCCAGCGGCACCCGAGTCAACATGGCCCTGGCCCGCACATGCCGGATCTCGGGAATCGCCTCGTCCGCCCTTCCCAGCATGAGCAACGCGTGGGCGTGCACGAGGTGCGCTCGCAGCGTGGACAGGTCGGCGACGCCGAACCTGAACCGACGTCGCCCGATCAGGAGCTCCGCGACCCGCGCCGCCTCCCACGCGTAACGGTGCCGCTCGTCGGGCCGGACGGCCTTTTCCGCGGCGCGCACCAGCGTCTGCGCCATCACCAGGCGAGCGATCCACGTGAAGGGATGCAACTCCCCGTAGCGTTCGGTGCGATGCGCGATCTCCTCCCGGAGGATGCCCAGCGCCTCGTCCAGGTCACCTTCGCCGTCACGTTCGCGCAGCGCTACCGCGAGGTTGGCGTGCATGGTCCGGGTGCGGTAGTGGTCCTCGCCAAGGCCCTCCCGGCGCCGAAGCCAGTTCCGGCGGTACGCCTCGACCCCCGCGTCCAGGTCCTCCGGCCGTCCACGCCGTCTGCCGTGGCGGGCCTTGAACCCCTCGATCGTCATCAGCGTGGGGTCGTCCGGGCTTAGGACGGCCGCGGCGCGTTCGCTCAGCCTGTTCCAGACCTGCACCGAGTGGAGGACCGGCCTGGTCTGACTTCTGATGTCTTCGATCCCGCACTCCACGAGGAACACGATCCGGTGGGTGGGACCGAGTTCCCGCTCGGCGTCGGCCTGGAGCGTCTCCAGACCGCTGACGTCCCCCGCCGCCTCGGCCCTGTGCATCAGCGTCTCGTACCGCGCCGCCAGGACCGCCTCGTCGTCCCGCACGGTCACCGATGCTCCTTCTCCAGTCGGCGGTGCAACTCGGCCACCATCGGTCTCAGCCCCTTGGCCAGGCGTTCGCGCTCCGCCGCTCCGAGGCGCGGCCACAGGTACTCGATCTCCTCCATCAGATTCCTCGTGATGCCGGCCAGTTCGTCGACGTAGGACAGATGTCCGGTGGCGAAGGCGCGCATCAGGTCCTCGTGAACGACGTTCAGCACCTCGAGCGCAGGCGCCCCCTCCAACTCGATCGCGCTCTTCACCGCGTGCCTCAGGACCTCCACAGCCTGGCGCGGGGAGACCTGCCGACCGGAGATGACACAGAGGTCCTCCACTACGCTCGGGGGTGGGAGACATTCCAGGACCTGCGCCGCCCTCGGGTTGTGCATCGCCCACTCGACCAGCACCCGGACGAGCGTCTCCGCCGCGAAGCGCCGCGAGAGCGGTGCCGAGGTCTCCAGCGCCTCGAGCCATCCCCGCCGATATGGCCAGTGGCTCCAGACCTTCATCTCCGTGATCACGAGTTCGGGCGCCCCTCCCCCGAACTCACCGTCCATCTCGCGGCCCAACAGGTTCGCCAGGGACTGCTCGGACTCACGGAAGGTCCTGTAGAGCGCACCCTCGCCCCCATGCCCCGTCAGGCGCTTGAGGTCGGCGCGTGTGACCTGCACGGCGGCGAAGTCGACGTCGGCCTCCAGCCCCGCAAGGTGCGCATAGGCGGCCCTGCAGAACGTATGACGCGGGTTGCGCCTTCGCCCCTCCGGCGCGGAGCCGTGCAGCGACTCTTCACCGAACGCCTCCACGGTCCACCGCGCGATGGACGTCCGTTGCAGTTCCGTCACCAGTTCGAGCATCCAGAACCTCGCTCGGCCATCCTGCGACTAGTCACCTGCGTTCCAGAGCCCCACACACGCCTGCTGGGGTTTGTGCGCCTGCCCTCTGAATCTAAGACGCCGGCCCGGAAGCGTGGGGAGCTTACCTATCGGCTTTCTGTGTCTAACCTCTCCGTCACTCGACTCTGAACCGAGCCCCCCGCTGAACCCGACTCTCCTCACCCGGCTGATCTATCCGCTGGCGTGGTGCCGGCCACATACTCCGCCTGCTCATCGAGAAGCTCCGTCACCGGGTGCTTCGCCGTCAGCGCGATCGTCCCGCTTTCGGCGCACTGGCCTCGCCGAACCGGGCCAGACAGGACGGTGCGCGCCCGACCGTCGAGAGCGCTGCCATGTCCCATGCGAAGGTGAGCGGCTGACCCTGATACCCGAGACAAGCGGTTGTATCGAGTGCCCGGCGCGCTTACCTGCCGAAAGGGTCGGTCAGGTCGAGCTGTTTTGCTTGCCGGATGTATTTGTGCGGGTCAGGTGTAGTAGGGGGCCAGGTGTTGGAGGTCGGGGATGCCGGTGCGGGTTATGGCGGCGAAGTAGTCGTCGTCGTGGGTCAGGGAGTCGAGTGGGGGGATGGTCAGGTCGGGAGGGATTTGTCCGGGGGCGAATGTGGTCGGGGCGCCGTCGGGCATGTCGCCGAACAGGCGGAGGGGGGTGCCGGGGGCGTCGAGGGGGCCGGACCAGGCGGCGAGGGTGCGTTGGGACTCGTGCCAGGCCGTGGTCGGGTCGTCGAGGACTCTTGCGAGTTCCTGTTCGACGTCGGGCCAGGTGAGGCGGGCGTCGGGGCGGTTCGGTTGGCGTACTGTGACGTGGCGTTGGGTTCCGGCCACGGTGATCGAGTCGGGGGCGGTGGCCTTGGCGGCGGTCATGAGTTCTGGGGTTCCGTAGTAGGGGTGGCCGCGGACCAGGACCAGGTGGACGTGCCGTTCGGTCGCGTTGATCAAGTTGCGGTAGGGGTCGTCGGACGGGTCGTGCCTCTCGAGGACGAGCAGGTCGGCGGCGGAGCCGGGGCGTAGGCGGCCGATCTGGGGGCCCCAGGCGGTCGCGAGTGCGTCGCCGGGGTTGGCGGTGACCATGTCGCACAGGTCGCGGTCGGTGAAGCGGCCGTCGAGGGCGTGTCGGTTGACGGTGTCGGCGACCTTGAGTTCGCCGAGGACGTGTTTGGTACCTGATGGAGACCAGTCGGAGCCGAGTGCGATGCGCAGGCCCTTGCGGTCTGCTTCGAGCACGTTGGTGGTCTGGTGGTAGAGCCAGAGGTTGGAGAACGGTGACCAGACGACCGTGCCCTTCTCGGTGGGGTCGATCGACGCGACGGCGTCGCGCCATTTCTTGAAGTCGGGGGCGGTCAGGGCGGTGCCGTGCACGCCGATCAGGCCCGGTTTGAGGCAGGGTTCGAGGTCGTCGAACTCGCGGTGGACGGTCGAGCCGGTGATGCCCTCGGCGACGTGGTAGATGAGGACACGGGTGCCGTCCAGCAGGGGTGCCCGTTCGTCGCGGAGTTCGTCGGCGTCTTGTTGGAGTGCGGCGGTCATCACCATGTCGGTGCCGAGGGGGAGCTTCTCGTTGTCGATGATCCGCAGGAGCCAGCCGTCCACGGAGCGGGTGGAGCGCGGGGCGCCCTGGATGGCCGTGGTGCCGCCGACCAGCGCCTTGACCTCGACGTATTTGATCAGGGCCTCGGGGGCGGCCTGGCCGAGGACGCGGGCGGGCCAGGTGACGGTGGTGGAGTAGTCGGGTGGGCGGCGCTCGTCGACCCAGCGGTCGTGGTGCAGGTAGGGGACGCCGACCGCCTCCCACAGCGGGAGCGTGTTGTAGGCGATGTGGTTGTGGAGATCGATCAGGCCGGGGAGGATCAGCGCGTCGGTGTCGACGTGGGGGGCGTCCGAGAAGCCGGCGGGTGGTCGTTGGGTGGGGGTTCGCAGCGCCGCCAGGCGGCCGTCGTCGCCGATGTACACGGCTCCGGGGTCGAGGATTCGGTGGTCGTCGTCGAACGTGACGACCGTCCCGTGGAGGACGAGCGCCATCAGGTCACCGGGGCCTTCCAGATCAGTGTGTGCTCGTCGTCCGGCCTGGGCCGGCTGACGGAGTTCTGCGCGTTGCCCGGTCGTGCGCGCACCCAGGCGTCGTCGCCGAGGAACGTGGGCGCGCCGAACGGCAGGTCGCGGCGTGGGATGGGGCTGTGGTCGGACTCCCTGAACTCGGTTCCGTAGTTGGGGCCGGTGTTGTCGCCGTCGTCGTCCGGGGTCACGATCGGACGCAGTCGGGTGATGGCGTCGCGCCAGGCGTTCAGCAGCTCGTCCGACTCGTGGCTCGAGGGGTGGGGGACCTCGACGAGGGGCGCCGGGGGGCGGGTCGTCCACAGCCGTACGGCTTCCCGGGCCATGAAGCCCATCGCGATGACGGCCTGCAACGATGGGCCGACCGCCCGGTCGAAGACCTCGTTGCGCCACCGAAGTTGGTCGGGGTCGTCGAGCCGGTCCTTCATGGCGAGGGCCTGGCCCGGATGCACCGCGTAGGCCCAGGCGTTCAGGCAGACGTAGGAGCGGGTCAACCCGAGTTTGGCGAGGAAGCCCTGGACCCGCTGGCCCGCGTTGCCGACGAGGCTGCGCCCGGCGATCCGCTCGGTCGGCCCGGGGTCGGACGCCACGACCAGCACGCGGGCCGAACCGTCGAGGCGGCCGCGGTAGAAGATCGGCCCCCAGTCGGTCCAGTACGCCGACTCGACCGGCGGGTCCGGCACCCGCGCGAACAGTTCGGCGAGCCGATCCGTCGGCCCACGGTCGAATTCCCGCATGTGCTTTCTCCCCCGTGAAATACGCGCGCAGGTTTCGCCGAGATCGCCTACTTCCGCGCCGGTGAATACCCTTCTGGGCCGCTCGTACGCGGGGGGACGAGTGTCGGGGTCGAGAAGTGGTGCGGATTTGTGGAGTTGTTGGATTTTCTGGTGGCGGTGCTGTCCGAGAGTGTCCGAGCGGCTGCCGAACGCGTCCGACCGTGGCGCCGGGCGGCCGCTCGACGTCCGGGATCGGGCCCTGTTCGGACGGGTCCGTCCGCCGCCCTGTTGGACACCTTCACACCTGGGATCTCCTTGTCTCACGGCGCCCGCCAGGTGCGCCGCCAAAAGAACCAAGGAGATTCAAATGACCGATAATAGGTCCACTCACAAACTGCGCCGCAATCTCCTGGCGGCGACGGTCGCCGCGCTGCCGATGCTCGCGATGGCGCCCTCCGCCGCGGCGATACCGCAGGAAAGCGCCACGGCCGCGAAGATTCTCACGTGCCGTACGGACACCGACGGCTACTGGGGTCACGCGCACTGCACCAACAACACCAATGTGGTGCGCGCCTTCCGCGCCTATGTGGTCTGCGGAGGATGGCCGGACGCCACCGGCGCGTGGCGGACGCTGAACCCCGGCCAGTCCGGCCTGTCGAGCGCTCGCTGCTTCGGCGGCACGGGCGTGGGCAGCGTCACCTGGCTGGAAGGGTGACCTACCGGTAACGGGGGCTGGAGCGGGCGTCGTCATCGTCCATGGTCGGGGTAGCGGCCACACGATGACGGCGTCCGCTTCACTACGCGCTCCTGCCGCGGGTGCCTCGACATCGAGTCCGACGTTCTCCTTGCCCTGGCCGAGGTCCAGGGCTAAATTCCTAGTTAATAGGTAGATTATGGGGGAAAGTCGGATGGACGAGGACGAGTCGACCACCGAGGCGCACTACGACCGGACACGGATGCGGCAGTGGCTCGCCTCCGGCGACGTCCGGGACCGCCGGAACCTGCTGCGCGCGCTGGCCTTCACCGGCGGCGCGGCCGCGACCTGGCACGCGACAGGGCACTGGACGCGGCCCGGAGCCGCACAGGCGTCCACGCGGCCGGTGTCGGGGGACGGTCCGATCGTCAAGCCGCTGCCCCCCGAACTGTTCGTCGTCCACGGGTCCAACGCCGAGATGCGCTGGGAGGCCATGCGCGGTCAGGGGCTGTACGTCCCGAACGACCGGTTCTTCGTCCGCAACCACACACGGACCCCGCGGATCGACGTCCGCACCTGGCGGCTGCGCCTGTACGGCACGGGCCTGCGCGGCGCGCCCTCGGCCGAGCGTCCCGTGACGTTCCGGTACGAGGACCTGCGACGCCTGCCGGCCGTGACGGTGAGCGCCGCCGTGGAGTGCGCCGGGAACGGGCGCTCGTTCTTCGGCGTCCAGCAGGGGCGGCCCGCGGAGGGCACGCCCTGGCGGCTCGGCGGCGTCGGGGTGGCACGCTGGCGCGGGGTGCGGCTCGCGACCGTGCTGGAACGTGCCGGGCTCCTGCGCTCTGCGGTGGACGTCCTCCCTCAGGGCCTGGATCCGAACGTCGTCAGCGGCGGCGTCGACCTCGGCCATGTCCGGCGCCCCCTGCCGGTCGCGAAGGCGCTCAAGGACGTGTTGCTCGTCTACGAGATGAACGGCGAGACGCTGCCGCCCGACCATGGCTTCCCGGTGCGGCTGCTGGTGCCCGGCTGGGTCGGGATCGCGTCGGTGAAGTGGCTCGGGTCCATCGAGGTCGCCGACCATCCGCTGTTCTCTCCGTGGAACACCCAGACCTACCGGTTCTTCGGTCCCGACTACCCGCCGGAGGGCAGCGCCCCGCTGACCGGACAGGTCGCCAAGAGCGCCTTCGAGTTGCCGTGGCCCGCCACCGTCCGCGCCGGACGTCCGCTCGTGCTGCGCGGACGCTCCTGGGCGCCCGGCCGGCATGTCCAAAAGGTGGAGGTCAGCACCGACGGCGGGGCGACCTGGCGGCACGCGCGGCTGCTGGGCAAGGAGCGGGGCTGGCGCCGGTGGGAGATCGCCTGGCATCCGCGCCGGACCGGGCCCACGACGCTGCTGGCCCGGGTCACCGACTCGGCCGGTACGGTCCAGCCGGAGCGGACGACCTTCAACACGTTCGGTTACCTGTTCGGGGCCGTCGTGCGCCATCCCGTTCATGTCGTGGAGGACGTGTGACGGGTCAGAGAGGGAAGTCGCGGTCCTGGTCGCGGACGGTGATCCATTGAAGTTCGCAGAACTCCTCGGCCGCGAACTCGAGGCCGAACCGTCCCCACCCCGTGTCCTTGACGCCGCCGAACGGCATGTGCGGCTCGTCGTTGACGGGCTGGTCGTTGACGTGGACGATGCCGACCTCGAGCGAGGAGGCCAGCCGAAGGCCCCGTGACCGGTCACCGGTGATGATCGAGGCGACGAGACCCAGGTCGGAGATGTTGGCGCGGGTCACGGCCTCCTCGGCCGAGTCGACCGTCTCCAGGACCACGACCGGGCCGAACGTCTCGCCCTGCGCGATCTCGGCCTCGTCCGGGACGTCCGCGAGAACCGTGGCCGGATAACACGGCGGCCGGGGAACGCCGCCCGCCAGCACGCGGGCGCCCAGCTCGACCGCCTCCCGCACCCGGCGGTCGATGAGCGCGAGGGCCCACTCGTTGATCACCGGGCCGACCACGGTGGCCGGATCGGACGGGTCGCCGGTCGGCAGCGCCGCCGCCCTGGCCGCGAACCGTGCGGCGAACTCCTCGGCCAGCGGACGTTCGACGTAGACGCGCCGGGCGCACATGCACACCTGGCCCTGGTGGATGAACGCGCCGTACGTGGCGGCGTTCACGGCGTAGTCGAGGTCGGCGTCGCCCGCGACGATCAGCGGGTTCTGGCCGCTGAGCTGGAGGACCATCCGCTTCAGATGCCGGCCGGCCTTCTCGGCGAGGCGGCGGCCGGTCGCGGTGGAGCCGGTGAAGTTGATCCGTTTCACCAGCGGGCTCGCGAGCAGCGCGTCGCCGATCCCGCCCGCCTCGCCGGGGGCGTGGGTGACGACGTTGAGCGCCCCGGCGGGCAGACCGGCCTCGTGGAGGATCTCCGCCCACAGCGCGCCGCCGGTGTAGGGGGCGTCCTCGGACGGTTTCAGCACCACGGTGTTGCCGAGCGCCAGCGGCCCGATGATCGCGCGTCCGGCGAGGGTGAGGGACGCGTTCCAGGGGGCGATCGCCGCGACCACGCCCACGGGACGTCGCACGGCCATGGCGCGGGTGCCCTCGACGTCCGACGGCAGCAACTCCCCCGCGGGCCGGTAGGCGAGCTGGGCGGCCTGGCGGAGCAGCCGGGTCGCGAAGTCGAGCTGCACACCGCCGAACACGCGGCCGCAGCCGGTCTCGGCGGCGAGGGCGGCGAGGACCTCGTCGCGGCGGCGTTCCAGGACGTCGGCGGCGCGCAGGAAGACCTGTTGGCGCCGGTGCGGCAGCGTCCGCGCCCACCCGTCGAACGCGGCGTGGGCGGCGGACACGGCCCGGTCGGCGTCCTCGACATCGCCCGCGGCGACCTCGCTGAGCGTCTCGCCCGACCAGGGAGAACGGTTCAAGTACGAGCGGCCGGAGGCGGACTCCGTCCAGTCGCCGCCGATGAAGTGACCGACGCGTGGTCTGCGCCAGCCGCTTCCGGTGGGCTCCGTTTCGGACATGAGGCTCTCGCTTTCGCCGGCGTCGACCTTGAAAGACTGCCATCACGGGCCCGTTCGACGAACGAGCGTTCCGATTGTTGGAACGATGACGACGTATTCTGAGCATTGTGAGCGAGAATCCCGTCCAGCGCCGTGCCCGCGCGGCGGCCGATCCGTCCTTCTCCGCCTCGCTGGAGCGCGGGCTGCGCGTCCTGTCCGCCTTCACCGGCGAGCGGTCGGTGCTGGGGATCGCCGACCTCGCCCGGGCGGTGGGCCTCAACAAGAGCACGACGCACCGCTACGTCGCGACGCTGACCAAGCTGGAGTACCTCCAGCAGGACCCGGAGACGAGGAAGTACCTCCTCGGCCCGCGCGCGGTGAGTCTCGGGTTCGCGGCGATCGACTCGATGGAGCTGACGAGGCTCGCCGGTCCCCCGCTCCAGGCGCTCGCCGACGAGACCGGCTACACGGCCAGCATGGGGTTGAGCGACGGTCCGGACGTCGTCTACGTGGACCGCAGGCGCAGCGGACGGCGCAGCGCGCTGGCCGTCGACCTCAACCTGCACGTGGGGTCGCGGCTGCCGGCGTACTGCACGTCGATGGGGAAGGTGCTGCTGGCCCACAAGGACGCGGCGGAGCTGCGGCAGATCCTCGACCGCACGGACATGGCCCGCCGGGGGCCGAAGACGATCACGAACCGCGAGCAGCTCACGGCGGCGCTGGCCCGGATCCGCGAGTCCGGCGTCGCGGTCAACGACGAGGAACTCGCGCCGGGCCTGCGGTCGTTCGCGGCGCCGGTGCGCGACCGGTCCGGGACGGTCGTCGCGGCGGTCAACGTGGCCGTCCACCTGACCGTAGCGCCCACCACCGTCGAGGCGCTGGCCGGACGCGTCGAACCGCCCCTACGGCACGCCGCCGCCGAGATCTCCAAGCGCCTGGGTCACCGACCCACCGCCAAATGATGTTCCAGATGACAAAATCGCGTTTCAGCCATCGGAACATCTGCTTGCTCCACCGAATTCCTCCCGACTACGGTCTTCGGCAGGGTGATCGGCGGGCGCGGACCGTCGAGACCCTCGCGTTCCTGGTGTCTCGTACTCCTGGGCGCCGTCGGTCTCGTGGTGGCATCGTGGCTGCCGGGCGGCCTGTGGGGCATGGTACGGGGAAGGACCGATATGAGCCTGTACCCCGTCGGCGACCACGTGCGGAGGCCCGATGTCCTCGGCTGAGCCCGAATCGCCGGTCGACCTGACCGAGCGGATGCTCGCCGCGATCGAGGCGACCGAGCCGCTTCTGCACGCTTACGCCACCGTCACGGCCGAGGCCGCCCGCGCCCGCGCCGCGGAACTCGCCGCCGAACTGGAGAGCGGTACCCGGCGCGGCCCCCTGCACGGCTTTCCCGTCGGCATCAAGGATTTGATCGACACGGCCGGTGTCCCCACCGCCTACGGGTCGCCCCGCTTCACCGGGCACGTCCCGGCGCGGGACGCGGAGGCCGTACGGCGCCTGCGGGACGCGGGCGCCGTGATCCTCGGCAAGCACACCACCCACGAGCTGGCCTGGGGCGGGCGCACCGACAGCCCGTTCTTCGGGCCCACCCACAATCCGTACCGGCGGGGGCACATTCCCGGCGGCTCGTCCGGCGGGTCGGCGGCGTCCGTCGTCGTGGGCAGTTCCCAGGGGGCGGTCGGCTCCGACACGGCCGGCAGCGTGCGCATTCCCGCCGCGCTGAGCGGGTGCGTCGGGTTCAAACCGACCCGCGGCCTGATCCCGCTCGACGGGGTGCTGCCGCTCGCGCCGTCCCTGGACCACCTCGGCGTCCTCGCGGGCACGGTGCACGACGCCGCGCTCCTGGCGTCCGCGCTCACCGCGACGCCGCTCGCTGGGGCGGCCCCGGACGGCTCTCCGGCGCCACGGGTCGGCTGGCTCGGCGGCTGGTTCGACGCGGTCCTGGCACCCGAGGTTCGCGCTGCCCTCGCCGACGTCCGCGCCCGGCTGGAGGGGCACGGCGTCCGGGTCGAGGACGTCGCCGTCCCCGACGAACCGCGCATGCCGGAGGCGGTCCTGAACAGGATCCTCGCCGAGGCCGGCGCCTACCACCGAAACGCGTTCGAACAGAACCCCGCCCTGTTCGGCCCCGACATCGCCGAACTGATGCGCCTACCAGCGCGCACCGCCGAAGACGCCGCGCAGGACGAGGCGGCCATCGCCCGGACAACGGCCTTCCTGACCGAGGCGCTCGGCGCCCACGACGTGCTCGTCGGCGCCACGGTCCCGATCACGGCGCCGCCGATCGGCGCGATGACCGTCGACGTCGCGGGCCGGGAGTGGCCCGTCGAGCTGGTGCTGACCCGGCTCACCTCGCTGTTCAACGCCGCCGGACTGCCCGCGGTCTCGGTGCCGGTGGCGCTCGCCGACGGTCTGCCCGTCGGGCTCCAGCTCGCCGGGGCCGCGGGACGCGACGACGCCGTCCTCGACGCGGCCCGGCTCGTCGAACGCCTGGTCCCGCGGCCGCGCCGTCCGGACCTCGTCCAGGGGAGGAACCCGTCATGAGAGTGAGCGCCGCCGTCGTCGACGAGCTGGGCGGTCCGTTCCGCGTGGAGGAGCTCGAACTCGACGAGCCCGGCCCGGGTGAGGCCCTGGTGCGGGTGGTCGCCTCGGGGATCTGCCACACCGACGAGATCACCCGGCACGGCGATCTGCCGATGCCGTTCCCCGGTGTGCTCGGCCACGAGGGCGCGGGCGTCGTCGAGGCCGTCGGCGACGGGGTGACCGCCGTGCGGCCGGGCGACCACGTCGTCATCGGCTGGCCGTCCTGCGGGTCGTGCCGCAACTGCCGCGACGGCGAGCCCCGCTACTGCGCCCGGCTCGGCGAGGCCCTGTGCGGAGGCGGGCGGCTGCTCGGTCCGCACGCCGGGCAGAGCGCGCTTCGGCGCGGCGACGGCTCCTCCGTGCACAGCCACTTCTTCGGCCAGTCGTCGTTCTCCACGTACGCGCTGACCTGGGCGGAGGCCCTGGTCGTGGTGCCCGGCACGGCCCCGCTGGAGATGCTCGGCCCGCTGGCCTGCGGGATCTCCACCGGCGCCGGCGCGGTGTTCCACACCCTCCGGCCGCGTCCCGGAGCGAGCCTCGTCGTGTACGGCGTCGGCGCGGTCGGGCTGGCCGCCGTCATGGCCGCCCGGCTGTCGCCCGCCACGACGATCATCGCCGTGGACCGGCACCCCTCCCGGCTCGCGCTGGCCGCCGAGTTCGGCGCCACGCACACCGTCCAGGCCGGCGAGACCGACCCGGTGGCGGAGGTGCGCCGTATCTGCGGCGGCCCCGCCGACCACGCGCTGGAGTGCACCGGCGTGATCGACGTGGTGCGGCAGGCCGCCGACAGCGTCGGCATGCTCGGCACCTGCGTGCTCATCGGCGGCGCGCCCGCCGGGGCGGAGTTCGCCCTCGACCATCTGGACACGCTGTGGGGCAAACGGATCGTCGGCACGCTCGGCGGCGGCGGACGCAGCCAGGTCCTCATCGGCACCCTGGTCGAACTGAACCGCCAGGGCCGGTTCCCGTTCGACCGGCTGGTGCGCTTCTACGAGCTGGACGACATCGAACGGGCGCTGGACGACAGCCGCCGCGGCGAGGTGCTCAAACCGGTCCTGCGCATGAAGCACTGAAAGACCCTTAGACACGACAGAGAGAAGGAGGACCGACCCGTGGGACTGCTCGACAGCGTCGACTGGCAAGGAAAGATCTTCAAGGACGGTGCGTGGACGGCCGGACGCGGCGGCGACTACGCCGTGGTCGAGCCCGCCACCGGCGCCGAACTCGGCCGGATGGGGCAGGCGACGCCCGAGGACGTCGCCGAGGCCGCCGCGAGCGCCGCACGGGCCCAGCGGGAGTGGGCCGCCCTGCCGCACACCGCCCGCGCCGCGGTTCTCCGGCGGGCCGGTGACCTCTGGCAGAAGCACGCCGAGGAGATCAGCGGCTGGAACATCCGCGAGGTCGGAGCCGTCCCGCCGGTGGCCGGGTTCGGCCTGCACGTGGCGGCCGAGGAGTGTTACGAGGCGGCGGGCCTGCCCGCCCGCGCGATCGGCGAGGTCCTCCCCTCGGAGGAGCCGCGGCTGTCGATGGCGCGCCGGATGCCCGCCGGCGTCGTTGCGGTGATCTCACCGTTCAACATGCCCATCATCCTCGGCATCCGCTCGGTGGCCCCGGCGCTCGCGCTCGGCAACGCCGTCCTCCTCAAGCCCGACCCGCGCACCGCGGTCACCGGCGGCGCCCTGATGGCCCAGCTGTTCGAGGAGGCGGGGCTGCCACCGGGCCTCCTGCAGCTGCTGCCCGGCGGCGCGGACGTCGGCGAGGCGCTCATCACCGACCCGAACGTGCGGGTCATCTCCTTCACCGGCTCCACCCCGGTCGGCCGCCGCATCGGTGAACTGGCGGGCAAACACCTCAAGCGCGCCCACCTCGAACTCGGCGGCAACTCCGCACTGCTGGTGCTGGACGACGCCGACGTGGACGCGGCGGTGAACCTGGCCACCTGGGGTTCGTTCTTCCACCAGGGCCAGATCTGCATGACCACCGGCCGCCACCTCGTCGCCGACCGTCTCTACGACGACTTCGTCGAACGCCTCGCCACCAAGGCGGGCGGGCTCGTGGTCGGCGACCCCGCCGCGGGCGAGGTCGCGCTCGGCCCCGTCATCGACGCCAGCCAGCGCGACAAGATCCACGGCCTGGTCTCCACCAGCGTCGACCAGGGCGCCAAGCTGGCCTCCGGCGGAACCTACGAGCAACTCTTCTACCGGCCGACCGTGCTGGCCGACATCCCGTTGACCGCACCCGCGTTCGCCGAGGAGGTCTTCGGCCCGGTCGCCCCGGTCACCCGCGTGTCGTCGGTCGAGCAGGCGGTGGAACTCGCCGCCGCGAGCGAGTACGGTCTGTCACTCGGCATCGTGACCCGGGACGCGATGCGCGGGCTGGCCGTCGCCGAGCAGATCCCGACGGGCATCGTCCACATCAACGACCAGACGATCAACGACGAGGCCAACGTGCCCTTCGGCGGCGTCCGCGCCTCCGGCACCGGTTCCCGCTTCGGCGGCGCCGCCGCGAACATCGAGGCCTTCACCGAAACCCGCTGGATCACCATGCGAGGCGAACCCGCCCACTACCCGCTCTGACCCACCACGCCGAGCCCACGGGCGTGGCCACTCCGGCCACGCCCACCCGGGTCAGGTCCGATCCTCAGCACCCAGACGCGTGTTCGGTGTGGTCGGAGGTGTCGGCGCTCCAGCTCGACAAGAAGGTGAATACGGGCTGGTGACGCGGAACGGGCAGACCACGCCGAACGGCCGCCCCGACCAGATCCGCGCCGCCGGAAATTTCCGTTCCCAAGAGGCTTCGATCGTCCGGAACCAAGGGATCGTCGCCGCCATCGCCGACGTGGCGCGGCACCGGAACGCGACCCCCGCCCAGGTGGCGCCGGCCCGGGTGCTCTCCCTCGGCGAGGACATCGTGCCGATCCCCGGCACCCGGCACCTGACCCGGCTGAAGGAGAACCACGCCGCCGCCGACCTGCGCCTGACCGCCGCGAACCTGGAGGCGCTGGCCCCCTCGCCGACCACGTGTCCGGTGACCGCTACTGATTTCGCAGGTCAGCCGTGGACGAGGACGCGGTGGATCTTGACCGGCTTGGTGGGCTCACCGTCGTTGGGCCCGTTCGGGCCGGGGGTGATCCCGCCCTTCACGATCCGGTCGAGGACGGAGAGGCCCCGGGTGACCTTGCCGAGGACCGTGTAGGCGGGCGGGATGTCGGCCCGGGAGTGGACGAGGAAGAACTGGCTTCCGTTGGTGTCCGGGCCCCAGTTGCCCATGGCGACCGTCCCGCGCGGGTAGGTCTCCTTGCCGGTGAGCTCGTCGTCGAACTCGTAGCCGGGGCCGCCCTCCTCCGCGGCGAAGATGTCACCGCACTGCAGGACGCCGAGTCGAGGCGAGTTCGTCAGCCGCCAGCACCGGGTGCGGTCGTAGAACCGCTGCCGGGACAGGCTCTCGAAGTTGTGCACGGCGCACGGGGCGTTCCGCCGGTCCATCTCGATGACGACGTCACCGAAGTTGGTGGCGATCACGACGTCCACGTCACCACGGGCGGGCGCCGTCGGCCGGGGCAGCCGCACCGTCTTCGCGGGCGGTTTCTTCGGCGTCGGCCTGAACTCGCACCGGGCCTTGTGCCCGCCACCGGAGGGCGCCGCCTGAGCCGTCCCCGCGGGAACGAGCGCGGCGGCGAGAACGACGGCGAGGGCGGTGACGGTCCAGCGCGGTCTCATGCCGCCCCACCGTAGTGATCAACTCGCAACCGGAGTAGTGGCAAAATCCGACGAAGCCTTGTGACCACGAGATCGGCGTCCGGTTGCGGCCAGCGCGGAGGCCGCAACACGGACGTGGCCGAAGCCCGTCGGGGTCAGGTCGCGAGGAGTTCCTTCAGCGCGTTGTCGATGAAGGTGGTGTCCTCGGCGTTGATGCCGTTGCCGGCGAAGTGGCCCCAGACGCCGGGGATGACGCGGAGTTCGGCGTTGGGGATGTGCTGGACGGCCCAGGCCTCGTCCTCGGGCGGGAAGTACAGGTCCTTCTCGGCGGGCATGACGATGGCGCGGGCCTTGATGGACGCGAGCGCGGCCTTGGTGTCGCCGTTGAAGCCCGGGGTGCGGCCCACGTCGGCGTTCTGCCACGTCCACAGCATGGTGAGCAGGTTGTTGGGGTCACGGTCGTCGAGGAAGAAGCCCTCCCAGAAGCCGACGAGGAAGTCTTCGAGGGAGCTGAAACCGAGCCGTTCGTAGAGGCGGTCCCAGTAGAACGCCTGCGAGAATCCCCAGCCCGCGTAGACGCGGGCGGCGGCGCGGAGGCCCTTGGTGGGCATGCTGGTGTACCAGCCGTTCTGGAAGGCGTCGTCGGCGGTGAGCGCGGCCTTCACACCCTCGAGGAAGACCTTGTTGTGGTAGCTGCATCGGGACGATCCGCAGAACGGGGCGATGCGCTCCACCATCTCGGGGTGGCTGACGGCCCACTGGTAGGTCTGGCCCGCGCCCATGGACCAGCCGAGGACGAGGGGCAGTCGTTCGATGCCGAAATGTTCGGTGACGAGGCGGTACTGGGCCTCGACGTTGTCGTACATGGTGACGTTGGGGAAGCGACCCCGGTCGTAGGGCGGCGGGGTGTTGCTGGGCGAGCTGGACAGGCCGTTGCCGAGCATGTTCGGCACGATGATGAAGTACCGGGACGGGTCCAGCGCCATGCCCTCGCCGATGAGCCACTCGTTGTCCTGGTGGCGGCCCGAGTACCAGGTGGGATAGACGATCGCGTTGCTCTTGTCGGCCGCCAGCTCACCGTAGGTCTCGTAGGTGAGCTGCGCACCGCGCAGGGTCGCGCCGCCCTGCAGGACGAAGTCGCCCAGTTCGAATGTCGTGGCCATAAGCCCCCCTTAAGTTCCCGCTGAAAATATTTCTTCTGGAATCAATGGTCAAGGGGTGAGCTGGTACAACACGTCGAACTCCAGCCCGTCGGCGGCGGCGAGGAAGACCTTCTGCCGCAGATGCCGGTCGCGGACCTCGACGGGGCCGCGCGGGCCGTCGTAGCCGAGCCCCTCCGATGCGGCCGTCATCGCGCGGACGTCCGGCTCGCCCCCGCTACGGCGGAACAGCTCGGCGAGCAGCCGCACCCCCTCGTAGCAGGACTCCCCCATGCTGTTGAGCGGCGGCGCCTGCGGGCCGAAGCGCCGGTGGTAGCGGGCACCGAAGTCCAGGCCGTCGCCGGTCGGCAGCGTCTCGAAGAACCCCGCGGCGGAGAACAGGCCGCGGGTGCCCTCCACACCCGAGGCGAGCAGCATGTTCTCGTCCATCAGCGGGCTGAAGCGCAGGTGCGGCAGCCCCGAGGCCCCGAACGCCCGGTTGAAGGCCACGGCGTCGTCCCCGACCAGGAGCATGAGAACGGCCTCGCAGCCGTTCGCGTCGATCCGGCGCAGCGGCTCCGAGAAGTCCTTCGTCCCGAGCCGGACATAGATCTCGTCGCACAGGACGGCGCCCAGTTCGGCCAGATAGGACCGGACGGCACGGGCGGTGTCGCGCGGCCACACATAGTCGTCGCCGACGATCGTCCACCGCCGGACGCCGAGTTCCGACGACAGCCAGCCCAGCGCCGGACGCAACTGCCCCTCGGGCGTCTCGCCGGTGAGGAAGACGCCCGGCGAGCGTTCGCCGCCCTCGTAGAGCGCGGTGTAGACGTACGGGACACGGCCCGCGACCCGCGGGACGATCCGCTGCCGGACGGTCGAGACGTGCCAGCCGGTGACCGCCTGCACGGCACCGGAGACGACCAGCTCGCCGACCTCGTCGGCCACCCGGTCGGGCGGCGCGCCGCCGTCGACGACGGTGAGCCGCAGCCGGCGGCCGTGCACGCCGTCCTCGGCGTTGATCTCCTCCTCGGCGAGCCGAGCGCACAGCTCGGCGGAGGGCCCGAAGAGTCCCGCGGGCCCCTGGCGCGGCACCACCAGGGCGACGCCCAAGTCGTCCATAGCCTGGACGTTAGTGGATCCTCGACCAAAATAGTTTCGAAGAGACGGTAATCTTAGGTCTCGCGATGACTACAACAGGTATGGCGCAGGACGAGCTGGACCTGCCGAGGGTGCTCGCGCGGGTCGAACGCGGCATCGCGGCCCGGCTCGGCACGGCGCTCAAGACGGCCGGCTCCACCGTCGAGGAATGGCGCGTGATCTCCCTGCTCTCCGACGGCGCCGGGCACACGATGACCGAGATAGCCGAGTTCGCGCTGCTCCCGGCGCCGACCCTGACCAAGGTGGTCGACCGTCTGGTGTCGGCGGGGCTGGTGTACCGGCGGGTGGACGAGGCCGACCGGCGCAGGGTGCTGGCGTTCCTTTCCGAACACGGCCGCGAGACGCTGGGCAGACTGACCACCGCGATCGAGGACGAGTGGCGGCGCGTGCAGGACGCGGTGGGCCGGGAGGAGCTGGCGCTGCTCCAGGTCCTGCTCACCCGGATGTCCGCGCGGCTCGCCTGACCCCCCGCCGAAGCGACTAGTTCAACGCAGAATATTTCTCTGCGAAATCACTTTGGTTCACCGGAGGTAGTTTCCGAGACCGGTGGCCAGGCCCTCGGCCGCGCGCTGCCGGAACGCCGCGCTGGACAGCTTCGCCGCGTCGCCCGGGTTCTGCATGTTGCCGCACTCGACGAACACGGCCGGGACGGTGGACATGTTCAGCCCGCCGAGGTCGTCCCGCCGGTCCAGCGCGTCCTCCCCGCGGTAGGTCGAGTAGGGCATGCCGGTGCCGGAACGGTATCCGTCCCGGATCTCCACGCCGAGCCGGTGGGACGGCTCGACGATCGACGCGTTCCTCCCCACAGGGGCGGGTTCGATGACGTGGAACCCGTGCCCGGACCTGGGCGCTCCATCGGCGTGGATCGACACGACGGCGGCCGCGCGAGCCCGGTTGCCGATGGCCGCCCGCTCGGTGATGCACGGACCGACCCCGGTGTCGTTCTCGCGGGTCAACGTCACCTTCGCGCCCTGCCGCCGGAGCACACCAGCCAGCCGAACCCCCAGGTCCCAGGCGAAGGCGTGCTCGGTGTAACCGTCCCGTGTCGTGGTGCCGACCGTGTTGCACGGCTTGTAGCCGTTCCCGACGAACACCCGCTTGTTGATCACCTCCGGGTGGTCGGCGTTCCCGCCGTTGTGACCCGGGTCGATGACGATGACCTTTCCCTTCACCGCGGAACCGCCCGTCTCGGTGGTCCCGGGCGTGGACGTCGGAGCGCCACCCGTCGTCGCGGGCGTGGACGTCGGCGTGCCGCCCGTCGTCGCGGGCGGTGACTCTCCGTTGTCAGAACCCCCGCCGCACGCGGCCAGCATCACCAGACACAGCCCGGCGACCGCGGGCCCGTACCCATGAATCCGCACCGGCCATCCCCCCGTGACAGCTCGCGCATCCCCTCCCCCAATCTGCGCGTCCGAGAGCCGCCTAAACAACGACCGGGACCACCCCCATACACCACGCACACCGCCGACCTGTGCCGGTGCCGAGAACACCGGAAAAGCGGTCAGATGATCTTGCCGAGGGAGCGGGGTGGGAATTGGCGAGAAGTGCCGACATTCTTTGGACGTGCGCGTGGTTCGGTCCATTAGCTGGGCTGGCTTGGGACGTCTTTTGGACCCGGGGGTTGCCGGGCGGCCTCGGTCTGGTTACGGTTCAGTCGATTAACAGGAAAGTTTCCTAAAGATTCGAGGTCACATCTGTGCCCCGATCGCCCCCCGCCAAGGTCACTTCGCCATGTCGTTCTCGCGACGTATCTCGGGGTTCGGGGTCTCCCACGTGTCCACACCTCCCACCCGGAGTAAGAAATGAGAAGACTGCTCCCAGGCGTCCTGATCAGCGCGCTCTGCTCCCTCGTCGCGGCCCTGCTGGTCCCGGGCTCGGCGAACGCCGCGCCCACGGCGGACGTCACCAAGCACGCCGCGCCCTACCTCTACATGGGTTGGGGCAACCCGCCGGACCCGGTCACCGTGATGAACGCGTCCGGTACCAAGATGTTCACGATGGCCTTCATCCTGGCCCAGAACGGCTGTAACCCGGCGTGGGACAGCCAGCGTCCGCTCAAGGGCAGCGTGGACGACCGGACGATCGAGAAGATCCGCGCGGCCGGCGGTGACATCATGCCGTCGATCGGCGGCTGGTCCGGCAACAAGCTCGGCCCGAACTGCCAGACGGCCGAGGCCCTGGCGGGCGCCTACCAGAAGGTCATCGACGCCTACGGCCTCAAGGCCATCGACATCGACATCGAGAACAAGGACGAGTTCGAGAGCGCGGCCGTCCAGGACCGGATTCTCGGCGCCCTGAAGATCGTCGAGCAGAAGAACCCCGGCATCCAGACGATCATGACGTTCCCGACCCTCAACAGCGGCCCGAACTCCTGGGGCAAGCGCCTCATCGACCGCGCGGCCGAGCTGCAGGTCCCCGTGGACGTGTGGACGATCATGCCGTTCAACTTCAGCGGCCACTCGGACATGTACGGCTTCACGGTCAAGTCGTCCGAGGGCCTCAAGGAGACGCTGAAGGCGGCGTTCAAGTGGTCGGACGAGGTCGCCTACTCCCACATGGGCATCTCCGGCATGAACGGGAAGTCCGACGTCGGGGAGATCACCACCACGGCGATCTGGACCCAGATCCGCGACTGGGCCAAGGCCAAGGGCCTGTCCCGCTTCACGTTCTGGGCGGTCAACCGTGACCGTCCGGGCAGCGGCACCGACCAGCAGAACTGGGAATTCTCCAAGATCACTGCCGGTTTCTGACCAACCCCCAGGCGGCCCGCGTCCCAGCTCCGGGGACGCGGGCCGCGCCCTTGTCGAGGCCCTTGTCGAGGCCCGTGTCGGGGCCCGTGTCGGGGCCCGTGCCGCTCACCGGGGAGTGAGCCGGACGACCGGATACTCCCGCTCCGACTTGCTCTGATATTTCGCGATTCGTGGCTGTGCGGCGGCGATGCTCCGCCAGGCCCGCTCGCGGTCCTCGCCCTCCAGCCGGTGCGGCGTCACCGGGACCGGGTCGCGGTCGGGCAGTTCGATCGACGCCCGGTCCGGATGCGCCATCAGGTTGGTGTACCAGTCGGGGTTCCGACTTCCGCCGCCCGACGCGACGACCAGCCGGGCGCCCTCGTCGTCGGTGAACCATGCCACGGGCGTCTCCCGCCGTTCCCCGCTCCGCCGGCCCACCGTGTGCAGGATGAGCACGTCCATCTTCATGAACGTGCCACGGCCACGCCGGACCTTGCGGTTCACCCGGGCGTTCATCCGGTGCTGCATCCACCGCGAGAACGCGCCCGGCGTACCGGGCCTGCGCTTTTCGCCGCGCTCCGCCTGCTGATTCCGCGTCATCGGACGCCTCCGATCGGTCCATTCATCTCGTGCACCGTTATCTCCCGCGACATCGCCGGACCACGGGGTCCGACAATGCCTCCGATATCGCCCGGTCAGGAATCCCCAGGTCGATGACGGTGACGCTAGTCGCGGCTCCCGAGCGGGCGCTTCTCGATTCCTGACCGGTCCGGCCACGTGGGGCCGGTACCCCCGCCGCCGCACGTCACACGCGGTGCGAACCGGGCTAGGGTGGCGGGCGTGGAATGGGTCGAGCGGGTGTTGAAGGTCCGCAGACACTCGCACGACGGGGTACGCGCCCCGCACAAACCCCTGCTGTTGTTGTACGCGCTCGGACGATTCCGACATGAGGGTCCGCGCGCCATCGAGTTCTCGGCGGCGGAGGACGATCTGCGGCGACTGCTGGCCGAGTTCGGGCCGCCCCGAAAGACCAGTCCCGGTTATCCGTTTCACCATCTGACCAATGACGACGGCCTCTGGGAGGTCAGGACGGCCGACGGCGGGCCGAGCCCGGGTTCCGCGGTCGGGGCGTTGCGCTCCCGGGGCGCGGCGGGCCGGTTGCATCCGGAACTCGCGGCGGCGCTCGCCGACGATTCGGCGTTGCTGCCCCGGTTGGTCCGGGCGTTGCTGGAGACGTACTTCGCGCCGTCGCTGCACGCCGACATCTGCCAGATGGTCGGCCTGGAGTTGGAGGACGCGGAGCTGCCCACCGACGTCCAGGAGGAGCTCGGCCGTCGTGATCCGGCGTTCCGGCTGGAGGTGCTGGAGGCGTACGAGTTCTGCTGCGCCTTCTGCGGCTACGAGGGCTGGCTGAACGGCGCGGCCGTCGGCCTGGACGCCGCGCACGTGCGCTGGCGCACCTATGGCGGCCCGGACCGGCTGGACAACGGCATCTGCCTGTGCGCGCTGCATCATCGGCTGTTCGACCGGGGTGTCGTCGGGCTGACCGGCGACCGCCTGATCACCGTGTCGCGCAAGTACGTCGGCCGGACGGCCGCGTCCGAGAATCTGGTCCTTGAACTGGTGGGACGACCGGCACGCGACCCGCAGCCGGGCCTGCTCCCGGTGGGGTCCACGCACATCGACTGGCATGCCCGTCAGGTCTTCCGCGGCCCGGCCCGAGCGGCCTGACTGTCGAGTTTCGCCCGCGAAAGGGCGCGGCATTGTCGACTAGTGCCGATATTCGCGCGCGCTGAGGCTGGTTCGGTGTACAAGCTGGGGTGGTTGGCCTGCGCAAATGGACGAGGTTCGACGAAGGGCTTGCCCGGGTCACGGTCGCTGGTTACCTTGCTTCAAAACTGATAGGAAACCTTCCTATCGAATAACGCTCTACTCGGGGTTCGGGGGAATCCGCCAGCTTCCGACCGATGGAGTGAGATTTGAGCCCCCGCTCTGTTCTCAGTGTCTTGACCGTCCTCCTGCTCGCGCTCGTGGCACCGCTCGCCGGCGCCTCCTACGCGCAGGACGAGGCGCCGACCGCAACGTTCAGCAAGCCCTCCACCTGGGGTGCCGGATGGGAGGGACGATTCACCCTCACCAACGCGTCCGACACCGCGATCAACGGATGGCGCGTCGAGTTCGACCTGCCCGCAAGCTCCTCCGTCGGCTCGTACTGGGACGCGCTGCTGACCAAGAACGGCCAGCGCCACACGTTCCAGAACCGCGACTACAACGCCACGATCCCGGCCGGCGGTTCGATCACGTTCGGGTTCCTCGGGAACGGTCCCGACGTCCCGGAGAACTGCACCTTCAACGGTGGCCCCTGTACCGGCGGCTCGGGCGAGCCCGACCGGCTCGGCACACCGGGCACCCCCAAGATCAGCGCCAGGACCGAGAGCTCCCTCACGCTCAGCTGGGCGGCGGGCACCGGCTCGCCGACCGGCTACCGCGTCTACGAGGGCTCCGACCTGCGGGCCACCGTCACCGGCACCACCGCCACGATCAGCGGGCTCGCCAAGTGCGCCACGCACAGCTACACGGTCAAGGCCTACGACGACGCCGGTGAGTCCCCCGCCAGCGTCGCCGTCACCGGGACGACCGACGGATGCGCGACCGGCCCGCTGCCCAAGCACTTCCTGACCGGCTACTGGCACGACTTCGTCAACGCGGCACGTGAGATCAAGCTCTCCCAGGTGCCCGACGAGTACGACGTCATCGCGGTGGCGTTCGGCGAGTCGACCAGCCGCCACGGAGAGGTCTCGTTCCGGGTGGACCCCGAACTGGCCAAGGCGGTCGGCGGCTACACCGACGAGCAGTTCAAGGCCGACATCAAGGCGCTCCAGGCCAAGGGCAAGAAGGTCATCCTGTCGGTCGGCGGTGAGAAGGGCGCGATCTGGGTCGGCAACGCCGGCGCCGCGACCCTGTTCACCAACTCCATGTACGAGCTGATCAACGAGTGGGGCTTCGACGGCGTCGACATCGACCTGGAGAACGGCATCAGCGCCCAGTACATGGGACAGGCGCTGCGGGCGCTGCACGCCAAGGTGGGCAACGACCTGATCATCACCATGGCGCCGCAGACGGTCGACATGCAGAACACCGGAGCGGGCTACTTCCAGCTCGCGCTGAACATCAAGGACATCCTCACCGTCGTCCACATGCAGTACTACAACTCGGGCACGATGCTCGGCTGTGACCAGCAGGTGTACTCGCAGGGAACGCTCAACTTCCTGACCGCGCTGGCCTGCATCCAGCTGGAGAACGGGCTGCGTCCCGACCAGGTGGCGCTCGGCCTGCCGGCCGGAGCGGGCGCGGCGGGCGGCGGTGTCGTCCAGCCGGGGATGGTCAACAACGCGTTGGACTGCCTCGCCAAGGGCACGAACTGCGGTTCCTACAAGCCGTCCCGCACCTACCCCGGTATCCGCGGCGCGATGACCTGGTCGATCAACTGGGACCTCTCGAACGGCGGCAGGTTCGCCAGCACGGTGGGCCCGCACCTCGACACGCTTCCGTAGCCGGACACGCTCTCCCAGAGGGACGGACATGAAGAAGATCTGGGCCCCGGCGGTGCTGACCGCCGGGCTGCTCATCGGGCTCCCGAACCCGGCGCAGGCGGCCAACGTGCTCGCCAACGCCGGCTTCGAGAGCGGGTCGCTGAACGGCTGGACCTGCGCCGGCGGCGGCACGACCGTGACCACCCCCGTGCGGACGGGCTCGTACGCCCTCGCGGGCGGGGTGAGCGCCGGAAGCACCGGGCAGTGCTCGCAGACCGTCAGCGTCAAGCCCAACACCGCGTACGAGCTGTCCGCGTGGGTGCGCGGCAGCTACGTGTACATGGGCGTGACCGGTGGCAGTCGGACGTGGGCTCCGTCCGCGTCCGACTACACCAAGCTGTCGCTGTCGTTCACGACCGGCGCCGACCAGAAGACCGTGGAGATCTACCTGCACGGTTGGTACGGCAACGGCGCGTACCACGCCGACGACGTGGTGCTGGACGGTCCGGGCGGCGAACCCCAGCCCGGGGTCCCCGGCGCGCCGGGGTCCCCGCGGGTCGGGACGGTCACCGACGACTCGATCGCCCTGTCGTGGGAACCGGCGCCCGGAACGGTCACCGGCTACCGCGTGTACGAGGCCTCCGCCGTCCGGGCCACGGTGACCGGCACGAGCGCCACCATCTCGGGCCTGGACGCGTGCAGCTCGCACAGCTACACGGTCGTCGCGTACAACGACGTCGGCGAGTCGTCCAGGTCGGCGGCGGTCAGCGGCCGGACGAGCGGCTGCGTCGACACCGGTCTGCCGAAGCACGCGCTGATCGGCTACCTGCACGCCAGCTTCGCCAACGGGTCCGGCTACGTGCGGATGGCGGACGTCCCGGACTCGTGGGACATCATCAACCTCGCGTTCGGTGAGCCGACGTCGTCCACGTCCGGTGACATCCGGTTCAACCGCTGCCCGGTGAGCGAATGCCCGAACGTGGAGAGCGAGGAGGAGTTCACCGCCGCGATCCGCGCGAAGCAGGCGCAGGGCAAGAAGGTCCTGATCTCGATCGGCGGCCAGAACGGCCAGGTGCAGCTCACCTCGGCGGGCGCGCGGGACGCGTTCGTCCGGTCCGTGTCGGCGATCATCGACAGGTACGGGCTGGACGGTCTCGACGTCGACTTCGAGGGCCACTCGCTCTACCTCAACAGCGGTGACACCGACTTCCGGAACCCGACCACCCCGGTGATCGTGAACCTGATCTCGGCGTTGAAGTCGCTGAAGGCCAAGTACGGGAACGACTTCGTCCTGACAATGGCGCCGGAGACGTTCTTCGTGCAGGTCGGCTACCAGTTCTACGGCGGCTCGGGCGGCGCGGACAACCGGACGGGCGCCTACCTCCCGGTGATCCACGCGATGCGGGACGCGCTGACCGTCCTGCACGTCCAGGACTACAACTCCGGGCCGGTCATGGGGCTGGACAACCAGTACCACAACATGGGCGGCGCGCAGTTCCACATCGCGATGACCGACATGGTGAAGGCCGGGTTCCCGGTCGCGAAGACCGGTCACACGTTCCCCGGCCTGCGCCCCGACCAGATCGGCATCGGCCTGCCCGCCGCGGTCAGCGCGGGCAACGGTCACACGCCGCCCGCCCAGGTGCAGCAGGCCGTGAACTGCCTCGTGAAGGGGCAGGGGTGCGGCTCGTACCAGCTCCGCGGTGGGACGTCCCCGGCCTTCCGCGGGCTGATGACCTGGTCGATCAACTGGGACCGCTACTACAAGTGGGAGTTCATGAACAGCCACCGCCCCTTCCTCAACGGCCTTCCGTAACCCCTCGGCCTCGCGTCTCGCGAGCCGTCCCCGTACCTCCGAGGAGGCCCCGGGCCTCCGCGTCCGGGCCTCCTCGGAGAAACCCACCCCACCGGAAGGAACCCCGATGAGATCGAACCGAGCGAGACAGGCGGCCGCGGTCACGGTCGCCGTCCCGGCGGCGTCCGTGCTCGTGGTGCTCGGCACCGCGACCGGCGCGAGCGCGCACGGCACGATGTCCGACCCGCCGAGCCGCGTGTACGCCTGTAAGAACGAGGGACCGGAGAGCCCGAAGTCCGACGCGTGCAAGGCGGCCGTGGCCGTCAGCGGCGCCCAGCCGTTCTACGACTGGAACGAGGTGTCGCTGATCAACGCCGGCGGCAAGCACCGGGAACTCATCCCGGACGGGCAGCTGTGCAGCGCCGGCCGGGCCAAGTTCCGCGGCCTGGACCTCCCGCGCGCCGACTGGCCCGCCAAGCCGATGTCGTCCGGCCCGCAGACGATCACGTACCACGCGACCGCCCCGCACGGGGGCAGCAACTTCGAGTTCTACATCACCCGTCAGGGTTGGGACCCGACGCAGCCGCTGCGCTGGTCGGACCTGGAGCACATCCAGACGTTCAAGAGCCAGAACCCGACCACTTTCACCAAGTGGACGATCAACATTCCGCCGCGTACCGGCAGGCACGTCCTCTACTCGATCTGGCAGCGGGTGCTGTACAGCGAGGAGGCGTTCTACACCTGTTCCGACGTCGACTTCGGAGGAACGAGCACACCCCCGACCGACCCACCGACCGACCCGCCCACCGACCCACCGACCGACCCGCCCACGGACCCGCCGACCGACCCGCCGAGCAGCGGCTCCTGGACCGCCGGCACGGCCTACAAGGCGGGCGACCAGGTGACGTACGGCGGCGTGTCCTACAAGTGCCTGCAAGCGCACACCGCGCTCGCGGGCTGGGAACCCGCGAACACCACCGCGCTCTGGCAGAAGGTCTGAGCGCGGCAGGATGACCGAACGCGATGAGTTGCCTCCCATGAAGCGCCACGCGACCGAACGCCCCGCGGCCGTACCTCCCGCGGCCGGCCCCCGGACGACCGACCTCCCTGCGACCGACCGTCATACGGCCGTTTCCCCTGCGGCCGCACCCCCTGTGACGGACGGCGACCCGTCGGAACGTCCCGCGGCTATGCGCGGCGTAGTCAAATACGGCGCGGTGGCGCTCCTCATCGCGTGTGTCGCCTTGGTGTTCGCCCAGTGCGGGGCCGCCGGCGGTTCGCCGTCCGGCGGCCCCGCCCCAGCGTCACGCGGCGGAGACGGCTTCAACTCCCAGGACGTGATGTTCCTCCAGATGATGCTGCCGCACCAGGAACAGGGCGTGAAGCTCGTGCGCCTGGCGAAGGAGCATCCGGTCAGTCCGCAGGTGCGGACGCTCGCCCTGGCGATCGAGAGCACGCAGATCGCCGAGGCGGAACAGATGCAGCGACGCCTGCGCGAGTGGCGACGACCGCTGCGCGCGCAGACGCACGAACATGCCGCGCACGGCGGCATGCCCCAGACCACCGACGCCGAACTGGCGGTGTTGGTGCGGAACCCGCCGGACCGTTTCGAGCGCGCGTTCCTCAACCTGCTGATCGGCCACCAGGACGACGCCCTCCAGATGGCCCGTCTGGAGACCGGCAAGGGCGAGGACGCCTGGACGCGGAACCTGGCGGCACGCGTCGACCGGTCACGGTCGGCGCAGATAGATCAGATGCTGGCGATACTCGGCCCCCCATCCTCGGAAGGATCCCGACCCCCGGAAGACTCCCACCGGAAGTAGGTGTTCGGCATGCGCCGAATGATCGGAATCTTGCTCACCTTCGTCGTCGTGGCCGCGCTCGCCGTCGCTCCCGCGCGCGCGGCGGACCGCCTCACGGCGACCTTCAGCTTGTCCGGGACGACCGGAAAATATGTGGTTACCAATCCCGGTTCGTCCTCTATCAGCGGTTGGACGTTGACGTTCGAGCTCCCCGCGGGTGTGACCGCCAGCAGCCCGCAGAACGCCACGTTGTCGCAGGACGGCACCAAGGTGACGCTCCGCCCGCTGTTCTACATCGACACGCTTCGCGGCGGCGCGACCACCGACCCGTACAGCCCGACGTTCACGTTGAGTTCCGCGGCCCAGCCGGCGAACTGCAAGTTGAACGGCGCGAACTGTGACGGCACGGGTGAGGCGCCGCCGACGGCGGACGGCGTCACCGCCGCGTACTCCGTCGAGGGATCGCGCGCCAAGTTCATCGTGGCGAACAACTCCTCGGCGACGATCCAGTCCTGGTCGATCGTGTTCACCCTGCCCGCCGGCGTCACCGCCAGCAACGCCGACAACGGGTCGCTCAGCCAGACGGGGAACACGTGGACCCTGTCCCCCGCCCACTACAACAGCACCGTGGGCGCCGGACGGACCACCGAGCCGTACAGCCCGACGTTCACCGTGAGCAGGTCGGGCGCGCAGCCGGCCACCTGCCGCGTCAACGACGTCAACTGCGACGGTTCGGCGGACGCGCCCCCGGCGGCGCCCGGCAACCTGACCTCGCCGGTGAAGACCACCAAGACGGTCACGCTGGACTGGGACGAGGCGAAGGCCGGCAGCCTGCCGATCACCGCGTACGAGGTGTACAACGGCGACACGCTCGCCACGACGGTGCCGGACACGGCCGCCACGGTCACGGGCCTCACGCCCAACACCGAGTACACCTTCACGGTGAAGGCGCGGGACCGCAAGGGAACCCTGTCCCCCGCCAGCTCGCCCCTCACCGTCAAGACGAACAACCCGGCCGACGACACCGTGGCGCCGTCCGTCCCGACGGGGCTGCGCAGCACCGGCAAGGACTCCGGCAGCGTGAAGCTGGCGTGGAACGCCTCGACCGACAACAGCGGCGTGGCGAACTACGACGTGCTGGTGAACGGCAAGGTCGCGACGACCGTGACGGAGACGTCCGCGAACGTCGCGGGGCTGTCGCCGTCCACGAAGTACAGCTTCAGCGTCAAGGCCCGCGACAAGTACGACAACGTGTCCGAGGCCAGCTCGGCCATCGAGGTGCAGACCGCCGACGTGGTCGGCGACGGCTACGCCAAGGTCGGCTACTTCGTCCAGTGGGGCATCTACGGTCGCCAGTACTTCGTGAAGAACCTGGACACCACCGGGAACGCGCGGCGGCTGACCCACATCAACTACGCGTTCGGCAACATCGACCCGCGCAACCTGACGTGTCTGCACGGTGTCACCAAGGGCACCTCGCAGAACCCGCAGGACCCGAACCAGGGTGACGGCGCGGGCGACGCCGAGGCCGACTACGGGCGTCCGTTCAGCGCCGGGCAGTCCGTCGACGGCGTCGGCGACACCGGCTGGGAGAAGCTGCGCGGCAACTACAACCAGCTGAAGAAGCTCAAGGCGAAGTACCCGCACCTGAAGGTGCTGATCTCGCTCGGCGGCTGGACGTACTCCAAGTACTTCTCCGACGTCGCCAAGACCGACGCGTCCCGGAAGAAGTTCGTCGAGTCCTGCCTCGACATCTACATCAAGGGCAACCTGCCCGTGTACAACGGCGCGGGCGGCCCCGGGACGGGCGCGGGCATCTTCGACGGCATCGACCTCGACTGGGAGTGGCCGGGCGCCGAGGGGCACCCGGGCAACCACGTCAGCCCGGACGACAAGCGCAATAACACGCTGCTGATCGAGGAGTTCCGGCGTCAGCTCGACGAGATGACCAAGTCGACCGGCCAGCGCTACCTGCTCACCGCGTTCACCCCCGCCGACCCGGCGAAGATCGAGGCCGGCTGGGAACTGGCGGAGGTCGCCAAGTCCATGGACATGTTCAACATCCAGGGCTACGACTTCCACGGCGCGGGCAGCGACGACTCCTGGGAGCCCAAGCGGACGGGCCACCAGGGCAACCTGTACACCGACAAAGATGACCCGTACTCGTTCCACTTCAGCGTCGAGAACGCTGTGCAGCCGTATCTGGACGCCGGGATCAACCCGCGGAAGCTGACGATCGGCCTGGCCTACTACGGCCGCGGCTGGAAGGAAGTGAAGGACGGCGGCAAGGGCGGCGAGTGGCAGGACGCGAACGGCGCGGCCCCCGGCCAGTTCGCCGAGGAGGCCGGAACGCGCGGGTACAGCAACCTGCTCGCCAGCGTCCCGAACTGCCGGATCGTCCATGACGAGCAGGCGGTCGCGACGTCCTGCTACACCGGTGAGAACGGCCAGTGGTGGACGTTCGACGACGCGTGGTCGATCCAGAAGAAGGTCGACTGGCTCAAGAAGAAGAACATGCTCGGCGCGATGATCTGGGAGATGTCCGGTGACCCGGGCGTCCTGACCAAGACTCTCGACGAGAGCCTCGGTAAATGATCGACCGATCCGCCGATCACTGATCGGCTGATCCGCTGAACCCAGGGCCGGTGCCGGCTGCGAACAGCGCGGCACCGGCCCTGACCCATGTCCGGGACGGAAAGCGCAATTTTCCACACAACCCGAAGCGCCATTAATCGATCTTGATCTCGGTTCATGCCGCTCAGCTGGCTGAATAGTTCTGAATCAAGATCTGCATCAGTTGATAACGATCTTCGTGTCCACATGCGGGCATCCGGCACCGGAATCAGCCGTTGACATCCGGTTCCGCAGCGCTGTTGACTCGCTCCAAGTCGAAACCGTCCGAGAATTCGGCGAAAGATCAGCGATTCAGCATGATGCACGTGAATTCGGGGGCTTCGTGGTCACGGAGGACGACAGGACCCTTCTCAGCAGCCGCCGGCGGCTGGCCGGAGAGCTGCGGCGGCTTCGTGACCAGGCCGGGCTCTCCGGGCGGCAGCTCGCCGAGCGGATCGGGATCAGCCAGTCGAAGGTCTCCCGCATCGAGTCGGCGATCACGATTCCGACCGCCGTCGAGGTGGCCTCCTGGGGAGCGGCGGTGGGCTGCTCCGAGAACGTCGGCGCCATGCTGGGCGTCCTGGCCGACGCCGCCTACACCGAGGTCCATCCCTGGTCCACGGCCCTGCGCGATCAGGGCCACCTCCAGGACGACATCCAGGAGATCGAAGGCCGGGCCAGGACGAAGCGGATCTACGAACCCTCGCTCGTTCCGGGTCTGCTCCAGACCGCGGAGTACGCGCGCCGGGTCTTCGCCATGTTCGACCCCCCGTACCTCGAGACCGACCTCCCGGTGGTGGTCACGGCCCGGTTGGACCGCCAGGCCGCGCTGTTCGACCCGGCCACCAGATTCGAGTTCCTGATCACCGAGGCGGCGCTGCGGTGGCGGGTCGGCCCGGCCCTGGTGCTGCTCGCCCAGCTCGACCGGATCGCCTCGCTGAGCACCCTGGAGAACGTCTCCATCGGTCTGATCCCGCACTCGGCCCCGGCCCGCACGCACGCCCCGCACGGTTTCGTCGTCCTGGAGTCCATCGAGGCGGCGCCCAGCGGCGGGCACGGCGACAGGGACGGGCCCGGGGACGGGGACGGGGACGGCTTCGAGGCCGACGAGGCCGCCGCACTGGCCCTGGTGGAGACCGTGCACGCCAACCTCACCGTCGGCGACCCCCTGCAGATCGCCCTCTACCAGCGGCAGTGGGCGCGGCTCGAACAGGCGGCGGTGTACGGGGACGACGCCCGTGACCTGCTGGCCTCGATCGGAGCCGACATCCGAGCGCTCGCGGAGGACGAATGATGGGGGCGGGGGCGGCTCCGCGTGCCACCGGTCCGACGACCGGTGGCACGCGGAGCCTCGGCCCCCTGACTCAGCCGAGCAGGTCCCGGATCCAGCCGCGGATCCAGCCCCGGGCGACGTCCGCCGCCACCGTCATGCGGGAGGCCACGCGCCGCAGCACCCGCGTCGCCCTCCGGACGGCGCGCCGCGGCAGGGAGCCGCCGCGCACCCGGCGGCGGAAGTCGGCGTACTCCCGCCGGCTGAACACCAGCCCCGCCTGGTACGGGTTCTTGGAGTCGCGGATCACCACCGCGCCCGCGACCACCTCGACCAGCACGCAACCGCCACCGCCGTTGCAGACGAACTCCAGCTCCGGCCAACCGGTCGTCTCGACCATGTCGATCCCTTCCCTTTCCACGCGGATCCCGCCGTGTCTCGGCGCCGGATCGGCGTTGAGATCGAGCTTCGAACAGCCCCCGTCCGCGCCCGATCGGCCTTCGGTCCGTCCTCGGTCCTCGTCCGGTCCGCCGCCCGTTCCGCCCGGCCCACGGGAGTAGAGATGATCAACTTTGAGGTTCTCGGCAGGGTGACCGCCTGGCGGGAGAACAGGGTCGCGAAGTTGCAGCCGGTCCAGCAGTTGCTGCTGGCCAGGCTGGTCGTCGCGGGCGGTCGGGAGGTCTCCCGCGCCGAGTTGGAACGGGCCGTCTGGGACGGCGCCGAGCCGGAGACCGGCCTGAAGCGCGTCGCCCATGAGGTGCGTTTCCAGCTGCGCGCCCTGCTTCCCGAGGACGCCCCCGACCCGCTTCCCGCGACCGCCGCCGGTTACGTGCTTCCGATGGACGAGGACGGCGCCGACGCGCTGCGCTTCGCGGCCCGGTTACGCGCGGCCCGGGACGCCGACGCCGGTGAGACCGTCCCGCTGCTGCGGGCGGCCCTGCGGGAATGGGGCGCGAACGCGAGCGGCCTGTACGGCGGTCAGCCGCTCGCCGGGCTGGGCGGCGCCTGGGCGGAACAGACCCGGTCCGCCCTGCGGAGCGCGTACCGGGACGCCCGTTTCCGCTGCGTCCAGGCGGACATGCGCGAACACCGCTACGAGCAGCTCGTCTGGGAGTGCGACCGGCTCGCCACCGACCTGGACGCCCTCCACGACGAGGACTTCGTCGAACTCTAGATGCTCGCCGCCTACCGGGCGGGCCTCCGGACACGCGCGCTGGAGATCTACAAGCGGTCCACCGGGTCCGCGGCGAGTCATTTCGACGTGCCGCTGCGGCGGAGCCTGCATCGCCTGGCCGAGCTGATCCGCGACGAGGATCCCCGGCTCCACGGCCCGGACGCCCCGGCCGCCCTTTCCGCCCCCGCTCCCGCCCCGTCCCGAGGTCCCTCCAACGTTGGGAAGACCATGACAGAACCACCGATCAACCAGACCGCCCGCGGGAAGTCCCGGGTCACCAACATGATCGGACGCGTCGACGGCGACGTCCACATCGGCGCGGAGCCCGACCCGTCCGAGAACGACGACAGGCCCGAGACCGAGGGCCGGCCCGAAAGGCGGGACGAGGCATGAGCGCCGGGTCGGGCCGTCCGTCCTCGTCGGGCTGGGGCCCCATCAACATGCAGGTGAACGACCACGCCCGGGTCAGGGACGCGTTCGGTGTCGTCAACGGCAACGTGCACATCTACGACGTCGATCCCTCGGCGACGCCGGAGAAGCGCTTCGCCACGGCGCTGCACCTGCTGGACGGCAGCATGCCGCGCCGCGCGGAGGAGCTGATCAGGGAGGCCGCCGAGGCCGGGCTGCGCTCCCACAAGGTGGCCTACTACTGGGCGCTGGCCGTGCTGAGCGGCCGGTCGTTCGACCATCTGGGCACCGACGAGTTCGGCGCGTTGCAGAGCTGCTCGCTGATGGTCGTGCCGGAGGCCGTGGACGGGTGGGTCGAGGCCCTCAACGTCATCACGCAGTTCATCAACTGCCTGGTCCGGCAGGAACGCGACGGGATGCCGGCGGACGAGGAGCTCGACCTGGTCACCGACGAGTACGGCCGGTTGCCCGCCGAGCGCCGTGAGGAGATCCGGCGGCATCTCGATCTGATCATGACCGGGGCGTTGCAGGACCAGCTCGCCGCCAGGGACGCCGAGGAGGTGCGCAGGCTCAGGATGGGCGGCGACCGCACGGAGCGCGCGTGGAAGTTCTTCGCGCCCGTCCCGGAGCCGCCGCGGGCCGTCACCCTCGACGCGCCCGAGTTCGGCACCGGCCGCCATGTGGCGGCCGTCACCGGCGCCGTCCTCGCGGGCGGTGGGGCGCTGGTCGCGTTACTTCTCACGGTCACCGCGCATCCCTGGCTGGGGTTGCTGTTCCTCACCGGGACGGTCGGCGGCGGTTACCTTCTCGCCACGTCCGGCAGGGCATGGGTGGTCTCCCGGGAGCTGATCGCGATCGACGCGCTGCGCTACGGCGAGAAGCCGCGGGAGACGGCCGCCGGCCGGTTCGCCGCGTGCCGTCGTCTCGAAACCCCCGAGGAGGAACCGGACGAGCACGTCTGGGGTGAAAGCGACAAGGCCGACGACAAGCAACGTGACGAGAAACGGCGCCGCGACCTGTTCCACCGGTTCGTGGACCTGTACGTGACCGCCTGCTTCGCGAACGAGAACCCCGACGGTTCCACCAAGCGCAACGAGTGGTGGGAGGCGACCAAGGGGATGCGCGAGCGGCTGGTGACCGACCTCAGGCGCCGCTACACCGACCCCGACCTGATGGCGGACAACCTCGCCTGGCTGATCATCTGGCAGGCCGTGCGGGCCAAGGAACGCTGGGAGGCCGGGACGCTGCGGGCCCGCCGCGAGGAGCTGGCGGACACGGCGCCCGGCGACGGGGCGGTGTTCCTCGGAGCCGCCGCGGCGGCGGTGGGCCTGATGAGCGGGCTGGTCGCGGTGCTGGCCTCGGGGATCGGCTTCACGCTGTTGACGATCCCGGTCGTGGCGCTCGGCGCGTGGATCGTGTACGGCGCCGACTTCGACGTGTACGTGGTGTCGCGGGACGTGCACGAGTCCGAGTCGGCGCTGGCCGAGGCCGAGTTCGCCGAGGCGCGGAAGGCGTTCGACGAGTGGACGGCGGTGTTGGCGGACCGTCCGACCGACGCGGAGATGGCCCGCTGGCTGGACTACGACAAGTTCTACGCCAAGGAGCTGGCCATGAAGGCCTGCGGCCTCGCCAACCGCGACCTGGTGGCGCACGCCGTCCTCACCGAGGCCCTGTACCCGTGCCAGCGGGCCCGGGTGCTGTTCGGACCGCCGCGCTACTCGCGCTACCGAGTGATCATCTTCCTGCTCACCGAGGCGGGGGTGCGGCAGGTCGGCGTCAACCTGGACTTCTTCGACGGCACGGTCTCCAACCAGCGCCGCAACAGCTTCCAGTACGTCAAGATCGCGTCGGCACGGGTGCATGAGGTCGGGGTCCGGTTCGACTCCGGCCGCCGCAAGGTGATCGTGATCGACGACGGGAACGGTGACCGGGAGGCGCCCAAGGACCTCGACTCGCTGCTGTTGAGCCAGGCGTTCCGGCTCTCGCTGGACGACGGCCACTACATCGACATCGTCGTGGAGAACTTCGACCACGGCTTCCTCGACCGGCTGCGCGAGGACGAGAACAGCCTACTGGAACTGGCCATGGACAGCTCCGGGGTGAAGGGCGCGCTACGGGTCCTGGAGTCGGTGGCCGCCGAGGGCCGCGACTGGCTCGTCCAGGAACGCATCCGCCGCACCCGGCGCCTGCTGGACTTCAACCGGGACTTCGCGGCCCGGCGGGAACTCCCCGGCCCCGCCGACCGCGGACCGAAGCCGCGCGAACTCGAAGGCTGACAACGCGGGAGGAGCGCCGAGGGCCCAGCCGGCGGGACGAGGCGAGGAGGTGGCGAACGGCACCGAGCCTGAGGAGAGCCGGGCGCCAGGCCGGGCGCCAGGCCGGGCGTCGTCGCTCGGCGGCGATCTCTTCGAGGTGCCCATGGGTCCACGCGTCGATCGTCCGCGGTGGGACGCGAGTGGTCAGCGGTTCCCTTGAGGGTCACGTGGCGTCGCCGCCCTTTCCCCGCGAACGCCGCCGACCCAGGTCACAGGGCCGTCTACTCTGTCGGAATGGTTCCCGCTTCGGGCGTTTCCCCCGCCACATCCCGTCTCGGGTGGCTTGATGTGCTTCGTGGAGGCGCGGCGCTGGCCGTCGCGCTCCATCACGCCAGCTACATCTACCTGCCGTCGCTGCGGATTCAGCTGATCGGCTGGTTCGATCCCGGCTCGTACGGGGTGCTGGTGTTCTTCCTCGTCAGCGGGTACATCATCCCCGCGTCGCTGGAGCGGCGCGGAAGCGTGCGGGGATTCTGGATCGGGCGCTTCTTCCGCATCTATCCGCTGCTGGCCGTGACGTGCCTTCTCGCGATCCTGCCGTTCCTGCTCGGGGTGCTCGGGCTCCGCGGCGGGCTGGAACAGTACTCCCCCGTGACCGCCGTCCTGGCGCACCTGACGATGCTCCAGGACATCCTGAACGTCCCCAACGTGATGAACGTCCTGTGGACGCTGTCCTACGAGATGGCGTTCTATCTGCTGGTCGTCGCGCTGTTCGTGGTGGGCGGGCATCGCCGGTCGGCGTCGGCGGCCACCGTCCTCACCCTCGTCGCGGTCGCCGCCACCGCGCTCACCGCGGCCGGTGTGCTGACCGACGGGCGCCCCGTCACGCTGCTGTCGCGCAACGCCGGGACCGGGCCCGTCGTCGCCGTGACCGCCGTCGTGCTGGTCGTCGCGATCGCCGCGGCCGTGTCGAACAGCTCCGCGCCGCGCGTCGCGGGCGGCCTGCTCGGCGGGCTGCTCGCCGCCCTGCTCGTCGCCGCGAACGGGCGCCTCGAGACATGGGAGGGCCTCACCATGCTCGCGATCATGTTCGCGGGGACGGCCGTGTACCGCGCCGAGCACGGCCAGATCAGTCGGCGCGTGGGCGCCACGACGGCGCTGGTCGTCCTGGCCGGGGCGCTCGGGAACGGGTTGTGGCAGTCGGCGCCCTACGGCTGGGGGGCGCAGTTCTCCTGGAGCGCCACGCTGCTGGCGGCGGCGTTGACGTTCGCGGTGGCGTGGCGGGCACGGCACCGCAGGTTCCCCCGCTGGGCCACCGGTCTCGGCACCATCAGCTTCTCGATCTACCTGGTGCATCCGCTGCTGCTGATGGTGGTCGTGCAGTTCCTCGACGTGTCGGCACGACAGGACCTGGTGGGTCTGACGGTCTTCGTCCTGGTGCTGCTGGCGCTGAGCTGGGCGTCGCAGCGTTGGATCGAGGCGCCCGCGCAACGTCTCGGACGGCGTCTCGGACGCCGCCTCGGCCGTCCCGCGCGAGCGGACACGACCGTCCAACCGCAGGTGCTCGCCTCCTGAGCCGCCCGCCTTCCCTGGTGAGGACGGCCCCCGACCCCGTTTTCACAGCTCAGCGCCCATATTGAAAAAATGGGCCTGCGTTCAGTGCGATGTCATAACGCTAGAAGCGTCGCAGGTCGTCTCTGTTCTCCGGCTAGAACGCGTTCTATTCGGGCTCCGACGCCGAATTCGCATGTGGTCATTTCCGTATGGGTGGTCAATAGTCGTTGTACGAGGCCGGTGCCACGCCCTGACGTGTCATCGGCCGGGGACCGGCAGGGCCAGGCGGTCGCCACGTTTCTTCTTCCACCCCCTGAAAGGACCCCCCGCTCATGAGGAAGCGCAGACTGTTGGTCGCGATGCCCATCGCGGTCCTGACTCTGACCGGTACGTCGGTGGCGAACGCGGCGGCTGAGCAGCCGTCGCCGCCCCCGCGTACCAACATCGTCGGCGGCGTGCCCGCCACGGAGACGTACACCTGGATGACCTCGTTGCAGAACAACGGACGGCACAGCTGCGGCGGCTCCCTGGTCGCGCCGCAGTGGGTCATCACCGCGACGCACTGCGGTCAGCCCTCGTCCGTCCGGATCGGCACGAAGACCTACAACGCCGGCGGTGAGACCCGCCAGGTCGCGAGCCGCCAGGTCATCGGCGGCGACCTCGCCATTCTCCGCCTGTCCAGCCCGTCGACGATGACGCCCATCCCCATCGCCTCCACCGCTCCGGTCGGGTCCGCGACCCGCCTGATCGGCTGGGGCCAGACCTGTCCGACCCGAGGCTGTGGCGGCGCTCCCGTCCAGCTGCAGCAGCTCGACACCACCATCGTCGCCGACAGCCGGTGCTCCGGCATCGACGCCGCCAAGGAGATCTGCACCGACGGCGGCAACGGCAAGGGCGCCTGCTACGGCGACTCGGGCGGCCCCGCCGTGACCGGCGGACCGGGCGCCTGGGAGCTCGTCGGCGCGACCAGCCGCGGCGGCCAGACGTGCGCGCAGGGCCCCGCGATCTACAGCGACACGGCCTACTACCGCGACCAGATCCTCCGGATCACCGGTGGCACCGCGACCGTCGCTCGCTGACCTTCGCGGAACCGAACGTGCCCTCCGCCGGAGCGCGGTGCCCGGCGGAGGGTACCCACCCTGCTCCCCCACCTTGAGGTATTCATGGTCGCCAGAAAGATTCTGAGGGTCTGTGCCGCGTCACTGCTCGGCCTGGCCTTCGTGACCGGCACGGGCGTGTCCGCTTCGGCGGCGCCCGCGCCGGAGCAGTCCACCCAGCAGTCCGTCAACGTCCGCACCCTCCGGTACGACACGAGCCGTGCCGCCGAGTTCAAGGAGGCGTGGGACGAAGGCGCGAAGATCTGGAACGAGCACGTCAAGAACGTCCAGCTCGTTCCCGGATCTCCCGCCGAGATCACCATCCTCGCCGACAACGGCTGGCCCCGCGCCCAGGTGCAGGGTCTCGGCCGCGGCACGGTCTGGATGGGCCGTCAGGCCACCCAGGAGGGCCACTACGTGATCCGGATCGCCTCCCACGAACTGGGTCACATCCTCGGTCTCCCGGACCGACGCACCGGCCGCTGCGATGACCTGATGTCCGGCGCCAGCGCCGGCACGGCCTGCAAGAACCCCAACCCCAACCCGGCGGAGATCGCCGAGGTCGAGCGCAACTTCCAGTTCGGCCGCTCGGGCATCAAGCCCGGCACCGTCCTGAGCGAGGCGCCGGTCCTCACCCGCCACTGAACCGTTCTCCGTGTCCGGCCGGGGCGCACTGGAGCCGTGCCCCCGCGTGACGCCGGATGAGGAGGGTTCACCGATCCCCGCCTCTTGACGGGACCTGAGGGCGTCCGTTCCTTCCGGCAGACGCCCTCAGGTCCGCTTTTCAGGTCGGGGCAGGAACGGGACGAGCGCCGTGCCGACGGCGGTGATGACGGCGGCGACGACGAAGGCGGTCGAGTACCCGGCCACGAGGTCGGTGCCGGAGCGGGCCGCGGCCGTGCCGAGAACGGTGAGGCCGATGGCGCCGCCGATGACGCGGGACGTGTTGACCACTCCCGCCACGGCACCCGCCTCCGACGACGGAGCGCCCGCGGTCGACGCCTCCACCAGCGGTGTCATCAACAGCCCGAAGCCGAACGCCATGACCGCGCCCGGTCCGAGGATCGAGCCGAGGAACGTCCCGTCCTCGTCGAGGGCGACGCTCTGCCACGCGAACCCGGCGGCGGCGAGCAGCCCGCCCGCGCCGGCGAGGAACCGGGGATCCATCCGGGCCATGAGGGTGGGCACCAACCGGGACCCGATGATGATCCCCATGGTGTGCGGCAGGAACGACAACCCCGTCTTGACCGCGCTGAAGTGCAGGACGTTCTGCATGTAGAGCGACAGGAAGTACCACAACGCGAACCCGGCCGCCATGATGACGAGCGTGGTGAGATTCCCGACCGCCACACTCCGCAGCCGGAACATCCCCAACCGGACGAGCGGCTGCGCCGACCGCGCCTCGACGGCCACGAACGCGCCCAGCAGCGCGAGACCCGCCGCGAGCGGAAGCAGCGCCGACCAGCCGTGCTCCTCCGTCCGGCCGATACCGAACGCGACGAGCCCCACCCCCGACGTCACGAGCACGGCCCCCGGCAGGTCGAGGCGTTGCCGCACGGCGGCGGGACGGTCACCGCGCAGCCACATCAGCGCGATGCCCGCCACGACGGCCCCGGCGGGCACGTTGATGAGGAACACCCAGCGCCAGCTCAGATAGTCGGTGAGCAGCCCGCCGACCAGCCCGCCCGTGGCGCCGCCCGCGGTTCCGACGGCCGTCCACATGGCGATCGCCCTGGTCCGCGCGGGCCCGTCCGGGAAGGTGGCGGTGACCAGCGACAAAGTGACCGGCGCCAGAATCGCCGCGCCGAGTCCCTGCACGGCACGGGCACCGATCAGCGTCCCCGCGTCCTGCGCGAACCCGCCCGCGAGGCTCGCCACGGTGAACAGCCCAAGACCCACGAGAAAGACGTTCCTGCGCCCGAACAGGTCAGCGACACGCCCACCCAGCAACAGGAACCCGGCGAACGTCACCGAGTAGGCGTTCACGACCCACTGCAGGCCGGTAGCGCCGAGCCCGAGCCCGGCGCGCATCTCGGGCAGCGCGACATTGACGACGGAGATGTCGAGGACGACGAGGAACTGCCCGATGGACGCGGCCAGCAGCGCCGCCCAACCGGGAGTGGACGGACGTTCCACCGCCTTCCCGGCGATCTGGGGGTCATGGGTCGTGGTCATACCTGACAGGCTGCACCACCCCACCCCTCCCCCGCGTCCTCCCCCAGACCCAAACCACAAGGTCACATGGACGTAGGACCTCCGACGCCCCCGGGCTCAGCGCAGCCGCTGATACGCCGCGTAAGTGGCGGCCCCGTACACCAGATGCGGCACCACGTCGGACACCCAACTCGACGCGGACCACTCACGCGGATCCGTCACACCCAGAGCCGTCATCGGAACGTTCGACCCAGCCATCGCCAACGCCCCCAGCGCGAGCACACCAACCGGCCACGGCACCCGCCGCCGGGCCAACGGCGCGTAGCACAGCGCCGCGCCGAGCCCCGTCCCGAAGCCGAGCAGCGCCCCGAACGCCTCCTTCCGATTCTCGGCCTTCTCCCCCTCGCCGAGATCGACGTGCACCTCGTCCGCCATCTTCTGCACGGTGTCCTGCGGCGTGCTGCTCCCCCCACGCGCCCGCACGGCCATATCGAGGTACGTCGTGGCATTGAGCGCACTGGTCCCCACGGCCCCCGCAATCAATCCGTTAATGAAAGTACGCACAACACCCCCGCTACCCCGCAACACACCCTTGATGCGCTCCGCGGGCTCATGGACGCTCGGGAGCATCCGGCCACCGGCATCGGTCGGCACGCCGCCGAACCGCACGCGCCGCTTTGGATCGCGAAGCCCTCGTCCACCCCGGGGGCCGGCGCCACCTGTCAGTGGCCTACGTCGAGTGTCAGCGGGGCCTCGCCCGGCGCCCATCGCCGCTCACATGGTTCACCGTCTGCGGAAACGTCCGATCAGCAGCAGCGTGACGACCGACGCCAGCACTGCAACAAGGATGACGATCATTACACCCATTGCGCTCCCATCGATGTTGTTTTCGGGCGATCACGACCGGAGATCAACGCGGTCGCCTCATGATGATCGCCAGAACAAGAGTCGTGACGAAGGCAACGATGATCGCGATGATCAGTACTAGTTCGGCTGCACTCATCAGGCGTCCTTTGTCAGCAGTCGCTCGAGTTCACGGCCGCGCTGGAGTTGGTCGAGATAGCAGATTCGGATCCATCCGGTGCCTCGATCACGCCAGGGTGGACGCCGAGGGTTCCTGCTCAGGCGCGGCACCTCAGGTGCGGGAACCCTCCGCGGGGACGGGCTCGTCCACAGCATCAGCGTCGGACGGGGACGGAGTCGACCTGTCCGCGCCACTTCCAGGGCGGCGATCTCCTCCCAGGCATAGATGGCTCGCCGCCGCCCCCACACGATGGCGACTCCTTCAGGGCCGATGGTCAGCCGACGCGGACCGACGAGGTCGACGACGATCATGACGAAGTGCATCAGGATGATCAGCAACAGCGCCACCGCGATGCCGAGCAGGATTCCGGCCGCGATCAAGCTGACGACCCGCGGCGAGCCGATCGAGACGACAATCGCGAACAAGCAGATGACAACCACGAAGGCGACGTGCGGAAACCCCAGGTAGGAGGTCAGCACCTTCCCGGCCCGAATACGGCTCTGGAAGGCCAGTGTGTCGTTCCCGGTGGCCGTCGCGGAGGGAGTGGGAAGCCGCAGCGCCGTCCGGGGCACGGCACGGTAAGGGGCCACCGTGGTCGGCCTCTCGGATCGAGGAGGCTCATGGCGGGAACCCGCGTCACTTGAGGCGGTGGGCGCTCGCTCCTCGCCTTCGTTCTGCGGCCTGGACGACCCGCCGTAGGCGCGGTTGCGGGCCACGGCGAAGTGGTGGACGGTGTCGGTCCCGCGCTGGTTGGGCCGGGGCAGACCGCGGCGGCGGAGGCGCTGGGCCAGGTGGCCGTACAGGAGGTCGAAGCTGAGCATCTCGGGGCCGTCGGGGAGGCCCTCGGTGATCAGGCCCAGGAGTTCCTGGGTGAAGGACGTCCCGGTGGTGTGCTGCTGGTGGTGAGGGACGACGTGGGCGGGGCCCTCCGCCGCGGTCAGGGTGTACACGCCCTCGACGCTGGTGCTGTCGGCAACGGTGTCGGGCCCGCTCAGCGCGCTGATGGCCCGTCCCGAGTAACAGCAGTCCAGGATGACGATCGAGACACGGGCGGGGCTCGCGCGCAACGCGCGGTCGATGTGGTCGTACTCGACACCGGTCAGATCGGGGTCGGTGGCGGTGGTGTCGGTCAGGGTTAGGGTGAGGTTCCCTCGTTCGCTGATGACCCCGTGGCCGACGTAGTACAGCAGGAGGGTGCCGGTCGTGGTTTCGGCCAGCCGCCGAATCCGCTGGATCAACTGTGCGGCACCCTCGGGGTCGGCGATGACGGTGACTTGGTCGGGCGGCCAACCTCCACAGGACGGCTCCGTCAGCATCTCGTACATGCCCGTCAGGCTGTTGGCCGCCGCAGGAACTCCGGTGTAGGCGCGCTCGTGGAATCGGGAGGTGCCGATCAGAAGAGCGTGCGAGCCCGCCAGATCGGCGCGCGGCTCACTCGGCGGACGCATCGTGGCGGCTCAGCAGCTCGGCGATGAGGCGCGAGGCTTCGGCGGCGTCGGCGGTCTCCAATTCCACGCGGTCGCCGTTTCTGGTGGTGAGGATGAACTTCACCTGCGGTCGGCGGCTCTGGATCCAAGCCGGAAGGGTCTGCGCCAACGCTGCGGCCACACCGCCGGATCCGACCGCGACCATCACCACGTCCAGCGCCCCGCCCAGTTCCTCGGGCCCCGGCGCCCGCCGCCGGGCCCGAACGTGTCCGGCCAGTCGCCGATCCGCACGTAGCCATTCCAAGAGCCGGGCACACTCGTGAACCTCGTCACCGCCGGTGACCCCGATCTGAAGATCCATATTTCCCCACTCCCCCGCCCTGGCCACGGCGATTTCGATCACGATTCGCATTCGGGACCGGTCCCTCATTCATCGCCCCGAGCATCGCAGGAGTGAGACGTTCCGCACAGAGCAATGACATACATTCTCTTATGGCCGCTTTCGGACACGCAGGTGCGTCGAGCGATGAAGTCGGTCGAGATGCCGAGCTTGTTTCCCATTTCACGTTCGGCACGGTAACGGTTTGAAGTAGATTCTCCATTTGATGCCCTTTGGTGGCCGTATCTCGCCGCGGTGCCAGTGAGGTGGGTGCGCGGCCGTTGAGGGCCTGCCGTCGGCGAGAGGAATGCGCATGCCCCCTGCCCTCGGTGACGTGCTGCCCGTCGCCGGAGACGCCGCGCGGATCACCCCACTGCGGCTCGGCGCCGCTACCCGAATCGAGCGCCAACACGATCGCGTTGGCCTGCGCCGGAGACAGGGCGACTGCCTCGCCGCCACGAAGATCCTCGGCCGGCACGACCCCGGCGGCCGGGAGGTGCGGGTGACGCTCACCGCGCGGCAGTGGGACGTGGTCGTCGCGGAACTCGACCGGGACGCCCTGACCCTGCTGCACAACGGGAAGGAGCGCGAGGCGGACGAGTGCATGCGGGTGCGGGACGCCGTGCTCGCCCAGGTCGGACGAAACCTGCCCGCACATCCCGGGCCGACCGCCGTCGCGCGGCAGCACTTGGAGCCCGGCGACGCCGGTTACTACACGCTGTTCCAGCCTCCCCGGCGTGGGTGGCGCACCGGCTTCACCTACGGACGTCCGGACACCACCACCGGTCCGCCGATCCGGTCCGCCGTGCCCGGCCGGGGCCTGGCCGTCGCCACGGGCACTCCCACCGTCGACGTCACGGTGCAGACGGTGCCCGCCGCCCCGGACCTCGACGTCACGCAGTGGGACTACGTCGGGGAGATCAGCCAACAGTGGGTCGGCCACCCCTATCCCGAACTGATTCTCGCCGTCCCCGACCAGGAGGGCACGGAACTTTGGCCCCTGTCCACCCACGTGTGGCCGCATGTGGTGTACCGAGTGCGGCTGTGCGTCCGTGGCAACGGCAGCCCCCAGGAAGAACACATGGTGCAGGTGTGGCCGTGGCGCACGGCCACCCCGGTCGAACACAGACGCCCGACGCCGCCCCGTCAGAAATGACGAGCTCACAAGCGCCCTCGTCCGGTTCTGAGGCGGTCGGCGCCGGCCCTGACGGCCGAAGACAGGCGATGGGGAAATACTCCTTATGAAGTCTTCTCGCGTGTGGACGAACGGTTCGACTCCGCAGGATCGGGTTCGGGCCCCGCGGACGAGCTTGTTGACCGCTCGCCTGGTTCGGGGACGTAGAGGTGGACGGCCAGATTCAAGGAGTCGAGCTTCGCGGTGATCAGGGGGTGGACGGCCGCCCAGTCGAGACCGCCGTGGCCACAGCCGAGGGGCGGAACGGCGACGCTGACGATCTTCAGTTCGACGAGGACACGGGCGAGGTCGTCCAGGCCGGTCTCGATGTCGTTCAGGTGGGACCGACTCCGCCAGTGGCGCTTCGTCGGGAAGTTGAGGACCCAGCGGTCACCGTCGATCTGAACAGGCAGAATCTTCCCGGGGCTCATCCGACGGGCGGCGCACGCCTCGGCGTAGACGGTGAAGACGTCCGGAAAGGCGCGCTTGAACTGGAGAGCGAGGCCCTTACCCATGACTCCAGCGGTGTTGACCGGGTTGACGAGCGCCTGCGCGTCGTCCCGGAGAAGGTCGCCCGCCCGCTCAACGATCATGTGGCCTCCCCGGTGTTCGAGGCGAACGTAGCGACAACCACTGACACCCCTCTGCCGCCTCGATCGCCGCGCCTTCGCTTCCAGACGCGGGTGAGGCGCGCGAGAGTCCATTGGCAGAAGCAGTGGAATGCGCGCGGAAGGTGGAGGCCCGTGGCCAGGCCCAGTTCGCCGAGGTCTGAGAGAAGGAACCGGAAGGTCGTGGAACGCGCGATGGACGGTTGCGGATTTGGGGGATATCCGTCCACTGACACATTGTTCGTTGGTGCGTTCCGCTTCAGCAGACGAAGGGCGAGGGCCATCCGGCCTGGTGGCGTGGATTCGTGTGATCGATTTCGGTGGATTGGTCGGGAGGGGTGCAATTCTCCGGCGGTTTCGGTTTCATTGACGGGCGACGTTACCTGGGCGTTGGCCCCGCACGTTCTGGATGGCGTCCGACCTTTGCCGGGCCTTTGTTCCCGGTGCCGTCCAGCGAAAGGGCTTGAGGGTGGGCGTCGACCACACCAGCGGGACCGACACCAAAGTGGAGACCACCGACAAGCCCCAGGCGCCCGACGACGACCGGCCGCCCCCGGACCGGCCGGGTTCCCCGGGGCAGCCGTCCCGGCTGGAGAGCAGGGCCGCCGCGCAGGCCACCACCGAGACCGGCGGCGAGGGCGAATCGAAGGCGGAGGAGCGGGACGCGACGCGGCCCGAGGAGTCCGGTGCGGAGAAGACCGACGAACCCGGCACGGCGGCGCGGCAAGGCCCGGAGAGGTCCGGCGACCCCAACGACGATCCCAACACGGTCGGCCGCCCACGCGCCGAATCCTGGGCCCGCGCGATGGGGGTCCGGCAGGACACGGACCAGCCGACAGCCGAGGCCGGACGGGTGGAGGATGACGGTCAGGAAGATGACCGGCGGACCGAGGACAACGAGACCGGCCCACGAGACGGCGACGACCGCGACCCTGTCACCGGCGATGCCGCCACCGAGTCGTCCGACGCACGGGCCGACGACACGGCGGAACCCGGCAGGCCGGACACCGGGCAAGCGTCCGAGGCGCCCCGGGGGCGACGTGCCGAGTCCTGGGCACGCGCCATCGCGGAGCAGAAGGCCGCGTTAGAGGAGAGGCAGGCAGCCGACACGGAAGACCGCTCGGACGGTCCCGGTGCGCCGGGCGAGGACACCGAGCCGGTCGCGGCCCAGCCCACCGACCGCGAACCCGATGTCCCGACCGGCACCGCCGACCGACCGGACGAGCAGGACGAACAGACCGGTGGACGGGACACCCCCGACCAGGAGCCGCGCGCCGCCGACGACCCCGGAACCGAAGGCGCCGAGCCATTGGACACGGACCCGGAGCCCGCTGCCGAGGACAGCGCGGAATCGCCGTCCGACACCGCCGAGGCCGAGGAGCCGGAACCCGGACCGGCGCCCGAATCCGAGCCGCCGGGCGAGGACGCCGACCGGCCCGGCGACCAGACCGGCGAGGCCACCCCACCCGACCGCGAGGACACCCCTGCCCCTGTCCCCGACACCGACGACCGGCCCGCCGACCACGACGATCCCCAGCCGCTCCCGGACGGCGAAGAGGAACGCCCCGACGAACACGCCGACGAGACCGATCGCGATAGCAACGCAGACGACCAGCCCGAACCCCCGGCGCCCGAGGAGAACGAAAGCAACCGATTCGCCGGACTCCCCACCCGCGCCGACCTCGACCCCGCCACCGCCGGAGAACTCACCGCCGACCGCGGCGAACTCCTCTCCCCGGTCGATGAGAACCAAGACCTGCGCGAACCCGAACGCGACCGGGATTCTGGTTGGAGGCGGGCTATGCGGAGCTTGGACGATAACTTGGAAGATGCGGCCAAAGAATTCTCCAAGTTCAACAACAACGCACAGGAAATACTTGATCATCGACCGCCCAGCGATTACCAGCCCGGCGTTCGACATGACAACCCTTACCCCGGCGGCACACCGAACGATACGATCAACGGCCCAAGCGGGGCGCTCGGGCTCGTTGCGTTCGTCATGATCGGGATGGCGTTGAAGCACGGGGCGACGAATACCTACAACAGAGTCTTCCGGAGGAGCAATGACAATAACGGATGAGCAGGTCGCGACCCTTCGCGCGCAACTCCAGGGGCATGGTGACGAACACTCCAGACTGTTGAACCGGTTGGACAAGAAGGCGTCCAACCAGTACGCCTCCCTGGTCACCGCAGCGTTCTTCGAGGCCACCAGGCGGCGGTTCATGAAGGACGAGGAGGTAGCCGACGATGCGGAGGTCATCGAGTTCGTCACCTCCGTGCGCCTACGGATGGCCGATCCCGAGCTGCTCGACCCGCAGGTGGGCGAGACCCTGATTAACATTGCTCTTGGTAAACTGCCGCCCGAAGCCCGAAAGGGCATCAGTGGTGGGGCGTCCCACGGAAGCAAGATACTTTTGCTAGCCGGGCTGGTCGCGGACGCGCAGTTCAACGCTGAGGAACTCGATGCCTTCCTGGCCACGGCACGAGGTATGGCGGACGAAGTCTTCTCATGACCGACTTCTCAAGTGTCGAGGTAGGAGCCGAGCACGTTGAGATGCTCCGTCTCTTCCTCACCGAGGACAGCGATTGGGCCGAGCAGTTCGAGGAGCCAACCGACGCAGACGAGATCATCGCTCACAACTTGATGGGCTACTCGGCGTTCGCGGTTGCGGTGCTGCGGAAGTTCTCCCCGACCTACTCGGTCCCGGAGATCATCCGGTATGTCACCGACCTACGAAAAGCCCTGATCGGGGACGAGTCCTTGCAACTCAATCCCCGTGTCGCGGAGGCCCTGATACGCGAGGTCCTTCAAGACAAGACCCTCACGGACACCGCTCCCTTTGGCCGACAACGAGACCATGGCCAGCGCCAGCTTCCTCATACTGCTGGACCTCTTCCACCAGGCGAAGCTCGACCGGCCTGAGGTAGAGGAGTTCCTGCGGGAGTCGGCGGACTATGCCCGGCGATGGCTGGCGGTTCAGCAGGCGGCGGCGAGGTGAGCTGACCTCATCAGTGGGTAGACGGCGTGGGTGCCATGGACGAGGCGGGCCGGGCAGGTGCGGGCCAGGCACGGCCGGTTGAGCAGGTGGGCCGCGGCTTCAGGCAGTGATCAAATCGAAGGACGCCGGCGGGTCCGGCGGGTTGGTCATATGGCTGGGGAAATCGGTGGAGAACGCAACCGGTCCCGGCCGCAGCGGTGGGCGGCACGGGACCGGCGTATGAAGCGGATCTGTTAGCTGGCGCAGATCGCGTAGACGCTGATGCCTACGGAGTCGTAGCCGATCTGGCGGCCGAGCGCGATCCAGCCGCGGCCGTCAGGGGTGGGGAACGAGCCGACCAGGATGGCGCCGTTGCCCTGCGCCTCGCCGCCGCCGCCGAGGACGTACTTGCCACTGGGGCAGTAGACCGTCCGGCGCTGGAAGTTGGGGACGTTGGCGTTCGGCAGGGTGACGATCTGGTAGCCGGGCGGGACGGCGGCGGCCTGCGGCGCGGTCGGTTTGGCCGGGGACTGAGTGCTCTGCGCGGCGGCCACCCCGGCCGTGGCCAGGCAGGTCGCAGCGGTTGCCGTGACCAGAGCCAGAGCGGTGGTCTTCATGGACGGCATGTGCTCTCCTTCGTCGGTGGCCTCCGCGCCGCCGGTCGGCCTGGGCGACACACCTGGGACCCATGGGTGTGCCGTGACCTCTGGCGGGCGAGTAGACCACTGGGGGTTGGACACGACAAGTATTCACGTGATCACAGTGAGTGTCTGCACACTTTCCGTAATCTCGGAGCCACACAGGGTCGCCACCGGATGGGCACGGATGACGTCTCGAAGCGAAATGGCTTCTAGCCTGCGACAACGCCGAGTCAAACATTGAGCGGCCGTCCGAATACGGTCAGCCATGGCACTCGTGTCGCTGCGACGGTTGCCGCCGGGCGAACCGGAGTCTAGGGCGAATGGGTGTAGGCGGCGCCTTGAGGGACTGGGCCGAGCGGCATCCGCTGAGTGCGGCGCGGTCTCACCGATCCACGAGAGGCCTGAAGCTCTCGACGTCGGGAAATGCGCGCAGGGAACAACCCGCCCGGCTGAGGCTCATCCGGTTGGTCTTGGATCCCCTGATCAACGCGTTGACCGAGCCATACGGACCCGGTACCGAGCCTCTCGCGCAGTCGGCGGTGCCGGCCTCCTGCCCCTCACCCGATACCGGCCGCCCCCGAACCACTGCCGCAACAACGGCAGCCCGGGGGGCCTTGGTCAAGCTGGGGAAGGCGTGGGCGATCGGGGGTGGGCCGTTCTGCCTGAGGTCGGCCAGCAGGACAATGAACTGAGTGGCGGTCAGAGTGAGGTCATCGCCCGGCTGTTGACGTCCCGCCCCCGAATCACCCAGCTCCCGCCGGGATCGCCCGGAGTCCGATCCGATTTCCGCTGAGACGGGTTGACGAGCATTGCCGGTGCCTGCCCAGCAGCGGGAGCCGGGACATGGGCAGGCGTAGCGGCCTGCGGCAACGGGCCGCCGGTTTGGTCGGTGGTTAGGATTTCGACAGAGGCGAGGTTTCGCCCAGCGGATGGGAGCCTTCATGGACGGGCCAAGTGGGATCGACCGCAGGACGCTCGCCCGCCACATCGCCGCCGACGTCGACCGGGCGGCGCCGCTGCTCGCGCGGATATTGCTTCTCCGCGCGGTCTCCAATATCCGTTACAACCACGGCGGGCATGCCCTCTGGGTGGCGAGGGACATGGCCGCCGACTGTGGCGCGGAACTCGAGGCGGCCGGGGCGACCACACGGGAACTGGCCCGCGCGCTGGTCCCCGACCATGACACCGACCGCGACCTCACCCCCGCGATCGACGCGACCCGGGGGCTGAGCCACGCCATCAGAAGTGAGGACGACGCATACGCGAGATATTCGATGGCCACCGATCCCGACATTTCCATCGACAAGAAGCGGGCCGGTGAGCTGGGCGACGAGTGGGAGGAGCAGAGGAGACACCTTCGCAGGACCCGCCATGGAATGCCCACGGGTCTGGGTAGCGGCGAAATCGGCTGCGTGCTGCTGGACCGCGCTCTCGACCGGGTCTTCAAACGGGGCATGTACTACCAGACCCGCTACTACTTGTTCAGCGCGAAGCCCGAACGTCAGTGGCGCCGCCGCGTCACCGGCGTCCTGCACGCTGCGGCGTGCGTCAAGCTGGATCGCGGTAACCAGGCCACCGCGGCCGACTTGGCTGTCAACATCCGCAACGGACGCCGAACGCTCGACGGCACGGCACAAAGCGCATGGGGGCGGCAGGCAGTGAGCCGACTCGAAGCGCTCGCGACCCCGGTGTTCGCCCAGCAGGAGCCGCTCACGCCCCACAAGGCCACCGCGATCCGGCTGCTGGCCCTGTGCCTGGCCCGCGAAGCGGAGGCCGCCCGCACCCCAGCCCCCGGCGCCCCATTCCGAGGCATCGTCGTCGGCGTCACCCGGCTGGAACAGGCCACCCTCGACTGATGACGCTCACACCGCCTGAACCCAAGCCAAGCCACCGTCACCGCCGACCCAACGGCCACACAATGGTGGCTAGGGCGGTGGCGTGATCAGATGGCAAACGGCATGTCGGGGCACGGCAACCTCCCCAGAGGGACGTGGTGGGGAGTCGAATCCCGCCCGCACGCCGCTGCGTGGCGGCCGCTTGCACGCCGAGTGGCCCACCCGGACGCTCGCCGACGCGGCCTGCCGAGACAGCCCCGACACACTGAGGCGGACCCCTCATCCACGCGGTGCTCGGCAACCGCACGGGCGGGCGGACAGGCCGCCACGGTCAGCCAGGTAGCGGGCAGCTCCGCCTCCGTGGGACGGCGCTGTCCGCCTACGGTCCAGGCACCGCGTGCGGGCCGCGTTCGGTGTCACCGCGCACCCGGTACACCCGGGCCCGATCTCCGCCAGACGGTCGGCGACCCGCCGCCGCGACCCGCCGGTATAGGGCGGCGGACCAGCGGGTGCGCCCGTCCCACATCACTCCGTCCCGCAATGCGTATTCGGACAGGTCCAGGCCGGTCAGGCCGACCCCGAAGCTTTCACCGATAGTGCCGACAGGCCGCAGGCGAGGTTGAAGCTTCGGACGCGAGCGTTATCGTAAGCGCGGACGCGCAGGTCGACGAGTGTCTCGGCGCAGTCGAGGATGTAGGCGCGAAGCTGGCGGGCGGCGGCGGCCCGCTGGGGTGACGCCCCGGGTCGTGGTCGAGGGCGCGGTCGAGGAGATGGTCGTGAGTGCGGTTCGCCCAGGTCGGCGAGGGCCTCGGGGCGGTCGAGGGGGCGCGAGCACGAATCCGGCAAACGGTGGTGGTTGGTGGGCGGCACCCCCTGGAAAGCCGCCCCGGGGTAAGGGACCGCTTGAATTCGACCTTGGGGCGTACCAGGTAGACGGGCCGGTTGGCGCGTACGGCGAAGACACCGATATGGACGGCCCGACCACGCCACACTGCCCGAGGGAGCGAGCACGCGGCGCGGTCACGTCGATCAACAAAAGCCCTGAAGTCGTCGCCCTTGTCGAACGTGCAAAGGACGGGATGGAAGAGGTAGCCCGCCGGTCCGACGTCTGGCTTCAGATCTCCCAGTAGGTGCGTTGGCCGAGCCCCACCGACCCAGTATCGAGCCTGCCTCGCGCACTCGCCGGTGCCTGCCGGAGTTGCTCGGGTCGGACGGTGACTGGGCGATAGGCGAGCCACGTCCAGGACCGGCCGCCCTCGTCCGCCCGTCTAACCCCGTTGCCTACGACGAGGGCGGCACCGAGGACGGTCAGCGCGCCACCTGCGCCTCGTGTGCGCACGGGGCGCAGGGAACGCGCGGCACGGCGGTCGGGACCAAGCCGGTCATCAGTGGGGCGAGCCGCCCTGCTTGAGTTCAGCGAGCAGGACAGCGAACTGAGCGGCGGTCAGGGCGAGGTGACCCGTTTCCGGAGCCTTCGAGTCACGCACACCGACACCCGACGCGAGACGTCCCAGCTCAACGCAGTGCTGGTCGTCTACTCCGCTGCTGTGGGTGCTCTTGCGCCATTGGACAGGCATGGCTCTACTCCTCCCGCTTGATTTGCTCCACCAGGGCGGCGAACTGGACGACGGTCAAGGTGAGATGGCCCGCTTCCGGGTTCTTCGAGTCACGCACACCGACGCTGGCACCGGACGTCAGACGTCCCACTTCAACGCACACGTCGTCGTTCGCCGACCCGCTGTACGAGCTCTTACGCCACTGGACAACCATGGTTAGCGCTCCCGCTTGATCTGCTTCACCAGCTCGGCGAACTGGGCGGCGCTCAAGGTGAGGTGACCGGCCTTCGAGTCCCGCACACCGATGCCCGGCACGAGACGTCCCAGCTCAACGCAGTGCTGGTCGTTTACTCCGCCGCTGTGAGTGCTCTTGCGCCACTGGACGGGCATGGCTACCGCTCGCGCTTGATCTGCTTGACCAGGTTGGCGAACTGACTGGTGGTCAGAGTGAGGTGTCCCGATTCCGGAGCCTTCGAGTCCCGCACACCGATGCCCGGCACGAGACGTCCCAGCTCAACGCAGTGCTGGTCGTCTGCTCCGCCGCTGTGAGTGCTCTTGCGCCACAGAATGCTCATTCGTAACTCTCCAAGTATCGCTTGATGATCTCGCGAGAGACTTCCAGGGAGGCAGCCTTCGCACCGATACGATCGAACTTAACCGACAATTCCCGAACCTCGCCAGGAGTTTCGATCAAACGGCCACCGTTTTGGGCGCCCGAATAGGCGATGTCGCGGCTCTCCAGGCTGAGGAGCTGGAGTGATCCGTCAACACCCAGGTGAGCGCCTGACTTGAAGGGAACGATGCGGAGGCTGACCTGCGGCAAGTCGGCCATGGCGAGCAGGTGCTCCAACTGGGCCTTGTGTACCTCTGGGCCGCCGACCTCACGCATCAGGACGCTCTCGTCGAGGGTTGCCCACATCTCGACCTCGGTCCCTCGATCAAAAAAGGACTTCTTCCGGTCGACGCGCTCGGCCATCTCTGCCTCGAAGTCCTTGGGAGTTCCTGACTGGACGTACGCCCAGGTGTACTCGTCGGTTTGGAGTGCGAGCGGGATCACTTGCCCGTGGTAGCTCTTGATCAATGCGGCCTCCTGCTCGTACTTGACGAGCTGCTTTCCCCACATGGGGTCGTGGGCCATTCGGGCAAACCAGAGCAAGAGCTGAAATAGCAGGCCCGTTCCGTAATGTCGGTCGAGTGCACGCGCGTGATCGTCCTGGAGACGTCGCCGACCCGCCTCGATATTGGATACAGTGCCGCGCGTCACCCCCATGATCTGCCCGCACTGGGTGAGCGAGAGGCCCATCTTCTCGCGCCAGAACCGCAGGTAGAAGGCTAGAAAGACCCACATAGAGATCTTGGGGTCGAGAGGCTCGCGTACGATCGGCATTTGCATCCTCCGCTGTATCCATCTCGGATGACTACAGCCGAAACTTAGAACATCCCAGTGATCCTTGTCACGGGAAATCGGAATCTCAGGCAAGGACAGGAACGATGGTGATCACGGCGACGGGGGAAATGATCTTTCCCCTCATGGGAACACCCGCCTCGGTAGGGCTTGCAAGGACACTTACGGCCTCACGGCTGAGCAATTGGGACTATTCCCACATTGTCGACGATGCACTTCTTATCGTGTCGGAGCTCGTCACCAATGCCAGCGAGCAGACGCCGAACAAGGAGATCCGTGTCCAGGTCAGCCGGGACGCGGACGGCCTCCTCCTCGCCGTGTGGGACGGCGACCCGGCGTACCCTCAGCCCAGGCCGCACGTCGTCTTCAGCCTCGAAGACCTCGACCTCTCCAAAGAGGCCTTCGACGACAACGGCGGCTGGGGCCTGCACATCGTCCGCGCTCTCTCCGTCCGGTGCGGAGCCACACGAGACCCGGCCGGAGGCAAATGGGTCTGGGCGCGAATGCTTCCCTAAAAGGGATACGCCCGAAGTCCGGCCATATCGACCAGCGGCGTGTTGCCGTCATGCAGAGGGGGCGTGACGGCAACACGCCGCTCCTCACCCCACCGCCCCTGGACGACGAAACAGAGCCGCGCAGCTAGAAGAAGTCGTCCCGCACGAAGCCACGAGCCCGCCGTATTCCCCTTCTTGTCACGCACCCCGGCCTCCGCCTCGCCCGGTACCGCTCACGCTGCAACGCAAGTAACCAGCCCCAGCGCTGCACCGCATCACTCGTCCAAGGGGGTGGACTCGCAGCAGCGCGGCCTAACTCGCCCGAAAGCCGTGTGCTACGCGAGCCTTCGGAGGAGCCGCTGCGCCTTCGCGCCACGCATCCATGGGACGACACATTCGCGAGCGGACACACCTCGAACGGGTTCGCCGCACCGTCGTGCGCGCGGCTGGCGCAGGCACTCCCGGCCGGGCTTACGGTCAGACTCCTACGTTGTCCCCGCCTCGATCGGCACGCGGAGCGCGGCGAGCGCGCGGGCGACGGTGCCCGGCGGCCCGCGGCGGGCCGGTCCAGCGAGTTGACCCGTCCGTCCAGGGGCTCGACGGACGGTCAGGGGACGACGGTGACGGTCAGGGCGGGTGCGGTCGGGATGCGGTAGGTGCCTGGGGCGGGGCGGACGGTGGCGGCGATGGCGTGGCTGACGGCGTCCGGGAGGGTGATTTCCAGGGCCTGGTCGGTCTGCCGGTGTGTGAACTCCTCCCCCGGCAGGAGGACCACGGGTTTGTCGGGGCCGCGCAGGACCAGCTGGTTGCCGTGTGGGATGCGCGCGGGCAGCACCCGGATGAGCTGCGGGACGTGCTGCTCACCTACCTCCAGGGCGACGCCATCGGACGTGTCGGCGGCCAACCGGTGAAAGAACAGGAAACCGGTGCCGGACCCGTCGCGGGCGGAGCCCTCCCGGACGGTGCGGGCCACGTCCGGGAGTCCTGCCAGGGATGTGCGGTCAAGGTCGGTGACCAGGTGCGGTAGGTGCGGTGCGAGTGCGTCGACGAATCCGAGGACGTTCCACGACTGCGCCGCGTGGAGTTCGTCGGTGGTGATGCCGACGAACTGGAGGAACTCGACCTCGCCGAGGGACGTTCGCGCGCCGCCGAGCTCGGGATCGACGACGAACGCGCCCGCCCGGATCGCCGACTCGGGACGATCCGGGTCGATCGGGTCCGGGAACTCGACGTAATGACCGGTCCTGAAGTCGTTGCCGCTCTTGGACACGTACGACGCCAGGTTCTCCAGATGGAAGAGCGCCCAGTTCGGCGGCTGGCGGTCCTCCGTACGACGCGGCACGCGCAGCGTGAACTCGTACCCGCGTTCCTCGGGCGGGGCGGTCAACGCGTAGCCGATCAGATGCCAGTGCGGCACCGGCTCGTCCCGCGGATATATCGCGATGGTGTTGGTGACGAACCGTCCCACCGGCAACGGCCGATACGCGATCGGCGCGTCCCACTCCAACCGCTCCACGTCCCCGTACCGAGCCTTCAGCACCGCATCGATCGCCTCCCAGCCGCGGACGTTCAGCATCGCATCCCTTCGCAGACCTGCATGTCCCCCGACCGACGCAACCCAGGATTTCACCTCGAACACCAACTGGGCGACCGATTCCCCGACCGCCCAGCCAACTGGCGTTGACCCCACCGGTGGGATCAGGTGACGAGTTGCTCCACGTCGTCGATGAACACGGCCCGCCGAATCCACCGCTCAAGCTCGGCCTGATCCCTGCAGCCGCGGATGCGCTGCATGTCCGGGTCCGGAGGACGAAGGTCGCGAGCCCAAAGAAGGCGGAACAGCACCGTCTGCATACCGCCTAATTCGCCGCGCCAGAGCCCATCCGACAGGCCGGTCCACAAACCTTCGCACCAATGCCCCTCGGCGTGGTCTTCCATCCAATTCCCGGGCCGGGGACGGACCAGCCTGGGTGTCACCGCTTTCTGGAGGTCCACCTCGAAGAGTTCCTCGGCGGCGTCGATGAAGCGAACGCGCTCCACCCAGCGCTCCAGTTGCTCATGATTCGTGCAGTTCAGGATACGTTCCCGGAGTGCGTGGGAGACGTCGAGCCCGCGGGCGTCCACGATGATGAGCACACCCTTCGCCAGCCCCCTCGCCTTGCCTCTGCGGTGGCCCCGAATCAGGCCGTGCACCTTACCGTTGGACAAATGCTGCCTGGCGAAATCAGAATGCCAGCGCAACCTCCCGTTGTACCTTCTGCTGAACAGGCCATCTCTCTTCTCGCTGGGCACACTCAGAAGGTCTTCGGCGATGTCGATAGTGCCCGCGCGCTTGATCCAGCAGTCCAGCTGCTCAGTGTCCGTGCAGCCGGTGATACGCTCGCGAACCTCATCGGGAACCGCCACGCCACGCCCTTCGAGCACAAGCAGAATCGCTCTCGCCTTGCTCGCAGCCTCACTTACGGCGATGTGCGACTTGACCTGCTCTAACTCCCGTTCGTAGTCCTTGATATCCACATTGACCTCTAAGAACGCTCAGGCTCGAAGAGACCTTCGACGTTGTCGATGACCGCGGCGCGCCTGAGCCAACCGTCAAGCCGGTCGACGTTGGTGCAGCCCATGACACGCTCGCGGAAATCGTTGGGAACGGCGATGCCATGCGCCTCCAAGACGACCAGGAGCGCTCGGCCTCACCCTCGGCACGTCCTTCGGCTCTGCCCCGGGCGATGTGGGACTTGGCGAAGTCGGACTGCCACTCGTAGTTCTTAGAGGTCCACATTGACCTCTAAGAACGTGCAGCCTTAGTCGAGCAGGTCTTCCGCCTTGTCGACGACGCCCGCCCGCCTGACCCAGCGCTCCAGCTGCTCCGTGTCCGTGCAACCAGTGACGCGCTCGCGAACGTCATTGGGAACCTCCACGCCACGCCCTTCGAGCACAAGCAGAATCGCTTTCGCCTCGCCTTCGGCGATGTGGGTTTTAGCCCACTTTGACTGCCACTCGTAGTTCTTGAGGTCCACGGTTTTCTCCATGAGTTCGCGGGCGGCATCAGAGAGCTGTGCTCTCATGACGTCATAGTACATACGGTAGGCGGGGTCCATTCCGAATCCGAGAGCCACGGCTGCGGCGTCCAAGACGGCTTCGCCATCTGGACCGTCGGCGTAGTGAGGGGCGCTCAGGGCGGCGAGTTCGGGGACCTTGCGAGCTGCCTCGACGTCCGTGATGGGCGGGAGCATTCCGGGGTAGAAGGTCAGCGGCTTGAGCACCCATCCGGGATGTCCCATGCGGATCGGTGCCTCGCAGGCCCTGGCGGTGGACTGGTTGGGGCAGATGACCAGCAGGGTCACCGGGCACTTGTGGCGGAGCCGCAGCGAGGCCAGGTAGGCGGGCCAACTCAGAGCCTTGTGGCCGTCGTAGCGCAGTTGCGACTCCACGATGATGCCGTGGACGTAGCCTCCAGTTGGATCCTCCAGCATGACGGTGGCGTCGCAAAGCAGCTCGGTCGGTCTTATGTTCGTGTGATTCTCCGAGCCCAGCTTGGCCGCTCTTCCTTCAGGTAGCTCCAGGCCGAAGACGGCTCGCAGCATGTCGGGAGCGAACTGCGGCCGGGCGCGGACCATATCCAGCGGCAGCTCGTGTTCGAACGTTGGCACGAGAGAAGACTATAAGTAATGGGATGGTCACGTAGTGTTTTCGACCGCTTTAGCAAACAGAAGTTCGAGGGGGCGTCAGATCTCCACTGCTCCGCGGGGGTGGCCGTGTTGGCGGCCGCAGGCCGTGAGGGCTAGGAGGGCTTGGCCCTGGACGGTGGTTTGGGGGCCTAGGGCGGACGGGTCGACGGAGGCACGGGCCGCGAAAAGGGTCGAGTGGCAGTCGTCGGGGATGGAGAGGGCCTTTTTGACCTGGTTGTAGCGGGCCTGGAAGGCGGCGTTGTCGCCGATGTCGATGCCGTCGAAGGCGTCCTCGGGGAAGCCGTCGATGTGCGGGAGTAGGTAGCCGTCCTCGGCGGGGTGGGCGCCGATCTGGTCGTCGGGGTCGAAAATGTCGTAGTAGCGGATGATCTCGCCCTTCTCGGCGACGCACCAGGCCGTCCATTCGTCGCCGCAACTGGCGCCGTACCAGTGGACGGTTCCGAGGCGGCGGCTGAGGTCGCGGCAATGGCCGAGGACCCTTTCGGTCTCGATGTCCTCGTGAGGGTCCAAGGGGTCGCCGAACAGGAGCGTCCAGCCGTCCAGGAGTGGGGTGACGTAGACGCGGGAGCATTGGGTGTGGTCACGGCCCCAGGCGTGGTGGTCGTGGTTCCAGGCGAGCGCGCCGAGCCGCATCGTGACCGGTTCGGGGTCGGACAGGTCGAACGCGTCGAGGACGGCCTGTCGGTCGTCGGTGGGGACGGCGAACCAGGTGCCGCACAGGTGCATGGGTTCGGGGGTCTCGGTGGCGGTCTTGTAACGAATGAGGCGTCGGATGAGGGCCTGGTCGCGTTCGTCCAGTGCCGAGGGGCCGCCGACGTCGGCGAGGGCGATCAGGGCTTGGCGGCGGGCGCGGGTGCCGCGGGAGCGGCGGACCTCGTGGAGGAGGGGTAGGACGTCGGGGCCGATTTCCTGGAGGGCCCAGCGGACGCGTTGGCGGATGTCCTTGTCCGGGTCGTCCAGCAGTGCGATCAGATCGGGGGCGTAGGGCAGGGCGGCCGTGCCCTTGAGCTGGAGGACGTAGGCGGTGCTGTCGCGCACCTTGGGGTTGGGGTGTCGCAGGCCGGGCACGAACGCCGACAGGTCGTCGATCTCCAGGCCGCAATGGGCCCACCCGCAGCGGCGGGCCACCTCGGCGGTGGGGGCCGTCGCCATGGCCTCGACCAGGGGTTCGAGGGCGGGTAGGCCGATGCGGCGCAGGACCACGGCGCTCGTGCCCCAGTCCACGGGTGAGTCCTCGTCGCAGAGGACCTCCAGGACCGGGGCGACGGCGGCGGCGCCGAGGGCGACCAGGGCGTCGGACGCGGGGCGGGGGTCGGGTCCGGCCAGTTCGGTGATCAGTTTTTCCACGAAGTGGATGATTCCAGGATCACTCCGGGTCGTAGGCGAGGTTCGGGGCGAGCCAGCGTTCGACCTCGGGGACGGGGAGTCCGCAGCGGGCGGCGTAGTCCTCGATCTGGTCCTTGCCGACGCGTCCGACCGTGAAGTAGCGGGACGACGGGTGCGCGAAGATCAGGCCGCTGACGCTGGCGGCGGGGGTCATCGCGAACGACTCGGTGAGCTTCATGCCGAGGCGGCCCGCGTCCAGCAGGTCGAACAGGGTCTGCTTGAGGCTGTGGTCGGGGCTCGCCGGGTAGCCGAGCGCGGGGCGGATGCCGCGGAAGCGTTCGGCGTGCAGGTCCTCCAGTGCGGGGTCGGCGTCCGGTTCGAACCAGGCGCGGCGGGCCTCCAGGTGGACGTACTCGGCGAACGCCTCGGCGAGCCGGTCGGCCAGGGCCTTCACCATGATGGCCTTGTAGTCGTCGTTGTTCTCCTCGTACTTGGCGGCGAGGTCCTCGGCGCCGAGGATCGTCACGGCGAAGCCGCCGAGGTGGTCGCCCGAGGGGGCGATGTAGTCGGCGAGGCAGCGGTTGGGGCGGCCCTCCGGCTTGGCGGTCTGCTGGCGCAGCATCGGGAAACGGGCCTGCGGCAGGACGATGTCGTCGCCCTCGGAGTGCGCGGGCCAGAAGGCGTAGGCGCCCTGGGCCTCGAAGGCGTTGTCGGCGATGATCTGGTCGAGGAGTTCGTTGCCCTCGTCGAACAGTTCGCGGGCGACGGGCTGGTCGAGGATCGCCGGGTACTTGCCCTTCAGTTCCCACGCGAGGAAGAAGAACTGCCAGTCGATCATCTCGCGGATGGTCGACAGGTGGGGCCGGACGACGCGGACGCCCGTGAAGTCGGGGGTCGGCAGGTCACCGAAGTCGACCCTCTCGGGGTTCGCGCGGGCCCGGCCGAGGGTGAGGAGCGGGCTGCGCTGCTTGGTCGCGTGCTGCTCGCGGAGCCGTTCCTGTTCGGCGCGGTTCGCGGCGTCGAGGGCGGCGGCGCGGTCCTCGTCGAGCAGGTCGGAGACGACGCCGACGACACGGGAGGCGTCCAGGACGTGCACGGTCGTCGCGTCGTAGGCCGGAGCGATCTTCACGGCGGTGTGCTGCCTGGACGTGGTCGCGCCGCCGATGAGCAGCGGGAGTCGCAGGCCGCGGCGTTCCATCTCGGCGGCGACGGAGACCATCTCGTCCAGGGACGGGGTGATCAGCCCGGACAGGCCGATGGCGTCGGCGTTCTCCGCGATGGCCGTGTCGAGGATCTTGGCGGCGGGGACCATGACGCCGAGGTCGACGACGTCGTAGTTGTTGCAGCCGAGGACGACCCCGACGATGTTCTTGCCGATGTCGTGCACGTCGCCCTTGACGGTCGCGAGGACGATCTTGCCCTGGCCGCGGTCGCTCGTGACGCGTCCGGCGCGCAGGGCCTCTTCCTTCTCCTTCTCCATGAAGGGTTCGAGGTAGGCGACGGAGCGCTTCATCACGCGGGCGCTCTTGACCACCTGCGGGAGGAACATCTTGCCGGAGCCGAACAGGTCGCCGACGATCTTCATGCCGTCCATCAGCGGGCCCTCGATGACGTCGAGGGGACGGGCGGCCTGGGCGCGGGCCTCCTCGGTGTCGGCCTCGATGAAGTCGATGATGCCGTGGACGAGGGCGTGGGAGAGGCGCTCGGCGACGGGCGCGTCCCGCCACGACAGGTCGACCTCGCGGGCGGTGCCCTTGCCCTTGACGTTCTCGGCGAACGCGACGAGCCGGTCGGTCGCGTCGGGACGGCGGTCGAACAGGACGTCCTCGACGAGTTCGAGGAGATCGGCGGGGATGTCCTCGTAGACGGCGAGCTGGCCGGCGTTGACGATGCCCATGTCGAGACCGGCGCGGACGGCGTGGAACAGGAACGCCGAGTGCATCGCCTCGCGGACGATCTCGTTGCCGCGGAAGGAGAACGACAGGTTGGAGATGCCGCCGCTGGTGCGGGCGCCGGGGCAGCGTTCCTTGATGAGCGGCAGCGCGTCGATGAACGCCTTGGCGTAGCCGTTGTGCTCGGAGATGCCGGTGGCGACGGCGAGGACGTTGGGGTCGAAGATGATGTCCTCGGCGGGGAATCCGGCCTTGCGGGTGAGCAGGTCGTAGGCGCGCGCGCAGATCTCGACCTTGCGTTCGGTGGTGTCGGCCTGGCCCGTCTCGTCGAACGCCATGACGACGACGCCCGCGCCGAAGTCGCGGATGCGGCGGGCCTGCTCCAGGAACGGGCCCTCGCCTTCCTTGAGGCTGATGGAGTTGACGACGCCCTTGCCCTGGACGGCCTTCAGCCCGGCCTCCAGCACCGACCAGCGGGAACTGTCGACCATGATCGGGATGCGGGCGACCTCGGGTTCGGTCGCGATGAGGTTCAGGAACGTCGTCATCTCCCGCTCACTGTCGAGCAGGTCGGCGTCCATGTTGACGTCGAGGAGGTTCGCGCCGCCGCGGACCTGTTCGAGCGCCACGTCCACGGCGGCCTGGTGGTCGCCCGCCTCGATGAGGTTGCGGAACTTCTTGGAGCCGGTGACGTTGGTGCGTTCGCCGATCATGACGAAGCCGGTGTCACGGCCGATCTCGAACGGTTCGAGGCCGCTGAAGCGGGGCGCGGGCGTGGGCGTCGGCACCGTGCGGGGGGTGGTGCCACGGACGGAGTCGGCGATGCGGGCGATATGGGCGGGGCCCGTCCCGCAGCAGCCGCCGACCGCGTTGACCAGGCCGGACGTGGCGCACTCGGCGAGCTTGCGGCTCATCTCCTCGGGAGACTGGTCGTAGCCGCCGAACGCGTTCGGGAGACCGGCGTTCGGATAGAAGGCGACGAAGGTGTCGGCGACCCGGGCCAGTTCCTCGACGTGGGAACGGTTCTCCTCCGCGCCGAGCGAGCAGTTCAGGCCGACGGCGGTGGGTCCGGCGTGCTCGACGGAACGCCAGAACGCCTCGGGGGTCTGGCCGGAGAGCGTCCGTCCGCTCAGGTCGACGATCGTCACCGAGATCCACAGCGGCAGGTGCGGGGCGACCTCGCGGGCGGCGGCGATCGCGGCCTTCGCGTTCAGCGTGTCGAAGATCGTCTCGATGAGGAGGAAGTCGACGCCGCCCTCGGCCAGACCCGCGATCTGCCCCGCGTAGGCGTCCTTGACCTGGTCGAACGTGACGGCGCGGTAGGCGGGGTCCTCGACGCGGGGCGACAGGGACAGCGTGACGTTGAGGGGGCCGACGGAGCCGGCGACAAGGCGTCCGCCGAACTCGTCGGCGGCCTGGCGGGCCAGCCGGGCGCCCCGCACGTTCATCTCGTGGACGAGGTGTTCGAGGCCGTAGTCGCCCTGGCCGATGCTCGTCGCGGTGAACGTGTTCGTGGTGGTGATGTCGGCCCCGGCGTCGAGGTACTGCCGGTGGACGTCCAGGATCACGTCGGGACGGGTGAGGTTCAGCAGGTCGGGGTCGCCGGTGACGTCCTTCGGGTGGTCGTCGCCGATGCGGTCGCCGCGGTAGTCGGCCGGGGTGAGCTTCGCGCCCTGGAGCATCGTGCCCCAGGCGCCGTCGAGGACGGCGATACGGTCGTCCAGCAGCTCACGGAGTTTGTTCTCGGTCATTTCAGGCACCTCCCAGTGACGTGGGAGGCGCCCTTGTCACGTACCGGAGATCGGGGCCGAGCGTGGCGGGCTCTCGCCCGTTGCAGCGCCTCTCGGCTCCCCCAACGAGATTACAGGGCCATGGTCCGATGTGTCAGGCCCGTTCCGCAATGCCGGCCGATCGGGTCGTCGCGGGCCGGTCAGGGACGCCATTCGTCCTGGTAGGCGGGGTGGGCGGCGTGTGGAAGGGCGAGCAGGCGCAGCACCGATTCGCGGGCGGCGTGGGCGGCTTCGAGTTCCGGGGTCCGGTGGCCCTGGTCGATGATCCAGCTCTCCTTCTCGTAGTCGTCGACGATCTGACGGGCGGCCGCGACCTCGCGCAGTGTCCGGGCCGGGTCGTGGCGGGCGATGTGCTCGACGTAGGCCTGGTTCTCCGCCGTCGCGACGAAAGTGGGGTCTTCGGCGTCCACGGCGACGCTGCCGGACGGTTCGGCCGTCCATGAGGAGGCGGCGCAGGCCCGCGCGAGCTGCTCGTCCTTGGCCAGCCGGTCACGGAGGAACTCCACTAAGTCCATGCGGCCATCCTGCACAGCGCGGGTTCCGATGGCTCTTCGACCGTTCCGAAGACTGAAACGGGCCAGGTGGTTCAGGGCGGGGACGGCGCCGTCCGGCCCTTCCAGGCGCCGCCCTCGCCCGCGTGGTGCCTGCGGGCCGAGTCGATGGTCATGGCCGCGTAGAGGACGGCGACCAGGGGCAGGGCCGGGGCGCGAAGAGGTGAGAGGCGGTAGTGGCGGAGCATGGGCGTGTACGTGGCCGCCATGATCGTCCAGGCGAGGAGGCCCGCCGTGGCGGGGAGCGCGGCGTCGGCGGCGCCGACCGCGAGGCCGGTCAGGCCCGCCAGGGTCGCGGCGGGCGGCACCGCGTACATCAGGAGCAGGACGAGGACCGTGCCCGCCAGCAGCGCCGGTGAGCGGCGGAGCTGCACGTAGGCGCTGCGGGCCACCATCGTCCACAGGTCGGCCAGGCGGGGGTAGGGGCGGCGGCTGACGACGTCGCGGCTCAGATCGAGGCGGCAGCGCCCGCCGCCGCGTTTGACCAGACGTCCGAGCGCCACGTCGTCGATGAGCGCGCCGCTGATCGCTTCGAGTCCGCCCGCGCGGGCGAGGACCGCACGGCGGACGAGCATGCAGCCGCCCGCCGCGGCGGCGGTGCGGGCCCCGTCACGGGCGACACGGCGGAACGGGTAGAGCTGCGCGAAGAAGTAGACGAACGCCGGGACGATCACCCGTTCCCATCCGGTGCGGGTGCGGAGCGTCGCCATCTGCGACACGAGATCGCGGCGGCCGGACAGCGCGGCCCGGACGAGCCTGGTCACGGTGCCGGGCGCGTAGGCGATGTCGGCGTCGGTGAACAGGAGGAACTCCGGTTCGCCCGCCGCGCGGACGCCCTCCGACATCGCCCACACCTTGCCCGCCCAGCCAGCGGGACGTTCCGTCGCCCGGACGACATGGAAAGTCGGGGCGCCGCCCGCGAGGCGTTCGGCGGTCTCGGCGGTTCCGTCGCTGCTCGCGTCGTCGACCAGGACCACGCGGAAGCGGCCCGGATAGTGCTGTCCGAGAAGGGTCGGCAGCGTTTCGGGTAGGACGGCCGCCTCGTCGCGGGCGGGGACGACGGCGACCACGTCCGGCCAGGCGGGCGGGTCCGGGGCCGGCGGAAGCCCCGGGCCGGGCGCCCAGAAACGGCCGTGGCCGAGGGCCAGGTACAGCCAGCCCGTCAGCGCCGCCAGCGCGAGAACGCCCAGGACCACCACGTTCGGCAGCTTCGCACCACGCCGTGCCGTCCGTCCAACGACCGCGCCCGAGCGCGCGAGAATCAGCGCATGAACCCTGAGCCGGACCTCAAGGAGATCCTCTGGAAGGCCGCCGACAAACTGCGCGGTTCCGTCGACGCGGCGCACTACAGAGACTTCGTGCTCGGGCTCGTGTTCCTCAAGTACGTGTCGGACGCGTCCGGCGAGGGTGCCTTCCGCGTGCCGGAGGGGGCCCGGTGGACGGACCTCGCAGCGGGGTCCGGTGCGGAGACGATCGGGATGCGCGTCGACGCGGCGATGGACGCGGTCATGCGGGCGAACCCCCCGCTCTCCGGTGTGCTTCCGCGGCTTTTCGGACGGGACGAGGTGGACCAGCGGCGCCTCGGGGAACTGGTCGCCCTGATCGGTGACGTGCGTTTCGGTGGGGACGATCGCAGGTCGGCGCGTGACGTTCTCGGGGAGGTCTACGAGTACTTCCTGGAGAGGTTCGCGCGGGCCGAGGGGAAACGCGGCGGGGAGTTCTACACGCCGTCCAGCGTGGTGAAGGTCCTGGTCGAGATTCTGGAGCCGTTCAGGGGGCGGGTGTACGACCCGTGTTGCGGTTCGGGCGGGATGTTCGTGCAGGCGGAGAAGTTCGTCCTCAGCCACCGGGGGCGCCTCGACGACATCGCCGTCCACGGGCAGGAGGCGAACGAGCGCACCTGGCGGCTGGCGAAGATGAACCTGGCCGTTCACGGCATCACCGGCGACCTCGCCGGCCGGTGGGCCGACACTTTCTACGAGGACGCGCATCCGACGCTCCAGGCCGATTTCGTGCTCGCGAACCCGCCGTTCAACGTGTCGGACTGGTACCGGGACGAGAACGACCCGCGCTGGCGCTTCGGTGTCCCGCCCGCCGGAAACGCCAATTTCGCGTGGATGCAGCACATCGTCGCGAAGCTCGGCCCCACCGGGGTCGCGGGGGTGGTGATGGCCAACGGGTCGATGTCGTCCAGGCAGTCCGCCGAGCGCGCCATTCGCGCGGCGCTGGTGGAGGCGGACCTCGTGTCGTGCGTCGTCGCGTTGCCCGGTCAGCTCTTCCGGAGCACGCAGATACCCGCGTGCCTTTGGATACTCGACAAGGGAAAGGCGCTGCGGAACCAGGTTCTGTTCATCGACGCGCGGGCCATGGGAACGATGATCGACCGGAGGGAACGCGTCCTGTCGGACACCGATGTCGGCGCCATCGCGGGCGCGTACCGTTCCTGGCGCGATCGCGCGTACTCGGACGTGCCGGGGTTCTGTTACTCGGCCGGGTTGGACGAGATCCGCACCCATGACCATGTCCTCACCCCGGGCCGTTATGTCGGCGCCGCCGAGACCGATCCCGGAGAGGAGCCCGCCGCCGACCGTGCCGAGCGCCTCACCAAGGAACTCTTCGCGCAGTTCGAGGAGTCGGCGCACCTCGACCAGGTCGTTCGGGCGGAACTGGGACGGCTGAATGGGTGACGCGGCTTCGAGGCTGTTGGGCGACCTCGTCGACTTCGCCAACGGCAAGGCGAAACCGTCCGGTGGCGGCGGCGCGTACACGGCCTATGGCGCCAACGGTGTCATCGGCCGGACCGGACTTTCCAACGCCGACGCCCGCACCACCATCGTCGGACGTGTCGGGTCGTACTGCGGAGCCGTCCATTACAGCCGTGACCGGTGCTGGGTCACCGACAACGCCATCATCGCCACCGCGAAAGAGGGCGTGAACCCGCGCTATGTCTACTACCTGCTCAAGAGACTCGACCTGAACCGGTACCGCATCGGATCGGGCCAGCCGCTTCTCACCCAGAGAATTCTGAGCCGTCTCGCCGTGGCGCCCGCGGCACGCGCGGAGCAGGACTCGGCGGCGTCGCTTCTCGGCGCCCTCGACGACAAGATCGCCGTGAACGACCGCATCGCCGACCTGGCCGACCAGGTCGTTCGCGCCCGCCACGAGGAACTGGCCGCCACGGCGACGGAGTCGATCCGCATCGGAAGTCTGGGGTCGCCGGTGACGTCGAACGTCCCCGCCGGGCGGATACGCGCGGACGAGAACTACATCGCGCTGGAGCACATGCCGAAACGGCACATGTGGCTTTCGACCTGGACGGCCGCGTCCGCTTCGACGAGCGCGAAAAGGCGTTTCGAATCCGGTGATGTGCTGTTCGGGAGGCTCCGCCCCTACTTCCACAAGGTCGGTCTCGCGTTCGTCGACGGTGTGGCGTCGACCGACATTCTCGTCGTCCGGCCGGAACGGGACGCCCACCGGAGTTGGCTTCTGGCGGCGCTGTCGAGCGACGACGTGGTGGCGCACGCGTCGGCCGTCTCCGAGGGCACGCGAATGCCGCGCGCCAAATGGCCGGACATCGCCGCCTACGAGGTTCCCTGGCCCGGCGACGACCGCGTCCGCCGGTTCGACGAGCTGGTGAGGCCGCTGGTCATGAGGGTCGAAGCCGCCATGACCGAGAACAGGATCCTGGTGGATCTCCGCGACACGCTCCTGCCCGTCCTGATCCCGAGAGCGGTTCAATAAATGCGTTGCGAACCGCGTTGGCGACCTTTACCGTCAATTGTCGACGACAGCGTGTAGCTCAACAGTAGAGCACCGGGCTTCCTACCCGGAGGGAGCGGGGGCGGCACCCGCCACGCTGGCTATGAACAAAGAAGTCAAGGTGAATCCCGCCTACGCGGGCGGGCAACTCGCCAAAGCGCTCGTCACGGCCATGGACCATGAGGACTCGGCGACGCGCAAAAGGGCCGAGCAGAGGGTCAGGCGCTGGCAAAGCGTCATCTCGGGAATGGAGGACGGTTCCCTGGACATCGGTTCCAGGACGCCCGTCAAAGGTCTCCCGGCCTGGGTGACCCCCGAGGTCGTTCGCGGCGGATTCGCCACCGGGAACGCGGCCGCCGGAGGGCCCCTCGCCGACGACGAGCGGCAGCTCGCGCGTCGCCTCGGCCTGGCCGACAAGAATCGGCGCGAACTCTTCGCCCATCACCTGACGGACGCCGGCCTCAGGGAACTGCATTCACGTCTCGACAGCGGGCGCTACGACATCGTTCTGCCCGAGGAGGCGGCGCTGCTCGTCGTCGCCTGGCTGCTGCGCGCCGGTGACCGGAACGGGGCCCTGGACGTCCTTGAGGCCATCGGCCCGTTCGCGGATCGGCTGCGGTTCCTGCCACGACCTGGAAAGGCGCCCACCGACTCGTCCCTGGTGTGCCGGGAGACGGTCGGGCAGGTCAGGGAGCGGCTCAAGGCCAGGCGTCCCAACACCGACGTGGCGAAGATGAACGAGGCCCTTTCGGTGTGGAATCCGTTCGCGGACGAACTGCTCGCCCATTGGCTGAGGACCGTCCGGGACGGGCGGGTGCTCGCCGAGATCCCCGAGGGTTGGCGCGAGGACGGCGCCGAACTGCTCGCCCGCTACACGAAGCTCGCCCGGAAGCACGGGCTGTGCGGCAAGCACCGCAGGCCGCGGGAGAACATCGCCATTCTGCGGACGTCCCTGGAGAACGTTCTCGCCGGGCTGCCGCCCTCCCGGCTGTTGCAACGCTCCATCGACGCGATGGTCGCGAAGCGCGGAACACCGGGCTCGGCGGGGCACACGGCGCTGCGCGAGGAGCAGGCGGCCCTCGCCGCCCGGCCCACCCACCACGCGCTGGCGCAGACCGTGGCGGCGCGGCTGGCCGACGTTCCGCAGGACGCGGGCGTCCCGTCCGTCGACGCCTTCGTCGCGCCCGTCGTGGACGGCGACGTTCGCACCGAGGTGCCCGAGCCGGTGCGGCGCGTCGTCGAGAACGTCCTGGAGGCGCCGGTCAGTACGCTCGTCGAGCGCGGCGTCGTCCCGTCGGCGGAGGTGTTGGCGCAGCTCGTGCCGCAACTGGTGGCGTCGACGACGGCACTGTCCTACCCCGATTCCGCGTTGCGTCGGCTGATGGCCGCCGTCTACCGGGCGTTCCGGAACCGGCGGTCGCTGCTGCTCCTCAACCTGGAACATCAGGTGCGGATGAGTGAACTGCCCTGGGTGCGGGCCGTCGAGAGGCACCGCCGCCGGGCGGACGAGGCCGCGAGGCAGAACGCGCACGCCACGCTGGCGCAACTCGGCGAGCTGACCCTGAGCGGTTTCCCGGGCAGCGTCGTGCCCAACCCGATGGTCGCCGAGTTCGACGCGCTGGCCCGCCGGGCGGAGCTGCGGGTGCCGTTCGTGGAGGAACTCGCCGCCGACATCTTCATGGGCACGTTCACGCCGAAGTTCCTCATCGCCGCCCAGCTCGCGGGCGACCTTCTCGAAGACTCGCTCTACGACCGGTACTACGCCGTCGACTACGCGGCCGTCCGTGCGCTGAGGAAGGGGTTCGACCGGCTCTGCCGCCAGCGGACCGAGGACGTCCGGGGTTGGTCGGTCGCCGCGAACGGAATGGTGATCGAACAGGCGCAGATCCTGACCACGCACAATCTCGCCGTGCTGGTCGACCCGATCGGCGTCGACCCCGCGGACGGCTGGGACGGACTCGCCCGCCAGGCCTTCGGCGTCACCTGCCGCCTGGTCCGCAGGGTGCAGGGGAACCGGCGTCCGCTCCGCACCGTCAAGGACGCCGCCTACGCGTGGCGGCAGACGGTCTTCTTTTTGTCGCTGTGCGGGCTGAAGGAGCAGATCGCCGTCGTCGCGTGGATGCAGGACGAGTTGGACCGGCAGCCCGCGCACACCGTCCGGCGGCTCGACCCCGTCCTCGCCGGGCTCCGGCACGTGCTCACCGGCGGTGACCTGGACGGTCCCAACCCGCACGGTCGCCGCTTCCTCGGCTGGACGCTCGGCAAGCACTGGATGGTGATATGACACAGACCACATCATGGAAAATCACCGAGAGCGACGACGACGTGAGCGGACGGTAAGGGTTCGCAGCGTGCGGTAGGGCTCTTGCATGCGTGCAAGCGTTGGTGACTGTGCAGAGCGCGGTGCGTCAGAGTGTGTGTTGTCTCACTTCCACGTCCGCACTTCGACCAGGCCGAAGAACACATGTTCGCATACAGCCCGACACGGAGACGTGAAGCCAACACCGCCATGAACTCATCAGACGCGTGGTCCGGGACTCCCGTGCTCGTACCGGCCCCCGCACCCTCGTTGGAGCTCGGAATTCCGTCCGCCTGGAACAACGGCAAGTCGTCCGGGCGCCTCATCGGGGAACTCGATCTCGCCGCGACCCCCGCCGCGGTTCGGCTCGCGAGAACCTATGTCAGGGAACTCGTCGGGCAGCACTTCGGCGCCGACCGGTCCGAGCTCCGCGACCTCGAACTGCTCACCAGTGAGGCCATGACCAACTCGGTCCTGCACGCGCGCCCGCGTCAGGACGGGACCATCACGCTTTCCGTCATGCACATCGACCGGTACGTCCGGGTCGAGGTCGCCGACGGGGGCGCCGCGCTCGGACGTCCGCGCGGCGTGCAGGAGCCACTGCCAGTACACGGGCGGGGGCTCCAGCTGATGAAGGCGCTCGCCACCGATTTCGGCACCCACCGGACCAAGAACGGAGCCACGTTCTGGTTCGGGGTGGGCGTCCGGGAAGGGTGGCGACTGCCGTGACGCAGGGGCCGGCGCCGAGCATCGCCCACCGGGCGGAGCTCGACCCGCGGGAGGGCGAGGCGGACGCCCGCGGAACGCTCGACGCGCCGGCCCCCGGCATCGCCCCGTTCGTCCAGGTGTACAGGGGCTTCCTGGACGGCACGGCGGCGGGAGCCTCCCGATGACCGAGAGGTGTCCCGCGCGCCTTTCGCTCCGCCACGGGACCGGAAGGGTGTGACGGCCGGTCATGATCGCCGTCATCGACGAAAGAACGACGGAAATATCCTCCGTCGGCTCGCGCGAAAGGCCGGGTGCTTCGCTACGATCGAGGCGCCAACCCGTGCCACATCTAGGGCGAGCGATGACCCCGGACGGCGAGCCGAAGTCCCTCTCCGAGATCACCAAGGACATGGGCCTCAACATGTCCGACGTCGCGGCCTTCTCCGGCCTCGACGAGAGCACCGTGTTCAGGCTCTGGGACAATGTCGAATGGCTCGACCGCGTCAGCGGTCGATCACTCCAGAGCCTCATGTCGTCCATACCCGGCATCGCCGAGTACTCGCAGGCGCACTCCGTGCGGAAACGCCGCGACGTGCTCCTCGGCCACCTGCGCGCCGAAGGGCTCATCGTCGACCTGGAGGCCCTGGAGAACTCACCGGTGCCGCAGCCGCACCTGCTGAACGCCCTTGAGGCGGCCCTGTGCATCGTCCGCGGTGAGCCGACGCAGAAGACGTCGTCCTTCATCGCCCGTTTCTGGGGACGCGAACAGGACCGCGCCCTGGAACTGGTCTATTCGGACGAGCCGGGTCGGGGAATTCTGCGCGACCCGCAAATCCTTCGCGAGTCGTCCATCGATCTGGCGCCGCGGCTGAACCGTAAGACGTACTCCTTTCATTCGATCCTGGCCGTCAACGTCATTTCGCACCAGGTCAGCAAGGTCAGCGACGGAATCGAGGCCGATCTCGGCACGGAGGGCCCGGCCCGGCAGACCGCGTTCACGACCCGCGGCGTCGTCATGGGCTCTCTGATCAGCTCCAACGACATCGAGCTGGCGGAGAAGTACCACCGGGAGCTGATGGCGACGCCGGTGTACCGCGCGCTGGAGGAGTGGGCCTTCCCGACCTACACCCGGGACGGCCGCCTCAGCAGCGACTTCACCCTGCCGAGCTCCCTGTCGCTGCGCAACACGGCGACCGAGGTGTTACGCGAGATCGCCGTGTACAACGACGCCTACTTCTACTACCTGGTGTCGACGTACATTCCGCTCGCGCTGAACCGCGACCTCGCGTTCGGCGGCAGGCTCGCCGAGCTGATCCAGGCGCTGGAGCTACGCGGGATCGACTGCCAGGACAGACGGATCAGACAGACCTGCAACACGCTGGTTCGGCGACTCAAGAGCATCGTCTGAACCGGCTTTGGAGATTGGGGAGCCGGGTGGAGGACACCGCCGAGGTCATCGCGAGTCGGACGCTGGAGAGATGGGAGGCGAACGCGGACTACTGGGTCAAGGTCATCAGGGAGGGCCGCGACCGGTACCGGACCGAACTGACCGACGCCGCCGTCCTCGACGCCATCGGCCCCTGCGCGGGCCTGCGCGTCCTCGACGCGGGCTGCGGCGAGGGCTACCTGTCCCGGCGACTCGCCGGTGACGGCGCCGACGTCGATGGCGTCGACGCCTGCCAGAGCTTGATCGACGCGGCGAACGCCTACCCGTCCCCGCCCGGGGCGGCGCGGTTCGTCTGCGCCAGCGTCGACGATCTGCCGTTCGAGGACGACGTCTACGACCTGATCGTCTGCAACCACCTGTTCAGCCATCTGCCCGACCCGACACACGCGCTGCGCGAGTTCGCCCGGGTCCTGAAGAGCGGCGGACGGCTGATCCTGCTGACCCTGCACCCCTGCTTCTACGTGCACCACTCCGAGCGGGGCGCGCGGGACAGCGTCCCGGCGACGCAGTACTTCGGGGCCCGCGGGATCGACCAGCGATTCCTCGTGGACGGGCTGGAGTCCCCGTCCATGATCACTTCATGGCTCCGACCGCTGGAGTTCTACGCTGGAACGCTCCGAGACGCGGGTTTCGTCATCGCGGACCTCCGCGAACCGCACCCCACCGAGGAGCAACTCCGCGACGACCCGTGGTGGCGCCAGGGATTCCCCACCGCGATCTTCATCCTGCTGACCGCGGAGCTTCGCTAGGCGCGCGCCGGGTCCCAGGCGGGTGTCAGGTCTGGGCGGGTGTCAGGTCTGGGCGGGTGCGGGGTCGAGGTCCACGACCACCGGGGCGTGGTCGGACGGGCCCTTGCCCTTGCGCGCCTCCCGGTCGACGTACGCCGACCGGACGCGCGCGGCCACGTCCTCGCTCGCGTAGAACAGGTCGATGCGCATGCCCATGTTCTTGTGGAACGCGCCGGCCCGGTAGTCCCAGTAGGTGAAGGGGTGCGGGCCCTTCATGGGGGTCGGCACCACGTCGTGGAGGCCGACCGCCCGTAGGTCGGCGAGCGCCTGGCGTTCGGGCGGAGTGACGTGGGTCGAGTCGGCGAACACGGCCGGGTCCCACACGTCGTCGTCGGTGGGGGCGACGTTGTAGTCGCCGCACGCCACCAGCGGCGTGCCGGTGGCCAGTTCGGTGGCGAGGGCCTCGCGGAGGGCCGCGAACCACTCGAGCTTGTAGACGTAGTGGGCCGAGTCGGGGGTGCGGCCGTTCGGCGCGTACAGCGACCACACCCGGACACCGCCGCACGTGGCGCCGATCGCCCGGGCCTCCGGGGTCAGCACGACGGGCTCGGTCAGCTTGAGCTGGGGCTCCTCGGCGGCGCCCGCGTAGACGGGTTCGCCGGGGAATCCGGTGGAGACGTCCTCGACGCCGACCCTGGACAGGATCGCCACGCCGTTCCACCGGCCGTCGCCCCGCACGGCGGCGGTGTAGCCGAGTTCCTCGACCTCGGCGGCCGGGAACCGGTCGGCCCGGCATTTGGTCTCCTGGAGGCAGACGACGTCGGGTTCGTGCTCGTCCAGCCAGGTGAGAAGGCGCGGCAGCCGGGCCTTGACGGAGTTGACGTTCCAGGTAGCGAGGCGCATCCTCCAAGCCTGCCACCGCGGGGTGACGAGAGGACGTGATCGCGGCCTCGGACGGGGGTATCCTGGCGGCCCCCCGCCGTCCGGCGCGCGGCCCCACGGGGCCGGGTGACCGGTAGATTGCGGGTCGGCTCCGTCCCGGTCACACGGCGCCACGCACGGCCGCGTGACCGATAGATTGCGGGTCGGCCGTTTTTGCGTGGTTTTCACGCTGTGCTTAGACCCGCCCTGGAAGGGTGGTCCCGTTCGTGATGTCGTCGAACCCGGAGCGAGTGAGGAAACATGTCCGAGGATGACAAGCCCGGGGGCAAACCGGCGATCAAAGCGAAAGCCAAGATCCCGAACGCCAAGAACATTCGCAGCCCCGAGTTCACCCCGCACGGCATCAGCGCCGGGCGCGGCAGCGGCCTGAGCCGGCGGTCCACGCCGTCCGCGCTGACCGCGAAGAAGGCCCGCCAGCGGCGGATGATGATGATCGCGGGCGCGGTGGCCGTCGCGGTGGCGGTCGCGGGCGTGATCGTGTGGTGGGCGAACCGGCCCGGTCCCAAGATCGAGGTGTCCGGGAAGTTCGGGGTCGAGCCCAAGGTCAAGATCCCCACCGATCTCGCTCCCGCGGGTGAACGCAAGGTGACGGTGCCGATCAGGGGCACCGGCCAGAAGATCGCGAACGGTGACACGCTGTTCGCCCAGTACACCTTCTACCAGTGGTCGAAGGACAAGGACGTCGAGGACAGCTCCAAGAAGAGCAAGAACAAGCAGATCGGCTCGTCCTACCAGCAGGAGGCGCAGGGGCAGCCGACGCGGCCGCTCATCGTCGGCAAGAGCGGCATCAAGGGCTTCGACCAGGGCATGGTCGGTCAGACCAGCGGCAGCCGGGTCGTGTTGCAGATCCCGCCGTCGCAGGGCTTCGGCAAGGAGGCCGAGCAGCTCGGCCTCGCCCAGACAGACTGGGTCGTGTTCGTCGTGGACATCCAGGCCGTCGTCCCCAAGAACACCTCCCCGCAGGGCGTCAAGAAGCCGCTCAACGACAAGAAGCTGCCGAAGGTCGAGGATCAGGGCGCCGGGAAGGCCCCCAAGGTCACGATCCCGAAGGACGAGGACGCGCCGGACAAGCTCCAGGTCAAGACCCTCGTCGAGGGCACCGGCCCGGCGCTCGCCAAGGGCGACGAGGCGGTCGTCCACTACCAGGGCAGGATCTGGAAGACCGGCAAGGAGTTCGACTCCAGCTGGGCGGGCGAGGCGCCGTCCAAGTTCGCGGTCGGCACCGGCGCGACCGTGCCCGGCTTCGACAAGGGCCTCACCGGCGCCAAGATCGGCAGCAGGCTGCTGCTGATCCTGCCGCCGAAGGAGGGCTACGGCGAGAAGGGCAACCCCCAGGCGGGCATCAAGGGCGATGACACCCTCGTGTTCGTCATCGACGTCATCGACAAGATCAAGAAGAAGTGAGGCGGGCGCGGCACGGCCGCGCGACCCCTCACTGGACCAGCCGAGCGGCGGGAACCCGGACGGGTTCCCGCCGCTCGGCGTTTCGGGAAGTCCGCGGTGCGACGTCCGTCACGACAACCTGAGTGGCGTATTGCCCGTCCTCCTAAAGGGAAGCCTCAGGACTGTGCATTGGGCGGCCCGTCCCACCTACGCCCTCAGGTATCGTCGGTCACGCATTCATCACGGGGGGCTTGTGAGCAACGGAAGGAAGGGTCCGGACGGCGCGGAGCACACCGGGTCACAGCGGGTAGACCTGCGGAAAGATCGGGACGTGCCACCGGACGGCGAGGACGGCGCCGGCACCGCCACGCTGACGGAACAATCGGAAAAATCCACACAAGACGCGGAATTCACTCGCGGGGACGACAGATCTCGGAACGGCGACAAGGGTTCCATCGAAGCCGCGAGGGGCGATACTCGAACCATGCGCGCCGTCCGGTCCGAGCGAGAAGAGCCACCGCCCGGACGCGGCAACGGCGGACGTGACGGCGGGCGTGACGGTAGGCGTGACGGCGGGCGCGGCGGCGGGGGGCGCGGCGGCGGTAAGGGCCCGCGCAAGCCCCGGAGCCGAAGGTCGCGGTACCTGCGCCGGGCGCTGTTCCTGCTTCTCGGGTTCATCGGCTTCTTCATCGCCGCGTTCGGCATCGCCTACCTGTTCACGCCGGTGCCGTCACCGCAGGAGCAGGCGATCGCGCAGGGCCCGACGTTCTACTACTCCGACGGGAAGACGCAGATCGCCAAGACGGGCGTCAACCGGGACGCGGTCAAGCTCGACCGGATCCCGGAGAGCACCCGCGACGCGGTGATCGCGGCGGAGAACCGCAGCTTCTACGGCGACCCCGGGGTGTCGGTCGCCGGGACGACGCGGGCCTTCTGGTCCACGGTGACGGGACGCCAACTCCAGGGCGGGTCGACGATCACCCAGCAGATGGTCCGCAACTACTACGGCGGCATCGGCAAGGAGGTGTCGGTCACCCGCAAGCTCAAAGAGATCATGGTGTCGTTGAAGGTCGGGCGGGAGAAGTCCAAGGACTGGATTCTGGAGCAGTACCTCAACACCATCTACTTCGGCCGCGACGCCTACGGGGTGCAGGCCGCCGCCAAGGCCTACTACGGCAAGGACGTCTCGAAGCTGACCCCCGCGGAGGGCGCCTACCTCGCCGCCGCGATCCAGCAGCCCAGCAAGTTCTCCGACCCCACGGGCGCGCAGCGCGCCTCCGCCGAGCAGCGCTGGCGCTCCGTACTGAACAACATGGTGCGGGACGGCTCCCTGACGTCCGCCGAGGCGTCGTCGATGACGTTCCCGGCGCCTCGCAAGCAGCACATCACCGACATCCTCAAGGGCCAGAAGGGCTACATGGTCAACGTGGCCAAGAAGGAGCTCATCGAGCGCCGTGGCTACAGCGAGGACGAGCTCAACCGCAGCGGTCTGAAGATCACCACGACGTTCGACCGGCGGTTGATGGACGCGCTGCGCCGCTCGGTGAACCAGAACACCCCCGAGGGAATGAGCACGAAGATCCGGACGGGCGCGGTGTCGGTCGACCCGTCCACCGGGCAGGTTCTGGCGTTCTACGGGGGTCGCGGCTATCTGGAGGAGGCGCTGAGCAGCTCCTTCGGCGACTGGGCGCAGTCCGGGTCGGGGTTCAAGCCGATCGCGCTGGCCGCCGCGCTGGAGGACGGCAAGACCCTCGGCTCCGTCTACGACGGAAGCTCACCGCAGTACTTCAACGGCAAGGCGCTGAAGAACAACGACAACGAGAACTTCGGGATGGTGAACCTCGTCACCGCCACCCAGCGTTCGATCAACACCGCGTATGTGAACCTCGGCCAGGACATCGGCAACGAGAAGATCGTCGAGATGGCCGTGAAGATGGGCATCCCCCGGTCGCAGATGAAACCCGAGCAGCGCGCCGCCGCCTCGCTCCCGCTCGGCATCGTGTCGCTGCATCCCGTCCAGCAGGCGGGCGTGTACGCGACGTTCGCGTCCGAGGGCGTCCACCGGCAGCCGTTCGTGGTGAAGGCCGTCACCGACGACGAGAACCACAAGCGCACCTTCGCCGAGGAGGGCGAGCGGGCCCTCGACGAGCAGAACGCGCGCGACGCCACGTACGCGATGCAGCAGGTCGTCCGCGCCGGTACCGGAACCGGCGCGCAACTGCCGGACGGCCGGGACGTCGCGGGCAAGACGGGTACGACCGACGAGGGCCGCGCGATCTGGTTCAACGGCTTCATCCCGCAGATGGCGACGTCGGTGGCGATGTTCCGCAGTGACGGTAAGCCGCTGAACATCCCCGGCTACGGCGCGTTCGGCGGTCAGCTCCCCGCGCAGATCTGGCGGACGTACATGAGCGACGCCGTGAACATCAAGGGATATGAGCCGGAGTCGTTCGGTTCACCGTCGACGCGGCCGGGCGGCGGCTGGGGCACCCCTTCGGAGGGCGACGAACCCGACGAGCAGGAGACGCCGGACTCCGACGGGCCGTCCGACCCGCCGCCGTCCGGCCCCGACGAGCCCGACTTCCCGACGCCGCCGACGGATCTGCCGACCATCCTGCCGCCCGATCCCGGCGGCGACGGTGGTGGCGGCGACCCCGGCGGAGGTGACGGCGGGGACGGCGGCGATCCCGGTGGAGGCGGCGGAGACCCCGGCGGAACCGTTCCCGGCGTCCCCGGCTGACCGCGACCGCATGAGCGTCCGCCAGAGTGCCCTTCCGGGCGCTCTGGCGGACGCTCAGCAGGCCTTGCCGACGCGGGTGGGGGCTTCCCTCATGACGGTGTCGAGTTGCGCCACATCGCCGGTGCCGACGGCCGGGGCGGCGGCGCGGAGTTGGCCGGCCTCGGCCGTGAGCGCCTTCTTCAACTCCTCGTCGTCCGTCTCCTTCGCCAGCGCGTCGAGCCGTCCGGCGAGCTGCTCGGTCGCCTGCCGCCAGCGTGCGGGCTCGGCCGCCGGGATGCTCTTCACCTGGGTCATGTACTGCTGGAACGCCTTCTTGGTGTCGGTGCAGACCTGGGCGGAGTCGCCGCCCAGCGTGCCGCAGCCGCCGAGCAGACCGGACGCGAAGAGCGCCACCACGCCTCCGGCCAACGCCCGTACGCCACCGTGTCCCATCGGTTCCTCCACTTGATCCCCGTCCGGCCCCGCATATAATTCCGCACTAGGTCATGAGCGTCAGCGTCAAGCCCCGGCTCGCTGGCCGGCAACCCTTCGTCCGCGACGGGGTGCCCCGGGAGAAGACCTGGCCGGACGCCGTATCCGCGTTCCGGCAAGCGCGGATCCCGGCGGATGTTCCGGGGTCCCTGACCCGGAAGGTGCTGGTATGCGCACGTCGCCCACCCGTCTCGTTCCCCCTGCCCGCTCCCACGTCCCGACTGCTGTGACGCACGCCGGGGAGGTCCCGGTTCACGATCTTCCCCGCGTCGTCGGCGCGGACGTCCCGGTCCCGATCCGGGGCGGCGGGCACGTCCCCTACGCCAACCTCGACCACGCGGCCAGTTCCCCCTGCCTGGAGGCGGTGCACGAGGCCATCACCCGCGCGCTGCCGTACTACAGCAGCGTGCACCGCGGGGCCGGCCACCTGTCGCGTGTCACGACCGACGCGTACGAAACGGCGCGCGAGACCGTGCGCGCGTTCATCGGCGCCTGGCGCCGTTCCGCCGTCGTGTTCACCCGCAACACCACCGACTCGATGAACCTGCTCGCGCACGCCGCGCCCACCGGGACCAGCGTCGTCGTCTTCGAGACCGAGCACCACGCGAGCCTGCTGCCGTGGAAGCGGGCCGTGCGGCTGCCCGCGCCCGCCACCCCCGCCGAGGCCGTGTCCGCCGCCGACCGGGCGCTGCGCGAGTCCCCGATCGGGCCGCGGCTGCTCGTGGTGACCGCCGCGTCCAACGTCACCGGGGAACTGTGGCCGATCGAGGAGCTGGCGCACGTCGCCCGGCGGAACGGCGCCCGCATCGCGGTGGACGCGGCGCAGCTCCTCCCGCACCGCCCGATCGACATGACCGCCCTCGGCCTCGACTACCTCGCGTTCTCCGGGCACAAGCTGTACGCGCCGTTCGGCGCCGGGGTCCTCGCCGGACGCGCCGACTGGCTCCGCGCCGCCGACCCGTACCTGAAGGGAGGCGGTGCCAGCGCGTCGGTCGGGCGCACGACCCGGTGGGCGGCGTCCCCCGAACCCCGGCACGAGGCCGGAACCCCGAACGTGCTCGGCGTCATCGCGCTCGCGGCCGCCTGCGAGACCCTGTCGGCCCGCTGGGACGCCGTGGCCGCCCACGAGGAGGCGCTGGTGACGCGCCTGCGGTCGGGCCTCGCGGCACTCGCGCCCGTCCGCGAACTGTCCCTGTGGGGCGAGCGCGCGCCGCGCGTCGGGATCGTGTCGTTCACCGTGGACGGGTGGAACGCCCGGGACGTGGCGCTTACGCTGTCGGAGGAGTACGGCATCGGCGTCCGGGACGGAAAGTTCTGCGCCCACCCCTTCGTCCGGCATCTGCTGGGCGGGGACGACGCGACCCATGACACGGCCGTCCGCGCCGGGCTCGGCATCGGGACGAGCGAGGAGCACGTCGACCGCCTCCTCACCGCCCTCGCCGAGCTGACCTGCACCGTCGCCCGTGCCGCCGGATGACGATGCCCGATGGCCCGGTTCGCCCCTGTAGCGTAGGCAGTCGCGCGGGGACGAGCATGGAGGAATCAGGGGGTGGCGACCGTGGCCGACGCGTGGCGACCCACATCGGAGCTGGAACGGCGACTTCAGGAGACCGTCCAGGCCGGTGACCAGGAGAGTTACTTCCGCCTCCTGGCGGACAGCGAACTTCTCGTCCCCGTCCCGCCGGACCAGGTGGACGGCGTGCTCGCCAACCGGACACAGCCGTCGTGGCCGACCCAGGAGGAGGACGGCCGGGTCCATGTGCTCGTCTACACGTCGGCGTCGGCGATGCGCGCCTGCCTGGGCCCGTCCTACCAGCATTTCGTGACGGTCGCGTTCGGGGACATCGCCCAGATGTGGCCCGACGACCGCTGGTGGCTCGCCGTCGACGCGACGCCCGCGCGCGGCGCCGGCTCGGCCCTGCCCATCGAGTCGCGGCTGCCGTCGTGGTTCGTCCGCCAAGTGGCGGGCGGGGACGGCCGCCCGCCGCAGGTCGGCCGCGCGTCCGCGCCCTGGGAGGAACTCCGCGACCAGCATCGCGAACTGCCGCGCGACACCCCCGCCGAGACGCCGCCCCAGACGCCTGCCGAGGCGCCGCGCGAGACGTCGCGGGAGGAGTTCCAGCCCGCCAACGAGGTGGAGCGCGAACTTCTGCGCGCCGCGGCCAACAACGACCACGACCTGTTCCTGCAGACCCTCGCGGCGACGGAGGTGCTGCTGCCCGTCCCGGACGACACCGACTACACGATGCGTCCGGGCCGTCCCGGGTTCCCCTGGCAGACGCGGGAGGTCGACGGCGCCACCGTCGTGCCCGTCTTCACCTCACCCGAACGTCTCGTCGAGGCCGCCCGTGCCGCCGGAACCGGCACCGAGTACATCAAGCTGCCGTTCACCGTCGCGTTGCGCTACTGGCCGAACCACGACTGGCTCCTCGCCATCAACTCCGGCTCCCCCGCCGGTGGGACGATCCTCGCCCAGCAGCTTCCCGGGCTCGCCACCTGGGCCGACCAGCGCGCCGCGCAGCGCATGACGGAGGACTTCGACCCGCAGAACGACATCGAGCAGCGCCTCTTCGACGCCGCCCGGCGACGCGACACCGACACCTTCTTCGCCATCCTCCTCGGCGCGCAGGTCCTCGTCCCGGCCGAGGCCGAGACGCCGTGGGGCATCGATCCGGGCGACCCCGGGTTCCCGTGGCGGCCGGTGCCCGTCCACGGCCGGACGTCCATCCAGATCTTCACGTCCCTGAAGTGGATGAACGAGGCCATCGGCTCGTCCCGGTTCGTCATGCCGAGCCTCGCCGACATGGTCGCCGCCTGGCCGGACACCGGCTGGACGCTCGTCCTCAACCCGGGCACCCCCATCGACGCGACGATGCCGGGCGACCAGGTCCGTTCGTTGCGCGGCCCGGAGACCGCGGCGACTCCCCCGTCGGCGTCCACACCGCCACCGCCGGACACACCGGACGTCCCCGTGGCCCCCGCCGTCCCGGCCGAACCGACCGCCCCGGCCGAGCCGCCCGTCGCCGCCCAGCCATCCGACCCGGGTCAACCGACCGCCCACGCGGAACCGACCGTCCCCGGCCAACCGACCGCCCCCACGGAGCCAGCCGCTCCCGCCGAACCGACCGTCGCCACCGAACCGACCGTCCCTGGCCAGCCGACCGGCCCCGCAGGACCAACCGTCCCGGTCCCACCAACCGCCCCCACGGAGCCAGCCACTCCCGCCGAACCGACCGTCGCCACCGAACCGACCGTCCCTGGCCAGCCGACCGGTCCCGCAGGACCAACCGTCCCGGTCCCGCCGACCGCCTCCACGGAGCCGACCGGCCCCGGCCAACCGACCGTCACCGGCCAGCCGACCGGTCCCGCAAGACCAACCGCCCCGGTCCCACCGACCGCTCTCACGGAGCCGACCGCAGCCGCTGATCCGACCGTCGCCACCGAGCCGACCGGCCACAGCCAACCGACCGGTCCCGCAGGACCAACCGCCCCGGTCCCACCAACCGCTCCTGCGGAGCCAGCCGCTTCCGCCGAACCGACCGTTGCCAGTGAGCCGACCGGCCACAGCCAACCGACCGGTCCCGCAGGACCAACCGCCCCGGTCCCGCCCACCGCTCTCACGGAGCCGACCGCAGCCGCTGATCCGACCGTCGCCACCGAGCCGACCGGCCCCGGCCGACCGACCGGTTCCACAGGACCAACCGTCCCGGTCCCGCTGACCGCCTCCACGGAGCCGACCGCTCCCGCCGAACCGACCGTCGCCACTGGGCCGACCGGCCCCGGCCGACCGACCGGTCCCGCAGGACCAACCGTCCCGGTCCCGCCCACCGCTCTCACGGAGCCGACCGCAGCCGCTGATCCGACCGTTGCCAGGGAGCCGACCGGTTCCGCAGGACCGACCGTCCCGGTCCAGCCGACCGCCTCGACGGAGCCGACTGCTCCCGCCGAACCGATCGTCGCCGCCGAGCCGACCATTCCGGCTGAGCCGACCGTCGTCGCTCAGCCGTCCGTCCACGGCGAACCGGCTGTTCCCGCCCGGTCTTCTGGCCCGGGCGCGCCCGGTGGGTCCGAGGTGGCGGAGGAGGCGGCGTCGGAGGCAACGGACGCGCCCGTTCGGGCGCGCGGTAGGCATGCCGCGGAACCGACCGACGAGCCGGAGCACGGGCAGCCGGAGACGGGTCCGAGCGGCTCCCCGGAAGGGGAACGGCGTCTGCGGGCCGTTCCGGAGCCCGCGTTCGAGCCCGGAAACCGGATCGACCAGGAGCTGTACGAGGCGGCGTCCGACGGTGACTCCGACGCGTTTCTGCGGGTCCTGCTGAACGCGAACGTGCTGGTGCCGATCCCGGAGGAGGCGCCGCTGGAGGTGACGCCGGTCCAGCGGGAGTTCCGGTGGGACGCCGCGTTGCGCGGCGAGTCGGATGTGCGGGTGTTCACGTCGCTGGTGCGGCTCCGCGAGGTGATGCCGGAATCCCGGTTCGTCTACGCCGACTTCCGTGAGCTCATCGGCGCCTGGCCCCGGGACGAGTGGACGATGCTGCTCAACCCGGGAACGCGCATCGGCGCTTCGCTGCGGGGCGACCAGGTGCGGGTGCTGGGCGAATGGGCGGCGCGGGTGGGGCTCGTCCCGGCGCGCCCGGAGGTTCCGCCGCCGCCTCCGCGTCCCGAGCAGACGGCGCGGCTTCCCGAACCGCAGGCGGCGGAGGTTCACGAGCCGGAGGCTCAGGCCCTGGACGCGGTGGACCTTCGTGAACCCGCGCCACGGACGCCGCCGTTCGACCCCGACGACAGGGCCGCGTCACCGACCGTCATGCAGAAGGTCGTGCCGCACGCGCACGTCCCCTGGTACCTGGAACAGGGATACGACCGGGTGGGCGGTTTCGTGCACTCGACGGGCGACGTGTCGGACCTTCAGACGCCCGTCCAGTTGTACGAGGCGCTGGGGCTGCTGTACGAGGGGTCGCCGTTCTCACCCGCCGACGAGGGCGTCTACATCATTCGGTGGCCCGCCTACTGTCCGAGCCTCTACCGGATCCCGTTCGGCGGACGGGACGAGGAGGAGATGGCCGCCTGGGGCGACGCCGGATGGGTGATCGAGCGGCCACCGTTCCAGGGTGGCGGTTTCGCGCCGGGCAGCGCCGGGTCCATCCGTGAGTACAAGGTGGACAGCGTCCGGTTGCCGTTCGGGGCGGAGATGTACTACATCGCCGCCGACCGGACCGAGCGGTTCGTCGCCATGTACGATCCCGACCGGCTCGCCTGGCTCAGGCCCGACGCGAACACCGAGACCCAGGGCGGACGGACGGAGGCGGCCCAGTGATCCGGGACGGGTACGTCGCACGGTGGCTCGGCCGCGACTTCGAGGCCGCGCCCGGCGCCGACGGCGAGATCAGGCTGTACGCGCCCGAGCCGACGGACGGGTTCGAGGAGCTGCGCCCCGGGCGGTTCCGGCGCGTCGTTCCCTGGTCCGAGGTGGAGGAGCTTCGTTACGTTCGAACCACATGCCGTTGGCGAGGTGAACATTTCATCGTCGTCGGGGAGCATGAGAGCTGGTTGCGCGTTGAATACACGGGCGGACGCGCGCCGATCGCGGAGAATCTCAACCTCGACCGCATCGACCAGGGAGTCTGGCAGGCGTGGGCCCCCAGAACAGAAGTTGAGGACGTTCGGGAAGAGTTGACATGATTTCGGATGGGGTTGATTTGCTCCGCGCATCCGTGGTCGCATGTGTCCCGAGGCGATCCCTCACAGTAGCGACACGCGCGCTCCCAGGCGACGCAACGGAGGTGCTACGGCAGTGATCTGCCGATCAGCGGCCATACCCGCCATCATCGGACTCGGCGCCGCGGCCGTGGTGGCCGCCGGAGGCGCGACCGCCCTCGCCGGCGCACCGTCCCCGACCGTCACCGCGAGCGGTGCCGCCGGTTCCACTCCGCGCATCGTGGTCACCGCGAAGGATGACACCGTCAAGACGGACGATTCCGCCGTGATCCTCACCACGGCCGAAGTCGACAAGGAGACGGCCACATCGCTCAAGGTCACCGAAGTCCGGCTGAGGGTGGAGCCCAACAGGGGGGCTCCCAAGGTCACGGACGGCTGTCCCGTTGTCGCGGAGGCCTGCGTCCTCGTCGACGAGAAAGGGACTCCCAAGCAGGTCGAGTCCGTCGTCAAGCTCGGCGAGTCCATCACCGAGGACGTCACGTTGTCGGTGACCGTCATCGTCGAGACCACCGTGAACGAGAAGCCGGTGACCGTCAGGGCCGATCCCACCACCGTGAAGTTCGACTTCGACGAGCCGGATCCCACTCCGTCGACCACCCCGACGTCCAAGCCCCCGAGCAGCGGACCCCCCTCGTCGAAGCCACCGAAGCCCAGTTCCAAGCCGACGTCGAAGTCCCCCGTCACGGCGGCCGGGAGCGGAGGTTCCGGTTCGGGGCGCGGCCGCTCGTCCGGGACCGGGACGACGACGGGCGGGGTCATCCCGCCCGCGCCGAACGCGTCCTTCGATCCACGGAACCCGCAGGTGGCGTTGCCGCCGATCGCGACGCCCGGCGCGCCGAACCCGTCGGTGGCGCCGGACACGTCCATGACACCGCAGAGCCGGTTGCAGGGCAACAAGGCGCCCGTCGCGCAGGACCTCACGTTCGAGCGGATGGCGAGCACGCAGGTCGCGTGGCTCGCGGCGCTGCTGGTGGCGTTCTCGCTGCTGCTGACCCAGCTGCGGCTCGGCCGGCGGCGGATGCCCGCCGAGGCCCCGAAGCAGCCCAAGGGCACGCACCGCCGCCCCCGCCACGGCATGTTCGGCAAGTGATCCGACGGGTTCAGCGGGTGAGGCTGTAGCAGGCGATCGCGGCGGCGGCCACGACGTTGAGGGAGTCGACGCCGCGGGTCAGGGCGTCCTCGCTCATCGGGATGCGCACGCGGTGGTCGGCCTCGTGCAGCCAGCGGGACGACAGCCCGTCCCCCTCCGAGCCGAGCAGCAGCGCACGCCGGTCGGCCGTCTTCACCTCGTCGATGGGCTCGGCGTCGGGCGCGGGGGTGAGCGCCAGGAGTTGGAAGCCGCGTTCGCGGAGCGTCGACAGCCCGTCGCGCCAGTCGGTCATACGCGCGTACGGAAGCGCGAACACCGCGCCCATGGACACCTTGACCGACCGGCGGTACAGCGGGTCGGCGCAGCGGGGCGCCAGGACGGCGGCGTCCACACCGAGGGCGGCGGCGCACCGGAAGATGGCTCCGATGTTGGTGTGGTCGACGATGTCCTCGCAGACGATGACGCGGCGCGCGCCGGTGAGGACGGCGTCGACGGTCGGCAGCGGTAGGCGTTCTAGGGACGCCAGCGCGCCCCGGTGCACCTGGAACCCGGTGATCGACTCCATGGTCGTGTCGTCGGTGACGTAGACGGGGGCGTCCAGGCCGTCCAGGACGTCGGCGAGCGGCTCGAACCAGCGGCGCGTCATGAGCAGCGAGCGGACGGGGTGACCGGCGGCGACCGCGCGGCGGATCACCTTCTCGCCCTCGGCGAGGAACAGGCCGTGTTCGGCCTCCAGGCTCCTGCGCAGGTTCACGTCCCGGAGCCGCACATAGTCGGCGAGGCGCGGATCGGCGGGGTCGGACACGGTTACCAGGCGGGCCATATCCCCAAGTCTCCCGCAGAATGCGGCCGGTTTCGGACGCGTAGTCCTTGATCCATTTCGTTGCAGGCGGGTGCCGGGAGTGTCCCGGCTTACGCTGATGACCTGCGTCATTATCACTTTTGAGTTCTTTGTAACCTCTAGTTCGTACTACTACAGTGCCGTCAAACATCGACGGGTTTCGGGTGAATCGAGGCAGGGCATGAGCGGACCTCATCGCGATGACTTCCCCGAGGGGGCGGACGAGCGCGGCCATGATCCGTCCCGGCCCGTCTTCGGTCCCGCGAACGACGGGTCCGCCGACTGGTTCGGAGCCCGGGACGGTCGGAGCGGGGCGCCGGGCCCGTCGGGAACGCCCGGCCCGTCGGGAACGCCCGGCCCGTCGGGAACGCCCGGCCCGTCGGGAACGCCCGGCCCGTCGGGAACGCCCGGCCCGTCGGGAACGCCCGGCCCGTCGGGAACGCCCGGCCCGTCGGGAACGCCCGGCCCGTCGGGAACGCCCGGCCCGTCGGGAACATCGGGCCCGCCGGGAGCATCGGGTGAGACGCCGGAGTGGTTCACCCCGAGACAGTCGGCCGAGCGGCCCGTGTGGGGCTCCGGCGAGTACGGCGGCACTCCCACGACCGGTCCCGAGGAAGCCGAGGGATCTGGGCCCGGCACGTACCGGCCCGGTGCGTATCAGCCCGACACGTCGCGGGCCGGCGAGTACCGGGCCGGCGTGTACGAGGTCGACGGGTACAGGTTGAGAGGCAGCGGGTACGGCGGCGGCGAGCAGTCCGGCGCGAGCCCGCGGGGACCTTCCCCTTCCGAGAGTTCTTCGTCACTCGCCGGGAGCGGATACAGCGCGTACGACTCCCTGGGAAGTTCCAGCGGCGGTGGTCGCGGCGGCGGTGGTGGTCACGGCGGCGGTGGCGGTTCCGGTGGCGGCAGCGGCGGTTCCGGTGGCGGGACGGGCGGTTACGAGTACGGGCGCCGCAAGCGCAGGCGGAGCGCGTCGGCGCTGGTCGGACCGATGGCCGGGGCGGTCGGCCTGGCGGTGCTGCTCGGTGTCGGCGTGTACGCGTTCGCGGAGAGCGGCAGTGCCTGCACAGGCGACAACACGATGAACCTGACGGTCGCGGCGGCACCGGACATCGCGCCGGTCGTGGAGAAGGCCGCCGGACGCTTCAACAACGGCAGGCACAAAGCCGACGGCAAGTGCGTCACGGCCACCGTGAAGAAGGTCGAACCGTCCGTGGTGTCGACGCTGTTGTCGGGGCAGGGCGTCGCGAACCCGTCCAACGAACGTCCGGACGTGTGGATCCCCGACTCCTCACTGTGGCTCTCGCTGGCCCGGTCGAGCGACGTAGGCGGCAGGGGCGACAAGGGCGGCGTCGTCGCGACGGGCACGTCGGTCGCGTCCAGCCCGATCGTCGTCGGGCTGCCGCGGACGCTCGCCGCGGGGCTGAAACAGCGCGGTATCACCGCCGCCCCGACCTGGGAGAGCCTGCTCCAGGCGGCGGGCGCCGACGCGGGCGGCGCGGTGACCAAGAACCAGGTCATTCCCGCGGGGTCCGTCCGGCTGGTCATGCCCGACCCGATGAAGAACGCGGCGGGCATGGGCGCGTTGATGATCACTAGTGCGCTGTTGGCCAACGATCCGAATCGGAATTCGATTTTCACCGGTATCGTCCGCACCGTCCGGGAGAGCACCGTCCCCACGGTGAACGCGGAGTTCACGCAATTCCGCAAGGGGCGCGGCGGCAAACAGCCGATCACGCTGTCGTCCGAGCAGGCGCTGTGGAAGTACAACCAGACCGGGCCGGAGGAGCCCGCGGTCGCGCTGTATCCGCTCGAGGGCACGCTGCCGCTGGACTACCCGTTCACCGTCACCAGCGAGGACGCCGGTAAGCAGGAGGGCGCCCGCCTGCTGGAGAAGGCGATGACGACCGAGGCGACCCGCAACGAGATCCAGCAGGAGGGGTTCCGGGCATCGGACGGCCGGGCGCCGACCGGCTTCACCGACAAGACCGGCGTCGACCCGGCCCGGCCGCGGCGGCTGCCCGCGCCGAAGGACCCGGACGTGGCGCGGATCATGCAGGCGTGGTCGAAGCTGACGCTCGGGCTGCGCATCCTCTCGCTGATCGACGTGTCCGGCTCGATGGCCGAACCGGTCGCGCCGAACGTGAACCGGTTGCAGGCCATCGCGCAGGTGTCCCAGGGCGGGCTGAGCATGATGTCGAACGACACCGAGATCGGCCAGTGGCTCTTCTCCACGAACATGAACGGCGAGACGCCGTACAAGGAAGTGGTGCCGATGGGCCCGCTCAGTGACCGTGTCGGGTCGACCACGCGGCGCGGGCTCGTCCTGTCCACGCTCAACCAGATGCGGCCGAAACCGAACGGCGACACCGGCCTGTACCGGACGATGCTGGCCGCGTACAAGATGATGAACGACACGTACAAGCCGGAGTTCGGCAACTCCATCCTGCTGCTGACGGACGGGAAGAACGACGATCCCGGCGGCCCGTCGCTGGCCACGACGTTGAAGCAGCTCAGGGACATGCAGGACCCGAACAAGCCGATCCAGGTCAACATGATCGGGTTCGGCGGCGGGGTGGACCGCAACGAACTCGAGCAGATCGCCAGGGTCACGAACGGCAGCGTCCAGGTCGCGATGACACCCGGGGAGATCAAGAGGATCTTCCTTCAGATGCTGTCGCGACGCATCCAGTGATCATGTGGTCGCGCCAGGTAGTTCCGGATTTTTCCCGCGATCGGTGTCAACCCATCGCGGGGGTCGATCGTCAATTCATATGGAGGCCCGACGGGGAGCGGGGCCGTCGGGCCTCCGACCGCCTTCCCTCCTGGCCCGACACGGGGAGAGTGAGCCGCCGGACGAAGAACGGCTCACAGGCCACCGGCTGGAGCCCTGGCCGGGAAGCGCGTCGCTCCCCATCGAATCTTCAAACCCGTCCCTGATGCGGACGAGGATTCTGAACCCAGCCCGCGGGAGGACCGTGTGTCCGGTTGGCCCAATCTCGATCGAGCCGACGACGAGCGCTTGGCGCGGTCGCTGGCCGCAGGTGATCCGAGCGCCCTCATCCAGGTCATGGACCGCTACGCGGCACGCCTGTACGACTACAGTCACGCGCTGCTGCGCGACCAGGACCAGGCGGCGGGCGCGCTGCACGACGCGCTGATCGCCGCGTACGCGCACGTGTCGCTCCTGCGCGAGCCGGACCGCTTCCGCGGCTGGCTGTACGCGCTCGTCCGCAACGAGTGCATGCGGCGGCTGCGCGACCCGCACCGCTCCCCGGAACGACGCGAGGCCCCCGAGGTCGAGGACGCCTTCCTGAACGAGGCGGAGCAGGCGCAGCGGCGGGAGACCCGCCAGTTCGTCCACGGCGCCCTGTCGGGGCTGCGCGGACGCGAACGCGAGGCCCTGGACCTCATGCTGCGGCACGGCCTGGACGTCGTGGAGATCGGCGGTGTCCTCGGCATCAACGCGGAGGCGGCCACCGACCTGACCGGGGAGGCCCGCGTCCGCCTCGACGAGGCCCTCGCCGCGGCCTCCATCGCCCGCAACGGCCGCGACTGCCCCAGCGTCGCCGCGCTCGCCGACGACGGCGGATGGCCGATGCCGCCGCAGACCGTCCGCAAACTCGTCCACCACATGGAGACCTGCCCGGCCTGCATCGCGCGGCGCGACCGCACGCTGTCGGCGCCGCGGCTCCTCCAGGTGCTGCCCGTCGCGATGATGCCGACCGACCTGCGCGGCCGGGTCATGGCCACCTCGACCGATCCGGCGCTCGCCGGCGACCTGGCCGCGATCGCGCGGCGCGCCGAACCGTTCGACGCCTGGGGCTGGCCCGTCGCCGTCGACATGGTCGCCGCGGCGCCCTCGTCCGGGCATGGCGGCCCGCGCGCGCTGTGGCCGATCCTCGCCGCCGTCGCCGCCATCGTCGTGGTCGTGGCGAGCGCGTACTACGTCATGTCCGGCTCGCCCGAGACCAAGACCAGCGCGCACGGCGCGCCGAGCGGACCGGTCGTGTCCCCGCCCGACTCGAGCCTGCCGACCGAGAGCGAGGAACCGTCGGAGTCGCCGACGCCCATGGAGAGCGAGACCCCGACGCCCACGCCCACCAGCGCGACCCCGACCCCGACGCGTACCCGCCGCACGCCCACGCCGACGCCCACGCGCACCACACCCCGCACCGGAACGCTGGTCGTGGGCAGCCCGAGCTGTGGGGTTCTCGGCCCCGGTGACTCCTGCTCGATCCCGGTGAGCGCGTCCGGCGGGACGGTGCGGTGGTCGGCATCGGCCGGGGCCCCGCTGAGCGGCAGGGGCGGCGGGCGCATTCCGAGCGGCGAGTCGAGCGCCGCGACGTTCACCCTCACCTGCAACGAGCCGGGCTCGGGTTCCGCGAACGTCGTCTTCTCCCCCGGCGGCGTGACCCGCTCCATCAGCTGGCAGTGCCCCGAGAATCCCGAATCCGGTAACGACTGAGGCCATGGAGACCGATGTGATGTAGATCACGTCGGTGGCCAGAACCGGCCGTTGACTAGGCGAGATGGCCACGGAATGTGCCGTCATCGTCACTTAAATCCCCCCATAGGGGAGATATCCCAGTCACTTGGTGGCAAGATCAGGCAACCAAGAGTGACCCGGCGGATGCCGGCGCTCACGGGGGCTCGATCAACGACGCCGAGATTTTCGACTGGGAGGGTTCCGTGGCCGGTGAGCCAGGACCCGGGCGGGACGACGACCTCAGGCTCGCGGACTCGCTGCGAGCCGGGGACGTCATCGCGCTGACCGAGGTTTACGACACATATGCCCCGTTCCTCTATGACTACTGCCATGGGCTGCTCCGTGACCGGGTCGAGGCCGCCGGGGCGCTGCGCAACGTCGTCATCGCCGCCCGCGAGCACATCGACCGGCTCACCGAACCGGACCGGCTCCGCGGCTGGCTGTACGCGGTCGCCCGCAAGGAGTGCATGCGCCGCCGCGACAGCCCGAACCGGCACACCGGGCAGGAGGCGCCGGAGGCCGACGACCATCTGACCGACGAGCAGCTCGCCCGCCGCGAGGAGCGGCGGCTGCTCGCGCACAGCGCGCTCGCCGCGCTGAGCGGGCGGCAGCGCGAGGCGATCGACCTGTCGGTGCGGCACGAGCTGGACGAGGTGGACCTGGCCGGTGTCTTCGGCATCCCCCTGGAGGAGACCCTCGCGCTGGTGGAGCGTGCCCGTGAGGACCTCGCCGCCGCGCTGCACGCGGCCCTCATCGCGCAGAACCACTGGAAGGACTGCCCCAGCGTCTCCGCGCTGACCGAGTCGTGGCCGCTGTCCCCGCAGACCTCGACGTCGCTCGTCCGGCATGTCGCGAGCTGCCCGGTGTGCGGCGAGCGCGAGACGCCGGCGCTGCCCGCCGACCGGCTGCTGTCCGTCCTGCCGATCGCGGCGATCCCCGCCGATCTGCGGCTGGACGTGTTGACCGCCGCGACCGCCGAGGACCGGGCCGGGAACCGGCGCGCCATCGCCGCCTGGACCGAGCCGTTCGACGAGTACGGCTGGCCGCTCCCCTACGAGCCGTCGCCCGCGCGCGCCCGCGAACGGTCGCCGCGGCGGCGCGGCCCGCTCATCGGCGCCGTCGCCGTGGCCCTCGGGGGCGCGGTCCTGGTCGTCGGCGCCCTGTCGTGGCTCGGCGGCGACGGTGGCACGAGCGCCTCGGCGACCGGTCCGGGCGCGTCCCGCAGCGGTGCGCCGAGCTCGGGTGGCGTCGAGCCGACACCGACCGACCCGTCCCCCACGATCGGCTCGCCGTCGCCGACCAGGTCTCCGTCGAAGTCGCCGTCGAAGACGCCTTCCAAGACCCCGTCGAAGACGCCGACCACCAAGGCCCCGTCACCGCCTCCGAACACCGACGCGCCCCGGCCTCCGACGCCCGGCGATCTGTCGGTGGAGGGCTGTGACATGCGGGGCAGGGAATTCTGCATGATCACGATCACCGCGGTCGGCGGGCCCGTGAGCTGGCGGGTGACCGGCACGTCCGGGCCCGTCCAGGCGGGCGGTTCCGGGCGCCTCGCCGCCGGAGAGACCCGCGGCGTTCCGGTGGCGCGCGACGAGCCGACCCTCTGCCTGGGCGGCCAGACCGGATACGTGCGCTTCTCGTCCGGCGATTCGGCGTCCGCGTCCTACTTCTGCTGACCCCCGGAGGCCCGGGTCGGCGGAGGTGCGGCGCCGACCGGGTCGGAGCGCTCGCCGACGGTCACCCTTCGCAGGTGACAGGCGTGGACGCCCCGGGTCCGCCCGCGCGGGCCCGTCCTCCGTCGGCCACTTCCGGCCGACTTGCAGCGAGGCTCCACCTGACCTTCAGTTTTGGCATTGACCTGCGACAATGTCATGACAACCCGGGCAGGCCGGGCGATTCCGCGAGAATCTCTCAGGAAAAGGGGGAGACCAGGTGGATTTAAGAGGCGCCCGGGGTACGCATCTGCGACGACACCCGAGCAGAGTGGTCTCTACCCCGCGCGGAGGTCGATAGCCGTCATATCCGGCCCACGGCGGCGAGCTGGACTACTGAGGTCCCGCCGGGTCATCGACGAGGACTAGACCATTCGGGGCTAGACCGCCCGATTGGGGGGACGCACCGTGGCAGACGCATGGCTGCCAGGAGCCGGCCGCATGCCGGCACGACAGGACGGCGGGGCGCTCAAAGGGGGTGCTCCACGGGCCGTGTGGTGCGTCGGCGAGCACGACCCGCGCGCCGTCTCCGCCCGCTCGGCGGCCGCCGACCTGATCAAGGAGGACCGGCCGTCGCATCTCGTCTGGCATCCCGGCACCGGCGACATCGTCCAACTCCTGCCCGCCACCCGGGCCGCCCGGCTGCTCGGCGCGCCCGTCGGCCGCGAGGGCCGGGTCTGCGTGCAGATCATGGTGATCGGCCAGTCCCGGGTCCCGTTCACCGGGGCGCCGCTCTGCGGCCTGGACGCGATCGTCCAGTGGCTGGACGCCTGGGGCGTCGGGCGCCGCTGGCCCGCCGGACCGCCCCTGCCGTCCCCGCAGTCCTACCACGCGAGCCGCGGCCGCAAGGACTGGGCGCGCGGCGGTCATTATGGAGCGTCCCAGGTACCGCTCCTCGACCGTCCCGACCCCGGTGCCATCGACATCCGCCGCATCACCGGCCCGGACACCCCGGTCGCCCCCATCCCGAAGCCCCGTCCGCGCCTGCCGGATCCCGCGACCACGACGCGCCGCCATCCCCTGTCCGGACGCGCGCCGGAGCCCGTCCGTCCGCCGCAGGGCGACTCGCCGCCTCCCGCACGCCGTCAACCGGCCTCGGGGCCCGTGCCGGTCGGCCCGCCGGCCATGTCCAACTGACCGCGTCCCGACTGACCGCGTCCCACCTGACCGCGTCCCACCTGACCGCGTCCCACCTGACCGCGTTCCACGAGTTCGCGGACCACCGCGCAGCCCTTGCGCAGCTCCGCCGGGTCGGCGGCCGTGCCGTACCCGATGACCAGGCCCGACGCCCGCCACGGCCCCAGATGGTGATGTTCCAGGGTCTCCACCAGGACGCCCCGTTCCGCAGCCGCTCCGACGACCCACCGTGCGACCGGCGCCGGAACCTCCACGACGAGATGCAGCCCGGCCGTGTCACCGCGCACGGGCACCCCCTCCAACGTGTCGACCACCACGTTCCGCCGCCGCGCGTACTCCCCGCGCATCCGGCGGACATGCCGGTCCAGATCACCACGTTCCAGCAGGATCCGCAGCGCGTCCTGCGGCACGACGGCCGTCCGGTCGTTCAGCTCCTCGCGGCGCAGCGCGATGTCGGCGACCAGGTCGGGGCGGCCCACCAGCCAGCCGACCCCCATGTCCGCGGTCAGGATCTTCGACGTCGTGCCGAGGAAGACGACGACCTCCGGGTCCAGGCCGTAGAGCGCGGGCAGCGGCGCCACGTCGTACCGGAACTCCCCGTCGTAGTCGTCCTCGGCGACGATCGCGCCCGTGCGCCGCGCCCACGCCAGCAGGGCCCGGCGGCGCGGAACGGGCAGCACGCCCCCCATGGGGAACTGGTGCGACGGCGTCGTGTAGACGAGCCGCAGATCGTCCGGGAGGCCGTCGACGACGAGGCCGTGCTCGTCGACCGGGCAGGGCACCAGCTCCGCGCCCCGCGCCGCCAGGACCGCCCGTGCCCGCAGGTAGCCGGGCTCCTCCACCCCGACCCGGTCGCCGGCGCGCACGACGGTCGCGGCGAGCAGGTCCAGCCCGTTCGTCGCGCCCCTCGTCACCAGCAGCCCGTCCACCGGACACGCCACGCCCCGGCTGCGCCTGACGTGGTCGGCCAGCGCGACCCGCAGGCCGGGCAGGCCGTGCGGATCCTGGCGCTGCTGCGGCGGCATGCCGGACGCGAGCCGCCACGCCCGCCGCCACGCCGGGGTGTCGAGCGCCCCCACCCAGGCCAGGCCCGGTCTCAGGTCGATCTCCCCGGGAGACGCCGCCCGCCGGAGGGTCCTCGTCTTCGGCGTCCGCCGCGGCGCCCGTGAGGCGACGACGCCGTCGGTCACATACGTCCCCGAGCCGTGCCGTCCCTCCAGCCAGCCCTCCGCGTACAGCTGCTCGTACGCGGCCGTCACGACCGTCCGGCTCACCCCGAGCAACCCGGCCAGCGCCCTGCTCGCCGGAAGCCGCTCCCCCGCCGCCAGCCGTCCCTCGCCCATCGCCGCGCGCAACTGGCCCGCGAGCTGCGCGCTCATCGGCTCGTCCGCGTCCCGGTCGACGACGAGCGGCAGGTCGATCGACAAAGTGGTCTCCCGTTGTACGCCCCGAGTGGCCCTACCGACCAGGCCACTTCCTTCCTAGCGTAAACGGACATGAAGGCACTCTCCTCGACCGCCCGGACCAGGCTCGGCAGGCTCCCCGAACGGTCCACCGGCGACCGCTCCGTCCTCTACGACATCCTCGACGACGGCATGATCTGCCACCTCGGCGTCATCGTCGACGGCTCCCCGCGGGTGATCCCCACCGGCTACGGGCGGCTGGACGACACCCTCTACGTCCACGGGTCCACCGGGGCGAGCAGCCTGCGGGCCGGGCCGTCCGACGACATCTGCGTCACCGTCACCCACCTGGACGGCCTCGTCGTCGCCCGTTCCCTGTTCCACCACTCCGTCAACTACCGCAGCGCGGTGATCTACGGCAGGCCCCGCCGTGTGGACGACGAGGACGAGAAGACGGCCGGTCTCCGCGCCATCACCGAGAACCTGACCCCCGGCCAATGGGACATCGCCCGCCTGCCCACCCGTAAGGAAATGGCGGCGGTCGCCGTCCTCGCCCTCTCCCTGGACGAGGCGTCCGTCAAAATCCGTGAGGGCGGCCCCAAGGACGAGGACGAGGACTACGCGCTCGACATCTGGGCCGGGACGCTACCCGTACACCAGTCCATCGGCGCCCCGGTCCCCGATCCCGCCCTGCGTCCCGGAATCCCCGTACCCGGGCACATCGCCCGCCGCGTGACCAGTTAATTCGTTCCAACTCGGTGACCCACAGGACCGTTCATGGCCGTAGGGTGAACCCATGAACGAGCGGCTCTGCTGGATCGACTGCGAAATGACGGGACTCGACCTGCGCCGGGACGCGCTCATCGAGATAGCCGCGCTGGTCACCGACAGTGAGCTGAACATTCTCGACGAGGGCGTCGACGTCGTCATCAAGCCCCCGCCGGAGGCGCTCGCCCAGATGACGCAGGTCGTGCGGGACATGCACACCACGTCCGGTCTCCTGGAGGCGCTGCCCTCCGGCGTCACCCTCGCCGAGGCCGAGGACATCGTCCTCGGCTACATCAAGGGCCATGTCAAAGAGGCCAACAAGGCGCCGCTGTGCGGCAACTCCATCGCCACCGACCGCTCGTTCCTCGCCCGGGACATGCCCGCCCTCGACGGCCACCTCCATTACCGGATGGTGGACGTGTCGTCCATCAAGGAACTGGCCCGCCGCTGGTATCCGCGCGTCTACTTCGCCAGCCCGGAGAAGAAGGGCGGCCACCGGGCCCTCGCCGACATCACCGAGAGCATCCAGGAACTGCGCTACTACCGCGCCGCCGTCTTCGTTCCGCAGCCCGGCCCCGACTCCGAGACCGCCCGCGCCGTCGCCGCCAGGATCGCCTCCGGCTGACCCACCCTCCCGGAACCGCTACACTACTGGGAGCCGGGTACCCGATCCCGGCCATGGTGGGTGTAGCTCAGCTGGCAGAGCACTTGGTTGTGGTCCAAGATGTCGGGGGTTCAAGTCCCCTCACTCACCCTCATCGCAGGCCCCGGCCCCACCCGGCCGGGGCCTTTCGCGTTCCGGCTCCATCGACTCAGAATGATCGGCCCGTTATGCTCCGTCCCTATAAAAGCCAACCCAGAGGCAACGGATGAGTGTCGACGAGACCGCCCCACTGCGTGTCCTCGTGGTGGACGGCGACCCCCAGGTCCGCGCTGACGTGACCGCGCTGCTCGACGCCGGCGACGAACTCCGCGTCGTCGCCGACACTCCCGACCCCGCCACGGCCCTCTCCCTCGCCGAACGCCTACGGCCCGACATCGTCCTGCTGGACGCCGCCGCCGCCGACCACGCCGGCCCCCTCAGCCACACCGCCCGCGTCTTCGTCCTCGCCGCCCAGGACCACCCCGCCGTCCAGGACGCCCTCCGCGCCGGAGCCTGCGGCCACCTCGTCCCCGGCTCCTTCACCGTCCCCGACCTCATCCGCAGCGTCCGCGACGCCTCCCGGACCTCCCTCGGCCTGTCCGCCCGCGAATCCGAGGTCATGGACCTCATCGCCACCGGCCGCTCCAACGGCGAGATCGCCCGCCAGCTCTTCCTCAGCGAGAAGACCGTCAAGAACCACGTCAACCGCATCTACTCCAAGCTCGGCGTCAGCTCCCGCGCCACCGCCATCGCCCTCTGGCGCGGCATGGTCAGCGTCCTGCCCGCCCGCGACTAAACCGATTCGCACAGGTCCACAGCTCCTGATACTGTTCTTCCTGTCGCAGCGGGCCGAAGGCCCACCGACACGCGCCGTTAGCTCAATTGGCAGAGCAGCGGACTCTTAATCCGCGGGTTCGGGGTTCAAGTCCCTGACGGCGCACTCGCCCAGTCCTGTTCGCCACCCCTTTGGGGTGGCTTCCCGTTTCTGTGGTGTCCTTTGGGGGGACGACCCCCCAAACCCCCCGATCTGGGGTCTCCCCCAGGCCCCCTGGGGCCCAACCGGGCATCGGGACATACTTTGTGGGCCATGCCCGTCGCAGTTGTGAGGGCTCGAACTATTAAGCCGGATGTGCTCGCGATCTTTGTTGAGTTTGAGTCTCTCCAGGCGCTCTCGGTTTCCCTTAAGGACCGTGATGGTGACCGAGTCAAGCCGAAGCGGCATCACTTGGACGATCTTCATCTCGGCCCACCTTCAGATGCAGGGTCGCCGTGCCATGCCGCAGGTCGTGCGACCGGACCGGTGGCAGCCCCACTCCCCGGCCGCTCTGCGCTGCTGCTCCCGGTACGCCTTGAGGACGGCGATGGTGATCGAGTCAAGCGCGATGGTGGCGTCACTGGCCTCGGCTGCTTCGCGCAATACACAAAATGAGATGACGCCTTAGTTCACGGATGCCGATGGGCCCCAGGTGGGGAGGTGGACGAGATGTGGCGGTACCAGAGTCGCCACGGTGTTGTGCGTCTGGTCCAGGAGGTGGGGCCCTGGGTCCACCAGGGGCCTTCCCAGCCCAATTTGCGCTGCGTTTCGGCGAGCAGTTCGTCGGTGTCGCCTGCCAGTTCGTAGACGACGAGGTAGAACGGGCAGCCGGGGGCCGGATGCTCCAGTGTGTGCCGCACCTTGTATCTGGTCCCGCGGCTGAAGCCCGCGTTGGACACTGCCTCGGGCATATGGGTGTTGGTGTAGAAGGCGTCGAACTCGGCCAGTTCGTCGTCGGCGATGTCGCTGGGCGGGTCGATCCCGATGATGTAGATCAGGTCCGGGGTGCCCGTCGAGGGCCCGGTCTCCGCGAGCTTCTCGTAGACGACCCGCCATCGGTTGGTGAGCAGCTCCGGCCAGAACGGCGGGTCTGTCGAATAGGGCTCGCCGGCGGTCGTTGCGGTGAGGTAATCGGTGACCGCCTGCTCGTCCTGGACCTCATAGGCCGTCAGGTACCCTCCGCCGAAGTCACCACGTGGGTCTGGCCGGCGAAGGGCATAGCGGTGCGCAGCCGCGAAGCCCGGATGCCTGGAAAGGACTTCGGGGACGTGGGTCTCGTCGTGGAAGCGGTTGAAGCGTTCGATGTCCGCTGGGTCTGAGCCAGCGAAGTCGAGTGCGATCCAGTACAGGAAATCGCTGGAGAAGGGTGCCGCGGGCACTGCGCTCGGGCCTGGTGATAGATCGCCGCTGGGTTCTTCCCGTGGGACGAGTGGTTCGCTCGCATGTGTGCTCATGTGACGGCCTCCGGGTGCTCGACGGCGAACTTGAGGGATCGTCCAGTGGTTGCGGGATCGCCAGCGGTGTCGGGCCTTCCTCGTGCAGAAGTCGGCGTGACCTTCTCAGGAGTCCTTGTCCGGCCTTGTCATTGACGCTGCATAGTACGTCTGCTTTCGTACGTCATACAAAGTGTCCGACTCTGCCGGGCAGGACGACCTTCTGTCCGCGTACGTTCGCGGAGCGCCGCACCCACGGACGGCCACCGGCATCGTTTCGGGCAAAAGCTCCGATCCCACCCCCGCCAGCGTCTTTCTAAGGAGGAAGGATGTTGAGTCGATCGGACGGCAAGGGGCAGAGGAGACGTCCCCGGTTACTCGCGGCAATGGTGGCCGCCGCCCTCGCGGTCGGATGTTCGTCAGGATCGGCGGACGGAGGCGGGGGCTCGTCCGGCGGCACGCTGCGCGTCGGCGTGGTCGCCAGCACGATCTCCACTCTCGGCGCCTACACCAACCTGCGGTCGCAGGACTTCTACGTACGCAACGCCGGGATGTTCGAGCCGCTCGCCCACCGGACGAAGGAGGGGCCTTCCAGGTGGGCGCTCGCCACCGGCATCACGCACAACAAGGACAACACCGAGTGGACGGTCAAGCTCCGTCCGAACGTCAAGTTCCACGACGGGTCCCCGTTCGGCGCGGACGACGTCATCGCGGTCTTCAAGCGGCTCCTCGACAAGAAGAACGGGCTCATCGAGCGCAACTTCATCGACTTCATGGACCCGAACGGCATCGAGAAGGTCGACGACCTCACGGTGAAGTTCAAGCTGCCCAAGCCGTACGGGCCGTTCGAGTTCGCCGTCACCAACCGCACCATCATCTTCGACAGGAAGGGATCGAAGCCCGAGCAGGCGATCGGGACGGGTCCGTTCAAACTCTCCAAGTTCACCCCCGGACGGGAGACGGAACTCCAGAGGTTCGACGGCTACTGGGGGCCGAAGCCCAAACTCGACAAGGTCAAGGTCATCAGCTTCAAGAGCGTGGAGTCGGCGACCAACGCGCTGATCGGCCGGCAGATCGACGCGAGTTCCAACGTCCTGCAGACCTCGCTGCCGAGGATCGAGAAGACGCCGGGTCTGAAGGTCATGAAGAGCGACAACGTCCTGAAGGTCGGCATCTACACGCGCGTCGACAAGCCGCCCTTCAACGACGTGCGCGTCCGCCAGGCGATGCAGCTGATCATGAACCGCAAGCTCGCGCTGTCCAACGCCTTCGACGGCCTCGGGGTGCCGGCGAACGACCATCCGGGCTTCGGCACCTGCCTGCCTGACGTCCCCCAGCGAGTACAGGACCTCCCCCGGGCCAAGAAGCTGCTCGCGGACGCCGGGAAATCGAATCTCACCGTCGACCTGGAGACGCCCGCGAACAAACCCGGCATGCTCCAGCTCGTCCAGATCCTGGCCGAGGACGCCAAGAAGATCGGCGTGACCATCAACGTGAAGAAGATGGAGCTCGGCGCCTACCTGGAGAAGTGGGGCGAGCGGACGTTCTACACCAGTTACGACACGCGTCCCTACCTGGAGGCCGTGGACGAGCAGATCAGCACGGACGCCGCGTTCAACCACCAGCACTGGCACGACCCTGAGTTCGAATCGCTGGCCGAGAAGCTCTACGCCACCGCCGACGCGCAGGAGCAATGCGAGATCCAGAAGAAGTTGAAGAAGATCGAGTACGAGCGCGGCGCGAGCATCCTCGCCGCGTCCAACCCCGTCGTGAGCGTGTACTCCTCGAAGGTGCACGGCCTCGAACCGGAATTCCCCTCGGGGAACCTGTACCACTTCACCAAGGTCACCATCGACCAGTGAGCAGCTAGAACGCCAGCCCCTCCACGCGAAACCGGCCCCCACGCGAAGAACTCTCCGCGTGGGGACCGGTTTCGGTCGTGGCAGGTGTTTGCGTCGGGACGGAAGGCGGTGCCCCTTTCTCCCAAGTTACGGTCAGTGGCCCGACGGTCACCGCTGATCGTTTCGCGGAGGCGCAGGGCTGTCCGGGGACGTGAGCGGGTACGTGACCTTGGCGGCGGACGCCCATGGGGCGCGGTGCGGCGCGCACGCAGGGACCAGGCGGCCGATGCCGCGGTGAGAGTCGGGGGGCGGCGCAGAGGATCTTCGGTGTCCGCGGAGAGGACGAAAAGGTGCCCGAGGCGCTGGCCGATGTGATCGACGTCCGATTCACCCGTGGGACGATGGCTCCGTGACGACGGTCGAGGGTGCGTTCAGGTGGGCTCGCATCCATGCTGTGCGCCACATGGCCGCGTGCGAGCAGGCTGGTCTGCGATGGGGCGAGACGTCGATCACCGAGATCGTGACCTCCCACGCGGCCAAGGCCGTGACCGTCGTACCCTTCACCCAGCAAGCCGAAGCCCTCAGCGGTGCTGACTGGATCTGGTGGTGGGTGGATGGCCGCGGTGCGTACGGGATGCTCATCCAGGCGAAGCGCGCGACCGTGAGCTGGGGCAAGTGGACGTTCGACTTCGACTACCCGGGCGGCACAGGCGCTCAGCGTTCCACCTTGATGTCAGCGGCGGCGACCTTGGGGCTGCTGCCGGCCTATGCGCTTTATCTCGGGACCGGCGACTACCGGAGTTGGGAGCCGTGCACAAGGGGGCACCGGAGCGGAAGGTGCATCGAGTGCGTCAAGCGTTCGGTCTCCTTGATGCCGGCCCTACTCGCCGAAGCGCTCGTGGTGGACGATGCGGCATCAACCTATGAGCGGTCGGTGGCACTTGAGGAGCTATGGGCGCCGTCCACGACGGGGGCGCTGATCATCCCGGCGGTTCAGGAGCAACTGGCACCGGAGCTGTTGGATTTTCTGTCGACCCGGCAGGACGGTTCGCGCGCCGTGACCCGCGCCATGATCGACCGTGTACTGCGCGCTCGCTTCGGGCAGTTCAGTGCCCCAGCCAGGGGTGATGCGGAGGTGCGCAGAGATGGCGCACATGACGGTTTCGGCCCGGTCTTCGGACGGATGCCGCACGACACCGGCCACTGGGGAATGAGCTACTTCAAGCACATGCTGACCCCTCTACTTCACGCTCCGCCCTGGTATGTCCTGGAGGTCATGTCCGGCGACTTCGACGAGGACGGCTTGGCTGCGGAGATGCCCGCCAACGTTGCAGGCATTGTCATCGTGCGACTTCCCCAGAACGGCCGAGCGCCCTCGCCCACCGCTGCACGCTCGCGTGGGTAGCCGATTCGCAGCACCAACGGACGGCATCCCAACGGCATCGGCCCGTGGCTGCGCACATTGGACGCCTCGGTCTTCGCCTCGACCAAGGCGGGCGCCGCAAAGGACGCGGATAATCTGCTTGCCCTTCTGAGAGTCGTCACGTGGTCGTGCTGGCGGTCCGGCCTCGAAGGCCGGTCGTCCGAACTGGTCGGTCACGTGCGCGGGATGTAGGGGCGAGCCATCCTCTCGGGGTGAAGAAGCAGCCCGAGTCTCCCAGGCGCTCCCCCGCTACTCGGACGTTCTGCACCGCTGCTCTCGGTATGCCTTGAGGACGGTGGTGGGGACCGAGTCAAGCCAGCAGGCCCTTGTGGACGGTCGCGGTGCCGGCATCGGCCGATTCCTTTTCGTGGTGGACGGGGTCTACATGGGTGGGCCGGCCCGCATGTGGCCGGTCTCTCTCATGTAGACCGGGAAAGGAAGGCTGATCGTTAATGGGCGTTCCCGCGACCATGCGCGCGTTGCGGCAGACATCCCTCGACGGGCCGCAGGACATGCGTCTGGTCACCGACGCGCCGGTGCCGACGCCCGGGCCGGGCGAGGTCCTGATTCGCGTCACCGCCGCCGGGGTCAACTTCGCCGACATCTCGAAGGCCCACGGCACGTTTCTGGACGGCCCGCGGCCCCCGTACCTGGCCGGTTTCGAGGCCGCCGGGGAGGTCGTCGCGGTGGGCGAGGCGGTGACAGGACCGCGACCGGGGGCCCGCGTCGTCGGCGTCGGAACCGGCGCTTTCGCCGAGTACATGGTCCTGCTCGCGACAACGGCGATGCCGGTGCCGTCCGGCTGGACGGAGCAGCAGGCACTGGGCCTGGTGGTGAACTGGCCCACCGCGCTGGCCGCACTCAAGCCTCTGGGCGGCATCACCGCAGGGCAGACCGTGCTGATCCACGCCGCGGCGGGCGCGACCGGACAGGCCGCGGTCACCATGGCCCGGCATTACGGTGCGACGGTCATCGCCACCGCCTCGCCGGGCAAGCATGAGACGGTGCTGGCGTTGGGCGCGGAACACGTCCTGGACTCCCGCGACGGCGACATCGCCGCCGAGGTGTCGCGGCTGACCGGCGGCGCGGGCGTGGATGTGGTGCTGGAGTCGGCGGGCGGCGCCACCTTCGAGGTGAGCCTGGCCGCGGCCAAGCGGGTCACCGGCCGGGTCGTCGTCTACGGGGTGGCGGGTGGCGACGCCTCGATCACCAACTGGGAGCTGGTGTACAGGCATCAGGTCCATGTCATCGGCTTCAATATCGGCGTGCTGATCCAGACCGCGCCGCAGATCTTCGGCGAGGTCATGGGTGAGCTGTCCGCGCTCATCGCCGCCGGCGTGCTCACTCCCGGCCAGTCCACCGCGTACGAACTGGCCGACGGCCCGAAAGCGCTCGCGGAGCTGGAAGCCAGGGCGACCATCGGCAAACTGGCCCTGCTGCCATGACCCACGCACAGTTCCCAGGACAGGAGTCGAAACAGATGACCGCTACGCGACTTTCGCGGCATGATCCCGCAGCTCGACCGGTCTGATCGCGGACGCCTCGTGGACCAGATCCATAGGCTCGCGGCGTGACATCGCATCCGCGGGCAGCACCGGATCGAGAGCGGTTCGCCGCCGAGACCGAGCGGTTCCGCCGGGAGTTGTTGGCGCACTGCTACCGCATGGTCGGCTCGGCGCACGACGCCGAGGACCTGGTGCAGGAGACCTATCTGCGGGCGTGGCGGTCCTACTCCGGATTCGAGGGCCGGGCATCGCTTCGGTCCTGGCTCTACAAGATCGCCACCAATGTCTGTCTGACGGCGTTGAAACCGCGCCCGATCCGGGTGCTGCCCTCGGGTCTGACAGGCCCGTACGACGGACCCGATCGTCCGCCGAGTCCTGTCGCGGCGGGCGAGGTCTCGTGGCTGGAACCGCTGCCGGACGCATGGATCGCTCCACCGGCCGACGATCCGGCCGCCGTGGTGATCGAACGCGAGTCGCTGCGGCTGGCGCTCATCGCCGGCCTGCAGCACCTGCCCTCCCGCCAACGTGCGATCCTCATCCTGCGCGAAGTCCTGGCGTTCTCCGCGGCCGAGGTCGCGGAGATCCTCGACACCACCACCGCGGCGGTCAAGAGCGGTCTGCAACGTGCCCGCGCCCGCCTCGACGAGCTGGAGCCCGAGCCCGCGGAACTGCTCGAACCGACCGACCGGCGAGCACGCGCGTTGCTCGACGGCTACATCGCGGCCTTCGAACGCTCCGACGCCGGCCTGCTGGAACGGGTGCTTCGTACCGACGCCACGCTGGAGGCCACGCCGTTCCGCGACTGGCAGGCGGGACGGGACATGTGCGTCCACATCCTCGACGCGTACGTGTTGGGCACACCGGGTGACTGGCGGATGATCGCCACCACCGCCAACGGCCAACCCGCCGCCGTCGTGTATCACCGGGACGCGGACGGCGCCCTCCGAGCCGACGGCGCCGTGGTGCTGGCCCCCACCGCCACCGGCGTCTCCCGGGTGGTCAAGTTCCACGATCCCGCGCTGGCCGCGACGTTCGGTCTCCCGGACGTGCTCGCGCACTGACCCGCCCGCCTGCTCGAACTCCGGGCGTTTCGCAAGGGAACTCCTTTTGGAGATCGGTGGAGTAGCGGTCAGGGGTGGCGTCGTACCGAGGTCGTGTCGCTCGTCAGGGGTGATCCGTCCGCCGTTGCGGGCAGGAGGTCGGGGACGGGGGCGCCGTCGCCGTCGACCAGGACCGAGTGCTTCTCGCCCGCCTCGAAGGCGTGGCGCTCACCCCACTGCCGCAGGGTGACGATCACGGGGAACAGGTCCTTGCCCGCCTGGGTGAGCGCGTACAGACCGCGCCTGCCCGATTCGGCCCGGACCTGGGTGAGCAGGCCACGGGCGGTGAGCTTGCGCAGCCGGTCGGTGAGTATGTTGCGGGCGATGCCGGTGCGCTGCTGGAAGTCGGTGAACGTGCGGGCGCCGTCCATGGCGTCGCGGATGATCAGCAGGCTCCAGCGGTCGCCGACGAGATCGACCGTCCGGGCGACCGGGCAGTTCGGGTCCGTCCATGTGGGGCTCTGCGGGTCGTCGCGCGTCATCACTCCTCCAATGAGTTGCAGAATGCAACTATTCTGCCTTACCCTCCGATCAGTTGCAAAGTGCAACCAAATGGAGGAGTGTCGGTGAACTGGAGAACGAGGTCGTTGCTGGCGGCGGTGTGCGGGGTCGCGGTCGCCGGGGTCTACGCCGGGCAACCGGTTCTGGGTCCGATGGGACGCGATCTGGGCGTGCCGACCGGTTCGCTCGGCTGGTTCGTGGCCATCGGCCAGCTCGGATATCTGACCGGGCTGGTGCTGCTGGTGCCGCTGGGCGACGTCCTCGACCGCAGGCGCCTGATCACCGTCCACCTCGCCCTGGTGGCCGCGGGGCTCGCGGTCACCGCGGTCGCCCCGTTCGCCTGGACGGCGTTCGCCGGACTGGCCGCGGCGGGGGTGTTCGCGGTGGTCGTGCAGACCACCGTCGCGTACACGGCGTCCATCTCCCCGCCCGGCGAGGCCGGTCGAAATCTCGGCATCGTGACCTCGGGCGTGGTGGTCGGCATCCTCGGCGCGCGCATCATCGCGGGAGTGCTGGCGGACGTGTGGGGATGGCGGAGCATCTACCTGACCCTGGCGGTCCTCGCCGCCGTCCTCGCGGTGCTCGTCCGTACCGCGCTGCCCGCGGACGCCCGCCAGGACACGGCCGTGCGGTACGGGCGGCTCCTCCGGTCCTTCGGCGTGATGTTCACCCGGCCGGTGTTCCTCGGCCGCGGGCTGATCGCGTTCTTCCTGTTCGCCTCGTTCGGCACGCTGTGGAGCGGCATGGCACTGCCGCTGGCCGGCGCGCCCTGGCACCTCGGCCAGACGCAGATCGGGCTGTTCGGCGTCGCCGGACTCGCCGGAGCGCTCGGCGCCGCCCGGTCCGGACGCTGGGGCGACAGCGGGCACGCGCGCCGGGTCACCGGCCTCGCGCTGGCGCTCCTGCTCGCCTCCTGGGCCGCGATCGGACAGCTCACCTGGTCACTGCCGTTGCTGATCCTCGGCGTGATCCTGCTCGACTTCGCCGTCCAGGCCGTGCACGTGAGCAACCAGCACACCCTCGCCGGCGCCTACCCCGGCCACACCAGCACCGCCATCGGCGCGTACATGGTCTTCTACTCCCTCGGCTCCGCCGCCGGTGCCGCCGCGACCACGGCCCTGTACGACGTCGTGGGCTGGACGGGCCCCACCGTCCTCGGCGCGACACTCGCACTCTGCGCGCTCGCCGCCTGGGCGCTCAGTCCCGACCCCGCGCCCGCCGCAAGGCCATTGCCTCCGAAAAGCCTCACACCGGTCCCACGTCACCGGACCAAGGCCTGATGACGAGGGGGTGTCGCCGTCCGGTCAGGGGTTCGAGGGGCGGATGTGGTGGCGGCCGATGGGGAGCATCAGGGGGCGGCCGGTGAGGGGGTCTTCGATGATGCGGCTGTCGAGGTTGAATACGGTGCGGACGGTGTCCTCGGTGAGGACTTCGGTCGGGGTGCCGTTGGAATGGACGTGGCCGTCGGCGAGTGCGATGAGGTGGTCCGCGTAGCGGGCGGCGAGGTTGAGGTCGTGCAGGACCATCACGATGGTGGTGCCGCGGGTGCGGTTGAGGTCGGTCAGCAGGTCGAGGATCTCGATCTGGTGGCTGGCGTCGAGGAAGGTGGTGGGCTCGTCCAGGAGGAGCAGGTCGGTCTGCTGGGCCAGTGCCATCGCGATCCAGACACGTTGGCGTTGGCCGCCGGACAGTTCGTCCACGGCCCGGTCGGCCAGGTCCGTCGTCTGCGTCGCCTCCAGCGCCTCGGCCACCGCGGCGTCGTCCCCGCCGTTCCAGCGGGAGAAGAGTCCCTGGTGGGGGTGGCGTCCGCGGCAGACGAGATCGAGCACGGTGATGCCCTCGGGCGCCACCGGCGACTGGGGCAGCACCCCCAGCGTGCGGGCCAGTTCCTTGGCGGGGGTGCGGTGCACCTGCCGGCCGTCCAGGACGACGCGGCCCGCCCGGGGCGTGAGCAGCCGGGACAGGGAACGCAGCAGCGTCGACTTCCCGCAGGCGTTCGCGCCGACGATGACCGTGATCTCGCCGGGCGGCACGGTCAGGTCGAGGGAGTCGATGACGGCGAGGTCACCGTAGCCGAGGGTGAGGCCCTCGGCCACCAGGGTGTGGGACGTGGTCACAGCGAGCCTCCGGCCCGATGGGTGCGGACGATCAGGAACACCAGGTACGGCGCCCCGAGGACGCCGGTGACGACCCCGACCGGGTAGCGGGTGTCGAAGGCGAACTGCCCGGTGAAGTCGGCGGCGAGGACGAGAAGGGCGCCGACGAGTCCGGCGGGCAGGAGCAGGGAGCCGCCCACGCCGACGAGCCGGGCCGCGATGGGGCCGGACAGGAACGCCACGAAGGCGATCGGCCCGGCCGCCGCGGTGGCGAAGGCGATCAGGCCGACGGCGGCGACGATGACCGCGAGGCGGGTGCGTTCGGTCCGGACGCCGAGCGCGGCGGCGGTGTCGTCGCCGAGCCGCAGCGCCGACAGGTCGCGCGCCAGGGACAGCAGGACCGGGGTGAGCACGGCCACCGCGACGACGGCGGGCAGCGCCTGCGCCCAGGTGGTGCCGTTGAGGCTGCCGGTCAGCCAGCGCATGGCCTCCTGGAGGTCCCACTCGGCGGCCCGTGACAGGACATAGGAGGTGACGCTGTCGAGCATCGCGGAGATCCCGATGCCGATCAGGATGAGCCGTGTCCCGGCGACGCCGTCGCGGAACGCGAGCGTGTACATCAGCAGGGCGACGGAGAGCGCGGCGGCGATCGCCAGGACCGACACCTGGGTTCCGCCGAGCGACAGCGACACGATCGCGATGGCCGCCGCGGCGCTCGCCCCCGAGCTGATGCCGATGATGTCGGGGCTGGCCAGGGGGTTGCGGAGCATCGTCTGGAAGGTGACGCCGCCGAGTCCGAACGCGAAGCCAGCGGTGACGGCGAGGACGGCTCGTGGCAGCCGGAGCCGTCCGACCGTGAAGGACGCCCCGGACACCTGTTCGCCGAGCACGACACGGACCACCTCGCCGGGCGGGTAGAAGGTGTGCCCGACCATGAGGGTCACGGCGAACCCGGCGGCGACGAGCAGCGCCAGCGTCACGACGACCAGTCGGCGGCGGGTGGCGCGCCGGCGACGGCCGTGGGCGACGGCCCGGACTGCGGACACCGGGACACCGGTGGCGGTCACAACTCACGCACCTTCTGCCGGCGGACGATATGGATGAAGAACGGGCCGCCGATCAGCGCGGTCACGATGCCCACCTCGATGTCCGCGGGACGGGCCACCACGCGTCCGACGACGTCGGCGGCGGTGAGCAGCGCGGCGCCGGCCAGGGCGGAGAACGGCAGCAGCCAGCGGTGGTCCACGCCGACGAGCAGCCGGCACGCGTGCGGGACGACGAGCCCGACGAAACCGATCGGCCCGGCGACGGCCGTGGACGCGCCGCACAGCACGACGGCGCCGAGGGCGGCCACGGCGCGGACGACGGCGACGCGCTCACCGAGCCCGGCGGCGAGTTCGTCGCCCAGGGCCAGGGAGTTCAGCGCCCGCGCGGACAGCAGGCACAGCGCGAACCCGGCGGCGAGGAACGGCAGCACCTGCCCGATCCGTTCGTAGGACCCGCCGCCCACCCCGCCGATCTGCCAGAGCCGGAAACCCCCGGCGATGTCGTTGCGCGGCAGCACGACCGCGCTGACCAGCGACGCGAACGCCGCCGATGTGGCGGCACCGGCGAGCGCGACCTTGAACGGGGTGGCGCCGCCGCGTCCCAGGGATCCGACCGTGTACACGAAGACGGCCGAGCCGGCGGCGCCCGCCATCGCGACCCAGATGTACCCGGTCGGGGACGCGAGCCCGAAGAACGCGACCGCGGTGACCACGGCCAGGGACGCGCCCATGTTGATGCCCAGGATCCCGGGGTCGGCGAGCGGGTTGCGGGTCACGCCCTGCATGACGGCGCCGGACAGGCCGAGGGCGGCGCCGACCGTCACCGCGAGCAGGGTGCGCGGTATCCGCTTGGCCACCGCCGCCTGCCCGAGGGACTCGTCCGCGCCGCCGAGCGCCGTCCAGACGTCGGACCAGGCGACGTCGCGCGACCCGAAGACCACGGACGCCGCCATGAGCACCGCCAGGACCATGAGCAGGACCGCGAGCCACAGGACCCGGACGCGCGCCGGACGCCGCACGAGGAGAGCGGCGTCCGGCGGACGGTCGATGGAGACCGACCGGTCGGTGTGGACGGACGGTGTCACTTGACCTTGCCGGCGGCCTCGGCGAGCGCCGTGACGTAGTCCTCCAGCACCCAGGAGATCGCCAGGGGCGTCGGGTTAGCGGCGGTTCCGAGGGGCTTGCTCCCGGGCAGCATGTACACCGCGCCGCGCTCCACCGCCGGGATCTTCGACAGGAGCGGGTCCTTGCGCAGCTTCTGCAGCAGGCCGTCGTCGCCGTACCCGACGATGATGTCGACGTCGTCGAACGCGTCGATCTGCTCGGCGCTACGGGTCAGCAGGAACTTGTCGGTGCCCTTGGACGCCTCGGCGACGCTGCCCGGAATCGTCATCCCGAGATCCTTGAAGAACAGCGTGCGGGTGTCGTGGGTGGTGTAGAAGCCGATCTGGCTCAGATCGTTGACGTCGACGTGCGCGAGGAACATCACCGACTTGCCCTTGACCTGCGGGTGCTTCGCGACGACCCCGTTGATCTGGCCCTCCAGGTCGGTGATCAGCTTCTCGCCCTCGGCGGCGAGCCCGATCGCCCTGCTGTTGATCCGGATGATCTCGCGCCACGGGGTCGCCCACGGGGCGTCCGGGTAGGCCACCACGGGAGCGATCTCGCTCAGGGTGTCGTAGTCCTTCTTGGTCAGACCCGAGTAGCCGGCCAGGATCACGTCCGGCCTGGTGTCGGCGACGGCCTCGAAGTCGATGCCGTCGGTCTCGTCGAACAGCACGGGCGTCTTGGCGTTGAGGTCCTTCAGTCGCTTGTCCACCCACGGCAGGAGACCGTCGCCGTTGTCGTCGCCGAAGTCCGCGGAGGCCATCCCGACCGGGACGACGCCGAGCGCCAGGGGCACCTCGTGGTTGGCCCAGTTGACCGTCGCCACCCGCTTCGGCTTCTCCTTGATGGTGACCGTCCCCAGCGCGTGCTTGATCGTCATGGGGAACGTGCCGGCGTCGGCGCTCGCGCCGCTCTTCTTCGTCTCCTTCGAGTCGCCGCAGGCCATGAGGCCGCCCAGCAGGACGACCAGCACCGCGATGACGCGAAGGCCGTGTAGCCGCTTCACTCCGTACTCCACTTCCAGAAATCCGTTGGTGCCGGCCCTCGCACGTCTGGATCGCGGGTGTGCGTCCGTGGAGCGGTCCACCGTACCGCCGCAAGACGATGCTAGTTAGGCAAGCCTTACCTTGCTCGCACCTTAGAAGAGGCGTACGGTCTGTCGCAATCAGCCGTTTCGGACATCCGTTGTAGAGCTTCGGACACCGTGGGGTGCGGGTACCGGCGTCCCGGACGGGTCAGCGCGCGCGGAACGCTCCCGGGGTCAGCCCGGTCGTCCGCCGGAAGGCTGCGCCGAACGCGCTCGCCGAGCGGTAGCCGACCTCCTCGGCGACGGCGTCGATCTCCCAGCCCCGGGCGAGCAACTCGATCGCGTGTTGGGCGCGTACCCTCGCGACCCACCGCACGAAGCTCATGCCCGTCTCGTCGTTGAACGCGCGGCTGATCGTACGAGCGCTCACCCCGAGCCGGACCGCCCAGTCCGCCAGCGTCCGCTGGTCGCCCGGATGCCTCCGGACGGCGTCGGCGATCGGCCGCAACAACCCGCCGGCGGGCATCTGCACGAGCAGCTCGCGCGGGGACGGGACCAGGACGTCCACCACCATCGCCTCGGTCACCGCCCGCGACTCGGGTGCCAGTTCCGTGTCGGCGAGCCGCTCCAGCAGCAACCGCAGGAGCGGTGTGATCTCGACACCGACCGGTGTCGGGGAGATCGAGGACGTGGCGCCGAACCCGAAGAATCCGGCCCGACACCGAGTGCCCGCGGACGCCGAGCCGGAATGCAGCGTGCCCGCGGGCACCCACAGGCCCACGGTGGAGGTGACCGTCCAGATCCGCGACCCCACCACGAACGTCGACGCACCCCGCTCGTTCCAGAGCAGCTCATGGAACGGATGGGAATGCTCGTTCCAGACGATGTCGCGGGTGAAGTCCTCGGCCCAGCTCTGGATCGCCGACGGCATCTCGACCGGTCCCGCCGCCAGGGTGGGCAGCGCGCGGAACTCCCTGGTCACGGAAGTACACGGTCGGACATAAGCGGCATTCTAGGCACCCTGGCGGCAAGGTGGCGGCGTGGGCCCGCATACTGTTGGGCCGTGAAGCCCTCCAAGATCCAGACGGTGCGCACCGAGGCGGAACTCCGGGAGATCATCGAACCGCCCGCGCAGCTCATCTGGGACAAGGACATCGGCCGGATCGACGAACACGCGCGCACGATCATCGCGCACTCGCCGTTCGTCCTGCTGGCGACCTCCAACCCGGACGGGACCTGCGACGTCTCGCCTCGCGGGGACCCCGCCGGATCGGTGCTGGTCCTGGACGACCACCGGCTGGCGCTCGCCGACCGTCCCGGCAACCACCGGGTCGACAGTCTCCGCAACGTGCTGCACAACCCCCACGCCGGGCTGCTGTTCATCGTGCCGGGAATGAACGAGACGCTGCGCGTGAACGGACGCGCGACGCTCGTCTCCGACGCGCCGTTCTTCGACGACCTGACCGTCAAGGGCAAGCGACCGCGCCTCGCCCTCCTCGTCGAGGTCGACGAGCTTTATATGCACTGCGCGAAGGCGTTCCTGCGCGCGTCCCTGTGGGATCCCGAAACCTGGCCGGACCGCAGCACCCTGCCCACTCTCGGACGGATCGCCAAAGACCACCTGGGCCTCAAGGAGATGTCCACGGCATCGATCGACGATGCCCTCGCCCAGGACGCCCGAACGAACCAGTACTGACCTCCGGCTCCACGAGCGGCTCGACTGGGCGTGCCTGCTCCGGGCCAGGCAGGGACCCGCCGCCCCGGAGCATCGCGGTCGCCGCCGGACGACCGCTCAGCCAAAGGCGCGGCCTACCGGGCGGAGCCCGGCGGAGGCCGTCAGATCGACGAGCCCGGCGCCGTAGGCCCCGATCCAGGACGGCGCCTCGTCCACCGGCGTCGCCTCATACGAGGTACGGCGTTGACAAGGGACGTTCTCACCTTGCTCACCGGTAGCCTGCGGGCGGGAGTACGCGGCGCTGGAGACCCCTGACCTGCTGCTCGTCGACCTCCGCGTGTTCTACGGCCGACCGGCTCAAGATCCATGACAGACGGACGCCGGATTCTGTCGGTGGCGGTCGACATCATCGGGCGCATCATCGCGACGGCCGGTTGGAGGTCATGGGTCTTGGACGAGGACGACGGCGCGTGGGAGCGGCGCAGTACCGTGCGGGTGGTGCCGCCCGTCCAGGCACGGAAGCTTGCGAAGGTGCCGTTCGTCGAAATGGCGGACGGTCGGTTGCAGGGCGTGGTGTCGAGCGGGTCCGACGTGTCCCGCGTGTACGTCTCGTCCATCACGGCCGGAACGCACGGCAACAGTTGCAGTACCAACAACAACCGGCCGTGCGGCGGGCTGACCGATTTCTATCTCTGCAAGCACCTCGACGCCCTGGTGACGGAGGGAATCCGCCAGTACGGGCAGGAACGGGTCGCGCGCTACCTGCGCGTCGAGGTCGGTGAGGGCAAGGACCTCATCGACTGCCTGAACAGTCACAAGGACCCGGCACCCGCTGCGGCGGTGTTCAGCCGGTTCCTGCGGCATCTCGCCTACCTGGAGGTACCGGAGAGCACCGAGCCGGTCCCCGAGCTGCACTGGTTTCCGGCGGCGGGGGCGGTGGGCTGATGCTCGCGGTGCAGTTGGGGGAACTGGTCGGCGGCGCGCCCGAGGCCGTCGACGAGGCGCTCGATCTTGTGGCCGGGTTCGACGGCTCGCTCACCGGCGGTCTGGGGCGGATGGGCGACCGGCAGGCGGCGGCGCTGGCGGCGTTCGCGGGCGCGCTGGCCGGCTCGCCGCTCGGCGGACCGGTGGGCGAGGCGGCCGAGAAGGTGGCCGCCGGGTCGATCGGCGACGACCGGCTCGCGGCGCTGGCGGGCGGACGGGCCGCGCTGCTCGGCGCCGTCCACGACGCCCTGCTGGAACGCCTCGACGGCGCACTGGGCAGGTCGAGGTCGCCCTGGGCGGAGCGCGCCGGCGAGCCCGGCGCCGGGACGGCGCCGGAGAATCTGCTGGCCGGGGCGCGGTCGTGGCTGCACGAGCTGGCGATCGCCGGGTGGCGCGGGGTCGACCACGATCTGGTCTCGGCGGCCGGTCAGACGATCGAGGGGCTGTGGGGTGAACCGTCGCTGCGGCGGCTCGCGGTGCTGCTCGACGGTCTTGCCTCGGAGCTGCGGGCGTCCTGCCCGGTCGCGACCATGGATCGCGTACCCGAGCGGCGCTGGGCCGACCTGTGGACGCGGGCCGTCCTGCTCGCCCGCGCCGGGTCGTGGACGGGCGGCGCGGAGCCGGTGTCGGGACGGCTACTGGTGCTGGGCGTGGACGTGCAGGAGCATGGGACGGCCGTCCAGGTGCAGGTCCACGGGGTGCTGGAGCCCGCGGACGGCGGCGAAGCGCGGCTGGTGCGCACCGGTGTGGCGGCGGCGAAGGTCGACACGATCGTCGGCCCGGCGGTGTGGCGGCTGCTCAACGCCTATCCCGTGCTCCTGGCGGCGCTGGCCGAACGGCGCGTCCTGGACGTCGCGGACATGCCGCTGACCACCGGCGGCGACCTCCTCTGGCGAGAGGACGCGGCGCGGGCCGGAGAGCCCGCCGACCCGTTCACCACGGCCCGGGTCCGGCTGGGCGAGGCGACCGCTCCACCCGTCCCGCCGCTGGACCGGCATCCGGTGCGCATCGCCGAGCCGGTGCTGCTGGAGGGTTATAAGTACGGCGACGGCGCCGTCTCGCTCGACGGCACCACCCTGGAGATCGACGGCGGTCGGCTGCCGGCGTGCGGACCGATCACACCAGCGCTGGTGAAGGCGTCCACGGCCTGCATCGGGCTGGTGCGCCGGGACGGCGGCCGGTGGCTGCTCCAGCCCCTCGCGCTCCAGGCCACGATCAAGAAGAAGCCGGTCGAGGCGCACACGGGTGACTGGGCGCTCGGCCCGACGGATCCGAAGGTCGTGAAGGCCGAGGCCCGCGCCGGTGACGCCGTGGCCGTGCTGCGCGAACGCGCGGGAAGGCTGCTGCGGAAATGACCGGCGGTGAAGACGGGACGCACGGAGTCCGCACGTCCGCGGCCGGGGAAGGGCCGGACGCGAACCGGCGGCAGGTGCTCTACTGGCGGCTGATGGCGCGGCTGTTCGCGTCCGATGAGCAGCCCGCGCTCGAATCGGCCAGCGTCGCGATCGTCGACGACCTCGGGTTGCCTCCGGCGCTGCTCGACCCGGGCGTCTCGATGGACAACGTCTTCCAGCGGTTCCCCGAGCTGGAGCCGGAGTTCGACGGCCTGATGGCGCCCGCGGACGACTCCGGTGGCTCCGCCATGCAGGTGCGGCGGGCCGCGCTGGTGTCGAAGCTGCTGCTCAACGTGTTCGGGCCCGGTAATGACAACGGCAATGTGACGGCGACCCAGCTCGCGGCCTGGCAGAAGGACGCCTCATGTCTGAAGGCGGCGCTCGGTGAGGAGGGCGCGCAGGAACTCGCGGGGCCCCTGTCGGAGATGGAGGGTGACCTCGTCAAGCGGATGGCGTTGCGCGAGGTACTGGCCGATCCGAAGCTGGCGGGCAAGCTCTCGCCGAGCATGTCGCTGATCGAGCAGCTGCTAAGGGACAAGGCCAACCTGTCGGGGGTGGCGCTGGCCAACGCCAAGTCGCTGATCCGCCGGTATGTCGACGAGGTCGCCCAGGTGCTGCGCACACAGGTGGAGAAGTCCTCGTCGGGGACCATCGACCGCTCCGTCCCGCCCAAGCGGGTGTTCCGCAACCTCGACATCGACCGCACGATCTGGAAGAACCTCACCAACTGGAGCCCCGAGGACGAGCGGCTCTACGTCGACCGGCTGTTCTACAAGCAGACCGCCAAGCGCACCACGCCCGTGAAGATGATCGTGGTGGTGGACCAGTCGGGCTCGATGGTCGACTCGATGGTGAACTGCACGATCCTGGCGTCGATCTTCGCCGGGCTGCCGAAGGTGGACGTCCACCTGGTCGCCTACGACACGCGTGCGCTGGACCTGACGCCATGGGTCCACGACCCGTTCGAGATGCTGCTGCGCACCAAACTCGGCGGTGGCACCGACGGGCGGGTGGCGATGAACATGGCCCGTCCGAAGATCACCGATCCGCGCGACACGGTGATGGTGTGGATCTCGGACTTCTACGAGTCCGACCCCCCGCAGCTCTTCGAGTGGATCGAGGCGGTGCACCGGTCGGGGGTGAAGTTCATCCCGGTCGGGTCGGTGACCAGCTCGGGCACCCAGATCGTGAATCCGTGGTTCCGGGAGCGCTTCAAGAGGCTCGGCACCCCGGTGATCTCCGGCCGTATCCAGAAGCTGGTGGACGAGCTGAAGAACTTCCTCCCGTGACCCCCGCGGCGGCCGGGCCCTGAGCCGCGTGCTCGCGCCGCCGGGCAAGAACCGTCCCGAACAAGAACCAGCCTTGCAAGAACCCTGACCGCCCGAGAGCGCTGCCGTATCCGGAGGCCCGACCTGCCGGAGAACGCCGCCGCACCGGGAAACCTGATCTGCCCGACGTCCCGAAAGACGAGGAGAGCCATGTCCGACGAACTGCTGCGCGCGCCCGCCGAGGCCAAGTACGCCGAGGAGCTCGACTACCTGGAGTCGGTCGACGACGGTGCCAAGCCGTTCGCGTGGCGGCTCAGCCCCCGGATGGTGCGGCTGTTCGTGCTCGGGTCCGAACGCTCGGACGGCCTCGACCGGGAGATCGACCAGAAGTGGTTCGGCGACCGGAGCTTCGTCGAGCGCGCCATCGTGACGCTGGCGTCCGACCGCGGCCTGCTGCTGATCGGCGACCCCGGCACCGGTAAGAGCTGGCTGGCCGAGCTGCTGTCCGCCGCGATCTCCCGTAACTCCACCCTGGTCGTCCAGGGCACGGCCGGCACGACCGAGGACCACATCAAGTACTCGTGGAACGTCTCCATGGTGATCGCCAAGGGGCAGTCCAGGGAGTCGCTGATCCCGTCCCCGATCATGACCGCGATGGAGCAGGGCGTGATCGGCCGGTTCGAGGAGCTGACCCGTTCCACCAGTGACGTCCAGGACGCGCTGATCTCGATCCTGTCGGAGAAGTACGTCTCGATCCCGGAGCTGGACGATGACAACATCGTCTTCGCCAAGCCCGGTTTCTCGATCATCGCGACGGCCAACAGCCGGGACCGCGGCGTCAACGACCTGTCGTCGGCGCTGAAGCGGCGGTTCAACTTCGTCCGCATCCCGGTGGTGACCAACAAGAAGAGCGAGGCGGAGATCGTCCGGTTCCGCACGGCGGAGCTGATGCGGCGGCACTCGATCGAGCTGGACGTCCCGCCGACGCTGCTGGACATCCTGCTGCAGAGCTTCGCCGACCTGCGCGCCGCGTCCACCTCGGCGACCAGCGACGACGAGAAACTGGAGTCGGCGCTGTCCACGGCCGAGCAGATCGGCGTGCTGGAGGACGCGATCCTGCACAGCCAGTTCTTCGGCGACCGCGCGTTGAAGGCCGAGACCCTGGCGAGCTCCCTCGTCGGCTCGCTCGCCCGCCGCTCCCCCGAGGACCTGGCCATTCTCAACAAGTTCTGGCACGGCGTGGTCGAGCCCCGTGGCCGCAAGGACGAGGGCGGCCCCTGGGAGGGCTTCCTGGAAGGCGGCCGCGAAGCGATCGCGAAGCTGTCGTGACCGGGCCCCACATGACCGAGAACGACACGAGCAGGGCCGGGGAGAGTGGGGCGGGTGTGAGCGAGGTCGGAGCCGTCGAGACCGCGGGGCCGTTCGGGGCGCTGCGGGAGCAGCTGCTGGGGGCCGCCGAGGAGTTCGCCGGTGGGCCGCGCGGGCTGCCGGACATTCTCGCCGGGCTGGTGGACGACGTCGACCGGGCGCTGCGCGAGGAGCTGGAGATCTTCCCGGTCTGCCACCACTCGCCCGCCTCGGCGCTGGCGATGGCACGGCGGCTGCGGGAGAAGCAGCCGCGGGTGATCTACCTGGAGCTGTGCGAGGACCTGCGCCCCCTGCTGGACGAGCTGCGCAACTGCCGGCTGCCCGTGGCGCTGCAGGCGTTCGCGTCCGAAGTGGACGGCTTCCCGCAGGACCAGGCGCCGCTGAGCGTGGTCGCGCCGATCACCGAGGCGTCGGCCGAGTACCAGGCGATCGCCTACGCCCTGGAGACCCCGGACGTGGAGCTGGTGCTGGTCGACCGTTCGTCCGACCACGTCTTCCAGTGGGAACCTCTGGAGCGTCCCGACGAGTCGCCCGCCCGAGCCGGTGAGGACGAGGAGGACGGGGCCCTGCACGGTGACGCGATCGGAATCGAGATCGGCGAGCTGCGTCCCGGGTTCGCCGAACTGGAGGAGCATCTGCTGCGGCACGGCAAGGTGCGGCACTGGTCCGAATGGTGGGACCAGTACGTCGAGCAGCCGTTGACCGGCGCCGACCACGACACCTACCGGCAGGTCATGGTCCTGATCGGCAGCCTGTTCCGGCGGCTGCGGCCCGGCGACGACCGGCGCCTGGCCACCGACGAGGACCGCGAGCGGTACATGTGGACGCGGATCCGCGAGCATCTCGCCTCGTCGGGCGCCGACCCGTCCCGCTGCCTGCACGTGTGCGGCGCCTTCCACGCCGCCAGCCGTGTGGAGCAGTTCGGGCTCCGGTCCACGGCGGGCTTCGACATCACGCCGCGCACCGCGACCCGGTGGCAGTACGGGCTGATCCCGTCCAGCCACTCGGCGATCGAGGCGCAGTTCGGGCTGGCGCCGGGTTCGGTGTCGGTCGCCGCGACGACCTGGGAGAAGGCGCTCAAGCGTACGCGGGTCAAGCCGTTCCGCCTGGCCGGGCAGCGCGGCACGCGCAAGACCGCCGCGCCGAAGCCGGCGGCGCCCGTTCCCGCGGCTCCGGTGGCCGACCGGCTGAGCGGGTTCCTGTCGAACGCGCCCGCGCCGGACGGCCCGGACGAGGCCGAGCTGCTCGGCTGGTGCGTGGACATCGTCCGGCTGGCGCGCCGTAACGGCTACCTGTCCAGCACGGCCGACGCGATCGCGGTGTACGAGACGTCGATGCTGCTGGCCGCGTTGCGGGGGCGCGCCCGTCCCACGCCGTACGACTTCCAGGACGCGGCGATCACCTGTATCGAGAAGGACTCCGTGCCCGGCCGCCGCGACGTCCGGCGGCTGTGCGAGATCCTGCTCGGCGGCGACCGGATCGGCCAGGTCGGCTACGAGGCGCTGCCGCCACTGGCGAAGGACGTCTTCGACCGGCTCCGTCCGCTGGGCCTCGCCCTGGACAAACGCCAGATCCAGCGGGCCCTGCTCGACTTCGCGACCGAACCCGACCTCGCACCCTGCTCCGACCTTCTGTGGGTGCTGCGTCGCCTCCTGCCCGACGACGCCGTCCGCCCGATCATGGGCTCGCGCCGCCTGGGCGAACGCCCGGTCCAGGAGAGCTGGGACCTGGCGATCGGCCGCAACCAGCGCCATCTCGTCGAACTCGGCTACGAGGGCGTCACCGTCGAGCAGGTTCTGGAGCAGCGACTGCGCAAGTCCGTCCACAGCCCGAAGGCGACGGCCGCCACGGCACTGGAAGCGGTCGAGGAGTCCCTCCTCTACCTGCGCAGTCGCCGCTTCACGAACGAGCTCGGCACCCGCGCGGTCGAGCTGCTCTCGAGCGAACGCACCGTGGACGACGCCCCCGAGGTCCTGCGCCGTGTCCGGCGGCTCCTCACCCACTACAGGGCGACGGAACCGGCTCTTCCGCGCTGGTGCGAAGACTTTGTGACCACCGGCTACGCCCACTACTGCACGCTGCTGCCCACGGCGTTCACCGCCGACGACACCGGCGTACGGCAGGTCGCGGCGATGCTGGGCTTCCTGGTCAGCCTGGAAAGCCTGGCGATCTCGCTGGGGTGCGACCACACCCAGCTGGAACTGGCGGTCAAGCAGTCCCATCCCGAGGATCCGGCCAAGGTCGCCCTGCTGTGGGCGGCCGAGTCGCAGCTGGGCCTGCTCCCGCTCGCCGACCTGCGTCGGCGCTGCGACGAACTGCTGGACAACCCCATGCTGGTCGGTGCGTTCCCGCAGTACCTGAGCGGCTTCGTGCAGGCCCTGGACGCCGTCCCGTCGCTCTCCCCGCTGGTCGTGGAGCTGCTGTCCAAGGCGTTCGGACGCCTGCCCGACACGGTCCTGCTGCCCTGGCTGCCCAGGTTGATCACCACGCTCAAGGACCAGGCCGCGGAGATGCTCCCCGTCCTGATCCGCGAGGCCGACCGCACCTTCCCGGCCACCCTCCCGGCCGTGGACGCCTGGACACCTCCCTGGACTACTTCTCCAGAACCTCCCGAGTCCCGGCGACCCGCGCCGACCAACACGGCGATGGCATCGTTCCTGGCCACGTACGGCGAGCCCGTTTCCGCGACAGCGACTCTGCTGGGCTACGACCCGTCCTGGCCGGACCCGGCGGAACCCACGACGACCGCACACTCACCCGCGGTCGACTCGCTGATACGCGCCCACCCGGAAACCGCCGAAGCGACCGCCGCACTCCTTGCCGACTCCTGATCCGTTGTCACGGGTCGACCGCCCTACGGCCTCGCGGGCGCGGCCACGACCCACGGCGCCGTTCGGCGGCTTCGACGCGAACGGCTACGGCCGCGAACTCGGCGTCGGCGGCATCGAGGAGTTCACCTCGGTGTCCGCGTCGAGCACCTGACCTGGAGCGGGACCACCGGCTTCGTCCGGGGACGACGGAGCCGGTGGTCCAGGGGTCCCGGCCGCGACGGGGGGGGCGACGGCCGGGAGGCGCGGCGGCGTCCGAGGGCTCCGCGGACTTCTGGACGGGCGCCGGAGCGGGCTCGGGCTTCTTCAGCAGCAGGCACAGGAACGCCGCGGCGGCGACGGCGCCGCCGGCCACCCAGCCGGCGGCTCGCAGGCCGTCCAGGACGTCCGCCGTGGGCAGGCGCCCGTCCGGCCCGGCGTGCAGGCCGTCGGTGACGACCGCGATCAGCGCCGCCAGGCCCACCGCGCCGCCGACCTGCCGCGTGGTCATGGCCATCGCGGCGCTGACGCCCTGCTCCAGCGGGGAGACGCCCGCGCCCGCGCCCGCCAGCACGGCGGGGATGGCCAGCGCGCCGCCGATGGACCAGACGGCGAGCCCCGGCAGCAGCAGCCAGTACGAGCCGTCGGCGACGAACGCGGTGGCGAGGATCGCCGCGCCGATGCCCGTCACGAGGACGCCGAGGAACATCGTGGTGCGCAGCCCCCGCTTGTTCATGATGACGGTGCTGAACTTCAGCGCGAACACCATGGAGATGATCGTGGGCGGCAGGAACGCCAGGCCGGCGGACATCGGGCTGTAGTTCAGGACGTCCTGCAGGTAGGTGGTGAACAGGTAGTACACGCCGACGAGGCTGCCCTGGTAGAAGAACGCGGCGCCCATGGTGACGGCGAGGCTGCGGTGCTTGAGCAGCCGCAGCGGCATCAGCGCGTCCCGGCTGCGGCCCTCCACGATGAGGAAGGCGGCGAGCAGGGCGAGGCCCGCGGCGACCGCGCCGGCGCCCTCCGGCGTTCCCCAGCCCACGTCCGGGCCGCTGGCCAGGCCGAACACGATCAGCGTCGCGCCCGCGGTGGCCAGCAGGGCGCCGACGACGTCGAAGTCGCGGCCCGCTCCGAGCGGCGGGGACGCGGGCAGCACGGCGGGTGCGAGCAGCGCGCCGGCGACCGCGAGCGGGATGTTGACGAAGAAGATCCACTCCCAGCCGGCGTAGTCGGTGAGGACGCCGCCGAGCAGCGCGCCCGCCGACAGCCCGGCGCCGCCGATCGAGCCGTAGACGACGAGCGCGCGGTTGCGCATGGGCCCTTCGTCGAAGCCGATGAAGATCAGCCGCAGGGTGGCGGGGGTGAGCAGCGCGCCGCCGAGCCCCTGCGCGGCGCGCGCGGCGACGAGCACGCCCGTCCCCCCGGCGAGCCCGCCGACCAGCGAGGACACCGCGTAGACCAGCAGGCCGACGATGAACATGCGGCGGGCGCCGAGCCGGTCGGCCGCGCGGCCGCCGAACAGCAGCAGGCCGCCGAGCGCGACCACGTAGGCGTTGACCACCCACTGCAGATTGTGCGCGTCGAAATTCAGTTCCCTGCCGATATCGGGCAGGGCGACGAACACGATGTTGAAATCGAGCGTGATGACGAACTGGGCCAGCGCCAGGAGCGCTATCCGCTGCCCTGGCCCGCTTTTCGCCGAGTCGGTGGAAGCGACCACTGGTCTGCCTCTTCCTCTTCCGTTTGCGCCGTCTCTGTCTGTGAATTCCGGTGGCGGTGGTGTGAACGAAGTCCGCGCGTCCTGGTGGCCGCGCGTGCTCCCGCCGCGCGGGGCCGGGCTCGGCACATCTTCCGTCACCGTCGGCGCTACGCGGAAGGAGGAAGTTTCCTGTCACAGAGGAACTCCCATGTGACCGACCAGGACATCCCAACTGTGGAGGATCGGATTCCAAAGATCATCTTCTCGTATGCGAACGGCCGCCCACGGGACGCGTGGGGCATCCGAGTCGCACCGAGCGAGGTCGAGGGTCACCATTTCTACCCTCAGGGCATCCCTTGTTACGTCCTTCGTGCTCTGGCAGTCTGTGCGGAGACGGAAGGAGGCATTTTCTTGCCACAGAGGAATTCGCGTGTTTCCCCGGAGGACGTGCACCCGGTGGCATGCCCGATCCGTGAGATCATCGACAGCGTCGCGGGAAAGTGGAGCGTACAGATCGTGCTGCTCGCGGTGTCCAAGGGGCCCGTCCGCTTCACCGAGTTCGAGCGGGCGATCGAGGGCATCAGCCGGCGCATGCTGACCCTGACGCTGCGCAACCTGGAACGGGACGGGCTGCTGATCCGCACCGTGTACCCGACCGTCCCACCGAAGGTCGAGTACAGCGCCACCGAAATGGCCTGCGAACTGAAGGGCGCCTTCGAACAACTGGCTGCGTGGGCGCTACGCCACCAGGAGGCGATCGGAGCCGCCCGGGAAGCCTATGACCGGGCGCGCGCGAAGCCCGTCGCCGTCGGCGACGGAGCGGGCTGACCCGAGCACACTCGAAATACACCCGCCCCCACAAAGGCATTACGTCCGCGGGTGACCATGGTTCCGGTCAGTCGCGGACGTAAATCGAGATTCTTTGTGGGTGGCGAGGGGTTTCAGCGGAAGTCGTCCGCGTGGGCTCGGGCCCACTGCTCGAAGGTGCGGGGCTCGTGGCCGGTGACCTCGCGGACGGTCGGACGGACGATCGACTCGTCGAGCGAGCCGTTCACGTAGAAGTCGAAGAACGCGTCCACGTATTCGGCGGGCATTTCGGTGAGCATGTCGGCGCGTGCCTCGTCGTTCGTCAGGCCCACGAACGTCAGGTCGCGGCCGAGGACCTCGCCCAGTACCGCGACCTGCTCGGCGGGGCGGATCGCGACCGGGCCGGTCGGCCGGAGGATCTCGCCGTGGTACTCGTCCGACAGCAGCGCGCGGGCGGCCACGGCGCCCAGGTCGTACGGGTCGACGCTCGCCGTGGGAACGTCCGGAAACGGGACTCTCACCTGGTCACCAGACCTCAACTGTGGCAGCCAGCGCAGAGCGTTGGACATGAACGCGCTCGGCCGCAGGAACGTCCACGGCAGCCCGGACTCCCGCACGGCGGCCTCGGACGCGGCCATGTACCGGGTCACCGCGTTGGTCATGTCGCCGAGTCCGGCGGAGCCGCCCGACAGCAGCACGACGTGCTCGACTCCCGCGCGGCGAGCCTCGGCCAGCAGGCCCGGCATGTCCGCGTACCCGGGGAGCAGGAACACCCCGCGGGCGCCGTCGAGGGCCCCGGTCATGCTCTCCGGACGGTTGAGGTCGCCGGTCACGGCTTCGACGCCGTCCGGCAGCCGCGCAGCGCCCGGGTCACGCACCAGCGCCCGGACGGGTCGACCGGCCGCGGCCAGGGCCCGGACCACCTCGGAGCCGACATTGCCCGTCGCGCCCGTCACCAAGATCATCGCATCGTCCTTCATCAGGGGGTCACCAAGGGAGGGGGCGGCCGTCGCGGAAGAAGCCGCCGGTCGGGCCGCCGTCGGGGAGCGTGGCCGCCCAGACGACACCGGCCGCGCCCGCGGAGACGGGACGGCCGCCGGGGCCGCCCATGTCCGTCGCGACCCACCCCGGGCAGATCGCGTTCACCAGGACGCCGTCGCCGCGCAGTTCGGCCGCGAGCATCCGGGTCAGCGCGTTGAGGGCCACCTTCGTGGTGTTGTACGCCGGGGTGCCGCCGCCCATGTTGGTCAGCGAGGCCGCCTCGCTGGACACGTTCACGATCCGGGGATGCGCGCTGCCGCGCAGCAGCGGCAGCAGCGCCTGGGTCAGTCGCCAGGGCCCGTACAGGTTCGTCTCGGCGGCCTCGCGGACGACGTCCAGGTCGGCCGACACGGCGCCCTGCCAGGTGTCGTAGGTGATCGCGGCATTGTTGACCAGGGCGTCCAGGCGTCCGTACCGTTCCGCGACGGTGGCCGCGGCCTCCTCGATGCCGACCGCGGAGGTCACGTCCAAGCGGAGCGGGACGACATCGCCGTCGAGTTCCCCGGCCGCGCGCTCGGCCGCCCCCGGCGATCGGGCGGTGAGCAGGACGGTGTGCCCGAGCGCGGCGAGGGCGCGGCACACCTCCCGGCCGATCCCCCGGTTGCCGCCGGTCACGAGCGCGATCATCCCTGTCCCGCCGCCAGGGTCATCAGGTGCCTGTTGCCGTCGCCCCAGGTGGCGGTCATCACCACGACGCCGATCCGCCATGTGCCGTCCGACCGGACCAGCTCGAAGCGGTAGGTGCCGCCGAGCGTCCACAGCGACGAGCCGAAGGGGTCGGTGCGGCGGTGGGTGGCCTGGAACGCGGCCGTGCAGACGGCGGTGTCCCCGTCGACGGTGACCAGATGGTTCGTGATCAGGTGCTGGGTGGCGTCGAAGGCGCCGAGGACGCCCGACCACGCCTCGACGATCTGCGCGGGAGTCAGGACCGCTGGTTCGCCGCCGTTCAGGCTGGTGTAGTCCAGGGTCACCGAGTCCGCGAACACCTCGCCCAGCCGGTCCCATTCACGCTGGTCGGCGTGCCATGCCAGCCGGGTGCAGGTCTCGATGATCGCAAGGCGATCCGCGGTGTCGCTCATGCGGCCATCCTGGCGTCGAGTTTCCGGACACGTCCAATACCTGGTGTAATAACCAGCGGTTATGGATGCTCATCTGCGGGACCTGAGATATTTCGTGGCCGTGGCGGAGGAGCTCAGCTTCACCCGCGCGGCCGAGCGCCTGTTCATCTCACAGCCGGCGCTCAGCAAGCAGATCCGCCAGTTGGAAGAGCTGATGCGGGTGCGGCTGTTGGACCGCGACCGGCGCGAGGTGCGGCTCACCGGGCCGGGCGAGACCCTGCTGCCCGCCGCCCGCGAACTGCTCCAGCGGTGGGACGAGGTGCAGCGCGCCGTCGGCGACGTCGCGGCGGCCGAGTCCGCACGGCTGACCGTGGGAATGTCGACCAGCGTCGGACGCGGCCTCCTCGGAACGCTGCGGAGCCGTTTCACCGAGCGCCGTCCCGGCTGCGAGCTGCGGGTGCGGCAGGTCAACTGGACCGATCCCACGGCGGGCCTGGCCGACGGCGAGGTCGATGTGGCGTTCGTGTGGCTGCCGTTCCCCGGCCAGGACGACCTCAACGTCCGGGTCGTGGCCCGGGAGCCGCGCTGGGTCGCGTTCCGGCACGACCACCGGTTGGCCGGACGCAGCGAGGTCGAGTTCGCCGAACTCCTGGACGAGGCGTTCCTGGCGCTCCCCGAGAGCGCCGGCCCGCTCCGCGACCACTGGCTCGCGATCGACGAGCGCGGCGGCCGTCCGCCGATCGTCTGCGCGACCGTGACCAACGCCGAGGAGACCTTCGCCGCGCTGGAGGGCAGCGGCGCCGTCGTCCTGCTCGCCGCCGGCAACGCCGAGATCTACCGGCGGCCGGGGATCAAGGCCGTCCCGGTCACGGACCTGTCCCCGACCGAACTCGCCGTCGCCTGGCGCGCCGACGACCATCGCGGCCTCATCCGCGACCTGATCGACGCCCTGGCACCGGAGCCGCGCCCCTCCACCGCCCGCGCCTGAGGGGACGGTTGTCGCTTCCGTACAAGCCACGGCTCCGCGCGTCCTCCTGACCTCCCTGGTGCACACATCGGGGTTCGGTCAGGAAGGTGCGCACCATGCGCAGCATTTCGTCGATCTTGTTCAGCACGGTGGACGGTGTCGTCGAGTCTCCGGACACGTGGCAGTTCGCGTGGGACGAGGAGATGGCCGCGTCGCTGTCCGCGGCGCTGTCCGCGGCGCTGGAGCAGCGGCACGATCCTCGTGACCTACCGGCCCGCAGGCTGAATTCCGTCCGGCGACTTCGGCACGGCTGCCGCCCCGCCCCGTGGTGGGGCGGCAGCCGTGGTCGTCACAGGCCCGCGTAGGAGTGCAGGCCCGAACCCCAGATGTTGATGCCGACGAGGTTGAACATCAGGCAGCCGTAACCGGCGAGGGAGATCATGGCGGACCGGCGTCCGCGCCAGCCGGTGGTGGCCTGCGCGTGCAGGTAGGCGGCGTACACGGTCCAGGTGATGAAGGCCCAGACCTCCTTGGGGTCCCAGCCCCAGTAGCGGCCCCAGGCGCTGTCGGCCCAGATGGCGCCCGCGATGATGGCGAACGTCCAGATGGGGAAGGCGAACACCACGGTCTGGCGGGCGAGCCGTTCGAGGGTCCGGGCGGACGGAAGCCGGGTGGCCAGGGACGCGAGCGTGGAGAGGCCGGTGGCGGGCTCGGCTCCGGCGTTCCTGTCGCGGTACAGGTACAGGGCGGTCAGGGCGGTGGCCACGGTGAACGCGCCGCTGGCGACGATGGCGGCGAGGACGTGGACGGCCAGCCAGTACGACTGGAGTGAGGGCTGGAGCGCGCTGACCGGCGTGTACAGCGTGGTGGTGGCCAGACCCATGCCGAGCACGGCGGGGAACATCACGAAGACGCCGAGGTAGTACGCCCGGTTCCGGGTGAACAGCACGAGCAGCGCCGTCACGGCGGCGAAGACCACCGAGCACACGAACTCGTACATGTTCGCCCACGGCGCGCGGTCGGCGGCGAACCCGCGTGCGGCGAGCGCGCCCAGGTGGACGGCCCAGCCCACGACGGTGAGGCCGACCGCCCAGCGGCTCAGGGAGTCGGCGGTGAACACGGTGCCCCGCTCGGGGACCTCGGGCGGTGGTGGCGGGCTCTCGGCGGGGGCCGCGCCGCCGCCCACGCCGCCGCCCACGCCGACGAGGACCCGTTCGGCGGACATCTCCGCGGGCGCCTCGGCCTGGACGGTCTCCCGGGTGCGGCGGTAGGCGAAGACGGCGGCGAACGCCAGCGCGGCGAACAGGTAGAGCGCGGTGGCGCCGTTGGTGAGGTTGTCGCTCAGCGTCGCCAGGGTCGAGTCGGATGGCATGGGTTCTCCTCAGCGGTCGAGTGAGATGCGGTAGGAGCGGGCGGCGGCGGCCAGGCAGCACGCGCCGAACAGGACGGACCCGACCAGCCGGAGGGCGATTCCCGGCCAGTCGGGGGTCGCGGTGAGCGCCGAGGCCAGCGCGTCGATGTCGTAGGCGAGGGGGGCGACGGCCCGCGCGGCCCGCAACCAGTCCGGCAGCGTCTGCGGCGGGACGAGCCCGAAGAAGATGACGAGCGTCAGCCCGAACTGGCCCGCCAGCGCGGCGAACTCCGGGCGGGACGGGCCGAGCCCGCTGAGCGCGCCGAGCCCGCCGAGGGCCACCCCGGATGCGAGGACCGCCGGGACGAGGACCCACAGATGGGTGATCGGCAGCGAGAACATCGCGGTTCCGGCGACGGCGGTGACGACGACGCCCGGGATGGCGAACGTCGTGTAGCAGGCGCAGAACCCGAGGATGACCGCGGACGGCCGGACGGGAAGGGCGCCGAAGTATTCCAGTCCCCCACCGGCCTTGAAGGCGGAGAGGCGTTGGGCGAGCAGGTTCCAGGCGATGAACGCCACGACGGTCAGGATCGCGCCCGAGACGATGGCGGCCCGGGCGTCCGGCGCGGCGGTGCCGCCGAGTCCGCGCAGCAGGACGAGGATCGCGAGGGACTGCACGGTGGCGATGACGACGACGGCGCCGCCGCCCGCGCGGGCCCGTCCGAGTTGGGCGACGTAGACGGCCGCGAGCGTGGTGGGCAGGGGTGTGCGGGCCTTCGGCGCCGGGCTCCGGCGGCAGGCGATCGTCAACGGTCCTCCTCGGTGCCGTCGGCGAGGAGCACGTCCTCCAGGGAGGGCGGGGCGAGGGCGAAGTCGTCGAGTGCCGCGTAGGCGGGGCCCGCCAGCAGTTCGTCGAGGACGCGCCGCGCCTCGTCGACGGGGAGCCGGACGGACCAGCGCCGCCCCCGCACCGCGATGTCGTCGGCGATGTCGCGGGCGTCGATCGGCGGGTCGTCCCGCCAGGCGAGTTCGAGGCGTACTGATCCGCCGAGGCGCTCCTTCAACCGGCCGGGCGTGTCGCAGGCGGCGGTCCGGCCGGTGCTCAGGACGAGCACGCGGTCCAGTACCGTCTCCGCCTCCCGGACGTCATGGGTGACGAGGACGACCGCGGTGCCGTCGCCGTCGCGGCGGCGTTCGAGGGCGTCCCAGACGGCGCGGCGGGCGTCGAGGTCGAGTCCGGTGGTCGGTTCGTCGAGGACGAGCAGGGGACGGTCGGCGACGAGGGCGGTGGCGACACCGACGAGCCTGCGCTGCCCGCCCGACAGCCGCGCGACCCGCGTCCCGGCGAGGCCCGTGAGGCCGAGCTCGGCGAGCACGTCGGCGCGCTGCGCGCGGGCCCTGGCCCGGGACAACCCGCGCAGGCGCGCGGTGATCTCCACCGCCGTGCGCACGTCCATGTCGCCGAGCGCGGACTCGCGCTGCGGCAGGTACGCGACGTGCGCGGCGGCGTGGGCGGCGTGCGCGGTGACGTCGGCGCCCATGAGCCGGACCGTGCCACGGTCCGGACGCAGGAGCCCCATGAGCATCTTGACCAGCGTCGACTTGCCCGCGCCGTTGCGTCCGAGGACGCCGAACACCTCGCCGGGCCGTACGGCGAGCGTGACCGACTCGACCGCGGGCCGGGACGCGCCGGGAAAACTCCTGGTCAGGCCGTCGGCCACGCAGACGGCCGCCGCGCGGTCGCCGTCCGGTCCGCCGGTGTCGGGCGGCCTGGACGGCGGCGGGGACGGCGGCCGGAGGGCCGCCCTGCCGTTGATCAGCACGAGGGACACCATACCGACATCTTGTATCTACGTGTTGTAGTACCGAGTTGTCGGCCGCTCCGGATCCCCCAAAGACTTCGCCTACCATGCAGATCGTGCCTCGAATCTCCGGTTCCCTGGACGAACATCGCGCCGCCATGCGCGAGCGCATCCTGATCGCGGTGCGCGAGATCATGACGACGGACGGCGTCGACAAACTGTCCATGGCGGAGGTCGCGGGGCGCGCGGAACTGAACCGCAGCGTCGTCTACAACTACTTCGCCGACGTCCGGGCACTGCTCATCGCGCACGCCGAGTACGAGACGACCCGGTTCACCGAGGAACTGCACCGCGCCCTGGAGCCGGCGGGGTCACCGACCGAGCGGATCGTCGTCTACGTGCGGCGGCAACTGGCCGACTTCGCCGCCTACCCGCAGCCCGCCGGGCCGGAGCTCGCCACGCTGCTGGGCCCCGAGGGGTACCGGCAGATGCACGCGCACGTGAGCCCGTTGGGGCGGCTTCTCACCGACATCATCGACGACGGGGTCAAGAGCGGGGAGTTCGCTCCGTGCGACCCGACGGCGACGGCGCATCTGATCCACGCCTGCCTCGGCGCGGAACGCTACCCGCTGGGGCAGGGCACCAGGGACGTGGACGAGACGACCGACAGGGTCACCACGTTCGTGCTCAGGAGCCTGGGGGCCGACAAGTCCTGAGAACGCATCCGTAGGGTCGCCTCCCGTCGCCGGTCGGTCGTACGGCGTCGGGGGCGCATCGAAGTACTACGTGTTGTAGTGTCGCCCTGCCCGCGTTGATCCGCGTTCTCGCCGTGCCGCCCAACGGAGGTCGCCATGGAGTTCGTCCGGCTCCTGCTGCTGTTCTTTCACTTCGTCGGTCTGTCGGTCCTCATCGGCGGTTTCCTCGCCCAGCTCTCCGAGGCGCGGTCGGGCAAGGTCCGGCCGGGCACCGGGATGCTGCACGGCGCGCTGACCCAGTTCGTGACCGGCGTCGCCCTCGTCGGGGTGAACGAGGGCGCGCTCGACAACGATATGAACCAATTCAAGATCAGCGTGAAACTGCTGGTCGTACTCGTCGCGCTCGGCCTCATTCTGCTGGGACGCAGGCGCCCGCTCGACAAGCCGGTCTTCATGGCGATCGGGGCACTCGCCGTCGCGAACGTCGCGGTGGCGGTTTTCTGGACCTGAACATCCGCACGGCCGGAGAATCCCTTCCCGGGATGTTTCAAAAGCCAACCATCTCCTTCGGAGAGCCGCGGATGTGCGGCAGTGGAGCACATCTGCGGCAGCGGCCCCCAACGCGGCACAAGGCCCTCGCCCGCCATCACACCCCTCGGGTCCCGCACATGACCATGGGATCCAAATCGCCATTCTCTTGATCGACTTTCGGACAGGCGTCCCGCACCCTCGAACGCATTGCCTATGCACTGACCGGCATGTATACACAGTGACAAGGGGCACGACAGGGGTGATTACGGAAAGTGACTCGGGGGTGCAAGGAGTGGTCGCCCACCGTGTTCTCGGCAAAGGTCCGGGCTGAGCCGGACGGATATGGCCAGGGGCATCGTGCGGAGGGGCGACCATCGTGGCGCGCGGAACGCGGCCGGGGAAGATGAACCATGCCGGTGAACGCGGGCCGCGACCGTCCATGGGGGTCGCGGCCCGACCAAGGCGTCGGGGGGCGCCGTGCGGGGACGGCGGGCGGGGGCTTCTTCGGAGGCCTCCACGGGGGCTTCGTCGGAGGCGCGCATGACCGTGCGCGTGTTGGTCCACGACCAGCAGACGCTCACCCTGCTCGGCGTGCGCACCGTTCTGGAGGCGGAACGCGACATCGAGGTCGTCCGGGAGACCCGCGACGCCCGCCGGCTCGTGGCGCTCACGCGCGAGCACGCTCCCGACGTGGTCCTCGTCGGGTTGCCGTTACAGGGCACCGACGTCCTTGACCTGGTGCGCCGCATCCTCGACGAGGGCGAGGAGCGCGCTCCGGGCGTCATCGTGATGACGACGCCCACGCATGAGGATTCGTTGCTGGACGCGCTGCGAGCCGGTGTCCGGGGGGTGGCGAGCAAGGAGAGCCCGCCGTCCGAGCTCGTCCACACGATCCGGTCGGTGGCGGCGGGCGGGGCCGTGCTGACCTCGACGATGACGCGGCATCTGCTGGAGTGGGCGTCGCGGGTGCCGATGGCCTCCCGGGCGCAGAACTCGGTCGTGGACGCCCTGAGCCGGCGCGAACGGACCGTCCTGGAACTGGTCTCCAGCGGGATGTCCGACGAGGAGGTCGCCGCCGAACTGCACGTCTCCACGGCGACCGTGCGCTCCCACATCCATCACATCACCTCCAAGCTCGGCATGTCCGGACGGACGCAGGTCGTCGCCTTCGCCTACCGGCAGGGCCTGGTGGTGGAGGCGCCGTCCACCGCGTGCTGATCGAAGACGCCGAAGAATCTTCAGAACCGTCTTGGCGCGCCGACTGCCGCGCGATCGCTATTGCAAATGGTTCGCAAATGCGTTTAGTCTGCATATATGTTCGCGCGCCGACGGGCGCCCCGGCCAGCCGGGCCGCGATCCACATATGTTGATCCATACCCCGCGCCCGCTCCACGAACAAGGAACTCGGCGCGGCGCACGCGAACCGCGCGTTGATCAACTTCGCCCCGCATTCCACGGCGATTCGCCGGCGCGTCCATGGCGGTCCGATTTCCCCAACCAAAGATCAACCTCTGACGGAAGACAGCTGATCGCCGGCCAGATTACTATGACGAAGCCGCCTTCACAGGCGAACAACGAAACCGTCAGGGTGAATGGTTGAAACTGTGAAAACGGGCTCTTGTAAGGAAGACCTTCCCCCACATTCGACTCCAGGGAATTCCGCACCCGCCGCGGACCGGTTATGGGTTCGTCCCGCAGCCCTCCGCGGCCTCGGCCCGGCTCGGGCGCCGGTGCCGCACGGGGCGTACGCCGACCGGACGGAGCTGATGCTGCGACGCCTGCACCGGTCGATCGCCCCCCGCTTCGCCCGTGCCGAACCGCGTGACCGCGCCTTCGCCTTCCTCCGCGGAATGGTGTCCTCGGCCGAACGCCGCAACGGCCGGCGGCTCGCCGAGAACGCCGGGGAACCACGGCCGGACGGCATGCAGCGGCTGCTGACCTCGGCGCGGTGGAGCGCCGACGCGCTCAGGGACGACCTGCGCGACATCATCGTGGAACACCTCGGTGACCCACGATCCGTGCTGGTCCTGAACGAGGCCGGGTTCAGCAAGAAGGGCGACCGCTCGGTCGGCGTGTCACCACAGCTCTCCCCGTCCACGGGCGTCGTGGAGAACTGCCAGGTCGCCGTGTTTCTCACCTACTCCGCCCCCCGCGCGCAGGCGATCGTCGACCGCGAGCTGTACCTGCCGCCGCAGTGGGCGCGCGACCCGGCCCGGCGGGCCCGTGCCCGGGTACCGGCCGACATGCCGTACCGCGACCGGGGGCTGCTGGGCCGGGAGATGATCCGCCGCGCCGTGGCGGCGCGCACGCCCGCCTCCTGGGTGGCCGCGTCCAGCCCGTACGGCCATGACGCCGAGCTGCGCCGGTGGCTCACCGAACGCGGCGTCCCCCACGTCCTCGGCGTGCGGCCCGACGAGCGGCTGCCGCTGCCGCTGGACGGCCGGACGGTCCAGGTCGTGCCCGAGGAGATCATCGCGGGCATCCCGCCGCGTGACTGGCTGCCGACCCCGGACCATGACGACCCGGTACGGCGCAGCAGCGCGTGCTACTCGGCGCGTGCCCTGCTCCGGCGCGGCGGCGACCGGCGTCCCGCGCAGTGGCTGCTGGTCCGCAGGGACATCCGCCGGACGCGGCTGTACCTCTGCTCGGCTCCCCCGTCCGCGTCCCTGCGCGAACTGGCCGACGTGGCGCGCCGCGCGGAACGGGCGCCCTCATGCGTGGAGTCCGCCAGGCACGAGGTCGGCCTGGACCACTACGAGGTCCGGCTGTGGAAGGCCTGGTACCGCTACATCACCCTGGCGCTCCTCGCCCACGCCTGCGTCACGCTCGCCACCGACGACGCCCTGCCCTTGAACGCGACCTCCCTGAACACGGCTCGACTGAGAGGGGCTCGCCTTGCCTGAGATCACCGACCCGAGACTCCGGCGCGGGCTCTGCGACCAGCTGCGCCGCCACCTCGAACTGCGCGCCGAACAGGGCCCGGAGCGGGCCCGGGAGGCGATGCTGGACGGTCTGCCCGAGAAACAGGCGGCCCGGCTCGGCCCCGCAGTGGCGGCCGGTTCGCTCGCCGAGGGCATGGCCCGCGCCCTGCCCTGGCTGGCGGCCGCCGGCCTGGTCCACGAGGTCGTCGACGACTCCCGCCCCGACGAGGACGCGGCCATCGAGATCGCGTTGACCTGCACCTGTGTGACCGCCGCCGAGGAACTGGGCCTCGCCGCGGCGGAGACCGAACCCCTGCTGTGCGACCTCGAACTGGAGGCCACCCGGCGGGCGTTCCCGCGACTGCGCGTCCGCGCGCTGGCGCGGCGGGCCGAGGGCGCCCGGGTCTGTGTCTTCCGCTACTCCCGCGACACCCCCGATCTGGAGGAGACATCATGAAGTTCGAACTGACCATCCCCCGTCGGCTGGGCTGGTGGGCGCAGGCGGCCGTCGCCGGATTCGGGGCCCTGGTCGCCGCCGCGGGCGATGTGCGCGGCGGCGTCCTCGCCGCCCATCTGCCGGTGGTGCTGACCAGCCTCAACAAGGACGCGCTCGCCGCGCCGAAGCTCCCGGACGGAAAGGTGTCCTTCGCCTTCTACGGGGTCATCGACGAGCCCGGTGAGAAGCGCGCCGTCCAGGCCGACCTGGAAAAGGACGACGTCCTCTACGTGGAGATGCTCATTCCGAAGCTCCCGCCCGAGACCGACGTCCCGCCGGAGCGGCTGCCCACGCTCACGCTGGTGTCGCCGTCCGGGGAGACGCAGATGTTCACCGCCAACCGCAGTGAGGTGTTCGACGAGCCGTACACCGACACGTCGTACATCAGCTACAGCGTCGGGCGCATGTCGGCCGAGCAGGGCACCTACACGATGGAGATCACCGGTCCGGTGCCCGCGCGGTTCGTGCTCGCCGTGGGCGAGGAGGAGCGGCCCGGCGAGGTCGTCAAGGGTCATATCGCCGAGATCTCCGATGTCCACGACTGGTACCGGACGCCGCCCGGCACGGTCAAGGTCGCGGACGCCGACGAGTAGGACGGACGGGAGAGACGCGATGAGCCGGACGGAGTGTTCGGAGAGGTTGTGGGACCGCGCGCGGCGGGTGATCCCCGGCGGGGTCAACTCCCCGGTCCGGGCGTTCGGAGCGGTCGGCGGCGTCCCGCGGTTCGTCGCCTCCGGGCGCGGACCGTACCTGGTGGACGTCGACGGGAACGAGTACGTCGACCTGGTCTGCTCCTGGGGCGCGGCGCTGCTCGGGCACGCCCATCCGGTAATCGTGGAGGCGGTGCGCAACACCGCGCTGTGGGGGACGTCGTACGGCGCGCCGACCGGCGAGGAGGTCGAGCTGGCCGAGGCGATCGTGCGGCGTACCCCCGTGGAGAAGGTCCGGCTCGTCGGCTCGGGGACCGAGGCGACGATGTCGGCGATCCGGCTGGCCCGGGGCGTCACCGGCCGGGCCAGGCTGGTGAAGTTCGCGGGCTGCTACCACGGCCACTCCGACGGGCTGCTGGCCGCGGCGGGCTCCGGGGTCGCGACCTTCGGGCTGCCCGACTCGCCGGGCGTCCCGGCGGCGGCCGCGGCGGGCACGATCGTCCTGCCCTACAACGACGAGGCGACGGTGACGGAGGCCTTCGCCCGGTACCCGGGCGAGATCGCATGCGTGATCACGGAGGCGTGCCCGGCGAACATGGGCGTGGTGCCGCCACGGCCCGGGTTCAACGCGCTGCTGCGTGACCTGTGCCGCCGCGACGGCGCCCTGCTCGTCATGGACGAGGTGCTGACGGGCTTCCGGGTGTCGCCGTCCGGCTGGCACGGCCTGGACCCGGTCGACGCCGACCTGATGACCTTCGGGAAGGTCATGGGCGGCGCGCTCCCGGCCGCCGCGTTCGGCGGCCGCGCCGACCTGATGGACGCCGTGGCGCCCGCCGGGCCCGTCTACCAGGCGGGGACCCTGGCGGGGAATCCGCTGGCGACCGTGGCGGGGCTGATGACGCTGCGGCACGCCACCCCCGACGTCTACGCCCACCTGGACCGGGCCTCGGCGACCTTGGCGTCCGCCGTGACCGAGGCCCTGGACAAGGAGGGCGTCCCGCACCGCGTCCAGCGGGGCGGCAACCTGTTCTCGGTGTTCTTCCGCGACGCGGACGTCCACGACTACGACGACGCGCGGGCGCAGGACACGGCACGGTACGCGGCCTTCTTCCACGCCGCCCTCGAACGCGGCGTGTACCTGCCGCCGTCGAGCTTCGAGGCGTGGTTCGTGTCGGCCGCGCACGACGACGCCGCGCTGGAGCGGGTGGTCGACGCCCTGCCGCACGCGGCCCGCGCGGCGGCGCAGACTGCATGACCTTGCCAAGTCAGTGTTCGGCGGTCTTTTCGAGCGTGCCCCCCGGCGCCTTCCCCGCGTGTCCGCGGAGTCCGGCGTCGCGGGGCAGCCGCAGGCTCAGCAGAAACCCGGCGAGCATGAACAGCGCCGTCAGGAACGTGACCGTCCGGGCCGCCCGGGTGAGCGCGCGCTCGGCCTCGACGGCGGCCGGGGCGGTCTCGGGAGCGTCCCGAAGGTCCGGGATCGTGGCGCCGAGGCTGTCGCGCACGGACGCCGACACGGCCTCCCGCGTCTGTGGCGGCAGGTTCTCCATCGCGCGGAGCCGGTCGTCGACGTTGGTGCCGAGCAGGGAGACCAGGACGGTGCCGAGCACGGCGATGCCCAGCGCGGACCCGAGCAGCCGGGTGGTGTTCTGCGCTCCGGACGCCTGCCCGGAGCGTTCGACGGGAACGTCGGCCAGCACGATGTTCGACAGCTGGGCGCTGGCCAGACCGACGCCCACGCCGTAGACGAACAGCAGCAGCGCCATCGGCCACAGGTTGCCGGACGGGCTCATCACGACGCCGATGGCCGCGATCGCGACCGTCTCCAGGAGCAGCCCGGCCAGCACGACCCTGCGGGGGCCGTACCGCTGGGTGAGCGGCCCGGCGCCGGGCCCGGCGAGCAACGATCCCAGGGCGAGCGCGAGGATGATCACCCCGGCGCGTAACGGGCTCAGCCCGAGGGCGGCCTGGAGGTACAGCGGCAGGACGAACACCAGCCCGAACTCGGCGAGACCCACGATGGCGATCGCGACGTTGCCGATACGGAAACTCGGAATGGCGAACAACGTCACGTCCAGCAGCACCGGGTCACCGCGCCGGCGCCGCCGCCGGGTCGCGACGACGAACACGCCGATGAGCAGCACGCCCAGCGCCGCGACCGGCGGGATGGGCGAGACGGCGTCGAACGGCCAGGTGAAGGAACCGGCCTCGAAGGGACGCGTCGGCGTCCACCAGCCGTACCGCTGCCCCTCGATCAGCACGAGGACCAGGGCCGCGAAACCGGCGCTCGCCGACAGCGTGCCCACGACGCCGGTGCGCAGCGCCGCCGTGCGGTCGCGGCTCTCCGGCACCCACAGCGCGGTGCCCGCCAGGACCAGCAGCCCGAGCGGCACATTGACGACGAAGATCCAGCGCCAGCCGAAGGCGTCGGTGAGCCAGCCGCCGAGGACCGGGCCGATCGCCACGGTGGCGCCGATGGCCGCGCCCCACACCCCGAAGGCCATGGCCCGGTCCCGGCCGCGGAAGGCGGTGTTGATCGTGGAGAGGGTGGCGGGCAGGATCATCGCCGCGCCGACGCCCTGCAGGAGGCGCGCGGTGAGCAGGGTCGCTCCGCCCTGGGCCAGCCCGGCGAGGGCGCTGGCCACGACGAACGTCACCACGCCGAGGCCGAAGAGGCGGCGGTGCCCGAGGACGTCGCCGAGCCGTCCGGCCGGAAGCAGCAGGGCCGCGAACACCAGCATGTATCCGGCGTTGACCCATTCGGCCTCGGTCGCGGTGATCCGCAGGTCGGTGATCAGGGTGGGCAGCGCGACATTGACGATCGTGCCGTCCACCATGATCAACGAGATGCCGACGCTGAGCGTGGCCAGGCACAGCCACCGGTGAGCGGGGCGAGGTCGCGACACTGCTGCCCTCCCGGACACGGTTCGTCAGCCGGTCAACTCTCCGGCGACGTCCGCGGCGACACGGCGCGCGTCGCGGACACAGTCGTTGATACCCACGCCGTGGTAGGTGTTCCCGGCCACATGCAGCCCGCCGCTCCCGGCGACGTCGCGCAGCACGTCCGCGATCCGGTCGCGGTGCCCGAGTGGGTACTCGGGGATGGCGCGGCGCCACAGGTGGTCGAAGGCGAACACCGGCTCGCCGTGGACGCCGAAGATGTGGACCAGGTCCTGGTGCACCATGCGGACGGCCTCGTCCGACGACAGCGAGGAGAACGCCGGGTCCTGGACGCCGCCGGCGAGCGTGCGGATCAGGACCATGTCCTCGGGCGCCTGCTCGGGGAAGATCGTGGAGGTGTGGATGGTGGCGAGGATGCGGGTCCGGTCGGTGGGGATCGTCAGGAACCCGATGCCCTCGGGTTCGCGCCGGACGTCGGCGCGCCGGTAGGCCAGCGCGACGACGCGCACGTCCGGATGCGGGACGGACGCCAGCGCGGACGCCGCGTCCGGCAGGTGCGGTTCGAGGAACCCGGCGGTCGTGTACGAGGGCAGCGCCAGGATGACGTGGTCGGCTTCCAGTGCGGTGCCGTCCTCCAGGGCGATCTTCCAGCGGCGACCGTCCGCCGCCGTCCCGCGTTCCAGCCGCTCCGCCCGGGTGCCGAGGCGGATCTGCCCGGCGAGCGCCTTCTCCAGCGCGTCGATCAGCCGTTGCATGCCGTGGCCGCGGAAGGTGTGGAGCCGCATGCCGAACTCGCCGAACTTGGGCAGCCGCGGAATGTAGAACCGCCCGGTCTGCGTCCCGCGCAACTGGACGCGCAGCGCGCCGAGCAGGATGCTGCCGTACCGTTCCTCCAGGTAGCGGACGTAGGCGAACTTGGCGTCGATGCTGAGCCGCCGCGCGTCGCCGCCGGTGACGCCGAGGACCGCGGGGACGGCGAGCGTCCGGGCCAGCTCCCACCCGAAGCGCCGCGCGGTGAACTCGTACACCGGTTCCTCGCGCAGGTCCCGCCGGACCAACGGTTCGAGGGCCACCCGCAGCTTGCCGCGCGCCGACAGCAGCGGGCTGCGCAGGAACTCGCGCGGTGTGGTCGGCAGCGTGAGGAGTTCCGCGTCGTTGCGGAGCAGCAACAGTTTCTGCGCCTCGTCGGTGGCGAGCAGCAGTTCGTTCCCGAGATCCAGTTCGTCGGCGAGGTCGCCGACGCCGCCGGGGCCGTAGACGACGAAGCCGTGCGGGCCGGTGTCGACCGTGAAGCCCTGCTGGTGGCGGGAGCCGACGATGCCGCCGACCCGTTCCGCGCTTTCCAGGACGACGACGGAACGTCCCGGCGCCTGCTTGGTGATCTGGTACGCGGCGGTGAGTCCGGTGATCCCGCCGCCGATGACGACGACGTCGTGGGATCCGTTCGGAGCGGTCACGGCAGCCTCCTCGCGACCTCGGTGGCCCAGTAGGTGAGGACGATCGAGGCGCCCGCCCGGCGGATGGACGTGAGCGTCTCGGTGATGGCGCGGTCCCGTTCGATCCAGCCGTTGGCGGCGGCGGCCTCGATCATGGCGTACTCGCCGGACACCTGGTACGCGGCGACGGGGACCTCGACGGTCTCGGCGGCGCGGCGGACGACGTCCAGGTACGCCATGGCGGGTTTGACCATGACGATGTCGGCGCCCTCGGCGACGTCGAGGCGGATCTCCCGCAGCGCCTCCGCGGCGTTCGCCGGGTCCATCTGGTAGGTCTTGCGGTCCCCGGTGAGGGAGGAGTCGACGGCCTCGCGGAACGGCCCGTAGAACGCGGAGGCGTACTTGGCGGCGTAGGCGAGGATCGACACGTCCGTGTGCCCGGCCGCGTCGAGGGCCGCGCGGATGGCGGCGACCTGGCCGTCCATCATGCCGCTCGGGCCGACCATGTGCGCGCCCGCCTCGGCGAGGGCGACGGCCATCCGCGCGTAGTGGTCCAGCGTCGCGTCGTTGTCGACGTGCCCGTCGTCGGTGAGGACGCCGCAGTGCCCGTGGTCGGTGAACTCGTCCAGGCACAGGTCGGCCATCACGGTCGTCGCGTCCCCGACCTCGGCGACGAGGTCGGCCACGGCGACGTTCAGAATTCCGTCGGAGTCGGTGGCCGCCCGACCCACGGGGTCCTTGGTCGCGGGGACGGCGAACAGCATCAGCCCGCCCACTCCCGCCTCGACGGCCTCACGGGCGGCCTTGCGCAGCGAGTCGCGCGTGTGCTGCAGGACGCCGGGCATCGAGCCGACCGGGACGGGCGCGCTCACCCCCTCCTTGACGAACAGCGGCAGGACGAGGTCGGCCGCCGACAGCCGGGTCTCGGCGACCAGGCGGCGCAGCGGAGCGGTCCGGCGCAGCCGCCTCGGCCTGACGCGGGGACGGGTCACGGACTCGGACGGGGTCGGGGACGGTGGGCTGGTCATGTGTCGGTCCTCCAGCGCTGTCGACGTCGGCCGGTCATCTCCGGCCGAGCGGTTGCGAGACGTGCACGGGTCGGGCGCGGGGGTCGCCGTGGGGATCGGCGGCGACCTCGCCGGGAAGGGCGAGCAGTTCCGCGCCGCCGTCCGCGAGGAGCGTCCGGGCGAGGCTCCTGCCCAGCTCGCCGGGGTCGGCGGCGGAACCGGAGACGGCACGGCGCACGACGGCGGAACCGTCGGGGGCGGCGATCAGGCCCTCCAGGCGCAGCGTCCCGGCGCCGGTGTGGTCGGCGAGGGCGGCGACCGGGGAGGTGCAGCCGGCCGCGAGTTCGGTGAGAAAGGCGCGTTCGGCGGCCACGACCCGGTGGGAACGCGGGTCGTCGATGGTGCCGAGGAGCGCGACGGTGCCCGGGTCGTCCGCCCGGCACTCGATGGCGAGGGCGCCCTGGCTGGGGGCGGGCAGCAGCACGTCGGGGGACAGCGGCGCGGCGACGTCGTCCAGGCGGCCGAGCCGTGACAGCCCGGCCATGGCGAGGACGACCGCGTCCAGTTCACCGTCGACGGTCTTGCGCAACCGGCTGTCGACGTTCCCCCGCAGCGGGACGATGTCCAGGTGGGGGGCGTAGGCGCGCAACTGCGCGGCCCGGCGCGGCGAGCCGGTGCCGATCCTGGCGCCCGCCCGCAGTTCGGGAAGGGAGCCGGGCAGCCCGGCCGGACCCGCGAGCGCGTCACGGGGGTCCTCCCGTTCCGGGACGGCCGCCACGCACAGGCCGGGCTCCGGCGCCGTCGGCAGGTCCTTGTAGGAGTGGACGACGAAGTCGACCTCGTCCGCCAGCAGCGCGCGGCGCAGCGCCGTGACGAACACGCCCGTCGACCCGATCCGCTCGATCGGGGCGGTCGTCTCGTCTCCCTCCGTGGACAGGGTCACCAGCCGGACGGGACGTCCGGTCGCGGTGGTGACGCGGTCGGCCACCCAGCCGGCCTGCGCGACCGCGAGTTTGCTGCGGCGCGTGCCGAGCAGCAGCGGGCGGCGGTCGCCGAACGCGGTGTGGTTGGCGGTGTCGTTGCTGGTCATGCGTTCGCCTCACTGACGTCCAGGTCGAAGAGTCGGAACAGCGCCTCCAGGTAGAGGCGCCCCTCGGGCGTGGTGGACAGCTGTTTCGCCCGGACGATCGGGGTGTGCAGGAGCTTGCCGACGATCCGGTCGACGGCGGCGACGGTCTCGGCGCGCTCCCGGTCCGCCATGTCGGGCAGCCGGTGCGCGAGCCGGGCCAGCTCCTGGTCCACGACCTCGCGGGCCCGGCCGCGCAGGGCGACGATCAGGGGCTTGACCGTGGCCTCCAGGCGGCGGGCGAGGAAGTCCGCCGCCTGCCCGGTCACGATCTCCTCGGTCCGCGCGAGGTCGCCCGCGGCGCCGTGGCCGGTGAGCAGGCGGCCGAGTTCCTCGATGTCGATGAGCCGTACGCCTTCGACGTCGGCGCAGAGGGGGTCGATGTCGCGCGGCATCGCCAGGTCGAGGGCGACCATCGGCCGGTTGCCCGCCGCTTTCCGGGCGACGCGGAGCCGGTCGGCGTCCAGCACGTGCCCCTGCGCCCCGGTCGAGGTGACGACGAGGTCGCACCGTTCCAGCACGGGGTCCCACGCGTCGGACGTCGTGGCCGTGCCGCCGATCTCCGCGGCGAGGCGCGCGGCGTTGGCGGGCGTCCGGCTGGTGACGTGCACCTCCCCGGCGCCCCGTTCGCGCAGCAGCCGAGCCGCGAGCGCGCCCATCGTCCCGGTCCCGACGACCAGCGCGGTGCGGCCCGCCAGGCCGCCGTGCTCCCTGGCCGCGACGTCGAAGGCGGCGTGGACGAGCGACACCCCCGCCTGCCCCACCCTGGTCTCGGTGCGCGCCTGCTTGCTCACCCGCAGCGCGCTCTCGGTCAGTACCGTCAGGACCGGGCCCGCCGTCGACGCGGCCCGCGCGCTCCGCAGCGCCGCCCGCACCTGCGCGACGATCTGCTCCTCCCCCACCGCCATGGACTCCAGCCCGCAGGCGACCCGGAACAGGTGCGTGACCGCCTCGGTCTCGCGGCGGATCGACGCCGACTCCCAGACCGCGTGGGCGGGGACGTCCGCCAGTTCGGCGAAGGCGTCGACGACATGGCAGGTGGCCTCGCTGTGCCGGTCGGTGGCGACGTACGCCTCCAGCCGGTGGCAGGTCGTCAGGAGCACGACCTCCCCGATCGCCGGATGAGCGGAGATCCGCCGCAGCGCCTCGGGGAGCCGGGCCCGTGGAATCACCAACCGTTCGAGCAGCGCGATGGGCGCGGTCCTGTGATCGATCCCGATGTTGTGAATACGCATCACGACTTCAATCAGCCTCACATTTCTTGGACCGCCGCCCTGTTCGCTGGAGCGGCGAAATACCGGGGCGGGGCCACCCGAACGTAGGTCGGCGTTTTCGGCGCCGTCCAGGTAACCGCCGTAGTCGCCCGCGGTCCCCGTACTAAAGGGGACTAAGTGCGGTAATGCGATGCGCCGTATGGATTCCGCATCGGCGCGCTTGTTAGCGTCGCGACGATCCAACGGAATTCCTGGAGGGCCGGGTGACCACCACCGAACAGGCGACGAGCGTCTTTCTGGACGCGGCCCGCGGCGCGTCCACGCCGCGGGCGCCGATCTGGCTCATGCGGCAGGCCGGGCGCTACCTGCCGGAGTACCGGGCGTTGAAGGAGCGCCACTCGTTCTGGGAGATGTGCCGCACCCCCGAGATCGCCGCGGAGGTGACCGTCCAGCCGCTGCGGCGGTTCCCGCTGGACGCCGCGATCATCTTCAGCGACATCATGACGCCGCTGCCGCCGATGGGCGTGCCGGTCGACTTCGCGCCGGGGCCGGTGATCCGGACGCCGGTCCGTACGGCCGAGGACGTCGCGCGGCTGGCCGTTCCGCCGGGCGCCGAGCTGGCGCCCTTCGTCGGGGAGGCGATCCGGCTGGTCCGCGAGCGGATTCCGGTCCCGGTGATCGGGTTCGCGGGAGCCCCGTTGACCGTCGCCGGGTACGCGGTGCAGGGCGCCGGTTCCGCCGACTACGCCGAGTTCCGGTCGTGGCTGCGCCGGGAGCCGCTCGCCGCGCACGGGCTGCTGGACAAGCTCGCCGCCGTCACGGCCGCGTACCTGCGGGAACAGATCGCCGCCGGGGCCGGGGCGGTGCAGCTCTTCGACAGCTGGGCGGGCATCCACGACCGCCGGGTCTACGCGACGTTCGGGATGCCGTACGCGCGGCGCGTCCTCGACGAACTCGCCGACACCGGCGTTCCCCGCATCTACCTGGCCGTCGGCGCCTCGCACCTGTACCCGCAGATCGCGCGGCTGCCCGCCGAGGTCATCAGCGTCGACTGGCGGCAGCCCCTGGACGTGAGCCGCGCCGCGCTTCCGGGCAAGGCGTTGCAGGGCAACCTCGACCCGACCGTGATGCTCACCGACCGGGAGACCGTCCTCGCCGCCGGACGCCAGGTCCTGCGCGACGGGCTCGGCGGCGCCCACATCTTCAACCTCGGTCACGGCGTCCTGCCGGGCACGCCACCCGACAACGTCGCCCGCCTCGTGGATCTCGTTCACGAGTTCCCCCGCGACACCGACACCGCCACGCACGAGGAAGCGGACGCGGAAGGGAAGGACGGAGAGGACGAGGAGCGATGAGTCACGCGGGACCCGCGCACGCGGAGACGATCGCGAAGGCGCTGCGCGAGCACCAGGACCGTCTGGTCGCCGCCTTCGAGGAACAGGACGGCATGGGACGCTTCCTGACCTCGGAATGGACGCGCCCGAACCTGGGCGGCGGGCGGGCCAGGATTTTGGAGCAGGGGCGCGTGTTCGAACGCGCCGGTGTGAACGTGTCCCTGGTCGCGGGCTCGAACGTGCCGTCCGCGGTCAGCCGGTCGCGGCCCCGGCTGGCCGACAAGCCGTTCCGGGCGACCGGGATCTCGATGGTCCTGCATCCGCTGAACCCGTACGCGCCGTCGTTCCACGCCAACTTCCGCTATTTCGAGATCGACGGCGAGGAATGGTGGTTCGGCGGCGGAATGGATCTCACTCCGATGTACGGGTTCGAGGAGGACGCCGTCCACTTCCACCGTTCGCTCAAGAAGTGGTGCGGGCGGCACGAGATCGCCCGGTATCCGGAATGGAAGGCCGCGTGCGACGAGTATTTCTACATCAAGCACCGGGCGGAGATGCGCGGCATCGGCGGCATCTTCTTCGATCGGATCACCGACGGGGCGCCGGACGGGCCGCTCAGGTACCTTCCCTTCGTCGAGGACGGGCTGCGGACCATCCTCGACGCCTACCTTCCGATCGTCCGGCGCCGTTCGGTCATGACGTACGGCGAGCGCGAACGGGCGTGGCAACTGGCCCGGCGGGGCCGGTACGCGGAGTTCAACCTCGTCTACGACCGCGGCACGCTGTTCGGCCTCCAGACCAAGGCGAACATCGAGGCGGTGCTGATGTCGATGCCGCCGCTGGCGCGCTGGGGCTTCGAGATCAAGCCGCCGCCGGGCAGTCCGGAGAGCGATGTCGCGCGGTTCCTGCAACCACATGACTGGGCGGAGCGGGAGGCTCCGTCCCTGATGCAGACCGGCTGATCGTTCGAGTCGTCCGAGCAAGGTTTCCATGCACTCGTTCCGCGATGTGTAGACACGCTATATATGCGTCTCCTATACATACACCCTTTACCTGTAGTAGTACTACAGCCCGTAGTACCAGACTGTGGTGGAGGTGTGCGGACGATGCTCGAACGGCTCGGGCGCTGGTGTCACCGACGACGCAAGACCGTGGTCGTCTCCTGGATCCTGCTCGCGTTCACGCTGGTGAGCGTCGGAGGCATGGTCAAACCCGACTTCGACTCCGAGTTCGCGCTCCGGGACGCCGACTCCCAGCGCGCCTACGAGGTGCTCGCCGAGCACTTCCCCGACCGGTCCACGGGCATGGGAGAGATCGTCTTCCATGCCCCATCCGGGCTCGCCGACCCCACCGTGCGGTCGCGGGTGGAGCGGATCGTCCGCGACTTCGGCGCCGCCGACCCCACGGTGACCGGCGTCGTCAGCCCGTTCGACGAGGCCGGAGGTGGAACGACCAGCGTCGACGGACGCACCGGACGGGCCCAGATCTGGTTCTCCACCGCGCGCACCGAGGTACCGGACGAGGTGCGCGACGAACTCAGGGCCCGCGCGGCCGAGCAGAACGGTAACGGGCTCCAGGTCGAACTGTCCGGCACGATGTTCGCCCCCGTACCGGACACCTCGCTGAGCGAGACCGTGGGCCTCACCGCCGCCGTCGTCATCCTGCTGGTGGCCTTCGGCTCCCTGCTGATCGTCGGCATGCCGCTCCTCACCGCCCTGGTCGGCCTGTTCGGCTCCCTCGGGCTGGTCATGCTGCTGACCAAGGTCATGGAGGTGCCCGACTTCACGATGTCGGTGGCCATCATGATCGTCCTCGGGGTGGGGGTGGACTACGCGCTGTTCCTCGTCACCCGCTACCGGACCGCCCTGCGGGCGGGCCGCGTTCCCGAGGAGGCCGCGGGCGAGGCCACCGCCACCGCGGGCCGCGCCGTGCTGTTCGCGGGCGTCACGGTGATCATCTCGCTGATGGGCATGCTCTTCATGGGCGTCGGCTTCGTGCACGGGCTGGCCCTCGGCTGCGCGCTGGGCGTACTGATCACCATGATCGTCGCGGTCACGCTCGTTCCCGCCCTGCTCGGCCTGTTCGGGGAGCGGCGGCTGCGGCGGTGGGCCGACCGCCGCGACGGTTCCGGCGCGGGCTGGGTGCGCTGGAACGGGTTCGTCCAGCGCCGCGCGGCCGTGCTCGTCGTGCTCGGCGTCGTCGTCACCGGCGCGGTGGCCCTGCCCGCCCTGGCCATGCGGCTCGGCAGCAACGACGCGGGCAACCTGCCGACGTCCGACACCACCCGGCGGGCGCACGACCTCAAACAGGCGGCGTTCGGCCTCGGCTCCACCGCGCCCCTCACGGTCGCCGCCGAACTCGACGGGACGGACCCGCGCGCCCTCGACCCCGTCGTGCGGCGCCTGGCGGCCACCCCCGGCGTCGACGCCGTGAGCCGGCCCGTGACGAGCGCGGACGGCCGGGCCGTGATGTTCACGGTGAAGCCGGACACCGCCGCCCAGGACCCCGAGACCGCCGCCCTCGTGCGGGAGGTGCGCGAGGAGATCCTGCCCTGGGCGGCCGCGAGCACCGGGGCACGGCTCCATGTCGGCGGGGTGACCGCCACCTTCGAGGACCTCGCCGACCGGATGGCCTCCCGGCTCGCGGTCTTCGTGGCCGCCGTCCTCGGCCTGTCGTTCGTCCTGCTGATCCTGGTGTTCCGATCGGTCGTCGTGCCCGTGCTCGCGGTCGCGCTCACCGTGCTGTCGCTCGGCGCCGCGTACGGGGTGCTGGTCGCGGTGTTCCAGTGGGGATGGGCCATGAGCCTGTTCGGCCTCGGACGCACCGGGCCGCTGGAGAGCTACACGCCGATGACGCTGATGGCGCTCCTGTTCGGCCTGAGCATGGACTACCAGATGTTCCTGCTCTCCCGGATCAAGGAGGCGGCCGGGACGGCGCGGGACGCCCGCGACGCCGTCACCGAGGGGCTGCGCGCGTCCGGCCGGGTGATCCTCGCCGCCGCGCTCATCATGGCCGCCGTCTTCGGCGGCTTCACACTGTCGCCCGACCGCATCATGAAGCAGTTCGGCCTCGGGCTGGCCGTCGCCATCCTGGTCCAGGCGGTTCTGGTGCTGACCGTGGCACCGGCCGTGCTGGGCGCCCTCGGCTCCCGCGCGTGGTGGCTGCCCCGAGCCCTGCGCCGGCTTCCGGACCTGCACGTCGAGGGCACGAGGAAGCCGGTCCCCGAGGAGGCGCCGGTAGACTCGCTCGCGTGAAGCCGCATGCGGTGCGCGGACATCTCGACGCCATGATCCTGGCCGTGATCGAACACGAACCCCGGCACGGCTACGCGATCATGGAGGCGCTGCACCGGCGTAGCGGCGGAGTGGTGGACCTCCCCGCGGGCACGATCTATCCGGCGTTGCGGCGGCTGGAGCGCGTCGGCCATGTCCGGAGCGCGTGGAGCAACGTGGCGGGACGCGACCGCCGCACCTACACGCTCACGTCCGAAGGCCGCAGGGCGCTGGCGAAGGAACGCGAGTCGTGGCGTTCCCTCGCGGGCGCCATGGAGGGCATTCTCGGCAATGAACTCCGAACCCGGCCGACCTGAGCCGCGCCGCGCGGTCGCCGGGGACGACGCTCCGTCGATCGACGGTTATCTCCTGGAATTGCGCGACCGGCTCACCGGGCCGGGCCGCGTCAAGGACGAACTGCTGCGGGAGGCCGGCGACGGTCTCGCGGACGCCGCCGAGGCGTACCGGCTCGGCGGCCGTCCCGCCGGGGAGGCGGAGCGCCTGGCCGTCGCCGACTTCGGTGGCCTGGACGTCGTCTCCGCGGAGTTCCAGGAGGAACTCGACGTCGTCCAGGGGCGCAGGACCGCGTTGCACGCCTCGGCCGGTCTTCCGCTGCTGCTCGTCGTGTGGCGGCTCGCGCACTGGACGACGCACTGGCCCGCGATCGAACCCGCGTGGGCGGACGTGATCAGGGCGCTCGGTCACGGCGCCGACGCCGTCAACCTCGTCGCGATCGGCGTGGTGTGGTACGTCCGGCTGATCGTCGACCGTCACCCGCGCCCGTTCCGGCGGCCGTCACGTGGTCGCCGGCTGCTGGGGGTGTTCGTGCTGGCCGCGCTCGGCTGCTACACGGCGGCCATGACATTGATCGCCGCCACCACGGCCCGGGTCTCCTGGGAGCCGCTCCTCGCTCCCGCCGTGGCCGCGGCGACCGTGGTGACCGTGACGCTGTGTCTCCTGCTCGCCGTCTCGGCTCGCCGATGCCTCGTCCGATCCCGCTGAGCAACGGTCAGCGAGGCGAGACGCGGCGCCTGGCCGGTGGAGTCCCGGCCGCCGCCCTCCCCGCGAAAATTCGGGGCGACGGCCGGGAGGCCGTTGGGTGCCGCCGGGCTACGTGTGCGCCGGACGAGGCATGTTCTCGTCCGACGAGTACGTCGGGCTCAGCGACAGCGAGATGAACGTGAAGGGCCTGTTGACGTAGTTGAACCCGAGCGGACAGTGCCTGATCCCGGCGGGGATGTACACCGCGCCGGTGGTGGTGACGGTGTGCCGCTCGCCCTCGATGTCGAGGTACAACTCGGCGCCCAGATCGTGGACGTCGTCAGGGTCGTTGCCCATCCACATCAGCACCTCGTCGTAGGTGTGCTGATGGTCGTTCACCCAGTGGATCTTGCTGGACGTGGGGTTGATCCAGCTGTAGGCCATGTGGACCTGGCTGGCCTCGACGTCGGCGCCGCGCATCAGGCCGAACGGGAGGCCGATGTTCGCCGGGCGCTCTCCGCCCGCGGCGGCGCCCTCGTTCACGAGGTCGTCGCCGCACTCGAGCATCTCCGTGATGAACAGGTGGTCGTACTTGCCCATGCCTCTCCTCGATCTACGGACCGAACGGGTGGCGCCTCGCCTACCCGACCGTTACTGACAAGTCTTCTGGGAGTGCGCTTTTGCGGTAAGGCACTGGTGACAGCGGCCCTGTCACTCGTCCCGGCGCCCTGTCACTCGTTTCGAGCGCCGGGTGTGACAGGGCCGCCGCCCGCGCCCGTGGTCTCGACCGCCGCCGCCAGCTCGGCCAGGTCCTCGCCGGTGAGGCGCAGCGCCGCGGCCTCGGGCCAGCCGTCCGCCTGGGCGGGCGTGCGGGCGCCGACGATCGCGGCGGTGACACCGGGCCAGGCCAGCGTCCAGGCGATCGCGACCGCGTCGACGGACACGCCGTGCCGGGCCGCCACCGGGCGCAGGGCGTCCTGGAGGGCGAGGTTGCGGTCGAGCGCGGGTTGCCTGAAGGCGGCGGCGCGGGACCGCCAGTCGCCGTCCGGCAACCGCTCGGCGCGTTCCCGCGTGAACGACCCGGACAGCAACCCGGACGCCAGCGGGCTGTAGACGATGACCCCGGCGCCGTGATCCGCGCACCAGGGGATGACGTCCGCGGCGGCCTCCCGGCGCAGCAGCGACAGCGGCGGTTGCAGGGACTCGACGGGACCGAGGACCGCGCAGCGGTCCAGAAGCGCGACGTCGAAGTTGGAGACGCCCGCGGCGCGGACCTTTCCGGCTTCGACGAGTTCCAGCATCGCGCCCCAGGAGTCCTCGATCGGGACGTCCGGGTCGGGGTCGTGGATCTGGTACAGGTCGATGTGGTCGAGGCCGAGTCGTCGTAGCGAGTCGTCGCACTGCTGCTTGATCGACTCGGGCCGCAGGTCGTTGCTCTCCACGCCGTTCTCGTCCCAGACGAGTCCGCACTTGGTGAAGACCAGCGGACGGTCGGCGGCGGGCAGCTCCGCGAGTGCCCGCCCCACGACCTTCTCGGAGTGGCCGAAGCCGTAGACGGCGGCGGTGTCGACCCAGTTCACGCCGAGGGCGACGGCGTGGTGGATCGCGGCGACGGACTCGTCGTCGGACTGCGCGCCCCAGCCCATGAGCCCCGGTCCCCCGACGGCCCAACTGCCGAACCCGATGACGGTGATGTCCATGCCGGTCTTGCCGAACGGCCTGGTGCGCATGGTCAGGACTCCCTCTTGTACGGGGTCGCCGCGCCTTCCGGGACGACCGGAAGCTCCACGCGCGACAGGTACGGGCCGTCGTGGTGGACGGTCTGCAACGCGCTCACCACGCGGTCCGAACGGCCGGCCGGTTCACCGGTGTTGGGGTTGCGGTCGAAGTGCGGGAAGTTGCTGCTCGACACCTCCAGCCGGATGCGGTGCCCCGGCAGGAAGACGTTGCTGGTCGCGCCGAGATCGATCCGGTACTCCACGACGTCGCCCGGCGTGACCGGACGCGGCTCCCGGGTGGAGTCGCGGTAGGAGGCCCGGATGATGCCGTCGGTGAGGTTGCGCGCGTACCCGCACGGTTCGACATCGACGAGTTTGGCGGTCCAGTCGGTGTCGGGTGCGGACGTGCTCGCGTGCAGGACGACGCTGACCGGCCCGGTGACCTCCAGCGGCTCGGTCAGCGGCTCCGAGGTGTAGACGAGCACGTCCTCGCGGGCCTCGATCGGCCGCTGGTCGAAGACCCCGGCGCGGGAGTGGACGGAGTTGCAGCACAGGGCGCCGCCGAGCGTCGGCACCGGGTTGAGCGGGTTGTAGAGGAAGGTGTCGGGCTGCTGACCGTCCGGCTTGTCGCGGCGCAGCACGCCGTCGCCGTCGAGGGTGTTGGCTCGGCCGCGGCTGTGCAGGTACCAGTCCTGGAACTCGGTGCCGGGCAGCGGCCAGGAGTCGGCGACGCGCCATTCGGCCGCGCCCATGGTGTACAGCAGGACGGGCGGTTCGTCGGCCATACCGGTGTCGGCGTCCCGCAGCCACGTGTCGAACCAGCGCAGTTGCAGGCCGTCGGCGTCGATGGCGGGGCCGGTCGAGCGCCCGCCGAAGTTCCATTCGCCGACCGGGTTGCCGGAGAACAGTCCTTCGTGCGGCCACGGCCCGACCAGCAGCCGCTGCCGTGACCGGACCGGGTCCCGGCCCTGTTCGCGCAGGCCGGTGAAGTTGGCGAGCGTCCCGACGAGGAACGTGTCGTACCAGCCGCCCATGTTGAACGCGGCCACGTCCATGTCGGGGAAGGCGCGGGACACGTCGATTCGTTCCCAGTACTCGTCGTACGCGGGGTGGTCCAGCCAGTCCCGGTAGTAGGACGCGACGCGTTCGAGATAGGGGTGGTCGTCGAGGGGCAGCCGCAGCGCGCTTCCGGGCAGGTCGTCGAGGGCGTCGGTGATGCCGCCGCGGATCGACGCGAAGTTCGGGTCGCGGGCCGCGTTGTGCGCCGCGAGTGACAGCGTCCAGCCCAGGCTGAAGCCGAGTTGGAACGCGCCGCCTCGGTACACCCAGCCGTGGTGGTAGTCGGCGGCGGTCACGTTCGGCGCGATGGCCTTCAGTGCCGGATGCCCCGACATGGCGGCCTGCCACTGAGTGACACCGTCGTACGAGCCGCCGAACATTCCGACGCCGCCGTCGCACCACGATTGGCCGGCGACCCAGTCGATGGTGTCGTACCCGTCCTCGCGTTCGTGGAAGAACGGGGTGAACTTGCCCCCGGAGGCGCCGCGTCCGCGCGTGTCCTGGAAGACGACGGCGTATCCGGCGGACGCGGCCCGCATGGCGAACGTGCCGTACATGCCGAGGCCGGTGCGGTCGTAGGGGGTGCGGAAGATCAGCGCGGGGCAGCGCTGCCCGGCGGGCCGGTACACGTCGGCACGCAGGACGGTGCCGTCGCGCATCGGGACCGGGACCATCCGGTCGACGGTGATGCTGTGGATTTCAGTCATGGGCGGCCAACCAATGCTCGATGACGTTTCGGGTGAGTCGGGAGACGCCGTTGTCGTAGCCGTTCGCGGACAGCCCGCCGATGTAGGCGATCGATCCGGCGGAGAAGACCGAGCCGCCGCCGCGGGTGCGGAAGTACACGATGTCCGACCGCACGCCGGGGTGTTCGGTGGCGCCCTGCCCGGGATTGGTGCCGCCGAGTTCCTCGACGGCGAACTGGTAGCCGTCGCCGATCCCTTCGGAGGTGGCGATCACCAGCGCGTTCGGTGGGCTGCCGAGGGACGGCTCGTACCGGTCGATCTCGCCGCCGGCCGCGCCGCCGCCGTCCAGACCGGCGTCGCCGAACACGTCGGGGACCCCGTCGACCAGCCGCTTGGCCGTGTCGTCGTCGAGGTCCGGGCCGAGCCGGTAGTGCCCGGACGGCACGCCGCCCTGGGCGCTGAAGCCGACCCCGAACAGCTTCTGCGGGGCGCGGTTGCGGTTGACCCACAGCCCGCCGCGTTCGCCGGTGGTGGCGTGGTGGTACTCACCGGGGCGGGCCTGCCAGCTCCGGGTGCCGCCCTCGCCGCGCCGCAACTCCATCACGTGCGGCAGTTCCGGGTGGAACGACACGATCCAGTAGTAGCCGTTGCCGCCGAGGTAGCCGATGTTGCCGCCGCCGTCCGCGTACTGTTCGAGCGCGTCCAGCATCTGCTCGGACGCGTACTCCGGGTGCGCGCCGGTGAGCACGCCCCGGTAGCGGCGCAGCAGCTCGACCCCCTCGGCGTGCAGGTCGTGGTCGGTGATGACGTCGAAGGAGTAGCCCTGCTCGGTGAGCCAGTCGAGCACGTACAGGTCGTTGGCCAGGGTGAACGGCGACAGGTGGATGTCGAAGCCCGGCGCCAGCGTGAGGATCGGCCGCCGCCAGGACGCGTAGCAGACGCCGCTGCCGTCGGTGTGGCTCGCGTACATGGAGAGGCCGAGGTCGTAGCGGTGTTCGAGGAACGCCGTGCCCGGCGGGACGAGCGGCACATAGCCGAGGCCGCGTTCGTTCGAGTAGGCCAGGTAGGTGGCGGTGGGCATCAGCAACGCCAGGTCTCCGGTGGCCTGCCCACGGGGTGGCCGGACGAAGAACGGAACGGAGCGTTCGCAGGAGCCGTCGGCGGCCGTGATCTTCAGCGCGTACACGCCGCTGCGCAGGTCATCGGGCACGGTCAGCTCGTGGGACGGCGCCCAGTCCACGTCGGTGACGGCGTCGTCGTGGAAGTGGACGGCGCCGTAGCCGCGCGGGTCGACGGCGTAGTGTTCGGCCCGTCCGGTGAAGTGGCGTCCGGTCACCCCGCGCACCGGCAGGTTGACGAGACGCCCGTCCAGGCCGGGGTGCCCAAGGCACGGCACGGTGAGGGACGCGGCGTTGCCGCTGCCCTCCGGCGGGCCGAACCACCAGCGCAGCGGCGCCTCGTGCTCGTCCACCGCGATGAGCAGCGCCTCCCGGGTGAGCGGATACGGCCACAGACCGGGACTTTCGATCTTGCCGTTGAAATGGCCCTCCTCGGGGGTGAGGGTGCCGAACAGCAGCTCGCCGCCCGTCGCCGGGGCCATCTCCAGGTCGAACCGGTGCCGCGCGACCCGCGGCCGGTCGTCCACGACGATCGGGCTCACCCGGCTGTTGACGCTGGTGACGAGCGGTCGGGCGACGAGTGTCGCCTGCCGGGTCGCCGGGTCGTAGCTCGCGCCGACGCCCCACCACAGGTGCGGGTCGAGCGGCTCGTCGAGACGGGCCGCCTCCTCGGCGGTGCCGTCGCCGAGCCACAGCGTGAGGCGTCCCTCCCCGTCCAGGCCGAGGGCGTGGCCGCGCGGGCCGTCGCCCCAGCGGGCCACGATCGCCTGCCGCGCGCCGGTGACGATCGTGGGGTGGACGGCGGCGGCGATGGTGAAGCCGGCGGCGCCCCCGGTGACGCCGCCGGGGTCCGTCACGACGATGTGCGCGCCGGGCCGGATGACCTGCGCGCGTCCCCGGTGCCGTCCGCGCCACGCCCCGGGCACGACGTCGACGCGGACGCCGGGACCTTCGGGGTCGTCGTCGACGTGCCGGAGCCTGACCAGCTCGGTGGTGTACTCCTCGACGCCCTCCGCGCTGACCATGAACGTGATGTCCTCGCCGGGGGCGACGCTGACCCGGTCGGGGTAGCCGAGAAGAACCGGCTCCGTCGACACCAGGTCGGGGCCGTCGACGGTGTCCGTGGGGGCCTCGCCCCAGCCGAACACCTCGTGCAGTTCGCGGCGCAGCCGCGCCTCGCGCGCCGCGTCCAGGTCGGTGAAGCGGCGCCGGTCGGCGATCCGGAACGGCCCACCGCGCCGCGCCGGCGGGTGGACCAGCAGATATTCGGCGCCGGGGACCGCCTCGTACACGGTGGTCCGTTCACCCGGCGGGCGCCGGTCGAGGAACCGCAGGATCCAGGACATCGGTTCGCGGTTGCCGGTGTCGGGGTCACGCACCCACGCGGTGACCAGGTCGTCGGTGATCAGTGTGCGGAGCCGTGCCGCGCGGCGCTCGGCGAACCGGGCCTCGACGGCCGGAACTGTCGATTCCATGTGGTCACGCTAAGCGCGGGCGTCGTGGCCCTGACAGCTACTGGGGTCGGTGAGTGTGTCACGGAACCGAGGTCACACCTGCGCCGTTGACCGACATCGGTGACATCGGAGGCATGGCCGCCATGGACGGCGCGGACGCCAGGACCGCCCCGCCCGCGGTGGCCGCCGCCTGGCGCCGGAACTGCCCCGGGCTCGTGCCGACCTCGCGCTTGAAGAACCGGCCGAAGTAGGACGGGTTGTCGAACGACAGCCGCTTGGAGATCTGCGCGATGCTCAGATCGGTGTGCGCGAGCAGCCGTTTGGCCTCGACGGTCAGCGCCGCCCGGATGATCTCGGCGGGGGTCCTGCCGGTCGAGCGCTTCACCACGTCCGCGAGGTACTTCGGGGTGATGCCGATGCGCGCGGCGTACCCGCCGACGGTCTGCTCCTGCATGATCTCGTCGCTGACCAGGCGCAGGAACCTGCGGGCCAGCGCGGTGCGGCGGTCCTCGACGGTGCCGACCCCCGCCTCCTTGTGCGCCCGGCGCATCTCGACCAGCAGGATGTGCAGGTACGCCTGGAGCACCGAGACGTCGGCGCCCGCGGCGCGCCGGTACTCGCGGTCCATCGAGGCGAACAACCCCATGATCGGTTCGACCTGGTCGGGTTCGAGCCGGAGCGCGTGCCCGACCTCCAGCGGGTCGAGCGCGAGGAACCGGCGCGGAGACACCCGGTCGCCGTACTGGGCGGCCAGGAACTCCTCCAGGAAGACGATGATGAACCCTTCGAGCGGGGAGCGCCGTTCCCAGAACTGCACCTGGCCGGGGGCGACGAAGTACAGCGTCACCGGCGCCACCTCGTAGGGCACGAAGTCGATGACATGGGTGCCGGATCCGCGTGTCACGCACACGAGCTCGTAGAACTCGTGCCGGTGCGGGAACGACGCGTACGACCACGGCGCCAGGTCGCCGAACGAGGCGATCGCGAAACCGGGCGGCCCGGACGCGATCAACGGGTCGTCGAACTTGTGCGTCGGCAGGGGCCTTCGCTCACGCATCCTCCGTCACCTCCGTGTTCAGGACCGTGCGGCGTCCGGTGTGGCTCGGTCCTGTCGTGGCGCCAGGTCCGGACTCGCGGCCAGCAGCCGCCTGGTGTACTCGTGCCGGGGACGGGAGGCGATCTCCTCCGCGGTGCCGACCTCGATGAGGCGGCCGTCCTTCATCACCCCGACCCGGTCCGCGACCGACAGGACGAGGCTCAGGTTGTGGGAGATGAACAGGTAGGCGAGGTCGCGTTCGCGGCGCAGCTCCAAGAGCAGATTGATGACCTGCCCTTGGACGGACACGTCCAGCGCGGAGGTCGGCTCGTCCGCCACGATGAGGCGCGGCTCGGGCGCGATGGCGCGGGCGATCGCGACCCGCTGGCACTGGCCGCCGGAGATCTGGGCGGGAATCCGGTCCTTGATCGACGCGGGCAGTCCCACCTCCTCCAGCAGTTCGGCCACCCGGCGGCGCAGCGGCTCCCCGCGCAGGCCGGTCAGCTCGCGCAGCGGCTCGCCGATGATCCGTTCCACGGTGTGCCGGGGGTCGAGGGAGTTCCCCGGGTCCTGGAAGATCAGTTGCACGGTGCGGCGGAAGTCCCGGGTGCCACCGTCCACGCCCTTCGGATCGTGCCGCCATCCGGCGACGGTGATCCGACCGCTGGTCGGGTCGTCCAGGGCGGTGACGAGCTGGCCCAGCGTCGTCTTGCCGCTGCCCGACTCGCCGACCAGGCCGAAGAACTCTCCCGGACGGATCTCCAGGCTCACCCCGTCGACCGCGGCCACCTCCTCACGGCGGCGCAGCCCGAGCAGACCTCCACGACCACCGCGGGTGGTGAACGTCTTGCGCACGTCCTCGACCACCAGGACCGGCTCGGCGGTCTCCGTGGCCGGGGCGTCCGTGGCCGGGGCTTCCGTGACGGGGGCGTCGGTGGTGGGAGCGTCGGTGGCGGGAGCGTCCAGCGCGATCACCGGGCCGTCGCCGGGGTTCCAGCAGGCGACCTCGCCGCCGCCCGGCTCGTCCAGCGGGCTCAGCACGGGTTCGGTGCTGACACACCGGTCCACGGAGTGCGCACAGCGCGGCGCGAACCGGCAGCCGGGCAGCGTCTCGGCGGGCCCCGGCACCGAGCCGGAGATCGACGGCAGGTTCTCGGTGCGGCGCACCCGTGCCTGCGGGACGCACTCCACCAGCGCGCGGGTGTAGCGGTGTCGCGGCGCGCCGAGCACCTGCGCGGCCGGACCGATCTCGACGAGCCGGCCCGCGTACAGAACGGCGATCCGGTCGGCGATCTCCGCCGCGACGCCCATGTCGTGGGTGATGAACACGCAGGCCATCTGGTGCGCGCGCTGTACGTCGCGGAACAGCCGCAGGATCTCCTTCTGCGTGGTCGCGTCCAGCGCGGTGGTGGGCTCGTCGGCCAGCAGCAGGTCGGGCCCGGACATCAGGGCCATCGCGATCATCACCCGCTGCTGCATCCCGCCCGACAGCTGGTGCGGATAGCGGTTCATGATCCCCGCCGGGTCGGGGAACCCGACCTCGCCGAGCAGCTCCAGGGCGCGGGCCTCGGCCTTCTCGCGCAGTTCGCGCCGACGCGGGTCGCGGGCGGAGGTGCCCACCGGGCCGCCCGCCGGACGGTACGCCTCGACGAGCTGCGCGCCGATCCGCTGCGCCGGGTTGAGGGAGTCCATCGCCTCCTGGAACACCATGCCGATGCGCCGGCCCCGGATGGCGCGCATCTGCTCGGCGGTCAGCGCGGTGAGATCGACGTCCTCCAGCCGGACCTCGCCGGTCGTCCGGGTCGGCGTGACGAATTCCAACAGCCGGATCACCGACAGCGCGGTGACCGTCTTGCCGCTGCCGGACTCGCCGACGATGCACAGGGTCTCGCCTCGTTCCAGACTCAGCGAGAGTTCGCGAACCAGCTCCACACTGCCGTCCCCCGTGTCCACTCCGACACAGAAATCATCGATCTCAAGCAACGACATGTGTGCCATCCCTCCCGCCCGACCGGCACCGCGCACCATCCGACGGGCGCGCGCCATGAGCAGCGAAAACTCTGAGTACGGGCAAGTTTGCGCCAACCGCTACCGTGCCGACAAGGGGCGAACCGGACGAGGATTTACTGGACAGGCGAAAGTTCTCATCAGTGACAGAATCACGGAAGCTGGCGCCTACTGCGGCGGCGTGACCGCGATTACCTTTTACCGCCACGAGGCCGGACTTGGGGTGAGGAGCCCACCCATGATCAGTAACACCCCCCTCAACCAACAGCTCCCCTCACGACGGCACCGGAAGCGCCAACTTCCTCGCCGCATCCTGGCCGCCACGGCGGCCGTCCTGGTCGCCGCCGGACTGGCGTCGGCCTGCAACTCACAGGCGACGGGAACGAAGGACGGTGCCGACGGCCCGCCGGTCAAGGGCGGCAACCTCACGGTGCGCATCGCCCAGGACCCCGGTTCGCTGGACGCGGTCAAGAACACCAACGCGGGCGTCAGCTACATCAGCCACGAGGTGTTCGAACAGCTCGTGACCATCGACAAGAACTACCAGCCGCAACCCGTGCTGGCCGAGTCGTACAAGAAGAGCGACGACGGGCTGGCCTTCACCTTCACCCTGCGTCAGGGCGTCACGTTCTCCGACGGGACGCCGCTGAAGGCCGCCGACGTGGTGGCCTCGCTGAAGTACTGGGTGGAGAACGGCAGCTACGCCGGATCGCTCAAGCCGGTGCTCAAGGACGTCACCGCGAAGGACGACGCGACCGTCGAGGTCTCGCTCAAGCGGCCGTTCAACCTCATCGCGCTGATGGCCGCGAGCGCGGGTTCGGAGATCCACAAGGCCGCCGACATCGCCGCCTCCGGTCCGACGGGCATCCCCAACGAGCGGATCATCGGCACCGGCCCCTACAAGGTCAAGTCGTGGACGCGCGGGCAGCAGATCGTCCTCGAACGCAACACGAACTACAAGCCGCCGAAGGGCCCGTCCAGCGGGTACGCGGGTGCCAAGCGCGCCTTCCTGGACACGATCACCTACAAGATCGTCGCGGACGAGGACGCCGTGCTGAACGGTCTGAAGACCGGGCTGTGGGACGTCGCCGAGCCCTCGCACGACCAGTACGACCAGATCAAGAACGACGCCCAACTGAAGATCAAGGTCGAGGCGGCGGCCAACGTCCAGTACGTGGCGCTGAACCACAACTCCGGGTCGATCTTCTCCAAGGCGGAGGCCCGGGACGCCATGAACCTGCTCATCGACAAGAAGGCGATCATGGCCGCGCAGGGCGTGCCGGAACTGACCCAGCCCAGCAACGGGGCCTTCGCCACGCAGACCAACAAGAACCTGTACTCCGACGCGGGCAAGGCCAAGTGGGAGCAGAACAACCCCGAGCAGGCCAAGCAGATGTTCGCCGCCGCCGGGCTGCGTCCCGACCAGACCATCCGCATGATCACGACCGATGAGTTCCCGCAGTTCAAGGACGCGCTGCTCGTGATCCAGAACCAGCTGAAGAAGATCGGCATCAAGTCGAGCATCGAGAGCTACGACTTCGCCACGCTGATGGGCAGGAAGAACAACAAGCCGAACAGCTGGGACGTCCTCGCCCTGATGGACGACGGCAACCCGCCGGTGCCCTCGTACACCGACAACGTCAACGGCCTCGACAACTCCGGCTACCCGCGTGACAAGCTCGCGCCGCTGCTGGAGGCCTACGACCGGGCCACGACACCGGAGGAGGCCAAGCGGGCGGTGGACGCGATCCAGGGCTTCACCAGCCAGAACCTGCCGACCATCACCCTCTACATGGCGAAGAACTATGTCGCGCACCGGCCGAACGTCGGTGGCTACGACGGCTGGGGCATGGAGTTCGCCGACGTGTGGATCAAGAAGTAGGCGGCCATGGTCCTCGTCATCCTGCGTCGACTGCGTGACCTGGTACTGGTGCTGTTCGTCGTCGGCACGACCCTGTTCTTCCTGCTGCGGTCGATCCCCGGCGACCCGGCCCAGGTGCTGCTCGGCACCAAGGCCTCGCCGGAACAACTCGAACGTCTGCGGGCGGACCTCGGGCTCACCGGACCGAAGTACGAGCAGTATCTGAACTGGCTGGGCAACGTCGTCACCGGTGACTTCGGCACATCGATCCACTACCAGCAACCGGTGCTCCAGGTGATCGGGGACCATATCGCGCCGACACTGACGCTGGCCGTGACGAGCACCGCGATCAGCTTCGTGCTGACCGTGCTGATCGTCAGCTGGGCCGCGGTGTCGCCGCACAACTGGGCCGCCCGGTTCGTGAACCGGGCGACCCAGTTCGGCCTCGCCCTGCCGGAGTTCTGGCTGGCCCTGCTGGTCGTGTACGTGTTCGCGCTGAACCTCGGGTGGTTCCCGACCAGCGGTTACACGCCGTTCTTCGCCGATCCGGTCGCGGCCGTCCCGCAACTCGTCCTCCCGGTGGCGGTGCTCGTCATCGGCCAGACGGCGTTCTTCACCATCACGATGGAGGAGGGCGTGCTCGGTGAGCTGAGCCAGCCGTACCTGCGCACCGCGCGGGCGAAGGGCGTCACCGAGCGGCGGATCGCCATCCTGCACGTGCTGCCCAACGCGATGCTGCCGGTGCTGACCACGGTGGGGCTCAACTTCGCCTCGCTGATCGGCGGGGTGGTCGTCATCGAGAGCATCTTCGTCATCCCCGGGCTCGGCACGACGCTGCTCGGCGCCGTGTACGCCCGCGACTTCCCGCTCATCCAGGGGGTGGTCATGTTCATCGCGTTCCTGTTCGTCGCGGTCAACCTGCTGGTGGACCTCACCTATTCGCTGGTCAACCCGAAGGTGCGTGTCGCGTGACGGCGACCCTCGTGAAGAAGGCCGGGGCGCCGCCACGGCGGCGTCCCCTCGCGCCGGTCGCGTCCTTCGCCCGGCACAACAAGACGCTCGTCGTCGCCGGAACCCTGCTCGTGTCGATCACCGTGCTGGTGCTGCTACTGCCGCTGGCGCTGACCGACCCGAACGCCACGGACCCGGCGCGGCGGCTGCTGTCACCGTCGCTGGACCATCCCATGGGCACCGACAAGTTCGGTCGGGACCTGTTCGCCCGGTGGGCGGCGGCGGGACGGGTGTCGATCGGCATGACCCTGCTGATCACGCTGTGCGCGGCGAGTCTCGGCACGTTCATCGGGCTGGTGGCGGGCTACTTCGTCCGCTTCGGCTCGGTGATCATGCGGATCGTGGACGCGTGGATGGCGTTCCCGTCCATCATCCTGGCGATCGTGTTCGCGGTCGTCATCGGACCGGGCATGCTCAGCGAACTGCTCGCCGTGACGATCATCTTCACGCCCTACACGGCGCGCATCATCCGCAGCCGCACGTTGAGCCTGGCCACCCGCACGTACGTGAAGGCGGCACGGGTGTCCGGGATGGGGCCCTGGAAGACGCTGGCGGTGCACGTTCTGCCGAACACGCTGCCGCTCGCCGTCGTCCAGTGCGTCCTGCTGTCGGCGGGCACGATGCTGATCGACGGGACGCTGAGCTTCCTCGGGCTCGGCATCTCACCGCCCACCGCGACCTGGGGGAACATGGTCGCGGACGGGCGCACGTACCTACAGGAGCATCCGACGATGGTGCTGTTCCCCGGCCTGTCCATCGCGATCTTCGTGTTCCTGCTGAACGTGGCGGGCGGCAGCCTGCGCGCGTTCGTCGACCCCCGGGCCCGGCTGCTGCTCACGCAGCAGCGGCGGCGCCGGAAGGTCAGGGCGTAACACCCGTCAGGTGTTGGCCGGCAGCGAGGAGCCCGGGCCCCGCCTGCGCAGCGCGACGAGGTCGTGCCGCGCGGCGGGGCCCGCGCCGTCGTCGCCGCGCCCGGCGTCCCCGGCCTCCCCGGCCTCCCCGGTCTCGCCGGTCTCCTCGGCGCCTTCGACGACGAACCCCGCGTCGGCGATCATCGCGAGGTCGCGCTCGCCCGGCTGGCCCTCGCTGGTGAGGTAGTCGCCGAGGAAGATGGCGTTGGCCAGGTGCAGGGCCAGCGGCTGGAGCCCGCGCAGATGGATCTCGCGCCCCCCGGCCACCCGGACCTCGCCGTCGGGAAACAGGAACCTGAACATCGCCAGGATGCGCAGGCAGCGCAGCGGGGTCAGCTCCCACCGTCCCGCCATCGGCGTGCCCTCGAAGGGGATCAGGAAGTTGACGGGCACCGAGTCGGGGTCCAGCTTCCGCAGGGCGAAGGCGACGTCCACGATGTCGTCGTCGCTCTCCCCCATCCCGAAGATCGCGCCGGAGCACGGGGAGAGTCCGCCCCGCTTGGCCTGCTCCACGGTCTGGACCCGGTCGTCGAAGGTGTGGGTCGAGCAGATGTCGCCGTAGGTCTGCTCGCTGGTGTTGAGGTTGTGGTTGTAGGCGTCCGCGCCGATCTCGCTGAGCCGCTCGGCCTGGCCCGACCTGAGCAGTCCGAGGCACACACAGACCTCGACCCGCGGCGCGGCCTCCTTGATGGCGGCGACCGTGTCGCCGATCCGGTCGATGTCGCGGTCGGACGGTCCGCGCCCGCTGGCCACCAGGCACACCCGCCGGGCGCCCGCCGCGACGGCGCGCGTCGCGTTCTCCGTCGCCTCCGCCGTGGAGATCCACGAGTACTTGAGGATCTGCGACGTCGATCCCAGCCGCTGCGAGCAGTAGCCGCAGTCCTCCGGGCACAGACCGCTCTTCATGTTGACCAGGTAGTTCAGTTTGACGCGCCGTCCGAAGAAGCGCCGCCGCACCTTGGACGCGGCCGTCACCACGTCGAGCACGTCCTCGTCGGGCGCGCGCAACACCTCCAGCAACTGCTCCCGGGTCGGACGTTCACCGGCGAGGGCCTTGCGGACCAGGGAGTCGAGCAGCGCGTCGAGCGCGGTCGTCGTCATGGCCGTCATGATCGGTCGGCGCTCGTCCCGACCACAAGGACGGCACCCGACAAATCAGCCGGGGTCGCCTTGGTGACCGGACCCGGTTCACCGGCGCGGGGGGCACGGTGTCCCCGGTGAGATGGACGCGTATTTCCCCCGGTCGAGGGACGACTCCAGGCGCCGATCTCCGTAGCGTTTCGGCGGGTGAGAGCCAACCATTTCGCACCAGGTATGAAAATCGGTATCGCGACGGTCGCCGTCATCGGCGTCGTGGCGATCGGCGGATGCGGTGAAGGCCTCCGCGTCGACGGTCGCGACGCCGCACTTCAGGGCGACGGTCGTCCGCTCGCGACGCAAACGCGGGAACCCGTCGACCGGTCCATTCGGACTTTCCTGGACGGCGCCCTGCCCGAAGGGCCCGGCGGCACTGTCGTCGCCGCCCGCGACGGCGGACTCGTGCACTGCCGGGGATTCGGCCTCGCCGACCGCGAGAAGAAGATTCCGGCGCGTTGCGACACCGTCTACGACATCATGTCGATGACCAAACAGTTCACCGCCGCCGCGGTCATGAAACTGGAGATGACGGGCCGGCTCCGGGTGTCCGACCCGATCGGCGCCCATCTCGACGGGGTTCCCGCGGACAAGCGCGGGATCACGCTGCATCACCTGCTGACGCACACGGCGGGGCTCGACGACGAGGGCGCCGGCGGCGACGACTACGACCCGGTCTCGCGCGACCGGATGCTGGAGGTCGCGCTGAGGTCCGGGCTCCGGTCCGCCCCGGGTGCCGAGTTCCACTACTCCAACCTGGGATACAGCGTTCTGGCGGCGATCATCGAGAAGGTCTCCGGCGTCGGCTACGAACGTTTCCTGGCCGAGCACCTGTTCAAGCCGTCGGGGATGACACGGACCGGGTACGTGCTGCCGCGTTGGAAGCGGGACGAGGTGGCCGTCGAGTACGACGAGCGCGGCGTCCCGCAGGGCAGGCCGTACGAGCATCCCTGGGCCGCCGACGGGCCCTACTGGTTCCTGCGCGGCAACGGTGGGCTGCTGTCCACCCCGCGCGACATGTTCCGCTGGCACCGGGCCCTGGCGGGGAACGGCGTCCTGTCCAGACGGGCCAAGCGCGAGATGTTCACGCCGCACGTGTTCGTCGGCGCCGCGGACGGTATAGAAATGCATTATGGCTACGGCTGGGGAGTGGTACGTGCCAACGGCCGCGTCATCAATGAACATGATGGCGGCAACGACTGGTCGTTCGGCGAATTCGCCCGCTTCCCCGACCATCGCGTGATGGTGTTCTGGATCAGCAATCACGCGCTTCGCGAGGGCGAATGGAACCTGGTGGAACGCAACAAGGAGCTGACGTTCGGAATCGAACGACACGCCCGCGACTGAACGTTATTCGGCCGGGCGATGTGTCGGAGATCACAGATTACGATCATCGCCTTACTCTGCGTGGAATATCACTACTCTCAGACATCATTCTCTTCTCAGCCGACATACATTGCACTAGAGTCCTGTGCCCTGGCGTGCCCCGAACGGGCCGTCCCCCTGTCCGCTCTCCAGAACGGCTGCTCCCACGGCCCCTCACGAGGAGGTCACATGCCTGGGGACCTGGAAACTCTCTATGACGCTCACGCCCACCGCCTCTACGCGCACTGCTGGTCCCTGGTCGGCGACCAGGGCGCGGCCGACGCGCTCACGAGCGTCTTCCTCGAAGCGCTGCGGCATCCGCCCCGCGGTGAGACGGTGCTGTGGCTCCACCACCTGGCCCGTACCGTCTGCTCCGAGCGCGGCGCGTTCAACCACCACGGCCACCTGGCCTTCGCCCAGTCCGCCACCGACCCGCTGCTGAACGCCGCGGGCCATCTGGCCCCCGACCACCGCGAGGCGTTGCTGCTGTACGCGGGCGAATGGCTGGAGATCCGCGACATCGCCCGGGTCCTGTGCGTCACGCCCGACGATGTGCGCAAGCTCCTGCACCAGGCGCGCACCGCGCTGGAACGCCTCGTCCTGGACGCGCTCATGCGCGGCACCGCCGAGGCCGCCAAGCACATGGACGTCATCACGGCGTTCGAGAAGGGAAGGCTCCCGCACCTGCTGGCCCGCCGGGCGCCCGCCCTGGCCCCCGCGCCGCTGCGCGACCGGGTGCTGGCCACCGCCGACCTCGACCGGGAACCCGACCCCGAGCCGATCCCCGACGAGCCCGTGGTCCCCGCCGCCCCGGACGACCTCCTCGTGGTGATCGGCCCCGACTCCGAGTTCGCCGACCGGGGACGGGACCGCGCCCGCCGCCGCAGGACCGCCCTCAAGGGCGTCGGCGGCATGGCCGGGGTGGCCGCCACCATCACGGTCGGGCTGATGATGACCTGGCCGTCCGCCGGCGAGGGTTCGCTGAACGCCCTCGGACCGTTCGACGGCAACGGCCGCACCGGCTCCGGCCCGGCGGGCGGCAGCACCCGCGCCGCGCCCGCCCCGACGGACGGCGACGCCGGCGATCCGAGCGCCGTGGCCCCGCGAGGCGGCACACAACAGGTGCTGAACCCGGCACCGGTCGTCCCGCAGGCGCCGCCGGCGAAGACCGGGGACTCCCCGACGGCGCGGCCCCCCGCCCCGGGCACCCAGCCGTCACGGGTTCCCGGCGGCGGCGGCACGCCCACCCGCCCGGAGCGGACTCCCCCGCCGATACCGACGGACGGCACCCCGACGCCCACACCGTCCACACCGGGCCCGGAGGAGACCCCTACCCCGGAGGAGCCGTTGGAGCCGCCGGAAGACGACACCAACCCGACGAGCGCCCCGTCGGAGCCCGTCATCGACACCATCGGTTCCGTCACCTCCCCGCTCTTCGGGGGGCTGGCGAGCTAGGGCCACCGAAGGCGACCGGGCCTCCCGGACGGGACGACCGTCCGAGGGGCCCGGTTTCGCTGTGGAATCCCTCCAAAAGACCCGTCGCCGTTCGGTCGCTCCGTCGGTCCGCTCAGGGGATCCAGCCGTCCGCGCGCGCCTCGTCGAGGACCTGGTCGGCCTCGCGGCTGTCGAGCATCTCCAGACCGCGCACCGCCCAGAACCGCAGGGACTCGTCCGAGGACTCCAACTGGTCGCCGAAGACCGGCAGCGCCTTCGGCGACCTGGCCTCCGCGAGCAGTTCGAGCAACCGGCAGCGCAGGTCGTGGTCGTCGTCCTCGGCGGCGAACTCCGCGATCAGGTCGTCGACGTAGGCGTCGGCGTGCTCGCGGAGGAAATCGAACGCGTTCTCCCTTGTCTGTGGATCCCGCTCCCGCATGCGTTGCATGGCGAGCTCGAAACGGCGCCGCGACATGGCCAAGATCTTAGGGGGCGCGGGCGGGCGCGCTGACGTGGCTTTTGCACGTTTCCCACAACTGAAGGCGCTCAGTGTGCGATGTCTCCGACATGGCGCCGGAGGGCGGTTCGCGGAACAGTGAACATCATCGTCGGGGGTCCCCGCGTCCCGGCGCGCGCTTCGTCGTCTACTGGAGGGCCTGTCCGGTGTTCAGTCGTGTCGCCATCGTCAACCGTGGTGAGGCCGCCATGCGTCTCATCCATGCCGTACGGGACATCGCAGCGGAGACCGGGACACGGATCGAGACGGTGGCGCTGCACACCGACGTCGACCGCACCGCCACCTTCGTCCGCGAGGCGAACCTGTCCTACGACCTCGGTCCCGCGGCGGCACGCCCCTACCTCGATCTGGAGGTGCTGGAGCGCGCGCTGGTGGAGACCGGGGCGGACGCGGCATGGGTCGGTTGGGGCTTCGTCGCGGAGGACCCGGCGTTCGCGGAGCTGTGCGACCGGATCGGGGTGACCTTCGTCGGCCCGAGCGCGGAGGCGATGCGCAAGCTCGGCGACAAGATCGGCGCGAAGCTGATCGCCGAGGAGGTCGGGGTGCCGGTCGCGCCGTGGAGCCGCGGCGCGGTGGAGACCCTGGAGGACGCGCTGCGGGCGGCGGCCGAGGTCGGCTACCCGCTGATGTTGAAGGCGACCGCGGGCGGCGGCGGCCGGGGCATCCGGGTGATCTCCAACGAGGCCGAGCTGATCGACGCCTACGAGCGCACCAGCCAGGAGGCGGCGCGGGCGTTCGGCAGCGGCGTCGTGTTCCTGGAGCGGCTGGTCACCGGCGCCCGGCATGTCGAGGTCCAGGTGATCGCCGACGGCGCGGGGACCGCGTGGGCGCTCGGCGTCCGCGACTGCTCGGTGCAGCGCCGCAACCAGAAGGTCATCGAGGAGTCGTCCTCGCCGGTGCTGAGCGCCGAGCAGGCCGCCGAGCTGAAGGCGTCCGCCGAGCGGCTGGCCGTCGCGGTCGGCTACCGCGGCGCGGCGACCGTCGAGTTCCTGTACCACCCGGGCGACCGGCTGTTCGCCTTCCTTGAGGTCAACACCCGGTTGCAGGTGGAGCATCCGATCACCGAGGCGACCACCGGGTTCGACCTGGTCAGGGCGCAGCTGTGGGTGGCGTCCGGCGGACGGCTCGAAGGGGGGCCGCCGGTGGAGCGCGGGCACGCCATCGAGGCCCGGCTGAACGCCGAGGACCCCGACCGCGACTTCGCGCCGTCCCCGGGCCGGATCGCCAAGCTGGCCCTGCCCGCCGGGCCTGGCGTCCGCGTGGACACCGGCGTCCGCGAGGGCGACACCATTCCCGCCGACTTCGACTCGATGATCGCCAAGATCATCGCGGTGGGCCGGGACCGGGCCGAGGCGCTCGCCCGGCTGCGCCGGGCCATGGCGCAGACCACGGTGGTCATCGAGGGCGGCGCGACGAACAAGAGCTTCGTGCTCGACCTGCTCGACCGGCCCGAGGTCATCGACGCCACCGCCGACACCGGCTGGATCGACCGCGTTCGCGCCGAGGGCGAACTCGTCTCGCACCGGCACTCCGCCGTCGCGCTGGCCGCCGCCGCCATCGACGCGTACGAGGAGGAGGAGCGCGCCGAACGGCAGCGGCTGCTGTCGACCGCGTTCGGCGGACGTCCGCAGGTCCGGCACGAGAGCGGCCGGCCGCTGGACCTCAAGCTGCGCGGCGTCGGCTACCGCCTGCGCGTCGCGCGGGTCGGCGCGCACCGGTTCCGCGTCGGCGTCGAGGTCGTGGGCGGCGGCGAGGGGACGTCCCGTACCGCCGTCGTCGAACTCGACCGCTTCGACCGGCACACCGGGCAGATCGTCGTCAACGGCACCCGGTACCGGCTGCTCACCGCGGCGCACGGGCCCGTCCACCTGGTCGAGGTGGACGGCGTGACGCACCGGGTCAGCCGCGACGAGGGCGGCGTCGTCCGCTCCCCCGCCCCGGCGCTGGTCGTCGCCACCCCGTTGAAGGTCGGCGCCGAGGTCGAGGCGGGCGCTCCGGTGCTGGTGCTGGAGAGCATGAAGATGGAGACGGTGCTGCGGGCGCCCTTCAAGGCGCGGCTGAAGGAATGCGTCGTGTCCGTGGGCGCCCAGGTGGAGACCGGCGCGGCGCTGCTGCGGCTGGAGCCGCTCGCCGACGACGCCGAGGACGCCGACGACACGGCGACCGGAACGGTCGAACTGGACCTGCCGGACGCGCCCGAAACGGTCTCGGCCGGGGAACGCGCCGCCCGCTGCCAGGAGGAACTGCGCAGCCTGCTCCTCGGCTTCGACGTCGACCCGCATGACGAGGGCCGGGTGCTGGACGACTATCTCGCCACGCGGGCGGAGAGCGCCGGCGACCGCACCCTCGCCGGGGAACTCGAACTCGTCGAGGTGTTCACCGACCTCGCCGAGCTGGGCCGCAACCGTCCGGCGGGCATCGAGGTCGGTGGGCCCGGCGGCGGGGACGGCAGCCACGTCCACAGCGACCGCGAGTACTTCCACACCTATCTGAAGAGCCTGGACGTCGACCGGGCCGGGCTCCCCGAGGCGTTCCAGGTCAAGCTCGCCAGGGCGCTCGGGCACTACGGCGTCACCGGGCTGGACCGCTCGCCCGAGCTGGAGACCGCGGTGTTCCGGCTCTTCCTCGCCCAGCAGCGCACGTCCGCCGACGTCAGGGTGCTCGCGGCGCTGCTGCGCACCTGGCTGCGGGAGCCGCCGCCCGACCAGGCCATGCACGAGCCGATCGGGCTCGCCCTGGAGCGGCTGGTGGCCGCGACACAGGTCCGCTTCCCCGTGGTCGCCGACCTCGCCCGCGGTGTCGTGTTCGCCTGGTTCGCCCAACCGCTGCTGCGCCGCAACCGCGCCCGCGTGTACGCCGACGTCCGCAGGCACCTGCACCATCTGGACACGCACCCGGACGCGCCGGACCGCGCCGACCGGATCGCCGAGATGGTGCGCAGCACCGAGCCGCTGGTCCGGCTGCTCGGCCGGCGGATCGTCCGCCAGGACCGGGACAACACGGTCATGCTGGAGGTCCTGACCCGGCGCTACTACGGCAACAAGGGCCTCACCGGCGTCCGCACCCGCGAGGTCGGGGGCTGCGCGTTCGTGGTCGCCGATCGCGCGGACGACCGGGTGGTCTCCGCCGCGGTCGGTTTCGACGCGCTCGGCGGGGCGCTGCGCGGGCTCGCGGAGCTGACCGGTGGCGCGGACGCCTCCCGCGCCGACACCGACGCCGACATCTATGTGGCCTGGGAGAACCAGCCGGAGGACTTCGACGCGATGGCGGCCGCGCTGCACGAGGTCGTCAACGCGCATCCGCTGCCCGACCGGGTCCGCAGGGTGACCACGACCGTCGCGGGCAGCGGCGGCGCGGTGATGCACCACCACTTCACGTTCCGTCCGGGGGCCGGCGGGATGGTCGAGGAGCGGCTGATCCGCGGCCTGCACCCGTACATCGCGCAGCGGATGCAGATGGAGCGGTGGAGCGGGTTCGACCTCACCCGGCTGCCGTCGGCGGACGAGGAGGTCTACCTCTTCCGGGGCGTGGCGCGGGAGAACCCGTCGGACGAACGGCTCGTGGCGTTCGCGCAGGTGCGCAACCTGACCGAGCTGCGCGACCACGAGGGCAGGCTGCTGGCGTTGCCGACGGCCGAGTACACGGTCGCGGCCTGCCTCGACTCGATCCGCCGGGCGCAGGCGCTGCGTCCGTCCAAGAAGCGCTTCAACACCAACCGCATCGTCGTCTACGTGTGGCCGCCGAGCCACCTCGCCCGCACCGAGCTGGAGATGATCGCCGGACGGGTGCTGCCGACGACCGTGGGCGCCGGGCTGGAGGAGATCCTGTTCATCGCGCGGCAGCGCGATCCGCGGACCGGCGGGCTCGACAAGATCGCGGTGCGGATCGCGTTCGACGTCACCGGGGGCGCCGAGCTGACGGTCGGGGCGCCGTCGGACGAGCCGGTCGAACCCGTCGACGCCTACCGGCAGAAGGTCCTCGGCGCGAGCAGCCGCAACACCGTGTACCCGTACGAGCTGACGGGCCTGCTCGGCGACTTCGTCGAGCACGACCTCGACGACGCGAACGCGCTGGTGCCGGTCGACCGGCCGAAGGGACGCAACACCGCGGCGATGGTCGCCGGTGTGGTCAGCACGCCGACCCCGCGCTACCCGGAGGGCGTCACGCGGGTCGTGCTGCTCGGGGACCCCACGAAGTCGCTGGGGGCGTTGTCGGAGCCGGAGTGCCGCCGGGTGATCGCGGCGCTTGACCTGGCGGAGCGGATGCGGGTCCCGGTGGAGTGGTACGCGCTGTCGTCGGGCGCCCGGATCTCGATGGACTCGGGCACCGAGAACATGGACTGGGTCGCCGCCGCGCTCAAACGGATCGTGGAGTTCACCCAGGACGGCGGCGAGATCAACGTCGTGGTGTCGGGCATCAACGTCGGCGCGCAACCCTACTGGAACGCCGAGGCGACCATGCTCATGCACACCAAGGGCGTCCTCGTCATGACGCCCGACTCGGCCATGGTCCTGACCGGCAAGCAGGCCCTCGACTTCTCCGGCGGCGTGTCCGCCGAGGACAACTTCGGCATCGGCGGTCACGACCGGGTCATGGGCCCCAACGGCCAGGCCCAGTACTGGGCCCCCAACCTGACCGGCGCCCGCGACATCCTGATGTCCCACTACGACCACACCTACATCGCGCCCGGGGAGAGCACGCCCCGCCGCGCGCCGACCACCGACCCCGTCGACCGCGACATCCGCGACTTCCCGCACACCGTCGAGGGCAGCGACTTCACCACCGTCGGCGAGATCTTCTCCGCCGACACCAACCCGGACCGCAAGAAGCCCTTCGACATCCGCACCGTGATGCGCGCGCTGTCCGACCAGGACCATCCCGTTCTGGAACGCTGGGCCGCCATGGCCGACGCCGACACCGCCGTCGTCCAGGACGTCCACCTCGGCGGCATCCCGGTCTGCCTGCTCGGCATCGAGTCGCGGCCCGTCCCACGCCGCGGCTTCCCGCCCACCGACGGCCCCGACTCCTACACCGCCGGGACCCTGTTCCCGCAGTCGTCGAAGAAGGCCGCCCGCGCCATCAACGCCGCGTCCGGCAACCGTCCGCTGGTCGTCCTGGCCAACCTGTCCGGGTTCGACGGCTCGCCCGAGTCGCTCCGCAAGCTCCAGCTCGAGTACGGCGCCGAGATCGGCCGGGCCATCGTCAACTTCCGCGGCCCGATCGTGTTCTGCGTCATCTCCCGCTACCACGGCGGCGCGTTCGTGGTGTTCTCCAAGACCCTCAACCCCACGATGACGGTCCTGGCCGTCGACGGCTCCTTCGCCTCGGTGCTGGGCGGCGCCCCGGCCGCCGCCGTCGTGTTCTCCCGCGACGTCGACGCCCGCACCGCCACCGATCCCCGCGTCCGGGACCTCGAGGCACGGGTCGCCACGGCCACCGGCGCCGACCGTGCCGCGCTGACCGCCGAGCTGGACGAGCTGCGCTCGTCGGTCCGCGCGGAGAAGCTCGGCGAGGTCGCCGCCGAGTTCGACCGCGTGCACGACATCCGGCGCGCGGTCGAGGTGGGCTCCGTCGACGCCGTGGTCCGCGCCGCGGAACTGCGTCCCCGGATCATCGAGGCCATCGAGGCCCGGCTGCGCTGAACGCGCCATCGCCGGTCGGCGCGATCGTCGACCGGCGATGGCCTCCGGTTTGCCCGCCGATCGGTATCGTGGGGCCGGGGGTGAGCGGTGTTCGGCCAGCGTAAGCCGTGCGTCCAGGTCATCAAGGGCCGGACGCGGGACGCGGCGGCCCTCAAGGAGGCCGCCGAACGCTGGCACCGGGAGGCCGCGCCGGGCGCGCGGGGATGGCTGGGCACCACCGGCGGGGTGACCGACGACGGCGTCTTCTTCAACCTGGCGCGCTTCGCTTCGGAGCGGGCGGCGCGGCGCAACGACAGGCGGCGCGAGCAGGTCTGGTGGTGGAACCGGCTCCAGGAGCTGTCCGACGGCGACGTCGACGTCCACGAGTGCACCGACGTGGAGACGTTCGGGCGGCGCGGCACGTACCGGACGGGCTTCGTGCAGATCCTGGAGACACGGCTCCGCGACCGGGAGGCGGTGCGCCCGTTCGTGCCCGAGGAGGCCCAGCGGACCCTGGACCGGCTGCGGCCCGACATGATCGGCGGCATGTTCTGCGTCCGTCCGGACGGCTTCGTCACCGGCGTGGCCTACTTCACCTCCCGGGACGCGGCCCGCGAGGGCGAGCGCACGCAGATGCCACCGGACTACAAGGCCTGGCGGGACGAGCAGATGACGCATTTCGACGAGGAGGCCGAGTTCTACGATCTGCGCGATTTCTGGTTGCAGTCACCGGAGTGATCCACCGACACAAAAGCTCCATTGTGTTGCCGATGTCAACAGTTGGCCAGGGAAAAGCGTCTCGGTCCTGAGACGGCCGTAGACCCTTCCGAAGCACCAACAGAGATATATTCGAAGATCCACGAGAACGCGCGAAACCGCTGACACACGGGCGTTTCACGAACATCGCCCCAACCAGTCCGCAGCGGATTCTTGGCGAAACCGATCAAATTCCCACAGCCCTTACTGTTGACAATCACAACAGTGCGCTCGCATACTCGGAGCCGCTCCCACGAAAACAGACGAGACGGGGCGGTGGGTAGTGAAGTCCGGAACGAACGAGGCCGAGTCGCGGGCGCCCAGATTGTCGGTCGGGGCGCCGACCGACCCCGAGGCGCTGGTGCCGTTCGCACGGCGCGCCGAGGAACTCGGATTCACCGGGATCTGGACGCAGGACACCCTGAGCGCCAAGAACTTCTCCCTCGACGGGCTGCACGTGCTGTCGTACCTGGCCGCCGTCACCTCCCGGCTGCGGCTGGGCATCGGCGTGCTGTACTCCGGCCGGCGGAACCCGGCCGTGCAGGCCCGCGAGCTCGCCACCATCGACCAGCTCTCCGGCGGGCGGCTCACGGTCGGGCTCGGCGTCGGCCTCGACTACCACCGGGAGACCCTCAGCGCACTGGGCATTCCGACCGATCGGCCGGTCCGCCGTCTGATCGAGGGCATCGGCGTGATGCGGGCCCTGTGGAGCGGGACCGAGGCCGACTATGACGGTGAGATCTACAAGTTCTCCGGCATCCGGTCGCAGCCGGAGCCGGTCCAGCGGCCCGCCCCGCCCATCTGGATCGGTGCCCGCGCCGAACCGGCGCTGCGGCGCGCCGTGCGGATCGCCGACGGCTGGACCGGCGCCGGGCCCGCCGCCACCGAGGACTTCCTGGACCAGCTGAAGATCGTCCATCAGGCCATGGAGGAGCAGGGACGCGACCCCGCGACCTTCACCGTCTCCAAGAGCGTCTACATCGCCGTCGAGGACACCGAGGAGGAGGCGCGGCGGCACCTGGTCCCCGCGTTCGACCGCGCCTTCGGCGGCAACCCGGTGTACGACGCGTCCAGCATGGTCGACCGGGTCGCGGTGTACGGCCCACCGGACCGCTGCGCCCGGCAGCTGAGTGAACTGTTCGACGCCGGGGCGGAGGAGCTGATCCTCTACCCGATGTACGACCGGACGACCCAACTGGAGGCGTTCGGGGACGTGGCGTCCGCGCTGACCGCGGCACGCCGCTGATGACGACGCGGGCACGCCGTCCGGGAGCGACGATGGGCGACCAGCCGACCGAGGCACCTCCGGGGCTCGATCCGAAGCGGCTCGGCGAGTTGCTGGACGAGGAACGGGCCCGCTGGATCGAGGCCCGGCCGAGATCCGCGGCGCTGCGCGAACGGGCGCGCCGCTCCCAGATCCACGGCACCCCGCAGCACTGGATCAACCAGTTCCCGCCGCCGGTGCCGCTGACGGTGGAGCGCGCGGCGGGCGCCCGCCTGTACGACGTCGACGGGCACGAGTACGCCGACTTCGGGCTGGCGGGCACGGCCGCGCTGTGGGGCCACGACCATCCGGCGGTGGTCACGGCGCTGCGGGACCAGCTCGGCCGGGGCAGCGTCACGCTCTGGTCGCACGAGGACCACGTCTGGGTGACCGAGGAGCTCCGGCACCGCTTCGGGCTCCCGTTCTGGCAGTTCACCGTGTCGGCGTCCGACGCGAACCGGTTCGCCCTGCTACTGGCCAAGGTGACCACCGGACGGCGGCGGATCCTGATCTTCAACCGCGCCTACCACGGGTCCCTGGAGCAGACGGCCGCCGTCCTGTCCCCGGACGGCGAGGTGATCCCGCAACCCGGCGTCGAACCGAACGGCGTGGACGTCCGGGAGACCACGAAGGTCGTGGAGTTCAACGACCTCGACGCGCTGGAACGGGCCCTTGCCCCCGGTGACGTCGCCGCGGTCCTCGCCGAACCGGTGATGACCAACGGGGGTGCGGTGATCCGCCCGGAGCCGGGGTTCCATGCCGCGCTGCGCGACCTCACCCGCCGCACCGGCACCCTGTTGATCATCGACGAGACCCAGACGATCCCGGCCGGTCCCGGCGGCTGCACCCGCGAGTTCGGGCTGGAACCCGACCTGATCACCATGGGCAAGTGCATCGCGGGCGGCGTCCCGGCCGGTCTGTACGGGATGTCCGACACGGTGGCCGCCGCCGCGGCGCGCTACACCGAACACGGAGACGGCGGTCTCGGCAGCACGATGGCGAGCGGACCGCTGGCCGTGCGGGCGATGCGGGCGGTCCTCGGCGAGGTGATGACCGACGACACCTACGCCCGCCTGGACCGGCTGGGCGAGCGCTACGAACGCGACATCGCGGCGGTCATCGCCCGGTACGACCTGCCTTGGCACGTCGGACGGCTCGGCGGTCGCGTGTCGTACGCGTTCACGCCCGGGCCCCCGCGCAACGCCGGTCGGTTGTATCCGAGCGTCGGCTCCGCGGCGCGCAAGGCACTGTGGCTGTACATGGCCAACCGGGGCATCGTCGTCAACGCCATGAGCGGCGGCGGGCTGATGTCGCCGCTGACCGCCGAGGCGGACGTGGAGCGGCACGGCGCGCTGTTCGCCGAGGCGATCGGCGCGCTCACCGGAAGGAGCGGGCGGTAGCCGTGGACGACGTGACCGAGGCGCAGATCGCACGGTTCCGCGAGGACGTCGACCGGTCGCGGACACCGGGCGCGTACGAGCCGGGCCGCTGGTCGGTGGCCCCGGCGAACCGGGACCCGGCGGTGACCGGTGACCTGCCCGAACAGATCCGGCTACGGGACGCCTCGATGCGCGCGATCGAGTCGCTGCCCGGGGTGGCCCCGTCCGCGGAGGCGAAGCTGGCGTTCCTGCGGATGCTGGCGCGGTCCCGGGTGCCGGAGATCGTGCTCGCCGCGCCGGGGCCGGGCGGCCGCGCGCGGCAGGCCGGTGGACGCGAGCGGCAGGCCGGTTCACGCGGTCGGCATCCGCGCGGACACGGCCGGCGTCCGGGCGGCCGCGGCGCGCATCCGGCCGGCCGCGACGCCGACGCGGTCCGCGCCGAAGTCGCCGTGATCAGGGAGGAACACCCGGACTGCGTGGTGCACTGCCCGTTCGTGTCCACCATGGACGGGATCGACCGTGCGGCGGACGTCGGGTTCGACGCCGTCCAGGTCCCCGTGCCCCCCTTCGGACCGGCGGCGGGGATCTACCGCGCGTCCGCTCCGGCGTCCCGGACGGAGCTCGTCGCGGAGACGGCCGAACTGGTCGGGTACGCGCGCGCCCGGCGGCTGCGGGTCGCCGCCCCGATCACCATGGTGTCCTTCCTCTCGGAGGAGACGCTGGCCGAGACGGTGACGGCCATGGCGGACGCGGGCGCGCAAGAGGTCATCCTGTTCGACGGACCGGGCGGTGTCGGCCCGGAGGCGTACGGTCGGCTCGTCGAGGTCGCCCGGTCGGCCGCGCCGGACCTTCGCGTGGGCGTCCACCCGCACAACACGTTCGGGCTCGGGGTCGCGTGCGCCGTGAGCGCGGCGCGGGCCGGGGCGGCCGTCGTCGAGTCGTCGGTGAACGGATACTGCAGCGGCACCGGCAACGCCGATCTCGCCGCGACCGCGGCCGCGTTCGAGGCGCTGTACGGGGTGCGCACCGGCCTCCGGCTCGACACGCTGACCGGGCTGGCACGGGCCGCGGCGGGGCTGACCGGCCGGGCCTCCGCGGCGAACCAGCCGATCACCGGACGGGACGCGTTCTGCTGGGGCGGCGCCGACTGGGTCCTCGTGGAACGCGAGGTGGACCCGCTGCTGCACAACAGCGTCGAACCGGCCCTGTTCGGCAACGAACGCCGGATCCCGCTGACCTCGCAGAGCGGTCCCCGCGCCACCGCCGCCGCACTGGAACGCCTCGGCGTCGACGTGGACCCGGCGCTGGTCCCGGCCATCGCGGAACGGTGCCGCGCGGAACTCGGCGCACGCGGGGGGCGGCCGCTCACCGACGAGGAGATCCGCGCCGTCGCGCGCGACGTCCTCGCGGGCTGAACGAGCGCGGCCCGGGTCTTCTGGACGGTTCGTCCAGAAGACCCGGGCCGCGGCCTTGTCACCTACCGCTTCTCAGCGGTTCAGAGCGACTTGCAGTACTGGTCCTGCTTGTTGATGGCGCGGTACGGGCAGTCCGCGTACTCGGCGAGGAGCAGCAGCGGCTCACGGTTGACCTGGGTCAGCGACTCGATCTGCGAAGGCGCCGGGTAGAAGCTGCCGCCTCCGAGTTCGAACGTGTAGGAGAAGATGCGCTGGTCTCCCCACGTCCAGTCGTTGGAGCTGCCGTCGGTGATGTAGAGGTCACTCGACTGCTGCGGGGTGTAGCGGTTGTGCCGCGCGACCTCGCGACCGATGGTCCGGTGGGCCGCCTCGTCGTCGGCCGTGAACTCACCGGGCACGGTGTCGTTGTAGGTGTAGCCCATCGGCCACAGCACCAGGTTCGCCACCGAGTGGATGTCGAGGAACATCTTGATCTGCTGCTTGCCGCCGATGTTCCGGCTCCGGATGAAGCTGGTGACGGCCCTGACCTCGGGCGCCGAACCCGCCGACGGACCCCGGTAGGTCTCGCTGGACGGGGTGCCGGAAGAGCCGCCGCAGCACCCCCACTTGTAGGGGTAGTTGCGGTTGAGGTCGACTCCCTGGCGGTTCTTGCGCCACATCCGGCCCGCCTGCGTGTCGCTGGTCATGTCGTAGATCTGACCGTCGACGTTCAGGATCGGGATGATCCAGAACTCCCGCTCGTTCACCAGCTTGGTGATCCGCGCGGTGGTGGCGTACTCCTTGGTGAGGACGTCGATGAAGTACAGCGCCTGCTCGTTGGTGATGCGCTCGCGGGCGTGGATGTTGGCCTGGTAGAAGACCTCGGGCTCGTCCTCGTCCGTGGCGACATTGTCGCTGATCTTGACGCCGACGATGTCGCGGCCCTCGTAGGTACGGCCGATGCTGAACTTCTTCGCGATCTGCGGGTAGGCGGCCACGACCCGGTCGAGCTCGGCCATCGTCTCCGCGTGGGTGTGGTACGACTGCGCGGTCTCCCGGTACCGGGGGAAGCCCTCCAGCGGGGTGAGCGTGAAGCCGAGCCGCTTGATGGCGGCGACCTCGGCCGGGATGGCGCTGACCTCCAGCGCGCCGTCGGGGCGCAGCAGGTCGATCGACGCGCCGGTACGGGCGACCCGCGACCGTTCCCGCGCCGAGTCGGGCCCGGTCACGAGGTAGCGTTTCGCGGCGCTCGCCGGTGCGGCCTGCGCGGCCGTCGCCGGAGATCCGGACGCGGACGTCGCGGACGCCGGGACGGCGGGCAGCAGCGCGCCGACGAGGCAGGCCGCGAGCAGCGCGGCCTTGAGGGTCGGTGTCCTCATCACGGGCACCTCAGGCGGCCGGCCGCAGCGGCGTCACCGGTACCGGGACGCGGCCGGGAATGCCCGCGAGCTTCCACGCCGCGTGGGCGGCGGCGTTGGTGGCGTGCCCGAGCACCGACTCCGCGATGTTGTTGATGTCGTCGCAGCGCTGGTGGTAGCAGGGGTCGTTGTCGCTGGAGATGCCGCTGACCTCGACGCCGGCGTTGGCGAACGAGGAGTGGTCGGACCGTCCGGCGACGTTGATCCCGCGGGTGGCCAGGCCCTTGGCGGTGAAGTACTCCCGGAACGTCGCGCCGAGCGACGCCGACTCGGTGTAGATGCCCCAGGTCCGCGTGTTCTTCGCGCCCACCATGTCGAAGTTGAGGTAGGAGCTGATCTTCCGCCGGTCGGCGGCGGGCAGCCTGGAGACGTAGTACTTGGAGCCGATCAGGCCGAGTTCCTCGGCGCCCCACCAGCCGAAGCGGAGCCGCTTGGTGGGCCTGGCGTCGGCGCGGGCGACGGCGAGCGCGACCTCCAGGACGGCGCTGGAGCCCGAGGCGTTGTCGTTGATGCCGGGCCCGGCGGTGACGCCGTCGAGGTGCGCGCCGAGGAACACGGTCTGGTTGGCGTCCCCGTGCGGCCAGTCGGCGATCACGTTGTAGCCGGTGGCGCCCTGGTGGGTGAAGGACTGCAGCGTGGTCTGGAACCCGGCCGCGTCCAGCTTGGCCTTCACGTAGTCGGCCGAGGCGCGGTAGCCGGGCCTGCCGTGCGCCCGGGTGCCGCCGTTGGAGGTGGCGATGGACTGGAACTGCCGGGCGTGCGCCATCGCGTTCGCCGGTGGGATCTCCGGAGCCTGAAGGACGGCCGCGGCCGGCTTCGCGGACTGCGCCGAGGCGCCGCCGGGCAGGCCCGTCAGTGCCACGAGGAGTCCGGCGCCGAGCGCGGCGGCGCTGAGGAGGCTTCTGTGTTTCTTCATGCGGGGGGACCTAACCAATCGAGTCTGCATGCGGGAGCGTGCGAGGGGCGCTGGGAGCATCGGGCACGGCTGCGGCCCGCCCATTCGGGTGGCGGGTGCCGATCAGCGGGCCGATAACGTGCGCACTCGTCGTTCCCTCCTGCGGGGGCCCTGGCGCATGCGCACCAGAAGGGGGAGCATCGTGCATGTTATGCGCGTCGATCAGCGCCGTAAATGGCAATGTGTGACGGTCTTCCCCTCGCGGCCGGTGACGGTGATCATCGGGGCACGCCCTCCCATGCGCGCTGGAACGTTCGAAGTCACTGGCCGGGTCCGGCCGGTCGAACCGCCGCCGAACCGGAGCGATGCCCTCATTTTGCGGAACGGTCCAGATATAGTGGGAACGTTCCGGCTTTGACCTGCCGGACCGAACGAGCGAACTTGCTCCCCTCGAAGGGCGCCGTTTAAGTCAGCCCGTTTCAGGGGCCATAACCCGGCAATGGCACGCACGGCACAGGAAATGAAACGTTTAAGTCCGGGTCACGGCGCTGTCAATGAAAAGGCTGGCCAGGTTTGCCCATGACCGACTCCGGCCATGGTCATTGGACCCATATTGGTGGAAGTTGGATCATCTTCCGGTCCTGACCTCTCATCATGCGCGGTCTGATCTTGCCGTGCATGCATTTCGAGACTTTTCTGCTGGGCGGAGAGAAGATGACGACGAACGCCACCGGCCAGGCGCTCACCACATCGGGGGAAACGGGCCGACGCATCACCGCCGACCACGTTCTGGTCGCGACGGGACATGGATGGGAGTTCCACCGACGACCGGGCGAACGCCTGGAACGGCTCTTCGAGGAGCGATGCGACCTACTGCCGGGGCGGGCGGCGGTCGACACCGGCGAGACCGTCCTCACCTTCGGCGAACTGGACGAGCGCGCCAACCGGCTCGCCCGCCACCTGCTGGCACGGGGATCGCGGTCCGGCGACCGGATCGGGCTGCTGTTCGACGAGGCCGTGCACTCCTATGTCGCCATGCTGGCCGTCCTCAAGATCAACGCGGTGTACGTGCCGCTGGACGCCGGATACCCGCCCGACCGGCTCTCCTACATCGTCGGGGACGCGGGCGTCCGGACCGTGCTGTCCCTGACCCATCTGCGCGAGCACCTACGGGAGGCCGAGGCGGTGGTGCTCTGCGTCGACGAGGTGCAGGCGGACGTCGACGCCGAACCCGGCCACCGGCTCACGTCCGACGAGAAGGGCGTCCCCGACGACGATCTGTGCTACATCGTTTACACCTCGGGTTCGACGGGCCGTCCCAAGGGCGTCGCGATCGAGCACGCCGCCATCTGCAACTTCGTCCGCGTCGCCGTCGAGGTCTACGGAATCCGGCCGGACGACCGCATGTACCAGGGCATGACGATCGCCTTCGACTTCTCCGTCGAGGAGATCTGGGTTCCGCTGATCTCGGGCGCGACGCTCGTCCCCAAGCCGAGCGGAACGGTCCTCGTCGGCGAGGACCTGCGGACGTTTCTCGAAGACCAACGGGTCACCGCGATGTGCTGCGTCCCGACCCTGCTGGCGACCCTCGACCGTGACCTGCCGCGGCTGCGCTTTCTGCTGGTGTCGGGCGAGGCGTGCCCGCAGGACCTCGTCGTCCGATGGCACCGCCCGGGGCGCCGGTTCCTCAACGTCTACGGGCCGACGGAGGCGACCGTCACCGCGACGTGGACGCCGCTGCACCCGGACCGGCCGGTGACCATCGGCATCCCGCTGCCCACCTACGCGGTGGTCATCCTGGATCCGGACGAGGCCAGGGTCCTGCCGCCGGGCGAGTCCGGTGAGATCGGCATCGCGGGCATCGGGCTGGCGCGCGGCTATGTGAACCGGGACGACCTCACCTCGCTCAAGTTCATCCGCGACTTCGTCGGCATCGACGACAACCCGTCCGACCGGATCTACCGCACCGGCGACCTCGGCCGGATCAACGCCGAGGGCGAGATCGAGTACCAGGGGCGCATCGACACCCAGGTCAAGATCCGCGGCTACCGCATCGAGCTGACGGAGATCGAGTCGGTCCTGTCACAGGCGCCGGGGGTCGGGCAGGTGGTGGTCGGCACCCACGAGTCCCACCCGGGCAAGGTCGAGCTGGTGGCCTACTACACGCGCCGGAACGGCGCCGTGGACCGGGACCGGCTCCGGGCGCAGGCGCGCGAGCACCTGCCGCCCTACATGGTCCCGGCGTACTTCGAGGAACTCGACGCCATCCCGATGCTGCCGAGCGACAAGGCCGACCGTGGCCGGCTCCCGGCACCGACGGCGCCACGCGCCGCCGCCGCGTCCAACGGCCATGTCGCCCCGGCGGCGGGAACGGAACGGCAGATCGCCGACGCGCTGGTCGAGGTGATGCGGCTGGAGAAGGTGTCCGCCGACAGCCACTTCTTCGACGACCTGGGCGCCGACTCGCTGCTGATGGCACGCCTGTGCGCGGCCATCCGCGAGCGCACGAAACTGCCGGTGTCGATGCCGGACGTCTACCAGAACCCCGACATCAGGTCGCTCGCCGCGGCGCTGGACGGGTCGGCGGCCACGGCCGCCGCCAAGGCCCCTGAACCCGCGCCGGACACTCCCCCGCCTCCACCGAAACCCCCGGCGCGCAGGCGGAGCTTCGAGTACGTGCTCTGCGGCGTCCTGCAGCTGCTGATGTTCGTCGCGACCACCTACCTCGGCGCCGCCGTCCTCCTCGTCGGCTATCGGTGGACGGTCGACGCGTCGGGCCCCGTCGACCTCTACCTGAGGGGCCTGGCGGCGGGCTGCGGGCTGTTCGCGTTCACCTGCCTGATGCCGGTCGTGGCGAAGTGGACGCTGATCGGCCGGTGGAAACCCCGGCAGATCCGTGTCTGGAGCCTGGACTACGTCCGCTTCTGGACGGTCAAGGCGTTCATCCGGTCCAGCCCGATGCGGCTGCTGGCGGGCTCACCGATCTACTCCCTCTACCTCCGGACGCTCGGCGCGCGGATCGGCCGCGGCGCCGTGATCTTCTCGACGACGCCGGTGTGCACCGACCTGCTCACCGTCGGCGCCGGAACGGTCGTCCGGGAGCACTGCGCGATGTCGGGGTACCGGGCCGACGACGGCGTCATCCGGACGGGCCCGATCACGCTCGGCGACCGGGTCTTCGTGGGCGACCGGACCGTCCTGGACATCGACACCGTGATGGAGGACGACACCCAGCTCGGGCACGCCTCGTCCCTGCACGCCGGACAGGTCGTGCCGGCCGGCGAACGCTGGCACGGATGCCCGGCCCGGCCCACCGACAGCACGTACCTGAAGGTCCCGCCGAGGGAGTGCGGCACCGCGCGGCGCGTCGCCTACAGCCTGGCGCAACTCTTCACCCAGCTCGTGATCACCGGGCCGTTGGGGATCGTCGTCCTGATCACCCTGCTCACCGAGGTCCCGATGCTCGCCGAGATCATGCGCAAGACGCCGGAGGGCATCGGGCGCCTGGAGCTGTACCAGGAGGCCGCGGTACTTTCGAGCCTGGTGTTCTTCGGTGGCATCCTGGCCTCCCTCACGTTCGTGCTCACCCTCCCCCGCCTGCTCGCTCTGATCGTCCGGCCCGACCGGGTCTACCGGCTCTTCGGACGACACTACTGGGCGCTCACGACGACCAAGCGCCTCACCAACTCGAAGTTCTTCATGGACCTGTTCGGCGACAGCTCCTACGTCGTCGGGTACCTGCGCGCCCTCGGATACCGCTTCGCGAAGCCGATCGTGCAGACCGGAAGCAACTTCGGCACCGAGCTGGCGCACCACACGCCCTACCTGACCACCGTGGGCAGTGGCACGATGATCTCCGACGCGCTGTGGATCATGAACGCGGACTACTCCAGCAGCTCGTTCAAGGTGTCCGAGGTGAAGATCGGGTCGCACAACTATCTCGGCAACAACATCGCCTACCCGGCGGACGCGGCCGTCGGCGACAACGTCCTCCTCGGGACGAAGGTGGCGGTCCCGGTCGACGGCCCGGTCAGAGAGAACATCGGACTGCTCGGCTCACCGTGCTTCGAGATCCCGCGTTCGGTGGAGCGCGACCACGCCTTCGACGAACTGGAGGAAGGTGAGGAGTTCCGTCGCCGCCTGTCGGCCAAGAACCGCTACAACATCGCCAGCATGGGCCTGTTCCTTCTGGTGCGGTGGTTCCAGTTCTTCGCGGTGACGGTGCTCCTGCTGATCGCCGAGGACCAGCTTCGCGGACATCCGGTGACGGCCATCGTCGTCGCCACGGTCGGCGCGCTGTTGTTCACCGTCGGCTATGGCATCGTGGTCGAGCGCGCCCTGCTGCGCTTCCGGTCTCTCAAGCCTCGGATCTGCTCGATCTACGATCCGTACTTCTGGTGGCACGAGCGCCTCTGGAAGCTGGGCGGACGGGCCCTCTTCAACGGCACCCCGTTCAAGAACCTGACATGGCGCATGCTGGGCGTACGCCTCGGCCGCCGGGTCTTCGACGACGGCTGCGACATTCCGGAGAAGACCCTGGTGACCATTGGCGACGAGGCCACCCTGAACGCGGGGAGCGTCATCCAGTGCCATTCTCTGGAGGAGGGCGTCTTCAAATCCGGCCGGACCAGCGTCGGCGCGGGTTGCACCCTGGGCGTCGAGTCATTCGTCCACTACGACGTGACCATGGAGGACGGTTCCGTTCTCGCCACCGATTCCTTTCTCATGAAGGGTGAGGAAGTGCCTCCGGACGATCGGTGGCTGGGAAATCCGGCTCGCGCCGCACACTAGGATGCCAGTGAACGACCTGCCCATCCCGGGCAGGTCTCACTATTACCGGCAGATACCTAGGGTGTGGACGTGACCGGCGACAACGTGGACTTGAACACTGAAATCCCCCATTCAGCACGAATCTATGACTATCTGCTGGGCGGGAAGGACAACTATCCCGCCGACCGCGCCGCCGCGGCGAACATCGTCAAGGGTTGGCGTCATCTGCCGATCTCCATGCGGGCCAACCGGAACTTCATGGCGCGGATGGCCCACCGGCTCGCCGCCGAGCACGGCATCAGGCAGTTCCTCGACATCGGCACCGGCCTGCCCACCTCGCCGAACCTGCACGAGGTGGCCCAGGCCGTCGCGCCGGAGTCACGGGTCGTGTACGTCGACAACGACCCGATCGTGCTCGTCCACGCGCGTGCCCTGCTCACCAGCACCCCCGAGGGCACCACCCGGTACCTGGAGGCCGACTTCCGGGACCCGGACACCATCCTGGAGTCCCCCGAACTGCGCGAGGCGCTGGACCTGGACCGTCCCGTCGCGCTGAGCCTGATCGCGATCCTGCACTTCATCGTCGACGACGCCGAGGTGCGGCGGATCATCGACCGGCTGATGGAACCGCTGGCCCCGGGCAGCGTCCTCGCGCTGTCCACGACCACCGCCGACAGCGCCCCCGAGGAGGTGAACGCGGGCGTCGCCGCCTACAACGCCCACGGCATCCCGACGGTCGCGCGTTCCAGGGCCGAGGTGGAGCCCTTCTTCGAAGGGCTGGAACTCCTCGACCCCGGGGTCGTCCTCGTCCACCACTGGCACCCCGACGAGGAGGCGGCCAAGCTCGACGACACGCACGTCACCATCTACGGAGGCGTCGCCCGCAAGCCATGACCGCGCTCACCGTTCGAGTCGGTCACCGTTCGAGTCGGTCACCGTTCGAGCGTGTCGCCGTCCGAGACGGTCACTGTTCTGAGGCGGTCACCGTGCCGGCGGGAGAGGGGAACGACCAGCGGGGTCGCGGTGACCGGGTCGGGCACCACCTCGCAGGGCAGGCCGAAGACCTTCTCGATCAGCTCGGGTGTGACGATCTCGGCCGGCGGTCCCTGCGCGACGATCGCGCCGTCCCGCATGGCGATCAGGTGGGTCGCGTAGCGGCAGGCGTGGTTGAGGTCGTGCAGGACGACGACGAGGGTGCGGGCGTGGTCCTCGTGCAGCGACGCGCACAGGTCGAGCATGTCGATCTGGTGGGCGATGTCCAGGAACGTCGTGGGCTCGTCGAGGAGCATGAGCGGCGTGTCCTGGGCGAGGACCATGGCGAGCCACACCCGCTGGCGCTGGCCACCGGACAGCTCGTCGACATGCCGGTCGGCGAGGCCGGTGACGTCGGTGGCGGCGAGCGCGCGGGCGACGGCCTCGTCGTCCTCCCGCGACCAGCCGCGCAGCAGCCGCCGGTGCGGATGGCGGCCCCGCGACACCAGGTCGGCGACGGTGATCGCGTCGGGGGTGACGGGCTGCTGGGCGAGCAGTCCGAGCCGCCGCGCGACCTCCTTGGACGGCAGCCGCGCGATGTCGGTGCCGTCCAGCAGGACCGCTCCCGACGAGCGGCGCAGGACGCGGGCGAGGGTGTGCAACAGCGTCGACTTGCCGCAGGCGTTCGGCCCCACGATGACGGTGAACGAGCCGTCCGGCACGTCCAGGTCGAGGTGTTCGAGTACGACACGGCGGTCGTAGCCGACGGTGAGGTCGCGGGCGGCGAGCCGAGTCTCGGGGTCAGGCACGTCCGGCCCTCCATTCGGTGAGCATGAGCCAGCCTAGGTACAGGCCGCCGACCACGCCGGTCATGACGCCGACGGGAAGTTGCGTGGGGGCGACGATCCGCTGCGCGGCGATGTCGCTGATCGACAGCAACACGGCGCCCATGAGCGCGGCGGTGAGCAGGTTGGGGCCCGGCGCGCGGGTGAGCCGCTTGGCGAGCTGCGGGGCGACGAGCGCGATGAACGCGACGGGCCCGGCGACGGCCACGGCGGTGGCGGTCAACCCGACGGCGACGGCCATCAGCGCGAGCCGGGACCGCTCGACGCGGACGCCGAGGCCCCCGGCGGTGGCGTCGCCCAGTTCCAGCATCCGCAGGTCACGGCCGAGCAGCGCGACACAGGGCAGCAGGAGGGCGAGGACGGCGACGAGCGGCCCCAGGTCCTCCCAGCCACGGGCGTTGAGGCTGCCGATGAGCCACGCGGAGGCGCTCTGCGCGGCGTTCACCTCCGCGCGGCTGAGAAGGTAGGCGTTCAGCGCCTCGAGCATCGTGCTGATGCCGATGCCGACCAGGACGAGGCGGATGCCGTGCACGCCGTCGCGGAAGGCCAGCAGGTAGATGGCCAGTGCGGTGAGCAGCCCGCCGCCGACGGCGCCCGCCGAGATCTGCGCGGCTCCCCCGCCGAACACGAGGATGACGGCGATGCCGCCGGACGCCGAGCCGATGGTGAAGCCGATGATGTCGGGGCTGCCGAGCGGGTTGCGGGTGAGGCTCTGCAGGATGGCTCCGCCGACCGCGAGGGCCGCGCCGACCGCGCAGCCGACGAGGACGCGCGGAAGCCGCAGGTCGATGACGATGAACTCGGCGCCGGGCGGTCCGCCGCCGAGGAGCGTCGCGACGACCTGGTCCGGTGGGAGCCGGTAGTCGCCGATGCCGAGGGCGGCGACGACGACGGCGGCGAGGACGACCGTGAGCAGCGCGGCGACGGCGATCGGCCGGGCCTGGATCCGGTGGTGGTGGATCGCCGTGGCGGGCGCGTCGACGGGTGGCGCGATCACAGTTCCGCCACCTTCCGTCGCCGGACGAGCATGATGAACAGCGGCGCGCCGACGAAGGCCGTCACCACGCCCGCCTCCAGTTCTCCGGGGCGTGCCACGACCCGGCCGAGCACGTCGGACGCGAGCAGCACCACCGGTGCCAGCAGCATCGAGAACGGCAGCAGCCACCGCAGGTCGGGGCCGGTGAGGATGCGGACCGCGTGCGGGACCATCAGCCCCACGAACGTGATCGGCCCGATCGCCGCGGTCGCCGCCCCGCACAGGATCGTCACGACGACGAGGGTGACGGCACGGACCCGTCCCGGGTGCACGCCGAGCGCCCGTCCCGCCTCGTCGCCGAGGGCGAGCGCGTTGAGGCGCGCGCTGAGCGCCACCCCGGCCACCGCGGCGACGACGATGAAGGGGGTGACGAGCGCGACCTCGTCCGCCTTGGCGGCGGCGAGCGATCCGACCAGCCAGAACCGCAGGCTGTTGGCGGAGTCGTCGTCGAGGAGGGTGAGCGCGGCGGTGAACGAGACGAGGACGGCGGACGTCGCCATCCCGGCGAGGACGAGCCGGACGGGCGTCGCGCGCCGCCCGCCGCCACGGCCGAGCGCGTACACGACGGTCGTGGCGAGCCCCGCGCCGGCGAACGCGAACATGATGTTGACGACGCCGCCCGCCGACGGCAGCAGGGTCCCGGTGGTGACGACGGCGGCCGCGGCGCCGGAGTTGACGCCGAGCAGACCGGGGTCGGCGAGCGGGTTGCGGCTCAGCGCCTGCATGAGGGCGCCCGCGAGGCCGAGGGCGGCGCCCGCCGCGACACCGAGCAGGGTGCGCGGCACGCGCCGGTCCCAGATGACGAACGCGTCGTCGGAGCCGTCGCGGTGTAGCAGCACCCGCCACACCTCGCCGGGCGCGATGGACTTGGCGCCGACCACGAGGCTGAGCACCGCGATCCCCGCGAGCAGCACGACCAGGCCGACCAGCACCACCGGCGCCCGTCCCCCGCGGGGGGCGCCCCTCCACGCCCCCCGGGAATCGTTCCCCGTCACCTTCGCCTCGGGCATCAGTCCAGGCCGTCGTGATGGTTGTGGTCGGCCGCGCCGACCTTCCAGTAGCCGTCCACGTCGACCCGCTCCTTCGGCATGCCGACCTCGTTGCGCAGGTAGCGGCGGATGGGTTTGAGGGTGGTGGCCTCCGCGCCGAACCACGCGAACCCGTCCCCGGCGGGAGGCGAGAACGCCCGGACGGCCTTCTCCAGGGCGTCACTGCGGCCCGGGGGCACGCCGTCGCGGTGCACCCAGGTCACGGTCACGTCGGCGTCCGACCGGAGTTCCTGCTCCTCGGCGGCGTCGGCGACCTCGCAGTACGCGAACGCCCTGGCCCCGGCGGGCAGCGCCTCCAGCCAGCGGGCGAGGGCGGGCAGGCCGGTCTCGTCGCAGCCGAGCAGGTACCAGTCGAACACGTACGGGACGACCTCGGAGCCGCGCGGGCCGAGCACGCCGACGAGGTCACCGGGACGCGCGGCGGCGGCGAACGACGATCCGGGGCCGTCGCCGTGGATCACCATGTCGATGTCGAGTTCACGCTCGTCCGGCCGGTAGTGGCGGACGGTGTAGTCGCGCATGACGGCCTGCGGGGTGCCCTCGGGGGGATCGTCGAGGCCATAACCGACGCGTATGTACGGCGTTACGGGCATGGGGTCGTCGCCCTGCGCGAAATAGAGTTTGACGTGGTCGGCGGGCGCCTGCTCGCAGAAGCCGTCCAGGCACTCACCTCCGAGTGTGACACGGACCATTCTCGGTGTGAGGCGCCGAACGCGTTTCACCTCGGTCAGGCGTGGGGTGATGGGGTGCTCGACGATCCGGACCAGGCGGTCTGTAGTGGCCATGGCGGGGGTGTCCTTTCGGTTACGGTTCCGTCCGCGACGCGGATGGTGCGTGGGAACAACTCGACGGTCGCGGGGCGGTGCGCGATGACGATGAGGGTCCGGTCGCCGCACAGTTCGCCCAGCGCCCGTTCGGCCCATCCGGCGGTCACGGGGTCGATATCGGCGGTCGCCTCGTCCAGGACGAGTACGGCCGGGTCTATGAGCGCGGCCCTGGCCAGGCCGATGAGCTGGCGTTCTCCTGCCGACAGCCGTTCCCCGCGGACGCCGACACGGGTGTCGAGGCCGTCCGGGAGGCCGTCCGCCCAGGGCCGCAGGCCGAGCCGGTCGACGGCGTCGGCGATCTCGGCGCGTCCCGGGGAGCCTGGGACGAGCGCGAGGTTGTCGGCGACGGTCCCGGTGAGGATGTGGACCGTCTGCGGGACGAGCGCGACGACGCGACTCAGCGCGGGACCGGACAGTTCCCGCAGGTCGGTGCCGCAGTAGGTGACGCGTCCGGCGTCCGGCGGGTAGAGGCCGCACAGCAGTTTGCCGAGGGTGGTCTTGCCCGATCCGGTCACGCCGACGATCGCGACGCGGTCACCGGGCGGGAACGACAGGTCGATGCCGCGCAGGACGGGCGTCCCGTCCAGGTACCCGTAGGTCGCGCGCTCCACCCTCAGCTCCCCACGCGGCGGCAGACCACCGCTCTTCGACGAGCCGCTGGAAGGTGTGGTGATGGGCTGGGAGCCGGGCGATTCGAGGAGGTCGAGCAGCCGGGCCAGGCCGGTGCGGGCGATCTGGAGTTCGCCGATGAGCTGGGAGCCGTCGCCGAGCCCCTCGAAGAGGGTGCGGCTGGCGAGGACGAACACCACGACGGCGCCGATGCCGAGCCGGTCGCTCGCCGCCATCCACGAGCCGAGGCCGAGCAGCACGGCGAGGGCCACGCCCTCGATGAGGCTGACGAGTTCGAGGTTCACCTCGACGCGGGCGGTGCGGCGCGCCTTGGTGACGACATGGCCGTTCTCCCGGCGGACGCGGTCCAGCCAGGACGGCAGCGCCCCGCTCGTCTGGAGGAGTTCCCGCGCGATCAGCGTCTCGCCGTGGGTGGCGGCGACGGTCGCCTCCGCCGCGGCCTGCCCGCCGAACGCCGCCTCGGCGCCGCGTTGGAAGGTGCGCAGCGCCACCAGCGCGGGCGGCACGAACACCACGGCGACGACGAGGGTGAGCAGCCACGAGTAGACCAGCAGGGTGACGGTGGTGAGCAGCAGCGTCGCGGTGATGACGACGAGGTTCGGCAGGTCCCGCCGAACGAACTGGGCCAGCTCCGTCACCTCACCGGTGGTGCGGCGCAGCAGGTCGCCGGACCGGTGGGCCTCCAGGAACCGCAGCGGCGCGTGCGCGAGCCGGTGCACCGCCTGGTCGCGCAGGTCCCGGACGACGCGTTCACCGGCGCGCAGCAGCATCAGCTCGCTCCAGCGGGCCAGCGCGATCTGCGCGACGACCACGACGGTGAGGGCGACGACCGTGACGGTGAGCGCGCCCCGGTCGCGGGCGACGATGGCGTCGGCGGCGCGGCCGATCAGCGGCGGTGTCGCGGCGACGGTCCCGGCGCAGCCGAGCACGACCAGCAGCGTCCTGACGAGGGCGGCGCGGTGCGGGCGCAGGTAGGGCAGGACGCGGCGGAAGATGTGCCGTTCCGGGGCCTGCTCGGCGAGCATCACCACCTCAGCCATGGCGCTCTCCTCCTGGTCCGGACAGTTCGACGACGCGGTCGGCGGCGGACATCACGGCAGTCCGGTGGGTGACGAACACGACGGAGGTGCCGGGGTCGCGGCGGGCGAGGCGCTCCAGGATCCGCCGTTCGGTGTCGGTGTCGAGCGCGGAGGTGACGTCGTCGAGGAGCAGCACGCCGCCCGCCCGCTCACCGGAGCACAGGAACGCGCGGGCCAGCGCGAGCCGCTGCACCTGACCACCCGACAGGCTCGACCCGCCCTCGCCGAGTTCGGTGGCGTAGCCGTCCGGGAGGGCCATGACGTCGTCGTGGACGCAGGCGTCCCGGCATGCCTTCTCCAGGGCCGCCTGGTCGACGTCGCGGCCGACGCGGAGGTTGTCGGCGACCGTTCCCGACAGCAGCACGGGCCGCTGCGGGACGGTGACGAGCGCGGCGCGCAGACCGTCCAGTCCGAGGCGGCGCACGTCCGTGCCGTCCCAGACGACGGTGCCGGTGTCGGGGTCGTCGAGCCGGGCCAGCAGCCGCAGCAGCGTCGACTTGCCGGAGCCGGTCGGCCCGGTCACGGCCACGAACTCACCGGACCGGATCTTCAGGTCGACCGGGCCGAGCACGACGCGGCCACCGTGGCGGGCGGTGATCCCGGACGCCGTGAGGGTCCCGCGCCGGCCGGCCGGCACCGGGTCGGCGGGGTCGCACACCGACGGCCGCAGCGCGAAGATCTCGTCGAGGCGGCGCGCGGCGACGGCGGCGTTGCCCCGGTCGACGAGCCGGTCGACCAGCACCGTCACGGCGATCGTGAACGTGCCCATCCAGACGGTGAACGCGACGAGCCCGCCGACGGTGATCCGTCCGTCCAGCGCCGCGAAGCCGCCGAGGGCGACCCCGGCGGCGATCGCGAGCCGTGGGACGGCGGGACCGAGCGCCGCCCACGCCGACTGGATGCGGGCCACGTCCCCGGTGAGCCGTTCCACCTCGGCGCTGCGCGCGTCGTGGCGTTCCAGCAGGGCGGGCACGCCGCCGATGCCGCGGACGGCGGCACCGGACGACAGCAGGTCCTCCACGGCGTCGGCGCGGGCGGCGTGCGCGTCCGACAGCCGCTTCCCGGCCCGCTCGTAGGGGGCGGGGAAGACGAGGTTGACGGCGGCGAGCAGCGGCACCATCAGCACCGTGACCGCGAGCAGCACGAGGTCGAGGGCGGCGACACCGGGCAGCACGATCGCGAACGTGGTGGCGATGATCGCCCAGACCGGCAGCCCGTAGACCCACATGCGGATCTGGTCGATGTCGCGGGAGGCGCGCATCGCGAGGTCGCCGTGCCCGTATCCGGCGAGCGCCGTCCGGTCGAGCCCGGCCAGATGCGCGGTGAGCCGGTTCCGGAGGTCGGCGCCGGTCCGCGCCTCCGCCATCCGCGCCTGCCACTGCCAGGTCGCCAGCGCGACGAACTGGACGGCGGCGAGGACGGCGGCGGCGAGCGCCCACCGTGCCGTCGCCCCCGGGTTCCGGGCGACGACACCGTCGTCGAGTGCGCGCTGCACGCACCATGGGATGGCGAGCAGGGTCGCCTGCCGGACGACTCCGCCGGTGGTGGCGGACACCAGCGTCCGCCACCGGGCGCGAGCGCAGGAGCGCAGGAGGTCCGTCACGGGCGCCCCCCGAGGCGCTCGGCGATGACGGTTCCGATCGCCGCCAGCGGGACGGCGTCGAGCATGGCGTCGTGGGCGCAGTCGACGGAGTACAGGCGGACGCGGCCGGTGAGATGCGCCAGCCACAACTCCGGGCTGAGGGTGGCGTCGGCGGTCGCGGTGAAGCAGACGGCGTCACCGTCGAACACCCCGAAGTCGAGCGGCAGCGTCACCGACTCGTGGACGGTGTCGGCGACCCTGGCGAGCGTCGCGGCGTCGAACGAGGACATCGGCCCGTCGCCCGCCTCGATCACGGCGACCGCCTCGGTGAGCGATTCGGCATGCGTCCCGGCATGCCCGGCCAGGCGCAGCAGGAACCGGGCGGCCTCTCCTTCGGACACGTCCTCGGGGGCGGTCTCGTCGCGGGGATAGGCGTCCAGCAGCGCGAGCAGGGCGACGTCGCGTCCGGCGGACTGGAGCGCGGTCGCGGTCGCGTGTGCGAGCTGCCCGCCGTACGACCAGCCGAGCAGGCGGATCGGTCCGTCCGGCTGGACGGCCTGGATTCGGGCCGCGTAGTGCCGTCCGAGATCGCCGATCGACGCGGCGGGAACGCAGGCGCCGGACAGGCGCGGCGACTGGAGCCCGTACAGCGGCACGTCGGCGGGCAACTGTTCGGCGAGCCCGGCGTAGTTCCAGCTCAGCCCGGTCGTGGCGGGCAGGCAGAACACCGGTGTGCCGGTGCCGGGCCGCAGCGTCAGTACCGGGTCGAACGGGCCGGTGCCGGCACCGGCGTCCGGAGGCGCGTCGGCGACGACGGTGGCGAGCGCGGCGACGGTGGGCGCGGTGAGCACGGCGCCGACGGGCAGCCGGACGCCGAGGACCGTCCGCACCCTGCCGACGAGCCGCATCGCCAGCAGGGAGTGGCCGCCGAGGGCGAAGAAGTCGTCGTCGGCGCCGACGTCCGCGACGCCCAGCACCTCGGCGAAGATCGCGCAGAGGGACGTCTCCAGCGGGGTGCGCGGCGGCCGGGACGGCGCGACGGGCTCGGGGTCGGGGAGGGCGCGGCGGTCGAGCTTGCCGTTGACGGTCAGCGGCAGCCGGGGCAGCACGGCGTACGCGCCGGGCACCATGTGCTTCGGCAGCCGCACGGCGAGGGCGGCCCTGACCGCCGCCGTGTCCGGCTCGGCGCCCTCGCTCGGCACCAGGTAGGCGACGAGCCGCTTGAGCCCGTTGTGCTCCCCGGCGATGACGGCGGCCTGCGCGATGTCCGCGCGTTCGACGAGCGCGTTCTCGATCTCGCCGAGTTCGACCCGGTAGCCGTTGATCTTGACCTGGTCGTCGGTGCGGCCGAGGTAGTCGAGGAGCCCGTCCGAGCGCCACCGGACGAGGTCGCCGGTCCGGTACATCCGCTCCCCCGGCGCACCGAAGGGGTCGGCGACGAACCGTTCGGCGGTGAGGTCGGGGCGGTCGAGGTAGCCGCGCGCCATGCCGATCCCGGCGATGTACAGCTCGCCGGGGACTCCCACCGGGACCTGCCGCAACCGCTCGTCCAGGACGTGGGCGCGGGTGTTCCAGATCGGGCGGCCGACGGTGGAGGTGGCGCTGTCGGTGGTGCCGCCGCCGAGGGTGTTGATCGTGTACTCGGTCGGCCCGTACAGGTTGTAGCCGAGGACGCCGTCGGCCTCGCGCAGTTCCGTCCAGAGCGCCTCGGGGACGGCCTCGCCGCCGAGCAGGACGAGCGGCGGCCGGGGTGCGTCGAGGAGGCCGCGGTCCAGCAGCTCCCGCGCGTAGGAGGGGGTGACGTTGATGACGTCGACGCGGTGGTCGGCGCAGTAGGCGGTCAGCGCGTCTGCGTCGCGCCGCACCTCCTCGTCCAGGACGTGCACCTCATGCCCTTCCACCAGCCAGAGCAGCTCTTCCCACGACATGTCGAACGAGAACGACACGGTGTGCGCGATCCGCAACCGCCGTTCCCCCTCGGACGCGGCGACCGCCGCCACGACCGGGGCGAAGATCGCCTCGCGATGGTTGAACTGCATGTTCGTCAGACCCCGGTACGGGGTCACCACACCCTTGGGACGACCCGTCGAACCGGACGTGTAGATCACGTACGCCGGATGATCCAACCGCACGGGACCCGTCCGCTCAACCTCATCCAGGGACCCGTCCGGCGTTCCCGCCAGTTCCGCGACGATCGCCGGATCGTCGAGCACGACCACATGCGGGGCATCGGGCAGGGAGGGACGCACCGCGCGGGTCGTCACCAGGCACACGGGCCGGGCGTCGTCCACCATGAACGCCAGCCGTTCCGCCGGATAGTCCAGTTCGAGCGGCAGATACGCCGCCCCGGTCTGCAACACCGCGAACAACGCCGCGACCATGTCCGCCGACCGCGGCAGCCCCAGCGCCACCACCGCCTCAGGACCCGCCCCACGCGCGATCAACAACCGCGCCAACCGATTCACCCGAGACGACAACTCCCCATACGACACCCGCTCGGCACCGAACACCAACGCCGTCGCATCCGGAGTACGAAAAGCCTGCTCCTCCAACAGATCCGCGATCGTCACCTCCGGCACCGGACGCCCGGTGGCGTTCCACCGGTCGATGAGGCCCGTCTCGGCGGCGGTGAGCAGGTCTACCTCGCTCACCGGACGTCCGGGATCGGCGGTGACCTGGGTGAGAAGGGCTTCGAGCCGGGCGAGGAGCAGTTCCGCCGTCGACGCGTCGAAGAGGTCCTCGGCGTACTCCAGCTCGAACTCCATGCCGTCGCCGCCGGTGTACTCGATGACATTGAGGTCGAGGTCGAACTTGGCGGCGGCCGTGCCGAACGGTTCGGTCCTGGTCCGCAGGCCGAAGAGGCTGTCGCTGCCGCTCGCGAGGTTCTGGTAGCCGAGCATGACCTGGAACAGCGGGTGCCGGGCCCGCGACCGGGGCGGGTTGAGCACCTCCACGAGCCGTTCGAACGGCATGTCCCGGTTGTTGAAGGCGGCCAGGTCGAACGTCCTGACGCGGTCGACCAGCTCGGCGAACGTCGGGTCGCCGGACACGTCGACGCGCAGCACCAGCGTGTTGACGAAGAACCCGACGAGGTCCTGGAGGGCGTCGTCGTCGCGCCCGGCGGACGGGCTGCCGAGCGGGATGTCGTCGCCCGCGCCGAGCCGGTGCAGCAGCGCGCCGACGGCGGCCTGCATGACCATGAACGTGGTCGCGCCGGTGCGCGCGGCCACCTCCCGGATCCGGGCGGCGAGCGTGTCGGGCAGGACCCGTTCGACGGTGCCGCCCCGGTACCGGGCGACGGCGGGCCGTGGCCGGTCGGTCGGGAGCGCCAGCTCCTCGGGGATGCCGTCGAGCGCGTCCTTCCAGAACGCGGCCTGGCGGCCGAGGCGGCTCTCCGGGTCGGCGGGGTCGCCGAGCAGTTCGGCCTGCCAGAGCGTGTAGTCGGCGTACTGGACGGGCAGCGGCTCCCAGTCCGGGGCGCGGCCGTCACGGCGGGCCCGGTACGCGGCGGTCAGGTCGTCCATGAACGGACGGATCGACCATTCGTCCCCGGCGATGTGGTGGAACAGGAACACCACGACCTGGTGGCCGGGCCCGATCCTGAGGACCCGGGTCCGCAGCGGCGCCTCACGGTCGAGCGCGAACGGGTGGCGGACGGCCGCGTCGACCTCGGCGCCGACCCGGTCCTCGGTGATGTCGAGGATCTCCATGACGGGTTCGGCGTCGTCCAGGACGTGCTGGTACGGGACGCCGTCGTGCTCGGCGAAGACCGTGCGGAGGCTCTCGTGCCGGGCCATCACGTCGCCGAGCGCGGCGCGCAGCGCGGCCAGGTCGAGGTCGCCGTGGACGCGGAGCGCCAGCGGGATGTTGTAGGCGGCCGTCCTGTCCCCGAGTTGGTGCAGGAACCACAGGCGGCGCTGCGCGTACGACAGCGGAACACGGTCGGGCCGAACCCGCCGGACGAGTTCCGGGCCGTCGTCGCGGACGCTCGGCACGGCGCGGGCGGCGAGCCCGGCGGGGGTCCGTTCCTCGAACAGGTCGCGGATGGACAGTTGGACGCCGAGCGCGGCGCGCGCCTTCGTGATGAGCCGGGTGGCGAGCAGGGAGTGCCCGCCGAGGGCGAAGAAGTCGTCGTCGGCGCCGACGGACGGCACGCCGAGCACCTCGGCGGCCAGCCGGCACAGCGTCTCCTCCGCCGGCGTGGCGGGCGGGCGCCCGGCGGCGGCTCCGGCGTCGGGGACGGGCAGGGCGCGGCGGTCGAGCTTGCCGTTGGTGGTGAGCGGCAGCCGGTCCAACGCCATGATCGTCGCGGGGATCATGTGCTCGGGCAGGGCGGTGCGCAGCCGTTCGCGCAGCAGCGCGGGCAGCGTTCCGGCGGCCCGGGAGCGGCCGGGCTCGTTCGCGGGCACGGGCGGCGCGGCGGCGGGCCGGACCCCGCCGAGCGGGCCGCCGCCGGGCGGCAGGAACAGCACGTCCACGGTGTCGTCGGTGTCGCCCCAGGTGACGACGGTCCGCAGGCCGAGCCGGTCGCCGAGGTCGTGCAGGTCCTCGGGCTCGATGCCACCGGGCGCGGTGAGCGCGCGGAGCGCGGCGGCGGCGGTGACGTCGTCGGCGAGGACGCGGCGGGCGGCGCTCTCGCCGACCATCCGCGCGTTCGGCACGTTCTCGACGCGGATCGGGGCGGCGTCGGAGCCGAGCCGCCAGGCGAGACCGCCGAGGTCGTGGACGTCGTCGGCCGTCCAGTCGAGGACGGGAAGCGTGGACACGTCGGTGACGGGCCCGGTGTGCAGGACGACGTCGAACCGGTGCCGGGTCAGCTCGTTGTGGGCCCGGCCGCGCCGGACCCGCACGTCCACGCCGGTGACGCCCGGCAGGTCCAGCGTCGCGGGGAACGCCGGGTCGAGGAGCAGTTCCTTCTCCAGGAGCAGCGCGCGGTCCGCGGCGGCGCGCAGGGCGGGAGCGTCGGCGCCCGCACCCGCGCGGGCGAGCTGGATCGCGGTGTGGAAGCAGCGGGCGCCGCGCAGGTTCCGCAGGTCACCGACGAAGATCGCGCCGCCGGGGGCGAGCAGGTCGAGGGCGCCGCGCAGCACGTCGGCGAGGTAGGCGACGCTGGGGAAGTACTGCGCGACCGAGTTCAGGACGATCGTGTCGAAGTGCCCGCGCGGCAGGCCGGTGAGGTCGTGCGCCGGCGCGGCCCGCAGCGTGACCTTCCCGGCGAGGGACGGCTCGGCGGCGACCTGGCCCCGCAGCGTCTCGATCAGCGGGGCGGACAGGTCGGTGGCCCAGTAGTCGTCGGCGTCCGGCGCGAGCTTCGACATCAGCAGGCCGGTGCCGACGCCGAGTTCGAGGACGCGGCGCGGGTTCAGCGCGCGGATCGCCGCGACGGTCGTGTCGCGCCATTCGCGCATCTCCGCGACCGGGATGGGCGCGCCGTCGTAGCTGGACGTCCAGCCGACGAAGTCCGCGCCGAACGCGTCGGCGGGGCCCTGCCCGTACTGGGCGTCGTACACCTCGCGCCACTCGCCGACCTGGTCGAGGTCGCCGTCACCGTCGCCGCCGGTGGACGCGGGGACGACATAGCCGACGAGCCGCCTGGTCTCCCCGGTCTCCCGGACGACGACGGCCGCCTGCGCGACCTCGGGGTGGCGGGTCAGCGCGTCCTCGATCTCGCCGAGTTCGACCCGGTATCCGCGGATCTTGATCTGGTCGTCGGTGCGGCCGAGGTAGTCGAGAAGGCCGTCGGAGCGCCAGCGGACGAGGTCGCCGGTGCGGTACATCCGTTCGCCCGGCGTTCCGAAGGGGTTGGCGACGAACCGTTCGGCGGTGAGGTCAGGGCGGTCGAGGTAGCCGCGCGCGATGCCGATCCCGGCGATGTACAGCTCGCCGGGTGTGCCGACGGGGACGGGACGCAGCCACGAGTCGAGGACGAGCGCCTTGGTGTTCCAGATCGGGCGGCCGACGGTGGAGGTGGCGCTGTCGGTGGTGCCGCCGCCGAGGGTGTTGATCGTGTACTCGGTCGGCCCGTACAGGTTGTAGCCCAGGACGCCCTCGGTGTCGCGGAGGGTCGTCCAGAGCGCCTCGGGGACGGCCTCGCCGCCGAGCAGGACGAGCGGCGGCCGGTGGCGGGCGGCGTCGAGGAGCCCGAAGTCGATGAGTTCCTGCGCGTAGGACGGGGTGATGTTGATGACGTCGATGCGGTGGTCGGCGCAGTAGGCGGTCAGCGCGTCGGCGTCGCGGCGTACTTCCTCGTCGAGGACGTGCACCTCGTGGCCTTCGACCAGCCAGAGCAGCTCTTCCCACGACATGTCGAACGAGAACGACACCGTGTGGGCGATCCGCAGCCGCCTTCCGGCCTCGGCTTCGACCACCGGGGCGAAGATCGCTTCCCGATGGTTGAACTGCATGTTGGTCAGGCCCCGGTACGGGGTCACCACGCCCTTGGGACGACCCGTCGAACCGGACGTGTAGATCACGTACGCGGGCCGGTCCAGGTTCAGGTGGGCCGTCCGTTCGGCGTCGGTGACCGGACCGTCCGGCAACCCGGCAAGCTCAGCCGCCGTTTCCGGATCGTCCAGCACGACCACATGCGGTGCGTCCGGCAGCGCGGAACGCACCGCGCGGGTCGTCACCAGGCACACGGGCCGGGCGTCGTCCACCATGAACGCCAGCCGCTCCGCCGGATAGTCCAACTCCAACGGCAGATACGCCGCACCCGTCTGCAACACCGCGAACAACGCCGCGACCATGTCCGCCGACCGTGGCAGCCCGAGCGCCACGACAGCTTCCGGGCCCGCACCACGCGCGATCAGCAACCGCGCCAACCGGTTCACCCGGGACGACAGTTCGCCATACGACACCCGCTCGGCACCGAACACCAGCGCCGTCGCGGCCGGAGTCCGGGCCGCCTGCTCCTCCAGCAGGTCCGCGATCGTCACCTCCGGCACCGGCCGCTCGGTCGCATTCCAGCGGTCGAGGACGGTCGTCCGCTCGTCGGCGGTGAGGACGTCCAGCGCCGCGAGCCGCGTGTCGGGTGCGGTGACGAGCCTTTCGAGGAGCCCCATCACGCGCGCCGACATCGCCTCCACGTCGGCGCGTTCGTAGACGTCCCGCCGGTACTTCCACTCGAACGACAGCTCACGGCCGGTGTTGGTGGTGAACGACAGCGGGAAGTGGGTGGCGTCGAGCGTGTCGACCTCGTCGATGCCGAAGTGCTCGGTGAGCCGGTCGCGGGCGGTCATGTCGACCGGGGTGTTCCGGACGACCTGCAACGTGTCGAAGAGCTGCGGGATCCCGGCGGCGCGCTGGATCTCGGCCAGGCCGACATGGTGGTGCGGCAGCAGTACGGCCTGCTCGGCCTGCAGCCGGGTCAGGAAGCCGAGCAGCGTCTCGTCCGGGCGGGGCCGCACCCGGACGGGCACGGTGTTGAGGAACAGGCCGATGGTGTTCTCGATGCCGGGGATCTCGGCGGGGCGGCCGGACACCGTCGCGCCGAACACGACGTCGTCGCGGCCGGTGAGGGACGCGAGCAGCAGGCTCCACACGCCGCTGACGAGGGTGTTGAGGGTGAGGCCGTGGCGGCGGCCGAACTCGCCGAGCCGGGCGGCGAGGTCGTCGCCGACCGGGGTGAGGACCATGCCCGGCAGGGTGTCGCCGCGCAGCGTGTGCCCGGGGGCGACCAGGGTCGGTTCGGTGACGCCGTCCAGGGTCGCGGCCCAGGCGCGGGCGCTCTCGTCCGCGTCCTGGCCGTCGAGCCACTCCAGGTAGCGGCGGAACGGGACGGTCGGCGGGACGGTGTCCGGCTCGTGCGCGAGCCCGAGCAGTTCCTGCACGACGAGGCCGGACGACCAGCCGTCCCACAGCAGCGTGTGGTGCGTGACGACGATCCGCTGCCGGTCGTCGGCGAGGCGCACCGCCGTCATCCGGATCAGCGGCGGTTCGGCGAGGTCGAAGCGTTCGGCCCGGTCGGCGTCCATCAGCGCGTCGAGCGCCTCGGGGCCCTGGCCGCGCAGGTCGACCTCGCGGAACGGCATCGGCATGGCGGGCGCCACGACCTGCACGGGACGGCCGAGACCCTCCTGGACGAACCCGGCGCGAAGGTTGGCGTGCCGGGCCAGCAGGGCGTTCCCGGCGGCGCGCAGCGCGTCGGCGTCGAGCGGGCGCCGGACGTCCACGACGAGCTGGGTGATGTAGAGGTCGCGGCCCGAGGTGTCGTACGTGGACTCGAACAGCAGCCCGGCCTGGAGCGGCGACAACGGCATGACGTCCTCGGCGTCCGGGCGGATCAGCGCCCGTTCGTCGGCGGTCAGCTCGACCAGCGGCCGGTCGGCCGGGGTCTCCGAGTCCGTGGCGTCGTCCTGCGCCGGTTCCAGGGCGGTGACGGCCTCGGCGAGGGCGGCGACGGTGCGCAGCTCGAACACCTGCCGCGCGGTCAGGTTCAGCCCGGCCGCGCGGGCCCGCCCGACGAGCGTGATGGACACGATGCTGTCGCCGCCGAGGGCGAAGAAGTCGTCGTCGGCGCCGATGTCCGGCTCGCCGAGGACGTCCGCGAACAGCTCCGCCAGCAGCGCCTCACGGCCCTGCGCGGGCGTCCGGTACGGGGCGGGCCCGGCCTCCGGGACGATGACCGGCAAGGTGGTGTCGCCGAGCGCGGGCAGCGCGGGAACGGCACCGTCCGGGTCGGCGGCGAAGGCCCGCAGCAGGAGCGTGAGGCGTTCGGCGAGGAGCGCGGCGAGCGGCTCGTCGACGGCACCGGTGCGGTGCGCGAGGAGCAGGCCGAGGGTGCCGGGGCCCGGCTGGACGGTGAGCGTGAGCGGGAAGTGCGTGGCGTCGCGGGCGCCGAGCCCGGTGACCGTGAGCCCTCCGGCGGTGAGCGTGGACGCGTCGCCCTGGTAGTTCTCGAACGCCAGCAGCGTGTCGAACAGCGGACCGGTGCCGGGGACGTCGGCGGCGCGGCGGATGTCGGCGAGCCCGAAGTAGTGGTGGTCGAGCAGCCGGACCTGCTCGTCCTGGACGGCTCGGGTCAGGTCGCCGAACGTGTCGCCCGGCCCCGCCGGACGCACCCGGACGGGCACGGTGTTGACGAACAGCCCGACCATGTCCTCGACGCCGTCGAGGTCGGCGGGCCGTCCGGCGACGGTCGCGCCGAACACCACGTCGGACGTCCCGGCCAGCGCGCCGACGGTCAGCCCCCAGACGGTCTGGAGGACGGTGTTGACCGTCACCCCGGCACGCGCCGCGGCGGCGGTCAGCGCGGACGCCGTCTCGTCCGGGACGGCGACGGGCAGCTCCCGCAGGTCACCGCCCGTCCCCGCCGGGTCGACGAGGACCGGGCCGGGCAGCCCGCGCAGCGCCTCCCGCCACGCCTGCGCCGCCTTGGCGGGGTCCCGTTCGCCGAGCCACAGCAGGTAGTCACGGAACCGGGGGGCCGGGGGCAGCGGCGTCCCGTCGTAGCACGCGAACAGTTCGCGCAGCAGCACCGGCATCGACCAGCCGTCGATGAGCAGGTGGTGCGAGGTCACCACGAGCCGGTGGCGGCGCGGGTCGGCGGAGGCGAGCACGAAGCGGATCAGCGGCGGGCCGGTCACGTCGAACGGCACCGACCACTCGCGTTCCAGCACCGCGTCCAGGTCGGTCTCGGTGGTCGCGGTGAACGGCGTGTCGATGTCGGTGGGGACGAACTGGACGGGCTCGTCGAGGTCCTCGAACCAGAACCCGGCCCGCAGGTTCGGGTGGCGGCGCAGCAGCGCGGCGACGGCGTCCCCGAGTCGCGCCGCGTCGACCGTCCCGTCCAGGTCCAGGTGGGCCTGGACGGTGTAGACGTCGCGTTCGGCGTCGTCGTACAGGGCGTGGAACAGCAGACCGCGCTGGAGTGGGGAGAGCGGGTAGACGTCCTCCAGCATGGATCCGAACGATTCCTCGGTCACTTGCGTCGGCTCCTCAGCAGGGATTCCAGCCGGTCGATCTGCCGCTGCGGCAGCGACACCGACAGGTCGGACGGGGTGCGGCCGCCCGCGGCGGGGTCGGCGGCATGGCGGGTCAGGGCGTCCAGCGCGGTCCGCCAACCCTCACCGAGCCGCGCGACGGCGGCCCGGTCGAGGAGGTGGGCCGGCCAGGTCAGTTCCAGGCGCAGCCCGGCGCCGGCCGGTGCGGCGGCGTCGATCTCCAGGGGGTAGCGGGCGGGCAGGTCGGGGTGGGGCGCGGTGGACAGCGCACCGGACTCGTCGGCGTGCGGCCAGTGCTCGTCCGTCGCCGGGCCGTCGACGCGGCCCCGGTAGTTGAAGAGGATCTGCGGGCGGGCCGCGCCGTCGAGTTCGCGGGCGGTCCGCGCGTTGAGATGGCGCAGCAGACCGTGACCGAAGCCATGGTCGGGGGCGCCGCGCACCTGTTCCTTGACCGCCTTGAGCACGGCGCCGGGGGCGTCCGGGGCGACGCCGCCGAGGTCGAGCCTCACCGGGTGGACGGTCGTGAACCAGCCGACCGTCCGGGACGGGTCGGTGCCGTCGAGCAGGTGCCGTCCGTGCCCTTCGAGGTCGACGAGCAGCCACGGGTCTCCCTGCCGCCACTGGACGACGGCGGCGGCGAGCCCGGCGAGCAGAACGTCCTCGGCGCCGCAGTGGTAGAGGCGCGGCAGGTCGGTGAGCAGGGCGGTGGCCTGGGACTCCGGCACGGTGACGACCAGGGTCTCCTGGGTGGCCGCCGTGTCGCGGGACGGGTCGGGACGCCGCGCGGTCAGCGGCGCGTCCGGGGCGGCGAGGCCCTTCCAGTACGGGAGTTCCGCCACCCGGGCACCGTCGTGCGCCTCGGCCAGCAGCCGGTGCGCCCACGCCCGCAGGGACGTCCCCGTGGCGGGCAACGCGGCCGGTCTGCCGGACATCGCGGCCTCCCACGCCGTGCGCAGGTCGGGCAGGAGCGTCCGCCAGGACACGCCGTCGACGGCCAGGTGGTGGACGCAGAGCAGGAGCCGCCCGGCCGTCCCCGGCCCGGTGTCGAACCAGACGGCCTGGAGCACCTCGCCCGCCTCCGGGTCGAGCCGGTCGGCCGCCGCGAGCGACGCGGCGGCGACGAGACCGTCGAGGTCGGCCCCGGCGGCGTCCACGCGCCGGACGCTCACCGGAACGGTGCCGGGCGGGGTGACCGCGAGGGCCCAGACGCCGCTCGTGGTGTCGAGGCGGAGCCGCAGCGCGTCATGGTGGTCCACCAGGCTCCGCAGGGCACCGGTCAGGGAGCCGAGATCGGCGCGCATGGGCGTGCGCAGCAGCACCGACTGGTGGAACCGGCCGATCGGCCCGCCGAGGTCGGCGAGCCAGTGCATGATCGGCAGCGGCGGCAGCGGCCCCACCGGGTCGAGGGCCGTGCCGCTCCGGGGCCGCGCCTCCTGCTCGCGCCGGGCGACCGCGGCGAGCGCGCCGGGGGTGCGGTGCTCGAAGACGTCCTGGGGCGTCACCCGCAGGCCGGCCTTGCGGGCCCTGGCGACGACCTGGATGGACAGGATGCTGTCGCCGCCCAGCCCGAAGAAGTCCTGGTCGTCGGCGACCTCGTCCAGGCCGAGCACCTCGGCGAACACCCCGGCCAGCAGGGACGTCCGGTCGTCGGACACCGTCTCGACCGGCGTGCGGCGGGCGGGTGTCGGGCGGTCGGGCGCCGGGCGGTCGGGTGACCTGCGGGCCCGCGCCCGGCGGGCGGGGGCGGGCAGGGCCTTGCGGTCGAGCTTCCCGCTGGAGGTCAGGGGGAACTCGGGCAACGGCACGAAGTCGTCCGGTACCAGGTGGGCGGGCAGCACCGCGGCCAGCGAGGCGCGCAGCGCGTCGACGTCGAGCGCGGCCGGGGTGAGGTAGGCGACGAGCCTTCCGCTGCCGGGGCCGTCGCGGCGGACGACGACCGCGACATCGGCGACGCCGGGCAGCGCGCGCAGCGCCGCCTCGATCTCGCCGGGCTCGATGCGCAGCCCGCGGAGCTTGACCTGGTGGTCGGTGCGGCCGAGGTACTCCAGCAGGCCGTCGGCGTTCCACCGCACCAGGTCACCGGTCCGGTACATCCGCTCCCCCGGCGCGCCGGACGGGTCGGCGACGAACCGTTCGGCGGTGAGCCCGGCCCGGTTCAGGTAGCCGCGGGCGAGTTGCACGCCCGCCAGGTACAGCTCGCCGGGCACGCCCACGGGCACCGGCCGCAGCCGCGCGTCGAGCACGCGCACCCGGGTGTTCCACACGGGCGCGCCGATCGGGATGGTCTCGGCGCCCGGACGATACCGCCAGTGGGTGACGTCCACGGCCGCCTCGGTGGGCCCGTACAGGTTGTGCAGCGGCACCGGCAGGACGGCGTGCAGCGCGGCGGCCGTGTCGGCGGGAAGCGCTTCCCCGCTGGTGAAGACGCGGCGCAGGGTCTGGCAGCGCGGCACGTCCGGGTCGGTGAGGAACGCCTTGAGCATGGACGGCACGAAATGCAGCGTGGTCACGCCGCGTTCGCGGATCAGCCCGGTGAGATAGGCGGGGTCGCGGTGCCCGCCGGGGACGGCGAGGACGACCGAGGCGCCCTCGCACAGCGCCCAGAAGAACTCCCACACCGACACGTCGAACGTCGCGGGCGTCTTCTGGAGCACCCGGTCGTCGGCGCGCAGCCCGTACTCGGCCTGCATCCACGCCAGCCGGTTGACGATCGCCCGGTGCGACACGACCACGCCCTTCGGCCGTCCGGTCGACCCGGACGTGAAGATCACGTAGGCGGCGTCGTCGGGCCGCGCCCGCCCGGTCTCGGCCTGTCCGTCAGGAGAGGGCACGCCTTCCCGGACGAACAGGCCGGGAACGCCGCCGGGGACGAAGCCGTCCAGGCCCGCCGGGTCGTCGGTGAGGAGCGCGACGGCGTCCGCGTCGCCGACGATGTCGGCGCGGCGGGCGGGCGGATCGTCGGGGTCGACCGGCAGGTAGGCGGCACCGGCCTTCAGCACGGCCAGCAGCGCCACCATGAGCCGTGTCGAGCGCGGCAGGGCGACCGCGACGACCCGGTCGGGTCCGGCACCGCGCGAGCGCAGGTCGGCGGCGAGGGCGTCGGCGCGGGCGTGCAGTTCGGCGTAGGTGAGGGTCTCGTCCTCGAACAGCACGGCCGGTGCGTCCGGGGTGCGGGCGGCCTGCGCCTCCAGCCGGTCGGTGAGGGTGCCGTCCGGGACCTCGTGGCGGGTGGCGTTCCACGCGCCGGTGATCAGGTCGCGTTCGCCCGGGGTCAGCGCGTCGGCGGCGGCCAGCGGCGCGTCCGGTGCGGCGACGAGGCGTCCGGCCAGCGTCTCGAACCGTCCGGCGAGCGTCCGGGCGGTCGACTCGTCGAACCTCGACGTGGCGTAGATGAGGGTCAGGTCGGTGCCGTCGTCCCCTTCCCGGACGGCGAACGCCAGGTCGAACCGGGCGGTGGAGAACGTGTCGTCCAACAAGGCGGTGCGCAGCCCGAACATGTCGCCGTCGTCGCCGGTGTCGCGGTGGTGCAGCACCATCACCTGGAACAGCGGGTGCCGTCCGGTGACGCGCTCGTGCGCGGCGATCTCGACGAGCCGCTCGAACGGCAGGTCGCGGTGGTCGAGCAGGGCGAGCTGCTCGGCGCGGACCCGGGACACCAGGTCGGCGAACGAGGCGTCCTCGTCCAGGCCGACCCGCAGGACGAGCGTGTTGACGAACAGTCCCGCGACGTCGTCCAGGACGGTGTCGGAGCGCCCGGTGACGGGCACGCCGAGCGGGATGTCGGAGCCGCCGCCGAGCCGTCCCAGCAGGACCGCCGCGACCGCCTGCCAGACCATGAACGGCGTCGCCCCGGCGGCGCGCGCCAGCCGGGCCACGTCACGGTGCAGGCCGGCCGGCAGCGGCACGCGGATCGCGGCGCCGGCCTGGTCGGGCCGGGCGGGACGGGGCCGGTCGGCGGGCAGCGGGATCTCCTCGGGCAGCCCGTCCAGCCGGTCCCGCCAGAACGCGGCCTGCCGGTCGCCCTCGGGCCCCTCCAGCAGCGCGTTCTGCCACCGGGTGTAGTCGCGGTAGGTGACCGGCGGCGGGGCGAGGTCGGGTGCCCGACCGGCGGCGCGGGCGCGGTAGGCGGCGTCGAGGTCGCGCAGCAGCACGGCCTGCGACCACTCGTCGCCCGCGATGTGGTGCACCACCACCGACAGTAGCCAGGACGACGTCCCCTCACCGAGCCGGTACAGGACACCGCGCACCGGGGGCTCGGTCGTCAGCGCGAACCGGGTCCGTTCCGCCGCGTCGAGCAGCGCGGGCACGTCGCCCGGGGCGGCGTCGGCGATGCGGAGCGTCGGCCCGGACGGCAGCACCTCCTGGTAGGGGACGCCGTCCACGTCCGGATAGATCGTGCGCAGGATCTCGTGCCGCTCGATCAGGTCGTCCCATGCCGAGCCCAGGGCGGCGACGTCGAGTTCGCCGTCGATCCGGACGGCGAACGGGATCGTGTAGGCGGTGGCGGCCTCGTCGAGCCGGTGCAGGAACCAAAGCCGCGCCTGGGCCGCCGACAGCGGCATACGCTCCGGGTACGGTCGCGGCGCCGGAACCAGGGCGGGCCGGTCCTTCGACGGGTGCGTCGCCCGGCGGATCAGACCGGCCGGGGTGGGCGCCTCGAACAGGTCGCGGATGGCCACGTCCGTGCCGAGCAGCGCGCGGATCCGGCCGACGAGACGGGTCGCGAGCAGCGAGTGCCCGCCGAGCGCGAAGAAGTCGCCGTCCGGGCCGGCCGGAACGCCGAGCACGTCGGTGAAGGCGGCGGCGACCAGTTCCTCCCGGGCGTCGCGCGCCGTCCGCCCGTCGTCGGCGGTGACGGCGGACGGCTCGGGCAGCGCGGCCCGGTCGAGCTTGCCGTTCACGTTCAGCGGCAGTTCCGGCAGCACCACCACGGCGGCCGGGACGAGATGCCCCGGCAGGACCCCGGTCAACGCGTCCCGCAGCGCGGCCCCGTCGAGATCACCGGGGGCCGCGTAGCCGACGAGTCGCCCGTCGCGGACCACGACGGCGGCGCGGGCGACGCCCGGCAGCGCGGCGAGCGCGGCCTCGGTCTCGCCCGGCTCCACCCGGAACCCGCGGATCTTGACCTGGTCGTCGGTGCGGCCGAGGAACTCCAGCGTGCCGTCGGGCAGCCGCCGGACCAGGTCACCCGTCCGGTACATGCGCTCGCCGGGCGCGCCGGACGGGGCGGCGACGAACCGTTGCGCGGTCAGGTCGGGCCGGTTCAGGTAGCCGCGGGCGATGCCGTCACCCGCCAGGTACAGCTCGCCCGCCGCCCCCTCCGGGACGGGCCGGAGCAGGCCGTCCAGCACGTGGATCCGGGTCCGGGCGATGGGACGGCCCACGACCGGCACCGGCGACTCGGCGAGGTCGGCGCCGAGCGCGTCGACGGTGTACTCGGTCGGGCCGTAGAAGTTGTGGCCGAGGACGCCGTCCGCGTCGCGCAGCCGCGTCCACACCGCCTCGCTCACGGCCTCGCCGCCGAGGAGCAGCAGCCGCGGCGGCGCCTTCTCCAGCAGCCCCCACGCGAAAAGTTCCGCCGCGAACGACGGGGTGACGTCCAGGGTGTCGATGGCGTGTTCCGCGCACGCCGCCACCACGGCCTGCGGGTCGCGGCGGGTCACGTCGTCGAACAGGTGCAGCTCATGCCCGCAGATCAGCCAGAGGAGCTGTTCCCACGAGGAGTCGAACGCGAACGACGCCGTGTGCGCGGCGCGCAGCCGCCGCCCGCCGGCCGCGCGGGCCGCGCGGGCGAACACCGTGGCGCGGTGGTGGGCCAGCATGACGCCGAGGCCCCCGTGCTGGACGAGCACGCCCTTGGGACGGCCCGTGGACCCCGACGTGTAGATGACGTAGGCGAGCCGGTCGGGGCCGGGAGCCGTGCGCGGGTGCGGCGCGGCCGCGGCGATCTCCGCAGGGTCGAGGTCGTCGGCCGTCAGCACGTGGACGGGCGCGGCGTCCTCGATCGTCAGCCTGATCCGTTCGGCCGGATGGTCCGGGTCGAGCGGCAGGTAGGCGGCGCCCGTCTTCAGGACGGCGAACAGCGCGACGACCAGGTCGGCGGTGCGCGGCAGCGCCAGCGCGACGATGCGTTCCGGTCCCGCGCCCCGCCGGGCCAGCACGGTCGCGAGGCGGGCGGCGCGGTCGTCCAGTTCGGCGAACGTCAGCCGCTCGGCCCCGGCGACGACCGCGATCTCGCCGGGGGTGGCGTCGACCTGCCGGTGGAAGGCGGTCAGCACGTCCGGGACGTCCCCGGGGAGGTCGGTCGCGTTCACCGCCTCGAAGGCCGCCTGCTCCCGCGCGGTGAGCAGGTCGGCGCGGGCGGCGGTGAGGCCGTCGTCGGCGAGGAGTTGCGCGGCGACGGAGCCGATGCGTTCGGCGATCGCCTCGACCGTCGCGGCGGGCAGCAGGTCGGGCCGGTATTCCAGGACGATCCTCGGGTCGTCACCCGGCAACACCATCAGCGCGAGGGGGTAGTGGGTGTAGCCACGGTTGCCGACCCCCGTCACGCGCGGCCCGCCTTCCCCGGACGCGTCGTCCTTCGACGGGTAGTTCTCGAACACCAGGAGCGTGTCGAACAGGGCACCGCCGGGCCCGGCCGCCGCCTGGATCTCCGCGAGCCCCAGATAGGCGTGGTCGAGGAGCGCGGCCTGCTCCGACTGGTGGCGGGCGAGCGCCTCCGGGAGCGGCAGCCCCGGGTCGAGCCGGACCCGCACGGGAACCGTGTTGCTGAACAGCCCGACCATTCCCTCGACGCCGTCGAGTTCGGGCGGACGCCCGGAGACGGTCGCGCCGAACACCACGTCGGTCCGTCCGGTGAGGGAGCCGAGGACCAGGGCCCACACCCCTTGCAGGACGGTGTTCAGGGTGAGCCCGTGGCGGCGCGCGTACGCGGTCAGCTCGGCGCCCGGCAGCGGGCAGGTCAGCTCGGCGGCCTCCCCCGGCGCGGTCCGGGCGGCGTCCGGGGCGAGCAGCGTCGGCCCGTCCAGGTCGGCGAGGGCGTCCCGCCAGGCGGCCGTCATCGTCGCCGTGTCCCGGCCCGCGAGCCACCGCAGGTAGGAGCGGTACGGGACGGCGGCGGGCAGCGGCTCGCCACGGTAGGCGGCCATCAACTCGCGCAGGAACGTCGGCGTGGACCAGCCGTCCATGATCAGGTGGTGGCTCGTCACGAGCAGGCGATGCGAGTGCGGGCCCGTCCGGACGAGGAGGCAGCGCAGCAGCGGCGGCCGGGCCGGATCGAACCGGAACGCCAGCTCCTCGTCCGCGACCGCCGTGAGCCGGTCCGCGAGGTCGGCCCCGGTGAGTTCGGACAGGTCGATCTCCCGCCAGTCCGGCTCGGCGTGCGCCGGGACGAGCTGGAGCGGCCGGTCGAGCCCCTCGTGGACGAACCCGGCCCGGAGCCCGTCATGCCTGGCCAGCAGGGTCGACACGGCCGAGCGCAGGGCGGCGGCGTCCAGGTCGCCCGCCAGGTCGAGATGGACGAGCGAGGTGTAGACGTCGGCCTCGTCCGGCGCGTACGCGGCGTGGAACAGCAGCCCTTCCTGGAGCGGGGACAGCGGCAGCACGTCCGTCGTGTCGGGGTACCGGGCGAGCAGCGCGTCGAGCCCGGCGCGGTCGAGGGCGGCGAGCGGAACGTCCGAGGGGGTCAGCCCGCCGGTGGCCCCGGCGAGGTCGCTCAGCGCGGTGTGCCAGGCGTCGGCGAGTGCGGTGACGTCCGCCTCGTCCAGGACGCCCGGCGCCCAGGTCCAGTGCGCGTCGAGCACCGGCCCGGACGCGGTCTCGTGGACGAAGACGTTGATCTCCAGGGCGTGCGCGAGGGGCATCGCCGGTTCGGTCCGGACGGTGAAGGCGTCCTCCTCCGCCCCGGCGAACCGGCCGAGGTAGTTGAACAGGATCTGCGGCGCGGGCAGGGCCGCGAGTTCGGGTCCGGCGACCGGGTCGAGGCGGCGGGCGACGCCGAAGCCGAGCCCGCCGCCGGGCAGTTCCCGCAGCCGCTCCTTGACCCGCTTGAGCGCCTCACCGGGGTCCGCCCCGGCGAGTTCGAGCCGGACGGGGTATTCGCTGGTGAGCCAGCCGACCGTGCGGCCGAGGTCGGCGGGCCGTCCGCCGCCGAAGGTCTCCTCGCGCCCGTGCCCCTCCACCTGGATCGTCATGTCGTCGTGGCCGGTGCGCGCCGCGACGGCCAGGCCGAGCCCGGCGAGCAGCACGTCGTTCACCCCGGCGCGGAACCGGGCCGGGACCGGGCCGAGCAGCTCGGTGGTGAGCGCGGCGGGCACGGAACGGCGCAAGGTGCGCGCGGCGCCGACCGTGTCGACGGCCCGGTCGAGGGGCCGTCCGCCGAGCGGCCGGTCCGCGCCGCCGAGCATCCGCGTCCAGAACGGGACGGCGTCGGGGTCGCGGTGCGCCGCCAGCCGCGCCGCCCAGCGGCGCAGGGACGTGCCGGACGGCGCGAGCGCCGCCCCCGCCAACGCGTCGGCGAGGTCGGCCAGCAGGATCCGCCAGGACACCCCGTCGACCGCGAGATGGTGGACGGTCAGACCGAGCCGCCCGCCGCACCACACGGCCTGGAGGACCACGCCGCTCGCCGGGTCGAGCCGGTCGGCGGAGGCGTCCAGCTCGGCGTCCAAGTCATGGGCCCCGGGGGCCCGCCACAGCATCGAGGCGGCCTTGACCGAGCCCACCGGCATGATCTCGGCCGTCCAGTCGGCGCCGACCCGCAGGCGGAGCGCGTCATGGTGGTCGACGAGCGTCTGCAACGCCGCGACGAGGCGGTCCGGCCCGACCGTCGGCGGGACGGGCACGACCACGGACTGGCTGTAGCGGCCGATGGGGCCGCCGAGGTCGCGGAGCCACGCGGCCATCGGCAGCAGCGGCAGCGGCCCGAACCGGTCCTCGGCTCCGGCGGCGTCGTCTTCGCCGTGGTCGTCCGCCGTGGTGGCGTGGAACGCGACGGCGGCGGCGGTCTTGTGGTCGAACACGTCCCGGGCGGCGATCAGCAGGCCGCGGCGCCGGGCACGGGTCGCGGCCTGGATGGCGGAGATGCTGTCGCCGCCGAGCGCGAAGAAGTCGTCGTCGGCGCCGACCGACGCGAGGCCGAGGACGTCCGCGAAGACGTCGCACAACGCCTCCTCGCGCCCGGTGCGCGGGGCGCGTCCGGTGGCGGTGAACTCCGGGTCGGGCAGCGCCGCCACATCGATCTTGCCCGCGGGTGTCAGCGGCAGCGCGTCCAGCACGACGACGGCGGCGGGGACGAACGCGGCGGGCAGCAGCGCGGCGGCCCGGTCCCGCAGCGCGGCGGGATCGAGGGGTCGCTCGCCGTCGCCGACCACGTAGGCGACGAGGCGTCCGTCGCGGGCCACGGCGAGCGCTCGGGCGACGCCGGGCTCGGCGGTGAGCGCGGCCTCCACCTCGCCGGGCTCGACCCGATGGCCCCGGATCTTCACCTGCCGGTCGGCGCGTCCGGCGAACTCCAGCGTTCCGTCGGCGGCGCGGCGTACCAGGTCGCCCGTCCGGTACATGCGCTCTCCGGGTGCGCCGGACGGGTCGGCGACGAACCGCTCCGCCGTCAGCGCGAAGCGGCCCCGGTACCCGCGCGCGAGCCCCGGGCCGGACAGGTACAGCTCCCCGACGCCGCCCGGCGGGACGGGCCGCAGCGCCGCGTCGAGCACTTGGGCGCGGGTGCCGGCGATCGGCGTTCCGATGGACGGACGCTCATGCTCGGCGACGCGGGCGCCGAGCGCGTCCACGGTGTACTCGGTGGGGCCGTAGAAGTTGTGGGCGAGCACGTCCGGGGTGTCGCGGAGTCGCGCCCACAGCTCGGGGGTGGCGGCGTCCCCGCCGAACACCAGCAGCCGGGGTCGCCGGGCCGGGTCGTCGAGCAGGCCCGCGTCCAGGAGTTCCAGCGCCAGCGCCGGTGGGACGTCCAGGACGTCGTTGCCGCGGGTGGCCAGGGTCAGAGGTTCGCGGAGTTCGGCGTCCCCGACCAGGTGCAGTTCGTGGCCCGCGAACAGGTAGAGGAGGGAGTCCCACGAAGAATCGAACGCGAACTGGAAGGTGTGCGCGACTCTCAGCCGCGCGCCGTCCGGGAGGGTGGCGGCGGCGTCGGCCATGACCGTGCCGAGGTGGTCGTGGAAGAGGTTGACCAGGCCGCGATGGGTGACCTCGACGCCCTTGGGCCGTCCGGTCGACCCGGACGTGTACAGCACGTACGCGAGCTGGTCGGGCTCGGGCGCGTCCGGCAGCGGGTCCGGCCCGTGCGCGGCGGCGTCGTCGGGCCGGACGACCGTGACGCCCGGGGGTGTCGGGACGGAACCGTCCGAGATGACGCAGAGCGGGTCGGTCTCGTCCACCAGTTGGGCGGTGTGCGCGGCGGGCCGCTCGGGGTCGAGGGCGAGGTACGCGGCGCCCGACTTCAGCACCGCGAGCAGCGCGACGACGAGATCGGCGTCGCGGGGCAGCGCGAGCGCGACGACGCGTTCCGGCCCGGCGCCCCGCGCGCGCAGGAGCCGCGCCAGCCGGTTCGCGCGGGCTTCGAGTTCGCGGAAGGTCAGACTCCCGGACGCCGCGACGAGCGCGACCGCGTCCGGTGTGCGGGCCGCCTGCCGTTCGAACACCCGGGTCAGCGGCTCGCCCGGCGCGGTGTCGTGGCCCGTGTCGTGGCCCGCGCCGGCCGGCGGCCCGGTCAGCGGCGCCCGCTCGTGCGGCAGGGCCAGGTCGAGACGGCCGAGCGGGGCGTCGTGCCCGGCCACGAAGGCGTGCAGGAACCCCAGGAAGCGGTCGCGGTGCCCGCGCAGCGCCTCCGGCGTGTGCGCGTCGGGGTTGGCGTCGAACTCGAACGTCAGCGCCCCGGCCCGCTGGTAGACGCTGACCTCCAGGTCGTCCACGGGACCGGCGGCGAGGTTGAAGGCGTGGCCGGTCGCGGCGTCGAACCGCAGTTCGTAGGTGAAGGGCTTGAGGTTGAGGGTCGGGCCGGTGAGCCTCCGGTCGGAGCCCACAAGCCCGAGGTCGCGTTGCAGGTCTTCACTGCGGTACCGCTGGTGGGTCCGCGCCCGCGCGATCTGCGCGGCGGTCTCCCCGGCGAGTCCGGCGGGAGTCCCGCCGGGCCGGACGGGGACCACGAGCGGCAGGACGTTGACCACCATCGCGGGCACGCGGGCGGCCGTGGTGCCGACCCGTCCCATGAACGGCAGGCCGATGACGACGTCGTCGGCGCCGGTGATCCGGTGGTTGTAGGCGGCGAACGCGGCGGTCACCAGTTCCGCCCAGGTGGCGCCGCAGGCCTTGGCGGCGGCCTGGACGGCGGCGTTCGTCTCCTCGGGCGCCGCGATCCGTTCCCGCAGGAACGTGTGCGCGGCGGGACGCGGCACGGCGGCCAGCGGCACCGGATCGGGCGCCGCGCCCCGGTAGGCCGTCCAGAACTCCCGGTCGGCGGCCTGCTCCGCCGATCCCGTGTACGCGGCCTCCTCGGCCAGCAGCACGCGCAGCGGCTGGAACGGGCACGGCGGCGGCTGCGCGTCCCGGACCGCGGCCGTGTACAGCTCCGCCGCCCGCCGGGTGATCAACGTCACCGAGTACCCGTCGATCAGCAGGTGGTGGTAGCGCTGGTACCAGAGGTGCTCGTCCGGGCCCAGCACGAAGAGCACCTGCGCGCCGAGGTCGTCCCCGCACGGGTCGACCGGCCGGGCGAGGTCGGCCCGCATCCGCAGGTGCGCGGCGGCGGACGGGTCCGCCTCACCGCGCAGATCGACGAGCTCGACCCGCCAGGCCGGGGCCGCGCCCACGGTCTGGTACGGGCCGTGCGGGCCGTCGGTGAAGCGGACGCCGAGCGCGTCCGCCTCACCGAGCGCCCGGACGACCGCCGCGCGGAACGCGGCGGTGTCCAGCGGGCCTCGCACCTCGACGTACTGGCTGACGTTGAAGCCGGGATGGGCGGGGTCGATGCGCTGCGCGTACCAGACCCCTTTCTGGGCTCCGGTCAGCCCGAGGTGAGAAGCGTCGGACATCGCGGTCAGCCCAGGCCCTTGAGGAGGGTCTCGATCTGGCTGAGAACGGCGGTCAGCGTCGTGTAACGGTCGGCGAAGCTGAAGTTGACGCCGTGGACCTGGTTCTTCTTGGCGGCCTTCAGCAGCTTCCACTGCGACGTGGCGAGCATCTCCTCGGTCGCCGGGCTGAGCTTGCCGCCCGAGTTGCCGATGAGCACGACGTCGGCGTCGGCGAGCGAGGAGATCTTCTCCTGCGAGTACTCGTTCTCGTGGGTGTCGGTCCGGTCGGACTCCTTGGCGAAGCCCGCGCCCAGGGAGTGGAGCACCTGCCCCATCCAGGACGTGCGGGTGCCGATGTAGAACTTGCCGTCCCCGTAGGTCGAGACCAGGGCGAACCTGTTGTCCTTCAGCGGTCCGGCGTAGGCGCCCTTGACCTGGTCGATCTTGGCCGTGTAGGCGTCCTTGAGCCGCTTGAGCTCGGCCTCCTTGCCCACCGCCTGGGCGATCTTCTCGGCGGCGCCGACCAGCTCGCTGGGCTTGGCGACCTCGAAGTACAGCGTCGGCGCGATCTTGCCGAGCTTGTCGATCGGCCAGCCGAAGTCGGCGCCCTCGACGATGATCAGGTCGGGCCGCAGCTCGGCCACCTTCTCCAGGTTGATCTGGTCGCCCGCGCCGATCTCGGTGCTCTTGGAGATCTGCGCCGTCTGCTCGGGCGTCAGCTCCAGCGGCTCCTCGACCTTCGTGGTGCCGATCGGGACGACGCCGACGTCCAGCAGGGCGCCCGCCGCGTAGCTGATCGCCACGATCCGCTTCGGGTTCGCCGGGACGGTGACGGACCCGTTGGTGGCCTGGACCGTCCGCTTCTCCGCGGACGCTCCCTTCCCGTCGGAGCCGGCGTCGTCGGAGTCGCCGCATCCGGCGAGGGTGAGCGCGGCGACGAGGGCCGCGACCACGGCGACCAGCGGCCGTGATCTCCGAAGGACGTGGATCATGATTCTCCCGTGCAGTGGTTCAGGGGGTTATCAGGGGGTCAGCGGGCGAGCAGAGTGAGCCACCGGGCCACCGTCGGTTGCTCCGCGAGGTCCATGAGATCGATGTCGGCGCCCTCGGCACGCCAGCGCTCCACGAGGGTCATGAGCCGGATCGAGTCCATGCCGTGGTCGGTGAGCGGGACGTCGTCGGCGACGTCCCCCGGGCCCACGCTCAGCACCTCGGCCACATCGGCGCGGATGCGGTCCGGGGTGAGCCGAGTCCGCTCCATGCTGTACTCCCTTGGAAGATCAAGTTAGGTTAGGCTTGCCTAAGATGGCGCGGTGCTCCATGATCTGTCAAGCCCGCCCGTCGGGCGATCGCCGCCCCCCGAGGGGGGTTGTGCGATCTCTGAACGATAGGCAAGGCTTGCCTAACTTAGGTAGGCCTAATTCAGAGGACGACGATGAGACGCGAAGGTGTTGCGGTGGTGACCGGCGGTGCCGGTGGAATCGGCGCCGCGATCGTCGAGGCGTTGGCCGGATCCGGCCAACGCGTGACCGCGCTCGACCTCGACGAGGAGGGTCTGCGCGGCCTCGTCGAACGGACCGGCGAACAGGGGCTGAACGTTACCGCGCACACCGTCGACGTCGGCGACGCGCCCGCGGTCGAGACCGCCTTCGACAAGATCGAGGCGGAGCTCGGGGCCGTCACCGAGGTCGTCAACGTCGCCGGGCTGCTGCGTCCGGCGACCGTCCTGGACACCACCGACGCCGACTGGGCCGCGACCTTCGCGGTCAACGTGACCGGCGTGTTCGTCGTCTCCCGCGCGGCGGCCCGCCGGATGAGGGGACGCCGCCGCGGCGCCATCGTCACCGTCGGCTCCAACGCGGGCGGCGTCCCCCGCGGGGGCATGGCCGCCTACGCGGCGTCCAAGGCCGCCGCCGCCCACTTCACCCGCTGCCTCGGCCTGGAGATGGCACCCCACGGGGTGCGCTGCAACATCGTCTCGCCGGGCTCGACCGACACCCCCATGCTGCGCGCCCTCGGCGCCGGCGACGTCATCGCGGGGGACGCCGCCGCGTTCCGCACCGGCATCCCGCTCGGCCGTGTCGCCGAACCCGCCGACATCGCCGACGCGGTGCTCTTCCTGCTGTCCGAGCGGGCCCGCCACATCACCATGCACGAGCTGTACGTCGACGGCGGCGCCACCCTGCGCGCCTGAACACCCGGAGCCGATCCCCTTGACGATCCTCACCGAGCCCCACGCCGACCTCCTCAGCGACTACCGGCCCGGCGACGCCTTCTTCTTCCGTTCCCCCGGGCACACGATCCTCGCGCGCGGCACCGCCGCCACCGTGCCCACCTGCAACGTCGGCAACCCCGTCGAGACGCTCACGCGTCGGGTGCGGGAGACGCTGGCACAGGCGCGGGCGGCGGGGCAGCCTCGTCCGATCGTGGTGGGCGCGCTGCCGTTCCAGCCGACGACGCCCGCCCGGCTGCTCGTCCCGCAGTCCGTGCACTGGACGGGACCGTCCTGGACGGGCCCGCCCTCGGGCAAGCCGCCCGTCGAGTTCGGGTCGCTGCGACACGCGCCCTCCCCTGAGGCGTACAAGCGGAGCGTCGCCGCGGCCCTCGACCGGCTGGACGAAGGAACGCTCCGCAAGGTCGTGCTCGCCCGCGCCTTCCACCTCGACGACGTCGTCCGGGCCGACGTGCCCGCGATGCTGCACCGCCTGGCGCACGGCAACCCCACCGGCTACGTCTTCGCGGTCGACCTGCTGCGGGGTCACACGCTGCTCGGGGCCAGCCCGGAACTGCTCGTCCAGCGCACCGGAAGCGTCGTCACGGCCAACCCGCTCGCCGGGTCCGCGCCCCGCGACCCCGACCCGGAGGTCGACGCCCGCGTCGGAGAGGCACTGCTCGCCTCGGAGAAGGAGCGGCACGAGCACGCCGTGGTGGTGGACGCCGTCGCCGAGGGCCTGCGGCAGTACTGCCGCGACCTGGAGGTCCCGGACGAGCCGTCGTTGTCGCGGACGCCGACGATGTGGCATCTGTCGACCCGGATCCAGGGCCGGATCATCGACCCCGACATCGCGTCCGTCCAGCTCGCGGCGGTCCTGCATCCCACGCCCGCCGTCTGCGGCACCCCGCGTGAGCCGGCCCGCAAGGCCATCGGGGAGCTGGAGTCGTTCAACCGCGGCTTCTACAGCGGGGCGGTCGGCTGGACGGACGCCTCCGGCGACGGCGAGTGGGCGATCGCGATCCGCTGCGCGGAGGTGGCGCCGAACGAGATCCGCGGCTACGCGGGCGCCGGGATCGTCGCCGGTTCGGACCCCGAGGCGGAGTTGGCCGAGACGACCGCGAAGTTCCGCACGTTCCTGCGTGCGCTCGGAATCGACCAGGATCTGTGATGCTCCCTCACTGCACACCATGGCCCGAGGAGACCGCCGCCCGCTACCGCGCGGCCGGTCACTGGCGCGGCGAGACGTTCGGGGCGCTGCTCGCCCGGCTCGCCGCCGAACACGCCGACCGCGTCGCCGTCGTCGCCGGGAAGGTCAGACTGACCTACCGCGAACTCGACGACCGCGCGTCGCGTCTCGCCGCCGGGCTGTCCGCCCTCGGCGTGCGGCCGCGTGACCGTGTCGTCGTCCAGTTGCCGAACGTCGCCGAGTTCGTGGAGACGGCGTTCGCGCTGTTCCGGCTCGGCGCGATTCCGGTGTTCACGCTGCCCGCCCACCGGTCGAGCGAGATCGTCCATCTGGCCCGGCACGCGGAGGCGGTCGCCTACGTGGTGGCGGACGAGCACGCCGGGTTCGACTACCGGACGCTCGCCCGGCAGGTCCGCGACGAGGTTCCCGGCGTGCGGCACGTGCTCGTCGCCGGGGACGCCGAGGAGTTCACGTCGCTGGAGAGCGTTCACGCCGACGCCGGTGACTCCGCCTTCACCGACTCGGACCCGTCCGACGTGGCCCTGTTTCAACTGTCCGGGGGCACCACCGGCACGCCGAAGATGATCCCGCGCACCCATGACGACTACCTGTACAGCGTCCGTGCCAGCGCGGAGATCTGCGGGCTCACACCCGACACCGTCTACCTGGCGGCGCTTCCGGCGGCGCACAACTTTCCGATGAGCTCTCCCGGCGTCTTCGGCGTCCTGCACGCGGGCGGGACCGTGGTGATGGCGCCGCAGCCCTCCCCCACCGTCGCGTTCCCGCTGATCGAGGCGGAGCGCGTCACGCTCACCGGGCTCGTCCCGCCGCTCGCGCTGCTGTGGATGGAGACGGCGAGGACGACCTCGCACGACCTGTCCAGCCTGCGTGTCCTGCAGGTGGGCGGCGCGCGGTTCGCCGACTCGGCCGCGGCCCGCGTCCGCGACGCGCTCGGCTGCGACCTCCAGCAGGTGTACGGCATGGCCGAGGGGCTCGTCTGCTACACCCGCGCGGGCGAGCCCGAGGAGTTCCATCTCACCACCCAGGGTCGACCGATCTCGGTGGACGACGAGGTCCGCGTGGTGGACGCCGCCGGGAACGAGGTCCCGCCGGGCGAGCCCGGCGAACTCCTCACGCGGGGCCCGTACACGATCCGCGGCTACTACCGGGCCGACGAGCACAACGCCGTCGCGTTCACCCCCGACGGGTTCTACCGGACGGGTGACGTCGTCCGCCGCCTTCCGTCCGGGCACGTCATCGTCGAGGGCCGGGTGAAGGACCAGATCAACCGTGGCGGCGAGAAGGTCGCCGCCGAGGAGGTCGAGAACCACCTCCTCACCCATCCCGCGGTACGGGACGCGGCCGTCGTCGCCGTTCCCGACCGGTTCCTCGGCGAACGCACCTGCGCGGTCGTCGTCCCGCGCGGGGAGGCGCCGACCCCCGCCGAACTGCGGGCCCATCTACGCGACCGGGGCCTGGCCCCGTACAAGATCCCTGACCGGGTCGAGATCGTCGACGAGTTCCCGGTCACCGGAGTCGGCAAGATCAGCAAGCGGGAGCTGCGCCGCGCCCTGGCGGCACGCCTCGCCCCCACCCCTTAGGAGCGTCATGGGCCTGCCCGGAATCACCCCGTATCCGATGCCCGATACCCTCCCCGCGAACCGGGTCGACTGGACCCCGGACCCCGCGCGCGCCGTCCTGCTCGTCCACGACATGCAGAACTACTTCGTGGACGCCTACCGGCGCGACGCCTCCCCCATTCCGGAGCTGGTCGCCAACATCCTCGCGCTGCGGTCGCGCTGCGCCACGCTCGGGATCCCCGTCGTCTACACCGCCCAGCCCGGCGCGCAGACCCTCGCGCAGCGCGGACTGCTCCAGGACTTCTGGGGCGACGGCGTGCCCGGCGACCCCCCGGCCGCGCGGATCATCGACCCGCTCCTGCCCGCCGACAACGACATCCAGCTCACCAAGTGGCGCTACAGCGCGTTCCAGCGGACATCGCTCGCGAGGATCCTCACCGAGTTGGACCGTGACCAGCTCGTCATCACCGGCGTCTACGCCCATATCGGCTGTCTGATGACGGCGTGCGAGGCGTTCATGCGCGACATCGAGACCTTCTTCGCCGCCGACGCGACCGCCGACTTCTCCGCCGAGCACCACGCCATGGCCATCACCTACGCCGCCGAACGGTGCGCCGTCGTCCTCAACACCAGCGACCTGCTGACCGCGCTCTCCCGCGACCGCGCCTCCGTGTCATCGAGAACAGCGTCCTAGGGGACGGGCGTCCTAGAGGACGGGGGGCGCGCTGGCGGTGATGGCTCGGGCCTGACCCACCATCTGGGCGGCCCAGGCGCCCGACTGGGGGCCCGGGGGGAACTGCGCGGCATGGTGGAAGCCGGGACCGGTCACGGAGACCGTCACGAACCCGAGGTACCGGCGTTCCTTCATCAGGAGGAAGAGCAGGCCCAGCAGGCAGAACCAGACGAAGATGATGGTGAGGACGATGGCCACGACCGGGATGCCGTCGGTGACCTGGGTCGAGTCCTGGACGGTCCAGGTGGCGCCGTGCAGCGGGTAACGCCCGTACGGGAGGATGACGTGCGTGCTGGTCAGTGCCATGTCACCGATCTGGAGCAGGACGGGTTCGAGATCGTTCGAAGGAACCGGGTACATCAAGACCACCCCTGCCGGAAGAACCGTCCGCTGCTGCGCGAGATTGTCTCACGCCAAAGGCTCCCGTCCCTGGCCGAACACGCGTTTCGGCCACGCCCGGCCACCGTGTCGCGACACCCGAAGCGCAGTAATGATCATCGGCCCACGTCTTCCACGTCCACGACGGATTCTCGGCGAACCAAAGTTCACGATCACTTAATGGGAACGGTGCGATTATGGCCCCTTTCCATCGTCGAACACTTCGATTGCGCGACGGCCAAGCCCGTTACCGCGAACGCGAAATCGAATGGCTGGAACGATGGAAACGCGGGCATGACCGGTGCCGGGCACGACCCGACTGGAAGATCGCGCCCGGCACCGGAGTCCACGCGGTGACGACCGCGCCCACGGGCACGGCGCCGGTCGGCATTGTCGAGGCAAACCTAGGCGACCTTCGCGCCATTCACCATCTGTGCCGATGGCCGCGTTCGGTCAGTCCCCCCCTTCCGGAAGGCGGCCGACATTCTCCGGCTGGATGGCATCAATCCGGATTTGATTCGTTCCACTGCGAATTATCGGATGCCAAGGTCGAAGAATGGGATGTCCGGTGACCGACCGCCGTCAAGGGGCGGTGATCAGGAGGTTCGTGCCGGGGACAGCAGGTCGGACGCGATGGTGTTCAGCAGGATGTTCGACGTGCCCTCGTAGATCGTGCCGACCTTGGCGTCGCGGTAGAACTTCTCGGCCCGATGCTCGCGCCGCGTGCCGTTGCCGCCCATCGCGTCCACCGCCCGGGTCGCGGCGCGCTGCGCCGCCTGCGACGCCACGTACTTGGCCATGGCCGCCAGCCGGATCCGCTCGGGTTCGTCGGCGCCGTTCACGCAGGCGTCCGCGGCCTGGCGGGTGAGGGCACCGGCCGCGGCGACCTCGGCGGCGGACTCCGCGAGCGGGAACCGCACGCCCTGGTACTCGGCGACCGGGCGGCCGAACTGCGACCGTCCGGACACGTGCCGGGCGGCGACGTCGAGCGCGCCCCGCGCCAGGCCGACCAGCTGCGCCGCGATGCCGACCCGGCCGAGCGTCAACGCCCGCATCGCCAGCAGCTCACCGCGCCCGACGCCGCCGAGCACCTGGTCCCGGCGGACGGGCACGCCGTCCAGGACGACGTCGGCGGTGCGGGCCGCGCGCACCCCGAGCTGGTCGGCGGGCTCGGTCACCGTCAGGCCGGGCGCGTCGCGTTCGACGAGGAACGCGGTGACGGAGTGCGGCCCGGTTCGGGCGAACAGGAGGAACAGGTCGGCGGCGAGCGCGTTGCTCGTCCAGCGTTTGCGTCCGACGAGCCGCCATCCTCTGCCGTCGGGTTCGGCGGCGGTCGCGAGCGCGAACGCGTCGCTGCCCGCGCCCTCCTCCGACAGGGCGAACGCGCCCATGGCCGCGGACGCCAGCCGCGGCAGGTGGCGGCGGCGTTGGTCGCCGTCGCCGTCCCGCAGGATCGCGCCGGTCACCAGGATGTTGTGGACGTCCACGGCGACCGCGACGCCGGAGCAGATCCGGGCGATCTCCTCGACGGTCGCGACGACGTCGAGGAACGTCCGGCCCTGCCCGCCGTAGTGGGCGGGCGTCTCCACGCTCATCAGCCCCTCGGCGAACAGCGCGGCGACGAGACCGTCGTCCAGGCGGCCCTTGTGGTCCATGTCGTCGACGAGCGGCGCGACGGCGTCCTCGGCGAAGGCGCGGACGCGGGCCCGCCACGCGCCGGGACCACCGGTCTCAACGCCCGGCATCGGCGTGCTCCTGCGCCGGGCCGGCCGGGTCGAACGCGAACAACCGCCGCCACATGGCCTCCTGCCGGGACGCGGGCATGGTCCGCATGACGGTGTTGCGCATCGTGACGAGGAACGGGCTCTCCCATTCCTGGTAGCGGCTCACCTTGAAGACCTGCTCGCGGACCCACTCCAGCCGTGGCAGGCGCCGCCGCTCGTACTCCCGCAACCCGCCCTCCGGCGTCTGGTCGCACGGCGAGTCGGCCAGGCAGTCGGCGAGGACGACGGCGTCCTCGATCGCCATGCAGGCGCCCTGGCCGAAGACCGTGGGCATCGCGTGGCCCGCGTCGCCGAGCAGCGCCACCCGCCCGTCCACCAGCCGGTCCAGGCGTTTGCGGGCGAACAGGTCGGTGCGGATCAGCCGCTCGGCGGGCGTGTTCTCCAGGATGTGCCGGTTCGCCTTCGGGAAGCCCTCGATGAACGACAGGAGCTGCTCCTTGAGCGTGGCGGGGCTCCCGCTGTCCCGGGCGGGCGCCCCGTTCCGGCCGATCGACCAGCAGACGCTGTCGTCGTCGACGGGCCAGGCGACCATCCGGGTGGCGTGCGCGCCGTACACCATCAGGACGGTCTCGGCGGGGAAGTGGGCGCTGCTGTCGCTGATGCCGCGCCACACCATGTGCTTCAGCGGGGTGGGGTCGCCGTCCCCGAGCATCTGCCTGCGGATCGCCGACCGCAGCCCGTCCGCGCCGATCAGGACGTCGGCGTGGACGGCGCCGCCGCTCTGGAGGAGGACGTCGACACCGTCGCCGGTGGCGCGGTAGCCGACGACGCGTTCCTCGTAGCGGACCCGGTCGGGTCCGACGGCCTGTAGCAGCATGTCGAGGAGGGCCTGGCGGCGGATCCCGACCCCGATGTCGGCGTGCTCGCGCTGGAACCGTCCGATCGGCGCCTCGGTGAGCGTGGAACCGGTGTCGGTCACGACCACCTGGCTCTCCAGCGGCGACCCGAGTGCCTTGACGGCGTCGCCGAGGCCGATGCGGCCGAGCGCCGCGACCGCGTTGCCCCAGATCGTCAGGCCCGATCCGGCGAGGCCGCGTACCGCGTCGGCGCGCTCGTAGATGTCGATGTCGTGGTCGCCGCCGTTGCGGGCGAGCGCGGCGGCGGCGGCCAGCCCGCCGATGCCCGCGCCCGCGATGACGATCCGTTGCCGTGTCACGTTCTCTCCTGTCAGCCGGTGAGTTGCGAGGCGGTCGAGGTGGTCGGGGCGGTCGGTTCCCTCGGGTCGGGGCTCCGGTCGATCAGTTCGGCCAGCGAGGCGACGGTCGCGTCCTGTTGCATCAGGGTCAGCGGCACGTCCACGTGCCGCTCGGCGCGCAGCCGCATCGCGATCCGCATCGCGCCGAGCGAGTGCAGGCCGTGGTCGGTGAGGTCGTCCAGGACGCCGATCCGCTCGGTGTTCAGCACCTCCCGGACGAGTTCGGCGACCTCGTGTTCGGCCGGTGTGCGGGGTTCGGTGTACGGGACGTTCCGTCGGTCCGCCCGCCCGGGTTCGGGCAGCGCGCGACGGTCGACCTTGCCGTTGGGGTTACGGGGCAGCTCCGCCATGGTGATGAGCGCGGACGGCACGAGATAGGACGGCAACCGGGCGCGCAGCCGCTCGCCGAGACCCGCGGCCGTCTCCGGGTCGGCGACGACGTAGGCGACCAGGCGCGCGTCGCCGTCCGGGCCGGGACGCGCCACCACGGCCGCGCCCGTCACCCCCGGCTGCTCCGCCAGGACCGCCTCGGCCTCGCCCGGCTCCACCCGAAATCCGCGGATCTTCACCTGGTGGTCGTTGCGGCCGATGAACTCCAGGGTGCCGTCGGCGCGGAGCCTTCCCAGGTCGCCGGTCCGGTACTGGAGCCCGCCCGCCGGGTCGGGGACGAACCGTTCCGCGGTGAGATCGAGGCGGCCGAGATAGCCGTTGGCGATGGAGGCCCCGGAGACGCGGATCTCGCCGACGCAGCCCATCGGCAACTGCCGTCCGGCGTCGTCGGTCACCAGGACCCGCTGGTGGCGCAGCGCCCGGCCGATGGGGCTGCCGCCGCCGGTGAACACGTCGTGTTCGGTCAGCTCGTACCACGTGGTGAATATGGTCGTCTCGGTGATTCCGTAGCCGTTGACCAGCCGGGGCGCGGTGACGCCGTGGCGCCGGGCCCACGGACGCAGCCGTGACGGGTCCAGCCGTTCACCGCCGAGCACCACGTACCGCAGGGGCGACGGCCCGGCGGGCTCACCGGGCGGTCGGAGCCCGTCCGCCTCGACCACCAGGTCGAACGCGGACGGCGTCTGGTTGAGGACGGTGACGCCCTCGTCCTCGATGACCCGGAGCTGGGCCGCGGGCGAGTGCACCTCCTCCTCGGTCAGCACGCGCAGCCGCGCCCCGGTGGTCAGCGCTCCCCACACCTCGTACACCGACAGGTCGAAGCCGTAGGGGTGGAACATCGCCCAGACGTCGTCCGGGCCGATGTCCATCTCCGCCAGGATCGCGGTCATGAACTGGGCGACGTCCCGGTGCAGGATCGGCACGCCCTTCGGCCGCCCGGTCGAGCCGGAGGTGTAGAGGACGTACATGCGGTCGGATCCCGTGATCGCCTCGGGTTCGGCGCCGGTGTCCTCGTCGGAGTCGTCCAGGGCGTCAATGCGGGCGAGGGGCAGCCGCCGCGCGTTCTCCGGCAGGAACGGCACCAGGTCGCCGTCGGTGAGGAGCACGTCGGCGCCGGAGTCGGCGACCAGGTACGCGAGCCGGTCCGGCGGGTTGGCGAGGTCGAGCGGGAGGTAGGCGGCGCCGCTGCGCAACGCCCCGACGATTCCGGCGATCATGTCGGCGGACCGGTTCAGGCACAGCGCGACGAGACCGCCCCGCCCGGCGCCGAGCGCGGTGAGCCGTCCGGCGATGCGGGCGGCGCGCCGGTCCAGCTCCCCGTAGGTGAGACGGTCGGGGCCGCAGGTCACCGCGACGGCGTCCGGGGCACGCGCGACCTGGTCGGCGAACCGGTGCAACACCGTGTCGGCGACGGGCTCCGCCAGGTCGCCTTTCGCGTGGTCGTCGAGGATCCGCTTCTCCGGGGCGGACAGCATCGGCAGTTCGCGCAGCGGTGTGTCCGGGGCGGCGGTGAACGACTCCAGCAGCGCCCTCAGGTGCCGGACGAGCAGTTCCGCGCCGGGCCGGTCGAAGCGGCGACGGTCGTACACCAGCCGTAGCGGCATGTCGTCCCCGGGGAGGATCACCAGCGTCAGCGGGAAATGGGGACGGCCGTCGTAGGAGTAGCCGAGGACCTTGAGCCGGATGTCGGCGAGGTCCAGTTCGGGCATCGGCGCGTTCTCGAACGCGACGTTGCTCTCGATGGGGGACGCGTCCCAGCCCGCCAGCCGCTGGACCTCCACCAGCGGCACGCTGTCGTGTTCCCGGCCGCGCGCCTGCGCGGCCTGGAAGTCGCGCAGCCACTGCGCGGCCGGGCGGCGCGGGTCGATCCGGGCGCGGGCCGGGAGCGTCACGATCAACGGGCCGAGGACGCCCGCGGCGCCGGGCAGGTCGCGGGGCCGGTGCGCGGTGGTGCTGCCGGTCACCACCTCGCCGGTACCGAGGTGCCGGGCCAGGACGACGCTCCACGCGCCCTGGACGATGGTGGCGGCGGTGAGCCGCTGCTCCCGGGCGACGCGCTGGATCCGGTCGGCCAGGCCGGGAAGGGTGAGATGGACGAAGTGGTGGCTCGGTTCACCGGCCGTCACGGTTCCGCCGCCCTGGCCCAGCGGGTCGCCGTGCTCGACACCGGCGAGCGTCTCGCGCCAGTACCGGGCGGAGTCGTCGTCCGAGGGATGCTCGCGCCACCAGGCGACATAGTCGCTGTAGGGGCGGGTCGGCAGGTTCAGCGGCGCGGTGCCTCGGCGGAGCGCGCGGTAGCCGTCCAGGAAGTCCGCGATCGCTATGCCGAACGACCAGCCGTCCATCACCAGGTGGCTGAACCTCCACGCGAACACCCACGTGTCGGCGGCGCGGCGGATCAGCGTGGCACGCATCAGCGGCGGTCGGTTCAGGTCGAAGGGACGCATCCGGTCGGCGTCCAGCCACGCCTGGTAGTGCGCGTCCCACTCGTCGTCGGGCACGTCGCGCCAGTCCTGCTGTTCGATGCGCAGGGCGGCGCGGCGGTGCACGATCTGGAGAGGGGTCCCGCCGCGCCGCCAGCGGAAGCCGGTGCGCAGGATCGGGTGCCGGTCGACGACGCGCTGCCATGCCCGCGCGAAGTGCCGGGGGTCCAGTTCACCGGCGAGCGTGACGCTGACCTGCTCGACGTAGGTTCCGGTGTCCGGGCTGCGGGTCAGTTCGTAGAGCAGCCCGGCCTGGATCGGGGAGAGCTCGTAGATGTCCTCGATGTCACGTGGGGTGGCCACGGGTAGCCCTTCTTCGTCAGCGCCGCGACGGGTCGTCGGCTTCGTCGGCGTCGTCGGCGAGCAGGTCGGCGAGGTCGTCGGTGTCGAGGTCGGCGAGCGGGAAGTCGCCGGGGGTCACCACGCCGGTCTCGGGTGCGGCGCAGTGCGCGGCGACCGCGCGCAGCCGGTCGGCGAGGGCCGCGACGGCGAGCGGGACCGTCCCGCGGGGATCGGTCGGGTGCGTGCAGCGGACCCGGAGCGCGCCTTGGACGACGGCCGCCCGGACGAGGAGCGTCGCCCCGGCGGGGAACGGCGTCTCCGGGCCGGCGAAGTCGTCGGGGACGCGGAACGGGCCGTCGCCCGGACGGTCGTCGGTCCAGCTCCCGTCGTCCACCTCCGTCAGCACGGCGGTCGGCGGGCCGCTCCCGGGACGCGCGTCCTTGACGGCCGCCAGGGCGGTCTCGGCGTCGTCCGCGCGCAGGGCGAGCCGGCGCGGCGCGATGTGGCAGCCCACGCCGTCGCCGCCGAGGGGGGCCTCGGCGACGACCCGGGCGTCGCCGTGGCGGGCGTCGGCGCACAACGCCCAGGCCAGGGCGGCGAGGAGCCCGTCGCCGAGACGCAGCCGGTACGCGGTCTCCAGGTCGGTCCGGAAGCGGGCGGTCTCTTCGGGCGACAGCTCGAAGCACGTTGAGACGAGGTCGCCTCCGGCCGTCGCCGTTGGCGGCGCGGCGGCGACCTCGTCGGCTTCGGGTTCGGGACGGCCGGACGCCCAGCGGAGGAACGAGGGGGCGGGGCCGTCGAGGGGGCCGGTGCAGGCGGCCTCGAGGTCGGTGACGAGCGTCCGCCAGGAGCGGGCGTCCACGGCGGCCCGGTGCGCCACCCACACGAGCCGCGACGTGTCCTCGCCGACCCGGATGACCGCTGCCTTTGTGGGAGGGGACGTGCGGGGGTCGATCTCGTCGGCCATCTCGTCCGCCATGCGGTCGGCCGCGTCGGCGCGCCGGTCCGGTGGGAGCGCCGTCAGGTCGAGTTCCGGGAGCGTGACGTCCCCGGGCTCGGTGGCGTGCTGCGTGCCCGTCGCCTCGTCGATCCGCAGGCGCAGCGCGTCGTGCCGCGCGACGACCCTGGCCATGGCCTGTTCGAGCCGTGCCATGTCCGGTTCGCCCGCGAGGTCCAGGACCAGGCGGCCGGTGGCCGGGACGGCGCCCCCCAGCACCGCCCGCTGCCCGGACGTGAGCGGGACCGACGCCAGGTCGCCGCCGTCCGCGTCGGGAACGGGCCCGGAGGTCAGGCGTCCCTCGGCGGCGAGCGCCAGGACCAGTTCCGCGATGCTCTGGTGGGCGAACAGGTCCTGCGGGGTGACGTCGATGCCCTCCGCCGTCACCCGCGCGATCACCTGGACGCCGAGGATGGAGTCGCCGCCCAGCGTGAAGAAGTTCTGGTCGGGATCCACGTGGTCGAGGCGGAGCACCTGCGCGACGATGGCCGCCATGCGTTCGGCGAGGGCGCGCTGGTCGGGGTCGAGTTCGGCGGCGAGCCCGGCGGCGTCGGCGGACCGGGTCTCGGCACGGGGCAGCGCGGCCCGGTCGACCTTCCCGTTGGCGGTCAGCGGCAGGGCGTCCAGCAGGACGACGTCGCGCGGCACCATGTAGGCGGGCAGCCAGCGCGCCAGGTGCTCGCGCAGTTCGTCGGGGTCGACCGCGCCGTCCGGGACGGCATAGGCGGTGAGCCGCCGGTGCGACCGGTCGCCGGTCGCGGTGACCACGGCGCGGCGCACGTCCGGGTGGCGTTCCAGCGTGTGCTCGATCTCACCGAGTTCGATGCGGTGCCCGCCGACCTTGACCTGATGGTCGTGACGGCCCAGGAACTGGATCGTCCCGTCCGGCAGATACCGACCCAGATCACCCGTCCGATACAACCGGCGCCCATCACCGGGATGGGTAACGAACTGCAAGTCGGTGCGCTCGGGATCGCGCCAGTACCCCTCCGCCAGCCCGACACCACCGATGAACAGCTCACCGGTCACCCACGTCGGACACGGCTCGAACCGCTCGTTGAGCACCTCGAACCACTGGTTCCGCAACGGCCGACCATACGGAATCGACTCCCACCCCGCATCCACCCGCTCGATCGGATACGCGATCGACCAGATCCCCGCCTCCGTCGCACCACCCAAACTCACCACCCACGCGTCCGGAGCCAACGCACGCAACCGATCCGGCAACGACACCGGAATCCAGTCACCCGACAGCAGCGCCAGTTGCAGGGGCAGGTCGACGGCGTCGGCCGACGCCTGTTCGACGAGCATCTCGGCCAGGCCGGGCACGGTGTTCCACACCGTCACCTGGTGTCGCACGACCATCCGCGTCCAGGCGGCCGCGTCCGTGCGGGCGTCCGGGCCGGGCAGGACGAGCGCGCCGCCGGCGCCGAGCACCCCGAAGATGTCGAAGACCGACAGGTCGAAGCTCAGCGACGACAGTCCGAAGGCGCGGTCGTCGGGGCCGATGGCGAACCGTTCGACGATGTCGACGCACGTGTTCAACGCCGCCCGATGACTGACCGCCACACCCTTCGGCGTCCCCGTCGAACCGGACGTGTACAGGATGTAGGCGACGTCCCCGGGGTCACGCGGAACGGAGGTCGGTTCCGCCGTCCGCCAGTCGGCGTCCTCGGGTATCTCCACGACGGGCACGTCCGCGCCCTGCGGGCTTCCGAACGGGACGACCAGGCACGCGGCGCCCGACTCGCGGAGCAGCCACGCGCGCCGTTCGACGGGCAGGTCGGGGTCGACCGGCACGTACGCGCCGCCCGCCAGCGCCACGCCGAGGACGGCGACGACCTGCCGCCAGCCCTTGCGGACGCCGATCGCGACGGGCGACCCCGGGCCCACGCCCCCCTCGCGCAGCGCGGTCGCGAGGGCGGCGGCCCGGCCGCGCAGTTCCGCGAACGTCAGCGTCCGGTCCTCGGCGATCACCGCGGGCGCGTCGGGACGTTCCGCCGCCTGCCGCAGCAGCGGATCGTGCAGGAGGCCGTCCGGGACCGGCCCGGCCGTGTCGTTCGCCTCGGCGCGGAGCCGCAGGTGCTCCTCCGGCGCGGGCGCCGCGGCGGGCGCCGTCCAGCCGTCGTCGCCCGCGAGTCCCTCGACCAGCGCGGTGAACGCGCGGAACATGTCGGCGACCATGCCGTCCGGGAACAGCGCGCCGAGCACGTGCCAGCTCACGTCGAGCTGCCCCTCGGCCTCCACGACGAAGCAGTCGAGGGTGACCTGCGGCGTCTGCGAGATCGTGTGGACGATGTCGCCGAGCCAGGCGAACGGCGAGTCCGTGCCCTCCCGCGCCAGCGCGCTGGTGAACACGACCGGCATCATCGCGTCCCGCACGCCGCCGCGGACGCGGGCCAGTTCGCGGAGGACCCGGACGCCGCTGACGAGGCGGTGCTCCATGTCGGTCCAGCTCCGCTCCTGCATCGCGGTGGCGAGGTCGCGGAAGGTGGCGGGCGCGGCGGCGTCCACCTCCAGCAGCCCGAACGAGGCGAACTCCCCGACCAGCGCGCCGACCTCCGGGTGCAGCGGCAACCGGTTGACGGCGGTGGCGTTGACGGTGAACCGCTGGCTCGCGCTCCAGGTCGCGAGGACCGACGCGTACGCCGCCGCGAGCGTCACCGACGGGGTCAGGCCGTGGGCGGCGGCGCGGCTCTTCACCCGGTCCCAGGTGTCGCGGGCGAAGCGGGCGGTGTAGCGGTCGAACTCGGTGTCGTCGGCGTCCGCCCGGACGGTGGGCAGCCGTGGCGCCGGGGGCAGTGCACGGACGCGTTCCCGCCAGTAGTCGAGGGAACGCTCGTAGCCGGGGGTGTCGTGCAGCGCCGTCTCGGCGAGGACGTAGTCCCTGAACGTCAGCGTCAACGGCTCCAGGCCGCCGGTCTCCTCGTCCGGTGACTCGTAGGCGCGGCGCCAGTCGGGCAGCAGCCCGAAGAACAGGCTCGCGACGTCCGCCACCAGCAGGTCGAAGCTGAGCAGGGCGCGGACCCGGCCGTCCGGCAGCAGCGCGAGCCGCAGCTCCCACAGCGGCCATTCATCGGCCGGACGGACCTGGGCGCGCATCCGCGTGCGCACCGCCGCCAGGACGGCCTCGGGATCCGGCTCGTTCCGAAGGTCCATGACCTCGGGTGTGTAGGTCAGCGGCGGCGGCAGCACCCGCTGGGTGGCGTCGGGCAGCACCACCATGCGGAGCATGTCGTGGTGGTCGACGAGCCGCTGCCAGGAACGGGCCAGCCGGCCGAGGTCGAGGTCGCGGCCCTCCGTCTCGAGGTAGACGTGCGCGGCGACGTCGCCGCCCTCGAACACGGCCGACCGACCCAGCCACTGGGCCTGCTGCATCTCGGTGAGCGGGAACGGCTCGTACCGGGCGGCCGGGTCGGGGACGATCTCCGGCAGCGCGTCCGGCGGCGCGGTGTCGGGCTCGGCGTCCCCGGCGTGGGCCAGCATCCCGGCGACGGTGGGGTGACGCATGAGCGTCCGCAGCGCCACCGGGACGCCGAGTTCGTCGCGGAGCCGCGCGGCGAGCCGGGCCGCGGCCAGCGAGTGTCCGCCCAGCTCGAAGAAGTCGTCGTGGACGCCGATCGGGCCGCGGCCGAGGAACTCCTGCCAGAGCGCGACGACGCGTTCCTCCGTCTCGTCGCGCGGCGCGACGTACGCGGTGGACAGCCCCTCGCGGAGGTCGGCGGCGTCGTCGGCGGAGAGGGTGTCGGCGGGCGGCAGGTCGAGACGTGCCGCGAGACCGCCCGACACGGGTCCGCCGCCGTGGGGCACGGGGTCCACCCAGTAGCGGCGCCGCTGGAACGGGTACGTCGGCAGGCTCACCCTGCGGAACGGGCCGCCGCGCAGTCGCTCCCAGTCGACCTCGACGCCCGCCGCCCACGCTCGGGCCAGGCCGGTCAGGGCCGTGGAGACGTCGTCGCCATGACCGTCGCCGTCGCCGTCCGGGCCGGGGACGGTGGAGGTCACGACGGTTCGTCCGGACGGGTCGAGGCCGTGCCGTGCCAACCGGCCGAGGACGTCGCCGGGGCCCATCTCGACCAGCACGGTCCGGCCGTCCCCGGCGACCGTCCGGAGTCCGTCGGCGAACAGGACGGGGGCGCGCAACTGCCGTCCCCAGTAGGCGGGGTCGCGGGCCTGCTCGTCGGTGATCAGCGTCCCGGTGACGTTCGACACGAACGGCAGCCGCGGGCTGGAGAGGTACATGCCGCGCAGCTCGTCGGCGAACGGCGCGACGGCGGCGTCCATCATCGCCGAGTGGAAGGCGTGCGAGGTGTGCAGCGTCCGGTGCGGCACGTCGAGCCCGGCGGCGAACGCCTCGACCTCCTCGGCCGGGCCGGACACCACGCACAGCTCCGGCCCGTTCACCGCCGCCAGCGACAGCCCACCGGTCAGCAGGGGGCGCACCGCGTCGGCGGCCGTCCCGACCGACAGCATCGCGCCGGGCGGGCACCGCTGCATCAACCGTCCCCGCGCCGCGACGGCGCGGAGCGCGTCGTCCCGGGAGAGCACGCCCGCGACGCACGCCGCCAGCAGCTCGCCCACGCTGTGCCCGGCCATCGCGTCGGGCCGCACACCCCAGGACGCGAACAACCGGACGAGCGCGTACCCCACCGTGAACAGGGCGGGCTGCGCCAGACCGGTCGCGGTGAGATCGCCGTCTCCGCCGTACAGGGGCCCCAGCAGGTCGAGGTCGGCGACGTCCCGGAGGACTTCGGCGCACGCGTCGACCTCGTCGCGGAACACCCGCTCCGACTCGTACAGGCCGCGCGCCATCCCCGCGTACTGGCTCCCCTGACCGGGGAAGAGGAACACCACGCGCGGCTCGGCCTCGCCCGCGTCGAACACCGGGCCGGGCAGGTCGGCGGACAGGCCGGGCCCGTCGGTTCCGACGGCGAAGCGCCGGTAGCGGAAATGTCGGCGACCCGACTGCGTGGTGCCCGCTATGTCGGCCAGCACCCCGGTGTCCCGCGCAGCTGCCACGGCCACGGCGGTTCGGTCCGCGGCCGTGCGCGCCGCGTCCGGTGTCCGCGCCGAGGCCACGACGATCTGCGCGGGACGCGGCGGGTACGGCTCCGGGCGCAGCTCGGCCGGGGACGGCTCCTCCAGGACGACGTGCGCGTTGGTGCCGCCGATCCCGAACGAGCTGACGCCGATGCGCAACGGGCCCGGCGCGTCCCAGGCGGTCTCCTCCGTGACGACCCAGAACGGCGACTTGTCGAAGTCGATGTGCGGGCTGGGACGGCGGAAGTGCAGGCTCGGCGCGAGCCGCCGGTGCCGTAGCTGGAGGATCGCCTTGAGCAGCCCGGTGATCCCGGCCGCGGTGTCCAGATGACCGACGTTGGACTTCACCGAACCGATCGCGCAGTATCCGGTCTCGGCGGTGTAGTCGCGGAACGCGCGGGTCAGCGCGGTGATCTCGATGGGGTCGCCGAGCGGCGTGCCGGTGCCGTGCGCCTCGACGGCGGTGACCGTGGCGGCGTCGACGTCCGCGACGGCCAGCGCCGCGCTGATCACCTCGGTCTGGCCGTCCACGCCGGGCGCGGTGAAGCCGGCCTTGGCGGCGCCGTCGTTGTTGACCGCCGAGCCGCGGATCACCGCCTCGATACGGTCGCCGTCCTCGACGGCACGGTCGAAGTCCTTGAGGACGACCACTCCCGCGCCGTTGCCGAACACGGTGCCCGCGGCGTCGGCGTCAAAGGGGCGGCAGTGCCCGTCCGGGGAGAACACCAGGCCCTCCTCGTGGAGGTAGCCGGTGCGCTGCGGCACGCGGATCGACACGCCGCCCGCGACGGCCAGCTCGCATTCGCCGTCCAGGATGGACTGGCAGGCGAGATGGACGGCGACCAGCGATGTCGAGCACGCGGTCTGGACGGTCACGGCGGGTCCGGTCAGGCCGAGCCGGTACGCCGTCCGGGTCGCGAGGTAGTCCTTGTCGTTGTGGATGAGCACGTCGAAGGCCTCACCGCCGGGCAGCAGCGGGCCCCCGGGAACGAGGTTGCTCATCAGGTAGCTGGGGGCGTTGCATCCGCAGAAGACGCCCGTGACCGGGGCCGCGGCGGGGGGACGGCCCGCGTCCTCCAGCGCCTCCCACACGATTTCCAGGAACACCCGCTGCTGCGGGTCGAGCAACGCGGCCTCGCGGGGGACGAAGCCGAAGAAGGCGGCGTCGAACTCCTCGATGCCGTCGAGGGCGGAGCACGCCCCGACGTAGCCGTCCCGCCGCGCCAGGTCGGGGTCGAGGCCCGCGGCGGCGAGATCGGCGGCCTCCACCTCGCCGATCGACTCCACGCCGCCGGCCAGGTTCGTCCAGAACTCCTCGGGGGTGCGCGCGCCCGGCAGGCGGCAGGCCATGCCGATCACGGCGATGTCACCAGTGCTCATTCCTCTCCGTCCTTCCACTGGGCGCAGGCATGGCGCCGGTTCCGGGTCGGGTTGCGGTTCGCGCGCCGCGCGGCGCCGCGGGACCGGCCCTCGCGGGCCGCCGCGGTGAGGTCGGCGCTGCCGTCCAACCGGGCGGCGAGCGCCCGGACGCTCGGGGCCTCGAACATCAGCGGCAGCGGCAGGTCGGCGCCCGGCAGGTCCGCGTCGGCGAGGCGGGTGCGGAGTGTGCCGCAGATCCGGGTGACCATCGCCGAGTCGAGGCCCATGTCGAAGAAGCCGTCGGTGACGCTGATCCGGTCGGTGCCGAGTTCGGCCGCCACCACGGCGGCGATCGCGCGTTCCAGGTCGGTGGCGGGCGGCACCGGCGCCTCGCCCGCGGCGGCGGCCTCACCGGCGAGCCGTTCCAGCTCGCTCCGGTCGACCTTGCCGATCGCGGTCAGCGGCAGCCGGTCCAGGATCACGATCGTCGACGGGACGAGGGCCGCCGGGAGCCGTTCGGCGAGCGCCCGGCGCAGTCCGGCGCGGGTCGGACGCGGCGCCGCCGGGGCCGTGTCGGGGACGCCGCCGACGAGCGCGTGCAGGGGTTCGTGCCCGTCGTCCAGGTCGAACCGGGCCCGCAGTTCGGGGCCGAAGTGGGGGTCGCCGACCTGGCACAGGCCGAGCCCTGCGGCGGGCGCGGCGCCGTCCAGAAGCTGGGCGATCAGCCCGGTCTCGATCAGGCTGAAGTCCCGCCACAGGCCGCCGTAGAGCGGTCTGATCGCGCGGGACTGCGCCACCAGGTAGACGGCGAACGGCGCGCCCGCCGCGAGCGGCGCGTTCACCGAGGTGAAGCCGGGACGCGCCGGGAGCGGCTCGGTGTCGAGGGGGAAGAGGCGGTGACCGTCCGGGCCGTAGTGGTAGGCGCCGCCGGGGAGGCCGTCCACGCCGCCGTCGGCGACGTCGAGACACACCTGGACGGGGTAGAGCCCTCCGGCGGACCCGTAGGCGTGCCGGTCGCCGTCCCGCAGCCCTTCGAGCAGGCGGGACAGCGCGTCGAGCGGGACGGGGTCGGCGGTGAACCGGCGGTGGCTCGTCCGGCGCGGCGCGGACTCGACCTCGGGCAGCGTGATCGCGCCGTCGGCGGGCAGGGCGCGCAGCCCGGGGCGGGCGGCCGTGAACTCCAGCCGTTCCGCCGGATCGAGCAGCACGCCCTCCAGGTCGCCGTCGAGGAGGGCGAGTTCGTCCGCGCCCGGCAGGGACGGGACGGCGTCGCCGGGCGCGGACGAGGTCCGGGTGACGAACGCGGCGAGCCTCCTGCGGTGCCGGTCGCCGTGGGCGATGACGACGGCCTCACCGACGCCGGGCGCGGCGCGCAACGCGTGTTCGATCTCGCCGAGTTCGATGCGGTGCCCGCCGACCTTGACCTGGTGGTCGTGCCGGCCCAGGAACTGGATCGTCCCGTCCGGCAGATACCGACCCAGATCACCCGTCCGATACAACCGACGCCCATCAGCCGGATGGGTCACGAACTGCGCGTCGGTGCGCTCAGGGTCGCGCCAGTACCCCTCCGCCAGCCCGACACCACCGATGAACAGCTCACCGGTCACCCACGTCGGACACGGCTCGAACCGCTCGTTGAGCACCTCGAACCACTGGTTCCGCAACGGCCGACCATACGGAATCGACTCCCACCCCGCATCCACCCGCTCGATCGGATACGCGATCGACCAGATCCCCGCCTCCGTCGCACCACCCAAACTCACCACCCACGCGTCCGGAGCCAACGCACGCAACCGATCCGGCAACGACACCGGAATCCAGTCACCCGACAGCAGCACACGGCCGAACGGCAGCGTCTTCGGTGAGCCCGTCCGCTCCACGTGGTCGACGACCAGTTCCATGAGCGCGGGCACCGAGTTCCACAGGGTGATGCCGTGCTCGTCGACCAGGTCCGTCCAGTGGGCGGGGTCGGCGCGTCGGGTCGGGTCGGGCAGGACGAGCGCGCCGCCCGCGCCGAGCACCCCGAAGATGTCGAAGACCGACAGGTCGAAGCTCAACGAGGAGACGCCGAGGACGCGGTCGTCCGGCCCGATCCCGAACCGTTCGACGATGTCGACGCACGTGTTCAACGCCGCCCGATGACTGACCGCCACCCCCTTCGGCGTCCCCGTCGAACCGGACGTGTACAGGATGTAGGCGACGTCCTCGGCACGCGGCCGGGCGTCCGCGACCATGGCCACCGGCGCGGTTCCGGTCTCGTCCGGCACGTCCCGCAGCACGATCGCGGCCCCCGCCGACTCCAGCAGCCACCGCCGCCGCTCCTCGGGCAGACCGGGATCCACGGGCAGGTAGGCGGCGCCGATCCGCGTCACCGCGAGGACGGCGACGATCTGCCGCCACCCCTTCAGCAGGCTCACCCCCACGACATCGCCGCGGCCGAGGCCCGCGGCGAGCAGGTTGGCGGCGAGGGTCTCCGCGCGGCGCGCCAGTTCGCCGTAGGTGAGGGTCCGGTCCACGGCGATCACCGCGGGGGCGTCGGGGCGTTCGGCGGCACGCGCGAACACCCCGTCGGGCAGCGTGCCGGTGGGCACCGGCCCCGCCGTCTCGTTCACCCGGGCCCGGATCTCGGCCTGATGCGGGGGAAGCGGCACGGTCGGCGGCCGTTCCCACCGGTCACCGCCCGCTGCCAACTCGTCCAGCAGGAGGCGGTAGGTCGCGAACATGTCGTCGAGGACCCCCGGCGGGAAGTAGTCGGCGGCGGCGTCCCAGATGAGCGTCGCGCCGCCGCCGTCCTCGAAGACCTGGTGGTCCAGCAGGACCTGGGGTGTCTGGGAGATGCCGTGGACGGCCCGTCCCAGCCAGGCGAACGGCGGCTCGCCGTCGCCGAGCCCCAGGCCGCTGGTGAAGACGCACGGGAGGATCGCGCCTCCGGCCGCGCCGTCGCGGCGGGCGAGGTCCCGCATCACCTGGACGCCGGAGTACGACGCGTGCTCCAGGTCGCGCCACAGACGACGCTGGACGTTCAGCGCGAGGTCGGCGAACCGGCCCGGCGCGGCGCAGTCCATGGCGAGGGGGTCGACGGACGTGAAGTCGCCGACGACGTCCGCGAGTTCGGGGTGCGCGTCCGGCCGATTGAAAAGCGTGACGTTGACCGTGAACCGGGGGCCGCTGCTCCAGGCGCCGAGCACGGCGCCATAGGCGGCCAGGAGCGTCGCCGACGGCGTCACGCCATGGGACCGCGCCAGGTCCACCAGCCGCGCCCACGTCGCGGCGTCGACGCGGTGCTCCCGGCGGGCGAACCGGGCGGGTTCGCCGGGACGCCACGCCGAAACGGGAAGCCGCGGAGCGGACGGGAGATCCGGCAGCCGGTCCCGCCAGTAGGCGACGTCCTCGGGACGCGGGGACCGCTCGGCGACCGCCCAGTCCCGGAACCCGAGGGCGGGATCGGGCAGGTCGGCGGCCGGGTCCTCGTACGAACGCCGCCACTCCCGCGACAGGACGTACAGGCTCCACAGGTCGGCGACCAGCAGGTCGACGCTCAGGTGCAGCCGGGCCCGCCCGTCCGAACCGCGGGTGACCGCGATCCGGTGCATCGGCCCCTCGTACGGGTCGGGCACCTCGTGGTCGAGCGCCGCGCGCGCCTCCTCCGGCGGGACCCCGCGCACGTCGAACAGGTCGAAGCCGCCGACGTCCGGCGGCGACTGGGCGGGAACCCGCTGGTGGCCGTCGGCGGTGACGACGGCGCGGAGCATGTCGTGCCGGGCGACGATCCGCCGCCACGCCGCCTCCAGGCGCGCCAGGTCGAGGTCACCGGCGTCGATCTCCAGGTAGGCGTGCGCCGCGACCCCGCCGTACTCCTGCTCGACGCCGCGTCCGACGAGGTAGGCGTGCTGGATGTCGGTGAGCGGGAACGGCTCGTGCCGGTCGGACGGCGCCGGGACGAGCGGCGGCGCGCCGTCCGCGGGCGGGTCGTCGAGGCCGGAGACGACGGCGTCCACCAGCGCCCGCAGGTCGTCGGCGCCCGCCGGGACGGCGACACCGGTCGCGTCGACGATCTCGGCGCGCAGCCGGGCGACGCGCCGCGAGTCCAGCCCGGCGGCGGGCAGCGGCAGGCCCGGATCGATCTCCCAGGGCTCGACGTGGGCGAGCGCGGCGACCCGGTCGCGCAGCCACGCCTCCACCGCTCCCGGGCGGGCGCCGGGGGCCAGGCCCGTCAGCCCTCTCCGGTCAGGCGACCGGCCCCCGGCGGGCTGTGCGGCCCGGTCGCCGGGTGCGGTGTGGACGTACACGGCGCGCAGTTCCCCGGCGAGGTGGCGGCGTCTGATCTCCTGCCGCCGCACCTTGCCGCTGGTCGTCAGCTCGATCTCCCCGGCCCGGACCAGGACCACGGCGTGCGGCTCGGCGTCGTGGTCGGCGATGACGGCGCGGCGGACGCGTTCGGCGATCTCGCGCAGCGTCTCGGTGTCGGTGGCGCGGACGCGCGGATCGACGGCGCGGACGACCACGAGCCGCTCGGTGTCGTCCCCGGGCACCGAGAACGCGGCGCTGAGCCCGGGGCGGACCACCGGGGCGTCGCGTCCGGCGGTCAGCTCGATGTCGTGCGGGTGCAGGTTGCGGCCGTCCAGGATGATCAGGTCTTTGCGCCGGCCGGTCACGTACAGGGCACCGTCGTGGACGACGCCGAGGTCGCCGGTGCGCAGCCACGCCCGCCGCTCCGGGTCGTCCCGCAGCGGGGCGAGCGGGCTCGGTACGTCGCCCCAGTACCCGCGCGTCACGTGCGCGCCGGTCACGCGAATCTCCCCGACCACGCCGTCGGGGCACCGGGTACCGGTGTCGGGGTCGACGATGGCGATCCGGGTCCCGGCGGGCGGCGCGCCGCACGAGACGAGTTCGACCCCGCCCTCGCTTCCGGCGGGCACGGGTGTCAACCGTCCCCGCTCCAGGTCGGCCGCGTCGGCCCACCGCATGCGGGGGCCCCGGCGGTCGACCGTCGCGAGCAGGGTCGTCTCCGCCATGCCGTAGGCGGGCAGCAGCGTCTCGCGCCGCAGGCCCAGCGGTCGCAGATGCCGGACGAACCGGTTGACGGTCGCGGCGCGCACCGGTTCGGCGCCGCAGACGAGCGCCTGCCAGTGCTCCAGCCGCACGTCCGCGAGCCGGTCGAGGGAGACGCGGTCCACGCACATGTCCAGCGCGAAGTTCGGCGCGGCGCTGGAGAGGAGACCGGCGGACTCCCCGATCAGACGGAGCCAGCAGGCCGGGTCCTGGAGGAACGCCTCGGGCGGCAGCAGGGTGGCGGTGCCGCCGCAGAACAGGGGCGCCAGCAGGCACCCGATCAGGCCCATGTCGTGGTGCACGGGAAGCCAGGACACCGCGCTGAGCGGCTCCCCGGCCGAGGCATGGCCCGCCGCGTCGCTGATCATGCCGATGTTGGCGACCAGGTTCCCGTGCGTGATCACGGCGCCCTTCGGGGCGCTGGTGGAACCCGAGGTGTACTGGATGAGGGCCGGGGTGTCGGAACGGACGCGACACGGCCGCCACGACGCGGCGTCGGCGGCGTCCTCGATGATCAGGACCGGGACGTCCAGGGCGGGCTCCACACCGCGCGTGACCAGGACGGCGGCGGGTCTCGCGTCGGCCGCCACCGCTTCGAGCCGTCCCCGGCGGCGGGCCGAACGCGGCGGCGGGCAGGGAACCGCGCACGCCCCCGCGTAGAGGCAACCGTAGAAGCCCGCCACGAACTCCGGCCCGGGACCGGTGAGCAGGAGCACCCGGTCACCGGGGACGGCGCCCACGGCCTGGAGCGCGGCGGCCACCTCCCGGGCGCGCCGGTCCAGGTCGCCCCGGGTGAGCAGGGCGGTGACCGCGCGGCCGTCGGGGGCGTACCGGAACGCGACGCCGTCCGGGTCGAGGTCCGCCAGGGCGCGCGCGCCCTCGACGAGGTCGATCGCACGGTGCGGAGTCGTCGGATGCCGCCCCAATCGGATCACTCCCAAGCGTCGGTTCACCGGGGCCGTTCGCCCCACTCACCGTCAATTGTGAAAATCGCGGCTCATCGACGCATCAGGGAAGGTACCGTGGTCTTTACCGGGGTAGGTCCGTCACGCTAAGAAGGCCCGCCCCGCGTCACCCGGCGCCGCCCACCGAATGCAAATGCATTCGCACGGTACAGCCGTTCATCGGACGGGACAAAGAATTCCGATTGGTCGGCCTTGTCGGAATTATTCGGTGGTCGGCGTGGACACCGGACGGACCTCGTCGGCGTCCGAGACCGCCCACCCCCGCCCCCGGGACGGCAGCGCCACCGCGACCGCCGCCCCCGCCAGCAGCACGATCGCTCCGGCGGTGAGGACGTCGTGCAGCCCCGCGACGAACGCGTTCTCGGCGGCGGCGACCACCCCCTCGGGCAGCCGCGACGAACCGGACGCGTGAGCCGCCGTCCCGCCCTCGCGCAGGAACACGTCGGCGACCCGGTCGCGCTCGGCGGGCGGCAGGCCGAGACCGTCCAGCCGCGTGCGCACCTGCGAGGTGAACCGCTCGGCGAGCAGCGCGCCCAGCACGGCGACGCCGAACACGATGCCGAACTGCCGGTGCGCGTTGGCGATCGACGACCCGACCCCGGACCGCTGCCGCGGCACCGACGACAGCACCAGCGCCGTCGTCGGGCTGAGCGCCAACCCGATCCCGGCGCCCATGAGCACGAGGCTCCACCACCAGTGCCCGTAGTCGGCGTCCACCGTGAGCCGGTGCATGGTCAGCAACGACACGGCCGCGACGGTCAGCCCCAGGCCGATCGTCAATCGCTGCCCGAGCCGCGCGGCCACCGGGCCCGACAGCGGCGCGGTCAGCACGATGGCGACCGAGCCCGGCAGGAACGCCAGCCCGGTGTGCAGCGCCGACTCGCCCCTGACCTGCTGCATGTAGAGCGACAGGAAGAAGAACATCGAGAACAGGCCGAAGCCGAGCAGGAACGAGACCAGGTTGCCGACCAGGAACGGCCGCCGCCGGAACAGCGCCGGCGGCAGCATCGGTTCGGCGATTCGGGTCTCGACGACCCCGAAGGCCGCGAGGCCCACGACGCCCACCGTGAACGCGGCGAGGATCCGCGGGGACGTCCAGCCCTCGGTCCCGCCCTCGATCAGCGCGTACGCCAGCGCGCCCGCGCCCACGACGAACGTGAGCTGCCCCGGAACGTCGAGCCCTTCGCGACCGCCGCGCGCCTCGGGCAGCGCCCGCGGCCCGACCGCCAGGACGAGGGCGGCGACCGGCAGGTTGAGGAAGAAGATGCCCGGCCAGCCGTACGCCCCGACCAGCCAGCCGCCGAGCACCGGACCGGCGACCAGCGCCAGACCGGCCACCCCGCTCCACATCCCGATCGCGCGGCCGCGCTCCTTCGGGTCTGGATAGATCCACGCGATCAGCGACAACGTGCCGGGCAGCATCGCCGCCGCGGCCAGCCCCTGCAACGCGCGGGCGGCGATCAGCATGCCGGGCGACCGGGCCAGACCGCAGAGCACCGACGTCACGGCGAAGGCCGCCACGCTCACCAGCAGCACCCGGCGGCGGCCGTACCTGTCTCCCAGGGTTCCGCCGGTCAGCAGGAACGCGGAGAAGAACAGCGTGTACGCGGTGACGACCCACTGCTGGGCGGACAGCCCGGCGGACAGGTCGGCACCGATGTCGGGGACGGCGACGGTCACCACGGTCACGTCCAGCAGGGCCATGAAGGCGCTGAGGAACAGGACCGCCAGCGGCGCGGCGCGGTGTCCGCGACGCGATGCGCGACGGGCCAACGGGAGCTCCCCCAATTGTTGCCGGCCGGTGGTCAGTAGGAGTGTCTGCGCGCACCGGTGCGCTGTCAAGCGCGATATCTCGCCTGCTACAAAATGCTAGACAATGCTCCCTACTTCGCCCTTGCATAATGCTCGCGCGGCATTACAGAATCGTGTAGGTAAGGACGAAATTGATCGACTTGGGCCTGACCGCTCCCTGCCCGTACTGATCAGTCCGTGCACATATATTCCACCGGGGGTACCGCCGTGAATCCACCGTCCGACACACCCACCACCGACACACCCACCATCGACCCGGCCACGGACGCGGCCCTCGACGCGGGCACCGACGCGGCCACCGACGCGGGCACCGGGGGCGACGTCGGGGGCGTCGACCGCATGGTGCTGCTGAGCGTCCTGTCCGGCGGCTGGCTGGCCCAGGCCGGCTACGCCATGGCCAAGCTCGGGGTCGCCGACCTCCTGAACGACGGCCCGCGCACCGTCGACGAACTCGCCGCGGCCTGCGGCGCCCACCCGGAGGCGCTGCACCGGATGCTGCGCGCGCTGGCCGCGGTCGGCCTCTTCGAGGAGCCCGGCCCGCGCACCTTCGGCCTCACCGACGCCTCCGCCCTGCTGTGTTCGGACGCCGCGCGGTCCGCCCGGCTCGGCGCGATCATGTACGGGGAGGAGGTGTTCCGCTCCTTCGCGGAGATCATGCACACCGCGCGCACCGGACGGCCCGCCTTCGACAAGGCCTACGGCATGGGCTTCTACGAGTACCTGGACGCCGACCCCGAGGCGGGCCGCAGGTTCAACGCGGCCATGGGCGGGCTGCGCGAGACGCCCGCCGTGCTCGCCGCGAGTTGCGGCCTCGACGGCGTCCGCACCCTCGTCGACGTCGGCGGCGGCACCGGCAACCTGCTCGCCGACACGCTCCGCGCGCACCCCGGCATGCGCGGCGTGCTGCTGGAACTGCCGGAGGCCGTCAAGCAGGCGCGCGAGCGGCTCGCCGGTGCCGGTCCCGGAGTGCTGGACCGCGTCGACCTGGTCGAGGGCAGCTTCTTCGAGCACGTGCCGTCCGGCGGCGACCTGTACGTGCTCGCCCGCTGCCTGCACAACTGGTCCGACGACGAGGCCGTCCGGATCCTGCGGACGGTGCGCGCCGCGATGGAGCCCGGGGGCCGCCTGATCGTCCTGGAGAAGCTCATCCCGGAAGGTCCCGGGTTCAGCCCCGCGAAGCTCGTCGACCTGCTGATGCTCGTCATGGTGACCGGCCGTGACCGCACCGAGGCCGAATACCGCGAGCTGCTCGAACGCTCCGGTTTCGAGATGGTGGCGGCGCACCCGGCACCGGTGCCGGATCCGCGCGCGGAGAGCGCGATCGAGGCCGCCGCGGCCTGAGGGGTACCGGGGGGATACGGGATGTCCGAGAGGTCGGGGCGCCCCGTCCTGCATCCGGGGGCGCCCGCGCGGGAGGTCACCGCCGGGAGGGTTTCGTTCGCCGGGCCGCGGTGGGACTGGGGTGACGGAGGGCCGTTCGACGCGCTGACCACGGCGGTGTGGCGCGCTCGTCGTGGAGAAGGGGGGACGCTGCTCGTCCGGGGCAGCTTCGGGTCAGGGCGCAGCACCCTGTTGCGCGCCGCCGCCTCGCACGCGGAGAAGGGAGGCTTCCGGACGCTGCGCATGTTCGGCCATCTCGCCGAGCGGGACGTCTCCCTCGGGCTCGCCGCACAGTTGGTGGACGCGCTGGAGGGCCTGGACGGGCGCCCGAGGTCGCTCCCGGACTGCGGGCCGACCCTGTACCGGGTGCTGCGCGATCTGACCCGCCGTTGTCCGGTGCTGTTGTGCGTGGACGACGTCCAGTGGGTCGATCCGGCGTCCCTGTCGTGTCTCGGCTACGTGGCCAGGCGCATCGAGAACCTGCCGCTGTTGATCGTGGCGGCCGTCCGGGAGGGGGAACCGGCGTCCGACCCGGCCGTCGTCGCGGAACTGGCCGACGGCGGCGTGTGCCACGGCGTCGTCACGTTAAGGCCGCTCACGCACGACGAGACCGTCGAGGTCGCGCGCCGCCACGCTCCCGGCGTGCCCGATCTCGCCGCAGCGTCCGCGGGTGAGGTCTGCTGGCGCCTCACCCGCGGCAACCGGCTGCTGCTCCGCGAGGCGATCCGGTTGCTGGACGCCCGTGTCGCCCTCACCGACCAGACCGCGGCCGGTCCGGAACTGGCGGCCCGCCTGACCGCCGACCTGGAGCGGCTCGCCCCCCGCGCGGTCGTCGCGGCGATCGCCGAACTCGGCGACGCCGCCGACCGGGAGATGCTGTCCCATGTCACGGGGCTGCTGGAGCACGACTGCGAGGACGCCGTCCGGGCCCTGACCGCCGCCGGGTTCGTGCGGGCCGACCGGGCGGGGCTCGTCCATCCGCTGGTCCGGGCCACCGTCGTCGCCGACACCTCGGCCACGGTCCGGGCGGCGCTGCACGGCTCGGCGGCGTGCCGGCTGCGCAGCCGCCGCTCCCCGGTCGAGCGGATCGCGCGGCATCTGCTGCACGTCTCCCCCGGCTTCCGGCCCTGGGCGGCCGAGACGCTGCTGTCGGCGGCCCACGCCGAGATCATCCACCGTGGTCCCGGTGCGGCGCCCCTCATCGACCGGGCCCTGCGGGAGAACCTGCCGGCCTCCACCGGAGCGGAACTGGTGATCGAACTCGGCCGGGCGTTCCTGCGGCGGGACATCGCGGGGGCGCCGCCCTGCTTCGACCGGGCGTCGGCGTTGACCGCCGTTCCCCGGCTGCTGTCGGACGCGGCGATCGGCAAGGCCGCCGCCCTGTTCCATCTCGGCCGCCACGACGAGGCCCGCCGCGCCCTCGAACCCGTCGCCGACAGCGGGCCGCTGCGGTCGCTGTTCACCACCTCGCCCGTCCCTGCGGGCTGGGTCCCCCGGGCCGGTCTCGGGCATCTGGACCTGCTGGTCGACTCCCTCGGCAAGCTCCGCGCCGGCCGGCTGACCGAGGAGGCGTGCGACCGGGAGGCGGCGCGCGCCCGCCAGCGCGGCGACCTGTGTCACGAGGCCGTGGCGCTGCTGATGCGCGGCCATCTCGCGCTGTCCGCCGGGCGGCTCGCGGTGGCCCGCAGGGGGCTCGCCGAGGCCCAGGCGAGGCTGGTCGAGGCCGGGGCCGCCCGGACCTCCGCGCTGCTCCGGCTGGCGTTCGCCGGTCAGGCCGAGGCCGCCGTCCGGTCCGGTGACACCGCCGCGGCCGCCGGCGCCCTGGACGCAGCGGACGGTTTCGGCCGCCTCACCTCCGCATGGTGGGACGCGGTGCTGCTCGTCACCCGCGCCGAGGTCCGGGTCGCGGCGGGCGACGTCGACCGCGCCCGGTCCGACCTGCTGAACTTCCATGACTGGCTGGACGGCCGGTCCGACGCCCCGGCGCTGATCTCGTCCCGGCGGGCCCGCGCGGCCGTGCTCGCCCACCGCACCGGCCTCGGCGACCACGCCCGCCGGTTCGCGTCCCGCGCCCTCGACGTGGCCCGGGCGGCGGACGGAACGGCCGACCGGGCGACGGACCGGGCGGCGGCGGGACCGTCCGGCGGTCACCTCGATCTCGGCCTGGCCCTGCACGCCTTCGGGGTCGTCCACGGCGACCCGGACGCGCTGCTGCGCGCGACCCGCCTGCTCGCCGGAACCCGCGCCCGCCTCGACACCGCGCAGGCGCACGTCGACCTCGGCGCCGAGCTGCGCCGCCGTCGCCAGAACCGGGAGGCGCGGCACCACCTGCGGGAAGGTCTCACGCTCGGTGTCGTCTGCGGTTCCGACGAACTCGTCGCCCGCGCGGAGGACGAACTCATCGTCGCGGGCGGCAGGCTGCGGCGTCCGCCGCCTCACCTGCTCACCAACGCGGAGGAGCGGGTCGCCGTCCTCGCCGGTGAGGGGCTCACCAACGGGGAGATCGCCCGGCGTCTCTGTATCACGCGTCGAACCGTTGAGGCACATCTGACGCACACGTACCGTAAGCTCGGCATCACTAGCCGCAGCCAACTGCCACGGGCCCTCCGCGACCACTGCCTCCCGCACGACTGAGCCCGACTCAGATCCCGCGGCGCCGTGACCGCGACGCCCCGCTCCGGTGGGCGGGCTGCCGTTGGACGTCACCAAAGCTCGGAACCACCAGGGGGTGTGGGGTGCTCGAACGCCTCGGACGTTTCTGTCACCGGCATCGCAGACCGGTCGCGCTGGCCTGGCTGGTCGCCGCCATCGCGTTGTTCGTCGTCGGCAACCGGGTCTTCGACCGGTTCAGCACCGAGTTCCACGGCGCGCACATGGAGTCGGTCGCGGGGAGCGAACGGCTCTCGGCCGCCAGGCCGCAGGGGCCGCGGGTCAGCGCCGTCCTGGCCGGTCGGCCGGTCGACGATCCCGGGGTGCGGCGGGCCGTCGACCAGGCCGTCACGGACGTGCGGCGGATCCCGCACGTGGCGGTGGCGCGCGGGCCGTACGGCTCGTCCGACCGGTCCCTGGTCGCCCCGGACGGGCGGGCGCTGCTCATCCACGTCGACCTCGCCAAGAACCTGTCCGACGGCACGGAGCGCGAGACGGTCGACGCGGTGGCCGCGCGCCTCGAAGACCTCCGCCGGACCGGCGCCGAGGTGCACCTGGGCGGCTCCGAGCTGGTCGGACGCGCCTTCGCCGAGCAGTCCCGCGCGGACGTCGAGCACGGCGAGACGGTGGCGCTGCCGCTGACCCTGCTCGTCATGGTGTTCGTGTTCGGCGGGCTGATCGCCGCCGGGCTGCCGATCCTCGCCGCCCTCGGGTCGATCGCCGGTGGGCTCGCCGCCCTCTACGGCTTCTCCCACCTCATGGACCTCGATCCCGACTCGGCGTCGGTGACGACCGTCCTCGGGCTGGGCGTGTCCATCGACTACGCCCTGCTGATGGTGAACCGCTACCGGGAGGAGCGGGGCGCCGGTCTCGCCGCGGAGGACGCGGTCGGCCGCATGATGGCCACGGCGGGACGGACCGTCGCGTGGTCGGCGATGACGGTCTGCGCGTCGGTCGCCGCCCTGTTCATCTTCGACATTCCCACGTTCCAGGCCCTCGGCGCGGCGGCGCTCTCGGTGGTCCTGGTCGCGTTGGTCGTGTCGCTGACGCTCGTCCCCGCCCTGCTCGGCCTGGCCCGCAGGCGGATCAAACCGAGCCGGACGACCGAAGGCTCGGGCAGCGCCGACGACGGCCTGTTCGCGAAGACGGCGCGGGCGACCCGCAGAAGGCCGGTGCTCACCCTGGTCGGCGTCGCCGCCGTCCTGCTGCTGGCCGGGGTGCCGTTCGTCGACGCCGAGCCACGGCTGTCGCGTGTGCAGGCGCTGCCCGCCGACGCCGGTCCACGCCGGTTCGAGGAGACCGTCGCGAAGCGGTTCCCGGGCCGGACCCTCGACCCCGTCCTCATCGTCGCGGCGGCACCGCCGGAGAAGGCCGCGCCGTACGCGGCGTCCGTGCGGGCCGAGCGGGGTGTGACGGCGGTCGGGTCGCCGGAGCCGCTGTCGCCGGGCTGGTCGCTGATCGAGGTGCACGTGGCGGGCGATCCGCAGGGGCAGGTCGCGCGCGACCTGGTGAAGACGTTGCGGGCCGAGCGTCCGGACTTCCGGACCTGGGTGACCGGGAGCGCCGCCGTCCTGGAAGACCATATGAGCGAGATCCGACGCGCGCTGCCGTGGGCGGCGGGCTGGATCGCGGTCGCGATGTTCGTGCTGCTGTTCGCGATGACCGGTTCGCTGCTGGTCCCGATCAAGGCGATGGTGGTGAACACGCTGTCGCTCGGGGCGTCCTTCGGGGTGCTGGTCTGGGTGTTCCAGGACGGTCACGGCGCGGGCCTGCTGGGTTTCACCTCCTCCGGGGGCATCGAGGTCTGGGTGCCGGTGCTGGTGTTCACCTTCGCGTTCGGGCTGTCGATGGACTACGAGGTGTTCCTGCTGTCCCGGATCAAGGAGCTGTACGACCAGGGCACCCCCACCGACCTCGCCGTCGAACACGGCCTCCAGCGGACCGCGCGGATCATCACCTCCGCCGCCCTTCTGATGATCATCGTGTTCGCCGGTTTCGCAACCGGTGAGCTGCTCGGCATCAAGGAGCTCGGCGTCGCGCTCGCCGTCGCCGTGGCCGTGGACGCGACGCTGGTGCGCTGCCTGCTCGTCCCTGCGGCGATGACGTTGCTCGGCGAGTCCACCTGGTGGGCGCCACGGCCACTCCGCAGGCTGCACCACCGGCTCCGGCTCGGCGAGAGCGGTTGACACCGCGCCGGGTCGGCGCGGACCCTCACGACCATCCACAGACTCCTATGTGGAGAATGTCCGGATGGCCGTACATGAGATCCGCATCGACCCGGCGCTGTCCCTGCGGGAAGAGCCCGGCACCGGTCACAACCGGTGGCATCCGGACATCCCTCCGGTGGTGTCCTGCGCACCGGGCGACGAGGTCGTGCTGGAGACGCGAGACGCGTTCGACGGGCAGTTCGACATGTCCAGCACGGCGGAGTCGGTGGCCGCCGCCGACCTGAGCGTGGTGCATCCGCTGACCGGCCCGGTGTTCGTCGAGGGCGCCGAGCCCGGCGACCTCCTCGAGGTGGAGATCCTGGAGGTGACGCCGGACGCGTTCGGCTTCACCGCGCAGGCGCCGGGGGTCGGTTTCCTGAGCGACCGGTTCCCGGATCCGTTCCTCGTGCGCTGGACGATCGCGGACGGCTGGGCGACGTCGTCCGACCTGCCGGGCGTCCGTATCCCGGGCGCCCCGTTCATGGGGACGATCGGCCTGGCCCCCGGGCCCGACACGCTGCGGCGGATCACCGAACGCGAACGGACGGTTCAGGAACTCGGTGCTCCGGCGCTGCCGCCGTCGGCGATGGGCGCGGTGCCGTCCAAGCCGGAGATCGCGACCACGGGCCTGCGCACCGTTCCGCCGCGGGAGCAGGGCGGCAACGTCGACATCAAGCAGCTCACCGCCGGAAGCCGCCTGTTCCTTCCGGTGGACGCCCCCGGCGCCCTGTTCAGCGCCGGGGACGCGCACTTCGCGCAGGGCGACGGCGAGACGTGCGGCACGGCGATCGAGATGCGGGCGACGCTGCGGGTCCGGTTCGCGGTGCACAAGGGCGAGGCGAGGGAGAGGGGCATCACCGGCCCGAGGTTCTCCCGCGACGAGTACTGGGTGGCGCCGGAGTTCGCGGCTCCGCGCCGGTTCTACGCCACCACGGGCCTGTCGATGAGCCGGGACGGCGCCACGGTGGTGCCGGAGGACGTGTCCCTCGCCGCCCGCAACGCGGTGCTGAACATGGTCGACCATCTGTGCGAGCGGGGTTGGAGTCGCCAGCAGGCGTACGCGATCTGCAGCGTCGCCGTCGACCTCAGGATCAGTCAGGTGGTCAACGTGCCGAACTTCCTGGTGTCGGCGTTCCTGCCCCTGGACATCTTCACCGACTAACGCATCCTGATCACCGGACAGCGCATCCGGGGTTGACGCCGTCCCTCACCGTGATACCGAGAAATCGGACAAATAACGGTTTCGGGGGATCAAAGCGACACCAGGGTGGTGCGAGCATGAGATCTGGGTACGACCGCCGACGCTTCCTGCTCGGAGCGGCCACGGTAGGAGCCGGCACAGTCGTGGGCGCCCCGGGCGAGGCGGTAGCCGACACCGGGACGGCACCTCGGGAACCCGACGGCACGACGACGCGGGTCCTCCTCAACAACGTGGGTTTCGACCCGGGCGCGCCGAAACGCGTCGTCGTCACGGCGAGTTCGCCGCCGGGAGGGTTCCGGCTCATCGACACGACCACCGGTGAGACCGTCCTCAGCGGACCGTTCGTCGACGCGGGCCGGGTCGCGGACTGGGACGACCGCCGCTACTGGACGGCCGACTTCTCCCGGGTGGAGCGGCCAGGCGACTACTTCGTCGCCGTGGGGTCGGCCCGGTCGGCACCGTTCAAGATCGAGCCGACGGTGCTGGAGCGGTATACGCTCTCGCACGTCGTCCACCACTTCAAGGGCTGGCGCTGCTCCGGCCAGTACGACAAGTTCGACCGCCATGTGCCGCTCGGAAGAACCGGAAGGACGTACGACGCGCACGGCGGCTGGTACGACGCGACCGGCGATTTCGGTAAGCATTTCACACAGTTGTCGCCTCTCTCCTATTTCAACACGCTGCAACTCCCGCTCACCGCATGGTCCTTGTTCGTCTCGTATCGGGAACTGACCGCGCGAAAGGACGAGAACTTCACACAACTGCGCACCTGGATGCAGGACGAGGGCCTGTACGGAGCGGACTACATCCGGCGCGTGCACGTCCCCGGGCAGTCCTTCTACAGCAGTGTCCGCCAGCCCGGACCCCCGAAGGACCCCCTAAAGCGCACTCTGGGCACCGAACAGGTCTGCTTCCGCGAGGGCGGCGGAATAGCGATCGCCGCACTGGCCATCGCCAGCACACACGACGTGTCGGGCGACTACGAAAGCGCCGAGTACCTGTCGACCGCCAAGGACGCCTTCGCCTATCTCGAAGCCAACAACGTCCGGCTCACCAATGACGGCAAGGAGAACATCCAAGACGACTACAACGCGTTGCTCGCGGCCGTCGAACTGTACCGGGCCACCGATGACGACACCTACAGAAAGAGCGCCGAAAAACGCGCGGCGAGCCTTGCTTCCCGGCTGGTCACCTGGCGCGACCACCGTGACTACTGGCGGGCCGACGACAAGGACCGCCCGTACTTCCACCCGTCCGACGCCGGTCTCCCGGTCGTCGCGCTCCTCACCTACGCGGGCATCGCCGACGGCGACGCCAAGGACCGGGTGCTGGACACCGTGCGCCGATCGATGCTGTTCGAACTGTCGGTCACCGCGGAGGTCACCAACCCGTTCGGTTACGCCCGTCAGCTCGTCCAGGACGGAAACGGCAACCGTGCCGCGCAGTTCTTCTTCCCGCACAACGTGACACCGCGCGCCCGTGACCAGTGGTGGCAGGGCGAGAACGCGCGCATCGCCTCCCTGGCGACGGCGGCGCGTCTCACCGCGCGGGCTTTCTCCGACGACCGCACGTTCGCGGCGAAGTTGCGCTCGTACGCCGCGAACCAGCTCGACTGGATCCTCGGCGCCAACCCCTACGACGTGTGCATGCTCGACGGTTCCGGCCAGAACAACCCGCAGTACCTGTGGCTCGGGTCGTGGCAGTTCCTCCAGACCGCGGGCGGCGTCGTCAACGGCATCACCGGCAAGAACGAGGACGGCAGCGGGATCCTCTGGGACCACGGCTTCGCCAAGACCGGCAAGGACGACGACTGGCGCTGGGGCGAACAGTGGCTCCCCCACACCAGCTGGTACATGAACGCCGTCGCGATCGGCTGAGCGCCCCTGACCGTGGGCGGGCGGGCGGACGCGGGCCCGTCCGCCCGCCACATCCATAAAATATCGCCGATACGACCACCGCCTCCAGCCCGTTGAGCGCCGCAGAAGTCCCATTCGAGATCCCAGCGCATCCAGCGCATGCGGCATGGGCCTCAGCCGATCACGACGCCGAGCGAGCCCAGGAAGACCAGGCCTCCACCGATGCCGAGAAGCACCCACCGGAACCGCACACCCGCCCGGCGCCGATACTGCATCGCGGTCCGTCCCAGCAGCGCGCCGGGGACACCCCAGATCAGCGCGGTCATCACCAGGTTGAACCAGGCCGTGGCGTCCGTATGCGTCGCGCCGAGACCGGTCTCGTCCACCAGCCCCACCACCACCGCCAGCTTGATCACCAGCTCGGCGAACGGGTAGAACGCCTGAAGCCCCGCCGCGCCCGCCAGCCCGCCGAGCAGCAACCAGCCGGGCACCCGGCGCCCCCACGACCGGATGGTCGCCTGCGCCATCAGAATCGTCAGCCCGCGCAGCCCGCACGCGAGGGCGATCACACCATCGGTGCCGTTGAAGCTCTCACCACGCAGCGGCTTACTCGCGACCAACACGACACACAGCGCGATGAAAGCGCCGACGGACCATGTCACCGCCGTGACAGGCCAGGTCTCAAGAGGAGCCGGGGATTTACGAGTGGGGGGCCGAGGAACAGTGAGCGTTGCCATGCCCGAATCCTCGCCAGGCCACCACCCGAGAGCCTCCCTCCCACGGGTGAGCCCGCTCCCCCGACCGACCGAACGCGCGGCACCTCCCGGACAACCCTTCGTTCCGGCACTAGTGTGCCGAGCATGCGCATGCTGCACCTCGGGCTCAGGGTCACCAACCTGGAACGCTCGCTCGCCTTCTACACCGCGCTCGGATACACCGAACTGGGCGGCGTCCCCGAGTCGGAATTCGGCAGCCTGACCATGCTCCAGCTACCCGACGATCCGTTCGTCAGCCTCGAACTCGTGCACGACCCCGCGAAACCAGTGGAAGACACCAGCGCCGTCAACCACCTCGTCATTCAGGTGGACGACCTCGACGCCACGATCACCGCCCTCGCGGCCAACGGCATCACCGCCGAGCCGCCGGCCGAACCGGGCCCGGGAATCCGCACATCATGGCTGACCGACCCCGACGGTTACAGGATCGAACTCGTCCAGTGGCCCCCCGGCCATCCGCCCGGCATGACCGCAGCCGATTTCACCCGGCCCTAAGACCGGCGGAAACAGCCAACGTCAGATCAGCGAACTCGACCCGGCGGCCGTGGCCGGCGGCCGGTGACTGTTCGCGCCACCAGGCTCACCACCGGCGTCTATCTGTCTCGGATCAAACGGGGTAGCGGGTGGCCTCGGCGAGCTTGACGTTTCCCGGCTCCGCGACGACCTGCGGTTTAGGGGGAACCTCCTGCACGGCCACCGTGTCTTCAAGGGGAATGCGTGGGGGGAGGGACCGCCACCGGTCCGCCGGGCTCTCCTGCCGCTGTTCGTCGCTCATACGACCATCATGCCCCGTACCTCCCGGCCAGACCACTCTTCACCGCGCCAGAATCTTCACACCTCTCGCACGGAACAGTTCCGCGCCTTCCGGCATTTCTTCCACGAATAGACCCGGAGTACCGGTGGAGCCGGCCGCCGACATCGTCAGCGACCAGCTCCACAGCCGTCCATGGGCGGTGGTGATTTCCGTCAGGCGCTTTCCGCTCGGCCGGTCACGGCACGGAACGCGCGCGCCAGCACCAGAAGCGGCACGACGAACACGTAGAAGAAGATGGAGTACTCACCGCCGTCGAAAACGAAGCCCAGGTAGACGCCATATCCGAGCATCGCGATGCCCAGCGCGACGTACAGGAGCCGCTCCAGCGGTTTGGAGCCGGGCAAGGCCGCCGCACCGGTCATCAGTAAGCCGGAGACCAGCAGGGCGACGACATACCACGAGAACGTGGGATCCGCACTGAAGTCGAGGTTCATCTGCTTCCTTACGCGGGGGATGGGATGGAAAACGGCAGGACTATAGCGCAGGGAAGACAACGAGCTCACAGAATTAACGAGATCAGCATTCCGCCGACCACCCCAATGGCGATCACAGTGAGAAGCCGCCGCCCTACACGGAGTCGCCTCAATGAATTCTTCGGCGAGTTCCCCGAGGCAGGGGGGAGCACAACCCCGCAGAAAGCAAGAGATTCCGTTTCGATGGCGAGCGGGCGAGTCGGCCGGATCAGGTCGGCGAGTTCGCCACCGTTCAATTTTGAACGTCCGCCCCCGGCAATCCCTCCACGGCGACGGCCAGACGGGCGCCGCCCGCCGCACACCACATCACCGCGCTCGGTAGATAATCCAAGCGCGGCCCGCCAGTGCGGCCCTGGCCCTGAATCCGCGTGCAGGTTCCGGGCCATACAGTGCGTTGCACCCGCGGAACACCGTCCAGAACGCACTGCGCCCGTAACCGCATCACCCGAAGCGTTCTTCCGAACCAGTGCCCGCGGCGACGAACGCTTTTACTTCCGCCGCGGTGTGCCCCACCTCAACCAGTCACGGAACGAACAACGCGGCATCGATCCATTCCGCCCCCGGCATACGAACGACCAGTCGATCACACAGGTCTCCCGGCCGTCGGCCGGATCGCGCCCGCCTTCGGCGCTCACCGAGTCACCGGTTCGGTGGTGTGAGCGGGCCGGCGCCGTGGACGAGGAGCGCGGCCTGGACGCGGTTCTCCAGGTTGAGCTTGGTGAGGATGCGGTTGACGCTGCTCTTGACCGCGGCCTCGGACTGGTCGAGGCGTCTCGCGATCTGACCGTTGGACAGGCCGCGGGCGACGAGGAGCACCACACCGCGTTCGCGATCGGTGAGGGTGTCGAGCGGGTGCGGGCGGTCGTCCAGGGGGCGTGGTGGCCCGGTGAGAAGACCGGGCGGGAGCGCGGCGACGGTGGCGATGAGCCGCCGGGTGACGGTGGGGGCGAGCATCGCCTGCCCGGCGGCGACCGCGTTGATGGCCTCCACGAGCTGCTCGGGGGTGTTGTTCTTGAGGATGAACCCGTCGGCCCCGGCGCGCAGGGCGGCGTGCACGTACTCGTCGAGGTCGAACGTGGTCAGCATCAGCACGCGCGGTCGCGGGCCGGGATGGGGCCAGCCCCCCAGGATGCGGCGCGTCGCCTCGACTCCGGTCATGCCGGGCATCCGCACGTCCATCAGGACGACGTCCGGCCGCAGGTCGATGGCCGCGGTGACGGCGTGCGGGCCGTCTTCGGCCTCTCCCACGATGACCATTTCGTCCCGTTGACCGAGCACGGTGCGCAGCGCGGTCCGGACCATCTTCTGGTCATCGGCGATCAGCACGCGGATGGCCGTCATGCCCGCTCCGGGCCTGGGCCGCCGTCGACGCACGTCGTGGTCATACCGGTCTGCCGGGCGGGATGGGCCCGGTCACCCGTGGGGCAGGGCGGTCCCGGCAGCCGGAGGTCGGCCGCCACCCGCCAGCCGCCGCCGTCGCACGTCCCGGCGCGGATCGTGCCGTCGAAGATCGCGGCACGCTCGCGCATGCCCACCAGGCCGCGTCCGGACCCGGGGATCGGCGTGTGCGAGACCTCCGGCGGGCCATTGACGATCGTGACGCTCAGCATGTCGTTCTCCACGGTCACATCGACCCGGACGTCGGTGGCTCCGGCGTGCTTGAGGACGTTGGTCAGCGCCTCCTGCACGATCCGGTAGGCCGACAACTGGATCGCGGGCGGGGCCGTCGCGGCGGTGTCGTCCACGGTCACCATGACCCGGCATCCGGCGGCTCTGGCGCTGTCGGCGAGGCCGTCGAGATGGCGCAATGACGGCTCGGGACGCGGTTCCGCCGGGTCACGGTCGTCGGCGAGCAGTCGCAGCAGGGCGCGCATGTCGTTGAGCGCGGTGTCGGCGGTCGTCCCGATCTCGGTCACCCCCGCGCGGGCCCGCTCGGCGGAGGCGGGCAGCACCGTGGCGGTGGCCCGTGCCTGCATGGCTATGGCGCTGACATGGTGGGCGACCATGTCGTGCAGGTCACGACCGATGCTCGCGCGCTCGGCGGCCACCGCACGCCGGGCGCTGAGCTCCTGCTCGGCGCGGAGCCGATCGGCGAGTTCCCGCAACCGGGCCGCGTCCGCGTGGATACGGCGCTGATGGACGCCGAGCAGCCAGATGGCCGCCGCCACGGCGGAGATCACGAACACGTCGCCCGGCCGGCCGACCGGCGCCTGGCCGAGTCTCAGCCGTCCGGCCAGCTCGGGTGCGCCCAACGTGACGGGGAGCGCGCCGACGGCGACGAGCGTCCTCGGCGGGCGCCCATGGCGGGCCACCGCGTAGCAGGCGAACGCCACCGCCATCGCCCCTTCGCTTGCGGGGTCGACCAGCTCGCAGGTCATGTACGCGGCGCAGACCACGCCGAGGACCGGCCAGGGATGCGACCGCCGCCACACCAGCGGCAGGCTTCCCACGAGCGAGAACGCGGCCACGGCGACGGCGCCGGCCACGCCCGCGGGCGGCGGTTGGACCAGCCGCAGTGACAGGGCGAACGCGGCCAGCGCGGACGCGAGCAGAACGTCGGCGGCCCGCGGGCGGACGGCGAAGTACCGTCGCGGCGAAACGTCCATGGAGTGCATCACCCACCGATGTCGAGGGAGTCCATCCTGGGCGGCCGGTGCCGGAGAGCCAGCGTAGGCACGATCATCTCGCCGTGTCGTGGCCTCCCGTTCTGACGTCCGGGCGCATCCAAAGTTTGCCCGCGCCCCCCTGCCGCGGGATGTGGCCCGGCGGCCCGCCTTTCTAGCGTCGGACCTTCCCCGCCGGAAACGCTCCGGCGACGGCATGAAGAGGAGGAAAGGTGCGCACACTCAGACTGACCGTGGCCGGAGGGGTGGTCGTCGCCGGATTGGCGGCGTTCACCCCGGCGGCGCTCGCGTCGTCGCCAGGCGCCACCGAGCGCGGGCTGGACCGGTACACGGGGCAGCAGGTCTTCTGGAAGGACTGCGCGCGGGGAGCCGAGGACGAGATCGGCCAGAGACTGGACGAGATCGGCGCACGCTGTGCCGAGGTGCGGGTGCCGCTCGACTACACCGCGCCCGGCGGCCGCTCCCTGAAGGTGGCGATCTCTCGGATCGAAGGGGACCCCGTCCACCGCCGCGGCATCCTGCTGGCCAACCCGGGCGGACCGGGCGGGCAGGGGTTGGACTTCGGTATCGCACTCAAGTCGGCCATGAAGGACGTGGCGGACCGGTACGACCTGATCGGGTTCGATCCCCGCTTCGTCGGTCGCAGCTCCCCGTTGACCTGCGGCCAGATCCCCTGGTGGCTACGGTCGCCCGGGTTCCGGCGTTCCGACTTCGACAAGGCGGTCGACATGGTGCGCGACATCGCGCGGCGCTGCCAGGACCACGGCGACAACGCCGCGCTGTTCCCGCACGCGTCCACCCGCAACGTCGCCCGGGACATGGACGTGATCCAGGCCGCGCTGGGCGCGCCGAAACTGTCGTACTACGGGGCTTCGTACGGTGCCGATCTGGGCGCCGTCTACACCCAGATGTTCCCCGGCAACGCCGACCGCATCGTCCTCGACAGCTCCACCGACCCGGCGAAGACGCAGTACGCGCTGATGCGGAGCGTGGCGGCGCACCAGGAGGCGGCGCTGGACGAATGGGCCGCCTGGACCGCCCGCCGCTCCCACCACTACCGGCTCGGCCGTACCGCCGCGCAGGTCCGCCGCTCCCTGACCCGCGTGCTCGCACGCGCCGAACGGCAACCGATCAAGATCGGCGAGCACCGGCTCGACCACCACCTGTTCCCGGTCTTCCTCCGCACCATGGTCAACCATGAGGACGACAACGCCGTACTGGCCCGCTCGGTGCGCGGCCTGGCCGACGCCGCCAACGGCGCATCGGTGACGCCCGAGCCGGAACTGGCCGGTTTCCTCACACTCTTCACCGGCGCCGAGGTGAGCGCGCTGGTGCCGGGCGTCACCGCGGCGATGTGCGCCGACGCCGGTTGGCCCGCCGGTGGCTGGCCGCGCGACCCGGAACGGTACTGGCGCAACATCCAGCGCAGCCAGCCTGTCTTCGGCCCGCTGAACAACACCATTTCGCCCTGCGCGTTCTGGCGGACCCCGCCCCGCGAACCCGCCACCGAAATCGGCAACACGGTTCCCCTGCTGATGGTTCAGGCCGTCCGCGACAACAACACCCCGTACCCGGACGGTCAGGCACTCCACCGCAGGCTCACCGGCTCCCGCCTGGTGACCGCGCACATGCGAGCCCATGGCGTCTACGGCCGCGGCGCCGCGGGCCAGCGTCCCAGCCCCTGCGCCGACAAAGCGGTCAACGCCTACCTGCGCGACGGAACCCTGCCCGCCGAGGACATCGACTGCCCGGACCCCTTCTAAGGCTCGATCGGGCCGGTGGTGGCTCAATCGGTTCGGTGCTCTCATCGCCGCACAGCATTACCGTGTGTCCAGGAGTTCCGAGAATCGAAGGAGCGGTCATGACGGAGCCGATCGCCGAGCCGTTGTCCAGCCCCAGCGGCAGTCCTCTGACGTCCCTCACCTGGGCGGACGCGCGGGCACGGTTAGCCGGAAGCAATGACTATCTGGTGTCGACGTCCGGCCCTGGTGGGCGCGTGCACGTCGTGCCGGTGCTGGCCGTCTGGCTGGAGGGCGCCGTCTGCTTCAACACACACCGAGAGGCGCGTAAGGCCCGCTACCTCGAACACAACGACAGCTGCGCCATCACCGTCCCGGCCGACGACATCGACCTGGTGGTCGAAGGAACCGCGCACATCGTCCGGGACGCCGACCGGCTGCAACGCGTCGCGGACCTGTTCCCGACCAAATATCCGTGGTGGCGTCCATTCGTCCAGGACGGCGAGTTCTACACCCCCGACGACACCGAGATGGCCCATCCTCGGCACATCTTCGCCGTCGAGCCGGCGGTGGTCTTCGCATTCGGCAAGGAGAAGGGATTCAGCGCGACCCGCTGGCGCTTCTGAGGGCGCGTCCGAAGCGAATCGCCCACTTGACCAGCTGATCGGTCCCTGGTGTTCGATGGCGGGCATGACCGACCTGAGCAGCGACGTACTGCACTACACCGCCTTCGCGACCGACCCGGCGGAAGGCAACCCGGCCGGCGTCGTCCTGGACGCTTCCGCCCTGGACGACGCCGCCATGCTCGCGGTCGCGGCGGACCTGGGCTATTCGGAGACCGCATTCCTCACCCCACCACCGGACGGCCTCACCGAGCCGGGCAGAGCCTTCACCCTCCGCTACTTCAGCCCCAAAGCCGAGGTCTCGTTCTGCGGCCACGCCACCGTCGCCACCGCGGTCGCCCTGGCGGAACGGCTAGGGCCGGGCGCTTTCACGTTCGCGACCAAGAGCGGCCTCGTCCCCGTCGAGGTCGCCGAGGTCGACGGCGTCCTCCACGCGACACTCACCAGCGTGGAGCCGTACCTGGAAGAGGCCTCCGACACCTCCACAGCCCTGGACATCCTGAACTGGGGCGAGGACGACCTCGACCCCACCCTGCCGCCCCGCTTCGCCTACGCCGGGGCCCGCCACCTGGTCCTCGCAGCCGCCACCCGCGAACGCCTGGCCGATCTGGACTACGACTTCGACCGCCTCACCACCTACATGACCAGGCACGACCTGACCACCGTCCAGCTGGTGTGGCGGGCGTCGCAGCACATCTTCCACGTCCGCGACCCGTTCCCGGTCGGCGGCGTGGTGGAAGACCCGGCCACCGGCGCCGCGGCAGCCGCGTTCGGCGCCTACCTCCGGGAACTGGGCGAAATCGCCCCCGCCGCCACGCTCACGCTCCACCAGGGCGAGGACATGGGCCGCCCCGGACTCCTCACGGTCGAACTCCGCGACGGCGACCCCCGCGTCCGCGTCTCAGGCGCCGCAGTCCGCATCCCGACACGGAACACGCGCGCCGGCACCAGAAGCGGCACCACGAACACGTAGAAGAGGATCGAGTACTCACCCGCCGTCGAAGATGAAGCCCAGGTAGACGCCATAACACCGACCCGGTCGGACCGGCTCGGCGAGTTCGCAAGCTCGATGGCGCGAACGCCCCACCCTTGGCGATGCCGCGCAGGGCCGTCCGCGACGACTTACGGGGCGACGACCCGCTCGCATCCGGTGCCGGAGACGATCAGCCCGCCCTTCGGGTCCGGGGCGGTGCTCACGTTGTCGCACGCGTACTCTTCTTCCTGCGCCTGGTCGTACAGGGCGTACCCGGTGAGGCCGGGTGCGCCGTCGGCGCCGCGGGCGCAACCATGACCGGTCGCCTCGGCGGTGACCGGGTTGAGAACGACGCTGGCGCAGTCATAGACGATGATGGCCGATGCGGAGCCGACCGCCCCCAGGGCAGGACCGCTCCCCGCACTCCAGGCCACCGCCCCCGTGACGGCGGCAACGACCCACGCCCGTGAACGAACACGCATGACAACCTCCATGACCGAGAGTGACTAAATGCACTCCTTGGGTAACCGCAAACGGGCGCGGCAACCCCTCGGTACGGTCAGCCGTCCCCTGGACGGCGCCCAGCCGGCAGCGGGCGCCCCACGCCCTCGCACCGAGGCTCGGGAGCCCAATCCCCTCTAGAACTCTCCTCTAATCTCTAGAATATTTTCTATCTACTTCATGGAGCAGAGGCTTGATGAGCCGGGCTGCGTGACGCTGGGCACCGAAGAATCGGAAGAGGGTGCCGTGGACGTTGGGCAAACGGCGGGTCCGGAGAGTCAATAGACTATTATCTAGATAGCTTGGCTGACTCCCGGAGGAAACCCGATGTCAAGACCACTCGAACCCGGCGCCGGGGAGATCGGCCCGCCGCTCAGCAAGACGGCGTACGTGTTGGAGCGGCTCCGTCGAGAGATCGCCGACGGGATCATCAAGCCGGGAACGAACCTGCGGCAGACCGATGTCGCCAAGCGATACGGAGTCAGCCCGACGCCGGTGCGCGAGGCGTTCCGTCTGCTGGAAGCCGAGGGCTCGCTGGAGTACCAGTCGCACCGCGGCGCCACCGTCAAGGACATGTCCCCGCAGGAGGTGGAGGACCTCTATCTTCTACGCTCCGAGGTCGAGGGGCTCGCCACCGCCCTCGCCGTGGAGCGGATGGACGGCGCGGCGATGAAGCGCATCCGCGCCGCCCACGCGGACCTGCTGGCCGCCGTCGAGGCCGGCGACGAGTCGCGGCTCTCGGTGCTGAACCGCACGCTGCACTTCGCCATCTACGAGGCGGGTTCGTCGCTGGTGGCGCTGCAGGCCGCGTCCCTGTGGGCGTTCATCCCACCGCGGATGACCATCTGGAAGGACGCCAAGAACGCGCAGTCGCTGTCCGACGACCACGACCGGATCATCGAGGCACTGGATCGCGGCGACCCCTACGACGCCCGCCGCTTCATGGCCGAGCACATCCTGCACGCGGCCCGGCTGCGCCAGAACGTCGACGACTCCCCCGCCCAGCCGGCCCAGTCGAACTGACCGGCCCCCGCCAGCGCCCACCAGCAGCAGCACGACCAGCGCGTCCGCGGGCAGAAACCGGCGCTGCGGCGCGCCGGATCGGCCGGCAGGGTCCGGCCGCTCAGTGGCCGCCCGCATCCCGCCCCTCCGTCTATGGATTCTGCGAACGCGGCGGTCGGAACGACGCGCCGATGGCAGGCCTCCAGCAGGCGGGGACGCCACCTATGTCGTACCCGCTCGCACAGGCACCCGCCTACAGGTACGAGCCGAGGCCGCCCTCGCTGGTCAGGTACAGGAGCCTCCGGCGGGCCGGGGCGATGTGCAGCGGGGCCGTGGAACTCGGTGTCCACGGCGGCCATCGGCCTTCAAGGACGGTCGGTGCGCGACGGACCCGGCGGACGACCCAGACCCGTGGCCGGACGGACTACGGAAACGCTTGTAATAGCGGGACGTATGCGTGCCCGAAGGACCCTACCCGGTGTCCGGGCTAGAGGGCCGGTCGGGGGTGCGAAGGGCCTGGCGGGCGTCCTCGGTACGGCGGGTCAGGCCTCAGGCGGCCATCGGCCTTCAAGGACGGTCGGTGCGCGACGGACCCTGCGGACGACCCGGGCCCGTGGCCGGACGGACTGCGGAAACGCTTGTAATAGCGGGACGTGTGCGTGCCCGAAGGGCCCTACCCGGTGTCCGGGCTAGAGGGCCGGTCGGGGGTGCGAAGGGCCTGGCGGGCGTCCTCGGTACGGCGGGTCAGGCCTCAGGCGGCCATCGGCCTTCAAGGACGGTCGGTGCGCGACGGACCCTGCGGACGACCCGGGCCCGTGGCCGGACGGACTGCGGAAACGCTTGTAATAGCGGGACGTGTGCGTGCCCGAAGGGCCCTACCCGGTGTCCGGGCTAGTGGGTCGGGCGGGGGTGCGGAGGGTGTGGCGGGCGTCCTCGGTGCGGCGGGTCAGGCCTCGGGCGGCCAGTAGTTCCAGGAGTGGGACGGCTACGCGGCGGGTGGTGCGCATGGCCTGGCGGGCGTCGCTCAGGGTGAACGGTTGGGGCAGTTCGGCGAGGACCTCCAGGGCGCTGCGGTCGACGTCGGGGAGCAGGACGATGCCGGGCGCGACGCGTAGCAGCCGGCCGAAACGTTCGGCTGCGGCCAGTTCGGCGTTGCCCAGGCCCAGCTCGGCGAGCCGGTCGGCGTTGGGTGCGCCGAAGGGGTCGGCGGCCAGGTCGCGTTCCAGGATCTGCACGGCCCGGTCGATGGCGGGAGGAAGGCCGGGGGCGTCGCCGGGTGGGGTCAGCAGGCCCGACGCGCAGGTGAGCCCGGCGTCCGCGGCGAGGACGGGCACCAGCGCGGGGTCGGGCAGGGCGAGCCGCCGGGCCGCGGTGGCGACCGGCATGCCCGGCTCCAGCGGGTGGGCGGCGCGGTGGTGTCGTTCGGCCTCGGTGAGTTCCGCCGCGTACTCGGCCCAGCGTTCGTCGTCGGCGTACCAGTCGCCGTGGCGGGGGGCGCCCACGGTCGGCAGGCCCATCGCGGCCAGTTCGGTGCCGCGCCGGGGGCCGCGGCGCAGGTGGGAGACGGTGACGTCGCCGGCGGTGCGCATGTCCGCCAGTTCGGCGGCCCGCGTTCCGGCCGCGCCGCGCCGGGTGAGCGGGGGCGGGTCGACGTCGAGGACGATGAGGCCGGCGGCGATCCGGCGGCGGCCCGGGTCGCGGAGGACGGCGCGGTCGCCGTATCGGAGGGGCAGCGGGCGGTCGAGCCGTAGCCGCCCGTGGGCGGGGCCGAGTGGGCGCAGGCGGCAGGGCACGGCGGCGGTGCCGATATGCAGGACGAGGTGTTCCGGGAGCGGGGTCGACGTGGTGGGTCGCAGTTCGACGTCCAGCGAGTCCGCCGGGCGCCAGGCGCCGGGGGTGAGCAGCGGCAGGCCGCGCGGGACGGCGTCGCGGTCGACGCCGCGCAGGTTGAGGGCGACCCGGGCGGTGGCCGTCACCCGGTCGCGGGGCTCGCCCAGCGCCTCGACGCCGCGCACCCGGACGGTACGTCCCGTCGTGTTGAGCAGCTCATCACCGGGTTGGACCGTGCCCGCGCCGAGCGTGGCGGTGACGACGGTGCCCGCGCCGCGGATGGAGAACGACCGGTCGACCCAGAGCCGGACGGGCGCGGCGACGTCCGGCGGGGGCAGGTCCGCGACCAGGTCGACGATCGCCGCGCGGACGTCGTCGAGCCCCTCCCCGGTGACCGCGCTGACGGCGACGGCGGGCAGGTCGCGCAGCGTGCTCTCCGCCGTCCACTCGCGCGCCTCCTCGATCGCCGGCGCCGGGTCGGCCAGGTCGGAGCGGGTGACGACGAGGACGCCGCGGGACACGCCGAGGGCGTCCAGCGCCTCCAGGTGCTCGGCGCTCTGCGGCATCCAGCCCTCGTCGGCGGCGACGACGAACAGCACGGCGGGCACCGGGCCCACCCCGGCGAGCATGGTGGCGACGAACCGTTCGTGCCCCGGGACGTCGACGAACGCGACCTCGCCGGCGCCGGGCAGCGTCGTCCAGACGAATCCGAGGTCGATGGTGAGCCGCCGTCTGCGCTCCTCGGCGAGCCGGTCGGGCTCCATGCCGGTGAGGGCGGCGACGAGCGTGGACTTGCCGTGGTCGACATGGCCGGCGGTGGCGATCACGTGCATGTCCTCGTCCTCCCCGTGTCCGGGCGGTCCCCACCCTCGCCGGCGGGGTGAGGTCAGCCGCGCGCGGCGCGCAGGTCGGCCTCGATCCTGGCGGTGGTGTCGAGCAGCAGCGGGAGCATCTCGCGGCGCATCGTCGCGGTGGGGGTGCGGCTGGCGGACGTGGAGACGTTGACGGCGGCCACCACCCGGCCCGACACGTCCCGGACGGGCGCCGCGATCGACCGCAGGCCCTCCTCCAGTTCCTGGTCGACCAGCGCCCATCCCTGCCTGCGGACGCGGTTGATCTCGGCGCGGAGCGCGGTCGGGTCGGTGACCGTCCGCGTGGTGAGCGGCTGCCGCTCCATCCTGGTGAGGCGCTCGTCCAGCTCGTCCTCGGGGAGCGCGGCGAGCAGCACCCGGCCCATGGACGTGGCGTGGGCGGGAAAACGGGTGCCCACGTTGATCGCGACCGTCATGATGCGCGTGGTCGGGACGCGTGCCACGTAGACGATGTCGTCGCCGTCCAGCACCGACACCGACGACGACTCGTTGACCATCGCCACGAGCATCTCCAGGTGCGGCTCGGCCACGTCGGGCAGCGCCAGCGCGGACAGGTAGGCGTAGCCGAGCTGGAGCACGTGGGACGTCAGTGAGAACTTCCGGCCGTCGAGGCGCACATAGCCGAGGTCGACGAGGGTCAGCAGGAACCGGCGCGCGGCGGCCCGGGTGAGGCCGGTGGCCTGGGCGACCTCGGTGAGCGTCAGCCGGGGCGTGGACGCGTCGAACGCCCTGATCACGTTGAGGCCGCGTTCGAGGGACTGGACGAAGTGCGCCCCCCGGACCTCGTCCTTCGTCGTGTCGTGTGCCGTCATCGACTCATCGCCAGCCGGCCGTTCGTTCGGATACCAAACAGCTGTTCTCTTTCCGAACACTAGTCCGATCGCACTCTCAGATCAATATACCTGTTGACAACCTCAACACCGTATCTGAGAATCACCATACGAACACGTGTTCTTGACGCGAACATCATCTGCGGAGCCGCAGCCGGGAAAGAGGTCGTCATGACCCGTAAGATCACGGTTCTCCACCCCGAAGGCAACGCGCCCACCGTCGGCGGCAAGTCGCTCGCCCCGCGCCCCGCCACCCTGGACGGCAGGACCGTGTTCCTCGTCGACGCGGGCTTCGAGAACTCCGGCGAGTTCATCGACCAGCTCCGCGCCTCGTTCGAGGAGCACCGGCCCGACGTCACCACCGTCACCGCCCGTCTCGCCTCCCCGTTCGACCCGGCCCCCGAGCTGTACGCGCGGATCGCGGAGGAGGGCGACGCCGCCATCCTCGGCGTCGGTCTTTGAAGCGGCTGCGCGCCGGCGGTCGCCGGCCACGCCACGCGGCTCGAGTCCGAGTACCGCATCCCCACCGTCTCCGTCCACGCCGACGCCTTCGCCCGGCTGGTGGCGTCCACCAGCAGGCTCGCGGGCGTTCCCACGCTGCGGCACGCGTTCGTCCCCTCGCCCGTACCCGGCCGAACCGCCGGTGAACTGCGCGGTTACGTCGAGGGCGTCAACCCCGTCTCCGGAAACGCGTTCTCCAGTGATCTGCTGGACGGCCTGACCAGGCCCCTCGACGACGCCGACATGGCCGGCGCGACGTTCGAACAGACCAGATCCCGGCTGCTGGAGCCCGCCACCGAGGACGATCTGCACGCCCTCTTCCTGGAGAACGGCTGGACCGACAGCCTCCCGATCGTCCTGCCCACCGAGGAACGCGTCGCGGCGATGCTCGCCGGGACGAGCCACGCCCCCGACAAGGTCGTCGGCAGGCTCCGCGCCGCGTCCACCCGCGACTACTGGGAGTTCACCGTCGAGCAGGCGGCCGTGAACGCGGTCGTGGCCGGTGCCGCGCCCGAGTACTTCCCGGTCATCCTGGCGCTGCTCGGCAGCGGCTACTCCGCGCGGCACAGCAGCATCTCCTCCATGTCGGAGGCCGTCGTCGTCAACGGGCCGATCCGGGACGAGATCGGCATGAACTCCGGGATCGGCGCCCTCGGCCCGTACAGCAGGGCCAACGCCACCATCGGACGCGCGTACGGCATCGGCTCGCAGAACCTCCAGGGCGGCTCGACGCCCGGCGTGAGCTACATGGGGTCGCTTGGCAACCCGTTCTCGTTCACCAACCTCACGTTCGCCGAGAACGAGGAGCGCAGCCCCTGGCAGCCGTACCACGTCCAGCACGGTTTCTCCCCCGGCGACAGCACGGCCACCGTGTTCCGCGGCGTCCGGACCATGATCACCGCACCGAGCGGGATCGGGGCGAACTGGCGCGAGAACGCCCGGTCGATCTTCAACGCCACCCGCGCCACCGGCGGCGTCGTGCTGCTGCTCGACCCGCTGGCCGCGCAGAACCTCGTCGAACACCAGGGGTTCGCCCGCAAGGAGGACCTCATCGAGTGGATCTCCGACACGGGACGGCTGCCCGCCCGCCGCTGGTGGGGCCAGGGGCTCCAGGAACTGTTCTTCGGATACCGGGCCGCCGCGGGCGAGGAGCCCTGGGCGAGCTACCGGGCCGCCGACCCCGACGAGCGGGTCCGCATCAATGTGCCCAAGGACGTCCACGTCATCGTCGTCGGCGGTCGGAGCACGTCCGCCTGGAGCGTCCTTGAGGGCATGGCCAACGGCACCCGGCTCGACCGGTCCCTGTCCGGCCGCACCGTGTCCGTCGACGAGTGGCGCTGACCGCCGAGGGTGTGCAGGCCCGTGACCGGCAGATGGGACAGAGGAGGACCCATGAAAGGCACGAAGCATGGACGGCGGGGCGGCGGGAAGCGACTCGCCTGGGTCGCGGGGGCCTCCGCGCTGGTCATGGCCGCCGGCTGCGGCGGCTCCGGCGGCGGCTCGGGGAACGTGTCGCTGCGGATGTACGCGTCCCCGGCCGTCAAGGAGGGCCTCGACCCCATCGTCAAGGAGTTCAACGACGCCAACGCCCCGAGAATCAAGATGACCGTGCAGTACGTCCCGGCGCCGAAGATCGGCCCGGCCACCACGACCGAGCTGCAGGGCGGCAACCCGCCCGACATCCTCAACATCTCCCCCGGATCGGGCGGCGGCGCGACCGGGCTGCCGCTCTACAAGCTCGCCAAGGCCAAGCGCCTGGAGGACCTCAGCGTAAAGCCGTGGGCCAGGAACGGCGTCCCGCCACTGCTCGCCCCCACGATCACCTACGACGGCAAGGTGTACGCGCTGCTCGTCGGAGTGTCCACGCACTTCATGGACTACACCGTCACCGACCTGAAGAAGTGGAACCTCCAGCCGCCCGCCACCTTCGCCGACCTGCTGAAACTGTGCGGGGAGATCCGTAAGCACGGCACGTACGCGCTGGTGCCGGGCGCGGCGGACCAGGCGGGCAACCGGATGCTCCTCCAGGCGTTCTCCGGCGCCAACGTCTACAGCGTCGACCCGAAGTGGGACGACAAGCGCGCCGCCGGACAGGTGAAGTTCCAGACCAGCCCCGGCTGGCGGCAGACCTTCCAGCAGATCGTCGACATGATCAACGCCGACTGCTACTACCCGGGCGGCGCGGGCCGCACCACCGCGGCGGGCAAGGACCTCCAGATCAAGGGCAACAAGGCCGTGATGGGCATCGGACCATCGACCGCGTCGTCCTTCGTCACCAGCCGCAACCCGGCGCGCAAGTGGGCGGCCGTCCCCGTCCCGGGCCGTAAGCAGAGCATCCTGCCACTGGAGGTCAGCGGCCTGTCCGCCGCCGCCCGGGGCGAACACGTCGAGGAGTCCGTCAAGTTCCTCGATTTCGTCGCGCAGCGGCGGGACGTCTACGCCGACAAGACCGGCGCCATCTCCCCGGCACAAATGCAACGCGGTGAGCTGCCCGACTTCCTCAAGCCCCTGGAGCCACTGGCCAAGCAGAACGCCTACAGCCTCGGCGCCGGCACCATGTGGCCGTCGGACGCCCCCGCCCAGGCCGCCTACAAGGTCATGGCAGGCCTCTACAACAAAACCCGCACGGTAGACGACATCCTGAAGGCCATGGACGAAGCCTGGGACGCGAGTTAGTTCTGCATTTCTCTCCTCCTTCGTGCCCGGAGGGCCCGCCATCGTCGAGAAACGCGATGCGATCGCCGGCATCGCTCCGACTCGCCTCGCGGCTCGTTGCGCGATCAGGTTCTCGCAAGCTCGAACCTGCCTTCGGACGCGGTCGCGAGTGTTGGGGTTGTCGCGGGGTTGCGGCGACAGGACCGCCGTGGTGACAGAGTTCGGTCTCCACGGCGGTGCTCCTCTCAGCGCCACGGGTCCGTGGGTGGTGAGTGTCATGTCGGGGGTGGGGGGACGGGCCAGAAGTGGGTCGGGTCGGTGAGGTAGCGGTGGGCGGCGAGGGCGGCGGTCGCGCCGTCGCCGGCGGCGGTGATCGCTTGGGCGGCGGAGTCGGTTCGGATGTCGCCGGCGGCGAACACGCCGGGTAGGGCGGTGCGCAGCGCGCCGTCCGTGGGGACGCGGCCGTCGGCGTCCAGCGGGATCCGGTCGCGCAGGACGTCGGTGCGGGGCCGCAGGCCCACGTACACGAACACCCCGGTGACCTGCTCCTCCGTGGTCTCGTTTGGGTCGGTGACGCGGACGCCTGACACGGTCGTGTCGCCGAGGATCTCCTCGACGATCGTGGCGTGGCGCACCTCGATCGAGGGGTGTTCCTCGACCCGGGTGACGTAGGTGCGCTGCCCGTCGAGGCTCGCGCCGCGGTTCAGCAGCAGCACCTTGCCCACGTGGTTGGTCAGTTCGAGCGCCTCCAGCAGCGCGGAGTCGCCGCCCCCGACGACCGCGACGGTGTTGCCGCGGTGTAGGGGCCCGTCGCAGGTCGCGCAGTCGGAGACGCCGTGGCCGCGCAGCCGCGACTCGCCGGGCACGCCCAGTTCCCGCAGCGCCGAACCGGTCGCGACGATCACGGCGCCGGCGCGGATCTCACCGTCCCCGGTGGTGGCGGTCCACCGGCCCCCGGACGGTTCGAGGCCCTTCAGCGCGCTCGGCACGAACTCCACCCCGGCGTCCTGGGCCTGCTCCTGGAGCATCGGGCACAGGTCGAAGCCGGGCACGCCCTCGGGGAAGCCGGGGAAGTCCTCGATCCGGCCGACGCCGAGGAGGTGGCCGCCGCCGATGTCGTCGCCGAGCAGCAGTCCGGTCCGGCGGCCGGCGCGGGCGGCGAACAGTCCGGCGGTCAGTCCGGCCACGCCACCGCCCGCGATCAGGATCTCGAAGTCATCGCCGGTCATCGGATCGCCTCACCGGTCTCGGGGTCGAAGAAATGCAGGTCGGTCGGGTCGATCGGAATGTCGACGGTCTCTGTGGGTTTCACCGTGGACGAAGGTGAGAAGCGGGCGTACACGGTGACCGTGCCCGGTGTCGCGCTCCCGTTCCTGTCCGGGCGCCGGGTGTTCTCGATCTCCGGGTCGGCGGCTACCGGCCTGCCTGGTACCTCGACCTGGATCAGACGTTCGTGGCCGAGCATCTCCACGACGGTGACCTCGCCGCGCAGGCGGCCGGTGCCGTTCGCGCGCGCCGGTGCGTCGGTGAGCTTCTCCGGGCGGACGCCGAGGACGATCTCCTTTCCGGCGAATCGCTCCAGCAACCCGCGCGACTTGGCCGGCACGGGTATTCGTTGGTCGCCGACGACGCAGTGCAGGTCGCCCGGGGCGTCCGACACCATCGGGCAGCTCAGCAGGTTCATGCCGGGTGAGCCGATGAACGTCGCGACGAACATGTTGGCGGGCCGGGAGTACACCAGCTCGGGAGTGCCTTCTTGTTGGAGCAGGCCGCCGCGCAGCACGGCGATCCTCGTGCCCATCGTCATGGACTCGACCTGGTCGTGCGTGACGTAGACCGTCGTGACGCCCAGCGTCCGCTGGACGGTGGACAGCTCGGCGCGCATCTGCATGCGCAGCTTGGCGTCCAGGTTGGACAGCGGCTCGTCCAGGAGGAACGCCTGCGGTTTGCGGACGATCGCCCGTCCCATCGCGACCCGTTGCCGCTGGCCGCCCGACAGGGCGCGGGGTTTGCGGCGCAGCAGCTCGCCGAGGCCGAGCAGGCGGGCGGCCTCCTCGACCCGCTCCTTGATCTCCGCTTTGCGCCGTCCCTCGCACTGCAACGGGAAGGCGATGTTGTCGTAGACGGTCATGTGCGGGTAGAGCGCGTAGTTCTGGAACACCATGGCGACGTCGCGTTTGCGGGGCTCCACCCTGTTCACGACGGTGCCGCCGATGCTGATCTCGCCCTCCTCGATCGTCTCCAGTCCGGCGATCATGCGCAGCGCGGTGGTCTTGCCGCAGCCGGACGGACCGACGAAGATCATGAACTCGCCGTCGGCGATCTCCAGATTGAGGTCGCGGAGTGCCCGGGTCCCGCCCGGATAGACCTTGCCCAGTCCGCGAATGTCGATCGTTCCCATGTTCAGCCTCGGATTCCTCCGGCCAGCCCCCGGACGAACTGCCGCTGGGCGACGATGAAGACGCACAGCATCGGGAGAATGGCGATGGTCGCCCCCGCGAACACCAGATTCCACTGCGTGTAGTTCTCGTTGACGAACGAGTTCAGCGCGATCGGCAATGTTCCGATAGAACTGCCGCTCATGAAGATGAGCGCGAGGAAGAAGTCGTTCCACACGATCAAGCCGGACAGCATCGCCACCGTCGCGGTGATCGGACGCAGCAGCGGAATGACGACCTTGAAGAACGTGCGGAACATTCCGGCGCCGTCCACCTGTGCCGCCTCCTCGTATTCCGTGGGAAGGGCGCGGATGAAACCGACGTACAGGAACACCGCGAACGGGAGGATGCCCGCGGTGTGCAGGATGATGATCCCGTGGTACGTCGCCAGCAGCCCCAGGCTGCGCATCACGACGTAGATCGGTACGAGCCCGAGCGTGAGCGGCATGATGAAACCGATGACGAACAGCACGTAGAGTCCGTTGCTCACCTTGGACGTCCGTCTGGCGATCACGTAGGCCGTCAGCGACGACACCAGGACGAGGCCGACCACGCCGCCCACCGTGATGATCACGCTGTTGAGGAACGCGCGCCCCATGCCGCCGGTCGTCCCGCCGCTGGACCAGGCGTCGGAATAGTTGCCCCAGTTCGGATCGGCCAGTGGTGGGGTCAACGGTTCGAGTGTGAGGTCCTGGTCGCTTTTGAGAGAGATGATGATCAGGAAATAGAATGGCAGCGCGAAGAGCATCGCCGCCACGATCATGACCGTTTCGCGGACGAAGGACCGCCAGGTGTACCGGAAGGCACCCATCTCACATCCGCCTTTCCCGGCGTCGCTGGTACATCATGTTGGCGATGCCGAGGATCGAGATCAGCACGGTCATCACCATCGCGATGGACGCGCCGAAACCGAACCTGCCCTCGACGAACGTCTGCTGGTAGACCTGGGTCGCCAGGGTCTCGGTGGAGTACACGGGCCCGCCTCCCGTCAGCGCGAACACCTGGTCGAAGACCCGTAGCCCGGAGATCAGCATCAGCGTGGAGACGATGGTGAACGCGGGCGCCAGCAGCGGCAGCGTGATGCGGCGCAGCCGCATCCACATCCGCGCCCCGTCGATGACGGCCGCCTCCTCCAGTTCGTCGGGGACGCCCTGGAGCCCGGCAAGGTAAATGATCATCGCCTGGCCCGCGTGCTGCCAGACCATGACCACCAGCACGCACCAGATCGCCGTCGACGGATCGCCCAGCCATTCGTGGCGGAGCGAGCCGAGCCCGATCCCGCCGAGCATCCGGTTGATCGCGCCGTCGTAGGTGAACATGTACTGCCAGATGTAGGAGACGGCCAGGGGGCTGAGCACCGCGGGCGCGAAGAAGATCGTCCGGAGCAGGTTGCGGGACTTCAGCGTCCGGTTCAGCCCGAGGGCCAGCGCGAGGCCCACCAGATTGACGAGCACGAGATACGAGCCCGCCAGCACGAACGTGTGCGTCAGCGCGCCGCGCTGGACGTCCGAGCCCCAGATCTCACGGAAGTTCTCCAACCCGACGAACTCGGCGCTGTTGAAGCCGTCCCAGTCGGTGAACGCGTAGACGCCGCCCGCCAGCGGGGCGACGAAATGCATTCCGATGAGCAGGGCGATGCCCAGCATCGCCAGTGTCCAGGGCGGTTTGCGGGCGCCACCCGCCGGGCCGTCCGCCCGGCGCCGACGCCACCAGGGCGTGGACGCGGACGGTGGGAGTTCGGAACCCGGATTCGCGGCGGGTGGCGTGACGATCTCGTGGCTCATCTCGCGAGCCCTTCGTCCGGAGTCTGCTGTTCGGTGCTCTCTCGGTGGCTCTGTCGCCGATCGCGGAGGCGGACGGGAATCGAACCCGCCAGGCCCGGTGGTCCGGGCCTCCGCGGTTTTGAAGACCGGGCCGGTCACCAGACCGGATTCGCCTCCCAGGTGCTTCGTCGCGACCCGCGGAATTTCCTGGATCCAGGATCATATACGAAATCAGAAAAGTCAATAGAAAATAGAATATGTCTGATCTCGGAAACTTCGTTCAGCCGATCGTCCAGAGAAGGGCGCCGGCCAGCACGGCGCAGGCGGCCGTCGCGCCCGCCATGGCGATCGTGACGCGCCAGGACAGCGCCCGTCCCACCATGACGATCGACACCAGGCTCAGCGCGGGCAGCGCGATGAGCAGCGCCCCGGCGACCCCGGCGCCCACCCCGACCAGCGTCAGCCCCTGGACGATCGGTATCTCGCCGGCGGTGGGGATCACGACCAGCGTGCCGACGATCGCGGCGACGAGCACGGCGAGCGCGCCCCAGTCGGCGGCCGAGCCGTCCAGCGGGAAGAGCCAGCCGCGGAACATGCCGATCGCGAACACCACGACCAGGTACTCGGGCACCAGCGTGATTGACATACGCAGCAGCGCGCGCCCGAACCGGCGCGGGGCGTCGCGGAGCGCGACGTCGTCGTCCGCCTCCCGCGCGGCGGCGGGCAACGGGGCCCGCGCGTCGCGCGGCGCGAGCCGGCTCACCAGCGCGGTCACCACGAACACCAGCAGCGCGCCGACGGCGAGCCGGGTGAACGTCCACTGCCAGGGCGCCACGAAGGCCAGGAAGACCAGGACGGCCGGGTTGAGGGTCGGGTTGCCCACCCAGTAGGCGAGCGCCGCCGGGGTGGACGCGCCGCGCCGCCGCAGGGTGGTGACCACCGGCGCGGTGCAGCACGTGCACATCATGCTCGGCAGGGAGAGCAGCCCGCCGACGAACGAGTCACGGTAACGGCCGTGTCCCCTGCCGAGCACGCGCAGCAGCCACCGGCGCGTGACCAGCGCCTCCACCGCCGCCGCCACGGCCAGGCCGACGACCAGCGCCTTCCACACCGCGACGACATAGATCTCGGTGAACTCCCGGCCACCGGACAGCGAGGGGCCCGCGCCGGGGTCGCCCGCCTTGTCGAGGATCGAGCCGCCGGACCATGTGGGCGTGTCCAGCAGTCCGTCGATTTTCTGGGTGTACGGCCACCATTTCGCCCACAGGAGGCCCACCGCCGCCACCGCCGCGAAGAGCGTGAGCGCCGTCCAAGGGTTCCACCGACTCGAAGTCCGTACCGCGTCCCGACCGACCAACTGGTACCTCCCGGGGAGAGAGACTGTTCGCTCGGCGCACCCGCAAGAGCGGTGAAGTCTCAGCGCACCAGCAGGCTGTGTTCTCCGGCCTCGACCAGCTCTCCCACGACCGGCGCGCCCGGTACCTCGCCGGCGACCAGGAGCCCGCCGGACGTCTGCGCGTCGGCCAGCAACAGGCGGGTGTCCTCGTCCGCCGAGCCGAAGTCGGTGTGCGGCGCGACCCAGTCGAGGTTGCGCCTGGTCCCGCCGCTGACGAAGCCGTCGCGGACCGCCTCGCGGGCGCCGTCGACATAGGGGACGGCGGCGGCGTCGACCACCGCCGACACGCCCGACGCCCGCGCGAGCTTGTGCAGGTGGCCGAGGAGTCCGAATCCCGTCACGTCGGTCGCGCAGGTCGCGCCGACCTTCAGCGCCGCCTCGGCGGCGGCCCGGTTGAGTTCGGTCATCACGGCGACGGCCTGGTCGAACACTTCACCGGTGGCCTTGTGCCGATTGTTCAGCACCCCGAGCCCGAGAGGCTTGGTGAGCGACAGGGGCGTTCCCGCCCGCCCCCGGTCGTTGCGGAGCAGGCGCGCGGCCTCCGCGATCCCGGTGACCGCCATTCCGTACTTGGGTTCGGGGTCGTCCACGCTGTGGCCGCCGCCGAGATGGCACTCGGCGAGGGCGGCGACGTCCCGTCCGCCCCGCAGTACCTCGCGCGCGATGTCGAACGGCAGCACCTCCCGGGGCCAGGCCAGCAGGTTCACCGCCACCAGGGGGCGGCCGCCCATCGCGTACACGTCCGACAGCGCGTTGGCGGCGGCGATCCGTCCCCAGTCGTATGGATCGTCCACGACGGGGGTGAAGAAGTCGGCGGTCGCCACCACCGCCGTGTCACCGGAGATCCGCACGACGGCGGCGTCGTCGCCGGAGTCCAGCCCGACGAGCAGGTCGTTCCGATCGCCCGCGCCGTCCGCGCCGAGCCCGGCGACCACCTCCTCCAGTTCGCCGGGCGGAATCTTGCAGGCGCATCCGCCGCCGTGCGCGTACTGGGTGAGCCGCCGTACGTCGCGCATTGCCGACCCCACATCTTATGCAGGAAATATTCAATACAATTCGGAGCCTACAGCATTCGAGGCGTCGCTGACGGTGACGCCCTGTCTCCAGCGGAGCACAACCGGCCCCGCGCCGCAATGACGGGAGCAAGGGAGCGGCCCGGTCCCCCCCATGGGACCGGGCCGCGATGACGGAGGGCGGCGCGGCGTCTGGACCTGCCACACGCCCTCACCAGGTGTGTGTCAGGACGAGACGGCGCACTGACCGCGGTCGGCGCGGCGCGGGCCCTCGGCCGTCGGACGGATGTCGAAGTCGAAGATCTCGGTGGGCAGGTAGAGCGAGCAGCAGGCGTTCGGGATGTCGACGACACCGCTGACGCGTCCCTCGATCGGCGCGGCGCCGAGCAGCAGGTACGCCTGCTCGCCGCTGTAGCCGAACGTCTTGAGGTACTCGATGGCGTTGAGGCAGGCGTTGCGGTAGGCGATGGTGGCGTCGTTGTAGTAGTTGGTGTTGGAGTCGTGGTCGACCGAGATGCCGATGAACGACACGAACTCGGAGTAGCGCGGCTCCACGTTGCCGGGCATGAAGACCGGGTTGTTGGTGATGCCGTACTTCTCCATGCCGCCCTTGATGATGTCGACGTGGAAGTCGATGAACCCGCCCATCTCGATGGCGCCGCAGAAGGTGATCTCTCCGTCGCCCTGGCTGAAGTGCAGGTCACCGCCGGACAGCAGGCCGCCCGTGACATGCACCGGGTAGAACACGCGGGCGCCGCGCGTGAAGTTCTTGATGTCGTGGTTACCGCCGTTCTCGCGCGGCGGGACGGTACGGGCCCCCTCCGCGCCGACCTTCGCCAGGGCGTCCCCCGTGAGCGTCCCGGCGAGTGTCCCGTCCGGCAGGGGTGGCAGCGCGAGCGGCGGCACCCGGGTCGGGTCGGTGTCGATCAGTGCCTGTTCCCGGCTGTTCCACCGACCCAGCAGGTCAGGGGACGGGGCCGTGCCGAACAGCCCGGGGTGGGTGATGCCGGTGAACCGCACGCCGGGGATGTGGCGCGAGGTCGCCTGCTGACCGTGGAAGTCCCAGATGGCCTTGTAGGCGTCCGGGTAGTAGTCGGTGAGGAAGCCGCCACCGTTCTGCTTGGCGAAGATGCCGGTGTAACCCCATCCCTGCCCGGGCACCGACCCGGTCTCCTGCGGGACTGGGCCGATGTCGAGGATGTCGACGACGAGGAGGTCGCCGGGCTCGGCGCCCTCGACGGCGATGGGTCCGCTCAGCATGTGGCAGGGCGCGAGGTTCACGTCGCGCACGTCGTTGGCCGAGTCGTTGTTGCCGATCTGGCCGTCGGTCCACTCGCGGCACTCGACGCGGAACTCCGATCCCGGACGCACGGTCGCCGCCGCCGGGATGTCCGGGTGCCACCGGTTGTGGCCGGGCACGTCCTGATCCTTCATCGAACGGGCCTGGTCGACACTGAACACGACTTCGGGCATGAGTCCTCCCAGAGATTGGTGCCTTGGACTTGTCGGAATTGCGGGTTCTCGGGATTTGCGCGGGCCGCGCGGGCGCCGGAGCGCGACGCCCGGCGCGGCGGGCGGTCAGGGACCGGTGGCAGGTTGGCCGGGCGCGGGGGTCCCGCCGCGTCCGGGACGCGACAGGGGCCACAGCGCGACGGCGAGGACCACGACGCAGACCGCCAGGGTCACGGCGAACCAGGTGTCCGTCGTGTAGTTGTCGGTGAGCAGCAGGAACGCCGGCATCGTGACCGTGCCCAGCGCGTTGACGAGGGTCATCCATCCCGTGTACGAGGTCAGTTCCTCACGACCGAGTCCGAAGAGGAGGAAGTACAGGAACCACAGGTACGACCAGGAGAGCCAGATGACCCCGAACGGAGGATCGTCCACGTCGAAGAAGTTGATGAGCGCGAAGATGATTGCGGAGAAGGACACGAACAGCGAGAACCAGCCGACGCCGGTGTTGTCGAGACCGGCCAGCAGGCCGATGCCGACGTACAGATAGGTGAAGCCGAAGAGGTAGATGCCCGCCGCCGCGCTGATCAACTTCACGTCGGTTCCCGCGGCGACCAGCAGCAGTGTGGGCAGGATGACCTGCATCGCGCCCACGAACAGGTTGATGGGTGCGGCCGCACGCGCATCGACGCGTCCGAGCAGCATCATCGCGTTGACGAAGAGAACCGCGCCGACGTAGAGCAGGCCCACGCTTCCCATGAGATCCCCCTAAGGCCGTGGCAACAGCGCGTGGCGCGGATCGGACGGCGGCGCCGGACTGCGTCGCGCCGGAGGGGGCGCGGTCACCACCTGTGGCTCGTGCCGGCTCGCCTGCTGGGCGTCGAGCGCCCGGGTCAGCGGGGCGCCGGGACGGGTGAGAGCCGGCGCGGTGAACACACGGCGGGCCGTGCCTTCGCACTGCGCGCAGCGCTGTTCGGGTCGTGCCTCGCCCATCGGCAGCGTGAGGTCGAACGGTCCGCACTGGGCGCAGCGGTACTGATAAGTCACCATGACGGGCCTCCCGGCCACCTGGTCTCTTACTTTCTGAGAAAAGTATTTCTTCCGGAAGCATCCGTCAATGACGTGTTGCTGGACCTTCCCGATCCGTGTGCGCTAAACCTCCGCCTGCCGAGGATTCGGAGGTGGGGGGTCGAACCGCCCACGGCACCGGGGCTGGCGGCGTTCCCCGACGTCCGACCGCAGGTCGACGGCGACCGGGGACCGAGTGCGAAACTCGGTCCGGATGTGGCCACGGCCGGTGCTCCGGCAGGCGTCAGCTGGAGTGACGCGCCCGCCGGAGCACCGGCCATGGAGGTCGTTCGACTCGCTAAGTACTGTCTGCGTAAAGATTTCAGCCCGATGCCGGCTTGACGTTCAGTCGATCGGACGCGGCATGATCGGCAGTGTGATCGACGACGGGTACTCGGGGTCGTGGTGGATCGTCTGGTCGGCGGTCCTGGTCCGGTGGTCGGTGCCGAACTCGTGACCGGTGTTCGGGTTGCGGTCGAACATCGGGAAGTTGCTGCTGGAGATCTCCAGCCGGATGCGGTGGCCCGCCTTGAACACGTTGCTGGTCGGCCACAGCTTGATCGTGTACTTGTAGACCTTGCCGGGACGGATCAGCGACGGCTTCTCCAGCGAGACGCGGTACCGGGCCCGCTGGATCCCGTGGCGGACCAGCATCGAACTTCCGTCCGGGTGGACGTCGGTGAGCTTCGCCGTCCAGTCGGTGTCGCGGGCCGAGGACGACGCGTACAGCGTCACCGAGATCGGCCCCGTGACCTCGGTGTCCTGCTGCAACGCCGGGGTGTTGTAGACCAGGACGTCCGGCCGCTGTTCGATGATCCGCTGGTCGTGGGGGCCGCCGGGCACCGAGGCCTGGAACCGTCCGCCGAAACTCGGCACCGGGTCGTCCGGGTCGTACCGGTAGCGGTCGGGTTCCTCCCGCCCCGCGGGCGGGCTGGTGCTGAGCGTGCCGCCGCCGGTGATGGTGTTCGCGTCGCCGTTGCTGTGTAGGTAGTACTTCGTGTACGCGGTGCCGGGGATCGGCCAGCTGTCGGACGTGCGCCACCGGTTCGCGCCCATCACGAAGATCTTGACGGCGGGATCCTTGTCGACCCCGTTGCGGGCGCCCTTGAGCCAGTGGTCGAACCAGCGGAGCTGGACCTCCTCGATCGACACGACGGCGTCGGGACCGAAGTCGACCGCGCCCGTCCTGCGGCCGGAGCCGCCGTGCGTCCACGGTCCGATCAGCATCTTCGTGCCCTGCCGGGCCGTCTTCGTGCCGCCCTTGGCGCGCATTCCGGCGAAGTTCTCGACCGTGCCGTCGAGGAAGATGTCGTACCAGCCGCCGTAGTTCAGCGACGGCACCTGGACCTGCGGGTACCGGTCACGGATCGCCCAGCGCTTCCAGTAGGAGTCGTAGCTGGGGTGCTTGATCCAGTCGTAGAAGTACGGCGCTACGCGCTCGTCCTTCGGGTACAGCGGCGGGAACTTCCTCAGCGGCAGGTACCGGTACCACTCGCGGAACAGGTCCCGTGACGCCTGGTTCATCTCCGCGCTCAGCTTCTCGCCGTCGGGCAGCCGGTCGACCGCGCTGTTGGCGAGGGAGGTCAGCGGCCACGACTGGGTGAACGACTGGTACAGGGCCCCGCCCTCGTACGTCCAGCCGTCGTAGATGTCGGACGAGGTGAACGCCGGCACGATGGTGACGAGATGCGGCGGCCGGAGCGTGGCCGGGAGCCACTGCGTCAGCCCGGGATAGGAGAAGCCGTACATGCCGACCTTGCCGTTCGAGTGCGGCAACCGCGCGGCCCACTCGATGGTGTCGTACCCGTCGGTGGCCTCGTCGCGGTAGGCGTAGAAGGTTCCGTCCGACTTGTACTGGCCGCGGACGTCCTGCACCACGACCAGGTAACACGCCTTGGCGTAGAAGTCGGGGTCGGCGTAGAAGATGTTCTCCGCCCGCTCCTTGTTGTACGGCAGCCGCATCAGGATGACGGGGAAGTCGTCGTCCCCCTTCGGGGTGAACACGTTGGACCGCAGGACGGTCCCGTCCCGCATCGTGGTGGGGACGTCCTTCCGGACGGTGAACTCGCAGCGGTCGCCGTTCGTCCCGGCGCTGTTCGCGGCGCTCGCCCCGGGGACGGCCGCCGCGCCGGCCAGTACCACCGCGGCGGCCCCGAGGGACACCCGCCGTCTCGTCATGCGCCGTCTCGTTCTCATCGCCGCTCCCCTTCGATCGAGCATCGGACGTCGTCGGGCGGAGCATCACATGATCACGCCGGGTGGTCAGGGGGCCCGGCCGGTCACTGCGGTGAACCGCCGACACGACGCGTCGAGCAACCCCGGGCCCTGCGGCGAATGGTTCGAAACACACGATGAACAGGAGACTTTGCGCCGAATGTCGCACTCTGCTGTGCCTGGTGGGGCGGGTGGGGAACCTGCGAGGAACACCGACCGCCGGTCGCAGAGATCCGACCGCTCATCGACCCCACACGCCGGTCGCCGCGCGATCAAGGCCGCTGGCCGATCGCGGCGCCGGGGAACTCTGTGCGGCCCCACACGACCATTTTAATCTTCGGTTCATCCGTGATCACGATGGGTGTGCGCACCATCCGGAAAATCAACGGCGCCACCGTAGTCGCCGTCCGCAAGCCAACGATCCCGGCGCCTTTCCGTGCTCCCGACGGCGTCTCCACTTCCCCGCGAGTTTTTCCCTTTCCCGCGAGAGAGAAGGTCGGTATGGAGCCGAAGAAACTGCGATGGCCCGCCTTGGTCGTGGCGGCCGTGGCGGCGTTGACGTTCACCTCCCCGGCGTCCGCGGCGCGTGTATCGCCGCGCTCGGCGCCGCTCGCCGCGCCGGAGTCCGGGGCGCCCGAGTGCGCGCCGGGCACCACGGTCCGGACGGACAAGGGCGCCGTCTGCGGAACGGTCACCGGCGGCGTCACGTCCTGGCTCGGGATCCGGTACGCCGCCCCGCCGGTCGGTGACCTGCGCTGGGCGCCGCCCGCGCCCGCACGCCCCTGGACCTCGACGTTCCCGGCCACCGAGCGGGGCGCCAACTGCCCGCAGGCGGACGGTCTCGGCTCCGGATCGACCATCGAGGACTGTCTCAACCTGAACGTCCGGGCGCCGGAGAACGCCGGCTCGAAGCGGCTGCCGGTCATGGTGCAGATCCACGGCGGTGGGTTCCGGTTCGGCACCCCCGCCGACGGCAGCCACCTCGTCCGGTCCGGGAACGTCATCTCGGTGGAGGTTCATTACCGCCTCGGCATCTTCGGATTCATGGCGCACCGGGACCTCGGCCGGAACTCGGGGAACTACGCGTTCCAGGACCAGCAGGCGGCACTGCGCTGGGTGCAGCGGAATATCGCCCGATTCGGCGGCGACCCGCGAAACGTGACCATTTTCGGCGCTTCCGCCGGCGGGTCGAGCGTCTGCGCCAACGCCGTCTCCCCCACCGCCAAGGGACTTTTCCACAAGGGAATCGTGCAGAGCGGCGAGTACAACTCGCTGCTGGGCACGAACACGTCCTGGCAGCCGCAGGACTGCAAGTCCGAACTGCCCACCGCGAAGGAGGCGCACCGCACCGGTGACCGCTTCGCCGCGGCGGTCGGCTGCGGCGACGCCGCCGACACCGCCGCCTGCCTGCGCAAGGTGCCGGTGAAGACGCTGCTGGACAAGTCCGGTGACGGGATGGGCCCCGACCAGGGCACGATCGCGCCGATCGTCGACGGAAAGACCCTGACGATGTCCCCGGCGAAGGCGTTCGCCACCGGCCGCGTCAATGACGTCACGCTCATGCACGGCGTTGACCGCGACGAGACCCAGCTCGCCTCCGCCGACACCCCCGACGACTACCGGAGGCTGGTGCGGCAGCAGTACGGGCGGTACGCGGACCAGGTGTTCGCCCGCTACCCGCTGGAGCGCTTCCCGACGCCCTCGGCGTTCATCGCCTACCGGACGATCGTGGCCGACTCCAACTCCGTCTGCCCGTCCCTGCTCAACCACAGGCGAATGTCGCGCCACATCCCGGTGTACGCCTACCAGTCCGACAACGCCGACGCCCCGCCGGCGACCTGGCTCGACCAGACCAAACCGAACGGGGCCTACCACGTCCTGCTGAACCAGTTCCTTTCGCCGCGCCCAGGGCAGCAACTGACCCCGAACCAGCAGGCGTTCGGCGCGCAGATCACCGCCCAGTGGACCGGCTTCGCCCGTACCGGAGACCCGACCGTCGAGGGCGCGCCGCTGTGGCCCCGGTTCACCCGCCACAACCCGGACGTGATGTCCCTGGCCCCGGCCGGTGACAGCCAGCTGACCAGGGAGATCGGCCGCCAGCACCACTGCGGCTTCTGGGACCGCCTCACCCCGTACAACGACTGACGCGCATCCCGCTCGGGGCGCCCGACCCCACCGCCGGGCGCCCCGACGGGCCGCCGCAGGGGCGTTCAGGCGGTCTTCTTCGCCACGCCGCCCCATGCGTCCACGGCCACGGACAGGCCAAGGGGGGCGGGGTCCGGACGCCACCGGTCGAGCCGCACGACGCCGGGCTCCACCGGTTCCAGACCGTCCAGGAAACGGGTGATCTGAACCGGGCTGCGCAGGTGGTAGGGGACGGACCCGCCCTCGTTGTACAGGCGGGTGGCCTCGACATAGGCGTAGTCGGTGTTCGTACCGTCGTAGACGGCGACGAGACTCCCCACGGGAAGCGCGGCCTTGAGCCGGTCGACGACCGAGCGGGCCTGCTCGTCGTCCTCGGTGATGGGCAGGTGCCCGAGGACGCCCATCAGCATCAGCGCGATCGGACGGTCGAAGTCGAGCTTCGTCCGCGCGATGTCGAGAATGGCCCGCGGTTCGTTCAGATCGGCGTCGACATAGTCGGTGCCCGCCACGTCGTTGCTGGTCAGCAGGGCGCGCGCATGGGCGAGGACCAGGGGGTCGTTGTCGACGTAGACGATGCGGCTGTCGGGCGCCTCGCGCTGGGCGACCTCATGGGTGTTGTCATGGCTCGGCAGTCCCGTGCCGATATCGAGAAACTGGCGAATTCCCTCTTCTCCCGCCAGATAGCGGACGATACGGGAGATGAAGTAACGCGAGACCCGTGCCATGTCCCGGATGCCCGGATAGATCGCGGCGAACTGCTCCCCGGCCTCCTGGTCGATGGGGTAGTTGTCCTTGCCGCCCATCCAGTAGTTCCAGATGCGGGCGGAGTGCGGCACGGACGTGTCGATCCCCGCCATGAGATCTTTCTCGGCATCCCGCCAGGAGTACGAGGCATCGCCGGAACCCATCACGACCTCCATCGGTGCGGCCCCGCTGCCTTCCACTCGGTGAAGCGCAGGGCGCGCTTCACGGAAAAAGTTTCTGCGGACAGGAAATCAGTCCATCGACCACCGGACAACCCGCTGCGCGGTCAGTGCTCCGTGCGAAGACGGCGCAGCATGTCACGGCTCTGCTCGGGAGTTGCGGCCTCGATTTTGAGCCGGTCCAGAACCTGACCGAAACAGAATCGGTCCTCGGGGTCGATGAGGTAGTCGGCGCTGCCGAGATGTTCCAGATAGATCACATCGGGAAGTTCCGCCGCGGCGAACCGCAGCGCGGTGATCGGGCCGCCCGCCGCCGCGTATCCGCCACTGGCCAGCGGCATCACCTGGATGCTGACGTTGGGATGGCGGGAGACCTCCAGCAGATGGTCCAGTTGGGCGCGCATGGTCTCGGCGCCCCCGTGGTCGCGGTGCAGCACCGTCTCGTCCAGGATCGCGCACAGCCGCGGCGGGTTCGGCCCCGACAGCCGCTGCTGCCGCCGCGTCCGGAGCCCGACCCGGCGCCTCATCTGCGCCTCGGGGGATGTTCCGTACTCGTACGCGATGACCGCCCTGGCGTAGGCGGGCGTCTGGAGCAGTCCGGGGACGAACTGGGGCTCGTAGCACCAGATCACCCGTGCCGCCTGCTCCAGTTCCAGGTAGGGCGCCACCCAGGGGGCGACGACGTCCCGGTAGTCACGGCGCCACCAGCCGGCCGTCCCGAAACGCCGCGTCAACGCGTCGAGGGCTTCGTCCGGGCCGGGGCCACCGCGCGGGGCCCGGGCACCGGCCGCGACCGGAAGCCTCGCGAGGCGCGCCCTCGCGCGCCGGGCCGCACCGGCCGCCGCGGCCTCCTCCTCCACCTCGGCATCGGCCGCGTTCGGGGGCGCTCCGTCGAACCGCCGCAACGCCTCGTCGTACGTGGCCTTCCACTCGTCCAGGGTGCCGAGGGTGTCGGGGTCCCTTCCGTTGCGGGCCGCGATCGCGCGAAGGACGATCACATAGGAGGCCACCCACGACCATTGGGGCAACCTCTTCCTCTGGTGGTTCAGGATGCCCTGGAGCGTGGAGGTCGCCAGTCTCCGTACCGCCAGACCCCCCACCGGAGTGGCGAACTTCCGGGACAGCGCCTCCACCTCCTGAAGGCTGGGCGGGCCCGCCTTGATCCAAGTGTCGTTGAGCCGGTCGATGAAGCGACGGAGAATGACCGCTCGGTCATTACCAGATGTTTTCATGATCCGTTCACCCCGGCCGAATTAATGATCTTCAACGGACGGCACGCTCCGCCACTCATCCGCCGCAACACCGGCGAACCGTACACATTTCACATGCTTCCACATAGGCCCAAGCCCCAACAAATGCCGTAGGGACAAGCCGGACAAATATGACAACCGCCATTATGTAGCCGGGTTTCCCTATCACCAGCGATCTTCGCTGGGGAAGGCGTCCCAACTCATCCCAATCGGTATGCAGGTGTGGGGAACACCGCCACAGTGGTATCCGCGCGCCATTCCGGTGCAGAAGAACCGAGGGAGGAGAATCCCACATGCTCGACCTGTCGCCGCCCCGGCCTCTCGAGCCGTCGTGGTCGCCGTACAGGACGCTGGTCGCCGTCGACATCGTCGACTTCGGCCGGCGCTGCCCCGACACCGCGTCCCAGCGGCGGGAGCGCCGCGAGCTGTACGGCATGCTCCGCGCGGCGTTCGACCTGGCCGGGGTGTCCTGGGCGACCTGCGACCATGGGGACCGCGGTGACGGGGTCCTGGTCGTCGCGCCGCCCGGTGTCGATCCCGTCGCGTTCCTCGGCCGGCTGGGGCACAACCTGACGGTCGCGCTGCGGCGGCACAACGGGCCGGCCGGCGACGGCGACAGGTTGCGGCTGCGGGTGGCCGTCCACCACGGCGACGTGGAACGGGACGCCTACGGCGTCTTCGGCTCGGCCGCCATCTTCCTCTACCGCCTGCTGGACGCGGACGCGTTCCGGGAGGTCCTGCGGGCGTCGGACGCCGACCTCGGCCTGATCACGTCCGACTCGCTGCACTCCGACGCGGTGCTGCGCGGCGGCGGTCCCGTCCCGCCCTCCGCATACCGGAGGCTCTGGGTGAGCCGCAAGGAGGTCAGGGACGTCCGGGCCTGGCTCTGGCTGTCATCCGGCCTGGTCAGCGGGCTGGAAGATCGATAAGTTGGGGGTATGCGGTTCGCGATCTCCATCCCCCAGGACCTGGACGACGGCGAGTTCGACCCGGCGGCCTTCCGCGCCTTCCTCCGGCGGGCCGAGGAGCTCGGCTTCGACGGCGCCTGGACGCAGGAGCAGGTTCTCGGGACGGCCGCGCGGTCGAGCCCGCTGGAGACCCTGACCTACGCCGCCGCCTGCACCGAACGGCTCCGGCTGGGCTGCGCGGTGTTCGTCACCCCGCGACACAACCCCGTCCACCTGGCCAAGAGCCTGAGCACGCTGGACCAGCTCAGCCGGGGCCGCGTCGACGTCGGCATCGGTATCGGCGCCCGTGACCGGTCGCTGTCGGCGTTCGGCGCCGAACCGGACGAACTCGTCGCCCGGCTCACCGAGGGACTCGACCTGATGAAGGCGTGCTGGACGCGTCCCCGCATCACCTTCGACGGACGGTTCTGGCGGCTCGACGACGCGGCGATGGAACCCAAGCCGTTCCAGAAGCCGCATCCGCCGGTCTGGTTCGGCGCCCGCCACCCGAACGCGCTGCGGCGCGCGGTGCGGCTCGGCGACGGGTTCTTCGGCGCGGGGTCGGCGACGACCGCGCAGTTCGCCGAGCAGGTGGGCGTCGTCCGGGAGGCGCTCGCGGAACAGGGACGGGACGCCGCCGACTTCTCGATCGCCAAACGCGTCTACATCGGGGTGGACGACGACGAGGCCCGCGCCTGGAAGAGGGGGGCCGACACCCTGGAGCGGTTCTACGGACGGAGCGATCTCACCCCGGTCGCCGTCTGCGGATCCGCGGACGCGTGCGTGGCGGGGGTTCGCGAGGTGGTCGACGCGGGCGCCGAGATGGTCCTGTTCACTCCGCTGTTCGACGACGCGGAGCAGATGGAGCGGCTCGCCGCCGAGGTCATGCCCCACCTGACCTGACACGGGCTGTTCGACCCGCTCGTATTGGCGGGGCCGGGGAGCCCTCGAACGGGATCGGGCTCCCCGGTTTCTCAGGCGGTCGTTACCGCGAGTGCCTGCGCAGGAACTTGCGCAGGGTGGGGTTGTAGACGTCCGAACGCTCCCAGTGCGGCGCGTGACCGCACTCGTTCGCGACGACCGTGGTGACATTACGGAAATGGCTCGCCATGATGCGCTGCACCGACGGCGGGCTGTAGAGGTCGCCGTCGCCCCACAGCAGTAGGGTGGGCACCCTCAGCCGCTCCACGTCCGCCCAGGTGGGCTTGGTGGCGTACGGCTGCCCGACGTCGCTGTGCGAGGCCCGGTCATGGATCGCGTCCCAGGCCGCCATGCCCGCCGGGTTGATCGCCCGGTAGGTGGGCCCCAGCTCGATGAAGCTGGCCGGCATGTCGCCGAAGCCCTGGGGCCGGAGCCGCCGGAGCATGTCGACGTAGTCCTGGTTCGTCACGCTCGTCAGGCTGCCGCTGATCGAAAGGCTGAGCAGCTTCTCCTCGTGCAGCAGCGCGTAGTCGAGCGCGACTCCGCCGCCGTACGCGACGCCGACGAGGTGGAACTTGTCGATGCGAAGGAACTTGACCAGCGAGTGCAGGTCCTCCGCGCCGGTTCCCGGGTTGTCCGGGTCCGCCGCGCTCGACTTGTACTTGCTGCGCATCGACCAGCCGATGACGCGGTAGCCCGCCTTGGCGAAGTAGGGCTGCTGGTACGGCCAAATCTCGCCGCTGCCGCTTCCGGGGTGCATCAGGATAATCGGGGTGCCGCGGCCCCCGGTGTCCCAGTACCACAGGCGCCCGCCGGGCACCGGCACGTAGCCCTCCTTGGCCGGGACCTGCTTCGGGATCGGAATGATGGGCAGCGGCGAGTCGGTGCGCGGGTCGCCGGCGAGGGCCGTCCCGCCACCGGCGACGAATGTCGCACCGCTGGCCGCGAGCAGGGTGGCACCTCCTAGAAGTCCTCTTCGCCCGATTCTAGGGCCGGACGCCGTCCGCGTGTCCGTGTCGTTCGTCCTCACTCAAGACCTCCCAGATCCTGATGTCGGCTGACTTTCCCCCGAGTCCTTGGTGGCGGGTGGCGGGTTAGGAGGCGGGAAGCGGTGTCGGTGCGGGGCGGGCGGGCAGGTCCTCGGCGGGGCGGACCTCGGGCAGGCGGGTGAGCGTGGCGGCGTACTCCTCGACGAGCAGCTCGACGATCCGGGCGGCGGGCAGGAGCGCGTCGACCAACCCGGCCGACTGGCCCATCTCGACCTTTCCTCCGGTGACATCGCCGTCGACGGCGGCCGTCCGCAGGCTGGTCGCGGTGAACTCCGCCCGGCGCCGCTCCAGGTCGGCGCCGGTGCGCTCCAGCTCGGTCATGCGGTCGGCGAAGTCGTTGGCCAGGACCCGGATCATGCCGAGGTCGCGGCCCACGGTCCGGGTGTCGCCGGTGCCGGCGGCGAGGACGGCCTCCTTGTAGGCGGGGTGCAGGTTCGATTCGGCGCTGGCGAGGAAGCGGGTGCCGAACTGCGCGGCCCCGGCGCCGAGGGCGAGGGCGGCGGCGAGTCCCGAGCCGTCGGCGAACCCGCCGGAGGCGATGATCGGGGCGTCCGGGAAACGCCGGGCGACGGCCCGGACCGTGACCAGCGTGGACACCAGCCCGGCGGGCGGATGGCCGCCCGCCTCGGCGCCGACGACGACGAGACCGTCCACGCCGGCGTCCATCGCCTTGGCCGCGTGCTCCTCGGTGGCCACGACGTGCAGGCAGATCGTCCCGGTGTCCCGGAAGCGCGGCAGGTAGCGGCGCGGGCCGCCCTGCGAGGCGATGAGGATCGGGATCCGCCGGGCCACGAGCAGGTCCATGACCTCGTCCGCGCCCTTGCGGTACAGCGGCAGGTTCACCGCGTAGGGACGGTCGGTGCCCTCGGCGACCTCGGTGATGGAGCGGTCCAGGTCGGGTATCCGCATGGGACCGGCGGCGATCACGCCGAGACCGCCGGCATTGGACACCGCGAGCGGCAGCCGCGAGTCCGACGACGCCCAGGACATGCCCGCCTGGACGATCGGCAGGTCGCAGCCGAGCAGCCGGGTGACGGCCGTGTCGATGCGCGCCCGACCGGCGCGCGCGCGGCCGGTCATCCCGCCTCCACCGAGTCGAGCAGCCGCCGCGCGTGGGCGGCGAGGTGCCGTTTCTGGACCTTCGAGCTGGCCGTCATCCCGAACCGCTCGAAGTCGTCGACGATCCGGATGTGGCGCGGCACCTTGAACCGGGCGAGGCGCTCGGCGGCCCAGGCGGTGATCTCCTCCTGGTCGGCCGCGCAGCCCTCCGCGAGGACGACGAACGCGAACGGGACCTCGATGAGGCGCTCGTCCGGCACCCCGACCACCGCCGCCTGCCTGATCTTGGGGTGGCCGTGCAGGACGTCCTCGACCTCGGTGGGCGAGACGTTCTCGCCGCCGACGCGGATGAGTTCCTTGGCCCGTCCGACGAACTCGAGCCGGCCGTCGTCGCCGAGTCGGCCGAGGTCGCCGGTGCGGAGCCAGCCGTCCGGCGACAGCGTCTCGGCGGTCTCGGCGGGCATGGCGTAGTAGCCGCGCATGACGTTCCAGCCGCGGACGAAGATCTCGCCGACGTCCCCGGTCGGGACGTCCCGTCCGGTCTCGGCGTCCTGGACGCGGACCTCGACGCCCGGTTCGGGCAGCATCCGGCCGCTCGCCCGGACGTCCTCCGGTTCCCACCACGCCGACTGCGCCACGTTCGGCGACGCCTCCGACAGCCCGTAGCCGACGACGCACTCGGTGGCGCCCAGCTCGTCGATGATCCGCCGGACGACGGCGGCCGACGCCGCCGCCCACGCGCCGCGCAGCCGGAGCCGGCGCCGCGGCCGGTCCGGATGGTTCAGCAGCATCAGGGCGATGGTGTCGTTGCCGGAGAAATGGGTGCAGCGTTCGCGTTCGATCAGCCGCAGCGCCTCGCCCGGCTCGAACCGGTCCATGGTCACCACCGTGGCGACGTGCTGGAGGCAGGCCAGGACCGTCAGGGTGCTGCCGGCGGCGTGGAAGAACGGCCGCACGCTGTGGAACCGGTCGCCCGGCCGCAGCCCGAGGCGCGCCCCGGAGAAGAACGCGTCCCCGCACATGTTGAGCTGGGTCAGCAGCACGCCCTTCGGCCGGGACGTGGTGCCGGACGTGTACTGGATCAGCACCACGTCGTCGGGCGTCCCGCAGGGCTCCACCGGGGTCGTCCCGGCCGCCCGGAAGTCCTCCCACGACCGTGCCGCCTCGGGAACGACGGCCGGAGCGGCGGAACCGCCGGAGCCGAGCACGACCACCGACCGCAGGTCAGGAAGCTCGGCGTCCGGCAGCCCGGTGTCGACGCCCGGACAGATCTCCCGGAGCATGGCGATGAAGTCGATGTTCAGGAAGCGGTCGGCGACGAACAGCAGCGAGGACCGCGACTGCCGCAGCGCGTACGCGATCTCGGGGGGACGCCACCGGGTGTTGATCGGCACGGTCACCGCGCCGAGCGACCCGATGGCCAGGAAGAGCGTGACCCACTCCGGGCCGTTGCCCAGGCAGACGGCGACATGGTCGCCGCGCCGGACCCCGGCGGCCGACAGCGCGGCACGGACCGCGGCGACCTCGGCGTCCAGCGCGGCATAGGTGATCCGGCCGTGCGAGGCGACGACCGCCTCGACGTCCGGGCCGATGACCGCGGCACGACGCAGCGCGTCGTGGAGGGTCACCGGACACACCCCGGCCGGTCCGTGGGTCCCTTCCATCGACTAGTTCCCCTCCTGCGTCGCCGCTCGTGCCCGGTTCTCCCGCATGGCGGTCGCGAAGTCCGCCACGCCGCCGCGCCACGCGCCGTCGGCGAGGCAGCGTTCGATCGCGGCCATCTCGATCCGGATGCCCTTGGCCAGGTCGGTCTCCGAGCCGAGGTCGATCGCCTGTTTGGTCAGCGACATCGCCAGCCGGGGCGCGCTCGCGATCGTCGCGCCGAGTTCCGCGCCAGTGGCGAGCAGCTCGGCGGCCGGGACGATCCGCGCCACCAGCCCCACGGCGGCGGCCTCGTCCACCGGCATCGTCCGGGCCGTGAACAGCAGTTCCTTGGCGCGCCGCTTGCCGATGACGCGTTGCAGCCGCTGCGTGGCGCCGACCGTGCCCCAGTGCGGCTCGGGGAAACGGAAGGTGGCGTCGTCGGCGGCGACGATGAAGTCGCACGACATGGCGATCTCCCCGCCCGAGCCCACGACCGGGCCGTGCACGAGCGCGACCACGGGCTTGGAGCACCGTTCGATGGCCTCGTAGGCGGCGAAGGACGCGAGGCGGCGGTTGCGCACCCAGGCCTCGTCGCGGCCCTCGCGCTCCTTGAGGTCGGCGCCGGCGCAGAACGCGGGCCCGTTCGCCCGCACCAGGACGACACCGACGGAGTCGTCGGCGTCCAGGCGCGCGAACGCGTCGCTCAGCCCGCGGCACATGGGAAGGTTCAGCGCGTTGCGCGCCTCGGGCCTGTTCAGCACCACGTGCGCGACACCATCGGCCGCGCGCACCAGCACCGGATCGTCGTCGCTCAACGCTAGATCGTCCCTTCTTCGCGGAGCCGGGCCAGCTCGTCGCGGTCCAGTCCCAGCCGTTCGGTGAGCACGTCCTCGGTGTCGGCCCCGAGCAGCGGCGGGACGCCGGGTTCGGGGTATTCGGTCTCGTCCAGGCGCAGCGGCGTCCGCAGCGCGGAGAACCGCCCCTCGGTGGGGTGGTCGAAGTGGCCGACCATGCCCCGCGCGACGGTGTGCGGGTCGGCGAGCGCCTCGCGGGCGGTCTTGACCTCGCCCGCCGGGACGTCGACGGCGCGCAGCGCGGTGGCCAGCTCGTCGCGCGGCCGGCGGGCGACGGCTTCGGCGAGGGCGGTGGTCACCCGTTCGCGCTGGGCGAGGCGGCCCTCGTTGGCGGCGAGCGCCGGGTCGGCGGCCAGCTCGTCCAGGCCGAGGACCTCGCACAGCGGCTTCCAGTGCTGGTCGCTGGCGCTGATGTGGAGCCAGCCTCCGTCCGCGCACTCGAACGCCGACGACGGCACTCGGCCGAGGTGGGCGGTGCCGGTGCGTCCGGGGTCCTCGTCGAGGGCGAAGATCCGGGCGGCGGCGAGGGCCAGCAGGCTCGCCTGGACGTCCATCATCGCCAGGTCGACATGCCCGCCCCGGCCGCTGTTGTTCCGTTCCAACAGCCCGGTCAGGGCCGAGATGACGATCCACAGGCCCGAGGTCATGTCGGAGACCGGGATGCCGACCTTGGCGGGCGGCGTGTCCGGGTGCCCGGTGAGCGACATGATCCCGGACAGGGCCTGGAAGACCGTGTCGTATCCCTTGCGGTCGGCGTACGGCCCGGACTGGCCGAACCCGGTGCTGGAGATGTAGACCAGGCCGGGGTTCAGCGTCGCGAGCGCCTCGTAGCCGAGCCCGTACTTGTCCATCGTGCCGGGCATGAAGTTCTCGACCAGGACGTCGGCGCCGGCGGCGAGACCGCGGGCGACCTCCTGCCCGCGCGTGGTCCGCAGGTTGAGCGTCACCGACCGCTTGCCCCGGTTGAAGGCGAAGAAGTAGGCGCTCTCGCCGCCGGGAAGGCGCGGTTCGAAACTTCGGGACTCGTCGCCGCCGCCCGGCCGCTCGATCTTGATCACATCGGCGCCGAGGTCGGCGAGGATCTGGGTGGCGAACGGACCGGCCAGGACGCGGGAGAACTCGATGACGGTGATCCCGTCCAGCGGCCTCATGCGCCGGCCCCCCGGAATCCGCGCATGATCGTGTTGATGTCGCCGCCGGTCCGCATGGCCTCCGGGAACGGCAGGTCGGCGACGCGGTAGAACAGGTCCTTGGCCGCCGCCATGGCGAGCGGGTTCACCTCGGCCCAGCCCGCCGCGATCTCCAGCCCGACGGCCTCGGCCTTGTCCGGTTCGGCGACCCGGTTGGCCAGGCCGTACTCGGCCAGCTCCGCCGCGCCCAGCGTGCGGCCGGTGCTGATCAGCTCGAAGGCGAGCTTGCGGCCGAGGTTGCGCTGGATCCCGGTCATCACGATCGCCGGGACGATCGAGTGCCGCGCCTCCGGGTAGCCGAACTTCACGTCGGTCGCGGCGACCATCATGTCGCAGCCGATCGCGAGCCCGGCGCCGCCGCCCATGGCCGGGCCGCGCACCACCGACACGATGGGCTTGGTGAGCTGTTGCAGCAGCATCTGGGTGCGGGTGGTCAGCTCGGCCCGCCGGATGACGGCGTGCTGGTCGGCGGGCGTGAGGTCGGCGAACTCCGACAGGTCGGCGCCGGAGCAGAACCCGCGGCCGGCGCCGGTGAGGACGACCGCGCGGACGGCGGAGTCCTCGTCGGCGGCGCGCAGCGCGTCGTGCAGGGCGCGGGTGAGTTCGGTGTTGAGCGCGTTGAGCTTGGTGGGCCGGTTCAGCCGCAGCAGCCGAACCGCGCCGTGGTCTTCGACGATCAGTACGCCGGGCTCAGGCATCGTGCGCCACCTTCTCCTCCGTCTTCCCGCCGACCAGGCCGAATCCGGCGCGGGCGACCATGCTGTGCAGTGGACGGCCGAGTGCCTCCTCGCACCGCCGCGAGGCCGCCATGACCGCGTCGAGGTCGAGGCCGGTGTCGATGCCCTCGGACTCCAGGAGGTTCACCAGGTCCTCGGTGCAGACGTTGCCGGTCATGCCGCCGCCGTAGTGGATCTGCGCCGGGTGGCCGCCGACCCCGCCGAGGGAGCTGTCGAAGTCGCGGCAGCCGGCCTCCAGCGCCGCGACGCAGTTGGCCAGCCCGCCGCCGCGGGTGTTGTGGAAGTGCGCGACGATCGCCGGGGCCCGCGCGCCCGTCGTGGCGATCCGTCCGGTGACCCGCCGGAACATGTCCTTGACCGTCGTCGGGGTGGCCAGGCCGGTGGTGTCGCCGAGGGTCACGAGGTCCACGCCGAGGTCGGCGAACCGGGCCGCGTCGTCGGCGACCACGCCGGGGTCCACGGCGCCCTCGAAGGGACAGCCGAACGCCACGGAGATCACGCCGACGAGCCGGAACCGGCCGGCGGCCAGCCGTACCATCTCGGCGACCCGCTCCCACTGGCGGGCGCGCGTGGTGCGCATGTTCCGCTCGGTGTGGGACTCGGTCGCCGACACCAGCAAACTCAGTTCGGTGGCGCCGTGCCCGGCGTCGAGGTCGGCTATGGCACGTTCCACCGCGCGGGGGTTGGGGCAGGTGGCCTTGTAGGCCACGCCGGCGGGACGGGGCAGTCCCGCCAGTACCGCGCCGGCGTCGCGGAAGGCGGGCACGCGCTCGGGATGGCTGTAGCTGGTCGCTTCGATCCGGGTGAAACCGGCCGCGGCGAAGGCGCCGATCAGGTCGATCTTGACTTCGGTCGGGACGAAGGTCTCCTCGTGCTGGAGCCCGTCACGGGCGAAGCATTCGCAGATCGTGACGCGGTCAGCCATGCGAGTCCGCCTCCCAGGGGAGCGTCGAGGTCATCACAGCAAGGAATATAACCTACTGTTGACAACATCAACACCCGGCCTCGGTGACGGACTCCCGACGGCGGGCCGAAACTAGCGCTCGGAGCGCTCCAGCGCCTTGGCCAGCGTGGCCAGCTTACGCAGAGCCGAGTCGAGAACTTCCTGCTCAAGCGGGGTAAGACAGACGAGGAAGGCGTTGTTCCGCTCGTTGGCGGCGGCGATGAGACCCCGGTAGAGGGAGCGTCCGTTACGGGTCAGGGTGAGCTGGGTCGTGCGGCCCGGACCGGGCTCACGCTCGACCAGACCGGCCTCGGCGAGCTTGGCCGCGACCCGGCTCATCTGCGCCTTGTCCAGCCCGGCCAGCCGAGCCAGCCGATTCACGGTGAGCGGCTCGTCCGCTCCCAACAATGCGATGGTGCGCCACTCCTGGAGGCTGACGTCGAATTCCCGCCGGTAGCGCACGGCTGCGCTGCGGGACAGCGCGTTCGCCACCCGGTGCAACCGGTAGGACAGCAACTCCCTGATCGGGATCAGCTCGGACTCCTCGGCGGCGGGGTCCGCCGAGCGTGACGGTAGGGCGTTCATGCCCCCACTGTAAGGCGGAGAAAGCAATCCGACGCTCCCCCATGGGAAGGTGTTGACAAACACAACACCGTGCGATGAGACTGCTGCGAAATGGATTACGGTCGGCGCAACAGAAGGCACAGGGAGGTCCGCAACATGCCCGCAGACCCGTCCGCCACTCTGCTCATCGACGGAACCTGGCGATCGGGAACCGCCACCTTCGACGTGACGGATCCCGCGACGCTCCAGGTCATCGCCCAGGTGGCCGACGCGGGACCGCAGGAGGCACTCGCGGCCCTCGACGCCGCCGACAAGGCCGCCGAGACCTGGCGGCGCACCACCGCGGAGGAGCGCTCGAACGCGCTGCGCGCGGCGGCGGGCCGGATCCGCGCCCAGGCCGACTCCCTCGCGGCCCTGATGACCAGCGAGAACGGCAAACCGCTCGCCGAGGCCAAGGGCGAGGTCCTGGGCTCGGCCCGGATGCTCGAATGGGCGGCCGAGGAGGGCCGGCGGGCCAACGGCCGGACGACGCCGGACGGTCCGGGCGGCCCCGGCATGGTGCTGCGCGTCCCGATCGGCCCGACGCTGGCGATCACCCCGTGGAACTTCCCGGCGAGCATGCTGGTCCGCAAGGCCGGCCTCGCCCTCGCCGCCGGCTGTCCCGTGATCGTCAAGCCCGCGGAACAGACCCCGCTGGTCGGCACCGAACTCGTCCGGATCATCAACGAGGCCGGGGCGCTGCCCGCCGGGGTGCTCCAGTCGCTCACCACGTCCCGTCCCGGCGAGGTGGCGGGCGCGCTGCTCGCCGACCGCAGGCTCCGCAAGGTCAGCTTCACCGGCTCCACCGAGGTCGGCCTCAGCCTGCTCGCCTCGACCCGCGACCACCTGCGCCGGACGTCGCTGGAGATGGGCGGGCACTCCCCCGCCATCGTGTTCGACGACGTCGACGTATCCGCCACGGCAGCGGCGGTCGCCGCCGCGAAGTTCGCCAACGCGGGCCAGAGCTGCATCGCGATCAACCGGCTCTTCGTGCACCGGGCGGTGCACGACCAGTTCTTGGCGCTGCTCCTGGAGAAGGTCGCGGCCCTGCGCCTCGGGCACGGCGCCGCCGAGGGCACCACCACCGGGCCACTGATCGACTTCGGCGGGCTGGACAAGGTCGAACGGCATGTCGCCGACGCGGTGAAGCGCGGCGCCACGGTCGCGGCGGGCGGACGACGCTGGACGCCCGACAACGCCGAACTCACCGGCGCCTTCTACGAGCCGACCGTCCTCACCGGCGCCGACGACACCATGCTGATCAGCTCGGAGGAGACCTTCGGCCCCGTCCTGCCGATCTACGTCTTCGACGATGACGACGAGGCGATCGAACGCGCCAACGCCACCGACTACGGGCTCGCCGCCTACGTCTTCGGCGGCGGTCTCGCCCGGGTGTGGCGGACCGTCGACCGGCTGAGCTTCGGCGTGGTGTCGGTGAACGAGGCGTTCCCCGTCCGTCCCGAACTCCCCTTCGGCGGTGTGAAGAACAGCGGGCTGGAACGCGAGGGCGGCAGCGAGGGCATCGACGCCTACCTGGAGACCAAGTCCGTGGCGGTCCGGCTCTGAAGCGGGCCGTCCCCGACGACATCGCGCTGAAGGAACTCTGAAGGCGAAACCATGGCGATCGAACAGCAGACCACCACCTCGACCGGGCCGTCCGGACGGGAGCACGACGACCGCGCCGGGCGGCTCGCGGAGCTGGACGTCCGGACGGTCATCCACCCGCACAGCGTCATCGGCGCCCCGGAGGAACCGCTGATCCTCGAACGCGGGGACGGTGCCGTGGTCTGGGACGTGACCGGCAAGGCCTACATCGACGGGACCTGCGGCCTCTGGCAGTGCCCCGTCGGGCACGGCCGGCCCGAACTGGCGGAGGCCGCCGCCCGGCAGATCGCCAAGCTGGAGTTCTACTCGTCCTTCGGCGACTACTCCAACGAGCCGTCGATCAGGCTGGCCGAACGCCTCCTGGAGCTGGCACCGCCGACCATGCGGCGGGTGTTCTTCACCAACGGCGGATCGGAGGGCAACGAGACGGCGATCAAGCTGGCCCGCCTCGCCCACCACCACGCGGGCCGGCCCGAACGCTCCGTGATCCTCGCGCGCACCGCCGGTTACCACGGGATGGGCGGCGGTTCCCTCGCCGCCACCGGCATCGACCGGCTGCGCGCGGGCTACGGGCCGCTCATGCCGGGGATCGAGTTCCTCGCCAAGCCCCACGCCGTGCGCGGCGCGGACGTCACCGACGTCCTGGTCGCCGAGCTGGAGGAGCGGATCGAGCGGATCGGCGCGGACCGGATCGCCGCGTTCGTCGGGGAACCGGTGCTCGGCGTCGGCGGCATGGTCCCGCCCCCGCCGGACTACTGGCCGCGGGTCCAGGAGATCCTCCGCCGCCACGGCATCCTGCTCATCCTGGACGAGGTCGTCACCGCGTTCGGTCGCATCGGCCACTGGTTCGGCTGCGAACGCTACGACGTCGAACCGGACATCATCGTCACCGCTAAGGGCCTGTCCAGCGGGTACATCCCCATGGGCGCGGTACTCGTCGGAGAACGCGTGCTCGACCTGGCCGACGGCGCCGCGTTCCTGCACGGGTTCACCTACAACGGTCACCCGGTCGGCGCGGCGGTCGCGCTGGCCAACATCGACATCCTGGAGCGCGAGGGGCTCCTCGCGCGGGCCGACCGGCTCGGTCGCCGCCTGCTCGACGCGCTCAAGCCGCTCGAACGGCTGGACCACGTCCTGGAGGTGCGCGGCGTCGGCATGATGCTCGGCGTCGAACTGGACCGCGGCCCGGACACCGCCGCCGCGGCCGCCGGGGTCCAGGCCCGCGCCCGCGCCGACGGCGTCATCGTCCGGGCCTCCGGGAACACCATCGTCCTCTCACCACCGCTGGTGATCGACGAACAACAGTTGGACGCGCTCGCCCGCGTCCTGACCGAACACGTCGCGGCGGCCTGACGGGGCAGGACACGCGAGAACCCCAGTAGCAGCACTCCAGGAGGAGATCGTGGGGCGAAGAATAGGTAAGACGGGCCCGACCGCGAGATTCGCGGCCGCCGGTCTGGCCGTGAGCCTGGTGGCCACGGCGTGCAGTATCGGCAACGCGAGCGACGACGAAGGCGACACGCTGACGTACGTCTCCACCGGCCCGCCCTTCCAGGACGCGCAGGCGGAGGCATGGCAGAAGCCCTTCACCGCCGACTCGGGGGTGAAGTTCCGCAACGACAGCCCCGTCGACGAGGCGAAGATGGTCACGATGGTCGAGGCCAAGAAGGTGACCTGGGACCTCGTCGACACCACGCCCGCCGTGGCCGTGCAGTACTGCGGCAAGTACGTCGAGAAGCTCGACTTCTCGGTCATCGACAAGTCGAAGTACCCGCAGGGGACCGTCAACGACTGTGGCGTGCCGAACTTCTTCTACAGCACGTTCGTCATGTACAACACGAAGAAGTACGCCAACAGCCCGCCCACCTCGATGGCCGCCTTCTTCGACGTGAAGAAGTACCCCGGGAAGCGGATCGTTCCGCCCGAGATCTCGGTGGGGCTGCTGGAGGCCGCGCTGCTGGCCGACGGCGTTCAGCCGAACCAGCTCTACCCGCTGGACCTCGATCGGGCCTTCAAGCAGCTCGACAAGATCAAGTCGGTCACCACCTTCGCCAAGACCTACGGGCAGATGCAGCAGATGATGGTGGACCAGCAGTTCGACATGGGCCTGATGCTGAACGTCCGCGCCTACCAGGGCCTCAAGGCCGGCGCCCCCTACAAGGGCATCTGGGACAAGTCCATCGTCAACTGGAACGTCTTCGTGGTCCCGAAGGGCTCGAAGAACAAGGAGCAGGCGATGAAGTTCATCGCCTCCACGGCCGGTGACGAGCCGTCGAAGAAGATCGCGGAGTCGGCGTCGGTGCTGCCGGTCAACAAGGACCTGCAACTGAACCTCGACCAGTTCCAGCAGCAGGTCTACGTGTACGCGCCGGAACGCAGGGGAGGCATCGTCCACGCGGACGCGCAGTGGTGGGGGCAGAACTTCGACCAGGTGACCAAGCGCTACACGCAGTGGCTCTCCGGGTAAGAGGACGATGAGCGCATCGACCGTTTCCGCGTCGCCGGTGAGCACGGCCCGAGCGCCCAGGTCGCGGAGGCGGCTGGTCGGCTGGTTCATCCTGCCGGCCACCGCCTTCCTCCTGGTGTTCTTCGCCTACCCGCTCGGCAACATCATCTGGCGTAGCCTCACCGAGCCGTCCACCGGGCTGGAGAACTACACCGAGCTGCTGAAGGACGGCGTCTCGGTCAAGATCCTGGTACGCACGCTCGTCACGGGGCTGATCGTGGCCGCCTGCACGCTGGTGCTGGCCTACCCCTACGCCTACGCGATGACGAGGGTGAGCCCGCGCACCCGGAACCTGATGACGGTGGTGGTCCTGCTGCCGTTCTGGACGTCCATGATGGCCCGCAACTTCGCCTGGTACATGCTGGAGCAGCGCGACGGCCTCATCGACGACGCGTTCTCCCTCATCGGCATCGACGGCGTGGTCCTGCTGGGTTCGGTCGCCGGGGTGACGGTCGCGATGGTGCAGGTCATGCTGCCGTTCATGGTCCTGCCGCTGTACAGCGGGATGGAGGGCATCGACAAGCGCCTGCTGAACGCGGCCGGCAGCCTCGGGGCGCCGCGGTGGCGGGCGTTCGTCCAGGTGTACCTGCCGCTGTCGCTGCCGGCGGTGCTGTCGGGGTTCACCCTCGTGTTCATCCTGACGCTCGGGTTCTACGTCACCCCGGCGCTGCTCGGTTCGCCGCAGCAGTCCCTGATCCCGCAGCTGATCGCCACCCGGGTGAACGACCTGCTGGACTTCGGCGGCGCGGGAGCGCTCGGGTCGGTGCTGCTCGTGGTGACGCTGCTGGCGCTGTTCGTGGTTTCGAGGTTCGTGAACCTTTCGTCCACCACCGAGAAGGCGGTGACCCATGAGTAAGGAGGCACCCGCCACGGAGCCGGACGCCGTGCCCGCCGAGCCCGCCGTGGAGCCCGTCGCCCTGCGGGCCGGGAAGGACGACGGTCTCGGCTGGGGTCTGAAGGCCGTGGTCGCGCTGACCAGCCTGGTGCTGATCGCGCCCACCGCGGTGGTGATCCCGATGAGCTTCTCCGGCGGGACCACCTTCGCGTTCCCGCCGAAGGACTGGTCGCTGCGCTGGTACGAGTCGTTCTTCACCTCCGAGGCGTGGATGCGGGCGCTGCTGACCTCGGTGCAGCTCGCGCTGCTCGTGGCGGTGACCGCGACCGTCCTCGGCGGCGCGGCGGCGTTCGGCCTGAACCGGGCGGGGTTCCCTGGCCGGGGCGCGATCCGCTCGCTGGTGATGGCCCCGCTGATCGTGCCGAGCATCGTCGTCGCCGTCTCGATCTACGGCGTCTTCCTGCGCTGGCACCTCACCGGCACCGCGATCGGGTTCGTGATCGGGCACACCGTCATGGCGTTGCCGTTCGTGGTGACGGTCATGCTGACCAGCCTGTCCGGCTACGACCGGACCCTGGACACCGCCGCCGCGACGCTCGGCGCCACCCCCATCACGACCTTCCTCCGGATCACCGTGCCGCTGATCGCGCCGGGCGTGATGTCGGGGTTCGCGTTCGCGTTCGTCTACTCGCTGGACGAGGTCGTGATCGCGCTGTTCCTCCAGTCGCCCGACATCACGACGCTGCCGGTCAAGATGTACAACTCCATCACGCTGGAGATCGACCCCACCATCGCCGCGGCGTCCAGTCTCATGGTGGTGGCGACCAGCTTCGTCCTGTTGATCCCGCAGTTCGTTCGCCGCAAGCGGAGCACACGATGAGCCAAGCCGACCACAGCAACAGCCACGGCAACAGCCACGGCATCCGGATCGCGGGCGTCTCGAAGGTCTACGCGGGGACGTCCCGTCCGGCCGTGGACGACGTCTCGTTGGACATCGCGCCGGGTGAGTTCATCACCTTGCTGGGCCCGTCGGGCTCGGGCAAGACGACGATGCTCTCCATGCTCGCCGGGTTCGTCTCGGTGTCCGCCGGAAAGATCGAGATCGACGGGAAGGACGTCTCCCGGCAGAAGCCGCACAGGCGGAACCTCGGCGTCGTGTTCCAGCAGTACGCCCTGTTCCCGCACATGAGCGTGACCAAGAACATCGCGTTCCCGCTCCAGCAGCGGCGGATGCCGAAGGCGGAGATCGCCGCCAAGGTCGACGAGGCGTTGCGGCTGGTCCATCTGGAGGAGTACGCGGACCGGCTGCCGAGCCAGCTGTCGGGCGGGCAGCAGCAGCGCGTCGCGCTCGCCCGCGCGGTGGTGTACCGGCCGCGGGCGCTGCTGATGGACGAGCCGCTCGGCGCCCTCGACCGCAAGCTCCGCGACGAACTGCAACGCGAGATCGCCCGCATGCACCGGGAACTGGGCATGACGTTCATCTTCGTCACCCACGACCAGCATGAGGCGCTCACCCTGTCCGACCGCATCGCGGTGTTCAACGAGGGCCGGATCGAGCAGGTCGGCACGCCGTCCGACCTGTACGAGCGGCCGGAGACGCTGTTCGTCGCGCAGTTCCTCGGCGAGTCCACCTGCTTCCGCGGGACCGTGGACGCCTCCGCGGGCGTCCTGCGGTGCGGCGGCTTCACGCCCCGGGCGCCGCGGCTGGACGCCGGGCTCGACGGCAGCGGCGGCGTCGCGGTCGTCCGTCCCGAACGGCTCGACCTGCATTCCGACGCCGGGTCCGTGCCGTCCGGTCACAACCAGGTCCGCGCCACCGTCACCGAGATCGTCTACGTCGGGAACCACCACCAGGTGGGGCTGCGGTTCGCGGACGGCACGACCGGTTCGGCCATGCGCGTCGCGGGCCGTGACCTCCCGGCGGTGCCCGGCGAGGAGGTCACGGTGAGCTGGGATCCGGAGCACCAGTCGGTGGTGGCCGATCCGGACGACGAGCCGACCGCCGAGCGGCCCGCCGAGACCCTCGACGCCGCCACCACCTGACCCGTACCCGCACCGCCGACAAGGGGGTTCTCTCACCCATGGCAGTCCAGACCGAGCGCAAGGGCGTCGACGAACGCTTCGAACGCATCACCGCCGGTGTTCCGGAGCTCTCCGACGAGCGGCTACGGGACGTGCTGCGCGACCGCTACGGGCTGGAGGCCGTGTCCCTGAGGCGGCTCGCGGGCGAGACGGACCAGAACACGCATGTCGTGGACGGATCCGGCACCGAGTACGTCCTCAAGGTCAGCGACCCCGCCGATCTCCCGGCGATCGAGTTCCAGACGGCGCTGCTCGCGCATCTCGCCGAACGGGACCCGGGTCTGGTCGTGCCCCGCGCCGTCGCCGACGTGTCGGGCTCGCCCGTCACGTCCGTGCGGGACGGGGAACGCGAACTCCCCGTCCGGCTGCTCACCTGGGTTCCGGGTGCCCCGCTCGCCGAGGTGGGCAGCCGGTCGGCGGAGCTGCTGGCGGACGTCGGCGCGGCGGCCGGACGGCTGGCCGCGGCCACGGCGACGTTCTCCCATCCCGCTCCCCCGGCCCCGCACTACTGGGAGTTCCCGCACGCGGGCACCGTGCTGGAGGCGTCGCTCGGGTACGTCACCGACCCGGCGCTGCGCGACGCGGCCACCACGATCCGGGACCGGTACGCGCCGCTGCTGGCCGAGCGGCTGCCCGAACTGCCGACGGCGGTCGTCCATCACGACCTCAACGCCTTCAACGTCCTGGTCCACCGGGAGGGCGGGCGGCGCCGCGTCTCCGGTGTGATCGACTTCGGTGACGCGCTGCCGACCGCGCGGATCGCCGACCTGGCGGTGCTGGCGTCCAGCGTGATGCGCGGGGCCGCCCGCCCGCTGACCGTCGCGGCGACGCTGGCCGCCGCCTACCACGCGGCCCACCCGCTGACGGAGGCGGAACTCGACCTGCTTTTCCCGCTGGTCGCCGTGCGGGCCGCGACGGTCGCGGTCACCGCCGCGCGGCTCGACGCGGAGCGGCGGCACGGCGATCCCCGGCACCGGTCGGCGGCCGCCGCCGACCTGGTGCGCGCGCTGGCGCCGATCCCGGCCGAGGTGGGACGCGCCGCCGTCCGGCACGCGTGCGGGCTGCCCGCGCATCCGGCCGCCCCTGCGGTCACGGCCTGGCTGGCGGCCAACACCGCGTCCGCGGTGCCGCCGGTGGACGGGCCGCTCGCCCCGGTCGATCTCGGCGCGTCGTCCGAGATCTTCGACGACGTCGATCCCCGCGAACCCGGCGCGCTGCGCGCGGCCGCGACAGCCGCCGTCATCGGCCGCCGTCCCGGCGTCGCGGTGGGACGCTACGGCGAGCCCCGGTTCCTGGAGCCGCGCCGCCGCCGCGGGGCCGCCAGCGCGGACGAGCCGGACAACGTCCACCTCGGGCTCGACCTGTTCGCGGGGGCGGGAACGCCCGTCCGCGCACCGCTGCCCGGCCTGGTCGAGGCGGCGAACATCGCCGGCGTCGACCTCGCCTTGCTGCACGAGCCCGCCGAGGGCGTCCGGTTCCGCACCCTCTACACCGGCCTGAGCGGCGCCCCCGCCGAAGGCGAGAAGGTCGCGGCGGGAGCGACCATCGGCCGGATCGCCCCGAGTGGGGGCCTGCCGCCGCATGTCCGCGTCCAGGTGGCGGTCACGTCGCTCGACGGCTGGACGGCCGTGCCCGCCGCCGCCACCGACTCCGAACAGGCCCTGTGGCAGGGGCTGCTTCCGGACCCGACGCCGCTGCTCGGCGCCCAGAACGCGGTCACCGCGTGGACGCCCGTGATCGGCAGGTCGCTCCAGGGCCGCCGCGCCCACCTGCCCGACAGCCATCCGATGTACTTCGAGCAGCCGATCGCGATGGCCCGCGCCCGCGACACCCGGTTCTACGACGAGCAGGGCCGCTCGTACCTGGACGCGCTGAACAACGTGACCCTGGTCGGGCACAGCCATCCACGGCTCGTCGACGTCGCGGCGCGGCAGCTCGGCAGGCTGAACACCAACACCAGGTTCGTGTACGACTCGCTGACCGAGTACGCCGAGCGGCTCACCGCCACGCTCCCGGACGGCCTGGACGTCGTCTACTTCGTCAACTCCGGCAGCGAGGCCAACGACCTGGCGCTCCGCATGTCCCGGTACCTGACCAAGCGCGACGACGTGGTCATCATCGACGACGCCTATCACGGCTACACCTCGGTGGTGTCCGACGTGAGCCCGTCCCGGTACAAGCACTACGGCAAGCCGGACACCACGCACCCGACCCCGGTCCCCGACCGGTACCGCGGCGCGTACGGGTACGACGACCCGGACGCGGGCGCCAAGTACGCCCGGCACGTGATCGACGAGTTCGACCGGCTGGCCGCAGCGGGTCGGCCACCCGCGGCGTACCTGTTCGAGGCGCTGCTGGCGGGCGGCGGGCAGGTGGTGCTGCCGCCCGGCTATCTCGCGCCGATCTTCGCGGCGGCGGCCGAGCGCGGCGTGCTGACGATCGCCGACGAGGTCCAGGTCGGGTTCGGACGGCTCGGCGAGGCGTTCTGGGGCTTCCAGACGCAGGGCCCGGACGTCGTCCCCGACTTCGTGACGATGGGCAAGGCCATGGGTAACGGGTTCCCGATCGCGGCGCTCGTCACCACCCGGGAGATCTCGCGGGCGTTCGACCCGACCGGGCGGTTCTTCTCCACCTACGGCGGCAACCCCGTCGCCTGCGCGGTCGGCCTCGAACTGCTGAACATCGTCGACGACGAGGGCCTCCAGCACAACGCGCTGGTCGTCGGCCAGTACTTGCGGGACCGGCTGGCCGGGCTCGGCGAACGGCACGAACTGGTCGGCGACGTCCGCGGCCAGGGCTTCTACAGCGGCGTCGAGTTCGTCCTGGACCGCGACACCAAGGAGCCCGCCTCCGACGAGACGCTGATCATCTGCGAGCGGCTCAAGGACCAGGGCGTCCTGGTGTATCCGACGGGCCCGTACTGGAACATCCTCAAGCTCAAGCCGCCGCTCACGTTCACGCGGGCGGACGCCGACGACTTCACCGACACACTCGACGACATCCTCACGACGGGCTGGTGACATGGCTGAACACACCGCTGGACACCCGGACATGGTGCTGACGGGCGGTTCGGTCGTCACCGTCGACGCCGGGTTCACGGTCGCGAGCGCGGTCGCGATCAACGGTGACCGGATCACGGCGGTCGGCGACGACGAGCGGATCCGGGCGCTGGCGGGCCCGTCCACCGAGGTGGTCGACCTCGCCGGGCGGACGGTACTGCCCGGCATCAACGACGCGCACCTGCACCTCGCGATGTTCGGGCTGGCCGGGTTCTCCGTCGACCTCAACGGCGTCGACTCGGTGCGGGCGCTGAACGACGCGCTCGCCGACGGGCCGGCCGGGCCCGGCGGCAGCGAATGGCTGATCGGGGAGGGCTGGCGGGAGGCGAACATCCCCGAGTTCGACGCCGACGTCCCCGGCCCGCACCGCTCCCTCATCGACGCGGTCACCGCGGACCGGCCCACCGTCCTGCACCACGCGTCCCGGCATTCGGTGCTGGTCAACACGGCCGCGCTGCGGATCGCGGGCGTCACCCGCGACACCCCGGACCCGGCGGGCGGACGGATCGTCCGCGACGCGTCCGGGGAGCCCACCGGCCTCTTCCTCGAAGGCGCGAAGGGACTCATCACCCAGTACGTCCCGGACTACACCGAGCGGGAGCGGCTCGCCGCGATCGAGTCGGCGATGCGCAGGCTCAACGCGGTCGGCATCACCAGCGTCACCGACCCGATCGTGTGGCCGGAGCTGCTGCGCGACTACACGACGCTGCGCCGGGACGGCCGGATGACGGTCCGGGTGAACGCGCTGCTGCACTGGGACTGGCCCTCCCCCGCGAGCACGTCGGAGCGGCTGGAGACCGCGCTCGGCTTCGCCGGGCTGTCCACGGGGCTCGGCGACGACTGGCTCCGGATCGGCGGCGCCAAACTGTTCGCGGACGGCGTCCCGACCCAGTGCACGGCGTGGCTGCACGACCCGTACCCGTCGTCCGGCGACCACGGCCACCTCATCACCGCGGGCGACGACGACGAGGCCCGCTACGAGGAACTCCTGCGGATGATCGAGCTGGCGCACCGCAACCGGCTCCAGGTGCAGGTGCACGTCACCGGGGACCGGGCGGCGGACGCGGCGGCCGACGGCATCGTCCGCGCGCTCAAGGCCGACCCGTGGCCGGACGCGCGGCACGCCCTCATCCACGGCACGCTCCTGTCGGAGGACTCCTACGCGCTGCTCGCCGAACACGACATCAGCGTGATCACCAGTTCGCTGATGAAGTCGTACAGCGGCGCGTCCATGACCCGGGCGATCGGCGCCGACCGGTGGGCCCGCGCGTTCCCGGCGGGCGCGCTGCTCGCCGCGGGCGTGCACGTCGCCGACAGCTCCGACGCACCGATCACCCCTCCCGACTGGCTGCGCGGCATCGCCACGTTCGCGGGCGCCGCGCCGGGCCCGTTCTCCGATGTGCCATCCGACCTGCGCCTTTCCCGCGAACAGGCAATTCGACTGTGGACCACCGCGGGCGCATTTCTGGAGAACGCCGAGGACCGCAAGGGCACCATTTCTCCGGGCAGCCTCGCCGACCTCGTCGTTCTCGACGGCGACCTTCTCGCGGCCGACGACGAGGCGTTGCAGCGGCTTACACCGACCCTCACCGTCGTGGGCGGGCGGGTCGTGCACACCGCCTGAAACGCAAGGGCTCCGGGGCCCTGACGCGAACAACTCGATATGCGACAGAGACATGTCAGATAGGGCGCCGAATCGAACGACGGTGCGAGGATCAGGGCAGCCAGGTTTTCACACGGCCTCGACCGGAGGACCCCCGAATGAGACCCAGCATGACCCTGAAAACGACATTGAAGGTGGCGGCGTCCATCATCATCGCGGCGGCCGGACTGACGGCCGCGCATACGGCGACGGCGGCACCGGCGGCCGCCCCGCCCGACTGCTCCGACGGCACCGTCGTGCAGACCGACAGCGGACCGGTCTGCGGCCTCGACGGTGACGGCATCAAGAACTGGCTCGGCATCCCCTACGCCGCGTCGCCCGTCGGGAACCTGCGCTGGGAGGCCCCGGCACCGCACCCCGGCTGGACCTCGACGTTGCAGGCGACCGAGAGCGGCAGCGCCTGCCCGCAGCCCGGCGACTTCCGGCCCGGCTCCACCAACGAGGACTGCCTGAAGCTGGACGTCCGCGTCCCGGAGAACGCCGGGAACGGTCCGTTGCCCGTGATGGTGCAGTTGCACGGCGGCGGGTTCCGGCTCGGGGTCCCGTCCAACGGCACCCGGCTCGCCACCGCCGGAAAGGTCATCCAGGTCGAGGTGCGGTACCGGCTCGGCATCATCGGCTTCCTGTCGCACGCGTCCCTCGGCGCGAACGCCGGGAACTACGGCATCGAGGACCAGCAGGCCGCGCTCGGCTGGGTGAAGCGCAACATCGGCAAGTTCGGCGGCGACCCCGGCAACGTCACCATCTTCGGGCCGTCCGCCGGTGGGTCGAGCGTCTGCGCGAACATGGCGTCCCCCACCGCCAGCGGGTTGTTCCACAAGGGCATCATCGAGAGCGGCGAGTACAACTCGCTGCGCGGCGTCCACGCCACCTGGCAGGCGCAGGACTGCGCGGCCAAGCTGCCCACCCAGCAGCAGGCGCAGCAGGCCGGTGCGCGCTTCGCCACGGCGGTCGGCTGCGGTGGCGCCGCGGACGTCGCCGCGTGCCTGCGCCAGGTGCCGGTGCAGACGCTGCTGGACAAGGCGGGCGACGGTCTCGGACCCGACAGCGGCACGCTCGCGCCCATCGTCGACGGCAAGACCCTGACCAAGTCGCCCGGCAAGGCGTTCGACAGCGGGGACTTCAACAAGGTCCCCGTCATCCACGGCGTGGCGAGGGACGAGACGCAGATCCGTCCCGCCGACACCCCCCAGCAGTTCCAGGCCCTGATCCAGAGCCAGTACGGGAACATCGCGCAGAAGGTACTGAAGCGCTACCCGCTGTCGGAGTACCCGGACCCCGCCGTGTACATCACGTCCCGGACCATCCTCGCCGACTCCACGTCCGTGTGCCCGGCGCTGCTGAACGACCGGCGGCTGTCCAAGCACGTCCCGGTGTACGCCTACCGCTTTGACGACACGCACGCGCCGCCGCTGCCGTTCATCGACGCCACACGGCCGACCGGCGCGTTCCACGTCGGCGAGTTCAGCTACCTGTACCACGGCACGTTCCCCAACCAGCCCCCGCTGGACCCCAACCAGAAGGCCATGCAGGCTCAACTGACCGCGCAGTGGACGGGTTTCGCCCGCACCGGTGACCCCAACGTCGAAGGCACCCCACGCTGGACGCGGTTCACCTCCCAGAAGGAGGCGCAGATGTCGCTGCTGCCCGCCGGCGCCAGCCGGATGACCAGCGAGATCTCCGGCCCGCACCACTGCAAGTTCTGGAACAAGCACGCACCGTTCGCCGACTGACCCTCCCCGATTCGCCGGACGCTCCCGCGCGCTCCAATGCGGGGGCGTCCGGCGAAGTCCTTCGCTCAGCCGAGCACGAGCGGGAGCCTCGCGGCCAGTTCACCGAGTTCGGCCAGTTCGACATCGGTCGGGGCGCGACGGCCCGTCCCGGCCAGCAGCGCGTCACGGTCGGAGAACGACGCGGGGAACGGCGCCCCGGCGATCCGCTCCAGCATGGCGCGCGCGACCGCGAGGGTCTCGGCGGGCGGCCCGACGACCCGCCCGGCGGGCAGATGCGCGACCAGGTCGAGGTGGTGCAGCGTCCACTCCATGACATACGCGGACAGGTAGTCGCCGACGGTCAACACCTTCTCCTGGGTGCTGACGCGCGCGTCCGGGTCGGCGAGTTCGGCGGCGCGCCCGGCGGCGGACCCGACATCGTCCAGATGGAACTTGAGCAGCTCCGCCTCCCCGTACGCGGCGGCCAGCCGCGGGATCAGGGCGTCCAGCGGGTCGTCGCCGGTCGGGGGTTCGACAAGGTCCCAGTAGGTGACCGCGTCCGCGGTCGGTTCGGTGTCGGCGGGCGTGACCAGCGTGATCAGGACGTCCTGGGCGTCGATGACGAGATGACAGACCAGGTCGCGGACGAGCCACCCGGCACAGCCCGACGGCCGCGCCATGTCCGCGTCGCCAAGGTCACCGACCGCCGCGCGCAGCGCCGACCACGAACACGAAAAATGATCCACCACCGCACGGTAACGCGCCCGGTTAATCGTAGGAGGCGAGGGCGCGGGCGTGGACGCCGAGGACGTGGGCGAACAGTGCGGGCGGCTTGGTGGTGTCCGCGGCGTCGGGGAGGACGTCCGGGGTGAGCGTCCAGTCCGTTCCCACCCACGAGTCGCCGATGGTGCCCTCGCTGGAGGGGAGGCTGTTGCAGGACTGCCGGACCCGTATCGTCCGTACCGAGTCGGTGGCGGGCGTGTCGGTCTCGACCAGCAGCACCGGGACGCCGACGAGCGGCCCGTCCTCCACCAGCCGCAGGATCTGGTGCGCCTCCTCGCCGTCGAGCGCGGCGCCCGCGTCGAGGATCACCACCAGCCGCACCGGCGGGCCGTCCGCCGGGCCGTTGGCCGCCTCGTCGTCGGGGCCGCCGATGCGGCGCAGGTCGACGAGGTCGAGCAGCCGTCGCAGCCGTTCGGTCGCCGCGGGCCCGGAGGCCACCCCGCCGCCGAGCAACCGGACGCTGGTGACCGGGTCGAACTCCCGCAGCCAGCCCGCGCCAGACAGTCCCGACGTGTCGATCACCTCCAGACCGGCGAGCCCGGGTGGGACGGCGGCCAGGAACCGGGTGACGAGCGACCAGGCGTAGGCGGCCGCGTCGCCGGGCATCGCGCCCGGTGCGATCCACACGCCGCGCCGCCACGGCAGCCGCAGCACGAGCGGGATCCGCAGGTCGGGCAGTTCGGCGGTGGACAGCCGTCCCGCCAGCAGCCCTTCGGCGGGTTCGGCGCCCGGCTGCCAGGTGAGCCAGGACGGCGCGTCGAACGGCGCCACCTCGGCGGTGACGCGTGGTTCCACGCGGGCCAGCTCGTCGCGGAGCTGGTCGGCGTCGGCCCGCAGCCGCGCGTCGGCCGCGGCCATGAGCTGGTCGAAGCGGCCGCGCGGCGCCCGCCCGGCGATCTCCTCGTTGCGGAGGTTGAGCGCGTGCTCGGTGGACGCGCGGAACGACGCGAGCGAACGGCTCGCGTCCTCCCAGACCAGCCAGCACCGTTCGAGATAGCCGACCTCGGAGTCGGGCGCCTGCGGCGGGGTGGGCGGCGACGCTCCGGCGGGGCCCGGTGGTGGCGCGGGCGCGGCGGGCTCCGGCGTGCCGGGTTCGGCCTGGGCGCTCGGGGTGTCCGGCTCGTCGCCCGGGTCGTCCACCTGGACGCCGTGCGCCTCGACCAGCTCGGCCAGCCCGCCGGCGTAGCCCTGCCCGACGGCGCGGACCTTCCACCGGTCGGCGCGACGGTAGATCTCCAGCCCGATGATGGCCTTCTCCGCGCGCAGACCCGCGACGGTGAACTCGGTCGGCGGGTCGCCGTCGTCCCCGGTGAGGCGCAGCAGCGGTGGCGGCGCGGAACCGAACGTCCCGGCCCCCGCCAGGCTGACCGCGATCAGCACCGCGTGCGCGGCGGCGGGGACCGCGTCGAGGTCCAGCTCCACGCGCTGGGGTCCCCCGCCGTCCGCCCAGCGGACGCCGGGCGCCTCGGGGGCGTTGAAGAACACCAGGTCGGCGTCGGACCGCACGCGCAGGTCCGGGCCGACGATCAGGGCACTGACGTCCACGGGAACGGCGCAGGACACGGTGGCGGTCACCCGCCGGGCGGGCAGCGGCGCGTTGGCGCCACGGGAGAGTTCGGCCATCGGCGGTTCAGGCGTGGTTGGCGATCACCGGCAGCATGTCCTGGAAGGTGCGGCCGTGGCAGGGTTCTCCGATCGCGTTCATCTTCCAGCCGTCGCCGTGCCGGTAGATCCGGGACATCACCATCGCGGTGTGGGCGCCGCCGCCGGTCAGCGTGTACCGGGCCATCTCCCCGCCGTCGGCCTCGTTGACCACCCGGCAGAAGGCGTTCTCCACCTCGTTGAAGGTCTGCCCGTTGAAGGAGCTGACGGTGAACACCAGGGAGGTGACGTGCACGGGCAGCCGCCGGAGGTCGACGATGACGGACTCGTCGTCGCCGTCGCCCGCGCCGGTCAGGTTGTCGCCGGTGTGCCGGACCGAGCCGTCGTCGCTGACGAGCTTGCCGAAGAACACGACGTCGGCGAGGGCCCCGTCGGCGAAGAGCACACAGGACGCGTCGAGGTCGATGTCCCGCTGCCGGGAGCCGAAGAAGCCCTTCTTCTTCACCGCGTCCCAGCCCAGCCCCATCCGGACCATGCTGAGCGTGCCACCGGGCTTCTCCAGCGAGATCCGCTGGCCTTTCACCATCGAGACGGTCACAGCCGTCGCCTCCTTGTCGTCCCCTTCGCCGCGTCGCCCCGCTCCGGAACGCGCCGGCCTTCAGCACCCGGCCACCGGCGAGATGTCCGGGGTGCGTGCAAAGCCTCGCAGCCGACCGGCCCCGTTGTCATCTCTTTCCCGCGTGATGAAGGGGTTCGGCGCGGTTCGGGACCGGCGCACCGGCTGAGCGTTCGCGGCGCCGCTCAGCCGGTGCGCCGGAGTTCGGACGTCAGCCGAAGTCGACGTCGATGCACTGGTAGAAGGCGTTACCGGTGTCCGCGATGTCCCAGACGCCGAGCACGATGTGCCGGCCCTGCCGCTGCGGAAGCGTCCCGGTGTGGACGTCCCGGTCGGACGGCTGCCGACCGCGGTAGGCCTGCTCGATGAACGGCGTGAGGTCGAGGGAGTCGCGGGTCAGCGGCTTGGTGCTGTCCCAGCCGTCCTTGGTGAGGAAGTAGCGGAAGGACGTGGTGGAGTGCGCGGCGGTGAAGTGCCACGAGACGCTGAAGGACTGTCCGGCCGTGACCTTGGTGGCGGGCCAGCCGGTGCCGCCGCGCTGGTCGTCGAGCGGCGACCAGCGGCTGTCGGCGCCGGCGCAGATCGTCCCGTCGCGCGGGCCGCGCGCCGGGAAGCCCTTCGGTCCCTCGACGCCGTCCGGGTCCCACTGGACCTGGCCGCAGTTGGTGACCTTGTGCTGGCCGCACAGGTAGCTACGGCTCGGGGGTGAGGTGGTGTAGCCGTGCGACCACGCGGGCACGGCGAGCACCACCGGGAGTCCGACGGTCACGGCCGCGGCCACGGCGAGGCTGGTCTTTCTTGGCATCCTGCTTCTCCTTGGCGGGAGGTACCGAAGTACCTGGAGGCGAGGGTGAGCCGGCCCCGGCAACCAACTCAAAGGAAACTTTCCTTTCAGTAAGGTGAAGCCTTCGTGGCGCGCCGTCAACCCCGACGCGTTCGGTCGGCACGTTCCTGGCACGCTGTGCACAGCGCGGGCACGGGCGGTCCGGGCACGGTTCGGTGGAGCCGTCCGGCGTCGCTGATCACGGAGCGTCACCGGTCATGTTCGTGTGCTAGCCTGTGCGCTGCGAAGCGTGTTAAGCAGCGTTTGTCTTGTTGGTTGTGTGGAGGTCTGCGGTGCGTTCAGGCAGGATTCTCCGGTTCGACGAAGTCCGTGGTTACGGATTCATCGTTCCGGACGGCGGTGGCGAGGATGTCTTCGTCCACGCCAATGAGCTTCTCGATGACAAGGCGGCCTTCGGGCCCGGTACTGCCGTCGAGTTCGAGGTGACCGAGGGCGAGCGCGGTCTCAAGGCGTTCGCCGTCCGGGCGGTGAGCCCGCCGTCCAACGGCGCGGCGTCCTCGATCGACCGTTCTCCCGCGGGCGACGGCCCCGACGACATGCTGTGCGACGTGCTGTCGCGCACGGAGTTCAGCCGGGAGATCGTCGACGTGCTGCTGGCGGAGGTGCCCGAGCTCACCGGCGCCCAGATCGTCAAGGTCCGCCGCAGTCTCGTGGAGGTCGCCCACAAGCACGGCTGGATCGACGACTGAACGGTCGGCCGCACTCGCCGACGAGTCGGAGATTCACGTCGTAACCGGCCCATCGGCAGCGGACTTTCTGAATACGGCCGTTCGCCGCGGTCCGAGATATGCCGGTGCCGGGCGCCGTTGACCTCCCGGGAAATGCCCGCGCGGAACGCCGCTCTTCTCGCGGGCGACGCGTCCGGTCAGTGGCCGTAGGTCCACAGTTCCGGAGCGGGACGGTCGGCCATGGTCGAGCGGGCGGCCACCGCCATCGTGCCGGTACCCGGACGTGTGAGGGCCTCGCGCACGCGGACATGACCGCCGTCGGCCACCTCGACCTTCACCTCCACCCCCGCGACGGTGCCGCCGAGCGGGTCGCGCAGGCGCCGCAGGACGCTCGCCGACTCCGCCAGGCACTCGACCGCCCGGCGGGGCTGCCGGTCACCGAGGTAGGCGGCGGCGAGCCCGTTCAGGCTCCGGGCCTGGCCCTCCAAGTCACCGAGCCTGCGCTGGACGAGCAGCGCCTCGCGATGATGCCCTGCGGCCTCCCCGAAACACCGCGCGTCGGAGCAGGCCAACGCCAGGCCGGTGAGCATGGCGGCGATGCCGGGCCACTCACCGAGCCGCCGCGCCGTCCTGAGTCCGGTCTGGTAGACCGAGACCCACTCGTCCCGGCTCCGGCGGAAGCGGAAGACGGGCAGCAGGAGCGCGGACAGCCGCCAGACGACCGGGTGGTGGCCGTGGCCGGAAGCGGCCTTGACCACCGCCGCGAAGTGGTCCGCCTCGGCGTCCAGCCAGGCCAGTGCCTGGGACCGGGTGCCGAAGGCGGGCGCGGCGACCGAGCCGCCGCCGGACTCTCCGCCCGACCCTGCGGGCGGCTCGATCCGGCGGCCGTGCGGGTTCAGCACCTCGTCCGCCGAGCGTGCGGCGCCGAGATACCAGGCGCACACGCGCCCGACCGCCGCGTCGCACAGGTCGGCCCCTTCCTCCGCGCGCGCCTTCTTTCGGGCGTACACGCGTAGCAGGTGGTGCAACCGGTAGCGGCCCGGTGTCGCCTGCCGGAGGAGGTTCTCGTCCAGCAGCGCCTCCAGCAACGGCTCCGCCCGCTCCCGGGGCAGGTCGGCCAGCGCGGCGGCGGACGACGGCGTGAAATCGGCGGCGGGATGCAGGCCGAGCAGCCGGAACATGCGCTTCTGGTCGTCGGTCAGCGCCCGGTAGGACGGCTCGAACGACGCGCTGATGGACCGGTTGCGGAACTCCAGCTCGCCCGGCAGCCGGTCCTCGTCGGCCAGCCGGCCGTCGAACTCGGCCGGTGTCCACGCGGGACGGGTCTGCAGCCGCCGCGCCGCCATGGTCACGGCCATCGGCAGTTGCCCGCACCGCTCGGCGATCCGCGCGGTCGCGGCGTCGTCGGCCGTGACCCGTTCGTGGCCGGCGATGCGGCCCATCAGGTCACGTGACTCCCGGGGCGCGAAGCCGTCCAACTGGAACCGGTGGACGCCGTCCAGGCCGGCCAGGCTGCGCCTGCTGGTGATGAGCACCAGGCTCGTCGGGTCGCCCGGGAGCAGCGGCTCCACCTGGGCCTCGTCGGTGGCGTCGTCGAGGATGACCAGGGCCCGCTCGCCGTGCAGCCGGTCGCGGTACAGCGCGGCCATGGCGCCCACCCCCGCCGGGATCTGCGCCGGGGGCACGTTGAGCTGGCGCAGGAAGCCGCCCAGCACCTCGGCCGGGTCGGCGGCGGGCAGGTCGGGGTCCATGGCGCGCAGGTCGGCCCAGAGCTGGAGCGCGCCGAAACGGCCGCGGGCGCTGATCTGGTGCGCGGCGCGGACGGCGAGACGGGTCTTGCCGACCCCGGCCATGCCCTCGATGGCGATGGCCGTGAGGGCGGTGCCGCCGTCCCCGCCCGCGTCGTCGGCGAGCCGGTTCAGGGCCCGTAGCTCCTCCTCCCGGCCGGTGAACTCGACGATGTCCATGGGGAGCTGCCGCACCGTGCCCGGTGGCGTGTTCGGGGGCGGGGTGCTCTGGACGGTGTCGTCCAAGATCGGGTCGCCGCTGATGATCTGGCGTTCCAGGGCCCGCAGCCGGGGGCCGGGGTCGATGCCGAGTTCGTCGGCCAGGTGTTCGCGGACCCGCGCGTACGCGTCGAGCGCGTCGGCGGACCTGCCCGCCCGGTACAGGACGAGCATCAGCCGTTCCCACAACCGCTCCCTGAGCGGATGGCGCGCCGTGAGGCGGCGCAGGTCGGGGACCAGCGCGTCGGAGCGTCCGAGCCGCAGGCACGCGTCGGTGTACTGCTCCATGAGCAGGAGCCGGCGCTCCTCCAGCCGTTCGACGTCGGCGAGCAGCGGGGCGCCCAGCGACATGGCCTCAAGTGGCCGTCCCCGGCAAGAGTCCAGCGCTTCGGCGAAGTCCCGGGCCGCCTCCTCGACCCGCCCGTCGCGGAACGCCCGCTCGCCCCGGGCGAACAGCTCCTCGAACCGCGCGAGGTCCAGCTCGCCGGGCTCGACGCGGAGCAGGTAGCCGGGCGACCGCGTGATCAGCCGGTCCGCGGGTTCGCCCGCGTTGCGCAGCGCCCGGCGCAGCGCCGCGATATAGCCGCGGACGTTGGCGCGGGCGGACGGCGGCGAGGTCCACCACACCGCGTCCACCAGCCGGTCGATCGGGACGACCTGGTTGGCGGCCAGCAGGAGCGCGGCGAGCACCGCCTGCTGCTGCGGTCCGCCAACGTCGACGGGACGACCGTCGGCGACGATGTGCAGCGGTCCCAGGATGCGGAATTCCATCTGCTCCCCTAACCGGTCCTGTCAGAGCGGTCGCCTGCACATCCGCACTCGGGTTCCGGTCCCACCGTTGAGGAAGACATCTGCCGTATGCGTTAAATATACGGCACCTATGCGCGTTCCAGGGCAAGCTAGTTGTTACGGATGATCAGCCGAGTCCCGCAATGGTCACATCTTGACCACAAAACGTCATTACGGGGCTTCGGCACGGCGGGCCACCACGGGGAATGGGGGCGGGGGCTTGAACGGACGGCGTCTCGCGACGGCCGACACACGGCCGGATCCGGCCGGAAGCCGTACGGGGTCGCGTCTGCGGGCGACGGAGCGAAGCCCGCATGCCCGGATCCCACACCCCGACGCGGACCGATTATCACCGCACGCGCCTGCCCGGACCGGCCGACACCGGCCGCGTCCACCCCTCCCCGCGCTCTCTGCCTCCGTAGCCCAACGGCAGAGGCATACTCCTTAAAAGAGTAGAAGTGTCGGTTCGAATCCGACCGGAGGCACAGGAACGCACCCCGCACTTCACGGTGACGACCATTACTCGTCATCGAATGATCAGATCGCGCCCTCATCGCGGCCAACAAAGGTGAAAATAGTTCGGGTAAGGTCGGCCGACGGGGCCGGTGGGACGGGTGGCGTCCTCCCGGCGTCGCGGCCGGCCCGCACCGCCCCGGGCCCTCGTCACCCAGGATAACGAGGCGACCCCGCGCCGGATACGCCTTCCGCGAGAAGACCCACCGCGCGACCACCGAAATCCCACCGCGGCGCCGGCGGACCGTCGACCGCGCCGCGACTCCCCGCCCCGACGGGCCGATCCCCGAAACTGCCGGAAATGGCGTCCGCCCGCGACCGCCGCGTCACCGGACGCCCGGCGTCGTGCCCGCCGGGAGCGCTCCAAAGGGAATGTCGAAGGGTTTTCGCGGCGGCGGATAACACCGACCGCCGTTCCGCCGGCCTGCTGGCCTGCTGCGGTCAAGATCGTCCTTTATTCTTGACGCATGTTCTGCTGTCGGTTTGCATCGGAGGCGTCGCCGGTTGCGTGCCCGCTGGATCCACTGCGGCGTCAGTATTGCGAGCCAGTGGCATGAAGAGTGATTTTTCAATGAAATCTGGAACCGTGCCGGGACCGAGGTCGAAAGCGGTTCGGGTGTTGGTCGTGAGCGACAATCCCGTATCGCGTATCGGGTTTCGGTCCCTGCTGGGCGCGGCCCCCTCGGTGGACGTGGTGGGCAGCGGAACCGTCGAGCGTTCGATCGTCGGGGTGCGGGTGCACCGGCCCGACGTGGTGCTGCTGGAGGCCTCTCCGCCGCCGCCCGACGGGATCGCGAGGCTGGCACGGTCCGGAACCCGGATCGTGGTCGTGACGGCCGAACAGCACCCGCTCGTCCTCGTCCAGGCCGTGACCGCGGGCGCCCACGGCTGTCTCGTGTACGGCCACTTCGAGCCACAGGCGCTAGCGGACGTGCTGGTCGCGGCGGCGCGCGGCGAGTCATCGCTGTCTCGTCCCGCGGTGACCGCGCTCGTGCGCTGGGTGCACGACGGCGGCGGGCCGCGTCCCGATCCCGGGCTGACCGCGCGGGAGGTCGAGATCCTGGAGCTGATCGCCGCCGGGCTCACCAACCGGGAGATCGCGCGGCGGCTGGTCATCACGGAGAAGACCGTGAAGAACCACGCCCACCAGATCTACAAGCGCCTGGGCGCGGCCGGCCGGGAACACGCCGCCGCACGCTGGCTGGAATTGAATTCGGCAACCGGCGAAGAGCCGGACCGATCGTAGCCCCGTCTCCGGCGGGGGCCAATCATACGCGGCGGCGGGAGTCCTAGGACCCTGCCCATACCAAGATGGGTCCGCCGCCACCTTTACCCGCCTCGCGGCGCTGTCGCATGATCAGGTAGTCCACGTTCCAGGGCCATTATTTTTCTGCCCGCGATGTGAACGGTGTGGAAATTCGGTCGCCGTCGACATCATGTCCGGGGAGGCCCGGTGGAACTCGCTCACCTGTGCGCGGAGGCGTCATGCTGAGGATGACCAGTGAGGTGAAGGGCCGCGTCACGTCGGTGGCCGTCCCCGCGTACTTCCACCCGACGGCGCTGGACTGGACGACCGTCGCCGACCCCCGCCTCGGTGCGGTCGTGTTCAACGTCGACAGCGGTGTCGGATCCGTCCGGGACCGCGCGTTCACGGCCGTCGCGCAGCGCATGGCCGACGCCGGCGTGCGGCTGGTCGGGTACGTCGACACCGCCTACGGCACCCGTCCGGCCCGCGAGATCGAGGACGAGGTGACGCGGTACCGGAAGTGGTACGGCATCCAGATGGTGTTCCTCGACGAGGTGTCGTCCGTTCCCGGCCATGTGGTGCGGTACGAGCGCATCGCCGCGGGCGTGCGGCGCCGGGGCGCGGAGCACATCGTGTTCAACCACGGCACATATCCCGACTCCGCGTACGCGGAGCTGGCCGACCTCCTCGTCACCTTCGAGGGGCCGTGGTCGGCGTACCAGCACGTGCGCGCTCCCGCGTGGGCGACGCAGATGCCCGCCGAGCGGTTCTGCCATCTGGTGTACGCCGCGCCGCAGGCCGTCCTCGCGCGGGCGCTGGCGCGGGCCGGACGGCGCAACGCGGGCGTCGTCTACGTGACGGACCGGGCGGGCGTGAACCCGTGGTCCGGGCTACCCGGATACTTCTCCCGCGAGATGAACCTGGTGTACGCGCACCGGTGAGGGCCGCGAACATCGCGGCACCTCGACCAGGGGTTCCTCGACCAGGGGTTCCTCGACCAGGGGTTCCTCGACCAGGGGTTCCTCGACCAGGGGTTCCTCGACCAGGGGTTCCTCGACCAGGGGTTCCTCGACCAGGGGTTCCTCGACCAGGGGTTCCTCGACCAGGGGTTCCTCGACTAGGGGTTCCTCGACGATCCGTTGGGCGAGATCCGAGTGCCTCCCGGGCGGCGGTAGACGAACGAGTTCGCGTCGGCGGTTCGTCCGTCCTCGTCCACGGCCGTCGTCGCGGCGCGGACCAGGTCGTGGTCGGGTGACAGCGCGCAGGCCGGGTCGGTGCGGGCGGCGTCGCCGGTCAGCGCGTGCGCCTGGCAGCGGCAGCCGCCGAAGTCGATCTCGCGGCGCGGGCACTCCCGGCACGGCCCGGTCATCCAGTCGGTCCCGCGGTAGGCGTTGAACGCCGGTGATTCCTCCCAGATCCAGGCGAGCGGCCTGTCCCGGACGTTCGGCGCCGCGAGGTCCGGAACGGCGTAGGCGGCGGGACACGGCAGCGCGGTGCCGTCCGGACCGACCGTGATCGAACGCGCGCCCCAGCCGCCCATGCACGGCTTCGGGACGCCCTCGTAGTAGTCCGGCATGACCCAGACGAGTTCGGGCTTCGGGCCGTGGGCGGCGCGCCATTCGGCGACGGTGGTCTTGGCGCGCTCGAGCTGGTCCCGGGTGGGGAGCAGCGCGGCGCGGTTCAGCAGCGCCCAGCCGTAGAACTGGGTGTTGGCCAGCTCGATCCGGTCCGCTCCCCAGCGCGCCCCGACCTCGATGATGTCCGGAAGGTTGTCGAGGTTGTGGCGGTGCAGGACGACGTTCAGCCCGAACGGCAGGCCCGCGTCCCGGATGACCGCGGCCGCGTGCTCCTTGTCCCCGTAGGAGGCGCGTCCGGCGATGAGGTTGGAGCCGGGGCGCCGCGCGTCCTGGAGGGAGAGCTGGACGCTGTTCAACCCGACGTCCAGCAGTTCGCCGAGCCGGTCGGGGGTGAGGCCGACGCCGCTCGTGACGAGCTGGGTGTAGATCCCGGCGCGGTGCGCGGACCGCACGATGTCGGCGAGGTCGGGCCGCAGCAGCGGTTCACCGCCGGACACGTGCGCCTGGACGACGCCGAGTTCGGCGGCCTCCCCGAAGACCCGGGCCCAGTCGGCGGCGGTCAGCTCGGCGCTCTTGCGGACGAGTTCCAGCGGGTTGGAGCAGTACGGGCAGTGCAGCGGGCACGCGTGGGTGACCTCCGCGAGCAGCGCCCACGGTGCGGGGATCATCGCAGCCAGCCCTCCGCGCGGATCCGGTCGAGGAAAGCGGGCACCTCGTCCGCGAGCGGCGCGTCCGGGTAGGTCCGGCCGAGTTCGGTGACGATGTCGGCCACGGTGCGGCTGCCGTCGCACAGGCGCAGGATCCGGCCGCCCGTGCCACTGAGCCGTACCGCGCGCTCCGGCATGAGCAGCAGGTCGGCGTCGCGGACACGGTCGTACCGCAGCATGACGGACCGGTCGAGGGCGGGCCGCCACGACGGGTCAGACGGCATCGAACGTCCCCCTTCGTCCCTGCCCGTCGGCGTGCTCGACCGCGTCGAGCAGCGACCAGAGCAGATCGCACTTGAAGGCGAACGCGGCGAGCACGCGTTCCCGGTCCTCGGGGGTCCGCGCCCACGCCTGGACGAGCCGCAGCGCCTCCTCCGAGTCGCGGCGGCCCTGGCCGACGCGCACCTGGAAGTAACGCAGCCCCTCGCGTTCCACCCACGGGTAGTGCTGTTCCCACGCGGCGATCCGCGTCGCCATCAGGTCGGGCGCGAACAGCTCGGTCAGCGACGACGCGACCGCCTCCAGGATGGACGCGTTCCGGCAGAAGTTGACGTAGCCCTCCACGGCCAGCCGGACGCCGGGCAGCACGCCCTTGCCGGACAGCAGCAGCGCCCGGTCGAGCCCGACGGCCTCGCCGAGTCGCAGCCACCGCTCGATGCCGCCGTCGGTGCCGTCGCCGTCCGGGGCGCCGTCGTGGTCGTGGACGCGGCGGATCCAGGAGCGCCGCAGATCCGAACTTCCGAGCCTGGCCAGGATCAGCGCGTCCTTGACCGGGATGTGCCGCTGGTAGTGGAACCGGTTGAGGACCCAGCGGCGCAGTTCCTCCTTGCTCAGCTCACCCGCGTGCATGCGCAGGTTGAAGGGGTGGCGGTGGTGGTACCGCTCCTCCCCCAGCGCCCGGAGCCGCCCCTCCAGCTCGGCGGCGCTCACCCCCGTCCCCGTGCCCGTCACCGTGTTCACAGTTCGATCAGAGCTCCGTCCTGGGCGACCTCGATCCCCGCCTCGGCGAGCTTGTGGTGTCCGGCGTGGTCGGGGTGGACGAGGGGGTTGGTGTTGTTCAGATGCGTGTAGAGGCGCCGGGCGGCGGGCAGCGCGGCCAGCCGTTCGGCGGTGCCGTTCGGTCCCGTGATCGGGAGGTGGCCCATCTGGGTGGACGTGCGCTCGGTGAATCCGGAGCGGCGCGGTTCGTCGTCGTCCCAGAACGTGCCGTCGACGAAGACGCAGTCGGCGTCCTGGAGGGCGCGGTCCAGCGCGTCCGGCCAGTCGGCGAGCGCCGGGGCGTAGACGAGGACCTTGCCGTCCCGCCGGTCCCGGACGCGCAGCGCCACCACCCACGCGTCCCCGTCGGGGTCGAGGTCGGCGGCGTAACGGGGTCGTTTGCCCGACACCCGGATGCCCTGGACTTCCAGCGGCCCGCCGTCGAGGGCCGCCGGCTCCTTCTCCGGGAGCGGCGTCCAGGACAGGCCGGAGTAGGGGGCCAGCACCCGGTCGAGGCGGAGCCCGTCGGACAGCGCGGCGCGTACCGTGCCGGTCGCGACGATCTCCAGGCCCGAGGCCTCACGCAGCCGCGGGATGCCGAGGGTGTGGTCGAGTTCGGCGTCGGTGAGGATCACCCCGGCGACCGGGGTGGCACGCCGGGCGGGTCCCGGGTGCAGGGGCGGGCACTCCTCGATCTGCTCGCCGATGTCGGGCGTCGCGTTGATCACGTACCAGCGTCCCGGCCCGGACTCGACGGCGAGGGAGGCGTGTCGTCTGCGGAGGGAGGGCTCGGAGCGGGCGGCGGCGCACTCGGCGCAGGCACAGTTCCATTGAGGCACGCCGCCACCCGCCGCGGTGCCGAGTATCAGCATCCGCATCGCGGACGGGTCAGCCCTCAGATGTGAAGTAGGCCGTGACCTCCAGCGAGGTCTCCACGATCTGGTAGTCGGGCGTGACCCAGCGGTCCGCGCGTTCGTCGGTCCGGTCCGCGTCCGTGGCATAGCCGGCCATAGCGGGGTGCTCCTTCCTCTTGGCTGAGCCCGGAGATCGCCTTCGACTACGGGAAGCGCTTTCCGAGCCCGTTCTCCTTGACCGTACGGCGCTCCAAAACACGCTTCCAGGGCCATCCGTGCCAGGGTCCATGAACTCCGTGCCAGATTCGCGGACCGGGACAACCGGCTGTGCCGGACACGGCACGGCCCGGCGAGACCGGGCTGGGGAGGGCGCGCTCCCGTACGCACCGAAATTCCATTCCCCACAATTCCGATTAATGCGGGGCAATACGGGCCGCCGGTTATGGGGAAAGTTCGCTGGTCGGCCACATGCCGGCGCCGGGGACCGTCCCGGACCAGGTGCGCGCCGAGGCACGCCACGCGATCCGCACCCATCCCGGGGTCGTGCCGCTCCCGCCGACGTTCGTCGTGGTCGAGGTCGACGGCGACTCCTGGTCGCCGATCACCGGCGGGGACGACCCGGGCGACGCCCGCGAACGGCCGGCCCGGCACTTCACCGGTTCACTGCCCCGGCTGCGCGAGTTCCAGGGCGATCCCGCGGGGCCCGGGGCGCTCGCCGAGTGGACGGCCCTCTCCAAGGAGATCAAGGTGTCGTCCGGGCATCGGATCCTCGTGCGGGGACGCGAGTTCCGCACCGTCCGCGTGTCCCGGATGATGCGGCTCGGCCGGGACGGCCCCGAAGGCCTCCGCCCCTGCGACGAGGAACACCACGGCCTCACCGGAGCCGCCGAGGCATGATCCCGCCAGGCCGGTTCTGCCACCCGCCTTCCCTATCACCGCCCGACCCGTCATGATCAAGGCGAGCGGGATCAGTGAGGAAGGTGGTACTGATGTCGCGAAGACTCGTGGTCGTCCTCGTCACGGCGGGAATGGTGGCGGGGACGCAGGCCGTCCCGGCGCATCCGGACGTCCCGGCCCCGCCGGACGCGGACGGAGCCGGATCGGGCGAACGACCGGACGCCAGAACGGCGCTGCTGGCGCCGTCCAGAACGGTCGGGAAGCTGCGGTTCACGTCGACGAGCCGGCTCGCGACGGGCGTGGTGTACCGGACGTTCGAGACGACCGGGACCGGCGGCGCCGTGATCGGCGACCTGCTGGACGTGGACCTGCGGGCCCGGGGCGTCAGCGTCGACCTGCTGCGTCCGCCGGACGTCGCGGCGCGGCGGCGGATCACGGCGATGGCCAACGCGCAACGCGCGATCGCCGGTGTGAACGGCGACTTCTTCAACGCCGGCGAGACCCATGCCGGGGTGGCCCCGACCGGGGCGTCGTCCGGGCCGGCGGTCGCCGACGGCGATCCGCTCAAGGGCGCGGTGCCGAAGGGTCAACGGTTCGGTCCGTCGCTGCCGCCCGGCACGTCCGCCGAGGACGTCATCGGGGTCGACACCGAAGGCCGCGGACGGCTCGGACGGCTGCGCGTCACCGGCGCCGTCCGCTCCGACGACACGCGCGGCTCCCGCGTGGACCTCGCGCTGCGCGGCCTCAACCAGTACGCGCTGCCGGTCGGGAGCGTGGGAGCGTTCACCGACGAGTGGGGCTCGGTGTCCCGCAGGCGGGCGGTGTGCGGGACCGACAAGGCCCGGCGCGACCCGTGCAGCAAGAACACCGCCGAGGTGACCGTCCGGAAGGGCGTGGTGACGAAGGTGTCCGGCACGGTGGGTGCGGGCGCCATCCCCGACGACACGACCGTGCTGGTCGGGCGGGAGAAGGGGGCGGACGCGCTGCGCGCGCTGCGTCCCGGCGACCGTGTGAAGGTCTCCTACGGTCTCACCGGCTCGACCCGGTTCCGCTTCGCCGTCGGCGGCTTCCCGATCCTGCGGGACGGCGAGCCGCTGAAGGACCTGGACCCGAAGGGCCCGGCCCCGCGGACCGCCGCCGGTGTGAGCCGCGACGGACGCCACCTCTACCTCGTCGTGGTGGACGGCCGGTCCAAGCGCAGCGCGGGCCTGACCGTCGCGGAACTGGCGTCCCTCATGGACAAGGCGGGCGCGGACGGCGCCGTGAACCTGGACGGCGGCGGCTCCTCCACGTTCGTCACCCGAACCAAGGGGAAGGCCGTCATCCGCAACGAGCCCTCGGACGGCAGCGAACGCGCCGTGGCCAACGGCATCGGCGTCTTCGTCGACGACTGAGCAAAGAGGCGCGGGCGGGAGGGTGTCGAGGACACCGCTCCCGCCCGCGCTTTTCGGCCGCCCGAGACTCACGGCCGAGCCAACGGGTGGCTGGGGCCTGTACTTCGGCGTCCCCAGCCGTCGCGTGATCGCGTTACCTGGTCGGGGAGGCGAGGCCGAAGGCGAGCCTCCCCGACCAGATCGCGAACTCAGTGCCCGAAGGCGAGCATGACCTGGCCCTTGTCGGTCGGGTACCGGGTGAACGTGTCACCGGTGAGGACGTAGACCATCCCGTTGGCGACGACGGCGCCGCCGCCTCCGGCGATGGCACCGCCGCGTCCCGGACCGCCGTTGACGGTCGGGAAGTCGGCGATGGTGTCGAACGCCCACAGGACCTTGCCGGTTTCGGACGAGTACGCGCGGAACTTGCCGTCCATGCTGCCCAGCCAGACGAGCCCGGGTGAGGTCGTCACGGCCGGTGAGTGGCCGAGCCGGCAGACGTTCGGGTACTGGGCCGCGCCGCCGGTCTTGCAGCCGTCCTCCGGGTTGGGCGTCTTCCAGATGATGTGGCCGTTGGCGGGGTCGATGGCGTAGAGCGTGCCCGGGTTCCCCATGTAGGTCGCCACGTAGAGGCGCTCGCCGTCGTAGCTGGTGCCCCACTGGATGCCGCTCAGTCCGCCGCCCGGCATGGGCTCGGAGAGCTGGCGCTGCCAGACGATCTCTCCGGTGGACGCGTCCAGGACGTGGTAGACGCCGACCTTCTGGCCGATGCCGATGAGACGCTTCCCGCCCGCGGTGAAGATGTTCGGGGTGGCGCCGAGGTCGAAGTCGAGCGCCGTGCCGTCCTTCAGGTTCGGGCAGTACTGCTGGTCCTCGGGGGACGGGCTGGTGCATTCCCGGCGCCAGGTGTCGACGTCGGTCATCTTGCGCGTCCAGCGGGGTTCACCGGTGGCGGTGTTCAGCGCGAGGACGGAGTCGAAGTGCCCGCCGCTTCCGCTGTAGTTCTGCCCGGTGCCGACGTAGAGCGTCTTGGTGACCGGGTCGATGGCCGGGGAACTCCACACGCCGCCGCCGGCCGGGCCGTAGCGCGGCACGCCGTTCGGCCAGGTGCCGTCCTGCTTCGGCTCGGGCATGGTGTAGAAGCGCCAGTCGAGCTTGCCGGTGTTGATGTCGCGGGCGTCGACGTGGCCACGGAACTTGCAGCAGGGGTGGTCCTTGCCGAGGAGGTTCTCGCCGCTGGACACGCCGACGTAGACGCGTCCCTCGAACACGATCGGCGAGCTGGTGACGGTGGCGCTGGGGTAGTCGTCGATCCGTTCCGCCCACACCAGCTGTCCGTTGGCCTGGTTCACGGCGTACAGGTAGCCGCGGGTGTCACCGAAGAAGACCTTGCCCTCGGCGACGGAGGCGCCGTCGCGGACCTGGGTGAAGCCGGTGCCGACCGTGTTCAGGTTGAACTGCCACTTGACCCTGCCGGTCTTGGCGTCGGCGGCGCGGTAGATGCCGTCCGGGCCGCCGAAGTAGACGGTGTCGCCGACGACGGCGGGCTGGCTGTGCGGGGCGCCCGCCTGGCGCGAGAACCCGAAGGCCCATTTGACCTTGAGGCCGCCGACGTTCTCCGGCGTGATCTGGCTTTCCTCCGCGGCGAAGCGGGAGCCGACATGGTCCTTGGTCCAGGTCGGCCAGTCGGTGGCGGGGGACGCTCCGGACGCGGCCGGTCCGGAGGCGACGGCTCCGCCCACCATCAGGCAGGCGGCGGCGACCAGGGCGGTCGCCCGTCTCTTGGCACGCATGTTGGGGTGTTCCCTTCGGGAGCTGGAGGCCTCAGGAACTTCGGGCGTTCCTGGAGCCGCGGGGATTGCGGGCGCCGCGAGAACCCCGGGCGCTCCGGGAGGCCCCCGGCAGGACTCCCCTGAGCAGCCGGTCGCGGAGCGCGCCGGTGTTGCGCCGGCTGACGGTCAGCCGGGTGCCGCCGACCCGGAGCGTGCACCGCCCCGACTCGACGACCATCTCATCGATGTGCGCGAGCGAGACCAGGTGGGATCGGTGGATGCGAACGAACCCGGCGTCCCGCCACGCCTCCTCCAGTGCCGCCAGCGAGACCCGCACGAGGTGGCTGCCGCCCTGGGTGTACAGGCGGGCGTAGTCGCCGTGGGCCTCGGCGTAACGCACATCCGACCGCCGGATGAAATGGACGGCCCGTCCCAGCCCGACCGGGATGAGTTCGTCGGCGTCGGCGGCCTTGACGACGACCACGACCACGAGACGCTCTTCATCCTCGGTCGAGCGGGACGGTTTCCTTCTCTGCGGCGACGATCGGTTACGCGGCGTCGGGCGACCCTGGAGTTCTCGGCCATCGGGTGGCGTTCGGTCCTGGAATGGGACCGCACGAGAATGAACCGCTGTGGCTCGCATGCGCTCATGGAATCGGCGTGGCCGATGGCGTTCAAGAGGCCACCCCATATCTGGCACGTAGCGCACAATTTGCGGCATTCCACGTCAATCCACCTGGTCAAGGAAGTGTCGGATCAGCCGATTACCGGGTTTTGTTGATCAGAACGCCATGTACTTCTCCCAGAAGTCGCAGTGATGCTGCCTTCCGATCTCCCTGGTCATCTCGCTGTCACCCGCGGGCACCAGCGACATGACTCCGGGGTCGGACTCGGTGAACGGCGTCCAGAGCGGAGTTCCGGTCACGGTCGGGTCGCCGGTTCGGGCGAATCCCGTCCACTGTGCCGTGAGCTGCTTGCCGAAGGACACCTGGTTGGGCGTCAGTTGCGTATCACCGAACGGGCTGAGGAAGATGCTCTCGCTGATGTGGTATGCGCCGTTGGGCTTCGTGTTGTCCAGGAAGAACATCGGTGGCGCGTCGGCGTTGTCGGTCTGGTACGCGAACACCTTGATGTGCTTGGCCATCCGCTTGTCGTTGATCAACGCCGGGCACACGGAGTTGGAGTCGGCGACGATCGTCCGGTAGGCGATGAACGCGGACGGCTCGGGGAACCGCTCAATCGGATACAGCTTCATCACCTGATCGGCTATATCCCCATATTGCTGCTGAATATTGGACCTGTACTCAGCGGGCGTGTTCGCGGCCGGAAGCTGAGTCTCGTCGCGGTCGACGCCGTGCATGAGCGTGACGTCGTTGATTTTTCCTTCGGCGAACGCCTGTGCGGGCGACATGGGCAGCACCTGACCGTCGACGATCGGCGCCTGCGTGCCCACGTCCGGGCCGACGCCCCGTCCGGTCTGCTGGAGCAGCCGTTCCACGGGCACGTTGCGCAGGCACGCGGCCTGGTCGCCGCTCGTGCAGCCGACGGCCCTCGCGAACCGCTCACCGGCGGCCTGCGCCTCTTCCAGCGTCGGCAGTTTCGCCGCGCAGTCCTGCGGCTGCCACTGGATGTCGTTGCCACGCCGCGAGTTGTACTCGCCGCTCTGCGGAATGCCCTTGTGGAACAGCCCCTTCGACAGCGGCGAGATGCTGTTGGCGCACACGCTCGACCCGCCCGCGGACGCGCCGTAGATGGTCACGTTCGACGGGTCGCCACCGAACTTCGCGATGTTGGTCTGCACCCACCGCAACGCGGCCTGCTGGTCACGGATCGCATAGTTGCCGGACGTCGCGCCAAGCGACTTGTGCGCCATGTACCCGAAGATGTTGAGCCGGTAATAGACACCGACGTGCAGGATTCCGCCGTTCTTGACGAGGTGCTTGCCGTCGGACGGCGCACCGAACCGGAATCCGCCGCCGTGCAGTTCCACCATCACCGGCAGCGGCTTCCCGTCGGTGTTCTCCGGGGCCGTGACATTGACCTTCAGACAGTCCTCATTGGTCGAGCCCGGCCCGAGCCCTCGCGGCTGCGGACAGGACGGACCGGCCGCGGTGGCTTCCAGCGTCGCGGGCCACGGCTTGGCCGGCTGCGGCGGCGCCCAGCGCAACTCCTTCAGGGGCGGGGCCGCGTAGGGGACTCCGAGCCAGGATCGGACACCGTCGCCGACCAGGCCGCAGACCGCGCCCTTGTCCGTCTGGACGGTCGTGCCGTCCGCGCACACCAGCGCCTTTTCAGCGCCATTGTTTCCGGTGTCGGCCTGGGCGGCGGCCATCACCGGAGTGAACGCGATCGCCGCGGCGCCGATCACTGGAAGAAACCATCTCCTGTTTCTCGTCCGTGGCCTCTTCACGCCGGACTCGAAGGCGTCCGGACTTTCCATGCTCCTGTTCGAACTCGGCATTTTCATGCTCGTGTCCTTCACCGTCGACTACAGTTCGACGGGCTCCCGACGGGCGTGCAGCACGACCCGCCGTCCCGTCCCCCCAGCGGCTGGACGATAAGTCCCCCATAAGCCGACATAACAGGCACATCTGCGCCCACCACGACGAGCGGCGTCCCCCACTCGCCAAGCGGTACCGCCCCCCGGCCGGGCGGAAGCCCCCGCCCGGCGGAAGTACACCGTGCCCGCCGATCGAAAGACACGAAGCCCACCCCGCCAACTTCCCTGTCGAGGGGAGTGGGCCGTTTTCGGGAGGTTTGTCGGCGGCCTGGCCTACGGTCGTCTCATGATCGACAACACGGTGGTCGACGAGGACACGTTCGTCATGCCGGACGCCTGGCGCCGCGTCCGGCACCCGCGGCGGGACCGGCCGGACGTTCCGTCGGCGCCCGCGCTCGTCAAGGACGCCGTCGAGCGGGTGCGTTCCCTCGTGGACGCCGTGCGCGACGACATCGACGTGGTCCTCGGGCTCCCGGGCACCGAGTCCGGTATCGCGGAGGCCGCCCGTGGCCATCTGCGCGGGGAGCCCGACCCGCTTGGCGCCGCCGCGGTCGCGTACGTCACCGCTCCGCTGAACGAGATGGAGGAGCGGTCCGCTCCGCCGCCCGACCGTCTGTTCGTCGACGCCCTGGTCGCCGAGCACGGCGTCGCGTTCGCCGCCCGCGCCTGCGTGGAGTGGGCCGGGATCCATGCCGACAACCCGGCGAACATCAACCAGACCGGCCTGCCGTTCCGCTTGGCCACCGCGCAGCGCCGTGCGGAACTGCGGTCGATGACGCTCCGCCGCAAGAGCTCCGACGAGATGCTCCACGACTGGTGGCTGACGCGCACGAGCGGCAGGGGGCTGCGCGCCCGCCTGGCCGCCGCGCCCGACGACGTCTACGCCGAGGCCGTGGACTCCATCGCGGGCGTCCGCCGCCACCCGCTCCAGAAGGTGCTCGCCGCCTACCTGGCCCCGACTCGTGACGACTGGGTCGAGGACCTGTGGGCGCGGCCCGGGGAGATCGCGTTCGACCGGCTGCCCCCGTGGTTGCCGCTCTGCGCCCTCGGCCGGGCGCACCAGCCCGCCATGCTCGGCCAGCGGCTCCGCCATGATTGCCGACGCGACGTCGTCGCGACGCTGCTCGACGGCGTCGGCGTCGACGCCGTGGTGCCGCTGTTGATCGAGGCCCTGGACAACCCGTACCTGGACACCACCGACGAGCTCCGGACGATTCTGGAGTTCTTCGTCGCGCTGCCCGGGGACGAGGCGTTCCAGGCCCTCGTCGACCGGATCGACCGCCCCGAGGTCGTCGCGGCCCTGATGGCCGCCGCCCGCCGGTTCCCGGTTCGAGCGATGCGGCTGCTGCCGGGGGCGGCGGTCGCCGAGCCGCTGTCGGCGCACGTCCGCGCCAACCCCGGCATCGCCGCGGAGGTGGCGCGCGGCCTGCCCGCCGAGCAGCGGGCGGCGATCCAGGAGATCCTCGACGCGAACGTGCGCCTCCCGCAGACCACGGACGTCCCGTGCCTGCTGACCGAGCCGCCGTGGACCCGTCCCCGCGCGAAGACCACGCCCGTCGTCATCAAGGATCTGCCCGCGCCCGGCGCCCGCGCGATCACCTGGGCGCCCGGTGAACGCGAAAGCTGGGCGGCACCCCAGGCCGACCTGTGGGACCGGCGGGCGGAGGGTGTGGATTTCGCCGAGAGGGCCGCGGCGGTCGAGCAGGGTCACGCCTTCAACGTGATCGAGCGTCCCACCCTGTTCCTGAGGGGTCCCGTGGATCTGGTGCGGCCGCTGGTGCGGGATTGGGAGCCCAGCTACGCCGAAATGCGTGAAGTGCACGAGTGGCTGGGGCCGCTCGTCGCACGTCACGAGACGGACGCCTGCGGCCCCGTGCTGGCAGTCGTTCGCCGCGATCCGGGCGCCTTCGGGCATTACACGCTGCCGCTGCTGTCCGACGAGATCGCGCGGACGATGGCCGACTGGCTCGTCCGGCTCAAGGCCGGGGCGGAGACGGCCCGTGCCTGGTTCCGCCGGCACGGGACCGCCGCCGCCCCCTGCCTGATTCCGGACGCGCTCGGCAAGGCGGGCCCGACCCGCCGTGCCGCCGAGGCGGCGCTGCGTCTGATCGCCGACGGGCACGGCCCGGAGCCGATCGTCGCGGCGGCGCGCGTGCACGGTGAACGGGCCGCCGCCGCGATCGAGGCGCTGCTGTCCACCGACCCCCTCGACGACCTGCCGAGGAACGTTCCGGTCGTCGACTGGGCGGACCCGCGCGTGCTCCCGCAGATCCTGGTGCGCGACCGCGAGCGGGCTCTCCCGGACGAGGCGGCCGGGCACGTCCTGACGATGCTGGCCATGTCGAAGCCCGGCGACGCGTACGCGGGCGTGCGGATCGTCCGCGACCTGTGCGATCCGGCGTCCCTCGCCGAGTTCGGTTGGGCGCTGTTCCGCTGGTGGGAGGTGTGCGGCGCACCGGCCAAGGAGAACTGGGCGTTCACCCAGCTGGCGTTGACCGGTGACGACGAGACGGTCCGCCGCCTCACCCCGGTCATCCGGGCGTGGCCGGGGAACGGCGGTCACGCCAAGGCCGTGACGGGCCTGGACGTCCTCGCGGCGATCGGCACCGACACCGCCCTCCTGCATCTGCATTCGATCTCGCAGCGGGTGAAGTTCACCGGCCTCAAGACCCGGGCGCAGGAGAAGATCTCCGAGCTCGCAGCCGAGCTCGGACTGTCCGCCGAGCAGCTCGCGGACCGGCTCGTCCCCGACTTCGGGCTGGACGCGTCCGGGACGCTCACGCTCGACTACGGTCCGCGCCGGTTCGTCATCGGGTTCGACGAGCTGCTCAGGCCGACGATCGCCGACGCGGACGGCACCCCCCGCAAGTCCCTGCCCAAACCGGGCGCCAAGGACGACCCCGAACTCGCCCCCGCCGCCTACGAGAGGTTCACGAGCCTCAAGAAGGACGTCCGGACGGTAGCGGCCGACCGGCTCGCCCGCTTCGAAACGGCCATGATCACAACCCGTCACTGGCCGGTGGCCGAGTTCCGCGAGTTCCTCGTCGCCCATCCCCTCACCGGCCACCTGGTCCGCCGCCTGGTCTGGCTGGCCGAGGACGGTCCGGCGTTCCGCGTCGCCGAGGACGGCACGTTCGCCGACGCCGCCGACGACACCGTCACCCTCCCCGAGACCGCGCGGGTCGCCGTCGCGCATCCGGTCCACCTAGGCGACGAGACGAAGGCATGGTCACGGGTGTTCGCCGACTACGAGATCCTGCAACCGTTCGACCAGCTCGCACGGCCCGTCCACGCGCTCACCGACAAGGAACGCGAAACCGGCCGCCTGACCCGTTTCGAGGGCCGGAGCGTCCCGATCGGTGACATTCTCGGCCTCGTCCGGCGCGGCTGGGAGCGCGGTGGACCGATGGACGCGGGCATCGAGTGGTGGATCTCCCGCCACGTCGCCCCCGACCTGCACCTGGTCGTCACCTACGACTACGGCATCACCATCGGCGCGCCCGACGAGATGAGGGATCAAACCTTCAAAGACGTCCGTTTCGCCGTTCACCCCGACCGCTACACCGATCAACGACCCGCCGCGCACGTCCCCGGCGACCTCAACCCGGCGCTCATCTCAGAGGCACTCGCCGACCTGACCCGGGTGACCACCCCGACAACGGAAACGGCCTGACGGACGCGCCCGGTCGCCGCTGCGCCCGGTCGCCGCTGCGCCCGCTCGTGCGCGCACAGCCTGCATACCGGCCCGCGGCGGCCGCTTCTCCCGCGCAATGTCAACGACGAGCCGTCCGCCCGCCGCGGTTCGCGGGCATCCCCTTCAAGCCCCCGCTCCGGCTCTCCCAAGACCACGTTCTACCGGTGGAGTAATGACCAAGCTCGTGAGGTTCCGCAGCCGCTCTACGCTCTTTGCGCGATCGGGCCACCGTGCAGCTGCCGGCCCGCGGCACACCGATGGTCATCTCCGGCGGTCCGGCGGGCCCGCTTCGTGTCGGAGCCGACCACGGACCGATCGGCCCGGTGAACGAACCGGTGATCGTTTCTCTGCGTCCTTTCCTAGGACCGGTCGGAAACCACGAGGAGGGACTTCATGAGCGGCGCCGGACACCCGGAGGCGATCGATCTGCATGAGCAGGGGCTTCGGGCTCAGCGCGGGGGTGATGTGGCGGAGGCGGAGCGGTGCTTTCGGGAGGCGTTCGAGAAGGGGCACGCGGTCGCCGCCCATGAGTTGGCCGGGCTGTTGCTGGGCGGGGGTGACAAGGCCGGGGCCGTGGAGTGGTACCGGCGCGGGGCGGAACAGGGGGTGCCGGAGAGTGCCTTCGAGGTCGGTTATGCGGAGGAGACGCGCGGGGATCTGAAGGAGGCCGAGCGCTGGTATCGGCGGGCCGCCGAGGGGGGAGACGCGGGCGGTTACCTCAACCTCGGTGCGCTGCTGCGCGGTCGAGGGGCCGTGGACGAGGCGAAGCACTGTTTCATGCGCGCCTGGGAACTGGACTCCGACGCCAAGGCGGCCTCGAACCTTGGAGCGATCTACGACGACGGGGGGAAGGGCGATCTCGTCGCCGCCGCCGAGTGGTACGGGAAGGCGGCCGATCTCGGTAACGCCATCGCCGCCTACAACCTCGGTTTCGTCTGGCGGGACCGGGACGAGCCCGAGAAGAGCATCGAGGCATGGCGCCGCGCGGCGGAGCTTCGGCATCCGAACGCGGCCAACGCCGTCGCGAACGTGTATCTGTCGCAGCAGAAGGTGAACGAGGGCGTCGCCTGGTTGCGCAGGGCGGTCTTGGAGGTCGGCAACGAGAAGGCCGCACGCAGGCTCAGCGGTATCTACGCGAACGCGGGCCGGCACCGCGAGGCCCGGTTCTGGGCCGAGTACTCGGAGGGGCCGAGGTTCTACAGCCCGACGTTCGAGGCGTTCGCGAGTGAGGTCGCGGCGGCGTCCATCCAGCAGCAGGACGTGTTCAACGATGCGTTCGAGCAGAGCCATGTGGAATGGGATCCGCAGGAAGCGACCCTGACTCTGGACGGTCGCACGCTGGGCGGGCTCACCGTCCTGGGCAGCTTCTCGAACCTTTCCCAGACGTGGTTGTGGACGTGGGACAACCCGAGTTGGGAGCAGGACTCGCCCGCGTTGGCGGAGCTGCGCACCATTCGGGAGTTCGGCGAACGCCACCAGATCCCCGAGCTGATGAAGGGCCACCTCGACTTCTCCCGGTTCAACCATCCCGCCGAGGGCGCGACCACCATGGCCCTCGCCGCCGCCACGCTGATCGGCGCCAAGGGCGTCAGTTTCGTCACCGTCAACGAGGGCAAGGGCCGTCTTGCCCTGGCCACGGACGATCCGAGTGTGCCGACCGCGCGGTTCGATCGTCTGGCCGCGTCCCGCCTCCTCATGCAGGCGGCCGAGGTCTGGCCGCATGAGCAACTCCGTGTCGTCCGCGGTTTCATGCGGCACCACGGGTTCGAGGTCGCCGAATCCCCCGCCGTCATCGTCGTGGAGTCCGCCGGTGGTCACCGCGTCACCGTCCGATGCCCCATCGAACGGGCGAAAGAGCACCCGGAGGTCAGTGCCATTCTGAACCGCGACAACGCGAGGATCGTGGAGCACTCGCCCGCCCGGATTCAGGGGCGACGCCAGGAGGGGGAGGACTCGTCCCGTCTGGCGGTTCTCTTCGACCTCGATGACCGCATCAGCACCATCAGCAGCGGCGCGGAGACCGCGGCGGGTGAGTGAATCGCCTGATCGAGGCTAGTCGGATTCGGGGTGGTGGGTCAGGGGGGCCAGGGCGGCGTCTATGGCGTCGGTGAGGCGGTCGGGGTCGGGTTCGGTTCGGGCGACGACGTGGAGTCCCTGCATGAGGGCGAGGAGAAGGCGTGCCTGGGCGCCGCAGTCGATGTCCGGACGCACCTCGCCTGATCGCTGCGCGGCCCGCAGGGTCTGTTCCAGGCCGGATTCCAGGGCGCCGAAGCCGGCGTTCACCAGACGGCCCGCGGTCTCGTCCTCGGGGAGCAGTTCGGCGGCGGTGTTGCCGAGCATGCAGCCGCGTCCGGGGGTTTCCTGTGCGGCTTGGAGAACGCTCAGGAGGAGCGCCCGGATGCGGGGCAGCGCGGCATCGTCGCCGGAGAGTCCGGTCGCCTGCTCCCGGGCGGCGTCGACGTAGCGCTCCAGTGCGCGCAGGAACAGGCCGTGCTTGTCGCCGTAGGCGGCGTAGAGGCTGCCCGGGAGGACGCCGAGTTCGTCCTTGAGGTCCCGTAGCGAGGTGGCCGCGTAGCCCCGGCGCCAGAACAGCTCGAGGGCCCCGGCGATGACCTGGTCGTCGTCGAAGGAACGCGGTCGTCCGGTGCGGGGCATGGTCGGAGCGTACAACTTCTTGACAGGCCGTTCAAGAAGTGTGAGGGTTGTGCCACAGCTACTTCTTGAGTGGTTGTTCAAGAATACTTCGTCGTTCGGAGGAGGTTCCATGAGGCGGCTGTTCCTGCACATCAACGTGTCGGCCGACGGCTACATCACCGACCGGGCGGGCGACATCGACTGGCACTTCGCCGACCAGGAGTTCCAGGCCCACATCGACGCCCTGCTGGAGTCCATCGACGGGATGGTCTTCGGCCGGACCGCCTTCGAGCAGCTCGCCGACTACTGGCCGACCGCCGGGGACGAGGTCTCGGCCACCCAGCGGCGCCGGATGAACGAGCTGCCCAAGTACGTCCTGTCACGCACCCTTCGCGAGACCAAGTGGGACAACTCCCACCTGCTCGGCGACTACCCGGCGACCGCGCTGACGGACCTGAAGCGGCAGGACGGGCGTGACCTCGCCCTGTTCGCCGGTGGCAAGGCCGCGACCAGCGCCATTCGCCTCGGGGTTCTGGACGAGTTGCGGCTCGTCGTCAATCCCGTCCTTCTCGGTGGCGGGACCCCGTTGTTCGACGGGACGTACCGACGGCACGATCTCCGCCTCACCGACTCACGGAGGTTCGCCTCGGGTGCCCTGCTCAACACCTACGACCTCGTACCAGAGACGCCGTGAGCGGGGTCCCGCCTACCGGTCAGGACGGAATCGTCAGCAGGGCTTCCAGGCGAGGTGGTAGTTCACCTTGGCGCCATTACCGGAGTTCAAGGTGATGGTGCTGACCTTCGACGCGTCCGAGGTTCCCTTGTCGACCCGCAGTTCCGTGGTGATGTTGAAATTCAGCCTTTCGCCGCACGGCTTCCAAGCGAGCTGATCCTCCGGAATCTTCTCGCTGACCTCAAAATTCTTGTTGTACGGGCCCGTGAGGTTGTGCGTGGCGGTCTTGGTCTCCGAGTCGGTCTGGAAGTAGTAGCTCGCCCGCTGGACGGCCTTGGCGCCGGACTGGAGGTCCGCACGCAGGCGATAGTCGACCGCGGAGACCGCGTAGGTGAAGTCCTCGGGGACGAGGACCTGCAGGTTGACCCGGCAGGTCTTGCGGCCATCCGCCGGCGTCGTCGAACCGCCCGCCTGGGCGGTGTAATCGCTGTAGGTGACGGAGAAGCTGTCTCTGTCGGATGCCAGGGATACCGCGGCGGAGCCCGGCTTGCATCCGGAGCCGTTGACGGCCGCGATATCGACCTTGACGTCCTTCGGACCGTTGGCGGGAGATGACGCGGCGGCGGCCGGGGTGACGGGTCCCGCGGCGGCCAGGGCGAGCGTAACGGCGGAGAACGCGATCCTCTTACGCATGGTGATCCTCTTCTTCAATTCAGGCGCTCTGCCGAATGGGAGCGAGCACCTGAAGTCTGCCTTTCAATGGACGTTCCCCCAACATCCGGACAGACGGTAACCAGGCCTCCAGACATTGTCAATGATCATGTTTTAACATGATTCAAGGGAGCAGAAGCATCCGGCCGTACATCTCGGTCGCCGTTACTCGAAAATCAGCCCGACATTTCAACAGGGACCGGTCCACTATGGTTCCCTACCATTGAAGAGCCCGGGAGGGTGCTTTTCGCCGTCAGCGGGTCAGCACGGAGAGCGCCATGGCGACCACCGCGACAGCGGCGGCGAAGTCCCAATAGCCGGCGATTCGGCGGGCCCGGGTCCGACGCGTCCGGCGCGCGTCCCCGGCGGGCGTGGACGGGGCGGCCGGGGCCTCCCTCAGCCGGTCGGCGACGGCGATGACCTCTTCGGGCGGAGACGCGAGCAGGTGGGCCTTGACGGCGATCGGTCCCGCGAACTGCTTGATATTCCCCGAGATGATGAATCGCGCGAGCCCCCGGCGACCCAGAAGCGCCTCTTCCGGATCGGTCGTCCGGACGATCAGGTGCGGTTTCCCCGAGCCTTTGACACCGCTGTCGACCTCCAGCGCGGTCACCTGAGCCCAAGGAATGAACAACTCGACCAGGTGCCAGGTGATGCCGTCCACGTCGAGTGTCAGGCCTCGCACCTGCCGAACGTCCCTCACCGCTCCGCTCACCAGGAGGCCCACCGTCCCGATCCACCACAGCACCCACGAGAACGTGTCGGAGGAGGTCAATCCCTGGAAGACCATGAAGGCCACCGCGGCGGGGAAGAGCAGCGTGCCCACCGCCGAGGCATAGTTGCCGTACCGGACGCGAATGACGTCGTCGACACGCTCAGTATCCATTTGTCGCCCCTTTAGTGACTCGTCACCATTGACGAGAAGGAGGGCATTCTATGGTCATGGCCGGATGCCGCGCGACGTGATTAAACCGTGCCGCCCCGGTCGTGTTTCGTCTCACCGGAACGGGATATCAACGATCCGAAATCAGGCGATCACTCTGGGAACCGTCCCCGGGGGGATCCGACCTCCGGCAAGGAGAACCATGCGTGACTTACGTCCATGGAAACGCGGCCTGGTGGTCGGTGCTTCGATGCTGCTTCTCGGCGGGCTGACCGGCGTGCCCGCCGACGCGGAAGGCGGCGCCCACGGAGGCGTGCCCGAACGCCCGGCTCCCGGTGACTTTCGCGCGCAGTCCATCACCTGGCCCTCCCCTCTGCGTGGCTGGGTGCTCGGCACCGTCCCGTGCCCGGCGGGACGATGCACCGCCGTAGTCACGACCCGCGACGGCGGCGCCACCTGGTCGGCGGTCGGCGCGCCCCCGGCGCCCCTCGCCCCGCCCGGGGAGGCAGGCATCACCAAGATCCGGTTCGCGGACGACCGGCACGGCTGGGCGTTCGGACCATCCTTCTACGCCACATCCGACGGCGGTCGCACCTGGCGCGAGGCGCCGACGCCCGGTGACGGACGGCGCGTCCTGTCCCTGGCCGCCGACGCCGGTGTCATCTACGCCGCGGTCTCACCCTGCGAACTGGGCGTCCCGCCCTACGAGTGTGACAGGCCCCCTTCCGTGTGGCGTGCCCACGTGCGTCACGGCGAATGGCGGCGCGTCCCCGTGACGCTGCCGACCGGAACGGCCGCCGAAGTCGTCATCGCCCTCCACCGCAGGACCGCCTACATCGCCATGCCCGGCACGGCCGGACAACCCGACGCGTTCTTCGCGAGCGACTCGGGACGCCGCTGGTCGCCGCGGCCCTCCCCCTGCGACAAGGAGCACGCCGAGGCGCTCGTGGACGTCGCGCCGATGCCGCGCGGACGGGTCACGCTGCTGTGCGTGGGCGACGCCGGCTTCTCCAAGGCCACCAAGCACGTCTTCCGCTCCGCCGACACCGCGCGAACCACCTCGGACGCCGGGACCACGCCACGACCGGGCATCCTGTCCACGCTGGCCGCCACCCCGTCCGGCACTCTCGTGGTCGCCTCCGTGTCCGACGGGAGCTGGCTCTACCGCAACACCGGCGACGTCACCTGGGCGACGGTCGTGGAGAATTTCGACGGCGGCGCCGGGTGGGAAGATCTGCTGTTCACCACCGATCGGAACGGTTTCGTCGTGTACGCCCCGGCCGGGATGAACGGGAAGGGCGTCCTGCTCGCCACGTCCGACGCGGGACAGACCTGGGCGCCGGTGACGATCAGCCCGCCCGCCGCCGGAGGCCGCCCCTGAACCAGCGACACCCGGCGATCACGGGTGCGGAGTCCTGAAGCGGGACGCGAGGAGCAGTTCGCAGGCCAGGCGAATGTCGGCCTCGACGTCGGCCATGGACGCGCGGCCGTTCAGGCTCCACTGGAGCACTCCCGACCAGCACTGCACCAGTAATCGGACGAGCGTCACGTCCTGGACGGTCGGGTCCTCGATCCCGATGGTCCGCAGCAGGATGTCGCGGAAGGTGGTGTCGATGTGAACGGTGTCGGCGACCGTCGCGACATGGGCGGAACTGGACGCGTGCAGCATCGACGTCGACAGGACGGGCTGCTCCATCAGGCACCGGCTCGCGTCCACCAGCAGGTCGGCGACCGCGTCCTCGGCGCCGACGTCAGGGGCGGACGCCTCGACCTGTTCACGAAGCCGGTCGACCCGCACCGCCAGGAGCGCCGTGAACAGATGCACCTTCGAAGGGAAGTACCGGTACAGAGTGCCGATCGCGACCCCGGCCTCCTTCGCCACCTCGTGCATCTGGACGCGCTCGAGCGACTTCTCCGCACCGATACGCGCCGCCGCGCGGAGGATGCGCCGGCGGCGGTCATGCTGCTCGGGTGAGGTCGGCTCCGCGGACGGCCGAGCCGATGCGATCCTCGCCACGGTCCCCTCCCCCAGGGTCCTGTCGGTCTTGGCACGGAACAATATCCAGAGACCCCAAGGTTTTCGCGACCACGCCCATCTGACCGCGTCCATCAGTCAGGGGGGCGGGCGGCCCGTGGCGTCACGCCGTGACCGGTCGGGGACGCGCCCACCACGCCGATCAAGTAGTGCTCGCCCAGGGTCACACGGCTGACCGAGACGGCGAACTGCGCGACTTCCGTGGGGACACCGTGCGCGCCGACCGCGTTACTTCCGGTGATCAGTGTTCACCTTTTCGGAATGGTCGGCACGGTCGTCGGAAGTGTGCCGTGTGACACAGACCCCGTGTTCTCGTACCACACATGCGTCCACAAGCGGTCATTTGTTGCGTTCTAAAAGGAAGAGCAAGTGATCTCCTCTGGACAGTGCGCCGACGCCTCATGCATCTTGATCGTGGAAATGACTCGCGTCACAAATCGTAGTCAGGTCGCTGCATTGTTGTGAACACCGGCGACACCGGCCGGTTTCACGTCGCGCATGCCGTTAGCGGTTTTTGGCATGCCCACATGACTGAATGCCTTCGCGTTGGGCCGGATGACGGATCGGGCTGGTGGAAATGGGTCGTGCGCTGGGACGGAGTCGGCTGCCGGCTGTCGTGGTCGGGTTGGCGTTACTGTTGTCCGGTCTTTCGGCGAGTGTCGGTCCCGTCGCGGAGCGCGCGGAGGCATTGTCCCCGTCGTCGACCGGTTGCCTGCGGGGAGACGCGAAGGCGACCCCCGCGGCGGCGTCCACCGCGTATCGGGCCAGCGTGGCGCCCGGTGCGCCGCGGCGGCTGGCCCATGCGGGCGCCGAGTTGACGATCGGGCCGGACGCCGTTTCGAAGCCGGTCGAGATCGGTATCCAGCGGCTGACCGAAAAGCAGGTTCCCGAACTCGGCACGGGCATGGACAACCTGTCCAAGGGCGGTTATCGGTTCACTCCATCACCGCATCGATTCGATGCCGAGATCACTGTTTCGCTGCCCTATGACCCGGCCGTTCTGAAGGCGTCGGGGATGACGGCGCAGGACGTCCACACGTTCTTCTTCGACGAGCCGACCGGATGCTGGCGGGCGCTTCGCCGGGTCTCGGTGGACGAGAAGAAACACCGCATCGTCTCGGTCACCGACCATTTCACCGACATGGTGAACGCCACGGTCGTCGCTCCCGAGGGCCCGGCGGTCGAGTCGTTCGACCCGAACCGGCTCTCGGGAATTCAGGCGGCCAGTCCGGCGACGGGGGTGAACCAGATCGCGGTGCCCGAGGCGGGACATGACGGCGCCGCTCGCCTGTCCTATCCGATCGAGCTTCCGAAGGGACGGGCCGGGCTCCAGCCGTCACTGGCGGTGAACTACTCGTCCGCGGACGCGAGCGGCTGGCTCGGCATGGGGTGGAACCTGACGGTGCCGTCCATCGGCGTCGAGACCCGATGGGGCGTGCCCCGGTACGACGCCGAACGCGAGACGGAAACGTACGTGATGGGCGGCGAGCAGTTGGCACCGGTGGCCCACCGGCAGCGGCCCGTTCCGCGCGAGGGCGACAAGGTGTTCCGGCCCCGCGTCGAAGGCGGGTTCGCGCGCATCGTCCGTAGGGGCGACTCGCCCAAGAAGTACGAGTGGGAGGTCACCGACAAAGCCGGGTCTCGGTGGCTCTACGGCGGTGAGGGCGCGACCCTCGCCGACGACGACGGCGACATTTTCTCCTGGGCGTTGCGCGAGGTGCGCGACCGCAACGGCAACACGATTCGCTACCACCACGTGCGGGTGGACGACACCGGAGTCCAGGGCGGGGCGGTCGACGGCCGCAACCTGTACGTGAAACGCATTTCCTACACCGGTCACGGAGATTCCGAAGGACCGTACTCCGTGACGTTCGTCCGCGACCGTGAGCTTTTCGAGGCGCGGCGACCGGACGTGTCGATCGACGCCCGGGGCGGGTTCAAACGGGTCACGGCCGATCTGCTGCGACGGGTGGAGGTGCGGCTGAACGACACGCTCGTCCGCAAGTACGACTTCGCGTACGAGCAGGGCGCGTTCGGCAAGACGCTGCTGAAGTCCATCGAGCAGTTCGACGCGGACGGAAAGCCGTTCAACAAGCACACGTTCGACTACTTCGACGACATCCGCGGCGCGGGCGGCGCATACGACGCCTTCAACCGCGTGAACTGGGAATCGCCCGACGACAACGTCCGCAACGGGGTCGTGGACGGCGTCAGGTCGGGCGCCGGCGAGGCCGGGGCCCTGAACGGCAACACCTCCACCGGTCTCGGCGGACACCTTTACGTCGGATACGGCTTCGGCCCCACCAAGAACGGGTCGGTCGGGCTGAAGACCGGATATCAGCGTGGCTCGCAGGAGGGCCTGCTCGCCCTGATCGACGTGGACGGCGACGACCTGCCGGACAAGGTGTTCAGGAGCGGCAACGGCTACGTCTTCCGCAAGAACCTGTCGCGGCCGGGCGGAAGCCCACGGTTCGCCGAGACGAGGACGCCGCTGCGGAACCTCCCCGGGCTCTTCGACGAGACGTCCAGCACCCGCGTCATCGGCGTGGAGGGCTACCTCGGCCGCGGGGCGGCGCAGCTCAACCACACCGACACCGTCTCCACGTCCCGGCGCTACTTCACCGACGTCAACTCCGACGGCGTCGCCGACCTGGTGAACGGCCGGGGCGTGCTGTTCGGACGGGTCGGCGCCGACGGCACGGTGACGTACGGCTCGGCGGCGGACACTCCGGTGCCGATCGGCCCCAGCAAGGTCGACCCGAACGGTCTGCTGCCCGACTACGGTCCCGACCGCGACCGGCGCGACGACTCGTTCCCGCTGGTCGACAGCCTTCGCCGGTGGACGGCGCCCTATGACGGCGTCGTACGCGTGACCGGCGCCGTCCGGCTGCTGCCGAGCCAGGACGACCCGGCCGAGTTCGGCAAACCGGACGGGGTGCGGGTGGCGGTCCAGTTCGAGGACCGGGAGCTGTGGTCGAAGACGATCGCGGCCGACGACCGGGGCGAGCACACCCCCGGCGATGTGGACGCGATCCCGGTGAAGCGCGGGCAGCGCCTGTACTTCCGTGTCGGCTCGGTGAACGACGGAACCGGCGACCGCGTCGCGTGGAACCCGCAGATCGCCTACACGGGGATGGCGCCCGTCACCGACGCCAACGGGCTGCCGCTGCACTCCTACACCGCGTCCACCGACTTCACCCTCGCCGGGCGCGCGTCCACCGTCGCCGCGCCCGCCGACGGCACCCTCCACCTGACCGGCGACCTCGTCAAGAAGGCCGCCACGACCGACGACGTCACGATCCTGATCACCCGGGACGGGCGGCCGGTGCTGGAGAAGAAGGTCGCCGCCGACTCGACCGGCACGACCCCGGTGGACGTCGAGGTGCCCGTCACCCAGGGGCAGAAGCTGGTCTGGCGTCTCAAGGTCGATTCGCCGATCGACGTGAGCGTTCTCGACTGGCAACCCGTGGCCGACTACGTCGAGGCCGAGGGGATGGCCGAACTGCGCAGCCCGGCGGCACGCGACGCCCGGTTCGATCCGGTTCTTCGTCCGCCGTTCGACATCGACACGTATCCGGTGAGCAGCGCCACCGCGCCGCCCCGCCCGTACACGGTGACGGAGGGCGGGACGCTGACGGTCGTCCCGCGGCTGGCGGCGGCGCCCGGTGTGCGGGGCGGCGCGGTGTTCACGGTCAAGAAGCGGGGCGCCCTGCTCGCCAAGAGGACCGTCGAACTCGGCGCCGAGCCGCCCGAGGTGGCGGTGCCCGTCGAGACGGGCGACGAGCTGTTCTTCGACTTCGCGGTCGCCGACGCCGGTCTCGCCGGGAAGATCACCGGCCATGAGGTGACGGTCGGCGGCACGACGCTCACCGGCACCCTGCACGGCGCTGCGCCGGAGGGTGTCTTCGGACGGCCCTACCGCGGCTGGTCCATGGCCGGATACAACGGCAACAAGGAGCGGGCCGGGCGGCCGATCCGGCAGGCCGACCTCGCCGTCACCGACGACATCAGGGGCCAGCTCCCCGGCGAGGTCGACCCGCCGAAGGACCGTGAGGAGTTCGAGAAGGACCCGCGCGTCAAGCCGCCGAACGTCGTCCCGTTCACCCCACGCCCCGAGTACGAGCGGTGGGACGCGGGCGAGTACTCGTGGGTGTCGGCCGGTGAGGTGTCGAGCGCCCGGTTCGGCGGCCGGACCATCGGGCTTCCCACCGCCGACGACTTCGACGACGTCAGCGCCGTGCCGCGCATGTCCCGGACGAAGCAGATCTCGCTGAGCGGCGGGGGCGGCGGCGGGGTGATCAGCGTCGGCGGCAGCGTCGCGGACGGCACCACGACCGGCGAACTCGACTACCTGGACATGAACGCCGACGGCTTCCCCGACGTCGTCGGCGCGGGCGGCGTCCAGTACACCGACCCGACCGGCGTGCTCGGCGCGACCAGGAGCCGGGTGCCCGGCGGGGCGGTGCGCAAATCGGAGAACGTGGCGGGCAACGCCAACGCGGGCAGCTCGGCACGGACCATCAGCACCGGACGCGGCCATGCCGCGCCGCCGGCGTGGGGCACGTCCAACACCTCCTCGTCCGGCAACGAGATGCCGCCGCTCGGACTCGGCGGCAACCACGGCACCGCCAGGTCCGACGCCGAGTACGACCTGCTCGACATCAACGGCGACGGGCTGCCCGACCGCGTCCACGAGGACGGCCGCGCCGCCCTCAACCTCGGCTACCGCTTCGCCGCCCCCGAACCCTGGCCCGGCGGGAAGCTCAACGAGGGGACGACCACCAACAGCGGCCTCAACATCGGGTTCAACACCGACTTCTACGGCATCGGCGGCGGCGCGTCGTTCGAGCAGAGTTCCTCCTCGACGAAGAACTCCCTCGCCGACGTCAACGGCGACGGGCTCATCGACCGGGTGTTCACCGGAAACCCGATCAGGGTCGCGCTGAACACCGGCACGGGGTTCGCCGCGCCCGTCCCGTTCAACGGAAGCCTCGACGGCGTCAACGAGGACCGCGGCGCGACGCTCGGCGCGGGCGCCTACGCGCGGTTCTCCCTGTGCTTCCTGGTCGGCTGCGTCGTCGTCAACCCCGGCGCGAACGCCTCGATCGGCGTCTCCCGCACGCAGCAGACGTTGCGGGACATCAACGGCGACGGGCTGGCCGACCATCTCGCGTCCGGCATGGACGGCGAACTGCAGGTGGCGTCCAACCAGACCGGGCGCACCAACCTGCTCCGCAGCGTGCACCGGCCGCTGGGGTCGCGGATCGACCTGGACTACACCCGTGACGGCAACACCTACGACCAACCGGGGTCGCGCCGGCTGATGTCGTCCGTCTCCGTCTCCGACGGGCTGCCGGGCGACGGTCCCGACGCCCAGAAGACGACCTTCACCTACGAGAACGGCGCGTACGACCGGCGGGAGCGGGAGTTCCTCGGCTACGGCCGGGTGACCGCCCAGGACCGCACGGACGGCGGCGAGGTCTACCGGACGGTCACCCGCGACTACGACACCCGGAACCACTACACGCGCGGCCTGCTGAAACGGGAGGCCGTGGCGGACGGGTCCGGGGCGCTGTACACCGAGACCCTCAAGACCTACGTTCTCCGCGACGTCGGGTCCGGAGACGTCACCGACGGGCGCGGTGACACGGTCACGGTCTTCGCCGAACTGGTGCGGACGGACCAGCGCTGGTACGAGGGCCGCGCCGAACCCGGCAAGAGCACCTCGACCGAGATGTCGTACGACAGGTACGGCAATGTCGTCCGCACCGTCGACCGGGGTGAGCCGGGAGCCGCCGACGACGTCGAGACGACGACCCGCTACACCGAATGCGCCGACACCCATATCGTCGGCGTCGCCCAGGCGACGGAGGCGCGCAGCGGCGGAGAGCTGCTCAACGCCCGCGAATCGACGGTGGACTGCGACACCGGAAACGTCACCCGCCATCGAGCCAAGTCCGGCACCGGTGATGACGCGGTCACCGATGTCACCTACAACGACAACGGCACGATCGCGTCCATCAAGTCCCCCGCCAACCACCGCGGCCAACGCTACGAACGCGCCTACACCTACGACGACACGACCGGCACCTACGTCACGTCCACCGTCGACAGCTTCGGCCTCCGCTCCGGCGCCGCCTACGACCTGAGGTTCGGGCAGGTCACGACCGCGACCGACGCCAACGGCCAGGAGCAGAAGACCACCTACGACGCCATCGGACGCGTCGACTCCGTCACCGGCCCGCACGACCACGACGCGGGCCGTCCGACGATCGACTTCGAGTACCGGCCGGACGCCGAGGTGCCCTACGCCGTCACGCGCCATCTCGACCGCGCCGCCGACGGCTCGGTGAAGGCCGACACCATCGACACCGTCACCTTCACCGACGGGTCCGGGCGCCCCGTCCAGACCAAGAAGGACGCGGAGATCTCCGGCTCCGACGCCATGACCGTGTCGGGCCGTGCCGTGTTCGACGAGTTCGGACGCGTCGTCGAGCAGTACTACCCGACCAGCGAGCCCAAGGGCCCGGCGAACGTCACCTTCAACCCCCGGTTCGACACCGTCCGGCCGACCACCAGCACCTACGACGTGCTGGACAGGACGCTCCGCGTCCAGGCGCCCGACCAGACCGTCACCACCACCTCCTACGGCTTCGGTGCGGACCGGTCGGGGACGACCCAGCTGGAGACCGTCGCCACCGACGCCAACGGCAACCAGACCCGGACGTACACCGACGCCCGCGACCGGACGACCGCCGTCCGCGAACCCGGCGCCGAGGACGGCCAGGCCCCCATCTGGACGAGCTACGCCTACGACGGCCTGGGCCGACTCACCAGAACGACCGACGACCACGGCAACGTCACCACCACCGCCTACGACCTCCTCGGCCGCCGCACGAAGGTCACCGGCCCCGACTCCGGGACGACGACCACGGTCTACGACCCGGCGGGCAATGTCGTCCGCAAGATCACCGCGAACCTCGCCGCCGCCGGCAAGGCCGTCGCCTACACCTACGACCACAACCGGCTGACCGCGATCAGCTATCCGACGTTCACGGGCAACGACGTCCGCTACACCTACGGCGAACCCGGCGCCCGCCACAACGGCGCGGGCCGTGTCGTCGAGGTCCGCGACGCGACGGGACGCACCGCCCGCAAGTACGGGCCGCTCGGTGAGATCACCGAGGAGACCCGCCGGGTCGACGTCCGGCATCTCGACTCGCGCACCTTCACCACGTCCTACCGGTACGACAGCTGGAACCGGATGCTCCGGATGACGTTCCCGGACGGGGAGGTCCTGTCGTACGGCTACGACAGCGGCGGACGCGTCACCTCGGCGGACGGCGTCAAACGCGGCCAGCGCTACCACTACCTGGCCCGGCAGCACTACGACGAGTTCGGCCAGCGGACCCTCACCGAACTCGGCAACGGCACGGTCACCCGCTACACCTACGACACCGCCGACCGCAGGCTCGCCGTCCAGGAGGCGAAGATCCCGCAGGGATACGCCTTCCAGAACCTGCGCTACGACTACGACGACGTCGGCAACGTCACGTCCATCGAGAACGACACCACCAGACCGACCCCACAACAGGTGTGGCCCAAGGTCGGCGGCCCGACGAAACAGACCTTCGAGTACGACGACCTGGACCGGCTCACCTCAGCGCGAGGCGAGTTCGACATGTCGGCCGACCTCACCGACCGCTACCGGTTCGACCAGTCGTACGACACCATCCACAACCTGACGTCCAAGACGCAGCAGCACGAACTGGTCACCAGCGCCGGACACGTCCAGGGCAAACGCGACACCAGCTACGCGCATCAGTACACCTACCTCGGCGCCGGCCCGCACGCCGCCACCCGGATCGGCGACGCGCACCGCCGCTACGACGCCAACGGCAACCTGACCAGCAGCGACACCCAGTGGGGGCGGCTGCGGCGACAGATGGTCTGGGACGAGGACAACCGCCTCGCCTGCGTCCAGGACTCGACCCAGGCGCCGGACATGCCGCAGAACCCGGACGGCTGCTACGCCCCCGGCAAACCCCCCACGGTCCGGTTCCTCTACGACGACCAGGGCAACCGCGTCATCAAGCAGTCGCTGCGCACCCACGTCTACCCGTCCCAGACCTACACCCAGCGCGACAACGTCTCGTTCAAACACGTCTTCGTCGACGGCGCCCGCCTGGCCACCAAGACCGTCAAAGAAGGTCCCTTCGTTGAAGACGCCCAGTTCTTCTACCAAAAGGACCACCTAGGAACGACAGGCTTCGGCACCGACGCCCAAGGCCGCGTCATCGAGCACAACGCGTTCTTCCCGTCCGGAGAAACGTGGATCAGCGAGAACCTGGGCGAACGCAACCCCTACCAGTTCAGCGGTAAGGAACTGGACCCCGAAACCGGCCACTACTACTACGGCGCCCGCTACTACGACCCGAGAAGCGGCGGCTGGCTGTCCACCGACCCGGCCGCGGAAGGCTATCTCAGCGGCGCGGCGAACGGCGGCGTCTACAACTCACGCAACCTCTCGTCCTACTCCCACACCTACAACAACCCGGTCAAGCTCACCGACCCCGACGGCAGGGTCGTGAATGTCGCCGCGGGGGCGGCGGGCGCCGTCGCCGGCGCGATGCTCGGGGCCGGCATCGAGCTCGGCGCGCAGTGGTGGCGGGGCGAGGGCTACAACTGGCGCGCCGTCGCCGGAGCCGCGGCCGGCGGAGCCGTCTCCGGTGCGCTCGCCGGGGTCACCCTCGGCGGCAGCGTCGCCGCCACCGGCCTGACCAGGGCGGCCGTGGTCGGTGCGAAGGCCATGAGCGTCGGCGCCGTCTCGGGCGCCGCAGGCGGGGCCGTGTCGGCCGCCGTCACCGGTCAGGACGTCGTCTCGGGCGCCGTCGTGGGGGGAGTCGCCGGCGCGATCTCGGTCCCCGTCGGCCATGCGGCGGGCAGAATCGCGTCGAAGCTGCACACCCGCTTCGTGGCGAGTCCGAAGGTACCCACGGCGGTGGCCGCACAGCGAGCCGCCGACGCGGCGGAGACCGTCCCGATCTTCCGGAACGTCGATGGCCCGGAGTTCGACTCGATCGCCACCACGAAGAAGTTCGAGACGGCGCCCGGGCAGATGGAGGGCAAGTGGTTCGCGACCCAGGGTGAGCACGCCGAGGAATGGGGCAAAGTGCTCAACAAGGGGCAGGGCCTCACCGTCACGACGCGGATCCCCAGGTCGTTGGCCGAGAAGTTGCACTATCACCCGGGCAAGCTGGACAACATCGGCCCTGCCTACTACGCCGATGCCGACCAACTCATACAGATCAACGAGCGGATGACCGGAATCGAGCTGTGGCCATGATGGAGAAGATCGAGGAACCCGTCGCCGACGCGGTGGTCCGCTGGCATCCGGCAGAACAGGGCGGGCGTCGTACAGGACCACCCACGGCGCCGGTCTACATGGCCACGGCCGTGTTCGTCCTCGGCGGCGACGACGAGGTTCGACCCGGCTGGCCGGGTTCCGCGGAACAGTTCAGCATTCTGCTGCAGAAGATCGGCGAGTTCGAAGACGACATATGGACGTGCCTGGTCGGCTTCCTCGTCCCCGAGTCGGTGCGTCCCCACCTGCATCCGGGAGCCACCCTGCTGGTGCTCGAAGGACCTCACACGGTCGCCACCGCACGGATCACCACCGTGCTTCTGCCGGAAGGGGTCGAGTAGCGGATGCCCGGGCGCGCCTAGACGAGGTTGTCCTCGACGGCGAGGCCGAACTCGCCGCGCCCGTACATGGAGAGGGCGTGGTCCACGTCGTTCGCGACGTGGACACTGCCCGCGTGGGCGTCGCGCCAGGCGCGTTCGATGACGTTGCCGCGATGCAGGGAGTTGCCGCCCGCGGTCTTGAAGAGGATGTCGATGGCCTCGATGGCGCGTTCGGTGCCGCGGACCTGGTCGCGGCGGGCGCGGAGGCGGAGTTCCATCGGGATCTTCTCGTCGCGGGCGGCGTACTCGTGGATCTCGCGGATGTTCCGGTCGGTCTGCAGGATCGCGGCGTCGATCTCGGACGCGGCGCGCGCGACCGCGACCTGGGCGAACTGGTCCTCGGCGAAGCGACCGCCGCCGAGGCTGAGGCGGATCCGGTCGCGCATCAGGGTGACGTAGTGGTCGTGGCAGCCCGCGGCCATGCCGATGACGGCGGCGGTGATCGTGTTGGTGAAGACGGTGCCGAACGGCATCCGGTAGAGGGGGCCGGGGTTGACCTCGCTACCGGGGATGTGCAGCCGTGCCTGCTCGATGTTGCGCATGGCGCGGTGGGACGGGACGAACGCCGTCTCGACGACGATGTCGTCGCTGGCGGTGCCGCGCAGGCCCATCGAGTCCCACACCTCGCGGATCTCGTAGTCGCGCCTGGGGACGAGGACCGTCATGAAGTCGACGGGACGCCCCTCGGCCCCGACGAGGAGGGCGCCGAGCAGGGCCCAGGAGGCGAACTCGACACCGGACGAGAACGACCAGCGGCCGGACACCTCGAAGCCGCCGTCGACGGGGGTGAGCCGTCCGATCGGGGCGTACGACGAGGCGACGAGGGTGTCCGGGCCGGGGCCCCAGACCTCGCGCTGCGCCTCGTCCGGGAACAGGCCGAGATGCCAGGAGTGGACGCCGAGGATCGCGGCGACCCAGCCGGTGGAGCCGCACGCGCCGGAGACGGCGCGGACGACCTCGTAGAAGGCGACGGGATCGTCCTCGGCGCCGCCGTGCCGGGTGGGCTGGAGCATCCGGAACACGCCCGCGGCGGTGAGTTCGCGGATGGTCTCGACGGGGACGCGTCCCTTCTCGTCCACGGCACGGGCGCGTTCGGCGATGCCGGGCAGCAGCGCCCGTACGGCCTCCAGGACCTCGTTGCTCATCGACGGCTCCCCTCTCCGACCGGCTTGACCTCGACATTACTTGAGGTCTTAGCGTCCTGAACGACCGAGGTCGGAGGAGGACAACTGATGCGAGTGGCGGGATTCACCGAGCCGGGCGGACCCGAGGTCCTGAGGATCCTGGACGTCCCTGTCCCGGAGATCGGGCCCGGGGAGGTGCGCGTCCGGGTGCGGACGGCCGGGGTGCAGCCGTTCGACCTGGCCGTCCGGGCGGGATGGACGCCGCCGGGGACGCCGGAGGGCCTCCCCCGCGTGCCGGGCAACGAGTTCGCGGGCGTGGTCGACGAGATCGGCGACGGCGTCACCGCCGTGTCACCGGGCGAGGAGGTGCTCGGCTACTGCCGCCTCAACGCCTACGCCGAGTACGTCGTCGTCCCGGAAACGGCGCTGGTGCGCAAGCCCACGAGCATGGGGTGGGAGGTGGCGGGCGGCTTTCCCGCCGCGGTGATGACACCGCACATCGCGTTGGAGGAGATGGCGGTCGGGCCGGGCGACACGCTGCTGGTGCACGCGGCGGCGGGCGCGGTCGGGACGGTCGCCGTGCAGCTGGGCCGCGCCGCCGGGGCCACGGTCATCGGCACGGCGAGCGAACCCAACCACGACTACCTCCGGTCGATCGGCGCTATCCCCGTCGCCTACGGCGACGGCCTCGAGGAGCGCGTCCGGTCCGCCGCGCCGAACGGGGTCGACGCCGCGCTCGACGGCGCGGGCGGGGACGCCCTGGCCGTGTCCCTCAAGCTGGTCGAGGACAGGAACCGCATCATCACGATGGTCGAGCACGAGCGCGCGGCGGAGTTCGGCGTGCGGATCACGCCCCACAAGAGGTCGGCGTCCCGGGTCGCGGACGCGGCGCGCCTGTACGACGAGGGACGCCTGAAGATCCACGTGCGCGGGGTGTTCCCGCTGGATCGGGCCGCGGACGCGCACCGCGAGGTCGCCACCGGCCACGGCCGGGGCAAGGTCGTCCTGGCCGTCCAGGGCTCCGGCTAGTCCGCCGCCACCGGCTCCCGGGCCGAAGGCACGGGCGGCGCCGGCGACTCGGTGACCGCCAGGCGTGCGTGGACGCGGCGCAGCGGGCCCGGCGCCCACCAGTTCGCCCGCCCGGCGAGCCGCATCGCGGCCGGGACGAGCAGCGCCCGGATGAGCGTGGCGTCGAGCAGCACCGCCAGGGCCATGCCGATGCCGAGCATCTTGAGGAACACCACGCCCGATGTCGCGTACGAGGCGAACGACACCGCGAGGATCGCGGCGGCCGTGGTGATCAGCGGGGCACCGCGCTGGAGCCCGACGGCGACCGAGCGGGCGTTGTCGCCGGTCCGGTCGTACTCCTCCTTGATCCTCGACACCATGAAGATCTCGTAGTCCATGGACAGCCCGAACGCGACGCAGAACATCAGGATCGGGATGCTGGGCTCCAGGCTTCCGGTGGCGGTGAATCCGAGCGTCCCGGAGAGGTTCCCGTCCTGGAAGACCCAGACCAGCGCCCCGAACATCACCGACAGGCTGAGCACGTTCAGCGCCGCCGCCTTGAGCGGCACCAGAACGCTCCCGGTCATCAGGAAGATCAGCAGGCAGCTGACCGCGAGGATCAGCGCGATGACGAACGGCACCCGGTCGACCAGCGCGGTACGGAAGTCGGCGAGGTCGGCCGGGTAGCCGCCGACCACCGTCCCGTCGGGGGCGGGGACGGCGCGGACGTCGCCGACCAGGCCGAACGGATCCTTCTCCAGCGCGTCCTGCGTGGGGACGACCGACAGCCAGGCGCCGGCGGCGAAGCGCGCGGTGTCCGGGGCGGCCGTACGGCGACCGTCGACGAACGAGCCGGCCGGCGAGTCGACCTGGGCGACCCCCGGAACCCGTGCCAACGCGCCGGAGTAGCGTTCGATCTCCGCCGGCCCGGTGCCGGCCGGGACGACGACCCGGAGCGCGTCGGTCTCCTCGGCGGCGAAGCCGTCCCGGATCTCCTCCTGCACCTGGCGGCCGGACGCCGAGCCGGGCAGGACCCGCTCGTCGGGGAAGCCGGTCCTCAGCCCGAGCAGCGGCGAGCCGAGCGCCACCAGCAGGGCCACCACCGCCAGGCCGACCAGGACGGGCCGCCGCATCACCCGGACCGCGACGCCGTGCCACAGCCCCGTGTCCCAGGCGGGACGGTGCCGCCCGGCCGGTCTCGACCGGGCGAGGCGCGGGCCCACGACCGCGAGGGCGGCGGGCAGCAGCACCACGGCCCCGACGACGCCGAACAGCACGACGAAGAAACCCGCGTACGCGAACGAGCGCAGGAAGGGGAACGGGAAGGCGAGCAGGCCGAGCAGGGACACGGCGACGGTGAGCCCGCTGAACAGGACGGTGCGTCCGGCGCGTCCGACGGCCCGTGCGGCGGCCTCGTGGGGACGCGCGCCGCCCGCGAGTTCCTCCTGGAACCGGGAGACGATGAACAGGCTGTAGTCGATGCCCAGGCCCAGCCCCATCACGAGCGTCAGGTTCGCCGCGAACGTGGAGACGTCGGTGAAGGCGGCGACGCCGCGCAGCGCGGCGAGCGTGCCGAGCGTCGCGAAGATCCCGACGCCGAGCGGCAGCAGGGCCGCCAGCGGGCCACCGAAGGCGAACACCAGCAGGACGAACACGACCGGGAGCATGAGGAGTTCGGCGCGGGCGAAGTCCTGCCGCGCCTGCTCGCCGACCTGCCGGAAGACCTCCTCCTGGCCGCCGACGCGCACCTTGACCCGGGCGTCCTCACGGGTGAAGCGGGGCGACAGCTCCCCGAGCCGTTCCCGCGCCGCCGTGGCGTCACCCGCCACATGCGCGACCGCCAGCGCCGAACGGAGGTCCTCGCCGCGCAGCGTCGGTGACCTGCCACGCGACCAGTAGGAGGAGACCTGGGAGACACCGGGCTCGGCGGCGAGATCCCGGGCGACCGCCTGCCCGGCCTCGGCCGTCTCGGCGGAGTCGACGGTGCCCCGCTTCGCCGTGACCAGCAGGACCATGTTGAGGTGGCCGGTTCCGAGGCGCTGCCGAAGCTCGGTGTCGGCGCGTACCGACTCCGAGCCGGGCGACTCGAAGCGCGCGAGCGTGAGCGCGCTCATCGCGCCCGCCCCGACCACGCCCGCGACGACGAGGACGAGCAGGCCCATGCCGAGCACCCACCGTCGCCGCCGGACCGCGAACAGCCCGAGTCGACGCATGAGCGGAACGGTGGGGACGTCACCGGGCATGGACGGTCTCCTCGACGGTAGGCTACGAAACACGAGCATCCACTCGTGAAATCAAAATACGAGCGATTACTCGCATTTGTCCACCGCCAGGGGAGAACTCCTTGACCGACACGCCACGGTCACCGCGCCGCCAGGCCCGGGGGCGGCAGCGCATGGAACAGATCCTGGACGCGGCCGCCCAGGTGTTCGGCGAAGCCGGCTACGAGGCGGCCACGACCAACGCGATCGCCGCCCGGGCCGGGGTGTCGCCCGGCTCGCTCTACCAGTTCTTCTCGAACAAGGACGCCGTCGCGGCGGCCCTGGCGGCCCGCTACGTCGAGGGCCTCGGCGCGGCCCAGCGGCAGGCGCTCGCCCTCGACGTCGTGGGCCTACCCCTGGACGCGCTGCTCGACCGCGTCGTCGACCCGCTGATCGACTTCAACATCGCCCATCCCGGGTTCAAGGCCCTGTTCGCCCGCTCCGACATGCCGGAGTCGATGACGGCGGCGACGCGCCCGCTGCACGCGGCGGTCTTCGACCGCGTCCAGGCCATCATCGCCGCACGGGCCCCGGACCTCCCGGCCGACCGGTGCGCGCGCACCGCGAAGATCAGTGTCCACATTTTCCGGGCACTGCTGCCGCTCGTGCTCGCCGCCGAGGGCGACGAACGCGCGAAGCTCCGCACCGAACTGAAGCACGCGCTGCACCGGTACCTCGAACCGATCATCGGGAACGCGGCACCCCTTGACTGACGCCTCCCCGGCGTCACTTGTTAGAAAGGAAGGGCGACCCGCTATCAGCCCCGAGGGGAACAGATGTCAGCCGAGCCAGCGCTCACCGACGGAACCGGGGCCATGCCCGGCGAGGCACCGGATCCGGTGGAGTTCCGGAAGGCCATGGCGGAGTTCGCCACCGGCGTCACCGTGATCACGGCGCTCGACGGCGGGGAACCGGTCGGTTTCGCCTGCCAGTCGTTCGCGTCGGTGTCCCTGGAGCCTCCGCTGATCCTGTTCTGCGTCGACCGTCGGGGCCGTTCGTGGCCGCGGATCCGGGCGGCACGACGTTTCTGCGTGAACGTGCTGGCCGAGGAGCAGCGGGACCTGTGCGAACGGTTCGGGTCGAGGCACGGCGCGAAGTTCGAGGGGCTGGACTGGGAGGTGTCCCCGTGGGGCACCCCGGTTCTGCCGGACGTCCTGCTGGGCGTGCACGCCATCGTCCACGACGTGCACCGGGCCGGGGATCACGATGTCGTGATCGGACGGGTTCTGGGGGTCGAGCGGCACGACACGCGGGACGGCGTCTGGCGGCGTCCCATGGTGTTCTTCCGCAGCCGGTTCGGCGTCGGCGAGCCCGACGGACCGGTCGCCCCCGACCCGTGGGGCGTGGGCGACCGCTGGGGCTGGGGCTGAGTTGATTTCAGGCCCGGCCCACTGCGCTCGCCTGGCGGCTCGCTACGTGACCGTTCCTGGGGCGAACGCGACATCGCTTCGCGATCCACCCGGCTGCGCTTGCCTCCGGCTTCGCTCCGCCGGGCGGGTAACGCGTTCGGGTGCGGGCTGAGGTCGTTGTGTTGATTGCAGGCCCGGCCCACTTCGCTCGCCTGGCGGTTCGCTGCGTGACCGTTCCCGGGGCGAACGCGACATCGCTTCACGATCCGCCCGGCTGCGCTTGCCTCCGGCTTCGCTCCGCCGGGCGGGTAACGCGTTCGGGTGCGGGCTGAGGGGACCTTGAGACAGGCCCTGGGTCCTCGCGGGGAGCGCCCGCCAGGTTTGTTACCAGTGTTCGGTGCGGAGGTGGTGGTGGAGGGTGGCCAGTTCCAGGTGGGGCTGGTGGCAGCGCACGCAGGACCAGACCCCGGTGGGCACGGTGAAGCCGTGCGCCGCGGCGTCGTCCCGCGCGCACAGCTGGTGGTAGGTCTGGACGAGGCGTCGCCACGTCCGCCGGACCGCCGATGACATTCCCGCTCCCTCTCCGAGGCCATTGCTCGGCCTAGGATAGGGCAACGGGAATGTCAAGGCGAAACGCCGGTCACTGGCCGATCTTCACGCCGGGTTCGCCGTGCCGGTACTCCAGCGGTCGCATCCCGCGGCCTCCGGGCAGGTTGCCCCCGGAGCGCATCCGGCCGGTCGGCAGGATCGTGCGCCCGAAGGTGTGCTCCATCATCATCGCGGCCGCCGCGAACAGGGCCAGGACCGCGGCCGCGACGAACAGATAGCCGCCGACGTCCAGGGACCAGTTGGACGGGGCCCAGAAGCCGGCGGCGGTGAAGCCCGCGCCCGTGGCGAGGCACGCCAGCAGCAGCGCCATGACGAGGTTCACGCCGAGCGCGGCCAGCGCGCCCAGCCCGCTGATCACGGCCATGGCGATCCACCAGAACGCGAAGCCCTCGTTGACGTTGCCGAACGTCGGGGCCAGTGCCGCCGGGTAGGCGCCGATGCTGACCAGCATGAACAGCAGGCCCCAGCCGACCCAGAACGCGCCCCAGACTCCGTGCACGGCGGTGGCGAGCCCGTCACGGGCCCGGTAGGCCCACATCCCCGCCAGGAGCTGGGCGATGCCGCCGAGCACCAGGACGAGCGGCCACAGGGCCAGCGGTGTCAGGGCCGTGCCGTACCAGTCCGCCTGCCAGGCGCCGACCATCATGGTCGCGGTCGCGAGCCCGAACAGTCCGAGGATGGACGGTGCCGCGACCGGCTGCAGGGAAATGCGCGTCCGTTCCTCCCAAAGCGCGTGCTCACCGGGGACATCGGCGCCTCTGCCCGGGGCGGCCGCGCTCGCGGCGCCCTCGGCCGGCGTCGCAGCGGTCCGCCCGCCGGACATCGGCGGTTCCGCACGCTCTCTACGCCTTGCCATGAGATCCCCCTTTGGAAAATTCGGAGAGCCTACCCCCCTCCTAACCGTGCCTTGATGGGCCAAACAGGATCAGAACGGATACAAAACGACATATCGGGCAGCGATGGCCTCGTTTACCGAACGCGTCGCCGCGCATGACGTCGGCTTTACCGGCCGGCGGGATGGCAGTGGATCTCCAGGCCGGGGATCTCGCACCACCCGATCAGGTGGAACAACCTCTCGATGTGCGGGGCCACGGAGTGCAGGACCAGCAGCCGGTCGCTCTCCTGCAGCCCGCAGGCGGCGAGCGTGAAGGCCCGTAACCCCGCGACGTCGACGAACTCGACGGCGGCCATGTCGACATGGACGTCGCCGGGCGCGCGGTCGCGGGCGGCGCCGAGCGCGCGGGTCACGTCCCGCGCGTTGGACACGTCGACCTCACCGCTCAGCAGCAGCCGCGGCGCGGTCGCCGCGGCCGCGACGCGCAGCAGCGGCGTGTCGAGTTCGACGACGTCATAGCGCGGCCCGCGGCCGGGTGACACGCGGTCACCCGGCTCCAGGCCGTCCTCGTCGCCGGTGGTACGCCAGACCGTCATCCGCTCCTCACCTCGGACCGGGGCGCCGCTGCCGTGCGCGGTCCCGTCCAGGCAAGGTTCTCATCTGCCGGCGACATCCGGCCCCCGCCGGGCCGAAATGCCCTCAGAGGTGCCGAACGAGCGCGGCCGGGGTGATCGGCAGGCTCCGCACGCGGACACCGGTCGCGTGATGGACGGCGTTGCCGACCGCCGCGGCGGCCCCGACGATGCCGATCTCGCCGATGCCCTTGGCGCCCATCGGGTTCAGGTGCGGGTCCGACTCGTCCACCCAGATCGCGTCGACGTCCCGGACGTCGGCGCACGACGGGACGTGGTACTGGGCCAGGTCCCGGTTGAGGTAGTCGCCGAACTCCCGGTCGATGACGCTCTCCTCCATCAGCGCCATCCCGATCCCCATCGTCATGCCGCCGATGAACTGGGACCGGGCCGTCACCGGGTTGATGATCCGCCCGGCGGCGAAGACGCCGAGCATCCGGCGGACCCGGACCTCGCCGGTGTCGGCGTCCACCTCCACCTCGGCGAACTGCGCGCCGAACGCGTGCCGGGAGAACGCCTCCCGCGCCTTCACCTCCTCGGCCGTGTCGGCGGACGCCTCCAGACCGCCCGGCGGGAGCCCGCCGTTCAGTCCGGCGCGCAGGGCCTCGCAGGCGCGGACGACCGCGGTGCCCCAGCTCGCCGTCCCGGAGGAGCCGCCCGCGACGGTCGCCTTCGGCAGTGAGCTGTCGCCGATCTCCACCCGCACGTCGGCGAGGTCGGCCTTCAACGTCTCCGCGGCGATCAGGGCGAGGGTGGTGCGGGCGCCGGTGCCGATGTCGGCGGCGGCGATCCGGACCGTGAACGTCCCGTCCGGCTCGGCGCGAGCCGTCGCCCGGTTGGGGGCCATGTAGGCGGGATAGGTGGACGCGGCGACGCCCGTGCCGATGAGCCTGCGCCCCTCCCGGCGAACCCGAGGTGTGGGGTCGCGTTCGGCCCAGCCGAAGCGCTCGGCGCCCTCCTGGAGGCACGCGACGAGGTTGCGGGAGCTGAACGGCAGCCCGCTCTCCGGGTCCCGGTCGGGCTCGTTGCGGATGCGCAGTTCGATCGGGTCGACGCCGGTGGCGATGGCGAGTTCGTCCATGACGGACTCCAACGCGTACATGCCGGGCGCCTCACCCGGGGCGCGCATCCACGACGGAGTCGGGACGTCCAGGGCCACGAGCCGGTGGGACGTGCGCCGGTGCGGCGCCTGGTACATGACGCGGGTCGGTGTCGCGGTCTGCTCGGCGAACTCCTTGACCGTGGACGTCTGCTCCACCACGTCGTGGAGGATGGCGTTCAGGCGCCCGTCGACGTCGGCGCCGAGGCGGAAGCGCTGGATCGTCGGTGTCCGGTAACCCGTCGTCGCGTACATCTGCTGGCGGGGAACCGCGAACTTGACGGGACGTCCCACGGCGCCCGCCGCCATCGCGGCGACGACGACGTTCGGTCGAGGGGCCCCTTTGGATCCGAACCCGCCGCCGACGTGCGGGGACACGACGCGTACCCGTGTCGGGTCGAGACCGAACACCCGGGCGATGGTCTTCTGGACGGACGACGCCCCCTGCGTCGAGTCGTACAGGGTGAGGCCGCCGTCGTCGTTCCACTGGGCGAGCGTGGTGTGCGGCTCCATCGGATTGTTGTGCTCGGCGGGCGTCGTGTAGGTGACGTCCACGCGTACGGCCGAACTCCCGTACGCGTCCACGGGCTCGCCCTGTTCGGTGTCGGACGGGAAGGTGGGGTTCACCTTGTCGGGCTTGTAGAGGCCGGGATGGTCGGTGCGCAGCCGCACGTCCGGTGACTCCGCCGCGTACTCGACACGGAGACGGCGAGCCCCCTCCCGCGCTGTTTCAAACGTCTCGCCGACCACGATCGCGACGAACTGGCCACGGTAGGAGACCGTCCGGGACTGGAAAAGAGCCAGTTCGCCGTCCGGGGGATCGTGAAGTTTCGGCGCGTTCTCGTGGGACAGGACGGCGAGCACACCGGGAAGCGCCATCACGGCCTCGGCGTCCACGGCGACGACCTCACCGCGTCCGACGCCCGCCTGCACGGCCGCCGCGTACGCGACGTTCTCGACGGGATACTCGAACGCGTAGCGCGCCGCCCCCGTGACCTTCTCGCGGCCCTCCAGGCGTTCGGTCATGCCGTCCCCTCCACCAGCTCGGTCAGCGTCCGGACGATCAGGTTGCGCGCGAGCGGCACCTTGTAGGCGTTGTCGCGCAGCGGGGCCGCGGCCTCCAGTTCGGCCTCGGCGGCGCGCAGGAACGACTCCCGTGTCGCCGCCGATCCGCGCAGGACCTCTTCGGCGCGGCGCGCCCGCCACGGCTTGTGCGCCACACCGCCCAGCGCCACCCGGACGTCCCGGACCATGCCGCCGTCCACGTCCAGCGCCGCCGCGATCGACACCAGCGCGAACGCGAACGACGCCCGTTCCCTGACCTTGCGGTACCGGGACGGCATACCGAGCGGCGGAACCTCGACCGCCGTGACGAGGTCGCCCGGTTCGAGGACGGTGTCGCGTTCGGGCTCGGCGCCTGGGAGCCGGTGGAACTCGTCCATGGGGATGGTCCTCTCCCCGTCCCGGTTCCGGACGCGCACCGACGCGTCCAGCGCCGCCAGGGCCACCGCCATGTCGGACGGATGTGTCGCCACGCACGCCGTGGAATGCCCGAGGATCGCCAGGTTGTGGTGCTCGCCCTCCCGCGCCGGGCATCCGCTGCCGGGGTTCCGCTTGTTGCACGGCTTGGCGGCGTCCTGGAAGTAGGAACAGCGGGTGCGTTGCAGCAGGTTGCCGCCGACCGTCGCGAGGTTGCGGATCTGCCCGGACGCGCCCGCCAGGACGGCCTGCGCCAGCATGGGCTGCCCCTCGCGCACCGCCCGGTCCGCGGCGAGGTCGCTGTTGCTCACGGCCGCGCCGATGACGAGCCCGCCGTCCGGGGTGAGCTGGATCCGGTCGTGCGGGAGGTGAGCGACGTCGACGAGCCGGGCCGGCGTCTCGACGCCGAGCCGCATCAGATCGACGAGGTTGGTGCCGCCGCCGAGGTAGTACGTTTCGCCGTCATGGCGTGCCAGGGCGTCCTCGGCGCTGGTGGCGCGCTCGTAGGTGAAGGGTCTCATGCCTCGGCGGCCTCTCTTTCCCGAGCCGCCTGCCTCACGGCGGCGACGATGCCGACGTACGCGCCGCACCGGCACAGGTTGCCGCTCATCCGTTCGCGTATCTCGTCGTCGTCCAGGACGGGGTCGGAGCCGAGGTCATCGGTCACCACACTCGGCCAGCCCCGCGCGACCTCGTCGAGCATCCCCGTCGCGGAACACAGCTGACCGGGTGTGCAGTACCCGCACTGGAACGCGTCCTGTTCGATGAACGCCTGCTGGATCGGGCTGAGCCGGTCGCCTTCCGCGAGTCCTTCGACGGTGACGATGTCGGCGCCGTCATGCGCGACGGCCAGCGCGAGGCATCCGTTGGCGCGGCGTCCACCGATGAGGATCGTGCAGGCGCCGCACTGCCCGTGGTCGCACCCCTTCTTCGAACCGGTCAACCCGAGCGTCTCGCGCAGCACATCCAGGAGGGACGCTCGGGTGTCGACGTTGAGCCGGTGTTCCTGACCGTTCACCACGAGGGTGATGTCGGCATGTACCGGGGTGGTCGGATTCTCCATGGTTCCGGCCTACCCGGGATGGCTAGTCGATCACAACACCTCGACGGCCGTGTCCACGGCGGTTCGCACGTCTCCGTCTCGCGGGTAGAGCAGCGCGCGACCGACGACGACTCCCCGCACCGCCGGTATCCGCAGCGCGCGCCGCCAGCCGTCCAGCCACTCCCCCGGCTCCCCGCCGGTGTCGCCGCCGAACACCAGGACGGGCAGCGTCGTCGCCGCCACCACCCGTTCCATCTCCGGCACGACCGGCGCGACCAGCCACGTGTACGCCGATGTCACGCCGAGCCCGGAGGCGACCGACACCGCGCGGATCATCGCCTCAGGCGTCAGCAGGTTCCGGACGCGGCCGTCGACGCGGTGCGCGACGAACGGCTCCACCACCGCCGTCAGCCGGTGCCGCGCCAACTCCGACACGGCCCGCGCGCAGCCCTCCAGGGTGTGGACGGTCGCCGGGTCGGTGTCGTCGACGCGGAGCAGCATCTTGCCGCCGTCGAGGCGCGACGCGGCGATCGCGGCGGCGTCGTAGGCGGTGAACCGGTCGTCGGCCTCGAACACCGTGCCGGCGAGCCCGCCCCGGTTCATCGACCCGATCGCGAGTCGGCCGTCCAGGACGCCGAGCAGCATCAGGTCCTCCAAGACGTCGGGGGTGCCGATGACGCCGTCCACGCCGGGCCGGTCGAGCGCGACGCACAGCCGGTCGAGCAGGTCGCGCCGGTCCGCCATCGCGGTCAGGTCACCGCCCACCCCGAGGGTGCCCCGCGCGGGCTGGTCCGCCGCGATGAGCAGCAGCGGGCCTGACCCACCGGGCGGTTCGGCCCGGCGTTCCCTGGCCGCCGCCGCTTCGGCGATCGCCTCCGGCCGGGCGGCGCGCACGCCGGTCAGGTCGCCGGCCCGCACCTCCCCGGGCCCGCCGCCGTCCCCCATGCGTCAGGTGGACCGGTCGTTGTCGGCGATCGTCTCCAGGACCTGGCGCACCGTCTGGCTGGGCAGCGGCGGCGGCAGGCCCTTCCACTTGCGGGACGCGGCCAGCGCCGCGGCACCGGCACCGCTCCCGTACACGGCCGCCGCGACGAACGACGCCAGCTCCGGCGGCAGCTTCTTCTCCAGCAGGATCACGTTCATCCGGTACGTGGCGGCGGCCGCCATGACACCGAACGCACCCGCGACCGCCCCGAACCGCAGCGCGGGAAGGCGCTGCCGCGCCTTGGCCGCCATCTCCTCGTTCGCGGCGTCGATCACCCGCCGGACGAGCACGAGGTTCTGCTCCAGCGAGTCGTCGATCTCCGCGGGTTCGTACGACTCCGTCATGCCCACGCTTTACCCGGAAGCGCGCGAGAGATTCAAGAGAGCAATGTGTCACCATCGGTAACTTTATGGGTGCTGTAAGTTGCCGAGCGGCCCCCAGGCCCCGACGGACTTCGTGGATCCCGACAGAGAGGCCGGTCGATGCAACCGTTCGAGCTGCCCGACTTCTACGTCCCGTACCCGGCCCGGCTGAACCCGCATCTGGAGCGGGCGCGGGCCCACACCATCGCGTGGGCCCGCGAGATGAGGATGCTGGACGACCACCGCGACCCCGGCACCCCCGACATCTGGAACGAATCCCAGCTCGAAGCGATGAACTACGCGCTGCTGTGCGCCTACACCCATCCCGATTGCGACGGTCCCGAGCTCGACCTCATCACCGACTGGTACGTCTGGGTGTTCTACTTCGACGACCATTTCCTTGAGGTCTTCAAGAAGCACCACGACCAGGCGGGCGCGCAGGCGTATCTCGACCGGCTTCCCCTGTTCATGACGCTCGACCCGCCCGACCCGACCAACGCCGTGGAACGCGGCCTGGCCGACCTGTGGGCGCGGACCGTCCCGGCGAGATCGGTCACCTGGCGGCGCCGTTTCTCCGAGAGCACGCTGAACCTGCTTCGCGAATCGTTGTGGGAACTGTCCAACATCAGCGCCGGACGCGTCCCCAACCCGGTCGAGTACATCGAGATGCGCCGCAAGGTCGGCGGCGCGCCCTGGTCGGCCGACCTGGCCGAGCACGCCGCGAACGTCGAGATCCCCGAACGCGTCGTGCGGACCCGGCCGCTCCGCGTCCTCAAGGAGACCTTCGCCGACGGTGTCCATCTGCGGAACGACATCTTCTCCTACCAGCGTGAGACCGAGGTGGAAGGGGAGGTCAACAATGCCGTCCTGGTGATGGAACGTTTCCTGGGCGTCGTCCCGCAGGTCGCCGCCGACACCGTCAACGATCTGCTCACGTCCCGGCTCCGCCAGTTCGAGAACACCGCCGTGACCGAGCTGCCGCAGCTCTTCGAGGACCACGCCCTCGACCCGGTCGAGCGCCTGCGGATCACCCTCTACGTGAAGGCCCTCCAGGACTGGCAGTCCGGCGGCCACGAATGGCACACCCGCTCCAGCCGCTACATGAACGAGAAGTCGCTGGGCATGTCGGCCGCCCGGGTGCCCGCGCTGCTCCGATCGGCCCGCATCAGCGAACCGCACGTCCCGTACCAGAAGGTGGGCCCGACCTTGCTCCCGGACTTCGACATCCCGTACCCGACCCGCGTCAACCCGCACCGTGAACGCGCCGGCGAGAACGTCGTCGCCTGGTGCCGTGACATGGGCGTGTTCGGCCCGCAGCCGCGCCGTCCCGAGCCGGTGTGGGACGCGGCGCGGGTGACCGGCTTCGCGTTCGAGATCTGCGCCGCGTCCGCCGCCCCCGACGCCGATCCCGAGGCCCTCGACCTCGCGACACAGTGGCAGGCCTGGGGCGCCTTCGTCGACGACTACTTCGACGTCTTCAACCGCGACCGCGACATGGCCGGAGCGAAACAGTTCCACGCCCGGCTGCCCGCGTTCATGCCCATGAGCTGCGGTACGACGCCCGACCCGATGAGCGCCGTCGAGTCGGGCCTCGCCGACCTGTGGCGACGCACCGCCACGCCCCTGGACGACGACGGCCGACACGTACTCCGCGCCGCCGTCGAGCACATGACCGAGAGCCGGCTCTGGGAACTGAACAACCGTCTCCAGTCGCGCGTCCCCGACCCCGTCGACCACCTGGAGATGCGCCGCCGCGCCTTCGCCCCGGAACTGGCGTTGACCCTCGCCAAGGTCGAGCGCGCCCGCGCGATCCCCGCGCGGGTGTTCCAGAGCCGCACCCTCCGCGAGATCGACGCCTCCGTGATGGACGTCGGCGGCCTCCTGAACGACTGCTTCTCCTACCGGAAGGAGATCGAGCACGAGGGCGAGCCGAACAACGGCGTCCTCGCCGTGCAGAACTTCTTCGGCTGCGGCCCTGACGAGGCCCTGCCCATCGTGAACGACCTCATCACGTCCCGCCGCCGCCAGTTCGAGCGGCTCGCCGAACACGAACTTCCGGCCCTCGCCGACCGGCTCTCGTTGGACGGCACCGCCCGCGCCGCCCTCTCCGCCTACGTCGGCGACCTTCGCGACTGGATGGCCGGAGTCCTGCGCTGGCACCGCGAGACCGCCCGCTACGGCGTCCGCGACGCGCCGCCGCGCGTCCCTCGGCCCACCGGCCTCGGCACCTCGGCGTTCCGCCCGGTCAGGGGGTGAGGGACTCGCGGGCCGACATCAGGGCGAAGCCGAGGAGGTTCTGGCCCCGCCAGGCCGACACCTGCTCGGCGCGGGGGTCGTCGACCCCCAGGCCGATGCCCCAGATGCGGTCCACGGGGCTCGCCTCCACGAGAACGCGGTCACGGGTGCCGAGAAGGTAGTCGCGCAGTTCGTCGTCCTGGGAGAACTTGGCCACATTGCCCTTGGTGACGATGGCGAGGCGGTTGTCCCGCCAGGTCTGCTCGTCGAAGTTCCGGACGCGGCGGCCGAGCTTCTTCGCCTGGCTCGGATCGGAGGAGGCGACGATGGCGGCGGCGGATTTCTCGTCGCCGAACAGACGCGCCTTCTCCGCCATCATGTAGTGCTCGGCGGTGGCGTAGGTGGTGCCGTCCACGGTGAAGGGCGAGGGCCACCACTGGCTGAGACAGCCCGGGTCGATGTTCTTGTGCCCCCAGAAGAACAGGAACTCCAGCGGCGTGCCCTCGTTCTGAAGGCGGATCAGTTCGGCGACGTCCATGGGGAAAGAGTGCCAGGAGGGCCCGACAGCGGCGAGCGGCTTTCCGGCCGGGACGCGCCGTCGGGCATGAGGTCTAGACCCATTTGCGGAAACGGGCCCGTCATCGGAACATCTTCTCCATCTCAGGCGCCCTACAGGAGGACAGCAGTAACGATGAGCAATCCCTTGGCGAACCCTCGTCGCACCAAGATCGTCGCGTGGCCGGAGCGGCCGCCGGCGGACGGCGGCTCCGAGCGTCCGACGGAGACCGAGGCGAGAGAGACCGCCACGCGTTGACGGCCACGGCCGACATGGATTCCGAACCCGTCCGGATCTCCGGGCGGGTTCTGTCGTTTCAGGCGGCGGGCGGTGCGGTGCTGGCGCGCAGGACGACCTCGCCGGAGACCCGTTCGACGCGGCTGCGGCGCGCGGCCGGTTCGCGGAGCGCCAGGCCCATGAGGCGTTCGCCCATCGCGTCCAGCGGCAGGGCGACGGTGGTGAGCGACGGGGTCAGGTCGCGGACGATCGGGATGTCGTCGAACCCGGCGAGCGAGACGTCGCCGGGCACGGACACCGCGTGGTCGCGGAACGCGGCGAGCGCGCCGATCGCCATCAGGTCGGTCACCGCGAACACGCATGTCGGACGGTTTTTGAGCCGGACCAGCTCGGTCGCGGCGGCGTATCCGCCGGCACGGGTGAACGCCGCCTCGACGATGCGTCCCGGTGGGACCCGGACGCCCGCCTCGGCGAGCGCGTCGAGGAAGCCGCCGAGCCGGTCGGAGACCGTGGTGAGCGTGCGCGGGCCCGTCAGCACCCCGAAGTCGCGGTGCCCGAGGTCGAGCAGCGCGCGGGCGAGGGCGGCGGCGCCCTCCCGGTTCTGCGGCAGGACCGCGTCGACCCGGAGGCCGCGATGGCGGCTGAGGACGGCGACACGGCCGCCGGTGCGCTGGTAGGGGTCGAGTTCGGCGCACATCGACCGCTCCCAGTCGCGGTCCTCGTAGCCGGAGCCGATGAGCAGGATGGCGCGGGCCCGCTGGGCGCGCAGCATCGCCACGTACCGGACCTCGCGGACGGGATCGTGGAACGTGCTGGCGAGCATCACGAGCATGCCGTGGTCGGCGGCCGTGCGCATCACACCGTCCGCGATGGCGGCGAAGTAGGGGTCGCTGACGTCGTGACAGACGACGCCGACGGACTTGCTCGACGAACTGGCGAGCGCCTGCGCGTGCGCGTTCGGGGTGTAGCTCAGGTCGGCGGCCGCGGTGAGCACGCGGTTCCGCAGGTCGGCGCGGACCTGGGAGGTCCCGTTGAGGACGCGGGACGCGGTGGCGAGCGAGACCCCGGCCTCCCTCGCCACGTCCTGGAGGGTCACGTAGCCACGGTCGCGGGCCCGCTCCCTCCCGGCCGTCGCGGCTCGGTGCCCGTCCGCCGGTTCCGTCATCCCCGCCCCCTCGTCGCCGACCGGCGCGGCACCGCTCCATGGAGTCCGCACCCGTGCGTCAACGTACCCGGAAAGCGTTTTCTCGAACGGTGTCGGACGGCCGGGGCCGGTCAACTCAGCCGGGCGGTGAACAGGCCCTCGTCGGTGGCGGCGAGGAGTGTGCCGTCCGGGGCGAGGGCCAGGTCGATGACCGGTGCCGGGACCTTGACGCGGTGGGACGGAGCGGATGCCGCGGCGTCCCAGGCCAGCACCGCGCAGGGGTCGTCCCGAAGCGCGGCGGCGACCAGCAGGGGGTCCGCGCCGGAGGCCGCGACCGGCCCGCAGGGTTCGGGGACGTCGAGCACCGCGAGACGGTCGCCGTCCACGCCCCGGACGTGCAGGGCGTGCTCGGCGACCTCGACGAGGACGAGGCCGTGCGGCGACGGCGCCATCACGGCGTGCCCGGACGGGACGGCCGTGACCGCGTCCCCGCCGCGTTCCACGTCCAGGACGAGCACATCGGCGCCGCCGGCCAGGGCGACGACCGGGCCGGAGGCGGGGGTGGCGTGCAGCATCGACCGGTCGATGGCCGTGTGGTGCCCGAGCCAGAGGGTGAACTCGGTCAGCCGGTCACCGGTCGCGGCGTCCCAGACGACGACCTCGGCGTCGCGCGCGGGACCGAAGACCGCGACGACGGCGCCGCGGCCGGAGTGGGCGGCGAGGCCGAGCAGGTCGGGTTGGCCGTCGAGGACCGTTTCCCCGCCCGTGCCGAGGTCGTGGACATGGACGCGGTCACGATGCGTCCAGGCCACGATCGGCGAGGACGCGGGGACGCCGAACGTCCACTCGGCGCGTCCGGCGGGGAAGTCGGGGATCGGCGGGCCATGGACGGCACCGGACGTCAGATTCCATACCTGGCCTGTGTTCGCGCCGTGGGACGTTCGGGACGCGAACGCCAGCGGCGGCCCCTCGGAGGTGGCGGCGACGCCGTCGAACGACCCGTCCGCGAGCGGGAAGGCCTGCACGCTTTCCGGCATGCGTCGGAGGTTAGGCCACGCGACTCAGATCGTTCCACGGAGTCAGGAAAACCAGACCGTGACGTGATCAGAGCACGACCTCGCGGAGACGCGCCGCCGCGTCCTCCGGCGGAACGTCGTTGAGCCAGGCGCCCATGCCCGACTCCGATCCCGCCAGCTGTTTGAGCTTGTCGGGGGCGCGGCGGACGGAGAAGAGCTCCAGGTGAAGGCGGAGGAGATCGCGTCCCGCGCCCACGGGCGCCTGGTGCCAGCCCGCCACGTACGGGAGCGGGGCGCCGTAGAGGGCGTCGCAGCGGCGGAGCAGGTCGCGGTAGAGGACGGCCAGCTCATCGCGTTCGGCGCCGTCGAGGGCCGGGAGGTCGGGGACGTGCCGGTGCGGCGTCAGGTGCACCTCCACGGGCCAGCGGGCGGCGGCGGGCACGTATCCCGTCCAGTGCTCGCCGGACAGGACGACGCGGGGCCCGGCGAGTTCGGCCTCCAGCACATCGCCGAACAGCCCGGGGCGGGCGGCGGCCCGCGCGAGCACCCGTTCGGTTCGGGGTGGAACGAATGGATACGCATAGATCTGTCCGTGGGGGTGGTGCAGGGTCACGCCGATCTCGACGCCGCGGTTCTCGAACACGAACACCTGCGCGACGCCCGGGAGCGCGGACAGTTCCGCGGTCCGGTCGGCCCAGGCGTCGACGACCGTCCGGAAACGGGTGACGGGAAGGTCGGCCATGGACGCGGAGTGGTCGTCGGTGAAGCACACGACCTCGCAACGTCCGTCGCCCGCGAAGGACGGGAACCGGTTCTCGAAGACCGCGACGTCGTAGGACGGGTCCGGGATCTCCGAGTCGGGGCCGCCCGGACACAGCGGGCACCGGTCGGCGGGCGGCAGGAACGTCCGGGTGTTGCGGTGCGCGGTGATCGTGACATGGTCGCCGGTCAGCGGGTCGCGGCGGATCTCGCTCACCGGCTCGACCTGCGGAAGGCGTCGCGGGTCGGCGACCGGCACCCGGCCCGGTGCCTCGTCGTAGTAGACGATCTCGCGGCCGTCGGAGAGCCGCGCGCGTGTCCGGTGCATCTCCCGGGATGCTACCGGCGGCGCACGGGACGGTCGCGTTCCGCGCACGGGATCGACCGCCGGGCCCTGGCCGAGCACCCGCCGCCGGTCGACCGCGCGACACCGCCCGCGTGAACCTGCGCGATCCCCGTCACCACCGAGGCGGTCTCGGCGTCCGGACGGCCGACCAGCGGCACCGCCACGGCCGCACCGGGCTCCCCGGCCTGGCGGTCGGCGATCAGCGTGGCGGTCCACGGTATGCGCTCTCGGGAACAGAGCGTGGTCGCGCGGGGTTCTCGGCGGCATGAGCGACTATGGCAGACCACTTGAGTTCGGGTACTTCCTCGTCCCCGACGCGGACGATCCGCTGCTGGACACGGCCCGTGCCGCCGACCGGGCGGGGCTGGACCTGATCGGCGTCCAGGATCATCCCTACCAGCGCCGGTACGTCGACACCTGGACGCTGCTCAGCATGATCGCCGCCGTCACCACACGGGTCCGGGTGTTCCCCGATGTCGCGAGCCTTCCGTTCCGTCCGCCGGCGGTGCTGGCGAAGGCCGCCGCGAGCCTGGACGTCCTGAGCGGCGGACGCGCCGAACTGGGGCTCGGCGCGGGCGCGTTCTGGGACGCGATCGAGGCGTTCGGCGGCCCGCGCCGGACGGGCCGGGACGCGGCCGACGCGCTGGAGGAGGCCGTCACCGTCATTAGGAAGGTCTGGAGCGGGGAACGGAACCTTCGTTTCGACGGCGACCACTACCGGTTGAAGGGCGCCAAGGCGGGGCCGGTCCCGGCGCATCGCATGGAGTTGTGGCTCGGTGTCGGCGGCCCGCGCGGTCTGGCGCTGACGGGACGTGCCGCCGACGGTTGGCTCCCGTCCACGCCGTGGGCGGGGCCGGAGCGGCTGCCGGAGCTGCACGCGCGCATCGACGAGGCCGCCGTGTCCGCCGGACGCGACCCGGCGGAGATCCGCAGGCTCTACAACATCAACGGGACGATCACCGACGGCGCGTCCGAAGGGTTCCTGCGCGGCCCGGTGTCCCAGTGGACGGACGAACTCACCGATCTCGCCGTCGGCTCCGGGATGGACACCTTCATCCTCTGGGCGGAGGGCGACCCGGAGACCCAGATCAGGCGTTTCGCCGAGGAGATCGCGCCGGCGGTCCGCGCGCAGGTGGCGCAGGAGCGCGGCGCCTGACACGAGAGGTGTAGCAAGGTCGCGCGAAACTGCGACGCAGGGGTGAATGCGGCGTCCCCCCCGCGGACGATGCGCCGACCACAACCCTGCGAAATGGTGAATTCAGGGAGAACGGGGCAACGGCCCCGTGCCGTCGAGCGGCAGGAGAGAACCATCATGAAAGGCCGAGTCCGCATCAGATCCCGCAAACGTCCCACCGGTCGCAGGTCCCGGCGTTCGACCCTCGACCTTCGCACCCCGTCAGGGCGGGTCCTGCCGTACTGAGCCGGGTCGCGCCGAGGTCAGCGCGCCCGTGTCGGTTCGGAGCGACGACGGGACGTAGGCCGCGCCGTGACCTGTTCCTGGGGCGTGTCGCGCAGGAGGGCGTAGTCGCGGCCGATCTCGCTCGCCGCGACCAGCAGCAGCGGCAGATACTCCTCGATCATCGTCTCGTGCGTGACCTCCGCGACGAGGGCGCTCACGTTCACCGCGGCGATCACGGTGCCGTCGCCGTCCCGGATCGGCGCGGCGATCGAGCGCACGCCCGGGGACATCTCCTCGTCGGTCTCCGCCCAGCCCCGTGACCGGATCTCGCGTAGATCGTCGTCCAGACGTCCGATCGGACGCTCCCGGAACGCGGGGGTCTCGGACGAGGACGGCGCCGCGAGCACGGCGGCGAGGTCGTCCGGGCCCAACGCGGAGAGCAGTGTCTTGCCGAGCGCGGTGCTCCGCGCGGGGAACCGCGTCCCCACGTTGATGACCGTGGCGACGACCTTGGGCACCGCGACGCGCGCCACGTAGATGATGTCCGCTCCGTCGAGCTGCGCGACCGACGCCGCCTGCCCGGTCGCCGCGACCAGCTCCCGCAGATGCGGTTGAGCGATCTCCCACAGCCCGGCCGAGAGCGTGTAGGCCACGCCGAGTTCGAGGACGCGCGGGGCGAGCAGGTAACCGGCCGGGCTCGACCGCACGTAGCCGAGCTGTTCCAGGGTCAGCAGGATCCGGCGTGCCGTCGCCCGCGCCAGCCCGGTCTCGCTCGCGATCTCCGACAGCGACATCGGGCGTCGGCGCGTGCCGAACGCCTTGATGACGTCGAGGCCCCGGGCCAGCGCCTCCACGAAGTCGGGGCCGGTCTTCTCGCGCGACATGTACACCTCTGCATCGGAACGGCAACGGCAACCGTATGGCGCACAACTGTACGGCACGACCGGCCGCCGCGCAGCGCGGAGCCGCACAACGCGCACTCTTGACACTGGTCACGGCCGCCACCTACCTTCGACCGCACTACGAACGATCCGCCGCTATGCGAACGCTCACGTCCCCTGGCCGCCCGCCCGGATCAGCGCGCTGACCCGGGCCGCTCCCGGACTGCCTGGGCTGACGGGTCACGTCAGCGAGCCGGAACCATCCAGGAGGTACGAATGGCAGGCTCACCCCGCATCCGAGGGATCGCCGCGATCGGCGTGCTCGCGCTCGCGCTCGCCGCCTGCGGGTCGGCGGACGACTCGCCGTCCGGCGGCGCCGCGGACACCACGACCGAGGCCCTTGAGGCGCTGACCGGGACCGCCGGCTACGGACGCCCGCCGGAGAAGGCCCCGGCGGTCGCGCCCGGCAAGAAGGTCTGGATCGTGTCCTGCGGCCAGAGCGCCATCGGCTGCCAGACCGGAGCCGAGGCCGCCGCGCAGGCCGCCAGGACGGTCGGCTGGACGGCCCAGATCTGCGACGGCAGGCTCAACGCGGGCGGCGCGTTCGCCGGGTGCGTCCGGCAGGGCGTCGCGGCGAAGGTCGACGCGATCGTCACCGAGGCGATCGACTGCGCGGCCGTCAAGGAGCCGCTGAACGAGGCCAAGGCCGCCAAGATCACCACGATCGACTTCTGGGGCTTCGACTGCGACACCGGCGAGAGCGCCACCGGCGAACGGCTGTTCACCGCGTCGGTCGTCCCGTCGGAGAAGTACCGGACCAACGAGGCCTACCAGCAGGCGATCGGCGAGGCGCGGGCCGAATGGGTCCGGGCCCGCTCCGGCGGCAAGGCCAACGTGATCGAACTGCACTTCACGGGCACCAACATCGGCGCCGCCCTCCACGAGGGATTCCAGCGGGGCATCAAGAAGTGCGGGGGCTGCGAGGTCGAGACCGTCGAGGTCACGCACCAGACCTTCGGCAACACCCGGCAGATCATCGAATCGGCGCTGCTCAAGAACCCGAAGGCGAACTGGGTCGCGGTGCCGCTCGACTCGCTCGTCCTCGCCGGGGCGGGCCAGGCCGTCGCCGGCTCGCCGCGCCGCGCGGACGTGAAGCTCATCGGCGGCGAGGGGCTGCCGCCGAACCTCGGCCTGATCCGCCAGAACCAGGGGCAGAGCGCGGCGGTCGGCCAGCCGATCGACTGGTACGGCTGGGCCGCGATCGACACGCTCGTCCGGACCTTCGCCGGGGAGCCCGCCGCGCCGTCCGGCATGGGCTTCCAGATCGTCGACACCGCCGCGAACCTGCCGGCCACGGGCGCGTACCGGGCGCCGGTCGACTTCCGGTCGGCCTACCGGCGGGCGTGGGGCCGATGACCGTCCCGGAGTCCGAACGTCCCGCCTCGCTCGTGGTGTCGGACGTGCACAAGTCGTACGGCGCGGCGGCGGTGCTGCGGGGCGTGTCGTTCGCGCTCACCCGGGGCCACATCCACGCGCTCGCGGGCGGCAACGGCTCGGGAAAGTCCACCCTGATCAAGGTTCTCGCCGGGATCGAGCGCGCGGACGGCGGCGTGCTCACCCGTCCGGGCCGGGCCGAGACCGACCTGTCCGGGTTCACCCCGGACCATGCCCGCGCGGCCGGACTACGGTTCGTCCACCAGGACCTGGGTCTGCTCCCCGACATGACCGTCGCGGAGAACGTCGCGTTCACCCGCGGCTTCCCCCTGGGCGGCGGCAGGCGGATCGCGTGGCGGACGCTGCACGAGACGACGCGGGCCCTGTTGGAACGGTTCGAGGTCGACGTCGATCCCGGGGCGACCGTGCGGACGTTGCGTCCCGCGGACCGCGCGATGGTCGCGATCGCCCGTGCCCTCGCCGACGACGACCCGGACCAGGTCCTCGTCCTGGACGAACCGACGGCCAGCCTCCCCCACCACGAGGTCGACATCCTCCTCGAAGGGCTCACCAGGCGCGCCCGGCAAGGCCAGACGATCCTGTACGTGAGTCACCGGCTCGACGAGGTGCTGTCGTCGGCCGACGCGGTGACCGTCCTGCGCGACGGCGTGGTCGCGGCCACCCGCGACACCGACGACCTCGACAAGCTGCACCTCGCCGAACTCATGGCCGGACGTTCCCTCGGCACCCTCTACGGCGACCGGGACCGCCCGGCGAAGCAGCCGCCCCCGGATCCGGTGCCCGTACTCGAAACGCGCGGGCTGTCGGCCGGACGCATCGGCGGCGTCGACCTGGAGGTCCGGGCCGGGGAGATCGTCGGCCTGGCCGGGCTGCTCGGTTCCGGCCGCTCGACACTGCTGAGGACGATCTTCGGCGCGGTCCGTCCCACGTCCGGGACGGTGCGGCTCGACGGCACACCGATGCCCGCACCGTCGATCAGAACGGCCATGCGCCGCGGAGTCGCCCTCGTCCCCGAGGACCGCCTCGCCGACGCCCTGTTCCCCGAGGCGTCGGTCGCCCGGAACATCACCGTCGCCACCCTGGCACGGTACGTGCGCTGGGGACGGCTCTCCCGCTCCCGCGAACATGCCACGGCCACCGGCGCCATCGAGGAACTGCGGATCAAGACCACGGGTCCGGACCAGACGGTGATCCGGCTGTCCGGCGGCAACCAGCAGAAGGCGGTCGTCGCCCGCTGGCTCCAGCGCGCGCCCCGGCTCCTGCTCCTCGACGAGCCCACCCAGGGCGTCGACGTGATGACCCGCGCCGACCTCTACGAGCGGGTCCGCGCGGTCGCCGCGTCCGGCACCGCCGTGATCGTCGCCTCGTCCGACGTCGAGGAACTGGCCCACCTCTGCGACCGGGTGGTGGTCCTGCGGGCCGGACGGGTCGTCGCGGAACTCTCCGGCACCGAGATCACCGTCCAAGAGATCGTCAAACACTCCTACGCGGATCAGGAGGCATCATGAGCGACACCCGCCTGCGGGAGTCGACCCGGAAACCGACGACGCCGGACATCCCACGAACCGGGCGTCTCGGCGCGACGGCGGAACGGTACGGACTCGTCTTCCTGCTCGTCGGGGTCGTCGTGTTCTTCAGCGTCCTGCCCGCGAGTTCGGCGGCCTTCACCTCCACCGCCAACGTCCAGTCGGTGCTCGCGAGCATCGCCGTGGTGTCGATGCTCGCCGTCGCCGCCGTCTTCCCGCTCGCGTGCGGCCGGTTCGACTTCTCCGTGGCGGCCACCTCGCTGGTGTCGTCGATCGTCTGCGCCGCGCTGATGTCGAACCACCACGCCCCGCTGACACTCGCGGTCCTGTGCGGAGTAGGGGCAGGCGTGCTGGTCGGTCTGGTGAACGCCGTACTCGTCGCCCTGCTGCGGCTGAACGCCTTCATCATCACCATCGGCATGGCGACGCTCCTCCCGGGCCTGGTGCAGTGGTACACGCGGGGCGTCGACCTGGTCCGCGGCGTCCCGCGGCCGCTGCGCGACTTCGGGTCGCTGACCTGGCTCGGGCTGCCCCGGGTGATCTGGCTGGTGGCCGTCCTGACCGCCGTCTGCTGGTTCACGCTGGCCCACACCGCGTTCGGACGGCGCCTCTACGCGATCGGCGGCAACGCCTCCGCCGCCCGGCTGGTCGGCATTCCGGTCACCGCCCTGACCTTCGCCGCCCTCGTGATCTCCGGTGGGCTCGCCGGCGTCGCCGGGGTGATCCTCACCGCCCGCAACGGCGGCGGGCTCGTCAACAGCGGCGTCGACCTCCTGTTCCCGGCCCTCGCGGCGGTCTTCCTCGGCGCCACGGCGATCGACCCGGGCCGCTACAACGTGCTGGGCGCGGTCATCGGCACCCTGTTCGTCGCCGTGTCGGTCAGCGGCCTGACCCTCGCCGGGGCCGCGGAGTGGGTCCCCGCCGTCTTCAACGGCGCGGCCCTGATCATCGCGGTCGCCGTCTCGACGCTTCTGGCCCGCAGGCACGGCACGTCCTAACCCGTCCCGCCGGGGGTGGCGGCCGCCGGTACCGTCCGCGGGCAGATGCTCGGGGTTGTAGGAGACGGTCTGCCACCCCGCCGCCTGGCAGACCTCACACCGGTACGTGCGATGCCCCTTATATCGGGCCCATGCCGGCGGACAGTCGCAGGGCGTCCACCCCACCCGGACGGCACCGACCCGCAACAGGTGGCCATAAGGGCAGGTCAGTGGCCTGTGATCAGCGTCCATCGCCCGCAATCATCGCACACGTGTTCGACGGACCGACGCCGGACCTCCACCACCACGCACACAGGAAACGGAGGTGCACTCTTGCCATACTTCGTCAGACATCTAACAATGGACATATTACATCGACAGGGAACATGGCTTCCCTCTCGGGCTTGACGTTGCGTCCGGAGGACGGAGGGACGGTCATGCACTCGAAGTGGCACCGCCCTGTCCCGGCCGCACCCCGCCGACCCGCCGCCGTACCTGACCCGCCATCCGCAGCGCCCTGCCGGAAAGGCCGGCATCCGACCAACCCACGGAAGGTGATCATGTACCGTGCAGTTCGGCGACATTCCCTCGTCGTCGCGGCCCTCGCCGCACCACTGCTCCTCGGCTCCACCGCACAGGCGGCCGACGCCCAGTCGCGGGCCCGTATCTCCACCGCCCACGTGCTGCCCGGCGACCGGGTCTACCCCGAGGGCATCGCCGCCGACCCCCGCACCGGCGACCTGTACGTCGGCTCGTACGAGGGCGGCACCATCTTCAGGATGAAACCCGGTCAACGGGTCGCCGAACAGTTCCTGCCCCCGTTCATCGACGGACGCTCCCAGGCCCTCGGCCTGGAGGTCGACCGCTCCGGACGCCTGTGGGTCGCCGACCGCCTCACCGGGGTCGCGGTGTACGACATCGCCACCCGCCGCCTGCACGCCCGTTTCACCATCACCGACCAGAACCCGCGCCTGGTCAACGACATGGCCATCACCCCGGACGGCACCGCCTACATCACCGGCAGCAGGCGCTCGGTGGTCTACCGCATCACCCCCGAACAGCTCGCGGACGCCCACGAGCAGGGCGGGGACGTGCCACTGACACCCACCTTCGACCTGTCCGAGGTCGTGGAACCGCACGCGCCCAACACGATCACCCTCAACGGCATCGTCGCCGAACCGTCCGGCCGCTACCTGCTGACGGTCGACATGACCGGCGGCGACCTCTACCGCATCGCCCTACCGTCCGGCGACGTCGAGAAGGTGGCACTGAGCGGAGGCGACATCACCACCGGCGACGGCATGGAACTGCACCACGGCACCCTGTGGGTGGCCCACCCCATCGCCAACGCCTACGCCATCGGCCGCTGGCGCATCGGCTCGGACGGCCGAACGGCCCGCGCAACCGGCCGCCTGACCGACCAGGCCCTCCAAACCCCGACGACCCTGCTACGCAAGCACGGCAAGCTCTACGTGGTCCGCTCCCAGTTCGACAAGGGCGGCCCCACCGGCCCCGGCACCCCCCAACTCCCCTTCTCCATAGCCGTCGTCCGCGGCTTCTGACCCCATCGACCGCTCCGCCGCCCCGGCCCCCGGGGCGGCGGAGCCCATTGCGACACGGCACCCACCAAACCCGCACGCCCCGACCCGCGCGACCACCCCAACCGGCCCACATGACGGTCGAACCTGCTCGGGGCATGCGCAAGTGTTGACGTAGGCCGTCCGCAGATTGAGCCTTCCACGCACTCCGCACACCGATCGGCTCATGCCCTAAGGAGACGACGCCCGCCCAACCCGACGAGCCGGTAAGCGCCGCTCAGTCAAAGCCATCGGCTCCAAAACAACACACGTCACGTATGAGGCGAAGACTTCAGCGGTCACGGTGCACGATGAGGCAGGCGGGGATGCGCAGCGGCCCGGCAGTGGGGACAGCGTCGCAGTCGTGCGGTGTTGAGCTTGGCAAGGGGGGCGGCGTTGTGTGCGTCGGTCGGTTCAGGTGGAGGACGGCCTGGTGTTGCGGCGAGTTGGTTGGCGTTGAGCCGTCGGGGGGCGTGGCTGCGGCGTGGGTGGGGTGGGGAGTTCAGTGGTCGCGGTGGGTCATGTGGTGGGCGAGGGTGCGGAGTTCGGTGGTGGGGGTGGGGGTCAGGTCGGCGGCGTCCAGTTCGGCTAATGCGTCGGTGACGAGGGTGGCGGCGTGGCCGGTGGCCCAGGTGCGGGCTCCGGCGGCTTCGATCAGGGCGGCGGCGCGGGAGGCGTCGTCGGCGGTGAGGGGGTCGTCGCGTAGGTACAGGGCGGCCAGTTCGGTGGCCGCGGGGGTGGCGGAGGTGAGGGCCGCGACGACGGGCAGGGACTTCTTGCGGGAGTACAGGTCGGCGTGGACGGCCTTGCCGGTGACGGCCGGGTCGCCCCAGATGCCGAGTAGGTCGTCCACCAACTGGAAGGCCAGGCCGAGTCGTTCGCCGAAGGCATGGAGGCGGGCGGTCTGGACGGCGGTGCCGCCGCCGTGGGAGGCGCCGAGCGCGCAGGCGGCGCCGATCAGGGCGCCGGTCTTGCCGCTCGCCATGGCGACGCATTCGTCGAGCGTCACGTCGTCGCGTTCCTCGAAGGCGAGGTCGACGTTCTGTCCCTCGACGAGGTCGGTGACGGCGTGGCCGAGGGTGCGGACGGCGCGGGCGAGGGCCGCGGAGCCGTCCGTGGGGTGGAGTGGGGCGTGGACGAGGGCCTCGAACGCGGCGGCGAGCAGCGCGTCCCCGGCGAGGACCGCGGCGCTCGTGCCGTAGACGGTCCAGGCGGTCGGGCGGTGCCTGCGGGTGAGGTCGCCGTCCATGACGTCGTCGTGCAGGAGCGAGAAGTTGTGGGCGAGTTCGACGGCGACGGCGGCGGGCAGCGCGGTCTCGGCCGCGCCGCCCACCGCCCGCGCGGCCAGCAGGGTGAGCGCGGGACGGATCGCCTTGCCGGACGTGCCGGAGGTGGGCCGCCCGCATATGTCGCGCCAGCCGAAGTGGAACGCGGCGATGTCGCGCATCGTGCGCGGCAGGGTCTCGACCGCGTCCCGTAGGGCGGGGTCGAGGAGGCCGCGGCTCCAGGCGAGAACCTCGTCCACCGACCGGGGGCCGTCCGTCTGGGGGTCGGACGGATGATGGTCGCAGCGCAGGACCGCCGGGTCCTGTCCCCAGACGGACATGTGATCCCCTTCTGTCCCGCCGATGTCAGCGGGCGATCTCCACGTTCTCCAGGACGCCGAGCGCGTCCGGGACGAGCACTGCCGCCGAGTAGTAGGCGCTGACCAGGTACGACATGATCGCCTTGTCGTCGATGCCGGTGAACCGGACCGACAGGCCCGAGCGGACCTCGTTCGGTATCCCGGTGCGATGCAGGCCGATCACGCCCTGGTCGTCCACGCCGGTGCGCATCGCGATGATCGAACTCGTCCCGGTCGGGCTGATCGGGATCTTGTCGCAGGGGTGGATCGGAACGCCGCGCCATGCCTGGGTGCGTTGGCCGTCCACCTCGACGGGAGCCGGGTACAGGCCGAGGCGGGTGCATTCACGGCCGAACGCGGCGATCGTCTTCGGGTGCGCGAGGAAGAACCGCGTCTTGCGGCGCCGCGCGAGCAGTTCGTCCATGTCGGCGGGGGTCGGCGGCCCGCCCCGGGTCTGGATGCGCTGTCTCAGGTCGGCGTTGTGCAGGAGTCCGAAGCTCCGGTTGTTGATCAGCTCGTGTTCCTGCCGTTCGGAGATCTCCTCGATGGTGAGTCTGAGCTGCTGCTCGACCTGGTTCATCGGGTCGTTGTAGAGGTCGGCGACGCGGGTGTGGACGCGCAGCAGCGTCTGCGTGACGCTCAACTCGTACTCGCGTGGTGAGGCCTCGTAGTCGACGAACGTGCCGGGCAGCACCGGTTCGCCGTCGTGCCCGGCCGCGACCTCGATCGCCGCCTCGCCGTGCCTGGTCTGCGGCGGGACGGGCGCGGCTCGGTAGCGCTGCAGATGGACGCGCAGCGCCTCGTGCCGGTCGGTCAGCTCCTCGATCGCCTCCCCGGGGAGGGTCAGCACGATCGTCGGGGTGATCGCCCGGTAGGTGCTCGGCCATTCGACGCCCGGGCCGAGCAGGGCCCGGTCGCCGAAGAACCGGCCGTCGGCGAGGATGTCGACCCGGGCGGCGGCGCCGTACTCCCCCGGTTCGGTCACCTCGACCTTGCCGTGCGCGATCAGGTGGACGGCGTCGGTGGGACGGCCCGCCTCGGCGATCGTGTCACCGGGTTCGTACTCGCGCTGGACGAACCGTCCGGCGACCGCGTCCAGCAGCGTGGTCTCGGCGAAGCCGCGCAGCGGTGGCAGTTCGGCCAGTTCCGGCGGGACGACCCTGACCGCGGCGCCGTCGTTGACGAAGCTGACGAGCCCGTCGCCGAGCTGGTAGGTGAGCCTGCGGTTGACGCGGTAGGTGCCCGCGTCGGCCCGCTCCCACGGCAGCCGTCGCAGCAGCCAGCGGGGGGTGATGCCCGCCATCTGCGGAACGGACTTGGTCGTGGTGGCGAGGTTGCGGGCGGCCCTGGTGGAAAGGGACAGCCGGTGCTCGGTACCGGGTGGCGTCTCGGTCACGAGGCGGCACCGCCGTGGGCGATCTCGACGGACTCCAGCATGCCGAGCGCGTCGGGCACCAGAACGGCGGCCGAGTAGTAGGCGCTGACCAGATAGGAGATGAGCGCCTTGTCGTCGATGCCCATGTAGCGGACGGACAGGCCGGGCTGGTACTCGTCCGGCAGCCCCACCTGGTGCAGACCGACCACGCCCTGGCGTTCCTCACCGGTCCGCATCAGCAGGATCGAGCTGGTCCGGGTACGGCTGACGGGGATCTTGTTGCACGGGAAGATCGGCACGCCGCGCCAGGCGGGCACCTTGTTGCCGCCGACGTCGACGCTGTCGGGGTAGACGCCGCGGGCGCTGCATTCGCGGCCGAACGCGGCGATCGCCTTCGGGTGCGCGAGGAAGAACGCCGGGTCCTTCCAGACGAGGGTGAGCAGTTCGTCCATGTCGTCGGGGGTGGGCGGCCCGGTGCGGGTGTGAACGCGTTGCGACAGGTCGGTGTTGTGCAGAAGCCCGAAGTCGCGGTTGTTGACCAGCTCGTGTTCCTGCCGTTCGCGCAGCGCCTCGATGGTCAGCCTGAGCTGCTGCTCGATCTGGTCCATCGGCTCGTTGTAGAGGTCGGCGACGCGGGTGTGGACGCGCAGCACGGTCTGCGCGACGCTCAACTCGTACTCGCGCGGCGCGAGTTCGTAGTCGACGAACGTGCCGGGCAGCACCGGTTCGCCCTCGTGTCCGGACGCCAGGTCGATCGCGGCCTCGCCGTACTCGTTGTGCGCGAGGCTCGGACCGGACCGGTACTCGTCGAGGTGCGCCTGCAACGACTGGGACTGGCCGAGCGTCTCCTGGAAGTCGGTCTCGCTCATGCTGAGGATCGTGCAGGCGGTCACGGCCTTGACCGTGTACTCCCAGTGCGCGGGTTCGTCTCCCTCGGCCGTGCCGAGGAGGGCCTGTTCACCGATGAAGTCGCCGTTGGCGAGCGTGCCGAGGACGGCGTCGGCGCCGTACTCCCCCGCGCCGATCAGGCTCAGCTTGCCGTGCGCGATGAGGACGACCCGGTCGACGGGACGTCCCCGTTCGACGACGACGTCACCGGGCTCGTACTCCTGCTGGGTGAAGCGACCCGCGATGGCGTCCAGCGTGAGCTCGTCGTCATAGCCGCGCAGCGGTGGGAGTTCGCCCAGTTCGCGGGGGATGACACGGATGTCGGCGCCGGTGGTCACGAAGGTGACCCGCCCGTCGCCGAGCGTGTAGGTCAGCCGCCGGTTGACCCGGTAGGCGCCGCCGGACGCCTGCACCCAGGGCAGCAGTTTCAGCAGCCACCGCGACGTGATCCCCTGCATCTGGGGGACGGACTTGGTCGTGGTCGCCAGGTTCCGTGCCGCCGCGGTACCGAGGCTCAGTTGCTGGTCCTGCGGTTGCTGTTCCTGCTGTTCGGTCACGTCCACACCACCGATTTCGTCGCGGGTTGCCAGGGAGCGGCCTCTCCGGCCAACCGTGACGCTACCCACGGTAATCGGGTGATCGCATGAGGCATCGCGTCCACCACTTTTTTGCCATGCAGCCACACAAGTCGCACCCGTACGTGACAGCCCCACCCCGGCGATGGATTCACGGCACCTTTCACCTGGGCGTCCGGCTAGGATGCGGCCCATGTCGCCCGTGCCCGCCGCAGGAGACTGAGGTGGGCAGACGCCGCTACCGCAGGCTCCTCGTCGGCCCCGACACCTACCGCTGGCGGACCGCGCATCAGCACCGGACGGACGGGCGGCGTCTCGTCGACTGCCGTGAGGTCGTCCTGCTCCGCCGGGAGGGACGCCCCGGCCGCGTCACCGTGGTGTTCCGCGGCGGACCGGGACGGATCGTCCCGGACGGCGGCCCCTACACGCACAGCGGCGGCGTCTGGCGGGCGGGCGACGACACCGCGCTCAACCTGCATCGCCCCCGGGTCGTGCGCGCCCTTCTCGACATCGCGCTGGCCCAGGGGGCCGACTTCGAGTCCAGCACGGAGATCGACGGCTGGACGGTCCTCGACGCCGCCCGCGAGGCCCTACGCGAGGCCGTGCTCGAGCAGACGACGCCCACGTGAGGCGAATCACCGCACCGCTTCGACCGGCCGCGAGTCGACGGGCTCACCGGTCTTCTCGATCGGGACCCCCGCCGTCTCCAGGATCTTGATGATCGGGATGAGCGCCACCAGCGCGGCCAGCATCAGGTAGTACGCCGGGACGTGGTTGGACCCGGTCACGTCGATCAGCGACCCGACCAGCACCGCCGCCGTCCCGCCGAACAGGGACGTGGAGACGTTGTAGCCGATCGCGAACGCCCCGTACCGCACCTTGGTCGGGAACATCGCCGGGAACGTCGCCGCGATCACCGCCAGGATCAGCACCAGCAGCCCGCCGATGATCGCGTAACCGGCCGCGACGCCGAGGAAGTGTTCGGTCTGCATGAGCGCGAACGCGGGCCATGACAGCAGCACGAACCCGACCGCCGCGGTGATCAGCAGCGGTTTGCGACCGATGCGGTCCGACAGCGCGCCCAGCGGCACGATCACCATGATCATCACCGCCTCCACCCCGATGGTGATGAGCTGGGCCGTCCTGTCGTTCATGTCGAGGAAGTCGACGAGGTAGGACGGCATGAACGTCAGCAGCGTGTAGTCGGCGACGTTCAGCAGGAACACGATGCCGATCAGCATCAGGATGGCGCGCCAGTAATGCTGCAGGGTCTCCTTCAGCGGCGACCGTGCCTTCTTACCCGCCTCTTCCATGTGCTGGAACGTGGGCGTGTCCTCGATGCGCGTCCGGACGTACAGACCGACGAGCCCGAGCGGCAGCGCGAGCAGGAACGGGATGCGCCAACCCCAGTCGCGCATCGCCTCGGCGCTGAGCGCGAGGTCCATCAGCAGGACGAGTCCGGCGCCGAGGATGTAGCCGCTCAACGTGCCGAGTTCGAGGAAGCTGCCGAAGAACCCGCGACGGCGCGCGGGCGCGTACTCGGCGATCATCGTGGCGGCGCCGCCGTACTCGCCGCCCGTGGAGAAGCCCTGGATCAGCCGGACGAGGAGCAGCAGCAGCGGCGCGGCGATCCCGATCGTGTCGTAGCCGGGCAGGATGCCGATCACGAACGTGGAGCCCGACATCAGGATGATGGTCGTGGCCAGCACCTGTTTGCGGCCGAGGCGGTCGCCCATCGGGCCGAAGAACAGCCCGCCGAACGGACGGGCGAGGAACGCCGCCGCGATCAGCGCGAAGGAGCGCAGCGTCGCGCTGCCGCTCGCGTCCTCCGGGAAGAACACCGTGCCGATGATCGCCGTCATGACCCCGGCGCTGAACACGCCGAAGTCGAACCACTCGACACAGTTCCCGATCGAGGACGCCATGACCGCCCGATGGACGGCCGGAAGGTCGGCCTCGCCGTGCTCGTTCTCTTCGTCCTGCTCGTCCGCCGGTTCCGCGTCCGTTGGGCTGTTCACGGGCACGGTGTGCCCCAAGATCAGCGAAGCTAACGGCGGCGCTTCTTCCTTGCGCGGCCGGAGCCCCTGGCGTCGTCGTCCGGAAGCGTGGGGAGGACGGTGGTGCGCTGCGGATCGTCCGCCACGTCCTTCACCGGCTCGCCGTCGGGCTCGTTCTCCCGGGCCTCCTCAGCAACCTCGGGCTCCTCGACCTCCTCGGGCGCGGCCGGGGCTTCGGCGGGTTCGAGTTCGGCGGGTTCGAGTTCGTCCGGGAGTTCGTCCGGGAGTTCGTCGGTGCGTTCCGGGTCGCCGCCCAGCAGCTCGTCGAGGGTGGCGGTGGCCTGCGTGTCGTCCGCCCCGCGGCGCACCGTGTCGAGCAGGGGAAGGTCGTCCTCGGGAATGGACATCAGCGCCTGCGTCTCCTGCGCCTCCCGGGTGATGACGCCGCTGGCGAGGACGGTGTTGCGGTGCCGCAGCGCCCCGTTCTCGCGCAGCAGGTTGTCGACCTCGGCGCGGACGCGGGCGATGCGGCGGCTCGACCGGACGTGCACGGTGAACCCGCCGACCGCGATCCCGAGGATGAAGGTGGCGGCCGGGATGCCGACCGATATCGGGGCGAGCGTCGCCACCAGGGCGATCGCGACCAGCAGGACGACCACTCCAAGCGCGAGCCTGTGCTCCTCCATCCAGTCAAGGACGGTGTTGACGCGCTTGGGGATTCGCACTCGTCTTCCTCCACTCGGCTCGGAACGGTGACAACGACCGGGCCTCCGCACGGCGTTCCATCTTCGCGGACGGCACGGTCGTCGTTGGGAGCGCCACCGGGCTCCGCAGGCTGTGCGGCACGGCGGCCGGGCGATGTGGGCGGGCCGCCCGACGGCGGCGCCTCGCCTCCCGCGGTCCTGACCGGCGGAAGGCCGATCGAAACCCTAACACCGCCGCGGGACGTTCCTGTGACCGGTGTCCCGCCCGGACCGGGACGCGCCGGGATGCGAGCACCGTCCCCCGGCGAATATCGTCCATGGATATGAGCGAACACTTTGACGTCGTGGTCCTGGGCGCGGGCCCGGGTGGATATGTCGCCGCGATCCGGGCGGCGCAGCTCGGGCTGAAGACGGCGATCATCGAGGAGAAGTACTGGGGCGGGGTCTGTCTCAACGTCGGCTGCATCCCCTCCAAGGCGCTGCTGCGCAACGCCGAGCTGGCGCACATCTTCACCGAGGAGCGCAAGACCTTCGGGATCAACGTCGAGGGCCAGGTGTCGTTCGACTACGGCGTCGCCTACCAGCGCAGCCGCCAGGTGTCGGAGAAGCTCGTCAAGGGCGTCCAGTTCCTGATGAAGAAGAACAAGATCACGTCCTTCGAGGGGCGTGGCACGTTCACCGACCCGAACACCATCCAGGTCGCTAAGGCGGACGGCTCCAGCGAGACCGTGACGTTCGCCAACTGCATCATCGCGGCGGGCGCGCACACCAAGCTGCTGCCGGGCACGTCGCTGTCGGAGCGCGTCGTCACCTACGAGGAGCAGATCCTCAGCTCGGAGCTGCCGGAGAGCATCGTCATCGCGGGCGCGGGGGCGATCGGCGTCGAGTTCGCGTACGTCCTGCACAACTACGGCGTGAAGGTGACGATCGTCGAGTTCCTCGACCGGATGGTCCCGAACGAGGACGCCGAGGTGTCCAAGGAGCTGGCGAAGCGGTACCGCAAGCTCGGCGTCGAGGTGCTGACGTCCACCCGCGTGGACGCCATCGACGACTCCGGCGACAAGGTGAAGGTCACGGTCACCGGCAAGGACGGCGCCCAGCAGGTGCTGGAGACCGACAAGGTCCTCCAGGCGATCGGGTTCCAGCCGAACGTGGAGGGCTACGGGCTCGACAAGACCGGCGTCGCGTTGACCGAGCGCGGCGCGATCGACGTGGACGGCCGGTGCCGCACGTCCGTCCCGCACATCTACGCCATCGGGGACGTGACCGCCAAGCTGATGCTCGCGCACGCGGCCGAGGCGATGGGCATCCTCGCCGCCGAGACCATCGCGGACGCCGAGACGATGGAACTCGACTACGTGATGATCCCCCGCGCGACCTACTGCCAGCCGCAGGTCGCCTCGTTCGGCTGGACGGAGGCGCAGGCGAAGGAGCAGGGCTTCGACGTCAAGACCGTCAAGTTCCCGTTCAGCGCCAACGGGAAGGCGCTCGGGCTCGCCGAGGGCGACGGGTTCGTCAAGGTGATCAGTGACGCCAAGTACGGCGAGATCCTCGGCGCGCACATGATCGGCCCGGAGGTCACCGAACTGCTGCCCGAGCTGACCCTGGCGCAGCAGTGGGACCTGACCGTCAACGAGGTCGCCCGCAACGTGCACGCGCACCCGTCGCTGGGCGAGGCGATGAAGGAGGCCGTGCACGGCCTCGCCGGACACATGATCAACATGTGAGGGGTCGCGGGGCGGCGGACGGGTCCGGCGCCCCCGCGGCGGACCCGTCCGGCTCCGGCTCGGTCGTCACCGGTTCACGGGGTGTTCCACTTGTTGAGGGCCTCGTAGGCGGGACGCCATTCGTTCTCGAAGGCGGCGCGGGCGGGCGGTGGAAGGGGAGCCAGCGCCGCCGCGACGGTGGCGGGGGCGGCGCCGTCCAGCATCCACGGCAGGATGCGCGGCGCGTCGGGGCCGATCCCGGCGGCATGCGCCTGCCCGAAACGCGCCAGTTGTTCGGGGGTGACGACCTCGTCCATCAGTGGCAGCGCCTTGGCCTCCTCGTGCCGGAGATGGGCGGTGAGCCCGTCGGTCAGGGCGATGACGAGGTCGCCGAGCGGTTCGGTGCCCGTGTCGATCGCCTCGATGACCGGGTCGATCGCGGCGTGCTCGGCCTCCATCGCGTCAAGGAGCGCCAGGTCGTCGGGACGTCCGGCCAGCGCGTCGCGCATCACCGGCCACAACGTCTCGTCCTCGGCGGTGTGGTGGGCGTGCAGCGCCCTGGTGAACAACTCCCAGCCCGGGGCGCCCGCCAGGATGCGGCGGGGGTCGTCGTCCTCGCGGGCGGCGAGCTTCGCGAGATGTTCCAGTTCCCTCCTCAGCGCGTCGTGCATCGCGTACATCAAGGTCCAGTCGTGCTTGGGCATGTTCGGTTCCCTCCGTTCACACCATTGACGGAGCAGGCGAAGGAAACGTGACCCTTGTCAGGACGCCGAGGTCGTCGAGGGTTGCGTGGACGAGTCCGGGGCGGGACGCGCGAGGCGGCTCAGCAGCCGCTGCCCCTGCCGGGCGCTGATGTTGAGGCGCCGTCCGAGTTCGGCGCCGGTGATGCCGGGCTCGGCGTCGAGGAGGGCGAGCGCCCGCGCCTCGTTGTCGGTGGCGACACTGCGGGGCACCCGCGTGCGCGGCGCCTGCGGCCCGGCCTTCTTCCGCGGGGCCTTCTTCGGGGCCGGTTCCGGGACACGCGGTTCCGGGACGGTCGGTGCGGGCGCGGTGAGTTCGGTGACGCGGGCGAGGGCCTGGTCGAGCATGACCCCGTCGCGGAGCATCCAGACCACGTCCGCCGGGGCCTTGGCCTTCCACTTGCGGCCGTAGTGCGCGCCCAGCAGGGCCAGGGCGTGACGGCGGCGCTGCTCGGCGACCAGCGCCTGCGGGTAGGACGTGATCTGCCACAGCACCATGCGCCGCCACAGCCGGAACGTGGACAGCGGCGCCAGCATCCACCGCGTGGCCGGGATCCCCTCCCGGACGGTGCCCGCCGCGATGCCCGCGCGCCGCCGGATCGCATGCCGGACGGCCTCGATGAACGTCACGAACAGCACGGGCATCGCCGCGTGCATCACCATTCCGGTGGCGTCCCCGTGCGCGGCCGACACGTTCAACCAGACCGTCGCGCCGGTGAACGCCATCGCCATCCACCGCAGCGCGGGCAGCGGCATGGCGAGCCACTCCAGCAGCAACGCCACCGACACCAGCGCGAGGATGCCGAGGTCGACCCCGGCCGGGACGATCCACGCCTGGTCGCCGAACCACGGTTCGGCCACGTCCCGGACGGAGGCGAACGACCCGTAGCCGCCGAGTCCGGCGAGCCCGGCGAAGAACACGCCACCGACCCCGGCGAGGATCTTCTGCGCCCGGGTCAGCGGAACGACGGCCGTCGGCGTCTCGCTGGTCATGCACGTGACCGTAGCGCGCCGACGCCCCCGTCCGGACGAAACAACCAAAACCCCTCAAAACGCCCAGGTCAGGGGCTTTCGCGACCGCCCGCGATCAGCGCAGCGGGTCGAACGGGGCGATCTCCACCGGACGGCGCCCAGTGGTGATCATCTCCGCGAGGAGGTTCCCGGTGGCGGGCCCGAGGGTCATCCCCCACATGCCGTGCCCGCCGCCGACGAAGACGTTCGGCGACCGCGTCGCGCCGATCAGCGGCAGACCGTCCCGCGTGCAGGGACGCGACCCGACCCACTCGTCGCGCCGGTCGTCCATGTCGGCGCCGCGCAGCAGCGGACGGGCCGCCTCGACGATCGCGTCGATGCGGCGCGGGTCGAGTGGCGCCTCCGGGTCGCGGAACTCCATCATCCCGGCGACGCGGAGCCGGTCCCCGAGGGGCGTGCACGCCACCTTCTGGGCGGGGAAGTAGATCGGACCATCCGGAACGCGTTCCATCGGCACGCTGAAGCTGTATCCGCGGCCCGCCTGGACGAGCGCCCGGACCCCGAACCTCCTGGCGAGGCCGCCGAGCCACACACCGTTGGCGATCACGACGGTGTCGAACGTCTCGACACCACTGCCCGGCAGGCGCAGCGCGACACCGCCCGGCACGTCCCGAAGGTCGGTGACGGGCACGCCCGTCCGGATCTTGCCGCCACGGTCGAGGACGGAGTCGGCCAGCGCGTGGACGAACCGTCCTGGGTCGATGAACCGCTGCCCCCGCAGCAGGATCGCCGCGCCGATCTTGTCCGACAGCGCGGGCGCCAACCGCCGCGCCTCGTCGCCGCCGAGGACCTCGAACTCGATGTCCTGGCCCGCCGCGCGGATGTGCTCGACCTCGTCCAGAAGGAAGCGGCGCTCCCGCTCCGTCCGGTACGCGGCGATGAAGGATCCGGCGCTGCGCGTCTCGGCCTGGACGCCCCCGTCGACCAGCGCGTCGAAGCTCGGCAGCGCCCGCCCGTTGATCGGCACCAGCGACTCCATGGACCGCCGCCACCGGGCCGCCGTGCTGTTGCGCGCGAACCCCGCGAGGAACCTGATCAGCCGCAGGCTCGCGCTCGGCGGGACGTAGACGGGCGACGCGGGGCTGAGCACCGCCTTCACGCCGTACGACAGGACCGCGGGCTCCGGCAGCGGCGTCGCCAGCCCCGGCGTCAGCCATCCGGCGTTGCCCCAGGACGCGCCCGCCGCCACGTCGGCGCGGTCGAACACGGTGACGTCGGCGCCCCGCTCCTGCAGGAACCACGCCGTGGACAGCCCGACCATGCCCGCGCCCACCACGGCGACTCGGCGCGGATCGGCGCTGGTAGCCATGACATCCCCCTCCTCATCCACGATGCCACTTCCGATGATGGCTTCGCCCGCCCTCATCACCTCCGTCCATTTCGCCCAACCCGACCGGGTCACATAGTGTGAAACGCACAATGATCACTGTGTCGGATTTCGTGGAGTCGCTGGGCCCCGCCCTGCTCCGGTTGGTCGCCCCGGGCCGCGACACGCAGGTGCATGACGTCGTCCTCGCCGAGGAGACCGCCGGACGCCCCGGCGAGATCGTCCTCGGCGCCGGGACGACCGACGCCGTGGCCCTCCTCGAACGGGCCGACGCCGCCGGGGCCGCCGGGGTCGTCCTGAAGGCGCCCCTGCCCGACGAGGCCGTCACCGCCGCCCACCGCCTGAGCCCGGCGCTCGTCGAACTCCAGCCGGAGACGTCCTGGACGCATGTGATCTGGTTGGCGCGCGCCGCCATCGACCACGCCTACGCGCCCCCGGGCCCGTCCGGCGACGACCTGTTCGCGCTCGCCGACACCGCCGCCGAGATCGCCGACGCACCGGTCACCCTGGAGGACGCGCGCTCCCGCGTCCTCGCCTACTCGGGCCTCCAGGGCACCACCGACCCGGCCCGGGTCTCCACGATCGTCGGACGCCGCGTCCCGCCGCAGGTCATCGCCCACCTCCGGGCCTGCGGGGTGTTCCGCCGGATGGCGCGTTCCAGCGACCCGATCATGGTCCCCGCCGGACCGGACGGCATGTTCCCCCGGCTGGTCGTCCCGGTGCGCGCCGGAGGCGAGTGGCTCGGCTCGATCTGGGCGGTGGCGAAGACACCGATCCCCCCGGACCGTGTCGCCCGCCTCACCGACCTGGCGTCCGTCGTCGCCCTGCACCTGCTGCGCCTGCGCGCGGAGACCGGCGTGGCCAGGCGCGTGTCAGCCGACCGGCTCCGCGCCGCCCTCCGGGACGGGACGACGCCCGTGCCGGCCCGCCCGCCGTGGCGTGTCGTGACCTTGGGCGGCGAGTCCGGCGACATCCGCCGCCGCCTCGACCTGTGGGAGGCGATCACCCACCGTTTCGGCTGGCACCGCCCCCTCCTCACCGACCTGGACGACACGCTGTTCGCCGTCCTCACCGACCTACCGAACCAGGACCCCGGTTCGATGCCGTGGCTCCACGACGTGGTGACCCGCGTCCGCACCCACGCCCCAGACCTGTACGCCGCCGTGGGCGGCCCGGCGGCAACGCTCGCCGACCTCCCTCGCTCGCGCGCGGAATCCGCCGAACTGGCCGCCCTGCTGTCGTCCGGCCGCCTCCCCCTAGGCCTGGTCTCCATGGACGACGCCTGGCCGACCGTCACCGTCGAACGAGCCCGCCAGGCCACCGGCACCCACCTGCTCGGCGGCCCTCTCCCCACCCTCCAGGCTCACGACAGGAAACACCAGACGGCGTTCCTCCCCACCCTCGCCGCCTGGCTCGACCACTACGGCGACACCAAGGCCACCGCACTGGCACTGGACGTCCACCCCAACACACTCCGCCACCGCCTGAAGCGAATGACCGAGGTAACCCCGCTCGACCTCACATCACGGGAAACCCGCCTGGCCCTTCGCCTCCAACTGACCACACTCAACAACGAGCGGTAACAACCCAGGCCCGAGAGCCAAGCCACACACCGTCGTCCCCCAGGTAGGCTCCCAGCGTCTCCCGCAGCCGCCCGACCGCCTCCTCCGTAGCCCCAGGCTCCAACCCGTCCAGCACACTCCGGGTTGTGCTGAACCCACGAACCCACTCCACCGCCACGTCAACGTTGGGACCGTAGTAGACCGGCTCCTCAACATCGGTCAACGCGACATCGACGAACCCCGCGGCCCCCAGAACCCCCTCCACGACCTCCGCTTCACCGAGCGAAAACGCATCGGGCACAGACCCCGCAGACACACCGAGGGCTCGCTGGACAACGACGGCCCACTCATTGCGTTCGCGCGACCGCCAGACGATCATCGCCAGCCGCCCGCCCGGACGCAGCGCTCTCCGGATATTGGCAAACGCCGCGACGGGATCCCCGAAGAACATCACCCCGAACCGGCTGATCACCAGGTCGAACCGCTCCACCGGCAGGTCGACCTGCGCATCCGCACACGCGAAGTCGACGTTCCCGATCCCTTCCCTCCGCGCAACCTCACGAGCACGCTCAACGGCCACCCCCGAGACATCGACCCCGAACGCACTCCCCTCCGACGCCGCCCGCGCGGCCTCCCGGGTGGTCTGCCCCGTCCCACACCCGATATCGAGAACATGGTCGCGCGGCCTGACCCCCGCCACCCGCCGCAACACCTCGTTATGCCGCCGCAGCTCATCGTCGAACCCGATGCCGCCCATCAAACCAACCCCTGCTCGACCGCATACGCCTCAAAACGGTCCGCCAACTCAGTTGGACGGCTCAACGCGCCACAGTGCCCACCCCCGGGCCTCCACAGATGCCAGTACCACCCGACATCCCCAGCCCCATGAACCAATACAAACCCCGCCACCCCGCGCCCCCTTCACGAATGCCGACCGTAGCTAACGATCAACATCGTCCCAGGACGGCATCGTCGAGTTCCTGCCCGAGGGCGGCGAGTTCATCGGCGACTTCCCGCCGCCGTAGATCATCGCGGCGTTTGTACGCCAGGACGGCCTCCGCGGTGATGCGACGATGCCGACCCACCATGCGGTTCGGAATCGCTCCCGCCTCCAGTAGCCCGATCAAGAACGGACGGGAAACGTTCAGCAGGTTCGCCGCCTGCTGGGTGGTCAACTTGCCACGGGACATGATGACCGATACGCCCCTTCCTTCAAGGCGTCCATCTCTCCCGAGTTCATTGGGATCGACCTCACCCTAAGGCGTCGGCCCCACCGCGGGCCTCGGGGTGGCGAGAGGCCGCGGTGGGGCCGGGGCGGGGGGCGGTCAGTACATGAGGCCGTGGTCGACGGCCTGGCGTCCTACGTGGACGGCGCCGCGCCGGAAGGTCGAGTCGCGGTGAGCCGCCGTAACGTTCCACCGGGACACCGGCGACGTTCGCGTCATTCTGCGCACGGCGATTCTCCAATCCACGCTCGACGACCTACGCCAACAACATTCAGCACAACACCAGACCGCACGCCATGCATGCGGCGTCACACAAGCTCGCCGCGGATACCGCGACAATAGAAGGATAGGCGAGCAAAACGCCTCGTTCCACAAGGACCGAGGGTCAGATGTTCAATGTGGATTTCGAGGGGAACAGAAACTCGCCCGCACCTGGTCACGGCGTGGACGCACGTCAGCGACAGCCACGTTCAACAAGCAGGCTTCCGAACGACGCATCAGCCGCTGCTCACAGCCGCCACCGCCCGATCGGAAGGCCCCATAAAGTTGAACCGTCTACTTTCAAAGGAGGGATGACCATACAAGTACGCGGTGCCGACCACACCGGCTTCCGCGATTACGCGACGTCCCCGAACACCCTCGATCACACTTTCAATTTCTCTGCACGAAGGGAGAAGTCGGCCGGTCGATTATGATGTGACGACGACTCCACCGACACCCGAGCGTCCGGGCCGGGTGCCCACGAATTCGATGGTCACGCCACTGCGGACGCGTTCACCGAGGACGGCGGCGATGGCGTCGGTGACTCCGGAGACGAGACGGGCGATGATCTCTTCGGCGTCGGGTCGACTAAACGCGCCCTCCTTGATGCCGAACGTCACGCTCGGCGAGGGCGCCTCCGCCTGTACACCGCCGACACCCCACCTGCCGGACGGAAGGCCGATCAGCTGCACGACGGCGACGCTCCGCGCCCACTCCCCGTAGACGGCGACGACCGCCTCGGTCAGCTTCTCGATCAGCGCGGCCTCACGTCCGACCAGGTCGCTCTCCAATGCGTACACGGTGAGATGGGGCATACCATCCTCCAACAGGTTTATAAGCAAATTAGCTTTGAGAACAAAGCTAAGAGGAGGACGCAAGCGATGTCAACGGCTGACCCCACCGAGGAGGCGGTGAGGGAGTTGCTCCTGGTGATGCCGAGGCTGGTCGGCAGGGTCAAACGCCTGCCGGTCCCAGAACAGTTGCGGTCGTTGGAGCTGGCCCCACGGCACTTGTCGATGCTGTCGCTGCTCCTGCTGGACGGTCCGCTCACCGTCTCCGAGCTGGCCAGAATGTTGAGCGTGGCGCCGACCACGGTGAGCCTCATCGTGAGCGAACTGAGCCGCAAGGGGGTCCTGGTAAGGCGGGAGGACGACGCCGACCGCCGCCGACGCATCGTCGACATCAGCCCCGAAAGCCGTCCAGCCATCGCCCAGTGGCTGTCCCCCGGCGCCCAGGCCTGGCGGCACGCCCTCACACCACTGAGCCCGGCCGAACAACGAACCTTCGTCGACACCCTCCTCAGATACGAAGAGGCCTTCTCCCCATCCCCTGCCGACGAAAGGTAACCGCCGGGCCGATGCCCTGCACGACCTCAGTGACAGCGGTCGGACGTCCCGACAACGCTCCAACTCACGATGCTCGGTCCTCTCACCCACAGCCCCTTGGTGAGGTCGGCCCCAGCGCGCAGATCGTAGAGGGTCCGCGCCGCCTGGCTCTCGTCGGTGTACCACTCCGGCACCGGCGTCAGGGCCTCGCTACGCGCCCGCGCCCACTGCTCCATGGACCATGCCGCCGCTTCCTCCGGCGTCGAGAAGGTGGCGCGGATCAGACGCGCGTTCTTCTCAAGCCATGCCCGCACCATGGACGGGGTGATGTCGGCCTGGTCATCGTGACGGAGCTTGTCGTCCGCCCAGTCCTTGCCGTTGCCACGCCATGAGTAGCAGTGCCAGTGAAGCCCCTTCTCCTTCCAGACCTCGGGCTCGGTGGCGTACAACGCGTCGTAGTCACACGGGGGGACGGTCACGTTCACACACCCGAGGGGGCGGACGCGAGTGCACGCAGTTCGCGGGCCTCCGGGAGGGGGCGCGCCCACTCGGGGAGGCGGTGGAGGATCTGCCGGGTCATGTGTCGTCGGCAGGCGCTTACCGGCAGGTCTTGGAGGACCGCCCGGGTCTGGTCGAGGCCCGTGTCGACATCGCCGCTGTTGATTGCGCCCATTGCGCGGATGACTGTGAGGTTGGCGACTGGGCCAAGGGTGCCCGGCGGGTAAAGGTCGACAGCGCCATCGAGGGCCCGGTGTGCGCGGGTGTCCTCGATGAGGGTGTAAATGTACGCCTGGTTCCAGCGGAGGCGTGATTCGCTCCATCCAAAGATGGCCGGGTCACTTGTCACAGAATCGGGCAGGCGATCGAACAGCTCGGCGAGGCCGTCCATCGTCTTACGGGCGGTGGTCTTGTCTCCTTGCTCTGCAGCGACGCTTGCTCGGACGCAATAGGCCCGTGGAAGGCCACCACAGGCCGCGCCGTCGGCTATGTGCATGGCTTCGGCTACTCGGACGGCGATCTCCTGGCGTGGCACGCCGTACCAGAACCCCTCCTCCGCCTCACGTGTCCGTGTCCACACTCTGAGGTCGCGATCCCCTGAAGCATCAGCGGCTCGGCGGGCCGTTCCCCACGTCATGCGGGCGCCTCTACGCTCTCCGATGTCCCCGAGTTGGATGGCCAGTAGCGCGGACAAACCGGCGCTGATCCGCAGTAGGTCGGCCCGATGAGCTTTGTCTCGTTTGAGGAGTTCTCCGACACCGATGATGTCGGCGGTCAGGTCTTTGATCTGCGAGCCCGCTGGCTGTTGGCTGAGCAGCAAGCCGTACTCGCGTACCGCGCCTTCCCATTCGCCCACGTCGACCGGTTGGTCGAGGACGCTGTCGACGCTGGAGAGGATCTCTTCGAGGGCACCCAGGGGGATCGCCGTTCCGGCGCCCAGGGCGGCGAGGAGTTGGAGTGCGGCGCGTCGTTTCACGTCGTCCCCTTCGTCGGGGATAGGGCTGTCTTGTACGGTACCCGCCTGCTGATCGGTCGATTCCTCCCCGAAGAGGTCCTTCTCCTCCATTTCGAAGGCGGTGGCGTAGGCCGGGCCCCAGTCTGCGGGGAAGACCAGGCCTTTCTCGTGGCGGTTGATCTGGCGGGAGAGGTTCTTGACCTGGCTCATATCGGGATCGTCTACGCCAATTGCGGCATAAAGATGGCGAGCCGCCTTGAACGGGCCCCATCCACGGGAGCGGCGTTCGGCCTCGATGCGTACAGCCCATTCGGGACGCTGCTGGTCGGACATGGGGATCAGTGCCCTTCGACAGGGGGTGGGACATCCCTTCCAGGGCAGCATTGTCACCTTTCCCGGTCCGTGTGCGCACGGTTTCACTGAGTTAGGAGCGTGAATTCCGCTCCTCATACCGGAGAAGACGTGAGTGTGCGTAGTTCCCGTGCCGCTGGGAGCGCACGGGCATCTTCGGGGAGGGCGCTCAGCACGTTTTTGGCCAGAGTTCCGGTGCCAGTGAAGCCCCTTCTCCTTCCAGACGCCAGGCTTGGCGGCGTACATCGCGTCGTAGTCACACAAGGAAACGGTCACGTTCACACACCCGAGGGGGCGGACGCGAGTGCGCGCAGTTCGCGGGTTTCCGGGAGGGGGCGCGCCCACTCGGGGAGGCGGTGGAGGATCTGCCTGGCCATGTGTCGTCGGCAGGGGCTAATCGGCATGTCTTGAAGGATCGCGCGGGTCTGGTCGAGGCCCGTGTCGATGTCGCCGCTATTGATCACACCCATCGCCCGGATGATCATGAGGTTGGCGACCGGGCCAAGTGTGCCCGGCGGGTAAAGGTCCACAGCGTCATCGAGGGCCCGGTGTGCACGGGTGTCTTCGATGAGGGTGTAGACGTATGCCTCGTTCCAGCGGAGTCGTGCTTCGCTCCATCCGAAGGTGACCGGGTCGCCTGTCACGGCGTCGGGCAGACGGTCGAACAGCTTGGAGAGGTCGTCCATCGCTCTGCGGGCGGTGGCCTTGTCTCCTTGCTCTGCGGCGACGCTCGCACGCACGGAATAGGCCCGTGGCAGGCCACCGCAAGGTGCACCGTCGGCGATGTGCATGGCCTCTGCTGTTCGAGCAGCGATCTCTTGGCGTGGCAGGCCGTACCAGAATCCTTCTTCTGCCTCACGTGCCCGTGTCCACACTCTGAGGTCGCGATCCCCTGACGCGTCGGCGGCTCGGCGGGCGGTCCTCCATGCCATGCGGGCACCTCTGCGCTCGCCGACATCCCCAAGTTCGATGGCTAGTAGCGCGGAGAGCCCCGCACTGATCCGCAGTAGGTCGACTCGATGAGCCTTGTTCTGTTTGAGGAGTTCCCCGACGCCGAAGATGTCGGCGGTCAGATCTTTGATCAGTGAGCCCACCGGTTGCTGGTTGATCAAGAAACCGTACTCTCGTACGACGATTTCCCATTCGCCCACGTCGACGGGCTGATCGAGAACGTCGTCGATACCGGAGAGGATCTCATCGAGGGCGCCCGGGGGGATCGCCGTCCCTGCCCCTAGAGCGGCGAGAAGTTGGAGTGCGGTGCGTCGCTTCACGTCGTCCTTCCCTGTGGCGTCTTGAGTGCCCGCCGTCTTATGGGCCGACTCCGACGAAGGTTCCGCGGCCGACCACACCCTTCTTGCGCAGGACGCCGAGCGCCTCGACGGCGGTCCGGCGGGACACTCCGAACTCGTCGGAAAGTGCCGCGGAGCTAGGCACACGGCGTCCAGGCTGCTAAACGCCCGCTTTGATGCGCCGCTCTATCTCAGCGGCCACCTGTTGATAGAGCGGCTCGGGACCGTTCAGATCGACTCCTGCCATGATGCTTCGGCGGGGGTCAGGAAGCGGACGCGAGTGCGCGCAGTTCGCGGGCCTCCGGCAGGGGGCGCGCCCACTCGGGGAGGCGGTGGAGGATCTGCCGGGTCATGTGTCGTCGACAGGCGCTTACCGGCATGTCCTGAAGAACCGTGCGGGTCTGGTCGAGGCCCGTGTCGACGTCGCCGCTGTTGATCGCGCCGATCGCGCGGATGATCGTGAGGTTGGCGACCGGGCCGAGGGTGCCCGGCGGGTAGAGGGCGGCGGCGGCGTCGAGGGCCCGGTTTGCCCGAGTATCTCCGATGAGGTTGTAGATGTATGCCTGGTTCCAGCGAAGGCGCGATTCGCCCCATCCGAAGACAGCCGGGTCGTCTGTCACAGTGGCGGGCAGGCGGTCGAACAGCCTGGAGAGGTCGTCCATCGTCCTACGGGCGGTGGCCTTGTCTCCCTGCTCGGCGGCCATGGTTGCCCGAACGCAATAAGCCCGTGGCAGGCCACCGCAGGGCACGTCGTCGGCGATGTTCATGGCTTCGGCTATTCGGGCTGTGATCTCCTGGCGAGGCAGGCCGTACCAGAACCCCTCCTGCACTTCACGTGCCCGCGTCCACACCCTGAGGTCGCGATCCCCTGACGCATCGGCGGCCCGGCGGGCCGTTCCCCATGCCATGCGGGCACCTCTGCGCTCACCGACGTCTCCCAGTTCGATGGCCAGTAGCGCGGAGAGCCCGGCACTGATCCGTAGGAGGTCGGCCCGATGAGCTTGGTTTCGTTTGATGAGTTCCCCGACACCGATGATATCGGCGGTCAGATCTTTGATCAGCGAGCCCACCGGCTGCTGGCTGATCAGCAAGCCGTACTCGCGGACCGCGAGTTCCCATTCATCCACGTCAACGCCTTGATCAAGGACGCTGTCTATGTTGGAGAGGATCTCTTCGAGGGCGCCCGGGGGGATCGCCGTTCCGGCGCCCAGGGCGGCGAGGAGGTGGAGTGCGGCGCGGCGTTTCACGTCGTCCCCTTCGTCGGGGATAGGGCTGTCTTGTACGGTACCCGCCTGCTGATCGGTCGATTCCTCCCCAAAGAGGTCCTTCTCGTCCATTTCGAAGATCGTGGCGTAGGCCGAGCCCCAGTCGGCAGGGAAGACTACGCCTTTCTCGTGGCGGTTGATCTGGCGGGAGAGGTTCTTGACCTGGCTCATATCGGGATCGTCTACGCCAATTGCGGCATAAAGACGGCGAGCCGCCTTGAACGGGCCCCATCCACGGGAGCGGCGTTCGGCCTCGATGCGTACAGCCCATTCGGGACGCTGCTGGTCGGACATGGGGATCAGTGCCCTTCGACAGGGGGTGGGACATCCCTTCCAGGGCAGCATTGTCACCTTTCCCGGTCCGTGTGCGCACGGTTTCACTGAGTTAGGAGCGTGAATTTCGCTCGCTCGAACCCGAGAAGACGAGAGGTCAGAACATGGACATGCGTACGGTCATCATGCCGAAGCTCGGCGGCATCGCTCGTGCGAGCCGGAGGGCCAGGACGTTCGAGTGGCGGTTGGAGGAGCGGTCGGCGGGGGCCGCTCGGCGGGCCGTGCGGGAGACGTTGACCGCGTGGGGGGTCGTTGAGGGGGACATCTACACGGCCGTGCTCCTTACCTCCGAGGTCGTCACCAATGCCGTGCGGCATGTGCGGGCGGAGCTTCAGGGCGGGCTGGTGTGGGTCCGGGTGTGCGTGACGGACGGACTGCTCCGCGTGAACGTGACCGACCCGGAGCCCGGGTTGCCTCGGCATCTGGTGGCGGTCGACACCGATGAAGGGCACCGGGGCATGGCCGTGGTCGCCGGGTACGCGGACCGGTGGGGCTGGCACCCCGCGCCGGAAGGCGGCAAGACCGTGTGGTGGACGCAGGTCCTGGAGGGGCGGGAGATGCCCATCTTCAGGCGTGTCTTGAAGATGCGGTGATGGACGCAATGAAACGAGTGTGCGGGGGCTGAAGACGCAACGAACTGGCAGGACTGTGCATGATTCGCGCATTGGATCGCCGGTGTCGGGTTCTTAGGCTTTTCGAGCGGTCGAACCTAGCCCCCCTGGAGATGCGCATGAGCGTTCTGCCGGTGACGGAACCGGGTGCCGTGCGGACGGCGTTGCGGCGGCGGTATCTGATGTGCCGTCCCGAACACTTCGCGGTCACCTACGCGATCAACCCGTGGATGGATCCCGCGGCGGGTGCCGATGCCGGGAAGGCCGTCGAACAGTGGGAGGCGCTGCGGGCCGCCTATCTGGCGCTCGGCCATGAGGTGAGTCTGATCGACCCGATCGACGGGCTGCCGGACATGGTGTTCGCGGCGAACGGTGCCCTGGTCGTCGGTGGACGGGCTTACGGGGCGCGGTTCGCGCATCCGGAGCGGTATGCCGAAGGTCCGGCGTATGCCCAGTGGCTGCGTGAGAACGGGGTCTCCGAGGTGCTGGACGCGGAATACACGAACGAAGGTGAGGGTGATTTCCTCACGCTCGATCACGTGATCCTGGCGGGGACGGGGTTCCGGACGGAAATCGCCGCCCATCAGGAGGCGCAGGAGTTCCTCGGGCGGCCTGTCGTGACGCTCCGTCTGGTCGATCCGCGCTTCTATCACCTGGACACGGCCTTGTTCCTCCTCGGTGGCGGGAACGTCGCGTACTACCCGGGTGCGTTTTCGCCGGGGAGTCGGGCTGTGCTCGAACGGCTGTTCCCGGAGGCCATTCTGGCAGGTGAACAGGATGCGGCGGTGCTCGGTCTCAACGCCGTGTGCGATGGCCGCAATGTCGTCATCAACGCCGAGGCCGTCGGGTTGATGGCGACGTTGCGGCGCCACGGATACGAGCCCGTCCCGGTGGACATGTCGGAGCTTCGGAAGGCGGGCGGCGGGCCGAAGTGCTGTACGTTGGAACTCCGCTAACGATCTTCAGCGAAGAGGCGTCCCCGTGGAGTACTTCGTCTACTGCCGTGACCGTTCGGGAACGTGGGATCTGCGTCTTGAACTGACCGAGGAGCATTGGTCGTTCATGGACCGGTACGCGGAGGAGATGATCGCGCGCGGTCCCACGTTGACGCCGGACGGTGAGCGGACCACGGGCAGTATGCACATCGTCGATCTGCCCGACTTGGCGGCGGCGCGCGAGTTCGCGTTCGAGGAGCCCAACTACCAGGCCGGTATTTACGGTGAGGTGCTGATACGCCGCTGGCGGAACGTTCTAGGCCGGACGATGTGGGAGTTCGAAGGGGAGAAGGCCGGGGATCGGCGCTTTCTGATCATCGCCCATGGCGAGCCGTCCAAGGCCGATGATTCGCTGGACGAGGCGCACCGCGAATACCTCGACGGCGGCTACGCCGACCGTCTCATCGCCCACGGCCCGTTGCTGTCGGAGGACGGCACCGACTGGGCCGGGAACGCCATTCTCGTCGAGCTGCCCGACCGGAGCGCCGCCGAAGCCATGATGGCGAACGATCCGCACACCAAGAACGGGTCTTACAAGGACATCGAAATCCACCCCTGGCAGTTCGGCGGCCGCCCGTCCTCGTAAGCCTTTCTCGGCTGCATCGTTCCAGGTTCTCGCGTACCGCCTGCTAGGGGTGCGTCAGTTTCCGAGATTGCCCTGATGTTCGGCGCCCGGCGCGGCACTCGCCATACCCGTCCAAATCCGTATTTCCCCCAATAACGTCGAGCCAGCCCCATGGATACCTTTTGCGGTGATTTCTTCGATCAACCGTGGAGGTTGAATTGTCAACTCGACAATGGCTCGGCAAGATCACCATCGCGTGTGCGTTAGGGGCGTTATCGGCGCCGCTTGCCGCGGCCGGGGCCTCGGCCGGTACCGGCCCCGAAGCTCAGAACAGAATCGTGATCAGTACCTCACCGGCCGCGCCTTCGGCGGCGGGGGCGACGGCCCTGGCGGCCTGCAACCTCTACAACCGGACCGCGCTGTGCTGGAACACCAAGCTCACGGTGACGGTCCTCCAGAAGGGGAAGGAGGTCGGTCGGCTCTACGGCACGATCACCCAATCGATCAAGCTCAACACCAAGAGCCGGACATTCACCGAGAGCTTCGCGCTGAGGACCGACGGGATCAGCGGCAAGGCGGGCGGAATCCGCGCCGGCGTGGTGGCGTCGTGCGGCACGGGCTGCAAGGCGCGTTCGAAGGGGATCGGTGGCACGCTGGTGCCGCGCCGCGTCATCACGGGGAGCGTCAGTTACACCGACGCGACCGCCCGGGTCCACGCCGCCCGCACCTCGTACCGGATGACGCTCGTCAAGGCCGGATACACCCCCGGCCTGCCCACATGGCGGTCACCGATCGACTTCCGGTGCGACAACCTGCTGAAGGGCCAGAACGCGGGCTGCGTCTTCCCCAGGTTCACCCCCTCCATCACCTCGATGCGCTCCTTGAAGTTCATCGCGCCCAACATCCGCAGGTGGCAGGGACGAGGCGCCCCCAAGACGCTGACCCGCAACGGCCACCTCGCGAACGCCAACCGGCGCGCGGTCTGCGGCAAGGCCAAGCTGCCGAAGGGCTGGAAGGCGCCCAAGGGCTGGCCCATGCCGCTGAGCAACCGCAACAACAAGCCGAGCTGTGACGAGTACGCCTTCGCCGCGACCAACCAGGGCGGCGCCAAGGCCGGGAACGGGTACGGCTGGGTGCCCCTGCGCGAGAACAGCAGCCAGGGCGGACAGTTGACGGCCTTCTACAAAGCCCACCGGGTGCTGGACGCCACCTCGGCGAAGACCCGAGGGGACGCCTTCATCGTCGCCATGTAACCCCCTAGAAGCGGGCAGGGCCGCCGCCCCTGGCAGGCGCGTCCTGCCTGCTTCGCTTTCGGTCGCCGCGTCGCGGGAGAGGATGTGTGTCATGGGTGTGCAGGACGACCGCAGGACCGTTCACAGTGGGCTGATACATCCGAGCCATCACCAGTACTGGCTGGGCGACCAGGTCGAGCCGAACGTCGACACGCTGTACGACAACAACGATCCGGGCGCCGACCCCTTGGTCGCCATCGACGACAGCGGTCGCATGGCCTGCATCCACACCGGAATGTACGGGTTCGACCTGCCGGTGACCGTCGAGAGCTGGTCGCGTCGTCCCGAACCGGACCTGGACTTATGGGAGGAGGTCATCGAGTTCAGCCTGCGGCTCGGGGAGGGCGCGTCCGTCGAGTCCATGCTGTCCGACGGCCACCTCGGCCTCGACCTGCCAGGGGCGACCGGCGACTACCGGATACGCCTGCATGCCAAAGGTCGCAGAGAAGCGGCAGTACTGGAACACCTCTCGCTCGACGAGGGTGACGAGCCGGTGGAGATGCACATGATGCAGATCTGGGCGGAGCCCTCGACGCCGGTGCGCTGGCTCAAGGAACTCCCCCGGTCGGTGGAGGAACTCGACCCCTCGTTGCCGCGAACCGACTTCTACGTGGAGACCTCCACCGGTCGGTACTGGCTCAGCGACTACACCACGGGCCGGCACGCCGCCGCCGTGACCGGCAAGGGCAACGGCGTCATCCTGTCCGAACCCCCGGGACACATGGCGGCGATCTTCACCGCGCGGGACGACGCCATCATCGAGGTCGTGCTGGACATCCGCGGCAAGGAACCGGAACTCGACCTCGACGGCTGGGACGAGGTCGCCGAGGTGAGCATGGTGCTGACCGGGCCCGACGTCGGCTGCAACTTCGGCGAGGTCGACTCGTCCCCGCCCGGCTACGTCGACCTGCCCGCCGAGGAGGGGCAGTCCCGGACCTACCGGGTGCGGGTCTCGGTGAAGGGACGGCGTCGTCCTCACCGGCTCGCCGATCACCCCGGCGATCAGCGGTACGCCGAACGCCACCTGATCCAGATCTGGGCCGCGTCCGAAGGGCCGGAGAAGACCTGGAGGAATTGACGTCGCCCCGTCGCGGGGACGGCAGGATGGTTCGTCATGAGGTCCGATGAGCGGCGGTGGCGGGACGAGCGGACGATTCTGAACGCGTCCCGGGGACCACTCGGCGAGGCGGCCAGCCGCCTGTATCCGGATGTTCCGCGGGTCGCGGAGACGGCCTTGTTGTGCCGCGCGGAGTGGATCCCGGCCGCGCCCGTGCCGTTGGAGGACGTCCGTCTGGAGTGGGACGACCGTCCCGCATCGACCGTCGTCGCCGAACCCGCGGAAGGGCTCCCGGACGGCTACCGCACCTACGCGGAGGCCATGGGCGTGCTCGCGCCACCGAAGGTGTTCGAGGACCGGCCGAGTTACCGGCTGCTCGACGCCCGGCCGCCCGTGCTCCGGCTCGGACCGGCCCGGTACTTCGACGGCGTGAACGTAAGCGAGTCCGTGGCGCACGAGTTCGCGGGCGGCGGCGACGCGCTGCGGCGGCGGGTCGGCGATCCGTGCGACCTGACCCGCCGGGCGGCGCTCACGGCGATCACGACCGTGACCGTCACGGTGTCCGGGTCGTACGTTCTGCACTGGCGCGACCCGGCGAAGGTCGCGCACGCCGGTGGGCTGCATCAGGTCATGCCGGTCGGGGTCTTCCAGCCGCTGGACGGCGAACGTCCCGACATGTGGGCGTGCATGGTCCGCGAGTACGCGGAAGAGCTGCTCGGCATGGGCGAGAACTACGGCGAAGGGTTCGTTCAGGAGAAGTGGTCGTTCCACCGGGCGTTGACATCCGCCCGCGAACAGGGGCGGCTGCGGGCGTACTTCCTGGGGCTCGGGGTGGATCCGCTCACGTTCGCGCTCGACCTGCTCACGGTCGTCGTCATCGAGGACGAGACGTTCCAGAAATTCTTCGGGGGGCTTGTCGCGGTCAACGACGAGGGCGCGGTGTCGATGGCGCCGTTCGACGGGACGGTGCCACCACCCATGCAACCGGCCGGGGCCGCCGCGTTGACGCTGGCCTGGCGGCACCGGGACGCGCTCGGGATCACTCCCGGCTGAGGTCCTTCAGCTCGTCCAGGGCGTCCACCAGGTGGTCGACGAGTTCGGACGGGTCGGGAACGAGGTCGCGGCAGGCGACGATGCCGACGTTGACCTTGCCGTCGTAGGAGAAGACCGTGATGTTGAGGCCGCCGGTGATGTCGGTGATGACGGAGATCGGATAGTAGGCGAGCACCCGCGCCCCGCACAGGTACAGCGGGAACTGCGGGCCCGGCACGTTCGAGATGATCAGGTTGATCGGGCGCAGCGACATCGTCGGCGCGGCCTGGAGCGCGAGGCGGGTGAGCGGCGCGGCGAGCGGGGCGGGCGCCAGGGCGCTGATCTCCCGCACCCAGCTTCCCGACGAACCGGTGAACCGGCGTTTGGCCGCGTCCATGTCGCGGCGGACGGCGAGGTAGCGTTCCGCCGGGTCGGGGACGTCGGTGGCCAGCGGCGTCATCATCACGGAGACCTGGTTCCCGGTGTCGGAACGGGCGGCACCGCGCCGGAGCGACACCGGAACGGCCGCGACGAGCGGACGCCCCGGCAGGTCGCCGTGCTTGTCGAGCCATTTGCGCAGGGCCGTCGCGCACAGCGCCATCACGACGTCGTTGACGCTGCCGCCGAGCGCCCGCCTGATCTCCTTGATGGTGTCCAGGGGCAGTTCGCCGCAGGCGACGGCGCGGCGGCGTCCGATGGGCAGGTTGAACGGCGTCGGCGGGGCGATCATGGACGGCGCGGGCGGCAGGGCCCGGCGGCCGAGGGCACCCTGCACCACGGACGACACCAGCCGGGCGCCCGGGAACGCCGCCATCCCGGGGATCTCGTCGAGGTACGGGACGGCGCGCGCCACCGACACGGCCGTGCGGACGGGATGCAGCGCGGCCCTCCACAAACCCGTGCGGACCATCCGGGCCGGGTCGGGCGCGCGCGCCGGTTCGGTGTCGTCGGCGGGCAGGTCGCGGGGTTCGGGTGACAGGTCCAGGAGGGCGGCGAGCGCCTCGGCGGCCAGAACGCCGTCGACGGCCGCGTGGTGGACCTTCGCGTAGACCGCGGTCAGACCGCCCGCGAGGCCCTGAATGATGAACATCTCCCAGAGGGGACGGGACCGGTCCAGGGGCTGTTCGTGGAGCATGGCGACGACGTCGGCGAGCTGCCGGTCGTCGCCGGGGGCGGGCAGACCGATCTCGAAGATGTGCCGTTCGGGGTCGAAGTCGGGATCGTCCTCCCAGTAGGGGTGGTCGAGGTTCAGCGGAACCTGGACGAGACGCCGCCGCAGTGGACGGGCCGCGAGGTGCGCGCGGTCGCGGACGAGTGCGGCGACGAGCGGCACGGTGAGCCGCCCTCCGGGGCACGCGGACGCGTCGAGGACGCCCAGCCCGGCGATGTGGGCGTGGGTGGTATCGGTCTCGGCGTTGAGAAAGGTGGCGTCCACGGTGGTCAGCTGGCTCATGCTCTCTTCCGTCCGGTGGTCCTGCGTGCCTGTCTTCAGGTGTTATGCGCTCAGGACGGCGCAGGTCAACGCGTCCCGCCAGGAAGTAACCCGGACTTAACGGGACGTTTCGTGCATTTAATCTGGAAGCTTTCCGGCGGCCTGGAAGAGATTTGGCTTCTTCCGGCCCCATGTGCTTCGAAAGCTTCAGAAGGCCCGCACAAGCGGGCGTTCTCGGGACGAGCCCGTGATCATCACACTAGGGTTGTGCCCCATGACGGGCCGACCACTCTCCGAGATCGTCGAAGCCGGATGGGCGACCGCGCTGGCACCGGTCGCCGGAACGATCGCCGCCGCCGGAGACTGGCTGCGCGCCGAGGTCGCCGCCGGACGCCGCTACCTGCCCGCCGGGCCGCACATCCTGCGGGCCTTCACCCAGCCGTTCGACGACGTCCGCGTCCTCATCATGGGCCAGGACCCGTACCCGACGCCCGGCCACCCGGTCGGCCTCAGCTTCTCCGTCGCCCCGAACGTCCGGCCGCTGCCCGGCAGCCTCATCAACATCTTCCGCGAGTACTGCGACGACCTCGGCCACCCCGAACCGTCCAACGGCGACCTCACCCCATGGACGGAGCAGGGCGTCTGCCTGCTCAACAGGTCGCTGACCGTCATGCCCGGCAAGCCCGGCTCGCACCGCAACAAGGGCTGGGAAGAGGTCACCGAGCAGGCCATCCGGGCGCTCGCCGCCCGCGGTCGCCCGCTCGTCGCGATCCTGTGGGGCCGCGACGCCCGCAACCTCAAGCCGCTGCTCGGCGGCGTGCCGTGCATCGAGTCGGCGCATCCGAGCCCGATGTCGGCCGACCGCGGCTTCTTCGGCTCACGCCCCTTCAGCCGCGCCAACCAGCTTCTCGAACAGCAGGGCGCCGCCCCCGTCGACTGGAAACTGCCGTAAATCACTGCAGGCACGGCTCGTTGCGTGACCGTTCCTGGTGCGAACGCGCATCGCTTCGCGATGCGGCCGGGTTCGCTTGCCTTTGGCTTCGCTGTGCCGGGCGGGTCACGCGTTCGCGTGGGGGCTGAGGTCAGGGCGGAAAGGCCCTAGCCGACCTCGTCGTCGGGGAGGCGGTGCAGGAGCGTCGCGAACTCGCCGGAGGGGGCCGCGGTCGCCGACAGCGGCGTCAGACGGCGCGCGCCATGGCTCCAGTAGACGCCGGGCGCGCAGGGGTCGTCGGCGTCGGCGTGCATCTCCCGGACGACGTCCGCGAAGACCGGCAGCACCTCCCGGACCGCCGACGAGGTGATCGGGTAGAGCAGCAGCGTGCTGTGACACGGAACGCCGACCAGCGCGCCGTGCTGGTTCGGCCACGGCAGGAACTGGTCGACCTCGCTGAGCAGCGCCGACACGTAGCGGCTGCCGGGCTTGGTGACGACCCGGACATTGCGCCCCGGAAGGAGCGGCTGGTCGCGGACGGCGACATCGGCCAGTTCGCGGTCGTGGGTGTTCGTCATCACATAGCCGAGCTTGTGGAGGCCGAGCAGACCGGCGCGCGCCTTGGTGAGCGGGCCGCCGTAACGGGGATGCTCGATCATCACCATCGCGTCGAAATGGTCCCCGGCGGGAACGACCACCAGGCCCTCCCGGTCGCGCGGCGCGAGCTTCGGCACGATGCGCAGCCGCAACAGCTCCCGGACGTCACCGAACAGCTCCATCTCCCCGACGGCGAGGAACGCGCGGTCACCGACCTCGCGGACCCACTCGTCCACCACCCGCGGCCATGCCGAGCGCGGCTCCCGGGCGCAGCGCTCCAGCACCGTCCAACTGGAGGCCCTCGCCTCCGACCTGCCGACCGGCAACACCACCTCGGAGGTGCCGGAGTCGAACCAGGCGGTGGGGGCCAGGGCGGGAAGCACATCGCGGATGAGCGCGTGCACGTCCGCCGCCGCGTCCAACGGTTCCATCAGTCGCTCATCCCCTTTCACCCTCTAGAGCGATCTTGGTGCCTCGGCGGCTCACGTCACAACCCCACCTTCTCAGAGATGCGGCCCGTTGTGGGAGGCATCGCCAACCCCCGGCCGGACCTCGCTGATCATGGACGCCTCAAGTACCGTGCTCACATGCCCGAAATCGTGTACCCGCCGGTGATCAAGACGGCCCAAGGCGTGTTCAAGGCTCTGAACCTCAAGATTCGTCTGGAGGGGGCCGAGCGGATTCCCCGCACCGGCGGCGCGGTTCTCGTCAGCAACCACATCAGCTACCTCGACTTCATCTTCGCGGGCCTCGCCGCGCACCCGTCCGGGCGGCTGGTGCGATTCATGGCGAAGAAGGAGATCTTCGACAGCCGGATCGGCGGGCCGCTGATGCGCGGGATGCGGCACATCCCCGTCGACCGGGACGCGGGCGCTTCCTCGTACGCGGCGTCGCTACGGGCGTTGAAGGCCGGGGAGATCGTCGGGGTGTTCGCGGAGGCGACCATCAGCCGCTCGTTCACCGTGAAGGAGATCAAGAACGGCGCGGTGCGGATGGCGGTGGGCGGCAAGGTCCCGCTGATCCCGGTCACGCTCTGGGGGCCGCAGCGGCTGTGGACCAAGGGCCACAAGCGCAGGCTCCTGCAACGCAACGTGCCGGTGACGATCCTCGTCGGCGAACCCATGTACCCCAAGCGCGGCGACGACTACGACCAGGCCACCCGTGACCTGCACGCGCAGTTGTCGACGCTGCTGGAGAAGGCGCAGCGCGAGTATCCCGACGTGCCCAAGCCGGGCGAGACATGGTGGCAGCCCGCCTACCTGGGCGGCTCGGCGCCCACTCCCGAGGAGGCCGAGAAGCTCGACCTGGAGGAGGCCGAGGCGCGCAGGGCCGCCCGCGAGAACGGCTCCTGACCGGCGGAACACGGGCGTTCCCGGGCTAATTCGATGGACTTCGGTCACCATCGGGGCTGATCATTCTCGGTATGACCACGTCGCAGGAGGTTTTGCATCTCATAGAGTCCCAGCGGAACGTCACCGACCCCGGGCCGGACTCGACACTGCCCGTGATCTTCAATCTCAGCGACAGGAACTCCCCCGCCGACGTGATGGACGTGCTGTCGCTGCGTCCGTTCGCGTCCGGTGAGCAGCCGTGGTCACGTTCGACGCGGCTGGAGTACGTCAAGGCGGAAGCGCCCCTGCGCCCCGACGACGCCCGCGTCGTGCGGGTCGCGCACGAGAAGAACAAGGAATCCGTGCTCGCGGAGGGCGACGGGTACACGCTGCTCTCCAACCGGTGGAAGAACGGCATCGCGTACGTCGCCGTGTCCGCCGTGTCGGACGAGCTGGCCGAGAGCGTCCTCGAAACGTCGGTGAAGGACGCGACCGACCCGCCGAAGGCGGACGAGACCAGCGTCGAGATGGGCTTCTGGCACATGGGGACGCACGGGCCCACCCGCAGCGAACGCACGATCGCCGCCGACGCGTGGACCGACATCCGGCGCAACTACACCGCACCGGTCGCCGAGGCCCTCGACAAGGTGATGGGCCTCACCGGCGAGGACGTGTCGGGACGGCTGCTGCTCCTGCACGGCCCGCCCGGTACCGGGAAGACGACCGCGCTGCGCGCCCTCGCCCGCGCCTGGAAGGACTGGTGCCAGGCCGACTGCGTCCTCGACCCGGAGGCGCTGTTCGGCACGCCCAGCTACCTGATGGAGGTCGCGGTCGGCGACGACGAGGCCGAGAACCGCCGCTGGCGGCTGCTGATCCTGGAGGACTGCGACGAACTGATCCGCGGTGAGGCCAAGCAGTCGACGGGCCAGGGCCTGTCACGGCTGCTGAACCTCACCGACGGGATGCTCGGGCAGGGCCGGGACGTGCTGGTCGCCATCACCACCAACGAGGACCTCGCCATGCTGCACCCGGCGGTGGTGCGTCCCGGCCGCTGCCTCGCGCAGATCGAGGTGGGACCGCTCACCCGGACGGAGGCGGTGTCCTGGCTGGACGACGCGGACGCGGCGCCCGGCGAGATCGGCGCGGACGGCGCGACGTTGGCCGAGCTGGCCGCCCTGCGCAGGGGCGAAGAACGGCCCGAGGACATGGCGGGCCCGGCCACGGCGACCGGCTTCTACCTCTAGCCCGCCGCCAGCCCGCCCAGCTCGGTCAGCGGCGCGTTACGGTTGGGCACAAGGACCTCCGGGGCGTGGTGTGGCTGTGTGGTAGCTCCACACCACGCCGGGAGGTCCTTCCTATAGTAAGATCATCCACCCGTGTCGCCGTCACCGACGTCCATGGGCGGTACAGCTAGCCCGCCGCCTTGGTGAGGGCCTGGTCGATGTCGGACCACAGGTCGTCCGGGTGTTCCAGCCCGACCGACAGGCGGACCGTTCCCTCGGTGATCCCGGCGGCGGCGAGGGACGCGGCGTCCATCATGCGGTGGGACGTGCTCGCCGGATGCATCACGAGGGTCGAGACGTTCCCGAGCGACGGGCCGAGCGCGATGAGCCGCAGGGCCTCGGAGAACGTCCGGCCCGCGTCCCGCCCGCCGGTCAACTCGAACGCGAGGACGCCGCCGCACCCGTCCGGCAGCAGGCGCCGCGCCACCTCGTGCTGCGGATGGTCGGGCAGCCCGGGGTAGTGGACGCGGGTGACGGACGGGTGCGCGGCGAGGCGGCGGGCGATGTCCAGGGCGGACTCGCTCTGCCGCGCCACGCGCAGCGGCATCGTGGCCAGACCCCGCACGGTCAGCCACGCGGCGAACGGGTCGGCGACGGCGCCCAGTTCGGCGGAGTGGCTCCAGACGCGCCTGTGCACGTCCGCGTCGGCGAACACGGCGACGCCCCCGATGACGTCGCCGTGTCCGCTGAGGTACTTCGTCGTCGAGTGGACGACGATGTCGACACCGTGCTCGATCGGTGTGCAGAGCAGTGGGGAGAAGGTGTTGTCGACAACGGTCAGCACGTCCGTCCCGCGAACGGCCTCGGTCAACGCGGGCAGGTCCGTCACGTGCGTGGTGGGGTTGGCGACCGTCTCCAGGTAGAGGAGACGGGTGGTGGGACGGAGCGCGTCCCGCACCTCGGCCGGGTCGTCGCCGGGAATGTAGGTGACGTCCACGCCCCACCGTTCGGCGAGATCCTGGAACAGCGCGAACGTGCCGCCGTACAGGGCGGACTGCGCGATGACGTGGTCACCGGAACGCAGCAGCCCCATCAGGACGGTGCTGATGGCGCCCATCCCGGAGGCGGTGGCGAGCGCCCCGGCCCCGCCTTCGAGTTCGGTGACGGCCCGTTCGAGCGAACGGACGGTCGGGTTGCCCATGCGGGCGTAGAAGAACGTGTCCACCGGACCGTTGAAGGCGGCGGCGAGGTCGTCGGCGGCGTCGAAGGAGAAGAGGTGACCCTGGTAGAGCGGCACGCCCATCGGGGTGCTGCCGACCGGTTCGGTCACGGGCGGGTGGACGGCTCTGGTCTGTGGATGGCGCATGACTCCAGCCTGCTGCGCGAACCACGGCGTTGAAACGGCCAATTGCGACCAGTGGCCCGGACCACGCCCCCTGTCGATCGCGGCGCCGGACCACCGGCCCGGCCGGGGCGCCGCCGCCCTGTTGCCCGGTACGGTTCCCGAACGCCGACCCACCCACCCCGCGAGGGTGAGCCGGCGACCGGGTCGCCCGGACGAGTGACGGGTGGCGTCCCTCGGCCGGAGACACCAGCATCGCGCGCCGGGACGGGCCCGCACCATCCGTGAGATCACCGGCAAAACGCGCGTGCGCGCGGGGATCCGTGAAAACACGTACTACGGGTCGGCTACGGGGTGGCTCGGGCGAACAGGCGCCGGTACACGTGCCGCAGACCGTGGAGATCACTGACAGGCTCGGCGAACGGCAGCCGCAGATCGAACGAGCCGGGCGTCTCCGACTTCGGTGCGCGGCAACGTACCCACAGTCCGTACCGGTCAAGCGCCAACGGCCGGACCAGGCCGGACGGCGCTGACTCGGGCAGCGCGGAGTCAGGCAGCGCGCACTCAGGCAGCACCGCGTCGGGCAGCAGTTTCGTCAGCTCGTCGCGGTGGCAGCCGTCCAGGTGCGTGAGGATGCCGGACTCGACGGCGACGAACGGGTCGGGTGCGGCGGCCGCGTACTCCTCGGGTTCGAGGGTGGCGCTCCCCCAGGAGTCGTCGATCTCGACCTGCGCGACCTCCAGGGCGAGGATCGTCCATTCCCGCCGACCGTTCCGCTCCGGGGAGTCGTCGCGGACCTCGGCGAGGTCGAGCAGCTCGGGACGCGGGTGAGCGTGCGAGATGCGGATCGCGGCGGCCCGCAGCTCCTCGTCCGGGATCTCGCTGAGCCAGCCGTGCAGCCAGGCCCGGCCACGGACCCGGTCGGCCAGCGTGACCGGCGCGACATCGGAGATCCGCAGCGTGGCGGGCATGTCGGGCTCCGCCTCCGAGGTGGCGGCGCGGAGCGCGGTGGCGATCGGCGACCCGGTCTGGACGAGGAGCAGCGGCCTGCCGTCGCGGTCGGTCGTGTGCGCCGGGACGGGCGCGTACGGGACGCCCGGGGCGACCAGGACGCCGTCCGCGATGCCGAAGGCGAGGGTCCGCGCCCGTTCCGCGGCCGTGGGGCCCTCCACCGTGATCTCCGTTCCCCGCACCGTGACCTCCTTGACCGAGAAGCATAGGTTAGGCTTGCCTAACTTAGGTCAACCTAACTCCCAAGGAGCGTGATGAACAACCCTCGTCCCAAAGTGCGGATCTCGCGGGCCCTCGGCATCCCGCTGACGCCGAAGGCCGTGAAGTACTTCGAGGCCCGCCCCTACCCGCCGGGCGTCCACGGCCGGGCCCGCAAGCAGGAGTCCGACTACAAGGTGCGGCTGCGCGAGAAGCAGCGGCTCCGCGCGCAGTACAACATCCGCGAGGCGCAGCTGCGCAACGCGTTCGCCAAGGCCGCCAGGGCGGGCGGGAAGACCGGCGAGGCGCTCATCATCGACCTCGAGCGCCGTCTGGACGCCCTCGTCCTGCGCGCCGGGTTCGCCCGCACGATCTACCAGGCGCGCCAGTTCGTCGTGCACCGGCACGTCCTGGTGAACGGGCGGCGCGTCGACCGTCCGTCCTTCCGGGTGCGTCCCGGCGACGTCATCACCATCGCCGCCCGCAGCCGGTCCATGGACGCCTTCCAGATCGCGGCCGCGGGTGGCCACGCCGAGACCGTCCCGGCCTATCTCGACGTCCGCCACGACGCCCTCGCCGCCCAGTTGACCAGGCTTCCCGAGCGCCGGGAGATCCCCGTCATCTGCGACGAGCAGCTCGTCGTCGAGCACTACTCGCGGTAGTTCAGTGGAGGGCGCCCAGCTCCTTGCGGGCCGTGATGTGCAGGGTCCGCAGGGCGTCCACCAGAACGCGTCGCTGGTCGTCGGCCAGCGGCCCGGCGAAATGCTCGCGCAGGGTCTCGGCGTGGACGCGCAACGCCTCCTCCAGCTTCGCGTGTCCGGCCGCGGTCAGCTCCACCAGCTGGCGACGGCGGTCGCCGGGCGCCGGTTCGCGGCGGACGAGCCCCGCCCCCTCCATCCGGTCGATGATCCGCGTCATGCCGCCGCTGGTCAGGATCAGCTCACCGGCCAGATCGCCCATCGCGAGCGGGCGTTCGCGGGCCCGCGACAGCCGCAGCAGCACCTCGAAGACCGCGTGCCGGATGCCGCAGCGGCGCTCCAGTTCCCGGCCCGCGATCCGCTCCAGCGCCGACGACGCGCCGAGCAGCGCGCCGAACTCGTGGACCAGCTCGTCGGGCACGGTCCGGTCGGTCTGGCGTTCGCCCTGCTCAGTCACGGTTGTCATGATGCCCCGCATTCGTCCCGCGTCCCGTCCATCCGCACAACGCGCGATGCCCCGCGTACCTTCCGCACCCGATGAACCGTCCTTTCCTGGTCTTGCGTACCGGCTCGTAGACGACGCGTCGACGATGCATGGACGGCACCCGGGTGATAAGGCACTCTTCTCCTATGCCACAGAGTCACGGCACGCGCAGACGTCCCAACCCCACCCCGCGACACGGCCGTTCCGGACGCGGCCGATCGGGGCGGCGCGGGCGTGACGCGAAGCAGGTACCCCCGCCGCGGCGCTCCCCCGAGGCGCACGACCCGTTCGACCTGGGTGAGCCGGACGTCCGGCCGCCGAAGAAGCGGCGGCTGCGGCGCCTGCTGACCAGCAACGTCACCATCATGATCGTGGCGATCGCCGCGATCGGCGCGGCGGTCGTGCTGGTGGACATCAGCCGTTTCGTCGACGAGGGCGACACCAGGCCGCCGAAGGCGGCCGAGGGTGACCTGTCGACCAACGAGATGCTCACCAGGCTCACGGCGAAGACGGACATGGACCCGATCGTGGCGGACGTGATCGCCGCCGCCAAGCAACGCGCCTACGAAAAGCACAAGCGCGAGATGGACGAGCTGCGGAAGCGGGCCGAGAAGGAGGCCAAGGCCCGCGCGGAGCTGAAGGAGCGGCAGGAACGCGAGCGGCTCGCCAAGTCCAACCCGTCCGCCAAGCAGAACAAGGAATACGGGAAGAAGATGAACGCCCTCAAGGGGTGGGGGAACTGCTGGAGCTCGCTGCTGACGCTGTGGAACCACGAGAGCGGCTGGAACGAGCGCGCCGAGAACCCGTCCAGTGGCGCCTACGGCATCCCGCAGGCCCTTCCCGGCACGAAGATGGCGAGCGCCGGGGCCGACTGGCGCACCAGCTCCCCCACGCAGATCGCCTGGGGGCTCGGCTACATCAAGGCCCGGTACAAGACCCCGTGCGGCGCATGGGCGTTCTGGCAGTCGCACAACTGGTACTGACGGGTACGTACGAACTTCATTAATTTCGCCCTGGTTTCCTGTCCTTTTTCGGCGTTGCGTTTGATCATGACGTGCACTGAAGTGCGACACTGCTGCACATGACCCTGGGGACGATCGTGCTGACGGGAGCCGCGGGCCGGATCGGCACCGCGCTCCGGGGACCACTACGCGACGAGGCCGAGCGCCTCGTCCTCGTCGACGTCGCGCCGGTGAGCGCCGAGGCGCCGAACGAGGTCGTCCATCGGACGGACCTGACCGACCTGGCGGGCGCGGCGCGCGCCGTGGAGGGCGCGGACGCCGTCGTCCACCTGGCCGGGGTGCCCGACGAGGCGTCGTTCCCCGACCTGGTCCAGGGCAACATCCTCGGCACGCAGCGCGTCCTGGAGGCGGCGCGGCTGGCGGGCGTCCCGCGCGTCGTGCTGGCCAGCAGCAACCGGCTCACCGGCCACTACCCGTCGACCGAAACCCTGTCGTCCGAGATGCCGCCGCGACCGGACGGCCTGTACGGGGTCAGCAAGGTCGCCGTCGAGGCGCTCGGCCGCCTCTACGCCGACAAGTTCGGCATGGACGTCGTGTGCCTGCGCATCGGCAGCTTCGTGGACCGCCCCTCGGAGCCGAGGCACCTGTCCACCTGGCTCAGCCCCCGCGACTGCGCCGGGTTCGTCCGCGCGGCGCTGACCGTCCCGTCCCCCGGCTTCCTCGCCGCCTACGCCGTGTCCGCGAACCCGCGGCGGTTCTGGGAACTGGACGAACGACTCGGCTATGCCCCCCGGGACAACGCAGCAACTTATGACATTCCGGACACATTTGTGGGCGAGGGCGTACCCCAGGGCGGCTACTTCGCGTCCGCCGAATACACGCTCCGGCATCTGGACGAGTCGGACACGAACCACGGGTGATGTTTCAGTGGTGTTTTTGGTCACATGGAAGGGCACGGACCGTTATCCTGACCTGAGGATTACCGGCTCCTGACGGAAAGTCGAAGGGATTCATGCCAACGTCGACCTGGTTCCGCCTCAACGTCGCCAAGCGTGAGCGGGTGCTCGAGGTCGCGATGCGCGAGTTCGGCGAGAACGGGTATTCGACGGGCAGTCTGAACACCATCGCGCGCGAGGCGGGCATCGCCAAGGGCTCCCTCTTCCAGTACTTCAGCGACAAGCTGGAGTTCTACGCGTTCGTCTGCGACGAGGCGTCCCGCCGCGTCCGCGAGGAGATGGAACGCCGCATGGAGCGGATCGACTTCGACCAGCCCTTCGACGAATGGCTGGTCGACGCCATCTGCGACTGGACCGAGTACATGGCCGACCACCCGCTGGAACGCGGGGTCACCGCCGCGACGAACTTCGAACTCGACAACAGCGTCCGGTCCGTCGTCCGCGACACGGCGAACCAGCACTACCTGCAGGTCATCCATCCGCTGCTCCAGGTCTGGCAGGCCCGGGGCGACATCCGCGAGGACGCCGACCTGGAGGTCCTCGCCACCTGGTTGATGACCCTCCTGCCGTTCCTGGCCCTCGCTCCCTACTACGACGGCCTCGATCCGATCCACGGGCTGCGCGGCCGCACCCCGGCCGAACAGCGTCCGGTGATCCGCCAGCTCATCGCCGGTTTCCGGCCCATCTTCGCTCCCGACAAGTAGCCCCTGCCGAACGGCGTCCCATCAACGGTCGAGGACGTACTCCTTCGGCCTGGCCCTGCGGACGGTGGCCCAGAACTCGAACGACGGGCCGGGCCACACCGTGCGGTTGACGCCCTGGTCGTCCAGGTACCAACTGTCGCAGCCGCCCGCGTTCCACACCGCGCGGCGCAGCCGCCGCTGCAGGCGGTCGTTGTAGCGGCGGGACACCTCCGGTCGCGGCTCGATGGTGTCGGCGCCGCGGTCCCGCAGCAGTCGCAGACAGCTCATGACATGCCGGATCTGCACCTCGATCATGAACACGACGGACGTGTGCCCGAGGCCGGTGTTCGGGCCGAGCAACATGAAGAAGTTCGGCAGGCCCGGAATGGTCGTGCCGCGGTGCGCCTCGATGCCGTTCGCCCAGATCTCCTGGAGTTTGACGCCGCCGCGTCCGGTGACCCGCAGGTCGGTGAGGGTCTTGGTCACCTTGAAGCCGGTGCCGTAGATGACGCAGTCGACCTCGTGTTCGCGTCCGTCCACGGTGACGATGGAGTTCTCGCGGACCTCCGCGATGCCGGACGTCTCCAGTTCCACGTGCGGACGGGTGAGCGCCGGATAGTAGTCGCTGGACAGCAGGATCCGCTTGCAGCCGATCCCGTAGTCGGGCGTCAGCTTGGCGCGCAGTTCCGGGTCGGCGACCTGTTTCTCGAGGTGCCGCCGCGCCAGCCGTTCCTGCGACCCGAACAGGCGCGGGTCGACGGTGAAGCCGATGCCGCGGGCCTCCAACGCCCAGTAGACGCCGGCGCGGAACGCCCGAGCGGTGCCCGGTACCAACCTGAACGTCCGGCGGAGCCGTTCGGAAATGGGGCCGTCGGGTCTCGGCTGGACCCAGGGCGGCGTCCGCTGGAACACGACGACGTCGCCCGCCTGCTTCACCACCCGCGGGACGAACTGGACCGCGGACGCGCCCGTCCCGATGACGGCGACCCGCTTGCCGGTGAGGTCGTAGGAATGGTCCCACTCGGCGGAGTGGAAAGCCTTGCCCCGGAACCGTTCGGCGCCCGGCAGTTCGGGCACGGACGGGACGTGCAGCGCGCCGATACCCGACACGACGGCCTTCGGGGTGAGGGTCGTCCCGTCCGCGAGCATCACCTTCCAGTGTCGGGCCGCGTCGTCCCACTCCATGGCGTCGACGGCCGCGCCGAAACGGATGTGCCCCCGCACGCGGTACTTGTCGGCGGTGCGCTCCATGTAGGCGCGGATCTCGGGCTGCGACGCGAACACCCGCGTCCACCCCGGGTTCAGCTCGAACGAGAAGGAGTACAGGTGCGAGGGCACGTCGCAGGCGCAGCCGGGATAGGTGTTGTCGTACCACGTCCCGCCGAGGGCGTGGCTCTTCTCCAGGATCACGAAGTCGTGGAACCCCGCCTGCTTCAGCCGGATCGCCATGCCGAGGCCGGCGAAACCCGAACCGATGATGACGATCGCCGGAGCGCGCTCGGTCATGACCCGTCCTCTCGCGATACCTACCCGGAGTAGGTTAATCGCCGACCGCCACCACGACCTTTGTACGGTGGTTACCGCTCATCCGACGCCTGGGAGGTCCATATGCCCCTTGCGCACTTCGACGGGGCGCTCGCCGTCGTCACCGGAGCCGGCAGCGGCATCGGCCGGGCCACCGCCCTGGCGCTCGCCGGGCACGGCGCGACCGTCGTCGCCGCCGACATCGACCTGGACGCGGCCGAACGGACCGCCACGCTCGCCAAGTCGGTCGGCGCCGGAGGCGTCGCCTACCAGGTGGACGTGTCGGACGCCGCCGCCATGGAGGAGTTCGCGGCCGAGGTGAAGGAGTCGCGCCGGGTCCCCGACATCCTGGTCAACAACGCGGGCATCGCGGTCTCCGGGTCGTTCCTCGACACCGGGCTGGACGAGTGGAACAGCGTCGTCGGCGTCAACCTGTGGGGCGTCGTGCACGGCTGCCGCCTGTTCGGCCGCCAGATGTACGACCGGGTGCACGCACTGCCCAACAAGCCCGACGCCCCCAACTTCGGCGGACACATCGTCAACATCGCGTCCGCCGCCGCGTACGCCCCGACCCGCACGCTGCCCGCCTACTGCACGACGAAGGCCGCCGTGCTCATGCTGAGCGAGTGCCTGCGCGCCGAACTCGCGGCATCCCGTATCGGCGTCACCGCCGTCTGCCCCGGCTTCGTCAGCACCGACATCGCGAAGAACGGGCTCTACGCCGTGCGCGACGAGTCGATCCGTGAGCTGCTCCGCGAGCGCGGCCGGCGAGCCCTCAAGATGCGCAACTACCCGCCGGAGAGGGTCGCCGAACGCATCGTGCACGCCATCGTGAAGAACAGGCCGGTGGTTCCCGTCAACTTCGAGGGGCATCTCCTGCACACCCTGTCGCGGGTGTCTCCGGCATCTCTGCGCCTCCTGGCGAAGTTGCCCGCTCCCCGCGTCTGATCGCGGGAACGTCGGGCCGCGAAAAGCGACCACCGGGCCATTTTGTTTGACTCCAAATACTGGCCGAAAACGGTGTGAGAAATGCCATCTGCATTGGCACATGCAACGGAAACCACTAGGGCCGCGGAGCGGGGTCCACTCCGCGGCCCGTCGACGAGTACGGCTTACTGACCTGGGCTCATCTCACCCAGGACACTCCTACCGATTGTACGGTCACGTCGTCGACCTCCTCCTCCCCGGGCGTCACGCGCGCCGATCACCTGGCATGGTCCGGGAGCATAATCGACGCGCTCCCTCCCCTTTAGCGACCACCTTAGAAGCTGTTGACAGGGAATATGCCATGATCGGCCGATTCAGGTCAGAAATCATTTAGCGCGGCGAGCACTTCTCGGGCGATGGCCGTGACCGTGGCGAGACTCGACTCCGCCCGGCTCTCCCGCGCCTCTTCGTCGGGGGCGTGTTCGCCGTAGCTGACCGTGACGACCGTGTTGCCGGTCCGGGCGGTGAGCTGCCCGACCACGGCCGGTTCCGTCTCGTCCGCCTTGAACCAGCGGTACGCCTCGTTCCCGACGCCCGGCTGGCGCTCCAGGGTGATCGTCCGGACGGCCGGGGCGTCGTTGGCCTCCGCCCACCGCGCGTCGTAGGAGCCCTCGGCGTCCCGTACCGGCGTCACGGTGTTCCCGGGCGCGTACAGGTGCGCCTCCACGCGCAGCCACGGGAACTCCGCTCCCGCCGAGGAGTACGTGCACGTGGTCAGCGTCGAGTTCGCGTTCTGCGACCGTCTCGCCCCCGGGACGACCCGGTCGACGGTGCCCTGCGACACCGTCCCGCAGGGCGGCGGAAGCGCCCGCGCCACCCGCGGACCCGCGGGCGCCGCCCGGTCTCGCCCACCCGACCCCGGCATGGCCGCCCTGGCCGGTTCCGACCGTGCGGCCGCGTCGCCCTCCCCCGGCCCGGGTACCACCAGGTAGGTCAGGACGGCCGCGGCGGCGAGCACGACACCACCCGCGGACCACGTGAACCTCCGCGAACGGTACGGGCCGCGCTCGGGAGACGGCGGCTCCGGCGGAGAATACAGCCGATGGAACGGTTCAACCGGACGCTCTGGTCCCACGCCTCGCACCTCACTCCCGTCTTGGTTCCCCGGCTCAAGGTAGGTCAGGCCCCCGACCACTGACCAGTGTTGACTGTCGGTTCCCGTGGACACAATGAAGGGATGCTGATAGCGGACCTCACCCGGACATCGGCCGCGGTGGCCGCCACCTCGGGCCGAAAGGCCAAGGTCACGGCCCTGGCCGAGTGCCTGCGCGCGGCCGAGCCCGGCGAGGCGGCGATCGTGGTCGCCTACCTGTCCGGCGAACTGCCGCAGCGGCAGATCGGCGTCGGGTACGCCGCGCTGCGGGACGTCCCCGCACCCGCCCCGGCTCCCACCCTCACCGTCCCGGAGGTCGACGCGGCGTTCACCGAGATCGGCGCGGTGTCCGGAGCGGGGTCGGTCGCCCGGCGGCGCGAACTCCTCGCGGCACTGCTCGGTCGCGCCACCCGTCCCGAACAGGACTTCCTGGTCAGGTTGCTGACGGGTGAGCTGCGGCAGGGCGCGCTGGACGGCGTGATGGCGGAGGCGATCGCGGCGGCGGCCGGGGTGCCGTCCGCCGAGGTGCGGCGGGCGGTGATGCTGCGGGGGTCGCTCGGGCCCGTCGCCACGGCGGCGCTCGGCACCGGCGTCGAGGGGCTGCGCGCGTTCACGCTGGAGGTCGGGCGCCCGATCAAACCGATGCTCGCGGCGTCCGCGCCGTCCCTCGACGACGCCTTCGGGAAGCTGAAGGCGGACGCGGCCGTGGAATGGAAGCTCGACGGCATCCGCGCGCAACTGCACGTGTCCGGCGGTGAGACACGGGTGTTCACCCGGACGCTGGACGAGATCACCCCACGGCTGCCCGAGGTCGTGGCGGCGGTGGCGGAACTGCCCGTCCGCGACGCCGTGTTCGACGGCGAACTGATCGCGCTACGCCCGGACGGACGCCCCCACCCGTTCCAGGTGACGGCGGCCCGCACCGCGACCCGAACCTCCAAGGCCACCGAGCCGGTGCCGCTCGCGGTCTTCCTGTTCGACGTGCTTCATCTCGACGGCGACGACCTGCTCGACGCCCCCGGCGCGGACCGGAACGCGGCGCTCGCCCGGGTCGTCCCGGAGAACCTGCGAACGCCCCGGGTCGTCACCGATGACCCGGCACGGGCGAAGGAGGTCTTCGACGAGGCCGTCGCGCGCGGCCACGAAGGCGTGGTGGTGAAGTCCCTCGACACGCCCTACACCGCCGGACGGCGCGGCGCGGGCTGGATCAAGGTGAAACCCCGGCACACCCTCGACCTCGTCGTCCTCGCCGTCGAGTGGGGACACGGACGGCGCCAGGGCCTGCTGTCCAACCTGCACCTCGGCGCCCGCGACCCCGAAACCGGCGGGTTCGTCATGCTCGGCAAGACGTTCAAGGGCCTGACCGACGAACTCCTGTCCTGGCAGACGAAGCGGCTCCGCGAACTGGCCGTGCGCGAGGACGACTGGACCGTCTACGTCCGCCCCGAACTGGTCGTCGAGATCGCCTTCGACGGCGTCCAACACAGCCCCCGCTACCCGGGCGGCATCGCACTCCGCTTCGCCCGCGTCCTCCGCTACCGCCCCGACAAGACCGCCACCGAGGCCGACACGATCGACACGGTCCGAGCCGTCGCCCCCGTCCTGGACTAACGCACTCGACCACGTCCACTCGACGGCGCCTCTACCTCCGACGCGACGCCCACGGGCCCGCCGCCGGAACGCCGCCGCGCCCGCAACCGCGGCTCGACCATCCCACGCCCACGCGATGTGCCACCGCGAAGATCGCGCGTCTCCGTCCGGCGTTCCGCCACGCCCCCGCCCCGGACAAGCAGTAAGGGCTAGCGCACCCGGGCCCGCCGCCTACGACGCCGCCAACGCCCGCGGAACATGCCACCGCGACGACCCGCGTCTCCGTCCGGCGTTCCTCCACGCTCCACCACGGACAAGCAGTAAGGGCTAACGCACCCGAGGCCCGCCGCCGCGACGCCGCCAACGCCCGCGAAACATGCCACCGCGACGACCCGCGTCTCCGTCCGGCGTTCCTCCACGCTCCACCACGGACAAGCAGTAAGGGCTAACGCACCCGAGGCCCGCCGCCGCGACGCCGCCAACGCCCGCGAAACATGCCACCGCGACGACCCGCGTCTCCGTCCGGCGTTCCTCCACGCTCCACCACGGACAAGCAGTAAGGGCTAACGCACCCGAGGCCCGCCGCCGCGACGCCGCCAACGCCCGCGAAACGTGCCACCGCGACGACCCGCGTCTCCGTCCGGCGTTCCTCCACGCTCCACCACGGACAAGCAGTAAGGGCTAGCGCACCCGGGCCCACCCCCTGCGACGCCGCCTGCGACGCCGCCAGCGCCCGCGAAACATGCCACCGCGTCGATCGTCGCCTTGGCTCAGGTTCCGGGCACGCGACCGTCCTGTCCAGCGGCAGGGGCTAGCGCACGCGGTCGCGTCTGTTCGGTGGGGGTTCCTCCTCCGTGGGGGTGTTGCGGGCGCGGCGTCGGGACGCGGCGCGTGTTCGTAGGCGTGACTCGGCCCTGTTGCGGCCGCGGGATGTGCCGCCGCGTCGGTCGTGGGTCTCGGCTCGGCGTTCCGCCCATGCGCCTGACCTGCGGCCGGCCGCCCTGCGGGCGCGGGCGGCGCGGGCGGCGGCCTTGCGTTCGGCGCGGGCGGCGGCTCGGCGTCCGGTCGTGCGTGCGCCGCGCAGGCGGCGGCGGGCGCGTTCGGCGGCCTCGTTGCGGCGCTGCAACAGCTCCGGCGGGATCAGGTCGTGGCGTCCCGCGATGAACTCCTGCACCCAGATCTTGCCGCGGATGAGGGGGCGCCGGTACTGCTTCTCCCGCCGGACGGCCCGCTGGTACCGGCGCGACTCCTGGTCGTAGCGCCAACGGGACCAGGGCGAGGCGGGTCGCGCCACCCGGACGGCGCCGACGATCAGCAGCGCGGGCAGGAACAGCCCGATGAGCCCGGTCCAGATCTTGCCCTTCAGCAGTGTGATCACGGCGAAGAGCAGGTTGACGATGAGGAACGCGGCGTAGAGGCCGCTGAGGTCGCCGCCACCTGGGTCGATGCCGACGCTCTCGTAGCCGAACGGGCGGACGCCGAGCAGCAGCAGTCCGGTCACGGCGATGGCGACGAAGACGGCGTCGACGGACGCGCGGCCCTTCTCCGTCCAGTAGACGTCGCTGAGATGCAGGATCAGCGCGAACTCGTCCAGCACCAGCGCGGAGCCCATGCCGAACACGACGGCCGCGACCAGATCCAGCCGGACGTGGCCGTCCGGCACGGCGAGGCTCGCGACGCCTCCCGCCAGCATCAGCACGACCCCGAACACGACATGGTGGATGTGGACGTCACCGGCGGTCACGTTCCGGATCCAGCGCACGTCGGAGCGGATCAACCGCACGTTGACCCGCGTCAACACGAACGTGATGATGAACGCGACGAAGAAACCGAACAGTGGTAGCCGCCCGGTCGCCACGATGCGTTCGTCGAACATCTCGATCATCTGCCCCCCGCAGCCTCCATCATGCCCGGCGACATGCACGGATATCGTGGGACTCCAACACCGGACACCGCGGAACTGTGACATTTCAGGGGGAAGACCGCTGTGAGCCGCACCGTGGATCGCACCGACCTCGGGTATCGCGCCTGGGTGTCGGAGGCGATCCGGCGTGTCGACGCCGACGCCAACCGTAGCGCCGACACGCACCTGCACGTGTTCCCGCTGCCGCCCGACTGGGGCATCGACCTGTATCTGAAGGACGAGTCCGTCCACCCGACGGGGTCGTTGAAGCACCGGCTGGCGCGGTCGCTGTTCCTGTACGGGCTCGCGAACGGCTGGATCCGCCAGGACACGACGATCATCGAGGCGTCCAGCGGGTCGACGGCGGTGTCGGAGGCGTACTTCGCGCGGCTGCTCGGGCTGCGGTTCGTCGCGGTGATGCCCGCGTCCACCAGTCCGGAGAAGATCCAGCTGATCGAGTTCTACGGCGGACGCTGCCATCTGGTGCGCGACCCGTCCTCGATCTACGACGAGTCGCGGCGGCTCGCGGCCGAGTGCGGCGGCCACTTCATGGACCAGTTCACCTACGCCGAGCGGGCCACGGACTGGCGCGGCAACAACAACATCGCCGAGTCGATTTTCGATCAGCTGCGGTTGGAGCGGTTTCCCGAGCCGTCGTGGATCGTGGTCGGGGCCGGGACGGGGGGAACGTCCGCGACGATCGGCCGGTACGTCCGGTACCGGCGGTTCCAGACGCGGCTGGCGGTCGTCGACCCGGAGGGTTCGGCGTTCCACGGCTCGTTCGCCGACGGCGACCCGGAGCGGACGGCGGCGGGCTCCCGGATCGAGGGCATCGGGCGTCCACGGGTCGAGCCGTCGTTCCTGCCGACGGTGATCGACCGGATGATCCAGGTGCCGGACGCGGCGTCCGTCGCGGCGATGCGCTGGACGGCCGAGGTCAGCGGGCGCGATGTCGGCGGCTCGACCGGCACGAACATGTGGGGCGCGGCGGAGCTGATCGCCGGGATGCTGGCGCGCGGGGAACACGGCAGCGTCGTCACGCTGATCTGCGACGGCGGCGACCGGTACACCGGCACGTACGGGTCGAACACGTGGCTGGCGGAGCAGGGCCTTGACATCGCGCCGTACCGGGCCGCGCTGGACGCCTTCCTGAAGACCGGTGAGCTGCCCGGCGCGGCTATCCCGTGACGCGGACCGGGTTGAACAGGTCGGCGTAGATCAGCAGCCCGCCCATGACGATGAGGACGGCCGCCATCACGTAGGTCACCGGGAGGGCCTTGGCGACGTCCACATATCCCGGATCCGGCCTGCGGAAGATCTTGGCGAACAGCTTCTTGATCGCCTCCAGGATCGCGCCGGCGATGTGACCGCCGTCCAGCGGCAGCAGCGGCACCAGGTTGAACAGCCCGACCGCGAGGTTCAGCGACCCGAGCAGCATCACGAAGTAGGAGACCTTCTGGGTCGCGGTGTAGTCCTCGTCGGCGGCGACCTCGCCGCCGATGCGGCTGACGCCGACGACGCCGATCGGGCCGTTCGGGTCGCGTTCCTCGCCGCCGAACGCCGCGTTCCACACCCCGACCATCTTCTGCGGCATCCGCACCAGCGCCCCGGCGGTGCGGGCCGTCAGGTCGCCCATCGTGCTCGCGACCGCGCCCGGCCCCTCCCGCTCGATCGCGCTGGCGGGGGTGATGCCGAGGAACCCGACGTTGACGATCTTGTCTTCGTCCTCCAGATCGCGGAGCTGGTTACGGGTGATCGGGACGGTCAGCGTCAGGTCCTTGCCGTCCCGCCGGACGGTCATCGGCACGCTCCGCCCGCCGGAGTCGCGGATCAGGTTCTGCAGATCCCGATAGTCGTCGATCTTCGTGCCGCCGAACGTCACGATCCGGTCGCCGGGCTGGAGGCCGACCTGCTTGGCGGGGGTCGGCGGCGCGTTCGCCGGGCAGGCCCGCAGGTCGGCCTGGCTCGCCGGGACGATGCACTGCGCGACCTGGTCGATCACCGGCTGCGGCTGGTTGGTGCCGATGCCCATCAGCAGGATCGCGAAGAACAGCACCGCCAGGACCAGGTTCATCGCGGGCCCGCCGATCATGATCAGCATCTTCTGCCACCATTTCTTGGCGTAGAAGACGCGATCCTCGTCGCCGGGCCTGACCTCCTCCAGCGCGGCGCCGCGCGCCGACTCGATGAGGCCCTGCCAGGGGCCGGTGCTGGCCCGCCGGATCTGCCCGGGTGCGTCGCCCTTGCGGGGCGGCAGCATCCCGATCATGCGGATATAGCCGCCGAGCGGGATCCACTTGATGCCGTACTCGGTCTCACCGCGCCGCCAGGACTTCATCGTCGGCCCGAAACCCACCATGAACTGGGTCGTGCGGACCTTGAAGAGTTTGGCGAAGGAGAAATGCCCGAGTTCGTGCAGCGCGATGGACACCAGCAGGCCGAAGAACAGGATCAAAGCTCCAGCCAGGTAGGCCATCCGCCGCGTCCCTCCGCTCGCGCGCCACCCCGCCCGCGAGGTGATCTCCAACAATCACAACAGGGTACGTCAACCGCCCGCGTTCGGTTGAAATCCCACCGGGGCCCGTGGCTGGTCGCGGAACGGGGCCGCTGCTAGCCTGGCCGGGCCGACGACCCCACGTGGGAGAGTCCCTCGCAGCCGGTGAGGGACGCCGAAGGAGCAACTCCTCCCCGGAACCTCTCAGGCCAACGGACCGCGCGGGCGAGGCGACCTCTGGAAAGCGGGGACGCGACGTCCCCCGCCGAAGGTGAAAGCCCGCCGGACGGACGGGTGAAACTCTCAGGCGCCGATGACAGAGGGGGAGGCACCGACACGCCCGGTGCGCGAGTGGGACGATGGACCACATGCGCCCGTGACGAAGGAGCCGAACCCATGTCCGCCGATCCGAACGCCAACACCCCGGTGAACGCCCCGGTGAAGACGCCGTTGCACGACGTCCATCAGGATCTCGGCGCCAACCTCGTGGACTTCGCCGGTTACCTGATGCCGCTGCGCTACGCCGGTGAGACCGCCGAGCACCAGGCCGTGCGCACCGGCGCCGGACTGTTCGACCTGTCCCATATGGGGGAGATCTTTCTCTCCGGACCGGACGCGGGCGCCGCGCTCGACCACGCGGTGGTCGGGAAGCTGGCGTCGATGGCCGTCGGCAAGGCCCGCTACACGATGCTCTGCGCGCCGGACGGCGGCGTCCTCGACGACCTGATCGTGTACCGGCTCGGGGACGAGACGTGGATGGTCGTCGCGAACGCGGCCAACGTCGCCGTCGTCCGGGACGCGTTGACCGAACGGGTGGCGCGCTTCGACGCGGCCGTGGAGGACCGGTCCGCGTCGTACGCTCTGATCGCGTTGCAGGGGCCGCGTTCACAGAAGATTCTCGGCGCGTTCACCGACGCGCCGCTCGCCGACCTCAGGTATTACGCGATCCTCGCGGGACGGGTCGCCGGCGTCGACGCGCTCGTCGCCCGGACCGGGTACACGGGAGAGGACGGGTTCGAGCTGTTCGTGGACGTGGCCGACGCCGTCCCGCTGTGGAAGGCGCTCGAACGGGTCGACGACGTGGTGCCCGCCGGGCTCTCGGCCCGCGACACGCTGCGTCTCGAAGCGGGCATGCCGCTGTACGGCAACGAGCTGACGCCGGACGTCACCCCGTTCGAGGCGGGCCTCGGCCGGGTCGTGAAACTGGACAAGCCCGGCGACTTCGTCGGGAAGTCGGCGCTGGAGGCGGTGGCGCAGACCCCGCCGGGTCGTAGGCTCGTAGGGCTGGTGGCGCGCGGACGCCGGGCGCCGCGCAAGGGATACCAGGTCATCACGTCCGACGGCACGCCGTGCGGGGTCGTGACGAGCGGCGCCCCGTCCCCCACACTGGGCAGGCCGATCGCCATGGCGTACCTCGACAGCGGTGTCGAGGAGACGGGCCTCGCCGTGGACGTCCGCGGCCGGCCCGAGCCGGTGGACGTGGTGGCCCTGCCGTTCTACAAGCGTTCCTGAACAGAACCCGCCCAGGGATCTCTGCGGCGAACCCCGCAAGGAAGAGAGAGAAGTGATCGTGAGCGTTCCGGAGCAGCTCCGCTACAGCGAGGAGCACGAGTGGGTGTCCGGCCTCGACGGTGAGGACGGCATCGTCACCGTCGGCATCACCGCCCACGCCGCCGACGCCCTCGGGGAGATCGTCTACATCGAGGTGCAGCCGTCGGAGGGCGACACCGTCGAGGCGGGCGAGCCCTGCGGCGAGGTCGAGTCGACCAAGTCGGTCAGCGACATCTACTCCCCCGTCAGCGGCGAGATCACCGCGATCAACGCGGCGGTGGTGGAGGAGCCGAAGGTCATCAACGACGACCCGTACGGCGAGGGCTGGATCTTCAAGGTCCGTGTCTCGGAGGAGCCGGGCGACCTGCTGGACTCCGTCGCCTACGAGAAGCTGATCGAGGAGGCCTGACCGGTGAGTCTGCACGACCCGCTCGCCGCGATCGACCCCGAGATCGCCGAGGCCGTCGCCGCGGAGCTGCGGCGGCAGCAGTCCACCCTCGAAATGATCGCGTCGGAGAACTTCGCGCCGGTGTCGGTGCTGGAGGCGCAGGGCTCCGTGCTGACCAACAAGTACGCGGAGGGCTACCCCGGTAGGCGCTACTACGGCGGCTGCGAGTACGTCGACGTCGCCGAGCAGCTCGCGATCGACCGGGCCAAGGCGCTGTTCGGCGCGGAGCACGCGAACGTCCAGCCGCACAGCGGCGCGCAGGCCAACACGGCCGTGTACTTCGCGCTGCTGCAGCACGGTGACACGATCCTCGGCCTCGACCTCGCGCACGGCGGGCACCTCACGCACGGGATGCGGCTGAACTACTCCGGCAAGACGCTGAACGTGGTGCCCTACCACGTGCGCGCCGAGGACGGCCGGGTCGACATGGACGAGGTCGCGACGCTCGCGGCCGAGCACCGGCCGAAGATGATCGTGGCGGGCTGGTCGGCGTACCCGCGGCAGCTCGACTTCGCGGCCTTCCGGACGGTCGCCGACTCGGTCGGTGCGCTGCTCATGGTCGACATGGCGCACTTCGCGGGCCTGGTCGCGGCGGGTCTGCACCCCTCGCCCGTCCCGTACGCGGACGTCGTGACGACCACGACGCACAAGACGCTCGGCGGCCCCCGCGGCGGTCTGATTCTCGCCCGCGAGGAGTACGGCAAGAAGATCAACTCCGCGGTGTTCCCCGGTATGCAGGGCGGGCCGCTGGAGCATGTGATCGCCGCCAAGGCCGTGGCGCTGAAGGTCGCCGCGTCGCAGGAGTTCCGCGACCGGCAGGCGCGCACCGTCGAGGGGGCGCGGCTGCTCGCCGAGCGGCTCCTCGCCGAGGACTCCGCCAAGGCCGGGGTGAAGGTCCTGACCGGTGGGACGGACGTCCATCTCGTCCTGGTCGACCTGGTGGACTCCGAGCTCACCGGGCGGGACGCCGAGGACCGCCTGCACGGCATCGGCATCACCGTCAACCGCAACGCCGTCCCCGGCGACCCGAGGCCGCCGATGGTGACGTCCGGGCTGCGGATCGGCACCCCCGCCCTCGCCACCCGCGGATTCACCTCCGCGGACTTCGCGGAGGTCGCCGACGTCATCGCCCTGGCCCTCCAGCCGTCCTACGACCGGGACGCGCTGGCGGCCCGCGCGAAGGCCCTGGCGGACAAGCATCCCCTGTACCCGGATCTGTGACGCCCCGCGCCCCCTCCCCACCGGGAGGGGGCGCCGCCACGACGAGGTAGCGCATGGCCATCAGCGTTTTCGACCTGTTCAAGATCGGCATCGGCCCGTCGTCCTCCCACACCGGTGGCCCGATGGCCGCCGCGCACCGCTTCGCCCGCGGCCTGCACCGCGACGGTCTGCTGGAGAAGACCGCGACCGTCCAGGCGATCCTCTACGGCTCGCTCGGCCTCACCGGTAAGGGCCACGGCAGCGACAAGGCCGTCATCCTCGGTCTAGAAGGCGACAAACCGGAACGTGTCGACGTCGACCGGGTGGACGAACGCCTGGAGTCGATCCGCGCACGCGGCGCCCTGCGCCTGTTCGACGACCACGACATCCCCTTCGTCGTCAACGAGCACCTGATCTTCGAACGCAAGGAGTCTCTCCCGGGCCACCCCAACGGGATGCGCTTCACCGCCTTCGACTCGGCGGGCCAAGAACTCCGGGCGAGGGTGTACTACTCCGTCGGCGGCGGCTTCGTCGTGGACGAGAACGCCACCGGCGCCGACCGCATCAAGCCCGACGACACCGTCCTGCCCCACCCGTTCGACACGGCCGCCGAACTCCTCGACCGCTGCCGCGAGACGGGCCTCTCAGTCTCGGCGCTCATGCTGGAGAACGAGCACGCGTTCGGCCGCTCCCCCGAGGAGATCCGCCGGGACCTCCTCACCCTCTGGGACGTGATGCGCGCCTGCGTGACCCGCGGCTGCACCCGCGAGGGCCTCCTCCCCGGCGGCCTCAAGGTGCGCCGCCGCGCCCCCCAGCTCCACCGCCAGCTCACGGCCGAGAAACCCGCCGACCCCCTCCACGCCATGGACTGGGTCACCCTGTTCGCCCTCGCCGTCAACGAGGAGAACGCCGCCGGGGGCCGCATCGTCACCGCGCCCACCAACGGCGCCGCCGGAATCATTCCGGCCGTCCTGCACTACTACGACCGTTTCGTTCCCGGCCGGGACGACGAGGGCATCGTCCGTTTCCTCCTCGCCGCGGGCGCGATCGGCGTCCTGTTCAAGCAGAACGCCTCCATCTCCGGCGCCGAGGTCGGCTGCCAGGGCGAGGTCGGCTCCGCCTGCTCCATGGCCGCCGCCGGCCTCACCGAGGTCCTCGGCGGCACCGCCGAACAGGTCGAGAACGCCGCCGAGATCGGCATCGAACACAACCTCGGCCTCACCTGCGACCCCGTCGGCGGCCTCGTCCAGGTCCCCTGCATCGAACGCAACGCCGTCGGCGCCATCAAGGCCATCAGCGCCGCCCGCATCTCCCTCCGCGGCGACGGCCGCCACTTCGTCTCCCTGGACAAGGCCATCCGGACCATGCGGGACACCGGCCGCGACATGCTCGACAAATACAAGGAAACCTCCCGCGGCGGCCTGGCCGTCAACGTCATCGAATGCTGACCCGCCAATAACCGATGGCCCACCGCGAAGCCCCTCACTAACCTCACGGAAATGAACGTCGAACTGCCACGAACGCTTCGGGACGACCTGACCGCCGTCGCCGCGGACGAGGGCCTCCCGCCGGAAGAAGCGCTCACCCGGGCGGTCACCGACTGGATTCGGCGACGCAGGGAGCACCGGGCCCGCGTCCACACCCTGATCCAGGAGATCATGGACGAGGACGCGACCCTGCTCGCCCGGCTGGGGGACGCATGATCACCCCGCCGACCTCATCGCGATCAACGCGGCCCTGCACGGCGGAACGGCCCAGATCCGGGACCCCGGCCTCATCGCCTCCGCCGCGGCACGCCCCCAGACCGTCACCTTCGGCACCGAGGCGTTCCCGACGGTCGAGGAGAAGGCGGCCGCGCTGCTGCACTCCGTCCTCGGCAACCACCCGTTCGTCGACGGCAACAAACGCGTCGGCTGGACGGCCGCCCGCGTCCTCCTCGCCCTCCACGACAAGCGCCCCGACCTCTCCGAGGACGAGGCGTTCAACCTGGTCGTGCACATCGCGGCCTCCGGCGTCCAAACCAACGTCCAAGAGGTCGCCAAGGCGCTGCGAGTCGAACCCCGCCCGACCACCACCTAACGAACACCCACCCACAAAGCCGTTTCTGAACGTCGAGTTGGCGACCAGAGCGCTGCACGCTGGTACGTGTCCGTGGGCTCCGCGAAGCCAACGTGCGCGAAAGGGTGGTGCGGCGGGCGTGCGAGCCAGCGGCTCCGGCGGGTCGGTCGACTTCGGGCACGGCGACGTTCGTTCCGTCGTGCGGAAGGTTCGCAGGTTGATGGGCGGCCGCGTGGGAGTGGCAGAGGGGCGTGGGAGCATCGCGGTATGCCGGTTGATTCGCATTTGCTTGCCATGTTCCTGGTGACCACGGTCGTGGCCATGGCCATTCCGGGTCCTGACATGCTGTTCGTCCTCGGGTGCGGGATGCGGGGCGGGGCGCGGGCCGGGCTGTTGGCGACGGCGGGGGTGGCGACCAGTGAGGCCGTGCATGTCGCGGTCGCGGCCGCCGGGTTGGCGGCCCTCTTCGCGGCGGTGCCGACCGCGTTCACCGTGGTGCGGATCGTGGGGGCGGTCTACCTCGTGTATCTCGGCGTGCAGGCCATTCGGCGGCGTGGGGACGGGGACGACATGGAGTCCAGCGGAGGGATCTCGGGGCGCCGCGCGTATGTCAACGGCATGGTGACCAATCTGCTGAACCCGAAGATGGTCACGTTCACGATCGCGTTCCTCCCGCAGTTCATCGATCCGGCGCGAGGTCATGTGTGGATGCAGTTCGCGGTGCTCGGGGTCGTCCTGATCGCGCTGGAGTTCCTCGTCGACGGGACGGTCGGCGTGCTGGCGGGGCGGATCGGTGACTGGCTGCGGCGGAGGCAGGCCGCGCGGCGGCGGCTCAACGTCGCCGTGGGCGGGTTGTTCATCGGGCTCGGGGTCAGGCTCGCCGCCGAACGCTGAGGGCGGTCAGGGGGTGCGGGTGCCGCGGCCGGTGGGTGAGTGGGCGCCGACGCGGGCCTCGTTGCCGCAGTGGCGGCAGATGACCATCGGGCTGAGGGTGTGGCCGCAGGAGTGTTGCCACCGGACGGGCGGGTCGTCGGGGTGCAGGTGGCGGTCGCCCCATCGCATCAGGACGAGGAGGACGTCGCACAGCTCCATGCCCGCGGGTGTCAGGTGGTACTCGTAGCGGACCGGATGGTCGCTGTAGCGTTCCCGGCGGACGATGCGGTTGGCCTCCAACTTGCGGAGGCGGGTCGTGAGGATGTCGCGGGGCGCGCCCGTGTTGCGGACGATCTGGTCGAAGCGCCGCACGCCGTGGCTGAGTTCACGGACGGCGAGCAGGCTCCAGCGTTCGCCGACGAGTTCCAGGGTGTCGGCGATGGAGCACTCGCGCGGGACGGCGTCCTTCGGCATACCGGAAGGGTAACCTCCGCTCAGAGTCGCTCGATCACGGTGGCGTTGGCCTGGCCTCCCGCCTCGCACATGGTCTGGAGCCCGAACCGGCCGCCGCGGTCTTCGAGGGCGTGCAGCAGCGTCGTCATGAGGCGGGCGCCGCTGGCGCCGAGCGGATGGCCGATCGCGATCGCGCCGCCGCGGACGTTGACGCGGGCCGGGTCGGCGCCGATCTCGCGCTGCCAGGCGAGGACGACCGGGGCGAACGCCTCGTTCACCTCGAACAGGTCGACGGCGTCCAGGGTGAGCCCGGCGCGGGCGAGGACCTTCCGAGTCGCGGGGATGATCGCGGTGAGCATCAGCAGGGGGTCGTCGCCGGTCACGGCGAACGCGTGGAAGCGAGCCCGGGGGCGCAGGCCGAGCCGTGCGGCGACGTCCGCGCCCATCACGAGCACCGCGGCGGCGCCGTCGTTGACCGGGGAGGCGTTTCCGGCGGTGACCTTCCAGCCGATCTCGGGGAATCTCTCGGCCATGCGCGGGTCGTAGTAGGCGGGCTTGAGCCCCGCGAGGACCTCCAGGGATGTGCCCGGAGGGCCGCTGTGCGCGCCTTCGTGGACGGCGGCTGTTCGTGCCTGCCGGTCCGTCGGTGTGGTGGCGCCTTCGTGGACGGCGGCTGTTCGTGGCTTCGGGTTCGCTGGTGTGGTGGGTTCGGTGACGGGGCGGACGGTCTCGTCCCGTCGGCCGGGCCAGGCGACCTCGCGGGCGAACTCCCCGTTGCTCCATGCCTCGGCGGCGCGCCGGTGCGACTCGTAGGCGTAGGCGTCGAGTTCCTCGCGCGACAGGTCCCAGCGGGCGGCGATCAGCTCGGCGCTGATGCCCTGTCCGACGAGCCCGCCGGGATAGCGTTCGGCGAGCATCGGCCCGAACGGGTCGCTGCCGGGCGGCGCGTTCGTCCCCATCGGCACCCGGGACATCGACTCGACCCCGCAGGCGATCGCGATGTCGTACGCGCCGCTCTGCACGCCCTGCGCCGCGATGTGCAGGGCCTGCTGGGACGAGCCGCACTGCCGGTCGACCGTCATGGCGGGGACGCTCTCGGGGAAGCCCGCGGCGAGGACGGCGGTGCGGGTGATGTTGAGCGCCTGCTCGCCCACCTGGGTCACGACCCCGCCGATGACGTCGTCGACCTGCGCGGGGTCGATGCCGGCGCGTTCGACGAGGGTCCGCAGTGTCCGGGCCAGTAGGTCGGCGGGGTGGTGGTCGTGCAGCGTTCCGGTCGTCTTGCCCCTGCCCAGCGGTGTGCGCACCGCCTCGACGATCACCGCGTCCCGCATGGCCACCTCCGTTTGGTTTTCCAACTCACCGTCCGAGTGTCCGGTTTGTTAGTTGGAAAACACAACCCAGCGGTGGTGTGTCACGGGTCACAGCGAACAAAACCCGGGGCCGCGGCGTGAGAGCCGCGACCCCGGGCCGTCGGGCCGCTCAGCGGGAGGGGCCCATGCAGTGGTCCGTCTGTTCCCTCCGTACGTCGAAGCGCCCCTCAGCGGAGCCGCCCAGAACTACAAGGTTGGACAAGCGTGCCTCCTCATGGCCCTCGACGTCACGTTCCCTTCGGACATTAGCCCCCAAAGGGATAGGAATCCGTCAACAGACGTCAAAGTGCCGCTAATTCTTGGGAGGCGGCGCCGGGTACGCGCTAGCGGTCGGCCAGGTCGGCGATGAGGACGTGGATCACGCGACCGCCGGCCAGCGGACGGATCAGCCGCCGGACGTCCTCCGCGATCTCGGGTAGCGGACGTCCGTAGCGGACGACCACCCCCACCTCGATCTCGCGGTCGCGCACCGAGACGCCCGTGAGCGGCGGCCCCGCGCGGCGGGTCGTGATGCGGCCGCGCGGCCCGGCGGTCAACTCCGTCACGTCCGGGCAGGCCAGGGCGGCCTCGGCGATCCGGTCGGCCAGGCTCGGGGCCATGGCCGCATGGGGTGCGTCCGTCCAGGCGATCATCGGACGTGCGGCTCCTCGGGGTAGCCGGCACGCACGCGGACGTCGTCCACGGTGACGTTGACCTCCGCCGCCTCCAGGCCGCACATGTGCTCGACCTCGGTGACGACGGTGTCGCGGACGGCCCCGGTGAGGTCCGGGCCGGACGGCCCGGACCGGACGAGGAGGTCGATGTCGACGGCGGTCCGGGGCCCGCGGCCCCGGACATGGGCGCCCCGCACGGCGGTCCCCGACCCGTGGACGTCCCCGGCCGCCATCGCCGCGACCTTGGCGACGACGGCGCCGGAAATCCTGGTCTGGCCGCCGGGCGGAAGGAATCTACCTCTTCTGCCGACGCCTTTCCATCGCGGTTTACCGACACCGCCCCAAAAAGGGCCCGGCGCGTCATCCTGGCTCATTGCGCCCCCACGATCCGGCTGACCTGCCATTGATGCTCGCAAACGTCACACCGAAATCGCCACATCGGAGAAAGACCAGGTCAACGCCGGTTTACCTCTAGCCCTTGAACATCTCCCGCATCTTCCTGGCGGCGTCGCCGGGCTTTTTCTTCTGAGGTTTCTTCGGCTCGGCGGGCGGGCGCCCCTCCCGGTCCTTACCGGTCGTTTCGACCTTCTTCTCCGGCTTCTCGGTCACGACGATTCCCCCCGATCTCGCTGCACCGTCGTCACATTCGTACCCCGGTTACCCCGGGTAGAAGCGCACCTCGGGACGACCGACCTGACCGTAGTGCGGACGGCGCCGCGCCAGGCCGTTCTCGGCGAGGTACTCCAGGTACCGGCGGGCGGTGACACGGGAGACGCCGGTGAGGTCGGCGACCGCGGCGGCGGACAGACCGTCGACGGCCCCGGCCAGCACCTCGGTGACGGCCTGGAGCGTCTCGTGGCTCATGCCCTTCGGCAGCGAACGGTGGTCGGGGGTGCGCAGCGCGGCGAGCATCCCGTCCACGTCGGCCTGGCCGCTGACCTCACCGGTGCCGACGGCCTGCTCCCGGAACTTCTTGTAGCTGACGAGCTTGTCCCGCAGCGACGCGAACGTGAACGGCTTGAGCAGGTACTGGACGACGCCGACCGACACGGCGGACCGGATCACGGCGAGGTCGCGGGCGGAGGTGACGGCGATGACGTCCACGTCGCTGCCGCCCGCGCGGAGCGCGCGGCACACCCGCAGGCCGTGCGTGTCGGGCAGGCCGAAGTCGAGGAGCACGACGTCGACGGGCGTCCGCTCGTAGAAGCGCAGGGCGTCCGCGCCGGAGTGGACGACACCGGCGACCGTGAACCCGGCGACGCGTTCGACATAGGCGCGGTGCGCCTCGGCGGCGACGAGATCGTCCTCGACGACGAGCACTTTGATCATCGGGACCCCAGGGGAAGTCGGACGGTGAAGATGGCTCCACCGTCATGGCCGACATGGACGTCATGGACGTCGCCGCCGTGCCGCCGGACGGCCTGCCCGACGAGCGCGAGGCCGAGACCGTGGCCGACGGGGCCGCCGGAGGTCTTGGTCGTCCAGCCGCGCCGGAACATGTCGGGCACGGTCGCCGGGTCGACGCCGGGCCCGCTGTCGGCGACCTGGAGGATGAACTCACCGCCGTCCTTGCGGGCGCTGACGACCACCCGCGGCGGCCGGGCGCCGGTGTTGGCGAGGGCGGCGTCGATGGCGTTGTCGATCAGGTTACCGAGAATGGTGACGAGGTCGCGCGGCTCCACCACGCCCTCGATGGCGCTGTCCTCGGTGACGACGAGGTCGACGCCGCGCTCCCCCGCCTCCGCGGACTTGCCGAGCAGCAGCGCGGCCAGCACCGGTTCCGTCGCCGAGCCGACGACCCGGTCGGTGAGCCGCTGCGCCGTCGCCAGCTCGGCGGTGGCGAACTCGACGGCCTGGTCGGGACGGCCGAGCTCCACCAGCGACACCACGGTGTGCAGGCGGTTGGCGGCCTCGTGCGCCTGGGAGCGCAGCGACTCGGCGAAGCCGCGGACGGTGTCTAGCTCACCGGTCAGCGCCAGCAGCTCGGTGTGGTCGCGCAGCGTGACGACGTTGCCCATCGCGCGGCCCCGGGACCGGACGGGCGAGGTGTTCACGACGAGGACGCGGGTGTCGCCGACATGGATCTCGTCCGACCGCGCCTCCCGGGACGTGAGGGTGGCGGCCAGCTCACCGGGAAGTCCGAGGTCGCCGACCCGCTTCCCGCGGGACGAGTCGGGCAGGTTCAGCAGGTCGCGGGCCGCGTCGTTGCACAGGACGACCCGTCCCGCCCGGTCCAGGAGCAGCAGTCCCTCGCGCACCGAGTGCAGGATGGCGTGGTAGTAGTCGAACATTCCGCGCAGCTCGCGGGGCCCGGCGCCGCGGGTCTGGCGGCGCAGCCGGGCCGACACCAGGTAGCTGCCGCCGATGCCGATCGAGAGGACGGCCGAGGCGACCCCGAGCAGGTACAGCAGCCGCTGCCGCAGCTCCGCGGAAATCACCCGGACCGTGATGCCGACGGCGACGAGCGCGACGACCCTGCGGTCGTCGTCGAAGACGGGCGTGACGGTGCGGACGGACGGCCCGAGCGTGCCGGTGTAGGTCTCGGTGAACGTCCGCCCGGCGACGGCGGGCCCGGTGTTGCCGACGAAGTTCCCGCCGATCCGGGACGGGTTCGGATGCGTGTAACGGACCCCCGCCGGATTCATGATCGTGATGAAGTCGACACCGGCGTCGCGGCGGACGCGTTCGGCGTACGGCTGTAGCAGCCGGCTGGGGTCGGGGGTCTTGAGCGCGGCACGGACGTTGTCGGAGTCGGCGATGGTCGCGGCGACCGCCGTGACGGTCTGCGCGGCGGCGTCGTTGGCGGCCCGCTCGGCGTCCAGGTACGCGACGGTGACACCCGCCCCGACCAGCAGTCCGACGATCGCGGTCTGCAATACCAGCAACTGCCCTGCCAGGCTCCAGCGGCCCGGCCTCAGCCACGCGGGAAGACGCACTCTCGCACCCCATCGTCTGCTCCACGCCGTGAACGAAATGTACACAAGCATGACCCCTCGCCACAGGATCGCGCATAGTCACCAGTACGCAGACCACAACATCGGCGACCGACCCCCAGATAACTATCAGACGAATTCCGGCGAATTCCGACGACAACCGACCCGCGTGACTTTCATCCCCAGCGCAGGCACCCGCCGTGTGCATGCGCCCGCTCCACCGGCGCATGGGTGCCTGCCAAGGCGCGGGCGCCCGTCCGGGTTCTGTGGCCCCGGACGGGCGCCGCTCCTTGCATCACCGCAGTACAGGGCATGACCGGGCATCGTCCCGGCGACAACTTGATCAGAGGGAGATCACCGTGTTCGCGCAACCACCCGCTCCCATCGCGATGGGATCTTCCCTCTGATCGACCTGGCCGTCCGGCGTCAGCATTCCCCCGCTCCTGACGCCGGGCGGCCATCCTTAGAACGGTCCGAACTACTGGATGTCCGATTGCGGACGTCGGCGCCTTCCGAAACGCGTGGCCGCGGAACGGAAGCGGATCAGCACCGGCAGGTCCGGCATTCCGACGGCGTACCGGTACCGTTCGACCGGGCCCGCGCCCAGCTCCCCGTAGATCTCGCCGAGGTGGGCGTCGCCCGCGCAGACGATCCGCAACCGCAGCCGGGGCCGGACGACCGTGCCGGTGAGCCGGACGCGGGAGTCCTCGATTCCGGGAAGGTCCCGCGCGTCCCGGTTCAGATCCTCGGCCGCCGACCGGGCGAGGACGCGGGTCCGCGCGTCGACGTCCGGCCACCTCCGATGGATCAGCGACCGGCACTGCAGGACGAGCCACAACTGCCCGGCGAGTGCCGCGACCTCCGCGACGACGGCGGCCGTGACGAGGAACCAGGTGTTGTCCTCGACGAACCGCAGCAGCGCCGCGTCGATGAGGGGCCTGGCCGACAGCGGGTCGGCGGACGCCCCGGCGGAGAGGGCGGCGAGCGCGTCGAACGCGCCGAGTCCCGCGGCGAGCGCCGCGCCGCCGCACAGGAACAGCGCCGCTCCGGTCAGCGCGATCGCGATCCTCATCTCGTTCAGTCCTTCCGCCAGCCGAGCCGGACGTCGACGTCCGGGCGGCGCATCGGCTCGATCCGGTCGAGTCGCTCGTCGACCGCATCGCGTACCAGTTCGGCGAGGTTCGCCGGGTTGCGGTAGTGCGTGGTCGCCCAGACGACGACGTTCCGGCGGACCAGGCCGGGCCCCCGGACGCGGGCGCGTACGATGCCGGGGACGTCCAGCGCGGCGTCCTCCAGGGCGCGGCGCAGCGCGGCGCGGCCGATGACGCCGGCCAGGCGCGGATCGGAGCAGGCCAGCGGAACGCCGCGCGGGCGTCCCGGCAGCGCCGCCAGCAGGAACGCGAGCCCGAGGACGGTGACGGCGCCAGCGCCGGCCAGCACCTCCGGGTCGTGCCAGGCGTGGCGGCGCAGCGCGTCCGCCGCCACGGCCACGCCCGGCACCGGGTGGACGGCGGAGCCGAGCGCCGCGGCCAGCAGTTCGATCGCGGCGACCCCGCCGACCACGGTCACCAGCAGCGCGGCGGCGAGTCCGGCGAACGCGCGGCGGGGCCGGAACTCCCGGACGGCGAGCCGCCGCGCCCGCCGTTCGTTCCGCGCCTCCTCGATCAGGTCCTTGACCAGCGTCTCGGCCATGCTCGACCCCCGTGAGCCTCGGCACGTGCTTCCTCACTCATGGTGATCCATCGTCACGTGGAGCGAAACTCGCCATGCCGACATCTCACGCCTTCGACTGGACGAAAGCGCAGGTCAGAGTTCTGAAAGGGAACGGTCGGGTCAGCGGAAGACCACGGTACGGTCGCCGTTGAGCAGAACGCGGTGCTCGGTGTGCCACCGGACGGCACGGGCCAGGGCGAGGCATTCGACGTCGCGTCCCACGGCCACGAGCTCCTCCGGGCTGTGGGTGTGGTCGACGCGCGCGACCTCCTGCTCGATGATCGGCCCCTCGTCCAGGTCGGCGGTGACGTAGTGGGCGGTGGCGCCGATCAGCTTGACGCCGCGCGCGTGCGCCTGGTGGTAGGGACGGGCGCCCTTGAAGCTCGGCAGGAACGAATGGTGGATGTTGATGATCGCGCCGGGGAGTTTGGCGCAGAAGTCGTCCGACAGGATCTGCATGTAGCGGGCGAGGACGACGAGTTCGGCGCGGTAGTGCTCGACGAGCGCCAGGATCTCGGCCTCCTGGGCCGCTTTGCCGCCCCCGGCCCTGCCGCCCGGCCCCACCGGCAGATGGTGGTAGTCGATCCCGTACGACTGGGTGAGGGGCCGCAGGTCAGGGTGGTTGGACGCGACCGCGACGATATCGATGTCGAGCAGCCCGGAGCGGGTCCGGTAGAGCAGATCGTTGAGGCAGTGCCCACCCTTCGACACCATGATCAGCACGCGTGGCCGTTCGGCGAGCGCGTGCAGCCGCCACTGGAGCCCGAGTTCGGGGACGAGTGAGGCGAAGGCGCCGCGCAGCTCGTCGGGGTCGGTGCCGTCCGGGGCCGCGAACTGCACCCGCATGAAGAACGTGCCGGACTCGCCGTCGCCGAACTGCTGACTCTCGACGATGTTGCATCCGCGCTCGGCCAGCTGCCCCGACACGGCGGCCACGATGCCCGGCCGGTCGGGACATGACAGGGTCAGCACGTGTTCGTTCACGGTCTCACTCTCGCGGGGAACGGCAGCTCAAAAGGTGCCCTTCGAGCTTACGCGGCGCCCACGCGTGACCGTGGCCGCGCGGACGCGCCTTGACCGAACCCGCACCACCAACATAAATGAGAAGTCTTCATATTCGCTGGGTAGCATGACGCCGTGACGAGCATGAGCCTCCGGGACCGCTACGACACCGCGACGGCCGGGATCGAGGCACCGTTCGCCGTCGTCGACCTGGCGGCCTTGCGCGCCAACGCCGCCGGGCTCGTCCGCCGCGCCGCGGGCAAGCCCATCCGGGTCGCGAGCAAGTCGGTGCGCTGCCGGGCGCTCCTCGCGGAGGTCCTCGCCATGGACGGCTTCGCCGGGATCATGGCGTTCACGCTGCCCGAGGCCCTCTGGCTGGCCCGGGAGGGCGTCAGCGACGACATCCTCGTCGCCTATCCCACCACCGACCGGACGGCCCTCGCCGCGCTGGCCGCCGATCCCGCCGCCGCCCGCGCCGTCACGCTCATGGTCGACGCGCCCGAAAACCTCGGCCTCATCGAGGACGCCGCGGGCGGTCGCCGGATCCGCGTGTGCGTCGACGTCGACGCCTCCTACCGGCCCCTCGGCGGACGGGTCCGGATCGGCGCGCTGCGCTCCCCCCTGCACAGCCCCGCCCAGGTCGCCGCGTTCGCCGAGACGATCCTGCGGCGACCGTCGCTCGACCTCGCCGGGCTGATGGCCTACGAGTCACAGATCGCGGGCGTCGGGGACACCCCGCCCGGACGTCCCGTGCGGAGCCGCGCCGTCCGCGCCATGCAACAACGGTCCCGGATCGAACTGGCCCGCCGCCGCGCCGCGATCGTCCGGGCCGTCCGCGACCTGACGGACCTGGAGTTCGTCAACGGCGGCGGCACCGGCAGCGTCGAGACGACCGCCGCCGAACGCTCCGTCACCGAGGTCGCGGCGGGATCCGGCCTCTACCAGCCGCACCTGTTCGACCAGTACTCCGCCTTCACCGGACGTCCCGCGGCGCTGTTCGCGCTGCCCGTCGTCCGGCGTCCCGCGCCCGGCGTCGCGACCTGCCTCGGCGGCGGCTACCACGCGTCCGGCCCCCCGGGCGCCGACCGCCTCCCCCGCCCGTACCTGCCGACCGGCCTCTCCTACGACCCGTACGAGGGCGCGGGCGAGGTGCAGACGCCCCTGCTCGGGCAATCCGCCGACCTGCTGTCCATCGGCGACCGCGTCTGGTTCCGCCACGGCAAGGCCGGCGAGATGTGCGAACGCTTCGACGCCCTGCACCTGATCGACGGCGACCGGACGATCGAAACCGTCCCGACATACAGAGGCGAAGGCCACGCGTTTCTTTGAATTTGAAGGGGGGCGACCCCCTTCGACCCCCGCGCGACGCAGGCGATCCTCACGGCGCAGTTACGGTCCTTGTGCCCCTTGCGGTTCGTGATGCACCGCTGCGGTCGCCCCGCGGCCTCGGGTTGGGGTCAGAGCCCACGTCCCAGATCGGGGTAAGGCCCACGTCCCGGATCGAGGTGAAGGCCCGCGTCCCCGGGTTGGGCTCAGCCCGCGCTCGGTTTGGGTTGGAGCCCCGTTTCGGACTGGGGTCCGTGCGCGGGGTTCGGGGGGTTAGGTTGGGGGGATGAGCGATGCTCCGGTGATCAGTGTGCGTGGAGAGGCCGTGGTGGAGGCCGAGCCGGAGATCGCGCGGCTGTCGGTGCACGTCCAGTCGCAGGAGACCGACCGGCGCAGGGCCCTCGACCGGCTCACCGAACGCAACCAGCGCTGCCTCGACCTGCTCGCCTCCTACGGCGAGGCCGTGGAGAAGGTGGAGACGGGCGGGCTGTCGATCGCGCCGCTGCTGAAGTACCGGCGGCGCGAGGGGGACGTCCGCGCCTACCGGGGCACCGTGTGGATCAAGATCACGGTGGTGGACTTCGGTGTGCTCGGTGAACTGGTCACCCGGCTCGGTGACATGGAGCGCACCTATGTCGACGGGCCCGAGTGGGCGCTGCGCCGCGAGAGCGAGGTGTACCGACGGGCGGCGCGGCAGGCCGCGCACGAGGCCGTCGAACGCGCACGCGGCTATGCCGAGGCGCTCGGGTCGCGGCTCACCGGCCTCGTCGAACTGTCGGACGAGGGTCTCGGCCGGGACGTCGGCGGTCCCGTCGCGCTCGCCGCCGCCTACGGGCGGGAAAGGAGCCGGGGGGCGGCCGAGGAACCCGAGCCGATCGACCTGGAGCCCGTGACGCAGGTCATTCGCGCCGCCGTCGAGGCCCGCTTCACCGTGACGCCCCCCGAACTGAACGGGTAGGGCCGGGGGCCCGTACATCAGACGTGGGAGGTACGGACTGCGGGGAGTTCCGCGTCGGCCTCGGCGTCTACGCCCTCGGACGGCTGCCCGGCGCCGAGGCCGACGAACTGTCGGCGCATCTGCGCGGCTGCCCGCCGTGCCGCGCCGAACTCGCCGACCTGCGGGACGTCGCCCGGATCCTGCGCCGTGGCGTCCGGGAGCGGCGTGCCGCCCCGGGGACGCGGCTCAGCGGCGCCTGCGCCTGCGGCCCCAGAGGATCAGGGCGGTCACGGTGACGGCGGCGCCGACGCCGACCAGCACCAGGCGCTTGTCCGGCCCGCCGCCCGCCGGGTCCTTGGCCTCGACGGCGGCGTCGTCGGGGCGCATGATCGCGCCGACGGCCCGCGCGACCTGACCGGCCTCCTCCTTCAGCCGTTCGGTGCCCCGCTGCGCGACGTTCTTCGGGCTGACCCGGGCGGCGAACTCGTCCACGGTACGCGCGAGCCGCTGGCGGCGGATCTCGATCTCCCGTTCCAGCTCATCGGGGCTGCGGGCACTGTCAGCCATGCCGTGTCCTTATCGTGTTCGAGCGAAGTGTGCGAGCGGGCTCGTACGGACGGGTTCGCGCGGACGAAACCGTGGCCGACGAAGGGTGATCCGAACAGTCTGGCAGGTTCTCCCGCCGAACGCCCGAGGTACCCCAGCCGGTACCGTTGGGTTCATCATCCGAGCGAAAGGCGGGACAGGGTGTCCGAGCGGCTGCAGCCGGGCGACGTCGCCCCCGAATTCGAGCTTCCCGACGCCGACGACGTCCCGGTGTCGCTGTCCTCGCTGCGCGGTAAGCGCGTGATCCTCTACTTCTACCCGGCGGCGCTCACCCCGGGCTGCACCAAGGAGGCCGTCGACTTCCAGGGCAGCCTCGGCGACCTTGAGGCGGCGGGTGTCGCCGTCGTCGGCATCTCCCCTGACAAGCCGGCCAAGCTCGCCAAGTTCCGGGAGAAGGAGGGCCTGACCTTCCCGTTGCTGTCCGACCCGGACGCCGAGGTGCTCCAGGCCTACGGCGCCTACGGGGAGAAGAAGCTCTACGGCCGGGTCGTCGTCGGCGTCATCCGCTCCACCTTCCTCGTCGACGCCGACGGCGGGATCGAGAAGGCGTACTACAACGTGAAGGCCACCGGTCACGTCGAGCGTCTCCGCCGCGACCTCGGCATCTAGCGCCGAACAAGGGGTACGGGCGGGGGGATTCGAACCCCCACGGTGTCGCCACCAACAGGACCTAAACCTGCCGCGTATACCTGGTTTCGCCACGCCCGCCGGTGCTCCGTCCGGAGCGCGTTCAGCTTAGCGGTTCGGTCCGCGGCCTCGGCAACGGATTTCCGCCGGGCCCGGGATAAGGGGCCGACCCTACGCGAAATTGCGGACGGGAACTGTGAGAATTTCCGGCTTCATTTGCGGGACGGTCTCGGCAGGGCGGTCGGAGACGGCCTAGGCTTGAGGGGCCGTCCGCCAGCACAGTCGGTGACATCATGATCACACGTCCGGCGGGGTCCGCGCCGAGCGGCTCCTTCACACACCGTGTGCTGCCCTATGACGGCTTGGACCAGTATCTCGACGGTGTGCTGCCCTTCCTGCTGGACGGGGTGGACGCGGGCGACCGCGTCCTCGCCGTCTGCGGGACCGGGCGGGAGACGCTGCTGCGGGACGCGCTCGGCCCCGCCGCGCCGCGGGTCGAGTTCCGCGATCCGGCCATCTGGTACGCGCATCCGCCGCGGACCCTCGCCGACTGCCTCAACGACGCCGACGACGCCGCCCGGCGCGGGCACCGGCTCCGGGTCCTCGGCGAACCGGTGTGGGCGACACGGCCGCCGGTCGAGGTCGCCGAGTGGCTGCGGACCGAGGCCGTCGCGAACGTCGCGCTGCGCGGCACCGGCGCCTCGCTCCTGTGCCCGTACGCAGCCGCGCTGCCCGCGGGCGTCGTCGCGGCGGCCCGCCGGACGCATCCGGAGACGGTGCACGGCGCGCGGGCCGTCGCCAACCCCGGGTTCGTGGACCCGTGGGTCTACTGCGAACAGCGCGACGGCGAGCCACTGCCGGAGCCGCCGCCCGACGCCGACACGTTCAAGATCGATCGCCCTGACCTGTACTGGCTGCGCGCCTATGTCGGCGAGTACGCCCGGCGGACGCCGCTGCCGGGCGAGGACCTGCAACGGCTTCTCGTCGCCGTCACCGAGGTCGTCACCAACGCGCTGCGGCACGGTGAACCGCCCATCGTGCTGCGGATGTGGACGGACGCGTCCGGCGGCGTGCCCGCCTTCGTCTGCGAGGTCGCCGACGAAGGTCGCTGGCCGTCCGGCACCGGGTACGGGCTGATCCCGCCGCGGCCCGGCGAGGCCGCGTCCGGTGGCCGGTTCGGGCTGTGGGCCGTCCGGCTGCTGTGCTCGACCGTGCAGATCAGGCGGGGCGACGGCGGCAGCGTCGTCCGGCTGAGGTTCGCACTGCCCGTATCCGCCGACACGAACGGAGCGTGAGGAACTCCATGCATTCGGCACGCGAAGTCCCCGGCCCGGCGTACCCTGAGCGGACCACCGAACCCGATGGGCAGGCCATGGAGACACCCTGGTTGGCCAAGCGTCCCGTGAGCGCCCTCCGGCCGGGCGACCACGGCTGGCTGGCCTACAGCGGTCTGGAGGAGCGCGACCGGGTCATCGGCCCCTTCGTCCGGGAAGGCCTGGAAACCACCGAGAAGGTCGTCTATGTCACCGACGTTCCACCGGACCGCCTCCCCGGCCTCGGCACCGGGCCCCGGATCGACGTGGACGCCCACCGCCGGACCGGCACACTGCGGGTGATCTCCCTGCGGGACGCCTGCCTCGACCGGCACGGCCACTTCGCACCCGCCATGATGGTGGACACGCTCGGCCGCGAGGTCGGCGAGGCGTTCGACCAGGGTTTCCGCGCCGTGCGCATCACCACCGACCACAGCTGGCTGGTGAACGGGCCCCGGCGCTCCGACCTCGGCCAGGTGCTGGGCTGCGAGCATCGCGTCGGCGACACGGTGTCGCCGAGCACCATGGCGATGGCCATCTGCCAGATCGACCGGCGCGCGTGCTCGCCCGACGAGCTCATCGCCCTCCGCGACACACACGAGGTCCTCGTGGAAGTGAACCCCGAATTCGATGACGGGATTTTGAAGATCGTGCGCACCTTCGAACCGGACGGCCTGCGCGTCGAGGGGGAGCTGGACGCCGCCCGCCACGCCGTGTTCGCCGAGAAGCTGTCGCAGGTGGACAACGCCTGTGGTCGCGTCCATCTCGACTTCTCGCGCCTGGCGTTCATCGACCTCGGCGGTCTGCACCTGCTGGCCAGGCACGCCACCCGGCGGCCCGAGGGCGAGCCGCTGGTGCTCGACCATCTGTCGCCGCATGTGGAGAACGTCATCGAGATGGTCGGCTGGCACCGGCTGCCGGGCGTCGTCCGCGGCGGTCCCGCCCGGCCCGCGCAGGGGTCGCGGGGCGGTGCCTCGGGGGGCGTCGGCTGATGTCCTTGGAGCACAGGGCGTTCCTGTACCGCGGCACCGACGACTTCCTGTCCGCCACCGTCCCGTTCCTCACGTCCGGGCTGGAGCGTGACCAGGCCGTCCTCGCCGTGGTCCGGGAACCGAACCTGTCCGCTCTGCGGGACGTGTTCCCGGCCACCGACCCGCCGATCCAGTTCATCGACGCGGCGGGGTTCTACCGGCATCCCGTCCATACCCTGCGCGACTACCAGACCGTCGTGACGGCCAGCGCCCCCCGCAGGGTCTGCGCCGTCGCCGAACCGATCTGGGAGGGGCTGGACGAACGGCGGACACGGGAGTGGATCCGCTACGAGTCCCTCATCAACGCGGTGTTCGAACATTCGGGCGCCCGCGCGTTGTGCACCTACGACACCCGGACGCTGCCACCGCCCATCCTCACGGGCGCCCGGCGCACCCACCCCCTGCTCCTGGACGGCGGACGCGCCCATTCCAGCGACCACTACGTCGACCCGGTCACGTTCGGGGCCGACTGCGACCGCGCACGGAGCCCCGAACGTCCCGACACCGCCGAACACCTCCCCGTCGACGGCGACGACCTGCACCCGTTGCGGGCGTTCGTCGGCGAACGCGCCCACAAGCACGGCCTCACCGGACAGCAGACGCAGAACCTCGTCACGGCCGCGAACGAGGTGGCGGCGAACGCGCTCCGGCACGGCACCCCGCCGGTCGGCATGTGGATGTGGCAGAGCGGCGACGACCTGGTCTGCGAGATCGGCGACCGCGGCCGCTGGTGTCCCGGCCCGAGCCCGCTCACCGGCTACATCCCGCCCGACACCGCGCTCCAGCGCGGCTTCGGGCTCTGGACCGTCCGGCTCCTGGTCGACCTGGTGGAACTGCGCGCCGACTGGAACGCCACCTCGGTCAGGCTCTACAGCCGCATCTGACGTGCGGGGTCAGGCCACCGCTTCGGGAATGAGGGCCGCCAGGGCGCGGAAGGCCTTGCCCCGGTGGCTGATCGCGTCCTTCTCCTCCGGGGACATCTCGGCGGTCGTGCGGGTCTCGCCCTCCGGGACGAAGATCGGGTCGTAGCCGAAGCCGCCCGTGCCGCGGGGGTCGCGGATGAGGGAACCGTGCAACCGGCCTTCGACGCAGTGTTCGACACCGTCCGGGACGACCAGCACCGCCGAGCACACGAACGACGCGCCGCGCTGACCGTCCGGAACGTCACCGAGCTGGTCGAGGACCAACTGGAGGTTCGCGGCATCACGGTCGCCGGTGGCGGCGCCGAGGCCCCCCGACCAGCGGGCGGACAGCACTCCCGGCATGCCGTTCAGCGCGTCCACGCACAGGCCGGAGTCGTCGGCGACGGCGGGCAGCCCGGTGAACGCGGCGACCGCCCGCGCCTTCAGCAGTGCGTTCCCCTCGAACGTCAGCTCGGTCTCGGGAACGTCGGGCGCGCCGGGGAACTCGTCGAGGCCGACGACGTCGAAGCCGTCGAGGATGCGCCGCAGTTCCGCGACCTTGCCCCGGTTGTGGGTCGCAAGCACGATCCTCGTCATCGGGCGAGGGCCTCGGTCTGGATGCGGGTCAGCTCGGCGCAGCCCGCGGCGGCGAGGTCGAGGAGCGCGTCCAGTTCGGAGCGGTCGAAGGGCGTGCCCTCCGCGGTGCCCTGCACCTCGGCGAACCGGCCGTCGCCCGTGCACACGACGTTCATGTCGGTGCCCGCGACGTTGTCCTCCTCGTAGCAGAGGTCGAGGCGGGGCTCGCCGTCGACGACGCCGACGCTGACCGCCGACACGGACGTGACGAGCGGGTCGCCCCGGAGCAGTCTGCGTTCCCGCATCCACGCGACGGCGTCGGCCAACGCCACGTACGCGCCGGTGATCGCGGCGGTGCGGGTGCCGCCGTCGGCCTGCAGAACGTCACAGTCGAGCTGGATCGTGTTCTCGCCGAGGGCCTTGAAGTCGACGCACGCCCGGACGGAACGTCCGATCAGCCGGGAGATCTCGTGGGTGCGGCCACCGATCCGGCCCTTGACGGACTCGCGGTCGTTGCGGGTGTTGGTGGCGCGCGGCAGCATCGCGTACTCGGCGGTGACCCAGCCGAGCCCGCTGTCGCGTCGCCAGCGGGGCACCGACTCCTGGACGGACGCGGCGCACAGCACCCGGGTCGCGCCGAACTCGATGAGCGCCGACCCCTCCGCGTGGTCGAGCCATCCGCGCTTGACGCGGACGGGACGGAGCTGGTCGGGTGCGCGATCGTCGGGGCGAGCCATGCGCCTTACCCTAGCGGGGTTCACAGGGTGTACTGGGCGCCCACCCGGGCCAGGTCGATGGCACCGTCGTAATCGCTCGCCCGCGCCTCCTTGAGCGAGACGTCGCTGTCGTTCCACGGCACCAGATGGGTGAGGACGAGCCGTCCCACCCCGGCGCGGGCGGCGTGCTCACCGGCCTCGCGGGCGGTCAGGTGCAGCCCCTCGGGCAGGCCGGGCCGGTCGAGGAACGACGCCTCGCAGAGGAACAGGTCCGCGTCCCTCGCCAGGTCGACCAGCAGATCGGACGGGCCGGTGTCGCCGGAGTAGGCGAGGGTCCGGCCGCCGTGCTCGACGCGGAACGCGTACGCCTCGACCGGGTGCGGCATCAGCGCGGTCGTCACCCGGAACGGCCCGATCTCGTAGGGGCCGCTCGGCAGGGGCCGGAAGTCGAACGCCTCCGACATGCCCGGGTCGGGGGCGAGGTCGTAGGCCTTGGCCATGCGGGCCGCGGTGCCCGCGGGCCCGTACACGGGGATCCGCGGCGGCGGGCCGCCCGGACGGTACTTGCGCGCCACCCAGTACCCGCACAGGTCGAGACAGTGGTCGGCGTGCAGGTGCGAGATACAGACGGCGTCGATCTCGTACAGCGAGCGGAACCGCTGGAGCGACCCGAGCGCGCCGTTGCCGAGGTCGAGCACCAGCGCGTAACCGTCCGCCTCGACCAGATAGCTGGACGCGGGGCTGTCCGGCCCCGGGAAACTGCCGGAGCAGCCGATCACAGTGACCCGCACGCTCACTCCTCCTTCGTGTCCCCCGAGGAATTCAGGTCAGGGCCTTGTCCAACGCGTCCCGGTCCAACGCGTCCCGCGCCCGTGCCGTCGCCTCGGCGCGGGCCGGTCCGCGGTCGTCCGGCACTCGGTACACGTCCTCGACGGACTCGTCGGCGCTCGACACCAGTGTGACCCCGTCTCCCATGACATACGAGACGACACTGGTCAGGCCGGAGTAATGTGTACGGCCGCCGCCCAGGGCGGCACGGCCGTGTCCGCGCGGACGGCCAGGTGGCGGCGTCCGGGAGCCCGTCCCCGCGGGTTGTCTCGGCATGGTGCACAAGGCTAGGCGACTCCGCCCGCAGCAGGTCGTTCATGCGTTGGACATCACACCGTTGAATGTCACACCCGGGACGTCACTCCGGGGTGCGGGGCGCGCGGGCGAGTTGGCGGCTCTGCGCGACGAGACGGCCCGTGGAGTCCCACACCTCGACGTCCTCGTCGAACCAGCCGCCGGTGAGGAGGCGGCCGGTGCCGTGCACGGCGAGCCAGCCGGGCGCGGGAACGGCCCGCATGTGCCAGGTGAGCTCCACGGTCGGGGCCCAGCCGTTGCGGCCGAGGTTCAGCGTGACCGGCGGCAACGCGTCCACGGCGAGCGCGAGGGAGTACGGGTCGGGCGGGTGGCCGTCGCTGAGCCGGAGCCAGGCGCGAAGTTCGGGACGTCCGCTGGGCCGACCGTCCGTCCAGCCCATCAGCGCGGGGTCGAAGCGCAGGTCGAGCCGCTCGGCGAAGTCGCGGGTCTCCGGCACCGGCTCGAACGGCGCGCACCGCTCCAATGGCGGCATTCCGGGCGGCTGCGCGCCGGACCAGGCGGGTTCGTGGTCGGCGTCGAGCGTGCCGGTGGTGATCAGCGCGTCCACGGTGGGACGGCCGTCCTGGACGAGCGTGACCAGGGACGTGGCGGTCGTGCGGCCCTCCTTGCGGGGCTCGACGATCACCTCCGCGGGCCCGGCCGCGGCGACGCGCAGGAACGTCGCCGCGGTCGAGACGGGATGCTCGTGCGGGGACGCGGCGACGGCGGCGCGGGCCAGGACGGCCATGAGATAGCCGCCGTTGAGGGCACCGGCGATGGCGTAGCCGCCGTCCAGGACGGCCTCGAACCGGCCCTCGCCGACCCGCCGCACCTCGGTCGCCGCCCCGAATCCGCTCATCCGTGCCCTCCGACCGTCTAGAACAGCGTTCGGGAACGCACTGTACCCTGCCGGGCGATCAGGCCCAGAGCTGACCTTCGAGCCGGGCCTCGGCCTCCTCCAGGGTGCCGCCGTACGCGCCGGTGGACAGGTACTTCCAGCCGCCGTCCGCGACGACGAATGCGATGTCGGCCCGCTCCCCGGCCTTGACGGCCTTGTTCGCCATGCCGATCGCCGCGTGCAGCGCGCCGCCGGTGGAGATCCCCGCGAAGATGCCCTCGAGCTCCAGCAGCTCGCGGGTGCGGCGCAGCGCGTCCCCCGAGGTGACGGAGAACCGGGTGGTCAGCACCGAATCGTCGTACAGCTCCGGGATGAAGCCCTCGTCGATGTTGCGCAGCCCGTACACCAGGTCGCCGTACCGGGGCTCCGCCGCGACGATCTTGACGTCCGGCACCCGCTCGCGCAGGAACCGGCCGACGCCCATCAGCGTGCCCGTGGTGCCGAGCCCCGCGACGAAGTGCGTCACCGTCGGCAGATCCGCCAGGATCTCCGGGCCGGTCGTCTCGTAGTGCGCGAGCGCGTTGGCCTCGTTGCCGTACTGGTAGAGCATCACCCAGTCGGGATTCTCCGCCGCCAGGCCCTTCGCCACCCGGACGGCCTCGTTCGACCCGCCCGCCGCGGGCGAGGAGATGATCCGCGCGCCCCACATCTCCAGCAGCTGGCGCCGCTCGGCGGAGGTGTTCTCCGGCATGACGCAGATCATGTCGTAGCCGCGCAGCTTCGCGACCATGGCGAGGGAGATGCCGGTGTTGCCGGACGTCGGCTCCAGGATCGTGCAGCCGGGCGTCAGCAGCCCCTCCTTCTCCGCCTTCTCGATCATGTAGAAGGCGGGACGGTCCTTCACCGACCCGGTCGGGTTGCGGTCCTCAAGCTTCGCCCAGATCCGCACGTCGGCGGACGGGGACAGCCGGGGCAGCCCGACCAGCGGTGTGCGGCCGAGCGAGTCCAGCAACGAATCGAAACGCATGGCCCTGCCCGCCGACCCTCGTCAGCCGCCGGCCACGGCGGGCAGGATCGTGACGCTGTCGCCGTCGGAGACCTGCGTCCCGAGACCGGCGAGGAAGCGCACGTCCTCGTCGTTGAGGTAGACGTTGACGAACTTGCGCAGGCCCTTGTCGTCCACCAGCCGGTCGCGCAGGCCCGGGTGCCGGGTGTCCAGGTCGGCGAACAGTTCGTCGAGCGTGCCGCCCTTGCCCTCGACGGCCTTGGCGCCGTCGGTGAGGTTGCGCAGGATCGTGGGGATCCGGACCTCGATCGCCATCGCGATGATCTCCTTAGTTCGTACGGGGCTTCCCGCCCCCCAGCGTCACAACCGGGCGGGGCACGGGGGAATTCCGGGGTGGGTTACGACCGGATATCTCGGCCGGATCGGCGCGTCAGCGACAGTCGTAGACGACCTCGGCGCGCGAATGACCGAACAGGAAGCTCTGCACGGGCGGTACGGCGAAGGCGCGCATGGGGCGCCGTGCGCCCGCCTTGTGCCCGCTCGTCCCCATGACGGTCAGTCTACCGGCCGTCGCACCGGCACGTCCGCGCACCGCCACACCGCCGTCTCAGTCGTCGTACGACTCGACGATCTTGACTTCCTCCTCCACGACCTCGCCGTCCACCATGAGGTAGGAGCGGAACTCCACCTCCTCCGGGTCACGGGTGGACACGAGCACCCGGTGGATGCGCGGGTCGGCCAGCGGGTTGCGCAGGTAGTCGATGTCGGTGCGGGACGGGTACGCCTCGGTGGAGGTGTGGGAGTGGTAGTGGACGATCTGCTCCTCGCCGTTGGCGTCCATCTCCCGGTCGACCCGCAGCAGCTCCTGCGTGTCGAAGTTGTGGTAGGTGGGCGACCGCTCGGCGTTGGTCATCGCGATGAACCGGGTGGGCCGGTCCGATCCGACCGGTCCGGCCACGATGCCGCATGCCTCGTCGGGATGGTCGGCGCGGGCATGCGCGATGATCTTTTCGACCAGAGCACGTTCGATCGTCAGCATGTCCCGAAGGTTACCGGGGGGTGTTTCCGAACGGCCTCCGGGCTCGGCCGGTTCGATACGGCCGTTCGGATACGCAGATCTCACCGGATGCGCAGCCGCCGCCACCCGTCTCACCAGAGGACGCGGACCAGGCTCTCCTGGAGCGTGGTGAGCCAGTCGTAGACCGCGAACATGGGCGCGCGGGGGTCGCGGGCGTCCAGGGTCTCCGCCTCCTCGTACCACTCCTCGGTGATGTCGAGCCGGGTGCCGAGCGCCAGCCGGACGTCGTTCAGCGCCCGCAGCCACGCCTGCGCCTGCTTCTCGTCCAAGACGATGTCGGCCCCCGGATCGCCCAGCGCGCCGAGCACCGCAGTGGCCGCCTCCCGTTTGCCGTCGCGCAGCCCCATCTCGGTGTAGCGGCGGAACTCCTCGGCGGCCTTGCCGTCGTCGCGGTACGCGTCGGGGAACAGCCGGGCCAGCACGGGGTCGTCGGGGGTGGTGGCGTTCTCGGCGATGCCCAGGGACGCCAGCTCGTCGTCCGCGCCGGGCGCCTCGCCGATCAACGCCAGCAGCTGTTCCATGAGGGCGCGCAGCAGCGCGACCTCCTCCGCCTCCAGGCGGACCTTGAGGCCGTGGCGGGTCTTCGTCACCTGGCTCACGGGGTCAGTCGTCCCGTTTCACGGTGGCCCACAGCCCGTAGGAATGCAGGATCTCCACGTCCCGCTCCATCTCCTCGCGGGTGCCGTTGGCGACCACGGCCCGTCCCTTGTGGTGCACATCGAGCATCAGCTTCTCGGCCTTCGGTTTGGCGTAGCCGAACACGGCCTGGAAAACATACGTGACATACGACATCAGGTTGATCGGGTCGTTCCACACGATGGCCAGCCACGGCCGGTCGGCGCCGACCTCCTCATCGACGTCCGGCCGCTCCAGCTCGACGGGCGCGGGCGCCGTGCTCATGGCGGTCATTCCGCGTCGCCTCCTTTCTCCGCGGTCGTCCACTCCGTGCGTGACGCGGTCCCACCGCACCCGATGCTATGCGCCCGCTCCCCGGATGTGATGACCCGCACGACCATCGTGCCCACACCCGGCCGTAAGGTTCCACATGTGGACCGAGCCGACGGCACCGCTCTGCTGACCGACCAGTACGAGCTGACCATGCTTCAGGCGGCCCTGCGCAGCGGGACCGCCGACCGCCGCGCGGTGTTCGAGGTGTTCGCGCGGAGTCTGCCCGCCGGGCGCCGTTACGGCGTCGTCGCCGGGACGGGCCGCCTCCTCGACGCGATCGAGCGCTTCCGTTTCGAGACGGCGGAACTGGACTTCCTCACGTCGAACGGCATCGTGGACGAACCCACCGCGCGATGGCTGGAGAAGTACCGCTTCACCGGGAACGTCTGGGGTTACGCCGAGGGCGACTGCTTCTTCCCGGACTCGCCGATCCTGGCGGTCGAGGGGACGTTCGCGGAGGCCGTCCTGCTGGAGACCCTCGCGCTGTCGATCCTCAACCATGACTGCGCGATCGCGTCGGCGGCGTCCCGGATGGTGGCGGCGGCGCAGGGTCGGCCGATCATCGAGATGGGGTCGCGGCGGGCCCACGAGCGCGCCGCCGTGGCGTCCGCGCGCGCCGCCTACATCGCGGGGTTCACCACCACGTCCAACCTTGAGGCGGGCCGGAGCCACGGCGTGCCGACCGCCGGGACGAGCGCGCACGCGTTCACCCTCCTGCACGACAGCGAACGGCACGCCTTCGCGTCGCAGCTCGAGGCGCTGGGCGCCGGCACCACGCTCCTGGTCGACACCTATGACGTGGAGCGGGCCGTCCGGACGGCCGTGGAGCTGGCCGGGCCGTCCCTCGGGGCCGTGCGGATCGACAGCGGCGACCTCGGCGTCATGGCCCGTCTCGTCCGCGACCAGCTCGACTCCCTCGGCGCCCGCGACACGCGGATCGTGGTGACCGGAGACCTCGACGAGTTCGGCATCGCCGCGCTGGCCGCCGCGCCGGTGGACGGCTATGGCGTCGGAACGTCCCTCGTCACCGGGTCGGGCGCGCCCACGGCGGGCCTCGTCTACAAGCTGGTCGCCCGAGCGGACGCACCCGGCGACGACGTGCCCCTGCGCCCGGTCGCCAAGCGCTCCCCCGGGAAGCCGAGCCGCGGCGGGCGCAAGACAGCGGTCCGCCGTGTCGACGGCCACGGCACCGCCTACGCCGAGACCGTCTCGACCGGGGAGCCGAGCCGGGCGCCCCACGACCGGCTCCTCCAGGTCCCGTTGGTGCGCGACGGCGAGATCGTCGGACGCGAGTCGCTCGCCGCCGCCCGGGAGCGGCACGCGCGCTGTGTCGCGGAGCTGCCGACGACGGCGACCAAGCTGTCCAGGGGTGAACCGGCGCTGCCCACCGAGTTCGACGACGGCGACCCGCCCCGCTGACCGCGTCCACCTGGGGTACGGTCGGAGTGAAACGGGTACAGGGAGCGGTCATGGGCAAGAAGGCTCTGATCATCGTCGATGTGCAGGTCGACTTCTGCGAGGGCGGCTCGCTCGCGGTGGCGGGCGGCGCGCAGGTGGCCACGGCCATCTCCGAGTACGTCGCCGCGCACCGGGCCGAGTACGCGCACATCGTGGCGACCCGCGACTTCCACCTCGATCCCGGCGACCACTTCTCCGCCGCGCCCGACTTCGCCGACACCTGGCCGCCGCACTGCGTGATCGGCACACCGGGCGCCGACTTCCATCCCAACCTGGCCCTCGCGCCCATCGAGGCGGTGTTCAGCAAGGGCCGGGAGAGCGCCGCCTACAGCGGCTTCGAGGGCGTCTCCGACGACGAGCAGCCCCTCGCCGACTGGCTCGCCGCCCGCGGCGTCGACGCCGTCGACATCGTGGGCATCGCCACCGACCACTGCGTCCGGGCGACGGCCGTGGACGCGGCCCGCGCCGGCCTGCGCACCACGGTCCTGCTCGACCTCACCGCCGGAGTCGGCAAGGCGACCGTCGACCGCGCCCTCGACGAGCTCGCGCGGGAGGGGGTCGCGCTGTCCGGCGCCCCGGTGGTGGCCGCCTGACCGCCGCGTTCTGATGGCGCCACCGCCCCCCACGGTCATCGTGGTCGCCGGTGTGTCCGGCAGCGGCAAGACCACGGTCGGCACCCTGCTCGCCGAACGCCTCGGCTGGGAGTACGCCGAGGCCGACGCCTTCCACCCGGCGGCCAACATCGCGAAGATGCGCGCGGGCCGTCCCCTCGACGACGCCGACCGGCTCCCCTGGCTGTACGCCATCGCCGCGTGGATCGACGACCGGCTCGCCACGGGCCGTCCCGGCGTCGTGACCTGCTCGGCTCTCAAACGCCGCTACCGCGACCTGCTCGCGGGCGGCCGTCCCGCCGTCCGGGTGGTCCTCCTGGACGGCGACCGCGACACGATCGCGGCCCGGATGAGAGCCCGCGAGGGCCACTTCTTCGGCGCCGAACTCCTCGACTCCCAGTTCGCCGACCTGGAGTTCCCGGGCCCGGACGAGGACGTCCCCGTCGTGCCCGTCACGGGCACCCCGGCGGAGACCGTCACCCGGATTCTCGGGGCCCTGGCATCTCGATAGCGGTCAAAGTTCGTTGAGCAGCATCTCGGCCGCGTCATGGAGCGGGTGGCCCTTGGGGACGGCCCGCCGGAGACCGCGCGCGGCCTTGATCGCCGTACGTTTGTCGGCGCGGTCGCCGGTGACCCGGTACCGGAGCATGTGCACGACGGCGAGGTCCTGGAGGCGTTCGGGAATGTTGTGGTCGCCGCGCGGGGTCAGCCGCCAGGCCTCGTGCGCGCACCGGATGGCGGCCTCCAGATGCGCCACGTCGTCGGTCTCGCGGTAGTGCAGCGCCAGGGCGGCGGCGAGTTCGCCCCGGCGGGTGGCCTGGGCGGCGTGGGGATCGTCGCGGGGGGTGGCGGCGACCGCCTGTTCCAGCAGGGCCACCGCCGCCGCGATCTCCTCCGGCTCGGGACGCGTCGTCTGGTAGCGCAGCTTCCGGGCGCGGCCGAGGTTGGACAGCCGCATCGCGTGGTCCTCGTGACCGGGCGGCGTGTGCCGTGCCGCCTCGCGCAGCCGGTCGACGGCGGCGTCGAGCGTCGCGGCGTCCCCGGTCTGCGCGAACACCATCTGCTCGAGCAGGGCGAGCTGGGAGATGCGACCGGCATAGGCCGGGTGTTCGTCCTCCGTCCGCTCGACGAGGGACTCCGACAGCGCGGTCGCCTCGCGCAGATCGTCCTCGTGTCCGGTGCGGCCGTACCGACGTTCGAGCAGGCCGATCAGGTTGCTCTCGTACATGCGCGGGTCGAGGTCCTCGTCCGCCGCGGCCAGCGCCCGCCGCAGCAGGGCGGCGCACTCGTCGAGCTGGGCCAGCGGGGTGCCCGCCGGAGTCATCGCGGCCCGCAGGTTCAGCCCGTCGAGCTGGTCGGCCGGACCGGGCACGGGCTTCGCCGACACCGCGTCCCGCAGGTCGGCCCGTTCGTCGGCCAGGTCACCGCCGCCCCGCGACCGGGCCAGCTCCAGCAGCCGCGTGGCCTCGTCCCGGTCGTCCTCGTCGTCCTGTACCAGCTGGCGCCCGTAGTAGAGGAGCCCCGCCGCGGACGCCGCTCGCGCCAGGGACTCCTCCGGCGGGTCCGCGTCCGGCGCCGCCCGTAACACCGCGGTCATCAAGGCCTGCGCGTCCCGGACTCCGGCGGGGGCGAGCAGGTCCGCACGATCGCGCGCCTCGACGAACCGCCCGAGCCGCGCGAGCACCGCCTCCAGGATCTCCTCGAACCCTGCCAGGTACACTCCGTACCTCCCGAAATGGCGCGGAGTTATTGATCATCCTGGGACGCGCCGCCGCACACAAGCACCGGGCCGCCCCCCTGACCCACTCCGGTCACCACGGCGCGAACGCGAGCGCGGACGGGCCCGGCACCGGCCGGACGAAGGGCACGCCGGGCGCGTCAGTGGCGGCGTTTGGCGGCCCAGTCGCGGATCTTGGCGATGCGCTTGCGGATGTCGTCGGCGCTGGCCTGGGCGATGGGCGGGCCGCCGCAGGAGCGGCGCAGCTCGCTGTGGATGACGCCGTGCGGCTGGCCCGTGCGGTGGTTCCACGCGCCGACGAGGCCGTTCAGCTCGCGGCGCAGGGACGCCAGGTCTTCGGCGGCGGTGCGGTCGGCGCGCGGGTCGCCGGTCTTGCGCTTGCGTTCGGTGGCGAGCTGCTCGGCCTGCCGTTTGCGCAGCAGCGCCGACACCTGCTCGGGTTCGAGGAGACCGGGGATGCCGAGATACTCCTCCTCCTCGGCCGAGCCCGGCTCGGCGTGCATGCCGAACTCGCCGCCGTCGTACAGGACGCGGTCGAACGTCGCGGACGCCTCGACCGTCTCGAACGGCAGCTCCTCCCCGACCGCGTCGGGGGTGTCCTTCTGCCGGTTGGCCTCGGCGAGCAGGTCGTCGTCCAGGCCGTCCTCGCGGACCGGACGGTCGAGGACATGGTCGCGCTCGGTCTCCATCTCGGCGGCGTGACCCATCAGCGTCGGCACCGAGGGCAGGAAGACCGAGGCGGTCTCACCCCGGCGGCGGGCCCGGACGAAACGGCCGATGGCCTGCGCGAAGAACAGCGGCGTGCTGGTGGACGTCGCGTACACGCCCACGCACAGGCGCGGGATGTCGACGCCCTCGGACACCATCCGCACCGCGACCATCCAGCGGTCGCCGGAGTCGGTGAACTGCTTGATCTTCTTGGACGCGGACGGGTCGTCCGACAGCACGACCGTGGCGCCCTGGCCGGTGACGGCGCGCAGCATCGCGGCGTAGGCGCGGGCCGTCTCATGGTCGGTGGCGATCACCAGGCCGCCCGCGTCCGGAATGGCGCGGCGCAGTTCGGTGAGCCGCCGGTCGGCGGCGGCCAGGACCTGTCTGATCCAGTCGCCCTTCGGGTCGAGCGCGGCACGCCACGCCTGGGCGGTCTGGTCCTGGGTGAGCGGTTCGCCGAGGGTCGCGGTGATCTCGTCGCCCGCGCGGGTGCGCCAGCGCATCTCCCCCGCGTACGCCAGGAAGATCACCGGACGGACGACGCCGTCGGCGAGGGCCGGACCGTAGCCGTAGGTGTAGTCGGCGCGGCTGCGACGGACGCCGTCGGGCCCCTCGTCGTACTGGACGAACGGGATCGGGTTGATGTCGGTGCGGAACGGCGTGCCCGACAGGCCGAGCCGGCGGGTCGCGGGCTCGAACGCCTCCCGGACGGCGTCGCCCCAGGACAGCCCGTCGCCCGCGTGGTGCACCTCGTCGAAGATGACCAGGGACTTGCGGGACTCGGTGCGGTTGCGGTGCAGCGCGGGCCGCGCGGCGACGGTCGCATAGGTGACGGCGACGCCGTGGAAGTCCTTGCCGACGGGCCCGTCGCCGTTCTGGTACTCCGGGTTGATCTTGATGCCGACCCGGGCCGCGGACTCGGCCCACTGCCGCTTGAGATGCTCGGTGGGGCACACGATCGTGATCGCCGAGACGATACGGCGTTCCAGCAGCTCCCGGGCGAGGCGGAGCGCGAACGTCGTCTTACCGGCGCCGGGCGTCGCGACGGTGAGGAAGTCGCGCGGACCGGGCGCGGTGCCGTCCCGCCCGAAGTAGGCCTCCAGCGCCTGCTGCTGCCAGGCGCGCAGGGACGACGCCGTTCCCCAGGCGGCCCGCTCGGGGAAGGCGGGAGGCATGCTCGATGCGGCGAAGGTGCTCACGGTCATCGAAGGCTATCGAGCCGCACCGACAGATCGCGCCGCCCGCGCCGCACATGTGCCGAGATCCACAACCCGCGGGCACGGCGCGGACACGGCACGGGCGGGGTTCAGCGGGACCGGTAGGCGGCCCAGGACGCGCGGATCCGGCGGCCCTGGCCTGCGGTGAACTCCCGCATGCAGGCGTCGTGCGCGTAGTCCATGAAGTTGTGCACCGGGTCGACGCCCCGCCGCGGGCATGTGTCCCGGAAGTGAGGACATCCTTCCGCCGGTGCGGCCTCGTACGGGGTGTCGGCCACCCCGTCGCCCGGCGGCACGCAACCGCCCTCGAAGGTGTGCAGCAGGCCGAGCCAGTGCCCGATCTCGTGGACGGCCGTGTACCCGCGGTTGAACGACTTGTACTGCCCGCGCGGCACGCTCCGGTAGTCGATGACGACACCGTCCATACGCGGGTTCTTCCGGTACTGCTGCGGGAACGTGGAGTAGCCCAGCACGTCGGTGCCGACCGCCGCGGTGAAGATGTTGAGCGTGCCGCGTCCCCCCTTGCGCAGCCGCCGTTTCATCGGGGCCTCGTACCGGTGCGGATTGTCGAACCACGCCGGCTGGTCGAAACTGCCATAGCTCACCAACCGGAACCGGACGCGCGTGTCGACACCACCCGTCCTACCTCCGTAGGCGGCGTTCAGCGTGGAGACCTGCCGCCGCGCGGACGCCTCCGACAGCTTGCCCAGACGTCCGCTGTGGACGACGTGGAACCGCACCGGCACGACGACGGGCCGCGCCCGGCGCAGCGCCGTGTCGAGGCGCCGTTCGTCGGACGTGCCGAACCGGTCGCGCAGCGTCCGGCGAAGGTCGGCGAGCATGGCGACGACCTGACCACGGTCGAGGTCGGCCCGGTCGTCGGCCCGGTCGTCCGGACGCGTCACCCGGGCCCCGCCGTCCGACAGGGCGCCCGAGAAGCACTCGTCGCCGTGTGCCGCCGCCCGCGCCACCGGCGCCACCGGTGCCGCCCTGCCCCGGGGCCGGTCACCCACCGACCCCGAAACGGCACCGACCGTAACCAACAGTGCGCATAGCGAAACCCCGGCCATCCGCCGCATTCGTCCCCCGTAAAAATGTCAACACCAAGGCCCCGCGGTCAGCCCCCTGATCGCGGGACCCTACTCACGCACGCGCGTCGACGGCCGCCGGTCGGCGGCCGGTCACTCGTCGCCCTCGCCGCCGCCCGACTTCATCGACTCATAGATCTTCTTGCACTCCGGGCAGACCGGGTACTTCTTCGGGTCGCGGTTCGGGACCCAGACCTTGCCGCACAGCGCGATCACCGGCGTGCCGGTCACCGCGCTCTCGGTGATCTTTGCCTTCTTCACATAGTGCGCGAACCGCTCATGGTCGCCGTCACCGTGCGAGAGGTCCGGCCGGACATCTGTCTGGGTGTCGCCGTCGGGCAGGATCTTCGTACTCACATCGCTCACCTTAGTTCAGCGTCGGGTCCTCGGGGAACGTGGAGACGAACGCCAGGTCACCGCCCTGCCTGCGCAGAACGTGCCGCCAGAGCCCGTCCGGGTCGCCCGCGAACACGTCTCCCGCCTCCGCCGGCACCAGGTACCACGAGCCCTCCTCGATCTCCGCCCGCAACTGCCCCGCCGACCAGCCCGCGTAACCCGCGAACACCCGCAGTTGCAGCAGCTCGGCCGCCAGCAACCCGGGCGGGGCCTCCAGATCGACGAGCCCCACCCGCGAGACCTCGGCGCCGCCGTCCAGCGCGCGCCACCCGAGCGGCTCCTCCTCGCCGGGCAGCCGGGCCAGCGCGAGCGCGTTCTCCAGCGCGACCGGGCCGCCCTGGAACACGACCGCCGGTCCGGTGACGAGTTCCGCCCACGGCGGCAGCACCCGGTCCACCGGAACCTCGGTCGGCCGGTTGAGGACGACGCCGAGCGTGCCGCCCTCCATGTCGTGCTCGACCAGCAGGACGACGCTCCGCCGGAAATTCGGATCCTCGAGCTGAGGGGTCGCCACCAGCAGGAGCCCCACCCTGATGCCGTCTTCCATGCGTTCCATCATGCGTTGCGCGGACCTCCGGCGGCACGTCCGCCGGCTCGTTAGCCTGTTACGCATTCCTATCGATGGGGATATCGGCACCACAAGGACCTAGGTTAAGAATGATCTAGAGTCAGTTCGGCCACCCGCTCGATGCCCGCCAGTTGGGCCGGGGAGGACAGCAATGCAGTTGCCCAGGGTCGTCATCGCGGCCGTGTTCATCGTGATCGGCGCACTGATCGCGGTCCCGGCGCTGGTCAGCTGGATGTCGCCGGACTCCGAGCCCGCGGCCTCGGCCACCACCTCGCCCAGCGCGTCCGCGAGCACCTCCGATCCGTCCGCGTCTCCCAGCGGCGGCAGCTCGGCGCGTCCGGTGACCGCCACCATCGGGGCCGTGTCGTGCCCGGCGAGCACGGTCCGGGTCACGATCCGCAACACCGGAAGCAAGACCGAGGACTTCGGGATCGAGAAGAACGACGACACCGCCGCGATTCCCGGCCAGATCCGGCCGGACGCGACCCGGACGGTGGCCGTCGACGTCCGCGAGGACCGCCGCACCCGCATCACGGTCAACTGGGCCGGCAAGCGCCTCACGGCCAAGACCGTCAAGGCGAACTGCGAGAAGGCGGAGGCGGCGCCCGCGCCGACCAAGACCCCGCCGGACGAGCTCCCCAACACCGGCCCCGACGCGGTCCTGTGGGCCCGCGCGGCGACCGGCGTCGGCGTCATCCTCACCGGCGTGATCATCTTCTGGTACGGCGGGATCTGGCCCCGCCGGCGCGAGCAGATCTTCCCGAAGAAGAACTCCTAGACCGCTCAGGCCTCGGTGCGGGGACGGCCGCCCGCGGCCTCGCGCACCGCGCCCGCCACCCGGGTGCTGACCTCCGGGTGGAAGACGCTCGGCACGATGTAGTTCGGGCCCAGCTCGTCCGGCGTGACGACCTCGGCGAGGGCCTTCGCGGCGGCGGCCAGCATGTCCAGGGTGACGACGTCCGCCTGCGCGTCCAGCAGCCCGCGGAACACGCCGGGGAACGCCAGCACGTTGTTGATCTGGTTGGGGTAGTCGCTGCGGCCGGTGGCGACGACGGCGGCGTGCTCGCGCGCCTCGTCCGGGGACACCTCCGGCTCGGGGTTGGCGAGCGCGAACACGATCGCGTCGTCCTTCATCGTGGCGACGTCGTCGCCGGTCAGGATGCCGGGAGCGGACACGCCGATGAACACGTCGGCGTCCTTCACGGCGCCGCGCAGGTCGCCCGCGTAGCCGCCCGCGTTGGTGTGGGACGCGATCCAGCCGAGCGACTCGTCCAGGTCGTCGCGGCCGGCGTGGACGGCGCCGCGGTAGTCGCACACGACCAGGTCGCGGGCGCCCGCGTGCATCAGCAGCTTGAGGATGGCGGTGCCGGCCGCTCCCGCGCCCGCCATCGTGATGCGGACGGAGCCGATGTCCTTGCCGACGACGCGCAGCGCGTTGGTCAGCGCGGCCAGGACGCAGATCGCGGTGCCGTGCTGGTCGTCGTGGAAGACGGGGATGTCGAGCAGCTCGCGCAGCCGCGCCTCGACCTCGAAGCAGCGGGGCGCGGAGATGTCCTCCAGGTTGATGCCGCCGAACGCGGGCGCGAGGATCTGGACGGTCCGGACGATCTCGTCGGTGTCCTGCGTGTCGAGGCAGATCGGCCAGGCGTCGATGCCGGCGAACCGTTTGAACAGCGCCGCCTTGCCCTCCATGACCGGCAGCGCGGCCTCCGGGCCGATGTTGCCGAGCCCGAGCACCGCCGACCCGTCCGTGACGACCGCGACGCTGTTGCGCTTTATCGTCAGGCGGCGGACGTCCTCGGGGTTGCGGGCGATGGCGAGGGAGACGCGGGCGACGCCGGGCGTGTACGCCATCGACAGCTCGTCGCGGTTGCGCAGCGGCACCTTGGACTGCATCTCGATCTTGCCGCCGAGATGCATCAGGAACGTCCGGTCGCTGACCTTGTGGATCTTGACGGCGTCGATCTGCTCCAGCGCCGCCGCGATCGCCTCGGCGTGCTCGGTGTCGCGGGTCGCGATCGTGACGTCGATGCGCAGCGTCTCGTGCCCGGCGGTGTTGACGTCGAGGGCCGTGACGATCCCGCCGGCGTTCTCCACGACATGGGTGATCTGGCTGACGGCCCGGCCGCCCGCCGGGACCTCCAGCCGGACGGTGATGGAGTACGACACGCTCGGCACGCTCGCCACGACAACTGCCCCTCTGCTCGGATGAGAGCCGCGGCCCGGTCCCTTCAGGTGACTCGGCACACCCGCGCCGCGACGACGGGTTCACCGGTCGCGGACGCGGACCGGCTCATCGCGTCGATCACGAGACGGTGGAGCCGGGGATCAACGGGATCGGCCCCGTGGACGTGCTTCACATGGGCCGTACGGGCGCGGTCATTGCCATCGAGCATACGCTCAACCAGGCCGTAGGGTGTCCCGATCGCCCCGGCTCGTCCCGCCCGGGACACGCCCGCGGGGCGGTTCCCGGCGGGCGGGACGACGAGCCGCGACGCCCACGGAAGACGGCGGGTCGGGCGTCAGAACAGGGCCGACTGGAGGGACCTGCGGGCCTTGGTGACACGCGGGTCGTCCGGCGGCAGGACCTCGAACAGCGACAGCAGGTGCTTGCGCGCCGCGTCGCGATCGTCGCCCGCGCTGCCCCGAACCGCCGACAGCAGCCGCTCGAACGCCTGCTCCAAGCGTCCCGACGCCATCTCCACATCGGCCGCGTTGATCTGCGTCTGCACGTCGCCCGGCTTCTCCGCGGCCTCCTGGAGCACGCGTTCGGGGTCCAGCGCCCGCACCCGCCGGCTCAGCTCGACCGCCGCGAGGCCCTGTTTGGCCCCGGCGTCCCGCGGATCCCTGGCGATCATCTGCTCGAACGCGGCCCTGGCGCCGTCCAGGTCGCCGCGCTGCAGGGCGTCCTCGGCCTGCTGCCGCACCGGGTCGACGGCGGGCGCGTCCCCGGGCTCGCCGCTCTCCGGTGCCTCCAGCAGGAGGCCCTCCTTGACCAGCGCCTCGAAGAGCTGGTCGATGGCCTGCCGCACCTGCGCCTCGGGCGCCGCCCCGTTCAGGAACGGAAGCAGCTGCCCGGCGACGACCGCCGCCACGAACGGGATGCCCCGCACGCCCATCTGCTGCATGTACGCGGCGAGCTGCGGGTTGGCATCGATGTCGATCTTGGCCAGGATCCACTTGCCGGCCGCCTCTTCGGCCAGCTTCTCCAGAACCGGCGAGAGCTGCTTACACGGGCCGCACCACTCGGCCCAGAAGTCCACGAGGACGGGAACGGACTGCGACCGTTCCACGACCTCGGCGTTGAACGTCTGGTCGGTCACGTCCACGACGTATTCGGTGGCGGCGCCGCCCCCGCCCGTGCCCGCGGACGTGTCTCCGCCCTGGGCCCGGCGCTCCTGCTGCTTCCGGGCGGCCGCCTGGCGCGCCCCCAGATCGATGGCCCCGTGCAACGAAAAGTCCCGAGAAGGCATGGGTCCATCCTGCCCCATGACCGGTGGTGACCGTACGCCCGTACGCTCCCAGCGGACCGGACGGCCCGGACGGCCCGGCGTGCCGCCCACCCCTCCACACTCGACGTCCAATTTACCATTTGTCCGTATTATCAAGAATTCTGGCATTTCGGCGGGGCAGGCAAAAAATCCAGACGCGCTGCCGTAAAGGCAAAAAGATTGCTGACAGCCATCACCAAGCCCGGTTATAGTCACCGTGTCGATGCATCGCGGCACGGCAAAAGCGACCGGCACGCCGGGCCCGCCGAACGGCGGAGGTCCGGTCCGACGGGCGCCACGTGGCAATGTTGGGGGACGAGGCCACCGGCGCACCCGTTTTCACGGGACGCGCCGACCGGCCGCCGCGACCGCATGACGAGTAACGGGGGGAAACTTGTGATCGCGGATCATTCCGTGATCGTGGCCCGAGGAATGGGTGTCCGCCGCGGGGGGCGGTGGCTCCTGCGCCCGGTGACCTTCGGCGTGCCCGAAGGCGTGGTCGGCCTGGCCGGTCCACCTGGTGCCGGGAAATCCACTCTGCTGGCCACGTTCGCGACCTTGCGCAGGCCGAATGCCGGTGCGCTGCACATTCTCGGACATGACATCACGACCGCCGCCGGTCTGCGCGCCGCACGGGCCGTCATCGGATACCTGCCCGCGCGGTTCGCGCGGGCAGAGCACATGACGGCCCGCGAGTTCGTCGAGTACGCGGCCTACTACAAGCGGACGAGCGCATCCGCCGCGCGCTCCATGGTGCGACGGCTCGACCTCGTCGAGGCCGCCGGCACCGAACTCGCGCTGCTGCCGCCCGACGTCCGCCTCCGCGCCGGGCTCGCCGCCGCCTGCGTCCACGAGCCCGATGTCGTCCTGCTCGACGACCCGTTCGGCGACCTGTGCGCCGCCGCCGAGCCGTGGCCCACCGGGGCCGCCGGTCCCGGCCACCACGCGCTCACCGCCGCCATGGCGGAGCTGATCCCGGTGCTGCGCTCCCTCGCCCCGGCGGTCGTCGTCACCGCCGACGCCACGGGGACGCTCAGCGGCTGGTGCGACCGGCTCTTCACGCTCGCCCGCGGCAGGCTGAGCGAGCAACCCACGCACTCGGCCACCGCCCGCCGTGGCCGCACCGCCGCCGACCGCCGCGGCGCCGCCGGCGCCCGGCGACGCGACACCGGCGCCATGACCCCACAGGCCATGACTCCGCAGCCCGTGAACCCACAGCCCGTGAACCCGCAGGCCGTGAATCCGCAGGCCGTGCGCCCGCGGGCCGCGCACCCGCAGGCCGGAGCCCCGCAAGGGGGAACGCCACAGGCCAGGGCCCCACAGGGCGCGCCGGCATCGCGGAACGCCGGTCACCGCAGGCCGGGGCGGCTGACGTTGCCGGAGATGACGCTGCCGCAGATCGCGAGGCTGCGGGCCCGGCGGCCGCCCGCCCGGAGCGCCACCGGTGTCTGACCTCGGGCGGGTGCTCCGGCTGGACGCCCGTCGCACGGCACTGCTGGTCGCGGTGCCGGTCCTCACCGTGGTCGGCACGGTGGCCGCCGCGATGTCGCTGTGCCCGGTCGCGTACTGGGACAACACCGTCGTGGCGCTGGTCAACGCCGTCCGGTTCCTCGGTCCCGTCGCCGCGGCCCTCGCCGCGTGGACGGCGGTGCGGGAACGTCCGCTCGACTATCTGCGCGACCTCACGGCGCGCTCGCCCGCCACGGGCGTCCTGTTCGACCTGCTGCTGCTGTCGGCCGCCGCGCTGGTCTCCTACGCGGCGGTGACGGTCGTGGTCGTCGCCGCCACCCTCGCCCAGTCGGAGGCCGGGCATCCGCATCCGCTGGGCGTGGTCGCGGGCGCGGGCTCCCTCGTCCTGCACGTCGTCGTCGGCTACCTGACGGGACGTCTCATCCCGCACCGCGCGACGGCCGCCCTGGTCCTCACGGTGGCGGCGGTGTGGGCCGCGGCGCGCGTCCCCGGCGTGTCGTGGTGGAGCCTGCTTCCGCCGGCGGCGTTCGACCACATCGCCCTGTTCACGACGCTGCGTCCCGAGATCCTCGTCGACCAGCTCACCTGGGCGGCCGGGCTGACGACCGCGCTGATCCTCGGCTACGTGATGTGGGCGACGCGGCGGCTCCTGATCGTCCTGCCCCTCGTCGTCGCCCTCGGCGCGACCGGCGCCGCCACGCTCGGCCTCCACCGTTCCGACGGGACGGTCACCCCCGTGGCGGCCGAACCGGTGTGCCGCGACTGGCCGCTGACCGTCTGCGTCCACCCCGCGCTCCGGGACGCGCTGCCCAGACTGATCGCGGCGGCCACCCCGCTCGCCGCGCGGCTGGACGGAACGCCCGGCGCGTTCACGACGGTGGAGCAGCGTCCGGCGTGGGCTCCTCTCACGGTCGAGGACGGCGTCGCCACCGTCCATCTCGACGAGACCCTGGCACCCGGGTACGCCGCGCGGGCGGTCCGGCAGATCAGCGAGACCCTCAAGGACGCCCGCACCTGCACCGACCCGCCGAACCGGTACCGCGAACTGGTCGACGCCTGGCTCCTCGGCGACGATCCGCCGAGCGTTCCCGACGCGCAGACCGGGCGCCGCTTCGCCTCCTGGAGTGAGGCCCGGCGCCGCTCCTGGCTACGCGTTCACTTCGCCGCCTACCGCGACTGCACGCTGGGGCCGGTGAACTTCCGGCCGTTCGAGCACCCGCGTCTCTACGACGCCGGGGCCGACACGGGACGCTTCGCCCAGTAGCGCTCCACGAAGAACGGCGCGACCGGCAGCACACCCGCGGCCAGGGCCAGCACCGTCCGCTTGAGGTTCCATCCGAGTCGCGAGCGGACGACGAACACGAGCCCGATGTAGGCGATGAACAGGGCTCCGTGCGTCGGTCCCACCACCTGGACTCCCGCGTGCGCGTCCGCGCCGTACTTCAGCGGCATCGCGACCAACAGCAGCACCAGGAAGGAGACCGCCTCGGCGAGGGAGACGTAACGAAATACACGCACCATGTCCACGCCCGATGGAACGCGCCTGCTCGTGCCCGGGTTTCGGGCCGCGCTATGGCTTCGCTCACACCGACCTCACCGTCCCGCCAGATACGGACCGGTTCTTCCGGGAAGATCCGATAGATGGACAAGGACGCGTCTTCGAATCCCGTGCGGCCCCGGCGCGGGCTGCTCGTCCCCGTGCTGCTCGTCGTGGCGACGATCGCCGCCGTGCTGGTGGTCCAGCAGGTCTGGCGCGGCCTTCCCGGCTGGCTGAACCCGTTCGCCGAGGAGACCAAGGACCGCAGCGGGCCCGTCCTGCTGAAGTCGATCCGCGACCTGCACCGCTACGAGGCGGCGAGCGGCAACTTCCAGGTCATCGTCGACCTGGAGAAGGACGCCAAGTTCCTGCCGAGCGCGCTGCGCGGCAAACGCACCCTGTTCGTCGGCAACGGTTCCGTGGACGCCTACGTCGACTTCTCGAAGCTGGGTTCCGGCGCCGTGAAGGTGAACGCCGACCGGACGGCCGCGACCCTCACGCTGCCGCACGCCCAACTGGACAAGACCAACCTGGACACCAAGCACAGCTACGTCTACGCCACCGAACGCGGCCTGTTCGACCGTTTCGGCGACTTCTTCAGCGACAACCCGAGCAACCAGCAGCAGATGTACGTTCTGGCGGCGCAGAAGATTCAGACGGCCGCCGCGCAGAGCGGCCTCAAGGAACGCGCCGACGCCAACACCAAGACGATGCTGGAGAACATGCTCAGGGCCCTCGGCTTCACGACCGTCACCGTCAACATCGGCTCCCGGTGACTCGTCGGTTCACCGCCGCGCGGCCCCGGTCAGGACGAGGGCACCCGGAGGATGAGGGCGTCGCCCTGGCCGCCACCGCCGCACAGGCCCGCGGCACCGGTTCCGCCGCCGCGGCGCTTCAGCTCGTGCGCCAGGTGCAGGACGATGCGGGCGCCGGACATGCCGACCGGGTGGCCGAGCGCGATCGCGCCGCCGTTGACGTTGACCTTCTCGGGTCCGACCCCGAGGTCGCGCATCGACTGGACGCCCACGGACGCGAACGCCTCGTTGATCTCGATGAGGTCGAGATCGGCGACGTCCAAACCGGCCTTGTCGAGGGCGTGCTTGATCGCGTTGGACGGCTGGGACTGGAGCGAGGTGTCCGGGCCGGCGACGTTGCCGTGCGGGCCGATCTCGGCGAGCCAGGGCAGACCGAGCTCCTCGGCCTTCGCCTTCGACATCACGACGACCGCGGCGGCGCCGTCGGAGATCTGCGAGGACGAACCGGCGGTGATCGTCCCGTCCGCGCCGAACGCGGGACGGAGCCTGGCGAGGGACTCGACGGTGGTGTCGCCGCGCACGCCCTCGTCGGTGGCGAACACGACCGGCTCGCCGCGCCGTTGCGGTACCTCGACGGGGGCGATCTCGGCGTCGAACACGCCGTTCTTGATGGCGGCGGCGGCGCGCTGGTGCGAACGGGCGGAGAACTCGTCCTGCTCCTCGCGGGAGATGTTCAACTTGGCGTTGTAGCGCTCGGTCGACTCGCCCATCGAGATGCCTTCGTAGGCGTCGGTGAGCGCGTCGTGGGCCATGTGGTCGAGAAGCTCGACGGATCCGTACTTGTAGCCGCCGCGCGACTTCGGCAGCAGGTGCGGGGCCTGGGTCATGGACTCCATGCCGCCCGCCACGACGATGTCGAACTCGCCCGCGCGGATCAGCTGGTCGGCGAGCGCGATCGCGTCCAGCCCGGACAGGCACACCTTGTTGATGGTGAGCGACGGGACGCTCATCGGGATGCCCGCCTTGACCGCCGCCTGCCGGGACGGGATCTGCCCGGCCCCCGCCTGGAGCACCTGCCCGAGGATCACGTACTGCACCTGGTCGCCGGACACCCCGGCGCGCTCCAACGCCGCCCTGACGACATGCGCGCCGAGGTCGACCGCGGAGAAGTCCTTCAGCGCGCCCATCAGGCGGCCGATCGGGGTGCGCGCACCGGCGACGATCACGGATGTGGAGATCATGTGGGGCCTCCAGAGCGAAGGGCGGCGACGTTTGTCACCATACCCAGGAGAACACCGTTCGGTTCCGTCCGGCCCCCTCTGTATGCCCGAGTAGGGAGAAGACCCATGTTGACGCGTATCGACCACATCGGCATCGCCTGTCACGATCTCGAGGCGACCGTCGAGTTCTACCGGTCCACCTACGGCTTCACGAATGCACATTTCGAGGTGAACGAGGAGCAGGGCGTCCGGGAGTGCATGTTGAAGATCAACGACACCGGGGACGGCGCGGCGACGTATTTGCAGCTCATCGAGCCGATTCGGGAGGACTCGGCGGTCGCGAAGTGGCTGGCGAAAAACGGTGAGGGCGTCCATCACATCGCGTTCGGAACGGACGGGGACGTCGCCGACGAGGCGGCCGGGATCGCGGGCAAGGGCGTGCGCGTGCTCTACGACGCGCCGCGCGGCGGATCGATGGGTTCTTTGATCAACTTTTTGCATCCGAAGGACTGCCACGGCGTGCTGACCGAGCTCGTGCAGAAGCGCCGACGCCCTACATGATCTTCCCAGGCCAACCGGCACGGGGCCTGCGGGCGGGTCCGGCCCGATCGTGACGTGTTCGATACACGGAGTCGGGCCGGACGCCCCGGACCGCTGCTCTGTGACTGTTCGGACACTTCTGGTGCATTTGCTCGACCCTTCCGTGGGCCGTCCCGGGGCTGGTGAGGGCGCTCACAAACACGAACAAACCACGCAGCGTGTCAAGATGAACCCCCAACACGGCAGTGTCGGGAGTAGGCTTCATCTGCCGGAAGAGGTCTGGGGCACTGAGCCCGTTCATGGAGCCCGTCATGCCGTCGTGCCAGGCGATCAACCGGTCCCCGGAACCACTGGTAGCCCCGTCACATCAGGATTGAGCCACATGCAGTCCGACATCGACGCCCAGCTCAGCAATTTCTTTGAGGACACGCCCCCACGCGAGTTCGACGTGGTGCTTCGCGGCTACGACCGGCACCAGGTCGACGAGCACATCAAATCGCTCGACAACGAGGTACGGCAGACCCGCGAGCAGACCCAGGCGCTCCAGCGGGAGCTGTCGGACGCGCATCGCCAGCTCCAGGAACAGGAGCGTCCCACCTACTCCGGTCTCGGCGCCCGCATCGAGCAGCTGCTCCGGCTCGCCGAGGAGCAGGCCACCGAACTCGTCCAGGCCGCGCGGTCCGAGGCGAACGAGATCAAGGCGGCGGCCAAGGTCGACGCCGCCGAGCAGCGCGCCAACGCCGAGAACGACGCCGCCGAGCTGCGCGCCATCGCGCAGCGCGAGTGCGACGAGATGCGCAACGCGGCCGAGCGCGAGGCCGACGACGTGCGCACCTCGGCCCGGCGGGAGGCCGACGAGCTGACCTCCACGACCGAACGGGAGGTCGCCAAGCTGCGCGCCACGGCCGACCACGAGGTCGCCGAGAAGCGCGCCGGTGCCGAACGCGAGATCGCCAAGCTGCGCACCACGACCGAGCGGGAGGTCGCCCAGCTCCGGGCGTCCACCAAGCGGGAGCGCGACGAGATCCTCACGACCGCCAAGCGGCAGGCCGACGAGATGCGGGCGCAGGCGCAGCGCATCCTGGAGGAGAGCGAGGCCCAGCGCGCCCAGGCGGAGGCCGAGTTCGAGATCCAGCTGGCCGCCCGCCGCGAGGAGGCCGACCGGCAGGACGCCGAACGGCACTCCGCCGCCCAGGCCGCCACGCAGAAGCTCGTCGCCGAGGCCGAGCAGCGCGCCGCGTCCGCCGAGCAGCGGGCCGCCAAGGCGACCCAGCAGGCCGAGCAGACCCGGCGCGAGGCCGACTCGCACGCCAAGCAGCTCATGGCCAACGCCCGCAAGAACTCCGACAACGTCATCGCCGAGGCCAAGTCGCAGGCCGAGCAGCTGCTCGCCGAGACCAAGGCCGAGGCCGACCGCGTCCGGACGGCGGCGCAGCGCCAGGTCGACGAGCTCACCCGGCAGCGCGACAGCATCACCAGCCACCTCAACCAGCTGCGCCAGCTCATCGGCGGTGTCGCACCGAACCTCGGCGGCGACGCCGAGCTGGCCGCGCCCCCGGAGAAGGCCGCCATTCCCGCGGCCGACCCCAAGCCGGCCCCGTCGCAGCAGGCCCAGCCGAAGCAGCAGCCCGCCGCCCAGCCCGCGGGCAAGGCGGCACCCGCCAAGCAGAGCCAGGCCAAGAAGTCCGAGGAGGACGACGAGGACTGGTGGCAGGAGTGATCCCACCGGCCGTGTGACACGGTCGACGAGCAACAGGAAAGCCTAGAGGTCGCGAACGCCTCTAGGCTTTCCTACGTCTCACCACGTAGTGCTTGATCCGGGACCCGGCCGGCGGGCCGGGTGAGCGACCGCGGCCGGACGGAAGAGGAGAGCGGCGTGCCCGACGAGACCGCCAACGACAAAGGCGCGCAGGCGCGAGCCGATGACGCACGCCCGGCCACCGACGGCAGGGTGCCCGCTCCCACCCCACCCGCCGACGACACCGAGACCGCCGACAGCGCCACCGACGCCCCCGGCACCGAGGCCCTTGAGGCGGACGCCGACACCGACCCTCACAGCCGGACGGAGCCGGGCCGGACGGGCAAGGCCGCCACCGAACCTGTTAGAGACCCTGCCGAAGAGCCGGTCGCGGACAGCGACACCGACACCGAGCCGCACAGCCGGACGCAGCAAGGCCGGACGGGCAAGGCCGCCACCGAACCTGTTAGAGACTCTGCCGAGGAGCCCGCCGCGGGCAGCGACACCGACGCCGAGCCTCACGGCCGGACGCAGCCGGGCCGGACGGGCGAGGCCGCCCCCGAACCCGTTAGAGACCCTGTCGAGGAGCCGGTCGCGGACAGCGCCACCGACGCCCCCGAAGCGGCCGCCACCGACACTGACGCCGACACCGAGCCTCACGGCCGAACGCAGCCAGGCCGAACGGGCAAGGCCGCCACCGAACCCGTTAGAGACCCTGCCGAGGAGCCCGCCGCGGGCAGCGACACCGACACCGAGCCTCACGGCCGGACGGCGCCGGGCCGGACGGGCGAGGCCGCCGTCGGAGCCGATGAAGAGTCCGAGGAGGCCGTCGCGGACAGCGGGGCGTTGATTCCCGAGGAGACCGACGAGCCCGTCGGGGAACGTGACCCCGCGACCGGCGGTCCCGTCAACCTCCCGGCGGAGCCCCCGGCGGGCGGACGGCTGGTCCGCGAACGGCTGACGCGCCGGCGGGTGGCGCATGAGCCGGAGGCGCCCGACCCGGCGCACGATGTCGAACAGCGCAGGCGCGAGGCGGGCGTCGACCACCGCTTCCCGTTCGGACGGCCCGGCGAGCCGCTCGGCCGGGCCCACCCGTTCGTGTTCGGGTTCACCGCCGCGCTCGGTGTCATCACCGCGTGGATGCTGGTGCAGGCCGCCACCAACGCCAAGTCCGTGATCGTGATGATCGTCGTCGCGATGTTCCTCGCGGTCGGGCTGAATCCGGCGGTGGAGCGGCTGCGCAGGTTCGGGCTGCCGCGCGGAGCGGCGGTCGCGACGGTGTTCATGGGCGTGATCCTGTTCTTCGCCGGGTTCGTCGCCTCACTCGTCCAGCCGGTGTCCGAGCAGGTCACCGAGCTGCGCACCAAGATCCCCGAGTTCGTCGGGCAGTTGCAGGACAACAAGACGCTGGCCGACTGGGACAAGCGGTACGGGCTGCTGGAACGCGCCGAGAAGACCGTCAACAGCGACGGCTTCCAGGACGGCCTCACCGACATCGCCACCGGTATCGGCAAGGTCGCGGTCAACGGCGTCTTCCAGACGATCACCATTCTGATCCTGACGCTGTACTTCATGAGTTCGCTGCCGCAGATCAAGACGTTCTTCTACCAGCTGGCGCCGCGGTCCCGGCGGGCCAGGGTCGCGCTGCTCGGCGACGAGATCCTCGACCGGATCGGCGGCTATGTCGCGGGGCAGTTCACGATCGCGTTCATCGCGGGCACGACGTCCTATGTCTTCCTGTCGATCGTCGGGGTGAAGTACGCCCTCGCGCTCGCGCTGATCGTCGCGGTGACGGACCTGATCCCGCTGATCGGCGCCACGATCGGCGCGGTCGTCGTCTGCCTGCTCGCGTTCCTGACCGGAAACCTCACCGATCTGATCATCTGTGCGGTGTTCTATCTGATCTACCAGCAGGTGGAGAACTACGTCGTCTATCCGCGTGTGATGAAGCGGACCGTCGACGTCCAGCCCGCGGTGACGATCGTGGCGGCGCTGATCGGCGGGACGCTGCTCGGTGTGGTCGGCGCGCTGCTCGCGATCCCGACGGCCGCGGCGATCTCGCTGCTGATCCGCGAGGTCGTCATGCCGCGTCAGGAGACGATGTAGCGGCCCGTGCGCCCCCCGGGCCGGCTCAGTGGCTGGTGCGGGCCAGCGCGGCGGTGAACTCGGCGACGGCCTGGTTGAACAGGTCGGGTTGCTCGACGGCGCACAGGTGTCCGGCGCGCGGGATGACGAGCAGTTCCGCGTTCGGTATCGCCTCGGACATGGCGCGGGCCTCCTCCTCGGTGGCCAGGGCGTCCTCGTCCCCGATCATGACGAGCGCGGGTACGCCGAGGCCGCGGAGCGTGGCGAACGACTCGGGGCGGTCCGCCATGGCGCGCTGCGCCCATGCGGCGGCGTGCGGCGGGGTCGCCTGGACGAGGCCGCGAACGCGTCCGTAGACGAGGGCGCGCTGCCGGTAGGTGGTCGGTCCGACGAGGTTCGGCAGCACCTCCTCCACGAGGACCTGTGTGCCGTCGTCGCCGTCGAGGCGGCTCGCCTGCCGTAACCGGTTCTCCCGGACGGTCTCGCTGTCGGCGGCGGCGCGGGTGGCGGCCAGCACGAGCCCGAGGACGAGGTCGGGGTGGCGCCTGCACAGTGCCATCGCCACATAGCCGCCCATGGACAGCCCGCCGACGACGGCCCGTCCGATACCGAGGCGCCGGAACAGGCGGGCGATGTCGTCGGCCATCGCGTCGACCGAGGGTTCGTCGTCGCCGAGCCGGGAGCCGCCGAAGCCGCGCAGGTCGGGGGTGATGACGCGGAACCGTGGGGCGAGGCCCTCCCGTTGGGCCAGCCACATCGCCGAGGAGAGCGGGAACGCGTGCAGCAGAACGAGCGGCGTGCCGGAACCGACATCCCTGGCGTACAGCTGCACGGTCATAGGCGGTCCTTCCGGACGGAGTTCATCGAAGGGCCGCCGGGGACGTGGCGGCTCGCCCTTCGTCTACCCGCTCTCGGGTCGGGACCGACGGGAGTGGCCGTGACCGGCCGCCGCAAAACCGTCCGACGCTATCCGCCCGTTTCATCCCATTCGGTGGGCAAGGGGGCGGCGGCCGGGGCGACCCGCTGCACGATCTCGTTCAAAACGATCCGCACATACGGTTCCCCGACCCACAGGTGTTTGGCGTTGTCGACCGCGATCACCTCGGCCTGTGGCACGCGTTCGAACCGTTTCCGTGCCTCCGCCGGGCGGAGAAAGTCGTCGAACTCCGGGACGAGCGCCACGAGGGGCCGTCCGTCGGCGCCCCAGGCGTCCAGGTCGGCGTCGCCCGCGCGTTTCAGCGGCGGGGACAGCAGGATCGCCCCCTCGACCAGCGGGTCGCGTCCCCATCGAAGGGCCAGCTCGGTGCCGAACGACCAGCCGAGCAGCCATGGCCGTGGCAGGTCGTGGTACTCGGTGTACTCCAGCGCCGCCGCGACGTCGAACCGCTCGGTCTCGCCCTCGCCGAACTCGCCCTGGCTCGTGCCGCGCGCCGAGGTCGTCCCGCGGGTGTTGAACCGCAGCACGGCGATGTCGGCGAGCGCGGGCAGCCGGTAGGACGCCTTGCGCAGCACATGGCTGTCCATCATGCCCTCGGCCGTCGGCAGCGGATGCAGGCAGACCAGTGTCGCCACCGGCGGCCGTTCGAGGGGCGACGCCAGTTCGCCGACCAGTTCCAGGCCGTCGGAGGTGTGCAGCGTGATGTCCTCACGCCGCGCCGGCAGCACCGAGGACGCCCTGATCTCCGCCATGTGTCTCCTTCAGTAACGCGGTGCGTTGCGTGAGCGTTGGACGCGCGGCGCGCGCCGGGTCCGTGCCTGCCAGCAGGGACGGTGCCAGTGCCGCCGGTCCTCGCCGTCCCGGTCGTCGACCCGCCAGGCGACGACATGCCCGACGCCCGGCGGGATCTCCTGGTCGCATCCGGGGCACCGGTACGCCTTGACCGCCGCGGCCCCGGACACGGCCCGGACGATCCACTCCCCGTCCGGGCCTTCCTCGGTGTCCTGGGCCCACGGGCCGCCGCCGCTGCCGGCGGGACGGCCGTGGACGGCGCGACGGTTCTTGCGGGGGCTCATGTTTCGAGGATATTCAGCGCAGCGGGACACCGGCTGTGACGTGCTCCACGAGCAGCGGTGTGGGGGCGAGCGCGGGGTCGCGGGTCTCGGCGTACAGGGCCCGCAGGACGCCGACCGCGCGGTCCAGGCCGAGCCGGTCGAGTTCGGCGATCGGGCCGGTCGGGTAGCCGCAGCCGAGCGTCATCGCGTCGTCGATCGCGTCGGCGTGGGCGTATCCGGCGTCGAGCATGGCGGCGGCGTCGTTCAGGTACGGGAAGCGGAGCGCGTCCACGATGAACCCGGCCCGGTCGCGGCAGCGGACGGCGGTGAGGCCGAGCCGTCGGGCGGCGTCCGTGGCCCGGTCGGCGATGTCCGGGGCGGTCGCGACGGTGACGGCGATCTCGGCGAGCGGTCCGGCCGGGTCGGGCAGGTGCAGCCCGACGACGTCGGCGGGACGTCCGGTCGCCATCGCCTGCCGGACCACCGACCCGTCCACGGACGTGACGGCGAGGACCGTGCCCGGTTTGACGGCCTGGGCGACGGCCGACAGCAGTGCCCGGCCGGCATCGGCGTCCTCCGCGGCCTCGATCACCAGGTCGCAGTCGGCGAGCCCGGCGGCGGAGTCGCGGACGGGGCTGCCCGCCCGGTCGCACAGCGCGGCGATCGCGTCGGCGAGCGGGCCGACGCCGACGAGGCCGACGACCGGCGGCGGGCCGTCGACGGGTTCCGCCTTGGGGGCCGGAGAACCGTCGTGGGTGTGGAAGCCGCGGCCGGTCTTGCGGCCGAGGAGCCCTGCGGTGACGAGCTGGCGGAGCAGCGGCGCGGCGGCGTGGCGACGGTCGCGGGACTCGGCGTAGATCGCGTCCAGCACCCCGAGGCAGGTGTCGAGGCCGATCAGGTCCATGAGGGCGAACGGGCCCATCGGCAGGCCCGCGCCGACCTTCATCGCGGTGTCGATGTCGTCGCGGGTCGCGTGCCCGGAGTCGAGGAGCGCGGCGGCCTGGTTCAGGTAGCCGAAGAGCAGCCGGTTCGCGACGAACCCGGCGCGGTCGCCGACCGCGACCGGCGTCTTGCCGAGGCCCTTGAGGAGTTCGGCGACACGGCACACCGCGTCCGGCTCGGTGAGGACGGTCCCGATGACCTCGACCAGTCTCATCACGGGCGCGGGGTTGAAGAAGTGCACCCCGACGACCTTCGCGGGACGGCTCGTCCCGGCCGCGATGCCGGTGACCGACAGCGAGGACGTGTTCGTGGCGAGGACCGCGTCGTCGCCGCACACCCGGTCGAGTTCGGCGAACACCGCGCGTTTCAGATCGAGCCGTTCCGGGACGGCCTCGACGACGAGATCGCATGCGGACAGGTCGGTGAAGTCGACGGAGAACGCGATCCGGTCGAGGACGGCACGCTGTTCCTCCTCGGTGAGCCTGCCGCGTTCGACGGCCCGTCCGGTCGAGCGTCTCAGATGCCCGCGCCCGCGTTCCAGCGCCTCCTCGTTCACCTCCACGCCCACCACGGCGAGGCCCCCGCGCGCCAGCACCTCGGCGATGCCGGCGCCCATGGTGCCCAGTCCGACCACCCCGACTTTGCTGAACGAACGACCAGTCATGAACGGCAGTCTCGCAGAGCGCGCACGGCCGCACGATGCCGGGTACGACGGGGGTGTGCGCCTCGGAGTCTTCCTTCTCACCGCCCGGTTCCCCGACCAGGACGACGCCTCCGCTTTAACCCGCACCGTCGAGGCGGCCGTCGCCGCCGAACGCGCCGGGTTCGACGACGTGTGGCTCGCCGAACACCACTTCATGTCGTACGGGGTCGTCCCGTCGGCGACCGTGCTGGCCGGGCATCTGCTGGCCGTCACCGACCGGATCGAGGTCGGGACGGCGGTCAGCGTGCTATCCACCCAGCATCCGGTGGCGCTCGCCGAGCAGGCGGCGATGCTGTCCCTACTCTCGGGCGGCCGTTTCCGGCTGGGCGTGGGACGCGGCGGACCATGGCGCGATCTGGAGGTGTTCGGCACCGGCCTCGACCGTTACGAACACGGTTTCGCCGAGTCCCTCGACCTTCTTCTGGCGTGGCTGCGTTCCGACCGGGTCGGGTGGTCGGGAGAACGGTTCCGCTTCCGGGACGTTCCGGTGGTGCCGCGTGCCGCCGTCCCGCCGCCCGTGGCCGTCGCGTGCACATCACCGGCCACGGAGGCCCTCGCGGCGGCGCGGGGGCTGCCGATGCTGCTGGGGATGCATGTCGGCCCGGACGAGAAGGCCGCCGCCGTCGCCCGCCACGGAGTTCCCGCCGCCCCACACATCTCGACCCATGTCGCCCAGGTCGCCGACACCCGGGAGCAGGCCGTCGCGACCCTCATGACCGAGATGCCGCGCTGGCTCGGCCCTGGGCTGGAGGGGTACGTCGCCGTCGACGATCGTCCGCGGCCGTCCCCGGACCCGGTCGGCTACACGCGGCACCTGTGCGATCTGCACCCCGTGGGTTCACCGGACGACTGCGTCGAGTCGCTGGTGACCACCGTCGAACGGACCGGCATCCGGCATCTGATCCTGCTGGTCGAGGCCGCCGGGTCCCGTTCGGCCACGCTGGAGAACATCGCGCGGCTGGGCGCGGACGTCCTGCCGAAGGTCCGCGCCGCCACGAGCTGACACGCGGCGCGCCGGAGCGCGCCGCGCCGGGTTCAGCAGTCGCGCAGTTCGGGCGACTGGTTGAGGATCTGTTCGCGGGGGGTCACGAACGTGCGGTAGGCGCCGGAGTCACCGCTCGGGAACACGGCGACGCGGTGGCAGTTCTGGAAGGCCAGTTTGACGCCGAAGTAGCGCTCCAGCGTCCCGCGCATGGAGTCGCTGGCGAGCACCCGCAGCAGTTGGCCGCGGGCCTGCTCGTCGGGCGGCGGTTCCACGTTGTCGGCGAACTCGCCGCCGTCGACCTGGAGCCGCGCCACCAGTCCGCTGATCATTTCCCAGGCGTAGGGCAGGGACGTCTTGATGCACTCGACGAACGCCGCGTCGTCGACCTCGCCCTGCTGCGCCCTCTCCAGGAGTTCCGGGGTCACGTCAAGAGACATGCGGGGGTCCTTTCGCAGTCGTCGGATCCGCTCTCGACGCTAGATCAGGGCCCCCGCCGATTCCAGGCTTGACAAAGATTTTCATTCCGCTACGCGAACGCTCCCCGGCGGCCCCCGCGCGCCGGGACGGGGTCAGCGCGCGGGCGCGGTGCCCTGCCGGGACGTCCGCCGCTTGATCGGCCTGGCGACCCGCTCGGCCCGCTCGGCCCAGAAGTCACGGGCCCGCCGTGCCAGCCGACCGGCCCGGACCGCGTCCGCCTCGGCCCGCATCTCGCGCTCCCGCTCCCGGATGACCGACCGCATGATGTCGTGGTGGTACAAGACCCCTCCCCGTCTCCCGGGTCGAACGGCACGACCCGGCAGTGAAGAGACTCGTCCTAAGGCCCCCTCCCCCACATCGGCAGGACGCCTTAGATCCCGCATCCGCACGCCTTAGCCGACGTCCACCACTAGGGTTGGTCGGCGTGCGTCTCGTTATCGCCCGCTGCAGCGTCGACTACGCCGGCAAGCTCACCGCCCATCTGCCGATGGCACCCCGCCTGATCCTGATCAAGGCGGACGGCAGCGTGAGCATCCACGCCGACGACCGCGCCTACAAGCCCCTCAACTGGATGAACCCGCCCTGTTCCCTGCGCGAGGAGCCCCACGAGGAGAACGGCGCCATCGCCCGCTGGACGGTCACCCACGGCAAGTCGGGAGAACGGCTGATCCTCACCATCGAGGAGATCCTGCACGACACCAGCCACGAACTCGGCCTCGACCCGGGCCTGCAGAAGGACGGCGTGGAGGCGCACCTCCAGGAGCTGCTCGCCGAGCACATCACCACCCTCGGCGACGGCTGGACACTGATCCGCCGCGAGTTCCCGACCGCGATCGGCCCCGTCGACATCCTGTGCCGCGACGCCGACAGCGCCACCGTCGCCATCGAGATCAAGCGCCGCGGCGAGATCGACGGCGTGGAACAGCTCACCCGCTACCTGGAACTGCTCAACCGCGACCCGCATCTCGCGCCCGTTCGAGGCGTCTTCGCCGCCCAGGAGATCAGACCCCAGGCCCGCGTCCTCGCCATCGACCGCGGCATCGACTGCGTCACCCTCGACTACGACGCCCTCCGCGGCATCCAACACGAGGGCACCCTCTTCTGAGGGCGCTCCGTGTGGTGGGTGGGGAAGCGGCATCATTGCGGGCATGACGTTTCAAGCCAGCGGCACCTTCGACATCGACGCCTGGGACGCGGAGAAGCCCTACGAGGAGCAGGGCGGCACCAAGCTGACCCGGATCCACGTCGGCAAGACCTTTCACGGCGACCTGGTCGGGACCAGCAGCACCGAACTGATCACCGTGGAGACCGCCGCCGGGCCCGTCGCCTATGTGGGCGTCGAGTATCTCCAGGGGATCCTGCACGGGCGCGAGGGGACGTTCGTCCTGCAGCACAGCGCGGGCAGCGAGGACGGCACGGCCGACACGCAGTGGCTGCGATGGTTGATCGTCCCCACGTCCGGCACCGGGGAGCTGGCGGGCATCCGCGGGGTCGGTCAGATCACCGTCGGCGAGGACGGTGGCCACTCCTGGGCGCTGGAGTACACCCTCGACTAGGGACGGGACGGCGCCGCACGCCCGGTAATGTTCACCTATGCCCCCGGTCCCCACCGACGCGACGACGGTCGACTTAGACGGGACGCCCGGGGAACGGCGGTGTGGCGAGAGGGGCCGGGAGCGATGAAGGGAACTGCGCACGGGACGCGAGGGTCCGCGGCGGTGCGGCCGAGCCCGGTGTTCCTCGCGATCGTGGCGGCGACCGTCCTGTGCGGGCTGCTCGCGTGGCGGTACGGGAACGATCCGTCCAGGACGGCACGGCTCGCGCTGTTCGGGTTCGTCCTGTCGGCGTGGGTGCTGTCGCTGTGTCTGCACGAGTTCGGGCACGCCTACATGGCGTTCCGGTCGGGAGATTACGGCGTCGTCAAAAAGGGGTACCTCACGCTGAACCCCCTGAAGTACTCCGACACGCTCCTCAGTTTCGTGATCCCGGTGGTGTTCATCCTGCTCGGCGGGATCGGTCTGCCGGGCGGCGCGGTGTGGATCGACCGGCATCTGATCCAGGGGAAGCTGCGGCACAGCCTGATCTCGGCGGCGGGTCCGCTGTCCAACGCGGCGTTCGCCGTGATGCTCGCGGTCTTCTACAAGAACTTCGCGCACCAGGATCACGGCGTGTTCTGGCTGGGCGTGGCGTTCCTCGCGTTCCTCCAGGTCACGGCCGCGATCCTGAACCTGCTGCCGATCCCGGGGCTGGACGGCTTCGGCATCATCGAGCCGTATCTGCCGCGCCGGTTGGTGGACCAGGCCCAGGCCTACAGCGGATACGCCTTCCTCGTCCTGGTCGCGCTGCTCTGGATCGACCCGATCAACGAGGCCTTCTTCGATCTGGTCTTCAACGTCACCGACGTGTTGGGCCTGGACGAGCTGCCGATCCAGTTCGGACACACGCTGTTCCAGTGGTGGAACGACTGATACGGCCGTTCAGCCCGACAGGTGTCGGGTGATGCGGCGGAGTTGCTCGGCGTAGCGTTCCCGGAACTCGGGTGAGTCCGGGTCCAGCCCGAAGACGCGGCGCACGGCCAGCGGCATGGTCACGGGCGCCGAGACCATCGCCGTCATCGCCAGCATGACCGCGGCGGGGTCCAGGTCGTCGGCGAGTTCTCCGGCGGCCTGGCGGCGTTCCAGGTCGGACAGGTCCTCGCGGTCTCCGGGGATGTCGTCGAGGTCCTCGGTGAGGCCGCGCCACGCGTTCAGCCGCGTTCCGCGCGGGTCGTCCAGCACATGGTCGAGATACCGGACGACGATCTCGTCCAGCGGCACGACCGGGTCGTTGAACTCGACCTCCCGCTCCAGCCAGCGGCGGCTCAGCGCCCGGTACAGGCCCTCCTTGCCGCCGAAGTAGTAGTTGATCAGCTGTTTGTTGAGGCCCGCCCGGTCGGCGATGTCCTGGACGCGGGCGCCCGCGAAGCCCCGGGCGGAGAACTCCTCAAGCGCGGCGTCCAGCAGCAGCCGCCGCGACCGCTCGGCGTCCAGTTTGCGCTCGTCCGGGGCCGGGGACCGCCGGGGCCGCCGCGTGGTGTCCGTCACGCCCCCATGCTAACCGCGTGCCTGACCAGCTCATCCATCCGACTGTTTGACATCTTCAACCAATCGGTTGACGATGGGTCGCATGATCCTTGTCACCGGAGCCACCGGAAACGTCGGCCGCCCTGTCGTGGACGAACTGCTCCGCGCGGGCGCGAAGGTCCGAGCCCTCACCCGCGATCCCGCCACGGCGCGGCTGCCGGGCGGCGCGGAGGTGGCTCGCACCGACGAGTCGCCCCTGGACGGCATCACCGCGATCTTCCTCAACCCGGCCGTGTTCTGGGGCGGCGTGGACGACCTGCTGGCCCGCGCGGTCGAGCACGGCGTCCGGCGTGTCGTCATGCTGTCGACGTCGGCCGCCGTCGACCCCGACCCGTCCAACGAGATCGCCGTGCACCATCTGGCGATCGAGCGCGCGATCGAGGACTCCGGGATGGAGTGGACGTTCGCGCGCCCCGGCGAGTTCGCGTCCAACGCCCTGGCCTGGCGGCAGACGATCCGCGCCGGTGCCGCCGTGCGCGGACCGTACGCCGCCGCGCGCACCACGCCGATCCACGAGCGCGACATCGCCGCCGTGGTCGCCCGTGCCCTGCTCACCGACGACCTCGTCGGCACCCGACCCGTGCTCAGCGGCCCCGAGTCGATCACCGTCCCGGAGAAGGTCCGGCTCGTCGGCGAGGCGATCGGCCGCCCGACGTGCTTCGAGGAGATCACGCCGGACGAGGCGCGAACGGAGATGCTCGCCCACCCGCACATGCGTCCGGGCGTGGTGGACGCCCTGCTCAAGCTGCGGGCCTGGTCGGTCGACCACCCACCGGAACCGTCTCCGGAGGTCGAGCGCATCACCGGCCGTCCGGCGCGTACCTTCGCCTCCTGGGCCGTCGACCACGCCGCCGACTTCCGCTGATCCGGCCCGCCGGGGCCCGGGGCATACAGTGGATTACCAGCGAGTACCCTTCGCCCTCCCGGGAGGTTCCTGATGTCCGTGGCCACGGAGAGCGCCGAGACGTTCGCGTCCCTGAACCCGGCCACCGGCGAGGTCGTCGCCGAACATCCCGTCCGGGACGCCGGCGCCGTGGCCGCGGCCGTCGAACGCGCCCGGGAGGCGGCCGGTTGGTGGAGCGCGCTCGGCTGGAAGGAACGCAGGCTCCGGCTGCTGAACGTCAAGGGCTCGCTGGCCCGGAACCTCAACCGGATGGCCGAGCTGATCCACCAGGAGACCGGCAAACCGCTCCAGGACGCCCAGCTTGAAACGATCATCGCGATCACGCATGTCGACTGGGCCGCCCGCAACGCGCACAAGGTCCTCGGGCCGCGCACGGTCTATCCCGGGCTGATGGCGATCAACCACAAGTGCGTGCTGGAGTACCAGCCGCTCGGCGTCGTCGGTGTGATCGGCCCGTGGAACTACCCGATCGTCACCCCGATGGGCTCGATCGCCTACGCGCTGGCGGCCGGGAACACCGTGGTGTTCAAACCGTCGGAGTTCACCCCGGGCGTCGGGGTGTTCCTGGCTGAGCTGGTCGCGGCGGTCGTCCCCGAACATCCCGTCCTGCAGACGGTCACCGGGCTCGGGGAGACCGGCGCGGCGCTCGCCTCCTCCCCCGGCGTCGACAAGGTCGCCTTCACCGGCTCGGCCCGGATCGCCAGGCGCGTCATGGCCGCCTGCGCCGAGAACCTCACCCCGATCATCGCCGAGTGCGGCGGCAAGGACGCCTGTGTCGTGGACGCGGGCGCCGACCTCGACGCCGCCGCCGACGCCGCCCTGTGGGGCGCCATGGCCAACGCGGGCCAGACCTGTATCGCCATCGAACGGATCTACGTCGTCGACGAGGTCTACGACGCGTTCCTCGACGCGCTCACCGCCAGGGCCCGCGAGCTGCGGCCCGGCTTCGACCGCGAGGCCGCCTACGGCCCGATCACGATGCCCGAACAGCTCGACGTCATCGAACGCCACATCAAGGACGCCCTCGCCAGGGGCGCGACGGCGGTCGTGGGCGGCGCCGAGTCCGTGCGCAGGCCGTATGTGGAGCCGGTCGTGCTGGCGGACGTGCCGGACGACTCGTCCGCCGTCCGCGAGGAGACCTTCGGCCCGACGATCACCGTGCACCGGGTCGGGGACCTCGACGAGGCCGTCGAGAAGGCCAACGCGACCGGCTACGGCCTCGCCGGGGCGGTCTTCTCCGGCGACCGGTCCCGCGCCATGGACGCCGCCCGCCGGATGCGCACCGGCATGGCGTCGATCAACGCGTTCGGCTCGTACGCGCAGATCCCGGCGCTGCCGTTCGGTGGTGTCGGCGACTCCGGGTTCGGGCGCGTCCACGGCCCGGACGGCCTGCGCGAGTTCTCCCGCCCGAAGGCCATCACCCGGCAGCGTTTCGCGGCCATGAACCTGGCGTCGTTCACCCGGACCGACAGGGACATGGCCCGCGTCCTCGGCCTGGTCAACATGCTGCACGCCCGCCGCTACAAGCGCTGAGCCGCGCCGCATGAGGCCCCGCTGAGCCACTAAGGCGCTCCGCGGCGGCCTAGATAAGGCGTCGTACCGATGTGAGGGGTGGCGCCTTAGGACGAACCTTGTACATGTCGGGCCGAGAGGGCCCGGCGGAGACAAGGAGAGCGACATGATGCGTCCGGACTTCAGCAACGTCATCATCAACGACCGCGTCAGCGCGCTGCGGAAGGAGGCCAAGAAGGCCCGCCGCGTCCGCGCCGCGAAGGCCCTCAAGCGGTGACGCCCCCGGCCTGTCCAAGCGGTCCCGCGCCCCCGTCCGAACGGACGGGGGCGCTTTTCGTGCGCGGCGACCCCCGGGCCGGAGGTCAGGTCCGGGCGGTGGCGGGCTTGAGGGGCGTGTGGCCGCGGATGAGGTCGGCGGCGCGTTCGGCCAGGGCGATGGTGGCGGCGTTGGTGTTGCCGCGCGGGACGGCGGGCATGACGGACGCGTCCACCACGCGCAGCCCCTCGACACCGCGGACGCGGAGTTCGGGATCGCAGACCGCGCCGTCCGCGCCCATCGCGCAGGTGCTCGTGGGATGGAACAGGGTCGCGCATTCCCGGCGGACGAAGTCGACGAGGGCCTCGTCGGTGTCGACCTGCTCGCCGGGGGCCCACTCACCGCCGGTCAGGGACGCCAGCGGGCCGGTCGCGGCGATCTCGCGGGCCTGGCGGACCCCGGCGACCAGGATGTCCAGGTCGGACTTGGCGGCGAGGTAGGCCGGATCGATCAGCGGTTTGGCGTGCGGGCTGGTGGAACGGAGGGTGAGCGCGCCCCGGCTCTCGATCGCCACCGCCGTGACCAGAACGGAGAACAGGCGCTCCGACGTCTCGGTGAGGCCCTGGTCGACGTAGGGCGAGGGCATCACGTGGTACTGCAGGTCAGGCGCGGGCAGGCCCTCGACCGTCCGGACGAACCCGCCCGCCTCGGCGACATTGGACGCGTAAGGGCCGCGCCCGACCGCCTGGTAGAGGGCGAGGGCACGGGCGTTCGCCAGCTCCCACAGGGGCTTGGACCGGGGCGTCGCGAACATGACGTTCACGAACGGGTGGTCCTGGAGGCCCTGCCCGACCGGGGAGTCGACGAGGACGTCGATGCCGAGGGAGCGGAGATGGTCGGCGGGGCCGATGCCCGACAGCATGAGGAGCTGCGGACTGTTCACCGCCCCGCCCGACAGGACGACCTCGGCGCCGGCGCGGGCCGACAGGGTCTCGCCGCGCGCCTCGTACCGGACGCCGGTCGCGCGACCGTCCTCGACCAGGACCCGGGTGACCAGCGCGTCGGTGACGACCGTGAGGTTCGGACGGTCCGCGACCGGGTGGAGGTAGGCGTCGGCGGCCGACCAGCGACGGCCGCGTTTCTGCGTCACCTGGTAGAAGCCGACGCCGTCCTGGTCGGCGCCGTTGAAGTCGGGGTTCGCGGCGAGGCCGTACGCCTTGGCCGACTGCACCCACGCGCGGGTCAGGGCGTGCTTGTAGCGCAGGTCCTCGACGCGGAGGGGGCCGCCGACGCCGTGGTACGGAAGCTCGCCGCGCTGCTGGTCCTCGGCGCGGCAGAAGTAGGGCAGCAGGTCTTCGTAGGCCCAACCGTCACAGCCGTACACGTCGCGCCAGGTGTCGAAGTCGTGCCGGGCCCCGCGCACGTAGACCATCGCGTTGGTGGACGAACTCCCCCCGACCGTGCGGCCCCGCGGCCAGTACACCGAACGTCCCGCGGCGTGCTCCTGCGGAACCGTGGCGTAGTCCCAGTCGTAGGGGCCCTTCATCATCGAGCCGACGGCGGCCGGAATGTGGATCTCGGGCGCGTCGTCGGGCGGGCCCGCCTCCAGCAGCAGGACCGTGGTGGAGGGGTCCTCGGTCAGCCTGGCGGCGAGAACACATCCCGCGCTGCCCGCACCCACGATGATGTAGTCGTACACGGCGGTCCTCCGGGTCATTTCCCGAAACCCTACCGAACGGGCTTCTGACCGCGGCCGCGGCTAGGGTGATCGCCATGGCGAAGAACAGGGAGAACCCCGTCGTCCTTTCGCGGATCTACACCAGGACGGGTGATGAGGGCACGACCGCGCTGGGCGACGCGTCCCGGACCCGTAAAACCGATCCGCGGCTCGCCGCCTACGCCGACGTGGAGGAGGCCAACGCCGCGATCGGCGCCGCCATCGCGCTCGGGTCCCTGCCGGAGAACGTCGTCGCGCTGCTGGCCCGCGTCCAGAACGAACTGTTCGACGTGGGCGCCGACCTGTGCGCGCCGGTCGTGCCCGACCCGGAGTACCCGCCGCTGCGCATCGACCAGCCGTACATCGACCGGCTGGAGGCGGACTGCGACGAGCAGAACGAGTCACTGGCGCCGCTGCGGAGCTTCGTCCTTCCCGGCGGAACCCCGGGCGCGGCGCTGCTGCACGTCGCGCGGACGGTGTCCCGGCGGGCCGAACGGTCCGCGTGGGCGGCGATCGAGGCGCACGGCGCCGCCGCCGACGGCGACCCGGACGCGGCGGTGGGCGGGGTGAACCCGCTGACGGCCCGCTACCTGAACCGGCTGTCCGACCTGCTGTTCATCCTGTGCCGCCTCGCCAACGCCGGGCACGGCGATGTTCTGTGGAAGCCCGGCGGGGAACGCTGACCGTCGGGGGGTGGGGTTAGCCCCACCCCCCGAAGACCGGTTCCCCTCCTGGTGACGGCGTCCCGTATTGAGCAGTCTGGTTCCTACGGGTGGAAAAGCGACCACAGGAGTGACCACGTGAGGACCCTGACGATCACGGCCGCGCTGACGGCGGCCGCCGCCGCGACGCTGACCGGCTGCGGCAACCTGAGCTTCGGGACGCATCACGAGGACCGCACCTACTCCGCGCCCGCGAACGTCACCACCCTGAAGATCAGGGGCGGGGGCGATGTGCAGATCACGACGTCCGACTCTCCCGGTATCAAGGTGCGGGAACGGCTGCGCTGGTCGAACGACAAGAACAAGCCGACGCTGCGACACGTCACCAAGGGCGACACGGTGACGCTGTCGAACCAGTGCGCCAGGGCCACGATCGGGGTCACCCAGTGCGGTGTCTCCTACCGCGTCCAGGTGCCGAAGGCGACGCCGGTGGAGGTCGACACCGAGGACGGGTCGATCACCGCGTCCGGCCTCGGCGGAACCGTGAAGCTGCACAGCGACAACGGCGCGCTGCGCGTCACCGACCTGCGCGCCACGTCGGTGTCGCTCAGCACCAACGACGGCGCGATCCACGCCTCCGGCCATGCCAAGATCGCCGACCTGTACAGCGACAACGGCGCCATCTCCGCCACCGGCCTCACCACCGACAGGCTGACCGCCCGGACCAGGGACGGCGACATCGATTTCGGCGGACGCGCCACCGTCGCCGACGTCAGCACCGCCAACGGGTCGATCGAGGCGGGCGGTCTGACTTCCGACAGGCTCACCGCCAAGACCGACAACGGCAGCGTCGACCTGCGGCTCACCACACCGCCGTCGGGCGTCCGCGCGACCAGTGCCAACGGCACGGTCCAGGTCCGCGTCCCGACCGGCCAGAGCTACGCCATCAGCGCGTCCAGCATCAACGGCGGCGAACAGATCGACTCGGCCTTCCGCCAGGACTCGACGTCAGGCCGTAGCATCCACGTGCGCAGCGCCAACGGCGACGTCGCCGTCCTGCCCGCCTAACGGACCTGGCGAGACCCCCGCCGGACGGGGGCATCGGACGGGCCGTCGCCGACCCTCAGGCGGGCACCGCCGTTGACCGCGACGGTCGTCCTGGCCAGATGCTGCGTGACGTGCGCGATTCCGTCGACATTGGAGTCGAGGAGCTTGAGGTTCACGTTCTTCAGCCGGTCGCACTTCTTGTGGTAGCACGGGTCGTACGGCTTACCGGCGCTGCCGCCGAACGCCTTGGCCTCCTCGGCCGTCTTCACGCCTTCGGCCCCGGTCGCCATTCCCCCGGCCGGGATGCCGGCCTCGACGAACTGGCCGTAGTCGGAACGGCCGTCGAACACGTGCTCGGTGGTCGGCAGGTGGCGGCGCTCGAAGTAGTCCCGGAACATCTTCTCGATCGCGCCGGAACCGGCGGGCGCCCGCACCCCGGCGCGGACGGAGTGATCCCCGTCGTACACGCCACGGGTGCCGTTGACCGAGCCGAGCATGTCGAAGTTCAGGGCCAGCGCGATCGACTTCCGGTCGGACGGCGACAGCGACTTCACGTAGTGCGTGGAGCCCCGTAGCCCCTCCTCCTCGGCGCCCCACCACGCGAACCTGACCCGGTTGCGCAGACCGTCCTCGCCCAGCTCCCTGATCTTCGCGGCGATGGCGAGGAGGGCGGCCGCGCCGGTGCCGTTGTCGTTGATCCCCGGGCCCGCGGGAACGCTGTCGAGATGCGCGCCGACCAGCACGACGTTGTCGCCGCGTCCCTGCTCGGTGTCGGCGATGACATTGGCGGTGCGCCGCTTGCCGTGCACGGTGTCGGTCCGCACCCGCAGGTGGAGCCCGCCCTTGTCCGCCGCCTTCGCCAACGCGGCGCCGACCTTGTGGGACGGCCCGACCACCGGAAGCGTCGACGGCGCGCTCAGGGTGCCGTTCACCGGCCCCCTCTCCCCGGGCCCGTTGTAGATCACGACGGCGGACGCGCCCGCGTCCTTCGCCTTGGCGGCCTTCGCCTCGAACGTGCAGGACCCGCGTTGGAGGAGCGCGATCGAGCCCTTCGGAAAGTCGGCGAAGTCGCGTTTCTCGCAGCCGCTCGTCCCGTCGCCCTTGGACGGCAGGTCGACGGCGGTCACCCGCGCGGTCACATCACCGGAACCCGAGTACGCGAACGTGCGGAAGTCCCGGCCCTCCTGGTAGGTCGCCTTCGACGGCTCCGTCCGGGCCAGCACCGCGTCCGACCGCTCCCGCCAGTACGGGTGCGTGAACCTCTGGATCCGCGGGGTGAAACCCGCCTTCCGCAACCGCCCCACCACGTACTTCACCGACACGTCGTATCCGGCGCCGCCCGACGCGCGGTTCCCGCCGTTGTAGTCGGCGATCTCCTGGAACGCCCTGAGGTGCGCCTCGACGTCCTTCGCCCGGACGAGCGCGGCGAGATCGGGACGTGCCTCGACGCTCGTGCCCGCCGAGGTCGGCACCCCCGACAGGACCGGAACGGACAGGAAGGCGGCGGGCAGGCAGGCGGCGGGCAGCGCCACGGCGGCGCCGATGAGCAGCTTGCGCACAGGGACTCCCGTGGACGGAGACGGACCAGCAGCGATCCTCGCCGCACAGCCCGACCCGCCATGATCGGCACGCCGTCACGGCACCGACCCAATACCGAAGCCTTACCGCCCGCCGACCGTCTTCCCGTCGAACCTCGCCAGCCTCACTCCGGGGGATGCAGGTCGACCGGGAACCCCGGTGGCGCCGCCTCCAACCAGGCGAGGAAACCCGTGAGCGCCTCCGCGCCCATCGCCAGCTCCACCGTCAGGTCACCGTCCCTGACCTCGATGATCGTCACGTCCGGGGGCAGGCTCTCCGCCTCCTCCGGGCCTGGGCCGCGCCGGTTGGCCACGACAAGGCCCCGGCGGTGAATCACCTGCCGGGGCCTGGTCCGGAAACCGAAGACACGATGCCACTGCAGCACATCGCCCTTGTAACGGCCGAAGCCGAGACGCCACGCACCCGGGACCTCCGCGTCCCGGGGCAGCTCACGCAGACTGCACTCCACGGTGCCGCCGCCGCGGGCGAACAGCCGGCGCCGCACCACCATTCCCACGTACAGCAGTACCGCGAGCAGGACGACCGCGGCGAGCACCCCGCCCGCGTCCACCGCCAGGTGCTCGCCCAATCTCCCGCCGTCCGCCGAAGCCTCAGGCTTCGATGCCCGCCGCGCGCAGCCGTGCCCGGGCCCGCCGCTCCGGCGTCGCGTCGTCGTTCTCGGCCGCGAGCGCGTTCTCCAACGCCTGCCGGGCGTCCTGGACGTCGATGTCCTTGCCCAGTTCCGCCTGCTCGGCCAGCACCGACACCTCGTCGGCGGCGACGGAGAAGAAGCCGCTGCCGACCATCGCGCGGATCGGCTCACCGCCGTCCGCCGGCTCGATCTTCACCACACTGCCGTCGAGGAGGACGCCCAGCACCGGGGCGTGGCCCGGCAGGATGCCGAGCGAGCCCTCGACGGTCTGGGCGACCACCATCTTGGCCTCGCCGGACCAGATCTCGCGCTCCGGCGAGACCAGCCCGACTCTCAGGTTTGCCACGTCTGCTTCCTCCTCGAATCCGGAGGGGCCACCCGAACCCGGGCGGCCCCTCCGGAGCGGATCACTTCTCCAGCTCGCGGGCCTTCTTCTCGGCGTCCTCGATGCCGCCGCACATGAAGAACGCCTGCTCGGGCAGGTGGTCGTACTTGCCTTCGGCGATCGCCTTGAAGGAGGCGACGGTGTCGTCCTTGGACAGCGTCACACCGGCGATACCGGTGAACTTCTCCGCCACGTACATCGGGTGCGACAGGAAACGCTCGATGCGCCGCGCCCGCTGGACGGTGACCTTGTCCTCTTCCGACAGCTCGTCGATACCGAGGATCGCGATGATGTCCTGCAGTTCCTTGTACTTCTGCAGGATCCGCTTGACCTCCTGCGCCACCTGGTAGTGCTCGTTGCCGAGGATCTGCGGGTCCATGATCCGGGACGTGGAGTCCAGCGGGTCCACGGCCGGGAAGATGCCCTTCTCCGAGATGCTCCGCGACAGGGTCGTGGTGGCGTCCAGGTGCGCGAACGTGGTGTGCGGCGCCGGGTCGGTGATGTCGTCGGCGGGCACGTAGATCGCCTGCATCGAGGTGATCGAGTTACCGCGCGTCGAGGTGATCCGCTCCTGCAGCACGCCCATCTCGTCCGCCAGCGTCGGCTGGTAGCCCACCGCGGACGGCATCCGGCCGAGCAGCGTCGACACCTCCGAGCCCGCCTGCGTGAACCGGAAGATGTTGTCGATGAACAGCAGCACGTCCTGGTTCTGGACGTCGCGGAAGTACTCCGCCATCGTCAGCCCGGACAGCGCGACCCGCAGACGGGTGCCCGGCGGCTCGTCCATCTGCCCGAACACCATGGCGGTGTCCTTGAGGACGTCCATCTCGTCCATCTCGACCCAGAGGTCGTTGCCCTCACGGGTGCGCTCGCCGACACCGGCGAACACCGAGGTGCCACCGAAGTTCAGCGCGACCCGGCGGATCATCTCCTGGATCAGCACGGTCTTGCCGACGCCCGCGCCGCCGAACAGACCGATCTTGCCGCCCTTGACGTAGGGGGCCAGCAGGTCGATGACCTTGATGCCGGTCTCCAGCATCTCGGTCTTGGACTCCAGCTGGTCGAACGGCGGGGCGCCGCGGTGGATGCCCCAGCGCTCGGTGACCTCCAGGCTGGCCGTCGGAACGTCCAGCGCGTCGCCGAGGGTGTTCCACACGTGGCCCTTGGTGATGTCACCGACCGGGACCGTGATGGACGAACCGGTGTCGACCACCGGGGCGCCGCGGACCAGGCCGTCGGTCGGCTGCATCGAGATGGCCCTGATCATGTTGTCGCCGAGGTGCTGCGCGACCTCGAACGTCAGGGTCTTCTCCTCGCCGCCCAACGTGACCTGCACGTGCAGCGCGTTGTAGATCTCCGGAATGGCGTCGGCGGGGAACTCCACGTCGACGACCGGGCCGATGACACGGGCGACGCGCCCGGTCGCGGTCGCCGTCTCTACCTGAGCAGTCATTATCACTCCCCGCCAGACTCGGCGAGCGCGTCAGCGCCACCGACGATCTCGCTGATTTCCTGGGTGATCGCGGCCTGCCGCGCCTGGTTCATCTGGCGCGTGTAGACCCCGAGCAGTTCGTTGGCATTGTCGGTCGCCGACTTCATCGCCCGCCGGACGGACGCCTGGAACGACGCCGCCGACTGGAGCAGCATGTGGAAGATGCGGCTCTCGACGTAGTTCGGCAGCAGCAGGTCGAGCGCCGCCGACGCGGACGGCTCGAACTCGTAGGCCGGGGGGACCTTCCCGGACTCGGTCTCCTCGATCTCCAGCGGCAGCAGCCGCTTGACCTGGACGGCCTGCGTCAGCATCGAGACGAACTCGGTGTAGACCACATGGATCTCACCGACCCCGCCCTCCGCGTCGGTCTTCAGGAAGTCCTCGGTGAGCCGTCGCCCGATCCGCTCCGCGTTCGCGAAGTCGGGCCGGTCGCTGAACCCGTGCCACGTCTCGGCGACCTCCCGGCCCCGGAAGCGGTACCAGGTGATCCCCTTGTTGCCGATCACGTACGGGATCGGCTCGCGGCCCTCGTCCCGCAGCCGCCTCATCAGCGCCTCGGACTCGCGGATCACGTTGGCGTTGTAGGCGCCGCAGAACCCGCGGTCACTGGTGATGACCAGGACGGCGCTGCGCCGGTCGGTCGGCTGCTCCTGGAGGAGCGGATGGTCGATCCCGACATGATGGCTCACCAGCGCGGTCAGGGCCTGGGTGATCTGGTCGGCGTAGGGCTTGGAGGCCGTCACCGCCTGCTGGGCCTTGACGATCCGCGACGTGGCGATCATCTCCTGGGCACGCGTGATCTTGGCGGTCGACTTGACCGACTTGATCTGCTGCCGGAGTTGGCGAAGCTGTGCGGCCATCGCCGTCAGTCCTTCTTGACGCGGGTGATCGTCTCCTGACCCACGGCCTTCTTGTCGATCGGCTCCACCGGCTCCTCCGCGAGGATCTCACCCTCGCTGGTCTGGAAGCCCTTCTTGAACTCCGTGATGGCGTTCTTGAGGTGGGTGAGCTCGTCGTCGGACAGCTTGCCCGTCTCGCGGATCGTGGTCAGGACGCCGCCGTGCTCGCGCTCCACGAAGTCGAGGAACTCGCGCTCGAACCGGCGGATGTCCTCGACCGGCACGTCGTCCAGCTCACCGGACGTGCCCGCCCACACCGACACGACCTCCTGCTCGGCCGGGAACGGCGACCCCTGGGGCTGCTTCAGCAGCTCCACCAGCCGCGAACCGCGGTCGAGCTGCGCGCGGGACGCCGCGTCCAGGTCGGACGCGAACGCGGCGAACGCCTCCAGGTCACGGAACTGCGACAGCGCGAGGCGCAGCGTACCGGCGACCTGCTTCATCGCCTTGATCTGCGCGTCGCCACCGACCCGGGACACCGAGATACCGACGTTGATCGCCGGCCGGACGCCCTGGTTGAACAGGTCGGTCTCCAGGAAGCACTGCCCGTCGGTGATGGAGATGACGTTCGTCGGGATGTAGGCCGACACGTCGTTGCCCTTGGTCTCGATGATCGGCAGACCCGTCATCGAGCCGCCGCCCATGTCGTCCGACAGCTTCGCACAGCGCTCCAGCAGCCGGGAGTGCAGGTAGAACACGTCACCGGGGTAGGCCTCGCGGCCCGGCGGGCGGCGCAGCAGCAGCGACACCGCGCGGTAGGCCTCCGCCTGCTTCGACAGGTCGTCGAAGATGATCAGGACGTGCTTGCCCTGGTACATCCAGTGCTGCCCGATCGCGGACCCGGTGTAGGGGGCGATGTACTTGAAGCCCGCCGGCTCGGACGCGGGCGCCGCCACGATCGTCGTGTACTCCAGCGCGCCGGCCTCCTCCAGGGAGCGGCGCACGTTCGCGATCGTGGAGCCCTTCTGGCCGACCGCGACGTAGATGCAGCGGACCTGCTTGCTCTCGTCGCCGGACTCCCAGTTCTCCTTCTGGTTGATGATGGTGTCCACGCAGACGGTCGTCTTGCCCGTCTGCCGGTCACCGATGATCAACTGCCGCTGGCCGCGGCCGATGGGGGTCATCGCGTCGATGGCCTTGATGCCGGTCTGGAGCGGCTCGCTCACCGACTGGCGCTGCACGACGGTCGGGGCCTGCAGTTCGAGCGCGCGGCGCTCGGTGGACTCGATCGGGCCCTTGCCGTCCAGCGGGTTGCCCAGCGCGTCCACGACGCGACCGAGGAAGGCGTCGCCGACGGGCACCGACAGGACCTCGCCGGTCCGCCGGGCCTTCTGGCCCTCCTCGATCTTGCTGAAGTCACCCAGGACAACGGTACCGATCTCGCGCACGTCCAGGTTCAGAGCCAGACCCCGGGTACCGTCCTCGAACTCGATGAGTTCGTTCGCCATCGCGGACGGCAGCCCCTCGATGTGGGCGATGCCGTCGCCGGAATCGACGACGGTGCCGACCTCCTCGCGCGCGGCGGCGTCGGGCTCGTACGACTGGACGAAGCGCTCCAGCGCGTTCCGGATCTCATCCGGACGGATCGTCAGCTCCGCCATGATTCCTCTCTTGCTCCCTCAGAAGTCCGCTCTGCCGGCCTCAGCCGGTGCCGAGCCGCCGACGGACGTCGTCCAGCCGTCCGGCGATCGTGCCGTCGATGATCTCGTCCCCGAGCTGGATCGACAGTCCGCCGATCACCGTGGGGTCGATCTCGATGTTCAGGTGTACCTCGTGGCCGTAGGCGGCGGCGAGCACCGCCGCGAGCCGCGTGCGCTGGGCCTCCGGCAGTTCGGCGGGGGTGCGCACGAGCGCGACCAGCCGCTGCCTCCGCTGGGCGACGATCCTGCCGTATTCGGCCAGCCCGCCTTCCAGGCTACGTCCTCGCGGGCGCAGCACCAGTTCGGTGACGAGCGTCAGCGTCGACGCCGTGACCTTGCCGTCCAGCAGCGCCTCGACCAGGCCGAGCCTGCGCTCGTCCGGCAGGCCGGGACCGGCGAGCGCGCCGCGCAGTTCGGCCTCGCCCTCGACGACCCGGGAGAACCGGAACAGCTCGTCCTCCAGGTCGTCGATCCTGCCGTCCGCCTCGGCGCGTGCGGCCTCGGCGGTCACCGCGAGGGTCTCCAACGCGTCGGCGAGTTCCGACGGCTTCGACCAGCGCAGCCGGACGACATCGGCGACCAGCCCGAGAGCGGCCGACGACACCTTGCCCTCCAGCAGGATCTGGACGAGCTGCGCCTTGTCGGCACCGTCCCGCGCCGGGTCGGAGACCGCCCGGCGCAGGCCGTGCTCGTTGTCGAACAGGTGCAGCACCGAGAACAGGTCGCCGCCCAGCCGCGCCAGGTCGGCCGACGGCACGACCGCCTCGAACCGCTCCCTGGCCTCGGCCAGCGACGCCCTGCTCACCGCTCCCGTGATGGTCATGATGTGATCTGCTCCTGCGTGCGAGCGCGCTCCTCAAGCTCCTCGAGGAACCGGTCGACGACCCGGCTCTGCCGCGCGCTGTCCTCAAGGGACTCGCCCACGACACGTCCGGCCAGCTCGACCGACAGGGCACCGATCTCGGCGCGCAGCGACTGCAACGCCTGCTGCCGCTCCGCCTCGATCTGCGCCTTGGCGTTCTCGACGATCCGGCGCGCCTCGACCTGAGCCTGCTCCTTGGCCTGGGCGATGATCTGCGCGCCCTGCTCCTCGGCCTTGCGCCGCTCGTTGGACGCCTCGAGCGCGGCCGCCTTCTGCTGGGCCTTGTACTCGTCGAGTACCTGCTGGGCCTCTTGCTGCGCCTGCTCGGCCCGTTGGAGACCGCCCTCGATCGCCTCGGTGCGCTCCTCCAGCGTCTTCTGGATACGCGGGGTGAGGACCTTGCCGAGGAAGATGACGACGACGGCGAACGAGAAGATGCCGACGACGAGCTCGAACGCATGCGGAACGAGAGGGTTGTTCTCTTCCGCCGCAAGGACGGACGCTGCTTGGATCATGTCTGCAGCCCTTCCTCAGATGGGATCCGGGTCAGATGCCCTGGAAGATGAACGGCGCGACCAGACCGATCAGGGCCAGCGCCTCGGTGAGGACGAAGCCCAGCATCATGTTGGTGCGGATCACGCCGGTCAGCTCGGGCTGGCGGGCGATGGCGTTCACGCCCTGGCCGAAGATGATGCCGACGCCGATACCCGGGCCGATGGCCGCGAGGCCGTAGCCGATCGAGGTGACGTTACCGCTGAGCTCGGCGGCGAGGACTCCCATTGCTTTCATTCCTTTACTGTCGGCCGGCGAGTGTGTTCGCCGGTCTCGGCTGACGAGATGGTTCGACGCGGGCGGATCACCGAGGCGCCGCCGCGGGCTTAGTGTTCCGCGTGCAGACCGCTCTGGATGTACATGGCGGCGAGCATCGTGAACAGGAACGCCTGCAGGAACTGGATCAGCAGCTCGAACGCGGTCATGACGATCGTGACGAGCACGCCGATGATGCCGACGCTGAACCCGGCCACCGTGGGCTTCTCGAACAGGAACCAGAAGCCGACGAGGCTGAAGAACGCCAGGATCGTGTGTCCGGCGAACATGTTGGCGAAGAGCCGGACCGCGTGCGTGAACGGCGCCAGGATGAAGGTCGAGAGGTACTCGATCGGCACCAGCAGGAAGTACACGGGCAACGGCAGGCCCGGGGGGATCATGTTGGTGAAGTACTTCACCGGACCCTGGTGCTTGATGCCCAGGTAGATCTTGATGATGTAGATGGACGCCGCCAGCACCGCCGGGAACGCGATGTGCGAGGCGATCGGGAACTGGATGATCGGGACGACCGCGAAGATGTTCCAGACCCAGATCAGGAAGAACACCGACATGAGCAGCGGCATCCACTGGTCGGTGTTCTTACCGAGGAAGGGGCGGCCGATCTGGTCGCGCACGAACATGTAGCCGACCTCGCCGATGTTCTGGACGCCCCGCGGCACCAGCTTCGGGTTGGCGAACGCGCTCCAGAAGAACACGACCACGACCAGCGAGCCGAAGACCGCGAAGACGACCGGCTTGGTCAGCCACTCGGGGCCACCGGCGAACAGGGGCGGGAATTCGAACAGCTCCGGCCCCGGGGCCTTGAACTCTTCCCCGGAGGAGGCGAGAACCGTCTGCGCGTTCACGCGGCGTTCCCTTCATCAATGTGGTGATGTTTCACGAAGGCTTCCTCGGCGGCTTCCTCGACGGCGGGGCCGCTCAGAGGGAGTGGCGACCGTACTTCACGTAGACCAGGTAGATGGCGAGCCCGACGCCGATGATCACACCGATGGGGATCAGCCAGCTCTGGCCGGTCCACTCGGCCAGCAGCCACCCGAGACCGCCCCAGATGATCATCCCGGAGAGAAGGTAGCTGGGCACGGACCAGGCGGCATCGGCGAATTCCCGTTGGCCGTCCTCCGGCCGACGCTTCTGCTCGCTCATCGCGCTCCGGACGATAGCAGGCCATCCAGGCAGTGGTCATATTGGAGTAGTCCGGCGGTACCGGCACCGTCCGTGGAGGAGTCATCACGGACTCCGGTCCAGGACGTTCTCGGGCTCGTCGATGTACAGCTTCTGCTGCATGGCGATGCGGAACTCGGCCGCGATCCACAGCAGCGCGAGCGCGATGACCGTCCAGCCGAAGACCGTGGTGTTCCAGATCGTGACCTCGTCCATGGCCCTGACCAGGACCATCACCGCGAGGATCTTCACCGCGTAGCTCGCGAGCGCGGCCAGCATCATCGTCTGGGTGGAGATCTTGGCGGCCCAGGAGACCACCAGCGCGCTGATCGAGAAGAACGCGATCACCACGACGGAGGCCAGCGCCGCGGCGAGGGCGCCCTTGCCGCCCGCGGTCAGCAGGCCGATGAGGACGGCGCCCACCCCGGCGGCCGCCGCCGGGATCGCGGCGCCGCGGAGCATCCGGGCGTCGGAGGTGTGCATGAGGGCTCCGGCTGGTCACGTTGAGTGGTCGGCTCTTGTTCGTGAAAGGTATCACAAGCGTCCGGAATGTCCACAATTACCCTAGAGGTAATGCGAACTCCGGATCGTACCGACCTCGTGGTCGGCACCACGGACTCTAACCGAGTTCACCCGATGGTCAGCGCGAGTTCATGGTCATCGCGCGTCCATGGTCGATAGGCGCATGGTCGATAGGCACAGGGTCGGCGCGCACAGGGTCGGCGCGCACAGGGTCGGCGCGCACAGGGTCGGCGCGCACAGGGTCGGCGCGCACAGGGTCGGCGCGCACAGGGTCGGCGCGCACAGGGTCGGCGCGCACAGGGTCGGCGCGCACAGGGTCGGCGCGCACAGGGTCGGCGCGTTCACGGCGACGCGTTCACGGCACGCCCGCGCGGTGCCGCGAGGAGTGGTCCGCGGGCGACGGCTCCGCGGCGACGCCCCGCCGGGGTCGGCGCCGGGGCTTGGTCAACATGAGCAGCACACCGGTGACCGCGACGACCAGGGTGATGCCGAGGGTGACCCAACCGGCGTCGAACACGGCCAGCCCGACCAGTCCGGAGGCCAGCAGACCGACCCAGCAGTACATGATCAGCACGGCGCGGCGGGTGGAGTGGCCGAGTTCCAGCAGCCGGTGGTGCAGGTGCTGCTTGTCGGGCGCGAAAGGCGACCTGCCCTGGTTGGTGCGCCGCCACACCGCCAGCAGCATGTCGATGAACGGGACCGCCGCGACCGCCGGGATCAGCAGCACCGGGACGAAGAACGGGAACAGCCCGTTGGCGAGGATGGCCGGGTCGAACTGGCCGGTCAGCATGATCGTGGACGCGCTGAGCAGCAGCCCGATCAGCATCGAGCCGGTGTCCCCCATGAAGATCTTGGCCGGGCTGAAGTTGTGCGGCAGGAACCCCAGGCACATCCCGAACAGGATGGCGGCGATGAGGGTCGCGGCGGTCAGGGTGCTCAGCCCCTCCTCCCGCGACAGCAGGTAGGCGTAGGAGAACAGCGCCAGCGCGGCGATCCCGACGACGCCCGCGGCCAGGCCGTCCAGACCGTCGATGAAGTTGACCGCGTTGATCGTGGCGACGACGACGAGGACGGTCAGCGGCACCCCGTAGGCGGGCGGCAACGTCAGCGACTCGCCCGTCGGCAGCGGGATCACATAGATCTGGATGCCCTGCATGATGAAGATCCCGGCCGCGGCGACCTGGCCGGCGAACTTGGTGAGGGCGTCCACCTCCCAGCGGTCGTCCGCGATGCCGATCAGCACGAGCAGCCCACCGGACAGCAGCAGCGCCCGGGTCACGTTGATGTCGCCGTCCGCGAGGACCTTGCGCATCTCCGGCAGCCCCGTCGCCACCACCAGCGCCGCCACCATCCCGCCGAACATCGCCAGCCCGCCGAGCCGGGGCGTCGGGATCACGTGCACGTCGCGGTCGCGGGGGACGGCCTGCGCGCCGAACCAGACGGCGAACACGCGCACGATCGGGGTCAGCAGGTAGGCGACCAGGGCGGCGACCAGGATGCTGAGCAGGTACTCCCGCATTCCCCCGCGCCTCCCCTCACCGGTCGCCGTCGCCCGCGCACGCCCCGTACCCCGTCCGCTCGGGTCGTCACCTTGGTAGACGGCCCGCCGGGACGATCTGTTCACATCGGGACCGATCAACTGTAGTCCCCCGATGGACCGGACGCGGCCGGTCACCCGAACCCGTGCCGCCGCCCGCACACGATCCCCGCTCCGACGATCATGAGCGCGAGGCCGGCGAGGGAATGGTCTCCCAGCGAGAACGCCCAGGGCCCGTGTGTCGCGACATCGTCGACCGCGTCGGCGACGAGCAGCACGAACCCGGCCGCGCCGAGGCCCGTCCCGACCTGCCGGGGCGGCGCCGGGCGGCGCGCGAGCAGCGCCACCGCCGCGAGGGAGAGGGTGAGCAGCGCAGTGCCCGTCCAGTCGCCCGTCCAGCGCGGCGGGACGTACCGCGGCGGCGGCACGGCGATCGCCCGCTTCGGCAGCCTGACCCTGATCGTCATGCCCTCGCGCGGGGCGAGCCCGCCCTGGAGGAAGTCCACGGCGAACGGCCCGTCGCGGTCGCGCAGGCACCGGGTCGTCGCCCCGGGGACGCCCGCCCGGCAGGTCGCGTGCCGCAGCGGCACCGGCGCCTCCACCCGGACGGCCGCATGCCCGATCGGCACGTTCCAGCCGGTGCCGATCGCGTCCCAGACCAGCTCGTCATGGCGGTCGCGCGGGGTGAACGCCCACGCCACCTCGTACTCGATCACGTACGCCTGCCGCCCGCTGACCTCGTGGCCCCGGTCGCCGACGCTGATCCGCACGTCGTTCAGGAACTTCGTCGTCCGGACCCGGGAGGGGGCGCCGGTGGACGAGCTGCTCCGCACGCCCCGCACGTCGTACAGGCGGTCGCCCTGCCGGAACGGCACCTTCCGGACGATCCCGTGCTCGCCCTCCTCGTCGAAGTCATAGGTGATCGTCTCCCGGACGTACAGGACGCCGTCCACGCCGATGGACAGGACCACGTCGTACGTCGGGATGCGTTCCCGCGACCTCCCGTCGGCGCCGACGGGCGTCGCGAGCCCAAAGGTCAACAGGACGAGCACACCCGCGACGATCGCGGGCCCCCGGACACGGCCACGCACGTCAGGCATGCTTTCACCGTTGCCGCCCAACGGCCCGTGTAACGACGCCGATACTCCCCCCAGGTCACAGACCACTTCCGGTCCGGAACGACCCGCGGGTCGGGCGACGTTCGTCGGCGTCGGGTCAGGCGTCGTTGGTCGTGGCGGGGGTCGCGGGCTCGTCGGCGGAGCCGGAGGGGCGCCCGGTGGGGTCGGTGGGGGCCTCAGCGGGCTCGTCCGGGGATCCGGACCGCGACTCCTTGGTGAGGGAAGGCCTGGGAACGTCGGCGCTCGACGGGGGCTCTGCGGGCTCCCCGTCCTCGTCGTCCTCGTCGGTCAGGAGCACGCCCACCACCGCGCGGATCTTGTCCTCGGGAATGGCGCCCGCGCGCAGCAACCGCGGCACGGAGCCGGTCAGATCCACGATCGTCGACGGCTCGACGTGCCCGGCCACACCGCCGTCCAGATAGACGGAGACGGAGTCGCCGAGCATCTTCTCGGCCTCCTCGACGTCGCGGGCGGCGGGACGGCCGCTGAGGTTGGCGCTGCTGACCGCCATCGGGCCGGTCTCCTTCAGCAGCTCCACCGCCAGATCGTGCATCGGCATCCGCAGCGCCACGGTGCCCTTCGTGTCGCCGAGATCCCACATGAGGCTCGGGTTCGCGCGGACGACGAGGGTCAGCGCACCCGGCCAGAACTCCTCGATGAGGTCCTGCCCGTACACGCCGAGGTCATCGGTCAGCGCGGTCGCGGCCCGCACCGAGCCGACCAGGACCGGCGGCGGCATCTCCCGTCCCCGGCCCTTCGCGGTCAGCAGCTTCTCCACCGCCGACGCCAGGAAGGCGTCCACGCCGACGCCGTACACGGTGTCGGTCGGGAGGACGATCAACTCGCCGCGCCGCACGGCCGACACGGCCTCGGCGATCCCGCGGGTGCGCTCCATCGGATCGGAGCAGTCATAACGTCGGCTCACGGTCGCCCGTCTTCCCATCTGCGCAGCGCTCGTCCGGTATGGCACCGCCAAGGATAGCCGCGCCACGGCGCGCCCCGTCTGCGCCCATGATCAACGCTGGTCGGAGCCGGTCGGCGCGGTGCGGGGCGCTAGTCGGACGCCGTCCGGGCGGTGACGAACCGGTCCCGGTTGGTGAGGTCGCGGCGGTTGCGGACGTCCCGCCAACCGTTCTCCTCCGCGAACACCCAGTAGACGTCGTTGCCCTGGAGGTCGCTGTGCTCGACCGCCACGTAACCGCCGGGACGCAGCAGGCGCCGGGCCGTGCGCTCCACCACGCGGATGGCGTCCAGACCGTCGTCACCGCCGCCCCACAGCGCGTCCGCGGGGTCGTGGTCGCGAACGTCGCGCGGCACGTACTCCCACTCGCTCATCGGAATGTACGGGGGGTTCGACACGACCAGGTCGACGGTGCCGTTCAGCTCCGGCAGCGCGGTGGCGAAGTCGTCCAGGTGCAGCCGGACACGGCCCCGCTCGTCCAACTCCTCGACGTTACGGGTGGCGTGGACGAACGCCGTCGGATCCTTCTCCACGGCGTGGACGCGGGCGCGCGGCGCCTCCAACGCGACCGACAGGGCGATCGCCGCCGAGCCCGTACCGAGATCGACGACCAGGGGGTCGCGGACGTCCATGTCCCGCAACGTGTCCAGCACCCACCCGACCATGACCTCGGTCTCCGGGCGCGGGACGAACACGCCGGGCCCGACCTTCAACTCCAGATAGCGGAAGAACGCGCGGCCCGTGATGTGCTGCAACGGCTCGCCCGCCTCCCGGCGCGCCACGAACTCCCAGAACCGGGCGTCGAACGCACTGTCGGGGACGTTGTGCAGCTCCGACCGCTTCACCCCGTGCACGGCCGCGGCGAGCTCCTCGGCGTCCGCGCGCGGCGAGGCGGCACCCGCGTCCGCGAGCCGCGCGGTCGCCCTGGCGATCTCGTCGAGCAGCAGGTTCATGACCCTGCCTCTCGAGGGGGAACGCCCCCCGAATTCGCTCCGCCCATGCGTGCCCTGAGTGAGGGGTCGACTCCCCACACCCCCCGGTTCACACCGCTCATGCGAGCCTCATGTGAGGGGACGACCCCACACACCTCCCGGTTCGCTCCGCTCAGGCGAGCCTCATGTGGGGAGACGACCCCACACACCCCCCGAATCGCTGCGCTCATGATTGTTGGGCTTCGGCCAGACGGCGCTCCATGTCGGCGTCGACGAGCGCCTGCGTGACGTTGTGGAGGTCGCCGTCCAGGACCTGGTCGAGGTTGTAGGCCTTGTAGCCGACCCGGTGGTCGGAGATCCGGTTCTCCGGGTAGTTGTAGGTGCGCACCCGCTCCGAGCGGTCCACGGTGCGGACCTGGCTCTTGCGTTCGGCGGCCGCGGCGGCGTCGGCCTCCTCCTGCGCCATCGCCAGCAGGCGCGACCGCAGGATGCGCAGCGCCTGCTCCTTGTTCTGGAGCTGGCTCTTCTCGTTCTGGCACGAGACGACCACGCCCGTCGGCAGGTGCGTGATGCGGACCGCGGAGTCGGTGGTGTTGACGCTCTGCCCGCCGGGCCCGGACGAGCGGTACACGTCGATGCGCAGGTCGTTCGGGTCGACCTGGACGTCGACGTCCTCGGCCTCGGGGGTGACGAGCACGCCGACGGCGCTGGTGTGGATGCGGCCCTGCGACTCGGTCGCGGGAACGCGCTGCACCCGGTGGACGCCGCCCTCGTACTTCAGCCGCGTCCAGACGCCCTCGTCCTGCCCGCCCTTGGCCTTGACGGCGACGGTGACGTCCTTGTACCCGCCGAGGTCGGACGGGTGCGAGTCGATGATCTCGGTCTTCCAGCCGGCGCGCTCGGCGTACCGCAGGTACATGCGGAGCAGATCGCCGGCGAACAGCGCCGACTCCTCGCCGCCCTCCCCCGCCTTCACCTGGAGGATGACGTCCTTGGCGTCGTTCGGGTCGCGCGGCACCAACAGCCGCCGCAGCCGCCCCTCAAGCTCCCCGCGCCGCCGTTCCAGGTCGGTGGCCTCGGCGGCGAACGCCTCGTCCTCCTTGGACAGCTCCCGCGCGGTGGCCAGGTCGTCCTCGGTCGACGCCAACTCACGGTGCGTCTCGACGATCGGCCGCAGCTCCGCGTAGCGCTTTCCGAGTTTGCGCGCCAGGCTCTGGTCGGCATGGACGGACGGATCGGCGAGCCGTTCCTCGATGCCCGCGTATTCGCTGATCAGTTCGTCGAGATTCACGATGTGTCCTGGCCGGTTCGGAAGGCCCGGAGACCCTTGGTGAGTCCCCGGGCCGTCATCTGGTCGCTGGATGCGGCGCTCGTCCTACTTGTCGGCCTTCTTCTTGCCGAAGCGCTGCTCGAAGCGCGCCACCCGACCGCCGGTGTCGAGGATCTTCTGCTTGCCCGTGTAGAACGGGTGGCAGTTCGAGCAGACGTCCGCGTGGATCACGCCGTTCTCGGCGGTGCTGCGGGTCTCGAACGTGTTGCCGCACGTACACGTCACGGTCGTGACGACGTAGTTCGGGTGAATGTCGGGCTTCACGGGTTCTCCTCGCTTCTGGCGGTACCGGGCGCTCCGCCTCGCATGGTTCGCATGGCCGTTCGCGCAGCCGCGGAGCCATGAGAGAAGTGGAAACGTGAACCGGTGCCGCAGCGGTTGGTTCCGAGCGGTTGGGTTTCCAAGCGGTTCTCAGAACCACTCGGCCCCAAGTGTGCCAGATACGTGAACGTGCCGACGTCACCGGGCATTCCCGATCTTCGACGTCCCGGGGCGGCCGCTCAGACCTCGGCGCGGCCCAGGTAGGTCAGGACCGCCATGACCCGGCGGTGGCCGCCCTGCGCGGGTTGCAGGTCCAGTTTCATGAAGATGTTGGAGATGTGCTTCTCCACGGCGCCCTCGGTGACGACGAGGTCCTTGGCGATGGCGCCGTTCGACCGTCCCTGCGCCATCAGCGCCAGCACCTCCCGCTCCCGCGGGGTCAACGCGTCCAGCGGGTCGCCGTTGCGGCGGCGGCCCAACAGCTGACCGATCACCTCGGGGTCGATGACCGTCCCGCCCGCGGCGATCCGGCGGACCGCGTCGATGAACTCGGCGACGTCCGCCACCCGCTCCTTCAGCAGGTATCCGACGCCCTCGGCGCCGCCGCCGATCAGGTCGGTCGCGTACCGCTCCTCCACGTACTGCGACAGGACGAGGATCGGGGTGCCCGGACGGCGTTCCCGGACGGCCAGCGCCGCCCGCAGGCCCTCATCGGTGAACGACGGCGGCATTCGCACGTCCACGATGGCGAGATCGGGTTCGTGCTCCTCGACGATGCCGAGCAGGCCGGGGCCGTCCCCGACCGTCCCCGCCGTCTCGATCCCGGCGTCGTCGAGCAGCCGGACGAGCCCTTCGCGCAACAGCACCGAATCCTCGGCGATGACAACCCGCATCAGCCCATTATCGGGCCTGTGACGACGGAATGAGGCCGCCCGCGGTCGCGGACGGCCTCATTCGGAAGCGGGAACGGGCTTGGTTCACCGGACGTCGAAGATCACCAGGTGCACGGCAGGTCCGCGCGAATGATCGTCGGACCGCCGGGCGGGCTGTCCACGATCAGCATCCCGTCGATCGTGGCGGCCCGGTCGGCCAGGCCCGCCAGACCGCCCCCGGGCCGGGCGGACGCGCCGCCGACCCCGTTGTCGATCACCTCGACGACCACCCACCGGTCCTCCCGGACGACCCGGACGGACGCGCGGGTCGCCCGGGCGTACTTGGCGATGTTCGCGAGCGACTCCGCGACGATGAAGTACGCGATGCTCTCGACCGCCGCCGGAGGACGCTCCGGCAGATCCACATCGACCTCCACCGGGACGGGCGCGCGGCCCGCGAGACCCGACAGCGCCGGGTCCAGGCCCCGGTCGGTGAGGATCGCCGGGTAGATGCCGCGGGCCAGGTCGCGCAGCTCGGAGATCGCCTCCTTGGTACCGGCGTGGGCCTGCTCGATCAGGGCCCGCGCGCCCTCCGGGTCCTCTTCCAGCTTGGCGCGGGCCCGGCCGATGTCCATGGCCACGGCCAGCAGCCGCTGCTGCGCCCCGTCGTGCAGGTCGCGCTCGATACGGCGGCGCTCGAACTCCGCCGCGTCGACGCCGCGGGCGCGGCTGGCCCGCAGATGCTCCGTCCGCTTCCGCAACTCCACGTTCTCCTTCTGCGCCGGGCTCGGGCCGAGCATGAGCCCCGCGAACGCCGAATGGGCGATCGCCATCACCCGCGTCACGTACATCGCCACGACCAGGCCGAACAGCCCCATCAGGGAGATCGGCAGCGCTTCGATCGGGTTACCGGCCCAGTACGAGACGAACCCGGCGCTGACCTCGGCGCCGGTTCCGTCCCCCGCCACGATCACCGGCATGAACAGCAGCATGGCCGACCCCGCCCAGACCACCGTGGACACGACGAACTCCAGCAGCGTGATGGGGAACAGCGCCAGGAGGTAGACCAGGTCCTTCCAGGTGGCCGGGTCGGCCGCCATGCTCCTCAGCTTCAACAGCGGGTTGCGCCCCTCCGGCAGCGGCCGGTACGGGCTGGGAATCCTGACACCGAACGCCGCCCGGACGAGCTGCCGTTCCAGCACCGCGCCGAACCGCCACGCCACCATCAGCAGCGCCAGCAGCGGCAGCCCCACCCAGATGATCAGCAGGCTGACCGACGCGACGAGCCCGACGACCAGCACGACGAGCCAGCCGAGCCCGAAGGCCAGTCCGGCCGCCAGATAGACCGCCGAACGCCAGGTCAGCGACGACTTCAGCATGCCGAGCGGCGTCCACGGGCCGTTCGCGACGGTCGACGCCGCGTCTCCCCCGGCGTTCAGCACCGTGGCCCATCGCGCCGCCGCCCACCGCGCGGCGGCCCCGGCGGCGGTCGCTCCCCCGCCCTCGGCCTTCCTGCTCAGCTCGCTCACGACGTCCCTCCATGCCCGTTCCAACCTACGGTCCAAGCGTGCCCCGGCCCAGGTGGAGGGACCATGATGTGCGCCGCCCATTCGGGGGTGGGGCTAACCCCACCATCGCGGGGAGGGACGACGAACGCCCCCGCCCGGACCGTTCCGGACGGGGGCGCCGACACCGTCAAGCCAGGGCCGGGAGGCCGCTCAGCGGTCGTCGGAGACCGTGGTCTTCTGCACCTGGAGCAGGAACTCGGCGTTCGACTTGGTCTCCTTCATCTTCTCGATGAGGAGCTCCAGCGCCTGCTGCATGTCGAGGGCGTGCAGGACGCGGCGGAGCTGCCACACGATGCGAAGTTCCTCCGGCGCCATGAGGATCTCCTCCTTGCGGGTGCTGGACGCGTCCACGTCCACCGCCGGGAAGATCCGCTTGTCGGCCAGGCCCCGGTTGAGCTTCAGCTCCATGTTGCCGGTGCCCTTGAACTCCTCGAAGATGACCTCGTCCATGCGGGACCCGGTCTCCACCAGCGCGGTCGCGAGGATGGTCAGCGAACCGCCGTTCTCGATGTTGCGAGCCGCGCCGAAGAACCGCTTCGGCGGGTACAGCGCCGTCGAGTCGACACCACCGGACAGGATCCGGCCGGACGCGGGCGCCGCCAGGTTGTAGGCGCGGCCCAGCCGGGTGATCGAGTCGAGCAGCACGACGACGTCGTGGCCCAGCTCCACCAGCCGCTTGGCACGTTCGATCGCCAGTTCCGCGACGGTGGTGTGGTCCTCGGCGGGACGGTCGAAGGTCGAGTGGATCACCTCGCCCTTCACCGTCCGCTGCATGTCGGTGACCTCCTCCGGACGCTCGTCCACGAGGACGACCATCAGGTGGCACTCCGGGTTGTTCTTGGTGATCGCGTTGGCGATCGCCTGCAGCACCATCGTCTTACCGGCCTTGGGCGGCGACACGATCAGACCGCGCTGCCCCTTGCCGATCGGCGACACCAGGTCGATGATCCGGGTCGTCAGGATGCCGGGGTCGGTCTCCAGCCGCAGCCGCTCCTGCGGGTACAGCGGGGTCAGCTTGGAGAAGTCGACGCGGTTCTTGGCCTGCTCGGGCTCCATCCCGTTGACGGTGTCGAGCCGGACGAGCGCGTTGAACTTCTCGCGCCGCTCCCCCTCGCGGGGCTGCCGGACGGCGCCGGTGATGACGTCGCCCTTGCGCAGCCCGTTCTTGCGGACCTGGGCCAGCGACACGTACACGTCGTTCGCGCCCGCCAGGTAGCCGGTCGTGCGGACGAACGCGTAGTTGTCGAGGATGTCGAGGATGCCCGCCACCGGGATCAGGACGTCGTCCTCGGTGATCACCGGCTCCTCGTAGCGCTCACGGCCACGGCCGCGGTTGCGCTCGCGGAACCGGCGCCCGCGACGGCTCCGGCCGCCGCCGTCCTCGTCGTCGTGCTGGCCGCCGCCGCCCTGGCTCTGGCCCCGCTGACGGCCGCCCTGGTCTCCGCGGTCACCACGGTCGCCGCGGTCACGGCCCTCGCCGCGCTCGCCACGCTCTCCGCGGTCACCACGCTCGCCGCGCTCACGGCCGCCGCGCTGGCGCTGGCGCCCGCCGCCCTCGCGCCCCTCCCGGCCGTCGCGCCCGCCGTCGCGGTTCTCGCGCCCGTCACGTCCGCCCTGGGATTCGCCGTCCTCGGCGTTCTGCTCGCGGCCCTGGTCACGATCGCGCCCCTGGTCGCGGTCGCGGCCCTGCCGGTCGCCGCGCTGCCGGCCCCCGTGACGCTCGCCGCGGTCCGCCCTGTCGGACCGCTCGGTCTTGTCGGCCCTGTCGGCCTTGTCGGTCGTCTCGGTGTCGGCGGGCTTGTCCGCCTGCTCCGTCTGGGGCTGGGCCTCCGACTGCCCGCCGGCCGCCGGCTGCTCGCCCGCGGGAGCGACGTCGGTGAGCGCGACCTGCTCGTCGGACACCTGGCGCTTGGCTGCCGCGGTGCGGGTCCGCCGGGGACGCTCGGTCTTGGCCGGCTCCTGCTGGGCCGTCGCAGCGGCTCCCTGCTCGCCCCCGGCCGAGCCCTGCACGCCGCCGCCCTGCTTCTCCTGGATGGCGGCGATGAGCTGGCTCTTGCGCATCCCGGTCACACCGGTGATGCCGAGGCTGGACGCGAGCGCCTTGAGCTCGGGCAGCACCATGGCCGACAGGCCGGTGCCGGACCGGCGGCGCCGGGGGGTGGCGGGCGCGGCGTCGGCGGCCTGTGCGGCGTCGACGGGTCCCGTGCTCGATGCGTCCGTAAGGAGTTCGCTGGATTCGCTCACTAAGGGTCCTTCCCAGGGAGCGGGCGTTGGCCGGTGTTCGGCCAGCCGACCCGGTAGTGCGGCCCGGCGGGGGCGCCGGGACGGGCTCCGCTGATCACGGTGGGGCCGGGATCTGCGTTTTCTGGGCACAGCCAGATGGTGTACGGGACGGTTCGCTCGCAGGCGTCCCCGCTACCGCCACGTCCGAAGTTTCGCTGGAATGCCGGACAACGGGAAGTCACGGTGTCGGGAAGCCTAGTACGCGGAACCGACACGGCCGGAAGGCCGATCAGATGACGCGCGGCTGACGAGCACGCTGCCCCGAACGGGGCATCTGGTGCGGCATTCAGCCTAACATCACCAGGGCGCACTGCTATTCCCCAGAGGTCGATGTCTTCGCATTTTACCTAGCGGGAACGCGCTGGAACCCGCACCGGCCGCCGCGACGCGTGTGCCCCCGCCCGCGGTGCCGCCATCAGGGCCGGAGCGTCGATTCTCCGGTCACGACGCGTGCGCCGCGGGTCGCGACGTCCAACGGGTGCTTGAGCCACCCATTACCCACTTCGGGAGCTATCGAATCAACTTGTGATGCGCTTGTGAAGGCCAGGACAGTAGGTCCTGCCCCGGAAATCACCGCCGGGACACCCGCCGCGCGAAGCCGCCCGACCAGTTCGGCGGAGTCGGGCATGGCGGGGGCGCGGTAATTCTGATGAAGGCGGTCCTCTGTCGCGTCGAGCAGGACGTCCGCGCCCAGTCCGCCGGTGAGCGCCGCGACGAGCAGCGCCGCGCGTCCGGCGTTGGCGGCGGCGTCCCCGTGCGGGACGGTCTCCGGCAGCAGCCCACGCGCCCGCTCGGTCGCCAGCCGCTGCTCCGGCACATAGGCCGTGACCTGCGTGACCTGTGATTCCAGGCGGACGAGCCGTGGCCCGTCCGGGGTCGTCCAGGCGACGGTCAGGCCGCCCGCGAGGCACGGCGCGACATTGTCGGGGTGCCCCTCGATCTCGGTGGCGAGGCGGAGCGCCTCGTCGTCACCGAGGAGTTCCCCCGCCGGATGCAACGCCCGTGCCGCGACGATTCCCGCGACGATCGCCGCGGACGACGAACCGAGGCCGCGACTGTGCGGGATCCGGTTGCGGCACCGAAGCCGCAGGCCCGCGGGCCGCCCGCCCGGACCGGTTCCGGCCAGGTCGTCCAGCCGGTCGAAGGTCCGGCGCACCACCTTGACGATGAGGTGCCGCTCGCCCCGGTCGGCGACCTCCGCGCCCTCGCCGTCCACCTCGATGGACAGCCCCCCGCCGGTCAACTCGACCTCGACGTCGTCGTGCAGGGACAGCGCGAGGCCGAGGGAATCGAATCCGGGACCGAGGTTGGCGCTGGTGGCCGGGGTCCGTACCAGGACCGGGCCGTCCGTCCAGCCCACCTCAGGTGAGACCGAGTTCCGACGCGGCGGAGTGCGCGTCGACCTTGATGGTGGTCGGGGCGGGCGCGCCGGAGATCGCCCAGTCGGGGTCCTTGAGGCCGTTGCCCGTCACCGTGCAGACGACCCTCGTCCCCGGCGTGACCCCGCCCTGCTCGCTCGCCTGGAGGAGACCCGCGACGCTCGCCGCGGAGGCGGGCTCGACGAAGACGCCCTCCTCCCGGGCGAGCAGCCGGTACGCGGCCAGGATCTGCCGGTCGGTGACCGAGGCGATGGCGCCGCCCGACTCGTCCCGCGCGGCGACCGCCAGATCCCAGGACGCGGGGTTGCCGATCCGGATCGCGGTCGCGATGGTCTGGGGCTTCAGGACGGGCTCGCCCTTCACGAACGGCGCCGCCCCGGACGCCTGGAACCCCAGCATGCGCGGGGTCTTCGAGGCGACGTCGTCGGCGGCGTACTCCTTGTAGCCCATCCAGTACGCGGAGATGTTGCCCGCGTTGCCCACGGGCAGGCAGTGCACGTCGGGGGCGTCGCCGAGCGCGTCCACGATCTCGAACGCGGCCGTCTTCTGGCCCTGTAGCCGGTACTTGTTGACGGAGTTGACGAGCGCCACCGGATAGTCGACGGCCAGCTTCTGGGCCAGTTCGAGACAGTCGTCGAAGTTGCCGTCCACCTGGAGGAGCCGCGCGCCGTGCACCAGCGCCTGCGCCAGCTTCCCCATCGCGATCTTCCCGGCGGGGACGAGGACCGCGCAGGTCATCCCGGCCCGCACCGCGTACGCGGCGGCGGACGCCGAGGTGTTGCCGGTCGAGGCGCAGATGACGGCCTTGGCGCCGTCCTCGGCGGCCTTGCTGATCGCCACGGTCATGCCGCGGTCCTTGAACGAACCGGTCGGGTTCGCGCCCTCGACCTTGAGGAACACCTCACAGCCGGTGAGCTGCGACAGCCGTCCGGCGGGCAGCAGCGGCGTGCCGCCCTCCAGCAGCGTCACGACCGGCGTCGCGTCCGTCACCGGAAGCCGGTCACGGTACTCCTCGATAAGGCCACGCCACGCGCGGGCGTTCGCGTTCACGTTCGGTCTCCCTGAATGACCTGCGATGTTGTCCGGAGTCTACCGGTGTCGAAAGGAACGCTCTTCTCGCCACTCGGGCAAAGAGAACGTTCTACTCCTCGCCCTCGACGCGCATGACGCTCGTGACCTCTCGGACGATGTCGAGTTCACGCAACCCCTTGACCGTCGCGGCGAGGGCCGCGTCGGGGGCCCGGTGCGTCACCACGACGAGCTGTGCCTCTTCACCCAGGCCGACCTGCCGGACGGCCTGTATCGAGACGCCGTGCCTGGCGAACTCCTCGGCGACCGTGGCCAGAACACCGGCCTCGTCGGTCACGTCCACCTGGATGTAGTAGCGCGTGACCGTCCCACCCATCGGCAGTACTGGAAGCTTCGCGTACGTCACTTCCACCGGACCGGGCGTACCACCGGCCACGTTGCGGGCCACCGCCACCAGATCGCCGAGTACGGCGGACGCCGTCGGCGCACCCCCGGCCCCCGCGCCGTAGAACATGAGCGAACCGGCCGACTCCGCCTCGACGAACACCGCGTTGTAAGCCTCACGGACGCTCGCCAACGGATGCGACCGGGGAATCATCGCCGGATACACGCGAACCGATACGCCACGGCCGTTCCGACCGTCCTCCGAAGGGACCCGCTCACAGATGGCGAGCAGCTTGACCACACAGTCCATGCCCTTGGCACCGGCCACGTCCGCGGCGGTCACCTCGGTGATGCCCTCACGATGGACGTCCGCCGCCGTCACCGGAGTGTGGAACGCGAGCTGCGCCAGGATCGCCGCCTTCGCCGCCGCGTCGAAACCCTCCACATCGGCGGTCGGATCGGCCTCCGCGTAACCGAGCGACTGCGCCTCTTCCAGCGCGTCGTTGAACCCCGCGCCGTGCGTGTCCATCTGGTCGAGGATGTAGTTCGTGGTGCCGTTCACGATGCCGAGCACCCGATGCACGTGGTCGCCGACCAGAGACTCCCTCAACGGCCGCAGCAACGGAATCGCGCCCGCGACGGAGGCCTCGTAGTACAGATCGGCGCCGTACTCCCTGGCCGCCGCGAACAGCGTCGCGCCGTCCTCCGCCAGCAGCGCCTTGTTGGCCGTGATGACCGACTTCCCGGCCTTCATCGCCTCCAGCATCAGCGACCTGGCCGGCTCGATCCCGCCGATGACCTCGATGACGATGTCGACGTCGTCCCTGGTCACCAACGTCTGCGCGTCCGTGGTCAGCAGACTCCGGTCGACGCCCTCCCGCACCCGGTCCGGGCGCCGCACCGCGATCCCGGCCAGCTCCAGCGGAGCCCCGACCCGCGCGGCCAGATCGGCCGCCTGCTCGTTCAGCAGCCGGACGACCTCCGTCCCGACCACTCCGCATCCGAGCAGCGCCACGCGCAGTGCGGGTTTCACGCTTCGACCTCCGCATCGAGCCGCAGCAGGTCCTCGGCGCCCTCCCGGCGAACGATCACGCGCGACCTGCCGTCCCTCACCGCCACCACGGCGGGCTTCGGGACGTGGTTGTAGTTGCTGGCCATCGACCGACAGTACGCACCGGTCCCCGCCACCGCCACCAGGTCCCCCGCCGAAATATCTTCGGGGAACCAGAGGTCCCGCACCACAATGTCGCCGCTTTCGCAGTGCTTGCCGACAAGCCTACTGAGCATGGGGGATGCGTCGGACGACCGGCTCGCCAACACGCCCGTGTACTCGGCGCCGTACAGCGCGGTCCGCAGGTTGTCGCTCATGCCGCCGTCCACGGACACGTACGTCCGGAGGCCCTCGACGTCCTTGACCGTTCCCACCTCGTACAACGTGACGCCGCCCGTCCCCACGATCGCCCGCCCCGGCTCCACCGTCAGCCGCGGCATCGACAGGTCGTACGCCTTGCACTCGCGCGCCACGATGTTCCTGAGCCCGTCCGCGATCGACTTCGGATCGTGCGGCTCCTCGTCCGGCAGGTACGCGATGCCGTATCCGCCGCCCAGGTCCAGCTCCGGAAGCTCGACGCCGTGCTCGTCCCGGATCGCCACCAGCAACTCCGCCAGCCGGTGCGCCGCGACCTCGAACCCGTCCACCTCGAAGATCTGCGACCCGATATGGCTGTGCAGCCCCACCAGCTCCAACTGCGGCAGCGCCAGAACCCGCCGCACCGCCTCCAAGGCCGCGCCCGAACTCCTGGAGAACCCGAACTTCTGGTCGTCGTGCGCGGTCGCGATGAACTCATGAGTGTGCGCCTCGACACCCGTCGTGACGCGCACCATCACCTTGGGCCGCACACCCATCTCCTGGGCGAGATACCCGACCCGGGCGATCTCCTCGAACGAATCGAGCACGATGCGTCCGACCCCGACCTCCAGCGCCTTCTCGATCTCCCAGGTCGCCTTGTTGCTCCCATGCAGGGTGATGCGCTCGGTAGGGAAATCCGCCGCCAACGCCACAGCGAGCTCACCCCCGCTGCACACGTCCAGGCCGAGCCCCTCCTCCTTCACCCAACGCGCGACGGCCGTACACAGAAACGCCTTGCCCGCGTAGTGCACGTCACCGTCATGGAACGCCGCCGCGTACTCCCGCGCACGGCTCCGCACGTCCTCCTCGTCATAGACGTACAGGGGCGTCCCGTACTCCCGTGCGAGATCCCGCACATCGACGCCACCGACCGTCAGAACACCGCCGTCCCTTTTGGCGTTCCTCGGCCAGACCACCGGCGCCAGCGCGTTCAGGTCGTCCGCGGGCCCGGCCGGATGATCCTCCGGCAGAACATCGGCATGCCGCGGCCCAGCAGGATGTACTCGACTCATATCCGCTCTCTAGGGGTCTCACCGATCACATTCAGTCCGTTGCCGAGCGCGACCTTCACCGCCTCGGCCAACCGGACCCGCCCTCCGTGCACCGCCTCGGGCTCCTCATCGCCCTTCGGCACGGCCGGGCAACGCTCATGGACGTCGTGGTACGCCCCGGCCACTCTCTCCAAACACAACATCAGCGGCCTGGCATCCCGTTCCCGCTCCGCCTGAAGCACCCTCCCCCGAACGTCCCCCAACGCCCCGACCAACTCGATTTCTTCCGCCCCCACCCCCACCAACGGCCCCTGCCGCACCCCAAGCTCCACAGCCCAACGCCCAACCCAACAAGCCCGCGCATAGGCGTACCGCACCGAAAACCCAGGATTGCCAAACGTCCGAGGCCACTCACTCCACCCCCCCGGCACCCGCACACCCCCGAACTCCTCCCGCAAAACCCCCTCCACAACCTCTTCCACCCCCACAACGACCCGCACGAACCCGGGCCCACTCACAGCCCCCCCGACCCGCCGCGCGATCACCCACGGATCAACCCCCAACCGCAACGCCACAGGACTCTCGAAAACCCCCGCGCCCCGACTGAAAACAACCACACCCCCCGGCACCGCCACATCAAGCTCACCCTCGGCCACGGCATCCCGCACCGCGCCCACCAGGGCATCGCCCACCTCGGCTGGAGTCACACCGGTGAGACTATCCGGACACCGCCGCCAGCTTCCGAACGGTCTGGATCAGCTGATTCGGGTCGAACGGCTTGGTCACGTACGCGTCGACCCCGATCTCATGCCCCCTGCGCACATCATGCTCCTGCGCCCGCGCCGTGATCATCACGACCCGAATGTGCGCCGTCTCCGGATCCTCCCGCAGCCGGACCGCCGTCACCCACCCGTCCAGCCTGGGCATCATCACGTCCAACGTGACGACGTCCGGCCGCACCTCGGCGACCCTCTCCAGACAGTCCTGACCGTCCACCGCGGTCGCCACCTCGAACCCCTCCAGTTGCAGGTTCACGGCGATCAGTTGGCGGATCACCTCGTCATCATCGACGACCAGCACGCGTCCCAGTGGCTCGGTCACGGCCACGAAGTTAGCCCACTCACCCCCGTGACGCACGGCGAACGTCCACGTGCGCGTCCCCCCGCCAACCCTGGTAGCCTTCTACCGCGCGCCACCAAGGCCGCAGGGCCCCCTTAGCTCAGGGGATAGAGCAACGGCCTCCGGAGCCGTGTGCGCAGGTTCGAATCCTGCAGGGGGCACCTTCCAAGATCTGCGAAAACCCCGGTTGACCGGGCTGTTTGTCGGTCGCCGGGGTTTGTTGCGTATGCAGCCATGTGTCAGCGAAGGCCGCCGATTGTCATCGTTTCCGGAACATACGCGGAACGGCTTTGAGGCCATCTGTGCAGGTCACCCCCAGCAAAAGAGCCCCGGCACGGAACCGGGGCTCAGGTTAGCGGCGTAGGGCCGCGTCCATCCGTTGGAACCAGTGGCCGTCCTCGCCGTCCAGGCAGTGTGCGTAGATCCGTTGCAGGACCTCCACACTGTGGCCCGCCCACTCGGCGACCTGTGTGGCCGGGACACCCGCGTTCAACCGCCACGAGACGCCAGCGTGGCGGAAGTCGTATGGCTTGCGCGCGAGTGGCGTCTTTGCCTGTGTGGCTGAGAGCGCCTTCTCTCGTGCCCTTTCCAGTACGCGCCAGAGGGTCGACGGCTGATACACGCCGCCCTTGTAGGTGCGGAACAGCCGGCCTTCTGGCCCAGTGCCGTACTCGTCCAGGTGTGCGCGGAGCAGCTCCACAAGTTCCGGAGGGATCGGCACCGGCCGGACAGTGTCGAAGGGTCGGCCCTTGAGACCGCGTGCTCGTGAACTTCCCCGTCGTCCGTCCACTGCTTTCCGGCCGCGGACTTCACCTCGGCGACCTCCAGCAGGCCCCAACCGGACGCGGGCAACGTGCAGTCGTCCTTACGCAGGTTCACCGCCTCAGACGGCCGGAGCATGCCGTAGTACATGCAGCCGAACACGGCGACGAGGCGAGGCCCCTGTGTCCTTCCGACCTGGCGGACGGCATCCAGCAGCGCACCGACTTGTTTGGGGTTAGGGACCCGCCGCCGGTCGACCGCATGGACGACTTCCGGGGGCTTCCAGTCCCGTTCGTCGGTGCCGTCGAGGGGGTTTGCCGAAAGCTTGCGGGAGTCGGCGGAGTCGGCCATGACGCCCTGGGCGTCGATCTGGCGTCCGAAGCGCACCACGTGGTCACGTGCTGTACAAGCCGTCCCAGGGAGGGCCGAACCCAAGTTCTTGGGGATACAGTTCCGCCCAGTTTCGACGCCCCCGCCGCCTCTCGACCACCAGGCCGAACACGATCTCGTCGACCTCGACCTGGAAGGGCCGCACCGCCACGTCCCCGTACGTGCGGTCAGGCACGTCGTCCAACCACTGGCGGAGCTTCGCTTCTGCGCGCTGCGTCGCGTCGCGTGCGCCCTGCCTGTTGGTGCCCGCGAGCCAGATTTTCGACCCGCTGTGAAAGCCTTCGACGTCGAAGCTGTGCAGGACGGCATACCAGCGCATCTGCCTCTGCCAGTCCGGACCGACCTTGTAGTCCTTGGGGTAAACACCGGTCACAGAGCCGAAGAACTGCCCGTCCCGGCACCTGCCAATCGTGTCGGTGTGGTAACCAGGGTCATGCTTGATCGGAATCACATCCGGTACTGCCATGGCCGCACTGTAGTCACCCCTGAGCCCTTCGGCACTGCGCTCCAAAATCCGGAACATGTGCGGAATGAAGGAGGACGCACGCACGAACTGACGTTGCTCGTGCGCAGGTCAACCGGGTTGCCCTGCGTAATCAGGTACGCGGCCTCCGGAGCCGTGTGCGCAGGTTCGAATCCTGCGGGGGCACCCTCGAATGATCAGCGAGAACTAACTGCTGACCAGCACGGACACCAAGGAATCGGGCGGGACCTCAGTCCACCTGAGTCCCGCCCATCTCAATGTCTGGCACAACCCACGAGAGAGCTCCTCGGACAGGCTCAAGGTGCCTCGGCAGGCCTGCCGCTCCGCTGCTTCACTACGAGGGCGCGCAACTGTCCCGGTGTCGGCCATGGGGACGCCCGGTGGATCATCCGATGGCAGTTGGCGCACAGGAGGGCCAAGTCTTTCAGGCGTGTCTTCGTCTCGCCGGAGACGTGCAGGGGAACGACGTGGTGACACTCGATGTAGTCCGCTCCGCGAGGTCCGTAGGTGCGTTCGAAGTTAAAGCCGCAGACCTCACACGCGAGTTCGCCGTGTTCCTTGCGAGCCTGATCGATTCGCTTCTTCCGCAGGTTCCGGTCTCGCTCCCGAACGAAGTGGTTGCGCAGGAGGAGACGCCCTTCCGGGGCACTGACATCTTCATCGCCCGGATCCTCTACCCAAGCCAGATCAAGCAGCGCTCCCGAGTCGATGCCTGCGCGGATGAGTGCAGCCGACGCCTTCATGCGCGTTGGCTCATCGAGGAACGCTTGCAGAACTTTAAGGTCCAGAGCGCCGCCCTTGGTCGATTTGCCGTTGTAGCCGGGGTGATGCGTGGCCAAGTCGGCCGTCTTGCGCGCGACCCCGTTGGGATTGCGGAACTTGGCACCACGCTCGGCGAGCGGATGGATCGGCAAGCGCTGAAGAAGGTCAGACAGTTCAAGTACGCGCTTGTCGGTTGAGCTGAGCCAGCGCCAGCCATTGGAAGCAACGAGGTCGCAAGCGAGGACGAGTTCATCCCACGCCCACGGAGGGTTGCGCGTACTGCGAACCTCAAAGCCAAGCTGGTTAAGCACCCGGACAGCGTGCTTCTCTCCACCTGAGAACTCTCCGGCCGCGAGCGCCGTACCGGTCCTGTACCGGTGCGCAACGTCTGCGATGGCCTTGGAGTCATAGAAGGCATCGTCATGGACAAGCAGATACGTACGCGCCTCTTTAAAGCCGTATCGGGCAAGGAATTGTTCACGACCGAGTTCTCGATATTCAGCGATTGCTTTGAGCACGTCGTCGCGAGAGATGTCTGCCAGCGCCATGCGGCTAAGCGTATGCCGCACGCACGACAAAATGGGCGAGTTCGGAAGAATTGGACATACACCCGTGGCGTCTCATCGAGTATCCGCAGGTCGGACGCCCTCTCGGTGAAGCCTGTCAAACACCGGCATGATCAGCCGTCTGCCGTCCTTCGATACGCTGGTTGACGGCGCCGCCCGCCGATGAGACGCCGGCGTAGAGCCATGTGCTCAGCGAGGCCTGTCAGAGACCTTACGATCGCTAGGCATGGAGCGATCCGGCCCGAAATATCTCCAGGCACTGGAACCTCCGAAGCCATCCACTTGCCGCCCTCGCCCCAGAGGCCGCATCCATCCTTAATAAAAAGGTATCTAGATTCCTTAGATTAAGCGGCATGGTAAAAAGTAAAAAATCTCGCCCGAGGATTTCCTGAATGGCGGTCCGTTCCACATGGGGCATCGGGTCTAGCGCGCCGACTGGCTGCGCGACTGGGAACCCCGTGGTTCTCCGGGCCCGGGAGGGCCCTCGCGCGCGGGACGGTCCGTCTCGGGGTTGCGCTCCGTTCGCGCGGGAGCGCCCTTCGGACTGGTCGGCGCGTCTATGGCGGTCGGTGGACGGCGAGGCAGCGGGAGCCTGTGTATTGAGATGATGTCGGCCGTGCAGCGTTTTGAGACCGCGAGTCTTGCCCTCATCCCCGGTGAGCGAGTCCGAGCCGAGGTAGTCAGTCATCAGCCATGGGGCGTGATGGTCAAGCTGATCGGGCACGAAGATCTTGGTGCCTCAATCGACATGATGGAGCAGTTTCGTAGGACTCCGACCAGTCGTGACGAATTGCTGAATCTTTATCCGGTCGGCGCAGAGATTGACGCCGTGGTTCAACAGGTTCGTCGGTTGCACCCACCTGCCTGGATCCGGCTCAGCATACGATCCGCGGACCTGGAGAGCTTCGCCTGGCCGTGCGACTTCTGCGGCGAGAAGGCCACGTTGAGCCCGGGAGGCGACGGCCTTGTCCTGGACGTTCGAAGCAACGACGGCCCAGGAAGCGGCACGTTCATCTCTCACCGAGCGTGCCTGGCCAAACAAATCTCGGAGAACACAGGCGAGCGTGCCCGAGCGTTCGAGATCGGGAGGATGGCACGCACTACCGAGACGGATGACCAGCACACTGATCAAGATCCGGAGCAAACGCGGAACAAAGACGATAGGTGATTTTGAAGTAGGAAGATCGGGACAGTTCAAGGGCCTCAGAGCCCTCAACAACAGGTCAGCGGCTCCCGGAGCCGGGTGCGCAAGTACGAATTTTGCAGGGGGCACCGCTGAACGATCGGCCGGTTTCCGCGCTTGGCCTGCGGAAACCGGCCGATTTCGTTCATCCGCCGTGTGGCATCGGGTGCACTACGGGACGCGTATGACGGTGGGCGCGTGCCAAGTGTGGGCAGGCTCTAGCCCTCCAGGGCTCCGTCCATGAGTTCCTCCCAGACCCGATCCTGCCCGGCGGGGTCAGCGACCCCATCGAGCAGCGAGGCCCGGCAGTTTCTCAGCTCAGGACGTCAGCGTCACCGAAGTCGCCTTATCGTTTCTCCAGTCGGCCAGCGCATCGGCCTTGTACCAGGCGTTCGACCAGTGGATCAGATACCGCCCGGTGGAGTCATACTCGTCGGTCAGCGCCCCTATGGCCGCGCCCGACTGGTTGTTCTCAAGCGCGCTGGCCCGGCGGGACCAGCCGTAGTGCTCCAGGTTGTACTTACCGTAGTCGTAGAAGTTGATCATCGCGCCGCCTTCACGGTCCCAAAGGGCGTGCTCGTAAACGCAGTAGTATCCGTACCTGCAGTGGATTCGAGCGTAGGCGGACACGTCATCGGTCTTCTGCGGCAGGGGGAAGGTCATGACGACCTTGCCGCCAGCCCATTCGATCTGGTTCTTGCCCTTCTGCCTGCCGCTGTACTTGGCGATGTGCCGATCGATCTTCCGCTGCAGATCCGTAGCGTCCACCGAAGCGAACGCCGATACCTGCGGCTCTTTACTCGGAGCCGGAGAAGGTGATCCGGCATGGGCGGGCAGCGCCCCGAGCATGAGAAATCCGGTGGCACTGAGCAGCGTGAACATACGACGTTTCATCAGGGTCCCCGTCCCGGTAATACGCGCACCGCGCGTTTCGGTGAACACGATTATTGCCACAATGAGTCGCCGAGCACAGCCGGGAAACTGCCAAACTTCAACGATTTACCGCCAGATTCCTACTGGTCACCGGCATGACCGGCAGGAGCGGGCGCGGTGAGGTGCTCCGGCGTGCCCGGGAGGTAATCCCCGCACGATCTTTGATCGTGACGGGGGCATCACTGGACCCCTGGTGCTGAACATGGGGCGGTACCTACGAGGAAAACGGCGGGCGAACCTGATGTTGGTGTCGGCACTGCGTAGCCGGCTCGACGCCCGGATGGCTACGCTCCGGGATGGTGCCGTGCGCTGGACGATCCGGTGGGACGATGGCGGACCCGGCGGTCAGGGTGGGGTCTCACGGGCGGTACTCGCCCGGCGGTTCATCGCGCTGGTCGGTGAGCCGCCGATGGCCTATTTGGTGAGTTGGAGGATCGCCCTGGCCGCGGACCTGCTCCGGCGCCGGCCACACGGTGGACACCATCGTCTGAATGGTCGGCTATTCCTACGGATACGCCTTGAGCGTGGCGTTCAAGCGCCTGCACGGCATGCGGCCCACGGGCCACCGGAACTCGATATCGGCCCGATGGCCCGGATGAGACGCAATCGTTCGGACGGGCCCTCAGCCCAAGGGCTGCACGCTCGCGCTACTCCTGCTTCGTGGAGTTGGCCTGGGGACAACCATTAGGCCCATGGGGGCGTCTCCCAGACTCTGTGGTCGCGGGGCGGGTTTGCTAGGAGTGGTCGGCGAGTTTGAAGGCGAGTTCGGTCTCCCACTTGGTGAGGTCGGGTTCTCGGGTGGGGTCGGTTTCGTAGATTTCGAGGCGACAGGCCCAGCGGTCGTTGGTGACGTCCCAGGTCAACTGTTCGGCCTTGGCCCAGTCGAGCAACTCGGTGGTGCGCTTCAGCAGCCCGTCGGGGTGGCCGATGTAGGTGACGGTCGCGTATCGCCCGGCGGGCAGTGTTCCCGCGAGGACCTCGCCGTCGGGCTCGATCGGCGTCAGGACGGGAACTCCCGCCTCGATCTCCATCTCGCCATCCGCGGCGAACGCGTTGTACTTGAGGAAGGGCGCTCCGGCCGGGGCGATCCCGTGCGCGCCGAGCCAGCCGAAGAGTTCCGGGATGCGGTCGGCGATCTCGCCGATGGCCTGCATGGTGACCCGGCGTCTGATCGCCACGTACGGCTGCGCGGCCCGTTCCTCGATCTTGGGTTCTGTCGTCATGGACGGACTGACCGTCCCAGTCCCGCAAACTCATCGGTCGCAGTCGATTTCCGACCGTCGGCAGGGACGTAATGGGTTTTTTGGGACGGCGTGGGGTGGGCCGGCGATGCGGCCGTCACCGACGCGCGCCTGCGGACTTCACCCCGCCGACGCTCTGTGGACCTTCGGGTAGGGGCCGGGCAGTCGGTGACCACATGCAGCAGCCCCCGCGGACCGTCGACGTCGGCCGCCCGGTTCACCTCCGCGGACCGAAACCCTATGCGGGAGGCTCCGAGTCTGCCCCGAGGAGGAATTCTCTTCAGCGGTGCGGCTGGCCATCGCCACTGCCACGCACGCTGTTGATGATCGAGATTTTTGGAATTACGCGGACGCTGTATGGGTCCCCGCACCGGTGCACTCCCAGGCGCGACTTCGGGATCGGGCTCGTCTGAGGAACGCCCACCCCTATTCCATTACCGTGACCGACTGGCTGACCGTTTTCGGAGCGGAACGCTAGAGTTCGTGCGAAACCAGACGGACGAAGACCCCCGACGGGGACCCATGACACGCGACCTCCGGGGGCCTGGTCACCCGGCATGCAGGGAAAGTCATGTATCAAACACTGAAGGATATAGGGTGCGTATTATCGATCATTTTATTTTCTGTTACAGCCTTGGCCATTATTGTATTCTTTTACGCCATGTTTCCGGTGGGGAGAGAGGAGGACGCCTTCCCTGACACGAACGTCACCATAATAAATGAGACCCGTAGTCCGGTGCGCATCGCTCATTACGACGCGACCACGGGATTTCGAACTACCGCCATGCCCTTGGAGATCGCCCCCGGAGCAGAACGGCCGGTCGATGGTGGAGATGACTGTAAACGTCGTTATCGAATTCCCAGAGAGGGAAACTACCTGTTCGCCCAGACCGCCGACGGTCGCGCGGCAACGCTCGGGCCGCCACAGCCGTGTGGAGGTGTCCGCTGGCGAATCACCCGAGAGTCACTTCGCGAAGGCGTCAACCCGCAGCCGGATCCGCCGCTGTGGAGCCGGTGACCTGCCGCATGTGAGGAAGGCCCGGAAGCGCGAGCGGCTCGGCGGTTAGCCTTGGCGGCGTGATCATGTCGGAGTGGGTCGAGCAGCCCGTCGCGCCGAGGTGGCTGCTGGTCGACGACGAACGTGACGAGGAGAGCGCTCAAGAGAGATCTCTGGCGTTGTGCGTCGACATCGACGGTTTGTTCGTTGAGCCCGCGCCGGCTCCGGTCGCGGAGTTGTACACGCTGATCGGCTGCGAGCCGGCGGGGACCTTGCGGGACGTCCTATCCCTCATCGGAACCGATCAGGCATGGCTGGCGAGCATCATTCTGGATCCGGTACACGATCCGGAGCGGCCGCTCCCGCGCGGCTGCCAACGCTATTCGCATGGTTGCTCGTGCATGGAAGAGTTGTGCGACGTCACGGTCATCGGCCAACGCCCCTCGCCGGCCGGGTCCGGGCTCATGGATATCGACCTGCGCGGGTATCTGCGAATACTGCCCGAGGACCACTGGCCTCCCGCGCGGCCACCGGCCGCGCAGGCGTTCGTGCTCTCCGACACGGACGGAAGTGCTCTGGGACGCTGTCACAGGACCGATGGGATCTTCCGGGAACGTGCTCGTCCGCCCATCCGGCCGGTGACGCTCGTCGGTTGCCGTCCCGCACCTCCGCTGCAGGACATGCTGGAACGGAGATCAGCCCGGCGCAGCCATTTCCGGGCGATGATCCACGCTGTGGACCGGGGTGGGAACGTCGTCTCCACGAGTCACATGCTCTCGGTGACCGTGACCGGGACGCGTCCCAGCCCCCTGGGCGTCGGACTGGTCGACATCGACTTGGACAGCGGGTTCGCCGATCCCCTTCCGCACGGCGCCCGAGAGATCTGGGATCTCTGGCACGAGGGCCGTCCCACCCGGCCGAACCTGTGGTCCGGCTACGACCGGGCGCTGCGCAACGAATGGTGCCGGGCGGCGGTGAGTCACCATCTCCACGACCAGCCGGACCGGCCGCCGGGACGCACCTACGACCTGGACGGCCGCTACGTCACCGACCTCGAAGGCTTCTACTGCGCCCTCGGCGAGGCCGTCAACGGACCCGGCGGCTACTTCGGCTGGGATCCGCAAGGGCTTGGTGAATGCCTGCGCGGCGAGTGGGGTGCGACCCCTCCGTTCCGTCTGCGCTGGCACCACTCCGACGTGGCGCGCCGCCACCTCGTCCCGGGTTACGACCGCCCGTCCTACGACATCCGCGGCTGGCATCCCAGGACCACTCTGCGGGACATCCTCGAGTTCCTCACCGACGCGGATATCACCGTCGACCTTCGTTGACACGTCTACCGCGGGGCGTCCATCACGCCGACCGCCCCGAAACCGGACAGCGCCGGCGTCCAGGTGCGCGTGCCCGGTGTTCGGTGTGCGGCGGAACGTCGTCCGGACGCGTCAGGCTAGTCGGCGGACAGCGTGCGGGTGAAGTGGGCCGCCGCGGCGTCCGTCGCCGTTGTGACCTGTGGTTCCTGGTCGTAGAAGTCGAACTGGTCGCCCTCCGTCCAGACGAACTCCTTGGGGCCGGCCAGTGCGGCGTGGAAGCGCTTGGCGCCGTCGGGGATGGCGGCGTCCTCGCTGTGGACGAGCAGGACGGGCTGGGTGAGGCGCGGCGCCAGGGAGATCGAGTCGTAGCGGAGCCAGCCCTCCCAGGCCATCACCGCGAAGCGGTTGGGCCACTGCGGCAGGCCGCCGCGGTCGGGGTTCAGGTAGAAGTCGATGTCGAACGGCATCGCGGCGCGGGGGTCGGAACCGCTGACGACCGGCACGTACTCGACCACGCCGGTCTTCTCGTACTGCTCGCGCGCCCGCTCGGCCTCGGCGAGTTTGGCCGCGACACCCTCTTCTCCGCCGTACGCGTCCCGGCAGATCGTGGGGTCGTGCAGCCACGGCGCGACGAGTGCCAGCGACCGGATGCGGGGGTCGCGGACGGCATTCCCGCTCATGTACATCGCGGCCGCGCAGACGCCGAGGGCGCCGAGACGGGTGGCGTCCACGGCGGAATGTCCGGCGAGGAAGGTCACCGCGTGCTCGATGTCGCGGACCTTCAGCTCCGGCGACTCGTAGTCGCGCGGCTCGCCTTCGGATTCGCCGTAGCCGGTGAAGTCGAAGGACAGTGCGGCGAACCCGCGGTCGGCGAGCCGTTCGGCGTACCGGTCGGCCATCAGTTCCTTGACGCTCGTCCAGGTGCCCGCCACGGCGATGCCCGGCGCCGGGTCGGCGCCGTCCGGCAGGAACAGGTTGCCGGTCAGCGTGACACCGTCGGCGGGGAACTCGACCTTCTTCCTGGAGGTCATGAACGTTCGGCTCCTTCGATCAGTTCGCGTAGGTCAGTTCGGCTCTGGTGATGGACGATCCGTCCACGGTGAAGGCGTAGTAGGCCTCGAAGCCCCCTTGTCCGCCGGGGGCGAAGCGCACCAGGAGGCGTTGGTGGCCGGGGCGGTTCTCGGCGACCCTGATGACGGTCAGGCGACCGCCGATGACCTCGGCCTCGGCCCAGGCGCGGATGGCGGCGCGGCCGGTGAAGCGCCGTCCGACGTCGATGAGCTCGGCGTCCGTGGCGAACGCGCCCGCCAACGCGTCGAGGTTCCGGCCGTTGACCGCGTTGACGTAGGCGCTCACCGGCGGGAGCAACCCTTGCGCGGGGCGGTCCGCACAGGCGGCGGGTGTCTTCGCGGGGTCCTCGGCGGCGAGTTCCCGCGCGACGGCCTTGATGTTCTCCTGCACGATGGTCGGGAGGTCCGCGACCGGCGGGTGGCCCGGGTAGGCCCGGTCGAGTTCGGCGATGATCGACTTCTGCTCGCCGGTGCCGACCGTCCTGCCCTCGGGCGAGTTCGGGGCGACGGCTGGACGGACCAGGCCGCGGAACGCCCGCAGATACCGGCGTTGCTCTTCGATCAACGCGCGGGCCGGACCCGTGGCGCCGTGTCCGGGGTACATGGTCTTGGCGCCGGGGAAGCGCCAGCCGAGCCGGTCGAGGACCTGGAGCCAACCGCAACTGGTCCCCTCGATCAGTGCGGGGGTGACCTTGCCGGTCGCCAGGTCGCCGGAGAACAGGTCGCCGGTGTCGGGACGGTGGTAGACGGTCGCGGTGTCGGACTCACCGTGCGCGAATCCGGCGGTCTCCAGGCGGAGTCCCGCGATCTGCAACGGTGCGCCGTCCTCGAAGACACGGTCGGCGTAGATGGGCTTCGCGGGGAAGGCCGGGTTGGCCGAACGGGCGAGGGGATAGAAACCTCGCTTGTCCTCCCGCATCGTCGTGTCGGTCGCCTTGGACGCGTAGATCGGGGCCTTGGGGAACGCCTCGCGGAAGGCGCCCGCGCCGCCGACATGGTCGGGATGGGAGTGGGTGAGCAAAATCGCGGCCACCGGTTCGCCGGTCTTCTTGATCTCTGCCACGGCCTTGCGGGCGTCGGTCGGGGTGCGCAGGGTGTCGATGAGGATCAGCCCGTCCGGCGCACTGATCCAGTAGGTGTTGACCGAGCCGGGATTGGACGAGGCGAAACGGCCCGTTCCGGGATGTCCGGCAGCAGTGCTCCGTCCCGGTTCCGGCTTCTTGTCGTCGCTGGAACAGCCCGCCACCGGCGCGATCGCGCATGCGGCGGCGGAGCCTGCGGCGAGAAGGCGCCGCAATCTCTGGTTCATCAAGAGTCCAGGGTGACCGAATTCGCGAACACCTCGCCCGACCGGTCCCGCTCACGCTGGTCGGCATGCCATGCCATCCGGGTGCAGGCCTCGATGATCGCGAGACGATCGGCAGTGTCGCTCATGCGCCCCATCCTGGGGTCCGAGGTTCGAACACGTCCAATACCTGCTGTTATAACCATCGGCTATGGAGACGCCTTGCGCGGCCCGGCCGACCGGACGCGACACGATCGACGCCGGCGTGACGGCTCTCATATGGGAACGGATACCCCAGGGGGTATATTCGGGAGTCGGAGGTGCAGGGTGCAGGAGAACCTGGAGATGGACGCGACCGTCCTGGCCGACGCGCTCACCCGACTCCGGCGGGCTCATGGCCAGCTGGGCGGAGTGATCTCGATGATCGAGAATGCCGAGGACTGCGAGCAGGTGCTGATCCAGTTGGCGGCGGTGTCCAAGGCGATCGACCGGGCCGGATTCAAGATCATCTCTACCGGGCTGCGGCACTGCCAGGCGGCGGCCGAGCGTGGCGAAAAGCCACCGATCAGCGCCGAGCGCCTGGAGAAGCTGTTCCTGGCGCTCTCCTGACGTTCCGCCACCGAAACCGTGGCGGTCGTGTGCCTCGCGTATACCCCCCGGGGTATAGGAGATTTCGGTGGGTACCGGGGATTTCAGGACGACGTGAAGAGGGGGGAAACATGCCCGCGATCCGCATCGAGGTAGTGGAGACCTCGTCCTTGGGCGACCGCAGCTATCTGGCCCATGACGGGCAGGTCGCCCTGGTGGTCGATCCACAGCGCGACATCGACCGCTTCCTGACCCTGGCCGGACGGCTGGGCGTCCGCATCACGCACGTGGCCGAGACCCACCTGCACAACGACTACGTCTCCGGCGGTCTGGCGCTGGCCCGGTTGACCGGCGCCGTCTACCTGGTCGCCGCCGGTGACGACGTCGCCTTCGACCGCGCGGCCGTGGCCGGCGGCGACGAGATCGCCGTGTCGGAGACGATGCGCCTCCGCGCGGTCGCCACGCCGGGCCACACCTTCGACCACCTGTCCTACATCGTCTCGGGCCCGGACGGGCCGGTCGGGGTGTTCACCGGCGGGTCGCTGCTGTTCGGCACCACGGGCCGTACCGACCTGGTCGGAGAGGAGCACGCCCGTCCCCTGGCCTACGAGCAGCACACGTCGGCGCGCCGGCTGGCCGACCTCCTGCCGGACGGCGCGCACGTCTGGCCCACGCACGGCTTCGGAAGCTTCTGCTCGGCGGGCCGGTCCGACGTCGCGGCCTCGACCATCGGCCAGGAGAAGCGGTCCAACCCGGCGTTGCGGCTGGAGGCCGACGACTTCGTCGCGCAGACCCTCGAAGGGCTGGACGCCTACCCCGCGTACTACGCGCACATGGGCGTCCGCAACACCACGGCCGCGGACCCGGTCGACCTCACCCCGGCGCGCGCCGCGGACGCCACCGAACTACGCGAGCGCATCGCCGCGGGCGAGTGGGTCGTGGACCTGCGCTCCCGCAAGGCGTTCGCGCGGCGGCACCTGGCCGGGACGCTGAGCTTCGGCCTGGACGGCCCGATGTCGACCTGGCTCGGCTGGATGATCGAGTGGGGCGCGCCGCTCACGCTGCTGGGCGACAGCCGCGAGCAGGTGGCGGCCGCGCAGCGGGAACTGGCGCGCATCGGCATCGACCGCCCGGCCGCCACCGCGAGCGGCGCCCCGCAGGAGTGGGCCGGGGGCGACACGACCCGCCTGGGCGGGTTGGCCGTCGCGTCGTTCACCGACCTGGCCGCCGCACGCGCCGGGCGCGTCCCCGGTCATCTGCCCGCACCGGACGTCGTCCTTGACGTGCGGCTGCGCAACGAGTGGCGCGCCGGACACATCGACGGCGCGACCCATGTCCCGCTCCCCGAGCTGCCACACCGCCTGGACGAGGTGCCGCCCGGAACCGTCTGGGTGCACTGCGGCTCCGGCTACCGGGCCGCCGCCGCGAGCAGCCTGCTCCAGCGGGCCGGACGCCGGGTGGTGCACATCGATGACTCCTTCGACGACGCCGCTGAGGCGGGCCTGCCCATCACCGAGCACTGAAACCCGTACAGGAGACCTGATGACGCCCCCGCCCCTTCCTGTCACCCTGGACGCCGCGACCCTGCGGCGGCTCTTGGACGCGGGTGACGCGCCCCGCTTGATCGACGTGCGCACCCCCGGGGAATTCGAAAGCGCTCACATTCCCGGCTCCTACAACGTCCCGCTGGATCTGCTGCGCGAGCACCGGGCCGAACTGCGCGCCCACCTGGACGAACCGGTCGTGCTGATCTGCCACTCCGGACAGCGCGCCGCCCAGGCCGAGCAGGCGCTGGCGGCGGCGGACCTGCCGAACCCGCGCGTCCTGCACGGCGGAATCTCCGCCTGGCAGGCAGCCGGCGGGACCGTCGCGACCGGGCGTCCGCGCTGGGCCCTGGAACGCCAGGTCCGCCTGGTCGCCGGTTCCCTCGTGCTGGGATCGGTACTGGCCAGCACGGTCGCCGACCCGGCCAAATGGCTCGCCGCGGCACTCGGCGCCGGGCTCACCGTCGCGGCGCTGACGAACACCTGCGCCATGGGCATGGCACTGGCCAAGCTGCCCTACAGCCGCGGGTCCAAGGCCGACATCCGCACCGTCCTGACCGCACTGGCCGAACCTCGGTAGCGGAGCGGGGACATGCTGACCACGCTCGCCCTCGGCGCCGTCATCGGCGTTCTGCTCGGGCTGCTGGGCGGCGGCGGCTCCATCCTGGCCGTGCCCGCCCTCGTGTACGGGGCCGGCCTGCCGCTGGCCTCGGCGGTCCCGGCCTCCCTGCTCGTCGTGGGGATTTCCTCCGCCACCGCCGTCCTGCCGCGCGTTCGCGCCGGGCAGGTGCGCTGGCGGATCGCCGCGATCTTCGGCGGCGCGGGCGCCGCGGCGGCGTTCGGCGGCGCCGCGTTGAACCGCCTCCTGCCGGGCCGGGCCGTCCTGCTCGGCTTCGCCGCTCTCATGGTCGTGGCCGGGTGGCGGATGCTGGCGGAGTCCGGACGGCTGGAGGGCGGGGTGTGCGCGCTGCCCGGCGGCGGTGTCAACTGGCGCGGCTGCCTGCCCAGATCCCTCGGGGCGGGTGCGACGGTGGGCGTGCTGACCGGCCTGTTCGGGGTCGGCGGCGGGTTCCTCATCATCCCGGCGCTGGTGGTCGGCCTCGGCCTGCCCATGACCACCGCCATCGGCACCTCCCTGATCATCGTGATCGTCAACTCCGCCGCCGGATTCGGCGCCCACGCCGGAGACGCGTCACTGGACTACGGCGTCATCGCCGCGTTCACCGCCGCCGCCATCACGGGATCGCTGGTCGCCGCTCGGCTGACCCGGTACCTGGACGCCGACCGGCTCCGCCGCTGGTTCGCCTACCTGGTGCTCGGTGTCGCGGCCTTCGTCGCCGCCCAGGCCGCCCTCAGCCCGGCCGCTTCGACCTGAAAGCGGTCATGAGCGGTTCTCTTTGCGGCGGACGAACTTGAGTCCGGACCAGTCTTCGCCCAGTGCGGCGACCTTGACGTCGACCACGCCCGTCGGGAGGAAGAGGTCGCGCAGGCCGTTCTCGGTGATGTCGCTGTCGTGTCCGGCGGCACGGCGGGGCCAGGCGATCCAGAGAGCGGACGCGTCCGCCAGGTCCTGGACGAGCCGGGGCCCCTCGGCGGCGAGGTCGGCGAACGTCCGGTAGAAGGCCACGGTGACGTCGGCGTCCACGGTTCCGCCGTCGGAGACCGCGCTGTCCTCGGGAAGGTCGGGGATCGTCCAGCCGTCCGGACGGTGCGTGAGACGTACCCGATGGCCGGGCTTGATGCCGATCTTCCTGGCGAGCGGAGTGCCCGAGTACCCAGAGGCCATGGCGTCACCCTAACCCCGCCTCGACGTGCCGGAGCACCCACGAAAGCCAGGGCATGGACGGTGCTCGTCCCCCCTTTCGGCGGGGTGTCAGCCGGTCGTGAAGGAGCTGATGGCGCGGTTGGCTCGGTCGGCCATGGCGGCCAGCGCGCCGGCCAGTTCGGGCGGGTCGAGCAGGGTGTAGTCGAGGGGCAGCAGGGTGATGCGGTAGGCGAGGAAGTGCAGGGAGTCCGAGTGGGTGTGCAGCAGGCAGGTGGCGTCGTCCACCGGCTCCAGGGCGCCCTGCCAGGCGGTGACGTGCGCGGCGGCCTCGTCGGCGGGGACGTGCAGGAGCACCCGGGCGCGGATCGTCCCGGAACCGCCGGCCAGCGAGTCCATCGCCCAGGCCGCGGCGTCCACGCCGCCGGGCAGGGTCCGTTCGGGCCCCCGGACTCCGGTGCGGTGCGGGCCGGCGATGCGGTCGACACGGAAGGTGCGCCAGTCGGCGCGGTCCTCGTCGTGGGCGACCAGGTACCAGCGGCGGCCGACGGTGACGAGCCGGTGCGGCTGCACCAGCCGCCGCGTGTCGACGCCGCCGGCGGAGGTGTAGGCGAAGCGGACCTTCTCGCGGGCGGTGCAGGCGGCGGCGAGCAGCGCCAGCGTCTCGGGGTCGGCGGGCGGCGGGCCGGCGACCTGGGGTGGCAGGGCGACGGCCGCCTCGCCGATGGCGGTGACATGGTGGCGCAGCCGGGCCGGCAGGACCTGTTCGAGCTTGGCCAGCGCGCGGGGGGCGGCGTCCTCGATGCCGGCGACGGCGCCCGCGGCGGCGGTGCGCAGCCCGACCGCGATGGCGACGGCCTCCGCGTCGTCCAGCAGCAGCGGTGGCATCGCCGTGCCCGCGGTGAGGCGGTAGCCGCCGATGTTGCCGCGCGCGGCATGGACGGGATAGCCCAGCTCGCGGAGCCGTTCGACATCGCGGCGCACGGTCCGGGGCGTGACGCCGAGGCGTTCGGCGAGTTCCGAGCCCGGCCATTCCCGGGGGGTCTGGAGGAGGGACAGCAGTCGCAGCAGCCGTCCGGACGGATCGCGCATGTTCTTCATCCTGCCGCCCTTCTAGGACTTTCAGTGACCTAATGGCCGCCTATCGTCGGAGACGTCAGCCGGGAACGCCCCGGCGGGACGAGGGGAGAACGACATGTTCCGTGGATTCGCGACGATCGTCTTCTGGGCCGACGACCTGGAGGCCGCGAAGGACTGGTACTCGCGCGTGCTGGAGATGGACCCCTACTTCTCCCGCCCCGGCCCGGACGGGAACACCGCCTACTACGAGTTCCGCGTCGGCGACTACCAGAACGAGTTCGGGCTGATCGACGGCCGGTACCGCCCGTCGTCCGGCGAGCCGGGTGGGGCGATCATGTACTGGCACGTGGACGACCTGGACGGCACGTTCGAGCGGCTGCTGTCGCTGGGCGCGAAGGAGCACGAGCCGATCTCCGCCCACGGCGACGCAGGGTTCGTCACCGCCTCGGTGGTCGACCCGTTCGGCAACGTCCTCGGCATCATGAACAACCCGCACTACCTGGAGATCCTCGAAACGCTCCGGCCGTCCGGCGAGAAATAGCGCCCCGAACGCCGCCGCCTGACGCCCTCATGGGCCGTCAGGCGGCGTTCGATGTCAGAGTGACCGACTGCGGCCAACGTGCCCGTACGACCACGGGCCGTGAGGGCAGACCGGAAAAATTCCATCCGTGTCGGACTACTCTCTGGACTGGACCGTCGTCGATGTCGAGACCTCCGGGTTCCGGCCTTCACAGCATCGGGTGCTGTCGGTCGCATTACTCGCGATCGGCCGGGACGGTCAGGTGACCGGCCGGTTCTCGTCGCTCCTGAACCCCGGCTGTGATCCCGGGCCCGTCCATGTTCATGGGCTCACCCGGCAGCGGCTCGCGGGGGCTCCCCGGTTCGAGGAGGTCGCTCCGGACATCGCCGCCCTGCTCAGCGGACGTGTCATGGTCGCCCACAACGCGCGCTTCGACTACGACTTCCTGGCGCACGAGTTCGCCCGTGCCGAGGTGCCGCTGCCGGTCGACCGCCGGCTGTGCACCCTGGCGCTCAACCGTCGGCTGGCACCTCCCACCCCGGACATGCGGCTCGGGACGCTGGCCTCCCACTACGGCGTCGTCCAGCGCAAGGCGCACGACGCGGCCGACGACACCCGCGTCCTCGCCGGAGTGCTGAACGGGTCGCTCGCCGCCGCGGCCCGCCTCGGCCTCGACCTGCCGCTGGTGCCGTGCCCGCCCCGCCGGACCGCCCGGGTCGGCGACCACCCGGAGCGCGTCCCCAAGGTCCCGTGCGCCTACCGCAATCCCGGCCGGCTCACCGCCGGCGCGCCGCTCGTCCAGGGCATGAAGATCGCGATCACCGGCGACACCGGGACGCCGCGCGCCGAGCTGGCGGCGCGGGCGGCCGAGGCGGGGCTGAACATGATGTCCACGGTCAGCCGGCACACCAGCGCGCTGGTGACGAACCACCCGGACTCGCCCAGCGCCAAGAGCAGGCGTGCCGCGGCCGAGGGCGTCACGCTCATCGACGAGTCCACCTTCCTGCGTCTGCTGCAGGACGTGCGTCCCGGCGTCCCGCACGGTGTCTCGACGGGCGCGCAGAGTCCGTCACGCCCCGCCCCCGCGAGGCCGCGTCCCGAGCGCGGCCCGTTGACGGGACGGCGGGTGCTCGTCCTCGGCGGCACCCATCCCCATGCCGCGGCCACCCGCGCACGCGTCGTCGAACTCGGCGGCGCCGCCGCCGTCAACCTGTCCGCCAGCGTCACCGACGTCGTCGTCCTCCCCGGCGGGGAGCGCGACCGGCGCATGGGCCGCGTCCGCTCCCTCGAACTGCCCGTGCACGAGGAGCCCTGGCTGAAGAAGCCGTCCCCGGCGCAGGCGTTCGGCGACGGCGCGGCACGGTCGAAGCCGGCCGCGGTCGTCGTCCTGCCGCGGGGCGGCGCCACCGATCTCCCCGCGACCTCGCACGCGGCGCGGTGGACCGTCGCCGCCACCTGGACCCACCGGGCGGCCTGCGACATCGACCTCGTCGCCTTCGCCCTGGACGAGGACGGGCAGGTGTCCCGTGACGAGGACTTCGTGTTCTACGGCGCGCCCGAGGCGCCCGGCGGAGCCGTCACCCTGTCCGCGGACGGTCCGGCCGAGCAGTCGATGACGGTCGACACCGCGACGCTTCCCTCGGCGGTCCACAAGGTCGTCATCGCCGCGGCCATCGACGGGACCACGACCTTCGGCACGGCCGGCGCCATCGAGATCACCGTCGCGCCCGGCAGCAGCGAGGCGGTCCTGGCGCAGGCGACGCTCGACGCCGCGACCACCGAGCGCACGATGCTGCTCGCGGAGGTCTACCGGCGCGGTCCGTCCTGGCGTCTGCGCGTGGTCGGCCAGGGGTACGACCACGGCCTGGACGAGCTGGCCCGCGGTTACGGCGTCGACGTCGACGACTGAACGGCGCCGCGCCGGGGCGGGGTCAGCGGCCGAGGCCGGCGTCGCGGGCGCGGAGGATCGCCTCCGCGCGGTCGGCCACCTGGAGCTTGGCGAACACGTTCGAGACGTTGTTGCGGACGGTCTTGGGCGACAACCCGAGCCGCTCGGCGATCGCCGGGTTCGGCAGGCCCAGTGCGACCAGTTCGAGGACGTCCCGTTCCCGGGCGGTGAGCTGCGGGAACGGTTCGTCGGCGGCGGGGGCGGCGGCGATCCGGGCGAAGTAGTCCGCCACGCGGCCCGCCAGCGCCGGGCCGAAGATCACCTCGCCGCCCGCCACCGCGGACACCGCCCGCAGGATCTCGTGCTGGTCGGCGCCCTTCACCAGGTACCCGCGGGCTCCGGCGAGCATCGCGGCGAACACGCTCTCGTCGTCCTCGTGCATGGTCAGCACCAGCACCCCCGTCCCGGGACGGGCCGCGAGGATCCGGCGGGTGGCGTCCACGCCGCCGAGCCGCGGCATCTGGAGGTCCATGACCACCACGTCCGGACGCAGCCGGGCCGCCATCTCGACGGCCGTCGCCCCGTCCGGCGCGGTCCCGACGATCTCAACCTCGCCGGTGGACTCCAGCATGAGCCGCAGCCCGTCCCGGTACACCGGATGGTCGTCGGCGAGCAGCACCCGCGGTGTCACGGCGCGCTCCCGGTCAGCGGCAGCGGCTCCGACTCGGCGACATCGCGCGGCCCGAACGGCAGGACGGCGCGGACGAGCGTCCCGCCGCCGGGCCGGGCCGACACCGCGCACCGCCCGCCGAGTTCCTCGGCCCGCTCCCGCATCCCGACCAGCCCGACGCCGACGAGCGCTCCCGGTGGGACGCCGCGCCCGTCGTCGGCGACCTCCACCTCCAGCGCGTCCTCGCACGCCTCCAGCCGGACGTCGCAGCGTGTCGCCTCCGCGTGCCGCGACACGTTCGCGAGCGCCTCCGCCACGATCCGGTACGCCGCCTCCTCGGCCGCCGCCGGGAGCGCCGCGAGTTCGCCCGCACAGTGGAGCCGCACCCGCAGCGACCGCCCCTGGAACCGCTCCATGAGCTGCTCGACCGCCCCGGCCAGCCCGAACTGGTCCAGGGACGGGGGCCGCAGATCGTGCACGAGACGCCGTACGTCCGACAGCACCACCGACAGGTCCTCGCGGACCGACTCCAGGGTCGCGTCGGCGGCGGCGCCGTCCTTCGGTGCCAGGTTGCGGGCCGCCTCGATCTTCAGGGCGGCCGCGGCCAGCGACGGGCCCAGGCCGTCGTGCAGGTCGCGGCGCAGCCGCCGCCGCTCCTCGGCGATCCCGGTCACCAGTTGCTCCCTGCTGCGCTGGAGTTCCTCGGTCAGCGCGGTCGCCCGCGCGGCGGCGGCCGCCTGGCGGACCACGTCCGCGAGGAGGCGCTGGTCGGACGCCGGGAGCCGGGAGCCCGTGCGCGGTACCAGCGCCAGCCGTCCGATCGCCGCGCCACGGTACCCGAACGGCAGGACGACCACGTCGTCCCGGGCCGTTCCGTGCTCCACGACGACCGTCCGGCCGTCCGCGCGGTCCAACTCGACCCGCACGTACGGGGACCGGAAGGACTCCGCCACCACCCGCGCCACCTCCAGCAACAACTCGTCGGGGCCCATGGAACGTTCTAGCCGGCGGGCCAGTGCCGACACCACGTCGTAGGGTTCCGCGCGGCCCGTCAGCACCCGGTTCACCCAGCGCTGCAGGCGCAGTCGCAGCGGCGCGTACAGGACGGCGACCACGCCCGCGCCCGTCACCGCGGCGAGCGGCTCGTCGATGAACGTCCCCGCGAGGACGAACACCGCCACGTCGATCCCGATGACGACCGCGGCCAGTCCGGCGTACAGGAGCGTCCAGCCGAGGAGCAGGTCGACGTCGTAGAGCCGGTACCGGGCGACCGCGACCAGCACCGCCACCGCGATCGCCGCGTGCATGAGGATGAGGGAGATGTCGCCGATCCACCAGTTCAGCGACGGCGAGAGCACCTCGGTCAGCACCATGCCCGAGGCGAACGCGACGACATTGACGATCAGCGCCAGCAGCATCCACCGCAGTTGCGCCCGCCGCACCGGGTCCGACCGGCGGAACCGCACCGTGAACGCGGCGATCGACACCCCGAAGGAGGTGAGGAAGCCCGCGTAGAACATCCACCCGGACACCGGCCAGAGCCCGGCGGGGAGCGGGGGCGTCAGCGGGTCCAGCGGGACGTCCCGCAGGCCCGGCGCGAGCGGCTCGCCCTGCGAGAACACGTCCCACGGCACCATCAGCAGTGCCATGACCCCGACGAACTGCGCGGTGATCGCCGCCGCGACCGGCCAGCGCCAGCGCCGCGAGGGCAGCCGCCCGTCCGGGAAGAACATCAGGGTCAGCGGCACGATCATGTTGATCATGGGGCCGAAGCGGCCGCCCGCGTAGACCGCGAACGCCGTCAGCGGCAGGTCGCCGTCATGCTCCAGCACCGACAGCGACGCGTACGCCGCGGCGACGCCGTCCAGGACCGCGATGGACCCGCCCGCCAGCATGAGCCAGGTCAGCGGATGCCGTGGCAGCCGCGTCGCGAGGACGCCGCCCGCGACCGCCACCGGAAACCCCGAGCCCGCCGACCCCCAGTGCGCCCAGTTCAGCGGGTCCGGCGGCGTGCCGGCGCCCGCCAGCAGGGCGTCGAGCCAGACGGTCGCGGCGGTCGCCGCGGCGCACAGCACGGCGATCGCGACGGCGGCCGGCCTCAGGAGCCGCTCGCCCCGAGGCGCCGGGTGAGCGCTCCTCATCAGGCCAGCTTGACCCGCACGGCGTCCCGATCACCTGGGTCCGGCGTCCTTGCAGGCCAGGACAGGGGTCACTGGTGAATCGGGGGGCTGCGGGGGTCGCTCGCGCCGTCCCTGTCACTGGGCGCCCGGGACATCGGGGACGGAGCGTCAGGGTCACCGGCGGCGCGCCCCTGCACCGCCCCGTCACGGGAGAGAAACGAATGACCGTGCACATCCGGCCAAGCTCCGTCTATCCGCACGACCCGTCCGACCCCGGGCCCGGGGGGCTGCTGATCCGCACCCGGCTCACCGGCGCCGCGCTCGTCGCCGGCACCACCGCCTGGATCACCGGGCTGCTCATCGCCGGGGACGACCTCCAGGACGACGTCGTCCCCGTCGAGATCTGGGGCAGCCTGGCGTTCCTGCTGGGCGTGGCGTCGCTGGTCGTGCTGGTGCTGTCCACCAACGCCACCGGGAGCCGCAAGGGCCGTTACATCCCCATCGTGGAGCTGGTGCTGCTCGTGCCGGCGATGATCTGGTGCCCGCTCATCGTCGCCTACCCCGAGGACACCCCCGCCTGGGTGATCCCCTTCGACATCTGCTGGCCGCTGTCGATGCTCGGCATGCTCGTCATCGGCATCGCCGTCGCCAAAGTGGGCCGCTTCCGGGGAGTGCTGCGCTGGCAGGTCCTGCTGTGCGGGCTGTGGCTGGTCGTCGCGGGCGCGGGGCAGGCCGCGCTCGGGGACGAGGGCGGCACCTACCCGGGCGCGGCCTGGCTCGGCATCTCCTACGGCGTCCTCGGCCTACGGCTCGCCGTGACTCCCCGCATCGTCCTGCCGGCCGCACCCCCCGTACCCGCCGCGCCCGTGTCCTGATCGGGCGGGTCGAGGGGTGGCTGAGCCCGCCGGTGGGTTGACTCGAGGGCCGTCCGTCCATGGACGGTCCCTCGACGGGAGCGGGGGCCCCGAACCCACCGGCGGCCGGCCCCTCCACAGCGGCGAGAATTCCGAAAAGGGATCATGGCATTTTCGAATTTCGGACGGTCCACGTGAAATGGAACGTTCGGATGAACTGATCATCCGACTGAAACTCTTCTGCTTACTGAATGGTTCGGATCGTATTACCATCCCGCCCATCCTCGGCTAGATTGGCCACGTTTGGAACTGCCGACGGGGTTGGTGATGTGGACCATGAGCGACTCTGGCGTGCCCTCCTTCGCCGCGGGTCGGGAGGCACGGGACCGTTTCGCCGAGCGGCTCCGGCGCCTGCGCGCGGAGGCGGGGAACCCCTCGTTCCGGGTCATGGCGGCCACGTCCCGGTCGGTCAGCCACGCGACCCTGCACGAGGCGGCCAAGGGGACGAGATTTCCGAGCTGGACGACGACACAGGCCTTCGTCGAGGCGTGCGGAGGCGATGTCGAGGAGTGGCGGGAACACTGGTGCGCCGCGCTGGGCTCGGATGCCGGGCCGTCCGAGGAGCCGGCCGCGGGCCGGGACGAGTCGCCGAACGTGAAGGAGAACGAGGACGGATCGGCTTGGACGGAGCCATATCCCGTGCCCGTCCCCCGGCGCAGGCGCCGCCGCCGGATCATCGCGGTCGTCGTGGGCTGCGCAGCGCTCGGCGGTGCGGGCCTCGGCGCGGTCCTGCTGGCGGACGACAAGGAACGGCCGGCGCGGGAGAGCGGCACCAAGCTCGTGCAGCAGTCACCGCCGTCCGGCCCGCTGTTCGCCGGCGACCGAAGCGTCTTCATCGGCGATGTGACGATTCCCGACGGCACCGTGGTGAAAACCGGGCAGCATTTCATCAAAACCTGGGAACTCGCCAATGCGGGCACCGTCCCCTGGCGCGGACGCTTTTTGGCGCGCGCCCTCCTGCCCGCAGATAACGGAACCTGTTCGACTCCGGCGAAGGTTCCCATTCCCGATACCGCCCCCGGCGGTCGCGTTCGGGTCAGTGTCGGGGTCACCGCACCGACCAGTCCGGGGTCATGCTGGGTCGGCTGGAAGATGGTCGACGGTCAGGGGAGGCAACTTCTTCCCGGTGCGCGTCCCGTGTATTTCGTGGTCAACGTCGCCCGCTAAGTCCGGCCGTGTAAGAGCATGTCAGAACCTGTCACACGGGGTACCTGACAACGTGCGGCCCCCGGCATGGTGGTCCCTGTCCGCACTCGGCGGACGGCACACAAGGGGGCTTCGATGAAACTCGCCAGGGGGACGCTGGTCGCTTTCATGGCCGTACCGGCGATCGTCGCGATTCCGCCGACCGCGCATGCAGAGACCGCGCTCGGCTGCGGCAACAAGGTTCAGATCGGCTTGACCGCCCATATTCGTCACGACGGGCAGACCTTCGCCTCCGTGAAGCAGTTCAGTGGCTGCGGAAAGAACTGGGCTTATCTCTACGTATGGGCCGGCTACCGCAATTCCCACCGGACCTGGAATGCCTGCGTGGCGATCGCCGACGACACCGACCGTTCGCTCGAGGGCCTTCAGTGCCGGATCGGGACCAAGGAGATCTGGTCGCTCGGGACCGACACGCTGAGGCACTGCACCCGGGCGGTCGGCTGGATCCCGGACGGGCCCAACGCCTACTCCACCAGGGTCTGCTGACGGGCTCGACCGCGCCTTCGGCGGCCGGACCGCCCCGGAGCCGGAGGCGCGCCCGCCGAGCGGGCTGACGACACCACACCTTTCCGACCGCCGCACGTGAGCGAACCGTGACGGCCCACTCCGCCGTGCCATGCGCGCGGCGCGATCCCCACCAGGAGGACCTGTGAAGCTGCCCTTATGCGCCGCCGCCCTCGCGGCGTCCGCCCTGCTCACCGCACTGACGGGACTGTCCACCGCACCGCCGGCGCGGGCCGCCGGCCGGGCCCTGCCGAGCGTGGACATGGAACTCGTCGTCAAGGCCGCCCAGATCGACCCGCGGCGGCCGGACTCCACGCCGACTCCGGGCGCCAAGACCGCCGTGCTCCTCGTCGAACGGGCGCTGCGCGACCGCGGGCTGCTCGGCGAGAAGTGGGTGGACGGGCATTTCGGAACGAGCACGACCACCGCCTACGCGAAGTACCAGAAGTCGCTCGGTCACACCGGACGGGCCGCCAACGGCCTACCGGGCAGGGCTTCGCTCACCGAACTCGGAAAGGGCCGGTTCAAGGTCGTCCGCGCCATCGCCCCGGGTTCCCGGGTGTCGATGGACGGTCACGTCGTCAACACCCGCACCCGCCGCATGCTGACCGAGGCGGAGCGGCTGCTCGGCCGCGATCTCGTGCTGGACCAGGGCTCCTACGACCCCGGCGGCGACCCGTCGTCCGCGGGCACCCACGACGGCGGCGGTGTCGTCGACATCTCGGTGCGCGGGATGAGCCCGGCCGCCCGCGTCAAGGCGGCCCGCGCGCTGCGTCGCGTCGGTTTCGCGGCCTGGGTGCGCAGCCCCCGGCAGGGCGACTGGCCGTGGCACATCCACGCCGCGGCCATCAGCGACACCGATCTGTCCGCCCAGGCCCAGCACCAGGTCGGCGACTACCACCTCGGCCGGAACGGGCTCGCCGACCGCGGACCGGACGACGGCCCGAAGGTGACCGTCCGCACCTGGGAGGAGTACCGGCGCCACTGACTAAACCGGAACCTCAGACACCCGCGAAAGAAGAGCCGGAGAACGGCTCGACAGAGAAAAGGAGAAACATCATGGGCACATTCACCAAGCTCCTCACCGTGGCGACGGCCGCGGCGGCGATCGGCGGAACGGCGGTCGCGACCGTCGCGCCCGCGTCGGCGGCGGAGGCCCGTAACGGGAAGTGCGAGGAGGGCGAGTTCTGCTACTACTACAACAGCAATAACAAGGGCTCGATCTCGGACTTCAATAACTCGGTCGCCAACTACGGCGACAAGCAACCCTCCTGCTACGACTTCAAAGGACCCGGCACCGGAAAAGGCAAGTGCGTCAAGAACAACGCCGCCTCCATCTGGAACCGCACCGGCAAAACCGTCCGGGTCCACTACAACAGCAACAACCGCGGCGCCCACCAAGACTTCAACAAGGACGCCAAGGCCAACCTGAGCCCCAGGCTGAAGAACCAGAACGCCTCACACGAGTTCGCGCCGACGAACCGCGTGAACATGTCGTACGCGCTCTACATGAACAGCGGCGGACGGCTCACCTGCCCCTTCGACGGTTACCACGGCAGGTCCGGCCGGCACGAGGGCATCGACTTCGCCCGCGGCAACGGCTCGGACGTCCATGCCCTGCTGCCAGGCAGGATCACGCGCGTCAAGGAGGGCTACAACGGGTCCTCGGGGCTGTCCACGATCGCGATCTACAACTCCGATCTGCGGAGGACGATCGTTTATCTGCACACCGATCCGCGCAATTCCCTGCGCGTCGGCCAGTCGATCAGCAAGGGACAGGTCATCGCCGACGAGGCATGGCGCGGAATCTCGTACAGCTCGGGCGCGCACACCCACGTCGAGATGCGCCCCGGATCGCACACGCACGCGTCCCCGAGCAGCGATGGACGGCTGGAAAACCCGAAACCGAACGCGTTCTGGAGCAGCCAGGGCTACAACGTCCGCTAACACTCGCGACTCTTCACAGAAAGGAGGACGACCATGTCCACGCGAACTTTACGGTTGACCTCACGGCTCAGCGCGGTCACCACCGCACTGGTTCTCGGCGGGACGATGCTCACCGTCACCGCGGCACCCGCCTCGGCGGCGGAGGCCCGTAACGGGAAGTGCGAGGAGGGCGAGTTCTGCTACTACTACAACAGCAACAACAAGGGCTCGATCTCGGACTTCAATAACTCGGTCGCCAACTACGGCGACAAGCAACCCTCCTGCTACGACTTCAAGGGACCCGGCACCGGCAAGGGCAAGTGCGTCAAGAACAACGCCGCCTCCATCTGGAACCGCACCGGCAAAACCGTCCGGGTCCACTACAACAGCAACAACCGCGGCGCCCACCAAGACTTCAACAAGGACGCCAAGGCCAACCTGAACCGCAGCCTGAAGAACCAGAACGCCTCACACAGCCTGCTGGATCTTGGTTGCAAGACGGACGCCACCCACTCCAAGCCGCCCTCGACGATCCTCGTGTACATGAGGTCCCAGAAGCGAGTGAAGCGGGTGGACTTCAAGGACTACGTCAAGAACGTCCTGCCCAACGAGTGGATCCCGAGCTGGCCGGACGAGTCCCTGCGGGCCGGGGCGGTGGCCGTCAAGAGCTACGGCTGGCACTGGGCTCTGCACTCGACGCGCAGGACGTCGTGGGGCGCCTGCTTCGACGTCTACGACGACGTGTGGAGCCAGGTGTACAGGCCCGGCTCCGCGAAGCGGTCGACGAGCGCCGCGGTCGACGCGACGTGGAGCGCTCGCATGACCCGTGGCGGCAAGATCTTCCAGGCCCAGTACTGCCAGAGACCGACGGCGTGCCCCGACTGGCGGGACGGGAACTGGATGTCCCAGGAAGGCTCCCGTGACAAGGCCAGGGCGGGCTGGAACCACTCCCAGATCCTGAAGCATTACTACTGGAACATCGCTCTCCGACCCTGACCCGGAGACCGTCCACCCGAAGGGGTCCAGGACCGGCGCGCTCACACCGCGACCGCCGCCCTGGACCCCCTTCTCCGCGTGGAACCCCCGCTCCGGCCGCCCTGGCTCAGGTCAAGCCGCGTAATCGAGCAGCCATGGGGCCCGCGGCCCGACCGAGTTGAAGATTCCGCCCGGTTCATCTTCACGCTCACCGCCGGTCGGACGGCGTCCAGTGGCCCACCGAGAGCACCATGAAAGAACGTCAGCCCGAGCAGGAAGATCGTCGCCGGGAAGAGCGGCGACGGCATCCGGTACACGACCGCAAGCACAGCGCGCAGAGCATGTCCGAGGAAGCGCGAGCTAGGGCGGCGGCCTGCCCGAGCGGCACTACCCCGGACCATGAGCCCGACCTTGGGGTGACATCGAGACCCTTCTGTCTGTTTTGTCGGGAAATGTCATTGGTGGTCACTCGTTCGATAGACGGCTCGGGAGGCGGCTGTGGAAAGATCATGAACCTATGGATCTGTGGTCGCCGGTGCGGTGGGTGCGGGCGGCGAGCTTCGCCGCCGCGTGTGCCGTGTTGGCGGCCGGCAGCCATGTCGCGGCCGGTGGACGGCTTGACCGGTCGGCGGTCGGCATCGGTTTCCTGGTGATGCTCGCGCTGGCGCTCGTGGCCACCCGCCGGGAGAGGACGATCGCGACGATCCTGCCCACGGTCGCCGCGGCCCAGGCGGTCCTGCACTTCGCGCTGTCGCAGTCCGGCACGGGCCATTCGGCGGCCGTGCCCGCCGCCGAGGCGTCCACGGCGATGTCGATGCCGATGCCCGAGCCGCACGACGGCTCGGGCGGGCTCGCCATGCTGCTCATGCACGCCGTCGCGGTGCTGGTCACCTCGTGGTGGCTGGAGTGCGGCGAGGCCAGGCTGTGCGCGCTGGTGCGCCGGCTGGCCCGCTGGACGCTGCGGGCGTTCGCCCGGCTGCGGCCGGCGCCCGTGTACGGCCCGGCCCGTCCGATACGGGCGCGACGCCGGCTCCAGGCGCCGGTGGACGCCGTCATCCTCCGCTACGCCATGGTCAGGCGCGGTCCTCCGGGGAGCATGGCCGCTCACGGCTGACACCGGGGCCTTCCGGGGCATCGGCGTCGCCGTTCTCGAGCGGACGACGCCACGGCATCCCGTCCTCCGAGGACGAGGTCCCGTTTCCCCCGAAGATCTCCGGTCGGTGCGGTGCTCCCGCCGCATGGCGCGTGCCGTACCGGCTGGGCGCCATGCCTTGGAGCCCGTATGTCAACGACGTCAGACTCGCCGTCCACGAAACCGGACCGCGCCCCGATCGCCCCTCCCGGTACGACCCGCCGCTCCGCCCGGCGCGAGGTGTGGCCGCTGGTGCGGCGGCTGCACTTCTACGCGGGCGTGTTCGTCGCGCCCTTCCTGGCCTTGGCCGCCCTGACCGGGCTGGCCTACGCGTTCACCCCGCAGTTCGACGCCGTCGTCTACAGCGACGAACTGCGCGTCGACCGGGTGGCGGGGGCTCGCCTCCCGCTGGCCGACCAGGTCCGGGCGGCCATGGCGGTGCAGCCCGGCACCGTCGCCACCGTCGTCCCCCCGGCCGAGGCGGACGCCTCGACGCAGGTGGTCCTGTCCGTGCCGGGGTTGGGCGAGAAGGACCGCACCGTGTACGTCGACCCCTACACCGGTCGCGTACTGGGCGTGCACACCACCTGGTCCGGCAGCACGCCGATGACCGCCTGGCTGGACGAACTGCACCGCAGCCTGCACCTCGGCACCCCCGGGCGGCTGTACTCGGAGACGGCCGCGAGTTGGCTGTGGGTCATCGTGACCGCCGGGGCGGTGATGTGGCTGGGCCGCCGCCGCCACTACCGGGGCCGCGGCCCGTCCCTCCGGGCCTTCCGGTTCGACCGCTCGGCGAAGGGCGTGCGGCGCACGCGGAGCAGGCACGCCGTGACCGGCGTATGGCTGGCCGCGGTTCTGCTGTTCCTGAGCGCGACCGGCCTGACCTGGTCCGACCATGCCGGGGCCCGGTTCGACACGGTCCAGGAGAAGCTTCGGTCGACCGCGCCCAAGCTCGACACCGCACGGCCCGGAACCGCGCCCGCCCCCGGCGGTGGCGGCGGGCATCACGGCGGCGGAGGCGCACCGTCCGGGACGGCCGACCCCGCCGCCGACGTCGACACGGTGCTGGCGACTGCGCGCCGGGCGGGAATGGACGGCCCGGTCGAGATCAGCACGCCCGAGGACGCCCGTAGCGTGTGGAGCGTCGCGCAGGTCGACAACCGGTGGCCGGTGCGCCGGGACAAGGTCGCCGTGGACGCCTCCACCGGGCGGGTCACCGACCGCGTGACCTGGGCCGAGACGCCCTGGCTCGCGAAGCTGTCCTCGCTCGGCATCCAGTTCCACATGGGTCGGCTGTTCGGTCTGGCGAATCAGATCCTGCTGGGCACCGCCGCGCTCGGCCTGCTCGGGGTCATCTTCTGGGGCTACCGGACGTGGTGGCGGCGTCGCCCCGTCCGCGCCGACCGCCGCGCATCCGTCGGACGTCCCCCGGCCCGCGGCGCCTGGCGGAGGCTTCCGCGTCCCCTTCTTCTCCTCGGCGTCCCCGCCGTCCTGCTGGTGGGGTGGGCGGTGCCGATGCTCGGAATCACCCTGGTCGCCTTCCTCGCGATCGACGGCCTCCTTGGTGCGCTGCGCCGCCGCCGGACGGCTCCGACCGGCACCGGCTGAGCGCGCCGCGTCGGCCGCCGAGAGGGGTGTTCGATATTTCGAATGCAAATCAGTATTTCGGACCAATTTCGGGAAAACCATTGACTCACCTTGATCTGCGACCGACGATCGGGATCATGAGAGCGAGAGGGAAACGACTCAGGACGATCGGTGCCGTACTGGCAGCCCTGGCTCTGCTGGTCGGGACCATCGGTTCGGTCCAGGCGAAAAGCACCGCGAAAGCCTCGTCGGCGGCATGGTGGCAGCCGCGCCCCGGGGAGGCGAAGAACTGGGACTGGCAGATCGACGAACCGTACAATGTCTCGCAACCTCGGACGATGTACGACCTCGACCTCTGGGAGTTGGCGGACGGCGGACCCAACTCCTATCTGGAGTATCCGGGGCACCCGGAACTTCCTCGGATCCAGGTCGAAGAGGGGGCCCTCGCGGGCAAAGTCGACGAGCTCCACCGCAGGGGAGCCAAGGTCATCTGTTACCTCGACTCCGGCGCCTATGAGCACGACGAGAACCGTGCCGACCGGCATCTGTTCCCCGGCTACAAGGCGAATCTGAATGACATCCCCGACAATCCGTCACCTCCGGAGCCGGGCTCGGTCATCGGGTGGCACACCAATGACGGGCAGTGGCCGGGAGAGCGCTACCTCGACATTCGACGGCAGTCCTGGCCCAGGTTCGCCCATCTGATCTGGGCGCGTTTCGCGCTCGCCAAGCGCCTCGGCTGCGATGGCGTCGAGCCCGACCAGAACGACATGGGCCCCAGCTCCGGAAACGCTCCGGGCTGGGAGATGACCGATGACGACCAGATCGACTGGTACCTCGAAGTGGCCAGGCAGGCGCACGCGCTGGGGCTGTCGGTGGGACTCAAGAACGGTCACGACCTCAGCGACCGCACGCGGTTCCCGGAACTCGTGCAGGCCTTCGACTGGGCACTCCCCGAGGAATGCGTTTCGCTCGATCAGTGCGACAACCTCTCTCCCTTCATCGCCGCGGGCAAAGCCGTCTTCGCCGTGGACTACACGGTGAACCAACGAACGGACAGGAGGGCGTGCCAAGCGCATGTGAGCCGCGATTTCGACGGAATCATCAAGGACGAGCCCCCGACGTCCGCGTTCCGCAAGCAGTGTAAGCCGTAAAACCCTGGCCGGTCGGGGGTGCCGGGTTTCGCCCGGCACCCCCGACGCGGGACGCCGCGAATCACACAAGGGCCAAGAGTCTCAGATGATGCCGCTCCACTTGGCAGGACGAGACCGAGGGATTCGTGCTCCCTCGGTCCGCCTACATGATGGCGAGTTGGCCACCATCTATGACGAGTTCGGCGCCGTTGATGAAAGAAGCGTCCTCGGAGGCGAGGAACGCGTAAGCGGCGGCGACCTCGTCGGGATGACCGGCGCGGCCCAGCGGAATGTGTTCGCGTTCGTAGGCGGCGACGTAATCCGGGTCGCCGCTTTCGGCCTCGATGGCGGCGTTGAGGGGCGTGCGGATATAGCCGGGACAGAGGGCGTTGACGCGAATTCCGTGGGGTCCCAGTTCGACCGCCATCGTCTTGGTCAGCAGCAGAACACCGGCCTTGCTGGCGTTGTAGTGGGCGTAGCCCGCCTCACCGCCGAGGGCGTTGGTCGAGGCCATGTTGACGATGGCGCCGCGGGTGCCGGCGGAGCGCATCGAGGCCGCGACGCGCTGGGCGACGAGGAACATTCCGCGCAGATTGACCGCGAGCACGGTGTCCCAGCGGTCGGTGGCGATGTCCAGGAACGGCTCGCGGTGGGCGATGCCGGCGTTGTTGATCAGGATGTCCACACCGCCGAGGAACTCCCCCGCCGCCGCGAGCATCCGCTCGACCGACGCCTCGTCGGAGACGTCGCAGTGCACGCCGCCGACCCCGTCGAACTCGTCGAGGGTCTCCTGGACGCCCTCCAAGCCGCAGACGAAGACACGGGCTCCCTCGTCCAGGAACCGCCGGGCGGTGGCGTGGCCGATGCCGCTGGTGCCGCCCGTGATCAGAACTCCCCGGTCCCTCAGTCCGCGCATCGGACCGACCTCCTCTTCGCCGTGATCTCCAGTTCGCGTTCGACCCGGCCGCCGCGGACCCCGAACGCGAGGTCGAACAGGTTGCCGACCGGGCACACATGGTTCGGGATCAGCTCGATCCGGTCGCCGATGGCGGGGCCGCCGGTCTCCGGGCCGTGGCCGACGCCGTGCTCCTCGTAGAGCATGTCGAGGTGGAGCCCGGGACGGCCGACGACGCCGATCGTGCCCGGTGAGCCGTCCGCCGCCAGTGCCTTGGTGCCCGCGTCCACGACGAACCGTCCCGGAACAGGGGTGGCCACGACCGTCGCCAGCACCCGGGCGGCGCAGGTGTCGTGCGTGGCGACGCCGAGCCCGGCCATCGTCGTGTCGTTCAGAACGTACGTTCCGGGACGGATCTCGGCGACCTCCGCGGCGGCCGCCTCCCACCGGGCGGTGGGGGTCGCGCCGAGGCTGATCTCCAGGTCGCCGCCGCAGAGCCGGACCGTCTCGGCCAGCTCGGCGACCTCGCGTTCGGCGATCTCGCGCAGCTCGGCGGCCGACCGGGCCCGGTAGGAGTGACCGGCGTGACTGCACAGCCCGACGACCGTCACCCCCGGGACCCGGTCGATGTCCGCGACCAGTTCGGCCGACCGCCGGCCGGGCGGACGGCCCAGCCGTCCGAGCCCCGAGTCGACCTCGACCAGGACCTCCACCGGCTCCGGTCCGGCGACGGCGCCCACGCCGGCGGCGACCTCGGCCGAGTCGAGGCTCACCCGCAGCCGGACGCGCTCCCGCAGCCGCCGCAGCCGGGCGAGGTTGTGCGCGCCCCAGACCGGATAGGCCAGCAGGATGTCGGCGCATCCGGCGTCGGCCATCACCTCGGCCTCGTCGAGCGTGGCGCAGGTGAGCCCGGAGGCCCCGGCCGCGAGCTGGAGCCCGGCCAGGTACGGCATCTTGTGGCTCTTGATGTGCGGGCGCAGCCGGGTCCCGCCGGCCTCCGCGAGCCGCGCCATCGCGTCGATGTTGGCCTGGGCCCTGTCCAGGTCCACGATCAGCGCGGGCGTCTGGATTTCCGGCAGCATCGTCGAGTTCCCTTCGTCGCGCGAACGCCGGGCGCCGCGCTATCCCTTGACGGCGGTCGAGGTGAGCGACTGGATGAAGGTGCGCTGGGTGAGCAGGAACACGACCAGGACGGGCAGCGTGGTGATGACGTTGCCGGCCATCACCGCCGACCAGATCGTGTGGTGCTGCCCGGCGAAGGTCGTCAGCCCGAGTTGCAGGGTGTAGTTGTCGTCGCTGGAGATGGCGATGAGCGGCCAGGTGAGATCGTTCCAGGACGTGAGGAACGTCAACGCGGCCAGGGTCGCCAGCGCCGGTCTGGCCAGCGGCAGCACGATCCTGACCAGGACCTGGAGGCGGCTGCAGCCGTCGATGATCGCGGCCTCCTCGATGTCGCGGGGCAGCGCGACGAAGAACTGCCGCAGCAGGTAGACGCCGAACACCGAGACCAGGTTGGGCAGGATCAGCGCGCCCAGCGAGTCGGCCAGGCCGAGGTTCTTCATCAGGATGAAGGTCGGGATCATCGTGAGCTGGAACGGGATGACGATCGTCGCGACCAGCAGCCCGAACAGCACACCGGAGCCGCGGAACCGCAGCCGCGCGAACCCGTAGGCCGCCAGCGAGCACAGCACGAGGTTGGAGGCCACGCTCACCAGCGAGACCAGCACCGAGTTGAGGAACCAGCGCGGGAAGTCGGTGTTGGTGAAGACGTAGCGGTAGCCGTCCAGATGGATCCCGTCGGGCACCACCGCGGGCGGGAACTTGTTGATCTGCGCGTCGGCCATGACCGACGCCAGCACCTCCCAGATGAGCGGCAGCACGAACAGCAGGGCCAGCGGCGCCAGCCCGACGTGCGACCAGTCGATCCGGCGCCGGGGACGGGACGGTGCCGCCACCGTCCGGGAGGACGACGTCCCGGAGCGCGCTTCTTCGGCAGTTTTCACGCGTACCTCCGCCGAGCGCGCATGAGCAGGTACCGGATGCCGCCGAGGCCCAGCAGGACCACGGCGAGGACGTAGGCGGCGGCCGCGCCGTAGCCCGCGTCGAACACCTTGAACGCCTGGTTGTAGATGAAGTAGACGACGACGGACGTGGAGCCCAGCGGCCCGCCCCGGGTGGTCGCGTAGACCAGGTCGAACAGCTGCATGGCGACCAGGCTCTGCCAGATCACCACGAAGGTGGCGACCGGCCGCACGCTCGGCAGCGTGACATGGCGGAAGATGTTCCACCGGCCCGCGCCGTCGATCCGCGCGGCCTCCACCAGGCTCGGCGGGATGTCCTGGAGCGCGGCCAGGAAGATGATCACGCAGAAGCCGGTACCGCCCCACAGCCCGATCCCGGTCAATGTGTAGAGCGCGGTGTTGGGATCTTCGAGGAAGCCCTGGCGGGGGATTCCGAACGCCGACAGGATCCGGTTGGCCACGCCGAACCGGGCGTCGCAGATGAAGGCGAACAGCACCCCGGTCGCGGCCGGTGACACGACGAACGGCACGATCACGCAGGTCCGGTAGATGCCGATCAGTCTGGTGCGCGGCCGGTTCAGCGCCATCGCGATCAGCAGACCGAGGCCCGCGCTGCCCGGGACGTACAGCGCGGTGAAGATCAGCGTGTTACGGGTCGACTGGCGGAAGGCCGGATCGTCCAGCAACCGCTCGTAGTTGTCCATCCCCACCCAGCGGCCGGAGGTCACCAGGTCGGAGTCGGTGAACGAGAGCAGCAGCGACCAGACCATCGGCAGCAGGCTGAGGCCGAGGATGAGCAGTGTCGCCGGAAGCACGAAGGCCCAGGCGGCCGGGGTCTCGCCGAGTGCCCTCCTCATGGGGCGGGCCATCGGTCACTCCTCCGTGGCGAGCGCCGAGTCGGCCGCCTTCGCGGCCCGATCCAGTGCCGGCCCCGGCTGCATCTTGCCCAGCAGGACGGCCGCGATGGCCTCCTGTACGGCCTGGGACAGCTTGGGGTAGGCGCGCAGCGTCGGACGGGTGCGCATCTTGGGCAGGTTGTCGATCCAGACGTCGAGCTTCCACCGGGCTTTGTAGGTCGCGTAGCTCGGGTGGCGGGACGCGCTCGCACGCAGCGGCAGTTGACCGGTCGCCAGGTCCCAGCGCAGGTCCTGCGCCGGGCGCGTCAGCCAGAGCAGGAATTCGGTGGCCGCCTTCCGGCGCTTGGACCCCTTGTCCATGACCACCCAGTTGTCCGGGCCGCCGATCGTGGTGTTGTCTCCGTTGAACCCGGGGAGCGGCGCCACCGCGTAGTCGACCCCCGCGGGTCCGATGTCGGCGAGCGCCCACGGACCGGCGATGAACATCCCCATCTTTCCGTTGTTGAACAGCTGGCCCATCCGCGCGCCGGCCGAGTCCTGGTCGAGATAGACCGACTTGTCGGTCACGGCCATGTCCCGCCAGACCGTGAGCCCGCGCACCCCCTCGGGGCCGGCGAACCGGGATCTGCGGCGGTCGGGCGTCACGATGTCGCCGCCCTGCTGCCAGACCAGCGGCCACAGCCGCCATGTCACGTCCTCGCCGTCGGCGATCGGCCACGCCGTTCCGAGCGTGCCCTTGGACGGGTCGGTCAACGCCTTGGCGGTGGCCCGGAAGTCGTCCCAGCTCCAACCCGGCTTGGGCGGTGCCACGTTCCGTTCGGCGAAGAGCTTCTTGTTGTAGATGACGGCGAGGTTGTCGGTCAGCGCGGGGATGGCCCGCACCCGTCCGTCGACGGTGGCCGCTGACCGGGCCGCGGGCCAGAAGTCGTTCCAGTCGACCCCCGGCGCCTGGACGGCGGAGGTCAGGTCGGCGACCTTCCGGTTACGGGCGATGCTGGCCAGGTCGGAACCGTAGATGTAGCTGATGTCGGGATAACTGCCCGAGACCAGGGCGGCGGTGACCTTCGGCAGGAGCTGGTCGGCGGTGGACCCGCCGCTCTGGCTCTCCACCTTGATCTTGGGATGGGTGCGGTTGAACTCCGCCACCAGCTCGTCCAGGGCCTTCTGGGCGATCTGCGTCTGGCCGTGCCAGAAGACGATGCGCACGGTGCCGTCGGCGGAGACCCCACCGTCGTCTCCCGAACACCCGCTCAGCAGGGCGCCCGCGAGGACGGCCGCGCAGGCCGTGGCCGACCCGATACCGATCTTCATCGTCGTTCTCCTTTCCCGTCGCTGTCGTGGAAGGCGGGTAGCCAGCGCGCCTGTTCGTCCAGGAGTTCGTCGGTCAACGCCTGGATGTCGGGCAGCGGGAGCAGGGCCGCGGTCAGCCGGTCGAGGGTGAGCGCGGTGTTGACGAGCCGACGGGAGCGGGTCCGGTAGGCCTCGACCACACAGGACTGGAAGGCGATCGAGGGGAGGTTGACGGCGGCGCAGGCCGCGGGCAGGTCACCGACGCGGGTCGGCTGGACGCCGTTCGCGTCGACCAGGCACGGGACCTCCACGCAGGCGCCGGCGGGCAGGTTCGTGATCAGGCCGTCGTTGGGAACGTTCCCGTAGATCACGCGTGGTGTGCCGGTCAGGATCGAGTCGACGATGCCCGCGGCGTACTCCCCGCTCGGCGTGAGCGGCTCGGCGGCGAGTTCGTCCGCCAGCGCCTCCTGTTCGGCGTCGCCCTGCCCGCTGCCGATCGCGTGGTAGTCCCAGCGTTCGGGCAGCAGCTCGGCGATCAACTCCGGCGACCGGCGGAAGTGCGGGAAGTACTCCGAGACGTGGTGGCTGGACTCGGTCGGGAAGTAGCCGGTGAGCTTCATGACCTCGGTGCGGACCCGTTCGCGACCGCCCGCGTACCACTCGTCGATCTCCACGACCGGGTCGTGCTCCCCGCGGCTGTAGGCGAGCATCGTGTCGTACAGCCGGGGCAGGATCGAACGGCCCTCATGCCGGAACTCCAGCATCCAGGCCTGGTGGTTGATACCGGCGGCGCGGAACGACCAGGTACCCGGGGCCAGCCCCATGATGTCGGCGAGCTGACCGGCGGTGTGGTGGACGGAGTGGCACAGCCCGACCGCCTGCACGCCCCGGCCCTGGAGGAAGGCGCAGTTGATCGACATCGGGTTGGCGTACTGGAGGACGAGAGCGTCCGGACACAGCTCAAGGACGTCGTCGGCGAGCCCGTCGAGCACCGCCATCGTGCGCAGCCCGCGCATCGCGCCGCCGGGGCCGAGGGTGTCGCCCACGGTCTGGTCGATCCCGTACCTGCGCGGGATCTCCATGTCCAGGGTGTAGGCGCGCTGGCTCCCCACCTGGAAGCACACGATCACGAAGTCGGCGCCGTTGAGGGCGGCGCGGCGGTCGGTCGTGGTCTCCAGCTCGATCTTGTAGCCGTGGGCGGACGCGACCCGCCTGACCAGGCGTTCGGTTCGCGCCAGCGGCACCGGATCGATGTCCATCAGGGTGTAGGCGGCCTCGCGCGGGCTTTCCAGCGCCAGGAAGTCGGTCATCAGGCGCAGCGGGAACTCCTGTCCCCCGGCGCCGATCATCGCGATCTTCGTCATGAGTCTCCTGTGTGGGGGTGCCGGTCGTCGGTGTCGCGCAGGGGGGCGGGCAGGAACTCGTCCGGTACGTCCTGGAAGACGACGGGACGCAGGAAGCGCCGGATCGCGGTGAACCCGACCGAGGTGTGCAGCGGGTCGGTCGTGGACGGCCAGGGGCCGCCGTGCTGCATCGCCGGGCTCACCGTCACGCCCGTCGGCCAGCCGTTGTGCACGATCCGGCCGGCCCGCGCCGTCGCCGCGACGAGCAGCGTCCGGACCAGCGCGATGTCGGACGGCTCGGCGTGGATCGTCATCGTGAGGCTGCCGGGCAGCCGTTCCACGGCCGCGGTGAGGTCGGCGACCGAGTCGTACTCCGCCAGCACCGACACCGGGCCGAAGCACTCCTCCAGCAGCGGGCCCGCCAGTTCCCGCGCCGGGACCTTGAACAGTGCCGGTGCCGCGACGTCCCCGCTGGTCGGTTCCGGACGGACGAGCGGCGTCACGCCCGGGGTCGCGGCGAGGGTCGCGACGCCGTCCCGGTAGGCCGTGGCGATCCGTTCGCTGAGCAGCCGCCGCGGTGCCACTCGGGACACGGCTTCGACGAGCCGCTCGTCGAGGCCGTGCCCGCGGCTGATCAGCACCACCCCCGGTTTGGTGCAGAACTGGCCCGAGCCCAAGGTGTAGGACGCGACGAACCCGTCGGCGATCTCCGGGCCCCGGGCCTCGACCGCGGCGGCGGTCACCACCACCGGGTTCAGCGAGCCGAGTTCGCCGTAGAACGGGATCGGGTCGGGGCGGGCGTGCGCGAGGTCGGCCAGGGCCCGCCCGCCGCTCGCCGATCCGGTGAAGGCGGCGGCGCGGATATGGGGGTCGGTGACCAGTGCCCGTCCGGCCTCCATCCCGTGCGTCAGGGCGAGCACACCCTCGGGGAGCACCTCGGCGGCCAGCATCGCGCACAGCTCGGACAGCCGGGGATGCCCGGGATGCGCCTTCACGACCACCGGGCAGCCGGCGGCGAGCGCGCTCGCGGTGTCCCCGCCGGCGACGGAGAAGGCCAGCGGGAAGTTGGACGCCGCGAACACCGCGACCGGGCCGAGTGGGACGAGCATGCGGCGCAAGTCGGGTCCGGGACCGTTCCGGTCGACGATGACCTCCCGGAACCGGCCGTCGAGGATGCCGTCCGCGAACCGGTCGAGCTGGTGGGTGGTGCGGGCGAGTTCGCCTACGAGCCGCTCGGGGCCGAGCGCGGTCTCCCTGTCGGCGAGCGCGACGATCTCCGGCTCGGCCTGGCGGAGCGCGCCCGCCACGTCCCGGAGGAGCCCGGCCCGCTCAGGTAGGGGCAGCGCCGCGAAACCGGGCGCCGCCGTCGCGGCCGCGGCGCAGACTTCGGCGACCCCGTTCACAGTGGTCTCGGCCGGCGCGCTCATCGGGCGAGTCCCGGCAGGAGTCGCCCGGCGTTCCCCGCGTACACGAGCCTGAGGACGTCATCGGGAAGATGGACGCCGGAGATCACCCACCGTCCCATCGGCGGTGGTTCCTCGGGCGAGTACGGGAAGCACTCGTCGTCGGTCTCCATGAAGCGGAAGTGCAGCGGGTAGGCGGCGCCGGTGTGCGGGATCTCGTCGGTGCCGAACAGCACCCGGTCCGGATGGCGCATGATCAGGGCGCGGGTGGCCCTGGGTTGGCGGCCGAGCTGGTTGAGCCGGGCGGCGATGTCGATGTGCAGGTTGGGATAGGTGTCGAGCATCCGGCCCACCCAGCCGAGGTCCTCGGCGTTGCCGCCGCCGTGCACGGCGACGAACGTGGTCCGCGGGTGGGCGGCGACCACGGCCTCCAGCGCGTCCATGAGCCGCTCGAAGCTCGGCAGCCCGGGCCGGGCGAACGACCATTCGGGGTGGGCGAGCAGGATCTCCAGCAGTTCGTTGTGCTCGTCGACGGGGTCGAAGAAGGCCCTCGGGTCAGCGGTGTGGATCCAGACGGGCAGGTCGAGTTCGCCGGCGGTGTCCCAGAGCGCGGCGAGCCGTGGATCGTCGGGCAAGACCAGATCGCCGCGCCCGTCGCGCACCTCCAGGCCCAGGTCCTTCCACACCTTGAGGCCGCCGGCGCCGGCCTCCTTCGACTCGGTGAGGCTCTTCACCAGCCGGGTGGCGCCGTCCGGCAGGGCCAGTTCCGCCCAGTCGACATGGCAGAAGGTCACGAATCGTCCGGGATGGGCCGCGTCGTAGCGGGCCAGATTGGCTTTCAACTCGGCGCCCCACCGGCCGTCCAGGTTGACCAGGCTCCGGATGTCGCGCTCGTCCATGACGTCCAGCAGCGCGGGGACGTCGGGGACCATCCATTCGCCGGGGCGGTCGTCCCAGTCGCTCAACCATCGGCCCAGGTGGGTGTGGGCGTCGACCGCCGGGAACCGGGCTCGCGGGACCTCGTGCGCCGGAACGGTCAGCCGCCGGCGCGGAACGTATCGGCTCAGCAGGAGCGCGTCGGACATCATGCCACCTGAGTTGTTCGACATTTCGAACAGCATTCGAAATCCTGGTGGCAGGACGGTAAACGACCTTTTGTTGGAACGTCAAGGTCAGACGAGGTGGCCGAGACGGGCGGACAGCACCCCCGCCCTTTCGCGCACGAGCTCACCGAGCCGGGCCCGCACCTGGTCGTCCCAGCGCGGCGACGGAACGGAGATGCTCATCGAGGCGACCTGCGCGCCCGTGTGGTCATGGACGCCCGCCGCCACGCAGTGCACCGCGTCATTGGACTCGGCGTCGTCGTAGCCGAGACCGGTCTCGCGGATCCGCGCGATCTCCTCGCGCAGCCGGTCCACCGAGGCGATGCTGTTCGCGGTCATGGTGATGAGCTCTCGGTCGTCCGGGAAGAGCACGTCCAACTCCTCCTGCGGCAGCCCGGCGAGCAGCACCTTGCCGAGGCCCGTGCAGTGCGCGGGCAGGAGCCGACCGACGGTCGAGACCATCCGCACCGGATGGGTGCTCTCGGCGCGGGCGATGTAGAGCACCTGGTCGCCCTGGAGCACCCCCACCTGGACCGTCTCCCCGCAGGCGGCGGCCGTCTCGTCGGCGACCTCCTGGGCTTCGCGGATCATGTCGAGGTTCTGGGCGAACACCCCGCCGAGCTGGAACAGCCGGACGCCCAGGCGGTAGCGCGTCGGCTGGCCCGGCACCGCGACCAGGTAGTGGCGACCGACGAGCGTGCCGAGCAGCTCGTGGACGGTGGTCCGGGGAAGGCCGAGGCGCGCGGCGATGTCGGGGGCCGACAGCGTCGGGACGTCGAGGAACAGCTCCAGAATGTTCAGCGCCCGACTCAACGCCGGAACCTCACGCGCCATGGTCCACCTCATCTTGTCAGCGCGCAGGGACGTTGACACCCCACACGAACAGAGATTACCGTCCGGATCAGCATATCGGACGTTGTTCGAAATATCGAACCCGGAGGCAGAATGGACAACCTTCCCGGCGAGGCCGCACTCCGGGACCTGGGACTCCCGGCCCGCGGGGAAGGCCCCGCGGCCTCCACCGCGCGGTTCCCGGACACCGGTTCCTGGCGCACGGAGATCCCCTCGGTCGAGGGACCCGCCGTCCTCCACGAGGTGCTGGCCGAGAGCGAACGGCTCGAAGTGCCGGTGCACCGCGTCAGCCAGGGCAGCGGCGTGTGGATGCTCACCGACGCGGAGATCACCGAGATGGTGGGCGCCTGCGCGCAACGCGACATCGAACTCTGCCTGTTCCTCGGCCCCCGCGGCACCTGGGACATCGGCGGCTCGGTGCGTTCGGACTCCGGCGGCGCCGGCCTGCGGGCGCGCGGCCGCGACCAGCTCGCCCAGTGCGTCGCCGAAGCCGAACGCGCGGTGGCCCTGGGCGTGCGGTGCCTGCTGGTGGCCGACGAGGGCGTGCTCTGGACCCTGCACCAGATGCGCGCCACCGGACGACTGCCCGCCGACACCACCTTCAAGGTCTCCGCGCTGGTCGGACCGGTCAACCCGATCGCCTACAGCATCTGGGAGGGCCTCGGCGCCGACTCCATCAACGTGCCGAGCGACCTCACCGTGCACCATCTGGCCGAGATCCGGCAGCTCAGCTCCTGTCCCCTGGACTTCTACGTCGAGGCCCCCGACGACCTCGGCGGGTTCGTCCGGCTCTACGAGACCGCCGAACTCGTCCGGTGCGGCGCACCCATCTACCTGAAGTTCGGCCTGCGCAACGCCGCGCCCGTCTACCCGGTCGGACGACATCTGCGCGACATCGCCGTGGCGAGCGGACGGGAGCGTGTCCGGCGCGGCCGGCTCGTGCTCGACCTGCTCCAACGCTACGGAGCCGACGCCGCCATGTCCCCCATCGGCAGCCGGAACCCCGGAGACCTGGTCAGGTTCCCGGTGCCCGTCACGGTATGAAAGCCGAGATCGCCCGACGCGGCCCCGCGCGGCTCGGCGAAGGCCCCACCTGGGACCCCGCCGCCGGACACCTTCTCTGGGTCGACATCCTCGCCTGCGAGGTCCACGCCTACAGCCCGTCCTCCGGAACCGACCGAGTCCTCCTCCGTACCGACCAACACGTCGGCGCCGCCAAACCCCGAGCCACCGGCGGCCATGTGGTCAACCTCCGCGACGGAATCGGGGCCTATGAGACGTCCGGCGACTTCACCTGGCTCGCCGACCTCCGCACCGCCGGCCGCCGCGGAAACGACGCGGCCGTCGACCCGCACGGCGCCCTCTGGGCGGGCACCATGCGCTACGACGAGACCCCCGGCGGCGGAGCCCTCTACCGGCTGGGCCCCGACCACCGCCTCGACACCATGCTCGCCGAGGTCACGGTGAGCAACGGCATCGCCTGGAGCCCCGACGGCCACCGGATGTACTACGCCGACACCCCGACCCGCCGAATCGACGTGTTCCCCCTCGACGACTCCGGCCTCCCGACGGCCCGCCGCACCCTCACCACCGTGTCCGGCCTCCCGGACGGCCTGACCGTCGACACCGCCGGCTGCATCTGGACCGCGCTCTGGGAGGGAGGAGCCGTCCACCGCTACACCCCCGACGGCGGACTCGACCTCGTCATCGACCTCCCCGTCCCCCTCACCACCGCCTGCGCCTTCGGCGGCCCGAACCTCCACGACCTCTACATCACCACCGCCGACGGCCCCCTCTTCGTCGTCCCCGACGCCGGCCAAGGCCTACCCCCCACCCCCTTCTCCGGCTGAGGCGCGTCGTGCGGATCAGGCGTCGGGGCGTTCGGCCTCGGCGGAGTAGCCGTGCTGGGTTCCGGTCGCGAAGCCCGGTCCGGCCGGTGCGCCGACACTGATGCCGATCGGCTCGGGCGTTGACGCGCCGCCGCAGCAGGAGCCGCTGCCGTCGTCCTGGGAGGTGTGGCCTGGCAGTTGGTCCTCGGTGACCAGGTCGGTGGAGCAGACGCCGGTCTGGGGTAGGTCGAGTTGGACCGTGTCGGCGGCCTCCCGGTCCCCGGCGAGCGCGGCGACGATGGAGCGGACCTGTTCGTAGCCGGTGGCCAGGAGGAAGGTGGGGGCGCGTCCGTAGCTCTTCGTCCCGGCCAGGTAGAAGCCGGGTTCGGGGTGGGCGAGGTCGCGTTCGCCGTGCGGCGGGACGGTTCCGCATGAGTGGAAGTTCGGGTCGATCAGTGGGGCCAGCTTGGTCGGGGCCTGGACGGCGGGGTCGAGGTCGAGCCGGACTTCGCGCAGTATGTCCAGGTCGGGACGGAAGCCGGTGGCCGCGACCACGGTGTCGGCCGTGATGACCCTCTCCCCGTCCGTGGTGGTGCCGGTGATCTGGACGGTCTCGTCACCGGTGGTGAAGCGGGTGATGGTGAAACCGCGGATCAGGTCGATCTCGCCGTCCTGAACGGCCTTCTTCAGGCGGGTGCCGAGTGCGCCGCGGGCGGGCAGGCCGTCGGCGTCGCCGCCGCCGTACAGGCGGGCGACCGACGAGCCGCGCACCGCCCAGGTGATGCGCGTGTCAGGGGTCGTTCTCGCGAGTTCGGCGAGGGCGAGGAGGGTGTTGGCGGCCGAGTGGCCCATGCCGACGACCAGGGTGTGACGTCCGGCGAAACGGGTGCGATCGCCTCCCAGGACGTCCGGTAGCGGCCCGGTCATGCGCGCGGCGGCCTCTGCCTCGCCGGGCGCGGGCAGGCCGGAGTGTCCGAGGGGGTTTCCGTGGCCCCACGTTCCGGACGCGTCGATGACCGCGCGGGCGGTCAGGTCGGTGACGGCGCCGTCCTGGTCGACGGTTCGCACGAGCAGCGGGCGCTCGTCACGGCCCACGGTTCGGGTGACGTCCATACCTTGGCGGGCGATGGCGACCACGCGGGTTCTCGTGCGGATTCGTCCGGCCAACTCGGGGACGCGGGCCAGCGGCGTCAGGTAGTCACGGACGAGTTCGCCCCCGGTGGGCAGGGCGTCAGGATCGGGTGGCGTCCAGCCGGTCGGCTCCAGCAGGCGGCGGGCGGCGGCGTCGATGTCGTACCGCCACGGGGAGAACAGTCGGACGTGCCCCCATTCGGAGATCGCCGCGCCGACCGCGTTCCCTGCTTCCAGGACGACGAAGTCCAGCCCGCGCTCGGCCAGATGCGCCGCCGCGGCCAACCCCACCGGACCGGCTCCGACGATGACCACCGGAAGTCCCGTCTTGTCGACGCATCCGCATCCGGCGGCCTTCTTGGCCTCGGTCACGGTGACCGTCGGGTTCAGGGACCGTTCGGCGCCGGTACAGCAACCACCGACTCCGCAGCAGGCGCTCTCGGCATGAGACTGGTTCACCTCGGTCACGGGACCACCTTGTTTCGACGTTCTTCTAATCAGAGCCAGTTTGCGTCTTGCATAGATGGATGTCAAATTAGACGTATGTCTAAGTTGCTGGGGTTGGAAGACGTGACCGCCTCGGCGTGCTGTGAGCCGCTGAGCGAGGCCGATCTGGGCGAGGCGGAGGCCGTGGAGCTCGCCGGGGTGTTCAAGGCGCTGGCCGACCCGATCCGGCTACGGTTGTTGAACATGATCGCCTCGGCCGAGAGCGGGGAGGCGTGCGTGTGCGACCTGACCGTCCCGTTCGAGCTGACACCGCCGACCATCTCGCATCATTTGAAGGTGTTGCGCCAGGCCGGACTGATCGACGGTGAACGCCGCGGGACCTGGGTGTACTACCGGGTGATCCCCGAGCGACTGACCCGGCTGGCGGGCCTGTTCACGCTGCCCGAGCCCGCCTCAGCCGGTACGCCGTAGCCGCGGCGCCCGTTCACGCAGGCGGTTGAGGACGTGGTGGGCATCGGCGCCGACACCGCGAAGCGTCGCCGAGGCGAAGCAGCGCTGCCACTCCAGCCCCACTCGCTTACGGAGCTGCAGGCCTACCTGCGCACCTGCTGTCCACCGCCTTGACGGATTCTCTGGACAGGCGTCTGACGACGGAGGCGAAGGCGGCGGTGGACTGGTTGGTGGTGCCGGACGGCCAGCAGAGGGCGATGCGTAGCGGTGGGACGTCGTTCAGGGGCACCCAGGCCAGGTCCGGGCGGCTGTAGTGCAGTGTCATCGACTCGGGGCTGATGCAGATCGCCCGGCCGGAGGCCACGTGTTCGAGCATTTCCTCGACGTTGTCGTTCTCCGGTCCCCACAGCGGTTCCCGTCCGTCGGGACGCGGGTTCACCGCCCACCAGTCGACCCACTCCTTCGGTGCCCGGCGGGTCCAGACGATCGGGTCGTCGTTCAGCTCCAGGATCGAGAGCGTGCTCCGGGAGGCCAGGGGATGTGTGGTGGCGAGCCCGGCCATCCGTCGTTCTACGGCGACGACCTCGGTGTGCAGGCCGGTGGTGTCGGCGGGCAGCCAGACGAAGGCGACATCGACCAGGCCCTCGTGCAGCGCCATGACCTCGCCGCCCCACTCGAAGCGCTTGGGTTCGACAGAGGAGTCGGGGTGTTGCCGCATGAAGTCGGTGTAGGCCCGGGTGGCCATCGTTCCGGCGCCCGAGGCCTCGAATCCGACTCGCAGGGTTCGAGCTCGGGCCGCGGCCACCACGCGTGCGGTGCGCTGGGCCGTCTGCCAGTCGGCGACGAGTTGCCGGGCGAATGGGAGGAGCGCCTCGCCCGCGGCGGTCAGGAGGACCTCGCGACCGGTCCGCTCGAACAGTGGTGTGCGGAGGCCCTCTTCTAGCTGACGGATCCTTCGGCTCAATGCGGGCTGGGAGACGAAGAGCCGTTCTGAGGCGCGAGTGAAGTTCAGTTGCTCGGCCAGCTCGATGAAATACCGCAGGGACCGCGTGTCCACGTCCATGCGCAGGTCCTCCCTGGCCGAGCCGATCTAGGCGTCAACTGTATGGGCACGAGTCTCGGGTGAGCCGCCCCCAGGCGGCCATGCGTTTTTCGCATAGGCAGAGGTCTTGGACTCGCGCGGGAAGCTCGCGCTTTGCTGAGCCCAACGGACGCCCCTCGGCGGCATCTCGTCGACGGCAGCGAAAGAAGGAAGATGGCAAGGCCAGGGACTCGTATGCGCTTTCGTCAACACATCGGCCTCACGGTTGTGGCGGCGGTGCTGCTCACAGGTTGCGGTGGTTCGCCGGAGCCTTCCGCGGGTGCCTCCGATTCTCCTCGGGCGTCCGAACTCGCCATTCCCGTCGACAGGGCGGAGGCCGAACGGGTCGCGCACCGGTTCTTGGACGCGGCCAACGCGGGCGACGCTAAAAGGGTCGGGGCGACCTTCGCGGTGAACGCCCGGTTCGACAGCGTCGGCCGCGTCTACCCGTCGCGCGCGGACATCATGAATCGCTTCCTCATTCCCGAAGTACTCGACGTCGGCGGCCGCTACAAGGCCACCGCAAGCCGCTGGGACGGCGATCGGTACGTCGTGAACTACGACTTCACGACGCGTGGGGGCGCTGCCGAGAGCTTCTCCTACGCGTTTCTGATCCAGGACGGGCTGATCCGCGACGTCGTGGGCCGCTACTGAAGGAGTTCCTTTGACCGAGATCTCTCGCGCGAGCCTGTTGCGCGGCGCCGGTGTCGGCGCGGCGGCCGCGGTCGCGGCGACCGTCGTGAGGCCCGGAACGGCCCCGCGAGAATCCGTACCGGGGCAGCTCACTCGAAACAGCGGAACGTGAGGCTGATGCGGCGTCCGGCGGAACCGGCGCGGGGCACGCCGTGCGTCCAGGCCCGCTGGGTCTCCCGCGTCATCAGGAGCAACGATCCGTGCTCAAGGGCGAGTTCGGTGCGGTGGGCCCGGTCGATGCTACGGAACACCAGGGGACGGGTCGCGCCGAGCGAAACGATCGCGATCGTGGTGGCCGGAACCAGACCCTCGTAGGAGTCCTGGTGGAACCCCATGGAGTTGTCGCCGGTTTCGTACCGGTTGGCCAGGCAGTTGTTGAAGGGATGGCCCGCGAACTCGCCGGCCCGGGCCGCGATCGCCGCGATCCGCGGGGGCATCTCCACGGGTTCGTAGCGCTGGCCGGAGTAGTTGTAGGGCACACCGAAACTGGCCGTACGGCGCGCACGCATGCGGTCGTCCCAGACCACCTCGGTCAGGAGGAACGCCAGATCAGCGTCGGGGTCGGGCAGCACATCCAAAAAATGGCGGACGTCGAGGGGCGGTGCGGTCATGGTCTCTCCGTCGCGAAGGTGAACTCAACCGGCGGTGCGCGGGGCGCTCACGTTGTCGCTCGCGGCGAAGGGACGACATGGCCCGGAAGCCTAGAAGGCCCCGCACCCGATGACCACCGAATATCAACCGCGCTCACCGCGCGACCGGCACACGGGGCGGTCGGGCAGGGGAAGCCCTTGACAGCGGGACGGGAAGCGTTCTAACTGGCAACAAACCTTTCTGTTGTTCCCCCGCTGAAGGACCCGCTTCCATGAATCCCTCCCGACCGCCACGCGCGGGATCGCGCTCCAAGCAGCTCGTGGCCATCCTCTCCTCGCTGGTGCTGTCGGTGGCCGGTACGGGACCGGCGGTGCGCGCGGACGCCGGTCCGGCGTCCGACACCGCCAAGGTCGCGAGCATGCAGGACATCGTTCCGGTGCCGGTCACGGCCGAGCCGGCCGCGGGCGCCGACCACACGATCACCAACGACACGGCGATCTACGTCCAGACCGGTTCGGCGGGCGTGGGCGACTACCTCGCCGCCCTCCTGCGCCGGTCGACCGGCTACCCGCTGCCGGTCAAGAGCGCGACCGCCACGCCCACCGACGGCATATCGCTGCTGCTCACCGGCGCCGATCCGACCGTGGGCAACCAGGGCTACCAGCTCAACGTCACGCCCACCACGGTGGTCATCCGGGCGAACCAGCCCGCCGGTCTGTTCGCGGGCGTGCAGACGCTGCGGCAGCTTCTCCCGGCTGCGGTCGAGAGCACCACCACCCAACCGGGCCCGTGGCAGATCCCCGGCGGCCGGGTCGTCGACCATCCACGGTTCGCCTATCGCGGCGCCCACCTTGATGTCGCCCGCCACTTCTTCACCGTCGACGAGGTCAAGCGGTACATCGACGAGATCGCCCTGTACAAGATCAACTACTTGCATCTGCATCTGACCGACGACCAGGGCTGGCGGATACAGATCAACAGTTGGCCCCGGCTGGCGACGTACGGCGGCGAACTCGAGGTCGGCGGCACCCCCGGCGGGTACTACACCCAGGACCAGTACAAGGACATCGTCGCGTACGCGCAGAGCCGTCACATCACCCTCGTCCCCGAGATCGACATGCCCGGCCACACCAACGCGGCACTGGCCTCGTACGCGGAACTCAACTGCAACAACGTCGCGCCGCCGCGCCGCACCGACATCCAGGTCGGCTACAGCTCCCTGTGCATCAGCAAGGACATCACCTACAAGTTCGTCGCCGACGTCATCCGCGAGGTCGCGGCGCTCACCCCCGGCCCCTACCTCCACATCGGCGGAGACGAGGCCAACTCCACGTCCCAGCAGGACTACAACACCTTCCTCAACAAGGTGCTGCCGCTCGTCCAGCAGCAGGGGAAGATCGCGATGGGTTGGCACGACATCGTGGACGCCACCCCGCCCACCTCGGCCGTCCCGCAGTACTGGCAGACGGGGACGTCGCACGCGGGAGTCCAGGCGGCGGCACGCCGCGGCAACAAGATCCTCATGTCACCGGCCAACAAGTCCTACCTCGACATGAAGTACAACTCCAGCACCCGTCTCGGGCTGAGCTGGGCGGGTTACATCGAGGTGCAGACCGCCTACGAATGGAACCCCGGCGCGCACATGACCGGCGTGACCGAGTCGCAGGTGTTCGGCGTCGAGGCGCCGCTGTGGTCGGAAACCCTGCTGAACATCGCCGACATCGAGTTCATGGCGTTCCCGCGCCTTCCGGCCATCGCCGAACTCGCCTGGTCGCCGCAGTCCACCCACAACTGGAACGCCTTCCGGCAACGGCTCGGCGCGCAGGGACCGCGATGGCAGGTCATGGGCATCAACTTCTACCGCTCAAGCCAGGTGCCATGGAGGACCGACAACAACAACCCGGGCAAATGCACCGAACCCGAGTGGGACTCCTCGACCGCCTACGTCGGCGGTGACAAGGTCTCGTACAACGACCACACCTGGACCGCCAGATGGTGGACGCGAGGCGACGCCCCCGGCAACAACTCCCAGAACGTCTGGACCGACAACGGCCCCTGCTGACGTCCGGCTCAGTCACGCCAGTGGAACCAGGCGTCAAAGACCCGCTGCGCCGAGTCCGCCAACATCGTCACGGCCGCGAGCCCCGCAGGCAGTGGACCGGTGAGGAGATCCGCATTGATCAGGACGACACCTCCACCACGACCGACGGCAGCCCGTTCAACTCGGCGGTGACCTTCCGAAGAAAGCCGTCGACGTCCAGCCCCGGAGCCCACCCACCTGCACCTTCAAGGGGCTCGTTGCGCACGGCCCGCCGTAGCCTCCCGATGTCGGTCACCAGAGCACTCAGCCGATCGCTCACTTCATGGTCATCGCATCCCGCATTTACCTGCGGTATTTGTGCCAGGTCTTTTCGATGGGGGACGACAGGAAGAGGAGGAGCAGCGTCCAGTAGTACAGGTTCGGGACGGTCAGCGCGAGGACGAGGGCGAGGGTCAGGAGTGCGGCGGCGGTGACCGAGCCGGGGAGGGACTCGGGTGGTGGTGGGGACGTCTCGGACGCCAGTTCGGGGTTCGCACGGACGATGAGTTCCAGGCCGGTCTGGAAGAGGACGGCGGCGAGGATCGTGGCGATGTAGAAGCCGGCCGTGAAACGGTCGTCGCCGTAGACGCCGACCATCTCGGTGGGGAACGGCAGCACGACGATGGTCAGCAGCCATCCGGCATTGCACATGATCAGCGGCTTGGAGTAGGCACGGACGTGCCGGAAGAAGTTGTGGTGCACCAGCCACAGGCGGGTGATCACCGCGAAGCTCAGCAGGAATCCGAAGATCTCCGGTTGGTGCTCGGTGATCACCTCGGACGCGCTCTGCCCGTTCCGCTCCGCCTGGGGAACGACGTTCACCAGTGGCAGGACGAGCAGGGTGACGGCGATCGCGACGACGGCGTCGGTGAAGTACACGAGCCGGTCGGGGTCCCTGGGAATGGCCACCGCGATCACTCTGCCACCCGTCACGGCGAAGAGGGGTAAAGGATCCGGCAACGACACGGCAGGGGGCGGAGTGGTCGTCGCTTGCCTCTAGCCGGACGTTTCGTCGCCCTCGCTTTTCTGGGCGAGGCGCCGGGCTTGGCCGGTGTGTATGTCGGTCACCCATTCCCAGCCGGGCTTCGCGGATGGGCCGATGCGTGGGTCGGTCGGGTCTCGGCGGTCGCGCAGGGCGAGCACGTACGCCCGGTCCAGTTCGATTCGTGCGTGGAGCTGGTCGGCTCCACCGACGGACCCGTGGCCGGGGACGAGGACATCGACCTCGCCCGCCACGTCCTCTAGTAGCTGGAGCCCGACGAGGTAGTTCTCGATCGGGTCGGTGGTGTCGTCGAGCATCGGTATGAAGACATCGGAGAGCATGTCGCCGGCGACGAGCACACCGCTGTCCTCGATCAGCAGTGCCGCGTGGCCTGGTGCGTGAGCCGGATGCTCGATGAGCCGGATTTGGGGGCCTTCCCAGGGAAATCGCGTTGTCCCGGGAGGCAGAGCGGTGATGAGGCCGAACAGGTCCAGGGGTACGTCATCGGCGATTTCCGGCGGCAGGCCCTCGGCGACGCGGGCCTTCCAGTCCGGGGCCGACCGCAGATCTCGCATGAAGGCCGCGCAGCGGGCCGTGCCGTAGCGGGGCGCCTCGCCGAGTTCGGGGTGCCAGAGCACGTGGTCCCAGTCGGGATGCGTGGCGAAGCCCGCCACCACGCGCCGACCCGATTCGGACAGGTCGTGGGCCAGGCAGGCCATTTCGGAGGCCTGTATGCCCGGGTCGATGAGCAGTACTCCGGCCTCGCCCTGCACGACGATGGTGTTGTTCTGGAGCAGCTCGCTCTGGTGGACCAGGACCCCCTCCCCTACCTGCGTCAGCATGGGACGGCTCCTTCCCGTTGTGGTTTGGGATCGAAGATGATTCTCGCGCCTCGCGCCGAACGGCTCAGTGCGTTCGTTGACGAGTAGATCCGAGATACCCGATCCGTTCGTGGGCGATGTCCCTGAGCCGTTCCGTGCCGGGGAGCTCGCGGGTCCGTCCCGACCGGCCGACAGCACGGTGGGCGGGACGGGCTGCCGGCGGTGCGGCTAGCGTTCGTCGGTCGTTCCGGGGCTCGGTCTCATCTCAGGTGCCGTTCGAGGAATCGGGCACCGTCGTCCACCTCGAACCATGGGGTGCCGGTGTGTCCGCCCAGGTTCGCGTGCAGCGTCTTCTCCTTGGAGCCGAAGGCGTCGAACAGGTCCAGGGCCGCCTGCCGGTCGTTTCCTTCGTCGTCCCACTGCACCAGGAACAGCAGTGGAAGGGTGACCTGCCGAGCCTCCGCGCGGAGGGCTCGGGGCACGAAGCCACCGGCGAAGAAACCGGCGGCCGAGAGGCGTGGCTCGACGGCCGCCAGCCGGATGCCGGTGGCGGTCGTCCCCACATAACCGACCGTGTCGCCGATCTCGGGCAGTGGAAGGAGGGCGTCCAGTGTGGTCCGCCATTCCGGGACGGCCTTTTCGACCAGCGGGACGATGAGGGCGTCGAGGATCTCGTCGAGCGGCTCGCCGGACTCCTTCGCCCTGCGGAGGTCGGCGCGGGCCTGCTCGTCGTGGGCGGAGCGGGGCCGGTCACCGTGCCCGGGGGCGTCGATGGCCGCCACCGCGAAGCCGTACCCGGCGGCGAGGTGTCGGGCCCGCGCCACCAGCCTGGCCTCCCTCTTGTGCAGGCCGCCGTTGTGGCCGCTCAGAACCAGGGGTGCCGGCGTGGACTCGGGTGTCCACAGGACGCCGGGGATCTCTCCGAGGATGAAGTCGCGTTCGAGGACGCCGTCGTCGAGGCGCCGTTCGGCGGTGAACTGCATGGTCGTGCCTTTCGGGAGGGCTTGTGAACAGCGCTCCCGGACGACCTATCGTCCGACCGTGACCCCGGAGGGGAGCACCCATGTCGAAACGTTCACGGGTACCACCTCCTCGTCCTCTGGCACGGCTCTCCCGAAAGGTAGCAGTGCTCGCCGGGAGACTCCAACAGGTTTGCCGGGCACGGAGTTCAGGGCACTACTGTTGGGCGGCCGCATACGATGGGATGCCGAGTCTGGAAAAGAGAACGGAGTGGTCGGTGGCTCCGCGCGTGTTCGTCTCCTACGCCCAGCACGACGGGCACAACCAGGTTGTGCTCGACTTCTGGAAGTTCCTCCGAAGCAATGACATCGACGCGCGGCTGGACCGGTCGGCCGCCGGTCAGCGCCAGGACTGGGCACTGTGGATGGGTGAGCAGATCCGTGAGGCCGACGTCGTTCTCTGTGTGGCCTCCAAGCTCTACAAAGAAAGGGCGGAGGGTCGCACCGGCCCGGACAAGGGCCGAGGAGTGCAGTGGGAGGCGCGCCTGATTCGCGATGCCTTCTACGCCGAGCAGAGCAATCTACAGAGGTTCGTGCCCGTGGTCCTGCCGGGCCAGACGGTCGAGGGCGTACCGGATTTTCTGGCACCGTCGACCACCACCGTGTACCACGTCGACGATTTCACCGTGGAGGGCGCGAAGGATCTGCTTCGTTTTCTGTTGAACCAGCCGGAGGTGCAAGACGTTCCGCTCGGCGAAAGGCCGATTCTCGACTCGGAGAATTCAGGCGGCTCACCGCGATCCTCGGCGAAACCGACAGCGACCCAGATCGCAGCGCATGTGGACGGCCTGCTGCGCGAACGTTTCGGCAATCGTCGTAGGTCCCATGTCGGGACGGCGGCGAAAGAGGCGGCACGACGGTTCTACACTCCCCGGCTGGCGACCGACGAGGAGATCATCGGTCTGATCGATTGCTCGTCGTCGACGATATGGTCGTTGATGCGGGGCGCCAAGCCGAGCGAATTCTACCTTTTCACCAATATTGCACTGTATTACCAGGGCCACTTTTACAACGGCACCAGGTATTATGCGGGTCAGGAAATCGAGTCGGTCACCCTGCCCTATCAACAGATGGACGAGGTCACGTTCGAGTACAAGTACGAGTGGAAGTATCCGCGAAAGTACGGGCCGCATAAATGGATCGAGCTCACATCGTCCGGCGAGACCAAGAAGCTGCTCTTGGCCGAGTGGCCGGCCGGCAGCTATCAGACGATGGCGAAAGTGTTGCAGAACATCTCGGACTTCGTTGCGGGCACGAACTGAACGGAAGCCGACGATACCGCGGGGACGGTCGATTCCTTGTTGCCATTGGAATCGTGGATGAAGGTGGCCACTGTGATCGCCAGCCCCGTCACCAAAAGCGCCCCATAGAACACGAGTAGAGTGTGCGACATCGTCACTTTGCGTGGCGCGGTGTAGGGGTCATCGAGATATGGCCTGGTGTCCATCGAGAACGGTTCGACGGCCGAGTCGGGCTTGCGCGCATCGTTGTAGAGGCACCGGAACAGGCGTTCCTGACGCAGGAAGTAGCCGTCGAGCCACCAGAAGGCGACGTTCAGACCGGTGGCGGCCAGTGCGAGCCATGGATTACTGCCGCTCGCCGCGAGGCCGTAGAGCGCGGCGGAAGCCGTCAGGGCCCAGCCCTTGGCCAGGAACGAGTTCCCGGCGAGTCGCGTTATCGCGGCCTGGATGAACTCAAGATGCTTGATCCGTCCATCACTCGGGAAATCCGTCACCGTGGAGACCCACCACGGAAGATCGTGGGTGGCTCATCCGCAACGTGGGGAATGCCGCAGAACGCACACAATGCCATGGTGACCCCGTGACTCGGCAACGTGACCCGGACGCCAGTTTAGCGGCGGACCTCCGGCATTGTAAGGCGATCCCTCCAATGTCGTGGTTCCTCCGCCCGGCATCGTGCGCACCCCGGCGAGCGCGACGGCTGTCCGCATGCGGGGTCGGGGAGTCCGCAGGAGCTGCCGTCCTGGGCGCAGGTCCGCGCTCATCCGGGCCAGGTGATCAACCGGTCTGACCGGGGCGGGACTCGGTACCCCTCTGGCCCGGGATTCCCCCGAAGGTGTCGGGGTTTCCGCTGTCAGCAGCGCTTCCAGGTGAAGTGGTAGGTCGTCTTGATGTTGCCATCGGTGGAGTCCAGGCTGATGAAGCTGATCTCCGATTTGTCCGAGGTACCAATATCGACCAACAACTGCGTGTTGATGTTGAAGTTTCGCTGCTCACCGCACGGCGACCACACGAGTTCGGTGACATCTAGCATGTCCGTGCTCTGGTAGTTCATCTCGAGAGGACCGCTGAATTTTCTCTGGTAGTGCCTGGTGCGCGAATCGCCTTGGAAATAGTAAGAGGATATCAGCGAGGCGCTCGCACCCTTCCGCAACGAGATGTAACCGCGGTAGTCCACCTGCGAGATGGCGTACACGAAGCCCTGCGGAACGTGCACTCTCAGATTGAGCTGGCAGTTCCTACGCTCATCGGTGGGTTTCGAGTTGCCGCCCACCCGCGCGAGGTGTTCGCTGTAGGTGACCGTGAAGGTCTCGCTGGACTCGGACAAGGCGACCGCGGCGGATCCGATGGGGCAACCGCTGCCATTGACGGTCGCCACGTCGACCGTGACTCCATCGGGGCCGTGCGCGAGCACCTGCCCGGAGGCGGCGGCCGGGGCGACGGTCACAGCGGTCATGGCCAGCATGCCGGCCGCAAAGTATGCGGGGATTCGTTTGCGCATGCGATTCCTCAATTCAAAGTGGGCGCTCCCGTTCGTTCGACGACCGAGAAGGCGGCGCCGGAAGTACGACCCGAACGGACATCTTCGAAGAGATAGCCCCGAGATCTAGGCGAATAGTAACCGTTATAGTCAAGTGCCGTCAATCAACAATTTTCAACATCGGATTTCTTCAATTTACAGACAGCCGACGACTCGTTCACGTTGATCAGCGACCCCAGGCCCGCAAAGTATCGTTCCAACGAACGGCCGATCCGGGCGGCGGAAGGCAAAGCGGTGGCGTGCGGCGGCTCAGGCCGGTATGAAGGGCTGACATCGGAGGTGTGCATGGATGATTGGGCCGTGGCGCAGGCGCGCGTCGCGCTTCTCAACGAAAGGCGTCTCACCACCACGGAGAGGATCCGCGCCTATCGCGTTCTCGCGGAGGTCGAACCCACGACGTACCTCCCCCGCCTGGCCGAAGAACTCGGACGGCTCACCTACGAGAAGGATCTGCAGGGGAAACCGGAGGCATCCATAGCGCTCGCCGAGGAGGCCGTCGAGGCGGCCCGGCGAATACCCGAAACCCATCCGGAACGTCCGGCCGCTCTGATGGGCGCTCTTGACACCTGCCAGTGGCACCTGTACGAGAGTGGACGGCATCAGGACGCTTTCGCCCTGCGCGCCGAGATGGCCTCGATCAGCCGGTCGGAACCGTCGGCGGGCGAAACGGGGCTGGGCCGTTGGGCTCTCGGGCTGGCCGAGAACGGACGCTACGAGGAGGCGGCCGCCGCCTACGCCGAACTGGATCGGCTTTATCCGACGAAAGAGCCGTCCTACGGCGCGGCGGCCTGGCGCGTGGTCGCCTGGGCCGCCGCGTCGGAGGCCGCGGGCGACGTGGAGGGCGCCCTCGCGAAGTTCGCCGATCTCGTGGAGTTGGAACGCGTCAACGTCGCGGCGGACGCCGGGCCTCTGACCTGCCTTGTGTACGCGCTCGTCCACCATGCCCGGCTGCTCGCCGCAGATGGGCGGCTCGACGGCGCCGTCACCGTTCTGGAGGAGGCGGAGCCCGTGTGCGCCGAGCTCGCCGCGACGGGCGAACGTCGATCATGGAGCGGGTACCAGACCTCTTTCTGGGCCGTGCTGCTGGCGGCGTCCGCCCGCGCGGACGAGCGGTTTCCCCCGGCGGAACCTCGACCTCATCTGGGCGCGCCCGTTCACACATGGGCCCCGCACGTTCGCGGCTGGATGAGCGAAGAGGAATGCGCCGCCCTGCGGGACGAGATCGAGGTGCTCAGGCCCGGCGCGGACGCCGCTCCGGAAGAACATCTCGGGGAATTGGTGACCCTTCATCGGCGATTGACGGTCCGGTGCGCCGTTCGCGACGAGTTCCGCCCGTGCAGGTTTCCGGAGCCGTCCCGGCCGCTCTTCGACGAAGGCATCGCACTCGCCCGGCGCCTGCGGCCTCGTGACGACGGCATCGCACTCGTCCGGGCGCTCCTGGACCGCTCTGGCCTCCTGCTGGCCGGTAATGAGTACGACGAGGGCCATCGAGACTTCCTGGAAGCGTTGTCCCTGCTGCGTTCGCTGGCCACCGCGTGAGAAACCGACGGTCGGCGATCATGTCGGGGCGGCGGCGGTGGCGAGGTTACGCTGCTGTGTCGTGCTGGAGACTCGTCTCGATCTCGCTCGGATTCGAGCGGCCCGCCAGGTGATCGACCCGGTGTTTCTCGACACCCCTCTGTATCGATGTGAGGCGCTGGAACCCGACCTCGGATGCGCGGTGAGCGTCAAGCTCGAAACGGCGAACCCGGTCCGCAGTTTCAAGGGGCGCGGCACCGAACTCGTGGCGAGCGGGCTGGCCGAGAGCGAATCGCGTGCCGTGGTTTGCGCGAGCGCGGGCAATCTCGGTCAGGCCCTCGCGTGGTCCGGTCGTGGCCGTGGACTCGACGTCACCGTCGTGGCGTCCCGCTTCGCGCCCGCGGCCAAGCTCGACCGCATCCGCGCGTTGGGCGCCGAGTTGGAACTGGTGGACGGCGACTTCGACATGGCGCGCGAACGGGCGGCGGCCGTCGCGCGGCGCGACGGCGTCCGGCTCGTCGAGGACAGCCTGGACATCGAGACCTGTGAGGGCGCGGCGACCATCGGCCTGGAACTCGTGGACGCCGGGCCGTTCGACGCCGTTCTGATCGCGCTCGGCGGCGGGGCGATGGCCACCGGGGTGGGGCATGTGGTGAAGGCCTGCGCGCCCGGCGTCGAGGTGATCTGCGTCCAGCCGGTCGGCGCACCGGCGATGACGCTCTCGTACCGGCGACGGCGCGTGGTCACCACCGACTCGACCGACACGATCGCCGACGGCGTCGCCGGACGGCGTCCCATCCCGGCCGTACTGGACGATCTTCTACTGGTCGCCGACGACGCCGTCCTGGTCCGGGAGGCGTCGATCATCGCCGGGATGCGGAGGCTCTTCGACCAAGCCGGGCTCGTCGTCGAACCGTCGGCGGCGCTCGGCGTCGCGGCGATCCTCGAAGACCGCGACCGCTTCGCCGGACGCCACGTGGCCACCATCGTGTGCGGCGGCAACGTCGACATGGACGCCTACCGCCGCTGATCGGCACGGCTTCCCTCCCCGGTTAGGGAGGTCGACCACGGGATTCGCGCCGTCCGGCGACACATCGCCGTATGGCGGTCGCACGCCGGGCGGAACTCACGGGCGGCGTTGTCCGGGCTCGCGGTTGTACCGGGGACAGGTCACCCTCGACGGCGAACCCACCGGCGACCTGGTGCGCCGCTGACGCCGCCGAGGGTGTGGCGGAAAGGGTGCTCAGTTCTCCGGGGCGCAGGTGAGGTCGCCACTGGGGAGGCGGCCGGTGAGCCAGTAGGCGTTCACGCGGTCGCGGACACAGGTGTTGGGATATCCGCGCTGGTACGGAGCATGGACGAAGGCGTCCAGCGTGATCATCTTTGCGCCGCGCAGCAGCCGGTGCAGGGCCTGGTTGCTCTCGTACGTGGTGCGGGTGTCGCCGGTCGCGGCCACCATCAGCGCCGGAAGGTCCGTTTTGATCGTGGTCGGCGTTTCCGCGGGCCGGGTCGGCCAGTACGCGCAGGGCTGGATGTTGTGGCCCAGCGCACCGAAGATCGGCGCGCCGGCCCGGTGCTTCTGGATGTCGCGCCAGTAGACGGCCGGGTCGCGGGGCACGGCGACGTCCCCGCAGATGAGCGAGACCTGTCCGCTGCCGTCGCGGGCGTCCTGGGCCGTCGGCGCCGTCAGGTAGGCGAGTTCGTCGGCCAGGTCGGGGGTGGGCGTGGCGGGACGTCCCGCCGCGGCCTCCCGCATCACCCGGACGGCTCCGGCGAGGGCGGCACGTGACGAGACCTCGTCGGTGCCGAGGTAGTCGACCAGGACGACCGGCACCAGAGTGGCGTCCACCCGGTACCGACCGATTTTCAGGGGCCGTTCGCCGGACACCGCGTGGATGTGGCGGACCAGCTTGAGGACCTCGGTCCGGGTGTCGCCCAGGCCGTATTCGGCGTCGCGTTTCGCCGCCCATCCGGCCCAGGCGGCGAGCGCCTTCTCGTTGGCGTTCACGGCGGGCGCCAGCAAGCGCGGCCCCCAGGCGTCGGGGTCCATGGAGCTGTCCAAGACGACGCGGTCGAGCCGTCCCGGGAACATCGTCGCGTACACCGCGCCGAGGTAGGTGCCGTACGACGCGCCGTTGTAGGACATCTTCCGCTCGCCGAGCACGCTCCGGACGATGTCCATGTCGCGGGCGATGTTGCGCGTGCTGATGTGCGGCAGCAGGTCCTGGTTCGTCCTGGCGCACCGGTCCGCCAGGTCCTTGGCGAACCGCGCCGACTGCTCGAACGAACGGCGGGTCGTTCCGGCGCCCTTGATCCAGGTGCCGACCTTCCAGCCGCAGTCGACCGGGGCGCTGCGTCCGAGCGATCTCGGGTCCATGCCGACCAGGTCGTAGCGCGGCCCGGCCGCCCCCATCACCTGCCGTATGTGGGGCGGCATGTCGAGGGACGGGCCGGGTCCGCCTCCGTTGATGAGCATCGTGCCGAGCCGCCGCTGCCCACCGGACGCCTTCAGCCGCGAGATCGCGACCTTGATGGTGCGGCCGTTCGGGCGGGCGTAGTCCAGCGGCACGGTCACGTCTGCACACCGGGCTCCGGCCGCGTCCAGGTCCTTGCCGACCTGGTCATCCGGGCCCAGCGTGCACGCCTTCCATTCGAGGCGCTGGTGGTAGAAGCGGCTCAGGGAGCCGGCCGGAGCGGCGGCGGCAGCGGACGGGGCCACCGACACCAGCATCGTGGCGGCCACCGCGCCGCCGGTCAGCAGCGCGGCCGCGGTGCGCGTCGTGGTCATGATCGCTCCGTTCATCGCGGGTCGCACAGCGCGGTCTGGACGAGGTCGAGTTCTTCGTCGAACGCCGCATTGGTCGAGGGGTTCTCGTTGAAGGCGATGGCGACGCGGCGCCCGGACGGCGCGACACCCGAGATCGTGGTGAAGCCGTCGATGTCACCGGCGTGTCCCCACCACGTTCCGCCGCAGCGCAGCGGGGTGCCGATCAGCCCGAGCCCGTACGCGGCGCCGTCCCAGACACGGTCGGGGTCGAGGGCGACGGTCACCTTCATCTCCGCGAGCGACTTCGGCGGCAGCAGCCGTCCGCCGAGGAGCGCGTCGTAGAACACGCTCACGTCCCGCGGGGTGGAGATCAGCGCGCCGCCGGTCCAGGCCGTGGACGTGTTCATCTCGGTGTAGTCGTCCCAGCGGACCGTTCCCTTCACCTCCCGGCGGACGTAACCGCGCGGGTGCGGGCCGCGGATCCGAATCTGGTCGCCGGGCCAGTAGGTGTCGCGCAGCCGCAGCGGCGCGATGATCCGGCGTTGGATCTCGTCCTCCGCGCGATGCCCGGTCGCCTTCTCGATGACGAGTCCGGCGATGACGTAGTTGGTGGTGGAGTAGTGCCAGGTCGCTTTCGGGGGCGGGAGGGTCAGGGCCCGTTCGACGCTTTCCTCGGGGTCGAAGTGCCGGAACCGGAATTCGTCCGTGCTCGCGAAAGTGTCCATGTGGTCGGGCAGGCCGCTGGTGTGCCGCAGCAGGCTCCGGACGGTGATCTTCCGCCCGTCGTAGCCGTTCTCGTCGACGAGGCCGGGGAGGTAACGGCTGATCGGGGCGTCCAGCCCGATCCGTCCTTCGGCGGCGAGGGCCAGGACCGTAGTCGCGGTGAACGTCTTGGCGATGCTGCCGACCCGGAACCGCAGGTTCGCGGTCATCGGCCGTCCGGTGCGCCGGTCGGCGACCCCGCTCGCCGCCGTCCAGGTTCCGCACCGCGGATCGTCCACGCGAACGGTCGCCCCGGTCAGGCCATGGACGCCCGTCACCCGATCTAAGACCTGCCGGACGGCGCCCCGATCGCCGCACCGGTGCGCCGAACCCTCGGCCATCGCGGGCGGTGAGGCCGAGACCGTCCCCCCGATCGTGGCCGCGACCACCAGCACCGCGACGGGCCCTCGGCAGAGGCCCTGACTTCGCCCTGACTCCCCCGTGTCCATATCGGCGAATCTAGATCAGCGCTGAACAGCACACACTGCAGATGTCACCCAGAGTGAGTATGGGGATACCCATATAGCGGTCTTCGGGGCACCCTCATCGACCCCGGGTGTCCGGTCCGGCTATGCGGCGGCGGGCGTCGCGGGCGTCTCGCGGGTTGTCGACGGCGAGGGCCGCGCGGAGCCGTTCGCCGTGGAACCACAGGGCCGACCAGGGGTCCTCCCCGGCCGGGTCGCCGCGCAGGACGAGCCGGTCGGCGCCGTGGTGGTGGCCGACGTACTGGAGGCGGTGCCCGAGCTGGTCGGACCAGAAGTAGGGCACCGGATCGTAAGGTTCGGCGTGACCGAGCAGGTTCCGGGCGGCGGTCCGGGCGGACGCCGCCGCATGGTCCCAGTGCTCGACTCGGATCCGCGCGCCGAACAGCCGGGACGGCCACCGGACGATGTCCCCGGCCGCGTAGACCGGGCCCGGCCCGGCACGCAGGGTCGCGTCGGCCTCGACGGCGCCGTCCGGGGCGAGGGGGACTCCGCTGTCCAGGAGCCAGCCGGTGTCGGGCCGGGCGCCGATGCCCGTCACGACGATGTCGGCGTCCACGCGGCCACCGCCGGTGAGGCGGACGCCGCGTTCGTCGACGCCGTCGACGAGCGTTCTCAGCCGGAGGTCGATTCCCTGCGCGGCGAACCACGGGACGAGGTGCTCGCCGAGCGCGGCGGGCAGGGCCCGTGCGAGAGGTGTGGGCGCGGCGTCGATGACGGTGACCTTCAGGTCCAGGGCGGCGGCCCGGGTGGCCACCTCGTTGCCGACCCATCCCGCGCCGACGACCGCGACCGAGCCGGCCTCCCGCAGCGCCGCGCGCAGCCGCCGCGCGTCCTCGACCGTGCGCAGTTCGTGGACGGAGCGGGACGTCCCGCCCAGCCCGATGGGTGACGAACCGGTCGCGAGGACGACGGCGTCGTAGCGGTGGGCGCCGCCGGTGCTGTCCACGGCGTCCGGACGCAGCCGCAGGGCACGGCACCGCAGGCGCAGGTCGACGTCGAGGTCCGCGAGGTCGGTCTGAAGAGTGCTGTCGTCGACCGTCCCGGCCAGCAGTTCCTTCGACAGCGGCGGCCGGTCGTAGGGCGGGCGCGGTTCCGCGGTGAGCATGGTGATTCCGCCGTCGTAGCCCGCGTCGCGCAGCGTCACGGCCGCCGTGTGCCCGGCGAGGCCGCCGCCGACGATGACGACGCGGCGCGGGGTGTCGCCGCTCATGGCAGGTGCCGGGCGAGCGCGCGCAGGGTGCGTTCGCCCGCCGGGTCGTCGTCGGTGCAGCAGGGCAGGACGGCGATCTCGCCGACGTCGTAGGACGCGAGGCGTTCGGCGACCGCGTCCGCGTCGCCGAGTGCCGCGATCGCCTGCACGAGCGCGTCCGGGACGGCCGCCAGCAGCTCACCGGGGTGCGGGCGGCTCCGGGCGAACGCGACCACGTCCCCGAACCCGGCCTCCTCGAACATCTGGGCGTAGCCGGGGGCGGCCAGGTAGCCGACGACGGCCCGGCGGACCTGCTCGCGGGCCTGGTCACCGCCGTCCACGGCCACCGGGACCCACGCGGTGACGGGCGGCACCTCGGCGTCGAGTTCGAGTGCCTCGGCCAGCAGGGACGCGGCGAGCCGCCCGGCAGTCTCCGGCGTGACGAGGCTGACCACCATCCGGTCGGCCTGCCGCGCGGCGACCCGGATCGCGGCGGGCCCGAACGCGGCGATGGTGATGGGCGCCGCGGGCGCGGGCAGCCGCAGCCGGTACCCGTGCGTGCGCAGCACCTTGCCCTCGAAGTCCGGGCGGTCGCCCGCGAGCAGGCGCCGGACGAGCCGCGCCGATTCCGCGAGGGCCTCCGGCGGGTTCCGCCGGTCGCGGCCGTGCCACTGCTCGACGACATGGGGACTGGAGTTGCCGAGCGCCACGGCCACGGGCCGGCCGGTGAGGTCCGCGAGCGACGCGACCCCCATCGCGATCATCACCGGGTCGCGGACGGCGACCGGCAGCGGCCCGGTCGTCAGCGCGATCGACTCGGTCCGGGCGGCGACCGCCGTCGCCAGCGCGAACGCGTCGTAGGTGGCCATCTCCCCGATCCACAACTCCGGGAACCCGAACGCGTCGGCGAGGACGGCCGTGTCCAGTGCCTCCCCCGGTGGCCTGTCCTGCCAGAGGCCGAGGGAGACCGACAGTCGTGCGGCCGGTCCGGTGGTCATCGGGTCGCCTCCGTTCGGGTGCGTCCGCCGCGAACCTCCAGGCCGCCGTCGCTGGGCAGCACCGTCCCGGTCATGAAACGGGAGTCGCGGGGATCGGCGAGCAGAACGTACAGCCCGGCGTGGTCGTCCGGATCGCTGACGAACCCGAGGGGGAGGTGCCGGGCGATCCGTCCAAGCCGTTCGTCCAGGCGGTGATCCGCGCTACCGAGCGCGTCCAGCCCGGCCAGGGCCGTGCGGGTGGCGCCGGGCGCCACGCCGTTCACCCGGATGTCGGGCGCCAGTTCGTGGGCGAGCTGCCGGATCAGCCCGATGACCGCGTGCTTGGACGCGACGTACAGCGTCCCGCCGCCACCCGCGTACAGGCCGCTGGACGACACGGTGAAGATGAGCGTGCCACCGGTGGACCGGAGCGCGGGCAGTGCCGCGTGCGCGCCGAGCATGGGGCCGAGGACGTTCGTGCGGAACAGCTCGTCGAACGCGCCGGTGAGCCTGGGGCCGTCCATGTCCTCGAAGGGCGCCGAGTAGTCGTAGACGCCCGCGTTGGCGACGTAGGCGTCGAGGCGACCGAACGCCTCCAGGGTCCGTGCGACGGACGCGGCGTGGGACTCCGGCGCCCGGACGTCGCCGACCTCGACCGTGACCCGGTCGCCGTGGTCGCGGGTCAGCGCGTCGGCCCGCCCGGCGTCGCGTTCCAGGACGCCGACACGGGCGCCCTCGGCGACGTAGCGGTCGACGACCGCGCGGCCGATGCCGCTGCCGCCACCGGTCACCAGCGCCACCCGGCCGTCGAGCCGACCGGGCGGCCCGGCGGGTCGTTGCTGTGCCGTCATTCCAGTTGCCGTCCTTATGCCGTTCTCCCCGGCCCGGCGGGCCGGGGAGGTCAGAAGAAGGTGTTGATGTTCTTGGCGGGCAGGACCGCGTGCCGCAGCACGACGAGCCGCCGCGCGATGCGCAGCCCCTCGGGGGTGCGGCGCAACACGTCCTCGCGCCGCCCGTACAGGGTCGCCGCGTCGATGTCGCCCTGCCCGCGATAGTTGACGATGACCGACCGGACGAGCAGTTCCCCCGCCGTGTCCGCGCCCTCGACCTCGATGTTGGACACCACGTGCAGGTGCCGGGTCGCCGGGTCCTCCGCCCACGCGGTCGGGGCCGTGAACCGGACGACCCGGCGGCGCAGGTCGTCGAGCGTGTCGTCGAAGTAGGCCATGCGGGACGGCGCGTAGGAGCCCTCGGTGTCGGCCCGGCCCCGGTTCTCCACCCCGGGCACCCAGTAGTGGGCGTCGTCGCAGAACAGGTCGAGCCACTCGGGGTAGCGTTCCTCGTCCAGCAGCCGCGCCTCGTACGCCAGGAACGCGTGGACCTCCCAGTACACCTCCGCCGAAGTCATCGCGTCTTCTCCAGGTCGTCCCAGGTCGCGGCGCGCAGCAGTTGCGACCAGCGCCGGTAGAACGCCCGCTGGTTGGCGTCGTTGATTTGGCCGCGGTGCACGTTCCCCGGCAGTTCGGGGTGGTCGATCGCGGTGTCGGACCCGAGACCGTAGTAGAGCCGCTGCCGCCGCGTCACCACGCCCTGGTTGGACCGTGTCGCGAGTTCCCAGTTCTCGCCGTCGTCCATCTCGAAGACGCCGGACGGGGAGAACGTCATCATCGCGCCCTTGCGCCAGGCGTCCTTGACCTCCGGTGGAGCGTTCCGGTTGACCAGCACCCACGTGTGGAGTTCGGTGCGGTGCGGGCCCTTGGGCTGCCAGGTGCGGAACGTGTTCTGGCCCGGCAGGAACGAGAAGTTCGGGAAGACGTTCACCGAGCTGATCGACCCGACCATGCTGGCGCGCAGCTCGCCGAGCCGCCCGGCGACGCGTTCCTGGTTCTCCCGCAGATAGGTCATGATCCGCTTGTCGCCGAGGGTGGCGGCGTTGCCGACGCCGTCGAGGTTGAACTCCCAGCAGTGGCCGTGCACGTTGACGTGGTAGCTCTCGGCGTCGTCCGCGCCGAGTTCGGCGACACCGCGCCCGATCATGGCCTCCGCGCCGGACGCGTGCGTCCATCCGGCGTGCAGCGCGTCACCCGCGAAGTTCTCCGCCGCGATCTTCCAATTGCAGCCCAGGACGGACTTGATCGAACCGCCCGCGAACTCGGTCCCGCCCGCGTCGTTGTCGAGCATCACGTCGAGGTAATAGGTGAAGTCGCCGAGGTAGTCGCGCAGCGGCGGCGCGTCGGGGTCGAAGGTGGCGAACACCAGTCCCTTGTAGGTGTCGAGCTGCGCGACGGGGGTGAGGCCGAGCCGGGCCCGGTCGAAGGTGGGTTCGCGTCCGTACGCGACCGATTCGTGGACGCCGTTGAGCGTCCCGTCCAGGCCGAACGACCAGCCGTGGTAGTTGCACACGAAGCCGCGGGCGGTCCCGGCCTCGGCGGTGCACACCCGGTTGCCCCGGTGGGGGCAGCTGTTGAGGTAGGCGCCGATGGACCCGTCGCGCCGCCGGACGACCAGGACGTTGTCCTCCCCCATCCAGGTGGTGAGGAACGACCCGGGCTTCGGCAACTGGGACTCGTGCGCGACGAACAACCAGCACCGCGCGAAGATCCGTTCCAGTTCCAGCTCGTAGACGGCCTGGTCCCAGAAGACGCGGCGGTCGAGCCAGCCGTCGTCCAGTTCGCAGAGGCCGAGCACGGACGGGTCGGTTCCGGTGGTCATGAGGATGCCTCCTGGGCCGAGGGGGCGAGGTGGGCGACGACGTGACCGTCCTCGACGGCCGCCGGGTAGACGGTGAGGGGCCGGGTCGCCGGGAAGCACAGGGGCCGCCCGCTCGCGAGGTCGAACTCCGCCCAGTGGACGGGGCACACCACCCGGTCGCCTTCCAGATCGCCGTCGCTGAGGGACGCCTCGGCGTGCGTGCAGGTGTCGTCGGTGACGTGCACGGTCCCGTCCACGTTGGCGACCAGCACCGGGCCCACCTCCGCGGTGACCACGCGCAGCATCCGTCCGGGCGGCACGTCCGCGAGGCGGCACAGGACCGTGCGGCACCCGCGGTCGGTGACGTCAGCGGGCATCGGCCGTCTCCAGCGGGAGCAGCTCGGCGAACCCGAGGCCGGTGATCCACTCGGGGACCGCCTCGTAGCCGATGACCTCGCCCCGGCACGGCCCGACGGCCGCCATCGCCGTGACGAACGTGCGGATCTCCAGGGCGCCGTTGCCCGCCTCCGCCTGGATCCGCCCGTCGTCGAGCGCTGCGAGCCCGGCGGTGTCGCCCGCCGTGACGCGGTCGAGGACCATCCGGTCGAAGTCGGTGTTGAGTTCGCCCATCCGCTCCGTCCCGACCCAGTGGCTGATGCCGCCGCTGCCGATGACGACGACGCGTTCGGCCTCGTCCGCGTCCTGGACGGCCGCGCGGATCGCCTCGCCGACGCGGACGGCGCGGGGCAACGGGATCAGCGGCTCGACGCCGCACGCCAGATAGACGGGGATCACGGGGACGCCGAGCGGCTCGGCGACCAGATGGTAGGGGATGACCACGGAGTGGTCGGCGGTGAAGGTCGGCGCGACCGCCCAGTCGACGCCGTTGCGGTGCCCGTGCGCGGCGATGTGCCGGGCCAGCGGCGCGTTGTCGGGCAGCGGACCGCGCGTCAGCCCGGGAAGCCGCTCGACGGGGCCGTCCAGGTCGCCGGTGGCGATGAGCATCTGCGGGAGGCAGCCGGGGCCGAACAGGATGTAGTGGTCCGCGCCGATGATCAGCACGGTGGTGGGGTCCAGCGCGGCGAGCCGCCGCGAGATCTCCGCGTAGGCGTGGTGCACCCGGTCGCGCACCGGCGCGGGCGGCGCGTCCGGATGCGTGAGCATCATCGGGTCGTGGGGCAGCAGGAAGCCGCCGACGACGGTGCCCATGGTCACTCTCCCCTCGGTCCGCCGGACGCGGGGACCTCGCCGCGCATCCGGGCCAGATATGCCTTGTTGCCCCGTTCGCCCGCGGCGGGCAGCATCAGCCAGAAACCCCACACCAGCATCGGGTTGGCGCCGAGTCCGGCCAGGGCGCGCACGTCCCGGTCGATGAGCAGGCGCAGCTCGTCGCCGGTGAGCCGGTAGCGGCGGGAGAAGCGGTCGGGGTCCTCGGTGAACGTCTCCCGGGCGCGCCGGTCGGTGTTCAGGTCGTACAGTGCCTTCTCGACGCCCGCGAAACTCATGACAGCCGTCCGGCGAAGTCGTCGACGAGCGCGGTGAAGGCGGCGGGCCGCTCCAACTGCACCCAGTGGCCGCAGTGGCCGAACACGTGCAGGTCGGCGGACGGTATCTCGCGGGCCAGGCGCCAGCCCAGCTCGACCGGGATGACGCTGTCCTCGCGGCCGTGCACGACCAGGGTGGGACGGTCGATGGTCCGGAGCCGCTCCTCGGGGACACCTCTGATGGGCGTGTCCCCCGGCGCGGGCTCGGGGATCAGCTTGCGGTAGGCGTCCTGCGCACCCGGACGGGCGCTCGCCTCGTACCGTGCCCGCACCATCTCCTCGGTGACCAGGCCGGGATCGTGCGGGAACAGCCGCAGGATGCGGCGCATCTCGTCGAGGTCCGGCTCGTAGTGCCAGCCCGCCCGAAGTCCCTCGGTCATCGTGAACGTCCCGGCCGGGGTGCCGAGCAGCACCAGACCGTCCACGCGGGACGGGTCGCGCAGCGTGGCGGCCAGCGCCAGACCGCCGCCGAAGCTGTTGCCGACCAGCACCGCGGACGGGATGGCCAGGGCGTCCAGGAACCCGAACAGGTGCCGGACCCACAGCTTGATGCCATAGGTGGCGTCCTCCTGGAAGCTCGTGCGGCCGAACCCGGCGATGTCGGGAGCGAGCACGCGATGGTGCCGCGCCAGCTCCGGCAGGGTCCGCGACCAGTTGGACCAGGCGGACACGCCCGGCCCGGACCCGTGCAGCAGCACCACGGGCCGCCCGGAGCCCGCCTCGTGGTAAACGGTCTCGTGCCCGGCGGCCATGATCCGGCGGGTCCGGGCGGCCTCTTCGCGAAGCCCGCTGTCCATCGACACCACCCCTCAATTCGGTCGGTCGATCAATCGAATAAAACGGAAGTTAGCAGCCGAGTCCCCGCACTGTAAAGCCGATCGGTCGACCGATCGGACGTTGGGTACCATCGGCGGATGACACCGGAGAAGGCGGCACCAGATACGGAACAGGCCCTCGGCGAGGCCGCTGACCAGGCACCGAACGGCGAGAAGAACGGCACCGGGAACGGCGCGAAGGCGCCGCGACGGCGGCCCGGACGCAAGCCCGGCAGCCGCGCCGACGACTGGGAGGTCAAGCGCCGCCGGATCCTCGACGTGGCCGCCGAGGTGTTCTTCACCCGCGGCTACGAGCGGGGCACCACCAAGGAGATCGCCGAGCGGGCCGGGATGAGCCAGCCGACGATCTACCACTATGTGGGCTCCAAGGAAGTCCTCATGACGGAGATCGCGCGGCAGGTCGACCGCGACTTCACCGCCGCCCTGGACGACGCGCTCGCCGAGCCCGCCCCGCCGGAGACGCAGTTGCGTCGCATGATCGAGGCGTTCGTGCGCGCGCTGGCGCTCAACCAGCGCACGTTCGCGGTGTACTGGAAGGAGTTCCGCTCGCTGCCCAAGGACGTCGGCCGCGAGGTCAGCGGCCACGAACGAGACTTCGTCGTCCGGGTCGAGGAGGTGGTGGCACGCGCCCAGGAACAGGGAATTCTGCCGTCGGGGCATCCGACGCGCATCGTCAGCGAGGGGATCCTCGGAATGATGAGCTGGATGCACTGGTGGTTCAAGCCCGACGAGTTCGACGCCGACCAGGTCGCCGACGCGTTCTGCGATCTGATCGGACTGCCCCCGGCGTCCGGCGACTGACCCGTCCGGCCGGCCCGGCGGCGCCGTCCTTCGGTCGCCTCTCCGTCACCTCTCGTTCTCCTCGCGGGCTCGACCTGCGTCAATGTGGGTGTTGACGTTCAATCAATTGAACGATAGAAAAAATCCACCGCGGGTGAGAGGAGAACCCCATGCCTGCTCTGGACGAGGCCGTCCCCGGTGGTGAGCGGCCGATGGCGGAGGGCCGCCGCGTCACCACGATCGTCGGGGCGTTGCGCGACGCGGTCGCCCACGCCCCCGGCCGGACGGCGTTGACATGCGACGACCAAACCCTGACCTACGCCGAGTTCGGCCGAGCCGCGGACGCGCTCGCGGCGCGGCTGGCGGCAGCGGGCGCGCGCGGCGGCACGGTCGCGCTCGCGATGCCCAATTCGCCCCGGATGGCGGTGGCGATCTTCGCGGTCTGGGCCGCGGGCGCGCGCATCGCCTGCCTGAACCCGGGCTACACCCCGGCCGAGCTGACCCCGCTGCTACGAGCGTCGGCACCGGCGCTCGTGCTCACCGACGCGGCGGCAGAGGCGCCCGGACCGCACGACGCCGCCACCGAACTCGGGCTGACGATCCTGCCGGTCACCGACCAGGACCTGCGCCCGGACGGCCCCACCCCCGAAGCGGTGGGCGACCCGGCCCCCGGCGACCGGGCGGCGCTGCTGTTCACCGGCGGCACCACCGGCCTGCCCAAGGGCGTGGAGTACACCCATGAGGCCCTGCTGAGGACGGTCGAGGGCGCCGAACTGTGCTGGCCGACCCGGCTGGACGAGGAGACCTGGCTCAACGTGGCGCCCATGTTCCACATCTGGGGCCTCGCGATCGGCTTCCTGCACCCGGTGTACGCGCGCGGCGGCCTCGTCATGGTGCCCCGGTTCGTTCCCGCGACCGTCGTCCAGGAACTGGAGCGGCATCGCGCGACCATGTTCAGCGGCGGCCCGGCGGCCGTCTACGGCGGTGTCCTGTCCGTCCCGGCGCTGGCGGAGGCCGACCTGTCGGCGCTGCGGGTCTGCCAGGGAGGCGGCTCGGCGATCTCCGCGGACCTCCAGGAACGCTGGCAGACGGCGACCGGCCTGCCCATTCACGAGGCGTACGGCATGACCGAGCTGGCGCCGATCGCGTGCAACCCGGCCGGCGCGCCCCCGCGGCCCGGCTCGGTCGGGCTGCCCACCCCGGGTGTCCAGATCCAGATCGTCGACCTGACCGGCCACGGCCCGCTGCCGACGGGAGAGACCGGCGAGATCCGCGTCCGCGCCCCGTACATGCTGCACCACTACCTCGGGCTGGACGGCGCGCCGATCGAGGCGCTCACCGACGGCTGGTTCCCGACCGGCGACATGGGACGCTTCGACGAGGACGGCTACCTGCACATCGTCGACCGCAAGAAGGACATGATCATCGTGGGCGGCTTCAACGTCTACCCCCGCGAGATCGACGACGTGCTCCTGGCGCACCCGGCCGTGGCCGAGTCCGCCACGGTCGGCGTCCCCGACGAGCGCAAGGGCGAACGTCCCGTCGCGTTCGTGGCGGCCGGGCCGGACGCCCCGCTCGACCCGGCGGAGCTCACCGAGCACTGCGCGCGGCACCTGGCCGCCTACAAGCAGCCGGTGCGGATCATCGCCGTTCCGCAGCTCCCCCGCACCCCGGCCAACAAGATCGACCGGATCGCGCTGCGCCGCCATCCGGCGCTCGCGTCCGGCACCCCGCCGTCGACGAGCTGACCCGGGCGGACAGCGTGGTCCGTCTCCCGTTCCCCTGCACTGCCGCCGAGCACGCCGCGAACCCCACGGACGGTCCGCCAACGAGATCCGGTGGGACGCGCCGGCGGGTTCGGCCGACCGGACCTCACCGACGGAAGTGATCGCATATGGCGGGCGGACCACTCAAAGAACGCGTCACCTGGGACGGCGGCGGGCCGGGGACGCCCGCCACGGACCCCTTCCTCTCCCTCGTCACCACCACTCGGGCGGCGGACGAGGACCGGCGGACGGCCGTCGACAAGGCCGTCATGCTGCTGAAGTCGATCGCCGAGTACGACACCGAGATCGGGGTGAGCGAACTCGCCCGGCGGACCCGGCTGACCAAGTCCACGACCTTCCGGCTGCTCGGCATCCTGGAACGCAACGGCCTCGTCGACCGGGTCGGCGGGGGCTACCGGCTCAGCGCGCGGCTGTTCGACATCGGCACCCGCGTGTACGGGCCGGGCCCGGGGCTGCTACGCGAGCGGCTCCTGCCGTACCTGGTCGATCTGCACGGCATGACCCATGAGACCGTGCATCTGGCGGTGCTGCACCGCACCGAGATCGTGTACGTCTACAAGCTGCACGGTCACCGGTCGGCGCGGGTGCCGTCCGAGATCGGGTGCCGCCGTCCCGCGCACTCCACGGGCGTCGGGAAGGCGTTGTTGGCCTTCGACCACGACGCGGCCGAACTCGTCCTCAACGGCCCGTTGCCGGCGCACACCCCGTACACGATCCGCGACCCCGAGGCGCTGCGGCGGGAGCTGCGGCGCGTCCGGGAGGACGGTATCGCCGTCGACCGGCAGGAGACGGTGACCGGCCTCTGCTGCGTCGCGACCCCGGTCATGGGCGCCGGGCGGCGTCCCGTGGCGGCGCTGTCCGTCGTCGTCGCGGACCACAGGTTCGACCCTGCCCGGCTCGCGCCCGCGCTGCGGCGGGTGGCCCACCAGGCGTCCCGCGCGCTGTCGACCGGCGCTCCGCGCCGTCCCTGATCTTCTCCCTGGCCTGCGCGTTCTCGTCGCGTGCCACATGGCGGCACATCCGCTTCCGGTTCTCCCGGGCTCGGTTCACAGTCGAGCCGCATAACAGCCATGCACTCCCTGTGGAGGAGGGCCCGTCCAGATGTTGGAAGTCACAGACCTGACCGTGCGGTACGGCCCGCACATGACCGCCCTCGACCATTGCTCGCTGTCGTGCCCGGCCTCCGGGGTGGTCGCGGTGCTGGGCAGCAACGGCGCCGGCAAGACCACGCTGATGCGGGCGATCTCCGGTGTGCTCGACCACCACGGCGGCCGCGTCGCGGGCGGCCGGATCACTTTTCGCGGGGAGACGATCACCGGCCGGGATCCCGCCTGGATCGTCGGGGCGGGCGTCGTCCAAGTACCCGAGGGTCGGCGGGTCTTCGCGGGCATGACCGTCGAGGACAACCTGCGAGCCGGGGCGGTCCGCGCCGGGTCCCGGTCGGTGCGCGCGCAGGCGTACGACCGCGTCCACGCGTTGTTCCCCGTCCTGGCCGAGCGCCGCGACCAGCGCGCGGGGCTGCTGTCGGGCGGCGAGCAGCAGATGCTCGCGATCGGCCGGGGGTTGATGTCGGAGCCGGACATGCTGCTGCTCGACGAGCCGTCCCTCGGCCTCGCCCCGAAGATGGTCGAGCACATCGGACGCGTCATCACCGAGATCCGGGCGCAGGGCACCGCCGTCCTCCTGGTGGAGCAGAACGCGGCCATGGCCCTGTCGATCGCCGACCACGCCTACGTCATGGAGGCCGGGACGGTGGCGCTGGAGGGCCCCGCCGCCGACCTGGAGGCGTCCGACGAGGTCCGGGCCCGCTACCTAGGCGACCCGCGCGGGCCCGAGCCGACGACGACCGGCGGGGGCCGCTCGCTGAGCGTGTGGGTGCCATGAGACTCAGCCTGCGGAAGGTGTCCCTGAACTTCGGCGGCGTGCGCGCGCTGGACGGGGTGTCCTTCGACGTCGAACCCGGCAGCGTCCACGCCGTGATCGGGCCGAACGGCGCGGGCAAGAGCTCGTGCTTCAACGCCGTCTGCGGCATCTACGCGGTCGGCGGCTCGATCCGCCTCGGCGACCGGGAGCTGACCGGGCTCCCACCGCACGTGATCGCCGGGCTGGGCGTCGCCCGCGCGTTCCAGAACATCGCGCTCGGCGGCGCGGACACCGTCCTGGACAACCTGATGGTCGCCCGGCACCACCTCACCCGCGCCGGGTTCGTGTCCGCGGGGCTCGGGCTGCGGCGCGTCCGCCGCGAGGAGCACCGGCACCGGCTGCGGGTCACGGAGATCGCCGAGTTCAGCGGGCTGGGGAACGTCCTGGACACGCCCGTCGCCGAACTGTCCTACGGCGACCGCAAGCGGGTCGAGTTCGCCCGCGCGCTCGCGATGGAACCGCGGGTGCTGCTGCTGGACGAGCCCGTCGCCGGGATGACCTACCACGAGAAGGCCGCGACCGTCGCGCTGATCCGGGAGACGCGCGAGGTGCTCGGCGTCTCGGTGGTGCTCGTGGAGCACGACATGCCGCTCGTCATGGGCCTCGCCGACCGGATCACCGTCCTCGACTTCGGCCGGGTGATCGCCGACGGGCCGCCCGCCCAGGTCCGCGCGCATCCGGACGTCCTGCGCGCCTACCTGGGAGCACATCCATGAACCGTCTGATCGAACTTCTCGCCATCGGCGTCTCGCTCGGATCCATCTACGCCCTCATCGCCGTCGGCTTCGCCGTGATCTTCAAGGGCACCCGGGTGGTGAACTTCGCCCAGGGATCGATCCTGCTGCTCGGCGCCTACATCGTCGCGGTGCTGTCCCCGCATGTCGGTTTCTGGGCCGCGCTCGCGTTCGGGCTCGCTGCGGGCGCGCTCGGCGGCCTCGCCCTGTACGGGCTGGTGGCGCTCGTCCGGCACGGCGAGCACATGACGCTGTCGATCCTGACGATCGGCGCGGACGTGCTGCTCGCCACCGAACTCGCCCGCCGCGTCGGGTCGCGGGTGATGCCGACCGGCGACCCGTGGTCGGACGGGGTGCTGCGGTTCGCGGGGCTGACCGTCCCGCACGCGCGTGTCGCGGCGCTGCTGTCGGCGCTGCTGGTGATCGGGCTGCTGTTCGTGGTGTTCCAGCGCACCGCCTGGGGCGTCTCCTGGCGCTCCGCCGCCGCCGACCCGGAGGTCGCGACCCTCATGGGGATCAGGCTCCGCCGCGTCCGCGGCGCGTCCTGGCTGATCGGCGGCGCGCTCGCCACGCTCGCCGGGCTGTTCCTCGTCGCCTTCCCCAACACCGGGGTGGAGGCGCACACCGGGCTCCTGGCCTTGCGCGCCATCCCCGCCGTGATCATCGGCGGGCTGGACTCTCCCGAGGGCGCCGTGCTGGGCGGCCTCGCGGTCGGCGTCGCCGAGACCCTCGTCGCGGGATACGGCGACGAGCTGGGCTTCCTCGGCCAGGGCGCCGGGGACGTCACGCCCTACCTGCTGATGATCCTCGTCCTGCTGTGGCGACCGTCCGGGCTGTTCGGAAGCAGGGAGGCCGTCCGTGTCTAAGGTCACCCAGTACGCGGGCACCGCGACGGCGCTTCTGCTCCTCCTCGCGATGCCCTACTACCTCGACGCGTTCTGGTTGCAGGTCGGCGCGTTCGTGATGGCCGCGATCATCGGCGCGATCGGGCTGACCGTCCTGGTGGGGTCGGCGGGGCAACTGTCCCTGGCGCACGCCTTCTTCCTGGCCGTAGGGGCGTACGGTTACGCGTTCCTGGCGGGCGAGCCCGGCGCCGGTTCCGCCGGGACGCCCCTGTCCGGCCCCGGCCTGCCGACGACCGTCGCCGCGCTGCTCGCCGTCGCCCTCGCCGGGGCCGCCGGGCTGGCGTTCAGCCCGGTCGCGGGACGGCTCCACGGCCTGTATCTGGGCGTCGCGTCCCTCGGTCTGGTGTTCCTCGGGCAGCACGTCCTGTTCAACGCCCGTCCGGTCACCGGCGGCTTCAACGGGCGTCCGATCCCCGAACTGTCCGTCCTGGGGTTCGAGTTGACCGGCGACGAGCCAGAACTGGTCTTGCTCGGCGTCCCGTTCGGTGCCCGTGAACGCCTCTGGTACGTGGCCCTCCTCTGCGCGGTCGCCGCCTACGTCGTCGCGGGACGGATCGTCCGCGGCAGGCCGGGACGGGCGCTGCGCCTCATGCGACAGAACCCGATCGCCGCCGCGAGCATGGGCGTGCCGCTCCGCCGGTACCGGGCGGGCGCGTTCGTGTTCTCCGCGATGTACGCCGGGGTCGCCGGGATTCTGATCGCGCTCACCGCGCGGCGCGTCGTCCCCGACCACTTCGGCCTGGTCCTGTCGGTCGAGTACCTGGCGATGGTCGTCATCGGCGGCCTCGGCTCGGTCCGCGGCGCCGCGATCGGCGCGGCGTTCATCACCGGGACGCCGCTCGTCCTGTCCCACTACGGCGACGCGATCGGCGTGTTCGCCCGGCCCGGCGAGGACGGGATCGACGCCGCCACCGCCGTCCGCCTGCTCTACGGCGCGGCGATCGTCGCGTTCGTCATCGGTTCAGCTCAGAAGGGAAGACCCCATGCCATCACGAACACGATGGACCGCGCTCGGCGCGCTCTGCCTGGCGTTTCTCGTCGCCGGTTGCAGCGGCAAGGCCGCTGAGGGCACGGGCGGCGCGGGCGACGACGGGGTGAAGACGGGCCCCGGCGTCACCGCCAAGACGATCCGGCTCGGCGCGATGAGCGACTTGTCGGGTGCCGTCTTCGGGCCGCTCGGCCGCACCCAGGTCCAGGGCAACCAGCTCTATATCGACAAGATCAACAAGGCCGGTGGCATCTGCGGGCGGCGCCTGGAACTGGTCGTCAAGGACCACGGCTACGACGTCCAGAAGGCCACCGTCGCGTTCAGCGAGCTGGAGCCGCAGGTGCTCGGCATCACGCACCTGCTCGGCTCGCCGATCACCGCCGCGCTGGAGCCCGAGATCACGGCGAAGAAGCTGCTCACGGTTCCGTCGTCGTTCGCGTCGTCCCTGCTGAAGAGCGAGTACCTGGCGGTCCTCGGCACCACCTACGACATCGACATGATCAACGGCCTGGCGTATCTCGTGTCGAAGGGGAAGCTCGCGAAGGGCGACACGGTCGGCCACATCTACTTCGAGGGCGAGTACGGCACCAACGCGCTCCGGGGCAGCACCTGGGCGGCGGGACGGCTCGGCCTGACGTTGAAGGGCGTCCAGATCAAGGCGACCGACGCAGACCTCACCGCCCAGGTCACCAAGCTGAAGTCGGACGGGGCGAAGGCGATCCTGCTCAGCGCGTCGGCCCGCCAGACCGCGTCCGTCGCGGGCGTGACCCGCTCGATCGGCCTGGACGTGCCCATCATGACGCAGACCCCCGGCTTCGACCCGGCGCTGCTCGACACTCCCGTCCGCGCGGCCCTGGAGAAGAACCTGACCGTCCTGACGTCCTATGCCCCCTACGGAGCGGACGCGCCGGGTCCGAAGGAGGTGGCGGCGCTGTTCAAGGCCAAGCACCCGAACGAGCCCCCGAACGCGCTGGTCGACTACGGCTACGTGTCCGCGCAGGTCGTCGGTGAGGCGCTCAAGCAGGCGTGCACCGACAAGGACCTCACCCGCGAAGGGCTGAGCGGCGCCTACCGGAAGCTGAAGAGCCTCGACACTGGCGGGCTGATGGCCCCGATGGACTTCACCGTCCGCGGCGCCCCCGCGTCGACGCAGACGTTCATCTCCAGAGTCGACGCGTCCGCCGAGGGCGGCCTGGTCGCGGAGACCGACCTCTACCGCGCCCAGATCACCCCCGAGTACAAGGTCGGATGAGCGACGGCGGCGCGGGTCCTCGGGCGGCGAACGGGCAGAATGCCAAGCATGACTGTGAAACTGCCTGAGGGCACCGCGCTGCCGCTGATCGGTTTCGGAACCTGGGAGCTGCGAGGCACGACGGCGTACGACTCGGTGCGCGCCGCGCTGGACATCGGCTACCGGCACCTCGACACCGCGACGTTGTACAAGAACGAGGCGGACGTCGGCCGCGCCGTCAAGGACAGCGGCCTTGACCGGGAACAGGTCTTCATCACCACCAAGCTGCGCCCGCAGGACGCGCGGCAGGCCCGCAGCGCCCTGGAGTCGAGCCTCCGCCTCCTCGATACCGACTATGTGGACCTCTGGCTGATCCACTGGCCGACCGGCGAGGACGACCTCGTCCCGACGTGGCAGGCCCTGTTGGACGCCAAGGACGCGGGCCTGATCCGCAACGCCGGAGTGAGCAACTACAGCCCCGAACAGATCGACCTGCTGACCAAGGCGACCGGCCACCAACCCGCCGTCAACCAGATCTCCTGGAGCCCCTCCCGACACGACCCGGCCCTCCTGGAGGAACACCGCCGCCGGGGAGTCGTCGTCGAGGGCTACAGCGGCCTCAAGAACGCCGACCTCACCAACCCGACCCTCACCGAGATCGCCGAACGGCACGGGGTCACCCCCGCCCAGGTCGTCCTCCGCTGGCACCTGGAACACGACATCGTGGTCATCCCCCGCTCCTCCCGCCGCGAGCGCATCGCCTCCAACTTCGACCTGAACGGCTTCGCCCTCACCAAGGAAGAGGTGGCGGCGATCGACTCCCTGTCCTGACCGCGGAAGGGCGGCACCGCCGAACGGCGGTATCGACGGTGCCGCCCGGCCCTCACCGGGTCAGTACGGCCGCCATGACAGGGCCCTCCGCGCGGCCATGATCTCCTGGACGAGCCGCCGCGGATCGTCGGCCTCGACCAGCCGCGCCCCGTCGACCATCGCCCACCAGCGCCCGGTGTACGTGCCGTACCACGCCAGCGCCCCGTACCGCCGCTTCACCTCCGCCGCGACGCGGGCACGGTCCCACGCGTACACCGGCGCGTTCACCGGACACACCGCTCACCCTCGTCCATGGCGTCGAGCCGACCCTCCACCTGGCGGACGCCCTCAAGGAGTGCCCGGAGCCGCTCCACCGTCCGAGCGCGGATCCACGAGTACCCACCCTCGACCGGGTGCCGAAACGGCCGCCGGTGTGCCTCCCAGGGCAAATCCCCCACCTCCAAATACTGACACCCCCAATCAGGGAATTCGGCCCGCAGCTTCTCCAGGACAGCATCGGCCTCCCCGCCACGAAGGTGTGGCGAATTGGGTACATTTCTCACTAGCCGGAGATCCCTTCCGGTCAGGCCCCGGAATTCCCCGGCGTTCGCACCGCCGGGCCGGGGCCGCTTCGTGGTCTGTGCCACCTTCCGCCCACCACAAGACCGTGTCCGGCGCTAACGTGGTAGTTGCTGCCCGTCCACTGACGGCGCTGGCAGAGTTAGACAACGGGTCAACCCGGGCGAAACGGATGTAGCGATGGCAACATTCGGGGAGAAGCTCCGCGCGCTAATGAGCGAGCGGAAGATCAGCCAGCGGAAGCTGGCCAAGCTCGTTCCGTGCAGTGACGGTTATTTGTCGCGACTCGCGACAGGCGATAGGCGCCCCTCAGAACAAACGGCGACCCGTCTCGACGAACTGCTCGGCGCGGAGGGCGAGCTCCTCGCTCTCTCCAGGAGAGCAACCGATGGTACAGACCGCGCGGTGACCGACAGCGGCGCGGACATCCACTCAGACAAGGACGAGGAGATGCAGCGACGCAGACTTCTGCAAGCACTCGCGGCACTCGGCGTGGCCACCCCGGCCGTCGACGCCATCGACCAGATCCGGCAAAGCGTCGATCGCGCCATCGGCCGCGACGAGGACGGCCACCTCGACGAATGGGAGGAGACCGTCGCCGAGTACGGCTACACCTACCAGCAGCAGCCGCCCCGCCAACTGCTGAACGACTTGGCGGCCGACATGGTCATCCTGCAACGGGTCGCCTCCCGCCACTCCGACGGCCCACAACTGCGTTCCTGGCAACGCGTGACCGGCGGCCTGTCCGTGCTCATGGCCAAGACCCTGAGCAACCTCGGCGAATCCCGGCTGGCGCGGGACTGGTGGATGACCGCCCAGCACGCCGCCGACTCCTCACATGACGTCGACCTCAGCCTCTGGATCAGTGGAGAGCGGCTCGTCTACGGCCTCTACGAGAACCGTCCCACCGAGACCCTGCTGCACAAAACGGACAGGGTCCTCGCCCAGGCACCGGCCACCCCACGCCGAGGTCTCATTCACGTTCGCGCGGTCCGCGCGCAACTCCTCTCGATGGAGAAGGGGTCCGAGAGGGCGGCGGCAGACGAAATCCGTACCTGCGAGGAGATCTACCAGCGACTACCGGCAGCGGTGACCCGGGACAAGTCGACCCACGGATGGGGCGAGGATCGCCTGCGCTACACCCAGGCGTGGGTCCATGCGCACACCCGCAAGCGGGACCAGCTCGACGCTACGGTCGCACGCGCCCACACGGTGTCGAATCAACAAAGCGTCCGGGTGAGGACCCAACTTGACCTGATGCGCGCGGCGGGACACGTGCGCGCCGGAGACACGACAGAGGGCGTGCGGTTCGCCCATGCCGCCTATGAGGCCCTCCTTCCCCAGCACCGGGCGCTCATGGTGACCAGCCTGGCCCACCAGGTCGCCGCGGCTGTCCCGGCCAACCGCCGCGCCGAGCCCACCGTTTCCGCCTACCGGGAGCTGCTGGCTTCCGGATCGGAACGCAAGGCGATCACGTAGAGGTCGAACCAAGGGTCGGTCTCGCCCTCGGCCCCCGGCACCCGACCGACGTAGCGCCAGCCCCACCGCTGGTACATGGCCTGGTTCTGCCGTTCCTCCGGAACAGTCGCCAGCGTTGCCCGCTCTTCGGCCCGGCCTGAGAGGAGTTCGTCGAGTAGGCGGCGCCCAACGCCGCGTCCGCGGTGAACGGCTCGCACGGCTAAGTCGATCACGGCGAACGTCCGCCGTCCGGTCTCGTCCGTGAACCCCGCGCCGGGCGCGGGGTTCACCCCCTTCCACCAAGCCGTGCGGGTCGGTAGGGGCAATCCGTAGACGAAGCCGGTCAGCGCACCCTCGGACCGGGCCGTCACCGCCTCGAACCCGGGGGACGCGAGCTGGCGCCCCATGCGCACCCGGTAGTGGCCCGTCACTCCGCGGAAACGCTTCGGTGTAGACGGCCTCGATCTCGTCGAGTTGATCGCGGACGGCATCGCCGTCGAGGTACTCGATGTCCGTCGACCTCCATCAGACCACCTCCCCCGACAACTGCAAGCCTTCCCGGCCGGGACTTCGGGAGCCTGACCATAAGCCGCTTGATGTGCGGCGACGCGGATTAGCGCGAAGGCGTCCGGTGCGGTTGTTGGTGGTGGTGCTTAGCGGGGCTTTAGGGAGTTTGACTTTAATGCGGCAATTACTCCGCATAGAGGGGAACGCCCTGTGGCCACGAAGCGGCGGCGAATCAAGGTATTCTTCGGGTGCCTGATGCAGGAAATCGGTTATGTGTGCGGTGTGCTCCTCGGATATCCCATGCCACGGACGAGGAAGTCGGGCTCGGGTGAAGGTGGCACGACGCGGGAGTTGGCGGCGCCGCCGTCCGGGCATCCGGAGCGGGTGTCGGCGGAGCCGCTGACGGCCGAGGAAGAGCGGTTGTGGCGCCACATCAACGGACAGCTTCGGGACTGAGCCGTTCAGGGGGCGCTTTCCAGTTGCGTGATGATGGGGGTCAGCAGGTCGTTGAGGCCGGTGACCATCACGGTGAGGGCGCGGTGGGCGGTGTCGACGAAATGGTCGTCCGGGTCGTCGGGGGCGGCCGGTAGGCCCTCCAGCGGTAGGGGCGCGTCCACCAGCAGCGTCGCCCGCGCGTAGGGGACCTTGGCCAGGTCCCGACGGGAGGGCTCGACGAACTGGCCGAAGACCTCCGGCCAGCCCTGCCAGCCGCGGTCGCGCCACCATGTGCGGGACGTCTGGAGCGCCTCCGGCAGCGGTGACACGAGCGTCACCTTGGCGGTCAGCGAGCCGTCCCAGGTGTTGCGGACGCAGGACGCCGACAGGACCCGGCGATGCCAGCGCACCAGGCCGGGCGACGAGATCGGCGGCGTGGCGACCCGCCACGCGGCGCAGGCGAACGAGACCGGGGCGATATCGCCCCAGGTGCCCTCGAACTCACCGAGATGGGCGAGAAGCGTCTCCGCGTAGCGGCCCGCGCCGCTCTCACCGGCCGCCCTGTCGTGCCGGTTGTCCAGCCAGAACGCCTGCTGTGTGCTCATTTATGATGATCTTTCCGGTCAGCGGAGGCTCCCCGGGAAGCCTTGGGCTCTGAGTTCGGAGTATCCACGTCTCGATGCCCCACGGCAGGCCATCAAGGAGATCCACGCCCAGGGCGAACGTGCTTGGGGAAACGTTCACCGCAGTTATTCCAGTTCCAGCGGTTGTGCGCGGATGATCCGGTTAGGGGGAGACCGGGATGCGGCGAACACACGGAAGGACGCTCGTGCCATGGCCTTGCTGGTCGAGGAGATCGCGGCGCATCTCGCGATACCCGAAAACGAACGGGACATCAAGTGGTTGCGCGACAGTCTGCAATCCGCCATCGCCGTGGAACTGGCGACCATCCCGCCCTATCTGTACGGCATGTGGTCGATCAAGGACAAGTCGGCTGAGGTTCACGGTCATATCCAGGCGATCGTGTTGCAGGAGATGCTGCACATGGGTCTGGTCTGCAACCTGCTGGCGGCGATCGGTGGACGTCCCGAGATATCGGGGGCGGCGGCGCGGGCCTATCCCACGAAACTTCCCGGCGGGGTGCGGGAACAGTTGTCGGTCCACCTCGAAGGGCTGGCACCCGCGCCGAACGACCCGGACGACGTGGTGCGGCGCGTCTTCATGGAGATCGAGATGCCGGAGCATCCCGTCGCGTTCGCGGCGGAGGCCGAGTCGTTCCCGACGATCGGGGCCTTCTATGAGGCGGTGAAGACGTGCCTCAACGGGCTGCGTCCGGCGCCGAAGTTCGGCGGGACGCAACTGGAGGATCCGCTCTTCGGGCTATTCAAGATCAACGATATGGCGGACGCGAACAAGGCGATCGACCTCATCATCGAGCAGGGCGAGGGCAGGCCCGAAGTCGGCGAGGAGGTCGCGCTCGCGGAGCTGCCCGCCGACCAGAGCCCCGCCAAGGTCGCCCACTACTACCGGTTCAAAGAGATCTGGACCGGTCATCATCTCCGGTATGACGCCGCGGACAAGAAATGGAAGTTCGACGGGCCCGAAATGAAACGGCCCGCCGTCCATCGGTTGGAGCGGCTTCCGGCCGGTGGCGCACCCGTCACGGATCCGGATCTGCGGAAGAAACTCGACGAGTGCAACCGCACCTATCACGCCGTGCTCAGCGACCTCGAAACCGCCTGGAAGACCGGCCGGGCGGAGGACATGGACGAGGCCATCGAGCAGATGCGAAACCTCGGGGCCGAGGCCGACGACATCGTCCGGTATCAGGTCGACAAGAAGTTCCCGAAACTCTACGGCCCGGAGTTCAGACCCCCCGACCCGGTCGGCAATGCGTTCACACATCGGGGGGCAGGCAATGGCTGAGATCGACATCGCCGACGTCAAGACGGTGCGCGTCCATCCCGCCATCGGAATCGGCCGGGTCGGCGACAGCGACGAGTACTTCACCGGACCGGAGATCCCCGGTGCTCCGCCCGAGCCGTCCGGCGACACCCTGGAGACCAAGTACAAGGACGCCCAGGGGCGCCTCAAGCGGCAGGCCGCCCGGTTCCGCTGTTTCGGCTACGACGACCAGGGCGGATATGTCGAACTCACCGGAAAGGCAGAGGTGACCATCAACTGGGAGGTCACCCTGGCCAACAAGAAGGCCGCGGCGCCCGAGTTCCCGGACGGTCCGCGCCGCAACCCCGGCCAGTCGGAGAACGACCTGGTCATCGCGCCGGGGTCACGCAGCATCATCGGGCGAAAGACCAACAGTCCATCGGCTCCCGTCGCGTTCGACGACGGGCGGGTGCGGTTCACCATCGACGGCGCCGCGCACGAGATCAAGAACATCTATCTGGGGGAACTTCGCACCGACGAGAACGGTCGCCTCCTGGTGCTCGGGGGCCGGGGACTGTCGCAGTGCCACCCGAAGGCCGAGCAGGAATACCTGAGCGCTTTCAACAATGACAACTGGTGCGACGACGTCTCCGACGGCCCGGTCAAAGCCGAGGTCACCATCAGCGTCGGGGGTGGTGAGCGGAAGTTCACCGCGACGCCGGGCTGGGTGATCAACACTCCACCGAAGTTCGCGCCCGAGGCCGACAGCCCGACCACGCTGTGGGACCAGGTCATGAACTTCTTCGGCGTCCAGCCGCCGGACCGGCCGTCCTATGTCAAGGACATCTTCCCCGTCCTGCAGAGCGCCCGCACGATCAAGGCGGTGAACCAGGGGTCCGATGGGCACCATGGGTGGAGACATCCGGTGATCGCCGAGACCACCCGGAAACGCATCTTCCAGAAGATCGGCAACCCGCTGCAGAACGGATCGGGCGGCGGCGGTTCCCTGATGCCCAAGCTCGTCGGGCTCGAAAAGGAGTATCCCAGCCTGACCCCGCGCCAGTACAAGATCATGCAGCGGTGGCGGGACGGCGCGTTCGACAACGACTGGAAACCCGAATGGGGCCATGACCGGCCGTCGTACGCCGATGTCCCCATCACCCCCGAGGGCCTTGACCATGCCGCGCTGCACGCCTGCGTCGGCGCGGCGTTCCTGCCCGGCATCGAGGGCGGCCGATTCCTGATCGAAAAGGACGAGCACGGGAAACCCAAGAACTGGCGGGAGCCGTATCAGGCGCTCCGGTTCGCCGAGCACGTCAAGGCCGGGGACGTCACCGCCAAGATGGCGCTCCCCTGGCAGGCCGATTTCTGGGCGTGCGGCGAATCGTGGTGGCCCGTGCCGCGCCCGAACCAGGCCGTCCCGAAGGGCACGAACGCCTACAAGGACTGGGACAGGAACGTCGGCAGCAGCGGGCAGATGGTCCATGTGTGGCGGCAACTGGGCGTCGTCATCCGCGACGCGAGCGGGACGTTCGTGGAGGTGGCGCGGAGCCTCGCCGAACCCGGTCGGGTGCAGCTCACCTCGGTGGCGTTCCCGGCGACGGCGGCGATCGCCGGGCCGGATCCCCTGTGGTCGGACGTGGGACGGCTCGCCGCCGACCTCGCCGACGCGGCCGTGCTGTCGTTCGGGCAGGCCACGACCGAGCCGGGGCGGACGCAGTCCTGGCCGCTGTGGCTGACCGAGATCGACCGTGAGATCGCCGTGGAGATCCGCAGCGCCGACCTCGACCGGCTGGAGGTCAGGCTGGGGCCGCCGCTCGGTCCGAGCCTCGGCCCCGGCGACTTCGGCGTCATCACGTCCCGCGAGTACGGGCGGCTGGAACTGCGGATCGAACTCCCCTACCACGTCGAGGCCGGACGGTATGCCCGGCAGGGTCTGTGGCGGGTGGACGTGCGCGCCGACGCGGAGGTGACGTACCAGCTCGCCGCCACGACCACGTCTTTGATCACGTTCCCGGCGGTGATGACCGCGACGCAGGACGGCTCGATCAGCGCGCTCGTCGACTTCACCGGCGCGCCGATCTCCAACGGCGCGGCCGTCGTGCAGCCGATGGCGCCCCGGCGGGAACTGGAGGCGGTCGCGCTGCGGAGCGAGACGGCGCCCATGTCCGACCGGGTCGTCGGGCAGGTCGCCGTCCAGCAGGCCCCCTACCTGCGGGTTCAGGTCACGGGCACGTCGCCGATGGGGCACCCGTTCGTCCGGGAGCGTCTGATGCGGACGGACGATCTGCCTTGACGGCACCGCCGCGGACGCCCGATGTCGTGGTGGTCGGCGGCGGTCCGGCGGGCGCGGCGGTGGCCTGGCAACTGGCCACCGCCGGGGCCGCCGTCACGCTCGTCCACGACCATCGGGACCGGTGGCGGCCGGTGGGGCAGCAGCTCGCGGGCGCGGCGCGTCCCGTTTTGCGGGCGATGGGGGTGCTGGACGCCGTCGTCGCCGAGTCCGCGCCCGTGCACGAGGCCCGCAGCGCCTGGCCGGGCCCCGAGGTCGACTCGCGTTCCGCCATCCTCAACCCGTTCGGCCCGCCGCTGGCCGTCGAACGGTCCCGGTTGGACGCGTTGCTCCGCGCCGCCGCCGGAGGGGCCGGGGCACGGCTCGTCCGCGACCACGTCCGGAACCCGGCGGACGGGCAGCGGGCCGCCGTGCTCGTCGACGCGACCGGGAGCAGCCGCGTCTTGTCTCGCACTCGACTGCGCTGGACGTGCCTGGACCGGCTGCGCTGCGCCCTGTGGAAGGCGGCGCCCGCCGACCCGGCACCACAACCCTGGTCGCTGGTCGAGGCCGCGCCCGACGGCTGGTGGTACACGGCGCCGGACCCGGCGGGCGACCGGCTGACCGTCATGAAGGTGGGTGACCTGCCCGGAGCAGAAGACCGCCGGGAGCCGCCGGAGCACACCGCCCGGCGTCTCGGGCGGCGGGTCCTTCCCGCGACGGCCGACTACCGGGTCGCGACGGTCGGGTACGCGAACCCGCCCTGGTCGTCGCGGCTGGTCGCGGTGGGCGACGCGGCGGTCGCGGTCGATCCGCTGTCGTCGTCGGGGGTGCGCAACGCGCTCCGGCTGGCGGGGCCCGCGGCCGCCGCCGTGCTCGGCCTGCTGGACGGGGACACCGGGCCGGCGCACCAGTACGCGCGGTGCGTCCGCGCCATCGTCGACGAGCATCTGGATCAGCGCGGTCACTTCGTGATGCTCACCGGTGGCCACGGACCGTTCTGGGAGAAACGGCGCCGGCCCGCTGTCCGTTCGGGCGTCGACCGTCCTGCGTCAGGACGCGTCGATCACTGAACCTGAAGGTCCACGCAGGCGTAGAAGGCGTTGCCGGTGTCGGCGATGTTCCAGACGGCCAGCACCTTCTGCCGACCGGTCACTCCACCGAGGTTCACCGTGTGGGACGAGGACTGGCCCTTGAACACGCCGAGGCTCTTGCCGTTGAGGAAGTACTCGTAACTGCGGGTGCTGTGCCTGGCGGTGAACGTCCAGTTGAACGTCACCGATTGGCCGACGGAGGTGGCCCGCCAAGCCTTGCTGTCGTCGTCGAGGTCGGAGAAGCGACCGTTTCCGCCGCTACAGCTCTTTAGCCCTTTCGGCCCTTCGACGCTTTGCGGCTCCCACTGGATCTGTCCGCACTGGACGACTCGCTGCGCGCATTGAGCCTGCCGGCTCGGCGGCGAGGAGACATAGCCGTGGGCGAAGGCGGAGGTGGCGGGGAGGACGACGGTGACGAGGGGTGCGATGGCCACGCCGGCCGCGACCGCGGCGAGCTTGCGCCTGGAAGATTTCATGCGGGGGGTCCTTGCTTTGGGGTGGTCATTTTCTTTGGAAACGCCCGGAGGCCGGATGATGGAGGGGCGCGGGGCATGGGAGCTCCATCAATAGGAATGTTCCTATTTCGTAGTTGAACGTTAACCTTCCGCCTCTTGGCGGGCAAGGCTCCGCCGTCCGTACCGTTTTGGCACGGGACATGCCCCCGCAGGCCAGCACCCGAACCACGGCCTCGCGCGCGGAATATTCGTCAGTGTTCTCCGGCGGATCCGGCGATTCCTCGGCATGATCTACCGAAAGGACCGGTCAACCGCCCGCGACCAGCTCCCCGAACGCGCGGGCGGCGTGCGGGGAGGTGAACAGCCGGGCCAGGCGCGCCCGCGCGAGTTGGCGGCGGAACGGCCCGGCCAGGGTGGTGTCCCCCGCCTCGTGGGTCATCTCGGTCAGCCAGCGGGAGAACTCCTGCTGGTTCCACACCTTCGCCAGGCGGGCTGCCGAATACGCCGCGAGCGGCTCCTCGTCGCCGTCGTGGACGGCCGCGCGGAGCGCGTGGGCGAGCACGTCCGCGTCGGCGATCGCGAGGTTCATCCCCTTGCCGCCCATGGGGGTGATGATGTGGGCGGCGTCGCCGACGAGGAAGAGATTGCCGTACCGCATCGGGTCGACGACGAAGCTGCGCATCTCGACGATGGACTTCTCGGTGATCGGGCCGCCGGGCAGGTCGGGGTCGCCGAGGCGGAGACGCAACTGTGCCCAGATCAGCTCGTCGCTCCAGTCGTCCGGCACCGCGTCCGGTGCGCACTCCAGGTAGTAGCGGCTGGCCTTCGGTCCGCGCGGGAACTGGGCGGCGAAGCCGTGGTCGCTGATCCCGAAGAGCGGGTTGCGGGGCGGCGGGGCGTCGGCGAGGACGGTGAGCCAGCCGATGCCGTGATCGTAGGAGTAGGTGGTGACGGCGCCCGCGGGGACGCCGGCGCGGCTGACACCGTGGTACCCGTCGCAGCCCGCGACATAGGTGGCCGCGATCTCGTGGACGGTGCCGTCCAGGTCGCGGTAGGTGACCTTCGGGCGGGCGCGGTCGAGGTCGCGCAGGGCCACCTCGTCGGCGTCGAACCGCAGGTCGCCGCCGTCGGCGAGGAACGCGGCGATGAGGCGGGTCACCAGGATCTGCTGCGGGATGATCCGGCCCGGCCGGCCGTCCGAGAGCGCGGCCATGTCCAGGTGGTGGGGCTTCCCGTCGACGCGGATCTCCAGGACGCCGTCCTCGCGCGCGCCCGCCAGCAGCGTGTCCCCGAGCCCCCACTCCTCGAAGATCCGGGTGGCGGCGTGGTCGAGGACGCCCGCGCGCTGCCGTTCCTCCACATGCGCCCGGCTCTGCCGTTCCAGGACGACGCAGTCGACCCCGGCCCGCCGGAGCAGGTTGGCGAGGGTCAGTCCCGCGGGACCGGCTCCGACAATGACGACCTGGGTGGTTTCGCTCATGTCCGACATGTATCGCACCGGACCCCGCCGGGACAGTGCCCATACCGACGGCGCATGGTGGAAGGGCGTCCACAACAGGACGGTGCCCGTCCACCTGGTGGGTGGACGGGCACCGTGCCGTTGTCGTGCGAAGGTTACGGGGCGTCGACCAGAACGCGTCCCTCGAGGGGGCCACGCGGGGTGCCGACACCCCGGTAGTTGGCCTCCACCCGCGCGGCCTCGGTCGCGTTCGGGTTCGGGTTCGCGCAGCTCACGCCGCCCGTGGAGCCCGACATCAGCGACGAGCACGGGCCGGGCTTGGCGTCCGGCAGACCGAGGCTGTGCCCCAGCTCGTGCGAGGCGATCCGGGTGGTGTTGTATCCCTGGGTCACCGCCTGGCGGCCGAACCAGACCGTGACGCGCTGGCCGGGCCGGACGGGGCCCAGGGTGGCGCGCGGCCAGCCCGGGTCGGCGACGATCTGGATCTCGGCGCGGCGGCCCTGCGGCGCCTCGACGAGCTGGACGTTCTTCACGTGGGTGTTCCACACCTTGACGCCCTCGGCCACGGCGGTCTTGAACTCACCGGCCTGGGTGGCGTCGTAGTACAGGGTGGTCGCGAGGGCCGGGCGCGGCGCCGTGGCGGGGGCCGGGGCGGCCGCGGCGGACGGTGCCGCCGTCAACGAGATCGCGGCGGCGCCGACCACGGCGCCGACGCTGAACTTTCGCAGCATGCGGGGAGCTCCTCCGAGTGAGTTTCGGACACTACTGCGGGTGACCCGGCTACGGGTCGGCCTGAGCCTATGAGGGGCGTCCGGGTGCAACAACGGCGCGAACTGTCATAGATAAGGCCTCCACCCTGGCAGATCTGTGCGCCAAGCGGGCGCCAAGCCGCCGACCAGTCACGCCCAAGCCGCCTGGCCAATGCTGGGGGCCGGGAAAGTGACGGCACGAATTCCATCGAATGCCGGGAAGAAGCTGGTCTGGATGGAGGGCCTGATGAGCCAGAATCCGACTCACAAGCGCGGCCTTTACCTGGGAGTCGTGCCGGAGCGCGCCGCCGTGCGGAACGGCGCGACACCGCTCGTTCTCGATCACGACCTCGACGTTCTGCCGGCGGTGGGACGGCGCCTGACGATCGCCGAACTCGCCCGGCATGTGGACGATCTGGCCGGCAGGCTCGCCGCGGCCGGAGTCCGGCGCGGTGAGCATGTCGTGATCCACAAGGCCGCCAACTTCGACGTCTGGCTGCTCGGCACCGCCGTGGCGCGGGCCGGGGCCATTCCGGTGCTGTTGTCGCACGCGCTGGACGCCGCGACCATCGCGGCACTGCTGGAGCGGCTGAACAAGCCGCATCTGCTCACCGACGACGGCAAGCTCGACGCGCTGGCCGACGTGCCGCTGGCGGAGCTGGCCGACCGGGTGATCACCGTGAACGGCCCCAGGCCCGGTGCGGTGTCGCTCGGCGAACTGGCCGAGACGTCACCGGTCCGGCCGGTGTTCCAGGGCCTGGACGAGCCCGCGATGATCACGCACACGTCCGGGACCACCGGGCTGCCCAAACTCGTCGTGCACACGCCCCGGACGATGCGGGCCCGGCTCCGTCCGCAGCTTTTCCTCCTGGCGCTGATGCGCAGACGCGAGAAGGTCGCCATTCACATCTCCTTCGTCCATTCGCGGATGTTCGCGGCGATGGCCCTGTGCCTGACGAAGGGCCTGCCGACGCTGCTGGTGAACGAAGCCGATCCGGACGAGGTCGCGACGTTCTTCGCGGCGAACCGGCCGGGGCTCATCGAGGCGCTGCCCAGTTCGTTCATGGCGTGGGAAGGGCTCGCCGACGATCCACGGAAGCCGTTCGCGTCGGTGAAGTACTTCAGCAGCACGTTCGACGCGATACATCCCCGGACGATCCGCCGGCTTCTCGCGTCGTCCCGGCGTCGGGTGCCGCAGTACTTCCAGATCTACGGGCAGAGCGAGGTCGGCCCGGCGGTCGGCCGCCCCTATTTCCGCAGAACCGTCCGCCGGATGGACGGACGTTGCGTCGGTTTCCCCCTCCCGGGCAGCGCGAAGGTCCGTGTGGTGAGCCAGGACGGGAAACGACCGTCCAAGACCAATCCCGGGCACATCGAGGCCAGATGGGACGGCATAGCGAAGACCTATTTCGGCGAGCAGGAACGGTACGACGCCAACGTCCACGACGGCTGGTGGCGCACCGGCGACGTCGGCTACCGGACCAGGTTCGGCTGCCTCCACATGCTCGACCGCGAGATCGACACGATCGACGGGGTCGGCAGCAACCTCGAGATCGAGGATCTCGTGCTGAACCGGCTGGAGGAGCTGACCGAACTCGTCGTGGTGCCGGGGCCGGAGTCGGAGCCGACCCCGGTCGTCTGCACCTTCAGGGACGAGCCGCTCGATCTGGACCGCTGGCGCGCGGCCGTCACCGAGTACCCGCAGCTCGCCGACCCGGTGCATATCCCGATGGCGGAACTGCCGCGGACCGCCACGCTGAAGACCCGACGCGTCGAACTGTCCCGGATGCTCCGCGACCAGCTCCAAGAGCGGACGTGAGCCGTGGCGTACCGGTGCCCCACCTCGACGACGGCGACCCGGCGGACGTTCGGCTCCGGCCGCGCGGTCCCCGGTAAGGACGGCCACGACCCGGCGAAGGCCCCGGGGAGGCGCGCCTCATGACCACGAAGCGGGACGCGCGTGACGTGGCCGCCGGGCCCGGTACCCCCGATCCGCGGCGCTGGCTCGCCCTGGTCGTGCTGGCGGCGATGCAGTTCCTGCTCGTCCTGGACATGACCGTCGTGGTCGTCGCGCTTCCCGAGATCCAGGCCGACCTGCGCTTCTCCCAGGCGGCCCTGCCCTGGGTGATCAACGGCTATGTGCTGACGGCGGGCGGGTTCCTGCTGCTCGGCGGGCGGCTCGCCGACATGTTCGGCCGCCGCAGGCTGTTCCTGGCCGGCGTGCTGATCTTCGGGGTGGCATCGGTGGTCTGCGGGGCCTCGACCTCGTCGTCGATGCTGGTGGCCAGCCGGTTCGCGCAGGGCACCGGGGAGGCGCTGGCCGCCCCGGCGGCGCTCGGCATGATCCCGCTGCTGTTCACCGACGGCCGGGAGCGGATGAAGGCGCTCGGGATCTGGGGCGGCATCGCCGGGCTCGCCGGCACGCTCGGCTCGGTGATCTCCGGCGCGCTGACCGGCGTGGACTGGCGGTGGATCTTCTACATCAACATCCCGATCGTCGTCCTCGCCGTGTTCCTGATCCCGCGCGTGCTGCCGGAGAGCCGGATGGCCCGCGAGAGCCCCCGGCTGGACGTGCCCGGCGCGGTGACGGCGACCGGCGGACTGGTCGCGGTCGTCTACGGCCTGTTGCAGGCCGCCTCGCACCCGTGGAATTCCTGGCAGGTGCTGGCGCCGCTGCTCGGCGGGGTCGCACTGCTGGTGGCCATGGTCGTGGTGGAGTCCCGCTCCCCCGACCCGCTGATCCCGTTGCGGTTCCTCGCCAACCGGACCCGGGTGACGTCCAACGTCCTGAGCCTGGTCATCTGGGCGGTGTTCATCGGCTACGTCGTCCTGCTGAACTGGTACATGCAGCAGGTCCTCGACTACTCGCCGTTGCGGACGGGGCTGATGAACCTGCCGCGCGGCGCCGCGATCGCCGCCGGGATCGTGCTGTGCACCGTCCTGATGCCCCGGATCGGCGTGAAGCCGCTGCTCACCATCGGGTTCCTCGGCAGCGCGGCGGGGCTGCTGCTGGCGAGCTTCATCGAGGTCGACTCGTCCTACGCGGGCGCGATCCTGCCCGGACTCATCGTGTTCGGGATCTTCAGCGGGCTGTGCTACCCGGGCCTGATCAACGGCGCGTTGCACCAGGTCACCGGGCAGGACTCGGGGCTGGGTTCCGGGGTGCAGAACGCCATGCAGCAGGTGGGCGCGGCGCTCGGCCTGGCCGTCCTGGTCACGGTCGCGCTCCGCCACACCGAGAACGAGGTCCATGCCGGAACGGTCCCACCGGTCGCGCAGACCGACGGGTACGCGCTGGCGTTCCGCGTCGGCGCCGCCGCCCTCGTGGTCGCGGGCGTCGTCGCCGCGCTCGTCCTCGAACGGGTGAGCACGCGGCGACGCAACGCCCTCGCCGAGATGCCGGGCGACCCGGCGTCCACGACGCCGTCCGCGGCGCCGTCCAGCAAGTCCGCCCCGTCATGACCGGAGCCCCGACCGGCGGTCCATCACCTGGCACATCACTCTCTGGAAGGACGGACATGGGAACAATCGAGGTTCCGGTTCTGATCGTGGGAGGCGGCGGATGCGGCCTTTCCGCGTCCGTATTCCTGTCCGACCACGGCATCGGTCACCTGCTGGTGGAACGGCACGCGGACACGTCGAACCTGCCGAAGGCGCACTATCTGAACCAGCGCACCATGGAGATCTTCCGCCAGCACGGGCTGGACGGGGCCGTGAACGAGCAGGCCGCGCCACCGGAGAAGTTCGGAAAGGTGCGCTGGCAGACCACGCTCGTCGGAACGGAGGCGCTGGACGCGAAGGTGATCCACGAGATGGACGCCTTCGGCGGCGGCGCGCTGCGCGACCGGTACACGGCGGCCGGACCCGCTCTGCCCGCCAAGCTGCCGCAGGTCCGATTGGAGCCGATCCTGCGGCGGCACGCCGAACAGCGCAATCCCGGACGGATCCTGTTCGGCACCGAGCTGACGTCCCTGACCGACGACGGCGACCGCGTCGTCGCCGAGATCCGCGACGTCGCGACCGGGGAGACCACGACGGTCGAGGCGAGGTACGTCATCGCGGCCGACGCCGGCCGGACGGTCGGCCCCGCGCTCGGCGTCCAGATGCAGGGCCTGCCCGCGCTGTTCGACGCCACGACCGTGTACTTCTCCGCCGATCTGTCGGAATGGTGGAACGAGGGCTCGCTCATCACCTGGTTCCTCAACCCGTACAGCGCGGACCTTTCCAGCGCCCTCCTCGAAATGGGTCCGACCTGGGGCAAGAACTGCGAGGAATGGGGTCTGCACGTCCAGCTCGGCGACATCGACCCGGCGGACGAGAACGCCGTCTCCGCCAGGATCCGCCAGGTCCTCGGCCTGCCCGACCTGGACCTGACCCTGCACGAGGTGACGACCTGGACCGTGGAGGCGGTGCTCGCCGAGCACTACCGGTACGGGCGGGTCCTGCTCGCCGGCGACGCCGCGCACCGCCAGCCGCCCGCCGTCGGGCTCGGCCTGAACACCGGGATCCAGGACGCGCACAACCTCGCGTGGAAGCTCGCCGCCGTGCTCACCGACCGCGCGCCCGACGCGCTCCTCGACACCTACGAGGCGGAGCGCCGTCCGATCGGCCAGTTCAACATCGGCTGGGCGATGTCGGCCGCGTCCAACCACCAGGTCGTCATCGACGCCGCCGTCGGTCTCGGCCGGCACGTCCCGCCGGAGCGCCGGACGCTGATGTTCCTCGGCTACTTCGCCCCCGCCCCGACCGGCGCGGCGCAGCGGGCGCGGGCCGCGGAGATCTTCGCCACCCATCGCGGCGAGTGCCAGGCGCTCGATGTGGAGATCGGCTTCGCCTACGAGCAGGGCGCCGTCGTCCCCGACGGCGGGCCGCCGCCCGCCCGCGCGCCGCTGGGCGACGTGTACGAGCCGACGACCCGCCCCGGGCACCGGCTGCCGCACGCGTGGCTGGAACACGACGGCGAACGGCTGTCGACCCATGACCTCACCGGAACCATGACCGGGCTCACGCTGATCACCGGCCCGGACGGGTCGGCGTGGTGCGAGGCCGCGGCGCAGGTGGCGGAGAAGCTCTCCGTCCCGATCAACGCGGTCCGGATCGGGGACGGCGACGCGGACGGCACGGAGTACACCGACGTCGACGGCGGTTGGGCGGCCGTCCGGCAGACCACCGGCGGCGGCGCCCTCCTGGTGCGCCCCGACAACCACGTGGCCTGGCGCAGCGCGGACGGTGCCGAGAACCCGGTGGACGTTCTCGGCGCCGCGGTCTCCCGCGTCCTGGACCACGGCGCCCCCTAGCTCCCGGCCAGCCCCCTCAGTTCAGGAACCCGTGGGCGGGCCGGGCGTCGCGTGCTCGCGGCCCCGGCCCCGCCCCTGCATGAGAGGTCACTTGATGATCAGTCGAAGGTCGTTCGTCGCCGGAGTCGGCGGGGCCGCCGCGCTGGCCGCGACGGCGGTGCCCACCCCGGCGCACGCCCGTCCCGCGTCCCGGATCCGCTGGGACCGGCTGCGCCGACACCTGCGGGGAAGGCTCGTGCTGCCGTCGGACGCGGACTACCCGAAGGCCAAGCAGCTCTACCAGATGGAATTCGACGAGATCCATCCGCAGGCCATCGCCTACTGCACCTGTACCTCCGACGTGTCGCTGTGCCTCCGCTTCGCCCAGGACCACGACCTGCACCTCGCCGTGCGCAGCGGCGGCCACAGCCACGGCGGCTACTCCACGACACCGGGCCTCGTCATCGACGTGTCCCGGATGAACTCCGTCGTCCCCGGCGAGCAGAGCACGTCCATCGGCACCGGGGCGCAGACCGTCGACATCACCAACGCGCTCGCCCCCGCCGGTCTCGCGGTCTCCACCGGCTACTGCCCGACCGTCGCGGCGGGCGGATTCCTCCAGGGCGGCGGCGTCGGTCTGCTGACCCGGGCCACGGGCATCGCCTCCGACAAGGTGAGGTCGGCGCGGGTGGTGCTCGCCGACGGCCGGGTCGTGACCGCGTCGCCGTCCCGGCACGAGGACCTCTACTGGGCCCTGCGCGGCGGCGGGGGCGGCAACTTCGGCATCGTGACCTCCTACGAGGTCACCCCGACCCCCCTCACCCATCTCGCCACCGCCATCCTGATCTGGCGCTACGACCAGGCGCTGGACATGCTGGACGGTTGGACGAAGTGGCTCGAGGACGCGCCGTGGACGATCGGCTCCGGCCTGAACGTCCAGTTGGAGGACTCGGCGCCCGGCAAGGTCCCGGTCGCGTCCGTCCTGGTGGGATCGACGGACACCGGGCCGGGGTTCGCCGCCGAGGTGGAACGGCTCGTGTCCCTGGTCGGCCACGCCCCGACGTTCCGGCGCGACGAGGTCGAGCCCTACCAGAAGATCATGATGGGCCTGTTCGACTGCGACGATCTGACGGTGGACGAATGCCACCGGTCGGACACGTTCCCCTCGGGGCGGCTGCCCCGGGCGGCGTTCGGGTTCGAGCGCAGCCGCATGTTCGGCAGGGCGATGCCCCGGGACGGCTGGGCGAAGACGCTCGCGCTCTTCGACACCGAGCGCAGGGCCAGGCAGACGCACCAGTTGCAGGTCACCGCGCTCGGCGGACGGGCCAACACGCTGTCGCGCACCGAGACCGCCTACGTGCACCGCGACACCCGCTTCATGGTCACCCTCTACGGCTGGCACCGCGAGGGACCGGTCTCCGCCGAGGACAAGGCCGTCGCCGGACGCTGGATCGACGCCGCCTTCAACGTGATCGACCCCTACTCCAACGGTGAGACCTACCAGAACTTCATCGACCCTCGCCTGACGGACTGGCAGCGCTCGTACTACGCCGAGAACTATCGACGGCTGAAGCGCATCAAGCACCGCTACGACCCGCACAACGTCTTCCGCTCACCACAGAGCATTCGCTGACGCTGATTTTCGCGTTCCGCCATTTCCGCGGAACCCGCCGCCCGCGTTCGCAGGCGATGCACCGGCCATCGCGCGAGCGCGGGCCGTTCAGTATGCGCGGACGGGAAATGGGCATCCGGCGAAGCGTCACGCCAAGTTGGCGCCAAGCCGGCGCCAACCTGTGAACCAGTCCGGACCAAGCAGCGTGGTCGAACCTGGAAAGCATGGATCACAAGAGCGTGAACACCGCCGCGACCGGAATCGCCGGAACGAATCCGTCGGAATCGGTGTCGGGTCTCTATTCCGTCATCGAGGAATCGGCCCGGCTGCTGGAGGTGCCCTGTTCGCCGGACAAGGTCCTGCCCATCCTGACCGTGTACGGTGAGGCGCTCGCGGACGCCGTGGTCGCCTTCAGGGTGGCGACCGGTGAACGCCACGCGGGCGAGCTCGACTGCCGTTTCTCGATTCCGCTCGACGTCGATCCGTACGGCCTCGCCGTGTCGAACGGTTTCATCGCCGACGGCGACCATCCCGCAGGGACGCTTCTGTCGGACATCGCGGCGGGCTGCCCCCTCGACTGCTACGGAATCGACTTCGGGGTCGTCGGCGGCCTCAAGAAGATCTGGGCGGTGCTGCGCCGCGGCCACCTTCAGGAAGTGTCGCGGCTCGCCGCCCTTCCCTCGATGCCGCGCGGCCTCGGCGAGAGCGTCGACTTCTTCGCCCGCCACCGCCTCGGTGACAAGGCGGGTCTGCTCGGCATCGACTACCGGAGCAGAACGGTCAACGTGTATTTCGGTGAGCAGCCCGCCCAATGCTTCGAGCCGGAAACCGTACGGTCGATGCTCGACGAACTCGGCCAGGGCGAGCCGAGCGAGCAGATGCTCACGCTCGCCAAGCGCGCGTTCGGAATCTACGTGACCCTGAACTGGGACTCGCCAAGGCTCGAACGGATCTGCTTCGCCGTCGCCACCGCCGATCCGGCGGAACTTCCCGTCCCGCTCGACCCGCGGATCGAACGGTTCGTGAGTTACGTCCGGAGCTCGGACTCGGACCAGAGATTCGTCTACGCCGTCGCGTCGTCACCTCAGGGCGAGTACTACAAACTCCAGTCCTATTACCGGTGGCAGCCCAGAGTGCTGGACATGATGCAGCTTTCCGACGGCGCCATCAAAGACCCGGTCTGACAAAGACCCGGTCTGACATTTTCGGGCGACCTCTCACGTCCGCCACCCCGCCCCCACCCCCTGTCTCCCCCGCATCGAGATCGGAGCATGCAATGAGACCACCGGACGTGACGCGCCTGCCCCCGGTACCGTGGCCCGCCGAGGTCGACCGGGACCATGTACGCCAGGCCACCACCCGGCTGCTCGCGCACGTCGGCCGCAGGGTCGATCCCGACGGCGCGTTACGCGAGGAGTGTCAGAGCCGGGTGCTGGAGTCGGCGCTCGCGCTGACGCTGATGGTGCGCGCCGGGACGACCTCACCCGCCCGGGACCGCCTCCTCGGCTTCCTCCGCGCGCACCGCGACGCCCCGGACGAACTCGACCGCGTCCTCGCCGAACTCGCCATCGGACGGGCCACGGGCCGCGAGCCCGCCGACGACGCCGACCTCATCGCGAAGCTGACGGACGGCGTCCTCGGCGCCGCGCCCGGGTTCATCTCCGCCCGGCGCCGCATGATGGTGTACGCGGTGCTGTCGGTCCTCGGGTTCCCGCTGCCGCCCGACGCCGCGCCCGCGCCCGACGCGAAGGCGCCCACGGACCCGATGCACTCCTGGGCCGTCGTCCAGCAGGCGGCGGTGACGCTGATCCTCGCCAACGCCGCCGGGGTCCGCAACGAGGCCACCGACGCCGCGTCGCGGACGCTGGTCGCCGTCGACCCGGCGAACACGGTGTGGGAGGGCTACGTGCTGATGCACGTGCTGACGCTGCACGGGCTCGCCGGCGTCCCCGGGCACGAGGCGACCGTCCGCGCGGGCCTCGACACGTTGCTCAGGTACCAGCGGGACGACGGCGGCTTCCCGTTCGTGGCGGCGATGCACAACTGGTGCACGTCGACCGCCGGAATGGGGCTCGCCGCCGCCGGTGCTCCGCGGAGCCTGCTGCGGACGATGGCGGGGATGCTCGTCGCGCACCAGGGCGGCGCCGTACGCCCATCGCTCTCGCGCGGCTCGGCGCTGAGCGGCGGCTGGTCCATGTCCACCGACGTGGCGCTGAACGATGTCGACGACACCTCGTGCGCCCTGGAGTTCCTCCAGGCCACCGACCCGTCCGCGTTCGGCGAGTCCGTGCGGCGCGGGGTGGACGCGCTGCTCGCCGTCCAGGGCGAGGACGGCGGTTTCCCCACCTACGTCGCCGGCGCGTCGTCGGAGCCGTGCATGACGGCCGCCGCCGTCAACGCCCTCATACCCCATCCGCACACCGCGCCCGCCCGGGACCGGGCGCTGGCGTCTCTCGCCGAGAGCCAGTTGCCGGACGGCGGTTTCGAGCCCGGTTGGAGCCGCAGCCGCCTGCACACCATCTTCCGCGCGCGGCTCGCGGCGTGCGGCGCGCGACCGGACGACCACCGCACGGCCGGACTCGTCGAACGGATCGAGCGCTCGGTCCGCGAGACGCAGAACGCCGACGGCGGCTGGGGGATGCAGCCCGGCGATCCCAGCGACGACATCAGCACCGCCTGCGGTCTGATCACACTGTGCTACGGCACCGACCCCGAACCGATCGGACGCGCCCTGACGTGGCTGCTCGACCGCCAGAACGCGGACGGCGGCTACGACGGGCCGCCCGACATGGTCGGCCCCCGCCCGTTCCCGTACCACTTCCCGATCCTGACCGACGTGCCCGTGCTTCTCGCGTTCGGTCACGTCCGGGCCCGGGTGCACGGTGCGGCGGCGCTGCTTCAGGGCGTGGCCTGAGCGCCATTACCGCCCAAGTCGACGCCAAGCCGATAGCAAGAGCACCAGGCGAGGATATTTCTGCCGGAAGGCCACGGGGAACTCTCAGCTACCGAAGGTGGATACCAGGCATGCCGACTCTTTGTAAGCCAGCGGTGAGCGTGCCGGAATACGTCATCACCATGGAAGACACCCTGGAATTCGCCAAGAAGGTGCATGCGGGAAAGCCGCAACTTCCATTGGCGCTCCGATTGATCGAAAGAACCGGGGTGCGTAAAAGACATATCGTCCAGCCGATCGAGAAGGCGCTCGAACATCCGGGTTTCGAGGAGCGCAACCGCATCTACGAGCTGGAGTCCAAGAGGCGGTGCCCCCCGGTCATCGAGGAGGCGCTGGCGAACGCGGACCTGACGACACGGGACATCGACGTCATCATCTACGTGTCGTGCACCGGGTTCCTGATGCCGTCGCTCACCGCCTGGCTGATCAACAACATGGGGTTCCGGTCCGACACCCGGCAGGTCCCGATCGCCCAGCTCGGCTGCGCGGCGGGCGGCGCCGCGATCGGACGCGCCCATGACTTCTGCACGGCGTACCCCGAGTACAACGTCCTGATCGTCGCCTGCGAGCTGTGCTCGCTGTGCTACCAGCCGACGGACGACGGTGTCGGGTCGCTGCTGTCGGACGGCCTGTTCGGCGACGCCGTCGGAGCGGCCGTGGTGCGGGGCCACGGCGGCACCGGCGTCGCGCTGGAACGCAACGCCTCGTACCTCATCCCCGACACCGAGGACTGGATCTCGTACGCGGTACGCGCCACCGGCTTCCACTTCCTCCTGGACCGCCGGGTGCCGGGCACGATGGAGCCCCTCGCGCCCGTGCTGCGCGACCTCGCCGACGACCACGGCTGGGACGCCTCCAAGCTGGACTTCTACATCATCCACGCGGGCGGCCCGCGAATCCTGCACGACCTGGCGAAGTTCCTCGACGTCGACAACGACATGTTCCGGCACAGCTGGGCGACGTTGACCGACTACGGGAACATCGCCAGCGTCGTCGTCCTGGAAGCCTTACGCAGGCTGTTCGAGGAGGGCTCGATGCCGGCGGGCGCCACCGGGATCATCGCCGGTTTCGGTCCTGGCATCACCGCGGAGATGGCGGTGGGCCGCTGGAGCACGGGCACGCCGCTCCCCATGGAGTCCGGTTCGATCCCCGCGTCGGCGGGCTATCTGGCGCGCGACCTCGCGCACACCACGAAGGGGGGAATCGCATGAATGGCCTGGTCGTCCCGCCCGGACAGGGCCGCAGGCTCGTCACCAAGGCGCAGGAGGTCACCTTCAAGGTCACCGGCGCCGACGGCGGCTTCGCGTCGTGCTTCGAGGTGATCGTGCCGCCCGGCTTCGATGTCGGCGCGCACACCCATGAGGACGGGAAGGAATTCTTCTACGTCATCGAGGGAGAGGTCGACCTCTTCGCGTTCGAGCCGGTCGAACGCACGGAGGACGGCTGGCAGGACTGGGAGTCGCCCGAGGGTGACCGGGTCGTCCGCGCCGGTGCGGGCAGTTGCATGTTCGTTCCGAACGGATGCCCCCACGCGTTCAGAAACCCCACCGACAAGCCGGCGCGAATGCTCTTCCAAAGTTTTCCGCCGCCCGCCCACGAACGCTATTTCGAAGAGATCTGCGAGATCTTCGCGCATGGCCCGGACGTCGATTCGGGTGCCGTCCAGCGGCTCCGCGACCGTTATGACGTCCACCAGATCACGCCGCTTCGCTACGGGCCGCCGGCCTCCTGACATCGCCGCCGGAGGTGGCCATCTTGAATCCGATCCCCCTGGTTCACGCGAGTCTGGGAGAACAAGAACTGGCGGCCGTCGCCGAGGTGTTCGCCTCGGACTGGACGGCCGGTCAGGGCCCCCGGGGCAAGGCCCTGGAGCGGGCGCTGGTCGAACGCCACGGCGTCGGTGACGCGGTCGCGCTGAGCAGCTGCGCCGCCGCGCTGCACCTGAGCCTGCTCGCGATCGGCGTCGCGCCGGGCGACGAGGTGATCGTCGCCGACTACACGTTCCCGGCTCCCGCCCACGCCGTCCGCCATGTCGGCGCGTCACCCGTCTTCGCCGATGTGCGTCCCGACACCGGCACGATCGACCCGCGTGCCGTCACGGACCTGATCACCTCCCGGACCGTGGGCGTCATCGCGGTGGACACCGTCGGCCTGCCCGCCGACTACGCGGAGCTGTCCTCGATCACCGAACGCCACGGCCTGTTCCTCATCGAGGACGCCGCGTGCGCGGTCGGCGCGACCTATCGGGGACGTCCCGCGGGCGCGCTCGCTCCGATCGCCTGCCTGTCCTTCCACGGACGCAAGGGCATCACCAGCGGCGAGGGCGGGGCGCTGCTCGCCACCGATCCGGAACTCGCCGCGGACGTGCGGCTACGGTCGTCCTTCGGCATCGGCAGCATCTTCGACAAGGCCCGGATCATCGGGCTGCCGATCCCGGAGTTCACCGAGATCGGCTACAACTACAAGCTCTCCGACATCGCCGCCGCGATTCTCCAGGTCCAGTTGGGCCGCGTCGACGCCATGCTGGACCGGCGGCGCGCGGTGGCGGCCCGCTACGGCGAGCTGCTCAAGGACGAAGAGCTGGTCACGCCGCCGCATGTCCCGGACGACCGCACCCACGCCTGGCAGTCGTACCTGGTGACGCTCGACCCGAGCGTGGACCGCGCGGGCGTCGCCGCCGACCTGCGCTCCCAGGGCATCGGCTGCGGGCACGGCACCTGGGCGAGCCATCTGCAACCCGTCTACCAGAGCGATCAGACGTGTCCCGTCTCCGCGGACCTCTTCAAACGGCAGCTCGCCATCCCCATGCACGCCGAACTCACCGACGAGCAGGTCGAGCGGGTCGGGGTGGCGCTGCGCGCCGCGCTGAGGGAACACCGACGTCCCACCACCGAGAAGCAGGGAGGCGCGGCGTGAACGAGCCGAACTCGGACCGGATCATGCGGCTCATCACCGGCTACTGGGCCACCGGGATCGTGGGCACCGCGGCGAGTCTGTCGATCTTCACCCATCTCGAGGACGGCCCGGCCACCACCGACCAGCTGGCCGCCCGCGCCGGGATCGCGCACCGCGGAGCGCAGGCCCTTCTCGACGGGCTGGTGAGCGTCGGCCTCGTCGAGGTGGACGACGGCCGTTACCGCAACACCGCCGAGGCGTCCGCCTTCCTGGTCGAGGGCAGGCCCACCAGCCTGGCCGGATTCGCCAAGGTCAAGATGCGCCACATGGCGGCTCTGGCGGACCTGCCCGACGTGGTCCGCGCCGGAGGCCCGGTGACGGACGCGGTGGTGGAGGTCGCCGACAACCCGCACTGGGAGGACCTGATCCAGGCCATCGCCGCCCAGTCGGTCCCGGTCGCGGCGATCGCGGCCGAGACGTTGCGGCTGGCGGACGCCGGTGAGATCTCCATCCTCGACATCGGCGGCGGATCCGGCGTCTACTCGGCCATCTGGCTCGACCTCAACCCCGCCGCCCGCGCGACCCAGCTCGACTGGGCCCCGATCAACGCGATCGCCCGCCGCCTGCTCACCGAGCGGGGCGTGGCCGACCGCGTCGGCCACATCGACGGCGACCTCCACACCACCGACCTCGGCGACTCGGCGTACGACATCGTCGTGTACTCCAACATCGCGCACCAGGAGGGCCCGGAGGACAACATGGCGATCTTCGCCAGGATCCGCAGCGCCCTCAAGCCCGGTGGAACGCTGGTGATCTCCGACTATGTGGTGGACGACGACCGCACCGGCCCGCCCTACCCGCTGACCTTCGCCGCGGAGATGCTCCTCAAGAGCAGGTTCGGCGGTACCTGGCGCCGCGCCGACTACCGGTCCTGGCTCGACAAGGCCGGGTTCGAGGACGTGTCGTTCCAGCCCACCCCGTCCCCCAGCACCCTGATCTTCGCCCGCTAGGAGACGAGTCCGGCATGACCACCGCTCAGCACCGTCCGGCCGCCCGGGTCGCGACGCAGGGATCGCCATGACCGGCGCCGCCGCGGCGGCGGCCGGGGACGTCGCCGACCTGCTGTTCGACCGGATGATCCAGCCCACCGCGGTCGGCCCCGCCGGCTACGACGCCGCCGCGCCCGCACCGCTCGTCGGCCGCGCCGGCGATCTGGAGCGGCTCGGTTCCGCGCTGACCGCCCCGGACGCCGGGGTGGTCATGGTCACCGGCCCCGCAGGGGTGGGCAAGAGCCGGCTGGTGACGGAGTTCTTCCGCCGCCACCGGACGGACGGCACGGTCGAGGTCTTCGACTTCGGGCAGGTCGCGGACGTCCCCGCGTTCCGTCGCACGCTGCGGCGGCTCCGGGAGCGCCGCCACGAGAGTCCGGACGGTCTCGAACACCTCGGAGAAGACGGGCACACCGTGGTGTTCGACCATGTCGAGGACGTCGCCGGCGACCTCGCGCCGCTGCTCACGACGATCCGGCGGTGCTGCCCGCGATTACGGATGGTCGTCGTCGGGACGACCCGGATCGGCCTGTACGGGGAACGGGTCGTCCGGCTCCGGCCCCTGCCGACGAAGGGCACGGCGGGCGCGACCTCGCCGGCCGTGGAACTGTTCGTCCACTGCGCTCGGGCGGTACGCCCGGACTTCGCGCTGACCATGGAGAACGAGGACTCCGTCGGCACGCTCTGCCACCTGGCCGGGGGGCTTCCGTTCACGATCGAGCTGGCCGCCTCACAGGTCGCGCTGGCCGAACCCGACCTGATCCTGGAACGCTTCGGCCACGGCTCCGGCGACCTCCGGCGGATCGGGCGACACCCCTATTCCCGGCATTCGAGTGTCGGCGACCTGACGTCATGGGTTCTCGCCCGTCTCCACGCGGACGAATGGGCGCTGCTGACCTCTCTCGCGATCTTCGAGGGCCCGTTCACGACCCGGGCGGCCGCCGAGGTGGTGGGCGGATTCGACGCCGCCACCTACCGGACCATGGAACGGCTCCTCGACAAGAGCGTCCTCGTTCCGGGTGAACGACGCCACGGCGAAGTGATCCTCAGCGTTCCGAACAACGTCCGGCTCGCCGCGGCCGGATCGCTCGCGCGCCTCCCGGTCCACCCGGTGCTACGGCGGGCCCACGCCGAGTACTTCCGCACGGTCACCGGCACCGGCGGCCTCGACCTGCGGGCGGACCTGCTGGCGGCGTACGGCTACTGGCGGGAGGCCGGCGCCGGAGAGGCCATGGCGTCGATCGCGAACGCCCTGCTCGGGCAGTCCACCGGAGAGGCGCACGACCGGCGATGCCTGGAGCTGGTCGAGGAGGCCCTGCGCGCCGGCGTCGACGACCCGCGCCTGCGCGCCCGCACCCTCGAAACGGCGGGCGAGACGGCGATGCGCCTGGACGTGTCGAAGGCGCGCGGCTACCTGGCCCAAGCTCGGGACGCCTACCGCGAGGCGGACGACGAGGACGGCACGGTGCGCTGCCTGATCCTCCTCGCCGACGACGCGTACGCGACCGGGGACCTCGACCGGGCCCGCGACCACTACGAGCAGGCTCTCGCCACGGACACCGAGCCACCGCACCCGAACGAGCGGACCTCGCTCATGCGGCGGCTCGCGGTGGTGTTGCGGGACGCGGGCAGCCTGGGACGGGCCGAGGAGGTGGCGCGGGCGACGCTGGCGGCGGAACTCGGACGGGAGGACTTCGGTGCCGCGGTGCTCACCCGGTACGTCCTCGCGAGCATCCGCTGGCTGGGGCAGGACTCGGCGGAGACGAGGGCGCTGTTCGCCGACGCGGCGGCGCAGCTCGGGCGGCTGCCGGAGACGGCGGAGCAGCCGGAATGCCTGGAGATGCTGGCGATCATCCTGGGGAGATGGGGCCGGATCACCGACTGGCGTCCGCTGACCGCCGTCCTCGGGACGGCCGACCGGCTGCGGCAGAGGTCGGGCGCGGCACGGCCGGAACCGCTGAGCGAGAAGATCATGCCGATTCTCGCGGCGGCCGGCGAGGCGCTCACCTCCGACGAGTACGTCCGGGCCTGGCAGGCGGGGGCCGAGCCGTCCTGGGCGGAGGCACTGCGGCTGGTACCGGACGACGAGCCGGCCGCGGACACCGCCCCCGATGTCGCGGACATCCTGACGAAACGGGAGCTCGAGGTCGCGCTGCTGGTGGCCGAGGGACTGACCAACCGGGTCATCGCCCGCAGGCTCGGCATCGCCGAATGGACGGTCGTGAACCACCTCCGGAAGGTGATGCGCAAGCTCGGCTGCCAGTCGCGAGTCCAGGTGGCCCGGCGGCTCTCCATCCGATGAACCGGGTGAATGATCTTTTGATCAGGCAGCCGACCGACAATGTCCCGGCATCGGGAAACGCCGCACCGCCGAGCATTATGCGACCCGTGATCCTGAAGATTCCCGAAAAACCGGAGAAACAAAAAATCTTGCCCGGCAATTTCGATGATCTTGACGGGAATCCAGGCGTCGACCACATGACAATTTGTTGCCATGTGCCGACCCGCGCCTGACGACCGGCCGACCTCGTCCAACAGGGCGATGACCTGCGAAAACCTAGCAACTTCACATGGCGGGCGGCCGGGCCGGACCGACCACCGCCTCGCGTTGACGGCGACGGCCCGCGGCGTTCACCTCCAGGACACCGCGAAAGTCAATACGCAACGCAATGGCTCATGCACGTACCGTACATTGACGGGGTAACGGTTCGCGGCTACATTGGCTTGCGCCGGCATCGGGGGCTGGAAAAAATCATCACGGGGGCTGCGGAATGCAGTTATTTTGCGCGGCGCCGGACTTCGTATGCGGTCGAATAGGCCACATTACGAATTTATGGGCGCCAGGTTCGATGCATGTCGGAATCAATGAAATCCCAGCTGGCGTCGCCGTTCTTCGGCGGCACGCCTCGACACCTCCCTCACCATTCGACATGAATGGCGCGCGGCAGAATTATCAAATGCCGCATGACCTCCGGGTCACACACCTGTCGCGATATCAACGCGCTCGCCCGGGAATATCGTTTCAGCGTTCACGCGTGCTCGTCACCTCCATGCACCGACACTGCCGTGCCGGGCCGCCGTCCCGCTTCTCGCCAGGCGCCCCCGAACAAGGCGGTGAGATGTTGGGAGTTCACAGATGACGAACGAGAAGACCAACGTCGATACAATGGTCATCGGCGAAAGAACCGGCGGCCGCCGGTCACGGGTCGAAAGTGGACGGCGGTCGAGTCGCGGCAACGGCCACGGCAACGGGGACGCCCGGCGCATCGCGGAACTCGAACGCGAAGTGCGGGAGCTGCGACGCGCCAACGAGATGCTCAAGGTGTACTTCGCCCAGGGGCTCGATCTCGACCTGGCACCGACACCACCCGCGTCCGCCGCGTTCGACCCCGCAACGGGCGACCGGGACGGCACCGAGATCACCCCGACCATGCCGCCCGTGGCGGCGGGCACCGTCCGGTGGGCCACGCCCCCGGCGCGCGCCTCGCGCACGCCGCGTCCCTTGGCGGAGTTCCGGGCGCTGGGGCCGATCGAGGCCGTCGTCGCCGGACGGCTCGTCGACCTCGGCGCGCCCAAGCAGCGCGCGCTGCTCGCGGTCCTGGTCAGCAAGGTGGGTCAGCCCGTGGCCGTCGACGTGATCGTCGAGGAGCTGTGGACCGGTAACCCGCCACCATCGGCGATCACCTCGTTGCAGGCCTATGTGGCCAACCTGCGACGGGTCCTGGAACCCGACCGCGCGCCGCGGACCCCCGCGACGGTGCTGCGCACCTTCGGCCGCGGCTACCTGCTGGACAACCGTGTCGTCGAGGTCGACGTCCACCGCTTCAGCGAACGCGCCACCGCCGGATGGCGGGCCCTCGACCGCGGTGAGCCACGGCAGGCGCTCCGCGAGTTCGAGGCGGGGCTGACGCTGTGGCGGGGCCAGGCGTACGCGGAGGTGGCCGACACCGGCTACGTGCGGCCGGAGGCGGCCCGACTGGAGGAGCTGCGGCTGTCGGTCGTCGAGGGACGCTGCGCGGCGCTGCTGGCCGTCGGCGCCCACGAGATGGCGGTGGCCGAACTGGAGGCCTTCACCCAGGCCCATCCGCTCCGCGAGTACGGCTGTGAGCTGCTGAGCCTGGCGCTGTACAGGTCCGGCCGGCAGGCCGAGGCGCTGGCGGTGCTCCGCACCAACCAGAAACGGCTGGCGGAGGAGCTCGGCATCGATCCCCGGCCGGCGCTCCAACATCTGGAGAACGAGATCCTGAACCACGCCCCGGCGCTGGACTGGCGTCCGGTTCCCGGAGGTGGGATCTGAGCGGCCCGACGGCCGCGTCCTCTCGCGCTCGACGGCCCGCCGCCGAACCCCCCGAGGCCGCCCGCGGCGGGCCGCCGAGCCGAGCACACGTTCCACGTCGCCGTTCGACGAAACGGCCGATCACATCCACTCAATGGCTTCCCCGCGCATTTTTCGGGCTCCTCCTCAGGCGCCACATGACTTTCCTACCGCGACAAGTTGTATCACCGAGATCGGCGATATAGTCGGATGCACCGACCGAAGTTCGGTGACAATATGTTGCCCCACGCCGATCCTTGACGGTCCACTCTGCCGCTCCGCACCCTTTAATTTATGGCTACCGCAGTGGAGAACAGCCGGCGAACGGGCGGCAAGAGGGTCATTCTGGCGGAGCCGCGCGGCTTCTGCGCCGGGGTGGACAGGGCTATCGAGATCGTGGAACGCGCGCTTGAGATTCATGGGGCGCCGGTGTACGTCCGCAAGCAGATCGTGCACAACGAACACGTCGTCCGGGAGCTGGAGGCGCGGGGCGCGAGGTTCGTCGACTCGGAGACCGAGGTGCCGGACGGGGCGGTGTGCATCTTCTCCGCGCACGGGGTGTCCCCGCAGGTGCGTGACAACGCCGCCCGGCGTCACCTCACGGTCATCGACGCGACCTGCCCGCTCGTCGCCAAGGTGCACCAGGAGGCCAGACGGTTCGCCCGCGACGAGCGGACGCTGATCCTCGTCGGTCACGCCGACCACGAGGAGATCGAGGGCACCTACGGCGAGGCGCCGGACCGCACGGTCATCGTGCAGGACGCGGACGAGGCGAGGCGGCTCGAACTCCCGCCCGGCACGTCCGCCGCCTTCCTCACCCAGACCACGCTGTCGGTGGACGACACGTCCGAGATCGTGTCGATTCTCCGCGAGCGTTTCCCGGGGCTGGTCGGCCCCGGCAGCGAGGACATCTGCTACGCCAGCCAGAACCGGCAGAACGCGGTGAAGGCGATCGCCAAGCGCGCCGACCTCGTACTGGTCGTCGGCTCGGCCAACTCGAGCAACACCATCCGGATGGTGGAGGTGGCGCGTGCCGCCGGAACCCGCGCGCGGCTGCTCCCGGACGCCGACCGGCTCGACCCGGGATGGCTGGCCGATGTCGAGACGGTGGGCCTGAGCGCCGGGGCGAGCGCGCCGGAGGTGCTGGTCGAGCAGGTCATCGAGCGGCTCGACGCCCTCGGCTTCACCGAGGTCGAGACGGAGACGACGGCCAGCGAGACCGTCGTGTTCAAGCTGCCGTCCGGGCTCGAGCGGCCGTCCCGGAACGAGGACGAAGACGCGGCGTCGGCCGCGCTGCTCGCCCGCGCCACCGCCCGTATCGAGGAGCTGCTGAGCGCCGAGTGCTCGCGCTGGGGCGCCGTCGACGCCCGCGCCGCCCTACCGGTCGAGGCCGTCGCAGAATTGGTCGCCGCGGGCGGCAAGCGGCTGCGGCCCATGTTCTGCGTCAGCGGCTATCTGGCGGCGGGCGGCACCGTCGACGACCCGGCGGGCGCGGACGCGGTCGTCGCCGCGGCGGCCGGGCTCGAACTGCTGCACGCGTTCGCCCTCATCCACGACGACGTCCTGGACAACTCGCCCACCCGGCGCGGTGTGCCGACCGTCCACGTCAAGCACACCGCGATCCACGCGGAGCGCGGCTGGGTCGGGGAGGCCCGCAGGTACGGGGAGGGCATGGCGATCCTGGCCGGAGACCTGGCGTTCGGTTACGCCAACCGGCTCACCGCCGGGCTGCCCGGACCGGCCATGGAGATCTGGACCGACCTCACCACCGAGATGATCATCGGCCAGCAGTTGGACGTCGCCCTGGCCGCCGAGCCCGCGCCGGACCCGGACCTCGCCCGCTGGATCGCCGTCTGCAAGTCCGGCCGCTACACCATCCACCGGCCCCTGGCCCTCGGGGCGTCCATCGCCGGGCGGTCCGACCTTCTGGAGACGTTCGAGGCGTACGGGGTCGCGGCCGGTGAGGCGTTCCAGCTCCGCGACGACCTGCTCGACGCCTTCGGCGACTCCGCGGCGACCGGCAAACCGGCGGGCCTGGACGTCGACGAACACCGGATGAACCTGCTGCTGGCCCTCGCGGCGACCCGGGACGCCCAGGTGGGACGGCTGGTCGCGGACGGTCTGGAGCGCGGCGGCTGGGACCCGGACCGGCTGCGCGCCGCGCTGCTCGAGTCCGGCGCGGACCAGGAGATCGAGGAACGGATCGACCGCCTCGTCGCGTCCGCCCGGACGGCGCTCGCCACGGCGCCGCTCACGGACGGCTGGCGGCGGCGCCTGGGGCAGATGGCGGCGCGGGTCGCCTACCGGGACCACTGACCACGAACGGAAGGGAAGACCTGCACATGGTTGATCTCGGATTACCGAGGATGCCGGGGACACCCGCGCCGGACGGCCCGGCGAACGGCGCGCGCCGGACGACCCGGCAGCTACGACTGGGGCACGACGATCGGGCCGTGCTGGTCGGCGGTGGGGCGCCGGTGAGCGTGCAGTCGATGACGACGACGGTCACGGCGGACGTCAACGCGACGTTGCAGCAGATCGCGGAGCTGACGGCGTCCGGATGCCAGATCGTCCGGGTGGCGGTGCCGTCGGCGGACGACGCCGCGGCGCTCCCCCAGATCGCCCGCAAGTCGCAGATCCCGGTGGTGGCCGACATCCACTTCCAACCCCGGTACGTGTTCGCGGCGATCGACGCCGGATGCGCGGCGGTGCGGGTGAACCCGGGGAACATCAAGGCGTTCGACGACCGGGTGGCGGAGATCGCGAAGGCGGCGGCCGACGCGCGGGTGCCGATCCGGATCGGGGTGAACGCCGGGTCGCTGGACAAGCGGCTGCTGGCCAAGCACGGCAGCGCGACCGCGGACGCCCTGGTGGAGTCGGCGCTGTGGGAGTGCTCGCTGTTCGAGGAGCACGGCTTCCAGGACCTGAAGATCTCCGTCAAGCACCACGACCCGGTCGTGATGATCGCCGCGTACCGGAAGCTGGCGGCGGCGTGCGACTACCCGCTGCACCTCGGCGTGACGGAGGCAGGCCCGCAGTTCCAGGGGACGGTGAAGTCGGCCGTGGCGTTCGGTGCCCTGCTCGCGGAGGGCATCGGCGACACGATCCGGGTGTCGCTGTCCGCGCCGCCCGCCGAAGAGGTCAAGGTCGGCATCGCGATCCTGGAGTCGCTCGCGCTGCGGCAACGCCGCCTGGAGATCGTGTCGTGCCCCTCGTGCGGTCGCGCGCAGGTGGACGTGTACAAGCTCGCGGACGAGGTCACGGCCGGGCTGGACGGTCTGGACGTGCCGCTCCGGGTCGCGGTGATGGGCTGTGTCGTCAACGGCCCCGGCGAGGCCCGCGAGGCCGACCTCGGCGTCGCCTCCGGCAACGGCAAGGGCCAGATCTTCGTGAAGGGAAAGGTCGTCACCACCGTCCCCGAGTCCAAGATCGTCGAGACCCTCATCGACGAGGCCCTGCGCCTCGCCGAGGAGACGACCCGCGACGGCCAGGCCGCCACGGGCGAACCGGAAGTCATCACCCTCTGACCGAGGGACGACCCAGAAGGAGAGCGGCCATGTCGAGATACGACTGGGACGACACCGATCCGGCCATCGAAAAGCTCAAACAGGCCGTGGAGTCGGCCCGCGACAAGGTGATCGGCCACCCGCTGTACCAGCGACTGAACACCCAGGACGCGGTGGTGACGTTCATGGAGCACCACGTCTTCGCCGTCTGGGACTTCATGTCCTTACTGAAGTCCCTCCAGCGCAACCTGACCTGCGTCCAGGTGCCCTGGGTGCCCACCGGGCCGACGGTCAGCCGGCGGCTCATCAACGACATCACGCTGGTCGAGGAGAGCGACGAACTCGACGGCGGCTTCATCAGCCACTTCGAGCTGTACCTGGACGGCATGCGGCAGGCGGGCGCCGACACCACACGCGTCGACGCCTTCATCGACCTGCTCCGCGCCGGCAGGCCCGTCGCCCCGGCGCTGCGCGAGGCGGGCGTACCGGAACCGGCCGCCGAGTTCGTCGACGTGACCTGGGGATTCATCGCCGACGCTCCGGTGCACCGCCAGGCCGCGGCGTTCGCGTTCGGCCGCGAGGACCTGATCCCCGAAATGTTCGACCAGGTGGCGGCCCTGAACGCCGAATCGGGCAGTCTGTCGACGTTCGTCGACTACCTCCGGCGCCACATCCAGGTGGACAGCGAGGAGCACACGCCCATGGCGATGCAGATGCTCGTCGACCTGTGCGGTGGCGACGACGCCAAATGGGCGGAGTGCGAGGCGACCGTCGACCTCGCCTTCGCCGCGCGGCTCAGGCTGTGGGACGGCATTCTCGGCGCGATGCCCGAAGCGGCCTGACGCGGCCTTCGCCCACCGGCCCGGGCGGGGCCACCTCGATGTCGGCCGCATCGCGAGCGTCGAACCCCGCGATGCGGCTGTCCAGGCCGCCCCTGCCCCGCGCCTCGGGCGGATCAGGCGCCGGCGTAGGACGCGAGATGCTCGCCGGTGAGCGTGGAACGGGCGGCGACCAGCTCGGCCGGGGTGCCCTCGAACACGACCCGGCCGCCGTCGTGACCGGCGCCGGGACCGATGTCGATGATCCAGTCGGCGTGTGCCATGACCGCCTGGTGGTGCTCGATGACGATCACCGACTTTCCGGCCTCGACGAGCCGGTCGAGCAGCCCGAGCAGTTGCTCCACGTCGGCGAGGTGCAGACCGGTGGTCGGCTCGTCCAGGACGTAGACGCCGCCCTTGTCGGCCATGTGCGTGGCGAGCTTCAGCCGCTGCCGTTCCCCGCCGGACAGCGTGGTCAGCGGCTGGCCGAGCTTGAGGTAGCCGAGCCCCACGTCCGAGAGCCGCTGCAGGATCTTGTGCGCGGCGGGAGTGCGGGCGTCACCGGAACCGAAGAACTCCTCGGCCTCGCCCACCGACATCGCGAGGACCTCGCTGATGTCGCGGCCACCGAACAGGTACTCCAGCACCGACGCCTGGAACCGCTTGCCGTCGCACTCCTCGCACGTGGTGGCGACGCCCGCCATCATCGCCAGGTCGGTGTAGACGACCCCGGCGCCGTTGCAGTTGGGGCAGGCGCCCTCGGAGTTGGCGCTGAACAGCCCCGGCTTCACCCCGTTCGCCTTCGCGAACGCCTTGCGGATCGGGTCGAGCAGCCCGGTGTAGGTCGCCGGGTTGCTGCGCCGCGACCCGCGGATCGGCGTCTGGTCGACCGAGACCAGGCCCGCGCCGGCGGGCACCGAACCGTGGATGAGGGAGCTCTTGCCCGACCCGGCGACGCCGGTGACGACGCACAGCACGCCGAGCGGCACGTCGACGTCGACGTTCTGGAGGTTGTGCGTGTTCGCGCCGCGGATCTCCAGGACGCCGGTGGGCTTGCGGACGTCGTCCTTGAGCGCCGCCCGGTCGTCGAGATGCCGGCCGGTGACGGTGTCGGCGGTCCGCAGCCCCTCGACGGTGCCCTCGAAGCAGATGGTGCCGCCCGCCGTTCCGGCGCCGGGGCCGAGGTCGACGACATGGTCGGCGATCGCGATCGTCTCCGGCTCGTGCTCCACGACCAGCACCGTGTTGCCCTTGTCCCGCAGGCGGAGCAGCAGGTCGTTCATCCGCTGGATGTCGTGGGGGTGCAGGCCCGTGGTGGGCTCGTCGAAGACGTAGGTGACGTCGGTGAGCGAGGAACCGAGATGGCGGATCATCTTGGTGCGCTGCGCCTCACCGCCCGACAGCGTCCCGGACGGACGGTCCAGCGACAGGTAGCCGAGCCCGATCTCGACGAACGAGTCGAGCGTGTGCTGGAGCTTGCCGAGCAGCGGCGCCACCGACGGTTCGTCGAGGCCGCGGACCCACTCGGCGAGGTCGCTGATCTGCATCGCGCACGCGTCGGCGATGTTCACACCCGCGATCCTGGACGACCGGGCCGTCTCGCTGAGCCGGGTGCCGGCACAGTCGGGGCAGGTCGTGAACGTGACCGCGCGGTCCACGAACGCCCGGATGTGCGGCTGCATCGCCTCCCGGTCCTTGGACAGGAACGACTTCTGGATCTTGGGGATCAGGCCCTCGTAGGTGAGGTTGACGCCGTCCACCTTGACCTTGACGGGCTCCTTGTAGAGGAAGTCGTCGAGTTCCTTCTTGGTGAACTCGCGGATCGGCTTGTTCGGGTCGACGAAGCCCGACTCGGCGTAGACGCGGACCGTCCAGAAGCTGTCGGACTTCCAGCCGGGGATGGTGAACGCCCCTTCGGAGAGGGACTTGGAGTCGTCGTAGAGCTGGGAGAGGTCGATGTCGGTGACCGCGCCGCGCCCCTCGCACCGGGGGCACATGCCGCCGGTGACGCTGAAGGAGCGGCGTTCCTTCACGGTCTTGCCCGCGCGCTCCATGGTGACGGCGCCCGCCCCGCTGATCGAGGCGACGTTGAAGGAGAACGCCTGCGGCGAGCCGATGTGCGGCCGCCCGAGCCTGCTGAACAGGATGCGCAGCATCGCGTTGGCGTCGGTGGCGGTGCCGACCGTGGAGCGGGGGTCGGCGCCCATCCGCTCCTGGTCGACGATGATCGCGGTGGTCAGCCCGTCCAGGACGTCGACCTCCGGCCGCGCCTGGGTCGGCATGAACCCCTGGATGAACGCGCTGTACGTCTCGTTGATCATCCGCTGGGACTCGGCGGCGATCGTGCCGAACACCAGCGAACTCTTGCCGGAACCGGAGACACCGGTGAACACCGTCAGGCGGCGCTTCGGGATCTCGACGCTGACGTCCTTGAGGTTGTTCACCCGCGCGCCGTGCACCCGGATCAGGTCGTGGCTGTCGGCTACGTGCACAGCGGACGTGTCCGCGGCCATGCTCATCATGTCTCCATCTACTGCTCGGGGCCCGGTCCGCCCAGGGCGCACGGCCACCGGGCACGGGAGGGGTGAGGGTCAGCTCGACTGCTGGATGCGGATCAGGTTTCCCGCGGGGTCGCGGACGGCGCAGTCGCGGACGCCGTACGGCTGGTCGATCGGTTCCTGGACGACCTCGGCCCCGCTCGCCTGCAACCTGTCGAACGTATCATCGACGTTCTCGGTGGCCAGGTTGATCCCGGCGTAGGTGCCCTTGGCCATCATCTCGGTGATGGTGCGGCCCTCTTCCTCGGTGATGCCGCAGCCCTCGACGACGGGCGGCTCCAGGACGATGGACGTGCCGGGCTGGCCGGGCGGGCCGACCGTGATCCAGCGCATTCCGCCGTAGCCGACGTCGTTGCGGACCTCGAAGCCGAGAACGTCCCGGTAGAAGGCCAGGGACGCGTCGGGGTCGTCGTGCGGAAGGAAGCTCGCGTGAATGGTGAGGTTCATGCCTCTCACGCTAACCGCGGCTCACCAGGCGGGGCTTCTCGATTCCTGATCGGTCGGGTCACCCGTTTCGCCACGCAGGGGGGCATGCCCGCCGTCGCCTGTGCCGCCTCGCGCCGGTAGACGCTGGGCGGCACGCCGACCAGTTCGGTGAAGCGGGTGCTGAAGGTGCCGAGCGAGGAGCAGCCGACCGCGAAGCACACCTCGGTGACGCTGAGGTCGCCCCGGCGCAGCAGCGCCATCGCGCGTTCGATGCGCCGCGTCATCAGGTACGAGTACGGTGACTCTCCGTAGGCGAGGCGGAACTGTCGGCTGAGATGCCCGGCGGAGATGTTCACGCTCCGGGCGAGCGCTTCGACGTCCAGCGGTTGCGCGTACTCCCGGTCGATCCGGTCACGGACACGACGCAGCAGCGCGAGGTCGCGCAACTGCTGCGCGGAGGCGGTTCTGCTGGTCACATGCGCGATTGTACGTCGTCACACACGACGCTCCGGCAATCCGTGGGACGGGTCACTTCGTCCGGTCGGCCTCTTCCCCATTTCACCGCGACGCCGCCGTTCATTGCTTTGTTAAGTGCGTCCCATTCCGCCGGGCGGTGTCCTTACCCGTGGACGGCAAGGCATTTATCAACATCCTGGTATACTTCTGGATCAAGCGATCTGGCGGGGGTTCCGCTCCGACTCTCAAGGTCGGCTCGCCTCTTGATGTTCTCCAGCGATGCGGAGTGAACGCGGATGTCGGAAGCTGAGTCGGCGCGGCGGTCGAGGCGGCGGCAGATGTCAAAGGACGAACGGCGCGCGGAGATCATCCGGGTGGCCGCCGACCTTTTCGAGAAACTGGGCTACGCCCGCGCGTCCATGGACGACATCGCCACCGCCGTCGGTATCGGCAAACCCACCCTGTACCACTACTTCCGCAGCAAGTCGGAGCTGCTGTGGTACATGCACGAAGAACTGATCGACGGGCTGATCGAATCGCATCTCGCCCGGGTCGAGCGGGGCGTCGGGCCCGCGGAACTGCTGCGCGGCGTGATCGGTGACTTTCTGCGGAACATCGTGACGCGGCGCGGCCAGTGCCGGGTGTTCTTCGAGAACCACCGCGAACTGCCGGACGCCGATCTCGCCGTCGCCACCGAGAAACGCGCCCGCTACGAGGCGATGGTGGAGGACGTCATCCGGGACGGCATCGCCGCCGGAACGTTCCGTGAGGTCGACACGAAGCTGTTCTGCCTGGCGATATTCGGCATGAGCAACTGGGCGTACCAGTGGTACCACCCGGACGGCAAGCTCACCTACGACGAGATCGCCGACGCCTTCTGGGACTACGCGTATCGCGGCCTGCGGCCCTGACGGAGCCGAGGCCGGGACGTCCCCGGCCTCGGGCTCCTCGGCCTAGGCCGCGCCCACCGTGTCGGCCTCGTCCGGGCCGGGTGTCGCGGGCTCCTCGATGTCCTTGCGGTACGTCTCCGGCAGCAGTCGCACCGAGACGACGGTGATGAGGCACACCGCCGCCATGTAGACGGCGATGGCGACCCACGTTCCCGTCCAGGCGTACAGGGACGTGGCGATGAGCGGCGCCACCGCTCCGCCGACCACCGACGCGACCTGGATGCTCAGCGACATCGCCGAATAGCGGGTCGCGGTCGGGAACGTCTCGGCGAAGAAGGCGCCCTGCGGCGCGTACATGGTCGTGTGCAGCAGGCCCAGCCCGACGACGAACGCGAACGCGATGACGACGGGCGACTCGGTGTTGAGCAGCGGCCAGAACGCGAACGCCCACACCGCGAGCAGCAGCGATCCGGCCGTCATCATCGTGCGGCGGCCGACGCGGTCCGACAGCGCCCCCGCGACGGGGAGCATGACGAGCTGGACCGCGGCCCCGAGCAGGACGCCGAGCAGGATCCTGCTCTTCGGCATGTCGAGGATGTCCTCGTTGGTGCCGTAGGCGACGGCGAAGGTCATGAAGAGGTAGTAGGTGACGTTGATGCCGACGTAGGCGCCGCCGATGAGCACGATCCGCCTCGGGTAGCGGCTCAGCGCCTCCAGGACCGGGGAACGCCTGGCGGGCGGCGCCGGACGCGTCGCCTTGTCGACCGTCGCGGCGCGCTTGAGGCGCCGGAACGCCTCGGTCTCCTCGATCCGCAACTGGATGTAGATCGTCAGCCCGAGCAGGACCACGCTGGCGAGGAACGGCAGCCGCCAGCCCCACGCCTCGAAGGCGGCCGAGGTGGTGCCGAGGTCGGCGAGCAGGAAGGCGAGGTTGCCGACGAGGATGCCCGCCGGTCCGCCCGCGAGCGCGAAGCTGGAGAAGAAGCCGCGGCGGTGGGACGGCGCGCTCTCCAACGCCAACAGGATCACCCCGCCCGTCTGCCCGCCGAGCGCGATTCCCTGGACGAGCCGCAGCAGCACCAGCAGCAGCGGGGCCGCGGGTCCGATGGCGTCGTAGGTGGGCAGGACGCCGATGAGCGTGGTGCCGAGACCCATCGTCAGCAGCACCATCACCAGGGACCGTTTCCGGCCGTGGACGTCGCCGAGATGACCGAAGATCACCGCGCCGAGGGGCCGGGCGACGAACCCGATCGCGAAGGTGGAGAAGGACAGCAGGGCCCCGGCGAGCGGGCTGTGTCCCGGAAAGAACAGGTCCGGGAAGACCAGTGCCGCGGCGGTTCCGTAAATGAAGAAGTCGTAGTTCTCGATGCTCGACGCCGCCAGCGCGGCGGCGGCGATCCGCAGTTTGCCCTTCGCGGGCACGCCTTTCGCGGGTGTCGTTCCGGAGGCCATCCGCGTTTTCCTTTCCCAAACGAAGTGGCGGACCGCCGTCGGCGGTCTCCCGGCCACCTGCCGCGCGCGTGGAAAGTGCGGACGTCCGGGTTTTCACCGGCCGGGCCCGACATTTCTCGGCACGGCTCTCAGTGCGCTGGTTCCCCCGGGCAGCGCGTTATCGATCGTCCGCGTCGTCAGTGCGGGGCGGCGATCTCGGGGTCGGCCCCGCCGCCTTGTGGGCGAGGCGCGCCGACCATTTCCCCACTCCTCCCGACCGACCGGTCGGGCGTATGATTACGATTACAGGGTGGAGAGCACGTGTCAACCCTGATTTCATGATCCATCAACGTTTTGCCATTGCCGTTCACCCCGCGTCCTCCTAGGCTCGGAAGGCGCGATACATGGAAATTGGTGATCCCGTGAAGTTCGGCATCTACACGCTTTTGACGGCGGAGGGCATCCGTCCGGACGTCCTGGCCCGCGCGGCGGAGGAGCGCGGCTTCGACTCCCTCTTCGTCGCCGAGCACTCGCACATTCCGGTACGGCGCGAGACCCCATGGCAGGGCGGCGCCGAGCTGCCGGACGCCTACCACCGGACGCTGGCCCCGTTTCCGGCGCTCGCCGCGGCCGCCACGGCGTCCGGCACCCTGCTGCTCGGCACGGCCATCGCGCTGCTCCCCCAGCGGGACCCGATCCACACCGCCAAGGAGGTCGCGACCCTGGACGTGCTCTCCGGCGGCCGCGTGATCCTCGGGGTCGGCGCCGGGTGGAACCGGGAGGAGATGCGCAACCACGGCGTCGATCCCCGCACGAGGGGCGCCCGGATGGACGAGCAGTTGGCCGCGATGAAGGCGATCTGGACCAAGGACCAGCCGGAGTTCCACGGTGACCATGTCGACTTCGACCCCATCCACCTTTGGCCGAAGCCGGTGCGCAAGCCGCATCCGCCGATCTACGTCGGCGGCGAGAGCCCGGCGGCGATCGCGCGGGTCGTCCGCCACGGAGACGGATGGCTGCCGCGCGCCGCGACGCCGCCGTCCGAGATCAGGCGGGTCGCCGGGCTCTTCGCCGAGCGCGGACGACCCGACGTTCCGATCACGCTCTGCGGGCTCGGCGCCGACGCCCGCGCCGTCGAGGAGCTCGCCGACGCGGGCGTGGAACGCGTCGGGCTCGCGCTCCCCACCGTGCCGGCGGCCGACGCCCTCCGCGCCCTCGACGACCTCGCGACGTTCACGTCCCGCCTCCGCTAGCCCCGCCCGGCCCTCTTTCGACCGCGCGGGCCACGGCCAAAACCAGCTCCTCGGCGTGCCGGGGGCCGACGATCTGGAGACCGATCGGCAACCCGGCGGCGGTGAACCCGACCGGCACGCTGATCGCGGGCTGGTGGGTCATGTTGAACGGGTAGGTGAACGGCGTCCATTCGGGCCAGCCGCTCATGCCGCTGCCGGGCGGCACGTCGTGCCCGGCGGCGAACGCGGGGATCGGCACGGTCGGGGTGATCAGCACGTCGTGGCGGGTGTGGAACTCGCCCATCCGGACGGCGAGCGCGAGCCGTTCCGCCTCGGCGGCGAGATAGTCGCCCGCCGAGTAGGTGAGCCCCCGCTCGATCACCGCGCGCAGCCCGGGGTCGACGTCATCGGCGCGGGCGTCGAAGACGTCCAGCCATTTCGCCGCCCCGGCGCACCACAGGACGTCGAACGCGGGCAGCGGATCGGGGAACCCGGGATCGGCCGCCTCGACCCGCATCCCCGCGTCCTGGAGGGCCTGCGCGGCGGACGCGACGACGGCGGCGATCTCCGGATCGACGCGGACGTATCCGAGGTCGGCGGAGAAGGCGGCGGTCACGCCCCGGACGTCCCGGTCGGCGGCCCGGCCGTAGGGGCCGCCGTGGGGCCCGAGGTGGTAGGGGTCACGGTGGTCGGGCCTCGCCAGGGCGTCCAGGAGGAGCGCGACGTCGGTCACGGTGCGGGCCATGGGTCCGGCGTGCGCGAGGACCGCCAGGGAGCTGAGGGGGTACTGCGGGACGCGGCCGTGGGTCGGTTTGAAGCCGACGACGCCGCAGAACGCGGCGGGGATGCGGATCGAGCCGCCGCCGTCGGTGCCGACCGACAGCGGCCCCATGCCGGTGGCGACCGCGACCGCGCTGCCGCCGCTGGAGCCGCCGGAGGTGCGGGAGGTGTCCCACGGGTTGCGGGTGATCCCGGTCAGCGGGTTGTCACAGACGCCCTTCCAGCCCATCTCCGGGGTGGTGGTCTTGCCGAGCAGCACCAGGCCGCCCTCGCGCAGCCGGGCGGCGACGGGGCTGTCGACGTCCCATGGCTGGTCGGGGTCGATGCGCCGTGAACCGCGGAGGGTCGGCCAGCCCCGGGTGAGGAAGAGATCCTTGATCGACATCGGTACGCCGTCGAGCGGCCCCAGCGGCGACTTGTCGCGCCAGCGCCGTTCGGCGGCGCGGGCGCTCGCGAGGGCCCGGTCCGGATCGACGAGCGCGTAGGCGTTGTGGTCGGCGTCGCGCTCGCGGATCGTCTCCAGGGCCGCGGTCGCCGCCTCCACCGGCGAGAGCGTCCCGGCGGCGTACGCGGTGACGAGCTCGGCCGCCGTCGGCGCATTGTTCAGATCGGCCGCCATCCGTCCTCCTGAGAAATTCGACCGAGGATATGTATTTCGCCGTGGACGGCGGCGGAGCACGCCGTTCGAAGCCCACGAACGGGACAAGATCAATGGAGTGACGGAAGCCGAAGATCCGGGTCGGCCTGGCATCCAGGCAGACATCTATGCAGCTCAGAGCGGTCGAATCGCTCTCGACCGACCGGTCGGACGATTCACGTTAACTCCGGCTCGGCGAGGCCGTCAACCCCCGCTTCCCTGGCGACGGAAGAGCCATTCACGCTCACTTTCGCGGAACGTTCGGCCGACCGTTGACAACGGCCGGGGGCCGTGCGAAAGTCGAACCGACCGACTAGTCGGTCGAATGGAGGTCACGGCGATATGGACTTCACCGTCCCGGCCGAACTCAGCATGTTCGTCGACTCGGTGCGCCGGTTCCGCGAGCGCGAGCTGATGCCGCTGGAGCCCCGCTTCCTCGCCGAGGGACGGCTCTCCCCCGAGGAGCGCCGCACCCTCCAGGAACGGGGCAGAGACCAGGGGCTGTGGGCCCTGGACGTTCCCGAGGAGTACGGCGGTCAGGGCATGGGCACCCTCGCGTCCTGCCTGGTCGCCGAGGAGTTGTACAAGCATCCGGCGATGTTCGAGTTCGGCGGCAGCCCCGAACCGGTTCTCTACCAGGCCGACGACGAACAGAAGAAGCGCTACCTGTACCCCGTCATCGCCGGGGAACGGCGGAGCTGCTACGCGTTCACCGAGCCGGGCACCGGCTCCGACTTCGCCCGCATCACCACCACGGCCGTCCGCGACGGCGACGACTGGATCATCAACGGAACGAAGATCTTCATCTCCGAGGTGGACCGCGCCGACTTCTGCATCCTGTTCGCCAGCACCGACCCGAGCGCGGGTAGTCGCGGCATCACCTGTTTCCTCGTCGACATGGGCACGCCCGGCTTCGAGGTGTCCCGGCCGATTCCCACGATGGGCGACGACTGGGAGCCGTACGAGCTGTCGTTCAGCGACTGCGTGGTCCCGGACTCCGCGCGGCTCGGCCCGGTCGGCGGCGGCTGGACGCTGGCGTCCGAACAGCTCACCCATGGACGCCTCAAGATCGCCGCCTTCCAGCTCGGCATCGCGCAGCGGTGCGTCGACATGGCCGTCGAGTGGGCCAAGCAACGGGTGACGTGGGGCAAGCCCATCGCGACACGGCAGGCGGTGCAGTGGATGCTCGCCGACTCCGTCGTCGAACTCGACGCGGCCCGCTTCCTGGTGTACCGGGCGGCCTGGATGGCGGACGAGGGCAGGCCGATCCGCAACGAGGCGTTCATGGCCAAGCTGTACGCGACCGAGATGGCCCAGCGCGTCACCGACCGCTGCCTCCAGATCTTCGGCGGGCTCGGCTACAGCAAGGAGCTGCCGATCCAGAGCTTCTACCGGCAGGTACGGGTCTGGCGGATCGGGCATGGCTCCTCGGAGATCCACCGCTGGATGATCGCCCGGAACCTGCTCGGCCTGTCCTCGCGGGACTGAGAGCACGAGGAGCCGTTCGTGGACCTGATCGGGAACCGCGCCCTCGCCGACCTGCTGGTCGAGCGGTGCGACCGGCATCCGGACCGCGCCTGCCTCGTCGTCGAGGACGCCTCGGGCGCCGTCACCGAGTACACCTACCGGGAGACGCTCGACGCCGTCCGCCGCACCGCCGGGGGGTTCGCCGCCCTCGGGGTCGGCCATGGCGACGCGGTCGTGATCCATCTGCGCAACTGCGCCGAGTTCGTGTTCGCGTGGTTCGGGTTGGCGTGGCTCGGCGCGGTCATGGTGCCGTCCAACGTCGCCGCCTCGGCCGCCGAGCTGGCGTATCTGGTCGAGCGTTCCGAGGCGGTGGGCGTCCTCACCAAACCTCGCCACGTCCCGATGTTCGAGGAGGTTCTGGCGCGCACGCCGAAGGTCGCGCACCGGATCGTGGCGCGCGGCGGCGACGGGCGGGGCGGGTTCGTCCCGTTCTCGGATGTGGCGTCCGGCCCGCCCGTCGAGCCCGCCCGCGTGGACTCCGAGGACGTCGTGGAGATGCTGTTCACCTCGGGCACCACCGCCCGCCCCAAGGCCGTCATGATCACGCACGCGAACTGTCTGTGGGGCGGTGAGCGGGTGGCGCGCGGTGCCGCGCTGCACGGCGGTGACCGGCTGCTGACCGCGCTGCCGCTGTTCCACATCAACGCGCAGGAGATCACGGTGCTGGCGGCGCTGACCGTGGGCGGCACGGCCGTCCTGCTGGAGGAGTACCACGCGAGCGGCTTCTGGTCGCGGGTGCGGCACCACGGCGCGACCTCGGTGAGCCTGGTCGCGATGCAGGTGCGGACGATGCTCGCGCAGCCTCCGTCGCCGGACGACGCCGTCCACCGCGTTCACCGCGCCGTCTACGCCATCAACGTCACCGACCGGGAGAAGGACGCGTTCGAACGCCGCTTCGGCGTCGAACTGATCAACGGCTACGGGCTGTCGGAGGGCGGCACGGTCGTCACGATGTCCCCGGTGTTCGGCGACCGCCGGTGGCCGTCCATCGGCCTGCCCAACTTCGACCGGCGGATCCGGATCGTGGACGAGGACGGACACGACGTCCCCCCGGGCACGGTCGGCGAGATCCTCGTGTCCGGGGTGCCCGGCAGGACGCTGATGAAGGGCTACTTCAAGGACCTGGAGGCCACCGCGGCGGCGATCCGGGACGGCTGGCTGCACACCGGCGACAACGGCTACCTCGACGAGCACGGCTACGTGTACTTCTTCGACCGGAAGAAGGACGTCATCAAACGCGCGGGCGAGAACGTCTCGGCGAGCGAGGTGGAGTTCGCGCTGCTGGCGCATCCGTCGATCGCGGAGGCGGCGGTCGTCGCCGCGCCCGACCCGGTCCGGGACGAGGAGGTGTGCGCTTTCGTCGTGCCCCGCGCGTCCGGCGCGGCGCCGTCCCGTGAGGAGATCGCCGAGCACTGCCGGGCCCGTCTCGCGGCGTTCAAGGTGCCCACCCGGATCGAGGTCGTCGACGCGCTGCCCAAGACGTCGATCGGCAAGATCGAGAAGAAGCTGCTGAGGCGGCGGCTCGTTCCCGGAGGTGAACGATGAGCACCCTGGAAGAGGTGTGCGAACGCGTGCGGAAGCGGATCGGCACGGTCACCCGCGACGACCTCGGGCCCGTGTCCGCGAAGGACTTCCAACGGTTCGCGGTCGCCGCCGGTGAGCCTCCCGGCGACACGGCGCCTCCGCTGTTCCTCAGCAGCGTGCTCGGCTGGGGCGCCGGTCCCGCCGACGACGCGCTGCGCCCGGACGGCACCGGCGACGAGACGGCCGGGCTCCCCCTCGACGGCCTGCGGCTGATGGGCGCCGGTCAGGACCTCGACTTCCACGCCCCGGTCCGCGACGGCACGCAGGTCGTCCGGGAGACGTCCGTCGAGGACGTGACGCTCAAACAGGGCGGTTCCGGTCCGTTCCTCGTCATCACGATGCTGCGCATGTTCTCGGACGAGTCGGGCACTCCCCTGGTGATCTGCCGGGACAACCTCATCGCCCGCCCGGAGGCGACCCGATGACCCCCGCGACGTTCGAGGACGTCACCGTCGGCACGGCGCTCGACCCGGTGACGATCCGTCCGACCACGATCCAGCTCTTCCGGTTCAGCGCGGCGACCTGGAACGCGCACCGCATTCACTACGACACCGCCTACGCCGAGCACGAGGGTTACCCGGACGTGCTCGTCCAGTCCCATCTGCACGGCTGCTTCCTGCTGCGGACGGCGCTCGCCTGGGCGGGCCCGCGGGCCCGGCTGCGCCGGTTCGGCTGGCGCAACCGCGGCATCGCCGTCCCCGGCGACACGCTCACCTGCACCGGCGTCGTGACCGCCTGCCGCGTCGACGGCTCCGGCGCCGGGCTCGTCGAATGCGCGCTGGAGGAACGCAAGGCCGACGGCACGCTCTGCGCTCCCGGCACCGCCGTCCTGGAGTTCCCGCGAAGGTCCGGCGACGGAGAGGAGGTCCCAGCATGACCGACACGACGGTGGCGCGGCGTTTGTACCGGACGATGGCACGGATCCGGCACTTCGAGGTCGCGGCGGCCAAACTGATGGCGACCGGGCGGCTACCGGGAACACTGCACGTCTCGATCGGCCAGGAGGCGATCGCGGCCGGTGTCTGCGACGTGCTGCGCCGCGACGACCCCATCACCACGACGCACCGGGGCCACGGGCACTGCCTCGCCAAGGGCGGCGAGCCGAAGGCGATGATGGCGGAGCTGCTCGCCCGCGCGACCGGGTACTGCGGCGGCCGGTCCGGCTCGATGCACATCGCGGACCCGGCCGTGGGCATCCTCGGCGCGAACGCGATCGTCGGGGCGGGCATCCCGATCGCGCTCGGCGGCGCTTTCGCCGCCGCCCGGCAGGGCCGGAACGGCGTCGCGGTGGCGTTCTTCGGTGAGGGCGCGGTCGCCCAAGGTGTGTTCCACGAGTCGCTGAACCTGGCGGCGCTGTGGAAGCTGCCGCTCGTGTTCGTGTGCGAGAACAACCAGTACGTCGAGCTGACGCCCGTCTCCGTGCATCTGGCCGCTCGGCACGTCGCGGACCACGCCGCCCCGTACGGCGTCCCGGGTGTCCGGGTGGACGGCAACGACGTGACGGCCGTCCGCCGTGCCGCCGAGGAGGCGGTCGCGCGGGCCCGGGAGGGTGGCGGCCCGACGCTGCTGGAATGCGTGACCTACCGCTGGCACGGCCACTTCGAGGGGGACCCGCAGCGGTACCGCGACCCCGCGGAGGTCGCCGAGTGGAAGGCGGCGGACCCGCTGAAACGCCTGGCGGCGTCGGTGTCCGGAGACCCGGCGGAGGCCGCCGAGTTCACCGCCATCGACGAGCGGGCCCGGCAGGAGATCGCCGACGCGGTCACCGCGGCCGAGGCCGACCCCGTCGCGTCGCCCGCGTCGATCTCCGCGCACGTCTACCGCCGTCCGGTGGGAGGGGAGGTTTTCGCATGAGTTCGGTGAAGTACTGGCAGGCGGTCAACTCCGCGCTGCACGAGGAACTGGAGCGGGACGAGTCCGTCCACCTGTTCGGTGAGGACGTCGGGGCGCCGGGCGGGCCGTTCGCGGCGACGCGCGGGCTGCGGGACCGGTTCGGCGAATGGCGGGTCCGCGACACCCCGATCAGCGAGGCGACGTTCACCGGCATGGCGGTCGGGGCGGCGATGGCGGGGCTCCGCCCGATCGCGGAGATCATGTACTTCGACTTCATCACGCTGGCCATGGACCAGCTCGTCAACCAGGCCGCCAAGATGTCGTACATGTCGGACGGAGCGTTCGCGGTACCGCTGACGATCCGGACCCTGTGCGGCGGCCACCGCGGATCGGGCCCGCAGCACTCGCAGAGCCTGGAGGGCTGGCTCGCGTCCGTCCCCGGGCTGAAGGTCGTCTGGGGCGGCACCCCCGCCGACGCGAAGGGCCTGCTGAAGGCGGCCATCAGGGACGACGACCCGGTGATCGTCATCGAGAGCCTGAGCCTGTGGACGCGGCGCGGCGAGGTCCCCGACGACCCGGACCACATCGTGCCGATCGGGGCCGGGCTGATCCGCCGTCCCGGCGCGGACGTGACGCTCGTGTGCTGGGGTGACACCGTGCCATGCGCGCTGGAGGCCGCCGACGCGCTCGCCGGACGCGGCGTCGACGCCGAGGTGCTCGACCTGCGGACGCTGAGCCCGCTCGACGAGGCGCTGATCCTGCGGTCGCTGGGCAAGACGGGACGGCTCGTCGTCGTCCAGGACGCGCAGGGCCCGTGCAGTGTCGGCTCGGAGGTCGTCCGGCTCGCCGCCACCGACGGCTTCGCGTCCCTGCGCGCCCCGGCGAAACAGGTGTGCCCGCCGTTCGCCCCGGTGCCGTTCGCTCCCGACCTGGAACTCGCCTACTACCCGAGGGCCGACGACGTGGTTCTGGCCGCGTCGGACACGATGGAGAGGACGAGGGTTTGACTGACGTCGTGGTGCCGAAGTGGGGCGCGACCATGGACGAGGCGACCATCGTCCAGTGGCTGAAGAACGTCGGCGACCGGATCGCCGAGGACGAGCCCATCGCCGAGATGGAGACCGACAAGGCGACCGCCGAGATCGTCAGCCCGGCGGCCGGAACGGTCGTCGAACTGCTCGTCGCCCAGGACGCCGACGTCGTCGTCGGCCAGGTCATCGCCAGGATCGCCCCCGACGGGGAAGGGGCCTCGCCGTGACGCTCGCCGAACACGTCGCGGAGTTCACCGCCGGGCTCTCCCTCGCCGCCGTCCCGCCGGATGTCGTCGAGAAGGCGAAGGTCACGCTGCTGCACGACCTCGGCGTCGGCCTCGCCGGGCACCGGCTCGCCGAGACCGGCTACGCCTTCGCCAAGGAACACGGCGCCTGCGACCCGGCGCGCGGCGCGCGGCTCCCGATCGACGGGACGGCCGTGACGGTCGAGTCGTGCGCGCTGGCGACCGGCGCTCTCATCCACGCGCGGACGCAGGACGACACGCAGATCTCGGTGTCCACCCATCTCGGCTCGACGACGCTGCCCGCGCTGCTCGCCCTCGCCGACCGCGCCGACGCGCACGGCCGGGACCTGCTCACCGCGATGATCGCCGGCTATGAGGCCGCGTCCGTGATCGCGGAGGGGCACGCGGGACCGTCCACCGCCCGCGGCTTCCGCGCGACCGGCGTCTACGGACCGTTGGCCGCGGCGGCCGGGTCCGCGCGCCTGCTCGGCCTCGACACCGCGCGAACCGTGTCCGCGCTCGGCCTCGCCGCCGCGTTCGGCGGCGGAACGAACCAGACATGGCTCGCGGGCACCCAGGAATGGCGCTACCAGGTCGGCGCGGCGAGCCGCAACGGCATGGTGGCGGCGCTCCTTGCCGCCCGCGGCGTCACCGGCGCACCGGACTCCCTCGACGGCGCAGCCGGGCACCTGCGCGCCTTCTCCGGCGTCCCCTCGGCACCCGCCCCGGAGACGCTGCGGCTCGGCGACGACTGGCGGATCCGCCGCGTCACCTACAAGCCGTACCCGGTCTGCGCGATCAACCAGGTCCCGGTCACGGTGCTGACAGGGCTCGCGCGCCGCCACGGCTTCAAGGAGGACGACGTCACCTCCGTCACCGTCACGCTGGCACCGAACGACGCCGCCTACCCGGGCATCGACGCGCACGGCCCCTTCCGCGACGTCGGCGGCACCCTGATGAGCCTCCCCTACTGCCTGGCGACGGCGCTCCGCCACGGCGGCATCGGCCTGGACGACCTGTACGCCTTCGACGACCCCGCTCACATGGACCTGACCCGCCGCATCACGGTGACCGCCGCCACCGACGTCCCGCAGGGCGGCTGCCGCGTCGCCGTGCACACCCGCGACGGCGTCCGCACCGCCGCGTTCGCCCCCGACGCGACCACGTTCAACTGGGACCGGAACGAGACCGCCGACCGGTTGCGCGCCCTGGTCGCCGAGACACCGCTGTCCCCCGCCGGGCTGGACGGGTTCATCGCGGTCGCGCTCGACCTCGACCGCCGTCCGGTACGCGAGCTGATCGACGCCACGATCGTCCATCCGAAGGAGTGATCACCAGATGCGAGCCACGCTCATCTACGGCCGGGGCGACGTCCGGGTCGAGGACGTCCCCGATCCGGTCCTGGTGGAGCCGGGCGACGCGCTCGTCCGGGTGACCCGCGCGTGCATCTGCGGCAGCGACCTGCACCGGTACCGGGGCATGGAGCCCGTCGCCGAGGGCCTGCGCATCGGGCACGAGTTCATGGGCGTCGTCGAGGACACCGGCGCCGACGTGCGGTCGGTGCGGCGCGGCGACGTCGTCCTCGTCCCGTTCCTGTGGACCGACAACACCTGCGACTTCTGCCGGGACGGCCTGCACGGCTCCTGCCGCAACGGCGGGCGCTGGGCGGTGAACGGTCTGGACGGCGGGCAGGGCGAGGCGGCCCGCGTCCCCCAGGCGGACGGCACCCTCGTCAAGCTGCCGGTCGGAGTCGACGACCCGCTGATCCCCTCGGTGATGGCCCTGTCGGACGTGCTGCCCACCGGCCACCACGCCGCCGTGACCGCGGCCGTCGCAAAGGGCTCCACGGTCGCCGTCATCGGGGACGGCGCCGTCGGGCTGAGCGCGGTGCTGTCGGCCGCGCGGCTCGGCGCCGAACGGATCGTGCTGCTCGGCCGGCACCGCGACCGCACCGACCTCGGCCGCCGGTTCGGCGCGACCGACGTGGTGCCGGAGCGCGGCGAGGAGGCGGTGGCGGTCGTGCGCGAGCTGACCGGCGGCGACGGCGCGCCCCACGTGCTGGAGTGCGTCGGCACCACGGCCGCGTTCGAGACGGCGCTGGGCGTCGTCCGCGACGGCGGCACGATCAGCCGGGTCGGCGTCCCGCAGTACACCGAGGCGCGCCTGGACTTCGACGTCTTCATGCGCAACCTCACCGTCACCGGCGGCGTCGCGCCCGCGCGGCGCTACATTCCGGAGCTGCTCGGCGAGGTCCTGGACGGCACGATCACGCCGGGCGAGATGTTCGACCTGTCCGTCGATCTCGACGACGTGGCCGCCGGGTTCCGCGCGATGAACGACCGGGAGGCCCTGAAGGTCCTCGTCCGTCCCTGAGCGCGCTCAGCCCTTCGCCAACAGCCCGCGCATGCGGCCGATTTCGGCCAACTGCGTGGACTGGACGTCGCGGGCCAGCTCCTGGACGGTGACGTTGGTGCCCCGGTCGAGGACGTCCTTCACCATGGTGAGCGCGCCCTGATGATGGGTGATCATCAGGTTCAGGTAGAGCCGGTCGAACGCGGCGCCGCGCGCGTCCCGCAACTGCTTGAGCTGCTCCGCCGTGGCCATTCCCGGCATGCCGTCGTGGTGCCCGCCGTGGTTCTTGCCGTGCGCCTTCAGAACGGCCTCGGAGTTGTGCTCAAGCCATGACCGCATCGCCGCGATCTCGACTTTCTGGGCGGCGTCGATACGGGAGGCCAGAGAACGAACACGCTGGTCGGACGCCCGTTCCGGAGCCAGTTCGGACATTTCCAACGCCTGCGCGTGATGCGGGATCATCATCTGCACGAACCGCACCTCGGCCGGGGTGGCCAGGGGCGCCTTGCTCGGCCCCGCGACCCGGGTCTTGTTGGGCTCTCCCGGACGGCCCGGAACCAGCACCGTCCTCGACGGCGCCGCCTCGGGCTCGTCGCCCCCACATGCCGCCAGCGTCCCGACGGCCGCGACGGCCACCGCGACCACCGTGGCCGCCCCCGCGATCCGGTGCCTCATCGAACCCTCCCGCATCCACCCGGTAGCCGGACCGTATCCGTAGAACAAGCCTGAACAAAAGTACCCTTTGGCCGAAAGACCCCTACATAAGTGCCCAGGTCTATGCAACGACCTCGAAACACTTCATACTCCGGAAGATCAGGAACCTGTTCACGGATCCGTGCAGACAAGGAGTCCCGGGGTGACGTCAGCTCCCCAGCGAAGAACCAGACAGAGAACCCTTCTGAGCATCCTCTCCGGCGCCATGCTGGTGATCACGTCGCTGTACGTTCCGGCGGCCGCGGCCGACCGTGCGCCCGGCGGTGAAGTGATCACCAAGTCGCCGAACATTCACCTGCTGGCGAACGTCCCCAAACAGGGGCCGCTCGCCGCCCCGACCGCCTACGGCTCGGACTGGGCCTTCAAGGGCGACTACGCCTTCGGCGGCAACTACGAGGGCTTCACGGTCTACGACCTCACACGCGCGCAGCAGCCCGAGGTCGTCGCGGTCGTGCACTGCCCGGGGTCGCAGAACGACGTGTCGATCGCCGGGGACCTGCTGTTCCTGTCGACCGACAGTTCCCGCAGCGACGACTCGTGCCAGTCCACACCGATGCCCGCGACCGAGAAGTCGGCGTGGGAGGGCATCAAGATCTTCGACATCAGCGACGTGCGCAACCCGCGCTACGTCAAGGCCGTCGAGACCAAGTGCGGCTCCCACACGAACACGCTCGTGCCCAGCAAGCACAACGCGTACATCTACGTGTCCTCGTACTCTCCGAACGACACCTACCCCGACTGCAAGACCCCGCATGACCTCATATCGATCGTGAAGGTCCCGCTGCGGAACCCGGCCAAGGCGCATGTCGCGGCCGAGCCGGTCCTGTTCCCGGACGGCGGCAACCCCGGTGACCCGCCGGACACGCCGTGGCCGGGCCAGACCCGCGCCACCTCGGGCTGCCACGATCTGACCGCCTACCCCGACGAGGACCTGATGGCCGGGGCCTGCATGGGCGACGGCGTGCTGTTCGACATCTCCGACCCGCTGAAGCCGCGCACCATCACCAGCGTGCGCGACGACGAGAACTTCGCGTTCTGGCACTCGGCGACGTTCAACAACGACGCCAACAAGATCGTCTTCACCGACGAGCTGGGCGGCGGCGCCGCGGCCACCTGCAACGCGGAGATCGGCCCGGAGAAGGGCGCCAACGCCATCTACGACATCGTCGGCAAGGGCGACCGTCGCAAGCTGAGGTTCCGCAGCTACTACAAGATCCCGCGCCACAACACCGAGAACGAGAACTGCGTGGCCCACAACGGCTCGCTGATCCCGGTGAAGGGCAAGGACATCATGGTGCAGTCCTGGTACCAGGGCGGCATCTCGGTCATGGACTTCACCAACTCCCGCAAGCCCAAGGAGATCGCCTGGTTCGACCGCGGTCCCTGGGGCGACAACCTGGACACCTTGGCCGGTACGTGGTCGACGTACTACTACAACGGCTACATCTACTCCAACGGCATCCAGCGGGGTATGGACGTCCTGGACCTGCGTGACCCGCTGACCGACAAGGCCAAGCGCGTCAGGCTCGACCTGCTCAACGCCCAGTCCCAACCGAACTACTTCGACTGATCCACCCCGACGGCCCTCGGCCTCGCGCGGCGACAAGCCCGCGAGCCGGGGGCCGTCCCTTGACTGTGGCCCGGCGAAATCGCCGCGCCAAGGAACGCCATGGTCCCTCACGGAGCAGATCGCCGGGCCGTCATAGGCGCCGGTGCACGTGTCGGAGATCGTGGTCACGCGGACTGAATCGGGAGATCTGACAGACATACGACTTTTCAGTGTGAATGTACTTGACATAAAGTACTCGTTCACGGAATCGCCGGCGCGTGGACCGGTTCGAGAACGAAACGGCCGCCGGCGGCGGACGACCGTCCCCGTGTCGGGGCGGGGGCGGCGGGTCGGGCGTCGACCCGCTCGGGTTGTGACGAACGGCACTCTCCCGCCGGACAGCCCGTCGCGGGCCCCTGGACACGGCGCGTGAATCATCGGCTCGTTGGCGTGACCGCCCCCGAAAGCACGTTATCTATATGCTGATCTGCAGGGATTCGGCTAGGTTGCGGCGTATGTTGTCGGCGTTCAGGCTCGCGCGTCTTGTCGCGGTCGTCGTGAGTGTCGGGTTCTCCTATGGCGGCTTCATCGGCATCTCCCGGTCCGGCGACCCGGCGCATCTCAAGGCGCTCGGGTGCGGGCTGCTGGCGAGCCTGCTCCTGCTGCACCTCTACAACTGCGTCCGGACGTCCGACGGAAGGCGCCCGAGGGCGTGGCAGTGGACGCTCGCCGCGCAGGCCGTGTTCACCGGTGTCGGGCTGCACCTGTTCGCGAGCACCTGGTACGGGAACACGGGGTTCCTCGCCGCCGCCGTGCTGTTGCTGATCCGCCCGGTCGCGGCGGCGTGGGCCGGGTTCGCGGTCATCGTCGTCGTGCAGTTCGTCTCCGGGCTCGGCGTCCGTCCGACCGTCTGGGAGGCCGCCTACCTGGCCATCGGGCACGCGGCGTTCGTCGGCGTCGCGCTCTACGGCGTCGCGCGGTTCGCTGATCTCGTCGGGGACCTGGAGAGGACCAGGACGGCGCTGGCCGACGCCGAGGTCGCCAGGGAGCGGTTGGCGTTCACCCAGCAGCTCAACGATCGGGTCGGACGCAGCCTGGAGGCGATCGTCCACGACGGCGAGGCGGCCTCGACGTCACCCGGGGCACCGGCCGCCCGGGAACTCCTGACCGACCGGCTGGCGCTGGCCAGGTCGGCGCTGAACGAGACCCGGTCGGTCGCCCACTCGCACCGCGACGGCGCCCCGGCGCCGACACCCGCCACATGCGACCTGACGGCGACCGTCGTGACCGGCCTGGGCGTGGCCGCGGCGGTGTTGCTGGTGCTCAGCAGCCCGATCAGATCGATCGCCCAGGCGGACGCGTCCGGCGGCGAGATCGCCCTGTACCTGGGTGCGCTCGCCGTATTCCTGGGGCTGTTCCTGTGGTGCGTCCGGAACGGGGACGACGACGGACGGCCGCGCCTGTGGCGACTCGCGCTCGGCGCCGCGTTCGTCGTCGCACTGGCCCCCGAACTCGTGTTCGAACGGGAGATCTGGTACCTAAGCCTCTACCTGCCCGCGCTGACGCTCGTCCTGCTGCGTGGCTGGTTGCGCTGGGCCGTGACAGTCCCGCTGATCGCCCAGGATCTGCTGACCTTCCTGCTCCTGGACGTCACCATCCAGGGCACCACGTTCGTCGACCAGACGTACGGGATGGTCTGGGTCGGGGAACGCGCCCTGGTCATCTACGGGTTCGCCCGGATGGGACGGCTCGCCCGCGAACTGCGCGACGCCCGCCTGCGCCTGGCGACCGTGGAGGTCGCCCGCGAACGCCTCCGGTTCGCCCGTGACCTGCACGACCTTCTCGGGTTCACCCTGTCGGTCATCGTCCTGAAAAGCGAGCTGGCGCTGCGGATGCTCGACCGGGACGCGGCGCGGGCCCACCGAGAGCTGGACGATGGGCTCGCGGCGGCCCGCCAGGCGCTCGCCGACATCGAGATCGTCGCGACCGGGTACCGCGAGGTCTCCCTGGAGGACGAGGTCGCGTCCGCCCGGTCCATCCTCGTGACCGCGGGTTACGCCGTGGACGGGACCGTCGACACGCCGCGGCTCACCACCGAGCAGAGCACCGTGCTCGCGACCGTCCTGCGGGAGGGCGTCACCAACGTCCTGCGGCACAGCGACGGAACCCGCTGCACCCTCGACGTGGGCGTCGTCGGCTCCCGGGTGCGGCTGCGGCTGCGCAACGACGGCGTCCGGCCGAGTGCGCTGCCTCCCGGCACGGGACTCGACAACCTCGCCTACCGGGTGCGGGCCGTCGGCGGGTTCCTCAAGGGTGAGGCGGTGGGCGACTCGTACGTGCTCACCGCCGAGATCCCGCTCACCGCCGAGGAGCCGGGGATACCGATCGAGCCGGCCCTCGCCCCCGAGGTCAGCCGCGGGACGGCCGAAGCGTCACCGTCGTCGGCAGCGCTGTGAAGCCCCGCACAGTCGGCGTCCGCGCGCGGCGGGCCCCGGACTCGTCGATGTCGTAGTCGGCGACCCGTGCGGTCAGCTCCTCCAACGCGACCCGCGCCTCCAGCCGCGCCAGGTTCGCGCCGACGCAGTAGTGCCGCCCCGACCCGAAGCTGATCTTGGACGTGTCGTCGCGGTCGAGGTCGAAGCGGTCCGGATCCGCGAACACGCGCGGGTCGCGGTTGGCGGACCCGATCAGCAACTGCATCCGGGCGTTCGCCGGAACGGTCACGCCGTGCAGCGTGAACTCCTCCGTCACCGTGCGCGCGGTGCCCTGCGCGGGCGACTCCAGCCGCAGGGTCTCCTCGATCCATGGGCCGATCCGGTCGTACGCGTCGGACGGACGGTCCAGATGCCGCCAGGCGCAGTACCACGCGCCGGAGAGCAGATGGGTGGTCGTCTCGTTCCCGGCGCCGGCGATCAGGGCCAGCACCCCGACGATCTCGGCCTCGGTCAGATGGTCGTCGTCCTCGGCGGCCGTCAGCAGCGCCGACACCAGATCGTCGCGCCGTTCGCGGCGGCGTTCGACGACCAGGTCACGGAAGTAGGCGATCTGCGCGCCGATCGCCTCGCGTCCGGCGGCCGTCATGTCGTGGACGCCCTCCTCGTGCTGGAGGATCAGATGCGCTGCCGCCGGACCTCGGCGCGGTCGGCCTCGGGGACGCCGACGAGTTCGGAGATGACGTCCATCGGGAGCAGCGCGGCGAAGTCCTCGACGAAGTCGAAGGAGGTGTTCTCCAGGGCCCGGTCGAGATGCCCGCGGGCGATCTCACGGATCCGCGGTTCCAGCGCGGCGATGAGCCGTGGCGTGAACGCCCGGAACACCAGGCCACGGACACGGGTGTGCTCCGGCGGGTCCATCGCGACGAACGACTGGAGCGCGCGGGCCTGCGGACCCCATGCCGACGGGTCGATCAGGACCCCGTTGGCGTTGGAGAACCGTCGGAAGTCGCGGTACGCGGTGGCCACGTCCTCGTGCCGGGACAGGGCCCAGAAGTCCTCGGCGTCGTTGCGGTAGACGGGGGCATGCTCCCGTAACCGCCCGTACACCGGGTAGGGGTCGTCGTGTATGGCGTAGTCGTACAGGCTGTACCGGATGCCCATCGGACCTCCTCGCCGTTCTCACCGCGCTCTCCGGCGTGCCGCCGCGGCTGAGCCCGGTCCGCGCGCGGCCCCCTTTCCAGCCCAACACACGAACCCGCTTCGATGGTGGCCGCTTACGGCCAGCCGTTGCCGAACGTCAATCGTCGACGTGACCGGGGTCACTTTTCCCGGATCGCCCGCAGCGACTCCTTCAGGGAGCCGATGGTGCTGAACACGGCCGTGGGTTCGTAGCCGCAGTGCGCCATGCAGTTGGCGCAGCGCGGGTCACGTCCCCTGCCGTAGGAGTCCCAGTCGGTCTCGTCCAGCAACTCCTGGTAGCTCTGGGCGTAGCCGTCCGACATCAGGTAGCAGGGACGCTGCCAGCCGAACAGGGAGTACGACGGGATCGCCCAGGCCGTGCAGGGGAAGTCGACCTTGCCTTCGAGGAAGTCCAGGAAGAGCGGCGAGTGGTTGAACCGCCAGCGTTTCCGGTTCCCGTCGCCGAACGCCTTCCGGAACAGTTCCCGGGTCTCCTGGACGCCGAGGAAGTGCTCCTGGTCGGGCGCCTTCTCGTACGCGTACGCGGGCGAGATCATCATCTCGTCGACCTTGAGGTCGTCGTTGAGGTAGTTGAGGACGTCGATGACCGTCTGCGGCGTGTCGGTGTTGAAGAACGTCGTGTTGGTGGTGACGCGGAATCCGCGCCGCCGGCATTCCTTGATGGCGGCGACCGCGTCGTCGAAGACGCCCTCCTTACAGACGGACGCGTCGTGCCGTTCCTTCAACCCGTCGATGTGCACCGCCCACGCGAAATACGGCGACGGCTTGAACTTGTCGAGCTTCCTGGGGATGAGCAGCGCGTTAGTGCACAGGAAGACGAACTTCTTCAGCTTGATCAGCTCGTTGACGAGTTCGTCGATCTGCGGGTGCATGAGCGGTTCACCGCCCGCGATCGACACCATCGGGGCGCCGCATTCCTTGATGGCGGCGACGGCCTGCTCGACGGGCATCCGTCTTTTCAGCACGTCGTGCGGATGCTGGATCTTGCCGCAGCCCGCGCAGGCGAGGTTGCACGCGAAGAGCGGTTCGAGTTCGACGATGAGGGGGAACTTCTCCTTGCCGCGCAGCTTGTTGCGGAGGATGTAGCTTCCGATGCGAACGCTCTGGCGTATCGGCATGCTCATGATGTTCTGACCTCCTTGGGCCTTGCGAACTCGGTGGTCTCGTCCGCCGCGACGGTCGTCGAGACGGACGAGAGGTAGCGCCCGAGGGCGCTGATCGGGAAGACCAGCCGGTAGAGGTGGTAGTTGATGTAGAAGTCGCCGGGGAATCCGGTGCCGGTGAACTGGTCCTCGTCCCAGGTGCCGTCCGGACGCTGGTGGTCGACGAGCCATCGGATCCCGGCGTCCACGGCCGGGGAGCGCTCACCGGCGGCGAGCAGGGCCAGCAGCGCCCATGCCGTCTGCGACGCCGTGGACTCGCCCCGCCCGATCCAGGCCGGATCGTCGTAGGAGCGCAGGTCCTCGCCCCAGCCGCCGTCGTCGTTCTGGTGCCGTTCCAGCCACGCCACCGCGCGGCGGATCGGCGGCCCGTCCCGGCGGACGCCCGCGGCGACCAGCGCCGGGACGACGCTGCCCGTCCCGTACACGTGGTTCGCTCCCCAGCGTCCGAACCACGAGCCGTCGCCCTCCTGGGCCTTCAACAGCCACACGACGGCGCGTTTGACGACGGTCGACTCGGCGAGCCCCTCCCCGCAGAGCGCCTCGACCACATGCGCGGTGACGTCCGCCGACGGCGGGTCGATGACGGCGCCGAAGTCGCAGAAGGGCAGCTTGGTGCACAGCTCCCGGGTGTTGTCGGCGTCGAAGGCGCCGTAGCCGCCGTCACGGGACGCCATGCCCTCCAGCCAGCGGACGGCCCGCTCGACCGGCTCCTTCGCGTCCGGGAAGTCGACCTTCCGCAGCGCGAGGATCACCTCGGCGGTGTCGTCGGTGTCGGGGTAGACGTCGTTGTCGAACTCGAACGCCCAGCCGCCCGGCGGGAGGCCGGGCCGCCGCACCGACCAGTCCCCCGGTCCGCGGACCTCCTCCCCGGCGAGCCAGGCGGCGGCGCGCAGCAGCGCGGGATCGTCCGCCGGGACGCCCGCGTCGCCGAGCGCGTTCACGGCCAGTGCCGTGTCCCAGACCGGGGACTGGCACGCCTCCAGGCGCCGTCCCTGCTCGTCCCGGATCGTGAACCGTTCCAGCCCGTCGAGCCCGCGCCGGATGATCGGATGGTCGAGGCCGTAGCCGAGTTCGTGCAGCGCCATCAGCGAGTACACCCACGGCGGCTGGATCCCGCCCCAACAGCCGTCGGCCTCCTGCCGCGCGATGATCCAGTCGGTGGCGCGGCGGATCGCCGCCGCCCGCAGCGCCCGCACCGGACGCTTCTGGTACACGTGCAGGACCCGGTCGAGCCCTTCGAAGAACCGGCCCCAGCCCCGCTCGTCCTTCACCGGGCGGACGCCGCTACGCAGCTCCGGCAGGTCGAACGGCAACGCCCGGACGGGCCGCAGCGCCCCCAGCACCGTCAGCGGCACGATCGTCTGCCGCGCCCAGCAGGCCCAGTCGTACACGTTCAGCGGGAACCGCGCCGGCAGGTAGATCATCTCGGGGGGCATGACGGGCAGGTCGTCCCACGACCACTGCCCGAACAGCGCCAGCCACACCCGCGTGAACACGCGCGTGCCCTCGATGCCGCCCGCCTCCCGCGCGTACGACGCGGCCCGGCGCATGTGGTCGGCGTCGACGGGATCGCCGGCGAGGCGCAGCGCGATGTACGCCTCGACGGTCGTGCTCAGATCGGGCGGCCCGCCATGGAAGTTCGCCCACGTTCCGTCGGGCCGCTGCTGCGACCGGATCCAGCGCGCCGCCTCTCGCGTGTCGTCGTCCGAGCGGATTCCGAGGAACCGGCGGAGGAGAAGGTCCTCGGCGTCCATCGTCACGTTCGTCTGCAACTCGCCGCGCCACCAGCCCTCGGGCGACTGCAGGCCGAGCAGATGGTCGCGGGCCGCGCCGGCGGCGGCAGCGGCGGCACCGGCGAGTTCGGACGCCTCGGTCGTGGTCATCGGTTACCTCCGATCTCAGTGGTCGCGGGACGTGACGAAGCGCGCGATGTCGCGGAACTCGGCGCGGACGGCGTCGTCCATGCCGGAGTCGGCGAGATGCTTGTCCGCGGAGGCGACACGGCGGTCGGCCTCCGCCGCGGCCCAGTCCCGTCCTCCGGCGGCCTCGACGAGCCGCGCCATCTCCCGCAGGTCGTCCTCGGACGGCGGCTCCGGCGCCGCGTACAGTTCGGCGAGACGGGCCGACTCGGCGGTTCCGGCGGTCAGCGCGTACACGACGGGCAGCGACTTCTTGCGGGCCCGAAGGTCCGACAACACCGGTTTGCCGGTCGTGCCGGGGCTGCCCCAGATGCCGAGCAGGTCGTCCACGAGCTGGAACGCCAGGCCCATCTCCGCCCCGAACTCGGCGAGCGCGGTGACCAGCCGGGTGGGGCCCTCGCCGAGCATCGCGCCGATCGAGCAGGCGCAGGCGAGCAGCGCGCCGGTCTTGTCGGCCGCCATCGTCAGGCACTCGTCGAGGGTGACGTCGCCGCGCTGCTCGAATCCGAGGTCGAACGCCTGCCCGGAGATGAGCCGCTGCGTCGCGGCGGTCAGCGCCCGCGCCGCCCAGTGCGCGCCCCGGGTCTGCTCGTCCAGCAGCAGCTCCTCCGACAGGGCCAGCAGCGCGTCACCGCCGAGGATGGCGGCGGACGGGCCGAACACCGTCCACGCGGCGGGACGGTGCCGGCGGGTCCGGTCGCCGTCCATGATGTCGTCGTGCAGCAGCGAGAACGCGTGCACGAACTCGACGGCGACCGCGCCGGGCAGCGCCGTCTCCTGCGGGGTGGCGGCGGCACGGGCCGACAGCAGCGCCAGCGCGGGACGCAGCGCCTTCCCGCCGGGGGTGGCCGGACGGCCGTGCTCGTCGGTCCAGCCGAGGTGGTAGGCGACGACGCGGCGGGTCCACGGGTCGAGCCGTTCGGCGGACGCGCGCATCGCCGCGTCCACCAGCTCCCGCCCATCGGTGATCGAGGCCGGGACGGCGGTCATCGCGGCGTCACCCCCGCGCCGCGCCGGGATCGGTTCGTCTCGTCCAGGTGCCGCCGGACCAGCCGGGCGGCGCTCAGACCACTGCGCACTGCTCCCTCCATCGTGTCGGGCCAGCCCGTGGCGGTCCACGCACCGGCGAGGAACAGCCACGGCAGCCGGGTCGCGGACGCGGGACGCAGCGCGCCGGTGCCGGGGCTCTGACGGAAAGTGGCGTGCCGTTCCCGCGTCACGAAGAAGTCGGTGACACGGGCGCGGCGGGCGGCGGGAAGCAGCCGCTCCAGCTCGGGAAGGTAGACCGCGCGCAGGTCCGCGGTCGGCGTGTCGATCCAGCGGTCCGCCGCCGACACCGACACCGCCAAGTACTGGGCGCCGGGGGCGTGACCGGCGGCGAGGCCGCTGATCGCCGTCCGGTCGAAGACCCACTGCACGGGTGAGTCGACGGCCGCGACGAACGGCTCGTCCAGGACGGGCCTGTCGTACACGACGTGGACGTTCACGATCGGGCTGGAGCCGAGTCCCGCCCATTCCGCCCGTTCGGGGCACGCCTCGGCCGGGACGAGGGACGACGCCACCCGGTGCGGCACCGCGACGACGACGGCGTCCGCTCCGACCGGGGAGCCGTTCACCACGAGCTTCGACCCGTCCTCGATCGCCGTGACCTTCGCGCCGAGCCGGACCCGGCCCCCGCCCTCCTCGATCCTCGCCGCCGCGATCGTGCCGTGCAGCTCGCCGAGCGGAACGGTCGGGACGCCGATGTCGGCCGCGTCCGACCGGCCGAGCAGCGCCGTCTGGCACACCATCGCGGCGGGGCCGAGCGCGGCCTCGTCCACCCGGATGTTCAGCGCGGCGGTGACGAACAGCTCCCACAGCGCGTGCCGGGCCCGGGGCGACTGGCCGTGGTCGGCGAGCCAGTCGCCCAACGCGACCCGGTCGAGCGCCGGGTCGTTCGGGTCGAGCCGGTCGAGGGCCAGCGACGCGGCGACGGCGCGCAGCCGTTCGGACGGGCTGAGCGGCGCGTAGCGGGCGAGCGCGGGCAGCATGTGCAGCGGCCCCGGGGCCTTGGCTCGGCGGAGTCGCCCGCCACGGCCGTCCGGGGTGAGGACACGGACGTCGAAGCGGTCCTGGACGCGTACGCGGTCCGTCGCGCCGAGCCTGCGCAGCAGCCCCCGGTAGGCGGTGCAGCATCCCAGGAAGACGTGCTGCCCGTTGTCGACGGTGAGTGCCCGACCATCGGAGGCGCGGTCGAAGGAGTGGGTGGCGCCGCCGAGCCGGGGACGCGCCTCGTAGATCGTCGCGCGCAGCCCGGCCTCCTGGAGGGCCAGCGCCGCCGTGATCCCGGCGAGGCCGCCCCCGACGATCGCGACGTGCCCGGGACTTCCGTCCGGCCCGGCGGTTCCCCCGGCGGCCGTCACCGGTGGATTCCCGACATGGCCATGGCGGACACGGCGGCCTTCTCCCATGTCGGCAGCGATGTCCTGGTGCCCAGCGCGGCGAGCGGATCCGCCGTGATGCGTTTCAACAGTTGCCGGTAGATGCCCGCCATCGCTCCGGCGCAGGCGGCGCTGCGCCGGTCGAGCATCGGCAGCAACTTCAGGCCGGTCTCGTACCATTCGGCGGCGCGGTCGGCTTGGAACCGGACGAGCTGGACGAGGTTGTCCGGCGGGTCGGTGAACCGGCCGGACTCGTCCAGACGCAACGTGCACCCGTACCTGGCGAGGTCCTTGGCGGGCAGGTAGACGCGGCCGCTGAGGGCGTCCTCGCGGACGTCCCGCAGGATGTTCGTGAGCTGCAGCGCGACGCCGAGCGCGTCCGCGCGTGGGACGGCCGTGTCCGGGTCGGACGTGCCGAACACGCCGAGCGACAGCCGTCCGACGGCACCGGCGACGCACCGGCAGTACCAGAGCAGGTCGTCGAACGTGTCGTAGGTTTCGCCGCGGACGTCGGCCTCGCAGCCGTCGATGAGCTCGCCGAACGCGTCCAGCGGGATCGGACGGTGGCGCGCCGCGTCCGCCAGCGCCACCAGCACGGGGTCGGACGGGTGGGCGCCCGGGTCGTCGAGAAGGTCGGTGAGCCGGGCGCGCTCGTCCGCGAGTCTCGCGAGCCGGGTCGCGGCCGGGGCGTCATGGTCGTCGCCGATGTCGTCGATCCGCCGGGCGAACGCGTAGACTGCGCTCAGCGCGCGCCGTTTGGGCGTGGGAAGCAGCCGGATTCCGTACGAGAAGTTACGCGCCTGCGAACGGACAACGCTTTCGCAGTGCCGATATGCGCTGGCTTCGTCCATGTGGACTGCTCATCTCCTTCTCAGTGCAGTGCCCTTCGTCCGGAGTGTCCGAGCGGGGGCCTGGTCTGTGCGCGCCCACCGAGTCTGAGAAACACCCATTGTCCGCGACCACTCCACGAACAGTCGCGTCTTTTTCGGCCGTGACGTCCTCCCCAGCACGTCGTAGGCGTCGCGGTCCAGTGCCGCCAGTGCCGCGAGGCCACCGGCGACGTACCCGGCGACGGCGACCCGCGCGAATCCGTGGAGCCGGGGGGCGAGGCCCGCGCCCTCCGCCAGCATCTCCCTCGCCCGCGCCGCCTGGAGGGCCACGACCCCGCGCAGCCGTGTCGGGGTAACGGAGCGGTCGAGGTCGCTCTCGACGCAGCCGAACCGGCGCAGGTCGTCCTGCGGCAGGTAGATCCTGCCGTTGCGGTGGTCCTCGCCGACGTCCTGGCAGTGCTCGATGATCTGGAGGGCCGTGCAGACCTTGTCCGAGAGGGGGAGCCGGTCCGGGGTGGCGGCCCCGAACACGTGCAGGACGATGTGCCCGACCGGATCGGCGGAGAGGGTGCAGTACGCGAGCAGATCGTCGAACGTCTCGTACCGTGAGACCTCCTGGTCCTGGCGGTTGGCCCGCAGGAGGCGACGGAACGGTTCCGCCGGAATGTCGAGGTCGGTCACCGTCGTGGCGAGGTTGCGCATCGCGGGAAGCCCGGGCTCCTCGCCCGCGTAGATCCGGTCGAGGTCGCGTTCGACGAGGTCGAGCAGCGCCGTCCGCTCATCGCGCGGCGCCTCGTCGCCGATGTCGTCCACGATCCGGGCGTAGCCGTACACGTTCAGCAGGTGCGCGCGGTGCCGTGCGGGCAACAACCGGGAGGCGACGGGAAAGTTCTCTCCCGTCTGCCGTTCGTCGCGGGACCGGCGTTCCTCTTTTTCGTTCCACAAACGGTCGCTGACGGACATGGCTTCCTTTTGAGGACGGCGGCGTACGAGGCGTTAGAACATGCCCGGTAGCCAGGTGACCGCCCGGCGAACACGGGCCACGAGGGTCATGCGGCGTACGTCCCCTGTCAACCGCGCCGACCCCGGCGATTATCCGTCGTTATCGAATATAGACCGGATGTGGTCAGACGGGAATATGTGATCGTCACCACCCGCGATCAATGTTCGCCGCCGCTCTTGCCCGAACGACGGCTCATCGACTTCGGACGCCCCGACCGGAAAAGCCCTCTGACCGGCGGAAACGGTCAGTAGTGGGCGAGGATCCCGGCCAGAATCCGGGCGGTGCGATCGGGCGGCGCCGCCTCGGTGACCAGCGTGTTGAACACGTGCCAGTGCCGTTCGACCTCGGCGCGGCGGACCGGATACACCGCGGTGTCGGCGCGTTCCAGATAGACCATGTCCTGAAGGCCCTGCTGCGGGAACCGGACCAGGGTGAGCGGCCCACCGCCCTCGACCCGTCCGCAGATACCGCCCGGCGCGATCTGGACGGTGACGTTCGGCCGCTTGCACACCTCGATGATGTGCTTGATCTGCGCGCGCATCGTCGCCGGACCGCCGATGGGACGCCACAGCGCCCGCTCGTCCAGCACCACCCACAGGTTCAGCGGACGCGGGCGGCGGCGCAGCACGCGCTGCCGCCGCATCCGCAGCTCGACGCGCCGCTCCGCCTCCTCTTCGGGGAAGCGGGAGCGGATCAGCGCGCGGGCATAGTTCTCTTCCTGGAGCAGGCCGGGAACGTACTGCGGTTCGAACGTGCGGACGAGCTTGGCGGCCTGTTCGGCGGTGAAGTAGTCCCGGACCCATGCCGGGACGATGTCACCGTCGGCGTACCACCACGGTCGCGACGTCGTCTGTTCCGCGAGCGCCAGCAGGGTCGTGCGTTCGTCGTCGTCCACGCCGTAGAGGGTGAGGAGCGCCGCCACGTCGCGGACCGAGACCCCGGAGCGGCCGAGTTCCAGCCGCCCGACCTTGGAGTTGGTGTTGCCGAGCATCTTCGCCGCGTCCCGCCGGGAGATGCCGGCCTCCTCCCGCAGCGCACGAAGCGCCCTGCCCAGCAACAGCCTGGGGACGAGCGGATCCCCATGTGCGGCGGTCGACTGTCTGATGCCGGTGATGGTGACGGAGGCCAAGGGGGGACTCCCATCCGGGGACGGCAGAACAAGAAATCAACTATACCTTCACGTAACGCACCGGGAACGGAACGGTGAGCGACGTTCCGTGGAAGGTTCTTTCATATGGTGACACTCAAAGGAGTGCGTACCGTGGCGCGGTGTGCCGTCGGTCTCCCGCGCCCCGCCACACGTCAGGGTTTGCGCCCCACCCCGCACAGTGTCGGGAGTATCTCCGGCTCGACGCCCACGTCAGGACGCCATTCGTTGACCGTCACGAGCCCCGGTTCCTCGACCTTGAGCCCCTCGAAGTACCGGGAGAGGAATTCGCGGCTGCGCAGCCGGTACGAAATGGCTCCGGTGTCGTCGTAGGCGCGCTGGGCCGCGTTGAACGCTTCGTTGTCGTCGGTACAGTCGTCCAGGACGAGGTAGCTGCCGGACGGCAGCCCGGCCAGCAGGTTCCGCGCGACCCCCAGCGCCTCCTCCGGATCGGTGACATGCCCCATCACGTTGACCAGCAGCAACGCGACGGGCTCGGAGAGGTCGAGGATGTCGGACGCCTTGTCCAGGATCGTCTTGGGGTCGTACAGGTTGCAGTCGATGTAGGCGGTGCGGCCCTCGGGGGTGCCCGTCATCAGGGCACGCGCGTGCGCCAGGACGAGCGGGTCGTTGTCGACATAGACGACCTTCGCCTCCGGGGCGGCGCGCTGAGCCATCTCGTGGGTGTTGTCGACCGTGGGCAGTCCCGTCCCGCAGTCCATGAACTGGCGGACGCCACGGTCGTGGATCAGGAAGCGGATCGCGCGGTCCATGAAGTAACGCCCTGCGCGGGCGAGCGGCACGATCCCCGGATACAGCGAGACGTACTGGTCACCGGCGAGCCGGTCGACCTCGTAGTTGTCGGTACCGCCGAGCCAGTAGTTCCAGATCCGGGCGGACTGCGGAATATCCGTGTTGATCTTCGCCTCAGGCCCCTGGACCGGACCGGGCACGCCATCCGTCATCGGCCTGACTCTCCTTTCGGCGGAACGACTCTTTTCACTCCCCCTGGTGACTGGCACGCGCACTGAGGCACGTGCCAGCAAACCTAGACCCGGTCTTCCTCGCGCGCCATAGTCATGAAATTAGGGCCTGTCCGGATTGGGGTTGAGGACATTAGCGACCACGCAGAGTGGGCAGAACTCCGAGGTTGGGCGGTCGGTGGTCACGAGAGGTGAGTCCCGCGCGGACGGGCCTCCCCGCCGCTTCGCCGAACTCGCCGCACCGTCATGATCGGGTAACGGCCCGGCCATGATCTCCTGGCCGATCCGCACAAGATTCACACCTCACGGCACGCGTGTCACCATCGAACCTTCCACAACACCGGACACCGAACTAGATACGCCACTTACCTCACAATCCCCAATAATCCAGACCGCCCGGCCCGCACACGACCGCGCGCCCGGGACTCCGCACCCGGCGGAAGCCACGAATACTAAATGGCGTAGGGGTGTCCTCGCTCAATGTTCCGGCGATGCATCTCGGCCGATTCCGGTGGCCCGGACCGACGAGACGGGCGGAACAAGGACATAAGGGCGGCTGTCAATGCCACGACCGCAGCGAAAAATGCCACGGGAGGCGTGCCGTGCAATGGCGACTGAGAATGCACGCGCAGGCCGTCGGAACGACGGCGTCAGGCGGAGTCAGTGAGCGTACGTCCCGCGGACGAGAAGTGGATCTCGTGATGCCGCTCCTCCGGCTCCCCGACGACCAACACATGTGGCGGGAACCCGCAGGTAGGTGGGTCTGGTGGCAACGCGGGACGGCCACGGTACGCGGCTTCGCGACCGTGGCCGTCCCGGCGGTTGATCGGCCTCAGCGGGCCTCTTCGTACTCTTCCTGCTTCTTCTTCTGCTTGCGGTCGCGCTTGTCCTCGTCCAGCGCCTCCTCGTGCGTCCGGACGATCTCGCTGTCGTGGATCTCGCCGCGCCAGCCCTCGATCTCGTCCTTGCGGGGCAGCGACTGCGTCATCACGTGACGGCGGAAGTGCTTCAGCTCCAGCCGGACGCGACGGCCCTGGGCCCGCCACAGGTTCCCGGTCCGCTCGAAGAGCCCCTGCGGGTGGTATTCGAGGACGAGCAGCACGCGCGTCAGGTTCGGCGACAGCTCATGGAAGCTGACCGTCCCGTCCACGTGCCCCTTCGAGCCCTTGGACCGCCACACGATGTGCTCGTCGGGGACCTGCTCGATGATCGTCGACTCCCACGTCCGGCTGGACCAGAAGACCTTCGCCTTCCAGTTCAGCTTCTCGTCCGTCGGCTGCTCGACGCTCTCGACCTTCTTCATGAAGGACGGGTAGTCCTGGAACTGCGTCCACTGGTCGTAGACGAGGCGGCGCGGCGCACCGATGTCGATGTGCTCGACGATATTGGTGACCTTCACCTTCTTCCCGCCACCCTGGCCACGGCCCTTCTCCGCGTCCTGACCGTTCTGGCCGGTGCCGGGCACGGCGTCCTTCAGACGCTCCAGCAGCCCCGGCCCCGATTCTTCGGCGGACTGCTCCTTGTCGGCGTCCTTCTTGCCGGAGTTCTTCTTGGCGCCCTTCGCGCTCGCCTTCTCCTCTTTCGCGTCGGCGTCGGCGGGACCGTGCCCGTTGCGACGCTCGTTGAGCGCGCGACCTGCGGCGACGGCCGCACCGACGCCCAGCAGGACACCGCCGGTGGTGCCGACGGCCCGACCGGGGGGCAGATTCTTCGCGACGCCGCCGATGCCGGGCAGCCGCTTCTTACGGCCGCCCGGAAGCCGCTTCGTGATGGTGTTGACGGGCAACCGACTTCCACGTTTCATGTTCCGCTTCCTCACTCCGATGTTTTGACGATCTCGCCGTCGTGAATCTCGCCGCGCCAACCCTCGACCTCGTCCGGGCGGGTCAACGCCCGCGTCATCACATGACGGCGGAAATGCTTCAGCTCAAGCCGGACACGACGCCCCTGCGCCCGCCACAGGTTCCCGACCCGCTCGAAAAGCCCCCGCGGGTGGTATTCGAGGACGAGCAGCACGCGGGTCAGGTCCGGCGACAGTTCGTGGAAACTGACCGTCCCGTCCACGTGCCCCTTCGAGCCCTTGGACCGCCACACGATGTGCTCGTCGGGGACCTGCTCGACGATCGTCGACTCCCACGTCCGGCTGGACCAGAAGACCTTCGCCTTCCAGTTCAACTTCTCGTCCGACACCTGCTCGACGCTCTCGACCTTCTTCATGAAGGACGGGAAGTCCTCGAACCGCGTCCACTGGTCGTAGACGAGCCGACAGGGGGCGCCAACGTCGATCTGCTCCACGATGTTGGTCGGCTTGCCGTTCCGTCCGAAGATCCGGGCGAGGACCTCCTTGAGGGCCGTCCATCCGAAGCGCAGCAGCGCGCGGAGGGGGGACTTGCCCCCGTACAGCGCCCTGACTCCGGCCAGCGCGCCCTTCATGAGCGGTCCGCCCCGCTCCTCGACCCTGGCCACTAGACGCCGGACGGCGCGTTCCAGCCGCCGGACGATCCGCCGGATCGTCCATGCGGCGATGGTCTTGCGCAGCCCCAACCGAAAGATCATGTCCCTTTCACCTCGTCGTCCGGCTCGGTACGGCGCCCAGTTACCCGGTCAAGCAGGGGCAAAACAGGACGCAGGCCAGACGTGGGGATGGCCACATCGGGCCAGCCCCTATGGCGACGGCCCAGAGCCCCACCTCAACAACCTCGCCACACGAGTCAGACCAGCCCAGCGTGGACACCAGACCACCCCGGACACCCGCCGACCCCACGTGCACCACCGCGGGCACGCGGTTAATGGGGTACTTGAACTGGTACGGACCAGTTGCATATCTTCATGACCACACCGGGCGTTTATGTTGTTGAGCGATCACGTAGCGCACTTTCTTTGAACGCGCACAAAAGCTTTGGGGCGGACGGGGGATGCGATGCCACGTGAACGATTTCCGACCACGGGAACGGCATTGAGACACCCCTCCAGGACGGCAGGCGCCGCCACATGACCGTGATCGGCCTGGACGTCGGCGGCACCACAATGAAGGCCGCGCTGACCGACGACTCCAATACCCTCGTGACGGAATTCCGCCCCACCGACCGGACCGACCCGGTGGGCGGAATCCTCGACTTCGCCGCGGACCTCGCCGTCCACGCGACCACCCTCGGCACCCCCGCCCGCGCCGCCGGAATCGTCGTCCCCGGCATCGTGGACGAACCGACCGGCACCGCTCTCCACTCCGCGAACCTGGGCTGGCGGAACGTCCCCATGCGGGCCATGGCGGAAGAACGCCTGGGCATCCCCGTCGCCATCGGCCACGACGTCCGCACGGGCGGCCTCGCCGAGGCCGTCCTCGGCGCGGGCCGCGACGCGCACGACTTCGTCTTCATGGCCATAGGCACCGGCATAGCCGCCGCGCTCGTCATCAACAACACCCCGTATCCGGGTGTGGCCGGTTGGAGCGGCGAAATAGGCCATGTCGTCGTCCGCCCGAATGGCGAGGACTGCGCCTGCGGCAACCGAGGCTGCCTGGAAACCTACGCCTCCGCCGCCGCCATCTCCCGCCGCTACGACGAGAACGTCCCAGCAGAAGAAGTCATCGCCCGCGCCGAGAACAACGAGGAAAAGGCGCAACACATCTGGTCAGAGGCCCTGGACGCCCTCGCGGACGGCCTGGCCGCCACGACCCTCCTCCTGGACCCGGACCTCATCGTCCTGGGCGGCGGCCTCGCCAAAGCAGGACCGGCCCTCCTCACTCCCCTGGAAACCCGCCTGGTAGTCCGCCTCAAATTCCGCCCGTCCCCCCGCCTCCTACTCTCGAACCTGGACGACCCAGCAGTAAAAGGCGCCACAATCCTGGCCCGCCGCCTCCTCGCCTAGAGGAGGATTCTTCGCCACCGGTGGCGGCTTCGCGGTTCGAGTTTGTGCGAGAGTCGGCGGACTATGCCAGGCGATGGCTGGCGGCTCAGCAGGTTGAGCAAGTAGTCGGTGGATGCCGTGGTCGTGCTGGGTGATTGGTCTAGGCTGCGTGAAGGGGATTGGCTCTGTGGGGTGGACCATCCTGGTCGTTAGTGTGCTTGGGTGACTAATCCGCTGTTGTTTCTGCTGGCCGTGTTGACGCTGGTCGCTATTCCGGGGCCGAACCATCTGTACATCACCGCGCGGAGCGTGAGTGAAGGGCGGCGGGCCGGGATCGCGTCGGCGCTTGGGGTCGAGACCGGGACGGTCGTGCACATCGCGGCGGCAGCGGCGGGGTTGTCGGCGGTCATCGCCGCGTCCGCTACGGCGTTCAGTTTCCTGCGCTACGCGGGCGCCGCCTACCTGGTCTTTCTCGCCTACCGGACGTTGCGCGGACGGCATGAGGCAAGCGAGCTGGAGCTCGAACCACGGCCGCTGCGGCGCGTGTACCTGGACGGCGTGCTCGTCAACGTCCTCAACCCGAAGGTCATCCTGTTCTTCCTGGCGTTCCTACCGCAGTTCGTCGACCAGGACGCGGGCGCGGTGCCGTTGCAGTTCGTCGTGATGGGCCTCATCACCGCGTTGTTCGGGCTGGCGAGCGACATCGTGTACGCGGTCGCGGCGGGCTCGATCGGCTCGTGGTTGCGCAGTCGGCCCGTCTTCCAGCGGCGGCAGCGCTACGCGACCGGGCTCATCTACCTCGGTCTCGGGGCCGCCGCCGTCTTCGCCGGTCCCAGCAGCCGCCGCTCCTGAATCGCGGCTCATCGTGCGCTGATCGCGCCGCGGAGGGTCCAGCGGATGAGGTCGTCGACGCCGTGTCGTGCGGCGAGCCCGTCGCCGACGGCGTGGAGGCCCGTGTAGACGATGCTCCACACCATGCGTTCGAGCCACTGCGCCGGGACGGTTGTGTCGAGCGCACCGTCCCGTTGTCCGCGCTCGATCTCTGAGATGAGGATCCGGTCGACCTCGTCCGCGAGGGGAGCGTCCGCGTCGGAGGCACTGCCCCCGGTCGTCGAGAACAGGAACAACACGCGGTCACCGGCGTGGACCATGGCGCTGACTATCCGGTCGATCGCCTCGGGCACCGGGCCGTCGCCGGGGGCGGCCTCCACGATCGCCGCATGTAGCGCGGCCCAGGAGTCGCTGATGAGCGCCGTCTGGAGGCATTTGCGGTCCGGAAAGTAGCGGTGGATGGTCGCCCGGCCGACACCGGCCGCCGTGGCGATGCGGCCGAGGTCCACCGCCGGATCACGGGCCCACTCGCGGGCCGCCGCGTCGAGGATGGCGCGGTACGTGCGCTGCCTCTGCGGTGACAAGTCCATCGCCGAACCCTATCGGCAGTACCATAATGAGATGTTGATGTCTCATTTTGAGAGTTCGCTTTCTCTTACCGTGGTGACCGGCGCGACCAGAGTCGAAGGAGCCATCGACGAGCACCACGGACCGGGCGCGGAACTGGACGGTTCCTATCTCACACTCGCGGAGGTCCTTGGTCGTTCTGCACGCTCCTACGCGCAGTGGGCTCGGGACCACGCCAGTGACTTCACCGGATAGCCGCGGGTGGTTCAGGGCATGCGGGCCAGGCGGTTGAAGAGGGACGGTTCGTTCAGCGGCCTGGCCAGTTCCAGGGGGACGTGGGCGGCACCGGCCTTGACGGTCGCTATGCGGGCGCCGTCTGCGGCCTGGTGGGGTGGGTCGCCTGTGACGCCGACGCGCACGGTAAGGCCCGGCCAGCCGATCACGGTGACGGGGGACGCGGCGCGCAGAGGCGTTGTGGTGCCGAGGCCGTCGTCGACTCGCGCCACTCGGGCGCCCTTCGGGGCCAGGTCCTTCGCGACCAGTGCCGCTCCGGCGGCGACGACGAGGCTTTCCGCCGTGTTGACGGCGCCCGCCGCCGTTGGCGAGTCCTGCCCCATGACGGCGCCCACGATCAGGGTGTTGACGCCACGGACGGTCTTGCGGGCGGCGAACACGAAGTTTCCGCCCGCCGCGTCCGTGTAGCCGGTCTTGCCGCCGACGACGCCGTTGCGGCCGAGGATGAAGTTGCCGCCCTCGCGGGACGGGCCGCCGTCGTCCGGGACGTACGTGCGGGTGTTCACGATCTCGGCGAAGGCCGCGATTTTCATCGCGGCCTGCAGCAGTTTGACCTGGTCCGCCGCGGTACTGACCGTCTGTGAGTCGTATCCGCTGGGGTCGGTGTAGCGGGTGCCGGTCATTCCCAGCGACTTCGCCGTGGCGTTCATCTTCGCCACGAACGCCTGCGTGTTCCCGGCGTCCCAGCGCGCCAGCTCGTGCGCCACGTCGTTCGCCGAGATGATCAGGAGGGCTTCGAGAGCCTTGCGTTGGGTCAGCCGCTGGTTCGCGGTGACGCCGAGGAGCGACTCGCCGCGCTCCTTGCGCATCGGGAGCTGCGCCGCCGCCTCGGGCGACACCGTGAGAACCGGCCCCGCCTCCCCCGGCTTCAGGGGATGGCCGAGCAGGTACACGTACGCCGTCATCACCTTGGCGACGCTCGCCGTCGGGATCGGGACCGCCCCGCCCGACGAGCCCATGGTGCCGAGGCCGTCCACCTGAACGACTGACTGGCCCGCCGAAGGCCACGGCAACGTGGGGGCCTGTCCGGGAAACGCGTGGCTGGACGCCAGAGACAGTTTCACCGTCGGTTCGGGGACGGGACGTGCCAGTTGACCGACGACGAGTCCTGTTATCAGCACCACTGCCGCCAGAACCACGATCAGAACGCGGCGTCCTCGCTTGGATTTCGTTCGCGGTTCTGGTTCCGCCGGGGGCGTGGGTCCTTCCCAGGGGACGCTCCACTGCCCGGACGACCGTGCCGCCGGATACTGCGGCGGCGCCGCATCCTGCGGAGCCGCAGCGTTAGGCGGTGGCGCAGCGTTCTGCGGAAGCGCAGCATTCTGCAGACGCGCAGCTTCATGCGGAGGCACGGCGTTCTGCGGTGGCACGGCGTTCTGTGCAGGTGCGGCGTTCTGTGCAGGCGCAGCGTTATGCGTAGGCGCGGCATCTTGCGGAGGCGCAGCGTTAGGCGGTGGCGCAATGTTATGCGGAAGCGCGACATCCTGCGGAGGCGCGACATCCTGCGGAGGCGCGACATCCTGCGGAGGCGCGACATCCTGCGGAGGCGCGACATCCTGCGGAGGCGCGGCGTTCTGTGCAGGTGCGGTGTTCTGCTGTGGTTGCGGGGGAAGTGTCGGTAGGGGCTCGACCCGTGTGGGGCCCGCGGGGGACGGTTCATCCTGCGGTTCGGAAGTCGCCGGGGCCGCAGCGTCGTCCGATGGAGCGGTGTCGTCGCGGGTGGGGCGGCGGATGGGGATGTCCGGCCTGGTCAGCGACACCTTCTTCGGGACGCGGAACTCGGCGGTGGCGGTGCGGTCGGCGTCGCGATCGTCCTGCGGGCCGGACGTCACCGGCTCTTTCTGGGCGTCGTCGTCCACGGCCGACCCTCCTTTGCTGGTGCTTCCAGGCAGACGGAGCGGCCCTCCCCGACAACCCCCGTGCATCTTGAAGGATGCGCAGTTTATCGAGAAGGTTCGCGTGAATCTTCCAGACGGCGGGTGGTGTCGTGGTCCAGCGTGAACCCGGACGGGGCGTTGCGGAGATACATCGCTGACAGACGTTCCCCTACGGAAGGCCCGGTGCGCATGCCCTGGCGGTGTTCTGCGATGACTTGGTGGGTGCGATGACGACACCCACGACGGACCAACAATGCGACGCGGATCTCATCGAGAGTTCGCTGACCGACCCGGAGGCGTTCGCCGCGCTGTTCGACCGTTACGCCGCGATGCTGTTCCGGTACGTCTCGCGCAGGCTCGGTCCCGAGGCGGCGGAGGACGTCGTCGGCGAGACGTTTCTGGCCGCCTTCAGCGGGCGGCGCCGTTACGACCTGGCGCAACGTGACGCGCGGCCGTGGCTGTTCGGTATCGCGACGAAGCTGGTCGCGCGGCATCACCGGGCGGAGGCGGCGCGGTACCGGGCGCTGCGCAGGACCCCGGTGGACGGTCCCGTCGAGGGGCCCGCCGACCGGGTCGCCGCCGGGGTGACCGCGTCGGCGTCGCGGCCGGTGCTGGCGGAGGCGCTCGCGGGCCTGCCGCGCCGGGATCTGGACGTCCTGCTGTTGGTGGCGTGGGGCGACCTGGCGTACGAGGAGGTGGCGCGGGCGCTCGACATTCCGGTCGGCACCGTCCGTTCCCGGCTGAACCGGGCCCGGCGCAAGGTGCGCGCGGTCCTCGGCGACACCAATCCCACGGAGGAGGCGTGACCATGGACGATCTCGAACTGATCCGCGACCTCGGCCGGGAGCTGGAGCACGAGCCGGCGCCGTCGCTCCTGCGGCAGCGTGAACGGCTGATGGACGCGACGGCGGCGGGGTGGCGGCGCGGCCCCGGCCGGTGGACGCTGTTCGGCGCGGTGGCGGCGGTGGCCGCGGCGGCGGTGACGGCCGTGGCGATCCTCGTTCCGGCGGCGCTGACCGGAGGGGACGCGCGACCCGCGGGGAGGGACATCACCGCGCGGAACCCGGGGAAGACGTTCAACCTGCTGGTCATCGGCTCGGACACGCGGCCCCGCGCGAACGGGGCGCGGTCCGACACGATCGTGATGGTGCATGTGCCGGCCGACCGGAAGAACATCCGGGCGGTCAGCGTCCCGCGTGACCTCCTGGTCGACGACATCCCCTGCCGGGGTGTCCGCGGGAAGGGACGGGCGCCGATCAATACCTCGTTCTCGCAGGGCGGCGCGGCCTGCACGCGGACGGCACTGGAGTCACTGACCAAGGCCCGGTTCGACCAGACGGTCGTGGTCGACTTCAACGGGTTCAAGGGCATGGTGGACGCGCTCGGCGGCGTCGACGTCACCCTCCCCCACGCGGTGAGCGACCCGGCGGCGAAGCTGAAGCTGCCCCGGGGGAAGCAGCGGCTGAACGGGACGCAGGCCCTCGCGTACGTTCGGACCCGCCGCAGTCTCGGGGACGGCTCGGACATCGCCCGCGTCCGACGCCAGCTTCAGTTCATGGAGGCGCTGACGCGGCGGGCCAAGGAACAGCAGCGCCGGAACCCCGCGCGGTTCGGCCGGTTCCTCGCCGTGGCGGCCGGCTCGGTCGAGGCCACGCCGCGCTGGGACCTGCGGAGTCTGCGGGAGCTCGCCGGCACGTTCACGGACACGGGCGTGGAGGACGTCGAGTTCGCCATGCTGCCGGTCCGTGCGGCGCCGGAGGACTCGAACCGGCTGGCTCTGGACCCGGCGGCGGCCGAGCGGACGTTCGCGCCGTTCCGCGGGTGACCGTCCGCCCGCGCGAGATGCGTGAGCCCGATTTCGTCGGGTAGGGCCCGGTTTGTCCATGGGCGGAGATCTGCCCGCGCAGGCTGCAGGGAGGGAGCGATGGCTACCAAGGTGCGCGAGATCATGACGGGTTCCCCGACGTCGGTGTCCCCGGAACTCGACATCGTGACCGTGGCGCGCGCGATGCGCGACGAGGGCATCGGGGCCGTGCTGGTCGCCGATGGGGACGACCTGATCGGGCTTGTCACCGACCGTGACCTGGTCATCCGGGGTCTCGCCGCCGGAGGCGACCCGACGCGGGCGCCGGTCGGCGGTCTCGCCAGCACCGCCACCGCGACGGTCGGGCCGGACGACTCCCTGGACGAGGCCGTCCGGCTCATGCGGGAACGGTCCGTGCGTCGGCTTCCCGTCGTCGAGGACGGTCGTCCGGTCGGCATCGTGTCCATCGGCGACCTGGCCCTGGAGCGGGACGCGGAATCGGCGCTCGCCGACATCAGCGCGGCCCGTCCCAACACCTGACGCGCCGCTGGGACGCCTGGGAGCACCGCCTTTCCGCGCGTTCCCGTCGTGCGGACGAAAGGTCTGGTCGTTCACTGAAGGGAGTGGGCTCCGCCGCGCAGCAGGTGCCCGACCACAGGTGGCACGGCTCGTGGGAGTGCGCGCTTCGGAAGGCGGGTCTCCTGGAGCGCGCGGCGGAGTTCCACCGCCTCCGGGTCGGCGGAGTTCCACCGCCTCCGGGTCGGCGGTGGCGTCGCCCAGGACCAGGTCGCGGACGAGCGGTCCACTCGCGAGAGTCAGCGCCACGCCGCTGCCGGAGTAGCCGAGCGCGTACACGATCCGCTCGCTCGCCGTTGACGGTCTGAGATGCGGAGTCTCGGTCGGTGTGACATGGAGGGGGCCGCCCCAACGGCACCGGGGCCGCAGGTCGGCGGACGCCGGTGCCCAGCGTCGTAGCAGGCGGTCCACCTTCGCGTGGGCGGTGGGCAGCGCGTCCGCGGCCGCGCCGGGCTGGAGGCCACGTTCGTCGACTCCGCCGAACAGCAGGTTTCCGTTGTGGAAGCGCCAGTACGGGGTTCCGCCGCCCGGGGCGACGAAGAAGTGCTTGGATCGTTCCAGCGCCGGGGTCGCGGTCGCGCGCATGTACGTGTGCTTCACCTTCGCCGGGGGCGGATCGGGCAGATCGATCGACGCCGTGTAGCCGCCGGTCGCGACCACCACCCGGTTCGCGATCATTTTCCCGGTGCCCCAGGTGTCGGAGCCGCTTCGAGCACTCCGCTTCGGGACGGCGACATTTCCGCCGTGGCCGTTCTTCATGGCCAGGAGCAGTTCCACCCGATCCGGCCTCGGGGTCACCGCGGCGACCGGGGTGTGCTCGTGGAGCCGTCCACCCGACCTGGTCAGTTCCCGAACGAGGGCGGCCACGGTCCGGGCCGGTTGGATCGTCCACATGTCGACGACGATCGCGCCTCGGGCGCGAACGCCGTGCTCCGCCGTCTCGCTCCCGGACCAGCGGCTGACCGGGAAGCCCGCCGTGGCCAGTGAGTCGCCCATCCAGTCCAGCCCGGCCATGAGGAGCCGCGAGCGTCCGAGCAGTGCCATCCGGGTCGGGGCCGCGGGCTCTCCCTGGTGGTCCGGCCCCGCCGATTCAGCGGATCCGGCCGGGCTGCGTGCGATCCGCGTGTAGAGCAGCCGGTGCATGGCGGCATGGTCGAACCGGCCCGCGCCACCGGGCAGCAGCCACAGAGGGACGAATGGCAGCACCCCACCGGCGTTGCGTCCGCTCGCTCCGTGTCCGGCCTGATGGGCGTCGAGGACGACCAGGTCGATGCCGGGGGCGGCCTGGAGAAGGTCGCAGGCGATCGACAGTCCCGCGAAACCCGCTCCGATGATCGTCACGTCGACGCGGGCGGGCGGCGGCTCGTCCGGTGCGTGTTCGGTCGTGGGTGGGCCGTCCGCCTCGGGTGTTCGCCAGTACACCCGGGTCATGACGCGATTCCGCGCAGCAGCGCGGCGGTGGTCGCGGCGGGGGCCTCCCTGCTGCCGAGGTCACCGTCCCGAACCGCCTCCCATGCCGTGAAGACGGCGTTGAGCAACAGTCGCGTCTGGTAGCGCGCCGGCAGATCCGATCGCAGCTCACCCGACGTCCGGCCCCGGCGTATCAGCGTCTCCACCGCCTGCTCCATGGCCGCCAGGCCCGGGGCGACGGTGGGCAGCTCGTCCACCCACACGCCCTCGCGGAGCAGGACGGCGAACCGGCTGCCGAGGGGCACCAGGGCGGTGACGAGCCGTTCACATGCCTCCAGCGCGGTGCCCTCGTCGAGCGCCGCCACTCGGACGGCGTCCGTCGCCGCCGCGACGGCCTCCTCCGCGACCTTCGCGATCAACGCGTCGCGGCTCGGAAACCGGCGGTGCAGGGTGGCCCGGCTCATGCCCGCCGCGGCGGCGAGTTCCGTCATGCTCGCCGCCGGGTGGGCGGCGAGCGCCGCGGCGAGTGCTTCCATGCTCGCTTCCATGAGATGTCACAATCTCATAGGAGACGGCGAACTCTCAAGTGAGACTTGGTTGTCTCAAGTCTGTCTGAGGACGGAAAGCAGGCGGTCGAGATCTTCATCGTTGTTGTAGTAGTGCACGGAGGCGCGCACGGCCGCCGGTGTCGCGCGGGTGTCATAGCCGTGGTCCAGCGGATAGGTGACATTGACGTTGACGTCATGTGCTCGCGCGGCTTGCTTGATGGCGGACGGGTCGTGCCCGTCCACGGTGAACGTGACGATGCCGGACGGTCGCGTCCCCCTGTCCAGGACGGTCGTACCGGGAAGGGCGGCCAGGTCGTCGCGGAGGCGCCGCGCGAGGCCTGTCACTCGTTCCTCGATCGCCCGCAGTCCCAGGTCCGACGCATAGTCGGCGGCGACGCCCAGGGCGATCTGCCCGGCGACGTACCGTTCCCATGTCTCGAAACGGATGGCGTCGTCGTGGACCTCGTAGCCGTCCGGGGCCTTCCAGGTGGCGGCGTGGAGGTCGAGGAAGGGCGGCTCCAACGTCCGGACGATCCCGCGCCGCACGTAGAGGAAACCCGTGCCGCGCGGGCCGCGCAGGAACTTGCGGCCGGTCGCCGACAGTAGGTCGCAGCCGATGTCCGTGACGTCCACAGGCATCTGGCCGACCGACTGGCACGCGTCCAGCAGATACAGGACGCCATGCTCCCGGCACAGCCGCCCGACCTCCGCGACCGGGTTGACGAGCCCGTTGTGGGTGGGGATGTGGTTGAGCGACACCAGCCGCACGTTGCCCTTGACCAGTTCGGCCTCCAGCGCGTCCAGGGAGAGCGTCCCGTCGGGCTCGTCCGGGACGACCTCCACGCTCACGCCCTTGGCCACGGCGACCTGCCGATAGGCGATCGCGTTGCTGGAGTATTCGCTCGTCGTGGTGAGGATGCGGTCGCCTTCGGCGAACGGGACGGCGTAGAAGGCCATGTCCCAGGCGCGGGTGGCGTTCTCCACGTACGCGATCTCGTCCGCGCGGGCGCCGATCAGCCTTGCCACGGCGTCATAGAAGTGTTCGACGGCGGCCGCGTTCCGTTCCGCCGCCTCGTATCCGCCGATCGTCGACTCCAGCGTGAGGTGTTCCGTCACCGCGTCGATGACGGGACGCGGCGGCAGCGCGGCCCCGGCGTTGTTGAGGTGGGCCACGTTCGCGCAGCCTGGCGTGTCGGACCGGAGCTCGTCGATGTTCACGTGCCGCCTTCCTCGCAAGATCTCCTTCTGAAGTGTTCCCTCGAAACTGTCAGACCCGTCCGACACCGTTGTCCCTGGACGGGACCACGCTTGACCTCAACCAACGTTGAGGTCCCATGCTCGTCCCAAGCCGACGAGTGACGGAGTGCGTCATGGACATGGAAGTCACCGCGTGGATGTCGCTGCACCACGCGATGAACGCGCGCGACAGCAGGCCCTTCTCCAAGGCCACCCTGCGCCGCATCGGCCGCTTCGCCCGGCCGCATCTGCGGGCGCTGTCGGCGTTCCTCGGGCTGAGCGTCGCCCTGGCGGTCCTCACCGTCGCGACGCCCGTGCTGGCCGGCCAGGTCGTCGACGCCATCGTCGACCGGGCGGCCACGTCCACGGTCGTGTGGCTCGCCGTGCTGATCGCCGTCCTCGCGCTCGCCGAGGGCGGGCTCGGGCTCCTCAACCGGTGGCTGTCGGCCCGCATCGGCGAGGAACTGATCCTCGACCTGCGCACGACCGTGTTCGACCACGTCCAGCGGATGCCGGTCGCGTTCTTCACGCGGACCCGCACCGGCGCCCTCGTCAGCCGCCTCAACAACGACGTGATCGGTGCGCAGCGCGCGTTCAGCGACACCCTCTCCGGCGTCGTCAGCAACCTCGTGACCGTGCTGCTCACCTTCGGCGTGATGGTGCGGATCTCCTGGCAGATCACGCTGCTCGCCCTGGTCCTGCTGCCGGTGTTCGTGCTCCCGGCCCGCCGTATGGGGAGCCGCCTCGCGCGCCTCGAACGCGAGGCCGCCGGGCACGACGCCGCGATGAGCACCCAGATGACCGAGCGCTTCTCCGCGCCGGGCGCGACGCTGGTGAAGCTGTTCGGCCGCCCGGCCCGCGAGTCGGCCGAGTTCGCCGCGCGGGCGCGCCGCGTCCGCGACATCGGCGTCCGGACCGCGATGGTGCAGCACATCTTCATCACGGCGCTGACCATGGTGTCGGCGCTGGCGCTCGCGCTCGTCTACGGGCTCGGCGGGTTCCTGTCCCTGCGCGGCGAACTCGACGCCGGCGCGGTCGTCGCCCTCGCCCTCCTGCTGACCCGCCTGTACGCGCCGCTGACCGCCCTGGCCAGCGCCCGCGTCGAGGTGATGAGCGCCCTCGTCAGCTTCGAGCGCGTCTTCGAGGTCCTCGACATGCGACCGCTCGTCGAGGAGAGGCCCGAGACCCGTCCCGTGCCGGACGGCCCGGTGTCCGTCGAGTTCGACGACGTCCGGTTCGCCTACCCGTCCGCCGACAAGGTCTCCCTGGCCTCGCTCGAAGAGGTCGCCACCCTCGACACCCGCGGCGGCGTCGAGGTGCTGCACGGCATCTCGTTCCGCGCCGAACCCGGCCAGATGGTCGCGCTCGTCGGCTCGTCCGGCGCCGGGAAGTCGACGATCGCGCAACTCCTCCCCCGCCTGTACGACGTCGACTCCGGAGCCGTCCGGCTCGGCGGCATGGACGTCCGCGACCTGTCGTTCCAGACCATCCGCGACACGCTCGGCATGGTCACGCAGGACGGTCACCTGTTCCACGACTCGATCCGCGAGAACCTCCTGCTCGCCCGTCCCGAGGCCACCGACGACGAACTGTGGGACGTCCTGCGCCGCGCCCGCCTCGACACCCTCATCGAGGGCCTCCCCGACGGGCTCGACACCGTCGTCGGCGAACGCGGCTACCGGCTGTCCGGCGGCGAACGCCAGCGCCTCACCATCGCCCGCCTCCTGCTGGCCCGCCCCCGCGTCGTGATCCTGGACGAGGCCACCGCCCACCTCGACTCGACGTCCGAGGCCGCCGTCCAGGAGGCCCTCACCGAGGCCCTGGACGGCCGCACCGCCGTCGTCATCGCCCACCGACTCAGCACCGTCCGCGCCGCCGACCTCATCCTCGTCGTGGAGGACGGCACCATCATCGAACGAGGCACCCACACCGACCTACTGGCGGCCGAAGGCCGCTACGCCGACCTGTACCGCACCCAGTTCACCGACCAACCACCCCTGGAACCCGCCCTCTGACCGACCGACCGACTCAGCGGCCGGCCGCATCCTCTTCACCGAGAAGAGCAGCATCGCCGAACGGGACACCCGCAGCGATCCGCACCGCAGCTGGTTCACCGACCGGCCGCCTCTCGAACCCTCCGTTTGAGCGGTCGGCCGGGGTCAGTCGGCTTCGTCGAGGACGCGGCGGAGGGCGCGCATCACGTGGGAGCGCCAGCCGCTGCCCATGCCGCGGAACGCGAAGGCGTGGACGGGGTCGTCCAGGTCGAAGCCCGCGTGCCGGACGAACAGGCGGGTACCGCGACCCTCGGGAACGAGCCGCCAGGTCACCGTCGTGTCGAGGGTTCCGCCGCCCCAGCTGATGCGCAGCAGCCGCGGCTCGTCCAGGTCGAGGACCCGGCAGGCGATCGTCCCGTCGAAGTCGATGTTCGGGATCGGACGGGTGACGAAGGTGAAACGGTGCCCGACCACGGGCTTGAAGTCGTTCGGCATCAGCCAGCGCGCCAGCCGGTCCGGGTCGGTGAGCGCGCGCCACACCTTGGCGGGCGGGTGAGGCAGGAACTCGTCCACTTCGATGGCCGCGGGCTCGCCGCTCATGTCATCCCCCGAATCCGTTCTCATGTCCGGCGGACGCGGCCGACCGCGACGATCGCGGAGACCGCGATGATCCCGGCCGTCCACGCCAGCGCCCGCGTCAGATCGCCCGTGTACGGCCCGGCGTCCTGGGTGAGGCCGCGGACCGCGTCCATCATGACCGTGACCGGCTGGTTCTCGGCGAAGGCGCGCAGCGGTCCCGGCATCGTCTCCACCGGAACGTAGGCGCTGGACACGAAGCTCAGCGGCAGCGCGAGGAAACCGACGCCCTGCGCGGCCTGCGGGTCGCCGGTGAGCAGGCCCAGCGCGACGAACGTCCACACGAAGGCGAAGCCGAACAGGACGCACAGCCCGAACGCGGCCAGCGCGTGACCCCAGCCGTTATGGACGCGGAAACCGACGGCGAAGGCCAGCGCGGCGCTCACCGCGAGGATCAGCGCGACGCGAACGGTGTCGGCCAGCACCTGCCCGGCGACCACGGCGGTGCGTGGCATGGGCAGCGACCTCAGCCGGTCGAGATAGCCGGAGGCGACGTCGTCGGCGACCGCGACCGCCGCGCTCATCCCGGCGAACAGGCCGCTCACCGTCAACAGCCCGGGGATCATGTAGTCGACGTAGCCGGTCCCGCGGGTGTCGATGGCACCGCCGAACACGTATCTGAAGATCAACAGAAAGGCGACGCTCTGCAGGAGCCCCATCACGATGATCTGCGGGGTGCGCAGCGTCCTCCTGATGCCGCGCAGGGCGATCGTCCAGGTCGCCGCGCCCATGCTCGCGGCGTTCACGGCGCGGCCCTTTCGGGTGTCGCACCGGTGAACCCCAGGAACACCTCGTCGAGCGTCGGGCGGCGCAGCGCGATGTCCTCGATCTCGACGCGCTGGTCGGCGAGGGCGCGGACGGCCTCCAGCAGCCGGTCGGGCCGGTCCCCGGCGGTCATCGTCACCAGGAGCGCGGACGGGTCGGCGTGGACGGTGCCGATCCCCTCCAGCGCCCGCATCGCCCGGTCGACCGTGTCGTGGTCCCGGACGTGCACCTCCACCAGGTCGCCTCCCGCCCGGGACTTCAACTCACGCGGCGTGCCCTCGGCGATCACCCGGCCACGGTCGATGATCACGACCTGGTCGGCGAGGCGGTCGGCCTCCTCCAGGTACTGGGTGGTCAGCAGCACATCGGTTCCGGCGGCGACCAGGTCGCCGATGGCGTCCCACAGTTCGATGCGGCTACGCGGATCGAGACCGGTGGTGGGCTCGTCGAGCAGCAGCAGGCGCGGCGCGCCCACCAGGCCGGCGCCGAGGTCGAAGCGGCGGCGCATCCCACCGGAATAGGTCCGGACGAGCCGGTCGGCCACCTCGCCCAGAGAGAGCCGGTCGATGAGCCGTTGCGCGTCCGCGCGGGCGTCGCGGCGACCCCGCCCGAACAGGCGCGCGACCATCTCCAGGTTCTCGCGGCCGGTCATCGCCGCCTCGACGGCCGCGTACTGACCGGCCAGGCCGATGAGGCGCCGCACCCGGCCGGGTTCGCGGACGACGTCGACCCCGTCCACCCGGAGCGTTCCAGCGTCGGGACGGACGAGCGTCGCCACCGACCGCACGAACGTCGTCTTGCCCGCGCCGTTCGGCCCGAGCAGCGCGACCACCCGGCCGGGTTCGGCGACCAGGTCGAGCCCGGCCAGCGCCTCCACGGCACCGAAGCGTTTGACCAGCCCGGCGGCCTCCAGGACGGGCGTCACGAGTCCTCCTCCTCGTCCAGCAGTTCCCGCAGGTCGGCCAGCTTCTCCCGCCAGAACCGCTCGTACGGGTGCAGCCACTCGGACAGTTCGCGGAGCGGGCCCGCCTCCAGCCGGTAGACACGCTGCCGGCCGCTGCGCCGCTCGCTGACCAGCCCGGCGTCCCGCAGCACCTTCAGGTGCTCGGAGACGCTCGGGCGGCTCATCGCGAAATGGGACGCCAGGTCGTTCACCGGGCGCGGCCCGTCCAGCAGCAGTGCGGTCAGCTCCCGTCGGACGGGGCTGGCCAGCGCCGCGAAGACGTCCACACCGTTCGCGCCACCGGCCATGTCAGCGCTCGGCGAGGACCAGGCCGTTGCCGTCGGGGTCGGTGAGCGTGGCCTGCCGCCCCCAGGGGAGGTCCTGCGGCCCGTCGACCTCGACGCCCGCCTCGCGGAGGCGCTCGCAGTCGCCGTCCAGGTCGGACGTCTCCAGGATCAACCCCTGCACGCTCCCCGGCGTCACGCCGGGCATGTGGTCCGCGAGGACGACGCTGGTCTGCGCGCCCTTCGGGGCGACCTGGAGCCAGCGGACCGGGCCCATGGACTGGTCCGTGACCACCTCGAAGCCGAGCCGGTCCGCGTAGAAGGTCTTGGCGGCGTCCTGGTCGGACACCGGAACGGTCAGCAGCCGCACATGCGTGATGTTCATGCGCCGTACGATACGTAGGAGACTTCCTACATGTCAAACGTAGGAAACTTCCTACGTATCGCCATGACCAGCGCGCCTCCGGTCAGTCGACGAGGGCGCCCGCCGTGATGTTGACCTGGGTCGAGGTGATGCTGGCGGCGTGGTCGGAGGCCAGGAACGCGGCGACACGGCCGACGTCGGTGAGGGTCGCCGCGCGCTTGAGCAGGGTCGCGTCCGTGAGCTGCTGCCTGACCTGGGCGGTCTCCGGAGTGTCGGGGAAGGACTCGGGGACGCCGCCGGAACGCATCGACAGGACCCGAACCGAGTGCGGGCCCAGCTCGCACGCCCACTGGCGGCGCATCGCCTCGACCATGTCGAAGGCGACCTGCACGTTCCCGAGGCCGGGCATGTGGTTGGTGCTGTCGGAGCCGCCGAAGTGCAGGATCACGCCCGAGCCCTGCTTGACCATGTGGCGGGCGGCGGCCTTCGTCGTCAGCAGGAACGTCCGCGCGATCTTCTCCAGGGACCGGGCGAAATCGTCGACCGGCATCTCGATCAGCGGACGGAACAGGGCGTCGTGCGAGATGACGTTGACCGAGACGTCGACGCTGCCCGCCGTCCCCGCGACGGAGTCGACCCAGCTGTTGACGGCGTCCTCGTCCAGGGCGTCCACGCGGGCGGTCTCGGCCAGTCCCCCGGCGTCCCGGATCTGCGCGGCGACGGCGTCGAGCGTGTCGGGCGTCCGCCCGGCGAGGAACACCCGCGCGCCCTCGGCGGCGAACCCGCGCGCCATGGCGCCGCCGATCGTGCCGCCGCCACCGTAGATGATCGCGGTCTTGTTCTCCAGAAGCATCATGCTCTCCGTTCGTTCGAGGTGGCCACGACGTTAGGCGCGGCGCCCCGCAAGCCGCATCGGTCGCCGAACGTACCCCTGACGATGCAGGTCAGACCCGAAATGGAGGTCCTGGAGAGGGCCGTTGGCGGACGCGTCCGTGCAGGCGGGCCGCCGCAGGTAAGTCAGGTGACCGATACGAGGCGGGTTAGTTCTGTGCGGCGGGTCACGCCGATCTTGGGATAGGCCCTGTAGAGGTGGTGGCCCACCGTGCGGGGGCTCAGGTAGAGCTGGGCGGCTATTTCCCGGTTGCTGAGGCCGGTGGCGGCCAGGCGGACGACCTGGAGTTCCTGTGGGGTCAGGCGGTTCAGGGGGTCGGCGTCGCCGGGGCGGGCCGTCGGACGGTCGCCCAGGGCCTCCAGTTCGGCGCGGGCGCGGGTGGTCCAGCGGTCGGCGCCGAGGCGGGCGAAGGTGTCTCGGGCCGCGGTCAGTTCGGCGCGGGCGTCGGTGCGGCGGCGTCTGCGGCGGAGCCATTCGCCGTAGAGGAGGCGGGTACGTGCGGCGTCGTAGGCGCGGTCGCCGTGCAGGGTCAGCGCGGTGCGGTAGTGCTCCTCGGCGGTGTCGCCGTCCGACAGGAGGGCGCGGCAGCGCGAGACGTGCGCGGTGAACGATGTGGCGGCCGCCCATGTCTCGAAGGCGGGCAGGTGGGTGCGGGCCAGGTCGCGGCGGCCGGCGCGTACCGCGGCCTCGGCGTGGTCGGGGACGGCGCGGAGCAGCAGGTCGTGGCGGGCCGGGCCGGAGCACACCGCGTCCAGATGGTCGAGGGCGGCGTCGGCGCGGCCGTCGGCGAGGTCGTGGAGGGCGAGGCCCCAGGTCGCCAGGGCCGCGTTCGTCGGGTGCAGGTCGGCGTGCCGCAGGACGTCGGGGGCGAGTGAGCGGCTGCGTTCGGCGTCCGACTCCGATCGGACCGTGATGCATGTCAGTGCCATGACCTGCATGTCCATGCCGATGTCGGACGCCAGTGACAGGCCCTCGGCGGCGGCCGCGTCGGCGCCGCGCAGGTCGCCGAGGAGGAGCCGTCCGATGGCGAGGGGCTCCATGATGTACGGAAGCCAGCCGAGGGCGCCTTGGGCTCGGGCCCGCGCGGCGGTGTTCTCCAGCAGGGCGGTCGCGGCGCTGTCGTCGGCGATCAGGAGGCCGATGAAACCGGCGATGATGCGTTCGACGAAGTCCTCGACACGGTTGCCTTGGGCGGCCTCGACCAGCGCTCGCATCGGCGGGACGGCCCAGGGCGACCGTCCGTAGGCGATGAGTGCGCCGGTCACCGGGGCCTGCGTCGAGCCGTCCGGCAGCCGGACCGTTTCGAGGAGTTCCACGCTGTCGCGGACCAGGTCGTGGGCGCCCGCGTCGCGGGCCGACCAGACCGCCTCCGTCAGCATGGACACGGCCTTCTCGGGGTCGTCGGCCGCGATCAGTCGCGCGCCCTTCAGCGCCAGGGCGGCGTCGGCGGCCGGCGAGGTGCGTTCGTAGGCGACCTGGGCTTGGACGAACATGGCCTCGGCGATGACGGCGTCATCGCCGGTGAGGTGTGCGGCCTCTTCGGCGAGGCGGGTGGCGTCGTCGGGGCGTCCGGCGTCGTAGGCGGCGCGGGCCGCGTGGACGATCCGGCGGGCCCTGCCCTCCGGTTCGGTGCTGAGCCGTGCCGCTCGTTCGTACGCGGCGGCGACGGCGGCCGTTCCGCCGCGCCGGTCGGCCCGCCGTGCGGCCCGTTCGAGTTCGGCGGCGATGTCCTCGTCCGGTCCGGTCGCGGCCGCGGCCCGGTGCCAGGCCCGGCGGTCGGCGTGCGCGTCGCCGTCGAGTGCCCCGGCCAGCGCGCCGTGGACGGCGATCCGCTGGTGGTGGGCGGCGTTCTGGTAGGTGACGGCGCGGATCAGCGGATGCCGGAAACGGACCTCCTCGCCGTCCAGGACGACGAGCCGGGCCTCCTCCGCCGGGCCGAGGTCGGCCGCGTCGAGGCCCAGCGTTCCGGCCGCACGGAGGACGACGCCGAGGTCGGCGGTCCCGTCGGCCGCGACCACCAGGAGCAGTAGCCGGGTCGCGTCGGGAAGTTCGGCGAGCTGGAGCCGGAACGTCTCCTGCACCCGCCCGCCCACGGGCAGCGGCCCGGCGTGCAGCGGGGGCCGGGAGCCGAGCGCGTTCGCCAGTTCGACGAGCGCGAGCGGGTTGCCGCCCGCCTCGTCCAGGAGCCGGTCCCGCACCGGTACCGTCAGGCCCGGCGCGTGGGCCGCGACGAGGTCCGCCGCCTCGGCACGTTCCAAGCCGTCCAACCGGACGGTCTCCAGCCCCCGGTCGGGAAAGGGTCGGGCGGTGTCCCGCACCGCGAAGATCACGGCGAGCGGGTCGGCGTTGAGCCGCCGGGCGGCGAACAGCAGGGCGTCCAGCGACGCCGGGTCGAGCCAGTGCTCGTCATCGACCAGGCACAGCACCGCACGGTCGGTCGCCAACTCCGACAGCAGCGTGAGGGTCGCGGCGCCGATCAGGAACCGGTCGGGAACCGGGCCGGGGGCCAGCCCGAACGCCGACCGCAGCGCCGCGGCCTGTTGGGCGGGCAGCGCGTCGAGCCGGTCGCCGTGCGGGTGCAGCATCAGATGCAGCCCGCTGAACGGCAGTTCCGTCTCGGCCTCGACGCCCGCGCCCCGGACGACCCGCATGTCCACGGCGTCCGCCGCGACCTGGTCGATCAGAGTGGTCTTCCCGATTCCCGCCTCGCCGCGGATCACCAGGGTTCCGCTTCGTCCGGCACGAGCGTCCGCGAGCAGCCCGGCGACGCGTCCCCGCTCGTGGTGTCGCCCGATGAACACGCCGCACACAGTACAAGTGCCGTGCCGTTCGCGTCCCGGTCACCAGGGGACGGTCTCGTCCAGGGAGTCGGGGCCGCGGAAAACGCCGGTGGGGCCGTCCGGGGGGAGGGTGGCGAGCTGGATCGGGACGGCGGCGCCGTCCACGGGGGTGCGGTCGCCTCGGGGAAAGGGGGCGTCGGCGTTCTGGTCGGTGCGCACCATTCCCGGCGCGGCGGCGTTGACCTTGATGCCGTCGGCGCGCAGGGCGTTGGCGTAGACGAGGGTGAGCGCGTTAAGGGCGGCTTTGGACGTGCCGTACCCGAGGGACGAGCGTGCCGACAGCGGGTGTGAGGGGTCGCTCAGGAACGTCAGCGATCCGAGTCCGCTCGACACGTTGACGATCCGCGCGTTGTCGGATCGGCGGAGCAGTGGCAGGCACGCCGACGTCACTGTGACGACGCCGAAGACATTGACCTCGTACACCTCACGCATCCGGGAAGAGGCGGCGGAGTCGACCGGGACGCCCCAGTCGAGGGTGATTCCGGCGTTGTTGACCAGGACGTCCAGGCGTCCCGTCTCCTTTTCGATCGTTGCGACGGCGTCTGCGACGGACGTCGGGTCGGTCACGTCGAGCCGGACGACGTGGACGTCCAGGCCGTCCGGCATTGCGCCGGTGGCCGCGCGACCGCGTCCCGGGTCGCGCGCGCCGAGATACACGGTGAGTCCCCGCCGGGCGAGGCCGCGGACGATCTCCAGGCCGATCCCCTTGTTGCCGCCGGTGACGAGGGCGACTTCGTTCGCGTTCATGCCGTCCATCTCAGCCGCATCCGTCCCGGCGAGGGAAAGACCGATCGGGTGCCGCCTCATACCCTGGCGGTATGCCGGAGCCGGAGATCCGCGAGTTGCGCTACTTCCGCGCCGTCGCCGAGGAGTTGAACATCACCCGCGCGGCGAAGCGGCTCGGGATCGCCCAGCCGCCGCTGTCCAGGGCGATGCGCCGGCTGGAACGCCGTCTCGGTGTCGCCCTGTTCGACCGGACGGGCCGTCGCCTGGCCCTGACCCCCGCCGGTGAGGTCCTCGCCAAGGAGGCGGCGGTCGTCCTCTCCTCCGTCGAGGTCGCCGTTCGCCGGACGCGGCGGGCGGGTTCCCCGCGCAGCGCGCTCCTCGTCACCGCGAAACCGGGGGTGGCGACGGAACTGCTGCACGCGGTCTACGAACGGTTCCGTGCGGAGCCGGACGCGCCGGAACTCCAGGTCGTCGTCAGCGGGTTCGGGGAGCAGGCCGCCATGGTCCGCGACGGGCGCGCGGACGTGGCGATCGCCGCCTGCTTCGACGGCGACGGCCTCGACACCGAACCGCTGGCCACCGAACCGCGTGTCGCCGCGCTCCCCGCGAATCACGAACTCGCCGGCCGTGACGTCCTCAGCGTCGCCGACCTGATCGACGAACCCGCGCCCAGGTGGAGCGCCCCGGAACCCGTCGACGGCGACTACTGGCTCGGGCACCCGGACCGGCCCGTCGATGGCCCGACCGTTCGGGACACCGCCCAACTCCTGGAAGTGGTGGCCCTCGGTCAGGCCGTGGCGCTGGTGCCCGCCTCGCTGGCCGCGCGGAACGTCCGGCCGGACATGGCGTACCGGCCGGTGTCCGACGCGGCGCCGTACCGGACCCTGGCCCTGTGGCCGGCGGGCAGCCGGTCACCGCATATCGCCCGTTTCGTCCGGACGGCCCTGGCCGTCTCAGCGAAATGATCGGTTCACGGGCAGGTCAACGACCCAAAGAATGGTCCCTGTCAGCGGTAGGGGCCATTCTTTGGGCGCGTCGGCTCGGCAGGGAGGTTCGTCAGGACGGATCGGTCTCGCGGCGCCGTTCCGCCCACTGGAGGGAATGGCGGATGGCGTCCTCGATGGTGTATTCGGGTTTCCAGCCGAGCAGGGCGCTGGCCTTGGCCGGATTGACGAACGCGCCGACGACGTCACCGGGACGGGCCGGGGCCTCCTCCGCGCGGAAACCCTCGCCGACCACCTCGCGGAACGCCTCGACGAGTTCGCGGACGGTGGTGCCGTCACCGGTCCCCAGATTGATGACCTCGTAGCCCGAGCCCTCCCCGCGCGGCGGGATGATCGAGTCGAATCGGGCGGTGGCCTCGTAGAACGCGCGGGCGATGTCCCAGACGTGGATGTAGTCGCGGATGGCGGTGCCGTCGCGGGTCTCCCAGTCCACCCCGGTGATCGTGAACGGCACGCCGAGGCCATGGCATTCGATCATCTTGCCGAGGGCGTGGGTGGGCTTGCTGTTCTGCAGACCGGTGCGCAGCTGCGGGTCGGCGCCGATCGGGTTGAGATAGCGCAGGGATATGACCCGGAGCCCGTAGGCCGTGCAGAAGTCCTGGAGCAGCAGCTCGGCCATCATCTTCGAGCGGGTGTACGGATTCTGCGGTTCCAGGGCGGAGGTTTCGGTGACCGACAGATCCGCCTCGGGACGGTACATTCCCGCCGTGGACGCGAAGATCATCCGGGTGCATTCGTTTCGGATGAGATGCCCGGCCAGTTCGAGGGTCTTGGTGAGATTGACGCGGTAGTAACGGAGCGGATCGGCCATCGAGTCGGGCACGACGATCAGGGCGGCGCAGTGGACGGTCGCGATGATGTCGGGATGGTCTTCGAAGATCTTGTCGACGAGATCTCCGTCCCCGATGTCGCCCTGATAGAAGATCTTTCCGTCGGTGAACTCCTGCCTGCCCGTGACCAGACTGTCGAGCACGACCGGCGTGACCCCGCGCTCGGCGAACACCGAGGCGATCGTGCTTCCGATGAACCCGGCTCCACCGGTGATCAGGACTTTCATGGCGCATCCTTTGACAACCCGAATTGACCCTGGAATGACACGTGCCAGGATCAGCAGGCGACCGTGCCCGGTCAATGACCCACCGTGCACCTGACCGGCTCCGGACGAAAAGGAACCTTCCACCGCGACGTCGCGTACGCGCACGCGGCTTTCTCCCGGGGCGGACACCGGAAGGTCGGGCGGATCGGAACGAGTACAGCGTTTGCATGATCCGTCCGGCGCCCGCAGCGGTCATCGTCGATCCATGGAACCGATCCGCGTCCTCATCGTGGACGATCATGCGCTGTTCGCCGAAGCCCTGGCCGCCCGACTGGAACGCGAGCCCGACCTGGTGATCCTGCCGATCGCCGCCGACGTGCGGCGCGCCGTCGCGCTCGCCGCCACCGAACGTCCGCGCGTGCTGCTGCTCGACATGGCGTTGGGCCCCGAGAGCGGCCTGGACGTCCTCGACCAGGTCCGCGACGCGCAACCGGACCTGCGGGTCGTCGTGCTCACCGCGATGAGCGACCTGGACACGATGGTGCGGGCCGTCCGGCGCGGCGCGGTGGGCTGGCTGGAGAAGACCGAGGGCGCCGACCGGGTCGCGCAGGTGATCCGGTCGGCGGCGCGGCGGGGCGGCTGGATCCCGGTGGACGTGCTGGGCGAGGTGCTGCACCGCCTGGTCCGGGACGACCCCGAACCGCATGGCGGCGCGGGCACGCTGGCGGCCCTGACCCCGCGTGAGCGGGAGGTCCTGCAGTGCATGGTGGACGGCCTCGGCCGCGCAGAGATCGCCGACCGGCTGGGCCTGTCGACGAACACGATCCGCACGCATACGCAAAACCTGCTGGCCAAACTCGACATGCACTCGGCACTTGAGGCGATCACACTCGCGATGCGTTCCGGTATGCGTCCATCGGACCATTGATCAGGCACACCGACCGACAAGCGAAACGCCTGATAAGAGCGCCGACTGATGCAAACGGCGTAGTCGGGGATCGTCTTTTGCGCGATTGCTCCGGGGAGTCGGGTTCTTACGCTCGCGGTGGCCGAGCCCGGAGGAATGATCGTGGAGATCGACGAAGTCGCCGCGCGGGTTGTTCGCAGTTACTGGGCGCTCCTGCTGGTCATGACCGTTGTACCGCTGACGCTGGTGGCGCTGCTGATGAGCGCCCAGGTGCCGCCCTCGGTCGCCAAGTCCCGGTTGCAGGCCGGTGGCGGGGTGACCGACGCGGAGGTCGGCGACGCGGGCGTCAGCATCGTGGTCAGCAAGGTGAAGGCGTTCGCGACCAGCGACACGCTGCTGCGCGACGTGCTGCGGCAGCAGGGCATCGACCGGTCGCCGACGAAGGTGGCCAAGGCCGTCGAGGTGTCCGGGCTCGGGACGTCCACGATCGTCGAGCTTTCGGTGAAGGACTCCGAGCCGGACGTGGCGCAGGCGCTCACCGACGCCATCGGAACCGCGGTCGTCCAGGAGATCAACGAGTCCAGCCAGGGCGCCATCAGGCAGCGGCTGGCCGAGATCGACGAGCGCGTGCGGGTGCTGCAGCGCAGGCTCGGGCCGCTGACCCGCGGCACGGCGGAGCGCGATCCCGACACCGACACCGTGAACGAACGCGACCTGGTGCAGGCGGAGCTGGCGGACCTGCGGTCGGACCGTTCGGACCTGCGGAACCAGCTCCTGGCGACCAGCAGGTCGTCGGTGGTGCAGCCCGCGGTCCTCGCCCCCACCTCGGACCCGACGGTGATGATGTCGGTGATCGCCGGGCTGGTCGGGCTGGTCGGCGGGATTCTGATCGCGGTCGTGGTCGAGGCGGCCCGGCCCACGATCCCCGGCCAGCGGCGGGTCGCGCGGCGCCTGGGCGTGCCGCTGCTCGGCCACACCGACCGCGGCCCCGGACAGCTCGCCGACCTCGGCCGCCGGGTGCGGCTGGCGGCGAAGAAGCAGGACGTCGACCGGGTCACGCTGGTCGGCGCGCCCGGCCCGCTGCCCCACGAGCTGGTGTCGACGGTGGCGGCGGCGGTGTACGGGGACGGCGTGCCCTACGGCGACGACGCGAGCACCGTCGCGGCCAGGCCGGTGCACGCCCGGGTCGACGACACCGAGACGTCCGAGGAGCGCCCCGCCGGGTCCGGCGGGAAGGACGCGGACGGCGACGACCCGTCCCCCAGCGGCCCCGGGTCGAACAACACCGGGTCGAACACCACCGGGTCCAACACCACCGGGACCGAGGGCGCGAAGAGCACCTCGCTGGTCCGCGCCGCCGGAACCGCGGTCATGCCGAAGACCCCGGTCGAGGTGGCCCCGGTGGAGGCGCGCCGGCCGGTCGCGGCCCGCCCGCTGTGCCATGTGCACGCCTTCGAGGACATGGACCCGAACGCGGACGACGTGGTCGGCGTGGTGGTCGCCGTCGGTCCGGTGACGACGGCGGCCGGGCTGGACGCCGTCCGCGACCTCGTCGCCGCCTCCGGCTGGCCGCTGCTCGGTGTCGTCGCCGCGTCGCGCAAGGAGACCTCCCCCCAGAACCGCGGGTTCGCACGGATCCGCTCGCTCGCCCGCGGCCGCACAGGCACGTGACAACAAGGAGATAAGCCGGATGACGTCAAACGTCCCGTTCTGCGTCCCGCCGCTCACGGGCGGGGTGCCCGACGCGGTCGTCAAGGTGCTCGACTCCCGCTGGCTCACCACGGGCCCGGAGACCGCGGCGTTCGAGCAGGAGTTCGCCGACTACCTCGGCGCCGCGCATGTCGTCGCGGTCGCCTCGTGCACGAGCGCGCTGGAACTGAGCCTGCGCGCGATGGACCTGCCGGCGGGATCGCCGGTGCTGACGCCCAGCCTGACGTTCTGCGGCGCGATCAACGCGATCCTGCACGCCGGGCACCGTCCCGTCTTCGTCGACATCGACGAGGAGACGCTGGTGCCGAGCCAGGAGACGGTCGCCGCCGCGGCGGCGCGGGTGAAACCCGCCGCCATGGTCCTGCAGAATCAGGGCGGATATCCGGTGGACGTGCCCGCACTCACCGAGGCGGCCGGGCTCGACCGGTCACGCGTGGTGGAGGACGCCGCGCACGGACCGGGCGCGGCACGCGACGGAGCCCCCGTCGGATCGTCCTCGTACGCGGCGTGCTTCTCCTTCTACGCGACGAAGAACATGCCGATCGGCGAGGGCGGCGCGGTCGCGACCGGCGACGAGGAGTTCGCCGACCGGGTCCGCGCGATGCGGCTGCACGGGATGAGCAAGGACTCCTGGAAGCGTTACCTTCCCGGCGGGAGCTGGCGGTACGACGTGAAGGCCGTCGGTCTGAAGGCGAACATGACCGACGTCCAGGCCACGATCGGACGCGCCCAGATCCATTCGCTGCCCGGCTGGCAGGAGGCGCGGGAGCAGCTCGTCGCCCGCTACGACGAGGCGCTGGCGGGGGTGGCCGGGGTCGTCCTTCCGCAGCGGAAGTCCCTCGACGGCGTCCGGCACGCCTGGCATCTCTACCAGGTGCGCGTGAAGGACCGTGACGCGGTCGGCGACGAACTGCAGGCGGCGGGCATCGGGACGTCCGTCCACTTCATCCCGGCCAACCAGCTGACCGCCTACCGGGAGATCGTCGGCGCGGACGAGTGCGCGCGGGTCCCCGTGACCGACCGGGTCGGGGAGGAGCTGCTGTCGCTGCCGCTCTACCCGGGCCTGACGGCCGACGCCCAGGACCGTGTGGTCGCCGCCCTCGCCGAGGCGATGCGGACCCGGAGCTGACCGTGCGCTGGTTCCCGTCGCACCGTCCCCGCCGAGGCACCGCGCCCGCCGTGGCCGCGGCCAGCCCGCTCGCCCTACTGCTGGACCGGGAGGAGATCGTCCTCACCGATCTGCGGGGGCGGCGCCTGGTCCGCGGCCGGCGGGTGCTCGTCACCGGTGCCTGCGGGACGGTCGGCGCGGCGCTGTGCCGCCGGATCCGACGCCTGGATCCGGCGGCGCTGTGCCTGGTCGACAACGACGGGCGCCGGCTGGAACGGCTGGCCCGCACGCTCACCGGGGAACCGGGCGACGGCCGGATCGCCATCGCCGTCGCGGATGTGCGGGACGCCGACCGCCTCGACGCCGTCATCGACGACAAGAGGCCCGAACTGCTCTTCCACGCGGCGGGCAGGCACCGGCTGTCCGCCATCGAGAACGATCCATGCCGCGGCGTCGCCGACAACGTGGTCGGCACCCGGCACGTCGTCGACAGCGCCGTCCGGCACGAGGTGCGGCGGCTGGTGTTCGTCTCGTCCGACCGGGCGGCGGAGCCGACGTCGGTGCTCGGCGCGACGATGCGGCTCGGCGAGATGCTGCTGCAGACGGCGACGGGCGGGCCGACGTGCTTCGCGGCCGTCCGCGTCGGTCAGGTCATCGGCGCGTCGAGCGCGCCGCTCGGCCGCCCGCTCGCGCACCGGATCGCCGCCGGTGAGGTCATCACGGTCACGCATCCGGAGGCCGCGCGGCACGTGATGACGGTGACGGAGGCGGTGGGCCTGCTGATCGAGGCCGCCGCGCTCGCGGAGGAGGCGGAGACGTTCGTCCTCGACATGGGCCGGCCCGTTCCGGTCCTCGACCTCGTGCAGCGGTACGCGGCGCAGGTCCACTCCCCCGCCGTCACGATCAGGTTCAGCGGACTCGGCCCCGGCGAGAAGCTGACCGAGAAGGCGTTCGCCGACTCGGAACAACGTATTCGCACCGCACACCCCAAGATCTGGGGGACCAGGCCCGCACCGCCCCCCGGCGGGCTGCCGCGGTTGCTCGACGCGCTCGCCGCGGCCGCGCAGGCCCGCGACGCGGACGAAGTGCGCCTGCTGCTGCGCCGCCTGCTACCGGAGTATCGCCCGGCCCGGCGTCCACTCTCGGCCAGTGAGGTAACCCGTGAAAACAGGTAGGAAGCTACGAGTAGCGCAAGTGATCACCCGGTTCAACGGCGGCGGCGGGAGGGTGGCGCTGAACGGCGCCCTGTGCCTGCCCGACGACGGATACGAACGGGCGATCGTCACCGGCGGCGTCGGCATGGACAGTGAACCGTCCGCCGCCCGCGGCCGCGTCCTCCACGGCGACGACGCCGTCGCGAACGCCGCCGCCGGCGACCTCACCCCCGACGCGTACCGCGCCGGGATGGAGGTCGTCCAGGTGGGATCCCTGGTCCCGCAGATCTCCCCCCGCGACGACCTCGCCGCCCTGTCCACCCTCACCAAGGTGCTGGCGGACGGGCGGTTCGACGTCGTCCACACGCACTCCTCCAAGGCGGGCGTCATCGGACGCCTCGCGGCGGCGCGCGCCGGCGTCCCCCGCATCGTGCACACCTGGCACGGCTTCCCGTTCCACGAGTTCCAGTCGTGGCCGCGGCGCACCGCCTACATCCGGCTCGAACGCATCGCCGCCAAGCACACCGACGCGTTCCTCGGGGTCGGCACGGACACGGTGACGACCGCGCTGCGGCTCGGGCTCGCCACACCGGAACGGGTACGCCTGTCGTGGCCCGCCGTGGACGTCGAGTCGTACGTCGCCGCGCCCGGCGCCAGGGCGCGGGCCCGCCGCCGGCTCGACCTGCCCCTCGGGGTGAAGGTCGTCGGTTCGATCGGCCGGCTCACCTTCCAGAAGGGTCCGGAGATCTTCGCCAAGGCCATCGCGCGGCTGCCGGACGACGTGTTCGGCCTGTGGGTCGGCGGCGGTCCGATGGCGGACAGGCTGGCGAAGCTCACCGCGCGGCTCGGCATCGAGGATCGGATGCGCTGGCTCGGGCACAGCGACGACGTCGCGTCCGTCATGCCCGCGTTCGACCTGATGGCGATGGCGAGCCGCTGGGAGGGGCTGCCCTGCGTGCTGGTCGAGGCGATCAGCGCCGGAATCCCGCTGGTCGCGACGGCCGTGCCGTCCAACCAGGACCTCGTCCTCGCGGGCGAGACCGGGCTGCTCGTCCCGCCGGAGAACCCGGAACGGCTCGCGGACGCCATCACGGCGATGCTGGACGATCCGGTCGCCGCGGACCGGATGGCCGAACGCGCCCGTGGCCGGGTCGGCGAATGGTTCACCCCCACCCACCTCGGTACGGTCCTGGACGAGACCTACCGGGGCACTTCCAGGCGGCCCTACCAGCGGTCATGACCTCGACCGCGACCAAAGCGGCGCCGAAGGAGGAATCGTCGGGGGCTCCGGCGCCGTGGGTTGAGCCCCCCGAGCCCGCAGAAACCAGGCGAGGACGGTGGCGGCCCGAGGTCGTCACCCTCGTTCTGGGCATCGCGTCGCTGCCCATGCTGCTGCCCGGCGGGCTGCCGCCCGGCCCCGGTAACACGGCGATCCCCGACGCGGTCCTGGTCGTGTTCGCGTTCGCCGTGTTCCTGTGGGCGGGCACGCGGCGGGTTCCCGTCCGCTGGCCCTACCTGCTGCCCACCCTGCTCACCGTCCTCGCGGGCGGCGTCGCGGCGCTCGCCAACGACAACGCCGGGGCGCTCACCCTCGTCAAGGACGTGTTCGTCCTGCTGTGGGCGGTCTGCGTCGCCAACCTCTGCCGTGATCCGGCGCTGCTCCGTGTCACGCTGCGCGCCTTCGTCGGGATCGGCACCTTCTACGCGCTCGTGATGATGACCGGGTTCGCGATCGGGAACGACGCGATGTCCGGCAAGCAGATCGACGGTTCGCGGCTGATGTTCACTTTCGGGGACGCCAACTACGCGGCCAACTGGTTCATCTGCATCTTCTTCATCGCCCGCGCCGCCCGCTGGCCGGAGACGAGATGGCGGCGCTGGACCGTGTGCGGCATCCTCATCACCGCCGAGCTGCTGACCGGCTCGAACGGCGGGATGCTCGCGCTCAGCTGCGCGCTGCTGCTCGGCTACCTGTTCCGGCTGTTCCGCGAGGGCAAGGCCCACCACGCGATCGTGGTCGGCGCCGCCGCCGTGTTCGTCGGCGGCGCCGGGATCACCCTGGTGACCCAGGTCGACGTCCAACCGTTCCTGGACCGCGCCAGCGAGGCGTCCCCGCTCCTGCGCGACTCGATCGGCAGGACGACCGGGGAGAGCACCGAGTCCCGCAGCACCGTCTTCTCCACCACCTGGGACATGATCCAGGCCCAGCCCCATCCGTGGGGCATCGGCGCCGCGGAGACCGAACGCCAGATGCTCGTCCAGCAGGAGACGTACGTCCGCGAGGCGCACAACGACTACATCGCCTCCGTCCTCGAACGGGGGTTCCTCGGCGGGCTCGCGCTGGTCCTGCTGCTGTCGGTCCTGGTGGTGAGGTGTGTGCGGATCGCGCGGCGCGGCGCGCTGAAACCCGAGTACGCGCGGCTCGTCCCGCATCCCGAACTGTTCGGGGCGCTGCTGGTGGTGTTCGTCATCTGCGGCCTGTTCTATGAGGTGCTGCACTACCGGCACGGCTTCGCGATCTTCGGTCTGATCGCCGCCCTGGACCTGTTCGGCCGCCGCACGTCCGGCGCGTCCCTCCGACCCGCCCCCGCGGCCCGCTTAGCGGGCGACCCTCCCGCGCCGCCCGCCCCGCCGGCTCCTCGCCGGATCGCCGTCCGGTACGGCGGTGCCAGGGAGGTCGCGCCCGTGCCGGGACGTCGCCGGGTGAACGGTGTCAAGACCGGCATCGCGACCAAGGAACCCGAAACCGGCAAGGAACCCGGGCATGACGCCGGGCGGAGCGGTCTCCGCGGGCGGCTCGTGCAGCTCGTCGCGGGGAACATGGCCGCGCGGGTGGGCGCGCTGGCGTCGCTGGGGGTCGCGACGATCCTCGTCGCGCGGGTCGGCGGGCCGACGCTGGTGGGGGCGTTCACCCTCGTCCGCATCCTGCCGGGGCTGCTCTGCCATCTGTCGAACGCGGGGCTGCCGGCCGCCGCGCCCTACTTCCTGGCCCAGTCCGACCGCGACCAGAGCCGGGTGCGGCCCACCCTGGCCTGGCTGACGGTGATCGGAGCGGTCCTCGCGGGCGTCGGCTGGCTCGCGTTGAGCCCGCTGCTCCTCATCGTGTTCTTCAAGTCGTTCGGCATCTGGCTGACGCTCGCCGCGGCCGTCCCCGCGTTCACGCAGGGGTTCGTGTCCGTCGGCAAGGGGCTTCTCCAGGGGACGGACGACCCGAACGGCGCGAGCCTCGCCATCGCCGTCGAGGAGTTCGTGTTCCTGCCGATCTACATCGCGATCCTGGTCGGCTGGCACGGCACGGGCGCGCTCGTCGCCGGGCTCGTCCTCGCCGACCTCGCCGCCGCGGCGTGGATCGCGCGGCGGCTGGCACGGCGCGGCTTCTTCCGCGGCTGGGGACGTCCGGACGCGCGCCTCGGCCGGTCGATCGCCGGTTACGGGATCCGCGGCTATGTCGGCCAGCTCATCGACCTCCTGCAACTCCGCTTCGACATGGCGCTGCTGGGCGCGCTCGCCGGGCCGAAGACGCTGGGCGTCTACACGGTCGCGAGCAAGTTCGCGGAACTCGTGCAGCTTCCGGGGCTCGCCGTGAACTACGTCCTGTATCCCGACTTCGCCAGGGAGGACAAGAGGAGCGCCGCCCGCCGGACCGCCGCCCTCATCCTCCCGGCGCTCGGCGTCTCCGTGCTCGCCGCGCTGCCACTCGCGCTCATCGCCGGAACGGCGCTGCCGTGGGTGTTCGGCGACGTGTTCGACGATGCCGTCGTACCGACCTACATCCGTCTCGCGGGTGTCGTGACCTTCGGTGTGACCGGGCTCGTCATGGCGTACCTCTACGGGGTCGGACGACCGGGCGCCGCGTCCACCGGGCAGGGCATCGGCCTGCTCGTCGTCGTCGTGCTCGGGACGCTGCTGATCCCGGCGCACGGCGCGGCGGGCGCCGCCGTCGCCACCTCGGTCTCTTTCCTCACCACCACCGCGGCTTTGCTGGCCTGGTTCCAGGCCGTCAGGAACAAGGGGTGACCATGTCCAAGGACTTCACCGCGCGACCCATCGACCCGTCCGACGGAATCCCGCCCTCGCGCGGCCGGCGCGCGCTGGACATCATCGCCGCGTTGACCGGGCTACTGCTGCTGTCCGTCCCGATGATGCTCATCTACGTGCTGGTCCGGCTGACGAGCCGGGGTCGGGGGATCTTCAAACAGACCCGTGTCGGGCAGGGCGGCCGGCCGTTCACCATGTACAAGTTCCGCACGATGCGGCAGGGCGTCGGCGGGATGAAGGTCACCGCGACCTCCGACCCGCGGGTCACCCCCCTCGGCCGGTTCCTGCGCCGCTACTACCTGGACGAGCTGCCGCAGCTCGTGAACGTGCTCCGCGGCGACATGACGCTCGTCGGCGCGCGTCCGGAGACCTACGACCTCGCCGTCTACTACGACACGCGCTGGCGCTGGATCTTCGACCATCGGCCGGGGATCACGGGCCTGTCCCAGGTGAGCTTCCGGTACGCCGAGATCCTGCCGCCGGGTCAGGAGGTCGACCTCGCCTTCTACGTGGAGCATCTCGCCCCGGCGCAGTCGGCGGCCGACGCGGTGTACCTGAGCAATCCGTCGATGCGGGTGACGCTTCGCGTCCTGTTGCGGACGGTCCGCTACATTCTGGGGTTCAAAGTGCCACAGTTGCCGGTGTCCGGGAGCGGCAACGTGTCAGAGTTGACGTCACCGTCCGACGCCGCGCACCGCGCCAAGGAGCCGGGGTCCGCCGCCTGACGGCGCGCCAAGGAAGGTACCGCATGGACTTACGGGATATGCGTTTCAGGTTCTCCGCGGTCGGCGCGGCGATCGTGCTGGTCACGGGGTTCCTGGTCGTCACCCGGGCGGATCCGTCCGACCACGTCCGCGACTGGGTGCCGCCCGCGTCTCCCGGCGTGCCGGCGCCCGACCCCGGCAGGACCCGCCGCGTCGCCCTGAACTCCGAACCCGCCGACTACACGCGGCTGAAGGAGCTCGGTTACGACGTCGTGGACGTCGAGGCGGACGCGTCGCTCATCGCCGGGGTCCCGCAGGGCATGCAGGCGATGCTGTGGGTCGGCAACTTCCACTGCGGTGCCTTCCACCTCGACATGGAGGCGTTCAGACGGGCCGTCGACCGGTTCGGACGGAACGAGAAGGTGTACGGCTGGTACCTCTCGGACGAGCCGAACACCGGCGAATGCCCCGAGGTCGTGGACGAGATCCGCAACCGCGCCGAGTACATCCGGCGGCACGCGCCCGGCCAGGTCTCCTACATCGCGCTGACCGACTGGCCGATGAGGTCGCTCACGCCGCAACGCGTCAGCGTCGACCTGGTCGGGCTGGATCCCTACCCCTGCAAGGGTTCGCCGACGCCGCTCGACGACTGCGACATCCGCGCGGTCGACCGGATGGTGCGAATGGTCGACGACGCGGGCATCCCCCGCGGCAAGGTCGCGCCCGTCCTGCAGACGTTCGGGCAGGACTGCTCCACGGGCGACAAGCAGTACTGGCTGCCCACGGAGGGCCAGTTCCGCGAGATCCTCGCCCGCTGGGACCGGCTCGTCCCCACCCCGCGGCTGGAGGTCACCTACTCGTGGGGCCACCAAGACGAATGGGCCTGTCCCACCCTGGCGGACGCCACCGGCGGCGACCATCCCGACCTGCAGAGCATCATCCGGTCCCGCTACGCCGGACGTTGAGAGACCGGGTCAGCCACCCGGTCTTTCGGCCACGGCCGGATGGCCCGGCTCCGACGGCAAGGGCAGGTCCATGGACCCGATCTTGAGCGCCAGGACCTCCATGACACCGATGACGAGAACGAACGCGACAGCCAACAGGCCGATCTTCTTGCGGTTCAGACCGCGCACTCTTCAAACCCCCCAGACAAACAGGGGAAAAACCTAACACGTAACGACTGAGGACTGATGTCAGACACGCCGGACTCGTCCCACTTAGCAGAGATTCTCGGACGACCGGGCGCCCGGACGCCCGGCCTCGGGTCAGGACAGTTTCCGGCTGGTGAGGTTCGCGGCGCGGGCGTTGACGCACTCGCCGCTGGCGAGGTCGAAGGCGAAGTTGTGGGCCAGGCAGTGGATCCGGCCGTCGCGGACGACGGCGCCGACCGACAGGTCCTCGCCCGCGTGCGGGCAGTAGCGGGGGATGTCGTAGCGGACGCCGTCACAGGCGACCGTGATGCGCTCGGTCTCGTCGCGTCCGGTCTCGTAGGCCTCGACGGCCTCCAGGGCGGGCGCGTTGGCGTGCTTGAGCAGGCCGACGAGGTAGTCGTTGTAGACGTCGGGGTCGCGGTAGAGGCTCACCCGGAACGAGATCAGCAAGTCCTCCCACGCCATCCGGCCCGCGAGGATGCCGTCGATCCAGCGTCCCGCCGCGGTGATGCGGTAATGGGGGCGGACGTCGGAGGACGCCTCGCTGACCGTGACACCGTCCGGGGAGAAGTCGACGTTCCAGACCCCGCCGTTCGGGCCGGTGACCTCGAACTGGACGACCATGGCGATCTGGCGGAGGAAGTAGTCGCTGAGGCCGCCGAGATAGTCGAAATGGGCGACGAACCGGTCGAACAGATCGGGACCCGGCTCGGGATGACGGGCCATCACCTCGGCGATGGCGGACGCGCGGTCGGCGGCGTACCGCTCAAGGTACGCGGGCCGGTAGGCGTCGGCGAAGGAGAAGTCGGCGGAGACGGGGTCGCGGATGATGGCACCGGTGTCGAGGTCGAGGACGTCGCCGGGCTTGAAGTAGTCCCAGCGCTGGTTCGGCAGATGCTCGCGCAGCCATTGCGTGGAGACGTCCGGGTCGCAGAACGCGCCGTCCTCCTGGTCGAGGATCTGGTTGAGGTGGTCGACCTCGGGGTCCAGGAAACAGGGCGGCCCGGCGAACGGCACCGCGAGCTCCGGCGCGGTCTGCCGGACGAGCCGCTGCACGGCGCGCAGCTTCGACACCCGCTTGTCCATGGCGACCTTGGCCATCTCCTCGGGCGGGTACTCGTAGCAGATCGGATGCCAGGACGCGCCGGACGTCTGCACGGCCATCAGGTCCAGCCGGCCGCCCGCCAGATGCTTGGCGCGGCGGGCCTGCGCGGCGGTGAGCCGGGCGTCGTTGGCGTGCAGGATCCCATGACCGTCCGCGACGATGAGAAAGGCGGCGTCATGGCACATCGGCGACAGTTCCGGAATCGCGGTGATCCACGACCCCCGATTGTCGAGCGGGAATTTCTCCCACGCCGTCAACTCGATTACCTGCCGGCCGCCCGCCGCGGCCAGCATGCGCTCCCGGAAGGCGGGTCCCGGATAGCACGGAATGAGGATTCTAGTACGAGCCGGAAGTCGCTCCAGCACCCATGGGTCGAAGTGATCGAGATGTTCGTGAGAGACCGCGACCCAGTCCGCGTCGAGCAACGCGGCGAGGTCGAGGTGGTCGTTCCGCGGATACTGGTGCCAGGCTCCGAGAAAGGCCCCTGTCGGAGCAAGCCACGGGTCGGCGAGCAGGTGGAACGCGCCAGCGTCCACCGCCACCCCCGCATGTCCCAGAAATGTGACCGTCGCCATGCTCTCGACTGTCTCGTCTACGGCCGGGCAACGCACCCGCTGGAATGCGCAATGTGGCTACGCCGTAAGCATGAAAGAATGGACGGCAGCAAGAACTGACAATCCCGACAGGGACGCACCGTCAATCAAAAAGGTTCACCACCCGATGTGCATGTCCACTTCTGGTCAGCGGGCGGACGGTTGTGGCCATTGACTGGACACCTACGTATAGCGGAGCGAACGTCTATACGGTGCCGAAATAGCGGAGCGGGGAATTCTCATGGACGAAGCGGAGTCCCGGTCGACTCCGGCGGACGCACCCGCACGGGCGGGGACGCTCGCGGACCTCGGTCCGCCCGAGCCCGCGCACCACGGCGAGTTCCCGACGAACCGCGTCGCACAGTCGGGGGCGCACACCCTCTGGCGGCGACGGCTCAGACACGACATCCGCCACGAACTCGGCACGATCATCATGCTGGCCTCCGCCGTCGCCGTCGCCGAGGACGTCGGCGACACCAGCAGGGCCCGCATCGAACAGCTTCTCGGCGAGACCCGGTGGCTCGACCATCTGCTGCGGCGGCTCGACGAGGACGACCCCGAGGGCGAGGACGCGAACCGGCCGCCGCCGAACCCGGACCGGATCCGGGTGGACGACCTCACCGCCGAGGTCGTCACCGGCATGCGGCTCGCCACCTCGCACGAGGTCTGCTTCGCCGGCGACGAGGCGTGGGCGCACATCGACCCGGTCGCGCTGTGGCGCGCGGTCCGCAACGTCCTCGACAACGCGTGCCGGGTCGCGGACGGGCACGTCGACGTCCGGGTCGAGTCCGACCAGGGCTGGGTCGCCGTCCAGGTCGACGACGACGGTCCCGGCTTCGGCGGCACGGAGACACGTCCGGACGGGCCGGCCCGGCGCGGGCTCGCGTCCCTGGGGCTCGGCATCGTCCACGACCTCGTCTCCGGATACGGCGGCAGCCTGGAGATCCGCACCTGCGAGATGGGCGGGGCCCGCGTCCGGATCCTGCTGCCCGCGGCGCCGCCCCCCGACAGACGGCACCCGGGCCGGGGGCACACCGGCGGAGGGTCCGCGCACCCGTCCGGCCCGTCGCAGGACGCCCACGCCGACGACTGGCGGCGACACCCATGAAGATGGTCATCTGCGACGACCACGCGGTGTTCGCCGAGTCGCTGTCCCTGGTGCTGACGGACGCCGGGCACAGCGTCGTCGGCGTGGCCTGCTCCCCCGCCGACGCGATGCCGCTGCTGCGCGGCGGGCAGCCGGACCTGTGCCTGATCGACCTGCGGTTCCCCGACGGCACGGCCTTCGACTGGATGGCACGGCTGCGGGCCGCGTCCCCGGGCACACGGTTCATCGTCCTCACCGGGTTCCTCGAACCGGGCGTGATGGAGTCCGGGCTGGCGGCGGGCGTGCGGGGCTTCGCGCACAAGGGGCAGCAGACCGGCGACATCCTCGCCGTGCTGAGCCGCGTCGCCGACGGCGAGATCGTCGTCGACCAGGACGCCCGGCGCAACGGCCCGCGGCCCAGCAACGACGCGCAGCGGGCCGCGCGGTTCCTCACGCCGCGGGAACGTGAGGTCCTGACCCGGCTGGCGCGCGGCGAGTCGACACAGGCGCTCGCCAAGGCGATGGGCGTCACCCGCAGCACGGCCCGCAGCCACGTACAGAGCGTGCTGAGCAAGCTCGGGGTGCACTCGCAGCGCGAGGCGGTGATCGAGGCGGCCCGGCACGGCCTGGTCAGCGTGGAGACCGGGGAGTGGCTCGCCGGCTGAGGACCGGCCCGGCGGTGGCGGGCGGGGCCGCCGCCGGGCGGACGGCCGGAACCGGACCTTCCGGCGTCCACCGGGACGCGTTAGCGTCCCGACTGGCGAAGGAGGTTCCCATGCCTCTAGGGCGAGGCGCGCTCCCCCTCTCCGATGCCGGTGTGCTCGACCATGCGGACGCCTACGCGCACGGCGTCCCGCACGACCGGCTGGACCGGCTCCGGGCCCGGACCCCGGTGGTGTGGCTGGACGGGCGCGCGGCCGGCCGGTCGGGCGCCTGGGGCGTGCTGCGCCACGACGACGTCCTGTACGCCCTCGCCCACCCGGAGATCTTCGTGCCGGCGGACGACGGCACCCTGCACGGCACGGCCAACGAGGACGATTCCGGCGACACCCCCCTCGACGGCGTCCGGTCCGAGTGGCCCGCGCCCATCGACATGGACCCGCCGGCGCGGACCATGCTCGCCCGGATGCCGTCCGGGGTGACGGTCGACTTCGTCGGCGAGGTCGTCCGCGACCTGCCCGAGACGCTGCGGAACACCCTCACCGGCGGTCTGTACGCCCTCCTCCGGCACCCCACCCAGTACGCCCGGCTCCAGGAGGAACGCTCGGACGAGCGGCTCATCGACAGCGCGGTCGAGGAGATGCTGCGGTGGTGGACGCCCGTCCTGCGGGTCTGGCGGATCGCCCGCCGCGACACGGCCATCGGCGGCGTGCCGTTGCTGGCCGGTGAACGCGTCGTCCTGTGGCTGGTGTCCGCGAACCATGACGGCGAGGCGTTCCCCGACCCGGGACGGTTCCAGCCCGACCGGTTCCTCATGGGAGGCCGGTCCCCGGAACCGGGCGGTGTCGCGCCCGGCGCCCGCGCCCACCTGTGCTTCGGCTTCGGGGTCCGCGCCTGCATGGGCGCGCGGCTCGCGCGCGTGCACCTGCGCGCCCTGCTCGACGCGCTGCTGGAGCGTCCGGGCCTGCCCCAGCTCGCGGGCGCCCCGGTGACGCTGCGATCGAGCACCCGCCACGGCTTCGAGCACCTTCCCGTCCGCTGGACGACCCAGCCCGCCGGAAGACATGGCCCCCTACGTCCCGGGGCGTAGGGCGGTTACCTCCCCACGGGCGACGTGACCCCGGACACCGATGACTTACCGTGCAGACATGAGCACTTCACCGCCGCGCTGGCCGCGCCCCGCCGGGTGGCCGGTGTGGGTCGTCCCGCTGCTCCTGGTGGTCGTCCAGATCCTGGGGACGCTGGGCGCGGGGCACGGCGGCGGGCGGGCGGAGCGGTCCGGTCCGCCGTGGGCCGACGGCGGCGGGTCGTCCGACATCGCCCACCGGGACCTGGACCCGCTCGGGTTCGGCCTGCTGCTGGGCGGACCGGCGCTGCTGCTGCTGCGCCGCCGCCATCCGGTGATCACGCTCGCCGCGACCGGGGCCGTGACCGCCCTGTACCTGCTGCGCGGCTACGTCTACGGGCCCGTGCCGCTCTCTCTCGCCGTCGCGCTGATGGCCGCGGTCGTCGCCGGGCACCGTCTGGCCGCCTGGGCGGGCACGGGCGCCGGCCTGGCCGTCTTCTTCGGCCTGACCGCGCTGATCGGCGTCCCGGCGGACGAACGCGGCACCCGGGGATGGTTCTCGCCGCAGGAGCCCAGCCTGGTCGGCGCGACATTCGTCATCGCCTGGGTGCTGGTCGTGCTGATCACGTCCGAGCTGGTCCGGATGCGGGCCCAGCGGGCCGCCGAGTCGGCCCGGGTCCGCGCCGAGGAGGAGCGCCGCCAGGCCAGCGAGGAGCGGCTGTTGATGGCCCGCGAGCTGCACGACGTCCTCGCCCACAACATCTCGATGATCAACGTGCAGGCCGGGGTGGCGCTGCATCTGATGGACGACGATCCCGAGCAGGCCCGGACGGCGCTGGCGGCGATCAAGGACGCCAGCAAGGAGGCCCTCACCGAGATGCGCGGGGTGATCGGGGCGCTGCGGGCGCAGGGCGAGACCGCGCCGCGCTCCCCCACCGCCGGGCTCGACCGGCTCGACGAGCTGCTGGACCGCGCCCGCTCCGCCGGGCTCCGGGTGGAGTGCGAGATCACCGGGGAGCGCCGTCCGCTGCACGCGGGCACCGACCTGGCCGCGTTCCGGATCGTCCAGGAGTCCCTGACGAACGTGACCCGCCATGCCGGGCCCGGCCCGGTGACGGCGCGCGTCCACATCGCCTACGGTGAACGGGACATCGTGGTGCGGGTCGACGACGACGGCCGGGGGGTGTCGCTGCTGGACGACCGTCCGGGCGGCAGCGGGATCCGCGGCATGCGGGAGCGCGCCGCGGCGCTCGGCGGCTCGTTCGAGGCCGGCCCGCGGCCCGGCGGCGGTTTCCGGGTGCGCGCCCGGCTCCCCCTCTCCGACGATTCCGCGGCGCGGGAACCGGACGGCGCGTCCGCCGTGAGGGAGGACTGAACATGCGGGTCTCCGGTGGGTCTCCGGACGCGGGACGCCCCGTGGTCAAGGTCCTGCTGGCCGATGACCAGGTGCTGGTCAGGGCCGGTTTCCGGGCGCTGCTCGACGCGCAGCCCGATATCGAGGTCGTCGGTGAGGCGAGCGACGGCGAGGAGGCCGTGGCGCAGGCGCGGCGGCTGCGTCCCGACATCATCCTGATGGACATCAGGATGCCCGGCCTCGACGGGCTCGCCGCCACCCGGCGGATCGCCTCCGACGAGCGACTCGACGGCGTGCGGATCGTGATCCTCACCACGTTCGAGCTGGACGAGTACGTGTTCGAGGCGCTGCGCGGCGGCGCGAGCGGGTTCCTGGTCAAGGACACCGAGCCGGTCGAGCTGATCCACGCCGTCCGGGCCGTCGCGGCCGGCGACGCGCTGCTGTCGCCGTCGGTGACCCGCCGCCTCATCGCCGAGTTCGCCGCCCGCGCCAAGGAGCCGGCGCCGTCGCCGCGGCTGAACGCCCTGACCGAGCGGGAACGGGAGGTGATGGCGCTGGTCGGCGAGGGGCTGACCAACGAGGAGATCGCCGCCCGGCTGGTGGTGAGCCCGGCCACGGCGAAGACCCATGTCAGCCGGACGATGGTGAAGCTCGGCGCCCGCGACCGCGCGCAGCTCGTCGTGTTCGCCTACGAGTCCGGGATCGTCAAACCCGGCTGGCTGCCCTAGAAATGCGTACTCTGGGCGATTCACTGTCGCCGTACGGTGGGTCGTGGCAGGGTGGACGGCAGAGCCGTCGCTGACGTGAGGAGTCCGGTGCCGAGCGACACGAGGATCCTGGCCGTCGACGACCGAACGGAGAATCTGACCGCCCTCGCCGCCGTGCTGGACGCGCTGCCGGTCGAGGTGGTCCCGGTCACGTCCGGGCAGGCCGCGCTGAAGGAGCTGCTGAACGACGAGTTCGCGCTGATCCTGCTCGACGTCGTGATGCCGGAGATGGACGGTTTCGAAACCGCGGCCCATATCAAGGCCCGGCCCCGCACCCGCGACATCCCGATCATCTTCCTCACCGCCGGCGGCGAGTCCGGTGAGCAGGCGTTCCGCGGCTACGCGGCCGGTGCCGTCGACTACCTCACCAAACCGTTCGACCCGTGGCTGCTGCGGGCGAAGGTGTCGGTGTTCGTGGAACTGCACCGCCGTCACCTGCAGCTCAGGCGGCAGGCGCGGCTGCTGCGGCAGAGCCTCGCCGAAGGCGCGGACGGCAACGGCGACGGCGCGGCGGCGGGCGGCGACCGGCTGCTGACGGCCCTCGACGAGCGCCTACGGCTGGTGGAGGACGATGTGCAGCGGCTGCGGACGGGTGAACCCGCCGGCGAGCTCGACGAACATGTCGCCGACCTGCGCCTCGCCCTGGACGCGCTGTCCGCCGGCGGCTGATCCGGTCCGGAGCTTGCCGCGCAGGATGAACGCCCCGGCCAGCACCGCCACCACGACGAGGACCACCGCGATCGTGACGACGACCACGGTCCGGCGGCGCTCGGCGCGTCCGTCGGAAGGGCCCGGCGCGGGCGGCGGGGACGGTTGCTGCCAGTGCGAGTACTGCCGAGGCTGTTCCCACGGCGGCGGTGTCCGCGCAGGCTGCGAGGCCCCGGCCGACGGGGACGAGGACGGCGCGGGCGGCGACGAGGACTGGGGCGAGGACGACGGTTGAGCGGGCGGCTGGGCCGGGGGTCGGGTGGGGGGCGGCGGAGGCGGAGGCGGCGGCGCCCACCCGCCGGGGTCACGGCGCGTCACCGCGCCGAGTTCGTCCGGGTCGAGGACGGTCTCCGACGGCTCGTCCACCCTGGTGGGCAGGAAACGCGCGGACGGCTCGTCCGTCACCGTCTCCTCGGCCTGCGGCGGGGCGGGCGGCGCCGAAGGCGACGAGGGGGACGAGGGGGACGACGACCGTGGGCGCAGGGCCGCCACGCGGGTGAGCAGTGGCTGTGCCTGGGCGGCGGTCATCCGGTTCATCGGCTCGCGGGCCAGCAGGCCGTTCAGCACCGGCGCGAGCGGGCCCGCGTTGCGCGGCGGCGGCACCGGCTCGCTCAGGGCCGCCTGCAACGACGCCATCGCGTCCGACCGCTCGTAGGGTGAGTGCCCCTCCACGGCCGCGTACAGGGTCGCGCCGAGCGCCCACAGGTCGGAGGCGGGCACCGCCCGTTCGCCCTGCGCCCGCTCCGGAGCGATGTAGGCGGGGGACCCCATGACGAGGCCCGTCTGGGTGAGGGTCGCGTCGCCCTCCATCTGCGCGATGCCGAAGTCGGTGAGCACCACCCGTCCCGCATCTGTGATCAGAACGTTACTGGGTTTGATGTCACGGTGCAGAATGCCCTTCTCGTGGGCGTGGCGGAGCGCGCCGAGCATCTGCAACCCGATGTCGGCGACCCGGCTGTGGTCCATCGGGCCGCGTTCGAGGACGTCCTGAAGCGACGGCGCGAGGACCAGCTCCATCACGATCCAGGGCCGGTCGGACTCCTCGACGACGTCGTGGACGGTCACCACCCCGGAATGGTTCAGCCGCGCCGACGCCCGTGCCTCCCGGAACGTCCGCTCGTACAGGACGGCCCGTTCCTCCTCGTCGAGGCCCGGCGGGAACACGACCTCCTTGACGGCGACCTCGCGGTCCAGCATGACGTCGAGGGCGCGCCACACGGTGCCCATCCCGCCCCGGCCGACGACCGAGTCGAGTCGGTAGCGGTTACCGAGCAGACGTGCCTGTGCCATTGCTAGAGGGACCCCCCACTGGTCGGCCCACCCCGGAGGGACGGAACGTGTCGATTATGCGTCACACCGTTCCCGTCCCGTGGCCTCCGGCCACGGTTTCGCGCCGGAACCGACCGGCGAACAGGCGATCCGCCACTAGTCACCCGCGGGTTCGAAGAAGCGGTACACCGGCTGCATGTCGGCGAACACCTTGGCCCAGTCGCTCTCGGGGGCGCAGAGGAGGATGGCGTAGCCGTGCCCTCCCGCGACGAAACCGCGGTTGAGGATGTGCTTGCGCCCGCCACCGTTGTCGAAGGTGAACTCCCAGTCGGCGGAGTCGTCGCCGTCGCCGGTGTCGGGGACGGGCGGATGGTCCCCGGTCGGCTCGATCCGGATCTCCCGGTAGCCCGCGAAGCGGTTACCGCCGCGTGCCTGCCGCCGCCAGTCGTCGATCGCGCTGTCGCTGGGGTCGTCGGTCTGGTCGATCTGGAGATAGGTCCTGCGGTCCGGCGAGTAGAAGTGGTCGCCGCCCTGCTTCCGTTCGGGGCCGCTCCAGCCCTTGGGGACCGGTACGGAGTAGCCGCTGGGGTCCTTGTGCATGGTGAACCCGGCGGGAAGCGCGTCGGCGGGCTTGGCCGAACTCGGTGGCGCGGACTGCTTCTGGCCGCCCGTCTTCTGGCCGCCCGTCGTGGGGGTCGTGGCGGCCTCCTTGCGGGCCGGTTTCCCGTTCCCACGGCTGTTCGCCAACGCGATGCCCGTGACGACCACGATGATGATCAGCGCGACCACGGCGACGATCAGGACGTTGCGGTTGGAGGCGAGGGCGGGCCGTCCGGCCGGGTGCGTGGACGGCGCGAAGTGCCGCGCCGTCGCCGGGTCGCCGGACGGTTCCGTCGCGGAGTTCCCGGCGGCGGGCGCGGAGGACCGGGGCGAGAGGGAACGCCACGTCGCCGCACGGCCGGGGTCGGGGGTGGTCTCGCCGGGTCCGGCCCGGCCGCCGTCGGCGCCGACGCTCCCGAACCGCGCGGTCGAACCGGGCTCGGCCGACCGGCCGGACGTCGCGGACCGGGAAGAGCGGGAGGATCGGGCGGAACGGGACGGTCGGGCGGTTCGCGGGGAGGTCGTGGGCGGCAGGTCGAAGCTGGTCAGCTGGTCCGGGCGGGCCTCGGCGGCGTCGGGGCCGGGACGGGGGCCGACCGGGTCGACGGTGGTCGGGCCACCGGGATCGGCCGTCCCCGCGGGCATGTCGTCGGCCGAGTACTCGACGGCCATCGTCCGCTGCGTGTCGATGGTCTCCCGGCGGACGATGTCGTCGAGCAGCGCGCCCGCCTCGATCGCGTCCATCCGCTCGTCGGGGTCCTTGCGCAGCAGGCCCTCGACGACGGGGATGAGGCGTCCGCCCATCTCCGGCGGGTCGGGCTCCTCGGAGATCACCGCGACGAGCGCGGCCATCGGTTCGGGCCGCTCGAACGGCGACTTGCCGTGCAGCATCGCGTACAGGGTGACGCCGAGCGACCACAGGTCGGACGCGGGACCCGCGACCCGGCCGCGGGCCCGTTCGGGCGCGATGTAGGCGGGGGACCCCATGACCAGGCCGGTCTGGGTGAGGGTGGCGTCGCCGGACGCGGTGGCGATGCCGAAGTCGGTGAGCACGGCCCGCTCGCCCATCCGCCCGGTGCCGGTGATCAGCACGTTGCTGGGCTTGACGTCGCGGTGCAGGACACCGGCGCCGTGCGCGGCGTGCAGGGCGGCGAGCATCTGCCGGCCGATCTCCGCGGCACGGCGGGTCTCCAGCGGCCCGTCCTGCTTGATCACCTGGTCCAGGGAACGCGCCCTGATGAGCTCCATGATGATCCAGGGCCGGTCGTCCTCCTCGACGACGTCATAGACGGTGACGACGCCGGGGTGGCCGAGCCGCGCGGCGGTGCGCGCCTCACGGAACGTGCGCTTGTGGTGGACAGCGCGTTCCTCGTCGGTGAGACCATGCGGGAGGATGACCTCCTTCACCGCGACGTCACGACCGAGGACCTCATCGTGTGCCTGCCAGACCGTCCCCATGCCGCCTCGGCCGACCTGGGTGACCAGGCGGTAGCGGCGGGCGAGCAACCGCCCACCGGTGGGTTCATTTGGCATATCCGCGACCATATCGACTTTTGCTGAGAATCTTGGACCAAGCTTGCACGCCACATCCCCCTACCCGTACGACGTCCGGCTTCACCCGCGGGTTCGCCTCCGGACGGTCATCCGCACACGGAAACGTGATCCACGTGGCCTTCGTAACGACGACTGACCCGGCCGTGGCGCGCGGCGGCCGTGGAATCGGCCTGCGCGGTGAGTGGCGCCGGCTGGTCCGGGCCGCTCCGACGATCTTCTTCTGGTACACCCGACTCTCCGGGATCCTGTCGCTGCTCGCGTGGGGCTCCTATGGTCTCATCCTTGAGATCGCCGACATCTGGGCGCTGCGCTGGATCGGGTATCTCGGCTGGTTCCCGAGCGTGCCGCTCGGGCTCCTCTGGATCCTGCTGTCGATGGGCGTCCGGCGGCGCAAACGGGTCGCGTGGCGACTACTGCTGTTGATCTTCTGTCTGCCGACCGCGCTCGGCGTCGCGGCGTTGCTGACGGCCGCCCTCGACCCGGACGAGGTCATCGCGCCCGGACTGGTGGGGACCACCGCCGTCCATCTCGCCGTCCTCACCCTGGTGGTCGCCGCGCGCGGGCAGTTCACCACGCTGCCCGACCGCGCGAACCGGCGTCTGGCCGCGCGGGTCTTCACCGGCCTACTGGTCGTGACCTGCGGAATCGGGACGTTCACCGTCACCGTCACCGACCGCGACGGCAACGGCGACTTCTGGACGCATCCGGTCTACGCGATCTCGCAGACCGTTCTCGGGCCGCGCGTCACCGGCAAGCCGATCGACGTGGACGTGCCGCTCTGGGTGGACGCGATCCTGTGGGTCCTCGGCACCGGGCTGCTGATCGTCACGTTCTGGGCGATGTTCAAACCGGGCCGCCGCGACCCCGTTCTCGGCCCGCGGGAGGAGCTCGCCGCCCGCTCGCTGCTCGCCGAGCACGGCGACCAGGACTCGCTCGGCTACTTCGCGCTGCGCCGCGACAAGGACGTCATGGTCGCACCGAACGGTAAGGCGGCCATCGCCTACCGGGTCGAGGGTTCGGTCTCCCTGGCCAGCGGCGACCCGCTCGGCGATCCCGAATCCTGGGACCAGGCGATCGAGGCGTGGCTGGCCGAGTGCCGCGCGCACGCCTGGATCCCCGGCGCCGTCAGCGTCGGTGAGCGCGGCGCGCACGTCTACCGGCGGCACGGGTTCGACGCGCTGGAACTCGGCGACGAGGCCGTCCTCGACCTCACCGCGTTCAGTCTGGACGGACGGGAGATGCGGCCCGTCCGGCAGGCCGTCCGGCGGGTCGAACGCGCCGGGTACACGGTCCGCGTGCGCCGCCACTCGCAGATCCCGGCGTGGGAGATGGCCACGCTGATCCGCAGCGCCGACGCGTGGCGCGGCGACGCCGCCGAACGCGGCTTCTCGATGGCGCTCGGCCGGCTCGGCGACCCCACCGACGGCCGTTGCGTGATGGTCGAGGCGTTCGACGCCCGGGGCGACCTGCGCGGCCTGCTCAGCTTCGTGCCGTGGGGACGCGCCGGCCTGTCGCTCGACCTGATGCGCCGCGACCCGGCCGCCGAGAACGGGCTCAACGAGTACATGGTCGCCAAGCTCGCCGAGCGGTCGGCGGCGGTCGGCGCGCAGCGGCTCTCGCTGAACTTCGCGACGCTGCGGTCGGCGTTCGTCCGCGGCTCGCAGATCGGCGCCGGGCCCGTCGCGCGGCTGTCCTACCGGTTCCTGTCGTTCGCGTCGAAGTTCTGGCAACTCGAGTCGCTGTATCTGGCGAACTCCAAATACCTGCCCGACTGGCGTCCACGCTACGTCTGCTACACGCAGAGCCGCCACCTCGTCCGGTTGGGGCTCGCGTACGCCCGCGCCGAGGGGTTCCTGCCGAACCTGAACCGGCCGAAGCTGGATCGCGCGGCGGCGATGGTCCCGTCCGGCGACCTCGTCGAGAAGATCAAGGAGATCGAGGACGCCGCCGACACGCCCTGCGTGCCCCGGCGGCGGCTGTCGGAACAGGAACGGGTCAGGCACGCCAAGCTCGACCGGATCCGCGCCGCCGGGCTGGAGCCGTACGCGCTGCACTGCGACCGCGCCGACCTCGCCGCCGACGTCCGCGCCCGCTTCGTCCATCTGCCCCCGGACACGCGCACCGGCGTGCGCGCGGCGATCGCGGGACGGGTCGTCCTCGCCCGCGAACACGGCAGGCTGATCTTCGTGACGGTGCGGGACGAGACCGCCGACCTCCAGGTCATGCTGACCGCCGACGCGCTCGGGGACGACTCGCTGCACCGCTGGAAGACCCTCATCGACCTCGGCGACCAGGTGGCCGTGCGCGGCGAGGTCGTCACCTCGCGGCGCGGGGAGCTGTCGGTGCTGGCGTCGTCATGGACGCTCGCCGCCAAATGCCTGCGCCCCCTGCCGAACAAGCGGTCGGGCCTGAGCGATCCCGAGGCCCGCGTCCGGCGGCGATACGTCGACTTCATCGTAAACGACGACGCCCGCCGGATGCTGCGGATGCGCGGCGACGCGATCGCCGCCCTCCGCGACGGCCTGCGCGACCGCGGGTACCTCGAAGTCGAGACGCCGATGCTGCAACCCATCCACGGCGGCGCGTCCGCCCGCCCGTTCACGACCGGCATCAACGCCTACAACATGCGGCTCTACCTACGGATCGCGCCCGAGCTGTATCTCAAGCGGCTCCTGGTCGGCGGAGTCGGCCGTGTCTTCGAGCTGAACCGCAACTTCCGCAACGAGGGCGTGTCGCACAAGCACAACCCCGAGTTCACGATGCTGGAGGCGTACGAGCCGTACGGCGACTACGACACGATGGCGACCCTGACCCGCTCCCTCGTCGTCGACGCGGCCCGCGCGGCGCTCGGCGGCACGGTCGTCGTCCGGGACGGGGTCGAGTACGACCTCGCCGAACCGTGGCGGGAGGTCACCGTGTACGGGTCGGTGTCCGAGACCCTCGGCGACGAGATCACGCCGGACACCCCGCTCGACGTCATGCGGGGGTACGCCGAACGCTTCGGGCTCGGGTTCGACCCGAAGTGGGGGCAGGGCAGGGTCGTCCAGGAGCTGTTCGAGGCCCTGGTCGAGGAGGAGCTGACCGAGCCGACGTTCGTTCGCGACTACCCGGCGGAGACGTCCCCGCTGACCCGCCCGCACCGCCGTGACCCGCGGCTGGCCGAGAAGTGGGACCTCATCGTCTTCGGGCTCGAACTCGGCACCGCCTACTCGGAGCTGATCGACCCCGTCCTACAGCGGCGGCGCCTCACCGAACAGTCGCTTCAGGCCGCGGGCGGCGACCCCGAGGCGATGGAGCTGGACGAGGACTTCCTGCACGCCCTGGAGTACGCGATGCCGCCCTCGGGCGGTCTGGGCCTGGGCATCGACCGTCTGCTGATGACGTTGACGGGCCGCAGCATCCGGGAGACGATCCCCTTCCCCCTGGCCCGTCCCGGCGGCTAGAGGGTTCGGGGAGCCGGACGGTAACCCTGTCCGGCGAGCCATGCCCGGCCCGCGCCACGCCGCGCGTCCTCCCCCTCCGGCAGGACGGCCGGAGGTATCGGAAGCCAGCGCCCGGCATTCTGCGGCTCATCGTCGGGCACCTCGTCGAAGAGGACCTCGTCCAGAGGCAGGACGTCGCCGCGTTCGAGATCGAGGACGTGCAGGCCGTCGTCCATCGCCGCCGCCACGGCCCCGAGGTCGACCGGCAGCGGGACCAGGGCGGCCCCGTGCTCGGGCGGCGCGGCCAGTTCGGCGGCGAGCACCTCGTCCCCCGGCAGGGCCCGCTCGGCGAGCAACGCACGACACTCCGCGGCGAGCCAGGTGCCCTCGATGCGTCCCTGGGCCACGGCCGCCACGGCCACGTCACCGGCGTACTGGAGGACCGGTGCCAGGGGACGCTCCCGCAGGACGTCGAGCCCGGCGTCCACGTCCCCGCGATGCACGGCGGACCTCAGCCGCGCCAGCGCCTCCCCGTCCCATTCGGCCACACGGACATTTGTACAGACTTCTTAGGACATCAGGCGGCGGTTTCAGCCCGGCCGCCTGTCCTCCACGTGGACGGCATTGAGTTCGTGTCCGTCCCGATCCCGTTTGGACCGCCCCAAAAGGCCCACGGCCACACTTTCGGCCCCCTCCTCGACCTCCTCGGGAGCCACATAGGTCAGGATGTCGTCGTGGTGCCCGTACACGGCCCAGCCGGGCGCCGCGGTGAGGTCGAGCGTGCCGAAATCACCCGCCGGGCCACCCGCATGGACGGGCCCGTACTCCCTCAACAACTCGACCGCCTGCGCGGCCAGGTCCTCCTCGGGCTCCATGAGAATGACACACGTCCCGTGCTCGAACAGCACCCAGGACTTGTCGTCGCCCCGAATGACGTCACGCCATACCTGAACCAGCTCTTCTGTTGTCACGCCCGCGATTATGCCCGACTCCACCACCCCTGCCCACCACATTTCACGGCCACCAACCGTGACTTCGGACGCCCGGAAAATCAATTGAGGATTCTTCGCCGCGATCAGTACCGTAGGCCCCGTTCATGACGGAGAAGGACGGTAGACGTGGCAAAGCTCAATCAGATCATCGCCATCGAGAAAGGCGCGAAGAGCCGCGCTCAGCGCGAGATCGCCGATGTTCTGCGCACCCTGCAGAAGCCCGCGCTGCTGGCCGGAATCTCCCGCGTGTACCGGCCGAAGGACGACGAGGGCGAGACGCTTCCGCCGGAGTCCACCAAGGTCCAGGTGCGGTCGGAGGACGCGCTGCGGGACGTCGCGAAGTCCCTGACCCGACTGTTCGACGTGGTCGCCACCAAGGACTGGGCGAACCGCGACGCCCGCGCCGACGTGGTCGTGGACGGGCGGACGATCCTGGCCCAGGTCCCGGTCACCTACCTGCTGTTCCTGGAGAAGCAGCTCGCCGAGCTGAACTCGTTCGTCGACAAACTGCCCGTCCTCGACTCCGCCGAGTCGTGGACCTACGACGAGGGCCAGGACGTGTGGCGCACCGAGCCGGTCGAGACGTCCCGAACGAAGAAGGTGCCCCGCGCGCACGTGCTCTACGAGGCGACGGAGAAGCACCCCGCGCAGGTCGAGGCGTTCACCGAGGACGTCATCGTCGGAACCTGGACGAAGGTCGCGTTCTCCGGCGCACTGCCCGCGCGCCGCGTGAACGAACTGCGCGACCGCGTCGACCGGCTCCAGTCCGCCGTCAAGTACGCCCGAGAGGAGGCGAACGCGACCGAGGTCGACGACCGGCAGGCCGGCGACGCGATTTTCGGTTACCTGTTCGCATGACCAGACTCCCCCCGCTGGAGCGCGGGGGGAGCGCCCGCAAGGGCGCGAAAAGCTGAGGATGAGGCTCAGTCTGACAAGCGGTGACACTGGTGGTTCGAATCCACCCCCGGGCATTCGCGCCCGGGTGGCCCAAGTCCGGTAGAGGCGGCCGCGTCAATCTCAGACTCTCGCTCCAGAATCAGCATATGCCGTTCCCCTCAGGCGGCGGCGACTGCCTTTCCCGAAGTGTCAGTTCGAATCTGACCCGCGGCTCTCGTGCCGCGGTAGCTCAACGGTAGAGCGCGGCGAAGGAATCTCATCGGTCGTCGGATCATCGCCGAAGGCACATCACGACGGCACCCAAAGGGCTCCGGGGGCAGGGTATCCCCCGGAGTCCACCGCCGTCTCCCCTAGGGCCGGCACTCAGCCCGTCCAGTCGCCGACACGGATCCCGTCAGCGGGGCTCGGGGACCGCGAAGGCCGACAGGCGGGACTCCTCCTCGACCGCCGGTTCGCCCAGAAGCGGCGCTCGGCGCTCAAGGCCAGGGCAACCGCCTTCTCGATTCACCCTTGGGAGCAGGTGATCAGCTCGTCCAGGCGGTGATGTGGAGCTTGTGGGTCGCCTCGGGGGTGGCGAAGGTCAGTAGGCGGGTCGCCTCTTCCTCGACGGCCGGTTCGTCTGGGAGCGGCGCGAAGAGTTCGACGCTCAGGGTCGCGGTGTCCGCCTTCCTGTCGTGCTTGAGCGTCCAGAGTCCGTGGACGCGCCCGTCCACCAGCAGCGTGGGCTTGATCTCCGAGCCCACGCACACGATCCTGCGGTGCTCGTCGGTCATGAGGCGGGTGCGGTCGGCGTAGGCGAGGACCAGGTTGTCGAACCCGGGAAGGAACCGGACGGGCGCGGGCCCGTCGTCGGGAAGCCGCGCGTCGGGCAGGTCGAACAGCTCCACGCCGTTCTCGTCCCGGTGGACGCGCAGCTCGGGTCGCAGTTCGGTGAAGGCGGAGTCGGTCCGGCGCAGGCCGGACCACATCTGGAAGTCCTTGACGGACGCGGGCCCGAACGCGGCCAGGTAGCGACGGATCAGCCGAGCGGGGCCGACCTCGTGGAGCGGACGGCCGATCCACTCCTCCGCCAAGGCGAACGGGGTGGCACCCATCACGTTCCAGGTCCCGCTGGGCGGTGGGTGGACGACCGACAGCAGCGCCTGCGCCGACCAGCCGAGGGCCATCAGGTCTCGGTCGGGCCACAGCTCGGCGAGTTCACGGGCGAGTTGCGGACGGGTCAGGACCCGGCCGTCGAGGAGCTTGCGGGCCTCGGTGGCGAGTTCGTCGAGGTCCCAGTCCTTGGTGACGCGGCCGAAGCCCGCCTGGCGGGCCCGCAGAAGGCAGTGGTGGACGAGCGGACGCAGCCACAGGTAGTCGTCGGCCAACGCGAGGTGCTGGGTGCCTCTGAGCATCGTCCCCCGTACGGCGGAACGATCCGTCATGAGGTCCGTGAGCTGCTGTTTCCGGAACCCGGTCAGTCTCGTCCACAGCCCGTAGTACGGCACGTTGTTCTCCTGTGCCTGCATCGCCACGAGCCGTTCGATCGCGCCCCTGACCGACATGTCGGATCGCTTCAGGAGAAGCTGCCGCTCCAGCGCCGCCCGGTTCAGCGTCCGCCGGTCCAGTACCCGCATCGTGACCCCTGCCATCGGTGGAACGAATCGTTCCGATCCACTATATCAGAAACGGAATGCCACATTCCGCTTCTAGGCGGGTCGGGTCAGGCGCGGCCCCGGTACGCCTGCACGGCGTAGCGGAGGCGGGCGCCGACGAGGAGTTCCTCGTCGGGCGGGCAGCCGAGGAGGCGGGTGGCCAACTCCACGATCTGGTCGTCGGTCAGGTCCGGTTCGCGATCGGCGATATGGCCGACGAGCTCGACCAGTTCGGGCCGCTTGTAGGTGACGATCGACCGTCCACGCGTGACCTGGGCCGCCTCGGGGGTGGACGCGTCGTCCGGCCGGACAATGGGGACGGGCGCGGTCGCGGCAGGGTCGGCGGGCACGGTCTCGGCCGGGACGGTCTCGACCGGCACGGATTCGACCGGCACGGATTCGACCGGCACGGATTCGACCGGGACGGTCTCGACAGGTTGTGGTTGGCGGGTATTGGTGTCCGGGAGCGGGGCGGCGGGGCGTTCGTCGAAGACGGGAGAGCGGTCGGGCTCCACTTGCGGCGGTGCGGGCGGGCGTGGGGCCGGGGGTGTGGGCGGACGAGTCGTGAGGGCCGAGAACAGGGGAGACGTCGGCGTTATCACCCCTTGAAGGTGGGGTGGCAGATCCGTGGACGGGGACGGGCCCTCCAGCGGCGGGAGCTTCGAACCAGGTGGGCCCACCAGGATGATCCGCGGGGCCAGCCAGAGGAGGAAGAGGGCCTCGGCACCGGCCTCGTGTTCGCCGTCCACGATGGCGACGTCGAACGACCCGGGGGCGGGCGGGATGACCTCGGGGACGCGCCAGAGCGGGAGGATCCAGACGGGGACGATGTCCGGCGGGTTCGTGGCGGTCTCGGGAAGGTTCGTCCGGACGGCCGCCCAGGCGTGGGCGGCGGTCAGGTCGGCGCGGATGTCGCGGAGGCGTTCCTCGGCCTCGGCGAGCGCGTCGCGGAGTCGCTCCTCCTCCGACTCGGTCCGCTCGGCGATGCGGCGGGCGGCGGAGCGGGCCCATGACCAGGCCTCGTCCCAGCGGCGGACGCGGTCGTGCCATGCCTCGTCGCCATCGGTGGCGATCATAAGGTTGGCGAGGTCGGGATGGGCCGCCCGGAGGCGGGTGAGCAGTTCCTCGCAGCGGACCTGGAGGGAGCGTTCGTGGCGGGCCTCGGCGAGGGCGCCGAGCGCGCGGGCGTAGGCGTCGGGGTCGCGGGCGCCGATGGCGGTCAGCGCGGCGCGCAGTTCGGGCGGGTCGGCGTCGCCGACCGGGCCGATCGAGTCGCGTAGGGCGTCCAGGTCGGCGGCGGCGCGGTCGACGCCGAGGCCGTCCAGCGCGTTGCGGAGCGCCGCCGCGTACTCGTGCCAGTGGACGGGGTGTTCCAACGGGACGGCGATACCGAACCGGTTGAGGAGCGCCCTGGTCTCGTCCACGGCGGGCATGGCGTCCAGGACGCGGCCGAGGCGCGCGTGGGCGCGGACGAAACGGGCGACCCGTTCGGCGGGCGGCAGGTCGGCGGGGAACGAGATGCCCGCCGCCTCCCATACGTACTGGAGTTCCCGGCACGTGATCCGCACCAGGAGGTCGGTGTGGACGAGGTCGAGCAGCTCGGGCGTGGTGGGCGACGCTCCGTCCACCCGCACGGTGGCCAGCAACGGCTCCGCCTGGCGTTGCGCGGCCGAGCGCAGGGGGCCGCGTTTGAGCGCGCCGCCGCCCACCAGGTGGGCGCGCAGGTCGTACGCGGCCGCGGCGAGGGCCCGCAGGTCCGCGTCGGCGGGCAGGTCGATGCGATGGCCGGTCGCCTGCGCGACGGCCTGGTCGGCCCATCCGACGCGGGACGTCATCTCCGCGACCCGCGTCCAGATGAGCGCACGGCGGCCGGCGAGCGCGTCCCCGAAGGCCCGGACGGCGAGGTCGGCGGAGTTCCAGCCCCCGGGATGACCGTCCAGACCGAGGTCGCGGAGGGCGGCGCCGACGACGGAGGCGTTGCCGTCGAGCCGGGCGAGGAACGTGACGTCGGTGTCGCGGAGCCGCCGCGACAGGTCGGTCTCGGAGCGTTCGGCACGTTCCGCAGCGGCGGACTCCGCCTCGATCAGCGTCCGGACGTAGGCGGCGCTCGGCAGCGTGCCCGGGTCGACGTCCCGTTGCGCGGTGCGGGCCTTGCGTTCGGCGGTCTCCTCCGCGAGCAGCACGACGAGTTCGGTGGCCTCGGCGCGGGAGATCGGCGGGCCGGGCGGCAGGTCGGGGCGCACCGGCATCCACGCCAGCTCCGGGGCCTCGGCGCGCAGTTCCGCCTCCGGGCCCTGCCCACCGTCACCGACGGCGTCGTCGACACCGTCGCGGAGCCGGTCGCGGAGGCGGGCGGCGTGCCGGGCGGCGGCCTTCTCCTGTTCGGTCAGCGCGTCCACGTCCGGGGCCGGACGGGTGAGGATCTCGTCCGCCGTCCGCACCGCCGTGGCCGGGTCGGCGACCGTGAGGCCGGTGAGTCCCTCCGGCAGCGCGGCGCGCAGCGCGCCCGACGCCGCCGCGCCGGACGTGGCGACCAGCACACGGTGACCGCGGCCGAGGAGGCCGACGACCAGGTCCCGAACGGTCTGCGGCTCGCGTTCCGGCACGTGCATGACATGCGGCCGCCGGGACGGCGAGGCGAGCCGGGCGAGGCCCTCCGGAACGCCGCGGGGCAGGAGCCGCAGCAGCGTGGCGTGGTAGTCGGCGACGGCCGCGCGTCCCTGCGGGCGGACGACCAGCGCCGGAGCCAGCCTGATCTGCGGGACGGGCGCGGTCTCACCCGGGTCGGGCGTCCAGTCGTCGCGGTAACCGGTGGGCGCGGACAGGGCGGCGGAACACCAGGTGCGCAGCACGTCCCCGACCGAGGCGTGCAACCCGAACCCCTGCCCGTCCCGAACCGCGTACGACACCGAGTCGGCGGCGCGGAACCCGGGATGGCCCGACAGCAGTTCCCTGTCGCGCAGGGTCGTGTGCCCGGCCAGGATGACGTCGATACGTTCGGTGCGTTCGTCCACGACGATGCGCACGGGTGTGCTCAGCAGATGGTCGTGGACGACGGGACGCCAGGCGAGCAGTCCGGTCGCCAGGACCACTTCCTGGTCGGCCAGTTCACGCAGAATCCGGTACCAGTTGCGCAGGCCCAGCCAACCGTCGAACTCCTCCAGCACCGCCGGAGGCGTCAGCGGGATGACGGGAACGCTGAACAGAACGTCGCCCGGCCCCGCGTCCGTCTCCACGTAGACGTCGCCGGGCAGCTCGCACAGCCAGTAGACGTGGTCGTGCCGGGACACGTCCCGCGACGGGCGGCGCCGTGCGCGTGCCAGATCGCGCAGGTAACGCAGCAGTCGCGCCGCGTATTCGGATTCGTCGACGTCCCCCTGCGGTTCCCCGGGGAGCGTGCCATCCGCGGGCACCGACAGCTCGCGGGGGGCCGTCCCCCCGCCGGGAAACCGGCCTGGACCCGGGCCGCCCTCCTCAGGCACCGCGGCTCCTTCCCTCCCTAAGGGGTGAATCCTCTCCGTCCGGTCACCGAAAACCCAACGGGTCCGGCCACCGGGGACGAAACGGATTCACGGTGGTGCCACGATCTAACACCTCCGAGACGGCCCGGCCAAGGGTCAACGATGATCATGCGTCAGCGGACGCCCGCCATGTAACGGTCCTCGGTGGGCATCATCACCCAGAGCACCAGGTAGACGACGAACTGTGGGCCGGGCAGCAGGCACGACAGCAGGAACAGCAGCCGGACGGTCGTGGGCGTCATACCGAACCGGCGCGCGAGCCCCGCGCAGACACCGGCGATGATCCTGCCGTCGCGCGGACGATACAAGCCGTTCATGAGGTCTTCTCTCCCCGAATCGTTGAAGTGTGAACATGGCCGCGCCCTTCACGGCCATGTCTTCCACGCTACGAACCGGACAGCGGACGCCACATCGGTCGTACGACTTGTTCCACGCCATACTCGGGGGCTAGGGGACGTCCCTTAGGGGGCGTTATGGGCGGCGACGAGTTCGGGGAGACCGGCCAGATCGTCCAGGACGAACAGGCAGCGCCGCAACGCCTCGGGGTCCTCCTGGATGTGCCCCCACGGGCCGCGCCTGAGGAACGCGGCCCGCATCCCGAACGCCAGCGCGGGCCGGACGTCGTTGTCGATGCGGTCCCCCACGTACAGGACGCGGTCGGGCAGCACGTCCGCGAGCTGCGCGCACCGTTCGAAGAACTCGCGGGCCGGTTTCTGGACGTCCCACACGTCGGAGATCCCGACCACGTCGGCGTCCAACCCGAGCGCCGCGATCTGCTCGGCGGCCTCCACCGGCTGGTTCCCCGCGATCCCCACGAAAAGACCCTGGTCACGAAGCCCGGACAGGCACGCGCGGGCGTCCGGGTACAGATCGTCCGGGCCGAACCCGTTGGGGACGCCGGCCTCCCGCCGCCCGCGCTCCTCCGCCCGCAGGTCGAACCCCGGACGGAAGTACTCGAAGACGTCCATGTGCGTGCCGCCGGTCGCGAGCACCGCGCCGAGCTTGGTCAGGAACGTGTGCCGTGGCACGCCCAGCCAGTCGGCCCAGCGCCCGTAGATCTCCCCCTCGTTGATCAGCGTCTCGCCGATGTCGAAGAAGACCGCCTGAAGGGGCGGCGGACCAGGCTTCATGCGGTCAGGTCCACCGTGGTGCCGGGGGCGAGCCGGACGAACTCCCTGCCGAGTTCCTCGCCCGCCTTGGTCACATGGGTCTGCATCACCTTCAGGCCGATGTCGTTCAGCAGCCCGTCATGGATGACGAACGCGCGCTCCGGCCGGACCTCCCGCGTGTACGCGTACAGCTCGGGGATCTTCATCCAGGGCGCGTTGCCCGGCAGGCACAGCGTTCGGACGGGCTCCGACGGGACGGTCAGCGCGTCCCCAGGGTGGAAGACCTCACCCTCGATCAGGAACCCCGTGTTCGGAATCGGCGGCACATCCGGGTGCAGGATCTCGTGCTCGTCCCCGTACACGTGGACGTCGAATCCCGCAACGGTGACGGCGTCGCCGTGACCGACCTGGTGGACGCGTCCACCGAGGTCAGCAAGGTTCTCGGCGACGACGCGGGACGTCCAGACATGCAAGTCCGAACGTTCGGCCATGGCGGCGCGCAGCGCGTCCGCGTCGAAGTGGTCGAAGTGCTCATGAGTGATCAGGACCGCGTCGGCGGTGGCGAGGGCCTCGGACGCGTCGCTGAACGAACCGGGGTCGATCAGGATCGTCCGGTCGTCCCTACTGATCTGGACGCATGCGTGGCCGAGCTTCGTGAGACGCATCCGGAGATCTTTTCACGGTGGCCGTCCGATCGCCCGGACCACCCCGCGTCCGTCGCCGCGTCTGCCAGACTGGCGACCGTGACGCCCATGCCCTCCCCCGATTCCGAGGACGCGGGGCGGCCGTCGCGGGAGGAACTGGACCGACAGGCGCGTGACCGTTTCGGGTCATGGCGCGACCAGCCACGCGGTCTGGCCTGCGTGGTCGTCGCCGCGTTCATGGTCCTCACCACGGTGGCGTTCGTGCTGGCCGTGGTGGCCGTGATCGCGGCGGTGCGCTGAAGCCGGGGCGCCGGGACCGGCGCCCCGGCTCCGCGAGCCCGTCAGGTAGGGGTCCCGGGCCCCTCCGCGATGGTGAACGCCACATCGCCCTGCGGGTCGACCTGGGCGTCGAGGGTCTTGTCATCGAGCATCTGGGCGACGCCGGCCTCCAGGTACACCTTGGCGCCCTCTTCTTCCACGACCTGGTCGCCCGCCTCCGGGGCGGGCGCGACCGAGAGCCGCAGGGCGTCCGAGCCGTCGAGCCCGGACTCGATGCGGATGCCGGTCTCCGGCGGAAGTTCCGGATTCGCGGTCACGGTACGGATGACCTGGACGGCACCGCTGGTCAGCGTGAGCACGATCAGCTCCTCACGTCTCTGTCTTTCATCGGATCTGCCCCACCCTCCCCGATCCCCATACCGGTAAACCTCGCCGAACCCAGCCGTTCCACAAGCTCCCCCACCCGCCCCCCACGTCGAACCATTCCGTTCCGACCGCCAACCCGATCGGTGCGGGCAACCCCCGGAAGTACGGCTCGGCGGCCAGATCCCTGCGCCCCGGCATCGCCTGCACGGTCAGCGACACCAGCGAATACCGCGAGCACACGACCTCGGCGAGTTTCCCGAACGCCCGCACCACATCCTCCGCGACCGCCACGGTGAACGTCTCCTCGATCCCACCGACCGCCCGCGCGACCTCCGACGTGCCGATGGCCCCGTCTCCCACATGCACGAACCACGCCGGCTCGGGCGCCTTCCCTCGGCAGTACTCGGTCACCGATGCCGGCTCCCAGGCAACGGCCGCCGGTTCACACGTCCCCCACCCGTGGGGGCCGCTCCCGACCAACCACCGATAGACCACCTCGACGACGCCGCCGAGCATCAGCTTCTCGGACGCCTCATGCCGAACGGTGCCCGTCACCAGCACCTGCCGCCCCTCCGGCTCCACTCCGTCGTCGAACACCGGATGGATCTCCTCGCCCGGGACGAACCGTTCCCCGTCCCACTCCAACCGGAGCCCGCTCAGCCCGTCGTAGTACGTCCCATCACCGCTCTTGACCACCCACCGGGCCCCGGGCCCCATCATCAGCCGCAACGGCAACGTCATCCGACCGGGCCCGGTGGCCAGCGCGAACTCCCGCCCGCTCTCCGCACAGACCCGTAACGCCTCCCCCATCCGCACCGACAACGACGCACCCTCCACAACCCGCGGGACACCCCCGGCGACCTCCACCGCCGCCCGCACCTTCTCCTCCCGAGGCTCCCGCCCCAACAACGCCACCACATCTTTACTCACACCCGCCCCCAAATGACATAAAGATCGCCACCGACCGCGCTTTCTTCAGCCGGGAAGGCTTGAGCAGTAGTCGCGCCAGTGTTCGACCTCGTCTCGAACTTCGGAGGGCAATTCAGGGTTACCCAGAAGGCGAGCATAGAACGGAAGAGCCTCCTTCTGTCCCGCGCGCCCCGCAACACCGACCAGTCCGGCGCCGAACCGGCCCACCTTCGGAATGAACGTGGTGACGATCTCCAGGAAATCAGTTAGCCCGAACGGCTCCGAAACTCGCCTGAAGTAGGCGATCAACCACTCCTCCACCGTGCTCATGGCGCCGTCGACCTTGCCGCCGGTCCATATCCACGCCACCGCTTCAATGTACTGCTCAGGTGGTTCGTCCCAGTTCTTCCCGATACTCGCCGGATCGAATCTCTCGGCCCATCTCCTGAAGTTCCGCCACGTGAGATCCGACATCCTGGGCATGATCTGGAGAAGTTCGATCTCCCATCCCAACCAGTAGGCGTTGGCCAGCTCGGGCATGGCATCCTTCGCGGCAGCCACCGTCGCGCTCCGGAGTTCCACGAATCGCAGGAACGCGGAGTAGGAGATCAGGGCGGCCCTGATCTGCCGGGCATCGACGGAGAGTCGCCGCTCCAGAAGGTCATCCAGCTCCTCACCGCTGTTCATATCCCACGGCGGAGGCACGTCCGCCGACTCCGCCGCGACCAAGTCCCGCGCTTCACCACGCCCACTCATCAGCGAAGCCGCTCAACTAGATCGGGTTTCCGTCATTTTTTTGCCATGAGCCTATACCGATCCATCACGCTCTCTCTGATATCTGAAGGAATGCGCTCGTCCCGCCCAAGACGATCAAAATAGGGAAGAGCCTTCTCCTTTCCAGCCCTGCACATGATCCCCACAATAAAGAGACTGTGATGACCCAGTTTCGGTACACTCGCGGCAACCATCTCCAGAAATTTCGGGAGAGCCGGGTTCTCCTCGTCCCGCCGAAACTCCTGCACCAGCCACTCAGAAACGGCTTTCATAGCGATTTGCACGCTTCCGGTAGTCCAGATCCAGCCCACCGCCTCGACGACTTCGTCGGGCGGCTCGTCCCAAGAGGCACCGATCCAGGCCGGATTGAATTTCTCTTTGACCCACCGCCGGAAGTTCGACCGGGTCAGGTCGGTCATCGTGGGCATCAGTTCATCGAACTCCGAATCCATCAGGCCCCACGGCATCTCATCCAGCTTTGGTATCGCCTCGCGGGCCGCCTCAGCCTTGGTCCCATGTCGTTCCAGAAAGCGGAGAAGGGCGCGCAAGGAGTCAATGGCGGCGCCCATCTTTTCGGGTGTGTGACTGAGAGACGGATCGCGCTCCGCTCCGGGCGTGCTGTTCACACTCCACGGCCAAGCCACGTCCACCAACTCTGGCGAGATCATGTCCTGACCACCGGTGGATTCATTCATTAGGGTCCTTCGTGGCCGACTCTATCGTGCGAAACTCGGGCTGCGTGAAGAAATCGTTGGGGCTTCCTCCGGGATTCCTCTTCTCCCACTCGGCAAACTTACGTTCGACTGTCTCTTGCATGCCCGAGGCCCGCCGGGTCCAAGGGTCGCAGGATCTGTTCGATGCCGTCCGGGTTGATCATTTCCGCTTTCCCAGGTCGGCGGGGGTGGGGGCGATACGGGCGTTGCGCTGGGCGGCTTCGGCCATTTCCGCATCGCCGCGGAGATAGGCGTTGGTCGCGCGGGTGACGCCATTGACGCAGTTCGCGGTGCGTTTGGTCGCGAGGGCCAGCGTGTACTTGTGGTGCTGGGCGAAGCCCAGCAAGGCCTCATTGATCCGGCCGCTGCCGGAAGCGGTGCCCGCGGAGGACGCGGCGTCGAGGTAGGTCTTCGCCTGGCCTTCCAGGGGCTCGATCGCCGCGATGGTCCGTGCGACGGCGGCCCGGATACCGGCCACCTCGATATTCCAGCCGTCGATCGCCATAGGCGCCCCCCGTTGCTCTGACAACCTCAATGACGAGGGTAAAGGGGCTTATCGGACGATGTCAGCAGATTTCAGCCTTGGTTGTGGAGGACCTGCGGATTTCGGAGGACCGAATCAGCGGGGACGGAATTTGTCCGGGCGGAAGTTGCCCGGAGGTGGCGGCTCGGACGCGGCGCGTTCCGCCAGGTCGTTCAGGAGGTCGAGGCACCTGTTCATCTTCTCGGTCTCCGCCGCGAACTGCTGAGAGAAGGCTTCCGCGTCGTCAAAGGAGGGCGGTTCGATGTCCATCGTGGACCATCGTTACATAACGGGCCGACAGCAGGGGGCGACGTCCGGGTATTCGGTCGGACCCTTTTGGCATGGCGCTTTCTCAGGAGGGGCCCTCATAGGGGCCGCCTCGGAAGTACATGCTTCCGTGCGGGCGGGGGCGGTCGTCGCGCTCGTGTGCGGCGTCGGAGCGGTCGGCGGGGGTCGAACGGGTGGCCAGAGTTCGCAGTGTCTCCAGGCCGGCCAGGACCTCGCGGCGATTGTCGGATCGCTTCATCCAAACTGGCAGGCGCGCGAACATTGCCATCGTTGGACGGATGTCACCGCGTTCGCGCAACTTGGCGCCTACATAGGCCGACAGTTCGGTGACGTGTTCCTCGTTGTAAGCCCATAGGGTGTGGCCGACGCAACGTGTCTGAAGCCATAGGGGTCGGTGGAAGAACGGGTCCTCCGTACCGCCCAGGACCGCGCCGATCAGGCCGGTACCACGTCTTTCCGGCTCCCAGTCGGCGGCGGCACCACACCGTCCGCAGGCCAGGCGGCGTGGCTGGAACAGCAGCTCACTGGAGTATTCGGGGGCGGGCAGACCAGGGCGGGGAACAATGAGCGCGCGGCCGTTGCATCGCGGGCAGACCACAAGGATTCGGTCGGCGAATTGCGCCAGCCACCGTCCGGGGTCGTAATGGCGGGCTGGAGGTTCGGTGTTCATAACGGAGGGCCGTGGGTGAAAGTGACAGGGTGCTCTAGGTGATCGAGGCGCGGATGGTGGAGCCGCCGTCGACGATGAGGGTCTGGCCGGTCATCCAGGACGCGGTGTCGCCGGCGAGGAAGACGACCGCGTTGGCGATGTCCTCGGGTTCGCCGATGCGGCCCAGTGGGGTGTTGCGGCTGATTCGTTCTTCCTTGCCTTCCCAGAGGGCGCGGGCGAGGCGCGTCTTGACGAGGCCCGGGGCGACGCAGTTGACGCGGACCTTGGGGGCCAGTTCCATCGCGAACTGGCGGGTGAGGTGGATGACGGCGGCCTTGGTGGCGTTGTAGTAGCCGATGCCCTCCTCGGTGACGAGGCCGCCCACCGAGGCGATGTTGACGATCGCGCCGCCGCGTTCCGCCAGGGACGCGCGCAGGGCGAGTCGTGTCCACTGGACGACCGCGAACTGGTTGACCTGGACGGTCTTCTCCGCGGCGGCGGGTTCGATGTCGGCCAGCGGCCCGTAGTAGGGGTTCGTTCCGGCGTTGTTGACCAGGACGTCGATGCCGCCGAACTCGGCGACGGCGGCGTTCACACAGGCGGCGGCCTGGTCCGCGTCGCCCACGTGCGCGGATTTCGCGAGGACGCCCACGTCCGGGTGCGCGGCGGCGATCCGCCTCGCGGCCTCGTCCAGGGCCTCCTGGCCGCGGGACGACAGGACCACATTGGCGCCCTCGGCGGCCAGTGCGGTGACGATGGCCAGGCCGATGCCACGGGAGGCCCCGGTGACCAGGGCCGTCCTTCCCCGTAGTCCGGTTCGCATGTGCCCCTCGATTCCAGAGTCCGGCTCGCTCAGCGGACGGTGAAGCCGTCGCAGCCGATGTAGTACGCGTCGCCGTTGGGGTGGACGTGGAACCAGACGACCGTCCAGACGCCCGACCTCAGCTCGGTCTCGGCTCCGGCGCCCGAGCCGTTCCACTGGAAGTCGCGGGGGAAGGTGAGGTCCACTCCCGGGTCGCCCCGGTACAGGTACGGCTTGCTCTGCATCCAGCCGGGTCCGGCGCTGCCGTGCGGTCCCGGCGGGCGGACCTGGGCGGCCACGTAGTAGTTCGGTGGTGCCCCGTACTTGAAGCGCGCGCCGAACTCTACGGAACGTCCCGAGTAGGGGGTTCGGGGCGCGGAGACCTGGAACTGGTAGGCCAGCGTCTCGTCCTCGGGTTCGGGGCGGAGTGCGGGCAGGCAGGTGAGGTCCTTCGGGGAGAACGTCACCTCCCGGAAGTCCTGGGTGGGCTTCTTCACCAGGATGACGTCCGGGGGACGTCCGCCGGGCCCCGGAGTGCGCGAGGTGGACGGGCCCGCCGAGGGTGTCGTGGTGGAACCGTCGCCCGGATTCGTCCCGTTCTGGTTGGTTCCGGGCTGGGCGTTGGTGCCGGCGGGTGAGCCGTCGTCGCCGTTGAAGATCGATCGGGCGGCGAAGGCGCCGCCAAGGACGATCGCGACTATTCCGGCGGACGCCGCGGTGATCGCGGCGCGGGAGCGGATCGGCATGCCGCCCGCCACTGTCGTGCGGGTGCGTTCGGGCGGGACGAGTCCGAACGCGGCGGCGTCGGTGATGCTGGTGGGCACCGGCGCCGGGGCGCCCACGAGCCGCCGGTAGGCGGGGTCGTCGGCGAGGGCTCCGGCGGGCGCCGCGGTCTCCAGGAGCCGCTCCAGCGAGATCCGGGAACCGGGGTCCTTCGAGGCGCAGCGCCGGACGAGGTCGGCCAGGTGGGGGTCGGCCCCGTCGAGGTCGATGTCCCCGTCGAGGGTGCGGTGGATGATCGCCTCGATGCGTCCACCGCCGAACGGCGGGCGTCCCGTCGCCGCGTAGGCGATGGTGCCGGCGAGGGAGAACACGTCCGACGCGGGCTCGGACTCCTGCTCGCGGACGACCTCGGGCGCCACGTAGCCGGGGGTGCCGTTCCACGCGCCCGTCTGGGTGATCTGGGTCTGCCCCTCGCCGCGGGCGATGCCGAAGTCGATCAGGCGGGGACCGTCCGGGGCGAGGATGACGTTGCCGGGTTTGAGGTCGCGGTGCTGGACGCCGTGCCGGTGGATCTCCAGCAGTCCCTGGGCGAGGGCGGCGAGCAGCCGCCGGCAGGTGTCCGGGGGCAGGGGGCCGTGCTCGGCGACGGCCTGCCGGAGCGTCGGGCCGGGGACGTACTCGGTGGCCAGCCAGTACGGCGGCGCGTCCAGGCCCGCGCCGACCATCGCGGCGGTGAACCGGCCGCGCACCCGTTCGACGGTCGCGACCTCGCGGCGGAACCGGGCGAGGGCCTGCGGGCCCTCGAAGTCCTCGCGGATCACCTTGAGGGCGACATGCCTGCCGCCGCCCGTGAGTCCGAGATACACCTGGCCCATGCCGCCCGCGCCGATACGGGCGATCAGCGGGTAGCCGCCGATCTCGGCCGGGTCCTCGGGACGCAGCGCCTCCACGCTCACCCGCCGTTCCCCCGTGCGTGCCTCATGCTCACCTCGGGCGATCTTACGGAAACTCGGCGGGCCGCGTAGCGCGATGACCGAATTGCCGACATGTGACCGAAGTCACCGGGTAGAGGCCGTGTGACCTGGGGTGTAGGCGGTGACTTCTCTGGTGTCACCGATCGGGTCGACTCGATCAGGGACTCCGGGGACGGCCGCCGCGGCCGGGGGGACCGCCGCGGCCGTCCCGGACCATGCCGACGCGGTTCCGGGACGGACGGGGGCGGTCCCGGAACCGCGCCGACGCCGTCAGGAAAGTTTCCTGATCTCCTCGATGATGCCGGGCATGTCCTCGTTGGACCCGCGGATCCAGTCGAGCAGCACCGCGATCTGCTCGTCGGTGTGCTCGTCGAGACGTTCACGGAACGACCGGCCGATCGGCGCGAAGTAGCGGCCGAACCGGCCCACGTTCTCCTCGACGAGTTCGACGATCACCCGGCGGCGGTCGTCGGGGTCGCGGGTGCGTCTGACGAATCCCGCCTTCTCCAGCCGGTCGATGACGGCGGTGATGGCGCCCCCGGTCGTGATGCCCATGAGCTGCGCGAGCTGACCCGGCGTCTGCGGACCGTCCAGCGACAGCGCGTTGACGCACTGCGCGTCGGTGACGTTCATACCGGCCTTGCTCGCGGTGGCATGGTGCAGCAACACCGTGAACATCGTGTTGCGCCGCATGGCCTGCTGAAGTTCGGCCGCCAACCGCTCGCGTTCCGAGGCCGACACGGGCCTCACCCTCCCTACTCACTCTAAGGTAGAGAGACACAAATGAAGAGCGACTCTCCACGGGAGAGTCTAGCGTTCGCCCCCGACGAACGCCGGAGCGGCCCCGGAACGGCGCGAAATCCTGCTCAGGAGGCGATCTTGAGCCGGCGGAAGAACTCGTTGACGTCCGGGTACTTCTTCTTGTGCGTGTTCGGCACCGACGCGAACACCACCGCGGGCGTCCGGCGGCCCGTGTCGATCACGGCCGTGGCGAGGACCTCCCCGGTCGCCCGCACCCCGTCCCGCTGGTAGGTGAGGTACGAGGCGATCATCCAGCCCTGGCGGCCGTCCACGTTCAGCGGCTGGGACGCCAACGGCACCGTCCGGTGCGGGAACGCGTAGTACCGCGCCTCGTGTCCCTGCGCGGCGAGCCCTGCGGCGTTCTTGACGCTGTCGGGGCCCTGGTAGGCGCTCTGCAGGCTCGGCCCCAGCGTCCCGGTCATGAGCTGGCCGTACCAGAGCCGCCCGCCGTTCCTTTCGGTCACCAGGATCTGCTGCCCGGACCATCCCGGCGTGCCCAGCTTGTTCTTCTTGGTGGGGACCATCCACGGCGCGGCGAACCGCGGGTAGGACAGGCCCGAGTGGACGTCGTCGACCCGTCCCAGCATCTTGCTCGGCTGGCCGGGGAACGCCTTGAGCCTCTTGTCCGGCGGCAGTTCGACCAGGGCGACCGCCGGCTCCTCGGTCGCCGCCGCCCGGCCCGCCTTACCGTCCGTCTTCTCCGCCGGTTCGTCGTCGCCGCCGCTCTTGACGAAATAGGTGGCGCCGGCCGCGACCAGCGCGAGCAGGAGCAGGCCCACCCCACCGAACAGCACGACGCGGGACCGACCGCCACCGCCGTCGAGGGCGTCGTGCCGGGACCCGGTCGAGGCGCCGAGTTTGGCGTCGGCGGCGGCCTCGTCCGCCATCCAGTCCGGCATCTGCCAGTTGCCGCTGCTCGGCTTGCCGGGCTTGGCCGGGGTTCCCGCGCCCGTCGGGACGGCCGGAACGTATCCCGCGACGCCGGGGCCGTCATCGTCGCCGCCGTCCGGCCCGTCGAACAGCGACCCCTCCCACTGGGGCGACTCGTCCCCCGGGACGGGCGCGACCCGGACGTCCTCATCGCGGGGCTCGTCGCGGGGCTCGTCGCGGGGCTCGGCGGGCTGCTCCTCGACCTTGCCCCAGACATCGTGGGACGATCCGTCCCGCGGCTCGTCGTCGCTCATGTCGGTCCAGCGCACGCCGCGCTCCCCCTGATCGGACATGCGGCACACGTTACGCCAAGATCAGCAGTTGGGTTCCGGCGGGCAATCACGCTCAGGACACAACTTTCCTTCGCCTCAGTCACTCCAGATCGAGTCGCCGTCCGGCGCCGTGAGCACCTCCGGCGTCTCCGGGCCGTCCGCGAGACGTTCCCTGGCCAGCAGGGTCGCGCCCGCGACGGCGCCCGGCATCATCAGCACCGCGCCCAGCGGAATGATGAAGGTCAGGAACGTCGCCGCGCCGAACCCGACGACCAGCGGACGGTTCGCCTTCATCCGGGCGAACCGCTCGGCGCGCAGGATCCCCCGCCGCTCCAACGCGACCGAGGTCAGCTCTCCCGCCAGGAAGTAGCCCGACACCAGCGCCGCGACCACGGGCACGACGGTCTGTCCCAGCACGGGCAGGAAGCCAACCAGGAAGAACACCACGGCGAGTCCCAGCGCGATCGCCCCTAGCAGCACCGTGTCCTTGATCGCCCGGCCGATCTGGACGAGCAGCGGAACGTCCGGCTCCGGCGGCGCCCCGCCCTGCGACTCCTCGACGCGGACGGCGATGGCCTCGTAGAACGGGTCCCCGACCAGCAGCGTCACCGCCGTGAACGTGAGCACGGCGACGAACAGCGACGCGCCGTAGATCGCGACCCCGGCGGCCACCCGCGCCGCCGTCCGCGCCCCGTCCGACCAGTCGTCGGCGAACCAGGTCACCCATCCGGCGAGATCGTCGATCTGGAACGCCAGAAAGACGAGCGCCGTCGCGTACACGACGAGGACGATCAGCGCGGGGATCAGCCCGAACAGCCACTGCCCCGGACGGCGCGCCATCCACTGGACGCCGCGCAACAGATATCCGGCACCGGTGAACAGATCCCTGAACGCTGACTGTCCGCGCGCCGGTGCCGGTGCCGGTGGAGGGACGTACGGTTGGCTCACGTCCCCGACCATATCGGGCGTCCCTAGAGGCCGGGAGCCGCGGCGATCATGAGGGCGGCGGCCTTCTCCCCGATCATGACCGCGGGCGCGTTGGTGTTGCCGGTCGGCACGGTCGGCATGATCGAGGCGTCCGCGACGCGCAGTCCCTCGACGCCGTGGACGCGCAGGTCCGGGTCGACGACCGCGTCGTCGTCCACGCCCATCTTGCAGGTCCCCACCTGGTGGTGGTAGGTGACGACGGACCTGCGGACATAGGCGTGCAGGCCGTCGGTGCCCTCCCCCAGCGGGCCGGGGTACAGCTCCCGCGCGCCCCACGTGTCGCGGAGTTCCGGAGCGGCGATGATCTCCTGGCACAGCCGGACGGCCGCGGCGAGCGCCTCCAGGTCGGCCTCGTCGGAGAGGACACGCGGGTCGATCAGGGGCGCGTCCGCCGGGTCGGGGGCAAGGCGGATCTCGCCGTGGGACTCCGGACGCACCAGCCCCGCCATGAGGGAGACGCCGTTCGGAGGGCCGTCCATCCAGGACTCGTACAGCGGCACCCCGAAATGGAGCGGCTGGAGGTCGGGCACCGGAAGGTCTGGGCGGCTGCGCCAGAACAGGTGGCTCTGCGTGTGGGGCAGTCCCGGCGGCGTGGTGGACGGACGGTCGGTCGAGGCGATCACCGGCACCAGCCAGTGGTCCTGGAGGTTGCGGCCGACACCGGGCAGATGCGCGACGGTGTCGACGCCCGAGCCGCCGAGCGCGTCCGCGTCGCCGATCCCGGACCGGAGGAGGAGGACGGGCGACCCGATGGCGCCCGCGCACACGACCACCTCGTCGGCGTACCCGCGTTCCACCTCACCGTCGCGGTCCCATTCGACGCCCACGCACCGGCGTCCTTCGAGGATCAGCCGCCGGACGTTCGCGTCCGGGACGATCGTGGCGCCGCGTCCGAGCACCGGCTCCAGGTACGCGCGGGCGGTCGTGAGCCGCTGGTCGTCCCGGAGGGTGAAGTGCATGAACGACACGCCGTCCTGGCGTTCGCCGTTGTAGTTCGGGTTGACCGGCAGCCCGGCCTGGTGCGCGGCCTCCACGATCGAACGCTGCACCGGGGCGGGCTCGTATTCGGTGACGACGTCGAGAATCCGGTCCGGTTCGCCGTCGAATCCCTCGGGGCCGCCGAGCCCGTCGATCCGGGCGAAGATCGGGTGGACGTCCCGCCAGGACCAGCCCTTGTTCCCCAGCGAAGCCCAATGGTCGTAGTCCGCGGGGTTTCCCCGCACCCAGATCATGGCGTTCAGCGCGTGCGACCCACCGACGACCTTGCCGCGCGGAAGGTGCAGGCGCCGTCCTTCCGCGTGTTCCTGCGGGACGGTGCGGAATGCCCAGTCGAGGGGCGAGTCCCACAGTTCGTGCATGCGGGCCGGGTCGTCCACCGCGGGCTCGTCGCGATGCGGTCCCGCCTCGATGACCAGCACTTTCCGTCCCGCGTCGGCCAGCCGTCGCGCGACGACCGATCCGGCGGAACCCGCACCGACGACGATCACGTCCGCCTGGTGACGACGCTCTTGGGACATGAAGGGCCTCCCGATGATTCCGTGGGCGATATCAACCACCGAAACGTGGAGGCAGCGTAAGGCGCAGGATTCATGGCAAAATGCGGGCTTCCGCTGGTCGTGCTGTCACAGACAAGGACTGTTCTGTCACAGCCAAGAGCAACGACCGGGAAGACGGTGAACTTTCGGCACCGTCCAACGGGGACGAAGAAGGGAGCCGCAAGTGACCGCCCAACGGCAGTCCGATACGGACAACAAGGTCGAACCGGCACGGGGCTGGGGACAGGCCGCTTCACTGACCCAGGCCAAGCTTCCGGTACTGGCCGTCCGGGCCGGGCGTGGGGAGGCCACGAGCGTCCTGATCGCGACCCTGGCGCTGGTCGCTTTCATCAGCATCCTGCACCCGGAGTTCTTCCGGGTCGGCCAGCTTCTGGACACCCTCCAGTCGGCGGTCTACGTGGGCCTGCTCGCCTGCGGTATGTCCTACCTGTTGTCGATGCGCGAGATCGACCTGTCGGTGGGATCGACGTTCGGGCTCACGGTGATCGCGACCGGGGTGATGATGAACGAGGGACTGCCGGCCTGGCCGGCGGCGATCCTCGGCATCCTGCTCGGCGGCTTCCTCGGCCTCATCAACGCGCTGATCGTGCAGTTCGTGGGCATTCCGGCGATCGTCGCCACGCTGGCCACGCTGTCGGTCTTCCGCGGACTGACACTCGCGTTGAGCGACGGCAAGCAGGTCACGGGCCTGCCGCTGGAGAGCTCGTTCTTCACGATTCTCGGCGGCAAGACGCTCGGGGTCCCGACCAGCGTGTGGGTGCTGATCATCGTCGCGGTGCTGCTCACGCTGGTCCTGAGGTTCACCCCGTTCGGTTACCGGGTGCGCTCGATCGGCTCGAACCCCGACGCCGCGACGTTCTCCGGCATCTCCATCCCCAAGGTGCGCATGCAGGCGCTGGTCCTGATCGGTCTGCTCGCGGGCCTGTCCGGCGTCCTGGGGCTGGCCTTCTTCACGTCCGGTGACCCCAACATCGGTACCGGATTCGAACTTTCCGCGATCGCCGCCGCCATCATCGGCGGAACGCCGCTGCGCGGTGGCAGCGCGACCGTGATCGGCGCCTGCCTCGGCGCGGTGCTCCTGAGCGTCGTCACCAGTGGTCTGCAGTACTTCAACATCCCCGCCAACTGGAGCGCGTTCGCGACCGGCGGTGTCATTCTCGCCGCCGTCGCGCTGGACAGCCTGGTACGTCGCCGTCGGCGCCGTGAGAGCGACAGGCTCGGTCTCTGAACACCCCCGCGAGGAGAGCAAACGTGAAGATCAGGTCATTCACCCTGGCCACAGTGCTGATAGGTACGGTCGCCCTGGCCGGTTGCGGATCAAGCGACGAAGGCGGCTCGGGAGACAAGAAGACGGGCACGCTGAAGCTCGGCTTCATGTACGCGACCACCACGCAGAACCCGTTCCAGGAAATGGCGTACGGCGCCAAGGCCGCCGCCGCCGCGGACGGCAAGGTCACGCTGAACGCGGCCGCGCCGACCGGGATCAACGGCCCGCAGCAGGTTCAGCTGTTCCGTTCCGCGCTACGCAACTCGACGGACGGCATCGCCCTGCAGAGCCTCGCGCCCGACCTGTTCGTGCGTCCGCTGAACCAGGCCGCCGACAACGGCGTCCCGACCGTCGCGGTGGACGCCGCCGCGCCTCCCGGGACGAAGACCAAGCTGTTCGTCGGCAACAGCAACACCGAGGTCGGCATCGCGCTCGGCAAGGAGTTCATCAAGCACGTCCCGCCGGGCACCAAGGGCGAGGTCGTCATCGGCAACGACATTCCCGGTCTGCGCCTGCTCGAACAGCGCATCGAGGGCCTCACCTCCGTCATCAAGAAGGAGCGGCCCGAGCTGACGATCAAGGGTCCGTTCGACGCCAAGTCCGAGCCGACCGACAACTTCAACGCCTGGAACTCCATCGTCAAGGCCAACCCGAAGGCCATCGCCTTCCTCGGTGTCGGTGGCCAGGACGGCGTCTCCCTGCCTCTGATCCAGAAGCAGACCGGACGCAAGTTCCTCGCCGGGTCCTGCGACATCGACCCGGCCGCGCTGAAGGCCGTCAAGGACGGGTCCCTGTTCGCCCTGTCCTCGCCGGAGCACTGGCTGAAGGGCTATGTCGCGATCGAGCTGCTGGCCAAGAGCAAGCGCGAGGGCACCAAGCTGCCCGAGGGCTGGTGGAACCCCGGCACCCTGATCATCAACTCCGAGAACATCGACGCGATCATGAAGCGGCAGACCAACGAGCAGACCCGGACCGAGTTCTTCAAGTCGATCGTCGCCGAGCAGATCGCCAACCCGAACAAGTACCTCAAGCCACTCGACCAGGCCAACTGATTTGACGGTGCTGACATGACCGTGCTGAGCGCACAGAACATCACCAAGACCTACGGCGGCGTCACCGCGCTCGCCGACGGCTCGCTCAATGTCGAGCCGGGGTCGGTGCATGCGCTCCTGGGCGAGAACGGGGCGGGGAAGTCGACCATGGTGAAGGTGCTCTCGGGCACCATCCGTCCCGACTCCGGGACGCTCACCCTGGACGGCTCCCCCGTCTCGTTCCACTCCACCGCCGACGCCGTCGGGCACGGCGTCGCGGTGGTGTCGCAGGAACTCAACCTCTTCCCCGACCTCGACATCATCGCCAACCTCTTTCCGTTGCGCGAACCACGGCGCGGCCCGTTCCTGAACCGCGGCGCCATGGTCGAGGCGGCCCGGCCGATCCTGTCCGAGCTGGGGCTGAACGTCGACCTGCGGACCCTCGTCCGGGAGCTGTCGCTCGGACAGCGCCAGCTGGTCGAGATCTGCCGCGCTCTGCTCACCAACCCGCGCGTGCTCATCCTGGACGAGCCGACCTCGGCGCTGGACCGGGACGGCTCGGACCGGCTGCTGGGCATCCTGCAGGTCCTGCGCGACCGCCAGGTCGGGGTCGTCTTCGTCTCGCACATCCTCGAAGAGGTCATGCAGCTCAGCGACATGATCACGGTGTTGCGGGACGGCCGGACGGTGCTGAGCGGCGCCGACCGCAAGGACCTGGAGATCGACGACATCGTCTCGGCGATGCTGGGTCCGCGGCCGGAGGCCGTGGCGGCGGCCGAGGCGGCCCCGCGGACCGTGCGGTCGGAGATCGAGCTGAGCCTGCGGAACGTCTCGGTCGACGACGTCCTCACCGATGTGGACCTCCAGGTTCACGCCGGGGAGATCGTCGGCGTCACCGGTCTGGCGGGTGCCGGGCATCTGGCGGTCCTGGAACTGGTCGCGGGGCTGCGGCGCCCGACCAGCGGCACCGTCCGGCTTCCCGGTGACCGTCCCGTTCCCAAGGGTCTGCGGCGGGCCATCGGCGCGGGTGTCGCCGTGGTCTCGGGCGACCGGCGCGGTCGTGGTCTGATGCTGGACCAGCCGATCTGGCAGAACATCGGGCAGGTCCGCTCGGTCGGGCTGAGCCGCGACGGCCTCGTCGTGCGCGGCAAGGCGCTGCGGACACGGGCCCGCGGTCACGCCGACCGGCTCCGGATCCGGTGCCGGGACGTGGAACAGCGGGTCGGGCTGCTGTCGGGCGGCAACCAGCAGAAGGTCGTCCTCGCCAAATGGTTGGACGCCTCTCCCACGGTTCTGCTGCTGGACGACCCGACCCGGGGTGTGGACGTCGGCGCCAAGGCCGAGATCCACGACCTCATCCGGACCGCCGCCGAGGAAGGAGCCGTGGTCCTGCTCGCCTCCACCGACCTGGAGGAGCTGACCACCGCCTGCGACCGCGTCCTGGTGTTCCACCGCGGCAAGGTCGCCGCCCATCTGTCGGGCTCGGACCTGGACCAGCACACCATCGTCCGGATCTCCAACACGGGCAACGGGAAGTGATCCCGCCCGCACAGGGGCACGAGAGCCGGTGAGGCGTGCCGGGTCGGACTCCGTCCGGCCCGGCACGCCTCATGGCGGCTCGAACCGGTGGTCGATGGTCCCCTCGCTCCGCGTGACCATCGGCCGTCGGGCCGCGGGGTTCCGGTGAAGGCGGCCATAGACGATCTGCAATACTTCAACCTCCCGGCCAACTGGAACGTGTGCGGCATTGGCGATCCGCTTCCGCCATCGTCGTACGTGACGGTCTGCTGCGCCGCGGTCGGCGGCGTGGGAGCGACAGGCCCGGTCTCTGCACACCCCGAGGAGAGCAAACGTGAAGATCAGATCTTTTGCCCTGGCCACCATGCTGATCGGGACCGTCGCGTTGGCGGGATGCGGTTCCGGATCGGGCGGTGCGGGGGAGAAGAAGTCGGGCCGGTTGAAACTGGGATTCATCTACGCGACCACCACGCAGAACCCGTTCCAGGAAATGGCGTACGGCGCCAAGGCCGCCGCCGCGGCCGACGGCGACGTCACGCTCAACGCGTCCGCGCCGACCGGCGTCAACGGCCCGGTCCAAGTCCAGTTGTTCCGCTCCGCGATCCGGAGTTCCCCCGACGGCATCGCCCTCCAGAGCCTCGCGCCCGACCTCTTCGTGCGTCCGCTGAACCAGGCCGCCGACAACGACATCCAGACCGTCGCCGTGGACGCCGCGGCACCTCCCGGGACGAAGACGAAACTGTTCGTCGGCAACAGCAACACCGAAGTCGGACGCGCGCTCGGCGAGGAATTCATCAAGAACGTCCCCGCGGGCACCAAGGGCGAGGTCGTCATCGGCAACGACATCCCCGGACTGCACCTGCTCGAACAGCGCATCCAGGGGCTCATCGCCGTCATCAAGAAGGAACGTCCGACCCTCACGATCAAGGGCCCGTTCGACGCCAAGTCCGAGCCGACCGACAACTTCAACGCCTGGAGCGCGATCGTCAGGAACAACCCGAAGGCCATTGCCTTCCTCGGTGTCGGTGCCCAGGACGGCGTCTCGCTGCCTCTCATCAAGAAGCAGACCGGACGCAAGTTCCTCGCCGGATCCTGCGACCTCGACCCGGCGGCCCTGAAGGCGGTCAAGGATGGGTCCCTGTTCGCCCTTTCCTCCCCCGAGCACTGGCTCAAGGGCTACATCGCGATCCAAATGCTGATCCAGAGCAAGCGCGACGGGAAGAAGGTGCCCCAGGGCTGGTGGAACCCCGGCACCCTGGTCGTCAACGGCAGCAACGTGGACGAGGTCATGAAGCGGCAGGCCAACGAACAGAGCCGTAACGCCTACTTCAAGGCCCTCGCCGACAAGCAGCTCGACGACCCCGACAAGTACCTCAAGCCGCTCGACCAGGCCAACTGAATCCGACGGAACCGAGCGCACAGAACATCACCGGAGTTCTCGGCGGCGTTCCCGCGCTCGCCGGCGGTTCGGGCGCGGCCTGACCCGAGAGACCGGCATCCGGGACGGTGTCCCGGTCTTCCATGGCGGCCCAAGGGGCGTGCCGGAGCGGCATCCGCTCCGGCACGCCCCTTGGCGTTCGAGCGCCGAGCGGTCAACCGTTCTTTTCGGTCAAGAATTGACCAAAAAACGTCCGTCGGCTTTCCGCAATGCGCCGCTCGCCCTGCGTGACCACAAGTCGCCTTTCTATCGTTATGCCCAACGTCGTCATCATCGGTCTGCAATACTGCAACCTTCGCGGTCAGCCGGTACGCCTGGGGCATCGGTGGCTTCTTTCCCTCCACCGTCGCGGGCGACCTCCGGCTACGCCGTGGTAGGCGGCATGAGAGCCACAGGAACGGTCTCTGAACACCCCCGCGAGGAGAGCGAACGTGAAGATCAGACCCTTAACTCTTGCCACAGTGCTGATAGGAACCGTCGCGTTGGCGGGATGCGGTTCCGGTTCGGGCGGCTTGGAGGCGAAGAAGTCCGGCAAACTGAAGATCGGATTCATTTACTCGACCACCACGCAGAACCCGTTCCAGGAAATGGCGTACGGCGCCAAGGCCGCCGCCGCCGCGGACGGCAACGTCACGCTCAACGCGTCCGCGCCGACCGGCGTCAACGGCCCGGTCCAGGTCGAGTTGTTCCGTTCGGCCATCCGTAGTTCCACCGACGGCATCGCCCTGCAGGCCCTGGCCCCCGATCTCTTCACGCGCCCCCTCGTGCAGGCGACGGAGAACGAGATCCCGACCGTCGCGGTGGACGCCGCCGCGCCGCCCGGGACGAAGACGAACCTGTTCGTCGGCAACAGCAACACCGAGGTCGGACGCACGCTCGGCGAGGAGTTCATCAAGCACGTTCCGGCGGGCACCAAGGGCGATCTCGTCATCGGCAACCCCGTCCCGGGCCTGCCCGTGCTCGAACAGCGGGTCAAGGGCATCATCGAGGTGGTCAAGAAGGAACGCCCCACCTTGACGATCAAGGGTCCGTTCGACACCAAGTCGGAGCCGACCGCCAACTACAACGCCTGGAACGCACTCGTCAAGAACAATCCGAAGGCCATCGGCTTCCTCGGAGTCGGCGCCCAGGCCGGCGTTTCCCTACCCCTGATCAAGAAGCAGACCGGTCGTAAATTCCTCGCCGGTTCCTGCGACCTGGAGCCCGCGGCGCTGAAGGCGGTCAAAGAAGGGTCCCTGTTCGCCCTCGCCTCGCCCGAGCACTGGCTCAAGGGCTATATCGCGACCGAGATGATGGTCCGGAGCAGGCGCGACGGGAAGAAACTGCCCGAGGGTTGGTGGAACCCCGGCACCCTGATCGTCAACTCCGGCAACGTCGACGACGTCATGAAGCGGCAGGCCAACGAACAGACCCGGATCGCCTTCTTCAAGGCCATCGCCGACAAGCAGCTCGCCGAACCCGGCAAGTATCTCAAGCCACTCAAACAGGCCAACTGACCCGGGGATCCCCAGCGCACAGGGATCCTTGACACGAAACCTCGGCACGAGCCCGGGTTGAGGGGTGTCTTCGGGACGGAACCGTCCCGAAGACACCCCTCCCCATGACCGGACCCGGCGCGTCCGCAGGCGCCGGGCGGCCAGGGCCATCACGACCGGTGCGTGGCCTCGAACCTTCGCCGCAACCACACCCAGCCCGCCAGCACCCACCGCCGCCACTCGGGACGAAGGAGCCGGACGAGTACGTCGTCCCGCACGTCTCGGCAGGACCGGCGCTCGCCCGCCCAGCCGCGGACGAAGCCCACCATGTACGCGCACCGCACCGGGTCGTCGCCGGTCGCCGCCTCGAACATCGACACGATCCAGGACCGCAGGTCCGGCCGTGCCACCGCGGTGTCCAGCCAGAGGGCCGCCGCCTCGGCGAAGCCGTCGTGCCCGGCCGCCGGCCCCGCCTCGGCGGCCAGTGCCACGCTCCACGCGGGCGTGCACGCCGTCGGCGCCACCGCGTCCGGGCCGGTCAGCGTCACGGCGAGCCCGGCGGCGTCCCGCTCGGCCGCCAGACGCAGGAACAGCGTCGTGCCGAACCCCGTGCGAGAAGCCGCCTCCTCGTACGGACGGTCGTCCGCGTTGACCACCCAAGCCATCACCGCGCCGACCACCGCGCCCCGATGGCGCACCGCCAGTTCCAGCGCGGCGTCGGACGCGACCTGCCGCATCCGCTCCCCGCGATGGCAGGCGAGATGCCCGATGACCTTCAGTACGGCGTCCGTCCACCCCGCCGGCGCCAGATCGAGCAACAGCCGCAACCCCGCGTGGGCGCGGCGCGCACCGTCCTGGTTCGACGCCAGGTCGACCGACGTCCTGCACCAGTCCATGGCCGCGTAGCAGACCGCGCGCGGATGCGCCACGGCGAGCGTCCTCGCCACATCGAGGACCTCGTCGAGCAGTTGCTCGTTGCCGTGGGTCGCGAGGTGCTTCAGACGGGTCAGCGCGATCGTCACATGGGTCTCGCCCAAGACCTGGCAGACCCGTGCCACGGTCAGCTTCAACGTCTGCGGAGCCTGCCGCCACCTGGACCAGTCGTACAGCCGCTTCCGGACCCGCCCCCCGACCAGCGGGTGCAGGCACGTCCGGGCCAGCGCCACATAGGCCAGGTCCGCCGACCGGTGCCGGTCCCCCGCCCAGGCCTCCGCCATCTGCACGATCTTCTCCGCGGCCCCGTGCTCGGCACCGAGATCGGCGAACACCTCCACGAGCTTCTGTCGAAGACCGGGAGCGAGCGCCACCACATCGTCGGTGGGCAGCGTCGACAGCCAGGACAGCAGGTCCAGACGCGCCAGCGGATAGTCGTCCCACACATGCCGCAGGACCGACTCGGCGTAGCCGTGGCGGCGGAACACGATCCCCTCGTCCGCCCGGTCCGCGCCGAGCAGTTCACTCAGCCCAGTGGACGGGCACCAGGCCAGCCCACCGCCCTCCACATTGATCTTGAGTTGGCGGGCCAGGGACAGCGCGGCCCCGTACACGCTCGTCTCGTCCGCCGGGGCGATCGTCGCCGCGGCCACCAGCAGCGTCTGGTCCCGTAGCCCGGGATGGTCGGCGAACCAGCCGGTCACCTGGTCCTTCCAGCCGAGATAGGCCCGCTCGACCTCGATCTCGTCACCGGCCGTCGCGACCAGGTCGGCGAGGCGGCGGGCGTCCCCCGGCAGCGCGCCCTTCAGCAGTTCCCCGGCCCGGGGCCAGCCCGGCCAGCCCGTCCGGCCGAACCCGCGACGTTCCAGCCGGCGCCGGTAGACGGCCTCCGCCGGCGGCGGCTCCACCGCGACCACCGGGAGGAACTCGGCGAACGGCTCCTGCTCGCCCTCGGTGCCCACGACCAGCAGGAACCCGCCGGACGCGCGGACCGCCTCCAGACAGGACCGCAGCCGCGTCTCGTCCTCGTCGCCGGCCCGGACCAGGTAACCGCGCTCCGCGCCCGGGATCCCCTCCACATCGTCCTCCCCCGTGGAGAACAGGCGGATGGGCATATCTGAGCGCAGTTCCCGCAGCGCCGCGATCGCCGTCGTCGCCACCCCGGCGCCCGGGGGGCCGACGAGCGCGATCGCGTGGTTCCGCGCGAGAACGTCCACGATCAGGGCGTGGTTGCGGGCCCGCACATACTCCGCGACACGATCCTCGATCTCGCCCTCGGACAGGACCATCGAAGGACGCCCGCGCACGAAGCTGAGCTGGTTGACGATCAGATCGCGGGAGACGGTGTTGCCGAACGTGTTCTGGGTTCCGTCACCGGTGACGGTGACCTCGTCGATCGTCGTCATCGGCGGTCCTGGCGCAGGTCTCCGCCGACCGTGTTCCCGAAGGCGTTCTGTGTCCCGTCGCCGGGGATCGTGATGCCGCTGATGGACGTCCCCGACGGCGGGGGCGGGGGCGCGGCGCGCTTCTCGGCGGGCGGGTCGTCCTCGTCCGGCCGCTGAGTCCTGGACGGAACGGGCACGTAGAGGTAGGCCGACCGGTCGTACCGCTTCACCTGGACCTGGACCTTCTCGAACTGGCTCTCGCGCAGGCTGCTCCGTCCGCCCCGCACGTACGCGGTGAACAGGTCCTCGGAGATCAGTAGGGCGGCGAAGGTGACCTCCGGGTCGCTGCGGTCGAGGGCGCGTCGCAACGGCGCGGAGTCGAGCAGGCGGCAGGTGTCGATGACGGCGGTGGAGATGCCGGGCGCGTCGACGCGTTCGTCGTCCACGAGCCCGACGTGCAGGGCGACCCGCAGCCGGAGCCGCAGCCCACGCGCCCGTAACCTCGGGGCGCTCTCGGCCAGGGCGCTCTGGAGGCGCCGCGGGAACGGGTCGATGAGCGCGGGCACCGCCTCGTGCGGAAGCACCGCGAGGATTCCGTCCCCCGTGCTCTCCTTGAACTTGACGTTGTCCCATATACCGCGCAGCCCGCTGTCCGCGCAGGCGACGGCCAGGACCTCCCGGATCTCCTTGTGGACGTCCGGCAGATCGACGTCGCGATGAGCGCTGAACCTCTCGGCGTCGACGACGAGAACGGCGCGGAAGTCATCCATGGGCACTCTCCGGTCGGGAACAGATGCCCCCACCTTGCCCATGACCTGGGGAACGCAGTGTCAGAATTCAGACACTTCCGCGTCCCGATGCGGCCAGGGCGCGGAGCCGGGGAAGATCGACGATGACGGTCCGGCCGCGTTCGGTCGCGATGACGCCCTGCTCCCGGAGCCGCGCCAGTTCGGCCGCGACGACGCCGCGGGACAGGCCGACCGCCTGGCCGATCTCCGACTGGCCGAGCCCCACGCCCGGCGGCCCGTCCCCGCCCGGCACGGCGAGCCGCAGCAGCGCGCGCACCACCCGGGGCCCGGCGGGCAGCGCCGCCGTCTCGGCCCGCCACTCCTCCCCCTCGCGCAGTCGCCGCATCGCCCTGCGCAGCAACTCCTGCTCCACGCCCGACTTCTGCACCAGCGCCCGGAACCGGTCCGCGGACAGGACGCGCGTGACGCACGGATCGACCGCGATGACCGTCGCCGACCGGTCGTCCCGGCCCAGAACCGCCATCTCGCCGAGCAGCTCACCCGGCCCGCGGACGGCGAGCAGCAGCACCTGCCCGTCCGGGAGGGTCAGCAGCGCCTTCACCCTGCCCGCCAGCAGGAGAAGAACGTGCGATGGACGATCGCCCTGGTGGAGCAGGGTGTCACCCGCGTGGAACCGTTGCTCCACGCCCTCCTCGACCAGCGTCGCCCAGGCCCGTTTCCACACGTCCGCGGATTCCTGCTCTCGGTGCATCGCCGGATCAGCGGTCGTCCCGTGGCGGACGGAGCATGCCCGCGATCGACTGTTCCAGGCGGCGCACCGCCAACGACTCCCCCACGAACCCTTGGACCGCCTGGAGAAGTTGCTGCAGCCCGCCGGGGTAGTCCAGACAGGTCTGGAGTATGGCGAACAGGTCGGGCCGCGCCTCCCCCGACCGGGGAACGGCGCCCGCGATGTCCGCCGACAACGCCCCGACGAGCTGGTCACGGCCGCGTTCGGTGCGGAGGCGGGGGATCTCCAGCAGGTCTTCGACGGTCTGGAACTTCTGGGCCATGGACGGCTCCGGCGGCGGCGCGGTCGCGTTGCCGGGAAGTTCCGCGTCCCGCTCCGGCACCGCCGGACTGCCGGAGGCCGGGCTGCGGGGTGGCGGGACCACCGGTCGCACGCCCGGCACCATGACCCACGCCTCGTCGACGGTCTCCTTGACCTCGACCCGCACCCGGTAGTAGTCACCGGGATCGACCTGCCCGCGGCCGTGGCGGACCACATCGTCGTAGACCCGCCGCGACACGATCACCGCGATGCCGGTGTCGGCCTCGCGTACCGCGTCCTTCAGCGGGGCGGCGTCCAGTAACCGGAACGTGTGCGTCAGGGCGGTGCTGACGATCCCGCGTCCGTCCGACTCGGCCTCCCCCACGTTGACGGCGACGCGCAGCCGCATCCGCGCGGCCTCGCTCGACGCCTCGTTGTGGTGCCGCACCTCCGAGCGCAGCCGATCGATCACGCCCGTCAGCAGTGACTCGACCTTGATGTGGGGTGGCAGGATGACCATCACGCCGTCCCCGCGGTCCTCGTGGTAGCAGTCGTCCAGGCGCACCCCGGCGACCGCCAGGCTCTGGTCGAGCCCCTCGTACATCGCCTTCCGCACCCGCACCCGCACCGGATCGGCGCGCGCGGCGTCAGAGAACCCCGCGACATCACACAGGAAGAACGTGGCGGCCCCCTGCGGCGGCCGTCCGCCCGTGGCCGTGCGCGTCACCTCTCGTCCCATCGGCCGCTCTCCCTTCCGGCGCCGCTCCCCCGGGCCCGTCCTCCCCCAGCGTCCTCGACGCCCCCACGGGCGGCAAGGGCGTCCGCAAAATTCCCGGGTGTTATCCCGGCGATTCCTTTGTCCCGGGGGTGTCCGATCCCTATGATCGTCACGTTGCGGCGCGAGGCTGTCTCTGAGCCGATCAAAAACCACAACGCTTTCGGACGGCGAACAAGAGGGGGAGACGGCTGTGCCGGTCACTCATGACAATGGTGTAACAAGCTTCAACGGCCGCGCCTTCTCCATCGAGACGATCCGGTGCCTTGCCGTCGAAACCGACCGCGTGGACGCGGGCGCGGGCAAGGCGCTGACCGACGCGCTGCGGCGCCGCAACGCGGAGCGGCGCGGCACGGGAGTCACCGAGGCCGGCTTCGACAGTCGTCTCGACCGCGGTTGGCACCACCCCTGATGCCCGGCGCCGGAACCGGCGAATGGCCGTTTTCCGGCCTTGACATTCCCGCTCTTGTTGCCGGCGGTTGGTGTCCCAGGCCCTTCTCTGAGTTCGTGCTCAAGATTCATGGTCGCTGCAATTTGGCCTGTGATTACTGTTATGTCTACGAAAGCGCGGACCAGACGTGGCGTACGCGGCCGACCGTGATGCGACCGGATGTGGTCGACGCCACGGCCGAGCGGCTGGGCGAGCACGCACGGGACCATGCGCTCCCCCGCGTGGCCGTCGTCTTGCACGGCGGCGAGCCGCTCCTGGCCGGACGGACGACGATCGCCGCGACCATCGAACGACTCCGCGCGTCCGTGCCGTCCGGGTGCGAGGTCGAGGTGAGCACCCAGACCAACGGCGTCCTGCTCACCGAATCGATGCTGGCGATGCTGGCGGACCACGACGTGGGCGTGTCCGTCAGTCTCGACGGCGACCGTGCCGGGCATGACCGGCATCGGCGCCGCGCGAACGGGCGCGGCAGCCACGCCGAGGTCATGCGCGGCCTGAACCGGCTCGCGACCTCGCATCGGCCGCTGTACCGGGGGCTGCTCTGCGCGGTCGACCTCGACAACGACCCGATCCGAACGTACGAGGCTCTGCTGGAGACGCGTCCACCGCGCGTCGATTTCCTGCTGCCGCACGGGACCTGGTCGGCCCCTCCGCCCCACCGCCGCACCGCCGTGGACGACGCTCCCTACGCCGAATGGCTGATCGCGGTGTTCGACCGCTGGTATCACGCGCCCCGGAAGGAAACCGGCGTCCGGCTGTTCGAGGAGATCGTCAATCTGCTGCTGGGCGGGGGGAGCCGCAGCGAGAACATCGGGCTCACACCGGTCACCATGCTCGTCGTCGACACCGACGGAACACTCCAGCAGGTCGACACGCTGAAGACGTCCTACGACGGCGCCCCGGAGACCGGTCTCACCGTCTTCGACCACCGTTTCGACGACGCGCTGTGGCACCCGGGCGTGGTCGCCCGCCAGATCGGACGGGCTGCCTTACCCGTCACCTGCGGGAAGTGCGCGGTTCGTGACATCTGCGGTGGCGGCGCCTACGCGCACCGATACCGGAAGGGAACCGGTTTCCTGAACCCTTCGGTGTACTGCCCCGACCTGCTGGCGCTCATCAACCACATCGGACGCACCGTCCAGCGTGACTTGGAACTCGCGTCGTCGACGTCGAGCCGCTGACCCCGGGCGGTCTCACAGCGCGGTGGGCTCGATGTCGCATTCGAGCAGTTCGCCGCGTCGGGCGGCCGACACGTCCGGATGGTCCCGACCGAGCACCTCCTCCAGCGACGCCAGGATCGGATCGACATCCTGGTCGCCCTCACCCGTCCCCTCGCGAGCACGGGCGAGGTTGAGCGCGACGACCAGCGAGTAGTGGTGCCGCTCGCCGAGAGAGACGGTCGCCTTCTCCCAGGCCTCGGACAGCAGCCGGACCGCGGCGTCCAACTCCCCGAGCAGGTAGAAGTCGTTGGCCAGCCCCACGGTGGCGCACAGCGTATAGAAGTGGTTGGGGCCGAGGATGCCGTCCGCGAGGAGGGAGCGGGCCGTCCGGTCTGCCTCGTGCGCCGCGTACACCTCCGCGAGCCGCCGCAGGACGGCCGCCCGGTTCACCGCGCAGACATGGACGAAGGGATGCCGCTCCCCCATCACCCGGCGGTACCCCTCCAACGCCTCGTCGAGAAGTCGCAGCGCCTCGTCGGGGCGTCCGACGGCGTTCGTGGTGAGCGCCAGACAGACCTTGCTGGCCAGCCGGTTCGGATGCTCCTCCCGAAAGCGGCGGGCATGGGCGGCGAACGTCTCGGTGGCCAGGCGATGCGCCTCCCCGTACCGTCCGAGCTTGCGCAGCGTGCCCGCGTGGCTCATCTTCGCCTGCAGGACCATCGCGTGGCCGGGGGCGAGGACGGGCCGCAGATTCGCCAGGCTCGCCGCCTCCAACCCGTGCGCACGCCCGTACAGCCCTAGGGCGTGCAGATCCCGGGCGTAGCAATGGGTCGCGCGGAAGCGTTGGCGATAGGACTGGTTCTCTCTTCGCCACACGTCCAGGTCGATGTCGTGCGCCTTCTGGAACTCTCCCAGGATCCGGAGGTCGACGGCGAGGTTCGTGGCGGCGAGCCGGGTGTCTGAGTGGTCGTCCCCGTAGAGCTGCCGCATGCGCCGCCAGGCGTCGAGATCGACATCGTGGGCCCGCCGGAACTCGCCACGAAAGCGCAGATCGGCGCCGAATGCGGTGGCGGCCAAGAGCGTCTGCGCGTGGTCGGCGCCGAACTTCCTGCGGGTCCGCGCGAGGTTGTCCTCGCTGAGATCGGCGGCCGCCCGGCTGTCGCCGAGCCCCCGCAGGGCGTTCGCCAGGACACGGGAGATGTCGAGCACGGCGTCGTCGTCGGGGCCGTAGCGCTCGCGCCACCGGTCGAGCGCGATGTCCGCCAGCCGCCGGCTGCCCTCGTACTCCCCGGACTGGTAGAGGAACTTCGCCTGGTCGATGCCCACGAGCCGGATCGCGAACTCGTCGGCGTCGAAGACACCGGACGGCACGACATGCGGCGTGATCTGCGCGCGGCGTTCCCAGGTGGACTCCACCTCCGGTCGCTCGTCCGGCGTCGCCGCGACGAGGATGGCGTGGACACGGGCCTGGACGCGTCGCCGCCCGTCCTCCCCGAGCCGGTCGTCGAGGATCGCCCGGACGAGCCGATGGACCTGAAGGCTGCCCGTCTCCTCGTCGAACCGGGCGAGGGAGAACCGGGAGATGTCGCGCATCGCGTCGCGAAGCCGGTCCTCGTCGGCCAGCAGTCCCGCGAGCTCCGGGGGCAGCGCCGTCGTTCGCCCCGCCGCCAGCAGCGCGCTGGACACCGGTTCGGGATCGAACACCGCCCACAACTCCAGCAGCAGGCCCGCGACGGGGTTCGACGCACGGAGCAGATCGAGGTTCAGGCTGGCACCCGCGGCCAGCGGAGCGGGCAGGTCGCTCACCTTGTCCGAGGCGGCGAACTCGGCGAGTCGCCGGTCGAAGAGCTGGAGATACTCCTCGGCGGTGCCGCCCGTGACCACCTGCCACGCGGCCGCCTGCCAGACCGCCAGCGGCAGGTCGCCCACGCGTGCGGAGAGCATGTCGGCCTCCGGCTCCGGCAGGTGCGGCACCAGGTGGCGGAGCAGGGCGATGCTCTCCGGCCGTTCGAAGACCCCGACGTCCACCACGGTCGCGTGCCGTTCCCAGCCGCGGTCGCGGGACGTCACCAGAACATGGCCTCCGGGCACCGGACCCGTGTCGCCGTCGTCACCGCCGCCTACCGACAGCGGGGTCAGGGGGAACACCTGCTCCGGGTCCCGGGCGTTGTCGTAGATGAGCAGCCAACGGCGGAAGGGCCGGCCGTCGCGCAGAGCTCTGAGCACGCCGTCCACGGTGTCCTTGATGTCGTCGCTCATCGGCATGCCGAGCTGCCGCGCGAGCAGCGCCAGCGCCGCTCGGGCGGACGTCGTCTGCTCGGCCGGCACCCACCACATCAGGTCGTAGTCGTCGGCGTGGAGGTAGGCGTACTCCACCGCCAGGTTGGACTTGCCTTCGCCGCCCAGTGCCGATTCGGAGTGCGGCAGCAGCGCCGCCATCCCGTCACGCAGCGCCTCGTGGACGTCGGTGAGCAACCGGTCGCGTCCCGTGAAATGGCGGTTGCGCGGTGGGAGCCCGCTGCGGAGCAGCGGGGCGCGCTCGATGCCCCCGTGCCCGCCGGTCGCGGACGTCCGGTCCGCCGACCGGGTGAGCGGGATCTGGTCGCGGGACGCGGCGGGCGACGCGTCACCCGCGGTCAGTTTCCTGGCCAGCTCCCGGTAGGGGCCACCGAGCCCCATCAACGCCTGCGGCGCCACCTGCGCGAACGGCAGGTCGGGCGGGAGACGGGCCTCTCCGCTGGCCACCGCGGCGAGCAGCGCCGGGAAGTCCATGGACGAGCCGATCCGGTCGCGGACGACCTCCCACACCGCGCGCAGCACCTGGTACACCTCGCGTCTGCGCAACCCTTGGAGCAGGACCTCCCGGACGCCGTCATGGAACTCGTACGCGATCTCCTCCTCGCCGCCACCCGCCGGACGACCGTCCATCCGGAGCAGCCCGCTGAGAAAGACCTCGGCCAGGTCGGCGGACGTGGACGCCGGAAGCATCGCCCGCTGGACGAGTCGCATGACGGGCAGCTGCAGCGGGGCCGCCGCCAGAAAGGTGGCGAGCCTGAACGCCGTGGGCGACGACGAGGCCCTGAACCGCTTCACCTTCATCTCCGCCGACAGCACCTCGGACTCGTCGTCGGCGGCCGGGACGTGCGCGACGGGTCGTCCGGTGAACAGCGCGGCGCCCATGACGTTCCGGCCGCCGAAGGCGATCATGTTCGCCCACGACCGCAGCCAACGCTCGCTCAGTTCCACCACGGGGATCGCGATGCCCGCCGGGCGGTCGTCCGGCGGCTGGAACCGAGCCCGCGCGACGCCGAGCAGCTCGTTGGCGACCGCGGGCCCCGACGCGCTGAAACGCACCTGCTCGACCGCGGCCCTGGTCCGCCGCCACAGACGCTGCGGAAGCGGCTGGGCGATCGCGACGGTCCCCGCCCTGCCCCACCGGTCGAGCAGCGCGGCGGCGCGGCCGTCCCGCCAGGCGGTGCCGATGCAGTCGCTGACGACGAGGGTGACGCGCCGTCCCGTCGGGTCGACCAGTTCGGCCGGGTCGCGGTCGGCGCCGACGCCGAAGGCGGAGCCGGTGCGCAGCGACAGCCGCGGGCCGTCGGTGTCCAGGTACCACGTGCGCAGGTCACGGAACGCGCCGAGCTGGTGGAGCAGGGCCTGTAGCTCTTCGACCGTCCGGCGCCAGACGACCATCGACGCGCCGACATCCGCGACGAGCGCCAGGTCGTACCGGCGTTCCCGCGCGGGGACGAGCACGGGCTCGCACACGCCCGTCTCGGCGATGCGCTGCGCCGTCTGCTCCTCGTCGAGATGCCCGCGGGTCAGGGACGGGACGGTCGCGCGCAACGGTCGCAGGGCACGCGACAGCCGCAGCGTCCGCGAGATCGCCAGCATCGCGGGCATCCGCACGGGGAACGACGCGGCCGGCACCTCCTGCCCGGTCAGGTAGAGGCCCGCCTCCACGGGGTGCGGCGGCGACGGTTCGCGTTCCGGCGCCCCCGGCGGGTCGGCCGGACGGGCGGTCGGCGGTGAGCGCGGCGGCTCGTTCCCGTCCGGCTCACCGGGGCGTTCGGAGGCCGGGCGCACCGGGCCCTCATGCGCCCGGAACCACTCGGCGAGCCAGAGGGCGTCGGCCGTCTCCTCCGCCGTCGGCTGGGGGTCGAGCGCCCGCAGGACCTCGACGAGCCGCTCGATCATCCCGCGCCCGGTGACTCGATCTGGCGGAGCACGGTGTCGAGGATCTCGGCCAGCGTGCTCTCCGGCGGCCGACTCCCGGAGGTCGCGAGATAGACGGCGTTGAGGAGCTGGTCGGTGGCGAGCGCGCCCTCGGACCTGCGGGCGAGGAAGTCCTCGATGAGCTGGTCGCTCGCCGCTCTGGCGTCCGCGCCGAGATGCGCCTCGACGATCTCCGCGAGCCGTTCCCGGGTGGGCGGTTCGATCACCAGCCGGACGCAGCGGCGCAGGAACGCCGGGGGGAACTCGCGCTCCCCGTTGCTGGTGATGAGGACGATCGGGAAGTTGGCGCACCGGATCTCGCCATGGTCGACGGGCACCCGCGGGCCGCCGTCCGCCGTCATCACATGGATGCGGGACTGCTCCTCGGGCAGGCGCTGCAACTCCGTGATCGTGAACCGGCCCTCCTCGAACACGTTGAGCAGGTCGTTCGGCAGGTCGATGTTGCTCTTGTCCAGCTCGTCGATGAGCAGGACGCGGGGCAGGTCGCCGGGGAGCAGCGCGGTACCGAGCGGGCCGAGGCGGATATAGCGCCCGATGTCGGGCGGCTCGGCGGTGTCCGCCCGGCCGCCCGCGCCGCGCAGGCTCGTCTCGTGGAGCCGGCCGATCGCGTCGTAGTCGTAGAGCCCGGACTCCAGCGTCGTGTTGCTGGTGATCGACCAGTTCAGGACGGAGCCCAGCCCCAGCTCGTAGGCGACGTTGTAGGCGAGGGTGGACTTGCCCGACCCCGGCTTGCCCGTCACCAGCAGCGGGCGCCGCAGCAGGATCGCCGCGTTGACCTTGTCGATCACGCTCTCGTCCGGACGGTAGGAGGTCGCCCGCTGCAGGTCTCCGAGGCGGTGCCCGTCGGACGGGTCGACCGCGGCGAACCGGCGCCACGGCGGGGGCGGCGGTAACCGCCGCACCCTCTCGTGGGGACGGCTGTCACCCCGGTAGATGCGCCAGTCACCTGCCGTCGGCTGTTCCTTCTCCGTGGTCATTGGAGGTCTCCAAGGGACGCGCTACGCGGGGGGACGGAGCCGCACATACGGCTCGGGTATACGGTCGGCGTCGTCGAACACCAGCGTCAGATGCAGGCCGAGATGGCCCGGACCGGGGCCCTCCCGGACGTCGGACAGCGCCTGCCGCCGCAACTCCATCGTCCGGCGGGGCAGCTTCATCAGGTCAGCGGCCAGCAGGTCCTTGACCTCCCGGGCGAACAGGGCCGGGTCGCGCCCGTCCCGGCACCACGCGATCACCGGGGTGCCGGCGAGCAGGCCGATCCAGTGCTCGTCCGGTTCCTCGTTCTCACCGCCCCACGGCGGGTAGGCCAGCGCCAGGACGGCCGGGGAGGCCTCCGAGAGCTTGGAGTACAGCTCCTCCTGGTCGTACTCGCCGCGCCGCGTCACCAGGCAGACCGGCGTGTCGACCGCGTTGCCGCGCAGCCACGCCCACTTGTGCCGCCAGCCGTGGTGGGTCGCGGCCAGCCGCATCCGGTCGAGGCTGCGCACGACCACCGGGTACTTGATGCCGATACGGTGCTCGAACCCGGCGATCTTGATCTTGGACTGTTCGACGGGATGGTCGAGCAGCGGCCGGGGCAGCACGAACTCGATCGTGAGATCGGGGTCCCGCCGTCCGACCACCGAACTCTCCGAGGTGAGGAGCTGCTCCAGCAGGTCGGTAATCCGGCTGATCGACATCGCCTCGTCGTCGCATCGCAGCGTGCTACCGGGTTCGCGGCCGACCTGGAGCCACGCGGTGACCAGGTAGCGGTCCGGTTCCAGCGCGTCGGGCGCACACTCGATGATCAGATAGGTTTCGGACGGTTCGGGTCGGGATCGCGCCTCCACCGAGGTCGACCGGCACGCGGCCGACCGGCACGCGAGGATCGCCTCGTCCACCCCCTGGGCCTCCACCTGGCGATGGACCCAACCGCGGAAATGGGGCGCCGTCCGGGAATCGGCGTACTCTGCCAGATCACTGACGAAGGCCAGGAGCGGCGGTACACCGTCTCCGCCCGCGGGTATTTCTTCCAGAAGCGCGACGACGTCGTGCAGACTGTGGACCTCCCGGTCCAGAAGCGGCCAGGCAGGCCCCACCGCTCGCCGATAGAGCAGCGGAAAACGGCTCAGATGCGACAGGCCCGGATCGCTTCGCTCCAGCGAGGTGATCAGCTCGTGCAGAACGCGACGCTCACCCTGATCGAGCCAGGGCTCCGGCAGCAACTCCGCGACGAGGTCACCGAAGGCCCGCACCGACAGACTGTTCCCGTAGAAGACCTCCAGAATCCGCACCAGAGACTGGGCGGCTCCCGGATGGTTCAGCAGCGCGTCGACCAGTGCCCAAAGGTCGAGCACCTCCTGGTCGTGCTGGACGAGAGGTAACCGGTGCCCGAGATCCCGCTCCAATGCCGACAGGAGAACGGCACGACCGCGTTGTACGCGCATCGCCTCGATTTTCAGCATCGCCTCGACGAGCCGATGCTGATCATCCACATTCAGCGACGTCCGCAAACGCACCGCCTCCACCCGAAACACAACAGAAAGAGCACCGGCGAGATCCGACTCAGGAAGCGTACCCCGGCACCGCGGTTCGGACGGATGCCGATTCGTCAATCAAGAAGTGACCGGAACAGGTCGAGCCGAATGTGGCACGACGCACAAATCACGCGGCGCACGTGTGCGTACCCGTCGCGAAGGCGGACGATCGAGTTCAGCCGTCCTCGCCCATCCGTACCATGGTTCCTCGACCGGACGCGGGGTCACCGGCCACCGCGGCGCGTGCCTTCCTGTCGGCTTTCGAGGGGTCCCTCTGGGAGGATGTTTGCGCAAAGGCGACCGGAGACCACACACCGACCGCGATCAGCACGAACACCACGGCCACCAGCGCCGCGGTCACCCGGGTTCCGAGCGCCTCGATCACGTATCCCGCGACCGAGGCGCCGAGCGTCACCGCACCGGTCGTGAGGAACTGGGCGACCCCCTCCACCCGACCCAGAACGTTCTGCGGGATGACCCTGCTCTGGTGCATTGCCAGCGCGACGTTGATATAGGCCCCCGTGAGACTGCACGCACCCCATACAAATATTCCTATCAGCGGCATCTCCGCGGTAAAAGCAACGATCACCAGACAGGGGGCCCAGAGCGTCACGCTCCACCGGACGGTCGAGCGCGGCCTGCGCCATCGCACCACCCGGGTCGCGGTCAGGGCGCCCAGAACCCCACAGATGCCGGATGTCGCGAGCATCAGGCCGATCGTCGTCCCGGAGAACCGTTGCCGTTCGGCCTCGACGACGAGCACCAGGATGATGATCTGAAATCCGACGTTGGCGATGGTGCAGAAGCCCAGCGATGTGCGAAGAAATTCATCGTCACGTATCCGTCGCATCCCCTCCTTGAAGGAGGGCACCGCCTTCCCTTTCGACAACTTCCAGAATTCTAACCTGCCCAGCTCGAAACTTTGAAGGTTTTTCCGTTTCAACAGCAGGATGGAGACGACCGAGATCAGAGAGGTCAGCGCGTCTAAGATATAGGGCAGGGCACGCCCGGCAGTGAAGAGAAAACCGCCTAACGGCCGTCCGAAGACCAGGGCCACATGATGCCTGGCCTCGTTTTTGGCCATCGCACTCTCCGCCTCGCCGTCAGGCACGACAAAGCGCACTGCAGCGAATTCGGCGAGTCGGAAGAACACCGCGCATGAGCCGTCGATCACCGCCGCGACGATAAGAATCGGCCAGGGCTCGGCGAGGGCGCAGAGGCCGATGAACAGCAACACCGAGTTGGCGACGCGAATCAGCTGGCTGATCAGCATGATTCGCTTGCGGTCGTAATGATCCACCAGCAACCCGACCGGGAGGTGCAAGAACAGTCCCGGCAGCGTGCTCGCGGCCGCCGCCCAGCCCGCGATGATCGGTGAGTCGGTCAGCGCCAGCGCCAGCAGCGGGTTGGCCGCGGCGGCGCCGAGCGTGCCCAGTTGAGAAAGCGCCGAGCCGCCCAACAGCAGGTTGAAATCACGGCGCCATGAATCGTTCTTTCCCTCGGAATCGTCGGCTCCGCCGTGACTCGAACTAGTTCCGGATGCTGCGCTGGTCACCGCCCGCTTTCTCCTCCCTAGATCTACGGTCACCCGTCGCACACGCCCGGCTTATGCTCACTATCACAATGCCCAGTCAGAGCGTTCAGGAAAGCCGAACCAGGCATAAAGCAATTACCATGAGTGACTAAAATTATCTCGTCTGTCATCTCAGGAAGGCGCAAGGTGAGATCAGTAAGGTAGCAGTAGTGAAATGGTGAGACCACGCTGGCGACCGAGTAACACCCCTACGTCACACGCCAAGCTTCTCAGTTCCTACATTGTAGGCACGGAAGAGGACATTGCCCTTAGTTCGGGATTTTCAGTGAATGGGATCCCGAATCACGACGGATGCGTTCGGCGGCCGCAGTGGTTGCTTCCGCCTAGGCGATGCCGGACAGGGCCTGTTTGGCGGTGAGCGCCTCTCGATTGGTGGCGTCATGGCCCAGCACGCCTTCGAACACCGCGGCGGCGGCGTGCGTGCGACCGGATCGCCACAGGGCCCGGCCAAGGGCGGTCTGAATCGACAGCTCATGCGGAAGCCGGCTCGCCGCGGTGCGGAGCTCCCGGACCGCCTCACCCGGTGCGCTCTCCAGCAGTGCCCGGCCGATGCCCGCGAGGAGCCAGCCGACCGCCGTATTGTCCGGAATGGCCTCGAAGATCGCCGCCGCCTCCCGGTAGCGCGCCGTCGCGGTACTGGTGTCTCCCCGGTCGAAGGCGATATCCCCCAGGAAGGTCGTCGCGTCGCCGAGAACCCTGATCTCTCCCTCGCCGCAGGATCGCGTGACCGCTTCCGCATGGTGACGCGCCAGTTCGGAATCACCCGCGGCCAGCGCCTCGCGTGCTTGCCACAGGCGCGCCGACGGGCCCGGCCTGCGGATGGGGACGGCCCTCTCTTCCAGCCCCTCGATCGGTTCGATCAGCCGAGGATGCTGGAGCTCGTAGTACCGGCGCCCGTCTCGGATGTGCGCCCTGATGAGATGGCAGTCTTGCAGCGCGTGGACGACCGGCTCGGGCACAGCCTCGTACAGGCGATCCGCCAGAACTCCGACCTGGCCTTGCGGTCCGCCGAACGAGGTACGGAACACTGATGACAGCGTTCGGAGCGGCAGGCTGTGGTCGGCGGCGATCGTGGTCAGGCTGTGGGCGCAGAACTCGGTCAGCACACGATTGACCTCCGCGCGAAGCCGCTCGGGTGAGATCTGCGTGTCGCCGGGGAGTTCCTCAGGCGGGCGATCGCATACAAGCCGGAGCAGAACGGGCTCCACGCGAGAGGTGGTCTGAACACCGCCCACCGGCCGCGCGGTCCGCACCGTCCGCAGCTCGCGCACTAAGTCTCGTCCCAGCGCCCCGGCGACGACCTCGTTCAGGCACCCCGACCGGCGTAGCAGAGACGCGGCGGTCTCCTGCGCGGCTTCCGGCTTCAGCGGCTCGATGGTGCACACGGCCGGTCGAGCATGGCCGAGCCGGGCGGCGAACTCCGAGATCTCGTCGAAGGCGTCCTCGCGCACCGCCAGAAGCAGATGCAGATCCGGCGAACGTTCCATGGCCGTCGCGAGTTCTAGGGCGAAGTCCCGGCGGTGTCGCTCATACCGGCCAGGGGTGGACAGCAATGCCTCGGCCCCGTCGATCGCCGCGTAGGTGGGCACCCGATGGCCGAACCGGTCCATACGCTGATGTTTGCGCACGTAGGTCTCGATCGTCAGTTCGGAGATCTGGACGGGTGACGCACGGGTGTACCAGGAGGCCAGTACCGCCATCCGGTAGCGGTTGTACTCGGGCAGCGCCGCCATCGGGAAGGACGGCCAGTGCGCCACATGCGCCGGCGACAGCACGTGCGCCCCTTCCGCCCGCAATGACGGAAGGACGCCCGAGCACAACAACGAGGTCTTGCCCGCGCCGGCCCTGCCGCTGAGTACGGTGAGCCGGTTCGTCCTCCACAAGCCCACGACTTCACGAGTCTCCGCTGCCCGGCCGCAAATGATCTCACGATCCGGCTCGTCGAACGCGCGTCCATTCGCCTGCGAGCCAGGCGGGTCGAACGGGAACTGCGCGATCATGTCTAATCCCTGAGGCAGGCACCCAGAGGCGGTGTCGGACGGCCGGCCGGAGCGTAACGTAAGCCGTCCAGAATGGCCGGATAATGCGACAACCGCCGTGTCCTTCCAATGGGAGCACCCGAAAAGCGAGAGCCGGTCAGCCGTTATTCGCCCATGGGGACATGGGCACTGATCGTCCTCATTTCGAAGGTCATCACACCCGTGGGCTGACACCCGTCCCAGAAGCCGTGGGCATCGTCAGATTGTTGCCACCACCTCTACGACCACCGGACTTATTGTCAAATCCACGCGCCAGCAGCCCTGGTCTCTCCAGTTCCCTTTCCGCACGCTGAAGACCAGGGGCTCGGTCTCCGGAACTCCTCATGAGGATGTCACTGGATAGCTTGAAGGAACGCGTCAGCATCGGCCCTCCCTGAAGGAGACACCACTTCGGTGTCATTGGCAACGCATGTCGGGCAGGCATGTGAATACCGCAACCATGGTTCCAGAAAGTCGACCCGGCCGCCAGATGCAGAACCTTGATCTCCATAATTCGGGTTTCCGAAAACGAGAGAGAGGCGCGCCCGAAAAATGATTACTCCATTCAGTGGCTGATGACACAGACCGGAACCGGCGGCTGCAAGATACTGTCTTGATTGAGGCAATTGCTTAACTTTGACGTGATGCGGGGCCGGCCACGGGCACCGGCGTGACGTAAGGGGATCAAGTGATCAATAATCCGGATACATCGGGCGTCCCTGATAGAGTCCCCCAGGTCTGGGGAAAGATCCCTCCCCGCAACAAGAACTTCACCGGCCGCACGGACCTGCTCGCACGCCTGTACGAAGGTCTGGCCGGTCAGGTGACGGCCGTGGTCCCGCACGCGTTGCACGGCCTCGGCGGCGTGGGCAAGACCCAGATGGCGGTCGAGTACGCCTACCGTTACCGCTCCAAATACGACCTGGTCTGGTGGATCGCGGCCGACCAGCCCGTACTGGTGCGCTCCACGCTGGCGAGCCTGGCACCCCATCTCAATCTTCCGTCTGCGGCGGTGAGCGGTGTCGAGGACGCCGCCAACGCCGTGCTGGACGCCCTGCGTCGAGGAGAGCCCTATGGCGACTGGCTGCTGATCTTCGACAACGCCGACGAGCCCGAGGAACTGACTGAGATCTTCCCGCACGGCCCCGGGCATGTGCTGATCACCTCGCGGAACCATCGGTGGGCGGGTGTCGTCGACGCCGTCCCGATCGACGTCTTCACCCGTGAGGAGAGCGTCGAGTTCCTCACCAGACGAGTGCCGCGGGGGATCACGCAGGCCGAGGCCGACCGACTCGCGGAGGAACTGGGCGACCTCCCGCTCGCCTTGGAGCAGGCGGGCGCGCTCCATGCCGAGACCGGTATCGCCGTCTCCGAGTATCTGGATCTCCTGGAGCAACGCACCAGAAGACTTCTCTCTCAAGGCAAACCCACCGAATACCCGGTGTCGATGACGGCCGCATGGGCGCTTTCGGTGGCCAGCCTTGAGGAGAAGATGCCTGAGGCCCTCATTCTTCTCCGTTACTGCGCTCTTTTCGGTCCAGAGCCGATCCCCCGGGACGTGTTTCGCATGACCACGTCCAAGTTGAGCGCTCCGCTCCTGGATCTGATAAGCGATCCCATCCGATTGAGCCGGGCCGTCGGCGAGCTGGGGCGATTCGCCCTGGCGAGGCTCGATGTCCAAGCTCGGACGATCCAGGTGCACCGGCTGATTCAGGCCCTCGTCCGCGACGAACTGCCAGAGGAGGAACAGAAGCGCCTGCGCCACGAGGTGCATCTTCTTCTGGCCAACTACCTCCCGTCGATCCCGAACGCCGCGAGCAACTGGCCCCAATATCAGAATGCTCTCGGACATATCGGACCGGCCGAGGTCGGGCTGTCCCGGGACCCCGCAGTCCGCCGACTCGCCCTCAATATGATCAACTACCTGTACTCCTCGGGCGACTACGCTTCGGCTCGCTCCTACGTCGAGTCGTTCATCGAGGAGTGGACGAGGATTTCCGGCCCCGACCACGAGGACGTTCTGACGCTGCACGTGGAACTGAACGATCTTCTCCGCGAACTGGGCCAGTACCAGGACGCCGCCGACCGCGGCGCACAGACGCTCAGCGCGGCGGATAAGGCCCTCGGACGCGACCACGACACGACCCTGCGGGCGCTGCGCGGTCAAGCCGCCAGCTTGAGGGCGACCGGCGACTTCTCAGAGGCGTTCGACATGGACGTGGACGCGCTGAACCGCTTCCGGACGAAGCTGGGAGAGCGGAACTGGGGCACCTGGCGCGCCGTCAACAGCCTCGCCCTCAACCATGGCCTCAGAAGCGACTACAGGAGCGCCCGGCGTGTGCTTGAAGGCGTGTACCGGGAGGTGATGGTGACCGAACAGGGGTCGGACGCCCCGGCGTCCTACCTCAACATCTACAGCGGGCTGGCACGTGCGGTTCGGCTCAGCGGAGACTTCTACGAGGCATGTGACCTCGGTGACGACGTCTACGCCTCCGCCGTCGAGCAACTGGGTCCCGACCATCCCTGGACGCTGCGCACCGGCAAGGACCTCTCGATCGCCCGGCGGCGGGCGGGCGACTACGAGAGGGCGCTGGAACTCGCTGACAACGTCCACCAGCGCTACGTTCGCGCCTTCGGCCTGGACCATCCCGACACCCTGGCCGCCGCCACCTGCCTCGCGAACATCCACCGCACCCTGGGGCAGTTCCAGGAGGCTCTGACGCTCGCGGACGACACCGTCCGCCGCTACCCGCGTGTCTATCCCATCGAGCACCCCTACAACCACGCCTGCGCCGGGAACCTGGCGATCCTGCGGAGGGTCACGGGCGATCCGCGGATCGCGCGGAAGCTCAACGAAGATGCTCTTGAAGGCCTGGAGCTGAAGCTGCAGCGCGATCATCACTTCACTCTCACGGTGGCCCTCAACCTGGCCAGTGACCTGGCCGAACTGGGAGAGGTGGAAGCGGCGTACCGGCTCTGCTCGGGGACGCTGCGGCGGCTCCGCACCGTCCTCGGCCAGGATCACCCGGTGACGCTGTCGGCGGCCGCGAACACCCTGGTGAATCTTCGTGCCCTCGGCCAGGACGCGGAGGCCGACGAGCTGTACGGCGACACCGAGGAACGGTACCGGCGGACGCTCGGTCTTGAGCATCCGGACGCGCTGGTGTTCCTGGAGGGACGGCGACTCGACGCAGACTTCGACCCGCTGCCGATTTGAACCGTCCCGTCCGTTCCAACCCGTCCGATCCGGTTCAGCCGACGGCGACCGCCGAGTCGAGGTCGGCCAGGTCCCGGCTGAGGACGTCCCGGATGTGGGTGATCAGTTTGAGCAGGTCCTGGCAGTAGACCGACGGGTTGCGGAAGCCGGTGCCCGACCGGTAGCGGTGCGGGTAGAGCCCGCCGCCGCAGACCTCGTGGGCCTGGCAGGCGAGGCATTCCGGTGACAGCGCACGCCGTCCGATCTGGCGGGCGGCGACGGACGGCAGTGTCAGGACGGCGTCGAACGGGTCACGGGAGACGTGCAGCCGGGTGCCCGCGGCGCCGTCGAAGGCGGATTTCAAAGAGTCGACCTGCTCGATCTCTCCGTTGCTCTCGACGACGACCACGGCCACCGGGGAGAGGCCCACGGCCTCGCTGGCGGACATCCGACCGAACAGCAACCTGATGATCTCGCTGAACAGCCGGATGCGCGTCTCGCCGGCGTCCGTGCCGTACCAGCGGTCGAAGATGGCGATGAGCCAGTCACCGTAGGGCGTCGACTCGTCGGGTGGACGCCCGGGTGGCGGGACGTCCCAGTTCCCGTGCGGCAGCAGGAAGTCCATTCCGGGCGGGCCGAATTCCAGCAGCGACTCATAGGTCGCGACCGGGTCGTTGCGCAGTTCGATGGTGCTGAGAAGGCCGCCGAAGAGGGGCCGGTACCCGTTGGTGAGCCGTTGCAGCCCGGCCCGGACCGCCTGGTAGCTGCCCTGACCGTCGGCGCGCCGTCTGTGGCGGTCGTGGCCCTCCTCGTCGCCGTCCACGCTCACGCCGACGGTGACGCCGTACTCGGCGAACAGGTCGAGGAACAGGTCGTCGAGTAAGACGCCGTTGGTCTGCACGCTGAAGCCGACACGCACGGCCGGCCCGGTGGCGGCGAGAATCGTCTCGATCACGTACCGCAGGTGTTCGGCGCCCGCCAGCAGCGGTTCTCCACCGTGCAGGACGATGTCCACCTCGGACAGCAGGTTCGTCCGGGCGTGCTCGGCGATGCGCTGGGCGACCCTGTCGACGACATGCCGCGACATGCGACGCGGTTGCCTGCGCCAGCCCTGGTCGGCCATTTCGTACATGTAGCAGTAGTCGCAGGCCAGGTTGCACCGGCTGTGCACCTTGAGGATGAAGTCACGGATCGGGGTCGGTCGCCACCCGCGTTCCAGCAGGGCCCGCACATCGAGGCCGTCCGGCCACTCCGCCGCCCGGTCGGGTTCGTCCCTGTCAACGCCCACGTGCCGACCCCCTAGATGGATCACGACGCGGCGCTGCGTTATGTTCAGATATATCGGAAAACCAAGATCAATAAACGTCGTTGATGAGGGCCCAGCGTTCGTGGTCCCGCCATATGCCACCGATCTTGATGAACGCGGGTGAGAAGCCTTCCTTCCGGAATCCGAGCCGCTCGACCAGCCTGACGGACGCGGTGTTGCCCGGCTGGATGTTCGCCTCGACCCGGTGCAACTCCAGCCGGTCGAACGCGTACCGGACGGCGAGCCCGACGCCCTCGCCCATGTACCCCTGGCCCGCGTACGGCTGGAAGACCGCGTAGCCCAGCACACTCCGCTGGTAGGACCCACGGACGATCTCGTTGAGATTGACCATGCCGACGAGGTCGCTGCCCGCACGCAGGCACACCACCATGCCGACCGCGTTGACCTGGTCGAACCGCGCGAGGTACGCCGCGAACTCGCGTCCCGTCCGGGGCAGGACGACCCAGGGTCGATGGAATCCCGCACTAACCTTCGCCAGTTCGAGGAACCGCGCCTCGTCGTCCGCCCTCACGGTACGGACGACGACCTGTGCGCCCACGCCAACGACCCCGTCCACGCGCGGAATCTACATCAGGACGGCCATCGACCGTGCGCGCCCACGCGGCGACCCCGCGTGACCGGTCACCGAGGTGTTTCGCCGTCCCGCCGTTCGGTGCGGACACGGCGGCGGTGGCTGGTGTCGCAGAACGGGAAGGCGCGGCTGCGGCGGCACGCGCACAGCGCCACCAGGAAACGGTCCGACGTCACGGTGGCGCCGTCGTCCAGGACGACCTCGACCGGCCCCTCCACCAGGATCGGTCCGCCCGGAATCATCCGTACTCGTCGCGGTTCCCGGCCCCCGCCCGGCGTTCCGTTCACCGGTCGGGGGGCGGACTCAGGCCGCCTGGCGTCGATGTCCATGTTCCCACCCCGTCGCGACCCGGTCGGCGCGGATCACCACCAGGTCCTCGTGTCGTTGTCCGGGACGCAGCACTCCCCGCGCCCGTAGCATTCCGGCGCGCCCCCGCATCACCGGCCCGAACGGCTCCCGGCGCCGGGCCACCACCCGGGCCCGCATGCCCGCCCCGCGCAGCGCGACGAGCGTCGCCGCGACCCCGTTCAGGGCCGAGTGCACCACCAGCAGCGTCCCCGAGGAGGTCAGATGGTCGGGGGCGGCGCGGCAGATCTGGTCCAGGATCGCCCGGCCGCTCGGCCCTGCCTCCCAGGCGCGGGCCCGGCCCCGGGCCGCGGCCGGATCGGTGTCGCCGGGCACGTAGGGCGGGTTGGCGACGATCACGTCGAACTTCTCTCCCGCCACCGGCGTGAACAGGTCGCCGCGCAGGACCCGGACGCTGAGCCCCCGGACCCGCGCGTTGAACTGGGCGGCCAGCACCGCCCGCGTCGACTTGTCCACCGCCACGACGTCGCAGCCCACGCGGGCCGCGGTCACCGCCACGGCGCCGGTTCCGGTGCCGAGTTCCAGCAGCCGCGCTCCGGCCGGGACGCCGACGCCGCACAGCGCCTCCGCCAGCAGCCGCGTGTCGGCCTGCGGCCGGTACACCCCCGGTGGGCGAAGCAGCATCATCGCCCCACCGTCCCCTCGGGGGCCGGGGTCGCGGGCAGCGGGCGGCGCAGCGACGAACGTCCCGTCCGCCAGCGTTCGAGGATGTGGGCGGCGAGGCGGTCCTCCAGCAGGACGGTGGCCCGCACGCCCAGCACCACGTCGGGCGCCAGCTCCGGTTCGTCGGCGAGCAGCCCGCCGATCACGTCGTGGCGCAGCACCTGCTCGTGGACGGCGTCGGCCTCGATGTGCTCGGTGTAGAACAGGCGGGCCCGGGGACCGCCGCCGAGGCGTTCCAGGGCCCGTGCCATCCGCCGGGCCGACGGCGCGGTGGTGATCTCCGCAGCCGCGAAGTGTCCGACCATCGCGCCCCGCAGCGACCGTCGCAGGCCGAACAGCGACATCATGTTTACCGTCGCCAGCATCACCGCGGGCGCCGCGTCCACATAGGCGCCGTAGGAGGAGTCCAGGCCGAGGTCATCGAGCAGGTCGGCGTACAGCCCCTGGTGGATCATCTCCGGGCGGCCGCCGCCGAACTCGTCGTGTTCCACGGCCACCAGTGCCGTCTTGGCGCGTCCGCGCAGCCGGGGCACCACCCAGGCGTGCGGGTCGGCCTCCTTCAGGTGGTACACCGACCGGTGTGCCGCGTGTTCCCGCAGTTGCCACCACTCTCCACGGTCCTGCAGATGGTGCGTGACGCCGTGCCCGTCGATCGGCTCGGTCAGCAGGTCCCGGAGCGCGGCGTCCACGTCGGCGTCCACGTCGGCGTCGGACTCGTTCGCACCGGGAACACTTGCCGTGTCGCGGCGCAGCGCGTCCAGGAACACCGCCTCCATCGCGCCGCGCAACCGCAACAGTCCGGGCTCCCACTCCCAGTCCGGGTCGACCCCTACGAACCCGCGGTAGTGCAACTCGAAACAGGTGTGGAGCGCCAGTTGCAGGTCCTCGCCGTAGGGGTCGGCCGAGGCGACGGCTTCGCGGACGGCGGGCGAGCGGGCGGGGACGTCCGGTGGGCGCGGACCCGCCGCGAGCGTCTCCACCACCGCCCTGGACAGCGGTCCGCGCGCGGCGGGAAGTCTTGGCGTCGCCGCCCTCGTCCGCTCCCTGAGCGGGGGTGGAGCCTCTCGAACGGTCATCGGTGTCCTCCGTCGCCTCGGTTTCCGCGATCCGGTACCCGTTCAGGCGCGTCCCATACGCCCTTTTCGTCCCTATACCTGCTCTGAGTGGCCCGGATCACGGGTGAAAGAGTCCGCGGCGGCCACGATGAGACCGCCCAACTCGGTCTGGTCGGCGAGCATGTCCACCACGGCGCGGGCGCCGTACCGCCCGGCGGTGCGGCGTTGCCGGGCCGCGCCCGTCCCCTCCCGGCGCACGCCCTCCACCAGGGCGCGGACCGCGTCCAGGTCACCGAGATCGGCCAGGGCCGGGCGGACGTGGGCGACCAGGTCGTCCAGCAACCGCCAGGCCGGGACGGCCCGATGCGTGAACGGGTCCAGACCGGGGCCGTCCATCCCGTGCCGGGCCGCGTTCCACAGCCCCGCCGCGCACACCTGGGCGTCGACGTCCCGGGCCTCCCGCCCGGCCGCCAGATCGACCAGGGCCGTGCGGACCAGGCCCCGGACCAGCGCGGCATGGAGCACCGTCTCGTCGGCGGTCGCCGCCGCGTCCGCCACCCGCACCTCCACGGTCGGCCACCGCGGCGACGGCCGTGCCAGCCAGAACGTCATCGCCTCGTCCGCCAGCACACCCGCCTCCACCAACGCCGCGACCCGTGTGTCGTACTCGGCCGCCGACGCCGCGAACGGCGGGACGCCCGCACCCGGAAACCGGACGATCTGCGTCATGCGGCGGCTCGCGTACCCCGTGAGGCGACCGTGGTCGAACGGAGAGTTCACCGACAGCGCCAGCAGTGTGGGCAGCCACGGGCGGAGATGGTTCACCACCGCCACGGCCGTCTCCCGGTCGGGGACGCCGACATGGACGTGACAGCCGGACGCCTGGTAGTCCGCCACGATGTCCCCGTACAGCGCCTCGATCGCGGCGAAGCGTTCACCCCGGGTGATCGGCGGTGACGGAGCGTCCAGTACCGGCGTCCCCACCGACACCGGACGCGCACCACACGTCCGCGCCACTCTCGTGAGGCGCGCCCGCCCGTACCGCAACTGCGGCCGCAGATCGGCCAGGTCCTCGCACACTCCCGTCGCCGCCTCCACCTGCGCGGTCGACAACTCGGCATGGAACCCGCCGCCGGACTCGTGCCACCGATGCCGTCCCGACCCCGCCAGAACCTGTTCCGCACGCGGAACGCACCGCCGCGACTCCGCGTCGACCAGTAGGAACTCCTCTTCCACCCCAATGCTCAAGCCCGGTTCCCGGACGTCGGATGCCTCCAAGCCACCCTCTCCACGATGAGGTCGGACGCGACAGGCCCTCTGGCCCGCGTCCGGACGCCGACGAATTCCCCCGAAACTCTCAGGACGGCGGAGGAGGGATCGGGTTCGCCGCAAGCGCCGAGGCGGCGGCGACCAGGTTGGACGCCATCGCCCGGCCGGTGCTCTCCGACCAGTCCCGGCCCTCCTCGCTCTCCAGATAGCTCGGCCCCGGACCGGGGCCGCGGTTCCAGTACGTCCACGCCTGCCCGGGAATCGTGTAGCCGAACTCGTTGAGCGCCCCGCTCAGGTTGTTGATCACGTGATGGGCGCCGTCCTCGTTGCCGGTCACGATCACCCCGGCGACACGGTTGAAAGCCACCGGACGGCCCTCGTCATCGGTCTCCGACAACATCGCGTCCATCCGCTCGATCACCCGCTGGGCGATCGAGGACGGCTGGCCCGCCCAGGTCGGCGACGCCAGGATGAGGATCTCCGACTCCAGCAGCGACCGGTGCACGGCGGGCCATGGATCGCCCTCGCCGAGGTCGGTCTCCACACCCGGTGGAATGTCCAGGTCCACGGCCCGGATGTTCTCCACCTCGACGCCCCGGCCCCGCAGCGCCTCCTCCACGACCGCGGCGAGCGCCTCGGTGTTGGACGTCTCCGGCGAGCGTTTCAACGTGCAGTTGATCACCACGGCGCGCATCCGCGCCTCCTCCCTGATCAGACGACTCCGTCCAGAGGCGATACCCGGGCCGCCCTCTCCAAACGGCGCCGACACGGCTTCGGGCTCCGCTCGCCCGCGCGCACCTTGGTTGATCTTGAGTTTGCGCTGGTCGGCAGGCCATTTGTCGTTTTGGTCCGGGATTTTCGGTTATGGCGGCCAGGAGAGAGCCAGGAGAGAAACGTCGACCGAGCGAAGTGTTGATCATGACGGAGGCAGGCGCCGGAGACCGCGGCGACGACAAGACCGTCCAGGTCCTACCGACGGAGCAGCTCAAGGAGGCGGGCCGGGAGTTCGTCCGGGCGCTGATGATACGGGCGTTGCAGAAGACCAGCGGAGGGATCGGAGGTCTGAGCCGGCGGCTGAACGACGCCGCGGACGGCCGCGCGAAAGCCGCCGGTAAGAAGGCCGCCGCCATCGGCGCGGAGAAGCTCGCGGAGCAGGTCTCCCCGGACGACTCGTCCGGCCAGGGCGCCGTCAAGACCGGCGCGGAGAAGCTGAAGAACGCCGCGGGCCTCGGCGGCGACAAGGACGGTGGCAACGGCGGGAACGGCGGGAACGGCGGGGACGCCGGCAAGGTGAAGTCCACCAACATCGTCGAACAGGTCGATGTGGGGCTGCCACGACGCGTCGCCTACGACCAGTGGACGCGGTTCTCCGACTACCCGAGCTTCACCAAGAAGGTGGAGAGCGTCGAACAGGAGTCCGACGAGAAGCTCAACTGGCGGGCGCAGATCTTCTGGTCGCACCGCAACTGGGAGTCCAACATCATCGAGCAGGTTCCGGACGAGCGGATCGTCTGGAAGTCCAAGGGCCCCAAGGGGTACGTGGACGGCGCCGTGACCTTCCACGAACTGGCGCCCTCCATGACACGGATCCTCCTGGTGGCCGAGTACCACCCGGACGGCTTCATGGAGAAGACCGCGAACCTGTGGCGCGCCCAGGGACGCCGCCTACGCCTGGACTTCAAGAACATCAAGCGGCACATGATGACGCAGACGATCCTGCAGCAGGATGAGGTCGAGGGCTGGCGCGGCGAGATCCGCGACGGCGAGGTGGTCAAGACCCACGAGGAGGCCGTCGAAGAGGAGAAGAAGGAGGCCGAGTCCCGCGAGGACGACCGGGAACACGCGGACGCCGCGAGCGCCAAGAGGTGACGTTCTCGCTGGTGAGGGTACCGAGACTCGACGGGCAGGCCGAGCATCGGGGGAAACGATGGGCGACAGCACGTCCGGCAACACGGACCCGGAAGAGCAGCGGAACGGGGCCGGGGATGACGAGAACCTCTCCGGCACGACCCTGAAGGCCGACGAACGACCGCGCTCCGGCGAAGGCCCGGACGTCTATCTCGACGTTCCGCAGCTCAAGGTGGAGGAGATCTCCATCGAGGTCCGGGACCTGGAGGCGCACGTCTCGCTCGCCGCCGCGGTCCTCGACCTGCTCAGGCTGAACGTCGGCGCGGACGTGTTCCTCGGCAACGTCAAGCTGGAGATCAAGGGCGTCGAGGCGCAGGCGCAACTGGAGGTCCGGCTCGACAACGTCGCCGTGATCGTGAACCGCGTCCTGACGACCCTCGACCGCAACCCCGACCTCCTCCGGCATGTCGGACGCGGCGTGGAGGCGGCGGCACGTGACCTGGGCGCCGGAACCCGCACCGCGGTGGGCGAAGTCGGCCGGGGCGCGAGAAGCGCCGTCGAAGACGTCGGAGAAGGCACCGGCCAAGCCGTCGAGGAAGTCGGGACGGGCACGGGCCAGGCCGTCGAGGAGGTCGGAGAAGGCACCGGCCAAGCCGTCGAAGACGTCGGAGAGGGCACCGCCCAAGCGACCAAGGACGTCGGCAAGGGCACCGGACAGGCGGCCGAGAACGTCGGGAAGGGCGCTGAACAGGCAGCCGGAGACGTCGGAGCGGGCACGGGCCAAGCAGCCGAGAACGTCGGAGAAGGCGCGGGCGACACCGTTCGGAACGTCGGCGGCGACGCCGCTGAAGGTGTGAGCGAAGCAGCAGAGGCGACCGCCGAACCCGACACGGGCCAGGCCGCCGAGGACGCGACCGGCACCACGACCAAGGACGACGAGGCACCCGACGCTGACCAGGAGCCGGAAGACACCGGAACATCCAACGGCGACGAGGACATCACGGCCCTCAAGGCCGCTCTCCACGAGACCGGGGCGTCCGTGCGCGACTTGGGACAGGCACTGCTCCGGACGTTCTCTCAGCGATCGGTTTCGAAATGAGCGATCGCGACCGGGGGAAGCGTCCCGACGCCGAACTCCGGCGCACGGCGGACATTCTCTTCACCGCCCGGGTGAAGGCCGACGAGATCCGCTTCGACGTGGCGTCGGGCACCTCCGTGGAGTTCACCGGGGACACCGACGACGAGTCCACGTCCGGGAGCGACCGCACCAACCTGCCGGACAACGTGAAGGAAGGCACCGTCTACCGCGACGTCCAGATCGACTATGCCATCGCAGCAAGGCTCCGTCGCGAAGCACAGTGACGCCGGACGGTCTCAGGCACTGAGCGAGGGCACCGGCCGAAGAGACGGCCGGCCCGGCGCGGGAAACGCCGGCACGGCCTGGGTGAGGTACGCGGTCTCCTCGTCGGCGGCCGCGGGGTCGGTCATCGCCTGGAGCCGCCGGATCATCAGGCCCTCGCGGATGGCCCACGGGCAGATGTCGACTCGGTCGAGCCCCAACGTGGTCATGAGCGCCTCGGCGACGATCGCACCGGCCAGGATCTGCGGCGCCCGGGGCCGTGACACGCCGCGCAGCTGCGCCCGGTGTTCGGCGCACCGGTCGGCCAGGACGGGGATCTGCTCGCGGAGCCGCGCCAGCTTCAACTGCCGCCGCGCGTACGGCCCGGCCTTACGTTTGGGCGCCCCGGTCAGGCGGGCCAGCTGGGTGAAGGTCTTGGACGTCGCCACCGGCCGCACCGAAGACCGGCCCTTCAGGTCCTCCTTGACCTGCGCGCCGACCTCGGCGAGCCGCTCGTACACATGGCCGCGGAGCCGGTGCACGTCCTTGCGGGCGGGCGGGTCGCCCGGCAGGTGCGCGCGGGTCAGCCGACCCGCGCCCAGCGGCAGCGACACCGCCAGCGCCGGTTCCTGCCCCGCGCCATGCGCGATCTCCAGTGACCCGCCGCCGATGTCGGCCAGCAGCAGCCGTCCGGCCGACCAGCCGTACCAGGCACGGGCGGCCAGGAACGTCAGCCGCGCCTCGTCCCGTCCGGACAGGAAACCGAGCCGGACCCCGGTCACCGCGTCGACCTGCGCCACGATCTGCTGCTGGTTGGCCGCGTCCCGCACCGCCGATGTCGCGAACGCGATCAGCTCCTCGGCCCCGTACGCGGCCGCCGCCCGCACCGCCTCACCGACCGACCCGACCAGACGGCACACCGCGTCCTCCCCGACCACACCGTCGGCGTCGATCGCCTCGGCCAGCCGAGTCGGGCGCTTGACCGCCGCGACGGGCCGCGGCGCCCCGCCCGCGATCAGATCCACGACCTTCAGATGGGCCGAGTTCGACCCCACGTCCAACACACCGATCCGCATGGCGACGCTTTACCCGCCCAACACCGCTTTATTAACGACCCGACAGCGAAACACCCCCGCCCGACCGCGCCTCCGAGCAACCTCCAGCCACACACCGGCGCCCAACCGGCCAACAGGAAGCGGGCATACGAAACAGCCTGCAAAGTGCACCGACCTCACCAACGCCCGACCGCAACGCGCCCCCTCAGGCAAGCACTCGAACACGCCCGCCTCACCCGAACCGACATCCAAAAGCAAACACGAAGGCCCACTTCAGCCGCGCACCACCACCCAACGGGCAACACGAAGCGGCATACGAAACAGTCCATGCAGCGCACCGACCTCGCCCAGCGCCCCGGCCGCAACGTGAACCCTCAGACAGGCGCTCGACGCCACTCGAACACGTCCAACTCACCCAATCCGGCAACAAGAAGCGGACACGAGGGTCGTGGCCTCAGCCCGCACGCCAACGCGCAACCCACCCGGCCAGCAACGCCAAAGGCGAGCGCAGCCGGGCGGATCACCAAGCGATGCCGCGTTCGCCCCAGGCCGGCCACGCAGCGAGCCGCAAGGCGAGCGAAGTGCGCCGAGCCTGCAAAAGACACAGCGACCTCAGCCCACACGCGAACACGTAGCCCCCCGGCACAGCAACACCGAAGGCCAGCGGCACCGGGCGGATCACAAAGCGTTCCCGCGCTCGCCCGAGCAACGAACCGCAAGGCGAGCGCAATGGGCCGGGCCCCGCAACCAACACAGCAACCCCAGCCCACACGCGAACGCGTAACCCACCCGACCAGCAACGCCGAAGGCCAGCGGAGCCGGGCGGATCGCGATGTGATGTCGCGTTCGCCTCAGGAACGGTCACGTAGCGAGCCGTAAGGCGAGCACAGTGGGCCGAGCCTGTAATTGACACAACGTCATGGGGATCGTTCGGGCAGACGGTCCCCGGTGCCGTTCTCGAGCCACCGCACGGCGGTCTCCACGTCGGGCTGCAGGTGGACGCCGTAGTCCAGACCGGTGATGGTGAAGACCCGGTGGACACGGTCCTGTAGTCCGGCGGCGACCAGGCTGACGCCGCGTGCGTCGGCACGGAGATACGCGCGGGCGAAGGTGTTCAGGCCGCTGGAGTCGCAGAAGCGCACATCGGTCATGTCCACGATCACCGCTAGGCGGGTCGCGGTGACCGCCTGCTCCAGCTGCTCGGCCAGCAGGGGATGGGTGTGGGCGTCGATCGACCCGGACACGGCCACCAGGGCATAGCCGGCCAGGTCCGACGCCTGGACAGTGAGGGAGGGCTCAGCTTTCACGAGAGGCTACCTGAGGTCTACGGGCTGGCAGGGCGTCGTGCGCCCGACGGCGCTTCGTCGTGCCGGGTGAACAGGCCGAGAAGCGCGTCGATGCGCTGGTCGGCTTCGGTGGGGTGCCGGAACGGTCGGCCGGAGTCGATCGTGTAGGTGTTGCGGCGGCCGACGCGATGCCGAACCAGGTACCCCGCCTCGACCAGATCATTGACGATCAGCTGGGCGGCGCGCTCCGTGATGCCGATGCCATCGGAGATGTCACGGATGCGAAGCTCCGGATCACGGGTGATCGCGATCAGGACCCGGGCGTGGTTGGTGAGGAAGGTCCAGCCCTTGCCAGCAGGGGTATCCACATGCGTCACCTCCAGGGGGTGCCATCCGTTCAACCGAACAGCTTTTCAGGTAACGAACTACAGCAGTCAGCATAGTACCCCAGCCTTCCCGCAGGTTGAACTCCGTGGACGGTCTGGTTGTCGGTGGCATCGCGTTTAATCGAGACGTGGACGTGAAAGAGCGCATCGCGGAGCTGGTCGCCGAGGTCAAACGGCTGAACGACCTCTACTACGGCAAGGGTGAGAGTCCCGTCCCGGACGCGGATTTCGACGCCCTGAAGGACGAGCTGGCGGCGCTCGTCGCGGAGCATCCGGAGCTGGAACCCGGCGACAGCCCGCTCGGCAAGGTCAACGCGCCGGCGGAACTCACCGGCCCGACCGTCCGCCACGCGCGTCCGATGCTGTCGCTGGCGAAGGCGACGACCGACGAGCAGATCCGCACCTTCTGTGACCGTTTCGGCGGCCAGGTCTTCCGGGTGTCGGAGAAGCTCGACGGGCTGTCGCTCAGCATCGTCTACACCGACGGAAGGCTCGACTACGTCGCCACCCGCGGCACCGGCGCGGTCGGTGAACTGGTCACCGAGAAGGTCCGGCACGTGATCCCGGGCCTGCCGACCACGATCGACGCGCCTGGACGCGTCGAGGTCCGCGGCGAGGCGGTGATGCTGCGTTCGGTGTGGTCCGCCTACAACGAGGCGCACCCGGACAAGACGCTGACCAACCCCCGCTCAGGCGCCGCCGGGACGCTCGTCCTGAAGGACCCCGAGGCCGCCGCGCAGGCCAAGCGCCTGCTGCGGTTCTTCGCGTTCGGCGCCGACCGCGACGGCGCCGCCGTGGAGATCCCGGCGGGTTTCGAGCCGGTCGCCCAGTACGTGTGCGCCACCGCCGACGAGGTGATGGACGCGATCGCCGAGATCGGCGGCCGCCGTGACGGGCTCGACTACGAGATCGACGGCGCGGTCGTCCGGCTGCACGAACCCGCGGCTTTCGACGCGGCGGGCTTCAACAGCGCCGAGCCGCGCGGGGCCATCGCGTTCAAGTATCCGCCGGAGGAGAAGCTGACGACGCTGCTGTCGGTGGAGTGGCCGGTCGGCAAGATCGGCCGCGTTCCACCGCGCGCGAAGGTCGCGCCGGTGTTCGTCGGCGGTGTGACGGTGGAGAACATCACCCTGCACAACCCCCGGCTGATCCGGGAGCGCGACCTGCGGATCGGTGACACGGTCGCGGTCGTGCGCCGCGGCGATGTGATCCCGTTCGCGGGTCGCTCGCTGCCCGAGCGGCGCGACGGGACCGAGGTCGAGATCGTCCCGCCGACGCACTGTCCGTCGTGCGGTTCCGAACTGGAGGTCCGCGGCACGGGCGAGGAGCGCTGGTGCCTGAACCTGCAGTGCCCGGCGCAGGCGACGCGCCGGTTGATGCACTGGGCGTCACGCCCGGCGGCCGACATGGAGGGCGTCGGCAACACCTGGACCGAGAAGCTCGCCGAGGACGGCGTACTGAAACGCCGCAGCGACTTCTACGACCTCACGACCGACCAGCTGCTCGACTACGAACGGATGGGCGAGGTCAGCGCCAAGAACATGGTCGACTCGATCGCGTCCTCCAAGAACATGGGACTGCGCCGGGCACTGATCGGCTTGGCGATCCCGATGGCCTCCGAAGGCACGGCCAAACGCCTGTGCCTCGCCGGCTACGAACGCATCGAGGACGTCGCGGCGGCGACTGTCGACGACTTGGTGGCGATCCGCGACATCGGCCCGAAGGCCGCCGAGAGCATCGCGGCCTTCTTCACCCGCCCAGAGGTCCAACAGGAGATCGCGGCCCTTCGCGAACGCGGCGTGAACCTCGACGTCCTGGACGAGGACCGTCCGGTCGACACGGCGGCCGCGGGCGACTCCCCCCTGAAGGGCAGCTCGGTAGTGATCACCGGCGCCTTCACCGATCCACGCTCGGGCGCCAAGATCAGCCGCCCGGACGTCACCCGCCTGGTCGAACAGGCAGCGGCGACAACCGCCTCCTCGGTCTCGGCCAACACCGACTACCTCCTCGCGGGCGACAATGTCGGCGCCGCCAAGACCAACAAGGCCGAAAAACTCGGCGTCACGGTCGTCCACCAAGACCAACTCTGGCGCTGGCTATCCGAAGCCAACATCATCTGAAGTCCATGTCGTCCGGACGGCCACCTCGGCCTCGCCCTGCCCGGGGCGACCGGCGACTACCGGATTCGCCTGCCCGCCACCGGTCGCAGATAGGCGGCAGTACTCGAAGCGGTCGCGTTGGGCTTCGGGGAGGGGGGTAGACGCCTCCGGATTCGATGGGGTTCGACGTCCACCACCCCGCCGCCCACGAAGAACTCCAAATCCTCCAACGCACCTCTGCGCAGCCCCACGATGACGAGGCGTCAACGTGCGTGCACGCGATCGCGTCCGGTCAGGTCCATTGGAGGGACGAGGCCCTGTCGTTCATCAGGCTGCCGATGTAGCTGAGAGTCGTCTGGAACACGGTCCGCGGGGTGACGAAGTGCGGGTGCTCGAAGTGCCTTACCCGGCAGTCGCTGTACGTCCTGAACGAGGAGATCGTGTCGTTCCACCCGATCGGAGCCAGATCGGCGTATTCGAACTCGACGATGCCGTCGTCGATCCCGTCGCATCCCCTGTATCCCGTGAAGATGATCGAGGAGCCGCCGAAGTTCTCGTGCTGGTACTCGATCGACAGGACGTACCCCTCCATGAGAGCACCGTCGCGCCGCCCGGCGGCCAACGCATTGATGCGACGCTCGAGCACACGATCAGCCGCTGCGGCAGCGGCATCATCGGGAGCATCGGCGATCCGCCCGGCGGTGGCTACGGCGAGCGCCTCCCGAAAACCGGCGAAACACCGCATCTCACGATCGGCCACGGACACCACACAGTGACGTTCCGACGCGACGGCCACCGCGCTCGCCGGCGCCACCACGACGGCGCACAGCCCCACGGCGACCATCACGACTCCCGCCCACCCCAGCGCGACCTTCCGCACGTTCCTCGCCATCGGCGCCTCCCCCTCCATAGCCACGCGGGCCGCATTGCGATCGGAGCCCTACACCCCAACCTCAAATACGGAGAGTATTCATGCAATTACACAACGCCAATGCCGCCGGAGTGACACATAGGTAGCCCGAAATCTCCCTGGTCACAGACATGCGCGCCACCTGACTCGTGGTGGTGGAGGCGGAGTCGTGCACCGTCAGCGAGGTGGATCAGTGGAGAGTGTGCTCAATCTGTTTTGCCCACGTCGACGGGGTGAAGGTCGCCGGCAAGAACGCATTCCGATCCTTGCATCCGTGCTCATGACCTACCTGGCGTTATGGGGTTGTCTACGGGCGGCTTAGAACGTCCCTGCGGTGATATCGAACATGGAGCGTGAACCCATGAGCAGCGTCGGGCTTCGCGCCTCCGCGGCCGTCAGCATCAGGAACTCCACCAGCAGGTAGAGCGCGGATCCTCACAACAGGAATCCGGCTGTCATGGACCCGTACACGTCGGTGATTCAGAGGAGTTCGGCTCCGTTCGGGCGCAGGTCGGCAGGGCGACACGGCGATCCTCACCCACTGCGGCGCGCCGGACCGCAGCCGGACCGGCGGTGGACGGTCGGTCAGTTCGGGTGGTCCGGCTCCGATCGCTTTAGTCAGCGCGAGTGCGGGCCTGGTCTGCTGGGTCTTCAGCGGTCTCGGGTGGGGGGATGGCGATGAGGCGGTTGGCGGGGAGTTGTAGGCGGACGCCGTTGGTTCCGAGGTCGTCGGGGGTGATGCGGGAGCGGACGCTCAAGAGGCCGAGTGGGGTGTCCACTTGGTGGAGGAAGAGGCCTCCCAGGTAGTGGTGGGCGACGGGGTGGCCGTTCACGAGGTTGGTCTCGGGGGTGGAGGCGTCGGGGTGGATGACGATGTCGTCCGGGCGGATGCCGAGTGTCAGTTCCGTGCCGACCGCGTGGTCGCCGTGCTCGACTCGCAGTGCCGCGCCGGCGGCGGTGACCTCGATGTCCGTGCGGGTGCGGGCGGTGACCGCGCAGGGGCGGATGAGGTTCATGCGGTCGAGGAAGGTGGCCACGAACTCCGAGTCGGGGGCGGAGTAGAGCTGGTCCGGTGTGCCCTCCTGGACGATCCTGCCGCCGTCCATGACTCCGACCCGGCTCGCGAGCATCATCGCCTCCTCCTGGTCGTGCGTGACCAGCAGGCAGGTGATGCCGGTGCGGGCGGCGAGGTCCTTCAGCTCCATCCGCAGGTCCATGCGCAGGCGGGCGTCGAGGTTGGACAGCGGTTCGTCCATGAGCAGGACCTTCGGGCGCAGTGCGAGCGCGCGGGCGAGCGCGACGCGCTGCTGCTGGCCGCCGGACAGCCGGGTGACCTTCCGGTCGGCCTGCTCGGTCAGCCGGAAGAGCTCCAGCATCTCCTCGACCCGCTCGGCCACCTGGCCTTTCGGCAGGCGCCGTACGCCGCGGCGGAGCGGGAAGGCGATGTTCTGCCGGATGGTCATGTGCGGCCAGAGCGCGTACGACTGGAACACCATCGCCTGCGGACGTTCCTCCGGGCCGATCCAGGCGTCGCGGCCGAAGACCTGGTCGCCGTCGATCCACACGTCGCCGCCGTCGGGACGCTCCAGCCCGGCGACGATGCGCAGCGTCGTCGTCTTGCCGCAGCCCGACGCCCCGAGCAGGACGTAGAACTCCCCGCTGCCGACCGAAAGGGACACTCCGCGTAGCGCGGGGACGCGTCCGCGGCCCTGGTCGAAGGACTTCGAGACGCCGTCGAGCACGATCATGTTCAGACTCCCGGGTGCTTCAGAGGGACTGGCGGCGGGCCGCCCGGTAGAACGCGGCCAGCAACACCGCGATGAGGCCGAGCTGCATGACCCCGAGGGCGGCGGACAGCCCGGTCTCGCCTGCGGAGCTGTAGCCGAAGATCCGCGTCGACATCACGTCCGTGCCGTCGCCGGACAGGATCACCGTGATGGTCAGCTCCCGGACGGTGAGCAGCGCGATCCAGAACCACGCGTAGACGAGGCCGCCGCGGACGGTGGGGAGGACGACCGACATGAACGTCCGTCCCCGGCGGATCCCGGAGGCCGCGGCCGACTCCTCCAGTTCCCTGTGGACCTGGAGCATCGTGCCGTGGAGCGTGCGGTACGCCGTCGCGACGAACCGGGCCGCCACCGCCAGCGCGAGGAAGGCGGCCGTGCCGTAGAGGGGCAGCCAGCGGTAGACCGACAACCCCACGTAGAGGAACGAGACCGCGAGGACGATCGACGGGACGGCCAAAGTCATCATGATGAGCGCGTCGAGCCCACGCCGTCCGGGCACCCGGGTGCGGGTGACCAGCCAGCTCCCGCAGGCGGCGAGTATCACGGCCACGGTGGGCACCGCCGCGACGAGCAGCAGGGTCGTCGGCAGCACCTCGGACAGGTCGTACATGGCGTCGCCGTACGCGCTGAACGACAGGTCGCCGAACGCGGCCGCCGACGGCGGCCGCAGGTAGGGGGTCATCGAGGCCCACACCAGGGTCAGCACCGGCAGCGCCACGCCGAGCAGCGCGTACCCGAGGACGAAGCCGTGGCCCGCCCACCGGCCGCCCCGGGTGAGCCGCATCGGCTCGCGGGAGGCGCGCCGACCGGTGACGGTGGCCATCTGGTCCGCGCGGCGCACCGCCCGCTGGTACCCGATCATGATCAGGCCGATGGCGAGCGCCATGCCGAGGCCCACCGCCGCGGCGTTGCCGTACTCCGGGGTGCCGGTGGCGCCCTGCGAGTACTGGTAGATCAGCGTGGACAGGACGGTGATGCGCGCCGGCATCCCGAGCATGCCCGCGTAGTCGAACACCTCGACGGCCGCGATGAAGAAGAAGATGGACACTCCCGCGATCGCCGGGGCCGCGACCGGGAGGAGGAGTTGCACGGCGGCCCGCCACCGCGGGATGCCGTGCACCGCGGCGGCCTCCTCCACGTTCACGTCGATCACCCGTAGCGTGGGGACGAGCATGAAGAAGGCGGGTCCGGCGAAGTCCAGCCCCTGCAGGACGATGATCCACTTCAGCGTGTAGATGTTCGTCAGCGGGCCGCCGGTCAGGTCGCTCCACCAGGTGTTGATGATCCCGTTGCTGGGGTTGAGCATGAAGATGTAGCCGAGCGCGACCAGGAAGCCGGGGATCGCCATCTTCATCGCCGCCAGGACCAGGATGACCGACTTACCGCGCAGGTCCGTCCGGGTGTAGAGCCAGGCGAGCGGGACGGCGACGACCAGCATCACCGCGACGGTGCCCACGCCGAGCGCGAGCGTGCGCAGCAGGGTGGCGGACAGCCCGGCGGAGTCGAGCACCGTCCGGAAGTTGTCCAGCGACAGGCTTCCGCCGCCGAACCCCTCCTGCGGGCCGAACGCGGCCCACACCAGCCCGGCCAGCGGCACGACCAGGATCACGCACAGCAGCACGATCAGCGTTCCGACGGCGACGAGCGGGAGGTCGACATCGCGCCGGCGGACGCGTCCCGGGCGGGATCGGCGCCGTCCGGGCCGGTCCCGCTCGGGCGCGGCCGGACGCTCGGTGGACAGCTCAGCCGACACGGTTACCGACCTCTTCTCTCATTCCGGCTCCGGGGGTTCGGGGGTTCGCCGCGGACGGCCCGTCACTTGCGCAGCAGCCCGGCGACCTGCCGGTTGGCCTTCTCGTAGTCGTTCATCCACCAGTCGGCGTCGGCGGTCATCACGCCGCCGGCCTTCTGCGCGAGCTGGTGCAGGTCGGTCCCGGGCGTGGTGTGCAGGGGCCAGTCGAGGACCTCGTACGCGAGCTTGCGGCCCTGGTCGGTGGCGCTGAGCCAGTAGAGGAGAAGCTGCGCGGCGGACGGGGTCTTCGCCCCCTTGACGATCAGCCCGGCGCGCGGGACGACCGGCACCTTGACCGGCGCGTAGTCCACCGGCGCCTGGGACCGGCGCTGGCTCTCCCCGATCCTGATGCCGTAGCCGACGGGGAACTCGCCGCTGGCGACCTGGGTGCGGATCGCGGTCGGCACCGAGGCGAGCGAGACACGCCCGCGCTCCAGGAGCCGGGTGACGAACGACATCATCCCGTCGATGCCCATCCCGGCGGCGAGCGGGCTGAACACGTCGGGCAGGCCGGCGGTGACGATCTTGCCCCGCCACCGGTCGTCGAGCAGCTCGTCCAGCGTCTTGGGCGGGCCGTCCCCGACCGCCCCGGTGTTGTAGAGGATGGTGCGGGCGATCTCGGCGATGGTGATGCCGTTGTAGGACGCCCACACGTTCTTCGGGTCCACGCCCTCCATGGACCCCCAGTCCACGGACTGGACGAGTCCGGCGCCGCTGAGCTGCTTGACCACCAGCGGCGTCGTCACGAAGACGTCGATGGACGGCGCGACCTGCGCCTTCGACTCCTGGACGAGCTTGTTGGCGAACGCGGGGTCCGGTTCCCCGCTGACGAACTTGATGTCGATTTCCGCGCCGGTGTCGGCGCGCAACGCGCGGGACAGCTTGCGGGCGTGCGCGGGCGTGCGGGCGTCCGTGCTGACGAACAGCCGTACGGTGCCCTCCTTGGCGGCCTTGTCGGCCAGTCCCTTGAGGGACGCGGGCAGGGCGCCGCCGCGGGCGCCGGACGGGCCGTCGCCGCCGCCGCAGGCGACGAGGAGGCCGCTCGCCCCGACGGCCGCCACACCGGACAGGAAGGTGCGGCGGGTGAGCGCTGAGGAGTGGAGGGTCATGTCGGGACCACCTTGCCGAAGAGTGCCCGGGCGTTCCGGGGCCGTGGGGCTGGAAGGACGGGGGGCGGCGGGAGGAGACCGGAGGCCGGGGCCGGCGCGACGCGCGCGGCGCGCGCGGCGGCGCGGCCCCCGGTGCGGGCGGTGGAGTGCCGCGTCTCAGACGTCGACCGAGTTGAGGCGCGTGGAGACGGTGTTGAACTCGCGGCAGCCGGTCTCGGTCGCCGCGACGACACCGCCGACGACCGCGCCGTGCCGGCCGATCCGGGCGTCGGGCTGGAGCGAGAAGGTCATACCGGGCTGGATCTCGAAGTCGAAGAACGGGTTCGCGTGCCCGTCCGCGTGGGGGTACGTGTCGGCGAACGACGGGACGTGCTCGCGGATGCCGAGGGCCGAGCCGCCCCCGGACAGCAGCGGGTTGAGTGACGCGAACTGCGGCGTCAGATGCCACATCCCCGCCTCGGTGAGGGGCACCTCCATGGCCGCGCAGACGTCGCCGAACGTGGCGCCCGGCCGCAGCGCCGCCAGACCGGCCTCGTAGGAGGCGCGGGCGACCTCGGCGCAGCGCAGCGTCTCCGCGGGCGGGGCGCCGACCGTGAAGCTCATGTTGACGTGGGTGTTCAGCTCGGCGTAGTTCGGAAAGATCTCCGCCCACACCATGTCGTTGGAGCCGAGGACGCGGGCGGACTCGGGACGGGTCAGCCACGTCGGCTCACCCCAGGCGTAGTTGTCCAGCCCGGTCTGGAAGAGCATCCACGTCACGCGCATCCCACGGCGGAGCATCGCCGCGACGCCCTCGGAGTACACGGCGGTCTCGTCCACGCCGGGCCGCGCCACCGCCATCATCGCCTCGATCGCCGCGTCCCCGGCGGCGGCCGCGGTGGCGAGATGCTCCAGGTCCTGGTCGCTGCGCCGCGCCATGACCAGGCCGTAGTCGCGGGTGACGTCGACGAGTTCGGCGTCGGGGAGGCGTTCGCCGACGGCGTCCCAGATCGGCTTGGACACCCACCCGCCCGGGTAGAAGGGCGATCCGTAGCCGGCGCCGATCACGCCGATCCGGCCGGTCGCGAGTCCCTTCTCCCGGACGATCGCGGGCAGCAGTTCGGGTCCGGAGCCGACGCGGATGTCGTCGATCCAGGTGTCCAGCCCGCGCTCGCGGGAGAGCATGTGCTGCGCCGCGACCTGGGCGGCGAACGCGACCATCGTGGGCTCGCCCTCGCGGGGGACGACGAAGTGCTGGTAGCGGCGGTCGCGGAACAGGTACTGGCCCGCGTCGTAGCGGTCGCTGCGGTCGGCACCGAAGACCAGCAGGGCGTCGAGGCCCTGTTCGTCCATGAACTCGCGGGTGCGGCGCATCCGGAACGCGCGCTCGTCGTGCGGGCGTCCGGGGCCGTCCGCCGCGGTGTCCTTCGAGGCGGTCCCGGCGATGGTCTGGGTCGGCACGAATGCTCCTTTCGTGGTCCTCCGTGCGGCCGAGCCTGCGACGAGGCTGTGACCTGCCGGTCGGCCGAACGTTGCCGTGACCATAGACCGCGATATCTCAGATCCGCAAGACTTAGGGCATTAAAGCTTTGATCTGAGTTATTAACGGAGACAGGAACCGCATCCGGCACCGAAGGCCACAGCTGGGAAGTATGCCCAGTTCAGAGGGGTGTTCAGGATATGTGTCCTGGGTCGCGCTCGCGCCGCCGGGTCCACGGGCCGCGCCCGAGCGCGCCGTGGCGGCGAGGCGTTCCCTTCCGGCGCGGAGGTCGGCGGCGCGATCCCGTCCACCACCCACGGGACCGACGTCGGCGTCCTGACCTCGCACCGCCGCCCCACCTTCATGGCGGACGCCTCCCACCCTCGGCCCCGGCCACACCGGTCGCGGGCGGATCAGCTCAGTTCGCGGAGCCGGTGTTCGAGCTTGCGGAGCAGCCGGGCGAGTTCGTCCTGTTCCTCGGCGGTGAGGGTGTCGAGCATCTGACGCTCGCGCTCGAGATGGACGTCGATGATCCGGTCGATGAGCGCGAACCCTGCGGGCGTCAGCTCGGCGAAGACGCTTCTGCGGTCGTCGGTCGACCGGACGCGGCGGATCAGCCCGTCGCGCTCCATACGGTCGAGCCGCATGGTCATGCCGCCCGAGGTGAGCAGCGACGAGGCCGCCAACTCCCGCGCGGTCTTGCGGTAGGGCGGCCCCATCCGGCGCAGCGCGGCCAGCACGTCGAAGATCGACTGGTTGATCGAGTACTCGTCGTACAGCCGGTTGGACAGGTTGCGGACCAGCAGGCCGCAGCGGTTGACACGGCCGAGCACGGCGATGCTGCCCGGGTCGAGGCCCGGCCGTTCGGCCCGCCATTCGGCGACGATGCGCTCGACCTCGTCCGGCTCGTCGACGACCGCCTCCGGCGCGGAATCGACCGGGACGTCGGAGTCGGACGCGCCCGCCGTCTCACGGGACGTCTCGTCCGCGGAACGCTTGCCGGAACTTCGGGTCACGCGCGTGCCTGTCTAGGTGTCTGGGCCGGGAAGGATCGGGCGCCAACGATAACAGTCCGGGCTCGCGAAACAAAGCTTAGATAGAAGCTTTACGGTCCTGAACGTTCTTGGTCGGTCGGCCAGGCGCCCCACCCACGGCACGACGAGCGCACGACAGCGCCGCCCACAACACCGTCCCAGACGGGCCAGGACAAGCCCACCAGACCACGTCCGAACTCCGACGTCGCCCTCCAGAGGACTTGACCCAATATGTCTTAGTGCTTAATGATTCAGCCCTAAGGCAACCGGAGGTGACATGGACCAGCCCGTCGTACGACTCCACTCGCTGCGCTCGGTGCAGCTGAGCGTGCCGGACGTGCACGCCTGCACGGACTTCTACAGCGAGGTCTGGGGGCTCTCGGTCGTCGAACACGACACCGACGACGTGTGGCTGCGCGGCACCGGCCCCGACCACCACGTACTCCAGCTCTCCCGCTCGGAGCGCAACGCGCTCGGCCGGATCAGCTTCGCGGTCCGCACCGCCGCCGAGATCGACGAAGCCGCGCGCCGTCTTCGCGCACGCGGCGTGCCGCTGCTGCGCGAACCCGGCCCGCTCGACGACGCGGGCGGCGGCTACGGACTCCAGTTGGTGGACCCCGAGGGCCGCCGCGTCGAACTCAGCTGCGACGTCCACGCCGTCACCCCGATGAGCCGTGACCGGGCGGTGCCGGTGGGCGTCACGCACGTGGTGCTCAACACCGTCGACATCGACGCCGCCGTCGCCTTCTACACCGAGGTGCTCGGGATGCGGGTCTCCGACTGGTCGGAGCACCAGATGGCATTCCTGCGCTGCAACAGCGACCACCACAGCATCGCCTTCAACCAGGCGGCCTGGACCTCGGTCAACCATGTCGCCTACGAGATGGCGTCGATGGACCACTTCATGCGCGGCATCGGCTCGCTCAAGCACCACGGCATCACGCCGCTGTGGGGGCCGGGACGGCACGGTCCCGGTAACAACACCTTCTCCTACTTCGCCGACCCTGCCGGGCTGGTGTGCGAGTACACCTCCGACGTCGCGCAGGTCGTCGAGGACCAGTGGCTGTGCCGCGTCTGGCGGCGCGTGCCCGAGCTGGCCGACCTGTGGGGGACGGCGGGCCCGCCGTCGCGGGAGGTCCGCGCGCACATGGCGGGCATCGAGGACCGTGGCGCGTTCGCCGACGCGCCGGAGCGGGTGACCGCGCCGTGAGCACCACCCGGCACGACGCCCCCGCGCGGGTCGCGGTGATCGGCGGGGGCGCCATCGGAAGCGCCGTGCTCGCGGCCCTGCGCGAGGGACGTCTTCCCGGCGCCGAGCCCGTCGCGGTGGTCGACGGCCGCTCGTTTCCGGAAGCCGGAGTTCCGCAGGTCGACCTGGCCACGGCGCTCGACCGCGCCGACGTGGTCGTCGAGTGCGCCGGGCAGGCGGTCGTGGCGCGGAGCGCGGCCGACATCCTCGACCACGGGGTGGACCTGCTCGTCACCTCGGTCGGCGCGCTCTGCGATCCGGAGGTGGCGGACGCCGTCGCGGCCGCCGGGCCCGGTCGCCTCCTGCTCACCTCCGGGGCGGCCGGTGGCCTGGACATCCTCGCCGCGGCCGCCGCCCAGGCACCGCTGACCCGCGTCGCGGTGACCACCGCCAAACTGCCCGCCACGCTCGTCCAGCCATGGATGGACGAGCCGTCCGCCGCCCGCCTCCACGGAACCGACCGGCCCCTCGAGGTGTTCGCCGGCGGCGCCCGCGAGGCGGCACGCCTGTTCCCCCGCTCGCTCAACCTCGCCGCGACGGTCGGCTGGGCGGTGGGCGACCTCGACCTGGTCGAGGTACGGCTGGTGGCCGATCCCGCGGCCTCGCTGACCCGGCATGTCATCGAGGCCGGAGGGCCCGGCGGCGTCTACCGCTTCGAGATCCAGAACGTTCCGTCCCCGGAGAACCCGCGCACGAGCGGCGTGGTGCCCTACGCCGTCCTGCGCTCGCTCGCCGCGCTCGTCGGACGGCCCAGCGGGGTGATCTGAGATGACCGTGTCGTTCCGCCGCTCCGGTCGCGGCCCGGGAGCCCTCCTGCTGCACGGGATCGGATCGTCGGCCGCCTCCTTCGCGCCGCAACTGGACGCTCTCGGCGACGCCCTGACCATGGTCGCGTGGGACGCGCCGGGCTACGCCGGATCACCGGACCCCACACGTCCCCCCGGCCTCGACGGGTACGTCGACGAGGCCGCCGACCTGCTGCGCGCCGAACTCGGCCCGGACCCGGCCCACCTGGTCGGCGTGTCGTGGGGAGGCGTCATCGCCCTGCGCATGGCGGCGACCAGACCCGACCTGGTACGCGGCCTCATCGTCATCGGCGCCAGCCTCGGCTCCGGTACCGACCCCGAACGGACCGCACGGATGCGGGAGCGTCCGACCCGCCTGGCCCGCCTCGGTCCCGCGGAGTTCGCGCGCGAGCGCGGCCCCCGGCTCCTGTCGCCGAACGCCGACCGCGAACTGGTCGAGACCGTCGTCACCACCATGGCGGAAGCGGTGCGCCTCCCGGGTTACACCGCCGCCGCCGAGGCGATGGCATCGGCGGACCTGCGCCGCGACCTGGCCCGTATCTCGGCGCCGACCCTCGTCCTGGCGGGTGCCGAGGACACCGTCACCGGACCCGAACGGGCCCGCGAGATCGCGGCCGGTATTCCCGGCGCCGCGCTGGTGACGGTGCCCGGCGCCGGTCATCTCGCCAACCAGGAGCAACCCGCGATCGTCAACGCCTGGCTGCTCGCCTTCACCGGGATGGCCGACCGGCTCGGCCGTGGAACCCCGGACGTCACCACCGAACGAAAGGAAGCGTCATGACCCTGCGCTACGAGGACTCCGACCTCGCCGCCTTCACCGACTCCCTCATCCTCACCAGGGCCACACGCCAGGAGGACTGGGACACCCTCGGCTTCCAGGCCAAGGCCGGCGACCAGTTCCGCCGCGCGCAGATCCGCTACGTCGGTTCCGGCGCCACCGGCGACCATGAGGGAGACCGGCGCACGATCCCCTCGCGGGGCTTCACCTTCTCCAACATGCTGCTGCCGCCGGGCGCGGAGGGCCCGGAGCACACCCACCACGACGCCGAGGAGGCCTTCTTCGTCCTCGAGGGCGAGATCGAGGTGGGCATCCACCGGGACGGTCAGGTGGAGAAGCGCACGCTCGGCTACCGCGACATGATCGTGGTCCCGGCGGGCACGCCGCGCAGTCTGAAGAACAACGGTGGCACCGACGCCCTCTTCTGCGTGATCATCGGCACGCGGAAGCCGCAGGTGCCGACATATCCCGAGACGTCCGCCATGCACGGCGTCTCGCGGGACTGACCCGTCCCATGGACCTGCTGTTGCGTGACCGTACCTACCTCGTGACGGGCGGCAGCTCGGGGGTCGGGTTCGCGACCGTCGCCCTCCTCCTCGCCGAGGGCGCCCGGGTCGTCACCTGCGGACGCCGGACCCGCGAACTCCACTCGGCCGTGGAACGCCTGGACGGCCCCGCGGGACGGATCCTCGCCGTCACGTGCGACGTCCGCGACCCCGAGGCCGTGGAGGCGATGGTGGGAGAGGCCGTGGACGTCTTCGGTGGGCTCGACGGTGTGGTCAACAACGCCGGCCAGTCACGCATGGCCGGGCTCGACGACGTCGGCCTCGACGACTTCCACGACGAGTTCGACCTGAAGTTCGGCAGCGTTCTGAACGTCCTCGGGAACGCGCTGCCCTGGTTGGAGAGGTCGCCGGTCGCCGCGGTCGTCAACGTCAACGCGGTCCTGGCCAAGCAGCCGGAGCCGCGACTCGTCACGACCTCGGCGGCCCGCGCCGGCCTGCTCAACCTGACCAAGTCGATGGCGATCGAGTACGCCGCGCGCGGCGTCCGCGTCAACTCGGTCTGCCTGGGCCTGGTCGACACCGGGCAGTGGCGCCGCCGCCATGACGCGCTCGGCACGGACGAGACGTACGAGTCGTGGGAGCGCCGACTGGCCCGCGACCGGGGCATCGCGCTCGGCCGCTTCGGCACCGCCGACGAGGTGGCCTCGGCCATCGGCTTCCTGCTGTCACCGCGCTCGTCCTATGTCACCGGCGCCGCGCTCGACGTCTGCGGAGGCGTCGCCCGCGGCCTGTACTGATGCGACCCCCGACAGGAGAGACCCCATGACCCCGAGGAACGGCGGCGACCTGCTGGTCGACGTGCTGCGACGATTCGACGTCGACACGGTCTTCGGCTTGGTGAGCGTGCACAATCTGCCGCTGGTCGACGCCGTCGACCGGGAGCTGCGGTTCGTCCCTGTGCGGCACGAGGCGACCGCGGTCAACGCGGCCGACGGGTACGCCCGCGCCCGCGCCGGACTCGGCTGCGCGCTCACCAGCACCGGGACGGGCGCGGGCAACGCGGCCGGTTCACTGGTCGAGTCGCTCAGCTCCGGCACCTCGGTGCTGCACGTGACCGGCCAGATCGACACGCCCTACCTCGGTTCGGGACGCGGATTCATCCACGAGACCAAGGACCAGCCGGGAATGCTGGCCGCGGTCTCCAAGGCCGCGGCCACGATCGACAGCGCGACGACCGCCGGCGAGATCCTCCAGCACGCCGCGCGAACCGCCCTCACGGCTCCCGGCGGACCGGTGAGCATCGAATGGCCGATCGACCTCCAGTACGCCGAGCCCGGCCCACTCCCCCCACCACCCCACACCCGCGAGTCAGAAGCACCCGATCCAAGCACCATCACGGAGATCGCCAACCTCCTGACCAGGGCAAAGCGTCCCGCGATCTGGGCCGGCGGCGGGGCCGCCCGAGCCGGCGACCAACTACGACGCCTCACAGAAACGCTCGGGGCGGCCCTGTTCACCAGCAACTCCGGACGCGGCGCGGTGCCGGAAGACCACGAACTCTGCATCGGAAACTACGCCACCGCCCCCGCGGGTCGGGCCCTGCTGGCCGAAGCGGACCTGCTGCTGAGCATCGGCACGCACTTCCGCTCCAACGAGACGGCCACCTACACCCTGCCCGTCCCGGCCCAGCACGTGCAGGTGGACCTAGACCCGGCGGCCATCGGCCGGGTCTACCCCGTCACCCTGGGCCTCACCGCCGACGCCACCGCCTTCCTGGACGCCCTACTCACCCGGCTGGACACCGAGTCACACCCCTCCTGGACGAAACGCGTACGCGAAACAAGGGCCGCCGTGCGCGAGAACCACCGGACCGCCCTCGGCGACCACACCCTCTTCCCCGACGCACTGCGCAAGACACTGCCCCGGAACGCCGTGATCGCACGCGACGTCACGATCGCGTCGAGCTCGTGGGGCAACCGCCTCCTGGAAATCCACGACCCGCGCACCAACATCTTCCCCCGGGGCGGCGGAATCGGACAGGGCCTCGGCATGGCGATCGGCGCCGCCCTCGCCCGCCCGGACCTCCCCACCGTCGGTATCGTCGGCGACGGCGGGCTCGCGGTCCACTTCGGCGAGCTGATGACGCTGGTGCAGGAGGCGCCCTGGCTCGTCCTGCTGGTCTTCAACGACCGCGGCTACGGCGTCCTGCGCAACATGCAGGACGCGATGCGCCGCCCACACGCCGGCGTCGACCTCACGACCCCCGACTACAACACGGTGTGCGCGGGCCTGGGCCTCCCCCACCTCCGCGTCGCCGACCCCGGTTCCGTCGCACCCGCACTGGAACAGGCCGTAGGGCACCGAGGCCCGGTGCTGGTCGAGATCGACCTCACGTCGTACCCGCCCATGCCGAACCCCTTCACCCCGCCCGTGCACGTCCCTGGAGACCCGTCGTGACCGACCAGTTTTCCACCGGATCCCTCGCCCCACCGGGCCACATCCTCGTCGGAGGTGAGTGGGTCGAAGGCCACGGCGCCGAACTGATCTCCCACGATCCCGCCGACGGAACAGCCATCGCCGTCCTGCCCGCAGCAGACGCCACCGACGTCGACACCGCCGTACGCCGCGGCGACCAGGCCCGTTCGGCACGCGCCTGGCGGAACCTCCTGCCCCACCAACGGGCCCGCTACCTGACCCGCACCGCGGACCTGATCGAAGAACGAACCGAATACCTCGCGACGCTACAAAGCCGCGACAACGGAAAGCCCCTCACCGAGACCCGTCTCCTCGTCGCCAGCGCCGCCGGGACGTTCCGTTACGTGGCCGCCGTCCTGGAATCCCAGGAGGGGGCGATCCCGCCGTCCCGGGGCGACCACCTCGCCTTCTCGGTGCACGAGCCGATCGGCGTGGTCGGTGCGATCACCCCCTGGAACAGCCCGATCGCGTCCGAAGCACAGAAAATCGCCCCCGCCTTGGCCGCAGGCAACGCCGTCGTGGTCAAGCCCGCCCTGTGGACACCGCTCCTCGCGCTCGAACTCGGGGCCCTGCTCCTCGAAGCCGGCGTGCCCGAAGGACTGGTGAGCGTCCTCCCCGGCCCCGGCAACACGGTCGGCCAAGCCCTCGTGGAACACCCGGGCGTGGGACACATCTCCTTCACCGGCGGCACGAAGACCGGCCGGACACTGGCAGCAACAGCAGCCACTCGCCTAAAGACAACCTCACTTGAACTGGGCGGCAAGTCTCCCACGATCGTCCTACCCGACGCCGATCTGGACACCGCAGTGAACGGCGTCCTGTTCGGCATCTTCAGCTCACAAGGACAGTCCTGCATCGCGGGCTCGCGCCTGTTCGTCCACGAAACCGTGTACGACGAAGTGGTCTCACGCATCTCACAAAAAGCCGACCGGTTGCGCGTAGGCCACCCCCGCGCCGAGAACACCCAACTGGGCCCGCTCATCACCGCATCACATCGAGACACCGTCGAGTCCCATATCACCGACGCCATCACCGCGGGCGGCACCATCCGGGCAGGCGGGACACGTCCGTCCGACCCGTCCCTCAAAACGGGCAACTACCTGCGCCCGACGGTCATCGAGGGCCTCGCTCCCGACGCACGCGCGGTACGCGAGGAGATCTTCGGCCCGGTCCTGGTCGCCATGCCCTTCCGCGACGAGGAAGACCTGATCGCCGCGGCCAACAACACCGCATACGGCCTGGCCTGCGGCATCTGGACCCGGGACTTCCCACGGGCCTGGCGGCTGGCGCGCGCGATCGAGGCCGGGACGGTCTGGATCAACACCTACAAGCAACTGTCCATCGCCACCCCGTTCGGCGGCGTGAAGGACAGCGGCTCGTCGCGGGAGAAGGGCCTCGGCGCGATCCGCGCCTACCAGCGGCAGAAGAGCATCTACATGGGCATGTCCGGCCCGATCGCCTGGGCGGACTGAACCGAGGAGCGAACAGTTGAGCCAGCACATCGGCATCGTCGGCGGCGGCATCGGCGGCCTCGCGGCCGCCATCGCCCTGCGGGACCTGGGCCACGAGATCACGGTGTTCGAGCAGGCCCCCGAGTTCGGCCAGGTGGGGGCGGACATCAACCTCACCCCCAACGCCGTCCGCGCCCTCGACGGACTGGGCGTCGGCGACGCCGTCCGCGAGACCGCCGCACGCCCCACACACCGCATCAGCCGCACCTGGGACACCGGCGAGGAGACCTCACGGCTGGAGATGGGCGACACGGCCGAACGGAAATACGGCGCCCCCCAACTGACCATCCACCGCGCCGACCTACTCTCCGCCCTCGAACAGACACTCCCCCCGCACGTGATCCACCACGGCCACCGCCTGACAAAACTCCGCGAAGCCACCCAACTGACCTTCGAGCACACGGAAACCAACGTCGACGCCACGATCGGCGCGGACGGAATCCACTCCAGCGTCCGCACCGCACTCTTCGGCAAGGAGAACCCCGAATTCACCGGAGTCGTGGCCTACCGCGCCGTCGTCCCCACCGAAAAACTCGACGTCCCGAACCTCGGCGCCTTCACCAAGTGGTGGGGCCCGGACCCGTCAACACAAATCGTGACCTTCCCCCTCAACCAAGGAAAGGACACCTTCATCTTCGCAACGACACCCCAAGAAAGCTGGACGGAAGAATCATGGACCGCACCGGGCGACGTCGAAGAACTACGAACGATCTACAAAGAATTCCACCCGGAGGCCCGCGCCCTACTCGACGCCTGCGACACAGTCCTCAAATCCGCCCTCTACGTACGCGACCCGCTGCCCCGCTGGTCGGAAGGCCGAGCCACCCTCCTCGGTGACGCGGCCCACCCGATGATGCCGTTCATGGCCCAAGGCGCCGCAATGGCCATCGAAGACGGCGTCGTCCTGGCCCGCGCATTCGCCGCCCACCCCCACGACATCGAACAGGCCCTCAAAACCTACGAGGCCGCCCGCCTCCCCCGAACCAGCCGAGTCCAACTAGGCTCACGCGGCAACACCTGGCTGAAATCCACCGCCGACGCCGACTGGGTCTACGCCTACAACGCCTGGACCACCCCCCTCCCCTAACCAAAGCCGCTGGCCAGAGCCCCTGACCAGAGCCCCTGACCAGCGGCTCCACACCTATCAGGACCTACTCGATCCCGCTTTGCAGGCTCGTCACTTGCGACGGGTCACACTTCGGGCCGCTCCGTGACCACGAAGCTCGTACCGGCGAGCACCTCACCGACGGGTGTGTCAGCCCACGCCGCGAGTCTTTCGGGCTTCTCGGCGCTGAGGTCCAACAGTTCGGCGATCTCGGAGGCGGCCGGCCGGGTCGCGAGGACGCATCTCACGATGGGCTCTCCGGTCGCACTGGTCGGCTCTTCTTCCTCTGGATCGTCGGGTACCCAGAGGCAGACTTCGACAGTCCACGCGTCTTGGCGGGGACGATGAAGCTGCGATGCGTCGATTGCCAGGTAGTACCCCTCAGGGCCGTCCGGCTCATCGAGGATCGCAAGATTTGCCGCCTCGAACTCGGCCGTACCACCTCGGTACCGCGCGAAGGCGTCGGCGAGCACTCTCAGGTCGGCCACCGCTTCCTCGCGCTGCTCCTGGGTGATCCCGGTCTCCAAACGGTTCAAAGACTCTCGGGTCCACTGACCTAGCTCTGGAACGTCGCCTTCGAAGGTCACGAAGGGAGAATCGAAATCCCAGTACCGTCGTTCATCCGTCTCCGGCGCTTCGATCCCCTCAGAGAATTCGGCCAGCGCGTATCTCAACTCGCGGGCTTCGGCCGCCAACTCCGCCTCGATCGCTGTACGGACCGGACCGGGCACTGCCGCCATCGCGGTATCCAGGTCCGTCAGCGCCTGCCACAGAAGCAGCTTGACGAGTTCGTACCACAGGCTGTGCACGCCCTCGAGCAGCCCGGGACGAGCGTTGCGGTCTGTCAGGGCTGCGATATGACCGCCGGGGTAGCGCCGAAAACGGCCATCGCGCTTGTCATGGACGCTTACGGGAACGGTGACGAGCGCGGAAACTCGGTTGAGCGCATCGACGATCGGCGCCGCGAGAGCCGCGTCGGCGAGGCTCGTCACGGTCGACGAAGTGACACCGGCCTGCCCCCGATAGGTCGCCAGAACCTGCACTTTTCCACGGTTGGGGTGCTGCGAGTAAATCGTCATGAGATCCCCTCAGCCGACGTGCCCTCATCAGGGCACGCCGACGCCAGAGTGTTTAACCGGAGAAAGGCGGTGGCGAAGGTGCTTTCCGACGCTCCATGCCTCAAGAGACTCGGCGGTGGCTCAGGCACGATCCCAAGCTCCTTGCCAGCTTCAAAGCTAACCCACGCCCACCCCCACCACAACCCCTTCACTCACAAAGCCAACAGCCCCCACCCCACGGGGACAGCAAGACCGTAACCGTCAGTGGACTTGACAGACCTCCACCCGAACCTCAAAGTGCAGGTCAGAGCACTGAAAGACGTTGAACAGAACAGATCCGACTTCAGACCCCCGCTCCTATGCGAGAACCCCTCACCGACGGATGCTCAGCCCACGCCGCAATTTCCAGGCATCTCGGTTACTGAAGTTCGGCAGGTCGGCCGTCTTGAAAGTGATTCTTAAGTCCCACAACCCACCTGGAGGTAGAGAAGTCGAACAGCGCCGACATGTCGTTGTGAGCCATGACCATCTGAGCATCCAGCGGCAGACCTCAACTCTCTCCAGACATCACGGCACCGCGGTGAGCCGGCCCGCGATGGGCCGTTACTGCTGAACGTCCATCGGGATCATGCTCGCACTCAGGTGATACCCACCCTCAAGCAAGCCGCTGCTCATCGTCGTCCTCCCAGGCAGGACACGATCAAGCTGCCTGTACTTGATCGCGTAGTTCCGAGAGTCACAAGTCGGGTTCCGGTCCGCAGTTGATCGCCAGCGCATACGCGGGCCGGAACCCAGAATCGGGGCCCGCGTCGGTGCCGCCACGAACGGCGGCGCCACCCGATAGCCATCTGGCACCATCCGAGTATGACCACCGCCTCACCGCATGACGCGGATTTCATGCTTGCCGCCGCACTCGACGGGTTCGGGGCCGCGCGTGACCGGTTCCTCGCCGCGTCGACCATACGGAATGCGCTGGCGGTAAAGGTGTTCGTCCCGTTAACCGAAGCATTGTGGTGGACGGTGACCGTCGACGACGGCTTCGAGGCCAGAGTCGCGAACCTCGGAGCATTCAGGCAGGCACGCAATGCCGATACGGACGGAAAGACGGTGCGGGGACTGCGGTGGGTCCGAAACCGGTGCGGGCATCAGCGAGCGCTCGCCGCCGACTATGGCGGCGGGATCAGTTACCCGAGGAGTCTCCCGAAGGCGTTTCCAGCATGGACGTTCCGTTGGAGGCCGGTCGCCGAACTACCGTCCCCACCTTCGAGCGTCAACGACAAGGCACTTGAGGCGGAGTACGTTCAGCACCTAGCCGGACAACCGGCCGCAGAGACACTCGACGCTGCGGCCCGCTGGTTCGAGGCGGAACGACAGCGTCAAGGGTTCTAGATGGTGCCCTGGGCGTGCCGGTCGCAGGGTGAGCTGTGGGGGGACAGTACGTCCGCGACTGGCACGGTTTGGAACGGGGTGGCGTGCCCGTACCTCGGGACATTTGCCGGGCACGCCACCTTTTACCCGCAACCCCGGCCGCCGCCTTGCCACCAGGGCCGCGGGAATCAGGAGAACAGGAACCGCGTGGCGACCTCCAGCGGTTCGACGGCGGGCAGGAACAGACGTCGAACTCGGCCGTGGACGGTGCCGCGCCACCATCCCGGCTCGTCGTCGAGCCGGTAGTAGACGCCCACGGTCCGGCCGACGTCGGGGTCGGTGATGACGTACGTCCCGTCCTCGCCATCGACCTCATAGCCGGAATCGCGGGTCATGATGCTCTCCGCCTCGCCGCCATGATGGCTTCGCCGAGCCGGTCGGGCGTCGCGCCCTCGACGAGGCGGGCGTCGTCGACGAGGGCCCACCATTCGCGGGTGAAGTACCCGAACCACACCGTCCTGGCGCCGTATCGGGCCTGGATACGACGGGCCTCGGCGACACGGATCGGTACGGGGTCAATGCGGGCCGTGTCGTCGGACAGCCGACCACCGATCACCGGGTCACCGCCCGGATCTGCTCGGCAAGCTGCTCGGGGGTGTCCGCGTCGACGCTCGCCTCTCGATTGAGGTCCTCCCGAAGGAGTGGCCCGCGGGTCGCCCACCACCGGCCACGGTCGGAGTGAATGATGGACCAGCCGGGAAACTCCGCCTTGAGCCGGGCTTGAGCGTCGGCTGCGCTTGTTGGGGTCGAGGTCATCGAGATCACCCTTACGATGCACGTTTAAGCGGTCACCCTTAGTGAATCTGTGGCGGGCGCCACACATCCAGGGGAGACTCTGAGAGAAGAAAGGGAGCGATGGGGAGTCGCTCCAGGCGAGAGGTGCATCGCAACATGTCCGCCGAGAAAAAGATCATCGGCGCGCGCCTACGGGCGGCCCGCGAAGAAGATCCGTACTGGTCGCGCGGCGACCTGGCGCGGTTACTGCGCGCGGCTGCGACCGACGACGAGCGGCGTTTGATCGCGCATGTCCCAAGCCTCACCGACATGATCAAGCAGTGGGAGGCGGGCCGCTCGACACCTGGCCCCCGATACCGCCGTCTCTACGCCCGGGCCCTCGGCAGGACCGAGGCCGAACTGTTCGCGGAGGCGGCGGCGCCTGGTGAGCACCGCACTCGCACGCAACCGGTGCCGCCCTCGGGGGACAAGGTGCGTGGCGATACAGACCGGCGGGACCTGTTGCTGAGTAGTGCCGTTACGGCGGGCGCCGCGATCGTTGGCCTACCCGTCGTCACCCTCGACCCTGATGAGTGCCCAAATGCCGCAGTCGTGGCCGAGTTACGTCGGCTCGTTGACCTGCATCGAGACTGGCTCTATGAGCATGGTGCGTCCGTTGAGGTTCAGCATGGCGTCGCCAGGCTCCTCAAACGCAGCAGCAGCCTGCTGCCGCACGCGCGGAACGACGTCATGCGCCGGGATCTGCTCGGCGTCATCTCCGATGTCTCCGGTGTAGCCGCCTACACATGCCGCGACCTCGGGCTCCACGACGTGGCTGGCCAGCACTACGTCGTGGCCGTCCAAGCCGCAATGGCGGCGGGCGATCGGAACCTCGCGGGTCACCTGGTCGTCCGTATGGCGGGTCATCAGGTGGAGCGTGCAGATGCGGACCAGATCCTCGCGCATCTGCAGGCCGCCGCCGCCATCGGCCGCTTTACGCCCCGCCAGGTCAGCAACCAACACGCCCTGGCGGCCTGGGCGCACGCAATGAGGGGTGATGCCTCGCGAGTGAGACGACTGGTCGGCGAAGCGGAGGACGCGTTCTCCGCGCCCTCACCGCTTCAAGGCGCAGCGAGATGGGAGTCGCGGCACGGACAGGAGTCTGAACTGTTCAGCCTGACCGGTGCGGGATTCGCGACCTTGTCCGTTCTCAAGGCCAGTGCCGCTCCCGAGGCGATCTCACGGCTGACCCGAGCTCTGGAGCTCAGAGGGGGCGGCTTCTCCCGAAACACGATCCTCGATCACCTCTCGCTGGCCGACGCGTACTTGAACGCGCACGAGCTGCGCCCGGCCGTGGAGGCAACCTCCACGGCATTGCGGCTGAGCGAGGTCGGCTCGTCGCGCCTGGTCTCAGAGCGCCTTCTGGCCACCTCGGGCCGCCTCCGGCGTCATAGCCGCAATCCCGACATAGCTGATCTGATCGATCTGATCAACAAGGAGCATCGTTGGAAGACCCGCGCATCTCAGACCTGCTGACGTTGGGTCGGCGAATCTGGGCCGATCAGCCCTCCATGGAGTTGCCGCACGTTGCCGTTGCGGCGTGCACCGTCACCGGTGACATTGCCCGCGTCGCCCGCGACGAGCTTGAAGGCGGCGGAGACCGGGCGGATCTCGGCCGGGAACTCGGCAACCTGATCCTCTCTGGCGTGCGCTGGGCATCGGACCTGGGTCTCGATCCCGCCGAGTGTGTGGCAGCGGCTGCGGAGGCACAGCGTCAATACGTCGAGTCGCGGGCCTCCGAACGGAACTCCTCCGCGTGATCCGCGGCATCCACCAGCCGGAAAGGGAGGGGCTTGGCGTCCTCGCGATCGGCGTCGAGGTTCTCCCTGCGGACCGTCCGGGCTAGGCGTAGGCTGAACCCTGCGATGCACCGGTGCCCCGCCACCCTCACGACGAGGGAGACAGGGCGCCAGTCCTTCCCCAGGGGTCGACCGGCGTAGGAGTCGCTGACGCTCTGTGCCGCGGTGGGCACTGCAGGTACCCAACCGACAACCCGCACCGGCAGGGGGCGTGGGGGCCGAGTTCCCACATCGGGGGGCCAGGGTCGCCCCGGATGGGCATGTCCAATGCGGAAAGCGACGAAGTCGCTGACGTCCAAGGCCGCGGTGGGCACTGCAGGTACCCAACCGACAACCCGCACCGGCTGGGGGTGTGGGGGCGGAGCCCCCGCATCGGGGGTCCGGGGGGCGCCCCCCGGATGAAATGACGAAGGGCCGGCGGGGAAAGCGACGAAGTCGCTGACCACGCTGGCCCCAGGTCCGAGTGGAGGTGGCGGGAATCGAACCCGCGTCCTTCCAACGCTGCTGTTGGCCGTCGTTGGCCGTCGTTGGCCAAGGTTGCCCTGACCTGTATTTCGGCACCCCACAACCGTTGGGTGACGCTGAATATCATTGGCTGTCCTAAGCCATATTCCGGGTGTAAAAGAGGCGTGTCGGACGCGCCCGCCCGCGCTCCCCCGATCAAGGCGCAGCGTTCGTGATCCATCTCGAACGCCCGCAGCCATCCCAAACATAAGGCGGGCCCGGACGCGGTGATCAAAGCACCGGCCGGACCCTTGATCGGAAACGGAGCTTCCGACCCATGGGAGATCTTCCCACGAACGGCCTGATGGCCGAGACGAGCAACACCACGAACGGACTCACCCGAGACCAGCGGAACGATCTGCGCGAGGACCTGATTGGTGTCCTGGTCGCGCACGGCCTGATCGGCGGTTCCGAGTCGGTCACGATGAACGTCAGCAACATCATGCAGGGCGGCGAGTTCGCCGGGGTGGCGATCTCCGGCATGGCCTACCAGCGTCCCGAGCAGCTGCCCCCCGCGTCCGAGTGCACGCGGACGGACGGTGACCCGTTGGTCGCCGCGATCAAGCGGGCGGAGGTCGCCTCGGCACCGGCCTGGACGCGTGAGCAGTACGACGCCTGGATAAAGTCCGAGGTCGACCTGGACGAGATCGCCGACGCGGTCGCCGTCAGGGCGGAGGCCCCGGCGTGACCGAACTCAGCCACGAAACCAACGAGCTGGTCCTCGCGGTCCTCAACGCGATCGTCATCCCGCACGCGGCGACCGCCGCGCACGACCAGACCCGTACCCGGATCCTGCTGTCCCGGGTCGCGCACCTGCAGTTCACGCTGGAGACGCTGCTCGGTTCGGCGTGCCCGGACGTCCACGACGCCGCACAGACCTTGGAGGAGAAGCTCGCCGAACACCCGCCGATCGGCTACGTCACCAACAAGGAGGCCCGGCGGCGTTGCGCGGCGGGCGCCACGTGGGCGGAGGCCGTGTCCCTGGACTACCGGCCCGGCGTGGGGGAGGACCGGTCATGACCGCGACTCCGCTTGACCGGTTCACCCGGTCCACGCAGGGCGACGTCTCCTGGGAGTTCGCCAACCTCGATGTGCCGGGCGGGTGTGACCGGTTCGAGTGGTGCGGCGGTCCGTGCGGCCCGTTGGCGCCGGGTGCGCTCGGTGATGCCCATGGCCGCTACATCGCGTCGGCGCTGCGGGAGTCGAGCGGCGACCTTGTGGAGGTGGCCGTGGGGCAGTGGAAGGCCGACCCCGCGCAGCCGTGGTACCTCGGTGGGTGCGCGGGCGCCTACGACAACCGGGACCGGGAACCGCGGGTGATCCTCGACGTCTCCCCCAGCGACCTTGAGCGGTCCACGCGGGTGTTCCTCAAGGTCGGTGACGCTGCGGCGGTCGCGTCGGGTCTGCGTGCGGTCGGTCACGACCGGTTCGCCGATGCGCTCGACAACGCGGTGAAGTTCGCGCGCACGATCGGCGAGGGGAGCAAGCGATGACGATCAACGACGAGCGCCCGTTCTGGCTGACCGAGCCGTGCCCGGCCTGGTGCGTGGTGGAGCACCTTGACGTCGACCCCGTCGAGGATCGTGTGCATGAGGGCACGTCCGGGACGGTCACACTGTCGCTGGAGGAAGCGCGGTACGTCGAGCACCCGCAGACCCGCGAAGCCTACGGAGTGCCGATCCGGCTCGACATCAGTGTGCAGCAGGGGTACCGGGAAACCGAACCGCGTCTGCTGCTCTGGTACGTCGACACGGAGGGGAACACCCAGAGCCGGACCATGACGCTCGGCGAGGCGGAATCGTTCGCAAACGGGATCCTGGACGCGGTGAAGGCGGCCCGGTCGTGAACGGGGATCGGGTGATCCGGGCGGGCCTGGTGGTCTCGCTCGGCGTCGTGACCCTGATCGCGATCGGTGTGTCCTACAAGCATCTGTACGACCTCGCCGACTCCAAGGGCGAGAGCGGCGCGACCGCTGTAGTCCTGCCGGTCACGGTCGACGGGCTGATCCTCGCGACCAGTCTCGTGATCGTGAACGCGGCGCGGCACCGGTCGCGACCGCCGGTCCTGGCGTGGCTGATGCTGCTCGCGGGGATCGGCGCGACGCTCGCCGGGAACGTGGCGCACGGGATCGAGCATGGCTGGGCGGGGTCGGTGGTCGCGGGGTGGCCCGCGGTGGTCGCGGCCGGTTGCTTCCATTTGGTGATCGGTGAGATCAAACGCGGTCGCGGGGCTGAAAGCGATGTTAAGGACGACATGGCTTTCAGCGATCTCGACGAGCCGTGGTCGGATGACCGGCCGGTCGGGATCGAACTGTGGGACGACCTCGCGACCGCTCCCCCGGCACCCGCCGACCCGGTCGCGACCGGTACCGCGCTCGATCGCTGGTTCGACGGCACCGAGCCGACGACTGTCGCAGATCTGCGACAGTCCGAGTCGACGGAGCGTGAGGCCGTGACCACCGATCCCGAGGTGGCGGCGGCGGTCGCGACCGCTCGGGAACGGTTCGCCGATGACCTCGCGGCCGGTCGCGTCCCCTCCATCCGGGCGATCCGCCGACAGTGCAAGGTCGGGTACCCGCGCGCCGTCCAGGTCCACGAGGCCCTCAGCGGAACCTGACACAACCAACCACGAAAGAGAGGCAAGGCATGGCCAAACGAGAACTGGTCGACTTCCAGCTCTACCGCAAGAACGGCGTCGCCGTAGGTGAGCGGATCTCGACAAGCCTCGACACGAGCAACCCGGACGACATCGCCACATTCTTCGGCGAGGTGATCCACCGGGACTGGGACACCAAGTCGCCGCGCCCGGAGGACTACCGGCTGCAGGTCTGGCGACACGGCTCGGATGAGGTGATCCTCACTTACCCGACCTGAGCGCCGGAGTGTTAAGAGGCCCTGCCCGGTCGCCTGACCGGGCGGGGCTTCCACATGTGTGGGGAGGCCCGAATTCCTGGTCGGCCGGGGGACCGCATAGTCCGCACTGTGCGGACCGCACAGTCGAGAGGCCACGGTTGTCGAGTCCCAACGCGCAGCCGCGCGCACGTGCGCGCGAGAGTAGCCCGAAAGTCCGCACAGTCAAGGCCCAAGAGTGCGGCCGGTCGCATCCGGAATCCGGTTGGGCTAACTGTGCACTGCACAGTGCACAGTTCGGCGGCGAGACCCCGATGCGGCCCCCAAGACGCGCCCACGCGTGTGCACGCGCGAGGATTGTGCACTTTCCCGACCGTCAGCGCCCGCGTGACTGCACAGTAGGGCGGGGTTGGACTCACGTGTCTAGGGAGGGCTGGAACGGGCCTGTGCGGGCCGCTGAGAGGGTTCCGGTCGCGGTGGGTGTGGCATCGTGGGCGACCAGAGCGGCGACGCGAACCCGTGCCGGGGCTAAGCGTCGCCGCTCTGGCATGTGTCCGGCCTGGGGGCGGCCCAACGCGCGAGTGCACACGGACACGTACGCACGTACACGCGCACACGTACACGCGCGTGAGGCCGCTACTCCTCGGCGTCGTCCTGGCCGTCGTCGCCGGCGAGGGCCTCCAGGGCGTTCTCGGCGATGTACGTTCCACGACCGACGACCGTCATGACCAAGCCACGCTCACGGAGTTCCTGCGCGGCCCGGCGGATCGTGAGATAGGCGACGCCGTACTCGGTGGCGAGGTCCCGTTCCGCGGGCAGCCGCGCACCCGGTCGCAGCTCACCAGCGGCGATACGCGCGGCGATGTGGTCGGCGACCCGCACATAGGTGTACGTGGGTCCGTCCTGGTCGGGGTCGAACGGCGGCGGTGGATCGGCCATGACCCGGAACGTAGGGCTATCCCCACCTGCACAAACTCATAGAAGGCTATGCATGGCCTTACATAGCAGCATACGGTGACGGCGTGAATACTTCCCCGGCACGGGAACCGCGGCTCGTCCACGCGCCCGAACGTCAGATACCCGAGTTCACCCTCTACTTGGAGGAGGACGGGAGTTGGGTCGCCGTCCACAAACGCGACCCCGACCTACGGCTTGCAGCCGCCGACTGGCGAGACCTGTTCTGGGCGTGCACCGCCGCGAGGATCACGGCGACGCTGCGGGAGGCGGCCGAGGAACTCGCCTCCCGCATGGCCGAACCGGGCCGGGCCTGGCGCTGCGGCGACCCGGACGGCGGCCCCCATGTCTGACGGCCGCTACGAGCTGTACGGCAAGAACGGCATATGGATCATCGCCGAGACCGGCGGCCCGGTCGTCGCCGCGTTCTACTCCGTCGACGGGCACCCGGGTTGGTGGCGTGGCCACGCGTTCGGGCGCGTCAAGCGGACGTTCGTACCGGGCGACCCTGACCCCGTGGACGTCGCCCGGCGCTTCATCGACGCCGACCCGTCCTGTCTCGTTGTGCGGCCTGAACCTGCATCGCGGTGAACGCCGCCCGTACCTGCTGCTCGTACGCGGCCCTCGTCATGCCGTCCAGGTGGGCGTGGTACTCGGTCACTGTCCCGCCCGAGGACCCGTTTCCGAGTGCGGCGAGTTGCGCGTTCGTCAAGACTGGTTCGGGTGCGCCGGTGCCGTTGTAGACCAGCGAGGTACCGGTGGGCAGCCACCCGCCGGTGTCGAACTTCAACCCGGCGGCAGCGTTCGGCCACCGCCATTCGTAGTGTCGGCTGATCGGAACCTCACGAACCCGCGCGCCGGTGTACGGGGCCTCGATGATGTGCCCGGGTTTGGACGCCAACACCACGTGCCCCATGTGCGGAAACCCGAGAGCGGCCGGGCGTGGCCCCTCGATATGCCGCGATGCCGGGTACTGCGCGTAGGTGGTCCGCCCGATCCATTTGCGGGCCCCGCGCAGCCACGCCTGTGAGGTGAGACCGGAGCAGTCCAGGCCGTGGTTCCACGATGTTCCGCCCCACACGTACGGCACGCCGAGCTGTGTTCGCGCGGCTCGCACCACGGCGTTGGAACCGCCCCCGATCTTCGACTCCAGCGGCTTGAAGTAGCCGAGGATGCGGGCGGTGAGTCCGCGGACGGCGTTGACGGCGAGGTCACCGAACCCGGTTCCGCCGATCGCTTTCTGCGCGGACGCGACCAGCGGGTTGAACGCCTTGGTCGCGACCTTCACCAGCCCACCGGCGAACCAGCCCTTGGCCGCTTTGAGGAACCCGCCGACGATTCCGCCGAACTTGAAGTGCCCGGCGAACCCGGGCGGCATACCGGGGTCACCGGCCATGCCCAGGTAACGGACAACACCGGACACGCCACCGGAGCGGGCGGCGGCGTTCGCGCCGGTCACGAACTTCTCCCCGACCGCTTTGGTGAACTCCGGCCGGAAGATCGACTCGCCCGGCGACACTGCGGCGAGGAGCCGGTCACGGCCAGGCGCGTACCCGGGCAGGACACCACCGGCGGCGAACCCGCGGATCGGTTCCAGCCGCTTCATCCCCGGGACCAGCTTGGCGACCGCATCCCAGATCTTCACGAGCCCGGAGTTGAAGATCGTGTTCACCACGAACGACACGGGGCCTTTCGCGGCGGCGCGCAGCTTGTCCCATTCGCGGCGGATCGCGTCCACGGCATTCCGGAAATGCGGGGACAGCTTCCGGACCGCCAATCCCATGGCGTCGAAGGCGGGTTGGACGAACGTCCTCCACACCCACCTGATCCCGGTTCCCAGGGCGTTGATGATGGGTTTGGCCTTGGCCCACATGTCCCGGAAATCGGCCACGATCCGGCGGAGTCCGGGACCGAACACGTTCTTCCACAGCCACGTCACGATCGCGGCGAGGACCTTGAACTGGATGATCAGCGGCGCGATCACCACGAACGCGACGATCGAGTACAACCACTTGGCCAAGGTGGCGATGAACCTGAACGCGGGCCTGACCGCGTGTTCCCACAACCACAACGCAACTGCACCGGCGGCCTGGATGATCACGCCCCACGCCTTGAAGTACAGGTTCAGCGCGCCGCCGAGGATCTTCAGATAGGCGACGACGCCTTTCACCGCGAAGATCAAGGCGCTGAACGCCGCCACGATGACCTTGGAGGTGATGTTCGCCATGAGCCGCAACACCGGGACCAAAGAGGTCGCCATGGTCGCCGACAGTTGCGCCACCAACGGCAGCAGCGGCAGCAGCGCGCCCAACAGTTGCGGGATCAGCGGGATCAACGGCTTGAGCGCGGGCAACAGCGACCCGACCGCCATCACCAGCTGCTGCAGCGACGGCATCGCCTGCTGCAACGCCTGCGTGAGCTGCCCGGCAAGCTCGGCGAGCGCGGTACCAACGGCGTCGATGATGGGCCCGACCAGCGGCAGCAGCCCCGACACCAGCGAGGCCAGGAACCGGCCGATAGCGGTGATCGCAGGCACCAACGCCACCACGACCCGGGACACGGCCCCGACCACCACGCCCAGGACCGGGAGCAGCGCGGCGAACAACGGCCGGAAGGTGTCCTGGATCGCGACTCCGACCTTGAACAACAACGTTAGGAGCCCGCCGAGGATCGGCGCGACCAGCGGACCGAGTTGCGACCAGCCGCGGACGATGTTGTCCAGGGCCTGGATCATCACCGCCGAGAACCGTTGGAACGCCGGGTTGCTGGTCAACCCGACCGCGAACGAGGCGAACGCGGCCGTCATCCGGTTGATCAGGTTGAGGAACGCGAAACCGATCGGCGCGAACGCACGCGCGATGCCCGCAACCGCGATGATCAGGTTCCCGGTGATCTGACCGAACAGCGTGATCGCCGGTCCCGCCCACCGGGCAAGGTCGGCGGCGAACTGCTGGAAGAACGGTGACTTGAGTCCGGCGGCGAGGCTATCGAGGAGCCCATCAACCGCCTTCGCAGCCGACAACACGATCGGTGTCAGCGTCGGCAGCAGTCCGCGCAGGAGCCCAATACCCTTGATCAGCAGCGGCAGCACGGCAGGCTGCAACGCCCGCGCCCACTCGTTGAACGCGCCCGTCAGGCCCTTCCACGCGACCGCGAGTTGCCGCTCCAACGGCGTCAGCTTCACCAACTGTCCGGTCAGGCCACCGGTCGCCGTGGACGCCCGCTGCGACGCCTGCGCCAACGCCCGACGAGCTGACGCGATCTGGTCGGCGGACTGCTGGTCGACCCGCGCGACATTCGCCCGCGCATTCGACAGGGCACGTTCGGACTCGCCGATCCTGCGGTTCGCCTCGTGAAGGCGGTCCCGCGCGGCCCGGACCTGGTCTGAGCCTTCGACGCCGGCCTTCCGCGCGGCTCTCTCGTCCTGAACCAACCGGACAAGGGTGAGATGCTGCTCCTTCTGCTGCTGCTTGGCCCGGTCGACGGCGAGTTGCTGCCGGGCGAGCTGGTCTTTGGTGGCCTTCGGATCGGCGCGAAGCCGCGCGAGTTCCTTCTCGGCGTCGGCGACGTCGAACGCGGCCTGCCGCTCGTCCAGGCGGGCATCAGCGAGGTTGTTCGCCAGGTCCTGCAACTGTCTGCGTGCCTCGCCACGCGCCCGGTTCAGGTCGTCCTGCGCCCGCTGCGCCTGCCGCTGCGCGTCGGCGACTTGAAGCTCCGCCGAGCGGACCTGTTCCAGGGCCTGCCGGTGCGCGAACGCCGCGTTCCGCACGGCGGCGGAGAGCTGCTGACGCGCAGACGCAGCCGCGAACGCCTGCTGCGACGCCTGCTGCGACGCGGCCCCGGACGCCTTGGACGCCTGCGCTTCCTGTTCCAGCGACTCCCGCACATGCGAGATCGCCGGTACCGCCACGGCGGCCAGGCCCCCGAACCCGGCGGCTGCGCCCGCGAGCGGCCCGGCGAGGCCGACGATCCCGGCGCCGACCGCCGCCAGTTGTGGACCGCCCAGCGTCCCCACCGCGAGCATCGCCGTCCGCAGCGTGAACAGCGACGCCAACGCCCCGCCCACGTCCACATCAACCCCGGCGTGCGCCCGCTGCCCGTCGACCCGCGACAGTTCACGGTCGACCAGCAGCAGCGACGCCAACGCCGCAGCAGCGTCCGCGTTGATGTTGATGTTGATCCGGCGGCCGTCCAGCCGATCCAGGACCTGGACGAGTTGCGCCAATTCCGCCATCGAACCGGCGACGTCGACCTTCACCTCGACCTTGACCGCGCGGCCGTCCAGCCGATCCAACGACCGGTTCAGGGTGACCAGTTGCCGCGCCGTTTGGCCCGTGTCGAGCCGCACCGGGACCGGTTCCAACCCGGCGTTGATGCCGCGTTGCAGCGACCGGCCCCACTCCTCACCGATCCGGACCAACCGCGGTGCCATGCCCCGCAGGTCACGTTCAACGGCCCGATGGAAGCCGACCAGCGAAGGCCGGACAGTGATGAATGCAGCGCCAACTTCGACCGCCACGCCGAGCACCCTTCGGGAGTGCTGGCGGGCACTATCGGGACGTGATCAGCGTCCTAGAGCTGGTCAGGCCTGACGAATTCGGTGACGTCTACGCCACCACAGGCGACGCTAGGCGGCGCAGAGGGCGGCGACGGCGGCGGTCATGTCCGCCAACCTGGCCGGTGCGCCCTCGAACCGGTCCCCCGTCACACAGATGAACCGACCCGTCCCGTACACCTCGGCCCTACCACCGTCCAAACGCACGTGACGGCCCCGTACGACGTCGGCGAACCCGAACACATGCAGGCCATCCCCCGACGGGGACACCTCCACGTACGTCGCCGGGAACCGGTCGAGCAGTCTCCGCGCCCACGGCGCCACTTCACCGGCCTCAAGGCAGTGGTCCAGGTCGACGCACACAATCCCGTCGCCGTTCAGGACGAACCCCAGCCCGGCGCCCGTTCCACTCGCTAGAGCCTGCCGATACGACGCCCACGTCGCCGGGTTCGTCGAGCTCGCCGCGCGGCCGTCGACCGTCACAGGCACCTTGCGGGCCGTGCGCCGCACCCACCGGTCACGGCCGGTCATCTCCGCGGGGATGCGTCGCCGCGCCCGGTGCGCAGCGACCCGACAACGACCCGAGCAGAACCGCGCCAACGACGGACGCGACAACAGTGGCATCGGTCCGTCGCAGTGCTCACACTTCGGGTTCGCCATGCCCCCATCCTACCCCCTGTGTAACGGGTACAGGCGGATTGACCTGGCAAGATGAGGACAGACGTTGCGCTCACGATGCGTAGTGACCCGTACAAGCCCAGGTCAGGCCACTAGCCCAGACCCGTACAGAGGGGCAGGCGCAATACGCTTGCGGGCTCGTGTCCGGATGATCAAGGGGTCGCCCCCCAGGGTGCTCGTGACGGGGCGTCATAGCAGGCCAGGGTGCCGTTCGGGTGGCCGGTTGCGTGGCTTGCGGTTGGCTCGGCGAGCGGTTGCGGCCTGCTGTCCGGTGATCTTCGCATGGTGTCGGTGGCACAGCAGTACCAGCATCTCTAGCCGGTGGTCGCCGGGTGCGCCGCGGTGGTGGACCTCAAGCCGGTCGACGCTGCCGCACACGGTGTCGCCGTCGACCCATCGGCAGGACTGGTCACGGCGACGGACGTGTTCGACCCGGGCCGGCCAATCGACCGGCCGTGGCTCGGTGCGCCAGTTGCCGGACTCGATCCGCGGTCGCGGGTCACGCTGAATCTTGCGGGCCATCACGCCTCCAGTGCGTCGAACACGTGCGCCTCGTCCTGGAGTTGGACGGTCACGAGTGTCCCGGCGGGGAAGTCGGAGGCGACGTCAGCGAGAGCGCGGGCCTCGTCCTCTGCGCCTGCGCGGTCCCAGCCCCACACGTCGACGAGGAACGAGGCGTGCGCGTCGATGTAGTCGGCGAGGGTCATGTCCTTGTCGGTGACCTCGGCGAGGGTGGTGCCCTTCCGTGTGGTCATCCCGGCGAGGGACCGTTCGCAGCCGCATCGGCCGTCCTGCCCGGAGGCGCACACGAACGGGCGGTACAGCAGTTCACCGGGCAGGGTGGCCACGAACCCGCCGTCTCTGGGGTCTTGGGTGTTGGGTGCGGTGAGGACGCGCATCACTTCACCTTCGTCTTGCGGGTGCGGCGGGTCGTCCGTTCGGCCTGGCGGCGTTGGAGTTCCTCGAAGTCGCCGCGCCACAGGCCCCGGTCGGTGGCCCATTCGTCTTGTGCCTGCCGGAACTGCTCGCGGCGGCGTAGCGGGTCCTGGGTGAACCCGACGTTGTCGGCGGTCCGGCCTGGCCAGTCGTCGGGGTCGAAGGTCATCAGCCGCGCGGGGATGGTGATCGCGGCGGCTGCGTCGTCGACTCGGCGGCGGGCCGCGGCGTAGTCGTCGGGGTCGACGTCGCCGGTCTTGCGGATCAGTTCGCAGAGCGCGTCCAGCTCCTGGTTCGCTTCCCGCCACTCGACCGCGGCGGGATAGTCGTCAGGCTTGGGTCTCACGGGCTCATCCCTTCCTGCGGGACGGTCGGGCACCGGGCTCTACTTCGGCGCCCGACCGTCCCCACCTGCGGCGACCGCGACACGTCCGGGTGAAAGCGAGAAACCCCCCGGCCGTGTCCGTCGCATCTCGGGTGCCTACGCCGAGCGGTCGACCTGGTCGATGACGTCCCGGACGGTCGGCTTCTGCCCGGTCCCGTCGTACACGGTGCCGTCCGGGCGCTCCACCGGCGGCGGCTCGTCCACTGAACGCGGAACCATGAACTGCATGGCGTTGCGGGCTCGCAGCCGCTTCCACGCATCACGTACGGGATCGCCGGTGGGATCGGCCATGACGGGTCCTCTCTCAGAAGTTGGCGGCGAGCCACGCGGCCGGGTCGGCGACGACCCGCCTGACATGCCCGTCACGGAGCACGTGAACGGCGGGTTCCAGTAGGCGCGGCGCAGTGCCGGAGTCGTCACACGCCAGGTTCAGTGCGGCGGCGAGGAGCTCGCCCGGTGCGATCGCCTGATACTCCCGGCCGTCCACGCTCACCATGAACCGCTCGCCGCCCCATTCCTTACGGCGCCACGACAGACCGGCGTTGTCGTCGCTGGTCGGATCCCCGTCCTGGATGCCCTGCCCGACCAGGTAACGACAGTGTTTGATCATTGCTTCGCGGCTGCGAGGCGCACACGCCTCCAACAGCGCGGCGGCCGAACGGCGGACCTGCTCGACCAGCCCGGCGACCTCAGCGGCGCGTGCGGTCCCGGCGGCGGCGAGGAACTCCTCATCCCGCCAGCGGGCCAGTTCGGCACGGCGGCGGGCGCGTTCGGCGTCGTGCAGAGCGCGGGCAGCGGCCTCAACGACCAGTTCGGCACGCTCCAGTTCGTGTGCGGCGTCGCCGTAGTCGCGCGCCGAGACGCCCCCGGAACCGTCCAAGATCCGCGTCTTGAACTCGTCCATCTTCGCCGCGGCCTGGTCCCGGGCCTGCTGCGCCTTGTCGAGCGCCTCCCGGGCCTGCCCGACCGGATCGGCCGTGTTCGCTCTGGCCACCCGTGCCCCTCCCTATCGGCGGTGCCGAACCTCCACCGCGTACGCCGCGGCAGCGTCCGGAGTGATGAACCACTCCCGGCCCCGTTTGGTCGCCGTCAGCCGCTTCTCCCGGCACGCCCGCCGCACCGCGCCGGGTTTCACGCCGAGCAGCCCAGCGACCTCGTCTGTCGTCAGCAACGATGCCGCCAAGTCGACCGGAGAGGCCAGTTCGGTGACGTTCGCGTCACCAGACAGCCGGTAGGCGAGCGCAACCCGCTCGATCACGCGGAGGCCGGCCGAAATCTCGGGGTCGTGGACGTAGGCGCGGCGGAGCCGCTCCCCGGCGAACCGGTCGACCGCTGCGAGGACCCGCGGCGACAGACCCGGCCGGTCATCGGTCACCGGTCACCCGTCCCGGCGGACACGTTCCCGCAGCCGCTCCAACACCTCACGGTCCCGCGCGAGACCGTCCTCGTCACCGTCCTCGTCACCGGAGACCTGCGCGACCAGCACAGCAGCCACGTACGCGAGTTCATGTGCTAGGTCCAGGGCGTTCGCGTGACCGATGATCCCCAGATACCGGGCCCGGTCCTTGCACAGCAGCCGCTCAACGAGGTCGATCGCCTGGAGACGCTGCGCGCGGCTACCGCTCGGATGATCTTCGCCGCCGCGAGGCCCGCGCGCTGAAATCTGCTGCAGATCCGGCCTGAAACGGCGGGAAGAGCCCCCCAAGAACCCCGCAGACGCAGAAGGCGGGCGGTGGGGGTGGTCTGACGACATGTGGTCTACCTCTCTGCGATTTTGGTGTCAAGCAGTGCAGGTCGAACGGGGTCCGGTCTTGTCACGGGTGACAATCGTCTTGATCGTCTTGTCACCCGTGACAATCGTCTGACCTGCGGTTTTGTCACGGGTGACAAACGGACAAATCGGGCTCATTGCTTCTCCCTGCGGATTTGCTCCATGACGCGGTACGCGGTCCGCCACCCGATACCGAGTCGTTCCGCGGTGGCGTGGGCGTCGTAGGAGGGCCAGAGCAACATGCCGATCAACAGCCGCATCCGCTGGACGTTCTTCGCGTCCGGGCCCGTGATCACCTTCTCGATCTCGGCGAGCTTCGCGCGGAGTTCCTGCACTTCGGCGCCGAGTTCCGCGGCCTGGTCCTCCGGGCCGTCCGGGTGCCAGGGGATGCACGCCGGGTCGATCCCGCGGGCGAGCATTGCGCGCTTGACTTCTTGGCCGATGCATCCCTTGTGGCACCGCCACACGACACGCTGCCCACGGGTGCCGCGCGTGATCGTCAGCGACCGCTTGACGTCATCGTGAGCCGGACACCGAGCGTTCCAGTGCCTTTCGTCGCGTGCCATGCGACCGTCAAGCCGCGGCGCGATGTGGTCCGCGATGCAGTCCTCAACCTCAAGATCACATCTGCGCACCGCTGCCCCCGCGGTAGGTGCGGGCGACGCGGATATAGACAAGGCGACCACACGCCCCACGGACACGACGCCCCCGGGCCGCTTCCTCCGTGGGGGCGAGCGCACGATGCCCGAACTTGCACCTCGGGCAGACGAAGGTGATCAGCCACAGCTTGCGGCGGCCGTCCGGCGCGAACAGCGACGCAAACGCCTGCGGCGGCTACGCTTGGGCGTGGTCGTGGTGACCTGTTCGTTGGAGCGGCGCGGTTCCTTGCCGGGGGACGCGCCGCTCTGCGCGTCAGGGGACATCAGGCAGCCGCTCCCCCGTCATTTTCCTGCTCGCGCTCCCACGCACGAAGGTCGCTCTCGCGGTAGAGGACGCGGCGGCCGTAGACGGTTCCCTTCGGGCCAGTTCCGATGTGACGCCAATAGCGCACGGTGGACGGCACGGTGCGGTAACGCGAGGCAACCTCTTCCGTGGTCAGGAACACGTCGTCCCCAGCTAGGGGTGTTTGAGCTTCCATCTCAACCTCCCTGGGGGTGATGGAATCAACCTCTGGAAGGAAAGCATGGGCGAAGTCTGGCCGTCAACCCGACTAAGGGTGTACCGTTCAACCCCATGAAGGGTCCAACGCAACCAACGCACCTCACAGAGGGCGAACCGTCCCCCGAGGTGACGCTTGGCAAAGCGTTGCGGAGCATCAGAGAAGGCCGGGGCATGGCGCAACAGGAAGTTGCACAGGCCATGGTTGCTCGCGGCTTCTCGTGGCTACAGACCACCACAGCAAAGACGGAAGCTGGTCAGCGCCCTTTTCGCGTCAACGAGTTCGTTGCACTCTGCTCCGTTCTAGGCGTAGACCCTGCTGTGCTGATCTCTGAGGTGCAGAGTTCGGGCGATGCCAGCACGGCCGAAGCGATGGCCGAGGTTCGGACCCGCCGTATAGAACTCATGCGCGCGAAAGCCTCGCTTGAGGCCGCTCGTCAGGAGACTGAACGCGCAGAGAGGGACGTGCAGAGGGCTCAGGCCGCCCTACATGAGGCGACCGTTCGACGTGTCTCGCTTGGGAAGAGCAAGGCTGACGATCACGAGAGCCCAGAGGGGTAGCCATGGGACGCCCCCCTCTGCCTGTAGGTACAGCTGGGAAGATCCGCTTCCAGAAGCTGGGCCCGCGGCGCATCCGTGCGCGGGTAAACGTTCGGGATTACGACGGTGAGACACGCGAGGTCACCCGTTTTGGGCACAGCCAACCCGCGGCCGAGCGGGCGCTGAAAGAGGCGCTGCGCGACCGCGTCGGCCCGCCGACGAGCGGTGAGATCACGACAGAGACACGGCTACGCGCCGCGGCGACGCTGTGGCAGGCCGAGATTGCCGAGTCGGACACGCTGACCCCGCAGACGCAGGAGATCTACGAGCGCACCCTGGAAAGGATCACCAAGGGTCTCGGCGGTCTACTGATTCGAGAGATCGACGTTCCGGTGTGCGATCGGTTCATCAAGGCCGTACGCAAGAACCACGGCCCTAGTGCGGCCAAGACGACCCGGGACGTGCTTTCGCTCCTACTCGGAATGGTGGTGCGCCATGGCGCCCTCGACACGAACCCGGTGCGCGAGATCGCGAAGATCTCAACGGGCCGCAAGACCAGGCCGAAGGCGCTGAGCCGGGAGGACGAGGCCGTGATGCTGGCGAAGGTCGCCAGTGACGAGTGCGCCGCCGAGCTGGACGCGGCGGACCTGATCGAGTTCCTCGACGGCACCGGAATGCGCGTCGGCGAGGCCCTCGGCGTACGCGCGGAGGTCATCGACCTGGAGGCCGGAGTGCTGGAGGTCAACGCGACGAGCGTGCGCCTGAAGGGCAAGGGCACGTGTCTCCAGTTGCGCCCGAAGACAGAGGCCGGTTGGCGGGTGATCGCTCTACCGCCGCATGTCGTGGAGCTGTGTCGGCGGCGCGCGGCGACTTCGTGGCCATACGGTGACCGGAAGATCACGGTCATCTGCGAGGACGGCGAAGAGGTCCAGTCCCCGGCCGGGGACGTGGGACTCCTGTTCCCGGGCCTGTTCGGTGGGGTCCGGAACCCGTCCAACGCCAACCGCGACGTCAAGAAGGTGCTTGCCCGGGTGGACACCGAGCGGTTTGGGTGGGTCACCAGCCACACCTTCCGCAAGACGGTCGCGACCCGGCTCGACGAGGCGGGCCTAAGCGCCCGTGCGATCGCTGATCACCTCGGCCACGCGAAGCCGTCGATGACGCAGGACGTCTACATGGGGCGCAACGTCGCGTCCGCCGAAGCGGCCGAGGTTCTTGGGAAGAGGTCGGTCTAAAGTGGGCGTAAAGTGGGCGCGCAGCGAAGAAGCCGCCGACCAGAACATGTCTGATCAGCGGCTTCATGTGCCGTGGAGGTGGCGGGAATCGAACCCGCGTCCTTCGGTGATGGGTCAGGGCTTCTCCGGGTGCAGCCTGCTTGGCGTTTTCTCAGTCCCGGCGCTCACGCAGGCGTGTCGCCGACGGGCTCAGTCGCTGTTTGATGTTCCTGCGGGCCCCGCGACCGGGCTCACAGGTGGAGTCTCCTTACGATGCCAGGCCCCGGGTCGGAGACGCTCCCGGGCTGACAGAGTTCGCTCCTCGCTCAGGCGGCGAGGGCGAACTCGGACTGCTTCTTGTTGGCAGTTATTGGTTTGCTGTCACAGGATTTACGAGGTCACGACAGCAACCCTCGACCCGCTTCCCCTGGCTCGAACGACCGAAGTCGAAGCCGGTCACCCCCATGTTCAGTTGTCAAAGCGGGCGTCCGGGGACGTCCGCACGATGACGTTACAAGGATAACGGGTGAGGGGGCAACGGAATTCCCGTGGAGACACGTGAACCCCGGTGGGCGTGCGCGGTGGCGCGCCCACCGGGGTCGACCGGCAGGGTCGGGCCGGTCCGGACGGCAGAGCCTCCCCCGAGACGAGGCTCTGGTCTCATCACGGCGACTGAGTCCGCAACCCCCCTAGCGGAGTCTCAGTCACCCGTAAAGACGCGTGCGGACGGCGGGGGGTTGCGCACCTTGGGTAAAGAGATCACAAAGCCGTAACAGGGCTGGTCAGGCTAGCGTCCGCGGAGGAATGTGGCGGCGATTTCGGGGGTGTAGACGAGGCCTTCGACGGCGATGGCGAAGGCGCGGTCGCCGCTGGAGCCGACGAACCAGGAGATGGTCTTGGCGCGGTCGCCGTCCTTGTAGGTGACGGGGGCGGCGACGCCGACGACCTCTCCGTTGACGCGAGCGCCGCGGGCGTTGCCATGTTTGGCGGTGCGGCCCAGGACTGTCTTGAGGTCGGCGATGGATGGGGGCGGGAGGTTCTGGGGTGGGGGCGCCTGGACGGTGTTGGAGATGTCCTTGAGGACGTAGGGGGGCTTCCAGGTGCCGATCTGGGCGGCGGCGGCGACGAGGGCCATGGTGAGGGGGCTGACCCGGACGTTCCCCTCGCCGATCATGGCGGCGGCCTTCTCGGCGTCGTTGGCGGGGACGGGGACGGAGCCGGTGAAGGCGGGGACGGTCAGGCCCCAGTTCTGGCCGACACCGAACAGGGCCGCCTCCTTGAGGAGGGTCTGGGCGTCGAGCCGGGTGCTGAGTTGGGCGAGGGTGGTCTTGCAGGACGCGGCGAAGTGGGTGGCGAAGGTGCCGTCGCGGCGGGCCTTGTTGGTGAAGGTCATGTTGCCGACGGTGGCGGTGGCGGGGCATGTCGTCTCGGTGGCCTGGTTCAGTCCCGCCTTGGAGAACAGGGCCTCGGCGGACACGATCCCGAAGGTCAGTCCGGGTGGGTAGCTGCCCTCGAACGCGAGGTTGCGGCCTTCGGTCCCGTGGTTGGAGACGGCGCGGATCTCACCGGTGCTGGGACGCACCACGACCATGGACGCCGGGTACGGCACGCCCTTGAGCGCCAGGTCGGCGAGGCGCTGGAGGCCTTGGTCGAGGGTGGTCTGGACCTCCTGCGGTTTCTGGCCCGGCCAGGAACGCAGTTCCTCGGTGTTCTTGCCCGTCTCGTCCTGCGCGACGACGCGGACCGTGGGCGTGCCGGCGAGGCGCCGCTGCTGGAGGAGTTGGATGCCGCTGACGCCGATGGTGTCGCCCGGCTGATAGGGGGCGCCGACCTGCTGGAGGCGGTCGGCGGTGGCGGGGCCGAGGTTGCCGACGAGTTCGGGCGCGTAGGCGGGGGCGATGGGGGATCTGACGCCCTGGAACTGGATGCCGGGGACGCGTTTGAGCCGCTGGATGAGCTGGTGGTTCTCGGGGACCTGGAGGGTCAGTAGCGGCAGGAAGTCCTGCGGTGGGGCGGAGCGGACACGACCGAGCAGACGTTCGGCGTCCAACCGGCGACCACCGTCGATCTTGGCCTGTTCGGCGAGGAGGCCGAGGGTCTTCTGCGGGTCGGCCAGCTGGCCGGGGTACACGCCGACCATGTAGGCGTTGACCTGGTTGAGGATGGCGCGGCCCCGGGTGTCGGTGATGGGGGCGCGCTCCGGGACCTCGGTGACGACGGCGAGCCGCTGTCCGGGTTTGAGTTTGGTGTGGATGATGGACGGGCTCCAGATCACCTTCCACCTGCCACCGACGCGCTTGAGGTGCATCAGCCCGGGATACTCCCACGGCTGGCCGTTCTCACCGAGGTCGATCTTCACGGTGAACCGGGCGTCGGCCTCGTCGTCCTTCTTGACGATCTGGTCGACGTCGCTGCCGGGGACCCCGGTGCCGAGGGACAGCCGCAGGGACGCGGCGTCGAGCTGCTGCCGGACGCGGCTGAGCGCGTCCTCGACCTGGCTCTTGTCGACGCCGACGGTGCGGTTCGCGGCGGCCTCGTAGTTGCCGACCTGCCAGGCGATGAGGAAGTCACGGACGGCGGGCATCGCGGACGGTTCGGCCCAGCAACCCGTCGTCAGGGACGCGACCAGGGCACCGCAGGCCGCCAGGGACACCGTCCGGCGCCAGCGCGTCCACGTCCCTCTGGGGACCCGCCTCCGGTTGGTCATCGGCACCTTTCACCGTCTCCTGAACCGGGCCGCCGCGGCCTTCTGCATCTCCCGGTCGGCTTCCCGCTTGGCGATGGCCTGGCGTTTGTCGTACGCCTTCTTACCACGGGCCAGTCCGATCTCGACCTTCGCCTTGCCGTCCTTGAAGTACAGGGCCAGCGGAATCAGCGTCCAGCCGGGCTCGGACGACTTGGCGATGATCTTCTGTATCTCGCGGCGGTGCAGCAGCAGTTTGCGGCGCCGCCGGGGGGCGTGGTTCGTCCAGGTGCCCTGCGTGTACTCGGGGATGTGCACGTTCTCCAGCCACACCTCCCCGTCCATCACGTGGGCGTAGCCGTCGACGAGGGAGGCGCGGCCGGCGCGCAGCGCCTTCACCTCGGTGCCGGTGAGCACCATGCCCGCCTCCCACGTGTCGTCGACGTGGTAGTCGTAGCGGGCTCGTTTGTTCTGGGCGATGAGCCTCTGCCCGGTGTCCTTCTTGCGCCCGGTGTCCCGTGCCACGTCCTCAGTCCTTGTCCGGATTCTCGCCAGGCGGTCTCAGTCTTCGTCCGGGAGCGTCGCGTGCAGGCCGCGCAGCACCGTCCGGGCGCGCCGCTCGGCCTCCTTGGGGGGACGTTCGGCGGAGACCGCCACGTCGGGTTCGATCCCGACCCCGTCGAGGTTACGGCCGCCGGGGGTGCGGTAGCGACCGACGGTCAACTCGATCACCGACCCGTCGCTGAGATGGACGGGCTCCTGCACCGAGCCCTTCCCGTACGTACGTGATCCTATGATCACGGCGCGGTCGCGGTCGCGCAGGGACCCCGCGACGATCTCGGCGGCGCTGGCGGTGCCCGCGTCGACGAGCACGACGAGCGGCGTCTTCCCGTCGCCGGGCCTGGTGACCGCGCGTTTCTGGACGGGTCGTCCGCGCGGCTCGTACGTCACGACGGGCCCGCCGGGCAGGAACGCCGACGCCGTCTCGACGGCCTCGTCCAGCAGCCCGCCCGGGTTGCCGCGCAGGTCGAGCAGGACACCGCCCGGCGGGCGTCGCGACTGCTGCCGCCCGGTGACCGCGGCGCGGACCTGCTGTCCCGTGCCGCGGGTGAAGGCGCCGACGCGGATCATTCGGGCCTGCTCGGGGAGGTCGGTCACGGTGACGTCTCCTGCGGGGACCGGGGTGCGGACGAGTTGGAACCGTCTGATACGACGGTCGCGTTCGACGGTGAGTTCGACGGATTCGTCCGGACGTCCGCGAAGCGCCTTCGCGACCCGCTCGACGCTCCAGCCGTCCACGGACACCTTCCCGACGGCGGTGACGACGTCTCCGGCGAGCACACCGGCACGCGCGGCGGCGGTGCCGGGCTGGACGCTGGCGACCAGCACCCGCGCGCCGTCCTCCTCGCTGCCGCCCAACCACAGGCCGACTCCGCTGTACTTGCCGGTCAGGCGCCCTTCGACGTCGTCGTACTCCCGGGCGGAGTAGTAGCGCGCCCATCTGTCGTCGAGGCCGCGCAGCATGCCCTCGATGGCGGCGCGGTCGAGTTCGCCGCGGTCGATCGGCTGCGCCGTCCGGCTGTTGATCTTCGCGGCGGCCTCGTCGAGAACGGATCCCTCCGCGGCGGCGGTGTGCCGCTCCGAGCCCGAGCCGCTCACGACGCCCACCCCGTACGCGCAGACGATCGCGGCGGCGATGGCGGCACCGCGCAGCAGCCGACCGGGCGTCCTGGCATCGGAGGTCCGCCGACGGTCGTCTCCGCGCGAGAGGGAGGACCGGAGCATGCGGCAAGTGTAGGGCGGCGGACGGCACCGGATCCGGCGCTCACACCTTCCGCCGGATCCGGTCGCCCGTCAGATTCTCAGGTATCTGCGCAACGTGAGGAAGGACGCGACGGCGCACAGCAGCACACCGAAACAGATCGACACGATGATGACGAGCATCACCGTGCTCCAGCCGAGTTGGCTGACGAGTTGAACGTCACCCGCGAGCCGGTCCACGAGGAGTTTCTTGCTGAATATCAGCAGGATCGACGCGAACAGGCCGCCGATCAGGCCCGCGATGGCGCCCTCCAGGATGAACGGCATCTGGATGTAGGTGTTGGACGCGCCGACCAGCCGCATGATGCCCGTCTCGCGGCGCCGGTTGAACGCCGACAACCGGACGGTGTTGCCGACGAGCATCACCGCCGCGATCACCTGGATCAACGCGATCGTGAGCGCTGCCACCTGGAGACCGTTCAGGATCCGGAAGAACCGTTTCAGGATCTCCTGTTCGTTGATGACGGTGTCGACGCCGGGTTGCCCGAGCATCGCCTGCGCGACCGCCTTGTACTCCTCGGGGTTCTTCAGCTTCACCCGGAAGGAGTCGGGGATGTCGCCCTCACGGGTGCTCTCCACGAATCCGGGCGCACCGGAGAAGTTGTCCTTGAACCGGGTGTACGCCTGCTGCTTGCTCTCGTAGTCGACCTTCGACACCTGCGGCATCTTGTCGAGCTGCGCCTTGAGCGCCTGGCGCTCCTGCTCGGTGATGTCGCGCTTCTGACAGGCGTCGTTGGAACTCGTCTTGGCGCACAGGAAGATCGAGACCTCGATCTTGTCGTACCAAAAGCTCTTGGAGGCCCGGACCTGTTCCCGCAGGAGCAGCCCGGTGCCGAAGAGCGCCATGGCGATGGCGACGGTGAGGATGAGGGAGATCGTCATCGTCATGTTCCGACGGAGACCGATCCAGATCTCCTGGAGAACGAACTGTACGCGCATGCCTCGCTGTCCTTGATCGCCTGGGTTCCGCCGGAAGCCGGGGCCGTTCCGCGCGGAACGCGGCCCGGTGCGGGGCGGTTCCTACCGGGGGTCGTACAGGTGGGCCGTACGGGAGTTGTACGCCCCGGCGGGAATCGATGGTTCAGATGGATGTGCCGGGGACGTCGCCACGGCCGGTGTCATGATCAGTAGGCCTGCCCGTACACGCCGCGCGACTGGTCGCGGACGACCCGTCCGTCCTCCAGCTCGACGACGCGCTTGCGGAACGCGTCGACGATCGCGGCGTCGTGGGTGGCCATGACGACGGTGGTGCCGGTCCGGTTGATACGGTCCAGCACCTTCATGATGCCGATCGAGGTCGCGGGGTCGATGTTCCCCGTCGGCTCGTCCGCCAGCAGGATCATCGGCCGGTTGACGAACGCCCGCGCGATCGCGACGCGTTGCTGCTCGCCGCCGGACAGCTCGTCCGGCATCCGGTGGGCCTTGCCCTCCAGGCCGACGAGGTCGATGACCTCGGGGACGACCTTGCCGATGAAACGCCTCGGCTTGCCGATCACCTCGAGGGCGAACGCGACGTTCTCGAAGACGTTCTTGTTGGGGAGGAGGCGGAAGTCCTGGAAGACACAGCCGATCCTGCGGCGCAGGTGCGGCACCTTCCAGTTGCTCAGCCTGCTCAGGTCCTTGCCCGCCACGTGCACGTGACCCTGGGAAGGACGCTCCTCCTTCAGGATGAGGCGCAGGAAGGTCGACTTGCCGGAGCCCGACGGCCCCACCAGGAACAGGAACTCGCCCTTCTCGATGGCGACGTTCACATGGGCCAGGGCGGGGCGGTTCTGGCTCGGGTAGACCTTGGTGACGTTGTCGAAATGGATCACGGCTGCATCACGGCGGTTCAGTCTAGGGGTTGGGGAGCGGCCCGACCCGCGGTCGCGAACTCCTCGTCCACGGCCTCCGGTCCGCCGCCCGGTTTCGCGACCAGGTGGGGCGCGAAGCCTTCGAGCAGTGTAGAGGGGAGAGTCAACTGTCTCGTCCCACTCGACGTGGCACGGGCGTCCGGGGCCGCACATCGCTCGACCAATACCATGCGAACCGTCTCCCGACGCCCGGCCGTTTCGTACCGTCAAGCTCCCGGACTTGCCGGAACGACCATACAGTCCGGCTACGCTGGATGATGGCGAAAGATACCTATTAGGTCGATGGACACCAGACAGGTCGACGTTTCCCCGCCACGGGGCCACGTGCCGTTCTCGGAGATTGGGGCCACGACATGAGCTGCGAACATCTGATCTGTGCTCGGTGCTCGAACCCGGTGGTGGACGGGCGCTGCCCCACCTGCCGTGCGGCCCGGTCCGAACTGCACCGGCACGGACCGTCGATTCCGCCCGCGCTCGTCCTCGCGGCGCTGGTCGCGCTGCTGTTCGCCGCGCTCGTCCTGCAGAGCGTCTACGGATAGGCCACGATCGGCCGCTGTCAGCCGCGCCCCGGGCCGCTAGGGCTTCTTGAGCGGCGGGGTGTTGGCGTCGGTCATCGCCCCGTCGTCGCCGATCACGCGCGCCTTCGGCTGGCTCTTGCCCTTCTCGACCCGTGGCGGGTCGAAGGCCACGAAATGCAGGGTCGACGCGGTGTCGACCCGGTTCCCCTCGACGGTGCCGTCGAGCAGATGCTCCGCCTCCTCCGGAATCTCCGGCTTCGGCGTGCCCGGATCTTCGGCGACGAGCGAGGTGTTGCGGAACAGCGAGTAGATGATCAGACCGCCGCCGCCCTCCGTGCGCACCCCGAAGTAGGGGAACGGGGTCGCGGTGTAGACGATCTGGAGCGTGAGGTCCTTCCCCTTCGCCTGCTTCTTGGCGCGCTTTGCCGCACGGTAGTAACCGGTGGTGACGTCACCGGAGCGCATCACCTTCGCGGCGACGCTGCGACCGCCCTCCGCCGCGATCGTCGCCTGGATGCCGCCGACGTCCCGGGGACGGATCAGCACCGATGTGTCGTCGCTGCCCAGCGCGGTGGCGTAGCCGTCCTTGTCCGTCACGACCTTCGGCTCGTCGGCCTTCGGCTGGAGCAGCGACGCGATCGCCAGCTTCCAGTGGTCGGACGGGCCGCGCAGGATGAACCCCATCAACGCCCTGCGCTTGCTCTTCGACTTGCCCAGGACGGAACGGTCGACCGACACCATGAACCACTGCGGGTAGGCGGCGTCCTTCAGCTTCGGCACGTACAGTTTCGGCTCGCCGTAGACGAAGCGCCGCACCGGGTCACCGTCGTAGGCGGCCTTACGGAACTCGGCCGCGGTGAGCTGCGACTGCCCGTCCGACGTCCAGGTCAGCGCGAGCCGCTCGTCGCCCGCGGCGCGGGCCACGTCCTCGTCGGTGACATAGGTGCGGAAGGCGCGCTCCGCCACCTGGGGGGTCAGCGCCACCGGCTCCGGCTCCGGGGGCGACATCGTCGGCGTGGCGGTCGTGGGCCGCGCCTTCGTCCCGCCCGTCGCACAGCCCGCGAGCATCGTCATGAGGGCGAGCAGCAGCCCGGCAACGGCCATCCGCGAGACCCTGTGCACGACTCCCGTCCGTCCCTGGCTGAAGCATGGGATTGCGACCTTCGCGGGGGTCGGCCCTTCGCACACCGCCCGAAGAACACGCCTGACACCCCGCCGGCCCGGCGGGAGACCCGTCCGAGCAAGAGTCAAGTTAGCACATGTGTTCGGGTGCGTGCGGAGAGTCGCGGCGTCCCGGACGGCGGTGAGCAGTGCCGGGACGGCGATAAGCTCAAGGCGTGGCAGGCATCGAACCCGAAGAGCAGCTCAAGGAGCTCGGCTCGGCTCTGACCGGCATCGAGCAGGTGCTGGACCTCGACGCCATGCGGCGCGACATCGCCGAGCTGCGCGAGCAGTCGGCCGACCCTGACCTGTGGAACGACCAGGAGCACGCGCAGGCGGTGACGCGCCGCCTCTCGCACCTGGAGAGCGAGATGGGCAAGGTCGAGGGCCTGCGGCAGCGGCTCGACGACACCGCGACGCTGTACGAACTCGCCCAGGAGATGGACGACGCCGACACGCGCACCGAGGTCGAAGGAGAGCTGGCGGCGCTCCACAAGGCGATCCAGCAGCTCGAGGTGCGCACGCTCATGTCGGGCGAGTACGACGAGCGGGAAGCGCTCGTCACCATCAACGCGCAGGCCGGCGGGGTCGACGCCGCCGACTGGGCCCAGCAGCTCCAGCGCATGTACCTGCGCTGGGCCGAGCGGCACAACTATCCGACCGAGATCTACGAGACGTCCTACGCCGAAGAGGCGGGCATCAAGTCGACGACGTTCACGGTGAAGGTCCCCTACGCGTACGGGACGCTGCGCGGCGAGCACGGCACGCACCGGCTCGTCCGGATCTCCCCGTTCGACAACCAGGGCCGCCGCCAGACCTCGTTCGCGGGGCTGGACGTCGTCCCGGTCGTGGAGCAGAGCGACCATGTCGACATCGATGAGGGCGACCTGCGCATCGACGTGTACCGGTCGTCCGGTCCGGGCGGCCAGGGCGTCAACACCACCGACTCGGCGGTACGGATCACCCACATCCCCACCGGAATCGTCGTGTCCTGCCAGAACGAGCGGAGCCAGATCCAGAACCGCGCCACGGCGATGAACGTGCTCCAGGCGAAGCTGCTGGAGCGCAAGCGCCAGGAAGAGGCGGAGAAGATGTCCGCGCTGCGCGGCGAGGGCACCAGCAGCTGGGGCACGCAGATCCGCAACTACGTGCTGCACCCGTACCAGGTCGTGAAGGACCTGCGGACCGGTGTCGAGGTCGGCAACCCCACGGCCGTCCTGGACGGCGACCTCGACGAGTTCATCGAGGCGGAGATCCGCTGGATGCGGCGGCAGGAGCAGGAGACCGCCTGACCGCCGAATTTCCGCGGCGAGGTTTCGTGTTCACAGAGTGACCATGTCGTCACTCTGCGAAGATGGCGTGCGATTCAGATCGCCGTCGCCACTTCGGGGGGCCTCGCTATGCCCGCACGCACCGTCGCCGTCGCCTCGCTGTCCACGTTCTGCCTGCTCTCCGGCGCGCTGACCGCCGCCTGCTCGGGCGCCACCTCGTCCGCCGGAGCGGAGCGCCCCGGGAAGCCGGCGAGACCGGCGCTCGCCAAGACCGAGGCCCAACGGGTGCTCCTTTCCTACACCGACGCGGCCAACCGCGCGGGCCGCCACTTCAACGGCAAGGCCCTGCGAACCGTCGAAACAGACCCGCAACTATCGATGGACGACGCGTCCCTCCGGCTCCGCCGCATCATCAAACGACGGCCGCCGAAGCTGCGGTTCACGAACACGGCGTTCTACATCCCGCGCCTGCGCTCCCATCCGCACTGGTTCGCGGTCGGCGCCGTCTCCGGCAAGGGCAAGCACATGACGCGGCACGCCATGCTGTTCACCCAGGCCAAGCCGGGCGCACCGTGGCTGCTGACCGCCGACCCCTACCTGGCGGACGACACGCTGAGCCGCGTCGCGCTCGACCCGAACGGCTTCGCCACACCCGTCCGGCCGGAGACCACCAAGGGGCTCGCCGTCGCGCCCCGCAAGGTCCCCGACGCGCACGCCGCGCTCCTGACCACCGGGCCGGGCGCCGCCGGGACGTCCGTGCTCGCGGACGGGCTCCAGACCACCGAAACGTACAAGGCCCTGAAGCGGGGCGAGAAAACCCTGGCCGGACGGGGTGTCACCCTGTCGTCCCGCTTCAGCAGCGCCCAGTACTCGGTGTACGCGCTCCGTACCAAAGACCGCGGCGCCGTCGTCTGGTACGTGCTGAAGCAACACGAGGCGTACTCCGCCACCAAGCCGGGCGTCCTGACCGTGGGCGGCGACCTCCTGGGCCTGGCCCCCGCCAAGGTCGCCCGAACCCGCATGGACACGACCGTCCTCGTCCAGTACCTGGCGACCGTCCCGCCCAAGGGCCGCACCACGGTGACCGGCATCTACCGCAAGGCGGTCACGGCCCACGGCTCCTAACGCAGCCGAGCCGCACCGACAGCGTGAGAGCGCCCGCGCCGCAATGGGGATCCCAAGGGATCGCGCCCTGGGCGAACACAGCCACCCCATGGCCCGCGCGGCACAAACCGTAAGGGCAGAACCACCACGTCGGGGATTCCGACGAGCCCTGGAAGATCGCGACGGGTTCGGACCTCGGCCGACGGTACGGTTCGCGCGGCCGGAGGCGCTCCGGCGCCGGAGGCCGCGCGAACCGTCGACGCGGGCGACCGCAGCGACGCCACGCACGTCCGTGACAGGCACGACAGACCGCACGGGCGGCGTGAGGATCGCCTGCGTCGCAACGGGGTGTTCCAGGGGGTCGCCCCCCTGGGAGTTATTGCGACGGGAGTGAACTGGCGGTTACCAAGGTGCGGATGGAGCCCAGGGCCACGGAGAGGGTCGCCAGGTCGAAGCTGTCGCTTTCCCAGATTTCGCTGAGGGTCTGTTGGGCGCGTTGGACGGCGGGCTTGTTCTTGTCCGCCCAGTGGATCATGCGTTCGTCCGGCTGGCAGCCGGGTTCGCTGGTGACGAGGACGTCCCGGGTGAGGGCGGCGTGTGCGGTGTACAGGTCGTCGCGGAGCGCGGAGCGGGCCATCGAACGCCATTTGTCGTCGCGGGGCAGGGCGATGATGCGTTCGCGCAGGCGGGACAGTTGCAGGCGGTCGGCGAGGTCGAAGTAGACCTCGGCGGCCTCCTCCACCGGGCGGCCGGTCTCGTGGGCGATGCCGACCAGGTCGAAGGTGGAGAAGGCGGGGACGAACGTGGCGCACAGTTCGGCCAGTTCGTCCGGGACGCCCCGCTGCGCGAAGCCGTCGCGGCGTTGTTCGAACGCGGCGAGGTCCAGGCCGACGAGGAGCTTCGACAGGTGGGTCTTGAGGGTGGCCGCGCCTCCGGCGAAGAAGTCGATGGTCTCGCGGATGTCGAAGGGGGGCCGCCGGTTGTGGAGCAGCCAGCGGGCGCCGCGTTCGGTGAGTTTGCGGGCCTCCAGCAGCATCGCGATCTGGGTGGACTCGTCCACCTGGTGGGCGAGGGCCTCCACCGACCGCCAGAACCGGGGCATGTCGAACACGTCCCGGACGACGAGGTAGGCGCGGGCGATATCGGGCGAGGACGCGCCGGTCTCCTCGTTCATCCGGAACACGAACGTGGAGCCGCTCGCGTTGACCAGGTCGTTCACCACGGCCGTGGTGATGATCTCGCGGCGCAGCGGGTGCCGGTCCATGTAGGGGCGGAACCGTTCGCGCAGCGGTGTCGGGAAGTAGTCGACCAGCCAGGACGCCAGGTACGGGTCGTCGGCCAGGTCGGAGGCGACGAGGTCGTGGTCGAGGGCGAGTTTTGAGTAGGCGAGCAGGACGGAGAACTCGGGGCTGGTGAGCCCCAGTCCGGACTGGCGCCGTTCGGCGAGGGCCTTGTCGTCCGGAAGGAACTCAAGGCGCCGCTGGAGACGACCGTCGCGTTCGAGTTTGCGCAGGTAGCGGCCGTGGATGTGCAGCATCGCGGGGGCCTGCGCGCGGCCCGCGGCGAGCACCACGTTCTGCGCGTAGTTGTCGCGCAGGACGAGCCGGCCGACCTCGTCGGTCATCTCGTACAGCAGGTTGTCGCGTTGTTTGCCGGTGAGTTCGCCGTCCCGGACGACCTGGTCGAGCAGGATCTTGATGTTGACCTCGTGGTCGGAGGTGTCGACCCCGGCGGAGTTGTCGATGAAGTCGGTGTTGATGAGCCCGCCGGTGCGGGCGTACTCGATACGGCCGAGCTGGGTGACGCCGAGGTTGCCGCCCTCGCCGACGACGCGGCAGCGCAGGTCGGCGCCGTTGATCCGGACGGGGTCGTTGGCCTTGTCGCCGACGTCGGCGTTGTTCTCCATGGACGACTTGACATAGGTGCCGATGCCGCCGTTCCACAGCAGGTCGACCGGTGCCCTGAGGGCGGCCTTGATCAGCTCGTAGGGGGTGAGGGCCGCGACACCGTCCTCGATGCCGAGCGCGGCCCGCATCTGCGGGGTCAGCGCGATCGACTTGGCGGTGCGGGGGAACACGCCGCCGCCCTTGGAGATCAGCGAGGTGTCGTAGTCGGCCCAGCTGCTGCGCGGCAGGTCGAACAGGCGGCGGCGTTCGGCGAACGAGGTCGCCGGGTCCGGGTCGGGGTCGACGAAGATGTGCCGGTGGTCGAACGCGGCGACGAGCCGGATGTGCTCGGAGAGCAGCATTCCGTTGCCGAAGACGTCCCCGGACATGTCGCCGATGCCGACGACGGTGAAGTCCTCGTTCTGGACGTCCGTGCCGAGCGAGCGGAAGTGGTACTTGACCGATTCCCAGGCGCCGCGGGCGGTGATGCCCATGCCCTTGTGGTCGTAGCCGACGGATCCGCCGGACGCGAACGCGTCGCCGAGCCAGAAGCCGTACTCGGCGGCGACGCCGTTGGCGAGGTCGGAGAACGTGGCGGTGCCCTTGTCGGCCGCGACGACCAGGTAGGTGTCGTCACCGTCGTGGCGGACGACGTTCGACGGCGGGACGACCTTGCCGTCCACGAGGTTGTCGGTGAGATCGAGCAGGCCGGAGATGAAGTCCTTGTAGCAGGCGATTCCGGCCTTCTGCCACGCCTCCCGGTCGACGGACGGGTCGGGCAGCTGTTTGCCGACGAAACCGCCCTTCGCGCCCGCCGGGACGATCACGGTGTTCTTCACCGCCTGCGCCTTGACCAGGCCGAGGATCTCGGTGCGGAAGTCCTCGCGGCGGTCGGACCAGCGCAGCCCGCCGCGCGCCACCGAACCGAACCGCAGGTGGACGCCCTCGACCCGCGGCGAGTACACGAAGATCTCGTACACGGGGCGGGGTTCGGGCAGGTCGGGGATGGCCTGCGGGTCGAACTTCATCGCCAGGTACGGCTTGCCCTGGTAGTGGTTGGTGCGCAGGGTCGCCTGGACGAGCGCCAGGTAGGCGCGCAGAATGCGGTCCTCGTCGAGGCTGGCGACATCGTCCAGCGCGCCCTGGATCTCCTCGGTGATCCCGGCGCTGCGTTCCTCCTCGCCGCCCTGGAGGGTCGGGTCGAGTCGGCTCTCCCACAGCCGGACGATCAGCCGGGTGATGGACGCGTTGCGCAGCAGCACCTGTTCGACATAGCGCTTGGAGAACGTGGTGCCGATCTGCCGCAGGTACATGGCGTAGGCGCGCAGCAGCATCGCCTGCCACCAGTTCAGCCCGACGTGCAGGACGAGCGCGTTGAAGCCGTCGTTCTCGATCTCGCCGCGCCACAGCCGGGTGAAGGCGTCCTGGAAGAGGCCCTTCACGGCCTCCTCGGGAACGTCGGCGGGCGGGTTGTACCGCAGGCCGAGGTCGTAGATCCAGAACCGCTGCCCGTCGGAGGTGTTGATCTCGTAGGGGCGCTCGTCGACGACTTCGACGCCCATGTTCTGCAGCAGCGGCAGCATCCGCGACAGCGAGATCGGCTCGCCCAGCCGGTAGATCTTCAGGCGGCGTTCGCCGGGTTCGGCGCTGTACGGCTCGTACAGGTTGATGGAGGTGTCGTCGTCGCCGCTCAGCTCGTCGAGGCGGCGCAGGTCGGCCACGGCGGTGCGGGCGGGGAAGTCGGCCTTGTAGCCCTCGGGGAACGCGTCGCCGTAGCGGCGTCCGAGCGTTCCGGCGCGTTCCTCGCCGCACTGTTCGACGATCGCATCGCCGAGGTCGTCCTCCCAGGAGCGGATGGCGGCGGCGAGGCGTCCCTCCAGTTCCTGGACGTCCACGTCGGGCAGCGGACGGCCGCGCTCGCCGCGGACCACCACGTGCAGCCGGGCCAGCAGCGACTCGGACACGTTCGCGCGGTAGTCGACGCTGACGCCGTCGAACGCCTCTTTCAGCAGGTCCTGGATGCGGAGCCGAATCTTGGTGGTGTACCGGTCGCGCGGCAGGTACACCATGCAGGACATGTAGCGGCCGTACATGTCCTTGCGCAGGAACAGCTTGAGCTGGCGGCGTTCGCGCAGCCGCAGCACGCCCAGCGCGATCTTCAGCAGGTCGTCGACGGAGATCTGGAACAGCTCGTCGCGCGGGTAGCCCTCCATGATCTCGATGAGGTCCTGGCCGTCGTAGCTGTCGGCCGTGAACCCGGCGAGTTCCAGCACCTCCTCCAGCTTGCGCTTGAGGACGGGGATGTGCGCGATCGACTCGCTGTAGGCCACGTGGGTGAACAGGCCGAGGAAGCGGCGCTCGCCGATGACCTCGCCGGACGCGTCGAACTTCTTCACCCCGATGTAGTCGAGGTACCAGGGCCGATGGACGGTGGAACGCGAGTTCGCCTTGGTCACCACCAGCAGGCGCTTCTCGGTCGCCTTCTCGCGGACCTCCGGCGGCAGCGCGGCGAAGCTGTCGGACTCGCGCTTGTCGCTGCGGAGGATGCCGAGGCCGGTGCCCGGTTCGGGACGCAGCACCGTCCCGCCCTCGGTGAGCGTGTAGTCGCGGTAGCCGAGGAAGGTGAAGTGGCCGTCGGCGAGCCAGTCGAGCAGCTCGACGCCCTCGGCGAGCTCCTTGCCGGGCAGCGGCGGCGCGGCCTCCTGGATGGCGGTGGCGATCTCACCGGCCCGGGCCCGCATCTTCGGCTCGTCCTCGACGGCGACCCGGACGTCCTGGAGGACGCGCAGCAGGTCCTTCTCCAGCTCGTCCAGGACGGCCCGGTCGCTGGTACGGTCCACCTCGATGTGCATCCACGACTCGTCGACGTCGCCGTCGCTGTCGAGCTTGCCGCGGAACGCCTTGAGGTGGCCCGCCACGTCGCGGTCCACGCCGAGCAGCGGGTGGACGATCAGGTGGGTGGTGAGCTGGTGTCGGGTCAGCTCCATCGTCACCGAGTCGACCAGGTAGGGCATGTCGTCGGTGACGACCTGGACGACCGTGTGCCCCGGGTCCCAGCCGTACTCCTCCAGCGTGGGCGTGAAGACGCGCACCTTCGCGCGCCCCTGGGGCCGCTCCTCGCCGAGCGCGCGGTGCGCCATCGCGGGCCCGCAGATGTCGGCGGGGTCCCGGGCGAGGAGATCCTCGCGGGCGACGTGCCGGTAGTACAACCGAAGGTAGGCGAACGTCTCCTCCACGTCCCCGCCGCGCGACCCCGGACGCTGCGCGCACGTCTCGGCCGCCCGCCGGAGCAGGTCGTCCTTCGCCTGATCGAGCATGCCGCTCATCGACAACTCCCCTAGAGACCTTTCGCCACCCCGTTGTGGCGACCGCTCACTGCGCCAGGTTGCCAGAAAAACGCCGCAAAGCCGACCCGCACAGCCGCAACGTCAACGTGGCTTTGCCCACCCTCGGGCCCACCATGCGAGCAACCCTGTCAGCTCGCATGACACCGTTCACGAGGATCGCCGAACCCCGTGCGGCCGACGCCGCGGAACGCACGCGGCGATGGCGGGAACGCGGCACCGCCGCCGTTCCCGCCTCGCGGGCCGGACCCCTGTGGTTCCGCCCGCGCTATTTGGGTTCCTCGACCGGCGGGGTGGGCGTCGAGGGCGACGTCGTCGGCGTCGTGGGCGTCGCCGTGGTCGGCGGCGCGCTGGTCGGTGGCGGGCTGCCGCTGTCGGTCGGGGTCTCCGACGGGGTCATGGTCGGCCTCCAGCTCGACGGCGGCGGCCGGTAGATCCGGGTCGGGGTCTTGCGCTCGACGGGTTCGGAGCTCGTGGGCTCCGACGTGGTCGGAACGATGTCGATCGACGCGGGCTGCCCGGTGGGGTCGCCGACCGTCTGCCCGGCCTTGCCCTTGTCGTCGGGCCTGAGCGCGAGGACGGACGAGGCCACCACGATCGCCACGAACAGCGCGGCGGCCCCGGCCAGCAGGGCCGACCGGCCCGAACCGGCGAGCACGCGCCGTGGCCCGCGGCCGACTCCGCGGGTCTCCCGGGCGGCGGCGAGGTCGCGGGGCATCGTCTCGTCGCCGACCTCCGCGGCGGCGCGGAACGATCCCGCGGCGAGCATCGCGGTCTCGTCGGTCTCGCCGGACGGGGGGACGACGGCGGCGGGCGTTCCCACCCGCGAGGTCTCCTCGTGTCCGAGCAGCCGCATCAGCAGCTGCCGCGCGCTCGGCCGCTGCGCCGGGTCCTTCTCCAGGCAGTCGAGCACCAGGTCGCGGAGCGGTCCTTCGAGGCCGCCGAGGTCGGGTTCCTCGTGCAGGATCCGGTTGATGACGGCGGGAATGGTGTCCTGGCCGAACGGCGGCTCGCCGGTGGCCGCGTACACGATCGTCGCCGCCCAGCAGAACACGTCGGCCGGTGTGCCGACCTCGTCGCCGCTGATCTGCTCGGGCGCCATGTAGGACGGGGTGCCGATGACCCGGCTGGTCAAAGTGGTGCTGCCGCTGATGGCACGTGCCACTCCGAAGTCGATGACGCGGGGGCCGTCCGGGCCGATCAGCACGTTGTGCGGTTTGAAGTCGCGGTGCACGACATCGGCCTGGTGGATCGCCGCGAGGGCCGTCGCGGTGCCGACGGCGAGCCGGTCCAGCGCGGCGCCGTCGAGCGGGCCGTCGTCCTGGACCTGCTGGTTCAGGGACGGTCCCCGCACGTACTCGCTGACGATGTAGGGGCGTTCTCCGTTGGCGTCCGCGTCGATGACCTGGGCCGTGCAGAACGGCGCGACCTGCTTGGCGACCTCGAGTTCACGCAGGAAACGGGCGCGGGCCTTGTCGTCGGACGTCAACTCCGCGTGCAGCAGCTTGATCGCGACCTGGCGACCGTTCTCGTCCTCGCCGAGGAAGACGGTGCCCTGGCCGCCCTCGCCCACCCGTCCGGTCAGGGCGTACGATCCCAGCCGGTCCGGATCCCCGGGCCGCAGCGCCCCAACCTCCATGCGTGCAACCGTCCCCTCTGACTATGACCGCGGGGCCCGTCAAAGGCCCGGATCACCCCTCTGACAGTGTGACGCGCGGGCACCAGATGAAGTTCACCCGGACATGCGACCATACGGCGCGTTCTGACCCGCCGCACCCGATCGGACACGTTTGGCCGTCCACCACCCTAATGCCCGTGCCATTCTTCCGGCGACAGCGACGAGTGCGGTGTCACACAAGCGAAACGGAATGTTCGAACGCACGTACCGTTACGGCGTGAAGTGGTGGAGGACTTCCGGATTGGCCATGGAATCGCGGTTGGCCGCCTGATCAACCGGTGTGCCCTGGAGAATCCTCCGGACGGGGACCTCCAGCTTCTTCCCCGACAGCGTGCGCGGGATGCCGGGGACGGCGTGGATCTCGTCCGGGACGTGCCGTGGCGACAGCGCCGACCTGATTCGCCGCCTGAGCTCGGCGACCAGGTCGTCGGTGAGGGAGGCGCCCTCGGCGAGCTGGACGTAGAGCAGCAACCGGCCCTCCTGGCCGAGCCGTCCGGTGTCGATGACGAGGCTGTCGGCGATCTCCTCGAACGCCTCGACGACGCGGTAGAAGTCGGACGTCCCCATGCGGATGCCGCCGCGGTTCAGCGTGGAGTCGGAGCGCCCGTAGATGACGCAGCCGCCGTCCGGGAGGATCTTCAGCCAGTCGCCGTGCCGCCACACGCCCGGGAACATGCCGAAATAGGAGTCGCGGTACCGTTCGCCGCCCTCGTCGTTCCAGAAGTACACGGGCATGGACGGCATCGGCTCGGTGATGACCAGTTCGCCGACCTCGTCCACGACCGGTCGACCGTCGTCGCCGTACGCCTCCACCTTCGCGCCGAGCCCGCGGCACTGGATGACGCCGGCGCGCAGCGGCAGCAGCGGCGACGGGCCGACGAACCCGGTGCACAGGTCGGTGCCGCCGGAGAACGAGCCCAGCAGCAGGTCGCGGCCGACCGCGTCGTAGACCCAGGCGAACCCTTCGGGCGGCAACGGCGAACCGGTCGAGCCGATACCGCGCAGCCCCGACAGGTCGTGCTCCTCCCCCGGCCGTCGCCCGTCCTTGGCGGACGCCATGATGTACGGCGCGCCGACGCCCATGTAGGTGATGCCGCTGTCGGCGACGAGCGACCACAGGTCGAGGGGGGCGCCGTCGTACATGACGACGGTCGAACCCACCAGCAGGCCGCCGACGAGGTAGTTCCACATCATCCAGCCGGTGGTGGTGTACCAGAAGAACACGTCGCCGGCGCCGAGGTCCTGGTGGAACGACAGGGCCTTGAGGTGCTCCAGCACGACCCCGCCATGGCCGTGGACGATCGGTTTCGGCAGCCCGGTCGTCCCGGACGAGTAGACCACCCACAGCGGATGGTCGAACGGGACGTCCTCGAACTCCAGGGCGCCGCGTCCGGGCCGGGGCAGGTCGCCGTAGTGCATGCCGGCGCGCAGGCCGGCGGGGGTCGCGGCCGGGTCCAGATACGGGATCAGGACGGTCGCGGCGAGGCCGGGCAGCGCGGCCTCGATCTCGCGGACCGCGTCCCGCCGGTCGAACCGCTTGCCGTTGTAGGCGTAGCCGTCCACGGCGATCAGGACCTTCGGTTCGATCTGCGCGAACCGGTCGATGACCGAGGAGGAGCCGAAGTCCGGGGAGCACGACGACCAGATCGCGCCGAGCGACGCCGTGGCCAGGAAGCAGACGAGCGCCTCGGGGATGTTCGGGATATAGGCGGCGACCCGGTCGCCCTTGCCCACGCCCAGGTCGGCGAGGCCCGCGCGGACCTCGGCCACGTGCAGGGCCAGTTCCCGGTAGGACAGCACGCGATGCCCGCCCGCCTCCGACCGGAAGATCACCGCCGTCTCGTCGGGGGTGTCCGCGGCCCGCCGCAACGCGTTCGCCGCGTAGTTGAGGGTCGCGCCGGGGAACCAGGTCAGGCCGTCCACCGGCATGGGCCCGCCGGCGCGGACGGGTCCGTCCCCGCGCTCGCCGACGACCTCGAAGTACGACCAGATCGCGTCCCAGAACGCGTCGACCTCGGTGACCGACCAGCGCCACAGGTCGTCATAGGCCTCGGCCTTGACACCGTGCCGATCCCGGAGCCACTGCGAGAAGCGGGTCACCCGCGCGTTCGCGACGACCTCCGGCGACGGCTCCCACAACTTCGACCCCTCGGAGACCTCACCGGCCATCTCTCTCCCTCCACGCCACGCACCGGCGCGCGGCCCTCCCCAATATCAACCTCGCCCGCACAAGGCGCAACTTCCCCGATCCGAACGTCTAAGACGTGTTCGAGCGGGCCTCAGCCCGCACGCGAACGCGTGCCCCGCCCGGCGCAACGACGCCGAAGGCAAGCGGAACCGGCGGATCGCGAAGCGATGCCGCGTTCGCCCAGGAACGGTCACGTAGCGAACGGCCAGGCGAGCGCATTGGGCCGGTACTGCAACCAACACAGCGACCTCAGCCCGCACCCGAACGCGTGACCCGCCCGGCGCAGCGAAGCCGAAGGCAAGCGAAGCCGGGCGGATCGCGAAGCGATGCGCGTTCGCCCAGGAACGGTCACGCAGCGAGCCGCCAGGCGAGCGCAGTGGGCCGTTCCTGCAATTAAAGGCGGGTCAGGTCTGCTACGGCGCTTACCACGGCGTTGGTGTCGGTGAGGGTGGCGAGGACGCGTTCGGCGCCGGCGGCGCGTAGTTCGGCCTCGGTGGCGCTGCCGGTGGCGACGGCGATGATCGGCGACCCGGCGATGCGGGCGGCCTGGACGTCGCGGGGTGAGTCGGCGATGTAGACGGTCGCGGCCTCGTCGTAGCGGGCGCCGTGCCGTTCGCCCGCGCGGGTCCGGGCGAGTTCCAGCAGGGCGGCCTTGCTGTAGACGCCGTCCTCGTAGCCGCCCGAGTCGAGGTCGAGATGGTCGGCGAGCCCCAGCTCGGTCACCTTCAGGACGGCGTTCGGCCGCACCGATCCGGTCAGCACCGACTGGACGACGCCCGGCACGTGCGCCAGGGCCTCGACGGCCTCACGGGCTCCGGACAGGACCCGGCCGTGGGCGCGCAGGTCGGCGCGTCGTACCGCGAGGGCGGCGGTGAGGGCGGTGATGAAGGCCGCCAGATGGTCATCGGTGGTGATGACGTCGTTGAACGCGAGCGTCTCGAAGATGATCTCGGACTCGGTGCGGCCTGGGGTGGGCGCGAGCCGGACGAGGGGCCGTCCGACGGTCCGCTGGAACGCCTCGGCATAGGCGTCCCGGGTGACCCGTCCGACGTCGACCAGGGTCTGGTCGATGTTCCACAGCACCAGCCGGTTCAGCGTCGACATCCCGTTCCCATGCGAGGTCGGTGGAGCGTTGGACGGGCGGCGCGCCGGCACCGGCCCGCCCCCGCCGCGGGGGGCGGGGCGAGCTTATCGTCCGGCCTCACGGGCGCCGTCCGCAACCGCCCCGGTGGCGGCCGGTCAGGAGTTCATGTGCGGGTAGCGGTGGTCGGTCGGCGGGACGAGCGTCTCCTTGATGGAGCGGACGCTGGTCCAGCGGGTGAGGTTGAAGATCGAGCCCGCCTTGTCGTTGGTGCCGGAGGCGCGGGCGCCGCCGAAGGGCTGCTGGCCGACGATCGAGCCGGTCGGTTTGTCGTTGATGTAGAAGTTCCCGGCGGCGAAGCGGAGCGTGTCGGTGGCGGCGGCGATCGCGGCACGGTCCTCGGCGATGATCGAGCCGGTCAGGCCGTACTCGGAGACGCTCTCCATCTGGTGCAGGACGGCGTCGTACTGCCCGTCGTCGTAGACGTGCACGCCGATGATCGGGCCGAAGTACTCGGTGGTGAAGATCTCGTCGGTGGGGTCGGACGACTCCAGCACGGTCGGTGTGACGAAGTAGCCGCGCGAGTCGTCCAGCTCGCCGCCCGTGAGAATCTTCATGGACGCGATGCCGCGGGCCCGTTCGATGGCGCGGCGGTGCTTGTCGAACGCCCGGTCGTCGATGACCGCGCCCATGAACAGGGAAAGGTTCTCGGCGACGTTGCCCATGGTCAGGGACTCGGTTTCGGCGATGAAGTCGTCCCGCATCCTGTCCCAGACCGAGCGCGGGATGTAGGCGCGGGACGCGGCGGAGCACTTCTGTCCCTGGTATTCGAAGGCGCCGCGGACGAGGGCGGTCTTCAGCACCGCCGGGTCGGCGGACGGGTGCGCGACGACGAAGTCCTTGCCGCCGGTCTCGCCGACGACGCGGGGGTAGCCCTTGTAGGCGGAGATGTTCTCGCCGATCGTCCGCCAGAGGTTCTGGAAGGTGGCGACCGAGCCGGTGAAGTGGAGGCCCGCCAGGTCGGGGTGGCGCAGGGCGACGTTGGAGACCGCCCGTCCGTTCCCCGTGACGAGGTTGATCACGCCGGGCGGCAGCCCCGCGGCCTCCAGCAGCCGCATCGTGAAGTGGGCGGCGAGCTGCTGGGTCGGGGACGGCTTCCAGACGACGACATTGCCCATCAGCGCGGGCGCGGTCGGCAGGTTCCCGGCGATCGCGCTGAAGTTGAACGGGGTGATCGCGAGGACGAAGCCCTCCAGCGGCCGGTACTCGAGGCGGTTCCACACGCCCGGCGACGACAGCGGCTGGATCTCGTGGATCCGCTCCGCGAAGCGGACGTTGAACCGCCAGAAGTCGATCAGCTCGCAGGCCGCGTCGATCTCGGCCTGCTGCACGGACTTGGACTGTCCGAGGATCGTCGCGGCGTTCAGTGTGGACCGCCAGGGCCCGGCGAGCAGGTCGGCGGCGCGCAGAAAGATCGCGGCCCGGTCCTCGAACGCCATGGCCCGCCAGCCGGGGGCCGCCTCCCGGGCCGCGGCGATCGCCTCGGCCACGTCCGGTTCGGTGGCGTCGCCCATCCGGCCGAGGACGTGCGCGTGGTCGTGCGGCTCGACGACGTCGATGGGGGTGCCCGCGCCCATGCGCCGCTCGCCGCCGATCGTCATGGTCAGCTCGGTCTGCTCGCCGCGAAGCTCCTTGATCCTCGCCTCCAGCGCGACCCGTTCGGGGCTGCCCGGCGCATGGCTTCGCACCGGCTCGTTCACCGGTGTCGGCACGGTGGTGACGGCGTCCATCTGACGACTCCCTGCACATTCGACGGCTTTGTCGACGTGTCAGGGGCCCTACCCGCCGGCACCCCGATCAGTCGAGGAGGTGCGGGAGTTCCTGGGTCGCGTACCAGAGGAGTTCGTGGCCCTCGGCGCCGTCGACGGTGAAGCGGGCGTCGTCGTCGCCCGCGTCGGCGGCGGGCAGGGCCTCGGCCGCCGCGGCGATGTCGGCGACGGCGGCGGGGTCGTCCACATGACCGGACGCGATCCTGCCCCACGGAACGGCCGCGGACACCTCGACCAGGGCGCGGTCGTCGTTGCCGAGTTCGGCGTTCCCCGCCCAGGAGACCGCCTGGTCGGGCACCTCGACGGCCAGCACGACACGGCGGCGCGGCACCGACGGGTCGGCGGCGAGCAGGCGCAGGGACGCGCGGGCGGCGGCGGACATCGCCGCGTACTCCAGTTCCTCTAGGTCGCCGCCCGCGTACCACTCGCGCAGCGCGGGCGTGACCGCGTGGGCGGTGAGCGGCGCGGGACCGATCTCGCGGGCGGCGTGAATTCCGGCGAGGAGGGTGAGCGTGGACGGCAGATAGACGCGCATGACGGCGCCAGTCTGCCAGACGGTCAGGGCAGGACGTTCAACGCGCGCAGTTCGGCGATGGTGGTGTCGGAATCGGTGTGGTGGATGCCGTGGAAGCCGAGTTCCTCGGCGGCGCGGACGTTGTGATCGATGTCGTCGATGAAGACGCACTCCGACGCGTCCAGGCCGAGGAGGGTGAGGGCGTGCCGGAAGATGCGCTCGTCGGGCTTGCGAGCGCCCACCTCGGCGGAGATGACGATGGCGTCGAAGTGCTCGGCGAACAGGTCACGGGGGTAGTGGTCGCCCCACGAATTGGACAGCAGAGCGGTACGGGCTCCGGCGGTGCGGGCCGCGCGGAGCGCGTCGTACATCGGCTGGACGGGCGCGAACCCGCGGAACATGCGCGGGACGAGCCCGGCGGCCTCCACCGGACCGCCGTCGGCCGTGCGCAGTTCGGCCGCGAGGAGGCGCTCGAACTCCTCGGTGGGCAGGGTGCCGTCCTCCAGCCCGTGGATCGGGTTGGTGCCGGCACCGTCGTAGGCCTGCTCCACCCAGGCGCGCATCACGGTCATATAGCGTTCGGCGTCGATGCGTTCCGCGGTGAGCCAGGCGTTGACCGCCTCCTGTAGAGGCGTGGTGAGGACGCCACCCCAGTCGGTGACCACGGCCTTCACCCGGACCTGTCCGGTGTGCTGCTGTCCGGCGTGCATGGCCTTGATCGTACCGAACCCCGTTCTGCCCGGGAGACTCCGTTCGTCCGCAGGCCGCCGGCCCCAACTACCGGCCGCCTCGGACCCCGAAATCTCAGGCTGATCTGAGTCGTTGAAGAGCCTCTCGTACGCCCCCGTCGGTCTCTTCCAGCAGTACCGTCGCGCGCGACGCGGGAACCTCGCCGAGGAGCGAGACCAGCGCGACGCGCGTGTTCCCCCCCGCCTCGGCCAGCGCGTTCTCGCAGATCTGCGCGTCCATGCCCGTCGCCTCGGTGAGGATGCGCACCAGCCTGGCGCGCAATTTCGCGTTCAGCGCGTTCACGCTGACCATCAGGTTGGAGTACGTACGGCCCATCCTGATCATCAGTGTGGTGGAGAAGGAGTTGAGCACGAGCTTGGTCGCCGTGCCCGCCTTCATCCGGGTGGACCCGCTGATCACCTCGGGCCCGGTGGCGAGCCCGATGTGCACCTCGACCTCGTCCCCGTACGGGGTGTGCGGGTTGCAGCTGATCAGCGCGGTACGGGCGCCGACCGCGGCGGCGGCGCGCAGCGCGCCGACCACGTAGGGGGTGCGTCCGCTCGCCGCGATGCCGATGGCGATGTCACCGGACCGGACGTCACGGGCGTCCCGGCGGCCGAGTTCCACGTCGTCCTCGACGTCGGAGACCGCCTGGGACAGCGCGCCCGGCCCCCCGGCCTGGTGGGCGACCACCCGTCCCCAGATGCCGAACGTCGGGGGCAGTTCGGCGGCGTCCAGGACCGCCAGCCGCCCGGACGTGCCGGCGCCGAAATAGTGGACGCGCCCACCCGCGCGCAGGGACACGACGGCGAGGTCGACCAGCCGGGCGACCTCGGGCAGGACGGAGGCCACGACCGTCGGAACGGTCGCGTCCTCGGAATTGATCAGGCGCAGCACCTCCAGGGTCGGCAGCGTGTCGACGTCGAGGGTCCGGGGGTTCCGGCCCTCGGTGGGGAGCTCGCAATCGATCACCGACGCCTCCGGTCGGGTCGCACGGTCCGGCCGCGGACCGCCTCGAATGTGGCCTCCAGAGCCTTGCGGGTCGGCCCGTAGGTGCGCTGCGCCACTCCGACGAAGACGCAGTCGACCACCGTGAGCTGAGCCAGCCGGCTCGCGGTGGCGCCGGAACGGAACGTCGTCTCCCGCGCCGCCGTCGTCAGAATCAGATCCGCCACCTCCGCGATCGGGGACTTGGGAAAGTTGGTGATGGCCACGGTGGTGGCGCCCCTGCTCCGGGCGACCGCCATGGCGTCGATGGTCTCCACCGTGGCGCCCGTGTGGGAGATCCCGATGGCCACGCTCGTGCCGCCCAGCACGGCGGCGCTGGTGAGCATGATGTGGGCGTCCGACCACGCCGAACAGATCCGGCCGATCCGGTGCAGCTTCTGCTGGAAGTCGGCCGCGACGAACGCGCTGGCGCCGACGCCGTAGACGTCGACGCGGTCGGCGCCGACGAGCGCGTCCACGACCTGTTCCAACATCTTGATGTCGAGCTGCGACGCGGTCTCCTCTACGGCCCGCGCGTCGGCGAACGTCACCTTCTCGACGATCTGCTCGAGCGAGTCGTCGGGGCTGATGTCGCTGCCGATGATCCGGCCGCCCGCGGCGCTCTGCGCCCGTCCCGCCTCCGTGGCGAGGGTCAGTCGCAGTTCGGGATAGCCGTGGAACCCGATCGCCCGGCAGAACCGGATGACCGTGGTCTCCGACGTGCCGCAGGTCTGCGCGAGTTCGGTGATGGTGGAGTTGGCGACCCCTTCGGGGTCGTCGATGACGCGTTGTGCGACTCGCCGCTCCGCGGGAGGCAGCGAGGGCAGCAGCGAGCGGACCCGCACCACGGTGCTCAGCGGCGTGCTGTCCTTCTCTCCTTCGGTGGGTGGGCGTTGGGACGCCGCCTGGTCCCGTGGTGAACCGGGCTCCCCCGTGATCCCCCGCTCGGGGCCCTGCTCAAGGCTCCGCTCGGAGCCGATGGGTTTCCTCATGATGGAAATTTTCTTACGTGCGAGATGTCACGTCAACGGTAGAAAAGGCTACGGTCGCCATGTGTTGACCCATTTGGCCGGTCCTTACGTGGTCGGTATCGACGCGGGTGGCACGAAGACCCGCTGCGTCGTACTGACGCTGGGGGGTGCTCTGGCCGGTTCCGGCACCGGCCCCGGGGCCAACCCCAACTCCGGAGGCGACACCGCAGGGGCGCTGACCACAGCCCTGCGGGAGGCGCTCGGGGACCTCGACCGTACCCATATCCTCACCGGCGTGTTCGGCATCGCCGGTGCCGGCTCCGCCGGCCGGCCCGCCGCCGTGGCTGCGGCGCGGCAGGCCTGGCAGGCCGTCGGCCTGCGCGGATCACCCGCGGTGGTGACCGATATCGCGGTGGCGTTCGCCGCGGGGACCAGCGAGCCCAAGGGCATCGTGGTGTTCTCCGGCACGGGCGCCGGCGCGGCGGTCATCAACGACGGGACGATCGTGCAGCGCGCGGACGGCTACGGCTGGCTCGTCGGGGACGAGGGTTCGGCGGTCTGGCTCGGGAAGGAGGCCGTCCGGGCTGCGCTCGCCGCCTACGACGGCCGCGGCTCCCCGACGCTGCTCACCGATTCGGTCCCCCGCGCACTGCTCGGCGCGACCGTGGTCGCGGAGTTCGACGCGGAACGGCGAAGACCTCGCCGACCGAGGGCGCTGGCCATGGCCGGCGCCCCTTCGTCATCACCGGGCGGTCCCATGCTGTCGCAGACCGCGGCGCTCGCCTCCGGAGCAGGCACCCCCATCGGGAGTGGCACGGGCACCGCCGTGCTCCTCCCCGAGTCCCCCTGTCCACCGCCCGGCGAAGGGTCCGGCGCTCCGTCCGGGAACGGGCCCTGTCCGCCGCCCGGAAGCGTTCCGTATCCGGCGTCCGGGAACGGCTCGACCGGGCCACCGGGCCGTCCGGGCTCGCACGGACCACCGGGCTCGCTCGGACCACCGGGCTCGCTCGGGCCGCCGGGCCGTCCGGGGTCGCATGGCCCGCGCGGTGATCCCGGACCACCGGGCCATCCCGAGATTCCCGGCACCCCGCCCAATCCCCGTCTCGCCCAGGCCATCATCAAGGAGGTGTACGGCCGCCCGCCCGCGGCCCTGGGCCGGCTCGGCCCCGTGGTCGCCGCCGCCGCGGCCGCCGGAGATCCGGTGGCCCGGCGCATCACCGAAGAGGCCGCGCAGTGGCTGCTCCGCGACGTGGACGCGGTGCGCCCGGCCCTGTCCGATCCCTGCGCACCGGTCGTCATGCACGGCTCGGTGCTGCGTGAAGGTCCCGTCGCCGAGGCCGTCCGCACCGGGCTGCGCGATCGTTTCGCCGCGGCGCCGCGCTGTGCGGGCGACGGAGCCGTCGGCGCGGCCGGGCTGGCGCTGCGCCGCCTCGGCCACCCGCTCCCCGGCTGAGCCACCGCGCCCCGCCGGATCCGGCCTCGGCCGTCAGGTTCCAGCCCCGGCCGAAAATTCCCGAAATTTCAGACGGTAACCAGACCGTCCGGGTTCATCGCGATGGACCCCACAAGATCCACACCAGTGGTCCTGGGGTCCATCGTGATCGGAGTGGTACCAGAGGGACGGCCGTGGACCATGATGCCCCTGCGGGTGCCCGTGTGGGTGTCCGTGAGCGTCCCTTCGCGAAGCCGTGTTAACGTCGCCGCGTTCGATCCGAAGAGGAACCGAGACCATGTCGGGGGGCCTGGTCAGTGCGTGTTTCACGACCGCTCGCGCTCGCGGCGACGCTGACCGTGGCGCCCGCCATGGCGCTGGCCGCGGGCTGCGACGACGGGCCGGCGCCGCCCGCCAAGAACGGCTCGCCCTCACCGACGGCCAGTGCCGCGCCACCGCCGGACGCGTGGATCCCCGGCCATGTCGCGAAGATGAGCGTGGCGGAGAAGGTCGGCCAGCTGTTCGTACCGCGGTTCTCCGGCCGCGCCGACGCCCTTGAAAAGATCAGGAAATACCATGTCGGCGGCCTGATCTACTTCCCCGAGAACTTCGGCTCCCCGAAGCGGACCGCCGCGGAGTCGAACGCGCTGCAGAAGGCGTCCAAGATCCCGTTGCTGCTCGGCGTGGACGAGGAACAGGGCATCGTCTCCCGCACGCCGTTCGTCACCGTCTTTCCCGGCAACATGGCGCTCGGCGCGACCGGCAGCCCCGCGGACGCCCAGGCCGCCGCGCGCGTGACCGGCACCGAACTGCGCGCGGTCGGCATCAATCTCGACTACGCGCCCGACGCCGACGTGAACGTGAACCCGCGCAACCCCGTGATCGGGCTGCGCTCGTTCGGCGCCGACCCCGGGCTCGTGTCGAAGCTGACGGCCGGCGCGGTCGACGGCTACCAGGACGCCGGGGTCGCCGCGGCGGCCAAGCACTTCCCCGGGCACGGCGACACCGCCACCGACAGCCACACCGGCCTGCCGGTGATCAGACATTCGCGGCCGATGTGGGAGCGGCTGGACGCGCCCCCGTTCCGGGCCGCGATCGCCGCCGGGGTGGACATGATCATGACCGCGCATATCGAGGTGCCGGAACTCGACCGGTCGGGCGACCCGGCCACGCTGTCGAAGACCGTCCTCACCGGGCTGCTGCGCGGCGCCCTCGGCTACCAGGGCGTGATCACGACGGACTCGCTGGAGATGGCGGGCGTGCGGAAGAAGTACGGCGACGCGGCGGTGGCGGTCCGCGCGATCGAGGCGGGCGCCGACCAACTGCTGATGCCGCCGAGCCTGCCGCGCGCCTACCGGGCGGTCCTGGCGGCCGTCCGATCCGGAAGGATCCCGGCACAACGCCTGGACGCGTCGGTCACGCGCATCCTGCGGCTCAAGCAACAGCGCGGCCTGTTCCAGCGGGCGACCGTCGACCCGGCCAGAACCGGGGCCGTGATCCGCACGGCCGCGAACCAGGCCGTCGCCCGCCGGGTCGCCGAACACGCCGTCACCCTCGTCCGCAACGACCGGAACCTGCTGCCGTTGAAGGGCCGGAAGGTCGCCGTCACCGGGCCGGGAAGCGGAACACTCGGCGCGGCGCTGCGCCGCCAGGGCGTCACGGTGACGTCCCCGGCCGCCGCGGACGTCACCGTCCTGACCACCGAGAACGCGGGCGCGGCCACCGCCGCCCGGATCCGGGCGCTCGGCCCGAAACCGGTGGTGGTCGCCGCGCTCGGCCGCCCCTACGACCTCAACTTCGCCGGGGGCGCGGACGCGGCGCTCGCCACGTACTCCGACAGCACGGTGTCGGTCACCGCGCTCGCGAAGGTGCTGAGCGGCGCGGTGCGACCGACGGGCAAGCTGCCCGTCCCCGCGGCCGGGAAGCGGGTCGGCCACGGGCTGAGCTACCGGTAGGTCGGTCACTCCCCGGCCCCCGCGGCGTCGATGGCGGGGACACGCAACCCGGCGCAGACGGGCGGTGGCGACGCCGAAACGGCGATCACGACGCAGACGGCGAACACGTCCCCGACCGCCGGCCAGGGCAGCGCGACGCCGACCCCTCGCCGGGGCCCGGTCACACCCCCAGTTCGGTGAGGCCGGGCAGGTGGGCGCGGGCGGCGTCGCGGGCCTGTTCCGCGGTGCGCGCCGCGCGGGCGGCCGACGCGGCCTTGCGACATTCGTCCAGCGTGTGGCGGGCGAGGGCGGCCCGGACCAGCGGCAGCGACGGCGCGCTCATCGACAGCGACGTCACGCCGAGGCCGACCAGCACGCAGGCGAGTGCCGGGTCGGCCGCGGCCTCCCCGCAGACGCCGCAGGGGACGCCCGCCGAGGCCGCCGGGGCGACCAGGTCGAGGACGGCGGGCTGCCACGGGTCCTGGAGGTGCGCGAGCCCGCCGACCTGGCGGTCCGCCGCGCACGCGTACTGGGTGAGGTCGTTGGTGCCGAGGCTGAAGAACTCCACCTCGGGCGCGAGGTCCCGGGCGCGGAGCGCCGCGGCGGGCACCTCGATCATCACGCCGGGATGTTCGATGCCCGCCTCCCGGCAGGCGGCGGCGAAGAAGGCGGCCTCGTCGGCGTCCGTCACCATCGGCGCCATGACCTGGAGTTTCACGGTCAGGCCGGTGGCGGCGCGGGCGAGCGCGGCGAGTTGGGCGGCCTGGACGTCCGGGTGGCGGCGCATCATCCGCAGCCCGCGTTCGCCGAGCGCCGGGTTCGGTTCCTCGCCGGGCGGCGGCAGGAACGCCAGGGGCTTGTCGGCGCCCGCGTCGAGGGTCCGGACGACGACACGGCCCTCGGGGAACGCCTCCAGCACCTTGCGGTACGCGTCCTCCTGTTCCGCGTCGGACGGCGGGGTCGCGCGGTCGAGGAAGAGGAACTCGGTGCGGTACAGCCCGACGCCCTCGGCGCCGTTCGCCAGCGCGGCGTCGAGGTCCTTCGGGCCGCCGATGTTCGCCAGCAGCGGCACCCGGTGCCCGTCCTTGGTGGCGCCGGGCCCGGTGGAGCCTTCCAGCGCGGCGGCGCGGGCGGCGGCCGCGGATCGGGCCGCGGTCACCTCGGCCTCGGACGGGTTCGGACGCACCGTCCCGGCGGAGCCGTCGACGAGGACGCGGGTACCGTCCGCGAGCGCCGTCGCGCCGGGCAGCGCCACGACGGCGGGCACGCCCATCGTCCGGGCGATGATCGCGGTGTGGCTGGTCGGGCCGCCCTCCTCGGTGACGAACGCGACGACCTGCGCCGGGTCGAGCACGGCCGTGTCGGCCGGGGCGAGGTCCCGGGCGACCAGCACGAACGGCTCGTCGGACTCGGGGACGCCGGGCATCGGCAGGCCGAGCAGCCGGGCGACGGCCCGGTCGCGGATGTCGTCCAGGTCGGTGACCCGGGCGGCCATGTACTCCCCGGCTCCGGCGAGCATGTCCCGGTAGACGCCGAACGCCTCGAACACGGCGCGGGCCGCGGCGGTGCCGCCGTCGATCCGGGTGCCGACGTCGTCGGCGAGGCCGGGGTCGCGGGCCATCAGCGCCTGCGCGTTCAGCACGTCACGACCGTCGGTGTTGCCGATCTCGGCGGCGCGGGCACCGCGTTCCTCCAGGTCGGCGGCGACGGCCTCCAGCGCGGCGAGCGCCGTGGCGCGTTCGGCGGCGGCGTCCCCGCCGTGCCGGTCACCGGCGGGCGGCTCGGGGACGGCGCCCGCGATGCCCCGCACCGGGCCGACCCCGACCCCCGGGCTGACTCCGGCGCCGCGCAGCACGTCCCCCGACGTGTCGCCCGACGCGCCGTTCGTTGCGTCCGACACCGTCAGGACTCCTCGGGCTCCGGCGTCGACAGCAGGGTCTCCAGGCTGTCGAGCAGTTCGTCCGCGCCCGCCCCCTCCGCCGACAGCACGACCTCTTCCCCGTGCCGTGCGTCCAACCCGAGGACGGCGAGAATGCTCTTGGCGTTCACCGGGGTGCCGCCGGGCTTGCCCACGGTCACGTCCATCGGGGCCTTGGCCGCCGTCTGGACGAACAGCGCGGCCGGCCGCGCGTGCAGCCCCACCCTCGACTGGATCTTGACATTGCGCTCGGTCACGGCACACTCCTCCATGGTGTGTTGCAGCTCGATGGCGTTCAGCTGTGTCGCTATTGGCTGTGGTTCAGGCCGCGCACCCGCAACGCGGGGCCCGGCACGACGTGGACGTCCTCCAGGTCGGGGACCACATGGTCGGCCCCGGCGAGCGCGCCCACCGGTTGCGTGGTGACGACGCCCACGCAGGTCATGCCCGCGGACTTCACGGCCGCGACGCCCGCGGGGGTGTCCTCGAACCCGACCGTCTCCTGCACGGGGACGTCCAGGTCGCGGGCGGCGGCCAGGTACCCCTCCGGGTGGGGTTTGCCGGTGACGACGTCCCCGGCCGTCACCACGATGTCCAGCAGGTCACGGACGCCGAGCTCGTCGAGCAGGCCCTCGGCGTACGAGCGTTCCGCCGACGTCACCACCGCCAGCGGGACGCCCGCGTCCGCGAGCGACCGGATCAGTCCGACCGCGCCGGGGACGGGCGCGACGGCCGGCATCCCCGGCAACGACTGGTAGGACACCACCTGCTCGAACAGTTCCTCGACCGTCCGGCCGGGGAACAGGTGCGCCAGATCCCGGAGCACCTCCATCCCACGGCGTCCCGCGAACGAGGAGATCAACGAGTCGTCGTAGGGGACGCCGTGCGCGTCGAACAACCGCGACCACTGCGCCCGGCTTCTCGGTTCGGTGTCGATGAGGGTGCCGTCGAGATCGAACACGGCGGCGCCCAGCCCGATCACCGTCATCCGTTCAGTTCCATGTGAACAGCTCTGCCCCCCGTGTCACCTCGCCCGACTCCACCACGTCCGACAGGGCGTCGGCGCCCGCGTCGAGCGCGACGACCGCGCAGACCGGCGATCGTCCGCCCGCCTCGATGACGGACGGATCCCAGGCGACGACCGGCTGGCCGGACGTGACCTGGTCGCCCTCGGACACGAGGAGCTCGAAACCCTGCCCCTTCAGTTTGACTGTGTCGATTCCAAGATGAACCAGCACCCCGTGTCCTTCTTCGTCCACGACGACATAGGCGTGCGGGTGCAGTTTGACGAGCTTGCCGGTGACGGGCGCGAGGGCCTCGCCGGGGCCGCGCTCGGGGTCGACCGCGGTGCCCGGACCGACCATGGCCTGGGCGAACACGGGGTCGGGCACGCCGGCGAGGCCGACGACCCGGCCCGCGACCGGTGACAGTACTCGGGTCATGTGAGGGGTCCTTCTGGGTCAGTCGAGGATGTCCTCGATGTCGCTGGCGAGGGTGTCGGCCTCGGTGCCCACGACGACCTGCACGACGGTGCCGCTGCGCATGACACCGAACGCGCCCGCCTTCTTCAGCGCGGCCTCGTCGACCTTGCCGGCGTCCGAGACCTCGGTGCGCAACCGGGTCGCGCAGGGCTCGATGTCCACGATGTTGTCGGCGCCGCCCAGCGCGGCGATGATGGCCTCGGCCTTGTCCATGCTTGTCCTCCTCGTTGGGGTGGGGCCCGGTTCCGCCGGGGTCCGTGGGTCAGTCCGTCTGGGTGACCTTGTTCAGGCCGCGGGGAACGTCCGGGTCGATACCGAGCCGCCGGGCCAGGTTCTCCACGAGAATCTGGCCCGGGACGATGAGGCCGAGCGGCGCCGTCCACTCGGGCAGGACCGGTCCGGGCAGCGTCGCCGAGCACGCGGCCGCCAGGTCGGGGCCGCCGCCGAGCCCGTACGCGCGGGCGCCCGCGCCCGCCACCCGGCGGGCCAGCGCGACGGTCCCGGCGAGCGTCGGGCCGGAGTCGGCGGCGACCAGCAGCGCGGGGGTCTGCGCGTCCACGACGGCGATCGGGCCGTGCTGGAGGTCGGCGTAGGACAGGCCCATCGCGTGCAGGTAGCACGCCTCCTTGATCTTCAGCGCCAGCTCCAGCGCGGTGCCGAACGCGATGCCGCGTCCGGACACGACCGCGCCCGGGACCTTGGCCAGCTCCTCGACGATCTCCGGCAGCGCCGGGGACTCCTCGGTCAGCGCGATCAGCCGGGCGACCTCGTCGGGGACGCGGCGCAAAGCGTCGCCGCCGCCTTCCACGCCGCCTTCCACGTCCGCGCCGAGACCGAGGCCGAGCACCGACAGCGCGGCGAGCTGGGTGGTGTAGGTCTTGGTGGCCGGGACGGCGATCTCGTCGCCGGCCTCGGTGACCAGCGCGACCTCCGCCGCCTCGGCGAGCGGCGACCCGGCGCCGTTGGTGACGGCGACGGTCCGGGCGCCGCAGTCACGGGCCCAGTCGAGCGTCTCGACGATCTCCTCGGTCTTGCCGGACTGGCTGATCGCGACGGCCAGCACACCGGACAGGTCGAGCTTGCGCTTGTAGGTGGTCGCGATGGACGGCGCGGCGAGCGTCGCCAGCCGTCCGGTGTGCGATTCCACCAGGTAGCGCCCGTACACGGCGGCGTTGTCGGACGAGCCGCGGGCGATGAACAGCACCTGCCGCGTCTCCCGGCCCAGGGCCGCGAGGTCGGGCGTACGCGGCAGGAGCGCGTCGATCGTCCGGCGCAGCGCGTCCGGCTGCTCGCCGATCTCGGCGCGCATCACACTGGTCATGATCCCCCTTCGAAGACTTTCTGCCCGCCCGCCCAGGTCGTACGCGCGCGGAGGTCCGGCCCGAGCCAGACCAGGTCCGCGGCGGCGCCGGGCGCGATCCGGCCGAGGTCGGGACGGCCGATGAGGTCGGCCGGTACCCGGGTCGCGGCGTCCACCGCCGTGACCGTGTCGATGCCGATGCCCACGGCGTTGCCGACGGCCTCGTCCAGGCGGAGGCCCGACCCGGCGAGCGTGCCGTCGGCGCGCAGCGGCGGGCCCTGTTCGGGCATCGTGATGGGCTCACCGCCCAGCTCGTAGGTGCCGGGCGGCATCCCGGCGGACGCGGCCGCGTCGGTGACGAGCACGACCCGTCCCGGCGCGGCCCGGAACACCAGCTCGGCGACCTTCGGCGCGACATGGTGCAGGTCGAGGATCAGACCGGGGCTGAGCCGGTCGTCGATCAGCGCCTGCACGGCGACGCCGGGATCGCGGTGGTGGACACCGGACTGCGCGTTGAAGATGTGGGTGACCATGCGGGCCCCGGCGTCGGCCGCGGCGGCGGTCTCCTCGGCGGTGGCGTCGCTGTGCCCGACGCTGACCAGCACCCCCGCCTCGGTGAGGGCGCGGACGGCGTCGAGCGCGCCGTTGCGTTCGGGCGCGAGGGTGACGAGCTTGACCAGGCCCGTCTCCAGCAGGGTCGCGACGGCCTCGGGCGCCGGGTCGGTGAGGTGGGCGGCGTTGTGCGCGCCCTTCCGCTTGTCGGACAGGAACGGTCCTTCCAGATGGACGCCGAGGACACGGGTTCCAGCGGGAAGGTTCGGGAGGATGTCGCGGGCGCGGCGGAGTGCCGCGGCCTGCGTCTCGACCGGGGCGGTGATGAACGTGGGCAGGAACGCGGTCACGCCGGTCTCGGGGAGACGGGAGACGACGGTGTGCCAGGCGGCCTCGTCGGCGTCCACCATGTCGTGGCCGTAGAACCCGTTGACCTGGAGGTCGACGAGGCCGGGGGCGAGCAGCCCGTCCGGCAGGTCGACATCGGGCGGATCGGCCGGACGGCCCTCTCCGGCCTCCACGATCACACCGTCCGTCACACGGACGTATCCCGGAGAGACGACACGGGTAGAAGTACCCGTGGGGGTAATGATCAAGCTGTGCGCTGTGATCAGCAGTGATGCCATGGCCGAACACTCTCCGTGACACGACGGTCTCGGGTTGATATGACCCGAACAACTGGTCTAGTCCGGACTAGACCAGTACGCACCATACTCCACGAATCGGATGAAGATGAAGATGCGGGCTCGAACTCGTCAGGGAACCGTCCTCCACAGGGAAGGTGCCGACCCGTCCATGACCGGGAGATTCGGCCGTCCGGCACCGGGCCGGGAGCCGGAAGAGGACACGCCGGGGAGCCCTTGCCCGGACATACCGCCCAGAAGGGGCCCGTGACCTGGAAAATCGTCGATCTTGGTGTCCGTGGCCCGTGACCCGGTCGTTACGAATTCGTGCATTGACATGCCTTTCGGTCCTGTGGTCTAGTCCGGCCTAGACCAGTACGAACCAAATCGAACACCTTCGAAGCCCACTTCATCCGTCGAAACCCGGCGAATCCCATCGATCCGGCCCCCGGCCATCGAGGACACCCCCGTGACGACAATCGACCCGCACAGTCCGGTACCGAAGTACTTCCAGCTCCGCGCGATCCTGCTCGACCTGATCGAGAGCGCGGAACTGCCCGTCGACGCCCCGATACCCTCGGAGCGCGAGTTGTGCGTCCGGTACGGACTGTCACGCATGACCGTGCGGCAAGGGGTCGACCAGCTCGTCTCCGAGGGCCGGCTCTACCGCGTCCCGGGCAAGGGCACCTTCGTTGCCCGGCCCAAGATCGAGATGCCGCTGCGGCTGGTCTCGTTCACCGAGGACATGCTGAGCCGCGGCCTCCATCCCGGCGCGATCGATCTGGACCGGCGGACCGTCCCCGCGGACGCCCGCCTCGCCCGGATCTTCGAGGTCGAACCGGGCACAGCGATACACGTCATCGAACGGCTTCGCACCGCCGACGGTGAGCCGATGGCGCTGGAACGTGCCCACATCCTCGCCTCGCTCGCCCCTGACCTGCTGGACCGGCGACTCGCCGACCGATCCCTTTACGGAGTTCTGGAGGCGGTGTACGGCCTGGTCTTCGACGCGGGCGACCAGACCATCGACGCGAGTCTGGCGGACGCCGCCGACGCCAGGCACCTGCACATACCCAGGGGCAGTGCCGTGCTGCTCCTACAACGCCGCTCGTACACCGGAGGCGTATGCGCCGAGCTGGGCGTGTCGACCTACAGGGCGGACCGTTACCAGATCCACACGGCTCTCGGAAATCCACCGCCCCCGCAGGCCTGAAAACCCAGCCAGTCCCTGAGAACTCCTGAAATCCCCTGAGGAGGAACCTCGCGATGACAGCCACGACAGTGGACTCAGCGCCACGCCGAGGGTCGAGCGCCCTCGCGATATTGCAGCGAATCGGCCGCAGCCTCATGCTGCCGATCGCCGTCCTGCCCGCCGCCGGCATCCTGCTGCGGCTCGGCCAGGCCGACATGCTCGGTAAGGACGGTCTCGAATGGAACCGCGTCGCCGAGATCGTCGGTGAGGCCGGAAACGCGCTGTTCGTCGCCCTCCCGCTGCTGTTCGCGGTCGGCGTGGCGATCGGTTTCGCCAAGAAGTCCGACGGCTCCACCGCGCTCGCGGCCGTGGTCGGCTACCTGGTCTACGACCGGGTCTCCAAGATCATGTTCTCGCACACCGATGAGCTCAAGGACACGGTCGTCGTCACCAAAATGCAGGGCGACGCACCCACGCCGGTGATCGACTGGGGCCTGAAGAACCCCACCGACGTCCTCGGCGGCATCCTCATTGGCCTCACCGCGGCACTCCTCTACCAGCGGTTCTACCGTGTGAAGCTGCCGGCCTACCTGGCGTTCTTCGGTGGCCGCCGGTTCGTCCCGATCGTCACCGCGTTCGCCGCGCTGATCCTCGGTGTGCTCATCGGCCTCATCTGGCCCCTGTTCGGCAACATCCTCACCGACTTCGGTGACTGGGTCACGGGCGCGGGCGCCCTCGGCGCCGGTGTGTACGGCGTCGTCAACCGTCTGCTGCTGCCCTTCGGCCTCCACCACATCCCGAACTCGCTCATCTGGTTCGTGTTCGGTGACTTCCAGACCGGCGAAGGCGTCGTCAAGGGTGAGGTCAACCGCTACCTGGCGGGCGACCCCGACGCGGGCGGCTTCCTCGCCGGCTACTTCCCCGTCCTGATGTTCGGCCTCCCCGGCGCGGCGTTCGCCATCTGGCGCGCCGCTCCCGCCCACCGGCGTCCCGCGGTCGGCGGCATCATGCTGTCCGCCGCGCTCACCGCGTTCGTCACCGGCGTCACCGAACCCATCGAGTTCTCGTTCATGTTCGTCGCGCCCGTCCTCTACGGCGTGCACGTCGTCCTCACCGGCATCTCGATGGCGGTCCTGGAGGCCGCCGGAGCCCAGCTCGGGTTCAGCTTCTCCGCCGGGTTGATCGACCTACTGCTCAACGCGAGGAAGGACAATACCGAGCAACTCGCGCTCATCATCGGAATGGGCGTCCTGTACTTCTTCATCTACTTCTTCGTCTTCAGTTTCCTGATCAAGAAGTTCAACTTCGCGACCCCCGGGCGGGAACCCGAAGGCGAGGAAACGGTGGCCGCCGACCCGGCGGTCGACCCGGAAATGGCCGGTAACAAGAAGGAAGGCGGCGCGCAGGGAGCTCCCGCCGGCGGCTGACCTTCCCCCAAGGGGCGCCGCGTTCCCCTCATCCGAGCGGCGCCCCGCCGGGCCGGTCCAGCCCCCTGGCCCGGCCCCCAGGAGAGTCCCGGGATTCCCGCGCCTCACCCGGGACTCGCTCCCAGGCGGCGGGACGCCAACGGCGTCCCGCCGCCCCTCCTTTCCCGGCCCGCCACCCTCGCGGCCCCAACACCCCGCCCCCTCCCCAGACCTACGGGCCGCCCCAAGGCCCTCACCGCGCCGCCAGCGCCCCCGGTCGTCCAACAAACCAGACTCCAAACGACAGAACGCCAGAACACCCCCTCCCCAGACTTACGGGCCGCCCCGACTTCCTCACCGCGCCACTCCAGCACCCCTGGCGTCCAACAAGGCAAGGGGGCTCGGAGGGGCGGACGCCACACGTCCTGCTGCGCTCCCCTGCTCAGGCGTACGAAGCGGCTCGCTCGCGTCCAGACGTTCTTGCCTCGCGGCTTCAGCGGCTCCTGTCCGTCGACGAGATGGGGGAGCCCGGCGACGGCCTTTACCTCAGGCTCGTCCTCGGTGGGTGGGATCGGCCTGATGCGGTCAGGATGTATTTTTCGCGGCTCTCGTGACTCCTGTCTCTGAAAGAGACAGGAGGTTTTCGTATGGGGCGTCGTTCGGAGAAGGCCGTGGTGGTGCGGTTCGTTCGGTATCAGCCGGTGACGCGTGGGGCGCTGGCGTTGAGGCCGGCGGTTCCCGCGGCGCGGGTGCCGGAGTTGCGGGTGGTGCGGCCCGCGGACGGGGTGGACGCGGAGGTCCGGGCCGTCGCCGACACCGCCGTGCGGCTGGTCGTGGAGGTCCTGGCGGGGACGCGGCCGCCTCATCAGCTGTCGCTCGTGGCCGTTCCCGAAGTGTGCAGGAAGGTGTCCCGGCGCGGTGAGGCGGTCGGGCGAGGGAGACGGGTCGTCCCGCCGAAGGTGCTGTCCAGTCGTCTTCAGCGGCCTGTCCCGGCGGTGGCGGAGGTGGTCGCGGTGGTCGTCGTCGCCGGACGTGTCCACGCGCTGGCCCTGCGGCTCCAACACATGCGGGGACGGTGGCGTTGTACCGCGCTGGAGACGACCGCGCCGTGAACGAACGGAAGCGGCCCCCGGTGTGCACCGGGGGCCGCTTTCGTGACTTCTACTACCTACTTGGCCTTGTTACGCGGGTCGCCGTGGCAGCGCTTGAACTTCTTGCCCGAACCGCAGGGGCACGGGTCGTTGCGGTTCACGCCCGCGTACTCGTCCGGCGTCTCCTCGCTGTGGTGCTCGACGCCGCCGTCACCGTCGACGGTCGGGGCCGAGTACTCCAGCTTGGACGGGCGCTTCGGCTTCTCCAAGCCCTTCGCCTTGATCGCCGGGGTCTCCTCCGCCTCCTCCAGCTCGTCGGCGGGGGCGGCGTCGGTGTCGCCGGCGGACTTGGCGACCGAGACGGGCGCGGCGCCGACGGTCGGGACCGACGGCTGCTCCTCCACCTCGACCTCCAGGTGGAACAGGTAACCGACCGACTCCTCCTTGATGCCGTCGAGCATCGCGTTGAACATGTCGTAGCCCTCACGCTGGTACTCCACCAGCGGGTCGCGCTGCGCCATGGCCCGCAGACCGATGCCCTCCTGGAGGTAGTCCATCTCGTAGAGGTGCTCGCGCCACTTGCGGTCGAGGACGTTCAGCACGACGCGGCGTTCGAGTTCGCGCATCACCTCGGAACCGAGTTCCTCGTCGCGCTTGTCGTAGGCCGCCTGGGCGTCCTCGCGGATCCGCTCGGCGAGGGTCTCGGCGTCCAGGCCGGAGATGTCGCCGCCGGCCACCTCCTCGACCAGCTCGTCCACCGTGATCGAGATCGGGTAGAGCTGCTCGAACGCCTTCCACAGCTTGGCGAGATCCCACTCCTCGGCGAAGCCCTCGGCGGTGGCGCCCGCGACATAGCCCGCGACGACCTCGTCGATCATGCTGCGCACCTGCTCGTGCAGGTCCTCGCCCTCGAGGACCTTGCGGCGCTCGGCGTAGATGACCTTGCGCTGCCGGTTCAGGACCTCGTCGTACTTCAGGACGTTCTTGCGAACCTCGAAGTTCTGCTGCTCGACCTGGCTCTGCGCCGACCTGATCGCGTTGGTGACGATCCTGGACTCGATCGGCACATCGTCCGGGATGTTCAGCCGCGTCATGATCGACTCGACGCGGGCGGAGTTGAACAGCCGCATCAGGTCGTCCTCGAGGGAGAGGTAGAACCGGGACTCGCCCGGGTCGCCCTGACGGCCGGACCGTCCGCGGAGCTGGTTGTCGATGCGCCGCGACTCGTGCCGCTCGGTGCCGAGGACGTACAGGCCGCCGAGTTCGACGACCTCCTCGTGCTCGCCCTCCACGTCCAGCTTGGCCTTCTTCAGCGCCTCCGGCCAGGCCGCCTCGTACTCGTCCGGCGTCTCCAGCGGCGACAGGCCCCGCTGGTGCAGCTCCAGGTCGGCACGGAAGTCGGGGTTGCCGCCGAGCATGATGTCGGTACCGCGTCCCGCCATGTTCGTCGCGACGGTGACGGCGCCCTTGCGACCCGCCTCCGCGACGATCGCCGACTCCTGCTCGTGGTTCTTGGCGTTCAGCACCTGGTGCGGGATGCCGCGCCGCTTGAGCATCTTGCTCAGCTTCTCGGACTTCTCCACAGAGGTCGTACCGACCAGGACCGGCTGGCCCTTCTCGTGCCGCTCGGCGATGTCGTCGACGACGGCCTCGAACTTGGCCTGCTCGGTCTTGTAGACGACGTCCGACACGTCCTCGCGGACCATCGGCTTGTTCGTCGGGATCGGCACGACGCCGAGCTTGTAGGTCTTGTTGAACTCGGCGGCCTCGGTCACGGCCGTACCGGTCATGCCGGACAGCTTGTTGTAGAGGCGGAAGTAGTTCTGGAGGGTGATCGTGGCGAGGGTCTGGTTCTCGTCCTTGATCGGCACGCCCTCCTTGGCCTCGATGGCCTGGTGCATGCCCTCGTTGTAGCGGCGGCCGTGCAGGATACGGCCGGTGAACTCGTCCACGATCAGGACCTCGCCGTTCATGACGACGTAGTCCTTGTCGCGCTTGTACAGCTCCTTCGCCTTGAGGGCGTTGTTGAGGAAGCTGACGAGGGGCGTGTTGACCGAGTCGTACAGGTTGTCGATGCCGAGCCAGTCCTCGACCTTCTCGACGCCGGACTCGGTGATGCCGACCGTGCGCTTCTTCTCGTTGACCTCGTAGTCACCCGGGCCGTACTCGTCGACCTGCCCGGCGGTGCTGATCAGCTCCGCCCGCTTCAGCCGCGGCGCGATCTTGGCGAACTCGGGGTACCACTTGGAGTTCTGCTCGGCCGGCCCTGAGATGATCAGCGGGGTACGGGCCTCGTCGATCAGGATGGAGTCGACCTCGTCCACGATCGCGAAGTTGTGGCCGCGCTGCACGCACTCTTCCAGGCTCCACGCCATGTTGTCGCGCAGGTAGTCGAAGCCGAACTCGTTGTTCGTCCCGTAGGTGATGTCGGCGTTGTAGGCCGCGCGGCGCTCCTCCGGCGTCATCTGCGGGAGGACGACACCGACCTCGAGCCCGAGGAACTGGTGGACGCGGCCCATCCACTCGGCGTCACGCTTGGCGAGGTAGTCGTTGACGGTGACGACGTGGACGCCCTTGCCGGTCAGCGCGTTGAGATAGGCGGGGAGGACACAGGTCAGGGTCTTGCCCTCACCGGTCCTCATCTCGGCGATGTAACCGACATGGCGGCTGCTGCGCTGACCGGTCTCGTCGGAGTTGCGCTTCTCGTCGTCGGAGGCCTTCTGCGTGCTCATGTGCAGCGCCGCGCCGCCCATGATCTGCACGTCGAAGTGACGCTGGCCCAGCACTCGTTTCGCGGCCTCACGGGCGGTCGCGAACGCGTAGGGCAGGAGCTCGTCAAGGACCTGGCGCTCGGCGTCCCGCTCGGACTTGCCCTTGGCGACGAGCTTGGCCACCTCCTCGGTGATCTCCTCCTTGAACTTGTCGGTCTGCTCGCGCAACTCGGCGTCGCTCATCTCGAGGTAGTCCTCCTCGATCGAGTTGACCTGATCCGCGAGCTTTTTGAGCTTGCGCAGAACTTTGCCCTCGCCCGCACGAAGGATTTTGTCGATGACTGGCGGCACTCTCAGAGGCTCCTTGCAGATCGTGGGTCACCGCTCCAGCGGCGCGCACACCACACGTACGATGCCATCGTAGGCGAGACCCAGAATGGTCTACGTCACTCCGCAGCGCAATCCATAGCACGCCTCGTTTGACCCTCGGGCTCCCGGAGAGGATGTTTCCGACGAAGCGGAGGGAGACGCGCAGTGTCCGAACAGTCGCAGTCCGAAGGGTCGCACGGATCGCACGCCGGGCGACCGAGTTCATGGATGGCCGTCTCGGTCATCTTCGCCGGGTTCGTCGTCGGCGGCGTGGCGCTCTGTATGGGGCCACTGTGGATCCTGTTCTGGGTGGGCGCCGGGATCATCGTTCTCGGCATGATCATCAGCGGTTTCGTCCATCTGTTCGCCGATGTGGTCGTGGACGCGCCCCGCGTCATTCCGGAAATAGTCGACTACTCACTGTTCGGCTCCCGCTCCGACAAGCGCCGCGGCGGCCCCGCGGGCGAGTCCCTCGACCGCCCGGTGGCCACCGACCCCCAACAGACCCCCCACGGCTGACCCCCCTCACCCCACCAAGATCACCCCGCCCAGAAAAACCCGGATTCGGTAGCCCCAACCCCCGAAAAGAACAAGCCCGAAACCCATCCCACCCCGGCCGAGGGCACTCGGCCGGGGCGCCCGCTCGGAACGCTTGCCCAGACGCACCCGACCGCTGCGCCGACAAGCGCCCCCGTCCAATGCCGACGGCCAGCAACCCAGTCCACACGCCCAACCAGCCCGCCCAGTCAACGCCCCCGGCCGGTGGTCCGCGGCGCCACGCTCGAACGGCACGCCCAGTCGACAGGCCCGGCCAACACCCTGGATCAGCCACCTGGCCCGCACCTTGGTTAGGACACCCGGACGCCACGCTCGATGGGCGCGCCCAGTCAGGGCGCGAACGGCACGCCCGGCTGGGGCGTCCGGTCGGGGCGGGTCGTCCGCCTTCGTCGTGGTGAACGGCCAGGCGGGGACGCGGTTCGGGCGCAACTTTTTCTGTGGCCCGCGCGTGGCCCCGGCATGGCGCCTGTGGGTAAGGAGCGCGTCGGCGTCGTTGTGCGCTCTGGCCATGGGCGCCGCCGGGGTCATCTGTGAGGCGATCGTCCGCCGCGTCCGGGAACCATCGATCAGTCCTGGGTGGATGCCGGTGGTGTCGGCGATGGCGGGGGCGGTTGGTTAGGTGGGGGTGGTGGTTTTCAGGGCGTGTTCGATGGCGGTTGGGGGGAGGTCGGTTCTCTCGACGCGGACGTCGTCGCAGCCGACCCAGGTGGCGGCGCGCCAGAGGGCCGTGGCGAGGGCGGTGGTCGAGGTCTCCGTTCTGGCGGGGGTGCTGACGGCCCACGGTTCCAGGGAGACCTGCCGGGCGACGAGGGTGCGGCCCTCCCGGGCCGGGTCGACGCGTCCGATCAGCCTGCCTCCGGCGAGGAGCGGCATCGCGAAGTAGCCGTGGACGCGCTTGGCCTTCGGCACGTACGCCTCCAGGCGATGGTCGAACCCGAAGACCCGGGAGGCGCGGGCCCGGTCCCAGACGAGGGAGTCGAACGGGGACAGCAGGGTCGTCGCGTGGCGGCCGCGGGGCGGGGTCGCCACGGCGTCGGGGTCGGCCCACGCGGGCTGGGACCAGCCGGCGACGCGGGCCGGGACGAGCCCGGTCGCCTCGATCACCTGGTCGACCTGGTCGCGCTTGATGCGGTAGTAGTCGGCGAGGTCGGCGCGGGTGGCGACGGCGAGGGCCCGTCCGGCGCGGGCGACGAGGGCGGTCAGGCAGGCGTCGTCGTCCGGGTCGAGCGCGAAGTACTCGGCGGGGACGGCCCGTTCGGCCAGGTCGTAGACGCGGCGCCAGCCGACGCGTTGCACGCAGACGACCTCGCCGATGTCCAGCAGCCACTCGATGCCGATCTTGTGGTCGCTCCAGTCCCACCATTCGGCGCTCGCCTTGGCGCCGCCGAGTTCCTTGGTGGTCAGCGGGCCGTCCGCCGCCAGCTTCGCGCGGATCTCGGCGCAGACGCCCTCCGGGACCTTGTGCCAGCGCCACCCGCGGCTTCGGTAGGCGCGGCGGCGGAACGCGAACAGCGGCCAGTCGGCGATGGGCAGGATGGACGCGGCGTGCGCCCAGTACTCGAACGTCCCGTTTCCGGCGGCGCCGTTGCCCCAGTAGGCGGTTTCGATCGTGTCGCGCCCGACCGGCCCCAGGCGGGCATACGAAACCAGTTCGTGGGACCGGGCGAGGACGGAGATCGTGTCGAGCTGGACGGCGCCGAGCCGTCCCAGCATCGCCGCGACGCCGCCCTTACGCCACGCGCCCAGGAAACCCTGGGCGCGCAGCTGAAGCCGTCGTGCCTCGTCCGCGCTGAGTTCCACCGTGTCGACCACGTCCGCGATGCTACGTCACGACACCGACAAAACCGGATTGGTGGTGACTCAGGTGATCTCCAGGAGCTTCTCCCGGACGGCGTACACGACGGCCTCCATCCGCGAGTGCAACTGGAGCTTCTCCAGGATGTTGCGGACGTGGTTCTTCACGGTGTTCTCGGAGATGAACAACTCCCGGGCGATCTCCCGGTTGCCGAGACCGCGCGCGACGAGGCGCAGCACCTCCATCTCCCGGTCGGTGAGGCGCGGCGCCGGGACCTGCTGCGTCCGCTCCTCGCTGCGCTTGGCCAGCGCCGCGAACTCGGTGATGAGCTTGGACGCCATCGACGGGCTGATCAACGACTGGCCGCCGTGCACGGCCCGGACGGCCTGCGGCACCTCGTCGATCGAGATCTCCTTGAGCAGGTAGCCGCTGGCCCCGGCCTTGATCGCCTCGAAGAGATCCTCCTCCTCGTCGCTGATGGTCAGCATGACGATCTTGGCGCTGGGCGCGGCGTCCTTGATGGCCGTGCACGCCTCGATACCGCTGCGGCGGGGCATCCGGATGTCCATCAGGACGACGTCGGGCAGCAGGTCACCGGCCATCTCGACGGCCTCGTGCCCATCGCCGCCCTCACCGATGACCTCGATGTCGTCCTCGCCCTGCAGGACCATCTCCAGACCCCTGCGGAACAGCGCATGGTCGTCGACGATGAGCACGCGGATCGGATCGGCCGTCCCGGCCGGCTGGGCCGCCTCCCGCCCGGCGGGGACGGCGCCGGGCTGACGGGGTACCGCCGCGGCGTCGCGAGCCTCGGGATTCTCGCTCACCAGAGTTCGCGGCGTGGAGGAGACGCCGCTTCCCCCCTTCACTATTCAGCGATCTGGAACCACCGGAGGGTTGTTCTCCGACGGGTCGTCCTCGGGAACATACGGGTTCCCGGGGCGAACCCGGGGGATTTCGGGCCGGGGTGTCCCCCGGTGAACTGCTGTGCGTACCGGGAGGTTCCCGGCGGCCCGCGTCCGTCCGGAAAGGAACCGGTACGGCGGGGAGCCGCACCGGAGCCTCCCGGACCTTCGCGGATCGACTGGTACGCCTTTTCAGATCATGGCATGGTTCGGACGGTGACGTGATGCGAGTACCGCATCACTGAACACACTCCATCTTCGATCGGTACGCCCGTTCGGATGGAGAACGTTCACTCTTCGACGAGCCTGATGACTCCGTAGTCCCAGCCTCTCCTTCGGTAGACGACCGAGGGGTGCCCGGTCTCCTTGTCGCGGTACAGGAAGAAGTCATGGCCGACGAGCTCCATCTCGAAGAGCGCCTGCTCGATGCCCATCGGCTCGGCCTTGTGGAACTTCTCGCGGACGATGACGGGGCCGTCGCCGTCCATCGGGATGGGGACGAGATTCTCCTCCGGGGAGACCTTCACGGGTTCGGGCTCGTCAGCGGCGGGCTCGGTGACGGCCTCCGGGGGTTCGGGGAGCGTCTCGGGCAGGGGCTCCATCGTCGCGAGCTTGGCGCGCCCCTTGCCGCCATGCCCTTTGCGCCGCTCGGCGTTGCGGCGCAACCGTGACTCCAGCTTGTCCAGCGCCAGGTCGAGGGCGCCGTAACGATCGTCGGCGGCGGCCTCGGCTCTGATCACCGGACCGCGGGAGCGGATCGTCAGCTCCACCCTCTCGCGCTGGTCGGCCAACCGTGGATTACGTTCCTCGGACACCTCCACATCCACGCGGATGACCTTCTGGTTGAGCCGTTCGATCTTGGCGAGTTTGTTGTCGACGTGCCGCCGGAACCTATCGTTGACATCGGTGTGCCGGCCCCTCACGGTGATGTTCACGTGGGACCCCCCTTCTCCCGGTTGTACTCAGGCTTTGCCCGGGGTCCCCGGCTGAACACCTCTCATCCCCGACGATTCGTGAAGATCGTGGACGAAAAGTGCTCACCGCCCCGGACGCGCACCACAGGACGGTGGGTCGCACCCGCCCGGCCGACCTGGTCTTCGTCCCCACATCCGCCTGCTGAGGGGCTCGCGGCGCTTTCGCCACTACTGCCCTTCTCCCGGTTCGGGGGATGTCGGATCCCCCGACGGGGCAGGACTTACCTCTAAGGCGCACCGTGATCGGTCGACGAGAAGTCGCCTTACGTGGGCCGTTTCGCCTGCGCCTGGCATCGGCTTGCCGGACCGCCTCTCGTGCTCCGCACGAGCACTGCGATCCGACGCAACCACGGACCCGGGCGGGTGCCATGTCAGGAACGCTAACCCCTTACGCCACGAATGTCAGGGGGGTGGGCCGAGGAAATACTCACTGACCGTCATCGGAACCCTCCCGGACGCCCGCCTCACCCCCTCCCCACCGCCCCACCACCGCCCCCGAACCCCACCCGCACACCGGATCCGCCCATCACGACCCCGCAGGTCAGAGCACCCTGGCCCGGCGGTGAGTTTCCCCACCCCGACCGCGACAGAACCCAACCCACCCACCCGAATCCCTCCCTACCGACTACACCAGGTAACTACCTACAACCCCACCCCCCACCCCGAAGAAAGTCACCACCCCCCCACACACCACAACCACCGCCCGTCCCACCGCGTCTCCCTTTCCAACCACGGCCCGTCACCACCACTCACCCGCCATCCCCGCTCCCACCCCACGCCCAGTAGCCGCCACGAGCACGACCACCACCTTCGGAGCGGTTCGCGGACGACCCGGCGGCCGTCACCACCGGTCTCGACCTCGCAAGCGCTGCTTCCGCCAGAGGTAATCGCCACCACCGGTCATCACCACGAACACTGGCCGTCACCCTCAGCGCGGCCGCAATCACGACCGGCGGCCGTCACCACCCGGCTCGACCTCACAAGCGCTGCCCGCCCCCCAGGCGCCAACCACTACTACGTCTCACCTCACAAGCGATGGCCATCACGATCGGTGTCCCTCAGCACCGGTCCCACCTCACGCCGGGGGCGGTCACACGCACTGCCCCACCGTTGATCCCGCCGCACAAGCGGTGGCTGCCGCCGCAGCCGGCACGCATCACTGGTACCCGTCACGACCGTCTCACCTCACAAGCCATGGCCATCACGATCGGTGTCCCTCAGCACCAGTCCCACCTCACACCGGGAGCCGTCACGCACTGCCCCACCGTTGATCCCGCCGCACAAGCGGTGGCTGCCGCCGCAGCCGGCACGCATCACTGGTACCCGTCACGACCGTCTCACCTCACAAGCCATGGCCATCACGATCGGTGTCCCTCAGCACCAGTCCCACCTCACGCCGGGGGCCGTCACGCGCTGGCCCGCCGTTGATCCCGCCGCACAAGCGGTGGCTGCCGCCGCAGCCGGCACGCATCACTGGTACCCGTCACGACCGTCTCACCTCACAAGCCATGGCCATCACGATCGGTGTCCCTCAGCACCGGTCCCGCCTCGCGCCGGGGGCCGTCACGCGCGCTGGCCCGCCGTTGATCCCGCCGCACAAGCGGTGGCTGCCGCGGTCGGGCTTGGTTGGGAGGGGTGGGGTCACGGGTGGTGGCGGGGGGTTGCTGCGATGGTGGCGGCGGCGGTTACCTCGATGCCTGCGGCTCGGAGGGCGCGGGCTGCCTCGGCGAGGGTGGCGCCCGTGGTGATGACGTCGTCCACCAGGATCACCGAACAGTCCGCGATGCGATCGGTGATGGGTTCGGTCGCGTGGTCGGTCATGTGATCGGTGGTGGGTTTGGCGGGGTGGGTTGCTTGGAAGGCGCCTTGGAGGTTTTTGGCGCGTTGGGGGGCGGTTAGGCCTGCTTGGTCGGCTGTGCGTTTGGTTGGTTTCAAAGCGTTGCAGGTGGTGATGGGGACGTCCTTCTCGCGTAGGCGGTCCAGGGCTATGGCGAGGGTTTGGCGGAGGGGGTCGTGGCCGCGGCGTTTGAGGGAGGTGCGGCGGGACGGGATCCATACGACCGTGTGGGGTGGTCTTTGGTTCGCTATGGCGGCGTGGAGGGATGTGGCCAGGGCCTCGCCCAAGGGGACGGCCAGGGCGGTGCGGCCGTGCTCCTTGTAAGCGGACAGGATCGCTTTCAAGGGGCCCTCGTAGGTGGCGACGGTCCAGGGTGGGGGGAGGCCGTACGGGGCCGTCCTGGCGGGTCTTGCGGGGCCCTGGAGGGGGGTCGCGCAGGTGTCGCAGAGGAGGAGGCGGGGCGTGCCACAGCCGACGCAGGTTTCGGGGAAGAGCAGTTCGAGCAGGTCGGGGAGCCATCTCATGGCATCGACGATGCTCGTCGGGGGTGGTCGGGGGTAATGGGTTCGGGAATTGTGGATAACTCTCAGCCCGGGTAGTCGGGGTCCTTGGCCGGGGTGGGGCAGATCCAGGGGCTGTAGGAGTTGCTGGGGGCCCGCTGGCGGCAGACCTGGTCCTTGCCGGACGACCGGGTCCCGATGAGGATCGGGGCGCCGGGGGCGGCGGCGATCGTGCGGGGTTCGCCCAGGGAGCCGACGCCCAGGGAGGTGATGGCGCTGCCGCTGATCGGCATCAGGAACGGGAGCGTCTGCGAGTCGCGTTGGGCGCGGCCGAGGACGGCGAGGGTGCTGTAGTCGCGCCAGGCTAGGTCGACGGCGTCCTGGAGTTCGGAGCTCACCGGCAGGAAGGAGCCGACGTCCAGGGTGCCGCCGGGGGCATAGGCGATTCGGCCGACCTGGACTTGGGGGCGGCCGTCGATGTGCGCGATGACGGCGGCGCGGACGCCGTCGCGGGCGATGCGGAAGGCGCGGACCTCGCGGCCGCCGAGGCCCCAGTGGGCGGCGCGGACGGGTGGTCGGCCGCGTGGACGCACCCACAGCCAGGACTCGTCCTTCTTGCTCTCCACCACCCAGAGGGTGCCGTCGCGGCTCCAGGTCGGGGCGGTGAAGCGGGCGTCCTTCTGCGCGGTGAGCAGGACGCGGGGCGGGGGCGAACCGGTCAGGGGCGCGGCGACGAAGACCTGGTCGGCTTCGGCGCTGAGACCGGCGAGTTCCTGGTTGTCGGGGGCGACGGCCGGACGGGAGAGACGGCCCGCGGCGCCGATCACCCGGGGCTGGGCGCGGTCGCCCTCCAGGGTGCCGATGAAGCCGGACGGGCTGACGACGTAGGCGTTCGGATGGTGTTCACCCTTCGGCACCTGTCCGTCGGGGGAGTTGGCGTCCCAGGCGTGGACGGGCTGGGTGTACTCCAGGCCGTCGGGCGCGACGGGCTGCCCCTCGATCTGGAGTCGCCAACGTTTGATCTCGGACAGTTGCCGCATCGTCCAGCCGAGTTGCGCCGACATCTGTTCGACGTTTCCGGCGCGGGCCTCCTTGGTGAGGTCGACGGTGGCGACGTCCTTGTCGACGTGGACCCCGCGCCTCAGCCTGGTTCCGGTCGGGAAGGCGGTGTGGACGGCGCCGTTCAGCCAGGACGTGGGGCCGTCCAGGAGCGCCTGGGCGAGTTGGGTCGGCAGGGTCTGCCGGTTCACGACCGGCAGGAAGATGCCGTTCGGGACGAGGGTCTGGTGGTCGGGTGCGAAGAAGAACAGGTTGACGGTGCGCATGGCGCGTTCGACGTCGTCCTGGGAGAGGAGCAGCCCGGTCTTGTCGTCGCCGGGGAGCCCGGTGATGCGCCACACCCCCTGGGACGTCTTCGCGAGTTGGAACGAGGTGTCGAGCGCTCTCGGGGAGGCGGTGTACTGGCCGTCGGAGGTGATGGTGCCGACCTCCTGGCCGGTGACCTTGACGGTCGCGTGGGTGGCGGTCGCCCGGACCACCTGGGGTTCGGTGACACGGCTCGCCAGGACCGTCACGGACGGACGCAGCCCCGGGTTCCAGGTGGTCCGCGCGCCGAGATACAGCTTGGCGACCTTGTGGTCGTCGTCGAAGCTCGCGGACGCGGCCAGGAATCCGGAGACGATCTGGGCCGGTCCCCACTCGGGACGCGGCTTCACCGGGATCAACCGGACGTACGGGTCATCGACGCGTTCGGCCCGTTCGGCGGGTCTGCCGGTGACGACCTGACCGCCGCTCGGCACGGTCGCGCAGCCGCCGAGGACGAGGACGGCGACCGCGAGGAAGCAGATCGTCCCGTGCCGTCCCAGGGTGCAGCCGGTGGTGCGGCCCGCGGTCACTCGCCCGCCTCCAGTTCCGCGAACAGCGGACGCGCGTCACCGGCCCCAGGAGGCACCAGCGGAAGCGGGGAGCCCCGTAGTTCGGCCCCGGCCACGCGAGGCAGCGAGAGACGGAACTGGGAGCCCGCACCGGGCTCTCCCCACGCCTGCAGCCATCCACCGTGCAACTGCGCGTCCTCCCGGGAGATCGACAGGCCGAGTCCGGTGCCGCCGGTGGTGCGGGCGCGGGCGGGGTCGGCGCGCCAGAACCGGTCGAAGACCATCTGGCCCTCGCCCGGTTTGAGGCCGACGCCGTGGTCGCGGACGGCGACGGCGACGGCGTCCCGGTCGGCGGCGACGGACACCACGATGTCCTCGCCCTCGCCGTGTTCGACGGCGTTGACGAGCAGGTTCCGCAGGATGCGTTCGACCCTGCGACGGTCGACCTCCGCCATGCACGGTTCGCCCGGCAGTTGCAGGACGACCTTGCTGCCCTTGCGTTCGGACAGTCCTTGGATGTCGCCGACGACGCGCAGGACGAGGTCGCGCATGTCGAGGGACTCCACGTCCAGCGTCGCGGCGCCCGCGTCGTGCCGACTGATCTCCAGGAGGTCGGCCAGCAGTGACTCGAACCGTTCAAGCTGGCTCTGCAACAACTCCGCGGACCGTCCCACCGCGGGATCGTCGAAGGTGTCACGGTTCTCGTAGAGCATGTCCGCGGCGATCCTGATGGTGGTCAGGGGCGTGCGCAGCTCATGCGACACGTCGGACACGAACTGGCGTTGAACCTGTGACAGGTCCTCCAGTTCCCCGATTTTCTCCTGCAGGTTCGCGGCCATGTCGTTGAAGGATCTGGCCAAGCGCGCCAGGTCGTCCTCACCTCGGACCCTCATGCGCTCTTCGAGCCGTCCGGCGGCGAGCCGCTGGGCACCCTGCGCGGCCAGCCGCACCGGGATGACGACCTGCCGCGTCACCAGTGAGGCGATCGCCGCCAGAAGCAGCACCAGGACGATGCCCACTCCCGCTAGGGACCGTCCCACATTGGTCAGGGTCCGCTGTTCCTCCACGAGCCGGAACAGGTAGTACAGCTCGAACTGACCGGTCTTGCCGCCGACGATGAGCCCCCGCTCGGACGGACGGTCATCGATATAGGACAGCTCGCCGTAGGTGTAGGCGCGCGAACCAGCGGGCGCGTTCTTCAGCTCCTTCCGAAGCCGCCGCGGGACGCTCTCCGGACGCAGTTCGTTGGTCGAGTACCCGTCGAAGTACTGCTCGGTCGTGTCGCGAATGTAGACCTCGTACAGCCCGGACGGGCCGCTTCGAGCCTTCAGCCGTTCGATCGTCGAGTTGAGCCTGCTGCCGTCCCCGGCCGAGTTGCCCAGGTCGCGCTGTACCTGCGCCAGACCGTCGTCCAGTTGGAGGCGGGCCGCCTTGACCTTGCCGTCCATGAGCGCCGACGACATCTGCTGCATCAGGAACATGCCCAGGATCGCGACGACGATCGCCGAAATGAACAGGGTGGACGTGACGATGCGCACCTGGATCGACCGGTGCCACCGCGTGTATCCGCTCTTCACGGTGCGGCGCAGAAGGCGCCGGGCCGCCCGCAGGGCACGCCGGACGAACCGCTTCGCCCTCCTCATGTCGGCGCTCATGAGGGAACCGCGATACGGCGTGGCCTGGGTGACGGGGCTCCGGGAAAGTGCTGGACGGTCATCGGTGTGTCACGAGGGGAATCACGAAGGAATGCGACTCCGGCAGGTTACGGCGACGTCATGAATGTTCGAAAGGTCGCGCGGACGTCGGATGGCTGAGTTCGAACGGTCTGGTGGACGGTCTGGGGGCCGGTACCGGTCAGGCGGGCCCGGTCAGGCGGGCCCGTCAAGCGGGCCCGGTCAAGCAGGCCCGGCCTTGTAGCCGACACCGCGCACGGTGACGACGATCTCGGGCCGCTCGGGGTCTTTCTCTATCTTGGCGCGCAGTCGCTGCACATGGACGTTCACCAGGCGGGTGTCGGCGGCGTGCCGGTACCCCCACACCTGCTCAAGCAGGACTTCGCGGGTGAACACCTGGCGGGGCTTACGGGCCAGCGCCACCAGCAAGTCGAACTCCAGCGGCGTCAGCGGGATGTGCCGGTCGCCGCGCTTGACCGAGTGCCCGGCGACGTCGATGGTGATGTCGCCGATCTGCAGGGTCTCCGGCGCGGGCTCGTCCGTGCGCCGCAGCCGGGCGCGGACGCGCGCCACCAGTTCCTTCGGTTTGAACGGTTTGACGATGTAGTCGTCGGCGCCGGACTCCAGCCCGAGCACGACGTCCACGGTGTCGCTCTTCGCCGTGAGCATGACGATCGGCACGCCGGACTCGGCGCGGATCTGGCGGCACACGTCGATGCCGTCCGCCCCCGGAAGCATCAGGTCGAGCAGCACGAGGTCGGGCCGGGTCTCCCGGAAGGCCTCGAGCGCCTTGTCTCCGTCGTGGACGAACGATGGTTCGAAGCCCTCGCCCCTCAGCACGATGCCGAGCATCTCGGCGAGCGCGAGGTCGTCGTCGACGACCAGTACACGTCCTCTCATGGCCCTCATCGTCACAAAGTCGGGGTTCGGTGGAGTGAGTACTCGGTGGCGCTTGGCTCCGGCGGCCCCACCTCGCCAGGGAGAGATCTGCCTTGGCGTGCCAGGTTACCCGCGTTCATGTCGTCCATGGCTCCCCCACGATCAAGTGCGCGGCACGGAATTGTAGATGGGGCCACCGAAACACGCGGGACGCCGACCGGCATCGGCGTGATTCGGTGTTCGACGCGCTACGGAGTGCGCAGATCACCGCCATCGGGGTCGGGCACGGCATTCGCGGCGCCTCGCCCGTGACAGGATGACCTGACCGGCGGACGTGACGGGCGGGCGTGACGGCGGACGTGACGGCCCGGACCACGACCGGGCGCGGCCGCCGGAAGACCCTCGCCAGAGACCGCAGGGAGCCAGGAGATGCCGGGACCGGACGGCCGAGACGGCCGAGTCGGCCGAGACGGCGCCGACGCCGACAGCGACGCGTCCGGCGTGCAGGACGTCCCGTTCCGTCCCATGTCCGTCTCGGAGATGCTGGACGGCGCCATCGCCGGGATCCGGCGGCGCCCGCGCACGTCACTGGGCCTGGCCGTGGGGATGACCACGGTGATCCAGGTGGCGAGTTCGATCGCCGCGTACTTCTTCATCGGGGACGAGGCCCGCAACGAGGTCACCCCCGACCTTCTGCTGGAGTCGCTCGGCGCGCAGCTCACGTTGACGGTGATGGGGCTGGTGCTGTCGGCGTACGCGATTCTGGTGCTGGCCGGTCTCCTCGCACCGATCCTCGGTCGCGAACTGGTGGGCGCGCCGATCGCGCCGCGCCAGGCGTGGCGGGACACCCGGCCGCGTCTGGGCCGGCTGTTGGCGACCTCCGCGGCCGTCATCGGCGTCTCACTGGTCGCGCTGGTACTACCGACCCTTCCGTTCGCCCTGCTGATCGCGGTCGAGGCGCATCCCGGGCTGAGCGTGCTCGCGGGGCTTCTCGGGTTTCCCATCGGCATAGGGCTGATGGTGTGGCTCTACCTACTGTTCGTCTTGGCCGTTCCTGCGGTCGTCCTGGAACGGCAGACAGTGGGCGGTGCGCTCCGCCGGGCGGTGGCCCTGTCCAAGGGACGCTGGTTCCGGACGTTCGGAACCCTGCTACTGGCGATGCTCGTGACCGTGTTCATGGGCTTCTTCGCCTTGCGGATCCCGTTCCTGTTCGTGCAACTGGCCTTCTTCGGTGATGCCACAGGTAGCGACGCGACGATGGCGGCGCTCGCCGTGGACACGCTCGGCCGGATCGTCAGTTGGTCGGTCGTCCTCCCGTTCGACGCCGGGGTGATCGCGCTGCTCTACATGGACCGTCGGATGCGCCGTGAAGGATTCGACCTGGAGTTGCGGATCGAAAGACGCGGTGACCACGTGGAAGACTTCGTCGACCTGTGGCGGACCGGCCCGACACCGGCGCACCCGAGGACGGGGGCGAATCCATGACGCGCTTGAACGCGCCGCTCCTTACGGCGGCTCCCGACCCGATCGGCCGGGACGAGGCCCGCGAGTTGGCCCGACGCGAACTCGACAAGCAGATCTACCAGCGCGACGAACCGTCCTGGCTGCAACGCACCTGGGACGACTTCGCCGAATGGCTCCAGGAACTGTTCTTCAAGGCGCCCGCTCCAGAATCGCAGGGTCGCGGCGGGGGCTGGACGTCGATCGTCGTCGTCATCCTAGTCGCGCTCGTCGCCATCGCGATCGTCGCGTGGCTGATGCGGGGCCGCCGCAACCCGCGGTCCAGGAACGATCCCCTCCTGGACGACACGACGTCCACGGCGCTCGACCACAGAACAGCGGCGGAGCAACACGCGGCGGCCGGGCAGTGGGCGGAGGCGATCCGGGAACGGCTCCGCGCGATGGCCCGCGACCTGGAGGAACGGGCGGTGTTGCCGGCACGGCCCGGACGCACCGCCGACGAGCTGGCGGAGGAGACCGGCCAGGCCGTGCCGCAGCTCGCCGACGACCTGCGCGAGGCCGTCCGGATCTTCGACGACGTCTGGTACGGCGACCGTCCGGGCACCCCGGAGGGGTACGCGCGGGTCAAGGACGTGGACGACCGGCTCCATGCGGCGAAGCCGAAGCCGCTGGAGGCCGACGACCTCACGCCCGCCGGAGCCGGTGAGGACGGAGGACCGCGATGGTGACGCAGACCGCCCCGCCCGGCGGCGCACAGGGCGGCACCCAGGGCGGCGCGCAGGGCGCACCGGGGGCCGAACCGTCCGCGCGGCAGGTCGCGGGGCGCCGCTGGCGGTCCGCGCGCGGTGTGGTCGCGGTGATCCTCGTCATGGTGGTGGTCGCGGTGATCCTGGCCGCGCTGCGTCCCGCGACGTCGCCGCAGGCGCTCGATCCGACGTCGCCGAAGCAGGACGGCGGACGCGCCCTCGCCGAACTCCTCAAGCAGCGGGGGACGGGCGTGACGGTGGCGCGAAACGCGGGGGACGCCATCGACGCGGCCGACCCCGGCTCGCTCATCCTGGTGACCCGAACCGAGCGGCTCACCGACTACGACCTGCGCCAACTGAGCACCTGGCAGGTCGACTTGCTGCTCGTCCGGCCCACATCGTTCGCGCTGGCGGAACTCGCCCCGCAGGTGCGCAGGCGCGACGCCGTGTACGGGAACGCCGATCCGGGCTGCTCCCTGGAAGCCGCGACGCGCGCGGGAACGGTCGCGTTCCGTCAGTCCGACACCTACGAGGCGACGGGATCCGCGACACAGTGTTACCGGTCCGACTCCGGCGGTTCCAGGGTCGTCCAGGTACAGCGCGGTTCCAACACCGTCACCGTGCTGGGTTCAGCCGAACCGTTGACCAACGGTCGGCTGACCGAGGAGGGCAACGCGGCACTGGCACTGAACCTGGCCGCCGGTACGGGCGCGTCGATCGTGTGGCTGGTGCCCGACCTGCCGAAGTCGGGATCCGGCGCCGGGCAGCAGTCGCTCGGCGACCTCCTCCCGTTCGGGGTGAAGTTGTTCTTCCTCGAACTGCTGGTCGCGGTGCTCCTGGTGGCGCTGTGGCGGGGGCGCCGCCTCGGCCCGGTGGTGGCGGAGGCGCTGCCCGTCGTCGTCCGCTCCGCGGAGACGGTCGAGGGACGCGCCCGCCTCTACCGCGCCGGACACGCCCGCGACCGCGCCTCGGACGCGTTGCGCTCCGGCGCCCGTGAACGTCTCGTCCCGCTGCTCGGCCTGCCCCGCGGCCGCGCGCAGGACCCCTCGGCCGCACAGGAGATCGTCACGGCGGTCGCCCGCCGCACCGCCTACGACGAGACGTACGTCGGCGCGGCCCTGTACGGTCCTGAACCCGTGGACGACGCCGGGCTCATCGCCCTCAGCGACGTCCTCGACGACCTGGAAAGGCAGGTACGCGAGTCTTGAACCAACCAGTAGAGCTCGGGAAGGACGACGTGCCCGGCGGCTACCAAGCGCGGAGCGACACTCCGCCGGGCGCGCTGTCCGAGGAGGCGCGGCGGCAGGCCGACACCGCCCGCGCGGCGCTGACGGCGCTGCGCGGCGAGGTCGCCAAGACCGTCGTCGGTCAGGACTCCGTGGTCACCGGTCTGGTCATCGCGTTGCTCTGCCGTGGTCATGTGCTGCTGGAAGGCGTCCCAGGTACAGCGAAGACGCTGCTCATCAAGACGCTGTCGCGGGCCCTCGACCTCGACTTCAAACGCGTCCAGTTCACCCCCGACCTGATGCCCGGCGACGTGACCGGGTCGCTCGTGTACGACAACCGGACGTCGGAGTTCGACTTCCGCGAGGGTCCCGTCTTCACCAACCTCCTCCTCGCCGACGAGATCAACCGGACACCGCCGAAGACGCAGGCGTCCCTGCTGGAGGCCATGGAGGAACGGCAGGTCTCCGTGGAGGGCTCCGCGCGTCCGCTGCCCGACCCGTTCGTGGTGTGCGCGACGCAGAACCCGATCGAGTACGAGGGCACCTATCCCCTGCCGGAGGCCCAGCTCGACCGGTTCCTGGTCAAGCTGACCGTGCCCGTCCCCACACGGGACGAGGAGATCTCCATGTTGCAGCGGCACGCGGCCGGGTTCGACCCGCGTGACCTGTCGGCGGTGCAGCCGGTCGCGGGCGCCGACGAACTGGCCGCCGGACGCGCCGCGGTCAGGGCCGTCCATCTCGACCCGAAGGTCGCCGCCTACGTCGTGGACCTGTGCCGGGCGACGCGTCAGTCGCCGTCCCTCCAGCTCGGCGTGTCACCCCGAGGCGCGACGGCGCTGCTGGCGACGTCCCGCGCGTGGGCGTGGCTGTCGGGCCGCGACTACGTCACACCGGACGATGTGAAGGCGCTGGCCCGCCCGACGCTGCGGCACCGCGTCCAGCTCCGCCCGGAGGCGGAGTTGGAGGGCGCGACGGCCGACGGCGTGCTGGAGGGCATCCTCGCCCACGTCCCGGCTCCGCGCTGAACGGCCCCGCGACATGGCACTGACGGGACGTCTCGGCCTGCTGGCGCTGCTCGGCGCGGTGATCCCGCTGTTCGCGCCGAGCTGGTGGACGCTGTTCGCCGTCTGGGGGGTCCTGCTGCTCGGCGTCCTCGCCGATCTCGCCCTCGCCGGGAACGTGCGCGCCCTGCGTTTCCACCGTTCCGGCGACACGAACGTCCGGCTCGGCGAGACGGCGAACGTGACGCTGATCGTGGAGAACCTCGGCCGCCGCCGGCTCAAGGCCCGGCTGCGGGACGTGTGGCCGCCGAGCGCCGGAGCGACCCCGCGCACCGTCCGGGTGGACGTCCCCGCCGGTGAGCGCCGCCGCGTGGAGATGACGCTCACACCGACCCGCCGGGGCGACCGGACGGCCGTCACCGTCGTCGTCCGCTCCGTGGGGCCGCTGGGGCTCGCCGCGCGGCAACTCTCGCGGGCCGCGCCCTGGACGGTGCGCGCGCTCCCGGCGTTCCCGTCCCGCCGCCACCTTCCCGCCAAGCTGGCGCGCCTCCGCGAACTCACCGGCGCCCACGTCGCCCTCATCCGCGGGCAGGGCACCGAGTTCGACTCGCTGCGCGAATACGTGGACGGCGACGACGTCCGTTCCATCGACTGGCGGGCCACCGCCCGCCGTAACGACATCGTCGTCCGTACCTGGCGCCCCGAACGCGACCGGCGCATCTACCTCGTCCTCGACACGGGCCGCACATCCGCGGGCCGCGTCGGCGACATCCCCAGGCTGGACTGCTCGATGGACGCGGCGATGCTCCTCGGCGCCCTCGCGTCCCGCGCCGGTGACCGTGTCGACCTACTCGCCTACGACCGGCGCGTCCGCGCCCGGGTCGAGGGCGCGTCCCGGACGGACCTGCTGCCCGCGATGGTCCACGCCATGGCGCCGCTGGAACCCGAGCTGATCGAGTGCGACGCCGCGGGGATGGTGTCGACGCTGATGGCCCGCGTCCGGCAGCGGTGCCTGGTCGTCCTGCTCACCGAGCTGAACACGGCCGCGATCGAGGAGGGCCTGCTGCCGCTGCTGCCGCAGCTCACCGCCCGCCACCTCGTCATGATCGCCGCGGTGTCCGACCCACGCGTCGGCGAGATGGCCGCCGCCCGCGGCGACCTCGCCTCCGTCTACGACGCCGCCGCCGCCGAACGCGCCCGCGCCGAACGCCGCCGCCTCACCGCAGAACTCCGCGGACACGGCGTCGAGGTCGTGGACGCGCCCCCCGACGAGATCGCCCCCGCCCTCGCCGACGCCTACCTCTCCCTCAAGGCCGCCGGCCGCCTGTAGCCCCCGGCAGGACGAGGGTGATGAGCACCGGGCCCAGAGGCAGGATGAGGGCGGCGGCGACGAGGGCCAGGGAGCATCCCTCCGTCGCGGCGCGCGGGCGGGTCCGTCGAGCCCGGTCAGGGCGTCGCGGCGGCGGGTGACGAGTCCGACAAGGACCGCCACTCCGCACGCACCGCCGATCTGCTGGACGGACGTGAACACTGCCGAGCCGATCCCGGCGTCCTCCCCGGTGGTGCCCGTGACGGCGGCGACCGCGGCCACCCGGACGGAAGCTCGGCCACGTGCGAGGCCGCGCAGCAGCGTTCGCGGCGCGGACGCCCCCGCAGCAGGGCCATCAGCACGAACTCCGATCCACGGAGCGGGCCGATGCTGGTGATGGCGACATTCGATGTCGGCGAGGAGATCCTTCTGGTCGCCGCGATCTCGTTCCTGGGCCTCGGGGTGCAGCAGCCCACCGCGCGAGCGCGTCACCTGGTCGAGGAGGTGACGCCGAAGGCGAGCCGCCTCGACCAGATCGCGAAGCGATGCAGCGCTCGCACAATCCCGGTCAGGGCCGGGATTCAATGAATTCAGCCGGAGACGGGGGCGAGGTCGGGGCGGAGGTCGGCGTCGCCGGTCTCGCCCTGCCGGGTGGCGCGGCGACCGAGGACGATCACGTAGGCGAGGAACGCGACCTCGGCGACGACACCGATGCCGATGCGCAGCCAGGTGGTGTGCACCCAGCCGGTGACGAAGCCCTCGATGAGGCCGGACACCAGCAGGACGGCGATGAGGCCGATGGCGATGCTGACGGCGGCACGGCCCTCCTCGGCGAGGGCCTGGCCGCGGCGGCGCCGGCCGGGGTCGACGATCGTCCAGCCGAGTTTGAGGCCGCCCGCGCACGCCAGGTAGACGGCGGTGAGTTCCAGCAGCCCGTGCGGCAGGATCAGCCCGAAGAACACGTCGCCCTTGCCGTAGGCGAACATCAGCCCGCCGATCAGGCCGAGGTTGACCTGGTTGAGCAGCAGCACGTAGATGGTGGGGATGCCGAGCATGATGCCGAACATCAGCGCGACCGCCGACACCCAGGCGTTGTTCACCCACACCTGGAACGCGAACGACGACGCCGAGTGCTCGGTGTAGTAGTTCGCGAAGTCGTGTTCGACGAGTTCACGGATCTCGTCCGGTGGGGCGATGCTCGCCTGCACCTCGGGGCTCTGCACGATCCAGATCGCCAGCGCGATCGACAGCAGGTTGCCGAGGACGGCGCTGCCGAGCCACCACCATCGCATCCGGTACGCGGCGGCCGGGAAGGACACGGTCGCGAAGCGGGTGACGTCCCGCCACAACGGCGCCTGCGCACCGGCCACCTTCGCCCTGGCGCGTGCCACGAGCGACGACAGCCGACCCACCAGCTGGGGGTCGGGTGAGCTGGACCGGACGACCGACAGATGCGTGGCCGTCCGCTGGTAAAGCTCGACCAGTTCGTCGGCTTCCGCGCCGGTCAGCCTGCGGCCGCGGTTGATGAGCCACTCGAGGCGCTGCCAGTCGGCGTTGTGCGCGGCCACATAGGCGTCGACGTCCACCCAGGGAGACTAACGCCTCGGCCCGCCGAACCGGCAAAATGGACCGCACCCGACCACTTGGAGGATCAGGCCATGGCCGAACTCGTCACCGGCGAGGCCGTCGCGCTCGACATCAGGGTCGCGCGCCTGGCCAGCCGTGGCTGTGCCATCCTTCTCGACCTGCTCCTCCAGATGGTGCTGCTCAACATCGCGATCTACTTCACGGCGATGACGTCGCTCGTCGCCGACGAGGCGTGGACGATCGGGTTGTCGCTTCTCGCCGTCGTCACCGTCCTGGTCGGGTATCCGTGCCTGATGGAGACGCTGACGCGGGGACGGACGCTCGGCAAGATGGCCCTGGGGCTGCGGGTCGTCGCCGACGACGGCGGGCCCGTCAGGTTCCGGCAGGCGCTGGTGCGCGCGCTGGCGGGCTTCATCGAGTTCTGGACGTTCTACGGCTCCCCCGCGCTGATCACCTCGTTCTGCAACCGGCGCGGCAAGCGGCTCGGCGACCTGTTCGCCGGGACGATCGTCATCCAGGAGCGGGTTCCGGCGTCGGCGTTCCACGGTCCGGTCGCCGTGATGCCGCCGCAGCTCGCCTGGTGGGCGCGTTCGCTGGAGCTGTCGATGCTGTCGGACGAGCTGGCGATGACGGCCCGGCAGTACCTGTCGCGTTTCTGGGAGCTGCTGCCGGAGGTCCGTGACTCGCTCGGGCAGCGGATCGCGTCGCAGGTCGTGGCGGTGGTGAGCCCGCCTCCGCCGCCGGGGGTGCGTCCGGAGATCCTGCTGTCGGCGGTCCTCGCCGAGCGGCGCCACCGTGAGGAGTGGCGGCTCGCCCAGCGCCGCGCCCGCCGTATGCAGCGCCTCGGCTGGACGTCCTGGGCGCCGGCCACGGCCGCGGCTCCGGCGATGGCCGGGGCCGCGCCGTCCGGACCGCCCCGCCAGGGCCCTCCGGCGCCGCCGCCGTTCAGCCCGGCCGGGCCGGGGCGTCCGCAGTTCCTGCCGCCGTCCAACTATGGCGCTGGGCCGTATCAGCATGTGCTGAACACGCCTCCGCCGCCCGCCCAGGGCCCCTATCCGCCCGCCCACTGACGGTTTACGGGCCGACGGGTCCGGCCGCGGCTCCTTTCCTTCTCCCGACGGACGTTCGGATCATGCGCGCCGTCACCAAGTCAAGTATTCGATCATATTAATTGCGATCTTCTTAGAAGCCGTCGACGACCGGCCGGATGCGCTCCCGACACCCCTGACCCAGCGGCCACAAGAACAGTTTTTCGCGCATTAGGATAGCCTATCCTTAATTAGGCGAGCCTAGCCTTAATAATTGCTCTCGGATTGGCGTTCACTTACAGACCGAACTGCCTTCCACACAGAAGACGCGCTTACTTATCGACCAGAGCACGCCTCAACACAGATCCTCTGACCTGGGAACATGCCCTCTACAGCGGCTTTACAATGGCGAGGGATCCATTAATTGAGAATCTCAGCCGACATCATTCTCGTCGTCCCGGCGGGGCGCTCGCCGCGACGTCGCCGCAGCCCCGGGCACGGGTTCGCCGCGATGGGAATGTTCAACTCGAATTTTCTAGTCTGTCCGGTCCGTGCCAGAGATGTAAGCATGTGCGCATGGACGGTGACAGAGAGATCATCGGGCTGCTCAACGAGCAGCTCACCGCGGAACTGACGGCGATCAACCAGTTCTTCCTGCACGCCAAGATGCAGCAGGACTGGGGCTATGTGCGGCTCGCCAAGCACACCCGCTCGGAATCCATCGACGAGATGAAGCACGCCGAGCGGCTCACCGAACGGATCCTTTTCCTGGAGGGAATGCCGAACTACCAGAAACTCAACGCCCTGCGGATCGGGCAGAACGTGCCCGAGCAGCTCCGGGCCGACCTCGCCCTGGAGTTGGAGACCGTGGCCCGGCTGCGGCCCGGCATCGAGCTGATGCGCTCGCGCGGCGACGTCACCTCCGCCCGGATCTTCGAGGACATTCTCGCGGACGAGGAAGAGCACGTCGACTACCTGGAGACCGAACTCAGCCTCATCGACTCCCTGGGCGAGCACAACTACCTGCAACGTCTCACCGCCGCGCCCGGTGAGGACTTCACCGAGCCCGTGTAATCCCCCAACCGACCGGCGGGTCCGGGGACGCCCGTCCCCGGACCCGCCCGACCGGGCCTGCGGCACAGCGCGTACGCATGGGGGGCTGTCGCAGCCCTTCGGACAGGGGGCGGAGCACATCTTCGGCCGCCCGAGCGCCGGACGTCGAGTCCGGCGGCAGAAACCCACCGAGAAGGAGCGCGCTCGTGACCAAGACCCAGACCCGCACCACCGACGACACGGTCGGACCGGCCGACGCCGACATCACGCCCCCACCGGAACGCCTCGTCCTGGAAATGTGGCGAACACCCGTGTACCAGGCCGACTGCAGCGGCGCCGCCGAGCATCTCCCGCATCTGCGGAGGCTCGTGCGGACCGCGGACGAGGCCGACCGGCGGGCCGCGGCGGAGTCCGGCCGCGCCACCGTGATCAGGTCGTCCCAGAGCCTGCTGTCCTGGGACCACCCCTCGGTCGACTGGCTGCGGCAGCAGATCGGCATCGCGGGAGACGCGCTGGCCCACGCGGTGCTCGGCGAGACCGCCGACGAGATCGACGACCGGGACGTCCACACTGAGGCGTGGGCGGTGGTCTGCGGCCCCGGGGAGTTCCCGCGCCCGCACACCCGCCACGACTCGGCCTGGTCGGGGCTGCTCTCCATCGCCGCGGACCCCGTCGACGACACCGACGCGGGTCATCTGTACCTGCTCGACCCGCGCCCGGCCGCACTGGACCGGCCCACCTCGTCTGGAGCGGTCCGGTTCTCCCCGGTCCCCGGCCGGATGATCGCCTTCCCGGGCTGGCAGGCCCACTGGATGAAGGCGACCGCCGCCGACTCCCGGCTGCGGATCGCGATCGCCTGGAACATCACCTACCACGGACACTGGAGCCGGACGTCATGACGCTCACCACCCCCGCCCCAGCCCCGGCCCCCACCCCGGTCCCGTCCTCCAGCCGTGCCCGGCAGAGCTGCGGCAACGCCTGCCCGGCCGTACGGCAGCACTGGGGGACGCCCGTCGCGTTCGCCACCCTCGACCCGGCCGGGCTGCTGTCCCCGTCAGTCGCCGACATCGGCGCCGAGGGGCCCGCGCTGCGAACCGTGCCGTCCGACGAGATCATCACCGATCTGGACGCCGCGACCGCGCACTTCCGGGTGTCGTTCGAGGAACTGGCCGCCGCCCTGGACCCCGACGTCGCGCCCACGATCGACCACATCGACATCGACGTGCAGATCTGGCGGCACGGCTACGCCCTGCCCGCCACCGGCCATCCCGCCGACATGGTCGCGTGGTGGGTGCTGGGCGCCCATCCGGCCCCGGCGCGCACCGAGGCGGGCGCCCTCACCTTCGCCGACCCGCGAACCGGGTCACCGTTGACGCCCCTGCCCGGACGGCCGTGGGGACGCCATCTGATGGTCCGGCCCGTGCCCGGCACGCATGTCGCCGTCCCGGGTTGGCTCACCTCGTCGGTCGTCCCCGTCGCCCAAGGCCAGCACGTCGTGGTGGCGTTCGCCGCGGCCCGTCGCTGACCACCCGGAGTCCCCACCGAGGTTGCTAGCCGGGCAGGTTCGGTGGGGACTCCAGGGCGACCAACTCGATTCCGGGGGCCGCCAGGACGACGTCCCCCGCGAGGTGCACGGTCTCGACCTCACCCGTCGACAGATCCGTGACCTCGTACTGCGCGACGGGCAGCGGCTCGGTCTCCGTCTCGTAGGTGGACGTTCCAGCCCGCCGCCACCGCCAGAGCGTGGTGAGCGGCGCCAAAGAAGGACCACTCAACCGGACGAGACGAACATCGGTCTGCGCGCCGTCGTCCAGCCCCAGAGAGCGGGCCACGGCGACGAGGAACCCGGGCGAATCAACTAGAAAGCCGGACGCCCGTTCCGCGTGTTCGGTGCCGGTCTCTCCGGCGGCGCGCACCCACGCGACCTCCACGCCGGTGACACCGCCCCGCACCCACCAGGTCGAGGTGACCACCTCGACGCGGATCTGGCGCCAGCGCGCGTCCACGACCAGATCGACCCGAACCTCGTCCGGACGGTTGGACGTGTAACGCCACCCTCCGGGACCGGGCGCGCACTGGAACCGCTCCTCCAGCCCCTCGTCCACGTGCAGGTACGTCCCGGACGGCACGGTTCAGGACCCGATCCGCCAGGAGTGCAGGTAGTCCTCCTGGCCCGCGGTGAGCCGGTCGATGGAGATCGACATCGACGCCAGCTTCAGCCGCGCCACCTCCGTGTCGATCTCCTTCGGCACGTCGTGGACGGCCGGGGCCAGGGTCTCGTGCGCGGTCGCCAGCCACGCGCACGTCAGGGCCTGGTCGGCGAACGACATGTCCATGACCGCGGCCGGGTGCCCCTCCGCCGCGGCCAGGTTGACCAGCCGCCCCTCGGCGAGCAGCACGAGCCGGCGGCCGTCGGCCATGACATACTCGTCCGCCTGCGGACGAACCCCGTGATGGACCTCGACGGCCATCTCGCTCAACGCCCGGACATCGATCTCGACATCGAAATGCCCCGAGTTCGCGAGAATCGCGCCGTCCTTCATGACGGCGAGATGCTCACCGTTCACGACATCGCGATTACCGGTGACCGTGATGAACACGTCACCTTCCACGGCCGCCTCCGCCATGGGCCGAACCGCGAACCCCTGCAACGCCGCGTCCAGGGCCTTCACGGGGTCGATCTCGGTGATGACGACACGCGCCCCAAGCCCACGGGCCCGTTCGGCGAGACCCCGGCCGCAGTAACCGAAGCCCGCGATGACGACCGTCTTCCCCGCCAGAAGCGTGTTGGTCGCGCGGACGATCCCGTCCAATGTCGACTGGCCCGTGCCGTAGCGGTTGTCGAACATGTGCTTCGTATCGGTGTCGTTCACCGCGACCACCGGAAAGCGCAACGCCCCCTCAAGCGCCATCTGATGCAGCCGGATGACACCCGTCGTCGTCTGCTCGCACCCCGCCTTGACCGTGTCCAGGAGGTCCTTGCGGTCGATGTGCAGCGTGTTGACCAGGTCGCACCCGTCGTCCAGGACGATGTCGGGCCCGGTCTCCAACGCCCGGTGAATATGGGCGTAGTACCCCTCACGGTCGGTACCGGCACGGGCGAACACCTCCGCGCCGTACTCCTGGACGAGCGCCGCCGCCGTGTCGTCCTGCGTGGAGAGCGGATTGGACGCCGCGAGCGCGACACTCGCCCCGCCCGCCTGAAGCGTACGGATGAGCCCGGCCGTCTCGGTCGTGACATGCATGCACGCCGCCACCTTCAGACCGTCCAGCGGACGCTCCTCCGCGAACCGCTCCCGGATCTGCCGCAGTACGGGCATGCTCCGATCGGCCCACTCGATCCGCTTGACACCCTCATACGCCAACGAAACGTCCGCGATATCGCTCATGGTTCCCTAGGTATTTATTGCAGTGCACTCCTCCTTCGGGCCCGGTGGGCCCTCCATCGTCGTGAACTGCGGGCGATCGCCGGCATCGCTCCGACTCGCCTGGCGGCTCGCTGCGCGATCAGGTTCTCGCTTCGCTCGTGCCTCAGCCCCCGGCCAAGCCTCCGGACGCGATCGCAGTGGTCAAGGTAGTCGCGTGGTTGCGGCGGTGGTTGAGGACGGCAATCGCGCGTATGGCATTCCCGGGCACCGGTAGATCACTCGGAGCCCTCGGGCGACGGTCTCCACGGGCGCTTGCGCACCGAGCCGCCCTCGTGCCCCACGGCACCGCGTTTCTCTCCTTCCTCGAACGCTCAGCGTTCGAGGAAGGAGAGAAACGCAATGAACTCAATACCGATAGTGGTCTGGCTTGTAGGGGCCTTCGACGTCTACGCCGATGTAGGCGGCCTGCTCCTTGGTGAGTTCGGTGAGCTTGACGCCGAGGGCGTCGAGGTGGAGGCGGGCGACCTTCTCGTCCAGGTGCTTCGGCAGGACGTACACGCCGAGCGGGTACTCCTCGGTCTTGGTGTACAGCTCGATCTGCGCGATGACCTGGTTGGTGAAGGAGTTGGACATCACGAACGACGGGTGGCCGGTGGCGCAGCCCAGGTTCATGAGGCGGCCCTCGGCGAGGACGATGATGGAGTGGCCGTCGGCGAACCGCCACTCGTGCACCTGCGGCTTGATCTCGATCTTCTCGATGCCGGGGAGCTTGGCGAGCCCGGCCATGTCGATCTCGTTGTCGAAGTGCCCGATGTTGGACACGATCGCCTGGTGCTTCATCCGGCTCATGTGGTCGGCCGTGATGATGTTGAAGTTGCCGGTCGTGGTGACGAAGATGTCGGCGGTCTCCACGACGTCCTCCAGGGTGGTGACCTGGAAGCCGTCCATCGCCGCCTGGAGCGCGCAGATCGGGTCGATCTCGGTGACGATCACGCGTGCGCCCTGGCCGCGCAGGGCGTCCGCGCAGCCCTTGCCGACGTCGCCGTAGCCGCAGACGACCGCGACCTTGCCGCCGATGAGGACGTCGGTGGCGCGGTTCAGGCCGTCGATGACGCTGTGGCGGCAGCCGTACTTGTTGTCGAACTTCGACTTGGTGACCGAGTCGTTGACGTTGATGGCCGGGAACTGGAGGGTGCCCTCCTTCGCCATCTCGTACAGGCGGTGGACGCCGGTCGTGGTCTCCTCGGTGACGCCCTTGATCCCGGCGGCGGTCTCCGTCCAGCGGCCCGGCCTGTCGGCGATGGTGCGGCGGAGCGTGTCGAGAATGATGCTCCACTCGTGCGGGTCGTCCTCGGACGCGGTCGGGACGGCGCCCGCCTTCTCGTACTCGGCGCCCTTGTGGACGAGGAGGGTCGCGTCGCCGCCGTCGTCCAGGATCATGTTCGGGCCGGTGCCGTCCGGCCACTGGAGGGCCTGGTCCGTGCACCACCAGTACTCTTCGAGGGTCTCGCCCTTCCACGCGAACACCGGGACGCCCTTCGGGTCGTCCTGCGTGCCGTCCCTGCCGACGACGACCGCCGCGGCCGCGTGGTCCTGGGTGGAGAAGATGTTGCAGGACACCCAGCGGACGTCGGCGCCGAGGTCGACCAGCGTCTCGATCAGCACGGCCGTCTGGATCGTCATGTGCAGCGAGCCCATGATCTTGGCGCCGCGCAGGGGCTTGGTGGCGGAGTACTCCTCGCGTACCGCCATCAGTCCGGGCATCTCGTGCTCGGCGAGCCGGATCTCCCGGCGCCCGAAGTCGGCGAGCGAAAGGTCGGCGACCTTGTAGTCCATGCTTTCGTTGCTCCTTGGTCCGCGGTCGGTACGCGAGAGTCGATCTCAGGGGTTCACGCCCTGTGGGCGCCTGCGTCAACGCCGTGAGTCTACGGGCGAAGGCCGTGTCCGGGCACGGTCGGAAGCGACTTCCTGCCACAGATTTGTCAGAATCGTCCTATGCGCATCACGGAGGCCGCCCGGCGGCTCGGCACCTCGCCCCGCATGCTCCGCTACCGCGAGGCCCTCGGGCTGCTGCCCGTCACCAGGGAGGCGACCGTGAACCGGCGCGGCGGCGGCCACCGGCGGTTCGGCGACGCCGAGTTGCGGGCCGTCGCGCTCGCGCTGGCGTTGGAGAAGCGCTACGACATCGGCCCGGCCGAGCTGGCGTTCGGGCTGCGGGTCCTCGCCGAACCCCAGGTCCAAGCGCACGTGCGTGAGCTGGGCGAACGTATCGGACGGCTGTCCGCGCCGCCCACCCGCGCGCTCGACTTCGAGAAGGAGAAGGCCATGCGCCTCCTCCGTCGCCGGTGACCGCCTCAGCCGGTGGCGTTCTCCCCCGGGACCACGACGCCCGACTCGTAGGCCAGCATCACGGCCTGCGCGCGGTCACGCACGCCGAGCTTGGTGAAGACCCTGGCCACATGCGTCTTCACCGTGTGCTCGCTGACGACGAGACGTGCCGCGATCTCGCCGTTGGACAGCCCGCCCGCGATGAGGACGAGCACCTCCGTCTCCCGGGCCGTCAACGTGGACAACTCCGACGGCGCCCGCGGCCGGGTGCGGCGCTGCTTGGTGAACTCGCGGATGAGGCGTCCGGTGACCTGCGGGGCGAGAAGCGAGTCGCCGCGCGCCACCACCCGGACGGCGGACACGAGCTCGTCGGCGGTCGCGTCCTTCAACAGGAAACCGCTGGCGCCCACGGCGAGCGCCTCGTAGACGTACTCGTCCACGTCGAACGTCGTCAGGACCAGCACCCGGACGTTGTCCGAGCCGGGCAGCGCCAGGATGCGGCGGGTCGCCTCGATGCCGTCCATGCCGGGCATCCGGATGTCCATGACGACGACGTCGGGACGGCGCCGCTCGGCGATCTGGACCGCCTCCCGCCCGTCCCCGGCCTCGCCGATGACGGTGATGTCGTCCTGCGCGGCGAGCAGCGCCGCGAACCCCGCCCGGACGATCGTCTGATCGTCGACGACCAGCACGTTGATCACCGTTGCCGCCCGCGGGGCCGGTCGGAAACGGAGACATCGGGGTCAGCCGCGGCCGGGAGGCGCCTCGGAACCGTGTCCACGGGTGGAATCCCCTTCCCTCGTCAGCGGAAGCTCGGCCTCCACCAGGAACCCTCCCTGGACGGCCGGGCCGGCGGTGAACCGCCCGCCCAGCATGGTCGCACGTTCCCGCATCCCGACGAGGCCGTGTCCCCCACTCGGCCCACCACTCGGACCACCACTCGGCCCCTCACCGGGCGCCGGTTCCAGGCGGGTGCGTCCGGCGTCCACGGAGGTCGGCCCCGCCGGATCCAGTACCGCGGTACGGGAACCGATGTCCTCACGGTTCAGAACCATCGTCGGATCGGACGCACCGTCGTCGTGCACACGGACCGCCAACCGGTCCGGCAGGAACATCAGGTCGACACGGACTCCGGCGCCGGGCGCGTGCCGCCGCGCGTTCGTCAGCGCCTCCTGCACGATCCGGTACGCCGACAGCTCCACCGTCGTGGACAGGATCCGCGGGTCGCCGTGGACGGCGAGGTCGACGCGGCCACCGGCGCCGCGGTGCTGCTCGATCAGGTCGGGCAGCCGGTCGAGGCGCGGCTGCGGGGAATTGGCCGCGTCCGGCTCCGGCTGCGCGTCGGCGCGCAGCACGCTGAGCAGCCGCCGCATCTCCACCAGCGCCTCCCGGGCCGTCTTCGCGATCTCGGTGTATCCGGCGCGGGCCTCGGGCGACAGGTTCTCCATCGTGTACGGCGCGGTCTCCGCCTGCACGGCGATCATGGAGACGGAGTGGGCGACGACGTCGTGGAGCTCGCGGGCGATACGGGCCCGTTCCCGCATGACCGCCTGTTCCCGCTGGACGGCGGTGAGCCGCGTGAGGGTCTCGTTGGTGCGTTCGGCCGCCGCCGCCTCGGTCTGGCTCGCGGACTCCGCGACGCGGCGGGCGTCACCGAGGCCGATGGCGCCCAGGACGGCGATGAACGACGCCGGGGACGGGACGCCCTCCAGCGACGAGGTCGCCAGGTAGACGACCGCGACCGTGACGACGCTGCCGAACGCCAGGACGCCCGTCGACTGGCGCGGCAGGTGCCGTCCGAGCGTGTACAGCGTGTACAGCGCCGCGAACCCGGTCGTGACGAGGAGGGACTGCCCGGTGAGGAGGTTCGCGGCGACCGCGCCGAGCACAATCGCCGCGACGGGGCGCAGGTACTCCCGGCGCCACACGAGCGGAAGCGTGGACGCGACCGCGAAGCCCCCCGCGAGGCTGAGCGGCGAGTCGGCGCGCGGTGCCAGCTCGGCGAGGGCGGCGACGGTCAGGGCGAGCCCGGTCAGCGGCGCGAAGTACCAGGAGCCGACGACCTCGCGCCAGGTGTTGAGCCACCGGGGCAGCGGCGCCGTGGCCCCGGGCGCACCGGCTCCCGGCGCACCGGGGGCGGGGCGCTGGCCCGCGCCGCCGTTCAGGCGCCTGACGAGCCGAGCCGCCACGGGACGCAGCAGCGTCCCGATGCCGGTGAGGATCCACAGCAGGAGCTGCCCCACGCCCGCCACGATCCGGCCGGACAGCCGCCACGCGTGACGCGCGAGAGCCGGGCCGAACCCCGCGGGATCGGGTCCTGGCCGAGGCCTGTCATCGAAGGTCACCCTTCCATACTGACCTCAAAGTCGGGTGCCCACCTCCCCGTGCGGATGTATGACGACGGCGCGGCTCCGCCTGGAGTACCACGCGCTTTCCCTCCTTGAGAGGGACGTGCGAAGGACCCCCGCGACCGTAGTGTTTTACCTGTGACCGCGAACGGCAGCGGCGCCGGCGTAGGGGTTTCGGCCCGCTGCCGCGGTCACACCAGAACCGTCCGGTTTTCAGGGGTCCGGGCGGGGAGGCATGGGAAGCACCTCGCCGGACGGCCGTGGTACGCGCCTCTACGGAGGCACTCGCCGGTCCTGCCTGGGCTGGGGTCGGCCGGCGCACGGACGGCGGTCGCCCGGCGAGGGGTCCCATGGACGCCATGGTCCCCTCGCCGATCCGGTCCGAACGCGTCCTGTCCGTTCGAACGCGTCCGGTTCGAGCGAGTCCGATCAGGACGAGGCGGGAGCCTCCGGGCTCGTCGACTCCGCCTCGGGAACGCTCGGCCGGGACGTCTCGTCCAGCGCCGGCTCCAGGTAGATCAACTTCGCCTCCGGGAACTGAGCCCGGATCTTGGCCTCGGCCGCGTCGATACCGCGCGCCACATCCGCCGCCGTGTGGTCGTGCTTCACGGCGATCTTCGCGGCGATCAGCAGTTCCTCCGGACCGAGGTACTCGGTGCGCATGTGGATGAGCCGGTCGACCTGGTCCACCGACTCCAGCGCGTCCACGATCGCCTGCTCGTGCTCGGGGGCGACGCCCTCCCCGATCAGCAGGCTCTTGGTCTCGATCGCCAGGATCGTCGCGACCACGGCGAGCAGCACACCGATCGCCACGGTGCCGATGCCGTCCCACACTCCGTCGCCGGTGACGACGGCCATCGTCACGCCGAACAACGCGAGGAACAGACCGACGAGGGCGGCGAGGTCCTCCAGCAGCACGACCGGCAGTTCCGGGGCCTTGGCCCGGCGGATGAACGCCCACCACGACTGGTTTCCGCGGACCGCGTTCGACTCCTTGATCGCCGTGCGGAACGAGAACGTCTCCATCAGGATCGCGGCGATCAACACCCCGAACGCCCAGGCCGGCGACTTGACCTCCTCCGGGTGGGAGATCTTGTGGTAACCCTCGTACAGCGAGAACACCGCACCGACGGTGAACAGCACGACCGCGACGACGAACGCGTAGAAGTAGCGTTCGCGGCCGTACCCGAACTGGTGCTGCTGCGTCCGCGCGCGCCTGGAACGCTTTCCACCGACCAGCAGCAGGCCCTGGTTCCCCGAGTCCGCCACCGAGTGGATCGACTCGGCGAGCATCGACGACGAACCCGTGAACACGAACGCCACGAACTTCGACACCGCGATCCCGAGGTTGGCGGCCAGCGCGGCGACGATGGCCTTCGTTCCGCCCTCAGCACTCATCTTTCAGCAATCCTCGCTTTTAGCTCTTGAATGGCAGGCACCGGGGTGGGGTCCACGCCCAGCGCGATAGCCAAGTAAACCGTGACGTAGTCCGCAAGCGCGATCAGCGTCGCGATTCTCTCCAGCGGATGCGCACCCTCCGCCCCGAGTTCGGTGACCGCCACTCCCCTGTCCCGCGCCACCTCGGTGGACGCCTCGCACCGCTTGCGCACCTGCGGATGCTCGTCCACGTCACGCAGGAGGACGAGATGCAGGCCGTGCTCGGGGTCGTCCACCCGGTCGCGGAAGAAGTCGTCCGGGTCGGACGGCGCGGCGGCACGGCCCGTGAAATGCCCGTCGAACGCCATCACCTGGTTGTGGTGGGCCTCGGGGACCTCACCGAACACGCCCGGGTATTTGGCGTTCTCGTTGAGCTGGCAGCACATCCGGTACGCGGCCGTCGCCGCCAGCGCGGACGACCCCCACACCAGCGGTACGTCACCGGCGAGGTCCAGCGCGATCCGCTTGGCGGGGTTGACGAACGGTTCGCTGGACGGACGGCACCGGTACGCGACGTCCTCCAACCGTTCGGCCGTGGTCTCCAGGACGGCGTCGGGCACGTCCACCAGGCCCAGCGTCCGCGCCGCGAGGAGCAGCGGGATCGTGAGACCCCACAGCGTCGAACGCGGCTGCCCCACCGAACGCGCCGGCACGAAGACGCCGCGGCTTCTGGCGGCCAGGTCGGCGAGCGGCGAGTCGGACCCGCCGACGAACAGCAGCCTGCATCCCCGGCGGGCCGCCTCCGCGGCGACCTCCAGGGTCTCCTCCGTCGTCCCGGAGCAGGACACGGCGATGACGAGGTCCGCGGCGCCGACCCAGCCGGGCAGCCGGTAGCCGCGCACGGTCGTGATCGGGACGGCGCAGCCCACCCCGCAAACGGCGGCGAGGACGTCACCGGAGATGCCCGAGCCGCCCATGCCGACGACGACGATCGCGCGGGGTCTGCCGTCCTCGGCGAGACCGGCGATGCCCGCCTCCGCGGCGGCCCGCTGCGCCTCCCGTACCTGTGCCGCCGACGACGCGACCTGCCGCAGCATCCCCCCGGGGTCGGCCTCCTCGGTCGTCGCCGCGCCGTCCAGCCGTGAAGGGTCGAGCCCTCCGTTCACGGAGCGGGTGTCCTGGCCTCGTCGACCAGCAGGACGGGAATGTCGTCGCGGACCGGGTAGGCGTAGCGGCACGAACCGGTGCACACCAGCTCGGCGGCCTCGTCGTCGGCGCGGAGGTCGCCGCCGCAGTTGGGGCAGGCGAGGATCTCCAGCAGCCAGGAGTCGAGCTTCAAGGTCATGGCAGCGTCACTTCTCCCTCTCGGTCACTTGTCCCGCACCAGGGCCAGGACCTCGTCGCGGATGGCCGCCATGGTGCTCTCGTCGCCCGCCTCCGCGTTGAGGCGCAGCAGCGGCTCGGTGTTGGACGGCCGCAGGTTGAACCACCACCCGCCGGCGTCGTCGCCGACGGTCAGCCCGTCCAGCTCGTCGATCGTGACCCCGGGGCGTCCGGCGAACGCGTCCCGGACGTTGGCGGTCGCGGCGGCCTGGTCGGCGACCTCGCTGTTGATCTCCCCGGACGCGACGTACCGGGTGTACTCGCCGAGCAGCCGGGACAGCGGCCCGTCCTGCTGCCCGAGCGCGGCGAGAACGTGCAGGGCGGCGAGCATCCCGGAGTCGGCGAACCAGAAGTCGCGGAAGTAGAAGTGCGCGGAGTGCTCGCCGCCGAACACCGCGCCCGTCTCCGCCATCGTCTGCTTGATGAACGAGTGCCCGACACGGGTGCGGACCGGCGTGCCGCCGTGCTCGGCGATGATCTCCGGCACGGACCGGGACGTGATCAGGTTGTGCACGATCGAGGCCCCGGGATGCTTGGCCAGCTCCCGCGTCGCGACCAGCGCGGTGATCGCGGACGGCGGGACGATCTCGCCGCGCTCGTCGACGACGAAGCAGCGGTCGGCGTCACCGTCGAAGGCGAGCCCGATGTCGGCGCCCGTCTCACGGACCTTCGCCTGGAGGTCGCGCAGGTTCTCCGGCTCGATCGGGTTGGCCTCGTGGTTGGGGAAGGTGCCGTCCAGCTCGAAGTACAGCGGCACCAGGTCGATCGGCAGGCCCTCCATGACGGACGGGACGGTGTGCCCGCCCATGCCGTTGCCCGCGTCCACGACGACCTTGAGCGGACGGATCGACGACAGGTCGACCAGCGTCTTCAGATGGTCGGCGTAGCCCTTGAGGACGTCGCGCCGCGAGATCGTGCCCGGCTTGCCGTCGTAGGCCGGAACGCCCTTCTCGATCAGGTCGCGGATCTCGGTGAGGCCGGTGTCGCGGCCGACCGGACGGGCGCCGGAGCGGCACAGCTTCAGCCCGTTGTACTTGGCGGGGTTGTGGCTCGCGGTGAACATCGCGCCGGGCAGGTCGAGGCTGCCGCTGGCGTAGTACAGCAGGTCGGTGGAGCCGAGCCCGGCCTCGATCACGTCCGCGCCCTGGGACGTCGCGCCCCGGGCGAACGCCTCGGCCAGCGGCACCGACGACTCCCGCATGTCGTGGGCGGTGACGATCGCGGTCGCCCCGGTCACCCGGACGAACGCGGCGCCCGCGGCCTCGGCGGTCGCGGTGTCGAGTTCGTCCGGTACGACACCGCGGATGTCGTACGCCTTGAAGATCTTGGCGAGGTCGCCCACTCCTGCTCCCTGTCCGCTGAACCTGGCCCTTGAAACCCCGAGAAACGGGGGTTCACGAGCCTACCGGGAAGGGAGGGCACGACCGGTCGCGACGCCACGACACGGCGACGCCGACCGCTGTCGGCCGCTCCGGGACGTTCAGTCCTGGGCGGGTTGGGTTCCGGCGGGTTCGGAGCGGAGCACCCGCAGATGGCCGCGACGTCCGACCTCGGTGCCCTGGCCGACGGGCTCGTGGGGCGATCCGGGCGCGGGTCTGGCGGCCTCCCGGACGGCGTCGGCGAGGGCCTCCAGGTCGTCGGCGCTCGGCTCGGTCTCCTCCTCGACGGGGAGCCGCACCAGTTCCCATCCCATCGGGGCGGTGAGCCGCTCCGAATGCTCCGCGCACAGGTCATAGCAGTGCGGCTCCGCGTACGTCGCGAGCGGCCCCAGGACCGCGGTGGAGTCGCGGTAGACGTACGTGAGCGTGAACACTGCGGGCGCCTTGCAGGCGGTACGAGAGCAGGTGCGGACGGGGCTCACGTTGGCTGACCGTACCCCCCTCCCACCGGCTCCGCCACCACCTGTGGCAACGTGTCGCCGTTACCGGGCGATTTCCGGGGTAATAACTACATAGCGTGTGACCCTGAACTCTTACCGTTCGGACACTGCACAGGGGTGTCCGACGGGGTGGAGAGGTACGCTTGGGACGTGCGATCCCGTGTGGCAGGCGTACGGCGCCGCGATCGCCACGGTCGCGGTGTACGTGGTCCCTTGACACCCCCGCAGGCGCCGGTCTCACGCACCCGTGCCGAGCAGTTCGAGGATCTCGTCGACGACGAGGTGCGACGGCTCGGCGATCGGTGGGAACGCGAGCTGGCCCGGGTGCGGTTCGACGTCGAGGAGGTCCCGCCGATCGAACCGGGGTTCGCCGGGCCCGTCCCGCTCGGCCGGACCTTCCCCCAGCGGGGTGGACGTTCCGTCCGCATCGTCGTCTACCGTCGTCCCATCGAGGCCCGCGCTAAGGGCGAGGCGGAACTCTCCCGCCTGATCCGCGACCTGCTGGTCGAGGAGGTCGCCGACCTGCTCGGCCTCTCCCCCGAGTCCGTCGACCCCAGCTACGACTCCCCCGACGACTAGCCGATGATCAGCCGGGGATCAGCCGGGGATCAGGGCGCCTTGGGAGTCGGCGGTGTCCGGAAGGTGGACGGTCAGCGCGGCGGGCACGATCGGCAGGACGGTGAACAGGTACTCGTCACCCTTGCCCTTCCCGAGGACGCGCGCCGCGTGCACGGGCCCCGAGCCGGGCTTCGGCTTGATCACGACCCCGTAGGCGACCTCGTCGTCGGCGTTCGCGTTCGGCGCGGCCAGCGCGGTCTCGACGGTTCGTCCGGCCGGAACCTTGATCTCCTGCGATGCTCCCCTGCCCGTGGCGTTCATGGTCGTGACCTGGACGGTCGCCGCCCCGGCCGGTGCGGTCAGGATCAGGGACGAGTCGAACCGGTTGTCGGCGGCGACGCCCGGCCCGGACGCGGTGAGCGGCGGCGTGGACGTCCCGTAGGCGATGTCGGCGCCGCGTTCGGCGGCGATTCCGGCCAGGATGGGCCGGTCGGCGACGAGCCGCACGGCGGCGGCCCGGCCCGACAGCACGTCGTCGAGCGCGACGAACGTCACGGTCTTCGCGGGCGCGTCGACGACGTCCTGGCCACGCGGGACGAACGCGCCGTCCTTCGTGATCACCTGGACGCGCACCCGGGCGTCGGCCTCGCCGGGCACGGCGATCAGCAGCCCGCGCTCCCCTGACCCGCCCGGCACGCCCGGCACGAGCACGGACGTCGCGGGCGCGGGCGAACGCGGCAGCCACTCGATGCCCTTCCCCTCTCCGGCGCGGACGCGCAGGGACGCGGCGACGCGTCCACCGGCCGCCCGGACGCGCAACGCGACGACGGCGGCGGGCTTCACGACGTCACCGAGCCCCTCCGGCGACTCGCCGATCTTCACGACCCTGGTGGTGTAGGGGTCGACGCGGGTGCCGCGCCCCTCCACGGTGTCGAGGGGGCCTTCGCCGGACAGGGCGGTGAGGTCCACGAACGCGGGCCGGGACTCGACGTTGGTGAGGTAGAGGTCGATCTCATCGGCCGCGACCGGCCCCGGGCCGAGGAACCACAGGTCGGTGCCGGGCGCGGCGCAGCGCGCCCCGGCCAGGCCCCGATCGTCGCCGTCGTCGCGGTATGTCGTCTGCTCGGCCGCCAACCCGGCGGCCATGGCACCCGTCGCGCGGAGCGTGTAGGAGTCGTCGCCGGAGTCGGTGTCCTTCTCCCAGGTCTGGCCGGGCGTCGTCATGGACGCGACGGCGGAGCCGCCCTTGGTGGGCGTCATGTCCACGCGCCCGCCCTTCTCGTGGGCGAGGGACTGCACGGCGAGCCGTCCGCCCTCGTGGCCGGGACAGACCGCCACGGCGGACGTGACCGGGGCACGCCTGCCCTTAGCGGTGGCCTCCCCCGGGTGGGCGAACGTGGCAGCCCCGTACAGGGCGGCGACGGCGACGAGGATGAGCGCGGCCGTGGCGTAGCGCATACCGAGGAGGCGCAGAACCTTGTCGGTGTTCACGACACCTCCTCCCTTTCCGGGCTGTGTTCCTTCGTGGGAGGCGGTTCCTCCTGTTGGGCACGGACGCGGGTTCCCCTACGGCGCCCTCGTCGTCCACGACGCCGATCCGAACGCTTCTCGCGAGCCTTCTCACGCGGCATCTCACGCGGCTTCTCGCGGCGACGTTCACGTCCGCCGTCGGAACGGAGAGTGTCGACGCGCGCGCCCGGCAGGGCCAGAACGGCGACGAACAGCACGGCGACCCCTTGCAGGACGACCCAGACATGCCGCGCCGTCATCGACCTGGTCAGTTGGAACTCGCCTCCGGCTGTGGGGATGTCGTAGCCCTGCGCCCAGCCGTCGACCGTCCGTTCCTTGAGGTCGCGTCCGTTCAGGGTGGCCCGCCAACCACCGTCGGACGGTTCCGCGAGCAGCAGGGTGCGCGGGCCCGTTCCGGCCGGGAGCCTGAGGCGGGCGTCGATCCGTCCCGAGGGCAAGGGGGTGACGGTGGAGCCCTGCAGCAGCATCATCCGGCCGGTCGGTGAGTGGAGCCGCCACACGGCGAACGTGTCGGTGCGGCTGAGGCGCGTCAGTTCGGGTGCGGTGTCGAGGACGTCCGTGAGCGGGTCTCTCCGGGGGTTCGGCACGAGGATGTACTGGACGCCCATCCGGGTCAGCGCGGGCCCGTCGTCGCCCTCACGGTTCGCCGCGAGCCCGGCGACGAGATCGTCCAGGCGGCCCCGCGCCTTGCCGCCGCCCGCGACCTCGGATTCACCGATCCGTGGCCGCGCGCCCCGCAGGAGGGTGTAGGCGACGCGGCCGGACGGCTCCCGGTGCAGGACGAGGGTTCTCGTCCCGCCCGGCCCGTGGACGAACGCGGGAACGGTGTCGGGGTCGACCCGGCGCAGCGGCCCGTCCACGCCGTCCACCACCCAGGATCCGGCGGCCATCAAGGGGGCCGTGAACGCGGCGAGCACGACGACGGCCCCGCCGACCTTGGGAAGCAGCCGGGTGCCCGCCATGACCTCGCCGGCCCGCTGGACGGCGGCCGTCGCGGCGACCAGCATTCCCCCGCCCGCGAAGATCAGCGCGACGCCGGGCCAGACGGGTGCCGTGTCCACGCCCTTGGTGACGGTGCCGAAGCCGGTCAGGACCGCGATCAGCAGTCCGTAGACGGCGATCAGCCAGCCCGCGAGGACGGTGTGACGGCGGCGCCGCAACCGCAGCGCGCACACGCCGACCGCGAGCAGCCCGGCCATGGCCCACCACGCGGGCGTGCCGGGCCCGCCGGGGTCGAGCGTGAGCAGGTCGGTCGCGTCGGCGGTCGCGAACCGGCGGTGCAGACCCGACTCCGTCAGGAACCGGGACGGGTGCAACAGCAGGCCGACCGTCCACGGGAACAGCAGCAGCGGCGGGACGCCGAGCGCGATGACGACGCCGCGGCGCACCCGCCGTCCCGGCCGGTCGAACAGCACCTGCACCGTCCCGGCGGCGAGCGCGGCGACCAGCCAGGTGAGCGGGACGAACGCCATCGCGACGGCGAGCAGCAGCGCGGTCGCCCACGCCGCCCGCCCGGCGCGTGCCCGGCGCGTCCGGACGTCGAACGCGGCGGCCTCCGAGCGCGGCAGCCCGTACACGCGGGCGAGTTGCACGGCGATCAGCGGGAGCAGGACGAGGACGACGGCGGTGCCGAGCCGTCCGCCCGCGATGGCACCGGTGGCGGCGGGCAGCAGCGCGTACACGGCCGCGAACCAGGCGCGGACGGCGGCCACGGGCAGACCGCGGCCGTTGGCCCGGTGCCCGGCGCGCGGCGAGTCCGTCACCTGCGGCGGCTTCGTCACCAGCAGCCGGGACGCGCGGTAGGCGGTGAGGCCCGCGAGCGGCACGCTGCCGAGCAGCAGGATCGTCACGGCCAGCCACGGTTTGCCGAGCGTCACCGTCGACACGGCGGCCAGAACCCCCACGTACGGGGGGCTGCCCGCGTCGCCGCCGACCCCGACCGGATGCCAGCCGGACAGGTACTGCGCCCACAGGTCGCTCGCGCCGCCCCACGCGGGGACGAGCGCGCCGCCGCCGAGCGTCCCGGTCGCGGTGAGGAGCGAGCGTTCCGCCGCCACCGCGACGGCGACCAGCGCCAGCACGACCAGCACGCCGGGGTGGGTGAGGAGCCGCCGGATCGTGCCCGGCTCCTCGGGCGCCGGGGCGGTCTCGTCGCCGTCCTCACGGTCGCGTTCGTGGGCGGCGAGGAACTCCGAGATCGCCTCGACCGTGCGGCGGGCCACGACCCGGCGGGCCTGGAAGCGCCGGACGGTGCGGTGGACGCGTTTGCGTCCGTCCGCGCGGGCGGCCCGCGCCTGCCGCAGCCGCCCCGGGTCGCGCAGCACGTCGCCGAGGGCGCGCAGCTCGTCGCGGGCGGCGGCCGGACGTTTGCTGACCGTGAGCCAGAGGGCGTGCACGAGCGACGCCCACACGTTGCGGACGAGCGCCCGCAGCATCGCGCCGAACGGCTGGTTGGCGAGCAGCGTGGCGAGGGCGTTGCGGCGGTCGCGGCGGTCCGGATGCTCGGCGGTCACTCCGGTCTCGCGGAGCCCGCGCCGGGCCGCCTCCACGTGGTACACGACGGCGTCGGTCGCGGTGACGACGCGATGGTCGGCGGCGTGGACCCGCCAGCAGAAGTCGAGGTCGTCGCGGAAGACGCCGTAGTCGGCGTCGAAGCCGCCGAGCGCGTCCCACACGTCGCGGCGGACGAGCATCCCGGCGCTGCCGACCGACAGCACGTCCCGGACGCCGTCGTGCTGGCCCTGGTCGAACTCGCGTCCGTCCAGGCCCGTCACGCGACGTCCGGCGGCGTCGACGGTGACGCCGACCTCCCGCAGGACGCGCCGGTCGTCCCAGTCGCGGACCTTCGGGCCGAGGACCGCGATGCTCGGGTCGGTCTCGGCGGTCCGCAAAAGCTGGGCGAGGGCGTCGTGGGCGGGCGCGCAGTCGTCGTGAAGCAGCCAGAGCCACTCCGTGCGGGGCGTACCGGGTTCGTCGTCGGGGACGGGCGCGGACGCGGCGTCCTGCCGCAGCGCCTCCGCGACGGCCTCCCCGTATCCGGTGGTGCGGGGCAGGGTGAGGATCTTCGCTTCGCCGACGACCTCGGCGAGCACGGCCGGCCCGCGATCGCGGCTGCCGGTGTCGACGGTCACGAGGCGCTGGACGGGCCGCGCCTGGGTCAGGAGTGCCTTCAGCGTCTCCGGCAGCCAGCGCGCACCGTCATGCGCGACGAGGACGGCCGTGACGACATGGCGATCGAGAGTGGGGGACAAGGATCGCTCGATCTGTGGGGCGACGGGGTGGTCTTGGCTGAAAGTTCAGCAGCCGTGCCGGCCCCAGGGGGCCGACACGGCTGATTACTGTACGCGCGGCCGCATGGGACACGCCTCGGATCGCAAAGATCCGGTTGGCCGCGCTTAGACGGCCTGGCGCTTCAGTTTGCGCCGTTCCCTCTCGGAGAGTCCTCCCCAGATACCGAAACGTTCATCGTGCTGTAGCGCGTACTCCAGGCATTCCGTACGCACCTCGCATGCCCGGCACACCTTCTTGGCCTCGCGAGTGGAGCCGCCCTTCTCCGGAAAGAACGCCTCCGGGTCCGTCTGCGCGCACAGCGCGCGCTCCTGCCAGCCCATCTCTTCGCCGTCTGTGCCGTGCGCCAGCGGGATGACGACCTCGCTCACAGCGCACCTCCCTGCCCGTGAAACCCCCTGGTCAACGCCTTCCCTCCGGTTCCTTCCCCCGAGAAGACGTTGAAACTACACCGTTGAAATTACACGCGTGTAGTGCCTGTCCCGTCAAGCCGGAAGGCTTTCCGGGCGACATAGAGGGTTATGCCGGGATGACCGTCATCACCCTTTGAGCGAAGAAACCGGTTACTGCGGCGGCGGAGGCCGGTTGTCGCGGTACCAGTCGCCGCCCTCTTCGGCGCGCTGCTCGCCCGCGCCCGGCTGCGGCGGCGCGGGTTGCGTGCCCTGCGGGCCCTGTTCCTGGGCACCGCCGCCGTAGGCGCGCGTCCACTCGCCCATCTCTTCCTGCTCGGTGGGCTGCTGCTGAGCGGGCTGGGCGGGCTGGGCCGATTGGTCCGCCTGCTGGGCGTACTGCTGGTACTGCTGGTAGTCCTGCTGACCGTACTGCTGGGGCTGACCGTACTGCTGCTGCCCGTACTGCTGCGCCGCCTGCTGGCCCTCAGCGCCCGGCTGCTGGCCGTACTGCTGGTACTGCTGACCGGGCTGACCGTAGGCCTGCTGCTGGCCGTAGGCCTGCTGCCCGTAGCCCGGCTGCCCCGGCTGTCCGGGCTGGTAGCCGTAACCCTGCTGCATCTGCGGACGCGCCGGCTGCAACCCCTGAAAGACGGTGTAGACGTACCAGCCACCGACACCGACGATCGCGAGTTTGCTCGCGCCGACCAGGAACGTCGTCAGCTTCGTGACGGCCCGCACGGCGTCACCGTCGGCGAGCATCCCGCCCAGCCAGCACAGCACCCCGAACAGGGCGATGCCGCCGAGGACCCCGAGCGCTCCCGTGGCGATCGTCCGGGCCTGCGGGGTGGGCGTCGCCTCGCCGGACGTCACCAGCACGACGGCCAGGACGAGGAGAGCGACGGCCCCGACGTAGAGGAACAACCCGTCCCTGGTCTCGTTCAGGGCGCGGAACGAGAAGTCACCGTCGTTGCCGAGAAGGTTGATGATGCCCGCGAGCAATTGCAGACCCGCCGAGACGACCAGTACCCAGGCGGCCGGTTCGCGCATGCGCTGGACGGCTTCCTTGTTCACGGTGAATTCTCCAGACCGAGGCAACCCGATTACACGGCAAAGCTTTGCATACTTCGACCCGGTGGCGTGACCCCACCGGAACCGCCCGTCACCACCGGGCTGGACGGGGCGCCGGGTCGCGTGATGAATAGGGTGCTCCCATGAAGATCGTGGCGCTGGCGGGCGGTATCGGGGGCGCCCGCTTCCTGCGCGGGCTCCGGTCGGCCCTCCCCGAGGCGGAGATCACCGTGATCGGCAACACGGGGGACGACATCTCCTTGTTCGGCCTGCGTGTGTGCCCTGACCTGGACACCGTGATGTACACCCTCGGCGGCGGCATCAACGAGGAGCAGGGCTGGGGCCGGACGGACGAGACGTTCACCGTCAAGGAGGAACTCGGCGCGTACGGCGTCGGCCCGAACTGGTTCGGGCTCGGCGACCGCGATTTCGCGACGCATATCGTCCGGACGCAGATGCTCGCCGCGGGATACGAACTCTCCGCGGTGACGGAGGCGCTGTGCGACCGGTGGAAGCCGGGCGTGCGGCTCATCCCGATGACCGACGATCAGGTCGAGACCCATGTGGTGATCGAGGACGAGCAGGGGCGCCGCGCGATCCATTTCCAGGAATGGTGGGTGCGGCTGCGGGCATCGGTTCCGGCACTGTCGATCGCGGCGGTCGGCGCAGAGGATTCGGCACCGGCCCCGGGCGTGCTGGAGGCGATCGAGGCCGCCGATGTCGTGGTCCTGCCGCCGTCCAACCCGGTCGTCAGTATCGGGACGATCCTGTCCGTGCCCGGCATCCGGGACGCGGTCGCGGCGAAGACCGTGGTCGGCGTCTCACCGATCATCGGCACCGCCCCCGTACGCGGCATGGCGGACGCCTGCCTGACCGCCATCGGCGTGGACACCTCCGCCCAAGCAGTCGCCGAACTGTACGGCCCCGACCTCCTGGACGGCTGGCTCGTCGCGGAGACCGACACGAACGTCCACGTCAAGGACATCGAGGTCCGCTCCCGCCCGCTCCTGATGACCGACCCGGACGCCACGGCCGCCCTCGCCCGCGCGGCCGTCGACCTCGCCGTCGAACTGAAGGAGGCCCGATGAACCTGGAGGTCTTCGGAATTCCGGGCCTGCCCGAGGTCACCGAGGGCGACGACATCGCCGCGCTGATCCCCGCCGAGACCGTCGCGGACGGCGATGTACTGGTCGTCACGTCCAAGATCGTCAGCAAGGCGGAGGGCCGGATCCGGTTCGCCGCCGACCGTGAGGCGGCCATCGAGGCCGAAACGGTCAGAGTCATCGCGCGCCGCACCCACGCCCACGGCGAGACCCGGATCGTCGAGACCCGTCACGGCCTGGTCCTGGCCGCCGCCGGAGTGGACGCCTCCAACACCGAACCGGGCACCGTCCTGCTCCTCCCCGAAGACCCGGACGCCTCGGCCCGCCGCATCCGCGCGGGCGTCCGCGACCGCACCGGCGCGAACGTCGCCGTGATCGTCTCCGACACGCTGGGCCGCCCCTGGCGCAACGGCCTCACCGACGCCGCGATCGGCGCCGCAGGCCTGGAACCCCTGCACGACCTGCGCGGCCAGGCCGACCCACACGGAAACCGCCTCGACGCGACCATCACCGCGGTCGCCGACGAGATCGCCGCGGCGGCCGAACTGGTCAAGGGCAAGCTGGACGGTGTTCCCATAGCCGTCGTACGCGGCCTCTCCGACCTGGTCACGAAGGAGGACGGCCCCGGCGCCCGCGCACTGATCCGTCCACCCGCCGAGGACATGTTCCGCTACGGCCCCTCGGAAGTCCTGGCGGCCCGCCGCACCATCCGCGAGTTCACTCCCGACCCGGTCGACCCCGCGGCGGTACGCCGCGCCGTCGCCGCCGCCATCACGGCCCCCGCCCCCCACCACACCACCCCGTGGCGCTTCGTCCTGCTGGAGTCGCCGGAGTCCCGCACCCGCCTCCTGGACGCGATGCGCGACGCCTGGGAGGCCGACCTGCGCCGCGACGGCTTCTCCAAGGAGTCGATCACCAAACGCCTACGCCGCGGCGAGGTCCTGCGCCGCGCCCCCTACCTGGTCGTCCCGTGCCTGGTCATGGACGGCTCCCACGACTACCCGGACGAACGCCGCTCCCGGGCCGAACGCGAAATGTTCGTCGTAGCCACCGGAGCAGGCGTGGAAAACCTCCTGGTAGCCCTGGCAGTAGAGGGCCTCGGCTCCTGCTGGGTCTCCAGCACGATGTTCTGCCGCGAAGTCGTCCGCGAGACCCTAGACCTCTCGTCCACCTGGGACCCCATGGGCGCCGTAGGCATAGGCCACCCCGCCGCACCCCCACGCAACCGTCCCCCACGCAACCCAGACGCCTTCATAGAAACCCGCTAACCACACCCACCCCCGCATCCATAGTCGACGTACTGGCCCTCACCAGTGACGGTCGATTCCTGATGCTCGACAGCGGGTCGGGCATCCCGCCTCTGCGAGCGGACAGAGCCGCACGGTCGGGCACCCACTTGCCGCCCTTTCGTCGAACAAGCGACAGCGCGCCGTCCGCCTACGGCCACCCGGAACTCGCCAATCACCACAAGTGCACACTTATGTGACTTGCGCACGCCCTCTCAATCGACATCGCTTAAGATTGACGTGGTCATCAAGACAACAGATGGTGGACGATCTGACCAAATGCCCACACATCGACCAGATCATGATGTCCCACGACGAACGGAGGCTGGATGACTCCTATCAAAGTGATCATCCAAGGTGCAATTCTCGGGATCACTCTATCCGGAGCGGGCTTAGTCCTGGCATCCACGGCGAACGCGGGAGGGACCAGCCCCAAAACCTCCTACGGCTGTTACGCCAAGTGGTGGAATACCTCCTGGTCTGGCTACTGCACGCCGTACACAGGAAGGGGCTCGGTCGGCACCCAGGGTTACTGCATGCCGGGAACGGGGTGGAGTACCCGTGGCCCCTATGCCCTGACCACAGGGCGCCACTACTCCGGATTCGGCAGCGGTGAGTGCACCATCAAGGTAAGGAAAGCCTCGACCTGGCCCGCGTAGATTAGCCAAGAGGTCACCGCGAGGCATGTATCATCCCTCAATGGTCTCGCGCTTGATCATCGAATGAGGTGGCCGGTGCCCATATCCTGATCCAAGGGCACCGGTCCTCGGATTTGGGGACGAAGTGGACGCTATTGTGCGGGTGTCGGGGCTGGTGCAGGGTTACGGGCGTACCAATGTCCTTGCCGGGGTCGATCTGGAAATCGGTCCGGGTGTGCTCGGCCTGCTCGGCCCCAACGGGGCGGGAAAGACGACTCTGCTGCGGACGCTGGCGACCACGACTCCGCCGCGGAGCGGAACGGTGGAGATCTGCGGCACCCGGGTGGCCTCGGAACGGACGGCCAGGAAGGCGCGGCGGGGTATCGGCTACCTGCCGCAGGAGTTCGGCTACCTGCCCGCCTTCACCGTGTACGACTTCGTTCGCTATTGCTCCTGGTTACGTGGGGTTCCAGGACGGCGGGCCCACGAGGCCACGGTCAACGCCATCGAGGCGGTGGGGCTCGCGGGCAGGCAGAAAACGAAGATGAAAGCCCTCTCCGGCGGGATGCTGCGGCGCGCCGGAATCGCCTCGGCCATCGTCGGCTCGCCCAAGTTGCTTCTGCTCGATGAGCCGACCGTGGGGCTGGACCCGGCGCAACGGCTGGAGTTCCGCGGGCTTCTCCGGTCGTTGGAGAACACCGCCATCGTGTTGAGCACACATCTGGTCGAGGACGTCTCCGCCATCTGCGACAACGTCATCGTGATGAGCGAGGGACGGTTTCTTTATTACGGCCCACCTCGTGAACTGGCTGAGATCGCGTCACCGGACGCCCCTGGCGACAACCCTCTTGAAAAGGGCTACATGACGGTGCTCGCGGGCAATGAGGTGCCCGCCTGATGCGCATGTTCTGGACAGAGGTGCGGCGCTCGCCCCTTCGTTGGTTGTTCCCGGTTCTCGTCTGCATCGATCTCGCGGCGTTGTTCGGCCGGGACACGTACTGGATAGGCGTATGGCCGCAGGCGAGCGCGGCGGCACAGATCCCGTCGCTGTTCTTCGGACCGGCCCTCGCGGCATCGGCGACCTGGGCCGCCGGGCGAGCGCACCGCCACGGTTTCGCCGAACAGTTGCGGGCCTCCGCGCTGCCGAGCTGGCGGCCGGAGATCGCGCTCCTGGCGTGCACGTTGGCCTACGGAATGCTCGCCTACGGCGTTGGAGTGGCCGCGGCGACGGTGGTGAGCCTGCCCGACGCGGGTTCCGGGTTCCTTTGGCCAGGATATGTATTGCTGGGAATGGGGAACGTGGTCGGCTGCGCGGCCGTGGGGCATGCGATCGGCCGTTGGGCACGTTCGGCGTTCATGGCGCCGGTCTGCTGCGGGATTGGTGTCTTCGTCCTGCTCGGTCTGTTCGGGCAGTCGCTCGGACTGTTCGTCCTCTCCGGCCACCCACAGGTCGAGGTCGTCGATTCCGCTCTCACGACACGACTCGTACTCGCGGCGGCGATCACGGGTTTGGCCCTGCTCATTCCCCTGGCCGCAGCGAAGGGAACGCAACGTTGGCGCTCCGGCCTCATGCCTCGCTTGACGGCGGCCGGGATCTGCGTGGGTCTTGTCGTCGTGACCTATGAAATAGCGTTGGGCGCATCACTCCAGACAGAGAGGGCCGCACCAGCTGAACCTCTGTGCTCCAAAGGAACACCCAGGGTTTGCGTCTGGCCGGAGGATCGGAAGTACCTGCCTGAACTGGAGAAGATGGCGAATAGGCTGGCCTCCCTCCCCTCGGACAGGTTCAAGGTGCCCTCTACCTTCATGGAGGCGGGGCTCGGGGAAGACAAGTACGCGGGATTTCAGATTATCGAGGGAAGCATGTGGTCGGTCTCTCCGAACATGGCGAGTTCCGTCCTCCAAGAGACCGTGAAACCGTATTGTCCCGCCGCGAACCAGGCGGCCGAGGACCGTCACATGCGCGCCACCTTCGAGTTGACTATCTGGCTTGAGGCGTGGGCCAACAACGCCGGTCAGCCCGCGAGTGTCGGCGGCGGCCCACCCGGTGTCGACCTGCGGCAGATCGGCGCCCTCGTCAAGCAGCCCGAGACGACCCAGTTCCAGTGGGCGAAACAACGGATCGACCAAATCAATGGGACGCCCTGTGCTTAGAAAGGGGCGAACCGTCTGGCGCTTTCTGCGAGCGCACCACCCCTACGGCACCCTCATCGGGATTCCGGCCGTTGCGGCCGCGGATGGCGTCGCGGGGTCGTGGAACTTGTGGATGCCCTCCGCCTACGCCGATGGGATGACGGTGGTGCCCTTCCGGCACTTCATTCCCATCGTCCTGGCGGCGATCGTCGTCGGCGGCCTGCACAGCTCGATGAGCGAGGTCCAGTCGACCGCGACCTTCGTCCTTCGCCGCTACGAGGTCGGCTATCTGGTGTGCGCCGCAACGGTCGCGATCGTCCTCCTCGGCATTGCGGAGGCTTTGGCGACGTCCACCGCGTCGGCTCTTCTCGTCATTCGGGGTTTCGTGGTCTGGATGGGCCTGGCTCTCCTGTCCGGACGGCTCCTCGGTTGGCTCACGAACTGGCTCCTGCCCGTCCTAACGGTGTTTCCCCTCGTCTATTACGGCTTGAACGCCGTCGGCAATGTGCAATGGTGGAATTGGACGGGCCAGCCGTCGAGCGACGCCGCGTCCTGGCTGATAGCGGCGACCAGCCTCGCAGTCGGAGCCACCGCATTCACCCTCACGCCGTGGCGTTTCCCCCGCCTGACGGTCCACTTCCGACCGAATTGAGGAGTCGCCCCTACCGGTCGATCCGGTGTTCTTCGGCGTCAAGCCAGACGTATTGGCCCTCGCAGGTGAAGGTCAGGCCCCAGCGGTCGGCGGCGGGCCGGTCAAGGCCGAGCCACCAGTGGTAGGCGTCCTCCACCTCCTGCCAGAGGTTCCGGTCGCCGAACTGCCGGACCGGGAACCGTTCGGCCCCTGGCTCGTGGTCAAGGCAGGCCCACGATCCCGACCACGGATCGACCAGCCATGCCGTGTACGCCCCACCGTCGTGGTGGGTGACGATTAGCTTGCAGCGCGGCACCTTCAGCCCGATCGCGAGGGACGCGTCATACTCGCCCAGCACGGAATAGGGGTGTGTCCGCGTGAACGACTTTCGCGCGCCGTCCAACTCACGCACGTCTCGGTGCAATGAGGCGCGCTTGCCGCGCTGGGCTCGCAGCCGCATGAACGCCACGTTCCCCACGATCCGGCCCCGCATGGTGCCGTCCCGGGCCACCAGAAAGGACACCAGGGCACCGTTATGAAAGTCGGTGGCCCACGGCACCAGCACCCGACCACCCGGACGGGTCTGAACCGCCCACGCCCGAGGCACACGATCGGCGGCGACGGTGGCGATCACCCGGTCGAAGGGTGCGGACGACCGACAGCCGACCGCGCCGTCCCCGATCGCGACCGTGACCGGGTATCCCGCATCGCTGAGAGAACGACGCGCCCGATCGGCGACCGCCGGATCGACCTCGACCGAGGTCACCTTGTCGGAGCCGAGCCGCTCGGCCAGCAGTGCCGCGTTCCACCCGGTTCCGGTCCCGATCTCCAGCACGTTCATACCGCGCTCGACGTCCAACGCCGCCAGCATCAGGGCGACCACGTCCGGACGGCTAACCGAGCTGGTGATTTCCCGGCCGACCCGCCCCGGCAGAAATGGAACGCCGTCGTCCACCTGCGTGATCACCGCATCGTTGGCGTAACACAACTCCAACCACGCTGCTTTGTCGTCGGCCCGGTCCACCGGCACCAACCGGTCGCCGTCCTCCACCCACACGGTTTCGGGAATGAACCGATGGCGAGGCACCGCCTCGAACGCGGGTCGCCAGTCCGCTGTCAGGTCGCCGGCGTCGGTCAGCTCGATGACGAGCCGTGCCGACAGCTTCGCCGCCTCAGGCACCTACGTGCCCCCCTTCCCGTGCTTGCCGCCGCCCTTGGGATCGTCCATCATCGGCCGTCTTTGTGGGACGGCGAGCCGCCAGCGCGCAGGCGAGCGAGGTGAGTTGTCTATGCGTGAGGGGAACACTGCGAAGCAGCACTGGCAACTCATATCGTCTAGGCGGCGACGCCGTGGGGGGTTCGTCGCCGCGCGAGCGTCCGGATGGGGTTGACGGTTGCCGGGTGGGACAGGCCGGGAATAGGTGTGGGGCTCTGTGGGCTGATCTGGGCGGCTGGAATTTCTATGGGTGCGGCTGGTCGCGGAATATGACGATTGGCATAGAGTGCCTGTATGGACGGCATGAGCTCCGCGCTCCGTCGGGCCCTCGCCCGTGCGCGTGACGGCAAGACACTGGACCGATCCGAGGCCACGACACTGTTGGGCGCCCGTGGGGCGCAGCTCGACGAACTGCTCGCCCACGCGGGCCGGATCCGGGACGCCGGTCTCGAGGCCGTGGGGCGTCCGGGCGTCATCACCTACAGCCGCAAGGTGTTCATCCCGCTGACGCGGCTGTGCAGAGACCGCTGCGGGTACTGCACGTTTGCGACCGTCCCGCACAAGTTGGACGCGCCGTATCTCAGCCCGGACGAGGTGCTGGAGATCGCGCGGCAGGGCGCGGCCATGGGGTGCAAGGAGGCTCTGTTCACGCTCGGGGACCGTCCCGAGGACCGGTGGAAGCAGGCCCGCGAATGGCTTGACGCGCATGGCTACGACGACACGCTTTCCTATGTGCGCGCGATGGCGATCCGGGTGTTGGAGGAGACCGGGCTGCTGCCGCATCTGAACCCGGGCGTGCTGACGTGGCGTGACTTCCAGCGGTTGAAGCCGGTTTCGCCGTCCATGGGGATGATGTTGGAAACGACGGCGACGCGGCTGTTCAGTGAGCGCGGCGGGCCGCACTTCGGGTCGCCGGACAAGGATCCGGCCGTCCGGTTGCGGGTTTTGGAGGACGCCGGACGGACGAACGTGCCGTTCACGACGGGCATCCTCATCGGGATCGGTGAGACGGTCGAGGAGCGCGCTGACGCGATCTTCGAGATTCGGCGGACGATGCGGGAGTACGGCGCGATCCAGGAGGTGATCGTGCAGAACTTCCGCGCCAAACCCGACACCAAGATGCGCGACGTCCCCGACGCCGAGCTGGAGGAGCTGGCCGCGACGATCGCGGTGACGCGGCTCATCCTCGGTCCGAAGGCCCGGGTGCAGGCGCCGCCGAACCTGGTCGCCGACCAGTACGAGTTGATGGTGCGTGCCGGGATCGACGACTGGGGCGGCGTGTCCCCGCTGACGCCCGACCATGTGAATCCGGAACGGCCGTGGCCGCAGATCGACGAGCTGGCCGCCCGGACGGCCGAGTCGGGCTTCGAGCTGCGCGAACGGTTGACGATCTACCCCGAGTACATACTGCGCGGCGAGCCGTGGCTCGACCCGCGGCTGATCGGGCACGTCGCGGCCCTTGCCGACCCGGAGACGGGACTCGCGCGGGAGGACGCCGTGTTGGAAGGGCGTCCGTGGCAGGAGCCCGACGGTGGTTTCGAGGCGTCCGGGCGGACGGAGTTGCACACCGAGATCGACACGATTGGCCGCACCAGTGACCGGCGCGACGACTTCGACGAGGTGTACGGCGACTGGGACGCGCTGCGGGAACGCATGTCCGCGCCGCAGCGGTTCGACGCGGATGTGAAGGCGGCCTTGGCGGCTGCGGAACGAAACCCCGCAGGGCTTTCGGACGACGAGGCGCTGGCCCTTCTCCACGCGGACGGCCCGGAACTCGACGCGCTGACCTCCCTGGCCGACGACCTGCGCCGCGAGGCGGTCGGCGACGAGGTCACCTATGTCGTCACCCGGAACATCAACTTCACGAACGTGTGTTACACGGGCTGCCGGTTCTGCGCGTTCGCGCAGCGCCGCACGGACGCCGACGCCTACACGCTGTCCCTGTCCCAGGTCGGCGATCGGGTGGACGAGGCGTGGGAGGCGGGCGCCACCGAGGTCTGCATGCAGGGTGGCATTCACCCCGACCTACCCGGAACCGCCTACTTCGACCTGGCTCGCGAGGTGAAGCGCCGCGCGCCAGAGATTCATCTGCACTCCTACAGCCCGATGGAGGTCGTGAACGGCGCGTCCCGCACGGATCTGTCGATTCGTGAATGGTTGGAGGCGGCGCGGGAGGCCGGGGTCGACTCGCTGCCCGGGACGGCCGCCGAGATTCTGGACGATGACGTCCGCTGGGTCCTGACCAAGGGGAAGCTGCCCGCCGACCAGTGGATCGAGGTCGTCACCACGGCACACGAACTTGGGATTCCGACGACGTCCACGATGATGTACGGGCATGTGGACACGCCCGCCCACTGGGTCGCCCACATCAAATTGCTCCGCTCCATCCAGGAACGGACGGGTGGGTTCAGCGAGTTCGTGTTGCTGCCGTTCGTCCATCACAACTCGCCCATCTATCTCGCCGGACTGGCGCGGCCGGGGCCGACCGTCCGCGAGAACGTGGCCGTGCACGCCCTGGCGCGGATCCTGTTGCACGGCGCAATCCCAAACATCCAGACGTCCTGGGTGAAGCTGGGCGACGAGCTGTGCACACAGGTCTTGCAGGGAGGCGTGAACGACCTGGGTGGGACGCTGATGGAGGAAACCATCAGCCGGATGGCCGGGTCGGAGAACGGCTCGTTCAAGCCAATCAGCGACCTGGAGGCGATCGCCGCACGCGCGGGCCGTCCGGCCAAACAACGCACCACCCTCTACGGCGAGGTTCCAGCCGAACGGCTGGAGGCGTCCCGCCGCACCGACGGCATCGGGCACTTCGGACGGCGGCTGCCCCTCGTCGGCACCTGATCAGGACACCGGGCCGCCGTGCTCGGAGTTCTGGAGCAGCGCCGTGACCTCCGCCCTGCGGTAGCGACGGTGCCCGCCGAGCGTGCGGACCGAGTTCAGCTTGCCCTCCCTGGCCCAGCGGGTCACGGTCTTGGGGTCGACGCGGAACATGGTCGCCACCTCGGCGGGGGTCAGTAGCTCCTCGAAGGTGACGTGCTGTTTCGACATTTGGGGGGTTGTCTCCTGTTTCAGTAGGTATGGCGTCCGGGGGTACGGCGAGGCGACCCGGCGATGTGGCGTCCGCCCCGCCGCTGGCACCCGACCAGGAGGACGACGGTCACCAGGCCCGTCACCGTCCCCAGGGCGAATGCCAGCACGATCGCGACGTTCACCGGACGACCTCGCAGGGCACGCCGCCGTCCAGCGCGGGGCGAGGCGTTTTCGACACCTCGGCCCAGACGGTCCGGGCCGAGGTGTGGGGGTCGACGACGTGACCCCAGCAGTCCGCGAGGGCCTCCAGGATCATGAGCCCGCGACCGCAGACGTCGTCGCCGCTCGGGCGCCGCGCCACCGGGACAGTGCTCCCGCGCCCGTCGTGGTGACTTCGAGCCGGAGCAGGTTCGGCCAGCAGAGCGCGACCAGGCGCACCCGTCCGTCCGGACGAGTGGCCGCGCCGGAGTGGTGGCACGCGTTCGTGACGAGTTCCGAGACCATCAGTTCGACGTCACCGACGTCGAGTCCCTGGACGTCGGCGAGCCACCCGCGCACACAGCGCCGGGCCCGTCCCGCCGCCGAGTTCTCGGCGGGCCAGGACACGTCCAGGAGCATTAGACTGCCGTCGGGTTCCGATACGGTTCCCGTGAGTATGGGCATCTTCGTCCATTCCGGGGCCGCGCCAGCCGCCCACCCTGACCACGTCAGGGCCTCGTCCACCTGGGCAAGAGGCGGACGAACGGGCAACACGGTCTTGCGTCGGCCCCTCCCTCTCTTCGATCCTGCTTTCGGCCAAGCGCTCTGATCAACGAGCACTTCTTGTGGTTAACGGCGCCTCCCGATTCGAGCGAAAGCACCGCCGCAACGTCCGCCCGGAACCTCGCCTAGGCATCTGGATCCGTATCAACCGAGCGTGGACACCCGAGCCGCACCAAAAGGAACGATGCGGCTGCCGGTAACCCAACCCGTATGGGACGGTGTCTCTGTGTGAGGTAGCCGACATCCGATCACTCTCGGTGAGGCGAACGTGACGCTGTTAGTATGGATGCAATAATTACTGATCACAAGCAATCATTCGAAGATCTTGGCCGAACTAGGCCGACCTGCCGTCACGTAACCGATCTTGGTGATTGGACATGTCGCCAAAACAGCCCACATACATCCCGTCAGTCCGAGCCCGTCGTCTGGCACGCTGGCTGAGCGACTTCCGCCTCCAGGCCGGTCTGAGCCAAGACTCCGTCACCGCCCGGCTCGGCTGGTCGCAATCGAAGCTCAGCCACATCGAACGGGGTCGCAACAAGGCGGCGCCAGCGGACGTCGCGCTCCTCCTCGACCTTTACGGCGTCGTGACCCCCGAACGCGAAGCCGTCATCGACCTCGCCGAGAAGGCCGACCAGCGTGGCTGGTGGACCGCCTACGCCGACGTCTTTAGCAGCCCTTATGTGGCTCTGGAGGACGAGGCTGCATTCATCGGTGAGTGGGCTCCCCAGATCGTGCCAGGCCTGCTTCAGACCCCGGACTACACGCGCGCCATCATGCGGGCGGGAAATCTCGAGCAGACCAGTGGGAAGGAGATCGAACGGCGAGTACGGGCTCGTATGGCCAGGCAGACGATCCTCACCCGCTCCGAAGGAGCACCGCGTCTCCACGTCATCCTCGACGAGTCGGCCATCTATAAGCGGATCGGCGGTCCGGAGACCATGCGAGAGCAACTCCGACGGCTCGTCAGCGACACCAACCGCCCGAACGTCACGATTCAAGTGCTCTCCACCTCGGTCGGTGAACATCCCGGCCTCGATGGCAGTTTCATCGTCCTAGAATTCGAGGAAGAAGAGGACCCCAACGTTGCCTGCGTGGAGGGGCTCCACGGGGTCGTCTACCTCGAAGATCAACGCCTAGTGACACGTTGTAGTGTCGCGTTTAGGCGCCTTCACGAGTTGGCGCTTAACCCGCAGGAGTCAGTGGCGCTCATCAGGGCCACTGCCGAACAGTAAAAGGTCCAGTCCAGATGCACAGTGCGCTAAACCTAATCGGCGCCTCCTGGCGCAAGAGCAGCCACAGCACCGGCGACGCCAGCACCTGCGTAGAGGTCGCCACCAACCTCCCCGCCGTCGTCGCCGTCCGCGACAGCACCGACCCCACCGGACCCGCCCTCCTCTTCACCCCTGCCACCTGGAGAACGTTCACCGACAAGCTCAAGCGCGACGAACTGTAGAGGTCGTCCACATGACCCAGATCGACCTATCACACGCCGACTGGTTCAAGAGCAGCCAGAGCGGGGACGCTAACACCGCCTGCGTAGAGATCGCCACCGTTCTCCCCCACATCGTGGCCGTCCGCGACAGCACCAACCCCACCGGGCCGACCCTCTTGTTCAGCTCAGCCACTTGGAAAACGTTCATAGACAGGCTCAAGAGCAGCGGACAGTAAAGGTCCAGCCCAAATGAACAGTGCGCTAAACCTAATCGGCGCCTCCTGGCGCAAGAGCAGCTACAGCGGCGACGCCAACAACACCTGTGTCGAGGTTGCCACCAACCTCCCCGCCGTCGTCGCCGTCCGCGACAGCACCAACCCCACCGGACCCGCCCTCCTCTTCACCCCTGCCACCTGGAGAACGTTCACCGACAAACTCAAGCGCGACGAACTATAGAGGTCGTCCACATGACCCAGATCGACCTGACACACGCCGACTGGCGCAAGAGCAGCCACAGCGGCGAAATCAGCAACACGTGCGTCGAAGTCGCCACCAACCTTCCCGCCGTCGTCGCCGTCCGCGACAGCACCAACCCCACCGGCCCGGCCCTCTTGTTCAGCTCAGCCACTTGGAGGACGTTCATAGACAGGCTCAAGAGCAGCGAGCAGTAAAGGTCCAGTCCACATGCGGAGCCCCATCGACCTGTCTGGCGCCGCCTGGCGCAAGAGCAACTACAGCGGCGAGAACGGCGGCTCCGTTGAGGTCGCCACCAATCTCCCCGCCGTCGTGGCCGTCCGCGACAGCACCGACCCCACCGACCCGACCGGTCCGGCCTTGGTGTTCAGCCTGTCTGCCTGGAAGAGGTTCACCAACAAGCTCAGGAACGACGAACTTCACTCCACCACCTGACGACCGCACTCGATCAGCAGAGGTCCGGTCCATATGTGTTAGATCGACTTGTTCTGCGCCAAGTGGTTCACAAGCTCCTGCAGCGGGCTTTGTCGGCTTCCTACAGAGCGCGGACAACGCGGTGACCTGCCCACCGCTGAGCTACAGCCAAATTGGCGGGGGGCGGTGCGGCTGGGTTGGTGGTGGCGCGCTGTCTCCACCGCTCGGCTGATGCGTGCGCGTAGCTGTTGATCACGCTGGGCACGGCGTCCACCCAACTCGGGAACAGGGCGGCCCATCGTTCGGCATCGGCGGGCGGGTGCCCGGCGTGGATCAACCAGGGGATGACCTGGCCTATCTCGATCCAAGGTGCGCCGCGTGATGCGAATCCCCAGTCCACCACATAGGTGCGGTGGTGTGGTGTGATGAGCAAGTTGCGCGGGTTGAGGTCGGTGTGGAGGAGAGCGTCACCCGCCATCGCGGACACGTCGGGCACAAAAGGTTCCCAACGGCGTTCAACACGCATCACGACCGCGTCAGGGCATGGGGTGCTTTGAAGTCGGCGGATCGTCTTGACCAGAGTGTTCAAGTCCGGGGAGCCCGGGGAGTAGTCGGCATGGCGGCCGTCGATGTGTTCGAACCCTACGGCGAGCCATCCCCCGGCTTCCACGGTCCACAGAAGCCGGGGGGCGAACTCCGGTACGCACGGGTTGATCAGGGCTTCTCTTCGCAGCGCGCGAACCTGGGCGCCGTCGTCGTCCGGTGCGGCCTTGGGGGCGGCCTTGACGAAGGCCCGCCCTACCGTTCCGGTCACCGAAGCGGCGAAGGCCGCGTTACTCCCGCCGGACGCGGCCTGAACGCTGCGAACCTGGCCTACCCGCTCTGCGATGCCGATCCGGATGTGCTCCGGAAGCCGCGCCCACTCGCCGCGCATCTGCGCCCTTCGTCAATCCGCGATGGTGCTGCACTCCGGTGGGCAGCACCCCGCCCCGGCGCCAGCCTCCCAGAACTCCATGTCCACGAAGTACCCCGTCGCGCGCAGTATCGGCACCGTACGCTCCAGCGCGGCCCCAGACAGGATGTCCGCGTCCACCACTGGCACGTGGTGAAGGTAGGCCCCAGCATGCTCCATGCCGAACTCGTAGTAGGGCTTGGTGCGCTTGAGGAAGGCGTGCCAGCCTTCATCGACGGGGATCGAGGGAACGATCCTGACCCAGTTCGCCGGGTCCTTGGCGGCGGCCTGGATGAGATCAGCGTGGGCCTTGAGGAACACCAGCGCCTGACCCATCAGGCGCTCAGCGTAGGCGCGAGTAACGTGGTTGTAACGCACGATGTCCTCGACGAGCAGCCCGAAGATCTCGGGCTTCACCAGTTCGCGGGGGTCCTTGACGGCCTTCGCCGTAATCTCGGGAGCGATGGTCATTCCCTTACCTCCTGTAGGTGTAAGCCCGGCCGATTACCGGGCCCTGTCCCCTGTGCGGCGAGGTCGGGGTCGAACGGACCCACCACAACCGCTTCGAGGGGTCTAGGCGCCGGGTTCGCCTCCGTCGTCCTGTTCAGCCACCTCGACCAGCTGCGACTCGGCGTAAGTGTGAACCTCGACGGTCTTCCGTGCGAGCATCCCCGCACGGGCCAGCGTTTCCTGGTAGGCCGCCTTGGTGATCTCCAGTGCGACGGCGGCCTCACCGGCCGTCTGAGCACCAACTGCACGACCGACGACATCGGCAACACCGTCTGCGTCATCTACTGTCCCGATCGTGGCGCCCGACTCCGCCCAGGCGAACCACCGCCAGCCGTCAGAGAAGTCCACCCCGATCTCAACGGACCGACGCGGCAACTCTGAGTTGATGGCATGCAGCACCGGCACGCCGCCGTGCGGAACCACGCCGCTCGACATCCCGTCACGCTTGCGCCCAGCCCCGTCAAGAACGGTTGGAAACGCCCGTCGCTGACCGGTTGGCATCGCCTGATCAGCGAAGACTCTCGCGTGTCGCGATCCGTCAAAGCTCATGCTCAGGACGGTATGAGCCCCGGTCGGGCGGGAGCTAGAAAGTTGCAGAATGTTGCAGCAACTCGTCTCGGACACTCAGCACAAGATCTCGAGCGGCCTGGCCGAACAAAGCCGACTCTCGCATCTCATTGAATACGGTTATATATACTTCGATCTCTTCAACCCAGGTGATATCCAAGGCTGCCGTCAATGTTTCGACTTTGACGAGATCATTATCGAAGATCCAAAAAGAAGTTTGCGTGTGTGCTCCCATCCCAGCACTTGCGGGAATGATGCCAAGCGAGACATTAGGTAGAGACATGGAGGCGATCACTCGATCGAGTTGTTCTAGCATCGTCTCGATGGATCCGACACGACTTCGCAATGTCTGCTCGGCGAGCAAGAAGACAAAGCGGCGCCCACCTTCCCTGAGCACTCTTTGGCGTTCAATGCGCGCCCGCGTTGCCGCTTCACGGTCGTCGGGGAGATTCAGCAATCGCGCCCAGTACGCCATACTCACTTCTGAGTAGGCAGAAGTCTGTAGCAGTCCCGGAATACTCCAATGCTCATGCACGCGAAAAAGGCTTGTCTTGGCATAGAGCGGTTCGATTTCCTCTTGAAGCCGCCGCAAGCCGTTCCGGGCCTGCTTGCGCCACTCGCGATACATGGTTTCGACTGCTCTTGCTTGAACGACCAGTTCCGTGATCTGATCCATTGCATCGCAAGCAGAACACCAAGCATGTATGTCAGCATCGGACAACCCCTGTTTGCCATGCTCGACACGTGAAACCTTGGTGTAGTGCCACCCCGTTATTTCTGCCAGCCTGCGGCCGGACAGACCAGCGTCTTTGCGGATGTCTCGCAGGCGGGCGCCAAACGCCTCCTTGGCCTGCTGGGCCGGACTGGTCACTGCTCAAGCTGGCTTGTACTCGCTGTGGGGAATAGCCTCATCCCACACTGCATTAAAGGCCGAATGGCAGAGCTTGATGTCGACGGGATCGGTGGACGTGGTGAAGTCGATATTCCGCCCGTTTCCGTCATAGTGATGGAACACCACAAGACGGCTGTCAAACATCCAAAAATCGTTGCCGGGGAAGGCCACGGACGAGACTCGGCGTCGTGGCATCCATCGGACTTCCGCGCCAGCATCGAGGTGAGGTTGCATGACACTATGCGACCAACGCTGATAGTTCGAGAGAGGCTCGGAGACAATATGGACCCGGCGGAATGACTTCCCGTCTCGAACACCTTCGCGTACGAGGTCGCACCAATCCCGCAACCACTCAAGATCGTCCGGCTCCCCCGCTGCCCACTTCGCCATGTGGGGCAATTCGATCTCAGTTCCGTACGAATCACGCATCTCTAGATGGATGGCTTCCCGGTCGAACCGAGTGAATAGCGCGTTGAACTCCTCGTAGGAGAGGCCCATTAATCACCTTTCTGGAAGAAGAATGGCACGAGTCGGTCAGGGATCTCGCAAGCGATCTCCCCTTCCGGGATGCCCATCTCCGCCAGGACATCCGGGTCAGTAATGACCCAGCCTTGCACGACCCAGCTACCCCGATCGGTTTTGTAGAGCGTCGGAGAGCCTTGGGGCTGCGAGTCCGGATCCTTGGCGACGAAGGTAATACGCATGGACACTCCTCATCCGCAGAGGTGCGCGATGTTGCGCCCCTGCGAGCCTCCGACACGGCTGTCATGGGTGTCAAGGTGTGGCCTGCAACACCTGGACGATTGACTACTGTCCCGCCAGCGCCATGCCGCCCGACTGGAGAACCTGCTGGCCGGACGAGCCGGCATCAGCGTGCTCACCCCGACCGACCCTGACCGAATCGCCACCTTTACGCCTTCGTGTTCACCATCGACCCGCACGCCGCCGGGTTCTCCCGCGACGATCTTCTCCGCGTCCTCCGGCAGCGCGGATACGGCGAGATCACCACCTGCGACTCGATGCGACCGCTGCACGCCTACCCCATCTTCGCTGCACCCCGATCACCGGTGACCGTCTACAAGGCATCGTGTATTCGGTGCAAACCACATGTGGCCGAACGTCTGGCCGCCACATCGCTGCGAGTCAGCGTTCCCGCCGACGACGGACCTGACGAACGCGCCTACATTGACACTGCGATGAACAACCTCCGCCAGGCCCTCAATGCCCTCGTCTGATCGTCCGGCCGCACTACCCTGCCAACGTGACCACCGCATCGGGCCTCAACATCCAGCAGTTGCAAGCCGACGCCGACCGCGACGGCATCACCAAACTCGTGGTCGGCGCCATCGTCCACACCGATGGCCAAGTGCTCATCCTGCGCCGCTCCACCGAGGACGCGTTCATGGCCGGTATCGAAGAGTTGCCCTCAGGCGGCGTCGAGCCAGGCGAAAAACCTGCTCACCGCTTTGGAACGTGAACTCGCCGAAGAAATCGGCTGGACCGGACCACTCACCCTTGATCGGGGCTTTGTCACTCATTTCGACTACATCTCCGGGTCCGGCCACAAAGCTCGCCAATACACATTCGGCCTCGCCCACCACGGTCGGCCCATCGTTTTGAGCACCGAACATACCGCCCACCGATGGCTCCACCCCGCCGACCTGCACGACTCCGATGTTACTGACGAGACCGCTCAAGCAGTCCGGGACTGGGCCGCCTCATAATCTCGGAGAGGTTCGGTCCAATGGTTCGCTCCACGGCCGGATGCGGACCGGGTCAGCTGCGACTCGATGCCGAACTGACTGGAGAGGCCCTGGTTGAGAAGGACATCGCTCGAACAAACAACCATCATTACCGCGGCTCGAACTCAGCCTGATCGACCGCCCGCGACCAGACCGCTTCGAACGCGGTGACGCACAGATCGATCACGGACGGATCCTCACTGAACTCGTCATAAAGGGGATGCCCGTCTCCCGAGAAATGGTGGAACCGCACGAGCCGGTCATCGAACACCCAGAAGTCGTTCCCCGGCAGCGCCAGATTCGACGCACGACGCCGGGACAGCCATCGGACCTGCTCACCTGCCGGAACGTTGTGCAGACCAGACACGGCATGCTCGAAACGGATGTAGTCGGTGACCGGCTCCGACACGAGTCTGGCCCTGTGCACGGCCACACCACGAGCGACCGCCGAACGGATGAGGCCGAACCACGCAGAGCCCGCACCGAACCCCTCAAGCCTGCCGGTTTCCTGCCATGCCAGAAATTTGGGATCGTCCGGAGTGTAAATGTCCCGCATCTCCAGATGAATCGCGGAACGCTTCGTGGCGGCGAGCAACTCAGGGAAGCTCGGGATGTTCCCCGACATCAGGTACCTCCAGTGCCTGCAAGACGATCTCCCGCATTCGCGCCGGGAGCCTCACCACGGTCTCGTAGTCCGCGACGGGGGTGTGTTCGGCCACCCCGGCGAGCGTTTCGGGATCGGTCACCGTCCACCCCACGAGAACGAAGTCGCCGGTGTCGGTGTCCACGAACACGGCAGGGCATTTGTCCTCATTCGTCTCGGGGTCTATGCCGATGCACACTAGTGCCATTGCGCCCTCCACGATGCACCCAGGATGACAGGCAGTTCGAACCTCCCTCGGGAGCCCGCCACGGTCAAGGGAAATCCGTAGCTCAGCTCCACCGCCTGGACGTCCTTCGACATCAAGATCAAGAACGACGGGCTTCGCTCGGACGCTTGACCCTTGCGCGCATGGACAAGGCTCCCGTCGCTTTCACGGCGGGAGCCTTTGTACGAAGGGGCTGTAAGCGTGCTTCGGGGGCGGGCACTGCTCGGTGGTGTGCCCCTGTGCGGGTGGCTGTGGCCATTGCGCTGAGCCACGGTTCGTCGGGACGTCGGTCAGCGAGCGTCCTGTACATGGACGCGTCGATCACTTGAGAGTCGGCGACCTTCCAGGCCGGGCGGCCGCTGCTCGGCCTGCTTGGGGTGTGGGTCTTCTGCTGGTCCGCGGTGGGCTTAGGCGGTGGCGGGTTGGCGGGGCCAGGTCCAGGCGGAGCGAAGGATGAAGGCGAGGAGTAGTACTTCGAGTCCGATGGAGAGGGCGTAGAAGTAGGAGTAGCTCCAGGTCTCCCCTGCCGCGTTGTACACCGTGACGGGGATGTAGAGCGCTGCGACGACGAGGTTGGTGATGCGGTTGGCGCGGGCGGGCAGTGTCGCGGAGAGCAGGATCATGAGGATCGGGACGGCCATGAGCGTGAGCGCCAGGCCGACGAAGGTCGGGCCGGTGTCGAAGTCGTGGACCCTGCCGGCCAGGAGGTCGTCGAGGAAGCCGGGCTTGTACAGGGCGAGGTAGTCGACGTAGATGTAGAGGAACATGAAGCTGGACCATGCCGATGCGATCTTGACCTGCACGGGCATGCGCAGGTCTTCCAGCGTGTTCTGGGACGGCGTATTCGCGGTGTGGGCTCGAAGTGTTCTCATGACTATGCTCCCTGGCTTGATCGGGTGGGTGCTTCCACCTTCACGGATGCCGGCGGCGGGCACATCGGCCGCGGAGGCTGGTTTGACCTGGCCTTATGCACAGCCGGGCTCTTGTACTTTTGGCGGATACACCGAGCGTGCGGGCTGCCTAGGCTGACCGGATGGCGACCAACGCACTCCGCTCGCTGTGGGCCGAACCTCGACCCGCGAACGCCCCTGGCCTGGGGCCGTGGGACTGGGTCTTGGTCGCAGTACTCGTGTGCTGGTCGGTGGTGGAAGCGGTGGTTCGCCAGGACCTGGCGCCAAGCCCACTGCTGCTAGTCGCGGTGCTCGCGGTTCTCGGCCCGCTGCTGTGGCGACGCACGCACCCGTTTGTCGCGGTTGTGGTCTCCTTTGGCATGTTGACGATCATTGACGTCTTCAGAGTCCTTACCGAGACGCAGGGCGCACTGCTGAACAGCAGCGTTGCGGTGTTGATCTTGGTCTACGCCTTGTTCCGGTGGGGTTCGGGTCGGGAAGCCGCGATCGGCTTGGGCGTCATCCTGGTCTGGCCGACTCTGATCACCGCCCTTGGCGCCGACTCCGCCACCGTGACGGAGGTGGCGGCGGGATACGCGTTCTTCCTGTTCGCCGCCGCGCTCGGCACCGCGATCCGTTATCGCACGAAGATCCGCCTCCGCGACATCGACCACGCCAAGGCCCGTGAGCGTGAGCAGCTCGCTCGTGAACTCCACGACACCGTCGCCCATCGCGTCTCGGGCATCGCCATCCAGGCCCAGGCGGGACGTGCCGTCGCGGCCTCCCACCCCGAGCGTGCCGTCGAGGCTCTGGCCGTCATCGAGGACGCGGCGTCCCGCACTCTCACCGAGCTGCGCTCCATCGTCGGCGTGCTTCGCGCCACGCAGGACACCGAGTTCGCGCCGCAGCCCGGTGTGGCCGAGGTCGAGCAGCTCGCCACCGATGGTGGGACGCGTCCCTGCGTCAAGGTGACGCTGTCCGGCGAGTTCGACGACCTCAGCCCGGCGGTCGGGGCCGCGATCTACCGTCTGGCCCAGGAGTCCGTCACCAACGCTCGACGGCACGCCCGTCACGCGACACAGGTCAATGTCGCGGTCACGGGTGACGTCGACCAGATACGGCTGATCGTTGACGACGACGGCTCCGCTGCGGGTGGCCGGGCACCGGAAGGAGGCTACGGTCTGGTGGGCATGCGGGAACGCGCCTCACTGCTCGGCGGCACCTTCCACGCGGGGCCCACAGCAGGGCGGGGCTGGCGGGTGGAGGCGGTCCTGCCTCGGACCGGGACGTCATCATGAGCATCAGGGTCCTCGTCGCCGACGACCAGCCCATCGTGCGCACCGGGCTGACCATGCTGCTCGACGCCCAACCCGACATCGAAGTGGTCGGTGCGGCCGCCGATGGGCGTGAGGCGGTCCGGCTGGCGCTCAAGCTGCGCCCCGACGTCGGTCTGTTCGACATCCGGATGCCGGTGATGGACGGTATCGAAGCCACCCGACGTCTCGCCGGTCCCGATGTCGCCGATCCCCTGCCTATCGTGATCATCACCACCTTCGACCTCGACGAGTACGTTCATGGGGCGCTCAAGGCCGGCGCCCGCGGGTTCATACTCAAGGACGCCGGGCCCGCCCTGCTGACCCAGGCCATCCATGCCGCCGCCGACGGAGACGCGTTGATCATGCCCAGCGTGACCGTCCGGCTGCTCGCGGCGTTCGCTCACGCGCAGGCTCCGTCACCGAGGCAGCCGACAGAACCGCTCACCGCCCGCGAGGAGGAAGTCCTCGTGACCGTGGCTCAAGGCCTCACCAACAATGAGATCGCCGGCAAGCTCTTCATCACCCCGAGCACCGTCAAAGCCCACATCGCCAGCCTCATGCGGAAGCTCGGCGCCCGGAACCGTGTCGAGGTCGCCATGTGGGCCCACGAGACCGGCCGCATCTGACGCCGTGGCCGGATGGTCAGGGGGTGCCGCGTAGGCAGGTGGGGCGGGCTTTCACCAGGGCGTCCGCTGAGTGGCGGAGTTCTTTCAGGAGGACTCTGACCGAGGGGCGGGCGTCGGCGCCCGCTCTCGTCCAGAGGACCATGCGGCGGTGGAGGCGGGCGTCGGCCAGTTCGCGGACGACGACGCCGTCCTGGCGTTCGGCGAAGGCCAGGTCGGGGACGAGGCAGACGGCGCCTCCTCGGGCGACCATCTGGAAGACGACCAGAAGGTCGTTGGAGCGGAAGCGGACGTTGGGGCGGAAGCCGCCGTACTCCACGCAGGCGCGGTCGATCAGGTCGGCGTGGTTGGTGCCGATATGGGTGGACGCCCACGCGCATCCGGCCAGGTCGGCCATTCGTACCGGGGCGCCGTCGCGGGCGAGCGGGTGGCCCTCCGGCAGGACGACCCGCATCACCTCGGTGATGAGGACCTCTGATGACAGTTCGGGACGCCGGGGGCGTGGTAGCTGCGCGTACTCGTCGGTGAGGACGACGTCGATTTCCTGGAGTACCAGCGCGTGAAGGACTCTGTGGAACTCCTCATCGACCACTTCCAGGGTCAGGTCGGGGTAGGCCTCCGCCAGGCGAGGGAGGGCGGGGCCCAGGACGTGGAGGAGGGCCGTTTGGAAGCCGACGATTCGTACCACTCCGGCGACGCGGCCGCTTGCGGCTAGAGCCGCCTCTTCCGCACGTTCCGCTCGGGCCAGGAGGGCTTCGGCGTGTTCGGCCAGTACCTCGCCCGGCTCGGTCAGGCGCAGGCGTCGTCCCACTCGTTCGACCAGCGGGACACCCACGTCTTTCTGCAGCTGGGCGAGCTGTTGTGACACCGCGGACGGCGTGTAGCCGAGGGCCTCGGCGACGGCGCCGAGCGTCCCGCGCAGCTTCAGTTCACGCAGCACGCGCAGCCTGCCGAGATCCAACATAGTGAAGAGATTCTTACACAATCACTCCAGAAACAGTCGCTGGACCTCAACTATGGGCTGGGTCAGACTGAAGGTGCGAACGGAAGGGACGGTCACCCCGGCCCGGCCGATCGCCCCGCGCGGGAACGCCCAGACGCGATCCCAGCCCCGGCAGTGACCGGGGGTCTGAGGGGTCCTCCCTCAGAGAGAAGGAAGTGCCATGTTGTACGTGTTCGCCCTCATCGCCGCCCTCGCGGTGCTCGGCCCGCTGTTCGGCGCCGACAGCCGCGACGGGCTCGACTGGACCCCGAACCACTTCTGGCGGCGCCGCAGCCCCGAGCAGCCGCCGGTCAGAACGAGCGATAGTCCCGTACGGGCAGGCGGGGGCCGCGCCTCGGCGGACGCCTGCCGGACGATTCCAGCAGCCGGATGACCCGGTAACGATGACCGGCATAGGGCTCCAGAAGTTCGAGCATCCCGGCGTCGTCGACCTTGCGACCCACCAGCGCCCAGCCCACCAGGCCCGACAGGTGGTAGTCGCCGACGGAGACGGCGTCGGGATCGCCGACGGCCCGCTGCCGGATCTCGGCGGCCGTCCAGACCCCGATGCCGGGCAGCGAGCGCAGTCGCGCCTCCCCGGCGTCCTCCTCCAGGCGTCCCGCGACACGGGCCGCACCGATGATCGTCCGCGCCCGGACGGCCTCCAGCCCCGACCGGTGCCACTCCCACGAGGCAATCCGGATCCACACCTCCGGCGGGGGCGGAACTCGCATATGGGGGGCGCCGGGCGCGGGCTCCCCGAACCTGCGCAGCAGGTAACCCCAGGCCCGCCAAGCCTCCTCGGCCAGGACCTTCTGTTCCATCACCGCGGGGACGAGCGCCTCGAAGACCCGCCGCGTCCGCCCGATCCGCAGACCGGGCCGACGCCGCGCCTGCTCCCGGACGACGTCATGCCGCGCGACGAGACCCTCCGGGACGTCCGCGGCCCCGAGTAGGTCGGGCACCCCGTCCAGCAACCACTCCGCTCCAGCGCCCCATGCGACCGCCCGCACCGCGTCTCCGGTGAGCGCGAGCCGTAGTGTTCCCGGTCCCTCGGGTGTATGTGAAGCGCGCCAGATCGATCCGTCCCGCTCGACGCGGAACGCCGGGTCATGCCTTCCCCGCATGTGCGGCGACAGGGTTCCGAGCAGGTCGAGCGGGCGACCCGGCCGCCACTCCCGAACCCGGTGGGGGAGGCGCCCAGCGGTCGTCTCCCCCACCGCATCGGTCGTCACGTGTTCCGCCCTCGTTGTCGCACGAGGCACAAGTCTGCCATCGGACCCGTTCCGTCCCGTCCGTGCATGCGGTGCAACGCCCCTATTCGGGGGCGATCGGTGTGGGACGCCCCGGTGCCGCCGCGTCTCAGCGAAAACTACGTTATGTAGTTGAATGACTACGATATGCTATCGTGATCGACGTTCTGTGCGGGACTCCAGCCGGAAGGGGGAGACCGGTCATGCCCGCCTGATCAGGACCGGCCGCGTACATCAACACGGCCGGAGACAGCCACCACGCCGTGACCCGGAAGTGGTGCCGCGGGGGCCATCGGCCGAGACACATCATGAAACGTGCAGAAAGCAACAGACGCCTCCGGGTCATCACGGTGTCCGTGGTCCTGCTGGCCGCGTTCGCGATCATTCCGACCGTCGCCGTTCGGGCCGCGCGCGGATGCACCTGCGCCGCCGCGGCGCAATGCCCGCAGGCGTACGTCCATGGCGAACCGGGCGCTCGGGGCGGCCCGGCCGCCCGCATGGTTCCCTCCGCGGGGGACCCGGCCCATTCGCCGCACGCCTCGTCGATGCTCGGGGCCGAAGGGGTCGTTCTGAAAATCAGCTTTTATCGGGGAATCGGCGCCGGGGTGACGAGTTCCTATTCACGGGACGGATTCGGGCTCACCTTCGAGACCGGGGTCGGGGTCGGCGGCTCGTTCTCCGCCGGCACGAGCACGGGACGGCCGGACGCGGGCCTTTCCTTCGAGGGACGCGCCTCGATGAAAAGCGGCTTCGGACATGTCAGACTTCCCGACTTCGGCGCCACACTGGCCCAGGACGGCCGACTTCAAGCATATATGGACGCCAAAACGGGAAATTTCCGCACCCGCTTTCGTTCCAAGCCGGTCCATGTCTACGGAGAAGGCAGCGACCTGGAGACCAAGGCACCCGAGACCCGCCGCTCCTGGAGTCTCGGCACGGAATTCAAGCTCGCCGCCGCCCGAACGATGTGGTTCTCCTGGTCCGGGGTCCTCGACCTGGTACGGGGGATGTTCGACACCCCGCTCGGGGGCCGCGGCTCGCGGGCACCGCCGGCCACGTCCCTCGGGCTTCCGGTCTACGCGGTGGCTCTCGGCGGCGCCAACGTGCGGCCGCCATTCTCTGTTCGCCACCAAGGGGCCGAGTTCCGGGCCGCGGTCGCGGACCGGTTCTGCGCACCGAAGGAGTTCCGTGCCGTCCACGCGAGCCGCGGAGTCATGATGAGGCGGTTCATACAACGACGCGGCACATCTGGCGCACGGACCCCGAGGTCACCGAATTCGCCACGCGGGCGCTCGCATCAAACGAAGTCCGAGGAAAACCATTCCCCGCCCGGTATCATCGGCGTGTTCAACGCGGTCGCGCAAAACGCGATTCGCCCAAAAGGGGGAATACAATGAAAAGTATCGCTCGTGCGGCGACGGTGGCCGGACTGACCGTCGGAGTCGGCCTCCTCGCGCTTCCCGCCGCGTCCGCCGGCGCCGGGGACCCGGCCATCGCCAACGTCACGCTGGTGCAGCTGCACAGCGTCTCCGAGGAGGGACCGGGCGATCTCAACCTCAGCCAGGTCATCAGCTCGCCCTACGCCTCCCCGAAGGTCGGGAACAAGCCGGTGAAGACCGGGCACATCAAGCAGATCGTGAAGGGCAAGAAGATCGGCCCCGTGGCCCTCGAAGTCGAGGGCCCGGAGCAGGACCAGGGCGAAGGAGCCTGACGCCCTGACCGGGTCCACGGCGACCACGCCGTGGACCCGGCACCGCCCTCCAGCCCGAACCCCGCGACCAAGGGGCCGCCCGCCGAAGCCGGCGACGAACCCGCTCACCGTCCACGAGACCCGGCACGGCACCTCTTCAACGCCACCCGACCCGGCTTCCGTACGGACAGAGCAAGCGGGACCCGTAAGCGCTACTCGGGGGCACCGGACCGTGTTCGCGGGCAACTCGATGCCGGGCCCGACCCGGGCGCCGCCGAGCAGCTCGTTTCCGGTGGTGGCGTCGCCGACCACGCAGTCTTCGAGCGCGGCGTCCGAGCAGACTCGGGCGCCGGGACCGGGGAGGAACCGGACAACGCGTATGCCCGGACCGACCCCGGGCGCTACTCGGGGGAGAAGCGGATGGCGGTTGCTGGCAACTCGATGCCGGGCCAGATTCGGGTCCCGGCGAGTAGTTCGTTGCCGGGGCCCACGGTGGCGGCGTCGCCTACCACGCAGTCTTCGAGGACGGCGCCCGAGCAGATGCGGGCGCCTTGGCCAACGACCGAGCGGACGACGCGGGCGCCGGGCTCGATGACGGCGCCGTCGAACAGGACGCTGGACTCCACCAGGGCGTCCGCGCCTACGCTGGCGCCGGTGCCTACGGCGGTGCCGCCGCCGACTCGGGCGCTGGGGGCCACCGAGGCATCGTCCTGGAGCAGTACTCCGTGTTCGTTCGCTCGGACGACGGGAGAGGTCAGGGCGCCGAGGACGAGGTCGGTGACGCCGCGGACGAACGCGGCCGGTGTGCCCACGTCCAGCCAGTAGGCCGCCTCGACATAGCCGACGATCGTCTCGCCCTTGGCCAGCAGTTCGGGGAAGGTCTCGTACTCCGCGGAGACGACCCGTCCGGGGGGAATGCTGTCGATGACCGAACGGCGGAAAACGTAGCAGCCGGCGTTGACCTGGTTCGTCGGCGGGTTCGCGGACTTCTCCACGAAGTCGAGGACGCGCCCGTCCGGTGAGGTCGGCACCGACCCGTACCGGCGGGCGTCGTCCACCAGGGTCAGGTGCAGGGTGACGGCCGCGTCGCTCTTCCGGTGCGCGGCGACCTGGGCGGAGATGTCGTGGCCGGAGAGGATGTCGCCGTTGAGGACCAGGACGGGGCCGTCGCCGGTCAGTGCGGCGGACGCGTTGCGGATGGCGCCGGCCGTGCCGAGCGGCTCGTCCTCGGTCACGTAGACGATCTCCAGGCCGAGGCGCGTTCCGTCGCCGAACGCGTCGGTGAACATCTCGGCGCGGTAGGACGTCGCGAACACGATGCGGGTCACGCCCGCGTCGCGGGCCCGGGTGAGCTGATGCTCCAGCAGCGGCACGCCCGCGGCCGGGAGCAGGGGCTTCGGGGTGGAGATGGTCAGCGGGCGCAGGCGGGTGCCCTGGCCACCCACCAGGAGGATCGCTTCCACACGGTTCCTTTCTCGCGTGTGAGCGAGCCTAACGCGCCCCATACTGCTCGACGGCCCGCTCGTAGGAGGCGAGATGCGCCGTCGCGGACTCCGCCCAGGAGAATCGCTGCGCACGGGCGTGCGCGGCCTCGGCGAGGTCGGCGCGGCGCGCCGGGTCGTCGATGAGCGCGGCGAGGGCGGTCGCGATGTCGGACGGGTCGGGCTCGGTGTAGGCGACCGCGTCCCCGCCGACCTCGGGAAGCGGGCCGCGGCGCGTGGTGAGGACCGGCGCGCCGCACGACATGGCCTCCAGCACGGGCAGGCCGAAGCCCTCCCCGCGGCTCGGGTGCGCGACGACCAGCGCGCCGCCGAAGAAGCCGGGCAGCGCCGACCAGAGCAGGTAGCCGGGTCGCACGACGCGGAGGTCGAGCGGGACGGTCGACAGGGCCGCGTCGACGTCGTCGTCCCAGCCTCCGCCGCCCGCCAGGACGAGGGCAGGGGCGCCCGGACGGCCCTTGCACGCCTCGACCCAGCCGCGGATCAGATTTGGCACGTTCTTGCGGGGCTCCAGCGCGCCCAGGTAGGCCACATACGGGTGGCCGTGCAGGCCGAGACGGTCGGAGACGTGCTTGATCTCCGCCTCGGACGGCCGGTGGAACACCTGGTGGTCGACACCGTGGTACGCGACGTCGATGTGGCTCGGGTCGGCGTCGAGGACGCGGACCAGCTCGTCGCGGGTCGCGCGGGACGGTGCGATCAGCCGCGTGGCGCGCCGCGCGGCCGTCCGGGTCGCCGACCTGACATAGCCGGCCCGGACGGGATCGTGCGTCTCGGGCTCGGCGAACGACGTGACGTCGTGGAGGGTCACCACCGTCGGCAGCGACACGCTCACCGGCATCGTGTAGGTCGGCAGGTGGATGACGTCCGCGGCGACGCGTGCCGCGATGTGCGGAAGCCCCGACTGTTCCCAGGCGAGGCGGGTCGCGCGGTGCGCCAGCGTCGCCGGGCCCGCGACGACGCGCGCGCCGGGGACGAGTTCGGCGTACCGTTCCTCGTCGGCGCGCTGGCAGACGACCGCGAGGTCGGCGCCCTGCGCGTACAGGGCTTCGAGCAACCCGTCGACGTACCGGCCGAGGCCGCCGCGGTCGGCCGGCACGGCGGTCGCGTCCAGCAGAATGCGAGGCGCCACTGTCCACTCCCCCATCCAGCGTGGTGGCGTAGATCACTCTTTACGTTTCGAGCCTACGCCCGCCGATGCCCGCTTCGCGGGACCTCATTCACGAACTCGTCGCGGGGTCGACCCGAACTCCGGCTAGTGCCGTTTGCGCGCCTGCACCAGCACGATGCTCCCGCGCTCGTTCGGCGCGCGGCGGTCGGCGAGGGCGACCAGTGGTGCCAGGGGCGCCGCCGCGTTGAAGCCGACCTTGCCGCCGTACGCGGACAGCGACAGGTAGAGGCGTTCGGCGGCGGCCGTGCGGAACTGGTAGCTGTGCCGGACGAGGTCGAGACCGCGCTCGTCCATCAGTTTTCGCAGGCTGTCGTGGGTGTAGGTGTGCTGCACGTGGTACTTGGACTTGTGCGCGTCACGGAGCTTCGGCCACGTGTCGGCGCGGCTCAGCACGTCGGCGGACATGAAGATCTCACCGCCGGGCTTGAGGACGCGCGCCATCTCGTCCAGCGATTTGCCGCCGTCGTCGAAATGCTCGATCGCGCAGACCGACAGGATCGCGTCGAACGAACCGTCGCCGAACGGGAGACGCAGCGCGTCGCATTCGATCAGCGCGGGCGCGTGCGCGAGCGTCCGCCCGTACACCATCTTGCGGCGGGCCAGGTCGATCGAGACGGCGTCGGCGCCGCGCCTGCGCGCCTGACCGGCCCAGTACCCGTCACCGCCCGCGACGTCGAGGACGCGCCGACCGCGCAGCTCCCGGCCCATCCAGTCGAGGAGAGTCCCCGCCTCGCGGTACCGGCACACGTGCACCTGGTGGCCCATGAAGGCGACCACATCCGAAATCTTCATCGTCCCCCACCATAGGACGCGCGGACGGTCGGGAGACCACGTTTACCCGGCTCGTTCACCTACGCTGGGCGCGTGAAGCCGAAGGTCGTCGCCGTGCGTGTGCTGCGGGTGCTGCTGGTGCTGCTGGCCCTGGCCTTCTGCGGGTACAGCGTGGCGTCCCAGTGGGACGCGACGGTCGAGGCGTTCCGGCAGATGTCGTGGGCGACGCTCGTCGGCGCGCTGGCCGTGGGCCTGGTGGGGATCTTCGCCTGGATGCTGGGCTGGCGGGAGTTCCTCGGCGGGCTCGGGTCGCCGCTGCCGATCAGGGCCGTCTACCGGATCTACGGGATCTCCCAGCTCGGCAAGTACGTGCCGGGCAAGGTGTGGGCGCTGGTCACGCAGATCGAGATGACGCGCGAGCACAAGGTGCCGCCGGAGCGCAGCTTCGGGTCGACGCTGCTGGCCGTGGCGACGTCGGTGGCGTGCGGGCTGGCCGTCGCGGCGGTGACGCTGCCGCTCACGTCCACGGCGGCCCGCGACACCTACTGGCCGCTGTTCCTGCTGGCGCCCGTGCTGCTGGCGCTGCTGCATCCGAAGATCGTGACCTGGTGCCTGGGGCTGATGCTGCGGCTCATCCGGCGTCCGGCGCTGGAGCGTCCGGTGAGCCTCGGCGTGACGCTGCGGGCGATCGGCTGGACGGTCCTCGGCTGGGCCCTGTTCGGCGTGCACACCTGGCTGTTGAGCATGGCGGTGGGCGGCGACGGGGCGGGCCTGCCGTTCGTCGTGACGGGCGCCTACGCGCTGGCGTTCGTCGCGGGGTTCCTCGTGTTCATCGCGCCCGGCGGCATCGGGGCGCGGGAGGCGGTGCTGACGGTGGTGCTGACGCCGGTGCTGCCCGCGGGCGCGCCGGTCGTGGTCGCGATCGCGTCCCGGGTGCTGCTGACGGTCGCCGACCTCTTGAACGCGGGCGTAGCCTTCCTCCTCGGCCGGACCGCGCCCGCCACCGGGAATGAACGGCCGACCAAAGAGCTTGTGAGGGATACGCAGCCAACGAAGGAGGGACCGTGACGGCCCCGATCACCGTGACCGACGCGACGTTCGCGGACGAGGTCCTCAACAGCGACACCCCGGTACTGGTCGACTTCTGGGCCGACTGGTGCGGGCCCTGCCGCATGATCGCTCCGGTGCTGGAGCAGATCGCCACCGAGCAGGACGGCAAGATCAAGATCGCGAAGATGGACTATGACGCGAACCCCGACACGCCGAACAAGTTCGGGGTGATGGGCCTGCCCACGCTGCTGCTCTTCAAGAAGGGCGAGGTCGTGGAGCAGGTCGTCGGCGCCAAGCCGAAGCGCGCCCTGCTCAAGGTCCTCGAACCGCACCTGTGAGTGCGGCGCCGGTGAGCGTGTCGAGGTAGGCGGCCCACAGCGGGCCGTGATCGACCGGGTGGACGCCGGAGCGGAGGCGCTCCGGCTCCCCCGGCGTGTAGAAGCGACGCAGGGCGGCGGCCAGGGACGGGACGTCGTCCGGTGTGCAGACCAGGCCGTCCACGCCGTCGCGGATCTGGTCGGCGAACCCGCCGACATCGGTGGCGATCACCGGGACGCCGTGTTCGTAGGCCATCCAGACGTTCTGTGACGCGGTGGCCGTCCGGTACGGCAGGACGAGGGCGTCGGCGGCGGCGAACAGGCCCGGCACGTCGGCGGCCGGAACGTATCCCGGGCGCAGCTCCACGCGAGACTCCAGACCGAGCGACCGGACGAGTTCGCGCGTGTCGTCCAGACCACCCCAGAACTCACCGGCGACGGTGAGCGCCACGTCGTCCGGGCCCTCGGCGAGGGCGCGGAGCAGCACGTCCAGGCCCTTGTAGGGGCGGACGATTCCGAAGAACAGCAACCGGCGCCGGACCTTCTCGTCGTTTCGTGCCGGGGGCGTGGACGTCGGCAGGTGGGCGGGCATCTCGGCGACCCGCACGGGACGCCGAGTGAGCCCGCGCGCCAGTTCGGCCTGCGCCTCGGAGTGGACGAGAACGCCGTCGACCTTGCGCAGCAACCGCTTCATGAGCGGCTCGTCGTACGGTTTGCGTTCGTGTGGCAGGACGTTGTGGCACAGCGCGACCACGGGCGTCCGTCGCCGCAGCCCCGCGAGGATCCCCAAGTAGGACGGGACCTGCACCGGCGTCAGCACCGCCAAAACGGCCAGGTCGTACCGGCGCAGCGCACGGCCGGCGCGCCACCAGCCGTCCGGGCGGCGCCAGTCGAGCCGCCGCCGGGTGCCGGGGAACGGCTCGCCCTCCGGCTCGGAGATCGTCTGCTGCCCCGGATACAGGAACGCCGGATACTGGGCGCGCCACGACTCGATGACGACGTCGTGCCCGGCGGCGGCCAGCCGGTGCGCCAGTTCGGTGGTGTGGTGCGCGCCGCCGCCCTTGTAGGGGAAGGCGGGACCCACGATCGCGATGCTCGGTTTTCCCATGGCGCTAGACGTCGCCGCGCGATCGGACGATGAGGTCCGCGAGCAGCGCCAACGACGCGATGATCAACCCCGTCACGAAGATCATGATGGTGTTGTTGGCGAAGTAGCCGAAGTGCACCACCATGTCGAACACGCCCTTGAGCAGCCCGATCACGATCAGCCACAGCGCGGGCGGCATCAGCACCTTGAGCGGGTTGAAGTACATCACCATCCGCAGCACCTGGAGGATGTACCGGTAGGCGTCCTTGGTGAAGTGGAACTTCGACTTCCCGGCCCGCTTGGCGTAGTCGATCGGCACGTACCGGACCGGATGCTGGTTCGACAGGAACGCGATCGTGATCGTCGTGACGCAGGAGAAGCCGGGCGGCAGCAGCCGCAGGTACGGCAGCGACACCTCACGGCGGAACGCCCGCAGCCCCGAGTTGAGGTCGGGGATCCTGGTGTTGGTGAGCCGTTCGGCGACCTTGCGGATGAACCACTTGGCGGGCACCCGCAGCGCCTTGTGGGAGCCCTCCTCGGTCGTGCGGGCACCGACGACCTGGTCGACGGACGGGTCGGTGTCCAGAACGTCCACGAGTTCGGGGATCCGCTCGTTGGGATAGGACATGTCGGCGTCCGTCCACACGACGATCTCGCCGCGGGCCTGCTGCGAGCCGATGCGCCGCACGGTGCCCGAGCCGCTGTTGTGCTGGAACGCCATGATCCGCATGTGCGGGAAGCGCGGCGCGGCCTCCTCCAGCCGGGCGAGCGTGCCGTCGGTCGAGCAGTCGTCCACGGCGAGCAGCTCGTAGGTCTTGCCGCTGTTGTCCATGGCCTTGCAGATGCGTTCGACCTCGTCGATCACATGGTCCTGCTCGTTGTAGCAGGGCAGGACGATCGTGACGTGCACGCGGTCGGACGACGGCTCCGCCCCGGCGGAGACGGGCGCGGGGGCGGGGACGGGCGCGGAGACGGGCGCGGAGACGGGCGGGCGCGTCGGCTCGGCGGACTGGGTGCTCACGCAGCGCGAGGATACTCGCCCGACCGGTGCCGAGGCGCCTCAACGCCGTGGCGGCTCGGCGATCCAGACCTCCATGGACAGGCCCCACGTCCCGCCCGGCGGCCCGGTGAGGGTGCGCCCGTCCTGCCGTGTCCGCAGCGACAGGACCCGGCGCGGCGTCCCGTACGGCGCGACCTGTTCCGGCCGCGCCGCCATGATCACCGGGTGGCGTCCGGCCTCGGTGATGCCGGCGATGACGCGCCGCACGTCGGCGATGGTGGCGCTCCCGGTCGTGCGCGCGCTGGGCACCCCGCACATGCCACGGACGACCTGGAGGAACCGGTCGGCGGTCGACTGCTCGACGACCACGACGGAACCGCGCGGGTCCAGCGCGTCGCACATGCCGTCGACGGCGGCCACCTCGTGCTGTTCCGTCCGGGTCACGAGCAGACCGCCGGACACCAGCACGATCGGCACCAGCATCAGCGCGACACCGACGACCGCGCCCGCCCGCACGAGCCGCCGCCCGTAGCCGAGGAGGCGGACGCGCCGCGCCGCCCACGCCGCCGCGAAGACGGTGAACAGCAGCAGGCCGGGGATGACGAGGCCGATCAACCGCCGGGACGCCCACGGATGGTCGGGCGTGATCCCGGGCCTGATCAGCACCTGCGTGGTCGTCCAGACGATCATCGCGTAGGGCAGCAGCCATTCCGTGGACCGGCCGCGCAGGAGCCGCCGCACCAGCAGCGCCGCGCCGACCGTCGCGAACAGCAGCGCGGGCGGGCCGATGTACCAGGAGACCCAGTGCAGCGAGTCCTCCGAGTACTGGCGGGTGCCGTCCACCGGCAGTCGTTGGATGCGCTGGATCGTCTCGATGAAGCGGACGTTCATCTCGTCGTCGCGCGTCGCGGGCTCACGTCGCACGGTCTGCACCCACGGCCGGACCGCGAACCCCACCATCACCAGCACGGTCAGGACGGCGGCGACGCCCGGCAGCCGCCCACGGGCGACGGTCGCCCCGAGGCGGCGAAGACGCGAGCCGGTGCGATCCCAGCGCAGTAGCACCACCATGATCAGCGTCGCGGCGACGACCACCGCCGCGATGGCGAGCAGCGGATCGAGGGACGCCCCCAGATACGTCAGGTACGGCCGCGACAGCGTGTAGCCCTCAAGGAGCCCCGCACCCGCGCCGAGCAGCAGCCCTCCGGCCGTCCAGTAACCGACGCGCCGCCGGAACGCCACGTAGAGGCCCGCGAAGACGAGAACCGGGAGGACGTCCCGAAGCCCGTCGATGCGGACGAGGACGATCAGCCCGAGCGCCAGGCCCGCCAGGAACGCCTTCGCGTCGGCGAGCCGTCCCGTCTCCGCGCGGACGTCGTACATCAGCGACAGCCCGCCGAGGAGCAGCACGATCGCGGGCAGCTCGCTGAAGGCGCTTCGAGAGACGTAGAGCATCGGCAGCGTCAGCGCCAGCAGCAGCGCCCCGGCGGGCGCCCAGCGGGGCGAGACGAGCCGCGCGACCAGCCCGGCGAACGCGAGCACGCAGCACGCGCCGAGCAGCGGCGCCATCAGCAGGATGCCGTGGGTGCCGCCGATCCAGCCGCCGAGCGTCAGCACGAGCGGCAGCCCGGCCATGAACTGCGGGACGACCGCGCCGTCCCGTTCGTAGAAGGCGGGGCTCTCGAAGCGGAGCGCCGGGTCGGAGCCGCCGAAGGCGCCGTCCATCAGCGGGATGGGCAGCGACCCCTCGTTCTTCAGCCACGTCGTGAACTGGACATAGGACGCCGGGTCGCGGCGGACGACGATCTGCTCCGCGCTCATGACGATCTGGAGCACCAGGAACGCCACCGTGATCCCGAGGACGGCGACGACCGGCCACCACGGCACGTCCGTCGACTCGCCGTCCGCGCGGGTCCGCAGCCCGAACCACAACGCCACGGCCGCGACGGGCACGAACAACGCGACCGCCGGGAGCGGACGGAAGACGTCCGCCATCAGCAGCGGCAACGAAACGGCCAGCCACGCCACGACGAGCAGCGCGGGAGCCACCGTGACCCGCACGAGCAGCCGACCCGCGTCCATGAATTCCCGCCCCGTGCTCGTCGATCCTGTGTTCCGTGCGGAGCGTAGCGGTCCCGGCCCGGCGCCGGGCGGGGACGATCACGCGGGCATACGCTCTGGTGGCATGAGCGCACATGCCGGGAAGCGTGTCGGGCCCGCCGAGCTGCTGCGGCGGCGGGTGGCGGACGACCCGTCGAGCCCGCTGGTGACCTTCTACGACGACGCCACGGGCGAACGCGTCGAACTGTCGGCCCGCACGTTCGACAACTGGGTCGCCAAGACGGCCAATTTCCTGGTGGACGGTCTCGCCGCCGAACCCGGAACCCGTGCCGTGCTCGTCCTGCCGCCGCACTGGCAGACGGCAGTGTGGCTGATGGCCTGCTGGTCGGCCGGACTGGTCGTCGAGCCCGTCGATCCCGCGTCCGTCGGGTCGGCGTCCTTCGAACCGTCCGGCTCGTCCGACCCGTACATCCTGGCGGTGGCACAGGAGGTGCTGGACGACGTGATCGCGGACGACGCGCTGGCGGGCGAGGCGGAGGAGATCGTCGGTCTGTCGCTGCACGCGCTCGGCGGCCCGCTCACGAACCACCCGTCCGGCGTCACCGACTACGCCATGGAGGTTCGTGCCTATGGCGACCGATTTGTCCAGAATTCAGAAGTGACCCCCGAGACCCCCGCGCTGAATGTGACAAAGAGCACAATGAGCGCCGCGGAGCTGGTCGAGGCGGCCCGCACGGCCGCCGAAAATTGGGAACTTGACGCACGCGACCGTCTGTTGGTTGACATGTCGTTCGCCACACTCGACGGGGTACTGACCGGCCTTCTCGCACCACTAGCCTCGGGTGCTTCCGTCATAATCCAACGAAACATTGACAATGCCGTACTAGAACGACGCCTGACCATGGAACATGTGACGGTGGTGGCAGGTCCGCCCGGACGTAATGGCGCATCCGGGTCCCCGCGTCGGCTCGCCTGACCTACGCTGCCCTTGCCCGACGCCACCTCGTCCCACCCGGAACCACCGATCCCGGAACCCACCGAGCACACCCGGACCCGGAGCCGATGAACAGCAACCCGATGTACATGGAGTACGTCGACGACGCCGATCCGCAGCAGGCGCCGCGACGCGGCTGGCGCATCCTCGGATGGGTGTGCATCGGGCTGTCGGCGGTCATGGTGGCCGGCTCCCTCACCGCCTACGGCCTGTACCGCAGGGCGTTCGGGAACATCTCGCACGAGGACGTCAACGCCCAGCTCGGCCCCAACCGGCCGAAGAAGCTGAACAGCGCGATGAACATCCTGCTGCTCGGGTCCGACACTCGTGAGGGCGCCAACGCCAAGTACGGGCGGCGGCTGAAGAACGAGCCGCCCCGCTCGGACACGATGATCCTGCTGCACCTGTCCCCCGGCGGCGGCCAGGCGATGGGCATCAGCTTCCCCCGCGACCTGATGGTCCGGATGCCGTCCTGCAAGGGCCGCGACGGCCGGGTCGTGCCGGCGCAGTCCCGGGCCCAGATCAACTCGGCGTTCACCAACGGCGGCGCGGCCTGCGTCATCAAGACGATCGAGAGCATCTCCAACATCCGCGTCGACCACTTCATGCAGGTCGACTTCAACGGCTTCAAGGCCATCACGAACGCGGTCGGCGGCGTTCCGGTGTGCCTGCCGAAGGCCGTCAACGACCCGCAGTCGAAGCTGAAGCTCGGCAGGGGCCGGCACAACATCAAGGGTGAGACGGCACTGGCGTACGTGCGCGTCCGGCACGGTCTCGGCGACGGCTCCGACCTCGACCGCATCAAGCGCCAGCAGAAGTTCATGGGCGCCCTCGCCAACAAGGCGATGAGCGCGGGCGTGCTGAGCAACCCCAAGAAGGCCCTCGACCTGATGAACGCGGTCACCAAGTCGCTCACCACCGACAAGGAACTGACGCCGCAGGTCATGATGGACATCGCCCGGGAGATGCAGGGCATGACGTCCGGCAAGCTGCGGTTCGTGACCGTGCCGTCCGGGCCCGACCCGCTGGACCGCAACCGGGTGGCGCTCAGCTCCGCCGCCCAGCCGTTCTTCGCCGCCGTCCGCAACGACAGGACCATTCCGAAGCAGCAGAAGCCGGGCGCCTCCACCATCCCGCCGAGCCAGATCCGGGTGCGGGTCTACAACGGCAGCGGCATCGACGGCCAGGCCGGACGTGTCGCCGCCGACCTGGAGTCGCAGGGCTTCCACGTGGAGGTGGGCGGGAACGCGCCGTCCGTGACGTCCGCCACCAGGGTGCTGTACGGTTCCGGTGCCGACCAGCAGGCCCTGTCGCTCGCCGCGCTGATCCCGAGCAAGCCGCAGCCGACGGCGCGCAACCGCGGCGCCACGCCCGGCGTCGTCGACCTGGTGGTCGGACGCGACTGGACGAAGCTCAACAACGCGGGCGGCGGCATCCCCAAGCAGCAGGGTGAGATCAGCGCCAGCGAGGACATCTGCAAGGAGACCTGACCCGGGCAGTCTGTATGAGCCACACCACCGGGCCCTCTGTGGCCGAGACGGAAGCGGGAGCCGATCGGCGGCCTCCCGCGGACGCGACGGAGACCGCGAACCCCGCGGCCGGGGCGGCGGGCACGGTCCCGAAGGCTCGTCCGGGCAAGCAGCGCGACCCGTTCTTCGACAACGCCAAGTACTTCGCGATCCTGCTGGTGGTGGCGGGGCACGCCCTGGCGAACCTGCTGAGCGTCCCGCTGGCGAAGGGCCTGTACATCTTCGTCTACATGTTCCACATGCCGCTGTTCATCGTGATCACCGGCTACTTCTCCCGGAACTGGACGTTCTCCGGAGGCAAGGCCCGCAAACTCATCACCAACGTCGGCGTCCCCTACGTTGTGTTCGAATTCGCCTACTCACTGTACGACTGGCTCGCGGGACGCAACGTCCTGGAGATCAGCCTGCTGAACCCGTATTACCTGACGTGGTTCCTGTGCGCGCTGTTCATGTGGCGGTTGTCCACGCCGGTGTGGCAGCAGATCCGGTGGCCGCTCGCCGTGGCGGTGGCGTTCTCGCTGCTGGCGTACATGAGCGACCTCGGTGGAACGTTCGACATCCATCGGGTGATCGGGTTGCTGCCGTTCTACGTGCTCGGTCTCACGCTACGGCCGCACCATTTCGAGCTGCTGAAGCGACCGGCGGCGCGGCCCGTCGGAGCGGTGGTGCTCGCCGGTGGGCTGGGCTTCACCTACATCGCGATGAACCACATGTCGCGGGGTTGGATCTACTGGAAGCACCCCCACGCCGAACTCGGCGTCGGCAACGTCGCCGGCACGCTGATGCGGCTCGCCATGTTCGTCTGCGCGGTCGCGCTGGTGGCGGCGTTCCTCACCCTGATCCCGCGCGGCCGGTACTGGTTCACGGGCCTCGGCGCGGCGACGTTGTACGCCTACCTGCTGCACGGGTTCGTCATCCGGCTGCTGGACTTCACCGGCTGGTGGGACGCCGCCTGGATGCACACCCCGCCCGGCGTGGTCGTCGTGACCGGCGCCGCGCTCGCGGTCGGGACGGCGCTGTGCACAAAACCCGTCGTCCGGTGCATGAGCTGGGCCCTGGAACCCAAGATGACCTGGGTGTTCACTCCCCTGCGCAGGCCGGGCGGGCGGACGCGCGACCAGGTCCCCTCACCGAACGGACCACGGATCCCCACGGTGAGTGACTAGAGTCGCCCTGGCTCCACCTCCCGCACGCCCGCACCCCCTGATGAGGCTTTCGGAGACATGACCGGCATCCTCCACCCACCCCAGCAGCCACCCCAGCAGCCACCGCAGCAGCCGCCCGAGCGGACGGCGCCGTCCGACACGGTTCCCGACGCGGCCCCGCGGCAGCGCGATGCGTACTTCGACAACGTCAAGTTCTTCCTGATCCTCCTGGTCGTGGTCGGCCACTTCTGGGAGGTGTTCAAGAAGGACAGTTACGCGGTGGACGCGGCCTACTCGGTGGTCTACGGATTCCACATGCCGTTGTTCGTGTTCGTCTCCGGCTATTTCTCCCGGGGCTTCATGCGGTCCACGGACAAATTCCGCTCCATCTTCCCGACGCTGGTCCTCCCGTTCGCGATTTTCAACGCCCTGTACGCCTCACTGGGTTACCTCAAGAGCGACTCGCTTCCGCTGCACACGTTCTTCCGTCCACAGTTCCTGATGTGGTTCCTCGTGGCGCTGGTGTTCTGGCGGCTGAGCGCTCCACTGTGGTCGCATCTGCGTTATCCGGTCGTGGTGGCGGTCGTGTTGAGTTTGATCGCCGGCAGTTGGAGTTTCAATTCCGACACGACTCTGTGCCGGGCCGCGGGCCTGCTTCCGTTCTTCGTCCTCGGTCTGACGATCCGACCCGAACACGTCCACGCGCTGCGGAACCGGGGCTGGACGCGCTGGGCGGGCCTGTTCGTGCTGCTGGCGGCGCTGCCCGTCGCCTACGTCTGGCAGCGCGGGACCGTCGTACCGCCGATCGAGCACGGCGTCCGGCTGTGGAACCGGGGCTACGAGTACATGGACTTCACCATGCCGGAGGGCATGGCGTACCGGCTGCTCGCGATGGTGTTCGCCGCCCTGCTCGGCGCCGCGTTCCTCGCCGCCGTGCCGCGCGGACGCGCCTGGTACAGCAGGCTCGGCACGCGGACGATGTACGTCTACCTACTGCACGGCCTCGCGGTGAAGGCCCTGTACAACCTGGGGGCCTTCGAGGGGCGCTTCATCGGGAGCCCGCCCGGCCTCGTCCTCGTCACCGTCGGCGCGCTCGCCTTCGGTCTGCTGCTCGCCACGACTCCCGTGGTGCGCCTGGCGCGCCCGTTCGTTGAGCCCAAAGGTCACGGGATTCTCAAGCAAAAGCAACGCGCCGCATAAGATTCAACGGCCTCTTGCGGGTATAGTTCAGGTTCACCGAGTAGTCGATTGGCCAGCGCGTGAGCAGTGACCAGAGCGTCTCGTTGAGCGTCATCGTACCCGTGCACAAAGTGCAGGGGTATATCCGGCAATGTCTTGATTCGATCCTTGATTCCGACATTTCCAACCTAGAGGTTATAGCGGTCGACGATCATTCTCCGGACGGCTGTGGAGAGATTCTCGACGAGTTCGCCGAACGCGACCCGCGCGTCCGGGTCCGGCATCTCACCGAGAACGTGGGGCTCGGACACGCCCGCAACATCGGCCTCGACATGGCGACCGGCGACTACGTCTGGTTCTTCGACAGCGACGACCACGCCACCGAGGGCGCCGTCCGCGCGATCTGCGAGCGGCTCGCCGAGACCCGTCCCGACGTGCTCGTCTTCGACTACGCGCGCTCGTACTGGAGCGGCAAGGTCAAGCGCAGCGTCATCAACGACCTGTTCCGCGAGCCGCCCGCCCCCGACGTGTTCACCCTCCAGGAGCGACCGAGCGTCCTGGAGATGATGATGACGGCCTGGAACAAGGCCATCCGCCGGGAGTTCCTGCTCGACCTCGGGCTGCGGTTCAGCGGCGGCTACTACGAGGACGTCAACGTCACCTACCCGATCCTGATGGCGGCGGAGCGGCTCAGCCTGCTCGACCGGGTCTGCTACATCTACCGGCAGCGCCGTCACGGCGCGATCACCAAGACCACCGGCGCCAAGCACTTCGACGCGTTCGCGCAGTACGACCGCATCTTCGCGTTCATGGACGGGATGGGCGAGAAGGCCGACCCGTTCCGGCATCTGATGTTCGACCGGACGATCTGGCACCTGCTCGTCATCATCGAGCGCGAGGACCGCGTCCACGAGTCGGACAAGGCACGCTTCTTCGCCGAGATGTCCAAGACCTACCACCGGCACGAGCCCCCCGGGCACGTTCCACCCGACCCCGACGACAAGCCGTTCCTCGCCGACAAACACCGGATGATCAAGGCGAACGACCACCGGGGGTTCGAGAGGGTCCGGGCCGCCGAGGCCAAGGCCCAGGCCACCCGGCGCAGGCACCGCAAGGTCGGCCGCCTCGGTCGGCGCGGCGTGCGGATGTCCAAGGAACTCGCCAAGGACCGCTACTACCGGATGCAGACGCGGCTCCCGGTCGAGGAGGACCTCGCCGTGTTCGCCGCCTACTGGTACCGCGGCTACGCCTGCAACCCGGCGGCGATCTACGAGAAGGTCCGGGAACTGGCCCCGGACGTCCGGCCGGTGTGGGTGGTGAAGCCGGGGGCGCGCTCGTCCATGCCGGACGGCGTCGACCACGTGGTCGCCGGGTCCCCCGACTACTACCGGACGCTCGCCCGCGCGAAGTACTTCGTCAACAACGTCAACTTCCCCGACTTCTACGTGAAGCGGCCCGAGCAGGTGCATCTGATGACCCAGCACGGGACGCCGCTGAAGAAGATGGGCCTCGACCAGATGGAGTATCCGGTCGGCGCCGGAGACATGGACTTCGAGGCCCTCATCACCCGGTCCGACCGCTGGGACTTCCTCATCTCGTCCAACCCGCTGTCGACGGAGGCGTGGGAACGCGGCTTCCCCTGCGGCTACGAGATGCTGGAGATCGGCTATCCCCGCAACGACCGCCTGGTGACGGCGGGCGGCGACCCGGCCGAGCGCGCCCGGCTGCGCGCCGAACTCGGCCTTCCCGACGACGTCACCGCGATCCTGTACGCGCCGACCCACCGCGACTACCAGCGCCGGTACAGCCCCATGTTCGACATCGGCCGGGTCATGGAGCGGCTCGGCGAGGGGCATGTGCTGCTGCTGCGGGCGCACTACTACTACAAGATCAAGAACTTGGCGGAGGATCTCGGCTGGCCGCAGGACCGGGTGGTGGACGTGTCCGGGCACCGCTCCGTCGAGGACCTCATGATCGTCTCGGACGCGCTGCTCACCGACTACTCGTCGGTCATGTTCGACTACGCCAATCTCGACGACCGGCCGATCGTGATCTACGCCAACGACTGGGAGACCTACCGGCTCACCCGCGGCGTCAACTTCGATCTGACGGCCACACCGCCCGGCGTCGTCACCACCACGGAGGACGAGCTCGTCGACGCGTTCGCCTCCCGCGCCGCGTGGAGCGACGCCGCCGTGAAGGACCGCGCCGACTTCCGGGCGCGTTTCTGCCCGTGGGACGACGGGCACGCCGCCGAACGCGCCGTACGGCGGATGTTCCTCGGCGAGAAGGTGCCGAACCCGCCGCGATGACGCGCGGCGCTCGGCGTCCGGCAAGACATCCCCGGGTCGACGGCCCGGCGCACGGAGCGAAGGAGTGGCCCCCTTGTCCGCCAGCAGGATCAGCGTCATCGTGCTCTCGCATGGAGCCGGGGACTCCCTGCCCGCCACCCTGGAGTCGCTCGCGGCCCAGTCGCATAAGGCGTTGGAGGTGCTCGTCCTCGACGACGGCACCGGCGCCACCGCCATGGCCGTCCTTCCCGACGACCGGTTCCGGATCGTCCGGAACGGCGCGCCGAGCCGGGGCGCGGCACGCGACCTCGGCGTCGCCGCGAGCACCGGCGCGTTCCTGATGTTCGTCGACGGCGGCGACGAGCTTCCGGTGGACGCCGCCGCGGCCCTCCTGGCAACGCTGAGCCGGTCGGGGTCGGACATCGCGGTCGGGCGTGACGCCGTGCGCAGATGGACGGGCCAGGTGTCGCAGTGGCGGCCACGGCAGGGCGCCGTCGCCCCCGTGACCGGCACCGACCTGCGGTGCAGTCCGGAGCTGGTCCGTGCCCGGGCCGTGTCCGGCAAGCTGTTCCGGCGGTCGTTCTGGACGGCGCACGAGCTGCGGTTCCCCGACGTCGGCCGGTACGAGGACCTGCCCGTGACCGTCCAGGCGATGCATCTGGCCACGGCGATCGACGTGCTGCCGGACGTCGTGCTGCACCGCCGGCGCCGCCGGTTCCCCGCGACGACGGAGGCGCAGGAGATCGCGGACGGGTTCGGCGCCGTCGCGCTCGCCACGGCCTGGCTGGACGGCACGGGCCACACCAGGTCACTGCGGCGGCTCCAGGGCCTCGCCGTCGCCGAGGAACTGCGCGTGTTCCTGGACGCGCTGCCGGACGTGCCCGCCGAGGAACGCGACCAGGTCGTCGCGCAGGCCGCCGCGTTCGCGTCCGAGGTTCCCGCGAAAGTGCTCGCGGGCGCGTCCGCCCTGACCCGGCTGAAGTGGCATCTCGCGGCCACGGGCCACACGACCGAACTGGTGAAGGTCGTCCGGTACGAGCGGGGGAAGGCGTCGCCGTCGATCGTCCGCGACCCGGTGCGCCGGTACGTCGTGTACCCGTACTGGAAGGACTCCTCGCTCGGCGTGCCCCGCGAGGTGTACCGGGCCCGCAGGGAGGTCAAGCTGCGGGGCCGTGTCCATGCGGTGACCTGGGAGGGCGACCGGCTCACCGTCACCGGTGAGGCCTACATCAACGCCGTCAGCATGCGCCGACGCTGGACGTCGGTGAAGACGATGACGCTCCGGTCGGGCCGGAGAAGGATCGTGCTACGGGCCCGGCAGACCCCGAGGCCCGGGAAGACCTCCGGTTACGCCGGGTTCGAGTTCGGGTTGGACGTCGCCCGGCTCCGCGACCACGGCCGATGGGTCGAGGGCACCTGGGACGTCCAGGCGTCGGTGTTCAACGCGGGCGTGCTCCGGCGCGGCCCGCTGCGCGGCGGCGGCTCCGGCAGCGGCGCGCACCCGCCGTACCGGTATGTCGCGGACGACGTGCGTGTCGTTCCGCTGATCGAGGACGACCGTCTCGTCGTGATGGTCGAGAAGGTTCATACGAAGGCGACCGCGCTGCGCTGGGACGGCGACGCGCTGGTCGTCGAGGTGACGGCGCCGGGGAAGGCGCCCGCCGACCTGGAACTGACGCTCGGCGACGACCTCGTCCATGTCCCGGTGACCGCGACCGAGAGCGGGTTCACGGCACGGATCGTCCCGGCGGTCCTCGAAGGCGTCGACGTCTCTCCCGACCGGATCGACGACACGCGCGACTGGGCGGTCTCGGTCGGCGGGCGGCCGCTGGTCCTCGCCGAAGGGGTCGAGGACGCCGAGCGGACGTTCGGCGCGCTGGAGATCATGGCGGGTCGCGGCCCCAGCGGCTACCTGCGGGTCCGCCGCACCACGACGCGGCTCGTCGTCGGCGACTGCACCTGGCGTCCCGACGGGACGCTCCTGGTGACCGCGACGCACACCGCCCACGACGGCGGGCGGCTCGTGCTGCGCGGCCGGGGCCGCCGCAGGGAGCACGCGTTCGACCTCGTCGCCGACGCGTCGTCGGGCGTGCTGAGGGCGCAGGTGCCGGTGGCGGCCGTGCCGGGTGTCGCGGGTGTCCTTCCGTTGCGTCCGGGCCGGTGGGACGTGCTGTTCCGCCCGCCCGGCGGCCGGGCGCTGACCGTCCGGCTGTCGCCGCATGCGCAACGGCACCTGCCGGAGCCGCTGGAGGCGGCACGGCGCGGCTACGCGCTGGAGGGACGTGACGGGCGCCTCACCCTGTCGGTGACCGGCGACGTGTCGCCGGAGGAGAAGAGCGCCGGGCCGAGGTACCGGGAGGAGGCCCGCCGCCGCGTGGCCCGCACCGGGTTGCGGGACGCCGTTGTGTTCTCCTGCTTCAGCGGACGCCAGTACTCCGACAGCCCCAAGGCGATCCATCGGGAGCTGCTCCGCCGGGGCACCGGCCTCGAACAACTGTGGGTGGTCAACGACGCGCAGGTGGAGTTGCCGAACAGCCTGCGGGCCGTCCGGCTGAACGGCAGGGAGTGGAACGAGGCGCTGGCCACGTCCCGCTACATCGTGACGAACCACAGGCTCGGCGACGCGTTCCAGCGCCACCCCGACCAGGTCGTCCTCCAGACCTGGCACGGCACCCCGCTGAAGAAGATCGGCAAGGACATCAAGGAGGTGCACTTCGCCTACACGCCCGGGATGAAGAAGGCGCTCCAGGCGAAGTCGACCGGGCCGACCGTCCCCGAGTGGTCGCATCTCCTGTCTCCGAACCCGTTCAGCACGGCCATCTTCCGCCGGGCGTTCGGGTTCGACGGCGAGATGCTGGAGGTCGGCTACCCGCGCAACGACCTGCTGCACAGCCCCGACGCCGCCGCCGTCGCCGCGAAGGTGAAGGCACGCCTCGGCGTCCCCGAGGGGAAACGCGTCGTCCTCTACGCGCCGACATGGCGTGACGACCAGTACTACAGCCGTGGCCGGTACAGGTTCGACCTGCGTCTCGACCTGGAACGCGCCCGTGCCGCCCTCGGCGACGACCACGTTCTCCTCGTCCGGTTGCACACCAACGTGGTCGACGGCGTCACCGAGGACGAGCACGGTTTCGTCCGGGACGTGTCGCTGTACCCCGACATCACGGAGCTGTACCTGATCTCCGACATGCTGGTCAGCGACTACTCGTCGGTGATGTTCGACTACGCCAACACCGGCCGCCCGATGCTGTTCTTCACCTACGACCTGGCCGACTACCGCGACCGGCTCCGCGGCTTCTACTTCGACTTCGAGGCCGAGTCACCGGGCCCGCTGGTGGAGACGTCCGACGACCTGATCGACGCGATCCGCGACATCGACGCGGCGACCGCGGGTCACCGTGACCGTTACCGCGACTTCGCCGCCCGGTTCTGCCCGCTCGACGACGGCAGGGCCGCGTCCCGCACCGTCGACCGGGTCTTCGGGACGTCCCGCTGAAACAGCGCGAAGGCGAGCGCCACGCACGCGAACGGAACCGCGGGTTGTACGTACCGGTAGTCGAAGTCGGCGGTCGCCGCCGGAATGACCAGCAACGCCAGACATGTCCCCCACGGCAGCAGGGCACCCGTCGTCCAGTCCCGGACGGCGCCCTTCACCCGCCACCGCCCCTCAGACCGAACATGCAGCAACACGCCACCAAGCCCCCCGAGCAGCAGAACGCCGAGAATGGTGCCCGGCAGAACGACACGTTCCTGGTACTTCAGCATCCATGCCGACCACGGATCGACGACCTTCGTCCTGCCTCCGGGCCCGTACCTCCCCGCGATCTCCGCCTGCTCGTAGCTCCAGGCCTCCCCCTCGGGGAACTCGTACTGCCGCCACGTCCACGGCGTCGGGTAGGCCACCCGCCGCCACTCGAAGGCCCGCAGGGTGTCGTGGACGACGACCTTCGCGTAGTCGCCGGGCTGCGCCTTGATCGCCTCCCGCGCGAACTCGCCCGCGAGCGCGTTGCCCCGCTCCCCGTAGATCCAGCCGGGAAGGTCGCGGAACGGGGAATCACCCGTCCACAGGGCGGCGAACGGCCGCGACACCCGCGGGTTGCTGCGCTCCGGACACATGATCTCCAGTTCGGGACGCGGCTTGATGACGCGACAGTCCGCGAACGTGGCGGTCCGTCCGTACAGCCAGACCTGTTCGGCCTTGGCCATCTTGAACTCACCGTGAGCGGAATGGAACCAGACCACATAGCAGCCGACCGGCACCGCGAACGCCACCGCCGCGACCGCGACCCGCCACCCCGCGCCCCGCACCACCATCGCCACGAGGATCACCGCGATCAACGGCAGGCCCGCCGCCCTGGTGATCGCCGCGAATCCCGTGCACAGCCCGGCCAGGGCGCCCAGCCACCAGGTCGTCCGGCGCCGCCACAGCACCGCCGCCACGGCCGCGAGCAGCAGAAAGGCGAACAGCGAATCCGACATGAGCATGTGCTCGAGCGCGACCTGATGAACCGGCAGAAGCACCGGAACCGCCAACAACGCCCCGAGCCACGCCACCCGCGCGACACGCCACACCATCAGATACACGAGCACGCCCGTGAGCAGCCCGATGACGTGCTGCACCGACACCAGCACCGTGAAACTGTGGAACGGCTTGAGCGCCCACAGCAGCAGGGAGTACCCGGACGGCCGCGTTTTGCTGGGCCGCAGCTCGATCGCCGCCGTCAGGTATCCCGGCGAGTCACCGAACCACAGCGGCGAGGGATAGCCCTTGACCGCGACGACACGCACGACCACCGCCACCGCCACCACGCAGGCGAACGGCAGATGAATCAGGATGGACCGGGAACGCATCCCCAAACCGCTACCCGCCGTGATGATGAACAACCGGCGCACCGCCACGACTCGACGACAATCCCTCAGGCCGCAACCGGACAGCGATACCATCGGACGGCTTCCGATGACGAAAGGGCACTCCATGGCGAACTTCACGCTCGACGACGTTCGGCAACGGACGTACAAGGCGCGTGACGCCTGGTGGACGGTACTCCTGGTCGATCCGCTCGCGTCCCGACTGGTCAAGATCACCGCTAACCGGACGCGCGTCACCCCGAACCAGCTCACCGTCGGCGCGCTCGTCCTCGGCCTGGCCGCCGGCGCCTGCTTCACCCAGGCGTCCTGGCCCTGGCTGCTCGCCGGCGCCCTGCTCTACCACCTGTCGTTCACCCTCGACTGCATGGACGGCAAGATCGCCCGGTTGAAGGGCACGGGCTCGGTGTTCGGCGCCTGGCTGGACTACATCTTCGACCGCGTCCGCGTCCTCGCCTGCGCGATCGCCCTGATGGGCGGCCAGTACCACGCGACCGGCGACACGGCCTATCTCTGGACCGCTCTAGCGGTCGTCTTCCTCGACATGCTCCGCTACATGGACGCGCTGGAGATCTACAAGGTCCGCGCCGAGATGCGGCGCAACCTCCTCGCCGCCCGCGAGGAGGCCCGCACCCTCGAACTCGCCGCCCGCCGCGCCAACGGCGAGGTCCTCGACGACGACTTCGACCGCGCCGAGGACCTGGCCGGCGACGCCGACATGGAGGACCGCGTCCTCGGCGACGACCCCGCCAACGCGGCCCTCCAGCAGGGCTTCTACCAGCGCTTCCCCTGGTACATCCGGGTCCGCAACGTGTTGAGGAGCGGCCGCATCCGCCCGCACCTGTTCAGCGGCATCGAGTTCCAGATGGGCGTCTTCATCGTCGCCCCCCTCATCGCCACCGTCGTCTCCGGCGCCATCATCCCCGTAGTGGCCGTGAGCGCCGCCGGCCTGCTCGCCTTCGAACTCATCATCATCTACAAGTTCTGGCTGGCCGCCCGCGACTACACCCGCACCCTCAAAACCCTCAACACCAAGATCGACACCTACCGCGCGAGCGTGCCCGCCCAGTACGACCACACCGGCGCCACGACCAGCACCGGCTGACCCGCGCGGCCCGTCCGGTCAGCCCCGGCGGCGAGCGGTCACCAGGAGGTACTCCCAGTTCATGGCCAGGGTGGAGGTGCCGTGGTCGTGGTCGCGGGCCAGGTCGGCGAGGGCCTGGTCCAGGGCGGCGACCTTGTCGGGGTCGTCGGCGATGTGCTGGTAGACGGCGATGGTGGGGCCGTAGCGGGTCTTGAAGTAGTCGCGGAAGTCCTCGGGGCCGTCGAAGGCGTCCACGCGTACCGTGCGGCGGTCGGTGGTGATGTCGGTGACCTCGTCGCCGAGGAGTGAGCGGACGTGTTCGGGGTCGCCCCACAGGGGTGGGGGCTGGGCGCCCGGGGGCGGCGGCGGGGCGTAGGGGCGCATCACGGCGAACATCTGGCCGATGAAGCCCTCCGGCGTCCAGTTGAGCAGACCGATCGCGCCGCCCGGACGGCAGACGCGCAGCAGTTCGTCCGCGGCGGGCCGGTGGTGCGGCGCGAACATGATGCCCACGCAGGACAGGGCGGCGTCGAACTCGGCGTCGGCGAACGGCAGCGCCTCGGCGTCGGCCTCCCGCCATTCCAGTTCGGCGCCGCGCCGGGCGGCGTCCGCACGGCCGGCGTCCAGCAGTTCCGGTGTCAGGTCGCTCGCCACGACCTTCGCCCCGGCCAGTGCGGCGGCGATCGCGGCGTTGCCCGAGCCCGCGGCGATGTCCAGGACCCGGTCGCCGGGTTTCACGCCGGTCGCCTCGACCAGGGTGCGACCGAGATCCGGGATGATCTCGGCGGCCAGGGTCGGGTAGTCGCCCAGCGCCCACATCTTCCGATGTTTCGCTTTGACGGTGTCGGTCGTCGTCATGACGGCTCCTCTCGTGTCATGTCGGCCACGCTATGGAGCGGTCGGACGCGTCTCTAGTACAGGATCTGTACTGGGGGGTCGGCGGCGGTTTAGCCTGCGGGCATGGGGGCCTCTTATTACCAGTTCTGTCCCGTCGCCAAGGCGATGGAACTGCTCGACGAGCGGTGGACGCTGCTGATCGTCCGGGAGCTGCTCTCCGGCAGCGAGCGGTTCAACGAGCTGCGCCGGGGCGTTCCGCGCATGTCGCCGACGCTGCTGTCGAAGCGGCTGAACCAGCTCGTCCGGGCGGGTGTCGTGGAGCGGCGGGCCGAGGGGAACGACGCCCGGTACGTTCTGACCCCGGCGGGCGAGGAGCTGCGGCCGGTCGTCGAGGCGCTCGCCGTGTGGGGCGTCCGGTGGATCGGGGAACTCGGTGACCAGGACCTCGATCCCCGGCTGCTGATGTGGGACATGAGACGCAAGGTCGATCACGAGGCCGTGCCGGACGGGCGGACGGTCATCGAGTTCGTCTTCCCGGACGTCCCCGCCCGCGAGCGGTGCTGGTGGCTGGTGGTGACGCCGGGTGAGGCGGACGTGTGCGACGCCGATCCCGGCTTCGACGTGTCGGTGACCATCACCGCGGACCTGCGGCAGCTGACCCGCGTGTGGCGGCGTGACCTGCCGTGGTCGGACGCCCTGCGCACCGGGGCCGTCCAGGTCCGGGGGCCCGAGGAACTCCGTCGCGCGGTCCCGGGCTGGTTCACCCAGACGCTCTTTCCCACGGTCCACCACGGTGGCCGGATGGTGACAAGAAGATGACTTTGGGTGAACGGTGGGTGGGGCTTGGCCGTCCAACTCACGTCCCCCGCCGTGTCGAATTCGACGACGACGGGAGTCTGCCCTCATGTATCCACCGCCACCTCCTCAGCCGCCCTTGCCCCGGCGGCTGCCGCATCGTGTGCCGGCGGCGGGGATCGTGCTCATCGCCGTCGCGTGTCTGCTGGTCGGGTGCGCCGTGGGCGCCGGGATGGCCAGCACGGACTCGGCACAGCGCGCTTCGGCGCCGAGCCCTGCCCCGGGCACGGTGACCGTCACGGCGACGACGACGGAGACGGCGACCGTGCGTCCTGTGGAGGCGGCGCCGACCACTAGCCCGACGCCGAGCAGTACTCCGGCGCCGCGGCGGACCCGGCCGAAGCCCAGGCCCAAGCCGACGAAGACGGTGCGGGCCCGGCCGCGGACGGATCCGCGGTTCTCGACCTGTGCGGCGGCCAGGCGCGCGGGATACGGGCCGTATCGGGCCGGTCAGACCGAGTATTCGTGGTATCAGGATCGGGATGGGGACGGGGTCGTCTGTGAGTGACCGCTGAGGAGGTCCGTCCACTGGCGGCAGACCTCGTCCAGGGCGTAGGCGTTGCGGACCTGGGTGCGGGCCAGGGCTCCCTCGGTCTCCCAGCGGTTCTCGGAGACCGTCGCCGAGATCGAGGCGGCCATCGCCTGGGGCGTTTCGTGTATCCAGCGGTCGTCGTAGATGGTCTCGGCGCCCGGCCACGGGAGCAGGGCGGGGACGGCGCCGGACGCCATGCCCTCGGCGGGGGCGAGGTGGAAGCTCTCGTCGTCGCTGGTGGACAGGACGAACCCGATACGCCGCAGCCAGGACGCCACATCACGGCCGTAGGAGTCGAACACGACACCGCCGGACAGCAGCTTCGAGCGGCGGATGCGGCGGAAGACCTGCTCGTAGTGGGCGCGTTCGTCGTCCTTCTGCCAGATCCACCAGTACTCCCAGGGGAGCTTGGACTTGACGAAGAGGGTGAAGCGCGGGTCGTCCCGGCGGAGTTCCTCGACGACGTCGAGGCCGAGGTCGAGGCGTTTGCGGGACGGTGCTATGCCGATCATGCCGAGATGGTGTTCGGCGCCCGGCAGCTTGGGACGGTCGAGTTGCGCGTCGTCCACCCAGTTGGGAATGGTGACGACCTTGCCCGCGGGCCAGCCGGTGATCTCGCGGGTCAGGTCGGTGTAGTGCGGGCTGACGCAGATGACCCGGTCGACGGCGTCGATGTCGAGTTGCCTCGGCCAGGGCGCGTACAGCTCGAAGCGGTGCAGGCGGACGACCAGCCGCTGCCCCGGACGTTTGTGTTCGGCGTACCAGAGGGCGTTCGGGCCGCACCATTCGCAGATGACGACGTCCGCCCAGTCGACCAGGTCCTGGCTGCGTTGCTCGTCGTGGGCCTTCAGCGCGGGCCAGTGGTCGACGCGGATCGCCATGTCGGAGCGGGAACGCAGATAGTCGAGGAGGCGGGTGAAGAACTTCAGGTCATGGCCCGCGACGCCCACGCGGAGGCGCCGTCCCCTGACGGCGAGAACCCGCTCGGACGGTTCCGGGAACGCCCGCGTCAGGTAGGCGCGGAGGCGGTCGGCGGCGGCGTCGAGGGTGAAGTCGGCGGCGGCGGAGCGGCAGCGGTCGGCGGCGAGGGGGAGGATGTCGGGGTTCTTGCCGATGAGGGTGAGCGCGTCCAGGACGTCGGCCTCGGTGGCGGCGAACAGCGGGTAGTCGGCGCCGAGGAGGCGTTCGTGCATGGGCGTGCGGTTCAGGACGACCGGGACGCCCAGCGCGCCGCATTCCAGGACCTTCGTGGACAGTTCGAGGCTGGCGTCCATGTCGGGGTGCCGCCAGGACAGGCCGATGTCGCAGGCCGCCGTCAGCCGCATCGCCTCGGCGCGGGCATGGCCGCCGTGCCAGATGACGCCCTCGCCCGACTCCAGCGCGGTCCGCATCCGGGTCGCGAACGCGGGGTCGGCCGGATCGTCGTGGATCTTGTCGCCGACCATGTGGAGTTCGGCGTCCACGCCGCGGATGGCGAGCTGGCGCGGCAGGGACGTCATCTCGTAGGTGTTCCAGCGCGGCGCGAACTTGCCCGTGTAGACGAGGCGGAGCGCACGGCCGTCGGGCGCCTCCGGCGCGCGGGGCTCCAGACCGTCGGGGAGGACGACGACGGGCGGGAACGGCACGCTCTTGCCCGCCGTGGCGGGGACGGCGCTCTCCAGGAACCCGCGAAGTTCCTCGGTCTGGCAGAGCAGCATCCGGGACGCGTCGGCGATCCGGCGCAGCTCGGCCCGGTCGGCGGCGGTGAGTTCGGCGGCGGACTGCGGGACGTCGGTCAGGTACGTCCAGAGTCGTCCGGCGAGCGGGCCCGCGGCGAGTTTGGCGGCGACGTCGCGGCCCCGGACGACCACCAGGTCGTGGGGGGCCTCGGCGTCGATCCGGGCGAGGACGGCGGCGGCCTGTTTCGGTGACATGGCGCGGGACCCGTCGAGCAGCCGTTCGGCGTGCGGGCCGCGCACGGTGACGCCGGACAGGGCGCGCAGCGGATCGACGAGCCGTCCGGTCCGGACGGCGGCCTTGAGGACCAGGGTCACCTCGCAGTCGGCGCGGGCGAGCGCCTGGACCATGCCCTGGGCCCAGATCGCCGATCCGTCGATCATGTTGAGATCGACGTCGCCGTAGACGAGGGCGCGTGGTCGCACGGTGGTGGTTCCTTTCAACGGGCCGGTTCCAGGATCTCCGCGAGCCTGCCGGGCGCGGCCGTGTCCTGGAGCGTGACGTCCCAGCTCAGGCGGGCGAGGGTGGCGGGAGGCGCGGCGCCGTACAGGACGAGCGGAAGCGAGCGGGAGGCGGCGATCCGGCGGATCTCGTCCAGCGCGGCCTCACGGTCGTACATGCCGGGAACGCCCAGATACGCCCAGGGGCCGCCGGGTTCACCGGCCGTGGTGTCGACGACGACCGCGTCCACGTCCGCCGACCGGAGCACGGGCGCGGCGTCATGCGGATACAGCGGGACGACCTTGGCGTACCCGGCGAGCCGGTCCGCCGTGCCCGGCCCGAACACCCCCGCGACGATCATGGTGTCGCAGGGGCCGGCGACCAGCAGCCGGTCCTCGGGACGGTCGACCCGCTCGGGCCGGACCCCGCCGCCGGACGTCCCGGAGGCCGGCACGGGCGCGTGCCGCCGGCGCCACAGCCGGTACAGCTCCCTCGGCAGCCGTCTGCCGCTCTTCGGGTCGCGGGCGGCGTCCGCGACGAGCCGGCCGAACCGCATGGCCGTCGAGCTCTCCAGCGCGGTGATCCGCTTCTCCAGCTCCGCGACCCGCGCCTCGCGTTCGCGCAGGGTGGCCTTCAGCCGTCCGAGCTGCTGGTACGCCTTGGCGTTGCGCCGGTTCCCGGTGTCGTCGCTACTCACCCAGATACTCCATGATCACTTCTGCGATGCGGGGGCCCGCGGCGCCGTCCCACAGCGGCGGGCGCCGGTCGGCCGTCCGCGCGTCCGACTCCAGGGCCTTGCGCGCTTCGGGGACGAGTTCCTCGAACGTGACGAGGCGGTTCGTGCCGTGGCTGATGGTGACGGGCCGTTCGGTGTTCGGCCGGACGGTCAGGCACGGCACCCCGAGGATCGTCGTCTCCTCCTGAAGGCCACCGGAGTCGGTGACGACCGCCGCCGCTCCCCGGACGGCGGCGATGAAGTCGATGTACCCCAGGGGTTCCAGCACGTGCACGCCGTCGTGCTCGGCGAGCCCGGCGGCCAGCAGGGTCTCCCGGCCGCGCGGATGCACGGGAATGACCAGGTCGGCGAGGTCGGCGACGCCGTGCAGGTGCCGGACGAGCGCCGCCGCCGTGTCCGGGTCGTCCACGTTCGCGGGCCGGTGCACGGTCGCCAGGACGTACCGTTCCGGCAGGTCGTGGTCCTTGCGGACGGCGTCGGTGTCGAACGCGTCGAGGTTGGCCAGCAGCGTGTCGATCATCGGGTTGCCGACGAGATGGATCCGGGACACCGCGACGCCCTCGTCCGCCAGATGCCCGACCGCCTCCGGGCTGGTGACCAGGCACAGGTCGGAGAGCTGGTCGGTGAGCCGCCGGTTGACCTCCTCCGGCATGGACATGTCGAAGCTGCGCAGCCCGGCCTCCACATGGGCGACGGGGATGTGCAGCTTGGCCGCGACGAGGGCGGCGGCGATCGTCGAGTTCACGTCGCCGTACACGATGACGAGGGCGGGTGAACGGCTCGTGAACTCCCTCTCAAGCCCGATCATCAGCGCGGCGGTCTGCGCGGCGTGCCCGCCGGAGCCGACGCCGAGGTTGACGTCGGGTTCGGGCAGACCGAGCTCGTGGAAGAAGATCTCCGACATCCGGGTGTCGTAGTGCTGGCCGGTGTGGACCACGGCCTGTTCGGCGCCGGCGGCGCGCAGCGCGCCGATCACCGGCGCGGCCTTGACGAAGTTCGGCCGCGCCCCGAGGACGTGCACGATGGGTCCCAACACAATTTCCCTTCTGTTCATCGGGGTTGCCTACGCTCGCCCGCCGTGCCCACAAAGAAGCCCGTCTACCTGGCCGGACTCGCCTGGCGCCAGCTCCGCGACGACCCCGGAAGGGCGCCTCGGCTGGCGGTCCGGCTGGCCGCCCGAACGCCCGCGGGCGCCCGGCTGAGGCGTTCCCGGCTCGTCGTGCCGAAACCGCGGGACGTGCGCCGCGAGACGGCGGATCTGCGCCGTCTGCTGGCCCATGCGCCGCCGTCCCGCGAGCGTGCTCGACGCCCGTCCGGCGCGCCCGTCCGGCCGGGCGTGCTGAAGTTCGTGACGAACGCGTTGCCGTGCACGAACGCGGGATACACCGTCCGGACGCACCGGCTCGCGCTCGCGCAGCGGGACATGGGGTTCGACACGCACGTGGTGACGCGGCTCGGTTATCCGCTCAGCCAGGGGTTCGGGGACGCGCGGGCGCGGGTCGACGTGGACGGCGTCCCCTACCACCGGCTGCTGCCGTGGCTGCCCCCGGCCGATCCGGTGCGGGCGGTCGAGAAGAGCGCCGATCTGGCCCGGCCGCTGGTGGACGAGGTGCGTCCGGCCGTCCTGCACGCGGTCAGCAACCATCTGAACGCGGCCGTCGCGCTGGAGCTGGGGCGGCGCCACGGGTTGCCGGTCGTGTACGAGGTGCGCGGCTTCCTGGAGGACTCGTGGCTGTCGCGCGACCCGGCGCACAGCGAGTCGGACGACTTCTACCGGCTGACGCGCGAGCTGGAGACCCGCCGGATGCGCGAGGCGGACGCGGTGGTGACGCTCGGCGCGGCGATGCGGGCGGAGATCGCGTCCCGTGGCGTGCCCGAGGAGAAGATCTTCACGGTGCCGAACGCGGTGGACGAGGCGTTCCTCGAACCGCTGCCCGACCCCAGTGACCTGCGCGAACGCCTCGGCATCGAGAAGGGGGCCACGGTCGTCGGGCTGACGTCGTCGTTCTACGGCTACGAGGGCATCGACACGCTGATCGACGCGGCGGCGCTGCTCCGCGACCGGCGCTCGCCCGTCACGCTCCTGCTGGTCGGCGACGGGCCCGAGCGGGGCGCGCTCGAACGGCGCGCCGCGGAGCGGGGCGTTCACGCCGTGTTCACCGGCCGGGTGCCGATGGGGTCCGTTCGCCGCTACCACGCCGTCCTCGATGTCTTCGCGGTTCCGCGCCGGGCGGACCGGGTCTGCCAGTTGGTGACGCCCCTGAAACCGATCGAGGCGATGGCCGGGGGAATCCCCGTCATAGCCAGTGATGTCAGGGCACTTCGCGAAATTGTGGAATCGGGGGTTACTGGGGCGTTAACACTTCCGGAAAACCCGGAAGCATGGGCGAATTGCCTGGAAGACCTGGCTTACAGTTCCGAAAAGAGGCAAAAAATCGGGCGGGCGGCCCGGGAATGGGTCCGCGCGGAACGCACCTGGCGGGCCGTCGCGAACGGATATCGGGCCGCATACGCCATCACATAGATGTCGAAGGGAGCCACCGGCGTGGATCTGGTGGTCATCGGACTCGGCTACGTGGGACTGCCGCTCGTGCGGGAGGCCTGCCGGGCCGGCCTGCGGGTCGGCGGTCTCGACCGCGACGCGCGGGTGGTCGCGGGGCTCAGGGCCGGGCTGTCGCACATCGACGACGTCTCGCCCGCCGAGGTCGAGGAGATGCTGGAGGACGGGTTCGTCCCGAGCCTGCAGGAGGAGATCCTGGACGGCGCCCGCGCCGTCGTGATCTGCGTGCCGACGCCGCTGTCCCCGGAGGGCGGCCCGGACCTCACGGCGGTGCGCGGCGCGGCCGAGACGGTCGCGCGGCACCTGGAACCCGGGACGCTGGTGGTGCTGGAGTCGACCACCTACCCGGGCACGACGGAGGAGGTCGTCCGGCCGCTGCTGGAGACGTCCGGGCTGGTCGCCGGGGAGGAGTTCCATCTGGCGTTCTCGCCGGAGCGGATCGACCCGGGCAACCCGGTCTACGGCGTCCGCAACACGCCGAAGATCGTCGGCGGGCTCACCGCGGCGTGCGCGTCGGCGGCGTCGGCGTTCTACGGCAAGTTCGTCGAGCGGGTCGTGGAGGCCAGGGGCACCCGCGAGGCGGAGATGGCGAAGCTGCTGGAGAACACCTACCGGCACGTCAACATCGCGCTGGTCAACGAGATGGCGGTGTTCTGCAACGAACTCGGCATCGACCTGTGGGACGCGATCGACTGCGCGGCCACCAAGCCGTTCGGGTTCCAGGCGTTCCGGCCGGGGCCCGGCGTCGGCGGCCACTGCATCCCGATCGACCCGAACTACCTGTCGTACAAGGTCCGCTCGCTGGGCTACCCGTTCCGGTTCGTGGAGCTGGCCCAGGAGATCAACGACCGGATGCCGCGGTACGTCGCCGAACGCGCGCAACAGCTCCTCAACCGGGAGGGACGGGCGCTGAAGGGCGCGAAGGTCCTGCTTCTCGGCGTCACGTACAAGGCCGACATCGCCGACCAGCGCGAGTCGCCGGCCCGTCCGGTGGCGCGGCGGCTGGCCCGGCTCGGCGCCGACCTGGTGTTCCACGACCCGTTCATCGCGTCCTGGGACGTCGACGGAACGGCCGTCCCGCACGCCGGGAACGATCTACGGGCGGCGCTGGAGTCGGCCGATCTGGCGATCGTCCTCGCCGACCACGCCGCCTACGACGCGGCGACGCTGACCCGGCACGCGCGGCTGCTGTTCGACACGCGCGGCCGGACGCGCGGCGCCCCGGCGGGGACCGTCGAACTGCTCTAGCACACGGGACGGAATCGCCCGGCATCGTCCACACCGTGGACAACGGGAATTCATCGGCAATTTCCCTCGACACCGAAGACTCGGCATCAAGATCAGAAATTTCGGCGTCCGGTGGAGTGAGTGAAGACATGCGGGTCTGTGTTTGCACGATCGTGCACCATCCCGAGGACGCGCGCATTCTGCACCGGCAGATACGCGCGCTGCTCGACGCCGGACATGAGGTCACATATATCGCCCCATTCCGGGCTTGTAATGCGACGCCATGGCGGGAGATCAGCCCGGTGGACGTTCCGCGCGCCACCGGGCGCCGCCGGATCCGGGCCCTGCGCGCCGCCCACCGCGCCCTCACCGAGCACGCCGCGTACGCCGACGTGATCCTCCTGCACGATCCGGAACTGCTGGTGTCGCTGCCCCGTCCCGTGCGGGAACGGACGGTCGTGTGGGACGTCCACGAGGACACCGCCGCCGCGCTCGGCGCCAAGGGCTGGGTGCCCGGCCCGGCGCGTCCGGTGCTGCGGCCCGCAGTCCGGCACCTGGAGCGGCGCAGCGAGCGGCGGCACCGGCTGCTGCTCGCCGAGGACGGCTACCGGTCCCGGTTCCGCGACGACCATCCCGTCGTGCCGAACACCACCTACGTCTCCGACCGGCGTCCTCCGCCGCCGGACGACCGCCGCGCCGTCTACGTGGGGCAGCTGTCCCGGGCACGCGGCGCCCTCGACATGATCGAGATGTCCCGACAGCTGGCCGCCGAGGGCGTGCTGGTCGAGCTGATCGGCGCGGCCGACGTCGACGTCCGGGAACCGCTGCGGGCGGCGCAGCGCGACGGGATCCTGCGCTGGTACGGGTTCGTCCCCAACGACCGGGCGCTGCGCATCGCGGAGGGCGCGATGGCCGGGCTGGCGCTGCTGCACGACGAGCCGAACTACCGGCACTCGATGCCGACCAAGATCGTGGAGTACATGGCCCGGGGCGTCCCGGTGATCACCACGCCGAACCCGCCCGCCGTGCACATCGTCGAACCCGCCGACTGCGGACTGATCGTCCCGTTCGACGCGCCGGACGCCGCCGCCAAGGCCGTCCTGCGGCTGCGCGACGACCCGGAGCTGCGCACCGCCCTCGGTGAACGCGGCCACCGGGCGGCCCGCACGCGGTACCACTGGCCCGTCCACGCCGCGCGCTTCGTCGCCCAACTGGAATCGTGGGCGGGCCGCTCAGCCGTCCGCGTCCACGAGAGGGAACCGGAACCCGGGCCCGAACCCGTCCCCGAGTACTGAGACCGCCCCTGCTCAGGGCGAGTGGTGCAGCCGGAACGCGACGGACCGGGCGAGCCGGGCCGCCGCGCCCGCCGGACGGTCGGCCTCCACCACCACGACGTACCGGCCGACCCGCAACGCGATCGTCCCCGCGGCGGGGCCGATCTCGTACGCCTCGTCGGCGCCGATGTCCCGGCGCGGCCGGGCCTGCGCCTGCGCGGCCTGCAACGCCTCCAGCATCCGCGAGGCGATCTCGCCGGTCCGCGCGACCCAGCGGACGCTCACGCTGACGGTTCCCACGGCGACGTCCCGGCCGCCGGCCCCCGTCCGGCCGGGCGTGGGCGACGGTGACATGGGACTCGGCGTCGCCGATCCGGATTCGACCGGTTCGGAGCGTTTCCGTTTCCGGGACTTCGCCTTGCCGTCCTCCTTCGGCGGCCGGTACGCGCAGGCGACCGGGCGCGGCAGCCGCACCGACCCGGCGGACGCGCGGACGGGTTCGGCGGTGTGCTCCACCACGCGCGCGGCGGCCAGATCGATCTCCTTCAGCACGGAGCAGGCGTCCGGCCAGTCGCCCTCCGGCACCCCGCCGAGTTCGGCGGGGCCGGTGCCGGTGAGCCCGCCGCGCAGCGCGAACAGCCGGACGGCGCCCTCCGGACGCGGCGCCGCCTGCGGAACACCCGCGTACAGCAGCCCACCCGCCGCCGCCAGCCACGGCCGCCCGCTCGGCAGGTCGGGGTTCACCGAGAACGGCGCGGGCGCCGTCGTGGTGCTCCCGTCGCCGGGGTCGACGATGTCGACACCGGCGGGCAACAGCCGCTCCGACAGCCGGGGACGCAGCGCGAACACCCGGCCGCCCGCCTCCGCCAGCGCCGCGTACTCGGGCACGTCCCGCCGCCATTCGACCTCGCCGGACGGCACCCGCCTCGCCTCCATACGGGTCACCCGGCCCCTGGTCCCCTTCGGGTGGTAGACGATCACGAGCCGGCCGGACGTCAGCACGGCCGGACACATGGCCTCGCCGCACACGCCGTCGCCGTCCCAGTCGGCGACCGGCTCGCCCGCGTCGTCGAACGCGCGCAGCGCCGTGCCGTCCGACACCAGCGTCACCCCGTCCAGCATCGCCACCTCGGGCGACTCCCGGGAGCCGAGCGGCCGGTTCCACCGCGCCGTGCCTTTGGCCGGATCGACCGCGAGGAGCCTGCTGCGGCGGTCGTTCCCGGCACAGTCGAGCGCCAGCGCGGCCAGCGTCTCACGGCCGTCGGACGGTCGCGCGCCGCCCTCGGACAACCGGCAGCCGCGCGGCAGCGGCAGCCGCCACACCCGGTTCCCCGTCACCGCCGAGACCCCGTACAGCGTCCGGCGTGCGTCGTCGGTGGTGAGCAGCACGTCCGACCCGGCGGGCCAGCGCAGCGTCGCGCGGGAGACCGCCGCGGGACGCTCCCCCTCCCGCCGCCACAGCAGCCCGCCCGACAGCGCGTCGAACGCGACGAACAGCCGGGCGCCGCGGTCGCCGTCCCGCTCGAAGTAGCCGACGATCCGGGTCCGGGTCGACGCCCAGCCGAGCAGCGTCCACCCGGCCCGGCGGTAACTCCAGCGGCTCGCGCCGGTCCGCGCGTCCCACACCTCAAGGCCGCTGCCCGACGCGGTCACGACCTGGCCCTGCCCGACCGCGTGGGCGACACCGTCGTATCCGGCGACGGAACCGTGGTGCGCGCGGGTCGTCCGGTCCCAGCTCACGGTGAGCGGACCGGGCGGCGGCCCCGCCTCGCTCTGCGGCGTGACGGGCTCCGCTGTCACGGTGTGCCGGACCTGCCACCACTCCGCGCCGAGGACGAACCGGTCGACGAGGACGGCGCACAACGCGATGGCCAGCGCGCCGGAGACCAGGCCGAGCGCGATCCGCACCCCGCCCACCGACTCGGGCCGACCACCGCGCCGCTGCCGGCTCCCGACCACGACCGCGCCGCCTTTCTCCGCGTACCGTCTTGCAGGACGACACCCACCATGCCCTGTGCCGGGCGTCGGCGCGACAGAACGGAGAGGTAAACGTGGAACGCTTCACCCGCTGGCGAACCTGGGACGAGGCCCGCGCGGCCCTCACCGGCGGCGACGTCGACGTGGAGGCCGTCGCCAGGGCGGCCGAGGCGGCCGAACGCTGGCACGGCGACCAGCTCCGCCCGACCGGCGGCCCCTACGTCGAGCACCTGCTGGAGGCCCTGGAGGTGCTCGTCCGCGGGGCGGGCGTGACCGACACGACGATGCTGTCCGCCGCGCTGCTGCACGACGTCGTCGAGGACACCCCGACCACCCTCGCCGACGTGGAGGACGCGTTCGGCCCCGACGTGGCCGAACTGGTCGACTGGGTGACCAAGCCACCGGCCGTGGGCACGAGCCGCCGGGACAAACGGGCCGCCAAGACCGCGTACCTGCGCCGCCTCCGCGACGCGCCGCACGAGGCCGTCCTGGTGAAGCTCGCCGACCGCGCCAGCAACGTCCAGACCCTCGACCGGATGCCGCTCGACTTCCAGCGCCGCTACTACGCCGAGACCGTCACTTACATCGTCCCGCTCGCCGAGTCAGACCCCTGGTTCCGGGACTGGTACGCGTCCTGGCAACGGCATTTCGCCCATCTGACATGAGTGGAAGAATCCGGTCATGGAACGGGAATGGGTTGTCGAGGAGAGCGTGTCCGTCAAGGCGGACGCCCGGACCGTGTACGCCGCGGTCGCCGATCCGCGCCGGATGCGCGAGTGGAGCCCCGAGGTCTTCGCCACGTTAGTGCTCGGCTGGTCCGTCAAGGCGGGCACGAGATTCATCGGGTTCAACCGGCTCGGATGGCGGCTCTGGTGCACCACCTGCCAGGTGACGCTGGCCGTGCCGGGTGAGGCGTTCGCGTTCCGCGTGACGGTCCTCGGGATGCCGGGCGCGCTGTGGGGCTACCGGGTCGAGGATGTCTCCGACGACCCGTCCAAGCCCCGCACAAGACTCACCGAATACTGGGAGGACCTGCGACGCGACCATCGCGGGGCCGGGTTCGTCACCCTGGTCGGCAGGATCTTCACCGGCGTCACCGGCGAGGGCCGCGCCGGGGTCAACCGGGCGTCCATGCGGGAGACCCTCCGCCGCATCGCGGAGGCCGTGGAGAAGGGCTGAGACGGCGCGGCCGTCCGCATCAGGACGCCCGCCGGGGTACCCTGACCAATCTCACGAACGCGATCGCTCCCACGGAGGAATGCACCGCATTGGACACGCGGCCGACCGGCCCCGGCGGTACGACGAAGGATCGGGAGATCGCCGCCGAGCAGCGCTATGTGGACGCGGCCTACGCGCGGCTGGAAGAGATGCGCGCGGACGCCCAGGCCATGATCCGCGAGGGCTACCGGCAGTCGCTGGCGGGCACCAAGGGCTCGCTCGTGGACCGGGACGCCATGGTCCACCAGGCGGCCCTGCGCGCCCGGGCACTGGACGTCGCCGACGACGGCCTGGTCTTCGGCCGCCTCGACCTCGGCACCCGTGAGGTCCGCTACATCGGCCGTATCGGCGTCCGGACCAGCGAACACGACTCCCTCGTCATCGACTGGCGGGCGCCCGCCGCCGAGGACTTCTACCGCGCCACCCCCGAGGACCCGCGCGGCGTCGTCCGGCGCCGCGTCCTGCACTCGCGCGGCCACACGGTCGTCGACCTGGAGGACGACCTCCTCGACCCGGACGCCGCCGACGGCATGACCGTGGTCGGCGACGGCGCGTTCCTGGCCTCCCTGGCCCGCACCCGCGAGGGCGCGATGCGCGACATCGTCGCGACGATTCAACGTGAACAGGACGAGGTGATCCGCGCCCCCGCCGACGGCACGATCCTCGTCCGCGGCGCCCCCGGCACCGGCAAGACCGCCGTCGCGCTGCACCGCGTCGCCTACCTGTTGTTCCGCCACCGGCGCCGGTTCGGCTCCCGGGGCGTACTTGTCGTCGGCCCGAACCGCCGGTTCACCGCCTACATCGAACGCGTCCTCCCCTCCCTCGGCGAGGGCTCGGCGACGCTCCGCTCCCTCGGCGACCTGGTCGAGGGAGCGACCGCCACCGTCCACGACCCGCCCCGCCTCGCCCGCCTCAAGGGTTCCGAGGCCATGGCGACGGTCCTGCGCCGCGCCGTCACCGACCACCCGCCCGGCGCCCCTGACCAGTTGCGCGTCGTCTTCAAGGGCGTCGTCGTGACCCTCGACCGCCCTCGCCTCGACCGGATCAGGAACGAGGTCCACCGCCGCAGCCGAGGCAGCGTCAACGCCGCCCGGGGCCGGGCCGCGGAACTCCTCCTGGACGCCCTCTGGCGCCGCTTCACCGACGTCGGCGGCCCGGACGCGGCCGAATCAGCCGAGGGCGCCGAAACGGCCCTGTGGAACGCCATCCTCGCCGAGGACGGCCTGGCCTCCCTGGACGAGGAACCGGCCCGCGAGAACGGCGACCCCAAACGCGGCCAGTTCGAGGCACGCGTCCGCGAACAGCGCACGTTCACCGACTTCCTCGTCGCCTGGTGGCCGATCCGCCGCCCCCTGGACGTCCTCCGCTCCCTCGCCGACCCGTCCCGCCTACGCCGCGCCGCCGCCCGCGACCTCGAACCCACGGCCATCGAACCCCTGGCCGCGTCCTGGTCCACCAACACCCTCACCTACCAGGACATCGCCCTACTGGACGAGCTCGACTCACTCCTGGGCTCCCCACCCCGCCCCCGAACCAAGGCCCCCGCCGAAGACGACCCCTTCGTCGTGGACGGCGTCAACATCCTCACCGGCGAGGAGGTCGTGGACGAGACGTGGGAACCCGAGATGCGGGAACTCACCACGTCCATCGAACGCCTGGAACGCTCACGCCGCGTGGACGACGGCGTGGTCGAGGAACGCCCCGAGTACGCCCACATCGTCGTCGACGAGGCGCAGGACCTCTCCCCCATGCAGTGGCGGATGCTCGGCCGCCGCGGCCGCCACGCCAGCTGGACCATCGTGGAGGACCCGGCCCAGAGCGCCTGGGAGGACCTGGACGCCGCCCGCCACGCCATGGAAACGGCCCTCGGCGGCCCACGCCCCCGCTCCCGCCGCCGCAAGCCCACCCCCCAACGCCCCCGCCACGAATACGAACTCACCACCAACTACCGCAACTCCACCGAGATCGCCGCCGTCTCCGCCCGCGTCCTGGCCATGGCCCTCCCCGACGCCTCCCCCGCCCGCGCCGTCCGCACCTCAGGCATAGCCCCGCAAATCCGCCTGATCCCTCCCCCCGACCTCGCCACCACCGCCCGAGCCGCCGCCGAAGAACTCCTCACCCAGGTAGAGGGCACCATCGGCATCATCGTCCCCATGCCCCCCGACGACGAGCCGACCCAAACAACACTCTTCGACGACCCCCCAGAACCCACCCCGTGGACGGACCACTCCCACCTGGCCGATGGCCTCCCCGACCGCGTCCAAGTCCTGAACGTCCTGGAAGCCAAGGGCCTCGAATTCGACGCCGCAGTGATCGTCGCCCCCGAAACGGTCGCCGCCCAATCCCCCCGCGGCCTACGCGTCCTCTACGTAGCGGTCAGCCGCGCCACCCAACACCTGACCATCCTCACCACGGACGAAGCCTTCCTGAATTCCCTTACCGGGAACCCGCCCAACGGATCGGGTTAGGCTGGCGCTGGCCCCCTCAGCACGGGTGAACGGAGATCGATGAGCGGCCGGAATCCCGCACCCAGGCGAAGTTACGGTGGCCGTTCGGCCGAGGAACGCCGGGCCGAACGGCGGGAACGGCTGCTGACGGCCGGTCTCGAACTCTTCGGAACACGCGGCTACACAGCAACGTCCATCGAACGTCTCTGCGCGACGGCGAGCGTCTCCACCCGCAACTTCTACGAGGAGTTCACCGGACGCGAGGAACTCCTCAACACCCTGCACCGCACCATCCACGACCGCGCCGCCCTAGCCCTCACCACCGCATACTCCGAGACCAGCGACGCCGACCTACCAACCCGCGTCCACAAGGCCGTCCAAGCGTTCGTCACCGTGACCGCCACCGACCCCCGCTGGGCCCGCATAGCGTTCGCAGAGGTCACCCCCACCCTGAACCGATACCCCCAGTGGAAGCACGCGATCGAGACCCTGATCCAGGACGCCATAACCCGCAACGAGGCCCCACCCCGCGACTACACCCTCACCATAATCGCCCTAACCGGCGCCCTGACCGCCCTAATCCACCACCGATCCACCAATAACCAACACACCCCAACAGACCAAATAACCACAGAGCTAACAACCCTAATCATCAAATCCCTAACCCCCTAACCCTTCTCACAACCCCCAGCCCACCACGGGCCCCGCAACTACCCCAACGGTTGCGCGCTCTACGGCAGTTCAAGCGAAGCAAGAACCCGATCGCGCAGCGAGCCGCCAGGCGAGCCGAAGCGAGGCTGCGCATTCACCCCAGCCGCTGACGGGCCGCACAAACCCCAGCCCGCCACAGCAACCACCCAATAACCTCAAGGTTTGCGATCGCGTCCGAAGGCAGGTTCGAGCCTGCGAGAACCTGATCGCGCAGCGAGCCTCAAGGCGAGCCGAAGCGATGCCAGCGATCGCACGCAGTTCACGACGATGGAGGGCCGCCAGGCCCGAAGGAGGAGTGCACTGCCATAAACACAGCGAGCCCAAGCGATGCCAGCGATCGCACCGTATTTTTCGACGATGGAGGCCCGCCAGGGCCGAAGGAGGAGAAAAATACTAAATAACAGGAGGCCTGCCGGTTCGGGTCATTTTCCAGGCGGTGCGGTAGGTGATGGGGCGGCGGGGGCCCGCGGGTTTGCGCCAGCCTTCGATGAAGCCTTTGAACCAGGGCTTGAGGGCCTTGGGTTTGCGTTCGCGGAGGACGGTCATGCCGACCCATACGGCGATGTAGGTGAGGGCGAGGGGCCAGGGGAGGTTGCGGCGGGCGAGCCAGACGCGGTTGCGGGCGTTGTAGCGGTAGAACATGTCGTGGCGGGTCGGCAGGACGGCGGGGTGGAACATGACGGCCGACGCGTCGTAGACGATGCGGTAGCCGGCGTTGAGGACCTGCCAGGCCAGGTCGGTTTCCTCGTGGGCGTAGAAGAAGTCCTCGGGGAGGCCGCCGCCGGCGTCGAAGGCGGCGCGGCGGACGGCGCAGGCGCCGCCGAGGAAGGTGGTGACGGCGGAGGACCGTTCGGGGTCGCCGGCGCGGAGTCGGGGGACGTGGCGGCGTTCGCCGCGTCCGCCTTCGGGGTCGCGGACGCGGAACGAGACGATGCCGAGGTCGGGTTCGGCGGAGAACCGGTCGCGCAGGTGGGCGCCGAGGCGGGTGGAGCGGTACCAGCCGTCATCGTCGAGGAAGAGGATCACGTCGCCGCTGGACGCCTCGACGCCGCGGTTGCGGCCCGCGGGGATGCCGACGTTCTTCGGGAGGGCGACGGTTTTGACGCGCTCGTCGTCGAACGGGGGGACGTCGCCGCGGTCGCCGACGGGGTCGACGCCGTTGCCGACGAGGACGACCTCGACGTCCACGTGCTCCTGTTCCAGGGCGCTGCGGACGGCGCGGGACAGTTCGTCCGGGCGGTTGCCCATGGTCAGTACGACGACGGACATTTTCACTTCAGTCTCCGGGAGGCCAGGATGCTGACCAGGTGCAGCAGTGTCTGGACGGCGGCGACGGCGGCGACGGCGACCATGAGGACGCGGACCGCGGTGGGGTCGTCGGCGCCGAACACGACGTCGATCACGGCGGCGGCGAGGATCAGCAGCGACAGCTCGACGGCGCCGATGATGCGGTGCAGGCGCAGCATGGACGCGGCCTGCCGGGCGAGGGCGATGCGGGTGGAGCGGGGGCGCAGGGCGCTGTCGCCGCCGGTGGGGTCGGCGGGCAGTCCCGACTTGGCGCGCGCGACGACGACGTTGTCGGTCTCCGCCTTGATCAGCGCGGCGCCGAGGGCGGCGACGAGGCCGAGTTCGACCCAGCCGCCGTTCTGCCAGCCGCCCTGGGCCATGAAGCCGAGCCCGATGAGCAGCGACACCTCGGACAGGTAGTGCCCGATGCGGTCGAGGAACACCCCGGCGACCGAGGTGCGGCGCAGGTAGCGGGCGACCTCGCCGTCCACGCAGTCGAGGAGGAGGTAGATCTGGACGAGCACGGCGCCGCCGAGCGCCGTCCACAGCGGGGACGCGGGCAGCGACACCACGGCGCCCGCGACGACGCCGCTGAGCATCATCAGGTACGTGAGCTGGTTGGGGCTGAGGCCGAGGCGCAGCGCCGCCCACGCGACGTACGGGGACAGGTCGCGCATGTAGAGGCGGCCCGCCCAGTGCTCTTCGTTGCGCCGGTCCTTCAGCCCGGGGGGCTGCCCGTACCGGCGGATGTCGGCGACCCTGGCGCCCTTGCGGGGCGGCCGGTCGTCGCCGGGGGGTTCGGGGGTTCGGTTCCCCACGGGGATCTCAGCCTCCATGGGCCTGGACATACTCTTCCACCGCCTTGAGGGTCGCGCCCTGGTCGAGACCGAGAAATTCCAAGATCGTGTAGCGGCCTGGTCGGGTGCGGGGGGCGTACTCCACGGCTTCGGCGAACTGTTCGACGGTCAGGCCGACGTCGCCGGGCAGGCGCGGCAGGCCGTGCCGGGCGAGACACGCGAGGACGTCGTCCAGCCGGTCCTTGCCGGAGCCGAGGTGGGTGGCGCGCAGGTGGAAGCAGAACGCGGCGCCGATTCCGGCGAGTTCGCCATGGTTGGCGGTGCCGGGGAACAGGTGGTCGATGGCGTGCAGGATCTCGTGGTCGCCGCCGCTCGCGGGTCGGGAGTCACCCGCGAACGCCATCGCCATTCCGGACAGCACGAGCCCTTCGGCGAGGACGGTGAGGAACCGGTCCGACTCGATCGACTCGGGCTGGTGCAGCAGCGCCTCCGCGGCGGTGCGGGCGACGGTGAGCGCCATCCGGTCGACGCGTTCGCCGCATTCGTCGGCGGCGAGCAGCCAGTCCTCCACGGCGGACAGGTTGCTGACGACGTCGCCGATGCCGGCGCGGACGAGCCGGGCGGGCGCGGCGTGCACATAGTCCAGGTCGACGATCATCGCGAGCGGCATCACCACGCCGAACGAGCCCTTGCCCTTGTCGTGGACGAGGGAGGCGACCGGCGAGCAGATCCCGTCGTGGGAGAGGTTCGTCGCGACCGACACCATCGGGATGCCGGACAGCGTCGCCGCGTACTTGGTGGCGTCGATCGTCCGGCCGCCGCCGATCCCGACGACGGCCTCGTACGATCCCGCACGGAGTTTGCCGGTGAGTTCGACGGCCGCGTCGACGGTGCCGCCCTCGACGTGGAACACGTCGCAGGACGACAGCGACGGCCGGACGTGCTCGGCGATCTGGTCGCCCTGGCCGGGTCCGACGGCGATGGCGACGCGTCCCTCGGTGGCGATCTGCTTGTCGGCGAGCAGTTCACCGAGGCCCGCGACGGCGCCGCGACGCACGTCGATGGACAGTGGGGCGTTCAGCATTCGCGTCAGCAGGGGCATGAGCCTCCTCGCTCGGTCGCGTTCGCGGTCAGTGTCCCTTGGCGATCCGGCGGGCCTTCTCCAGGTCGGCGTGGTCGTCGACCTCGACCCAGGGGACGTCGCCGATGGGGGCCACACCGATGCGGCCGCCCCGGTCGACGTACTCCTGGTAGCCGTCCTCGTAGTAGAGGTCGGGGTCGCGTTCCCAGGTGGCCTTGAGGGCGTCGGCGAGGGGCCCGGCGGCGGCGGGCTCGATGAGGGTGGCGCCGATGTACTCGCCGTTCGCGGTGGACGGGTCCATGAGCTTGGTGATGGTCTTCAGTCGGCCCTCGCCGTCGAGGATGACCTTCATCTCCTCGTCGGCCAGAGTTTTCACATCGTCCACGGCGAGGAGGATGTCCGGCCCACGGTTGGCCAGTAGCGTCTTCTCGACGCTCACCGGGTGGACCGTGTCGCCGTTGACCAGGAGGACGCCCTTGGCGAAGTGTTCCCGGGCCAGCCAGAGGGAGTAGGCGTTGTTCCACTCCTCGGCCTTGTCGTTGTGGACGAGCGTGATGGACACGCCGTACCGCTCCTGGAGCGCGGCCCTGCGCTCCTCGACCGCGTCCGCGCGGTAGCCGACGACGATGACGACGTCGGTCAGCCCGACCTCGGCGAGATTGCCGAGCGCGATGTCGAGGATGCTCGTCGTCCCGTCGGGGGTCTCCCGCACGGGGACGAGGGCCTTGGGGAGGGTGTCGGTGTACGGTCGCAGCCTCCGGCCCGCGCCCGCCGCCAGCACCATGCCGATCATGATTTCCCTCTCTCCAGGTCGACGATCACGCCGGGCCGTTCGGCCAACCTAGGCGGCCGACGCCATGGATGCGAACGGGAGTAATCCGGACAAGGTTCGCAAGTTTCTGTTATCCGGCCTTCCCGGCCGAGCCCCGCCCGGCACCGACACGGGCTGCGCGAACTCCGGCACGGCCAGGTAACCATACTCGATTCCGCAGGGAACGGGCGGTGGGCGGGCCGGTCCCACCGCACGAACCTTCCGATGATCATGATCCGGTCCGGTACGTTTGGCCCGACCGGCCGATCGCCCGAGGACGTCCACCCCAAGGGGCCTGCGGGTCCATTCGGGCCTCCGGCCGGTTCGGGACGTCACGGGGCAGGTGCACAGCGTAGCGGTCCGATGACCGAATGTCGCGGAAACCGGGGTGAGATGGCGACGCGGACGGTGGCGGTGGTGCTGGCCGGCGGGGTCGGCGCGCGAATGGGCGCCGGGCGCCCCAAGCAGCTCGTCGAGGTGGGCGGACGGCCGATCCTGGCGCACGCGATCGGCGCGTTCGACGCGCATCCCGGCATCGACGAGGTGGTCGTCGTGATGGCGGCCGGGCATCTGCGGGACGCCGCCGCGATCGCCGCGCCGTTCCGGAAGACGGCGGCGGTGATCGAGGGCGGCGACACGCGGACCGCGTCCACGGTCGCGGCGTTGCGCGTGCTGGACGACCGTCCGGACGACGCCCGGGTCCTGTTCCACGACGCGGCCCGCCCGTTCGTGGACGCCCCGGTCATCGACCGCGTCCTGGACGCGCTGGACGGCCACGAAGCCGTCGCGGTCGGCGTGCCCGCGTCCGACACGGTCGTGGTGGTCGAGGACGGCCTGGTCGTGTCCATGCCGCCCCGTGACTCGATGAGCCTGTTCCAGACCCCGCAGGGCTTCCGGCTCGGTACGATCCGCCGGGCGTACGAACTGGCGCTGGCCGACCCGGAGCTGCGCGCCACCGACGACTGCGGGATCGTGCACCGCTACCTGCCGGACGTCCCCGTCCGCGTCGTCGCGGGCAGCGACCGCAACCTCAAGGTCACCCGACCGCTCGACGCCGTCGTCGCCGAACACCTCGCCACCGAGCACCCCACGGGAGAAATCCGTTGATCTTCGAGAGCACTCCCACGGTGATCGGCCACCGCGGCTACGGGTCCGGGGAGCCGACACCGCCCGGCGCGGCGGGGCCCGTCGCCGAGAACACGCTGCCCTCGCTGCTCGCCGCCGTCGACGCGGGCCTGTCGTGGGTCGAGATCGACGTGACCCGCACGGCCGACGACGATCTGGTCCTGCGGCACGACCCGACCATTCCCGGCGGTGACCACGTCGTCGAGCTGCCGGTCGCGGCGAGCGGCCTGCCCCGCCTCACGGACGTCTTCGACGCGCTTCCAGCGGACGTCGCCGTGGACGTCGACGTCAAGACCGTCCTGGAGGACGCGGTGGACGACCCGTCCCGCCGCACCGGCGCGCTGCTCCTGCCGGTGCTGAAGCGGGAGGCGAAGCGGCGCAGGCTGCTCGTCACGTCGTTCGATCCGTCGTTGCTGACGTTCCTGCGGGACGAGCTGCCCGGCGTCCCGCTGGGGCTGCTGACGTGGCTGCGGTTCCCGTTCTGGCACGCCGTCCCCGCCGCGACCGGGCTCGGGCTGGACGCCGTCGCCGTGCACACCGGATCGTGCGGTCTCGACCATCCCGACACGCGCCTGCGTCCGCTGGAGCACTGCGTGGACGTCGCGCACAAGGCGGGCCTGGAGACCGTCGTGTGGTGCCCGACCGCCGAGACCGCACCGACCTACGCGGCGGCCGGGTTCGACGCGATGGTCGTCAACGACGTCCGAGGTGTGCTCGCGGCGCTCTGAACGGTCAGCTGTTCCCGCCGTACACGCGCGTCCACTCGCCGGGCTCGTCGTCGTCCGGCCCGCTGTCCGTGGACCGCTTGGGCGGCTCGGCCGCGGGCGGCGGGGACGCCGCGGGGGACGGAGACGACGCGGGCGGCAGCGGAGGCGGGTTCGACGCGCCGGGCCCCTGCCCGAACTGGGGCGGCCCCTGCCAGTGCGGCGCACCCTGCCCCGCCGGAGGCGGCGCCTGCGGGGCCTGCGGCGGCCGGGGCGCGCCCAGCGGCGCCGGAGCACCGTGCAGGGGCGGCGGACCCATCGGCGCGGGCGGCGGACCCCCGTAACGCGGCGCCGCGCCGACGGCTCGGGCCTGCCACCGGGACGGGACCACCGACGCCGCGACGAGCAGCACGCCGATCACCAGGTAGAGCCCGTACATCCCGAGCGTCATGTACGGGATGACCAGCTCATTGGGAAGCGTGTCGCCCGAGGGATGTCTGACGGCCCAGCCCGGGTCCAGGAGCCAGAGCAGGCCGAGTCCGGTGAAGGCGACTCCCGGGACGAGCGAGGCGAGCGGCGAGACCCGGGACGCCACGAGCAGGCCGAGTACGACGGCCACCGCCAGAAGGAGCAGCGCGCCGACCCATTTGTCACTCGACCCGTTGGATCTGCCCAGGGTCGCCACCACCACCCGGGTGGACAGCCGTATCCGGTCCGTGCCGTAGGTCAGACCGAGCGCGACGAGGGGCGTGACGATCAGCCCGATCATCACGCCGATCATGTGACGTGCTCCGTTGGACATGGCCACCCTCCAGACCGGGTCGGCGGCAGGCTCCCGCCAAACCTAACCCTGAGACGCGCCGCCGGGCACGGGGGTTCGAGGGTGGACTTGCTCTCTCTTGCCCGCTATTGAATGGATTCGCCGGGTTTGACCGGACTGGGCTGGCCGAGTCGCGGCGGGCTGGTCAGGAACCCGACACCCCAGGTCACGTGCATGGTGGCGTAGACGAGCGGGAGGCGCAGCCACGCGGTCAACGGCAGCCCGCGTCCTTCCACCGCGGCGCCCACGATCAACGCGGCGGCGTACCCGCCCGGCACCAGCCAGCCGGGCCAGAACCCGAACACCCCGGCGACCGCGCCGACCGTCATGGCGACCACGGCGATCGGCGGCGCGAGGTAGCGGAAGTTGAGGGTGCCCTGGTGCTCGCGGCCGACGACGCGCCGCCAGCGTCCGGTGTGGAAGTACTGCTTGGCGAGGGCCCGCAGGTTGGGACGCGGACGGTACGTGACGCGCATCCGCGGCGTGAAGAAGACCCGGCCGCCGGTCTGCCGGATGCGGTGGTTCATCTCCCAGTCCTGCGCGCGGGCGAACGTCTCGTCGTAGCCGCCGACGCGTTCGAGCGCGCTGCGCCGGAACGTGCCGAGGTAGACGGTCTCGACCTCCCCGGGCTCCCCGCCGGTGTGGAAGCGGGCGTTGCCGACGCCGATCTTGGACGTCATCGCCCGCGCCACGGCCTTCTCGAACGGGGTGACGCCCTCCGCCGCCATGATCCCGCCCACGTTGTCGGCGCCGGTCTCCTCCATCGTCTCGACGGCGGCGCGGACGTAGTCGGACGGCAGCAGCGAATGCCCGTCCACCCGGACGACGATCGAGTACTGCGACGCCTTGATCGCGATGTTGAGGCCCTGCGGGGTGCGTCCGGTCGGATTGGCGACCACCAGGACCCGCTGGTCGTCGGCGGCGAGCGCCCGCGCGATCTTCTCGGTGCGGTCCCGGCACGGTCCCACCGCGAGCACGAGTTCGAGTTCGCCGGGATAGTCCTGGGTGAGGATGCCGCGGACGGCCTCGGCCAGGTGCCGCTCCTCGTTGAGGACCGGCATCACCACCGACACCGCGGGCCAGGTGCGTTCACCGGAGTCGGAGCGGGGCTTCACGGCTTGCTGGACTTCCTGCTGCGGGACGCTCTGGGCATGGGGAGACGAATTCATGTGGCTCGCGGACGCCCCCCGTCCGAGACGACGGAGTTGCGCCTCTTCCTCTCTCTGGCTCGCTTGCCTGACGCGGCCCACGCCGCCCAGATATGCGTGCGGGCCGCCGGGTGTGGTCGAGACGGCGCCACGTTACTGCACGGACACGAGGTCGAGGTAGCGAACGGACGGGTGTCCCCCACTTTAGAGTGGTGGGGACTCGCGTCAGGAAGACGTCTTCGGGAGGCGGCGGCCGTTATGGCAGACGGGCACGACTCAGGTCGCGGCGCCGGCGACCCGCCGGACGACGATCCGCTGGAGCGCTATTTCCGGCCGCGTCCGGGCGGGCACGCGGCGGTGGGCGACGACGGTGACATCGAGGGCGTCACCGTCGAAGGGATGCCCGCGCCACGGGTGTCGGTGGAGAGCCCGCGCGGCCCTCGCCGCCCTGGCCGGACGCTGAGTCCACGGGCGGCGATGAGCGCGCGTCGGCAGAAGCGCTTTCTCACGCTGACCGGCGCGATGTCGGTGTTCGTGCTGCTGACCTCCGGCGGCGCGTGGGCGTTCCAGAACTATGTCACCGGCCTCATCGACGAGGTGTCGGTCGGCGGTCTCGGCCGCGGCAAGGACGCGCCGAAGGGCGCGATGACGATCCTGGTCGCCGGGGTCGACCGCCGGGACGGGCTGACGAAGGAGCAGCAGAAGGCGGCCAAACTCGGCCACCAGCCGGGCGAGCGGTCCGACACGATGATGCTGCTGCACGTGTCCCGCGACCACGACCGGGTGTCGGTCGTGAACCTGCCGCGCGACTCGTACGTGACGATCCCGGCGCACAGGTCGAACGGCGCGGAGGGGCCGAAGGGGGCGCGGGTTCCGTCCCGTCCGGGCAAGCTGACCTGGGCGTACCAGTTCGGCGGGCCCGACCTCACGGTCGACACGATCAAGCGCGCGACGGGCGTGTCCATCGATCACTACGTCGAGGTGAACTTCTACGGCTTCGTGCGCATGGTGGACGCGCTCGGCGGCGTGGACGTGTGCACCGAGCAGGCGATTAACGACCCGAAGAGCGGGCTGAAGCTGCCCCCCGGCAAGTCGCACGTGGACGGCCTCCAGGCCCTGTCGTTCGCCCGCGCCCGCTACACGCTGACCGGCGGCAGCGACCTCGGCCGCATCGACCGGCAGCAGCAGTTCATGGCGTCGATGATGAAGCAGGCGCTGTCGACGAAGACGCTGAGCGACCCGGTGAAGTCGACGAAGTTCCTGAAGGCGGCGCTGTCGTCGCTGCGCGTCGACCCGGAACTCGCCGACGACCTGCCGAAGCTCACCGACCAGATGAAGAACCTGTCGACCGACAAGCTGACGTTCGCGAAGGTGCCGCTCGCCAACCCGGGCCACAACGCCGTCCTGTGGAACTCGCCCTCGACGCAGTCGGTCGTCCTGTGGGACCAGGGCAAGGCGCGCGACCTGTTCAACAGGATCCGGCGCGACCAGCCGCTCGACGAGCACACCAAGAAGCCGAGCCCGTCCCCGACGACCAAGCCCGAGGACCGCCTGACCGTTCCACCGGACGACATCTCCGTCCGCGTCCTGAACGCGATCGGCACGCCGGGCCTCGCGACGAAGGCGGGCAAGCAGCTGCGGGGAGTGGGCTTCGACGTCACGGTCGTCCCGGGCGTGGCGCGCCGCGGCCTCCAGACGACCCAGATCCAGTACGGCCCGGACGCCGCGGACAAGGCGAAGACCCTGGCCGCCGCGATTCCGGACGCCAAGCTGAAGAAGGTCGGCGGCCTCGGGTCGAAGGTGCAGGTCATGGTCGGCGCGAACTGGGACGACGTGAAGGACGTGAAGGTCGAGGGCGCCGCCCCGACGGCGGGGCCGACCAGGGGCATCGAGACCGACACCGCCACCCAGAAGCTTTGCGGCTGAGCCGGCCGACCCACGACACGCCGTCGTGAACTCCGGATTCACAGATGATCACTGTGGGTAACAGGTCGAGTGACAGAGAGTAGTCACTCGTATCGGGAGGTCACAGCATGTCGGCAAGAAGGCTCAGCCTGCTCACCATGACCGCCGCGCTGGCGCTCACCGCGTCCCTCGGCACCGCGAACGCCGCGCTCGCCGTGCCGCCGCCGTCCCCGGCGGACACCAAGAGCACGGCCGACGGCAATCCGAAGCCCGACCCGCAGCACGCGGATCTGGTGGGCTCGCCCAAGACGAACGCGATGCCTGCCGGCCCGTCGTCCAACCCGTCCCCGGCCGAGGCCGGCAAGCCGCCCGCCAAGCCCAAGAGCAAGCCCAAGTCCCCGCCGAAGGGCGAGTCCAAGCCGGTCGCCAAGGACGGCACCGACCTCCACGCGTGCCTGGACGCCAGGTGCGAGGTCGAGGTCCGCAGCGGCCAGGAGATCCAGCTCGATGGCAGGTACGGGGTCGAGGAGATCGAGGTCGAGCTGCACGGCGGTCAGGCGACCCTGTTCGTCCGGGGCAACGGCTCCACGGCGATCGCGTCGATGACCACGACCCGGCCCGGCCCGGCCACCGCCATCAACGGCGTGCGCATCAGCGCCTACCAGGTCGCCCACGACACGGTCATCCTCAACATCTCCCACGCCTAATGACGAGTTTCGGGGGACGGACGGCGGTCCGTCCCCCGCTCGTAGGTGGGGGACGGTTCAGTCGGCCGTAGGTCGCCAGCGATACGCCTCTTGTCGCGCGCTCCAGCCGCCAAGGATCCCGACTCCGATGGCGAAGACCACCGAACCGGTCACCGATCCGATCAGCACGGTGACGGAGAACCGGCCTTCCTGGATCACCGAGATGAAGAAGAGGCTGTGCCAGACCGTGATGGCCGCCGCGGTCGCCGCGGACAGGATCATGGGGATCGTCAGATGCCACAGAGCGATTCGGCTGAATAGTCCAGGCCTGCTCACGAGCACGGCCATCGGCGCCAGCGCCGCTCCGAACCTCATGAATTCTCCGGCAACACTGATCACCGTAGCGAAGACAAGCAGGACCATGCCCACAATGCCAAAGAGCAGCATCCATTCACCGAGCCTGGCCCGATCATTGTTACCGAGTACCCAGTCGTCTCCGAGCCTGCTGATATGCGGCGTGTTCAGACTCCTGTAGGCGGCCATCTCCACATTACTTCGGTAGTCACGCCCCATCGTGGCGGGGTCGGACACGACCGCGACGGTTTCCGGACCGTCCGGCAAAGGAGGAGGGAGCGCACCGGCCTCAATGCTGAACTTCTCCCCTCCATACCAGCCGAGCAACTCCTTCATGCGAATGTCGCTCACATCGTCGATCGCAGTCGGATTCTTCGCGCCGCATTCGAGATGAAGGCGACCGAGCGCCGCGCAGGTCGCATGAAGGCGCACGGAAGAACTCTCGTCTTCGTGCTTTCGCACAGTCAGCACCTCGGCCCCCGCGGGGAGTGCTCCGGCGAAGGCGTTCATGCGTTCTCCCGTGATATCGCGGGACTCGACGATCAGGACTTGATCACCGACACGCGCCTGCGTGGCATGGGCGGCCTCGGCGGGAGCTCCGAGACGGCTCTGCCAGACCTGCAACTGACTGATCAGTCCAAGTGAAATGATCATCGCGGTCGCCAGTCGCACGATCACGCCGGGATGCAGGGCGGTCCACCTGCCGCCGATGATGAGTCCCGGGTTCCCCAGCCGGTTCCCGAGGCCTGCCATCCCGCATCCCAACCAGCCGCCGGCCTTTGCGCCGACGGAGGGAAGAGTGGCCCATAGGCCGACGGTCCCGACGACAAAGAGGAAAAGGCCGACCTGGCCGCGGATGTACTGGCTGATGATGACGGTGGACAGGGCGACGGCGAACAACGCCAGGCGATAGCGTGGTACGCGCTCGCTGAATCCGCGCGGACGCGTCGAATCACCGGTTGTTCTTGCGCGGTGCAACGCCACGACAACGAGCAGCACCGCGAGAAACGACAGAAGAGCCGCGGCCACAACGAGGAAAGGGTGTGCACGAACGTCCACCGCGCTCATGGTGTAGCCCGTGACCGGAAGGCGTATGTTCGTGCTCATCGCGATGGTCAGCGGTATGGCGCCCAGTATGGTCCCGAGCGCGGCCGGAGTTGCGGCCTCGCCTATCGTGACCAGGGCGTTGTCCTTCCACCTGGCTCCGAGGGCGGCCAGGAGCCGGATACGGCGATCTCTGGTGGCCGACCCGCAGCGGGCGGCAACGACCAGCAAGGCGACGGCGGGTAGACCGGCCAGCGCCGCGATCGCGAGGACGACCTGCGTCAACGGGCGTGGATCAACGGCCTCGCCGATTCCCCATGCCTGTCCGAATCCAGTCGCTCGATACCAGAGTTCATCGGCGTTTCCGCCTTCCGGCGGAGCCTGCGGTCTCAGGTAAACGAGCCGCTCGCCAGGTGAGGCCAGTCCTGATTCCCCGATCTCTCCGGCGAATCTGCCATAGCGCTGCTCGATGTGGTCGTCGGCGGTCGCGGCGGCGATCAACCCCGGCGAGAGGAACGCTTCGCCGGGCGCGGGCCAACGCGGCAGGCCCGGCGGTGGCTCGGCCGTCGCCGATGCGGGTTCAAGAGAGATCACCCAATGCTGTCGTCCGTGGAGCGAATCGGTGCTCTCGGCCCATCGAAATGCGATCGTGTCACCGCTGTGCTCGGAGACGATCGGTCCACGGTGCTGTTCGCGCTGCTCGCGACCATCGTAGACGGCGAAGGCGGCGACCACGGAGAGAAAGGTCATCGTCAGGGCCGCGGACGCGAGCACGAGTCCGGCGAACCGCAGCCGGCTCCCACGTATCCCGTGGCCGCTCATCCATCCGATCTTGAGCAACTGAAGCCACAGTAACCGGCCTGACCGGTGCTCGGCACTCATCGGGGTGCCATCTCCATCAATTCAGCGGCTTCCAGTTTGAACTGACGGTCGGCCCGGCGCGCCACGGCGGGATCGTGGGTGACGACGACAATGGCGCAACTGTGCTGCTTCGCCAGACCGAAGAGCAGATCGGCCACGCCCTCTCTTGATTTCGCGTCCAACGCACCCGTCGGTTCGTCGGCGAGGATCACACTCGGCTCCGTCACCAACGCCCGCGCCACGGCGGTCCGCTGCCGCTCGCCTCCGGAGAGCAGACTGGTCGGAGTCTCTTCCATGGGGATGCCGAGCTGCCTGAGCAGGGTGCTCGCTCGCCGGTAAGCGTCCTTCCTGCCTTTGCCGGCCAGCAACCCGGGGAGGGCGACGTTCTCCAGTGGACTGAGCTCGGGCAGTAGTTCACCGAACTGAAACACCATGCTCACTTTTCGGCGACGCAGCTCCGCCCGCCCGCGCGCAGACATTCCGGTGAGCTCTTCTCCATCGATGACGACGGAGCCGCCATGCGACTCGACAAGTCCGAGGACGCACATCAATAATGTGGACTTTCCGCTTCCGCTCGGGCCCGTTATGGCAACGGACTCACCCGTGCGGACACCAAAGCTCACATCTCTCAGGATCGCGCGTTCAGCTATCGAGTAGGACAGTCCATCCACTTTGAGCATGGTACTCGCAGAATCATTCATATATACTTCCGACCTTCGTGCCCTTGAACAGAGGGCAGGGACCGGCCTTGATCGACCGGTCCCCTGGAGTTCCTACTTGACCGGCGTCCACTTCGAGCAGATGTCCGGCGCCTTGTCCCGATCCTCACAGACGTGGATCTTGGTCACCTTGCGACCATTCTTGGTGTAGGTCGTCTTTCCCTTGCCGCGCTTGTTCCAGAGCGTGTACTTGCGCTTGCCCGTGCCTGCGCGATTGTACTCGTTCTTCACCCAGTTCTTCTTGTAGGTGTCCCTCACTCCGGCCATGCCCGCCTTTCCGCCGGCCGGCGCCCAACCCTGGGCGAGGACCCTGCCGCCCTGAGCCGCGTAGGCATCCGTGGCTAACGCGCTGGTGGAGGGAAGTGCGGCGGTCGCCACCAGCACCCCGACGAGCACCTTGAGTGGTCGTGACATGAACTGTCCCCTTCGGTCGGCATCTTCGATGCATCATTCGCGGGGTGATTTTCAGGATAGATGCTGACAGCGCACAATAGAGCGGGTCAAGTCACCCTGAGCGACTCCAGGCTTTTACGCGGTCTCCACAGTTACACAACCGCAAGAGCTACGCGTTTCCCACGATGTCCGACCCTCCCGAGCGATCTACTATTCGCCGCGGCCATGAGTCAAAACCGTCCACACGGTCGATGGCGGCTGCCACCGGGGGTGCCCCCGCCGCTCCTCGGCTGTGAACGCCGACGTCCGAGCCGGAACAATATGACGGGGTCGGGCGGGGAAGTGTAACCGGCATGTGCGGTGCCACGGACGGTTCACGAACCCGGCCGTGGTGGGCAACTGTGGGGAGAGGCCGCTCGTCGGCGGCGGAGTGAGAGGAGCGGGCCCTTGTCCCACCGGCTGACGGTCATCGGGACCGGTTATCTCGGTGCCACCCATGCGGCGTGCATGGCCGACCTGGGCTTCGAGGTGTTGGGCGTCGACGTGGACGGGGAGCGGGTCGCCCGTCTCGCCGCCGGTGACCTTCCGTTCTACGAGCCGGGGCTGGAGCCGGTGCTGCGCAGGGGCGTGCAGGGCCGACGGCTGCGGTTCACCACGTCGTACGCGGAGGCCGCGGAGTTCGGCGACGTCCACTTCCTGTGCGTCGGGACGCCACAGAAGGCCGGTGAGTACGCGGCCGACATGTCCGCCGTGGACGGTGCGATCGGGACGCTCGCGCCGCTGCTGCAACGGCCCTGCCTCGTCGTCGGCAAGTCGACCGTTCCGGTCGGGACGGCGGAGCGGCTGGCGGAGACGCTCGCCCGGGAGGCGCCCGTCGGCGGTGACGCCGTCCTGGCGTGGAACCCCGAGTTCCTGCGGGAGGGGTTCGCCGTCCACGACACGTTGCGACCGGACCGGATCGTCGCCGGGCTGCCCGCCGACCAGGGCGCGGCCGACCGTGCCGAGAAGGCGCTGCGGGAGATCTACCTAACGATGATCGCGGCCGGTACGCCGTTCATCACCTGCGACTATCCGACCGCGGAGCTGGTGAAGGTGGCGGCCAACGCGTTCCTCGCCACCAAGATCTCCTTCATCAACGCGATGGCGGAGGTCTGCGAGGCGGCGCGCGCGGACGTGACGAAGCTGTCGCAGGCGCTCGCCCACGACGACCGGATCGGCGGCAGGTTCCTCGGCCCGGGGCTCGGCTTCGGCGGCGGCTGCCTACCGAAGGACATCCGCGCGTTCATGGCCCGCGCCGGCGAACTGGGCGCCGACCAGGCGCTGACGTTCCTGCGCGAGGTCGACGAGATCAACATTCGCCGCCGGATCCGGATGGTGGACCTCGCCCGGGAACTGCTCGGCGGCTCGTTCGTCGGACGGACCGTCGGGGTGCTCGGCGCCGCGTTCAAACCGAACTCCGACGACGTGCGCGACTCGCCCGCACTGGACGTGGCCGCGTCCATCCGCGCCCAGGGGGCCACGGTGACGGTGTACGACCCGAAGGCCATGCCCAACGCGCGCCGCGCGCAGCCGAGCCTGGAGTACGGGGAGTCGGCCCTGACCGCCGCCGAGAACGCCCATGTTGTGCTGCTGCTGACCGAGTGGCCGGAGTTCCGGGACATGGACCCGTCCGCGCTCGCCGAGGTCGTCGCCGAACGCAACATCGTGGACGGCCGCAACACCCTCGACCCGGAGCGGTGGCGCGCGGCCGGATGGAACTACCGGGCCCTCGGACGTCCCTGAACCAGAGGGAAGGAACGGTTCGCGCACGCTGTTGTCGTGGACATGGTTGTTGATCCCTACGCCGACCAGGACGTGATCCGGCGGCTGCTGAACGAGTCCAGGACGTGGGCGTTCGTCGGGCTCGGCGACAACCCGGAGCGCGAGGTGTACACGCAGGCCCGGTTGCTGCGCGACCGCGGGAAACAGATCATTCCCGTCCATCCGGAGGCGCGGGAGGTGCTCGGCGCGAAGGGCTACGCGTCCCTGGCCGACGTACCGGACGAAATCGACGTCGTGGGCGTCTACCGCCGCTCCGAGTACGCGGGACAGGCCGTGGACGAGGCGATCGCGGCGGGCGCCAAGGCGGTGTGGCTACCACTCCAGGTGATCGACGAGCCGGCGGCACGGCGCGCCCGAGACGCCGGCCTCGACGTCGTCATGAACCGCTGCCCCGCCGTGGAATGGGCCCTACGCCGCTAGTTTTTTGCAGGCCCGGCCCACTTCGCTCGCCTGGCGGCTCGCTGTGTTGATTGTAGGACCGGCCCACTGCGCTCGCCTGGCGGCTCGCTACGTGACCGTTCCTGGGGCGAACGCGACATCGCTTCGCGACCCGCCCGATTTCGCTCGCCTCCGGCATCGCTACACCGGCCGGGTCACGCGTTCGCGCGCGGGCTGAGGTCGCTGTGTTGATTGCAGGACCGGCCCACTTTGCTCGCCTGGCGGCTTGCTGCGTGACCGTGCCTGGGCGAACGCGCATCGCTTCGCGATCCGCCCGGTTTCGCTCGCCTCCGGCGTCGCTGCGCCGGGCGGGTAACGCGTTCGCGCGCGGGCTGAGGTCGCTGTGTTGGTAGCAGGACCGGCCCACTTTGCTCGCCTGGCGGCTTGCTACGTGACCGTTCCTGGGCGAACGCGCATCGCTTCGCGATCCGCCCGGTTTCGCTCGCCTTCGGCTTCGCTGCGCCGGGCGGGTAACGCGTTCGCGTGCGGGCTTAGGCCACGTTGGAAGGGTGCTGGCCTTGGCCCGGCGGGCCGGTTCGTTGAGGGGGGCTCAGAGGGTCTCTCGTAGGCGGGTGCCCTTTGCCTTGGCCTGGTCGTAGAGGTCTCGCTGGAAGTCCCGCATACGAGCCTGGAGGGTCTCGTCGGAGGCGGCCAGGATGCGGACGGCCAGCAGGCCGGCGTTGCGGGCGGCGCCGACCGCGACCGTCGCTACGGGGACTCCGGCGGGCATCTGGACGATCGACAGCAGCGAGTCCATGCCGTCCAGGTACTTCAGTGGGACCGGCACGCCGATCACCGGCAGCGGGGTGACGGAGGCCAGCATGCCGGGCAGGTGCGCCGCGCCGCCCGCCCCCGCGATGATCACTCGGAGGCCGCGGTCGGCGGCCTGCCGCCCGTAGGCGATCATGTCGTGCGGCATCCGGTGCGCGGACACGACATCGGCCTCGAAGGGGACGTCGAACTCGGTGAGCGCGTCGGCCGCGTCCTTCATGACCGGCCAGTCGGAGTCGCTGCCCATCACCACGCCGACCAGTGGCTTTCGCTCGGTCATCGCCGTCCCTCCCGCTCCTTCATCTTGGTCCCCCACCGCAGGTAGGCGGCCGCGTGCCGGGCGCGTTCCAGGACGTCGTCGAGGTCGTCGCCCAGCGCGGTCACATGGCCGATCTTGCGTCCGGGACGCGACTCCTTGGCGTACATGTGCACCTTGACGGCCGGATCGTGCGCCATCACGTGGATGTAGCGGGGGTAGACGTCCGGGTCGTCGCCGCCGAGCACGTTGGCCATCACCGTGTACGCGGCGGTGGGCTCGGTGGACCCGAGCGGCAGGTCGAGGACGGCCCGCAGGTGCTGTTCGAACTGCGACGTCCGGGCGCCCTCGATCGTCCAGTGGCCGGAGTTGTGCGGGCGCATCGCCAGCTCGTTCACGATCAGCCCGCGGTCGGTCTCGAACAGCTCGACCGCGAGGAGGCCGACGACGCCGAGTTCCCCGGCGATCGTCAGGGCGAGGCGCTGCGCCTCGGCGGCCACGTCCTTCGGCAGGCCCGGCGCGGGCGAGATCACCTCGGTGCAGATCCCGCCCTCCTGGACGGTCTCCACGATCGGGTACGCGGCGCCCTGCCCGTACGGGGATCGGGCGACGAGCGCGGCCAGCTCCCGGGTGAACGCCACATGTTCCTCGACCATCAGGTCGACGTCCTTGGACAGCAGGTCACGGACCAGGTTCCCGGCCGCCTCGTCGAGGGCGCCCAGCACCCAGACGCCCTTGCCGTCGTAGCCGCCGCGGACGGCCTTGACCACGAGCGGAAGGCCGTGGTCGGCGGCGAAGTCCTCCAGCGTCTTCAGCGGTTCCGTCCTCGGGACGGGCGCGTAGGCCGGGCAGGGGACGCCCATGCCGCTGAGCCGCTCGCGCATCACCAGCTTGTCCTGCGCGTGCGCCAGCGCGGCCGGGCCTGGACGGCACGGCACGCCCGTCGACTCCAGCTTCCGGATGTGCGCTCCGGGGACGTGTTCGTGGTCGAACGTCACGACGTCACAGCCCCGGCCGAACGCCAGAAGGTCGTCCAGGGACCGGTCGTCACCGACCCGCACCCCCGAGACGACCTTGGCCGCCGAGTCGTCCGGCGTGCCGGCGAGCACGCGCAGCGACACGCCGAGCGCGATCGCGGCCTGCTGCGTCATTCGGGCCAGCTGGCCCCCGCCCGCCATCCCGACAACGGGCACACCATTCCGGCGGAGCCGGTCGGGGGGGTGTGGGGTGTCGTCCCCCCACGCAGGGGATCGGGCTGGAATCGTCACGTCAAAAGGTTATCGGCCGGTGGAACCGAACGAACCGGCCGCGCCGTGCGTCGGACCTGGGTGTGGGGGTCTCGGATATGGGCATGGAACGCTCGGACAACGTGAAACGTTCATGTTCCGACGTTCCAGGGGGCGCGTGCGTCTATTCTCGTGATGCCTCCGTAGTAGCCGCGCGCCGGACGTGGCGCATCGACGAAGTCCGGAAGGACGGTTCCCCTTCGTGAACCTGGTCGCCAGTCTCCATCGGCAGTTCGCGCACCTCGTGCGGGAACTCGCCAAGTTCGGCAGCGTGGGCGCCATCGCGTTCGGCATCACCGTCGCGATCGGCAACGGCCTGCACACCGGCCTGGGAGTGGGGCCGCTGACCTCCAACGGCATCGCCACGGTGATCGCCACGACGTTCTCGTACCTGGCGAACCGGTTCTGGACGTTCCGGCACCGCGACCGCACCGGTCTCGGCCGCGAGTACATGCTGTTCTTCGCGTTGAACGGCGTCGGGCTCGTGATCACGGAGTTGTTCATCGGGTTCTCGCACTACGTCCTCGGCCTGTCCGGCGCGGTCTACTACAACGCCTCGCTGGTCGTCGGTACGGGTGTGGCGACGCTGTTCCGCTTCTGGTCGTACAAGAAGTGGGTGTTCCTGCCCGCGTCCGCGCCGCCCGTCGACCCGGCGTCCGGGCTGCCCGAGCCGGCCGCCGAGGGGGCGGGCGCGCACCGCGTGAACGGCCACCCGGTGCACCCGCCGAAGGTCGGCCGTCCCCTCGACGCGCACGCCGCCGAGGACTACGCCGAGATCTAGGCGGGGCCCATGACGACCCGTTCGGCCGCGAGCCGGGCCTCGGCGGCCGGGCGGAGGAAGATCCCGAACACGGCGGGACGGGACTGGATCAGCTCCAGCCGTCCGCCGTCCACCATGGCGAGCGAACGGGCCAGGTAGAGACCGAGGCCGGTGCCGCGACCGCCGCTGACGCTTCGCTCGAAGATCCGCGGCTCCAGTTCGGGCGGGATGCCGTTGCCCTCGTCGCCGATCTCGACGACCACCGAACTCGCGCCGGGTTTGGTGTGGATGGTCACGGTTCCGGCGCCGTGCATCAGTGAGTTGTCCAGGAGCGTGGCGACGATCTGGGAGAGGCCCTCCGGATTGGTCATTCCGACGAGGCCCTGCTCGCCGATGATCCGCACGTCCCGGCCGTCCCGGCGGAAGATCGGCCGCCACTCCTCCACCTGCTGCGCGATGATCTCGTCGATGGGCGAGGCGACCGCGCCGCCGGTGCGGTCGTGGCGGGCGCGGGCGAGCAGCTGCTCGACGACCGCGACGAGCCGTTCGGCCTGCGTGACGGCCGCCGCGCCCTCCTCCCGGACGACGTCCGGGTAGTCGGCGGCCTCGATCATCTCCTCCAGCCGCATCGACAGCGCGGTCAGCGGCGTGCGGAGCTGGTGGCTGGCGTCGGAGGCGAACTCGCGGCTCGCGGCGACCAGGTCGGCGATGCGGACGGCGCTGCGGTCCAGCACCTCGGCGACCCGGTCGACCTCCGGGATGCCGTAGCGGCGGCGGCGCGGTCTGGCGTTGCCGCTGCCGAGCCGGTCGGCGGTCTCGGCGAGGTCGATCAGCGGCAGTGTCAGCTTGCGCGCCTGCACCATCGCCAGCGCGACGGTGAGGGCGACGCCGAGCAGCGCGAGGCTGCCGATGAACAGCATCAGCCGCAGCGCCTCGTCACGGACCTCCGCCTCCGGCCGGGACACCCGGACCCGGATCGCGTCGTGCGTCCGGGTCGCGGTGAGGACGTCCCCGCGCCGCGGCGGGCCCGCGGTGAGCGTCCGGCCGTCCGGCAGGACGACCGTGATGTGCCGGCCCGGGAACTCCCGCGCGATCATCGCGCCGGTGAGGGGCCGCCGCGTCTCCAGGCTGAAGCCGACGCCGCCGGCGATGGAGGACGCCTCGCGGTCCAGCGACCGACCGGCCTCCTCGTAGACGAGCTTGTGGGAGGCGTAGGCGAGGGGTATGCCGAGCGACAGGATCGCGACCACCGCCACCGCGAGCGTCGACAGGAGGAGTCGGCGCCTCATCAGGGCTCCTTCGAGGGTGGGGCCACGGAACGCACGGCACGTCGCCCCGGGGGCCTCTCGGGAAGGCCCCCGGACGTCCCGCACGACCGTGGCGGCCGGTGCTAGTCGCCGCGCTCGAACCGGAAGCCGACGCCCCGCACCGTGGTGATGTAGCGGGGGCTGCCGGCGTCGTCGCCGAGTTTGCGGCGCAGCCAGGAAATGTGCATGTCGAGCGTCTTCGTGGAACCCCACCAGTTGGTGTCCCACACCTCGCGCATGATCTGTTCGCGGGTCACGACCTTGCCCGCGTCGCGGACGAGGACGCGCAGCAGGTCGAACTCCTTGGTGGTGAGCTGGAGCTCCTGGTCGCCCATCCAGGCGCGGCGCGACTCGGCGTCGATCCGCACCCCCTGGACGATCGGCGTCTCGGTGCTGCCCCGGCGCAGCAGCGCCCGCACCCGGGCGAGGAGCTCGGCCAGCCGGAACGGTTTGGTGACATAGTCGTCGGCGCCCGCGTCCAGCCCGACGACGGTGTCGACCTCGTCGGCACGGGCGGTCAGGATCAGAATGGGCACGCCATGCCCCTCGGCCCGCACCCTGCGGGCCACCTCAAGGCCGTCCAACTCGGGAAGGCCGAGATCAAGGACGATCAGGTCGACGCCGCCGCCGAGCGCCCGCTCCAGGGCCTGCGGGCCGTCCGGGCTGACTTCGACGGTGTACCCCTCGCGCCGCAGCGCGCGGGCGAGAGGCTCGGAGATGGACGTGTCGTCCTCGGCGAGCAGTACTGAGGTCATGAACCGATCGTATGACCATTCTTGAACATTGCCCGGCTGCCGCCGCGCTCTTGACCTGCGGTTTGCCACTCATAGTACATCCACGAATACCCTCAGATCCGACGAAATCCGGATTTAGGCGTCATCTCGGGCGGGTGTCTGAGGGTCGCGGGCCCGGGTCTCAGCCGAGGACCGCGACCGAGGTGCCGGGCAGTTGGATGCGGTCTGTTCCGGTATCTCCAGTCATGTCCCCGTGCAGGTGGATCGCCGGATTCGAGGCGAGCAGCAGGCGCGGCCGGGCCGCTTCGGGGGCCCTCGCCGGAGGCGAGATCGGAAGATCGACGGGGGTCTCGCCGAGGTTCGCGGCGACGCACACCCCGCCGCGCCACATGATCAGCCAGCGGTCGGTGGAACCTTCGGGTGTCTCGGGGGTCGTCTCGACGGTCGTCCCGGTCAGGCGAGGATCGTTCAGCTCGGGGCGGGATCGGCGCAGCGCCAGCAGGGATCGGTGCCATTCCAGCAGGTCGCGGTGGTGCGGCCGGTCCGGCTCCGTCCAGTCGAGGACGGAGCGCCGGAAGGTTTCCACAGCCTGTGGATCGGGGACGTCGTCCGTCCAGCCGTGCCGCGCGAACTCCCGGCGGCGTCCCTCGGTGACCGCACGCGCCAGTTCCGGGGTCTGGTGGTCGGTGAAGTAGCACCACGGGGTGGACGCTCCCCACTCCTCACCCATGAACAGCATGGGCGTGAACGGCGCGAGCAGGAACAGCGCCGCGCCGACCTTCAGCATCGACGGCGCGATCCGCGCGGACTCCAGGACGGTGCCGATACGGTCGCCCGCCGCCCTGTTGCCGATCTGGTCGTGGTTCTGCAGGAAACCGATGAAACGGTGCGCGGGCGTCTTCTGGACGTCGACCGGACGACCATGGTGCCGTCCCCTGTACGTCGACATCGTGCCGTCGTGGACGAAAACGTTCGTGAGCGCCTTCTTGAGCGTCTCCAGGGAGCCGAAGTCGCAGTAGTAGCCCTGCCGTTCGCCGGTGAGCGCGGCGTGCAGGGCGTGATGGAAGTCGTCGCTCCATTGGGCGTCCATCCCGTGTCCGCCCGCTTCCCTGGACGTCACCAGCCGTGGATCGTTCAGGTCGGATTCGGCGATGAGGAACAGTTCGCGTCCAAGGTGCGCCGACAGGCCCGCCACCGCGCGTGCCAGTTCCTCCAGGATGTGGACGGCGCTGTGGTCGGTGATGGCGTGGACGGCGTCGAGGCGGAGCCCGTCGAAGTGGTAGTCGCGCAGCCACATCAGCGCGTTCTGCACCACGAACGCACGAACCTCGTCCGAGCCCTCCTGGTCGAAGTTCACCGCCTCACCCCAGGGAGTGGTGTGGGAGTCGGTGAAGTATGGGCCGTAACCGGCGAGACGGTTACCGTCGGGGCCCAGATGGTTGTAGACGACGTCCAGGACGACGGCGAGGCCCCGCGCATGAGCGGCGTCCACGAAACGCTTCAGGCCGTCAGGGCCGCCGTACGGTTCGTGCGGCGCCCACAGGTGGACACCGTCGTAACCCCATCCTCGGCGGCCGGGGAACGCGGCGACGGGCAGAAGCTCCACGGCGTCGACTCCAAGGGACACCAGATGGTCGAGACGCTCCACCGCCGCGTCGAACGTCCCTTCCGGTGTGAACGTGCCGACGTGCATCTCGTACAGGACGCTTCCGGGGAGGGGGCGTCCATGCCACTGCCGGTCGGTCCAGGAGAACCGTTCGTGGTCGTAGACGCGGCTCTGCCCGTGGACGCCGTTCGGCTGCCAGGGCGAGCGAGGGTCGGGTAGTACCTCGTCCGCGCCGTTCAGGATGAAGCCGTAGTCAGTGCCGTGCGCGGCGTCCTGGACGTCGGCCCGCCACCAGCCGGAATCCGACGCGTTCATCGGGTGACGCCGAATGTCACCGGTGACGACGTCGACGCGGTCGGCGAACGGTGCCCACACCTCGAACCGGGTGCTCAACGATCGATCTCCCTGGGGACGAGCAACGCGACGGGCAGATGCTCGAACACGCGGGCGGCGTCGAGGATCGGGCCCATGTGCGTGCAGCCCGTCAGGACGTCCCGCCAACCCTGGCGACGGACGTCCACCCTCGTCCCCTGCCAGCCGCCCCGGCGTTCCAGCCCCACCGGCAACCGGGTGGCGAGCGCGACGGCGTCCCCACGCGCGAAACCGAGGACGTGTTCGGCGGCGGGCCCGTGCGCGGCGATCGGCTCGTATCCGGCGGTCGGGCCGAACCATTCGGGATGCGACCGGCGCAGCCGCAGCGTTCGGGCCGTCACGAGCAGCTTCTCGTCATCGACCTCCTTCGGCAGCCGTCCGGTGTCGAGCCGGAAGAGATGCTCGCGGCGCCGCCCGTAGTCGACCGGCCGCCGGTTGTCGGGATCGACCAGCGCCAACCCGGTCATCTCACACCCCTGATAAACGTCCGGAACGCCCGGCATGGCCAGTTGGACGAGCTTCTGCCCGAGCGTGTTCACCCGCGCGTAGGGGGCCAGCCTCGCGACGAACGAGGTCATGTCGGTCACCAGGTCAGGGTCGGCGAGGACGCCCCGCGCGTACTCCAGGACCGCCTCCTCGTACACCTGATCCTGGTCGAGCCACGACGTCCGGGTCTTCGCCTCCCGCATCGCCTTGGTGAGGAACTCCTCCAGACGCCCGGTGGTGAGCGGCCACGCACCGACGAGGGTCTGCCAAAGCAGGTATTCGAGGTCCGGTTCAAGCGGCGAGGTGCCGGGCCCCCAGTTCCGCCACCGTTCCACGGCCTCCACCCACTCGCCGGGCAGCTCCGACAGCACGGACAGCCACGCCCGCACGTCCTCCTCCCTCTTGGTGTCGTGCGTGGACAGCGTCGTCATCGTCAACGGCCAGTCGCGGGCGAGCCTGATGCAGTGCGAGTGGAAATCCTCGCTACCGACGGAGAACCGCTCCGGGACGCCGCCGACCTCGTTCAGCGCGGCCATCCGGTTCCACCGGTAGAACGCCGTGTCCTCGACGCCCTTGGCCGCCAGCGGTGCCGACGTCTGCTGGAAACGCACGATGAACTCGGCGTCGGTGCGCTCACCACGTCCCAGGGCCAGATCGACGACCGTCTCCAGGTCGGCGTGCGCGTCCTCGGGGAGATGCGCGCGTGCACGGCGAGCGGCCTCGTTCAGGACGTCCACGGCCCGCTGCGGCGCGTCCTCACCCGGCACCACGTACGCGCGATACACCGGCATGGCTACGAGCAGTTCGACCAGCGCCCGCTCCATGCCGGGCCGCCGCTCGCCCACGACCCGCCGCAGAACGCGGGCAAGACGCTCGATCTCCGGCTTGAGGCAGGACGACGCCGCGTGCAGGCGGGCTTCCCGTTCGACCTCCGCGAAGTCGCGCGGCCCGCCCGTCAACGACACGTAGTAGTCGGTGAGCGGCTTCTCACCGGCGGGATCGACGAACAGCCCGCCGACCATGCCGAGCGAGTCGTAGCCGGTGGTGCCCGCGCACGGCCAGTCGGACGGCAGCCGCTCCTCCCCCGTCGTGATCTTCTCGACCAGTAACCAGGCGCCCGGGGCCGCCTCCGCCAGCCGCCGCAGGTATCCGCGCGGGTCGGCGAGGCCGTCCGGATGGTCGATGCGCAGCCCGTGCACCAGGCCCTCCTCGACGAGCCCGAGCAACAACGCGTGCGTGCGCCCGAACACCTCCGGGTCTTCCTGGCGCAGCCCGATCAGGCCGTCGATGTCGAAGAACCGCCGATAGTTGACCTCGCCCTCCCCGGGCAGGACGACCCGGCCGCCGCCCGCCTTCCAGTCGATGTCGAACCACGACGCGTACGGCGACTCGGGACCGTCCGCGACGACGGCCGCGAACGGCATGTTCAGCTCGTGCGGGGCCGGGATCGCCATGTGGTTCGGGACGACGTCCACCAGCAGCCGCAGCCCGTGCGCCCGGAACCGGGTGGCCATCGCGCCGAACGCCTCCGCGCCGCCCAACTCGTCCGCCAGCCGGGAATGGTCGATCACGTCATAACCGTGCGTCGAGCCGGGCGCGGCCCGCAGGATCGGCGACAGGTAGACGTGCGAGACGCCGAGCGACGCCAGGTAGGGGGCCAGCGCGGCGGCCTCGGCGAACCCGAAGCGCTCGTGCGGCGTGCCACGGAGCTGGAGCCGGTAGGTACCGGACGGCGGGGCGACCGCGTCGTCCGCCGGAACGCCTCTGCTGACTTCGGTCAGGGCCTCTTCGGCCAGATGGTCCTCGGACACGGTCTCCTCACCAGGGGGTTCGTCGCCGGGAAGCGGTTCCTCGGGAGCGGGTTCGGCGGCGTACATGTCAGAGGAGAGCCCTTCCCCGTGAGGGGTGGATCACACCGGTCCGGCGCCCGCTGGCCAGATCGGAAGATCCTGGGTTACTTTAGGGGAGCCTAACCTTAATGAGGGTGCCCTAAGCTCCCCGGTCAGGCAGTACGTCAGCCGCACGAAAGGTCCGTCACCCCGCATGTACGTCTGCATCTGCAACGCCGTCACGGAGGACGACGTTCACGGCTGTATGGCGAGCGGTTGCCGGACCGCCAAAGAGGTCAAGGCCGCCTGCGGCTTCAAACCCGGGTGCGGCACGTGCACCAGGCGCATCCACGCGATGGTCAGCGAATACCGCACGGCCAGCGAACTCGCGGACGCGCTCACCGGCGGACCGGCCACGCTGACGGCGGTCCCCGACCAGGACGTTCCCGACCAGATCATTCCCGACGCCGCCGAAGGAGGCACCGCTCCGCAGACCGCCGCCTGAGCCTTCCCCGGGCCCCGCAAGGACCTCCACGCAGAGAGGACGAGCACCTTGCGGGGGTCAGTGCTGTCCAGAAACCCCCTGTCATGCAAGCATGGGGGCATGGAAGGCGACAAGGACATCATCGCGCTGCTGAACGAACAGCTCACCGCGGAACTCACGGCGATCAACCAGTACTTCCTGCACGCCAAGATGCAGCAGAACTGGGGCTTCACCCGCATCGCCAAACACACCCGCGACGAGTCCTTCGACGAGATGCGGCACGCGGAGCGGCTGACCGACCGGATCCTGTTCCTGGAGGGTCTGCCGAACTACCAGAAGATCGGCACCCTCAGGATCGGGCAGAACATCGTCGAGCAACTCGAGGCGGACCTCGCCGTCGAGCTGGAGGCCGTGGCCCGGCTCCGTCCCGGCATCGACCTGATGCGCTCCCGCGGCGACGTCACGTCCGCCCGGATCTTCGAGGACATCCTCGCCGACGAGGAAGAGCACATCGACTACCTGGAGACCGAACTCAGTCTCGTCCAAGCCCTCGGCGAGCAGAACTACCTCCAACGCCTCACCGAATCCCCCGGCGAGGACACGACCAAACCGGTCTGACCCCGGCCACTCCACCCCGGGCCTGCCGCCCCTTTCGGGCGCAGCCCCGGGGAACCTCGCCCACAACGCCACGGCCGCCCACTCGCGGACAACCCGACGAGGACACGACCGAGCCGGTCTGACCGCGCTCCTCCCGGCGCTCCACGGCCGCGCCGCCTCGGGACGCCGTTTCCGGTCGCACCCCGGAAAGCTCGGCCACGGCGCCATGAACGTCCGAACGCGGGCAACTCGGCGAGGGCACGACCATGCCGGCCTGTCCCCTGGCGTTCCACGGCCGCGTACGTCCCGGGCCTGACGCCCTCCGGGCGCAGTCTCAGGAGGGCTCGGCCATGCCGCCACGGAGGCCCGATCGCGGGCGAGCCGGCAGGGGCGTTCGGGGTCGTGCGGTTCCTGTATCTGGCAGGTGCAGGAACGGTGGTTCGGGAACGGCGACAATGGCGTCATGGAGCAGCGGTCTGATCTTGGGGAGTTTCTCCGGTCGCGGCGGGCCCGACTCCAACCGCGGGACGTCGGGCTCGCCGACTACGGCGGTAGACGCCGCGTTCCCGGGCTGCGGCGGGAGGAGCTGGCCCAGATCGCGGGGATCAGCGCCGGATACTACGCCCGGCTCGAACAGGGGCTGAGCCAGAACGCCTCCGACGCCGTCCTCGACGCCATCGCACGGGTCCTGCGACTCGACCACGGCGAACGGGCCCACCTGTACAGTCTGGCCAAGCCGGCGCCGAAGGCCCGGCGGCGGGCCCATGCCGAACGCCTCCGTCCCGGAGTCCGCTCCATGATCCGAACGATCTCGGGGGTGCCCGCGCTCGCGGTCGGACGCCGGGCCGACGTGCTGGCCTGGAACCCCCTGGCCCACGCGCTGCTCGCCGGACACTTGGACCTGCGGGCCCCCGAACGTCCGGACGGACGGCCCAACCTGGCGAGGCTGGTCTTCCTCGACCCCCAAACGCGCGAGTTGTACGCCGACTGGGACCGCAAGTCGAGGGACGCCGTCGGGTTCCTCCGCAGGTCCGCCGGACGGTTCCCCGACGACCGGGAACTCACCGAGCTGATCGGCGAGCTGACCGTCAAGAGTCCCGACTTCGCCGCCCTGTGGTCCTCGCACGCGGTGCGCGAATGCTCGCACAACACCCGCGAGTACCGTCATCCGCTCGTGGGACGGCTGACGCTCACCGACGAGATGCTGCACCTCCCCGACGACCAGGGCCAGCGAGTGGTGATCTATCACGCCGAGGAGGGCTCTCCCTCCGCCGAGGCGCTCCGCCTGCTCGCCGACATGGCCGCCGAGGATCTCCGCCGGGAGACGAAGCCACCGGCGTCCCGCTGACCAGCGCGCGGAGGCTCCCCACCCAGCCTGTACCTCCCGGGTGTACACACAACGGGTGGCTGGCTACGCCCGGCCCGGCCGATGAGCCTTTTCCCGGAAGCACCACCCCGAGGAAAGGCAAGAATGAAGATCGTCGACGACATCCGGAGGCCGGTGGAGAAGCCGGACCGGCTCGGCCTCCAGGACGGGCTGATCCTGATCACGCTGTGCAGCGCACAGGCCATGGTCGGCCTCGACTTCTCGATCGTCACCGTCGCGTTGCCCGAGATCGGGCGTGACCTGGACTTCGCCACCACCAGCGACCTGCAGTGGGTGATGACCGCCTGCGTGCTGCCGACCGCGAGCCTGCTGCTGCTGTTCGGCCGGGTCGCGGACATGGTCGGCCGCCGTCGCCTGTTCGTCGCCGGACTCGCCGTCCTCACGGTGTGCTGCCTCCTCGCCGGGCTGGCCACCGCGCCCTGGACGCTGATCGCGGCCCGCGCCGGGCAGGGGGTCGGCGCCGCGATGGTCGGGCCGACCGCGCTCGCCCTGCTCACCTCGTCGTTCCCGGAGGGGCCGCGGCGCACCAGGGCGCTGGGTGTCAGCGGGGCGCTGCTGTCGCTGGGCTTCGTGCTCGGCACGATCGGAGGCGGGCTGATCACCAGCGGGCTGAACTGGCGCTGGACCATGCTGATCCTGTTCGCCATCGGCGCGGTCTCCCTGGTCGGCGCCGTGACGCTGCCGCCGACGGCCGAAGACCGCGGCGCGTCCCGGCTGGACGTCCCCGGCGCGGTGCTGATCACCATGGGCCTGCTGGCGCTGGTCTACGGCTTCTCGACGGGCGGCGCCAACGGGTGGACCAGCGCGCGGACGGTGACGGCGCTCGGCGTCGGCGCGGTCCTCATCGCGGTGTTCCTCCCCGTGGAGCGCAGGCGGCGGGTTCCTCTGATCGAACCGAGTCTGTTGAAGCGCCGTACGGTCGCTTGGGCGGGGTTGACCGGTTTCGTCACGTTCGGGATGTGCGGCGGCACCACCATGCTGCTGAGCCTGTACATGCAGGACGTTCTCGCCTACTCGCCGCTGGCCGCGGGATTCGGATTCGTCGCCGAGGGCGCGGCGGCGATCGTCGCGGGCGTTCTCGCCCCCCGGCTGATCCGGAAGGTCGGTGCCGTCAACGCCCTGATCGCCGGCCTCGTCGTCCAGGGCACCGGCACGGCGGCGATGGTGCCGCTCCCCCTCGGCGGTGGTCTGGGGCTGCTGCTGCTCACGTCCGGCTGCCTCGGCTTCGGGCATGTGATCGCGGTCGTCTCGTTCATCGACACGATGACCTCCGGGCTCCGGGGCGACGAACAGGGCGTCGCCGGAGGCCTGGCGCAGACCGCCCAGTTCCTCGGCACGACCGTCGGCGTCGCCGCGCTCGCGGCGGTCATCTCCACCAGGACGCGCGGCCCGGCCAGGTCGGACGTGCTGGACGCGCTCCATGACGGTATGGCCGTCGGGGCGCTGATCACCTTCATGGGGGCGCTGGTGGCCCTCGTCATGCTGCGCGGGACCGCGCGGACGGACCGTCAGGCCTTGCCGGGCGGCCGTCGGCGCAGCACGTAGGGCTGGATGATGCCGAGGCCGCGGACCGGGCGGCGCACGATCTGGGTGACCTCGTAGGCCGTGTTCGGCTCCAGCGCCGCGGCCAGCTCCCCGTCGATCACGACGGACCCGGGCCGGGCCAGCGACGTCAACCGGGCCGCGAGGTTCACCGTCGTGCCGAACAGATCGCCCATCAGCGGCAGGACGGGCCCGTGCGCGACGCCGACCCGCACGTCCGGGACCTCCGTCTCGTCCTGGATCGCGGCCGCCACGGTCAACGCGATCTCCGCGCCGACCTCCGGCTGCTCCGCGCTGAACAGCACCTCGTCCCCGAGCGTCTTCACCAGGCGGCCGCCGCAGGAGGCGATGATGTCGGCGGCGGTCTCCTCGAACCACTCCACGATCCGGGCCAGCTCGATCTCCTCAAGCTCACGGCTGACCTGCGTGAACGACACCATGTCCGCGAACCCGACCGTGACGGGCGTGCGTCCCGCCGGGTCGCCGTTGTCGCCCGTCGCCGCGGCCGCCAGCGCACGGGTGCCCGCCGCGGCCAGCTGCCGCCGCCAGGCGTGCACGACCAGCGGCTCGAACTCGCCGATGTGCTTCTCCGCGACGTCCACGATCGTCTGCACGGCCTCCGCCGACGGCGAGTCGTGCGGCTCCTGGGTGAGCATGCTGCGCAGCAGGCTGACCTGCCACTCCGCGAGCCGCGTCATCGTCTGCCCGAACGCCCGGACCAGCCGGATCACGCCCTCCTCGTCGAGGACGCCGTCGTCCATCAGACGGCGGATGCGGTCCAGCGCGGCGATGTCGCCCTCGGTGTAGGCGACGGCCTCGTCCGGCATCGACGGGTAGCCGAACGCGCGCCACACCCGACCGGAGAACTCCCGGGAGACGCCCGCCAGACGGACGGCGTCGACGCGGTTGTACCGCAGCTCGCCTCCGAGCAGGAGCTCTTCGATCTCCTTGGGATCCGGAATTCCGGCCGCCATCATCCGCCCCTCAGTCGGCCGCCGCCATGGGCCGTGGCCTCGGCATCCTAACCCTGTTCTCGGACATATCGGTGCAGATCAGCCGCACTGTCGGCTCGCGACCCCCTCGACTATTCCCTCTTCATCGGACATGCACGACATCACCGGCGCTGATCGCGGTGTCCCCTCCCGGACCGGACACCACCAGCCGCCCCGCACCGTCCACGTCCCGCGCCGTCCCCGCGACCCGCATCTCGCCGGGCAACTCCACCCTGACCTCCCGGCCGAGCGTCACACACAGATTCTTATAGGCCGTACGCAGCCCGCTGCTCTCCGGGTCGCCGTCCAGCGCCGTCCACTCCTGATACCAGGTCGCGAACTCGCGCAGGATCGCCCGCAGCAGCGGCGCCCGATCGGTCAACGGCGCCCCCTCGATCGCGAGGGACGTCGCCGTCGCCACGGGCAACTCCTCCTCCCGCAGCCCGACGTTCAGACCCACACCGACGACGAGCCCGTCCTCGACCTTCTCCACCAGTATCCCGGCGAGCTTCCGGTCCCCCACCAGCAGGTCGTTCGGCCACTTCAGCCGCACGTCCACGGCCACGTCCCCGCCGTCCCCGAGAAACCCCTCCCCCGCCTCCGACCACGCCGTCATCCGCCGCACCGCGGACGCCACGGCGACACCCGTAAGCAACGACGCCCACCCCAGCATCGGCACCGGCACCCGCGGCCGCACCAACATCGAGAACATCAACCCCGACCGCGGCGGCGCCGCCCAGGCCCTCCCCAACCGCCCCCGCCCCGCCGTCTGCGACTCGGCGACGAGCACGGTGCCCTCCACCGCCCCCTCCCGGGCCCGCACGGCGAGATCGGCATTGGTGGACCCCGTCTCATCCACCACCCGCACCTCCCGCCACAACCCCCCGTCCCGCACAAGCGCCCGCTCCAACGCCGCCTCCCGCAACGGCGGCCGACCAAGATCACTAAAGGGTGACTCACTCATCACCCCATCCAAGCGCGTTGTTTTGTATTTCTCTCCTCCTTCGGGCGCTGCGCGCCCTGCTGTGTTTATTGCAGTGCACTCCTCCTTCGGGCCCTGGGGGCCCTCCATCGTCGTGAACTGCGGTGCGATCGCTGGCATCGCTCCGGCTCGCCTAGAGGCTCGCTGCGCGATCAGGGTCTCGCTTCGCTTGAACCTGCCTTCGGACGCGATCGCAGTGGCCCAGGTTGTCGCGGGGTTGCGGAGGCGGGCTGAGGTCAGCTCGTACGGATGGTCCAGGTGGTCGCGGCCGTGCACCCGGCATCGCTTCGACTCACCTGGCGGCTCGCTGCGCGATCAGGGTCTCGCTTCGCTTGAACCTGCCTTCGGACGCGATCGCAGTGGCCCAGGTTGTCGCGGGGTTGCGGAGGCGGGCTGAGGTCAGCTCGTACGGATGGTCCAGGTGGTCGCGGCCGTGCACCCGGCATCGCTTCGACTCACCTGGCGGCTCGCTGCGCGATCAGGGTCTCGCTTCGCTTGAACCTGCCTTTGGACGTGATCGCGAACCCTGAGATCGCTGCGCGGTGGCGGTGGCGGTGGTGGGCTGGGGGCGTGCGTTCGCTGGTAGCGCTTTGACCTCCCCGGCTGGTTGCCGGGGAGGGCGGGACGGGCGTGTCGTGGTCTGAGTGATCAGCGGAGGGGTGGTCAGTCTCCTGTTGGTCGCCAGCGGGGGGCGGCGCGGGTGGCGGACAGGCCTCCGGCTAGGGCTATGGCGAAGGCGAGGAGCGTGCCGGTGGTGGTGGCGATGGCCAAGGTCTCCCAGGAGAAGGTGCCTTCGTCCACTACGGCTATGAAATGGAGGCCCTGCCAGGCTGTGACGGCCGTGCCGATGAGCGTTGCCAGGGTCAGGGGGACGGCGAGGTTCCACAGGGCGATCGAGATGAAGATGCGGTGGCCGTCCGTCTGGATCGTCAGGGGCATGAGGGCCGGGCTGAAGCGTAGGAACTCGGCGGCGGCGCTCACCGCAGCCGCCAGCATGAGGATCAGCATGCCGCAGACGCCGAACAGGACGAGCCATCTCGCCATCTGGGAGTCTGATTTCGCCGAGATGAGCGAGTCCGCACCCAGCTGGTCGACTTTCGGTAGCGGGAGTGTGGCGTAGGCGGCCTGCTTCACCGGTGTCGTCTGGGATCCGGTCTCCGGGGCGGACAGGACGGCGAGGGCGTCCAGCTTCGAGCCGGTGATCGATCCGGTGCGGACGATCATCTGTCCGTTTTGTTTGCCCTGCCAGCGGTGCAGTTCCTGCACTCTCGTGTCCCCCTCGCCGGTTCTGAGCGCTGTGGACGTGGTGGGACAGGTGAGGTGGACGCTCCTGAGGGCCGGGCAGGGGGCGACCGCGGTCGTTGGGCTGTTCTCCGGAGTGTGCAGGCCCAAGATCGTGTAGGCGGGTGGGAGGTGGCCGGCGAATGCGCTGATCTGGGCGGGGGTGAGGTCCGTTTCGGCGCTCACGAGCAGGACTCCGCCGCCGACGCGCTTTTCGGTGGCGACGGCCTCCTTCTCGGGTTCGCTCAGTCTGCTGTGCCACACCTGGACCTGGGTGATCAGGCCGAGTCCGATGATGACGGCGACCGCGAGGCGTGTCACCACACCGGGGTGGGCGACGATCCACCGGCCCGCCGTCAAGGGAGCGGGGCGTCCTCGCCGTCGGCCGAACGCGGCGATGCGCTCGCCGAGCCCGCGGCTCAAAGCGGCGGCGACGGAGGGCAGGGTCGCCAACACGCCGAGCGCGCCGGTCAGGTAGAGGTAGAAGCCGACGTCTCCGTCCACGAAGCCGCTGACGGCCTCGACGGCGAACATGACCGCGCACAGGACAAGGCGCCACCGGGGCACCGGACCGGAGAACGAGCGGGGTCTGGTGGTCTTCCCGGCACGGTCGACGCGGTCCAGCATGACGACGGCGGTGAGCGTGATGAGGACCGTCGCGAGCACCACGGCGGGGATCGTCCACCACACGGCGCGCAGGTCGGTGGAGCCGATCAGGTAGCCGGTCCCCGGTATGCGGATGTCGACGATCATCGCTGTGAGAATCGGGACGGCTCCCAGGCAGGCGCCGGCCGTCGCGGGCAGCGCGGCCTCACCAAGGTTGACCACCGCGCGGTGCCGCGCCAGCCCGCCCAGCGCCTGCAACAGGGCGCTGCGACGATCTCGGGCGGTCGAGCCGCAGCGCGCGGCGACCACGAGCAGGGCTACCGCGGGAACCGCGAGCAGGCCGATCAGGGCGTCGAGGAACATGGACAGCGGACGCGCGGCCTGCGCTTCGCCCAACCCGACGGCCTGGCCGAAGCCAGTGATCTTGAACCAGTCGTCCGACCGGAGATTCGGGTGGGGAGGTCGCACATAGGCGATTCGCTCTCCCGGCGAGGCGAGCCCGTTTCGTTGGACGAGACCCGCCAGGTGGCCGTACCTGGCTGAGATGTTCTCGGGTGCGCCGAGCCGGAGGAGTTCCGGCGACAGGTACGCCTCTCCTCGGGCCGGCCATCGCGGAAGGCCCGGCGGCGGCGCGGCCGACGCGGTGAGCGGCTCCACGAACACCACCGAGTGCTGGACTTGGTCGACCGTGTCGAACTCGACCCTCCACAGGGCGGTCGCCGGCTCGCCGTCGTCGGCGAACAACGGGCCCCGCGTTCGCTCGACGCCGTCGCGTGCGTCGACGACCGCCACGGCGGCCACGGCCGTGGACGCGATGAGGGCCAGCGTCGCCGACGCCAGCAACAGGGCGATGAACCGGATCCGGTCGCCCGAAGCGCCGCGCCCGATGTTCCAGCCGATGCGCAGCAGTTGCCACCAGAGGCTCCGACGAATCATCAGGCCACCTCGGTCAGTTTTCCGGCGTCCAGCCGGAGCCGCCGGTCGGCACGACCGGCCACCGCCGGATCGTGGGTGACGACCAGGAGCGCGCAGTCACGGTCGCGCGCCAAGGAGTAGAGCGTGCTCGCCACGGCGTCGCGCGTCGTCCAGTCGAGCGCCCCGGTCGGTTCGTCCGCCAACATCACGGCCGGTTCGTTGATCAGTGCACGTGCCACGGCGGTACGTTGCCGTTCGCCACCCGACAGCAGGCCCGTCATGGTGTTGTCCTGGGGGGACGCCGAGGTCCCCCAGGAGGCGTTCGGCGGACGCGTACGCCTTCTGGTGATTCCTGCCGGCGAGCAGCGCGGGCAGTGCGACGTTCTCGAGTGGGGTTAATTCTGGTAACAGCTCTCCGAACTGGAAGACGACGCCGAGATGTCGGCGCCGGTGCGCCGCGAGCGCTCGGGTGGAGAGCCGGGTGATGTCCGCGCCCGCCACCTCGACCCGTCCCGCGCTCGGTTTGATCAGACCGAGGAGGCACATCAGGAGCGTCGTCTTGCCGCTGCCGCTGGGCCCGACGACGGCCACCGACTCACCGGAGCGCACCGTGAATTCCAGGTCGGTGAAGATGGGCCGGTCCGACACCGCGTGGGTCAGCCCCGCTATGCGCAATGCGCCGTTCGTCTGATCGTCTGGTTTCATTACCGATTCCTTCTCTCAGGGCTCTTGGGCCGGACGGGGAAGACCCCGGACCAGTACTGGCCCGGGGTCATCACTGAAGTAGGTCAGGCAACCCACTTGCCGCACTTGTCCTTCTGAGCGCGCCGTTGGTGGCATGCCAGGAGGCTGATTGTCTTCGTGCCCGGACCACTGGTGATGGTGGTCCCGGCACCGGACTTGTTCCAGACGTTCAGGGTCTTGCTGGGCGAGTGCGTCCTCCTGTACTCGGCCTTGACCGCGAACTCGTCGTCACCCAAGTTTTTGACGGCATCCCTCTTGTTGGTGCCCTTGCTCCAGTCCGAGACCTTGCCCTTGATCTCGTCAACCCCTGCCAGGCAGGACACAATCGAGCGGCCGCGAGACCCGGTGACCCGACTCCGCCCACAGACTCAGTCACTGACCGCGCTCCTGCAATTCAGGTGATCGATCGTCACGGTAAGCGACATTGACCGGATCGGGACACAGTTCGAATCAGGCTACCTCAACCCGTCCGGTTCATATTGGTCAAAATTAGTTTCATGGGACGGGGCAGCAGATTCTCATCCTACTGCGTGGCCGACACAGAAATTCGCATCTGACCTGCGAAAATCACGGGAGAGAGCGGGTCGGCCGACCTATCGCGAACTGGTGAGGCGCATCGGATAAGCGATGGCGACATTGGCCCGGGCCCCACGAGGGGACCAGTTGCCCAGCCCGGCGGTGGTTTTGGCCTTCGTGGAGGCGTGCGGGGGCCGACCAACCTCGCTTTCAGCCCGGACGTCCGAACTCTCGCCTCGGGCGGCGCGGACCACGGCATCGTCACCTGGTCTTGACCCCGACGTCGCCCACCGGCGCCTAACTCATTTACCCGCCGGAACTTGACCGCAAATACTCACCTTCGGCTTTAGTACAGTGCCGATTCATGGACGGTGTGAAGTTGCGGGCCGAGGGGCATGTCGCCGAGATCGTGCTGGATCGGGCGGAGGCGCTGAACGCCCTGTCGACGGCGATGGCGCGACGGCTCGCCGCGGTGTGCGCGGATGTGGCGGCGGACGATTCCGTGCGTGCGGTGGTGCTGAGCGCGGCCGGGGAAAAGGCGTTCTGTGTCGGCGCCGACCTCAAGGAACGCAACGCGATGACGGACGCGGAGCTGCTCGCCCAGCGGCCCGTGTTCCGGGCCGCGTTCGGCGGCGTGCTGAACCTGCCGCAGCCGGTGATCGCGGCCGTGCACGGCTTCGCGCTCGGCGGCGGCTGCGAGTTCGCCCTGTCCGCCGACCTGATCGTCGCGGACGAGACGGCGGTGTTCGGGTTGCCGGAGGTGAGCGTCGGGCTCGTCCCGGGCGGCGGCGGGACCCAGCTCGCGCTGCGCCGTCTCGGGCCGGGCAAGGCCGCCGACCTGGTGTTCACCGGCCGCCGCCTCCGGGTCGACGAGGCCGTGGAGTACGGCCTCGCCGACCGGAGGGTGCCCGCGGGAAAGGCCCGCGAGGAGGCCCTGGCACTCGCCGGGGGGATCGCGGGGAACTCGCCGGTCGCCGTCCGGGCCGCCAAGCGCGTCCTGCGGCTCGGCGGCGGCGTCCCCCTGGACGCGGGGCTCGACCTGGAGGAGAACGCCTGGCGCACCGCCGCGCTGTCCGCCGACCGCCGCGAGGGCATCGCCGCCTTCAACGAGAAGCGGCCCCCGCTCTGGCCGTCCTAGAACCGCTCAGAGCCCGGCGGAGCGGGTCTCGTCTAGGAGGGCATGCTCACGATCCTTTCGTTCGCCGTCGGACGCGTGCTGACAGGCGCTTCCGCGTTCCCGTGGCCGTCGTGGTCGCGTGGACGGAGCCCGAACCAGAGCATCGCGACGCTGAGGAGCGTCACCGCCACGATCACGCCGAGCGCGAGATGGATACCGGCCAGTTCCCCGCTCTGGGACGCGGCGACCGCGCCCATCACCGGGATGCCCACGGTCAGGGCCACCTGCTGGGTCATCGAGGCCAGGCCCGTCGCGAGGCCCTGCTGCTCGTCCGGCAGGCCGGACGTCGCGGTCACCGTGAACGCGACGATCGCCCCGACATGCCCGAAGAACCCGATGAACAGCGCCGGTACGAGGACGGCGATCGCCGCCCGGTCGGCCCCCAGGAAGATCAGCGGAACGGTCGCCAGCCCCTGCACGGCGAGGCCCGCCGTCAGGACGCGGCGACCGCCGAGACGGCCGATGACCCGTCCGGCGATCACCCCGGCGGCCACCGACGCCAACCCGGGAATCCCGAAGATCAACCCCGTGGCCAGTGGGGACAGGTCCAGGACCTGCTGGAGGTAGAGGGTCATCAGGAAGATCATCGCGGGCTCCATCGCGAAGATCATGAACCCGCCGTAGTTGCCCCACTTCACCGTGGGCCGCCGCAGGATGTGCACCGGGGCGAGCGGCGCGGGCGAACGCAGCTCGATCATCCAGAACGCGCCCAGCAACAGCACGCCGACGATGGCCGCCGGAACGCTCCGCTCGATGACCGCGTAGATCACGGCCAGCAGGCCACCGGACACGGTGACCGCTCCTGGCAGGTCCAGCCGCGTCCGACCGGGTGCCTTGCTCTCGCCGATCAGCACAGGTGTCGCCAGCAGGATGGCCACGGCGACGGGGACGTTCGCGAAGAACGCCGCCCGCCAGCTCAACAGCCCGACCAGGGTGCCGCCGACCAGCGCGCCGACGGTGAAACCACCGGACAGCAGCGCCCCGTTCAACCCGAGGACACGCTCACGCAGCGCCCCCTCGGCGAACATGGTCGTGATCAGCGACAGCGTCGCGGGAATCGTCATCGCGGTCGCGAAGCCCTGCAACGCCCGCGCGGTCAGCAGCATCTCCGGATTGACGGCGAAGCCGCCGAGCAGCGAGGCCCCGACGAGCAGCACCATCCCGGCGAAGAACAGCCTGCGGCGGCCGAACAGGTCGGCGAGGCGGCCGAACACCAGGGTGAATCCGGCGGCGGGCAGCGCGTAGGCGGACGTGATCCAGGGCAACCCCTTCACGCCCAACCCGACACCGGCACCGACCTCCGGCAGCGCGACGTTCAGGATCGAGAAGTCGACGGACAACATGAACCCCGCGCCGAGCAGGACGAGCAGGACCAACCGATCCCTGGCGCTGAACCGGGTCACGAGCCGGTGCCGAGGTCGTCGGAACGTCCGGCCTCCAGCCGGGGCCACTGCGAGGCGGGACGTCCGTCGATGCGGAAGAAGCCGCCGTCGATCGAGCCGTCGTGCGGCCAGCCCTCGGGCGAGTCCTCCCATTCCTCCTGGCGCCCGTAAACGGTCATGTCCATGAGCGGGTAGGTGTTGTCGAGCGCTTCGACACCGCGGCCGTTCGTCCAGTAGGTCTCGAAGACGCGGTCGCCGTCCCGCAGGTAGCAGACCAGGTGGAACATGCCGACCCGGCGTCCGACGAGGAGCGTCTCGGCGGAGTCCTGGGCGGAGTACCAGGGCATGTCCCAGCCCATGAAGTCGCGGTACCGGACGCTCTCCTCGTACGGGCCCTGGCAGAGGGTCGCATACGTGATACCTGCGGCGTGCAGGTAGGACAGCTCGCGGACCTTCCCGTTGTAGTACGTGCAGCCCTCGCACTGCTCCGCGGCCGGATGGCCCGTGTGCCACATCATGTAATACGCGATCAGCTGGCGGCGTCCCTCGAACGCGTCCAGCAGGGTGACCGGGCCGTCCGCGCCGACCAGCGGCGTGGTGGCGTCGACCTCGACCATCGGCAGCCTCCGCCGGGCCGCCGCGATCGCGTCGCCCGCACGCGTGTGCGCCTTCTCCCGGACCCGAAGCTCGTCCAGCTGGGCCTGGAAGGTCTCACGGTCGGCGATCTCAGGCATGGCGTCCATCGGGTTCTCCCTTCCTCTCGGTGGACTCTCGCCCCACCGACGAAGGGCACCCTCCCCGAATCGACATCACCCGGAAAAAATCTGGAACCAAATGCCCCAAGCCACCCGCCCAGCCAGCAGCAGACGTCCTGAGGGTCAGAGAGTGAGCCCGAGCACGGTGAGCAGGGCGGCGTCCACCGCTCGAAGCTCGTCGAACGTCAAGGCGCCCACACGATCCTCGTGAGCCGTGAGGACTTCCGCCACCTCGCCGAGACCATCAAGGACCTCTAGCGCACAACAGAGAGCCCCCAGCAATCCGGCATCGGGTTCGGGGGTTCTCTGCATTCGCGGCCCGCTAGGCCAGAACCGTTATCCCAACAGACTGTCAGCCGGTGTTTTGGAGGCCGGCGGCTACGCCGTTGACGGAGAGGAGGAGGAGTGCTTCCAGGTGGGTGCGTTCCTCGTCGTTGGTGACGCCCTTGCGGAGGGACTTGAGGGCGCGGAGTTGTAGGTGGGAGAGGGCGTCCACGTAGGGGTTGCGGAGTTCTACGGCTCGGGAGAGGACTCGGCGGTTCTCCAGGAGGCGGTCGTGGTTGGTGACCGCCAGGACCAGGCGGTGGGTGCGGTCGTATTCGGTGAGGACGGTTTCGGTGAGGTCGGGGCGTTCGCCTAGGGCCAGGTAGCGTTCGGCAATTGCGCGGTCTGTTTTGGCCAGGCTCATCTCGGCGTTGTCGAGGAGCGTGTTGAAGAGGGGCCACGCGTCGTAGGCGTCGCGGAGTTCGGTGAGGTCGCGGCCGTCGTCGGAGACGGCGGCGAGGCCGCTGCCGAGGCCGTACCAGCCGGGGAGGTTGACGCGGGTCTGCGTCCAGGCGAACACCCAGGGGATGGCGCGCAGGTCTTCCAGGCCGCGGGCGGCCTTGCGGCGGGCCGGGCGGGAGCCGATGCGGAGTTCGGCGATCTCTTCCAGCGGGCTGACCTGGGCGAACCAGGCGGCGAAGTCGGGGGTCTCGACCAGGGAGCGGAAGGCGGCGCGGGCGGCTTCGCTGATCTTGTCGGCCAGGGGGCGGAAGCGGGCGGCGGCCTCGCGGGCGTGGTCCTGGACGGCGTCGGTCGAGGCGAGCAGGACGGCGCTGGTGACCTGTTCGACATGGCGTTTGGCGATTTCGGCGTGGCCGTAGCGGGCGAAGATGACCTCGCCCTGTTCGGTGACCTTGAAGCGGCCCGCGACGGAGCCGGGGGCCTGGGCGAGGATCGCGCGGTTGGCGGGGCCGCCGCCGCGGCCGAGGGAGCCGCCGCGGCCGTGGAAGAGGGTGAGGGCGATGTCGTGGCGGGCCGCCCACGAGGCGAGGGCCTCCTGGGTGTCGTAGAGGCGGAGGGTGGCGGTGGTGGGGCCCAGTTGTTTCGCCGAGTCGGAGTAGCCGAGCATGACTTCGAGGCGGCGGCCGGTTTCGTTGAGGCGGTTTTGGACGGCTGGGATGCGCAGCATTCCGTCCAGGACGTGGGGGGCGCGTTCGAGGTCTTCGCCTGTTTCGAAGAGGGGGATGACGTCGAGGGTGGGGGCGTTGTCGCCGAGGGAGGCGGCGAGGGTGTGGACGTTGGCGATGTCGTCGGCGGAGCGGGTGAACGACACGATGTAGCGGTGGCAGGCGCGGACGCCGAAGCGCTTCTGGATCCAGGCGACCACGCGGAGGGTTTCGAGGATTTCGGTGGTGGTGTCGGACTGGTCGCTGTCCAGCTCGGCCAGGGCTTTTTCGTGGAGTTCGGAGTGTTGGCGGATTTCCAGTTCTGCCAGGTGGAAGCCGAAGGTTTCGACCTGCCAGATGAGGTGTTGGACGCGTCCGTAGGCCTGGCGGGTCGCGCCGGCTTTGACGAGGGAGTTCTGGACGAGGCGGAGGTCGGTGAGGAGTTCGTCCGGCGTTGTGTAGGCCAGGTCGGCGTCGCGTTCGCGGGTGGCGGCTATTCGGGACGCGGCGTAGAGGAGCAACTGGCGGTGGGGTTCGCCGGGTGAGCGCTTGGCGATCTCGCCGAGGGGGGTGGGGTGGGCGGTGCGGGCGGACGCTATGGCGTTCAGGAGGTCTTGGGATGCGGGGGTGGTGGACTCGTGGACGGTCAACTCGCGGCCGATTCGTGCGCAGGCCGTCTCCAGGGCGCGCAGGACATGGTCCGCCTGGATCATGATCGCGTCACGGGTGACCTGGGCGGTGACATAGGGGTTGCCGTCGCGGTCGCCGCCGATCCAGCTGCCGAACCGCAGGTACGGGCGGGCCTTCGGCGGGTGGTCGCCGTCGCCGCCGAGCGCGCGGTCGAGGGAGCGGTAGATCTGCGGGACCACCCGGAAGATCGTCTCGTCGAACGCGGCCATCGCCGTGCGGACCTCGTCGAGCGGGTCCATCTGGGCGGCGCGGCGCAGGGCCGTCCGCCAGAGGAGGTCGATCTCCTCGCGGAGGCGGCGCTCGATCTCCTCGCGTTCGGTCACACCGGGGGTGAGGTTCAGGTTCGTGAGCAGGTCGCTGATGCGCTGGATCGCGGTGACCACGGCGCGGCGGCGGGCCTCGGTCGGGTGGGCCGTGAAGACGGGACGGAACTCCAGGCCGTCGAGAAAGGCGTCCACGTCGGGGATCTCCTGGACGGCCGCCGCGATCGACCCGGGGACGGTGTCGCCGGTGTCGCGGTCGCGGAGGGTGCGGATGCGGTGGTGCTCCTCCGCCAGGTTCGTCAGGTGGAAGTACACGGTGAACGCGCGGGCGACCTGCTCGGCACGTTCCAGCGTCCAGCCGTCGACGAGGGACGCGACATCGTCGACGGCGGTCTCGCCGCGGCGGGCCGCAATCACGGCGTGCCGGAGGCGTTCGACGTCGTCCAGCAGGTCCTGGCCGCCGTACTCCACCAGGCCGTCGCCGAGCATCGCGCCGAGCAGGCGGACGTCGCGGCGAAGCGGCTCGGGCATGTCCTGCCGGAAGGTGTCACGTGTCTTCGTGGCCATTCGACCCAGCGTAACGAGTCCCCCGAACGCGGCCGTGCGGGCGGCACCCGGTTAACCTGACCGGCATGGCGACGGAAGCCCCTGAACCCCCGGTGGACTACGACGTCCACACCACGGCCGGGAAGATCGCGGATCTGGAGCGGCGCCGGTACGAGGCCGTGCACGCCGGTTCGGCGCGGGCCGTGGAGAAGCAGCACGCCAAGGGGAAGATGACGGCGCGGGAACGGATCGACGCGCTGCTCGACCCAGGGTCGTTCGTCGAATTCGACGAACTGGCACGGCATCGGTCGACGAACTTCGGGATGGAGAAGAACCGCCCTTACGGCGACGGTGTCGTCACCGGGTACGGGACGGTCGACGGGCGTCCCGTCGCGGTTTTCAGCCAGGACTTCACCGTGTCCGGCGGGTCGCTCGGCGAGGTGTTCGGCGAGAAGATCTGCAAGGTCATGGATCACGCGATGACCACGGGCTGCCCGGTGATCGGGATCAACGACTCCGGTGGCGCGCGGATCCAGGAGGGTGTCGTCGCGCTCGGGCTGTACGCGGAGATCTTCAAGCGGAACGTGCACGCGTCCGGGGTGATCCCGCAGATCTCGCTGGTCATGGGGCCGTGCGCGGGCGGCGCCGTGTACTCCCCCGCGATCACCGACTTCGTGGTGATGGTCGATCAGACGTCCCATATGTTCATCACCGGGCCCGATGTGATCAAGACGGTCACCGGCGAAGAGGTCACGATGGAGGAGCTGGGCGGGGCGCACTCGCACAACTCCCGGTCCGGTGTGGCGCACTACCAGGGGTCGGACGAGGACGACGCGATCGAGTACGTCAAGGCGCTGCTGTCGTACCTGCCGTCCAACAACCTGTCGGACGCGCCGGTGTTCGATGTCGCGGTCGACCCGGAGGAATCGGTCGAGGAACTTGACTCGCTCATTCCCGATTCGCCGAACCAGCCGTACGACATGCACACCGCCATCGAGCACGTGCTGGACGACGGCGAGTTCCTGGAGGTGCAGGAACTGTTCGCGCCGAACATCATCGTCGGGTTCGGGCGGGTCGAGGGCCACTCGGTCGGCATCGTCGCGAACCAGCCGATGCAGTTCGCCGGGACGCTCGACATCCACGCGTCCGAGAAGGCCGCCCGGTTCGTCCGGACGTGCGACGCGTTCAACATCCCGGTGCTGACGTTCGTGGACGTCCCCGGCTTCCTGCCCGGCACCGACCAGGAGTGGAACGGCATCATCCGGCGGGGCGCGAAGCTGCTTTACGCGTACGCGGAGGCGACCGTCCCGCTCGTCACCATCATCACGCGGAAGGCGTACGGCGGCGCGTACGACGTCATGGGGTCCAAGCACCTCGGCGCCGACATCAACCTGGCGTGGCCGACCGCGCAGATCGCGGTCATGGGCGCGCAGGGCGCGGTGAACATCCTGTATCGGCGGGAACTCGCCGCCGCCGACGACCCCGACGCCCGCCGCGCCGAGCTGATCACCGAGTACGAGGACACGCTCGCCAACCCGTACATCGCGGCCGAACGCGGCTATGTCGACAACGTGATCAAACCGTCGGAGACGCGCGGGCAGGTCGTGCGGGCCCTGCGGGCGCTGCGGGACAAGCGCCGGACGCTGCCGCCCAAGAAGCACGGGAACATTCCGCTGTGACCGCGACCCTCCCAGGATGTGGAGAGATCTGGTGACCGCATCGGACCAGCCGTTCCTCCAGGTCGTCCGGGGCGACCCGGGCCCGGAGGAAATCGCCGCGCTCGTCGCCGTGCTGACCGCCCGCGCCCGCGCCGCCGCGGCCGCCAGGAACGCGGCGAACCGGGCGTCCCGGCCGTCCCGATGGGCCGATCGGACCCGGCTCGTGCGCGCCACGGGCGCGGACGGACCGCGGCCTCGCGGCCCCGGAGCGTGGCGGGCGAGCGCCCTGCCGCGCTGACGGACAACGGTGGTTCACGCCCAGCGACGGCCCGGCACGAATAAGGTGGAAGGCCATGGCCACCTCGGAGTTCGTCCCACAGCCCGCGCGCTACGCCATTTTCGTCGACGCGGGATACCTCTACGCGGCCTCCGGTGCCCTGCTGCTCAGCTGCGGTTCCAGACGGGAGTACCGGGTCGCCGCCGAGAAGCTGATCAAGGCTTTGACCGATCACGCCGACGAACAACGGCGTGGCGAACTGCTGCGGGTCTACTGGTTCGACGCGGCACCGAAACGGCAGCCGACCGTCGACCAGCGCGTCATCGCGAACCTGCCGCTGGTGAAGCTGCGCCTGGGGAACCTGAACGCGCAGGGCCAGCAGAAGGGTGTGGACGCCCAACTCCGAGCCGACCTCGAGGCCCTCGCCCGGCATCGCGCGATCACCGACGCGGTACTGCTGGCCGGTGACGAGGACATGCTGCCCGCCGTCGAGGCGGCGCAGCGCTACGGGGTCCGCGTGCACCTGTGGGGGGTCGAGCCGACGCACGGTTCGAACCAGGCCGAGTGGCTGGTGTGGGAGTCCGACACGGTCGAGGTGCTGCCCGCCGACTTCCTGCGCCCCTACTTCACCAAGGCGAAACTGCTGCCCGCCCCGGGAACGACCACCGCCGTGCGGGACGCCGCTGCCGCCGCGCAGCGCACGAACCCCGTCCCCTCCCCGTCGCAGGTGTTCGCGGGACGGCCCCCGGCGGTCAAGCCGACGCCCGCGACCGTCCGCGCCGGCGTCCCGGCCCCGAGCGGCGCGACGCCCGCGACGGTGGCCGCGTCGATGAACTCCACCGCCGTGACGGACGGCAAGCTCGCCGAGGGCAAGCTCGGCCCCGAACGCGACCACATGCTGGAGATCGGCGAACATGTCGCCCAGAAGTGGATCTTCGAGCGGGGGCGGGACAACATCCGTGACCTGCTCCCCGGCCCGATCCTGCCGCCGGTCATCGACAAGGAGCTGCTGATCGAGGCCGAGAAGGAACTCGGTTCCTCGCTGCGGCCCTACCAGGAGGCCCGTACCTGGCTGCGGGACGGCTTCTGGGAGCGCGTCTACCGCGAGTTCGGCATCGGCATCGGCAAGTCCGACTAGTTTATTGCAGGCCAGGCCCACTTCGCTCGCCTGGCGGCTCGCTACGTGACCTGTCCTGGTGCGAACGCGACATCGCTTCGCGATCTGCCCGGCTCCGCTCGCCTTCGGCATCGCTCCACCGGGCAGGTCACGCGTTCGCGCGCGGGCTGGGGTGGCTGTGTTTATTGCAAGCCCGGGTCACTTCGCTCTTCCGATGGCTCGCTGCGAACCGGGGGCTGGGCGAACGCGGTATCGCTTCGCGATCCGCTCGGCTTCGGGGTTGTTGTGCTGGGCGGGTTACGCGTTCGCGTGCGGGGGTGGGGTTGCGTTGACACGAGTTCTGGTCGGTGAAGGTGTGTCACGTTTCGCGATTGTGCGCGTACTCGGTGTCGTCTCCCGGTAAGGTCCCCGCCGTGACAGGGGAGGGACGGAGAGCGCGGGCCGCCGCGTTTCGGTTCGCTGCTGCCCTTGCGCTGACCAGCGGTGTGCTCGTCGGCTGCGAGTCGCCCGTCCCGTTCTATCGGCCCGGTGAGGGCTCCCCGGACGGCCCTGCGATCGGGCTCGGTGGGCCGGCGCCGTATCTGCCGCCGCGTCCGGTCCGTGAATCGCCCGGCGTCTCCGTGCCTGTGCCTGTACCGGACGGGCGGGTGGAGGTGCCACGGCTGTACGTCGCGCATGGCCGGGTCATCGACGTCCTCGACCCCGGCACGCTTCAGACCGTGGACCGTATCCGCGTCGGGGTGGCGGCTCGGATCGTGCCGTCCCCGGACCCGCGGCGGCTGTGGGTCGCCGACCGGGCGCACGGTGTCCTCGTTCCGGTCGGGGTGGACGGTGGTGAACGGGGCCGTCCGGTTCGGGTGAAGGGCGCCGCCGCGTTGTACTTCACGCCGGATGGGCGGGATGCGCTGGTCCTGACCCGTCGGCCGCGTCGTCTCGGCGTCCGCGATCCGGTGACCATGCGGGCTAAGGCGTCGGTGCCGTTGCCGTGCGCGGCGGGGCATGCCGACTTCACCGACGACGGGTCGGCGGTGGTCGCGACGTGCGCGTCCGCGGGCACGCTCGTCCACGTGGATCTCGCCGGACGCCGCGTCGCCGGGACGATCCGGCTGCCGCGCGGGGCCCGGCCCGGTGACGTGCGGCTGGCGCCGGGTGGGGCGGTGTTTTATGTCGCCGATCCGGCTGCGGGGGGCTTGTGGGTCGTGGACGCACGGCGGTTCGTGCCGTTGGGGTTCGTTTCGACCGGGCCGGGTGCGCGGAGCCTGGTCGTCGGTGGGGGCGAGCGCCGGGTGTTCGTCGTGGGTGGTGATGTCCTCGCCGTTGTCGATGTCGTGACCGGGCGGGTGGAGTCCCGGTGGCCGCTGCCGGGGCGCGGGCCCGCGACGCCGGGCGGGCTGTCGCCGGACGGGTCGGCGCTGTGGCTCGCCGACCCCGGCGGGCTCGTCTACGCCGTGTCGACCCGGACGGGAACCGTGCTGCGGAAGGTCGATGTCGGGGGCCGTCCGGTGGCGTTGCGCGTGCACCCGCGGCCGGGCGGGTGACGGGCGCTGCTCAACGCGATCTGACGCCGCCCCAGTCCGGCAGCAGTTCCTCCACCAGCGCCTCCGTTTGGGGTTGGAGCCGGTCGAACAGCGGGTCCCGGGCGATGCGGCCGCGCATCTCGTCCACGATCACCCGGACCTGCGCGACGTCGCCGGTGGCGTGGGTGGCGCGCAGCAGGTCCCGCCACAGGCCCTCGTCGTCCGGGGCGAGCCGCAGCCCGGCACGTGCCGCGCTCACCGCGCCGCGCGCGTCACCCTCGTCCAGCCGCAGCAGGACCAGCCGGTGCGCGACGTCGATGACCCGCGCGGACGCCTCGTACTCCAGCACATGGTCGGCGAGCCACGTGTACCGGCCGCGCGGACGGCCCGCGAGGAGCGGCCCCCGGACGAGGTCCAGCGCGTACGACATGTAGGCGGTCTCGGACGCGGGTTCGGCCGCCGACCGCCACACCAGCCAGCGGAACACGTCGAGGTCGACCCGCACCTCCGAGCCGAGCCTGATCCGGCCGCGCTCGTCGTAGTACAGGTTCGGGCGGCCCCGCGCGTCCCGGCCGAGCCAGTCCGACACGCGCGCCACACACGCGTCGCGGACGCCCGCGGGGACCCCGCGCGGCCAGATCGCGCCGGACAGCACCGTCGGGTGGACGCCCTCCGGGTGCGCCGCCAGATACACCAGCAGTTCGGTGCAGAGGTCGCGGCGGTCCTCGTCCATCGGGCCGGGCGCGTCCACCTCGATCGGGCCGAGCAGGCGGATGTCGACCGACGACTGCTGCGAGGTCGGCGGCTCCGCGCCACCGGCGAGGCCGGGAAGCTGGACGGCATCGTTGCGGTTCGCCGTCCTGAACAGGTCGAACACGTTGCGGTAGGCGTCGTCCTCGACGAGTTGCGCGTCGACCTCGAAGCCGAGGACGCCGGCCTGGAGGCGTCCGGCGGCATCGACGTCCCAGGTCCAGGTGGCGCCCTGCACGTCACCGGCGACGAGGTAGCCCGCGGCCATCCGGGTGCCGGTGCGGGCGAGCGCGACGAGCCGGTCCGCGTCCTCCTCCGACGGCTGGTCCGCCATGATCAGGTAGTGCGGCATCCACGCCTCGCCGAACACACCGCGACACCTTCCGGTGAGGACCGAGTCGACCCCGGACGCGGCGAGCGCCTGCCGCACCTCCTCGCTGCGTCCCTCCAGCTCGGGCAGCGCGTCCGCGAGCGTCGCGACGGACCGGACCCGGTCCGGGGCGATCTCCCGCAGCCCCTCGCCGAGCCCACCGTCGAACCCGACGAGCGTGATCCGCATGTGGTCGGACCAACGGTTGGTGGCCAGCTCGATCGCGATCGCCGACAGCGCCGCGCGGCGGACGTCGTCGGGGCCGCGCAGCGCGATCAGCCCGTGCGCGGCCTCCAGGTCGACGAGGATGCGACCGTTGTCGTTCGTGCCGATCGAGACCAGGCCCGGATAGGGCGCGAGGACGTCACCGAGGTCGGACGACTCGAGTCCGGCGAGGGCGTCACCGGACAGACGCCACACCTGCCCGTCGTCGAACGCCTGCCACGGCGCGGGCGGGTTCCGGTCGGCGGGCGCGATCCACAGGTCGAGGCTCTGCGCGCCGGCGATGTGCACGCCGTACACGGTCGGCAGCGGACGGCCGCCCGCCGCCATCGACTTCGACAGATGCCGCAGCCCGAGGTCGAGCAGCCGCGCCGCGTCGTCGTCGGCGCCGAGCCGCAGCGCCCGTTCCGCCAGGGCCGCCCCGCCCTCCGGCCGGGCGATCATGGTGCCGGGTTCGCGGTTCCACATCTGGGCGCGGCGGCGCCGACCGAGGACGACGAGCAGCCCGGAGCCGATCAGCGCACCGGCCGCGAGCCCGTGCGGCCAGCCGATGTCGAGCCGGTCGGTGTCCTCCTGCGACGCCGAAGGCTGCGTGTCGGGCAACTGCGACACCGGAGTCTGCGACGCGGGGGGCTTGGACGCGGGGGGCTTGGCGGCCGGCGCCTTCGAAGCCGGGGCCTTCGAAGCCGGGGGCTTGGCGGCGGCGGGCGGCTGCGACGTCGCCGGAGCTTCGGAGGTGGGCGGCGGTGTGGCGGGCTTCTGGGTGGTGGGCGGTGGGGCGGGCTGCTGCGGCTTGGGGGTCGGCGGCGCCGACTCGCGCGGCGGCTCCGGCTGCGCGGGCCGCTCCGGCTGCTGCGGCTGTTGCGGCTTCTCGGGCTTGGCGGGCTTGGCGGGCTTGGCGGGTTTGTCCGGGACGGCGTGACCGTGCCGGAAGTAGTCCTGGAGGTCCTTGGTCGGAATGACCTTCGCGCCCTTGGCGTCCGCGGGCATCTCCAGAATCCAGCCCGGTCGGATCAGGCTGGCGATGGTGAGCCGTGAACCGTCCGGCTGGACGTGGTCGTTGTTGAGCTTGAAGATTTCCTTGTAGCGGCGCCCGTCCCCCAGGCACTTCTCGGCGATCTCCCACAGGCTCTCGTGGTGGCGTCCCTCCGGCGGCTGCACCCGGTAGATCTTGGTGGTGGCCGACTCGTCCACCGGGTTCTGCGCGGCGACCTGCTCGGTGCGGCCCGCCATGGCCTGGCTCTGCGGCGCGGCGGCCGGGGGCTGCTGAAGCTCCTCCGCGTGCGCCACCGAACGCGTCAGGCCGCCGACCCCCGACAGCGCCGGGACCATCACGGACGTGGCGCTGAACAGCAGCAGCGCGGCCACGACGAGCCGGTGCACCAGCGACTGCGCGCCGCCCGCCAGCGGGACCCGCGCGGGGACGCCGACGCCGCGGATCCCCGCGTACAACTCGACGACCACGCAGACCGCGAGCTGGATCCAGGCGAGCCACACCAGCGCGGCCAGGATGTCGATGAGCGCGCCGGGCCCCACCCGGCCCGTCAGGTCGGACGTGGACGGCATCTGGTCGGGCAACGGCGACCCGAACATGACCAGCAACGCGATCGGGACGCCCACCACCAGCGCCGTCAGCGCGATGATCGAGCCGATCCCGGCCAGCACGTCGCCCGCGCTGCGTCCGACCTTGACCGGTGTCCTGCGATGGGACGGCCCCCCACGCCCGCCGGAGGTGCCCGGATTTCTCTGCCCGTGCCGCGTCACCATAGCGCCCCTGCCGTTCGCCGGTCCCTGCCTGCACCACGCGTGGACGTCGCCCTCATCGTAGGACGGTTCGCTCTCCGGCTCACGGCCCATCGCCTCCCGTGACGGGACGCGCGGTCGCGCCGGACGTCAACCGGAACTCCCCGAGCCCGGGAATGATCCCGAGCAACTGCGGCCGGACGGTGATCTGGACGGTCACGACCACCTCCTGCTCGTCGGCGTCGCACCGCGACGCGGTGACCTGGTCGCGGTAGGCGGTGAGCATGTCGCACGCGGCGGCGCGGGCCCGGCCCGGGTCGAGGACGGGTTCGCCGGTCCGCCGGAGCGCGTCGGTGTCGATCTGGTCGGCGCCCGCGCGGGCGGCCTGCTCGGCCATGTCCGCGGCGCGCTGCCGCGCGTGGATGGCGAGGCCGCCGTCCACCAGCAGCCCCGCCAGAAGCAGGACGATCGGCGTGAACAACACCGTGTACAGGGCGATCGTGCCCCGGTCCCGCTCGCGATCGGTCATGGTTCGTCTCCGGCGTCGGTGCCGCGGAACGTGAACGTGTCGATGGGCGCGACCGCCTCGCCGCGCAGGCGTTTCGTCCCGGGAAGCCCGATGAACGACAGGTCGCCGAGGTCCACATCGCAGGTGATCGTCACACCGACCCGGCCGCCGGGCCGCCAGTCGGACACGTCGGTCTGGACGCTCGGCCCGCCCGCGCACCAGGAGGTGTTCCGCAGGCCGGACGCGGCGGTGTCGGCGGCGAGGTTCCGGGCGGACGCGGCGCTGCGGGCGATGGACGCGGCGCGCACCGCGTCCCGGGCGGCGCCGTCCATCTGGCTCTGCGCGTCCACCATCCGCCCGACCGCCGCGAGGAACAGTAAGAACACCACGAAGATGGGGGTGACCAGCACCATCTCCAGGGACATCGAGCCGCGGTCGGGAAGTCTCATGGGCCCGCTCCCCGCTGGCACGAGGTGCCGTCGCCGACGTCCGGGCGGAAGCACTCGATCGGCCCCTGCGAGCGTTGCGAGACGTGGAACCGCATGAACGGGATGACGGACACCGCGTATCCGCTGACCTCGACCCAGCGTTCGTCGGCGGCCTCGCCGGTGCGGACCTGGAGGCCGTCCAGCAGTTCGGGGCCGATGGCGCGGGCATCGTCGCGGGCCTTCACGGCCGCCGCGTCCTCCCAGCCGCCGCCGACGGGCGAGGTCCGCGCGACACGGGCGCCCGACTGCGCCGCCGCGAGCGCGACATGGCGGGCGTGGAACACCATGGCGAACTGCACGACGATGAACATCAGCAGGATCAGGACGGGGGTGAGCAGCGCCCACTCCATCGACGACACCCCGGCGTCGGAGCGGGGCCTCAGCCGGTGTTGATGTTGTTGGCCTTCTCCGTGACCTTCCGGGTGATGATCGCGCCGATGGTGATCGCGAGCAGCGCCAGGATCGCGGTGATGATCGCCCATTCGATCGCGGACGCGCCCCGGTCGCGTTCCTCGTCGGAGCGCAGCCGGGCGAGCCGCGTGCCGAGCACGGCGCGCAGATAGGCGACGGTGGGATCGTTGAACGGGTTGTGCTGACTCATCGTGGCACCTCCAGTGGGCCGGTTCTGTGGTGTCGGGGGTGGGTTTCATGAGGCGAGCACCCGCATCAGGGCCGGGTAGGCAAGGAAGATCAGGAATCCGGCGCACAGGAACAGTTGCGCGACGAGCATCGACTGGGAGCGCTCCCCCGCCTTTCCCTCCAGTTCCGACAGCTCGCGGCTGCGCATGGACGCGGCGCGTGCCGCGAGGGACTTGCGGATCTGCGCGCCGTCGTCCTGGACGAGGGCGAGCGCGCCGGCGAGGTCGCGCAGTTCGGTGATGTCGAGTTCCTCGCCGAGCCGGCCGAGGGACTGCCATGGCGTCTGACCGGTGATGCGGGCGTTGGACAGGGCGTCCCGGATGCGGTGCATCGCCCAGCCCTCGCCGACGTTCGAGGCGGTCATCAGCGCCTCGGGGACGCCGCGTCCTCCCGCGAGGTTCATGGAGACGAGGTCGAGGAAAGCGCCGACGACGTGCCGGAAGTCCTGCCGGCGGGCCTGCGCCTCCTGCCGGAGCTGCATGTCGGGGAAGAAGAAGACGATCGCGGCGAACAGCACGCAGATCCAGACCGGGACCGCGACGGACGAGCCGAGCCCGAGCAGCGTGAAGTACGCGACGATCAGCGGGATGAACAGCAGGGCGAAGGCGGGCAGCAGGAACTTCGTCGCGAGGAACGCCTCCAGCGACCGTTCGGTGATGGCGAGGTCGGCGCGGACCGAACGCAGCCGCCAGCCCCGCGACTCGTAGAACCGCGCCAGTTCCTTTCCGAGCCTGGCGCGGACGCCGCCGACCTTCTCCAGTGTCGGGGACAGCCGTCCGGCCCGCTGTTCCTCCAGGTCGCGGCGGCGGGTGGCGTCGAGCGCGGCCATCCGGGCGGCGAGGCCGGGACGCTGCGGGAACAGCGCCCGGACGAGCAGGTACAGGCCGAGGCCGCTGACCGAGCCCGCGAGCAGCGCGGCGTTCATACCGTTCACGGCGCGCCACCGCCTCCCTGCCAGCCCGCGACGGTGCTCGGCACCTCGTCCGGCACGCCCGGTTCGGCCGGTTTGCGGGGCTCGCTGAGGAAACGGCCCGGCAGTTCGTACTTCGACAGGCGCCGCAGCCACAGGAACGCCGCGCCGTACAGGGCGACGACGACGCACAGGACGAGCTGCCCGAGGAAGTCGTCGTACGGTTCGACGTAGGAGTGGTTGAACACGGCGAGGGCCAGGGCCGTCCCGACGGAGACGGCGACGACGATCCGGACGCTGCGCCGCGTGGACCGCCGGTCGGCCTCCACCCGGCGTCGCATGTCCAGCTCGGCGCGGGCGGAGGTGGCGAGCGCGCCCAGCATGTCGCGCAGGCCGGGGCCGCGGAGCCTGGCGTTGAGGATCAGCGCGGCGATCACCAGGTCGGCGGACGGGTCGTCCAGGTCGTCGGCGAACCGGCGCAGCGCCTCCGGCATCGGGACGCGGGTGTGCAGCCGGTCGACGAGGTTGCGGAGCGGCTGCTGGAGGGCGGGCGCGGCGGCGCGTTGCGAGGCGGGGATGGCCTGTTCGAGGCCGACGGCCCCGGCGATGGTGTCGCGGAGCGACTCCGTCCACGCGGCGAGGCCCTCCAGGCGTGCCATGCCGCGGCGTTCCTCGGACGCGCCGCCCGCCAGGCCGTTCCAGGCGAGGACGAGCGCGCCGGTGCCCACGGCGGCGATCGGCCACTGCGTCACGACCAGGACGGCCATTCCGGCGACGACGGCGACGGCCGTGCGGGTCGTCAAGGTCCGGACGAGGTCTTCGCGGCGGCGTCCGCGCGGGAGCCGCCGCCCGCCGGGCATGGTTCCGACCGGCAGCCCGCGCAGCGCGGCGACGAGCAGGATCAGCCCGGCGCCCGCCACGGCGCCCGCGACGATGGCGAGCAGGACGTCCGGCGTGTACATCACCAGCCTCCGGCGGACGGGTCGTATCCGTACTCGGCGAGTTCCGCGACGCACTGGATCGGGGCGGCCGGGACGACCTGGCCGCCGTTCCCCAGCGCGAACACCTCCGACGACAGGACCCGCCCGTCCACGCCCGTGACCTCCCGGACGCTCGACACGAAGCGGCGCAGCCGCCCGCCGGAGGCGTAGTCGTTGCGCTTCTCGATGAACACGACGAAGTCGATCGCGCCCGCGATCAGCATGTGCGTCGCCTCGACGGGCAGCCGCTCCTCCGACTGGATCGCGTACGTGGCGATGCGGTTGAAGACCTCCACCGACGAGTTCGCGTGGATCGTCGACAGCGACCCGTCGTTGCCCTGCGTCATCGCGTTCAGCATCGTCACGATCTCGTCGCCGAGCACCTCGCCGACGATCACGCGGGACGGGTTCATGCGCAGCGACCGGCGCACCAGCTCCGCCATCGAGATCGCGCCCTGCCCCTCGGGGTTCGGCAGCCGCTGCTCGAACGCGACACAGTTCGGGTGCAGCTCGGGGAAGGCGTCCAGGCCGAGTTCGAGGGCGCGTTCGACGGTGATGAGTCGCTCGTTCGGCGGGATCTCGTTGGCGACGGCGCGCAGCAGCGTCGTCTTCCCCGCGTTGGTCGCCCCCGCGATCATGATGTTCTTGCGGGCGTGGACGGCGGCGCGGAAGAAGTGCGCGAGCTCCTGCGGGAACGTGCCGTTGCCGACCAGGTCGGCGAGGAACACCTTGCCGAGCCGGGCGCGGCGGATCGACAGCGCGGGACGGACCGTCACGTCCATCACCGCCGACAGCCGGGAGCCGTCCGGCAGGCGCAGGTCGAGCTGCGGGTTCGCGGTGTCGAACGGGCGCGACGACAGCCCGCTGTACGCGGCGAGGATCTGGATCAGCTCGACCAGTTCCTCGTCGCTCTCGGCGACCGGCTCGCCCATGACCTCGCGCCCGTCGGCGTAGCCGATGAACACGCGGTCGCAGCCGTTGACGTCGATGTTCTCGATCTCCGGGTCCTCCAGCAGCGGCTGGAGCCGGCCCACGCCGAACAGCGCCGCGTGCACCCCGGCGGCGAGCGCCTCCTCCTCTTCGGCGTTGGGCGGACGCCTCCCGGAGGTGATCTCGCCGCGTGCGAACTCCTCCAGAACCTGGCCGATGAGCGCGCGGGCGAACTGCCGCTCGTCCTCGCCGGTCATCGACGGCAGGCCGTTGGCGGCATCGAGGCGGCGTTGCTGCGCCAGCCGGTCGCCGACCTCCTGACGGAGCCGTTTGACGAGCCCGTGGTCCATCTATCGCCTCCCCTGCACGGCCGGGGCCTGCGCGGACGTCGCGGACGGTCCGGACGGTGACGGCGGGGGCGGTGGCGGTGCGCCGGCGGAGGGGAGGCGTCCGACGAGGTCGCCCGCGACCTCGCGGGCGGAGCGGATCAGCAGTGAGCGGTCCAGCCGCCCGCCCCAGTGGCCCGACAGCAGCGCGGCGCCCTTCGGGTCGAGGGCCAGGCCGCCGAGGACGGTCACGTCCGGTGCCGGATGCCCTGCCGCGGCGTCCTGGTCCTGACGGCGGCGGGCCCCGGCCAGGATGCGGGCGACCTCGGCGATCGAGGCGCGGAAGTCGCGCGGGTCGGCGAGGACGAGCACCCCGACGGGCGGGCCGCCGCCCAGGTCGGAGGACAGCGCCGCGACGCGTTCGCGCAGGTGCGCGACCTGTTCCAAAGTGGCGCGGGTGAGCAGGACGACCAGGTCGGCCTCCCGCATCAGGTCGTTCAGCGGCGAGTCCGCGCCGAGCCGCCCACAGTCGGCGATCACGTCGACGGGCGCGAGCCCGGCGAACGCGCGGCCGAGCGGACGCCACAGCCAGGTCATCGCCTGCGCCTGCTCGGCGTTGGTGATCCCGACGAGCACGTCGAGCCCGCCGACGAGCCGCTGGCAGTGTTCGGCGATCTGGTCGGGACGCAGGCCGCGGCGGGCGGTGGCGGCGAGGCTGAGCAGGCCGCGGGACGGGTTGAGCACGCCGCCCGCCGCGTCGTCCCCGGACTCGGCCGGGAGCCGGTACACGAGGTCGCCGCCCGCCTGGTCGCACTCCGCGACCAGCACGGGACGCGGCCACACGGCGCCGAGCGCGACGGCCGCGGTCGTGACGCCCGGTGCCCCCTTGTCGGCCGCGAGCGCGATGAGTGCCACGGTCAGTTACCGCCTGTGCCTGGACCCGGTGCACCGCTCCTACCTGGAACGGGCACGGTGCCGTCGGGGTTGCGCGTCGCGCCGGGGCCGGGCGTCTGCCCGCCCGGGCCGGGGGGCCTGGCGGGGTCGGGCTCGGCGGGTTCGGGTTCGACGGCCTTGGCGGGCGGTGGGACGGCCACGTTCGCCCCGGGCGGGACCAGCGCGACCGCGAGCGTCCCGGCGGAGGCCGCCTGCGTCACCAGCGGCGCGTCCGCCGGGGGGACGGCGACGTCCACGCTGGTCTGCTCGGACCGCAGCCGGGGGCCGCCGAGACCGCCGCGCCCGCCGTCGTCGGCGCCCATACCGATCACGATCGCGTCGCGGGAGAGCACGGTTCCGGGACGCGGCCCGCCGTTCGTGCCGCCGCCGACCGCGTAGAGCAGGACGTGTCTGCCGATGTCGAGGCCGTCGGAGGGGAACTGTCCCGGTTTCAGCGCCAGCCCGACGATGAGACGTCCGCTGGACGGCGCGTCCAGCGGGCTGATCATGCCGTTGGTCAGCAGCGCGCCCTTGACGAGCGGGACGGCCGCGGTGTGCCGGGGCACCCTCCCCCGCTCCGACCAGTTGAGGAACTCGATTCCGGTGTCGCCGATCTGGACCTCTTCGAGAGCGCTCGCCGGGATCGGCTGCCCGGCCGCGACCGGTTGCGCGATCCGGATCGCCGACACCCGCTCGCCGCTCGCCATCACCAGGTACGCGCTGGCGAGGGCGCCGCCGAGGATCAGCAGCACCGCGAGCGCCGCGAGCGCCGGTTTGCGTTCGCGCGGGGAGGTGGGGAGCCGCTGCCCTCCCGAGGTGCCGAGCCCCGAACGGCCGAGCCCCGCCGAACCGCCGGACGAGACCGCCGCACCACCGCCGCCGGAGATGGTCGACTGGTTGGACTTCATCGCGCTGCCCACGCGCTCCTTCCCGCCCTCCCGCGGACCTCGTTCCCGGGGGTCCGCGCATCACCGAGCGTTCCATGCTTGCGGGGGCGGCAAGGTCACGTCAATGGATTCGGTGGAGTGAAGCGGCCATTATCCGGACCTGGCGCGATGACCTGCATATTCGTTGATCACGATGCTACTTACCATCAGTCACATTCGTCACTGACCGCCCGCCAGGCCCCGGCAGGCCGACGAGGCCGACGAGACGGCCGAGCAGCGTCACGGTGTGGTCGAAGTAGTCGGCCCGTTCGTCGATCACGTTGTTGAATTGCCCGAACAATTCGAAACTGACTGTTCCGTACAAACCCGCCCAAGCGGTGAGGGCACGAGCGATCACGTCATCGGGGACGTCCAGCCCCACGGCGTCCCGCACCCGGTCCAGCGACTCCACGAGCGTGGGCGACACCGGCGGCAGGTCCGCCTCGCCCGGTCGGACGGCTCCCGCCGCGTACGCCTCGGCGACGATCCGCGAGAAGACGACCTTGTCGCGGGTGGCGGGCGAAACGGTGTCGGTGGGCGCCTGGTACCCGGGGACGGGTGACCCGTACAGCAGCGCGTACTCGTGCGGGTGCGCCAGGGCCCATTCCCGGACGGCCCGGCACACGGCGAGCCATCGTCCGGCGAAGTCGTCGGCGTTCCCCTCGGCGCAGGCTTCGGCGTCGGCACGCTCCACCGCCTCGCCGACCGCGTTGTACCCGTCGACGATCAGCAGGGTGAGCAGGTCGTCGCGGCTGGCGACGTACCGGTAGATCGCCGAGGAGACCATGCCCAGCTCGCGGGCGATCGCGCGCAGCGACAACCCGGCGGCGCCCGCGGTGGCCAACTGCCGTCTCGCCACGTCCATGATCTCGCGGATCAGCTCCGCCCGAACCCGTTCCCGTGCCGTACGCCCAGCGCTCATGGGGCGAGCGTAGCAGAGCAGCGCACAGAAACGAGAGCACCGCTCTTGACATCACCGCTCTCCAGCGAGAGCATTGCTCACATAACAGAGCACTGAACACATCACCGAGGAGTGGACATGGGCAAGCACGTGATCGTCGGCGCCGGACAGGTCGGCGCCCACCTGGCGAGGCGGCTCGTCGAGGGCGGACACGACGTGGTCGTCGTGACCCGGTCGGGCTCCGGCCCGAGAGGCATCGAGAGGATCGCCGCCGACGCCGCCGACCGGGCCCGGCTGACCAAGATCGCCGCAGGGGCCGACGCGCTCTACAACTGCGTCAACCCGGCCTACCACCGCTGGACCCGGGACTGGCCGCCGATGGCGGCGTCCTTCCTCGGCACCGCCGAGGACACCGGGGCCGTGCTGGTGACGCTGGGCAACCTGTACGGGTACGGGCCGGTGGACGGTCCGATGACCGAGGACCTGCCGCTCGCCGCGCCCGGCGTCAAGGGCCGGGTGCGCGCCGCGATGTGGCGGGACCTGCTGGCCGCGCACGAGGCGGGTCGCGTCCGGACGACCGAGCTGCGCGCGTCCGACTACTACGGGCCGGGGAGCACCGACCAGGCGTACCTCGGCGAGACCCGGTTCGTGAAGCCGCTGCTGGCGGGCAAGCGGGTCATGTTCCTCAGCGACCCGTCGATCCCGCACGCCTGGACGTACCTGCCGGACGTCGCCAAGGCCCTCGCCGTCGCCGGGACGGACGAGCGCGCGTGGGGCCGGGCCTGGCACGTCCCGACCGGTCCGGCCGTCTCGGCGATCGACGTCGCCAGGCGGCTGTGCGAGATCGCCGACGCGCCGGCACCTCGCGTCCACGAGTTGCCGCGCCCCCTCTTCAACGCGATCGGGGTCGTGTCGCCGATGGTGAAGGAATTGCGGGAGACGCGGTACCAGTTCGACAAGCCGTACATCCTGGACTCATCAGCCTTCGAATCCACTTTCGGGATGAGCCCGACGCCGCTCGACGACGCCCTCCACACGATCGTCGCCGATCACCGGGAGCGGTCCGCGCGGGGTAATTAAGCTGACCCCGTTCGCGGGACATCGGAGGGCACGGATGCGGATCTCTTTCACGGCGCTGACCGGCCAGGGGCCGCGGGACGTCGTGATGGAGGTCGACTCCGAGACCACCGTGGACGGCGTCGCCCGCTCACTCGGCGCGGTCCTCCTCGACGAACAGGGCGAACGGGACGAGCTGGGCGGACTGGGCGGACGCGGCGTACGGGACGGGCCGTCGCGGCGCGCGCTGTGGATCGACGGGCGGATGCTGGATCCACAGGCCGTCGCCGTCAAGGAGCTGCGGAACGGCGCGGTCGTCGCCGTGGAGCGGCGCGGCGCCGCCGCGACCGTCCTCACCGAGCCGACCGGGCTGGTCGAGGTCCGTGTCGTCGGCGGTCCGGCGGCCGGATCGGTGCACCGTCTGGGCCTCGGGGTCAGCACGATCGGGTCGGGACGGGACGTGGACGTCGCGCTGGACGATCCGTCCGTGCCGCCCCGGTCGCTGCGACTCACGGTCGGACGCGAGTCCGTGCAGGTGGAGCCGTCGACGGAGGGCGCCGTCCTGGACGGACGGCCGCTGGTCGAGCGGGCGGTGTGGCCCGTCGGCGGGTTGCTGTCGGTGGGGTCCACCGTCCTGTCCGTCGCGCCGAGCACCGCACCGGACGCGCACCTGGAACCCCTGCCGGACGGCGGTCTGGCCTTCAACCGGCCGCCCCGGCCGAACGACGTCCGACACGAGCGCGGCCTGGAGGTCCCGCGACCGCCCGAACGGGGGCCGCTCGACCTGCTCCGGCTGTTCGGACGCCGGTCCCTGAAGGAGTACCGGCGCAGGACCGCCGAGTTCGATGTGGAGATGGAGCGGCTGCGCCGGGAGGACGAGGTGGAGCGGCGCGCGCTGCACCCCGACCCGGCCGAGGTGCTGCTCACCGCGACCGGGCCCCGGCGGCGGCTGTGGGAGCGCCGCCGCACCGACCCCGACGCGCTGCGTCTGCGGGTCGGGCTCGCCGACCTTCCCGCCCACATAGAACTGCACGGGGACGCGACCGAGGTTCCGGTTCCGCAGGCGCGTCTGGTGCCGGTGACGTTGCCGCTGCGCGACCTCGGCGTCGTCGGGCTGACCGGCCCGCGGGGCGCGTCCCGCGCGCTGGCCCGATGGATGGTGGCGCAGGCCGCCGCGCTGCACGGTCCCGACGACCTGGCCGTCGTCGTCCTGTCCGACGACCCGGACGCCGGGGACGAGTGGAACTGGGTGCGGTGGCTGCCGCACGGCCGCCCGCGCGAGGGTGAGGACTGCGTCGCCCTCGTCGGCACCGACCCGGAGACGACCGCGCACCGCGTCACCGAACTGGCGATCCGGGTGACCGAACGCCGCCGCGCCGCCCCGACGGACCCGACCCCGTACGCGATTTTGATCGTGCTGGACGGGGCCCGCGCGCTGCGCCGCCTGCCGGGAATGCCGATGCTGCTGGCGCGGGGCGCCGAGTACGGCCTGTACGCGATCTGCGTGGAGGACGCGGGCCACCCGCTCCCCGAGGAGTGCCGCGCCGTGGTCACGTGGGACCCACGGCGCCCCTCGATGATCGGTGTCCGGGGCGCGGGCCTCGATGTCGTCGCGCTGGCCGACCAGGTCTCCCCCACCTGGACCGAACGGGTGGCGCGTGCGTTGGCGCCCGTCCGGGAACAGTCGCCCCCGAACTCCGCGGGCCCCGCCGCGTCCCCGGTGCGGCTGCTGGACCTGCTCGACATGCCGGAGCCCACCGCCGAGCACATCCTCCAGTCGTGGACGCGCGACGGGGGCCGCACGACCCGCCTGCCCGTCGGTGTCGCGTCCGGTGTGCCGTACGAGATCGACCTGCGGGTGGACGGCCCGCACACCCTGGTCGCCGGAACGCCCGGGGCGGGTGTGTCGGAGCTGCTGCGGACACTCGTCGCGTCGCTCGCCACCGCCAACCGGCCCGACGAGATGACGTTCGTCCTCATCGACCCGGGAGGCGCCGCGTTCCGCGACTGCGCCCACCTCCCCCACACGGTCGGCGTGGTTACCGACCTGGACGGGCACGCCACCGAACGGGTGCTGGAGTCCCTCGCCGCCGAGCTGCGCCGCCGGGAGGAGGTCCTGCTCGACGCCGGCGTCAAGGACGTCGACGACTATGACGCCCTCCGCCCCGAGAACTCCGGTCTGCCGCCGCTGCCGCGTCTCGTGCTGGTCGTCGCCGAGTTCGCCGCGATGGTCGCCGAGGCCCCCGGGTTCGTGTCCGGCCTGGTGGACGTCGGGCGGCGCGGCGGGCCCCTCGGCGTCCATCTGGTCCTCGCGACGCGGCGGCCCGGCGAGGCCGTCACCGACGAGGTCCGCGCCGCCACGGACCTGCGGATCGCGCTGCGCGTCGGCGGCGCCGAGGAGTCCATCGACGTCCTCGGCTCGCCGGACGCCGCGCGGATCTCCGAGGCCACCCCCGGGAGCTGCTTCGTCCGGCCCGGCGCGTCGTCGCCGCAGCCCGTGCAGGTGGCGCGGATCGGAGGCCGCCGTCCTCGGGCCGGGGCGGGGGCCGGGTCCGCCGAACGCGAACCCACCGTCGTCCCGCTGCCGTGGCGGCGGCTCGGCCACCCGGCGCCCGTCCCCCGGCAGGCCGCGGCGGGAGCGGACGGCGACGGGGCCGAGGCCACCGACCTCGGCGTGCTCGTCCAGGCGATCGGCGAGGCGGTCCGCCGCGCGGGCATCGCCCGGCAGCCGTCCCCGTGGCTGAACCCGCTGCCGGAGCGGTTCACGCTGGAGCCCAGGACCGCCGCCGGCGGTTCCGTGGTGGACGTGCCGCCGATCCCGTTCGGCGTGACCGACCTGCCCACCGTCCAGTCCCGCGAGGACCTGGCCCTGGACCTCACGTCCGGCGGCCACCTGTACGTGGCCGGGTCCGCGCGGTCGGGCCGTTCGACCGCGCTGCGGACCATCGCCGGGTCCCTCGCCTCGGCCTGCTCCCCCTACGACGCGCACCTGTACGCGATCGACTGCGCCGCGAACGCGTTGCTGCCGCTGACCGCCCTGCCGCACTGCGGCGCGGTCGTCACCCGCGACCAGCCCGACCGCTGCGAACGGCTGCTCGCCGCGCTGACCGCCGAGGTCGAGCGGCGCGTCCGGGTGTTCGCCGAGGCGGGGTTCGGGTCGCTGGCCGAGCAGCGCGCGGCGGTCGCCGCCACCGACCGTCTCCCCTGGATGGTGCTGCTGCTCGACGGCTGGGAGGGCTTCCTCGACGAGTTCGAGCAGGCCGACCACGGTCGCCTCGTCGACCAGGCGATACGGCTGCTGCGCGAGGGCGCGGCGGTGGGCCTGCGCGCGGTCGTGACCGGCGATCGCTCGGGTCTCGGCGGGGAGTTGTCCACCGTCGTCGACCGGACCCTCATCCTTCGCATGACCGACGCCGACGACTACGGCTACGGCGGTCTCCACGCCAGGCAGGTCCCCGCCGCGATGCCGCCCGGCCGGGCCCTGGAACCGGTCGCGCCGGGCGCTGCGCCGCACGAGTCGCAGATCGGCCTGCTCGGCGCCGATCCGTCCGCGGCGGCGCAGGTCACGGCGCTCCAGGAGATCGCGCGCGGCTGCGTGTCCCGCTACGGGCGGCTGCCGCCGCGGCGGCGTCCGCTGCGAGTGGACGAGCTGCCCGTCCGCGTCACCTACCGCGAGGCGATGTCACTGGACCGGGAGTTCCTCGCGCCGTCCGTGCTGTGGGCGCTGGTCGGCGTCGGCGGCGACACCCTCGCCCCGGTGGGCATCGACCTGCGCCACGACGGCCCGGGGTTCGCCGTCGCGGGCCCGCCCCGGTCGGGCCGCTCCACCACGCTCCGCACGATCGCCCACGCGCTGCTCGACCCGGCGGTCGGGGGCGGGCTCGTCCCGGTCGTGCTGGTCACGCCGCGCCGCTCGCCGCTGCGGCTGCTGTCCGGGCACCCGGGCGTGCTCGGGCTGCTGACCTCGGGGGCGGGCGCGGACGACCTCGCCGAGGCCATCGGCGACGAGCACCGCTACGCCGTCGTCGTGGACGACGCGGAGATGCTCGACGGGACCGATCTGGACGGCGCGCTCCGCGACGTCCTGCGCGCCGCCCGCGACGGCGACCACGCCGTCATCATCGGCGGCACCACCGACGGTCTGGGCCGGGACGGCCGCGGCTTCCTCGCCGAGACGCGCCGTTCCCGCTCCGGCGTGCTGCTGTCGGTCGAGTCACCGGACGACGGGAAGCTGTTCGGCCTGCCCCTGCCCCGGAGCGTCCCGCGAGGCGGCCCCACGGGTCGCGGTCTGTTCGTCGCGGCGGGCGTCGCCACACGGATCCAGGTGGCGCTGCCGCCGCCCGCCGGCGCCGACTGACCGTTCGCGCCGGAACCCGTTGTCGGGATGCGGGTCCCGGCCTCGGGGGGATGGGCCGGGACCCGCGGCTCGTGGGGAGTCATCGGTCGGCGGCGGCCCCGTGGTCGGGCATTCGCCGCCGTTCCGTGGAACGTTTCCATGCGCGGCCCGAAGAATGGCGACAGCTTACGCCCCGACGATCACGCCGATCCAGTGTCCGAAGGCGAATCGTCCTCACTTCCGGCCATTCCTTCTCTGATGGCGTGTCCGGATGTGGCCACATGGGCCCGTCCGGTACGCGTTGTGACGGGGTTAGTTACTCCTCGTCAAGGCGATTTCAGAGAATTCTTCATGTTTCGGTGTGTACGGCCCCGGTGTCCCGGGCCCGCGGACGCGCGTCCCGGCGGTCGGATCCGCGCCCCCGGCGGTCGCGCCCTCATGGGGAGGGGCTTACGAAAGCCTGGAACGGCGATTATCTAGACTGCGTCAGGTCGTAGGGGAGGAGACCCACGTGCGCAAGGTCCTGATCGCCAACCGCGGTGAGATCGCGGTCCGGATTGCCCGCGCCTGTCGCGACGCCGGCCTGACCAGCGTGGCCGTCTACGCGGAACCCGATCTGGACGCGCTGCACGTGCGGGTGGCGGACGAGGCCTTCGCGCTCGGCGGGCGGACCGCCGCCGACAGCTATCTGGACATCGAGAAGCTGCTGAAGATCGCCTCCGAGTCGGGCGCGGACGCCGTCCATCCCGGATACGGGTTCCTCGCCGAGAACGCCGACTTCGCGACCGCCGCGCAGAACGCCGGGCTGACCTGGATCGGTCCGCCTCCCGCCGCGATCACCGCGCTGGGCGACAAGGTGCAGGCCCGGCATATCGCTCAGAAGGTCGGCGCGCCGCTCGTCGCCGGGACCACGGATCCGGTGTCCGGTGCCGACGAGGTCGTCGCGTTCGCCGAGGAGCACGGGCTGCCGATCGCGATCAAGGCCGCGTACGGCGGCGGTGGACGCGGCCTGAAGGTCGCCCGGACGCTCGACGAGGTCCCCGACCTGTACGAGTCGGCGGTCCGCGAGGCCGTGGGCGCGTTCGGGCGCGGCGAGTGTTTCGTCGAGCGGTACCTCGACCGGCCCCGGCATGTGGAGACGCAGTGCCTCGCCGACCAGCACGGGAACGTGGTCGTGGTCTCCACCCGCGACTGCTCGCTGCAACGACGGCACCAGAAGCTCGTCGAGGAGGCCCCGGCGCCGTACCTGTCGGACGAGCAGGTCGAACTGCTGTACAGCTCGTCCAAGGCCATCCTCAAGGAGGCCGGGTACGTCGGCGCGGGCACGTGCGAGTTCCTCGTCGGCCAGGACGGGACGATCTCGTTCCTTGAGGTCAACACCCGCCTCCAGGTCGAACACCCCGTCACCGAGGAGGTCGCCGGGATCGACCTCGTCCGCGAGATGTTCCGCATCGCGAGCGGCGAGGAACTCGGCTACGGCGACCCCGAACCGCGCGGCCACTCGATCGAGTTCCGGCTGAACGCCGAGGACGCCGGCCGCGGGTTCCTTCCGGCCGTCGGGACGCTGACCGCCTGGGAACCGCCGACCGGGCCCGGTGTCCGTCTCGACACCGGCTACGGCGCCGGGCAGGCCGTCCCGCAGGCGTTCGACTCCCTGATCGCCAAGCTGATCGTGACGGGCGCGACCCGCCGCCAGGCCGTCGAGCGGTCGCGCCGGGCGCTCGCCGAATTCGTCATCGAGGGGATGCCGACCGTCCTGCCGTTCCACCGCGCCGTGCTGGACGATCCGGCGTTCGTCCCGTCCGACGACACGACGCCGTTCTCCGTCCACACCCGGTGGATCGAGACCGAGTTCGACAACCGCATCCCGCCCCACGAGCCGCCCGTCGCCGCCGAGACCGAGGAGGGCGAGCGGGAGCGCGTCACCGTGGAGGTCGGCGGCCGCCGCATCGAGGTCGTCCTCCCGGCGGGCCTCGGCGCCGTCCCCGGCGGCGCCACCGGCAGGGCGCAGCCCGCGCGGCGGCGCGGCGGCACCAAGGGCGGCGGCGCGCAGGCGTCCGGCGACTCCCTGGTCAGCCCCATGCAGGGCACCATCGTCAAGATCGTCGTCGAGGACGGCGCAACGGTGGAGGCGGGCGACACCGTCGTGGTCCTGGAGGCCATGAAGATGGAGCAGCCGCTCACCGCGCACAAGTCCGGGACGCTCACCGGCCTGTCCGCCGAGGTCGGCCAGACCGTCTCCGCCGGGGCCGTCATCTGCGAGATCAAGGACTGACCTGCCGGTCGAATACCCCCGTTCCGGTAAAAATGCGCGGTGCCGGTCCGATTGTCGGGGCCGACGGCGAGGCAGACTGGAGGCATGAGCACCGACAACCGGGCCATGCGGATGGCACGCCGTGGCGCCGTCTCGGCGATCGTCGCCGCCGTCGCCCTGCCGGCGTTCGCCTTCTCCGCCCCCGCACAGGCTGACACCGCACAGACCACCACCGGAAACGCGGCCATCGTCCAGACCACCGTTCGGGCCGCCGCGCCCAACGACACCGTGGGGCAGATCGCCAAGGGTCTGATCGACTCACGGCTCTACATAACGAGCGAGGCGGGGAACGTTCTCTCGCCCGCCGACCAGAACGAGATCAAGACGGCCCTCGGCGGCGACTCCGACGCCGACATCCGCGCCGTCGTCGTCCGCAACGACATCACCCCCACCGAGGTCAGGCAGCTGCTTCCGGCCATCGCCGACCGTGTCGGCAAGGGCGAGACGTTCGTGGCGATCACCGCGGACGGCAGCCGGATGGGCGGCATCTCCAAGAAGCTCGACTCCACGGAGATCAACCAGCTCGTCACCCGCACCAACGGCGAGTCGCTGAAGGACCGGCTGATCAAGTTCGGTGACCTCGCGGAGCAGAAGGTCGACGACGGGTCCCGGTCGAACGCGATCGCCGGGTTCGTCATGCTGGGCGTGCTCGTCACGGTCGTCGCGCTGGTGACCGGCGGGTTCCTCGTCGCCCGCAGGCGGCGCCGCGAGCGCGAGGCCCGGGAGATGGCCGACCTCAAGGCCGGTGTGCAGGAGGATGTGACGCTCCTCGGCGAGGACATCGCCCGCCTCGATCTCAACGTCATGGACTCCGGGCTCGACCCGGACATCCGCGCCGACTACGAACGCGCGATGAACTCCTACGACGACGCCAAGAGGTCCACCGAGCGCGCCGCCAGGCCCCAAGACATGCAGGCCGTCACGACCGCGCTGGAGGACGGCCGCTACTACATGACCGCGACACGTGCCCGGCTGGCCGGTGAGCCCGTGCCCGAACGCCGCGCGCCCTGCTTCTTCAACCCGCAGCACGGGCCGTCCGTCCAGGACGTGTTGTGGGCGCCGCCCGGTGGCACGGAACGTTCCGTCCCGGCATGCGCGGCCGACGCACGCGCCGTCCAGCACGGGGCCGACCCGGACGTCCGCATGGTGCCGTACGGCGGCGGACGCCGTCCCTACTGGAACGCGGGCCCCGCGTACGCGCCCTACGCGGGTGGCTACTACGCCGGCTACGGCGGGCTCGACCTGCTCAGCGGTCTGATGATCGGCACCATGCTCGGCTCGATGATGAGCGGCGGCTGGGGCGGTTACGGCGGTGACGCCGCGGGCGGCCTCGGCGGCGACGGCGACATCGGCGGCGGCTGGGACTTCGGCGGCGGCGACTTCGGCGGCTTCGGCGGCGGCGGCGACTTCGGCGGCTTCTGATCGTGCGGACGGACCGGGACCGTCGCGTCGGTCAGGGACACCAGGACGGCGACCACTCCCAGGGGCCGCATGACCCGGTTGACGCGCAGGACGGGCCCGGGGTCGTCCCCGCCGTCCGCCAGCAGGGCGGGCAGGTCCGCCAGGTCCCGGTCCGCGATCACATCGCGCAGCACGGTCTCGATGATCGCCTGCATGGCCGCGTGGGGCGACCCCGTCCGGGCGTACCGGACGGGGTCGTCGACCCGCATCGTCACGAGCGCCCGACCCCGGACGGGGACGGCGTCCCGCGTCGTGGCCCGGAACCAGACATGAAGCGGCTGGAGGCGCACCGGGACGCGGACGCCGCTGTCGGCGAGCGGCAGCAGATACCGCACCCCCGGCCCGCGGATCTCCGGCGCCCGCCCGAACCGCCGGACGACCAGCCGCTCGGACGCCTCGACGACCCGCAGGCCCGACGCCACGACGGTGATCGTTCCCAGCCCCAGGACCACCAGGGCCGCGGCGATGACGTTCATCCGTCCCACCTCCGGTTCGGCCGCGCGTGCGATCCCCTTCCACCGTCGGCGACGGAACACGGTTCCGCCATCGGGCCCGTCGCCCATTTCGGCCGGGGCGCACCGTGCATCCCCGCCCGAGGCGTCACGCATGGACAACGCGAGGTGTGATGCGGTCACGTGGACCCATGAGCAGGACACCCGCCTCGGCACTCTACTGGCGCATCCTCGGCATCAACGGGCTGATCTTCGCGGTGGGCACGGCCGCGCTGGCCGTCGCGCCCGTCACCGTGTCCTCGTTCGTGCTGCTCCGCGAGCTTCCCGTGCTGGTGGTCGGGCTCACGGTGATGATGGCGGCGAACGCGATCCTGCTGCGCGCCAGCCTCGCGCCCCTGGAGCGGCTCACCGCCCTGATGGCGCGGCTCGACTCGCTGCGGTCCGGTGACCGCCTTGAGGCGGGCCGCAACGGTGACCTGTTCCATCTGGTCGACGAGTTCAACGCGATGCTCGACCGGCTGGAGGCCGACCGCAGCATCAGCACCGCCGTCGTCCTGGACGCGCAGGAGGCCGAACGCCGCCGCATCGCGCAGGAACTGCACGACGAGATCGGGCAGAGCCTGACCGTTGTGCTGCTGGAACTGAAGTCGGTGGTGAACCGGGCGCCGGACGAGGTGGCGGACGAGCTGCGCAACGTCCAGGAGACCGTCCGGTCGAGCCTGGACGAGGTCCGCCGGGTCGCCCGCCGGCTGCGTCCGGGCGTCCTCGACGACCTCGGCCTGACCAGCGCGCTCACCGCGCTCGCCGGGGACTTCTCCGGAACCGGCGGCCCACGCGTGACCCGCCGCGTCCAGACCGGCCTCGCGGGGCTCAGTCCCGACGCCGAACTGGTGATCTACCGGATCGCGCAGGAGGGCCTGACGAACGTCTGGCGGCACTCCGGCGCGCGGAACGCGGAACTGTCCCTGACCCAGGACGACGACGGCCGTGTCGTGCTGCGGGTCGTCGACGACGGTTCGGGCCCGCCCACCAAGGTCGGCTCCGGCATCCACGGCATGCAGGAACGCGCGATGCTCATCGGCGCACAACTCACGATCGGCCCCGCGAACAACGGCGGCACGAAAGTCGAACTCGTCATCCCCCCACGCGGCGTCCGCCGTGCCGCATTGAGTTGATCGCAGGCCCGGCCCACTCCGCTCGCCTAACGGCTCGCCACGTGACCGTTCCTGGTGCGACCGCGGCATCGCTTCGCGATCCGCCCGGCCAACGCGTTCGCGCGCGGGCTGAGGTTCTAGGGTTCTACGAGGCCGACGCGGATGGCGTACTTCGTCAACTCCAGTCGGTCGCGCATGCCGAGCTTGCCGAGGATGTTCGCGCGGTGCCGGTCGACGGTCTTGACGCTGATGGTGAGCGTCTCCGCGATCCGCTTGGACGAGTAGCCCTCCGCGACCAGCTTGATGATCTCCTCTTCGCGAGGCGTGAGGAGGGTGGCGGGAGCGTCGCCGTCCCGGTCGCGGGCGAGGTACTCGCGGATCAGCGCGGTGACGGCCGCCGGGTACAGGAACGGTTCGCCGCGCATCGCGGCGCGGATCGCGTGCAGCAGGTCACGGTCGGCGACGGACTTCAGCACATACCCGGACGCGCCCGCCTTCAGCGCCTCGAACAGGTACTGCTCGTTGTCGTACATCGACAGCATCAGCGTCCGGACGTCGGGAAAGCGGCGGGAGATCTCCCGGGCCGCTTGCAGGCCCGTCATGCGCGGCATGGCGATGTCCAGGATCGCGAGGTCGACGCCGTCGCGGCCGCACGCCTCGATCGCCTCCGCGCCGTCGGCGGCCTCGGCGACCACGGTCAGGTCGGGTTCGGCGTCCAGGATCAGCCGCAGCCCGCGGCGCACCAGCGCGTGGTCGTCGGCCAGCAGAATCCGGGTGGCGGACCCGCGAGTGTGCACCCGATCACCTCCGGTCTCGTCCTCATCCTAGGCTCGACATCGCGCGGGACCTCCCCGCCGGCTGCGAATACATGATTCCTCCAGCTCGATATGGGGATCAGACCCGATATCGACTCGGCCCGCCGCCGCAAAGACTGGACAGCGTACGCGGAAAGGGGCGGACGCATGGCACCACGATCTGGCGGAGCACACCGTCCCCTGCCCACGGCGCGGCGGCGCCCGTCCTGCGACGGGCCCTTCCCGGGCGCCAGGAGGAGGGATCTATCAGCGCGAGGAACGAGGCTCTCCGGGAGCCGGAAGGACACCACCACCATGCAAGCGCGGGACATCGCCGTACAGGTGCCGACCGTGACGTTGGGCGACTCGATCGCCCACGCGATCCAGGTCATGGCGCTGGGCCGTCTTCCCGGCCTCATCGTGATCGACGGGGAACAGCGGCCCCGCACGGTCCTGCCCGGCACGCAGGTGCTGCGGCTGGCGGTGCCCGCGGCCTACCAGGACGACCCGGCGCTGACCCGGGCCGTGGACGAGGCGCACGCCGACGTCTTCTGGCACGAGCTGCGCGACCGGACGGTCGACGACTGTCTCGGCGCGCACCCTCCCCGTCCCACGGTCGTCAAGGCGTCCGCGACGCTGCTGGAGCTCGCCACCCTGATGGCGCGGCAGCGCAGCCCGCTGGTCGCCGTGGTCGACGACAGCGGGCGGCTGGCCGGCGCGATCACGCTGGACCGGCTCCTGTCGGCGCTCGCGCTGGCCAGACCCGACGAGGGCTGACCGACCTTCCGCCTCTCGGCACCGCGCACCCAGGGGGTGCGCGGTGAGCGCTGTCGTGGCGCTCACGATCTTCGTCGTCGCGTTCTTCTTCATCGCGACGGAGAAGGTCGACAAGGTCAAGGTCGTGCTGATCGCGGCAGGCCTGATGACGGTGCTCGGGCTGACCTCGGGCGCCGACGTCTTCTACGCCGAGCACGAGGGCATCGACTGGAACGTCATCTTCCTGCTGCTCGGCATGATGATCGTCGTCGGGGTCATCAAGGGCACCGGACTGTTCGAGTACCTGGCGATCTGGGCGGCCAAACGCTCGCGGGGCAGGCCGTACCGGCTGCTGGTGATGCTGATGGGCATCACCGCCGTGGCCTCGCCGTTCCTGGACAACGTCACCACGATCATGCTGGTGGCACCGGTGACGGTGGTGGTGTGCAACCGGTTGCGCATCCCCGCCCAGCCGTACCTGATCGCCGAGGTGCTGGCGTCCAACATCGGCGGCGCCGCCACCCTCATCGGCGACCCACCGAACATCATCATCGGCAGCCGCGCGGGCCTGACGTTCAACGACTTCCTGATGCACATGACGCCGATCGTCGTGATCATCTTCGTCACGTTCGTGGTGATGGCGCGGTGGATCTTCCGCAAGTCGTTCAACTACGACGAGCGGTATGTGGACGAGGTGATGGCGCTCGACGAGCGCAAGGCCATCACCGACCCCCGGCTGCTGACCCGATGCCTGGTCGTGCTCGGGCTGATCATCGTCGGGTTCTCATTGCACTCGGTGCTGCACGTGGAGCCGTCGATCGTGGCGCTCATCGGCGCGGGCGTCATGCTGCTGGTCACGAACGTCGAGGTCGAGGACGTCCTCAAAGAGGTCGAATGGGGCGTCCTGGTGTTCTTCATGGGGCTGTTCGTGATGGTGGCGGGCCTCGGGCACACCGGCGTCATCGAGAACATCGGCACCTGGGCCGCGGACTCCATCGGCGACAACTACTTCGCCGCCGCGACCAGCCTGGTGTTCGGCTCCGCCGTCCTCGGCGCGTTCTTCGACAACATCCCGTACACGGCGACGATGGCGCCGATCGTGGAGGGGATGGCCGAGGGCGCAGACCCGCAGACCGCGGACGCGCTGTGGTGGTCGTTCGCCCTGGGGGCCGACTTCGGCGGGAACGGCACGGCGGTCGCCGCGAGCGCCAACGTCGTCGCCATCGGCATCGCCGCCCGGACCGGTCACCCGATCAGCTTCTGGCAGTTCACCCGCTACGGAATCGGCATCACGATACTGAGCACCTTCATGGCCTGGGTGTACGTGGCGCTCCGGTACTTCTCCTAGTACGCGTGCTCGGCCATCAGGCGGCGGGACGCCTCGGTGATGCTGCCCGACAGCGACGGGTACACCGCGAACGTCTGGGCCACCTGGTTGACGGTGAGGTGCTGCTGGACCGCTATCGAGACGCCCAGGATCAGTTCGCTGGCCCTGGGCGCCACGATGACGCCGCCCAGCACGATCCCGGTGGACGGGCGGCAGAACAGCTTCACGAAGCCGTCCTCGAAGCCCTGCATCTTGGCGCGCGCGTTGGTGAACAGCGGCAGCATGACCGTCCGGGCGTTGACGTCACCGGAGTCGACCATCTGCTGTGTCACACCCACCGACGCCACCTCCGGGTCGGTGAAGATGTTGGACGCGACCCAGCCGAGCTTCAACGGCTGCACCGCCTCGCCCAGCGCGTGCCACATGGCGATACGGCCCTGCATGCCCGCGACCGACGCCAACATCAGCACGCCCGTGCAGTCACCGGACGCGTAGATGTGCGGGACGGACGTCCGCGACACCTTGTCGACCTCCACGAACCCGCGCGGGTCGCAGCGGACGCCGACGTCCTCCAGGCCGATGCCGCGGGTGTTCGGGATCATCCCGACCGTCATCAGGCAATGGGTGCCCTCGACCTTCGTCCCGTCCTCCAACGTGACGATCACGCCGTTGCCGGACCGTTCGACGCCCGCCGCCCGGGACCGCGACATCACGTTCATCCCGCGCCGCAGGAACACCTCCTGCAGGACGGCCGCGGCGTCCGCGTCCTCCGTCGGCAGGATCCGGTCGCGCGACGACACCAGCGTCACCCGCGACCCGAGCGACAGGTACGCCCCGGCCAGCTCGACGCCCGTCACACCGGACCCCACGACGATCAGTTCCTCGGGCAGCTCCGGCAGGTCGTACAGCTGGCGCCAGTTCAGGATGCGCTCGCCGTCCGGTTCCGCGCCGGGCAGCACCCGCGGTGTCGCGCCCGTCGCGAGCAGCACGATGTCGGCGCGGATACGCCGGTCGCCGACCGCGACGACATGCGGCTCCACCAGCCGGGCCTCACCACGGACGATCTTGACCTCTTCGTAGGCGAGACGTTCGGCCACATCGAACGACTGGGCCCGCGCGAGGTCCTTCACACGTTTGTTGACGGTCGCCAGGTCGGCCTCCAGCGCGCCGACGATCCCGTCCGGACCGCCGTTGAAGCGCAGGCCGAGACCCGCCGACTCCGACATGACCGCGATACGGGTCGAGGTGGCGATGAGCGTCTTGGAGGGCACACAGTCGGTGAGCACGCAGGCGCCGCCAGGACCGTCCCGTTCCACGACGGTCACGTCGGCGCCGAGCTGCGCCGCGACGAGCGCGGCCTCGTATCCGCCCGGTCCTCCGCCGATGATCACGATTCGGGTCACGTCTTCCATTGTTTCCTACTCATCGCACTGAAAAGTCCCGGCCCCTCCCCTGAACGCCCGGGGCGCGCCATCCCCGAGGGGACACCCCCCGCTATCCCCGCGTGGCGTAACGTTGGCAAGCGTGGCACTGTACGCGGCGTACGCCTCCAACATGGACCCCGAGCAGATGGCGAGCCGGGCTCCGCACTCGCCCATGCGCGGCACCGGCTGGCTGACCGGCTGGCGGCTGACCTTCGGCGGGCAGGACAAGGGCTGGGAGGGCGCCCTCGCGACCGTCGTCGAGGACGAGTCCGAGCAGGTCTTCGTCGTGATCTACGACGTTCCGGCCTGGGACGAGAAGGAACTCGACGCCTGGGAGGGGGCCTCACTCGACGTCCACCACAAGATCAGGGTGCGGGTGCAGACGCTGGACGGCGACGTACTGTGCTGGACGTACGTCCTGGACGACTATGAGGGCGGGCTGCCGTCCGCGCGCTACCTCGGCATCCTCGCGGACGCGGCGGAGAAGGCGGGCGCCCCCGACGACTACGTCAAGGACCTGCGCACCCGCCCCTGCACCTCGCTCGGCGACTGATCCGGGACGGCGCCGGTAATGTCGGCGCTGTGAGCATCGACGCTTTCACGGTGGCGGCGGAGGCCGCGGAGGAGTTGCGGGCCCGAACGTCTTCGGGTTCGTTCGATGTGGCTGTGGTGATGGGTTCGGGGTGGGTGCCGGCCGCGGACGCGTTGGGTGAGCCCGTCGCCGAGTTCCCGGTCACCGACCTGCCGGGCTTCGCCCGACCTGCCGTGGAGGGTCATGCGGGTCGGGTGCGGGTGGTGGAGACGGCCGGGCGCCGGGTGTTGGTGTTGTTGGGCCGCACCCACCTGTACGAAGGCCACGGCGTCGACGCGGTGGTGCACCCGATCCGGACGGCGCTGGCCGCCGGGGTCGGGACGGTGGTGTTGACCAACGCGGCGGGTGGGTTGCGGCCCGAGCATCAACAGGTCGGTGATCCCGTCCTGATCGCCGACCATCTCAACCTGTCGGGCGCCAACCCGTTGACCGGCGCGACGTTCCTCGATCTGACCGAGGCGTACTCGGGGCGGTTGCGGGCGTTGGCCAAGGAAGCGGACCCGGACCTGTCGGAGGGGGTGTATGCGGCGTTGCGGGGCCCGTCGTATGAGACGCCCGCCGAGATCCGGATGCTGCGCACATTGGGCGCGGACATGGTCGGGATGTCCACCGTGTTGGAGACGATCGAGGCGCGGCGTGGCGGCGCCGAGGTCCTGGGAATCTCACTGGTCACCAACATCGCGGCCGGGTTGGCGGCCGAACCCCTCGACCACCAAGAGGTCCTGGCCGCGGGCCGTGCATCCGCCGGGCGCATGGGGTCCCTGCTGGCCACGCTGGTACCGCGACTGTGAACGAGCTACGCGCCGCCGCCGAGCAGTGGCTGGCCCAAGACCCCGACCCCGACACCCGCGCCGAACTCCGCGCGATCCTGGACACCGGCGACCAGGCGGCGTTGTCGGCGCGGTTCGGGGCGCGGTTGGAGTTCGGCACGGCGGGGCTGCGGGGGGAGTTGGGTGCGGGCCCGAACCGGATGAACCGGGTGACGGTGATGCGCGCGGCCGCAGGCCTGGGCCGGTGTCTGCCGTCGGGTGGGCGGGTGATCGTGGGGTTCGACGCCCGGCACGGCTCACGACGGTTCGCCCACGACACCGCCGCCGTCCTGGCCGGAGCGGGGTTGCGGCCCGAGGTGTTCGCCCAACCCGTTCCCACACCCGTTCTGGCGCATTTCACGCGCGCCTTCGAGGATGTGGTGGCGGGGGTGATGGTGACCGCCAGCCACAACCCGCCCCGCGATAACGGCTACAAGGTGTACTGGTCCGACGGCGCCCAGATCATTCCACCCACCGATGCCGAGATCTCCGCCGCGATCGACACCATCGACCGCGTGGACACCCTCCCCCTCGGTGACTCCTGGCCCGTCCACGACAACACCGACCTGTACCTGGACGCCGTAGCCTCCCTCGAACTCGGCCCACCCGACCCGAATCTGTCGATCGTCTACACACCCCTGCACGGGGTCGGACGCGACACCCTCCTCACCGCCTTCGTACGCGCCGGGTTCGCTGCTCCGATCGTCGTGCCGGAGCAGGCTGATCCGGATCCGGACTTTCCGACCGTGGCGTTCCCCAACCCCGAAGAACCCGGCGCCCTCGACCTGGCTGTCACGCTCGCTGAGGCGCGGGGGGCGGATCTGGTGATCGCCAACGATCCCGACGCCGACCGCTGCGCCGTCGCCGTCCCCCACGCCGGAGGGTGGCGGGTGTTGACCGGGGACGAGGTCGGCGGGCTGCTGGCCGAACACATCTTGAACCACACCACCGGCCCTGACCGGCTGGTGGCCACCACGATCGTGTCCTCGTCGCTGCTGCGCTCGATCGCCGCCGCGCACGGCGTCCGCCACACCGAGACCCTCACCGGCTTCAAATGGATCATGAAAGCCGCCCGGCCTTCCGACCGGCTGGTCTTCGGTTACGAAGAGGCATTGGGTTACAGCGTCGGTGACGACCGGGGGGTGCTGGTCAACGACAAGGACGGCATCACCGCCGCACTCGCGGTCGCCGCCATCGCCGCCCAGGCCCGCCGCGACGACCGCACCCTGCTCGACCTCCTCGACGACCAAGCCCGCCGATACGGACTGCACGCCACCGCACAACTGTCCATCCGGGCCACCGACCCCGCCCAGCTCGCGACCGTGATGACCCGGCTGCGCACCGATCCCCCGACCCGACTCGGCGGACGCACGGTCGAAGTGTTCGACGACCTGGCCGACGGAGTCAACGGCCTCCCCCCGACCGAGGGACTGCGGTTCCGTTTGTCCGGACGGGCACGCCTCATCGTCCGACCGTCCGGAACCGAACCCAAACTCAAGTGCTACCTGGAGACCGTCACACCCGTCCAAGGCGACATCACCACGGCCCGCGCACTCGCCACCACCGACCTGGACGCCCTACGCACCGACGTCGCCGCGATCCTCAGCGGATCGCCTCCACGATCGGGATGACGATCACCGCCACGAGCGGCACGACCAGCGACGCCACCGCCGGTACCGACCATCTGACCGCCCCACGGGCGGGCTTATCCGTGCCCTTCTCCTTCGGGCGGTTCCGCTCCCGGATCTCGTTCAACTGTTCGGCCGCGAAGCCCGCCGGTGTCCGGCCCCGCAGGTCGACGCCCGGTCCCCGGTTCTGTTCTTTGCGGGCGCGGGCCTCCGCCTTCGCCTGGGCGCGCGGCGACGTCTGATGCACCCAGGCCCGGGTCTCCAGCTCCGCGCCGTCCGGGCCCGTGAACCGAACCGTCAGCGCGTTCGTGCCCTCGATCCGCCGGACCGCGCTCCAGGGCGCCCGGGTCTCCCGTAGCGGGTTCCGGATCGTGACCGCCTCGTCGTCCCCGATGATCGCGGGCCGCAGCCCGACCGTGTAGGCGATCCCGGAGCCGAGGAGCAGCACCATCGCCATGGTGAGGACCGTCAGCGAGTACGTGGGGTCGCCGGTGATGCCGAACACCAGGTCGACGAGGTTGAGGACGGCGAACGTCAGCCACGCGTACGCCGCGACCCGCGCGCCCGTGGAACGAATGGTCATGGCCCGATCATGCCAGGGGACGGGTGCCGCTCCACTTGAGCTGCGCGAAACCGGGCTTGATCACGCCGTTGATCAGTTCGAGCCGGTCGGTGAACGGAGCGAACGCCGACTTCATCGCGTTCACCGTGAACCACTGGAGGTCGTCCCACCCGTAGCCGAACACCTCGACGAGCTTCGCGAACTCCTCCGACAGGCTCGTGCCGCTCATCAGCCGGTTGTCGGTGTTCACCGTGACGCGGAAGCTGAGCCGCCGCAGCAGCCCGATCGGATGCTCCGCGATCGACTTCGCCGCGCCCGTCTGGATGTTGGACGTGGGACACATCTCCAGCGGGATTCGCTTGTCCCGGACATAGTCGGCGAGGCGTCCGAGGCGGGCCCCGTCGCCGTCCACCTCGATGTCGTCGATGATCCGCACGCCGTGGCCGAGGCGGTCGGCGCCGCACCACTGGATCGCCTGCCAGATCGACGGGAGCCCGAACCCCTCCCCCGCGTGGATGGTGAAGTGCGCGTTCTCCCGCTGGAGGTACTCGAACGCGTCCAGATGCCGGGTCGGTGGATATCCGGCCTCGGCGCCCGCGATGTCGAACCCGACGACGCCCGCGTCCCGGTACCGGACGGCCAGTTCCGCGATCTCCATGCTGCGCGCCTGGTGCCGCATCGCGGTGACGAGCGTCCCGACCCTGATGCCGAACTCCCGGCCGCCGCGCGCGAACCCGTCGAGGACGGCCTCCACCACCTGTTCCAGCGACAGCCCGTTGCGGAGATGCTGTTCGGGCGCGTACCGGACCTCCGCGTAGACGATGCCGTCGTTGGCGAGGTCCTCGGCGCACTCGTAGGCGACCCGCGTCAGCGCCTCGACGGACTGCATCACGCCGACGGTGTGCGAGAACGTCTCCAGGTACCGCTCCAGGGATCCCGAGTCGGCGGCGGCCTCGAACCATTCCCGCAGGTTGTCGGGGTCCGTGGTGGGCAGGTCCGGGTAGCCGGACTCCCTCGCCAGATCCGCGACCGTTCCGGGCCGCACGCCGCCGTCCAGGTGGTCGTGCAGCAGCACCTTCGGCGCCCGCCGGATTTCCTCAAGAGTCGGCCGAACGTTCATGCCCCGAACCTACCCCGGCCCCGCCCGCGAGGTCCGCGCCATCGCCGGAGGCGTCGGAATGGCGCGGACCATCGCGTCTCAGCGGCTGAGGCGCTGGAAGCGGCGGACGGCGAGCGGCAGGAAGATCACCGTGATGACGACCGGCCAGACGATCGCCATGAGCAGCGCGTGCTGCTCGATCCAGGTGTCGCCCGTCGCGACCGGGTTGCCGAACAGTTCGCGGGACGCCGTCACCGTCGAGGAGACCGGGTTCCACAGCGCGATCGTGCCGAGCCAGTCCGGCATCAGGGACGGCGCCGTGAACGCGCTGGAGATCATTCCGAAGGGGAACGCGACCGCGAACAGGCTCCCGGCCGCCTCCTCGTTGGGGACGAGGAGGCCGAGAACGACCCCGATCCAGATCAGCGCGAAGCGCAGCAGCAACAGGAGCCCGAAGGCGGCGAGGGTGTGGACCACTCCGCCGCTGGAGCGCCAGCCGATCGCCAGCGCCGTCAGACCCAGCACCACCAGGTCGAGGGACGCGCCGAACAGGTCGCCGACGCCGCGTCCGGTGACGACCGCGGACGGCGCCATCGGCATCGACCGGAACCTGTCGGTGACGCCCCGCGCCTTGTCGTACACGACGATGTACGCGGTGTTCATGAAACCGAACGCCATCGTCATGCCGAACATGCCCGGCATCAGGAACTCTTGGTAGTCGCCACCGCCGGGCACCGACATCGCGCTGCCGAAGACGTACCCGAACAGCAGCACCGACACGATGGGGAAGCCGAGCTGCCAGGCGATGTTGCTCGGCTGTCGGACGTAGTGGGTCAGGCCCCGCAGGACGATGGTCCAGGAGTCCGCGACGGCCCAGTAGAGCCGGGTGCCGACACCCTCGTCGTCGGCGATCTTGGCGTCGACGCTCACGCTTGCACCTTCTCCTTCGTCGCGGGCTCGTCGTCGTCGGCGCGGTGCCCGGTGAGGCGCAGGAACACCTCGTCCAGCGTGGGGCGCCGCAGACCGATGTCCTCGACGGCGATGCCGTCGTCCTGGAGGGTGCGGGCGACGTCGGTCAGCGCGGCCACCCGTTCGGCGACCGGCGCGTGCACCCGTCCCGCCGTCTCGTCGATCTCCGGTTCGGCGGACGCGACGCGGGCGACGACCGCCGCGGCGGCGGACAGGTTCGCGGGGTCGCGCACCACGACCTCGATCCGGTCGCCGCCGATCAGCCGTTTCAGCGACTCGGGCGGGCCGTCGGCGATGACCCGGCCCCGGTCGATCACGGCGATGCGCCCGGCGAGCTGGTCGGCCTCGTCCAGGTACTGCGTCGTCAGCAGGACGGTCGTGCCCCGCGCGACCAGGGACCGGACCGCGTCCCACACCTCGTTGCGACCCCGCGGGTCGAGGCCCGTGGTCGGCTCGTCGAGGAACAGCACGTCCGGCGCGAAGATCATGCTGGCGGCCAGGTCGAGGCGGCGGCGCATACCGCCGCTGTAGGTCTTGATCCCCTTGTCGGCGGCCTCCAGCAGATCGAACTGCTCCAGCAGTTCCTCGGCGCGCTCGGCCGCGCGCTTCTTGCCCAGATGGAACAGGCGGCCGAACATGCGCAGGTTCTGCCGCCCGGTGAGGATCTCGTCCACGGCGGCGTGCTGTCCGGCGAGCCCGATGCGCCGCCGCACCTGCCGCGCCTGGGTGGCGACGTCCAGCCCGGCGACCTCGGCACGGCCGCCGTCCAGCCGGACGAGCGTCGTCAGGATGCGGACGGCGGTGGTCTTTCCCGCCCCGTTCGGGCCGAGCAGTCCGTAGACCATGCCCTTCGGCACCTTCAGGTCGAACCCGTCGAGTGCCTTTTTCTCCCCGTAGTTCTTGCGGATCCCCTCGGCGAGGATCGCGTGTTCCGGCATGCCGCCTCCTATTTCGCGTATGCCCTACGCAAATTAGCGTACACTATACTCGAAGTGGGTGCGGGGCCTTTACCGCGCGACGCGGTAGCGTTCTGTCAAGCGACCCGCCGGGAGTCCGGACACGGGTAGATCAGGACGGATGATGACGACGGAGCACGGCGACGACCGTGATCTCGGGCTCAGCCTGAGACTGCTGTGGACCGGCCGCACCCGGCCTCCCCGTGGCCGACCGCCCGCGCTCACCCTCGACCAGATCGTCGAGGCCGCCGTCGAGGTCGCCGACGAGATCGCCCTCACCGAGGGGATCGAAGCGCTGTCGATGCGCCGCGTCGCGAACCGGCTGGGCGTCGGCACGATGACGCTCTACCGCTACGTCCCGGCCAAGAGCGAACTGCTCGACCTCATGCTCGACCGGGTCGTCGAGGTCCCTGATCCGACGTGTGACATCGACGACGAGACGGGCTGGCGCGAGATCCTCACCGAGGAGGCCCGTGGCTACTGGCGGCTGTGCCTCGACCATCCCTGGTATCCGTACGTCGACCAGAGCCGCCCGATCCTCGGACCCAACGCCGTGCGCGGCCTGGACCGGGTCCTCGGTCTCCTGCGCCGCACCGGCGCCTCCGACCGGACGTTGATGATGATGATCGCCGTCCAGCACGACTACGCGAACGGCGTCGTCCGCGGCCACATCAACGAGTTGCGGGCCGAAGCGCGGACGGGCCTCAGCAACGAGGAGTTCTGGGCGCAGCAGGCACCGACGCTGGAGACCGTCCTACACAGCGGCGACTTCCCGACCATGGCCAGCCTGGACGAGAAGACCTTCGACTTCACCTACGAAGAACTCTTCGAGTTCGGCCTCAACAGCCTCCATGACGGCTTCGCGCGCCTCCTGGACGCCACACCGCGGTGAGTGCCGACGATTGCGGCAACAACCAACCAGATAGGTTCGGCACCATGGCTGTCATCCACAACACCACCATGACGCCCGGCAAGCTGGAACTCCTCGCGGCATGGCTGCCCGCCCGCCCCTGGTACGCGGGCGCTCCGGACGGCCCCAACCTGAACAAGGCCGGAGGCTTCCGCCTCGACGACCCGGACGGCGAGGTCGGCATCGAGTTCATGGTGGTCACCGACACCTCCGGTGAACGCCCTGTCGCCTACCACGTACCGGTCACCTACCGAGGCGCCCCACTCGACGGCTCCGAGAACGCGCTCATCGGCACAGCAGAGCACGGGATCCTCGGGCGCCGCTGGATGTACGACGGAACACACGACCCGGTCCTGCTGGCACAACTACTCGCCCTTCTCCAGGGCCGCGCCGAGCCACAGCAACAGAGCGTGAGCGACACCCCCGACCCGTCCGTGACCAGCCACTACACCGGCGACGTCCACTCGACCATGGTCACGTTGACCTTCGTACAGGACAACCAAGACAGCACCAACGCCCTACTGGAGACCAAGCCGCACGGCCCGCTCACCGTCCACGTCAGGCGCGTCCTCAGCAACGACGAACCCCCCAACTCCACGGCCCACGTCAACGCCACCTGGACCACACCCGACGGCACCGAACACCACGGCCCCTTCGCCGCCCTACACCCCTAGTCGAGCATCACTCGACATGAACTAGTGCAACGCGGCATGCGGACGCCACCGGATAACCAAACGAGGCTCCCGGCGTCAGCTGTAGCGGCGGGACCCCCTCCGCACGGCGACAGCGGCGCGGACCCGGCCAAGGCCACGGGCACGAACCACGGCCACGTCCGGGGGCCACCTGAACCGCATCCGAGGCGGCACCGAGCACCACAGTCCCTTCGCCGCCCTGCACGCCTAGTCGTGCACCACTCAGCACAAGACCCGGGTGATGCGGCGGCGGGCGGGCGTGGCGGTGGTGCCGGGGAACGAGACCGGAGTTCTGGCGTGAGGTGTGCCGGTGGGGTTTCCCTTGACTTCGGGTGCGTGCGGGGGTCTGGTCAACGGCGCGCTGACCGGGAAGCCTCTTGTCTCGGCCAATACGTCCGCTTAATGTCCCGTTGCCACCCTGTGTCCGTCCCCGGTGAAGCCGGAAGCTGGTCGGGCTCGCCATGACCGGCGAGCCCGACAACGGGAGACGAGACACCGATGACCCTCAATGTCAGGAAGGCCTTCGGCATCGCCGCCGCGGGAGTCGTCATGGCTACCGGATTCACCGGGCTGAGCGGAACGGCCCACGCCGACGATCCCGTCAAGCCCAAGGCGGGCACCGTGCGCCCGAACGCCGACGTGTACGGCGTGTACGTCTGGGCGAGCAACGTCAATATTCGGTGGAATCCCGGAGACGCGTGCGATGACTACCCGTCCGTCGCCAACTGCGCCCGGATCGTGAGAAAGGTTTCCCGCCAGGAAATCGCCGTCTACTGCCAGAAGCGTGGCCAGCTGGTCCGTGAAGGCGGCTACTCCAGCGAGTGGTGGAGCTACGCGGACAACCCGCACGCCCCTGCCGGATACCTCAGCAACGTCTACATCCGGGGCAAGGCCAAACTCGACGGAGTTCCGGTCTGTCCGTGGTGATCTGACGGGCGCCGGGGGCGGAGCACCGCCCCCGGCACAGGCGGTCGGCGTCAGCCGGACTTGGCGTACTCGCCGATGCCGCCCGCGAAGTCGAACACCACGCACGGCTCGTCGCCGACGACCCACGCGTCATGGCCGGGTGGCACGACGAACACGTCGCCGGGGCCGACCTCCCCTTCGGACCCGTCCCGCATGAGGATGCGCATCCGGCCCTCGGCGCAGTAGCCGTTGTGGTGGACCTCGCAGAGGTCCGTGCCCGCGATGTCCTTGACCGACTCGGTCCACCGCCAGCCGGGCTCGAACGTCGCCTTACCGAACACCAGCCCGGTCAGGTTGACGACTTCGAGGTGCCCCCTGGGGAAGTCGCGCCGGTCGTCCGGCTTCTCGATGCTCTTGATTTCCGTCATGATGGGTCCCCCTTTTCACCATCAGTTTCACGCTTGCACTGGGCCTGACCTGCGTCAAGACGTGCGGGCCCACGATCGGGCCGCGGGCGCGGGGACCCTGGCGGCCACCGGGCCGCCCCTGTTGCGATACTGCTGCATCAGCGATCAGGTCGCAGCAGGAGGCTCCGATGGAATGGCTTGACGGTCGGCGTGCGATGGCGATCAGCGGGCAGATCATCGACCTCTACTGCCGGTGCTACGGCTGTCCGCCGTGGTCGGAGACGCCACAGCAGCTTTCCGATTATCCGGACAAACTGGCCGATGCGACCGCTCGGCCCGGTTTCACGGCGATCACCGTCATGGACGCCGAGCGGCTGGTGGGCATGGCCTATGGCTGGCCCACCCGGAATGTCCGGCAGGACGACCGCATGGAACGCGCGGTGGTCTCCGCGTTCGGTGCCGAGCGTGCCGACGAACTCATCGGCGAGTCCTTCGCCGTCGCCGAACTGTTCGTCGATCCCGACGTCCAGGGACGGGGCATCGGCCGCCGGCTGATGCAGGACATCGTCCGCGGGCGGGACTCCGCATGGCTGGTCACCCACGCGCAGGCGCCCGCCGCCCACCTCTACCGCAGCCTCGGTTGGCGGGAACAGGGACCGCTGCCCGGTGACGTCTACCGCCTGCGTCTGTCCCTCTTCACACTCCGCACCTCTACTGACGGCGACACCTGACGGTGGGCCGGCGCCATGCGAGAAATCTGCTTCGTGGGCGCGCCGGTCGGTACGTATCGTCGCCGTGTGAAGCTGTTATCGGTCAATATCGGCAAACCTCGGGCCAATCCGTGGAAGGTGGCCGCGGTGACGGGCATCGAGACCTTTTGCCGCACCTGCTGACCGCCGACGCGCTGCCACAGGACCAGAAGGACCCGGCCCGCCGCCGTATCGCCTGAGCTTCCCGGGTTCGGAGTGTCCGCGGGTGCCCGGGGGCCGGGCTCGACCCCCGGGCGGACGGGTGCGACATCACCGGCGCGGCAGCGCGCCGTGCGGCGTCACGGGGCGGGTATCTCCTTCACCAGGCGGGACGTCCAGGGGCACCACACCAGGCCGGGGAGGAACGCGCCGCCCGCCTCGTCGAGATGGTCCTCGACGTACGGGATGGTGGCGTCGCAGACCTCGATGGCGACGTCGAAGAAGCGGACCGTGCCGGGGTCGTAGTGGAAGCTCCAACGAGGGTTGTAGGGGGCGGTGCGCTTGATGATCCGGCCGAGAATGTGCGGCTGGTCGGCGGTCTGGCCGCTGACGAGCGCCCGTGCGTGCTCGATGTTGGCCGAGTCGGTGAGCTGGACGACGGCCTCCTGCCGGGTGATGTCGGTGAAGACGAAGTACGCCACCGGGTCGGCCGCGGCGGGCCGGGCGCCGCCGAGCAGAATCAGCGGCGCGACGACCGCCAGGGCGATCGCCCCGGCGAGGACCCGCAGGTGGGACATCGCCTGACGCGGCGCGGATCGGGAGGTTGACACGTGCACAGTTCCCTCCGTGGGAGTTCGGTGGGGCGCTCTGGTGCGACCCGAGATCTGCTTACCCAGAGCTTGTGATCGACTACTCTTCGTGTCCGCTTGCGGCAATTTTCTATCGTTGGCACCGCCCATGGTGTAAGCGGCTTCGGGTCACGACCTCTCGGACGCGGGGAGAGTTCGGCTTTCTCGCGGCGGGTCGAGCAAGGTCAGGTAGTCGTTGAGGTTCGCGGCCGCGTTGAGCATGGCCAGGCCCTGCGCGGTCAGTTTGCGGTGCCAGTCGTCCAGGGAAGCGGCCAGGGCGTCGGTGCCGCCCGCCGACCGGACCTGCTGGACGACGGTGGCGATGTGCTCCAGGGGGTAGCCGCCGCGTCTGAGGAGATGGGCCAGCTCGGCGTCCCGGACGTCGCTCGGGCGGAAGACGCGGTAGCCGGTGCGCGGGTCCCGTTCCGGGGCCAGGATTCCGACGCTCTCCCATTTCCGCAGGGTCGCCGGGGTGACGTCGAGCCGGTGGGCCAGCTCGCCGATGATCCATGTCTCGGGGCCCGTCGGTCGTTCGGGTGGGGCGTCGGGCTCCGCGGTCAGATGGTCGACGGCGCTGCGCACCGAGGCGAGGGTGTCCCGGTCGCGGAGCAGCCGGCCATGGCCCCGGTCGATGATCGTCAGCGCCCGGTCGAGTTCGTCGTCGTGGACCGCGTGCATGATCTCACCGGCGGCCGCGTAGCCGTAGGCGGGGACGAGCGAGAGGTAGGCGCGCAGGGCCGCCGCATGCACCTCGGTGAAGATCCGGTAGCCGCTCGGCGTGCGCTCGGCCCGCGGGATGAACCCGTCCCGCTCGTAGTTGCGGACCGCCTGGGTCGAGATCCCGTGCCGGCGCGCGAGGTCGGCTGGTCGCATGGTGATCACCGTGCGGTGACTCTACCTTACGGACGGGCTTCCGACCCGCCTCGGTCTCAACCCAATTCCAATGGCACGATTGAGACATCTGCATAGAGACAGGAGCCGGAATGGACGTATCCATCGCGCGGGACTTCTGGTCGGCCCTCGAACCCCTGCACGCGGTGACGTACTTCGCCCCGGAATGCCTGGCCGCGAACAAGGAGGTCGGGCTCAGGGGATTCTGGATGGGCTACTTCGGCAGTCGCGGGGCTCCGCTGGGGCCCGTCCCCGCCGCGGTGATCGAGGCGTCCTTCTATGGATTCCACCCGGCACGGGTCCGCCGCGCGGTACCGGACGCCTGGGGTTTCGCGTCCCCCGAGAGCATCCTGGCGGTGCGCGGCGTCGCCGCGGCGAAGGCGCTCCGGCGGGCGGTGCCGGACATCGACGGCGTGGCGGCCGAGGCGGCGCCGAAGCTGCGCGCGGTCGTCGAGGCCGCGGACGGAGCCGGACGGGTGCTGTTCGCCGCCAACCGCGATCTCGAATCGCCCGAGGACCCGGTGGAGGCGCTCTGGCAGTCGGCGACGGCGCTTCGCGAACATCGCGGCGACGGGCACGTCGCGGTGCTGACGGCCGAGGGGCTGAACGGTCTGGAGTGCAACGTCCTGGCGTGTGCCGTGAGCGGTACTCCGGGGGAACTGTTGAGGTTCAGCCGCGGCTGGTCGCAGGAGGAATGGGACGAGGCGTCCGCCGCCCTCGCCGCCCGTGGGCTCGTGGACGGGGAGACCGCCACCGACGCGGGTCGAACCCTCAAAGCGGACATCGAACGCCGAACCGACGCCCTGGCCGCACCCCCGTACCAGGCGCTGGACGACCCGGCCGCCCTCCACCGGCTGCTCGCGCCCGTCGCCCGCGCCGTCGCCGAGAACGGTGACATCCCCTTCCCCAACCCGATCGGTCTCCCCCGTCCGGCCCGGTAGGTCAGGCCCACACCGCGTCGGCCAGTGCGGCGCCGAGGAACACCGCGCCCAGTCCCGCGACGACACTGACGATCACGTTGGCGGCGGCGAAGAACCGTTCTCCGGACTCGCTCAGCCGCAGCGTCTCGAACGAGAAGGTCGAGTAGGTCGTCAACGCCCCGCACAGACCCGTCCCCAGCAGCAGCCGCACGTCCTCGGACGCCGCGCCGTGGACGACGGCGCCGGTCAGCACCCCGATGACCAGGCAGCCGGTCACGTTGGCGGTGAACGTGCCCCAGGGAAAGGCGGTGTCGTGCCGGGCCTGGACCGCCCGGTCGGTCAGGTAACGCAACACGGCCCCGACCATGCCACCGGCCACCATCAGGAACCAGTTCACCGGACGCCCCCACGCACGTGGCCCGGCCGTCTCCAAGCGATCAGGCGGCGGGTGACGGTCGCCGCGAACCACACCGCCGCCAGCGCGGCCAGAACCGTGCCCGCCAGGTACGCCAGGGCGGTTCGGGCATGACCGCCGTCGAGCAGGCGTTGAATGTCGGCGGCATAGGTGGAGAACGTGGTGAAACCGCCGAGCACTCCGGTGCCGAAGAACGGGCGCACCAAGCGATGGGCGACCCACACCTCACTGATGATGACCATGAACGCGCCGATGACCGCGCAGCCGACCGCGTTCACGCCCAGCGTCGTCCACGGGAAGGCGTCCGAACCGGTGGGCCAGATCAGCGACGCCGCGTAACGGGCCGCCGCGCCCAGGCCACCACCTGCCGCGACCGCCGCGACCACCGACGCCCGCACCCGCTGGGCGGGCACCGCCGGTTCGACGTCGGGGTCGACGGGCTCGGTCACAGGAGGCACCTCCACTCGCGCGTCGCCCGGCACCGGCGGCAAAGGAGGGACCGTTTCCGGCCCACCGCCGCCACCGTAACATTTCCCCCACCAGCACAAACCGCCCTGAACTCGCCCCGAGGAGCGCGTCGTCGGAGTGTGCGCAGCGGGCGGCGGTTGACCCTGACACCGTGTCATGGTCTGAAGTGGGGCCGTCATGTTGAGCATCGGAGAACTCGCCCGCCGCACCGGGGTCTCGGTCCGGATGTTGCGGCACTACGACACCGTGGGACTGGTGGTGCCCGAACGGGTCGATCCGGCGACCGGCTACCGCTGGTACACCCCCTCGCAGGTCGGACGGGTCAACAGTCTTGTGGCGCTGAAGGAACTCGGGTTCACCCTGGACCAGTGCCGCGCCCTGCTGGACGACCGGGTCTCCGCCGGGCGGCTCCGCGGAATGCTGCGTCTGCGCCAGGCGGAGCTGGAACGGCGCGTCCAACGCGACCGGCGGCGGCTCGCGGAGGTGGAACGGCGGCTCCGAGCGATCGAGGAAGGGCTGACCATGGTCACCGGCACACTGCACCTGCGACCACTGCCCGCGCTTCGCCTCGCACAGGTCAGTGGCGAGGTGAACGACACGAGCGAGATCGGCGCGATGGTCAGCGCCCTGTCCGAGACGCTCGCCGCGCGCCTGTCCGCGGCCGGCACGCCCCTCGTCGGCCGTGGCGTCCGCACCTACCACGGCCGCCCCGACGGATCGAAGATCGACGTCGCGGTCGGCATACCGCTCCCCCCGGGCGCCGACCCGGTGGCCGGGCTGGAACTGGCCGAGGTGCCCGCCGAGAACCGGGGTGCCGTGGTGACGCACCACCGCGCGGCCGGGGACACCCTCGACCCCTGGCTCACCGTCGACGTCGTCCTCGAAGAGCGCGGTCTGGAGTCCTGGGGGGTGTACCGGCAGGTGCACATGGAAGGCGCAGCCGACGGCCTCCAGGTGTTCGAGCTACAGTGCCCGGTCCGCGAGCTCCCCGGACGCGCCCGCGAGCCCCTGGGTGACACGCATGTCCGCCCACCGGACACCGAAGTTAAATATGAAAATCAATAGAATAGAATGAATATTGACAGAATTGCTGACTCGGAAATAATCTATCAGTGATTCTCGGGCCCGCCAGGATCTTCGTGGCCGTGCCGAAAAAACGGCATGGCCGTGCCCCACGTCCGACCTGGAAGGCTGCCATGTTGAACACCGGACGCGCCCTGCCCGCCATCCTGGGCGTCACGCTCGCCCTGCCCGCCCTGACCGCCACGGGCGCCGGTGCCGCAGTCGCGGATCCCCCACCCGACGGTGTGACCATCGAGATCGGGATGGTCAGCGGCACGGACTGCACGCCGGGAGCGATGTCGCTCACCATCTCGCCGGACAACCAGAGCTTCACCCTCGAGCGGGACGAGGTACGCGTCGAGGTCGGCGGCGCGAACCCGGCGACCGAGCGGAGGAGATGCACAATTCTTCTGCGGGTACTCGTTCCACAGGGCTACAGCTACGCCATCAAGCCGGCCGTCGACTACCGCGGCCACGCAGAACTCGAACCGGATGCCTCCGGTGTTCTGACGGTGTCCAACCACCTGCAGGGCACACCGAACACACCGAAGACCCATTCGCTGCACGGCCCGTTCTCCGGCCCCTGGCGATTCCAACCGCCGGACTCCGACCCGGTTTTCAGTCCGTGCGGGGAGCGGCGCTCTTTCATCATCGACTCGGAGTTGCAAGTCAGCCTCGGCACCTCCGACAAGACCAGGACGAGTTACATGACCATGGCGGGTGAAGAGGTCCACCCGATCCTCTACAAGAGGTGCCGCCCCACATGATCCCGCGCACGAGCCCCGGTTCCTGCGCAGCGGCGGCTCGGGAACCGGGGTCCGTCCGGCTCCGGTCAGGCGGGTGGGGGCTCGTAGTCGAGACCGAGTGTCGCGGACAGGTCGCGGAGGCATTCCTCGTAGAGGAATTCCATATCGGTGTAGATGTAGTCGAGCTGGTTGAGGACCTCCATGCACAGGAGGCCGTAGAGGCGGATCCAGCAGGACGTCGTCACATAGACGGCTTCGACGGGTAGCTCGATGCCGAGTTTCTCCGTGTAGGCGCGCAGTTGCTTCCGGATCGCGGGTGGGAGGTCGTCCGGGACGGGAAACGGACGCGTTTCCCACAGCTTCGCGATCTCGTCCTGGAAAACGCGTTCGAAGTCGCGGCCGGCGAGGTTGCGGGCGGAGTCCGGGGCCCGGGTGACCGAGGACGGGACGGGGCTGGTGAAGATCCAGCCGAACTCGGCGGGATGCGCGATCGCCCAGGCGCGCATGGCGCGACAGGCGGCGAGGATGCGGGCGGAGGTCGAGCCACCGGGCCGGGCGTCGCGGGCGGCCCGCATCTCCGCGGCGAGTTCGGCGAAGAAGTCGGCGGTGACGGCCTGGACCAGCTCCTGGTGGCCGGAGAAGTAGTGGTAGAGAGCCGGGCCGCTCATGCCGACCTCACGCGCGACCGCGTTGATCGTCACCGCGGCGGTGCCCCGGGTGGTCAGCAGGGTGCGCGCCGCTTCGCGGATCTCCGTCAGGGTGCCGTCCCGGAGCCGGTCGCGGCGGCTGGTGCTCATGGGCGTCCTCTCGGGGTCGATGGCGTTGACAGTCTATGGCTTCTATGTTTCCTTAATACCTCTAAGAAAATCTATGAGGGGTAAGGAAGCATGGCCCGTAACCCGCTGAACCGCCTGGTCGGCCGGTACGCGATCGGAGCGACGGTCACCGAGGTCGGGGAGGTCACGCCGACGATGAAACGGATCCGGCTCGTCGCCGAGGCGCCGATCACGTTCCCCTACTCGCCCGGTCAGCACGTGCGGATCCAGATCCACGACCCGCTGTCGATGTACGGGCTGCTCCACCCGGTCGAGACCCTCCGCACCTACACGATCTGGGAGTTCGACCGGGGCGCGCGGACGCTGGAGCTTCGCGCGCACCTCTACGACGGCGACGGCATCGGGCTCCGGTGGGCGCGGACGGTCCAGGTCGGCGACGCTGTGACGTTCTGGTGGCCGCAGGGAGACTTCTTCGTCCGGGACGCCGATCACCACGTGTTCGTCGGGGAGGAGACCGCGTCCGTCGCGTTCGGGGCGATGCTGCGGGAGTTGGACGCGTCCGCGCGGGTCTACGGGGTGGTGGAGAGCGAGACCCCCGAGCTCGACCCGCCGCTGCCCGGACCGCACCGGCTGCACCGCGTGCACCGCGAGGGGCGGCCCGCGACGGCGTCCACGGTCATGCTGGACGCCGTGTCACGGCTCGACCTCCCCGAGGGCCCGGGGGCCGCCTATGTGGCCGGGGAGGCTCGAACGTGCCAGCTGGTCCGCGATCATCTGGTGCGGGACCGGGGATGGCCCCGGACGTCGATCAAGGTCAAACCATTCTGGGCGCCCGGTAAGCGCGGCCTGCACTAGACACGGTCGATGATCAGGGGGAGGAGGGTCGGCTTCCCGGTGGTGATCTTGTAGGCGCCGTTCAGGGATTCGAGGGCGCGGGGTAGGCGGGTCTCGTCGTCGGTGTGCAGGGTCAGTAGGGGCCGGCCCTCGGTGACGGTGTCGCCCGGTTTGGCGTGGCAGATGATGCCCGCGGCGGCCGAGACCGGGTCCTCCTTGCGGGCCCGGCCCGCGCCGAGACGCCACGCGGCCACCCCGACGCCGTAGGCGTCCAGGCGGGTCAGGACGCCGCTGGACGGGGCGACGACCGTGTGGGTCTCGCGGGCGGACGGGAGCGGCGCATCGGGATCGCCGCCCTGGGCGCTGATCATGCGGCGCCAGACGTCCATGGCGGAGCCGTCCTTCAGCGCGTCGGCCGGGTCCCTCGACTCCAGACCGGCGGCCGACAGCATCTCCCGCGCGAGGGTCAGCGTCAGCTCGACCACGTCGGCCGGGCCTCCCCCGGCGAGCACCTCCACCGCCTCGGCGACCTCGACGGCATTGCCCACGGCGTTGCCGAGCGGACGGTCCATCGCGGTGAGCAGCGCGGTCGTGCGCACCCCGTGGTCGGTGCCGATCGCGACCATGGTCTCGGCCAGCTCGCGGGCGTTCGCCACGGTCTTCATGAACGCGCCGGAGCCGACCTTGACGTCCAGGACGAGGGCGCCGGTCCCTTCGGCGATCTTCTTCGACATGATCGAGGACGCGATCAGCGGGATCGACTCGACGGTGCCGGTCACATCGCGGAGGGCGTAGAGCTTGCGGTCGGCGGGGGCGAGGCCGCTGCCCGCCGCGCACACCACGGCGCCGGCGGTGCGCAGCACGTCCAGCATCTCGGCGTTCGTCAGGGACGCCCGCCAGCCCGGAACGGACTCCAGCTTGTCGAGCGTGCCGCCGGTGTGGCCGAGGCCGCGTCCCGACAGTTGCGGAACGGCGGCGCCGCAAGCCGCCACCAGCGGCGACAGCGGCAGGGTGATCTTGTCGCCGACCCCGCCCGTGGAGTGCTTGTCGGTGGTCGGACGGTCCAGCTCCGCCCAGTCCATCCGTTCACCGGAGCGGATCATCGCGTCCGTCCAGCGGGCCACCTCGGGCCGGGTCATGCCGTTCAGCAGGATCGCCATCGCCAGCGCCGCCATCTGCTCGTCGGCGATCGCGCCGCGCGTGTAGGCGTCGACGGCCCAGTCGATCTGCTCGGGGGTGAGGGCCGCGCCGTCCCGTTTGGCGCGGATGACGTCGATGGCGTCCACGATCTCAGGCTCTTTTCACGAGGTCGTCGGGGCCGAACGCGTCCGGCAGGACGGCCGACATGGGCAGGATGCCGGTGGTCGTCTCGATCAGCATCGTGGCGCCGCCGTGCTCCCAGAGGAGCTGACGGCAGCGCCCGCACGGCATCAGAGTGTCGCCGTTGCGGTCGACGACCACGACCGCGACGAGCCGGGGCGCGTCGGACTTGCCGGGGCCGTGCAGGGCCGACACGAGCCCGCACTCCGCGCACAGCGTGTTCCCGTACGCGGCGTTCTCGACGTTGCAGCCGGTGATGATCCGGCCGTCGTCCACCAGACCCGCGGCGCCGACGGGAAACCCCGAGTACGGGCAGTAGGCGCGGCTCATCGCCTCCCGCGCGGCGGCGCGCAGTGCAGGCCAGTCGATCTCCATTTCCTTATCGTGCCTCACCGCGCCGGTAACGGACCCCGTTCGCGGCGGGCATGCGGAGGCGTTGGCTGGCCAGCGCGAGGACGAGCAGCGTCGTCAGATGCGGCGTGAACGAGACCAGCTCGCCCGGGACGATGTCGCTCATCAGGAACCAGACGAGCAGCGCGACGGCCGCGACCAGCGCCAGCACGGAGCCGAGGGACGCGGCGCGCACCTCGCGGCGGCCGAGGTCGGTGACCGCATCCGGACGCAGCCGGTTCGCCCGCACCGCCTGCCAGATCGCGACACCGACCAGCAGGATCGCGACGAACAGCAGCAGCGCGTGCACGGACTGCCCGCCGCCGCGCACGTTCATCGCGTCGGTGTATCCGAACAGCAGCGAGCCCGCGGCGAGACCGCCCGGACGCCAGTTCCCGAAGATCATGGCGGCGAGGCCGATGAAGCCGCGGCCGTTGGTCTGACCGTCCTGGTAGACGGAGCTGATCGTGACGAGGAACGCGCCCGCCAGGCCGGAGAACGCACCGGAGATGATCACCGCGGCGTACTTCATGCGGTACACCTGCACGCCGAGGGACTCGGCCGCGTACGGGTCCTCGCCGCAGGAGCGGACCCGCAACCCGAACGGCGTCCGCCACAGCACGATGAAGCTGAGCGGCACCAGCAGCAGCGCCACGAACGTCAGCAGCGACATGTCGCTCGTCAGACCGCGCAGGATGCCCGCGAGGTCGGACACCAGGAACCAGTGATGGTCTTCGAGCGAGCCCAGCCAGTCCGGGCTCTGCCAGCCGCCGACCTTCCCGCCGGACAACACCGGCAGCGTCAATGTCGAGATCGCGTCGACGGGCGGCGACTGGCGTGGGCCGCCGCCGAGCGCCTTCGCCTCGCCCTGGTCGAAGATCAGGTCGGCGAGGAACTGGGTCAGCCCGAGACCGAGGATGTTGATCGCGACACCGGACACGATGTGGTCCACGCCGAACGACACCGTCGCGATGGCGTGCAGGAGGCCGCCGAGCGCGCCGCCGATGATGCCCGCCAGCACCCCGATCCACGGCCCCCACTGGTAGCCGGCCCACGCGCCGGTCCAGGTCCCGAGGATCATCATGCCCTCAAGCCCGATGTTGATCACGCCGGAGCGCTCCGACCAGAGCCCGCCGAGACCCGCCAGGAAGATCGGCACGGCGAGGCGGAGCGCGGCGCTGACCGTTCCGCTGGACGTCACCGGGTCCGCGTCGTCGATCACCCGGACGAGCGACAGCAGCACCAGCAGCCCGGAGGCGATCAGCAGGTAGTGGGGCCAGCGCAGCCGGCGCCCGCCGTTCGGGGCCTTCTTCGCGGGCGCCGTCCCGGTCGCGATGCTCATGAGGCGCTCCCCTCGCGGGCCAGGTCGTGGCCGGTGGCCAGCTCGGCGGCGACGGTCCGCTGCTGGAGCCGGATCTCCCAGCGCCGGACGAGCTCGTACACGATGACGACGGTCAGCACCACCACGCCCTGCATCACCCCGACGATCTCCTTGGGCACATCGACCTCCTGGAGCACGTCGGAGGTCTGGTCGAGGAACCCGAACAGCAGGGCGGCGAGGGCGATCCCGACCGGATGGTTGCGGCCGAGCAGCGCGACCGTGATACCGGTGAAGCCGAGGCCCGCCGGGAAGTTCAGCGAGTACTCGTAGGACGCGCCGAGCAGCTCCGGCATGCCGATCAGCCCGGCCACCACCCCGGACGCCACCATCGTGTAGACGATCATGCGGCGGGCGTCGACGCCGCTGGCCCGCGCGGCGGACGGCGACAGCCCCGACACCTTCAGGTCGAACCCGAACCTGGTGTGGTTGAGCACGACCCAGAACACGATCCCGACGACGATCGCGAGCGGCAGCAGTCCGTACACCTCCCCGGGCAGGTCGATGCCGATCGCGGACAGGAAGCCGTTCAGCGAGCCGACGCGTCCCTCGTCCGGGATCTGCGGGGTCGCGACGTTGTTGCTGCCCGGCCGGAGTTCCGCGAGCCGCTGGTCGTTCAGCAGGTACGCGATCAGACCGGTCGCGATCGCGTTCAGCATGATCGTGGACAGCACCTCGCTGACCCCGCGGGTCACCTTCAGCACACCCGCGATCGCCGCCCACAGCCCGCCGACCACCATCGCCGCGACGATCACCAGCATCTGGCCGAACGGCGCCGGCAGGGTGAGCGCCCCGCCGAGCGCGGCGGCGAGGAACGCGGCCAGCCGGTACTGGCCGTCCACGCCGATGTTCAGCAGCGCCATCCGGAACCCGATCGCGACCGCGACCGCCGACAGGTAGTAGCGGGTCGCGCGGTTGACGATGTCGACGATCGAGTTCTCGGTGGTGCCGTAGTCGATCATGCTCTGCACGGAGCTGAACGGGTCGGCGCCGGTGATCCGCAGCAGGATCATCGTGATGACGAGGGAGATCAGCAGCGCCAGCACCGGCGCGCCGATCCGCAGGCCCAGCCCCCGCGGGCCGAGCCCCCGCAGGATCGCCTGCCACGCCGGAACCGGCTCCGGAGCGGACGGACCGGACGGGTCGGACGGGTCGGCGTCCTTCCGGGGGGACGGCCCTTCGCCCCCGCCGTTCGGTTCGCTCATGAGCGCGCTCCGGCGCCGGTCATCGCGGAGCCGAGCTCCTCCGGGGTGACGGTCCGCGGATCGACCTCCGCGACCAGCCGTCCCCGCAGGATCACATGCAGGGTGTCGGACATACCGATGAGTTCCTCAAGGTCGGCGCTGATCAGCAGCACGGCCAGCCCGTCCGCGCGGGCCCGCCGCAGGTGGTCCCAGATGGCGGCCTGGGCGCCGACGTCGATCCCGCGCGTCGGATGCGCGGCGATCAGCAGGCGCGGCTCCCCGGACATCTCCCGCCCGACGATGAGCTTCTGCTGGTTGCCGCCCGACAGCGCGGCGGCGGGCACGTCGATCCCCGGCGTCCGCACGTCGTACGCCTGGACGATCCGGGTCGTGTCACGGCGGGCGCCGCGCCGGTCCACCCACGGGCCGCGGACGTTCGGCGGCCGTGTCTGGTGGCCCAGCATGCGGTTCTCCCAGAGCGTCCCCTCCAGGACGAGCCCGTGCCGGTGCCGGTCCTCGGGGATGTAGGCGATGCCCGCCTCGCGACGCCGCCGGGTCGTCCAGTGGGTGACGTCCTCGCCGCCGTAGAGGATCGTTCCGGTGTCCGCGTGCCGGATGCCCATGATGGTCTCGATCAGCTCGCTCTGACCGTTGCCCTCGACGCCCGCCAGACCGACGATCTCGCCGCGACGGATGCGCAGCGACACGTCGTCGACGACGGGACGGCCCTCGGGGGTGAGAACCGTCAGCCCGGACACGTCGAGCTGGACGTCCTCGGTCACCGTGGACTCGCGCAGCTCCGGGGTCGGCAGCTCCGACCCGACCATCAGCTCCGCCAGCCGCCGGGACGTGGTCTCGCGCGGGTCGAGCCGCGTCGCGACGGTGGTGCCGCGCCGGATCACCGAGATCGTGTCGGCGACGGCCAGCACCTCGTCGAGCTTGTGGGAGATGAACAGCACGGTCAGGCCTTCGGCGCGCAGCTCCCGCAGGTTGCCGAACAGCTCGTCGACCTCCTGCGGGACGAGCACGGCGGTCGGCTCGTCCAGGATCAGCACGCGGGCGCCCCGGTACAGCACCTTGAGGATCTCCACGCGCTGCCGTTCGCCGACGCCGAGTGTCTCGACCAGCACGTCGGGATCGACGCGCAACCCGTACGCCTGCGCCATCTCCCTGATCTTGGCGCGGGCGGAGGCGAAGTCGATCCGGCCGAGCCGGCGGGGCTCGGCGCCGAGGATCACGTTCTCCAGGACGGTCAGATTGTCCGCCAGCTTGAAGTGCTGGTGGACCATGCCGATGCCGCGGTCGATGGCGTCGGCGGGCGTCCGGAACGACACCGGTTCGCCCTCGACCTCGATGGTGCCCTCGTCCGGCCGCTGCATCCCGTAGAGGATCTTCATCAGGGTGGACTTGCCGGCGCCGTTCTCGCCGCACAGCGCGTGCACCTCGCCGCGCTCGATGGTGAGATCGATGTCGCGGTTGGCGACCACGCCGGGAAACCGCTTGGTGATCGATGTCAGTCGCACGGCCGGGACCTGGTCGGGCACGAGCGCCCCCCTCCGCCTCGAACGTCCCGCGGGACGTGATATGCCGCGGCACCGGACGTCATCGGGGCGACGACGCCCGGTGCGCATGGCTCCAGTCGGACGAAACCGGATTCAGACCTTGGTCGGGACCTGGATCTCACCGCTGACGATCTTGGCCTTGAGCTCCTCCAGCCTGGCCTTGATGTCGTCGACGTTGCCCCCGGACGGCGCGTAGCCGACGCCGTCGTTCTTCAGGTCGTACTGCTTGGTGCCGGCCTTGAACGTGTTGTTCGCGACGCTCTCCACGAAGTCGTACACGGCGAGGTCGACGTGCTTGACCATCGAGGTGAGGATCTGCTGCTTCACCCCGGCGACGGCGGGCTGGTTGTACTGGTCGGAGTCGACGCCGATCGCCCACTTGCCGGCCTGGCCGACGGTCTTGATGACGCCGATCCCGGCGCCGCCCGCGGCGTGGTAGATGACGTCGGCGTCCTGGTCGAGCTGGCCCTTGGCGGCCTCGTTGCCGAGACCGGTGTCCTTGAAGCCGTTGAAGTTCGGCGGCTGTGTCAGGTACTTCGGCGGCAGGACCTTGATGCCGGGCTTGGCGGCCTTCGCCCCGGCCTGGTACCCGGCGAAGAACTTCTGGATCAGCGGGACGTTGACACCGCCGATGAACCCGATCGTGCCCGACTTGGACTTCAGCGCCGCGGCGGCGCCGACGAGGTAGGAGCCCTGCTCCTCGGAGAAGCAGGCGCCGCTGACGTTCGGGCCCTCGACCTTGCACTGGTCGGCGTCCACGACGAGGAACTTGGTGTTCGGGAAGTCCTTGGCGACCTTGATGATCGCGGTGGTGTACGCGAAGCCGACGCCGATGACGGGGTTGTAGCCCTTGTTGGCCATCAGCCGCAGCCGCGACTCCTTGTCGGCGTCCGGCTCGTCCGGCTTGGCGGAGATCTCCTCGGTCTGGACGTTGAGGTCCTTCTTGGCGCGGTCGAGCCCGGCGGCGGCGGAGTCGTTGAACGACTGGTCGCCGCGTCCACCGATGTCGAAGGCGAGACCGATCTTGAGCGACTTCTTGTCGCCCGTGCCGCCGCCGTCATCGCTGTCGGCCTTCTTGCCACCGCAGGCGGACGCGCTGATCGTCAGCGCCGCACCCGTCACGGCGACGAGCGTAATCTTCAGTCCACGGCGCAACGTCGCGCTCCTTCCGTCCCACCTTCACTGTGGCGGCCCGGTCAGGTCACCGAAATCGCTGCGGACGCTACCCCTCGAACGAGGGCAAACTTCTCGCGTGCATCGATTCGCAACAGGTCCGTTACCAACGCGTAGGCATCTCGCCATGGACCGGACAGAACGGTCGGAGCCGCAGGTCAGCGCCTAATCGGCACGCGCGACGGCCCCGCCGCACCGGCACCGGAGCCGGTGGGCGGAACCGCGAGAATCGGGCCGCGCACCCTGGGAAGGGAGACGTGCCGTGGTCAGGGACTAGGCCAGTGCCGCACCCTCGATCGTCGTCTCCGTGTCGCCGGGACGGCCGCCCTCCCACAGCGCGGTCAGCGCCGTCGCGCTCAGCACCCGCACGCCCACGGCGAGGCAGCGCTCGTCCACGTCGAAGTCGCCCCGGTGCAGGTCGTACTCGCCGGGCGAGCCGGGGGTGCGGACGCCGAGCCGGGCCAGCGCGCCGGGAATCGACTCCAGGTACCAGCCGAAGTCCTCGCCGCCGAGGCTCTGCGGGGTGGGCACCACGCCGTCCTCGTCGATGACCTGCGCGGCGGCGTCCCGGAACATCTGCACGCTGGTCGCCTCGTTCACGGTCGGCGGGACGCCCCGGACGTACTCCAGCGACGCCTCCACGTCGTAGGCGGCGGCGACCGACTGCAACAGCGCCTTCATCATCTCCGGGGCCCGGTGCCAGGCCTCGTCGTCCAGGCAGCGGACCGTGCCCTCGGCGATCCCGTCGTCGGGGATGGCGTTGGCGACCGACCCGGCCGACACCCGTCCCCACACCAGCGACAGGCTGGAGCGCGGGTCGACGCGGCGCGACAGCGCGGACGGCAGCTCGGTGACGATCTTGGCGAGCGCGTAGACGAGGTCGGCGGTCAGATGCGGCCGGGCGGTGTGCCCGCCGGGGCCGGTGACCTTCACGTACACCTTGTCGCACGCGGCGGTGATCGGACCGGTGCGCAGGCCGAGCTGCCCGACCTCGATCCGCGGGTCGCAGTGCAGCGCGAAGGCCCGGTCGACGCCGACGATGCCGCCGGCCGCCATCACGTCCAGCGCCCCGCCCGGGGTCTCCTCGGCGGGCTGGAACAGCAGCCGGACCCGGCCGGGCAGCAGCCCCGCCTCCGCCTGCTGCGCGAGGAACAGGCCCGCGCCCAGCACCATCGCGGTGTGGACGTCATGGCCGCACGCGTGCGCGACGCCCGGAACCGTGGACCGGTACGGGGCGTCCTCCTTCTCGTCCTGGAGCGGAAGCGCGTCGATGTCGGCGCGCAGCGCGACCGTGCCGCCGTCCTCGGGCCCGATGTCGCAGAACAGCCCGGTGCCCTTTGGCAGGATCACCGGCTTCAGGCCCGCGGCGCGCAGCCGCTCGGCGAGCTTGCGCGTCGTGCGGTGCTCGGCATAGCCCAGCTCGGGATGCATGTGCAGGTCGCGGCGGAAGGCGATCAGCTCGTCCTCGTGCGCGGCCAGGAAGGCGTCGAGCTGCGGCTGCAGGACCGCGCCGCCGAGGACCGCCGAACCCGCGGACGCGGCGCCCTCCGCCGGGGCGCCCGGAACGATCTCCCCCGCCGCGGCCCCCTGCGGCAGGGTTTCGTCCGGGACCGTTCCTTCCGGAATACTTTCGTCGGGATCGTCCTCTCCGCCGGACGTGTTCCCGGTGGCCGCGCCCAAGCCTCCTGCGGCGCCCATCCCGGCCGCGCCCATCCCCGTGGGGCTCATGCCGGTGGACGGCACCTTGGACTCCACGGGCGACGGCACGGTGGGCGGCACCGCCTCGTGGCGGCCCGCGGGACTCGCGGGCCCCGGGGGGTTGGGTGGTTCAAGGCCGGGTATCACCCCGGGCCCCGGATGTGTCATCTGCGCCCCCTGAATAACGGCGGAGCCGGAGGGTCCCCGCCCTGTGGTGTTCATGTTCTGTTTCTCGGAGTCGGCTTCCCGGCCGGGGAACGCCTCGCGTCCCGGCGCGGGTTCCGCCCGGCGTACCTGTGCGCGCACCGGGCCGCGTCCCAGCGCGTGTCCCGTTTCGTGTCCCGGCAGGTGTCCCGGATGCCGTCCCGGTTCGTGTCCCGGGGACGGCGCCGGCGCGTGGTCCTGGTCGTCCACGGGGGCCGCCGCCTCGCGGGCGGGGACGGCGGCGGCGCCGGGTGGGTTGCCCGGAACGGCCGGTTCCTCAGGTGCCGGCATGTGCGACCTCCCCCAGTGTGACGAACCTGTCCTCCGCCAGTTCGATGATCGCCGCGTCGACGATGTTCTCCAGCGTTCCGCCCTCGGCGCGGATCGCGCGCTGGCGCTCGTACGGCGCGCCGTACTCCAGGACCTCGCCGGCCACCTTGAGCTCCTCCGCGCAGCCGAGCCGGTCGGCGACCGGTTCCAGCTCCCTGATCAGCTCGTACAGGTCGTCGCGGAGGGGTGCGGTGTTCCCCGCGTCATCGGTGATCACGATGGCGTCGAGCCCGTACCGTGTCGCGCGCCACTTGTTGTCGCGCACCACCCAGGCGGCCGGTCGGGGCAGCGTGTACCCGCGGTCGAGCTGCTGGTCGAACAGCGTGACCAGGCTCTGGCAGAGGGCCGCGGCCATGCCGACCTCGCGCATGGTGGGGATCCCGTCGAACATCCTGATCTCGACCGTGCCGAAATCCGGATGCGGCCGGATGTCCCACCAGACCTCCTTGATGCTGCGAATAGTTCCAGAACGCAGGAGCGTGTCCATGTAATCCTCGAACGCCGCCCAGTCGTCCAGCAGGTGGGGCGGCCCCGCGGTCGGGAGCTGGCCGAAGACGACCGCCCGGCAGGACGCGAGGCCGGTGTCGCTGCCGCTCCAGAACGGGCTGGACGCGGTGAGCGCCAGGAAGTGCGGAAGGTAGGACGAGAGCGCGTTGACGATCGGGATCGCCTTCTCGGCGTCGGAGACGCCGACATGGACATGAACGCCGAACGTCTGGATGCGCCGCGCCAGCCACTGCATCTCCTCGATGAGCTCGGCGTAGCGGCGCGTCGGCGCCATGACCGCGTCGCGCCAGTCGCTGATCGGATGGGTGCCGGTACAGGCCAGCGCGATGCCGCGTTCGGCGGCGGCGGAGCGGAGGGCGGCGAGGGTGCCGGCGAGGTCGTTCTTGGCCTCACCGACCGTTGCGCAGATTCCGGTCACGACCTCGACCGTGGACTCCATCAGCTCGTGACGGACCGGCGGGTTCTGGTCGTCCTCGCTGAGGGAGGGCAGGGCGGCGAGCACCTCGCGTGCGTCCTGCCGCAGGTGCCTCGTCACCGCATCGACCAGCTGGATCTCCCACTCGACGCCGAGCGTCGAACCGTTCGATGCGTTGAAGTCAATGGCCACGGCCAACCTCCGTCCACAATCCTTGCAGGTCGTTGCGTGGCACGTGGCGCAATTCAGCCAGCGGGTCCCTAAGCCTGGACAAACGCCGGTCCAGGTCACGTGTTCGCACCATGATGACGTCCGTTCTCGCCGTCCTGCCGGGTGTCCATGCCCTTTGCGGGTCAATTGACTCATGCGGACGGTCGGCGGGCGGGCGGACGTCCTACCTTTCGGTCATCGATCTTGTCTACGACACCATCCGATCGAACTAGTCAGTGCGTCCCAAAATACCGTCGATAACGGACTGTCACCGAAACGGACCGTCCCATATGCCCCAAAGATAGCGTCCTGTACCCGGCGTCCCGTACGTCCCGTGCTTGTGGCCTTCACGGCCGGGTACCCCTTCGCCGGATAGGTCGCCTAGTCTTTCGGGGGAGATCATGGGCGCCACGTGCGGCCGCTGCGGAAGCGAACGTGCTTCCACGGGACCAAGGAGCGTCGGAAGCTTGCGAGCAGAGCGACGAGAGCGGACGGGCGTCCGCCGCGCCCTGATGTTGATCACCGTGCCGCTGGCGTCGGCGTCCCTCGCCACCGGCCCCGCGCTCGTGGCGGCCCCCGCCACGGCCGGCCCCCGGGTCGCCGAGCCGCGGACCGCGCCCACCCCGTCGTCCGGGACGACACCGCAGGAGGTCGTCGGCGGCCAGCAGCTCGCCGGCCGCGGCATCGTCGTCAACCAGACGCCCGGCGTCCCCCCGCCGCCGAACATCAAGGCGGCCTCCTACCTGATCGCGGACGCCGACACCGGGGACGTGCTGGCCGCCAAGGACCCGCACGGCCGCTACCTTCCGGCGAGCACGATCAAGACGCTGACCGCGCTCGCCCTCGTCCCCAAGCTGGACCCGAACCGGCTCGTCCGCCCCTCGCAGGCGGCCTGCGACGTCGAGGGCACCAAGGTCGGCCTCACCCCGAAGATGAGCTACAAGGTCTCCGACCTGTTCCACGCGATGCTGATGATGTCGGCCAACGACGCCTCGGTGACGCTGGCCGAGGCGTACGGCGGCATGGACGCGACGCTCGCCGCCATGAACGCCGAGGCCAAGCGCATCAACGCGCACGACACGCTGGCCGGGTCCCCGAACGGGCTCGACAAGGACCTCGGCCTGGACGTCAACACCCAGCACACGTCCGCCTACGACCTGGCGCTCATCCTGCGCGAGGGGATGAAGAACCCCGCCTACCGCACCTACATGCAGACGATCGACCACCAGTTCCCGGCCCCGCCGACGAAGAAGGAGCGCAAGAAGGGCAAGAAGGTCGGCGGGTACCCGATCCACACCCACAACCGCATGCTTCCGGGCGAACGGCACGCGTACCCCGGAATGCTCGGCGGGAAGAACGGATACACGGTCGCCGCCCGGCAGACCTTCGTCGCGCAGGCGCGGCGCGACGGGCACACGATCGTGATCTCGCTGATGCGGGCCGAGGAGCAGCCGTCGAAGTACGCGACCCAGCTGCTCGACTGGGGTTTCGCCGCCCGCGGCAAGACCCAGCCCGTGGGCGCGCTCGTCGCCCCCGGCAACCCGAAGTCGGCGGAGAAGGACACGAAGGCCCACGGGGTGCTGCCGGACGCCCCGCTCGCCTCGGACGACGCGTCCCGCACATGGCTTCTCGTCGGTGGCGGGACGGTGGGCGCCCTGCTGGCGATCGCGGTCCTGTTCGTCGTGCTGCGCCGCCGGCGCCGCCTGGAGGCCCTGCGCTACGGCACGCCCGCCGCCACCGACGACACCGGTTCCTGACCGGGAGCCGAACGGGCGGTAAAGGTTCGCTCAGGGGACGCCGGGACGCTGGCCTGGCGGCGGACACGGGCTTACGCTCACGGTGGCGCCGGTGAAGGAGGAGCGCGCCATGTCTGATCTGCGCACGTCCGACCCGCACTTGTCCGACACGCACGTTCTCGTTGACGAACATCCGAACGTGTCGCTGCTGAAGGACGGCTACACGGCCTTCGCCAAGGGCGACATGACGCTCATCCGCGGTCTGCTCGCCGAGAACGTCGTGCACCGCGTGCCGGGACGCGGGCCGTTGTCCGGGGAGTACCGCACGCCGGAGGAGGTCCTCGGCTTCTACGTCCGGCTGTTCGAGCTGTCGGGCGGGACGTTCCGCGCCGAGCCGTACGCGGTGATGGCGAACGAGGAGTACGGCGCGGCGCTCGTCCAGACGTACGCGGAACGGCCGGGACATCCGGGCCGGGTCCTGGACGGCCGCGCGGTCGACCTGTTCCGCATCGAGGACGGCAGGATCACCGAGATCCGCACACTGGCCGAGGATCAGTACGCCGACGACGCCTTCTGGTCCTGACCCGGGGGCCGTTCCCTTTTCGGCGGCTTCTCCCGCACCGGGGGCGACTCCTCGCCCGACTCGCCCGACTCGCCCGACGGCGCCGCCTCCGTCCGTTCCGGGTTCTCCGCGTCGGCGGTGAGGACGGCGCGGCGGGTGGCCGTCCACGCGGCGACGTACAGGGCGAACCGCGAGACGATGTTGATCCACACCATCAGTCCGACCAGGACGGCGAAGGTGCCGTAGACGGGGTTCGCCGTCGTCCGGGCGATGAGCAGTGACGCGATCTGCTTGAGGATCTCGAAGCCCACCGCCCCGAACAGCGCGCCGCGGATGATCCGCCGCCAGGGCGCCCGGGTGCCCGACAGCCGGGTGAACAGCACCAGGAAGACCACGGCGTTGAACGCGGTCGCGCAGGCGAGGGACAGCAGCCGCAGCACGGTCCCGGCGCCGGTGACGTCCTCCAGCCCGAACCAGCCGAGGACGGTGTGGGTCGCCGACGTCGTGACGGTCGACACGGCCATGCCGCAGATCAGGACCACGCCGAGGAACGCCAGGACGGCCATGTCCCACAGCCGTTTGACGGCGTAGTTCCCGCCGCCGCCGGGCTCGTTGCCCCACATGTCGCGCAGCGCCTCACGCAGGACCTGCACCCAGCCCTGGCCGGTGATCAGCAGCGCGACCAGCCCGATGATCCCCACGGCCGTCTTGGACTGGGCGATCTGTTCGACCTGGAGCTGGTCGGACAGGCCGGGCAACTGGGAGTTCACCGCCCGGACGAAGTAGTCGCGCGCCGCGCCGCTGAAGCCGACCAGGTAGCCGAGCAACGAGTACGCCAGCGCCAGCAGCGGGAAGAACGACAGGAACGCGTAACAGGTGAGGGCCGCCGCGAGACGGTCGCCGCGCCGCTCCCGGTACCGCGACAGCGCCCGCGCCTGGTGATCGAACCAGGGGCGGCGTTCCCGGGCGTCGCTCAGCCGGTCCTTGGCGTCCCCGAACAGGGCCTCGCCGCGCCGCTGCGCCCGGTTGATCACCTGCCGCATGTACGCAAAGTACCCACAAACCGTCACTCGATGTTCACCCGGCGGGACGACCTTCGGAAACGCCGGGCTGCGCTTAGGGGAACGCCCAGGGGAAGGCGCGGGTCAGGACGCGGACGGAGCGGTCCCCGATCCCGGTTCGGGGACGGGGAACACGAAGTCGCGCTGCGGACGCCACACGCCGTCCAACCCGTGCTCGTAGAGGGAGAAGCCCCACACGTCGAAGTCGGCGCTGTACCCGGCCAGCTCCTTGAAGGCCCTGTCCATGACGTCGTCGGGCAGATGGTGGGCGATGGTGACGTGCGGGTGGTACGGAAACGGCAGCGGCCGGGCAAGCGGCCCTGTCAGAACCCTTGCCTGAATCCGTTCGCAACCACCGATTCCTTCGGCGAGGGCGACGAACACGACCGGAGAGACGGGCCGGAACGTTCCGCTACCGCGGAGCTTGATGGGGAACGGTTGCTCGGTGCGGGCGATCTCCCGCAGATGCTCCTCGACGGCGCCGAGCTCGGACTCGTGCACCTCGGTCGGCGGGAGCAGCGTGATGTGCGTGGGGATCGCGTGCGCCATGGGGTCGCCGTACGAGGCGCGTTTGGCCTGCAGGCGCGCCCCGTACGGGTCGGGAATCGGAATGGCGACACCGATCGCGCGAAGCCCGTCCTCGCCCGGGTGGCGGGGAGTCGCGGAGGGCGTCTCCTCGGGGCCCTCCGCGGCGTCGTGGCGTCGGCGGTCAGCGACCACGTCCCACGAATCCCACCCGTTCGCGCACGATGTCCATCGTGCGCGCGGCGACAGTGGAGGCGCGTTCGGCGCCCTGCGCGAGGACCCGGTCGAGCTGCTCCTCGTCGTCGAGCAGCTTGAGCGTGCGCTCCCTGATCGGCGTGAAGGTGTCGACGACGACCTGCGCGAGGTCCTTCTTGAACTGCCCGTAGCCGGAGCCCTCGTAGCGCTTCTCCAGGTCGGGGATGGACGTGCCGTCCAGCGCGGAGAAGATCCGCAGCAGGTTGGTGATGCCCGCCTTCTTCTCCTCGTCGTAGACGACCTCCGAGCCGGTGTCGGTGACCGCGCGCATGATCTTCTTGCGCATCGGGCCCGGCTCCTCCAGCACGTCGATGATCCCCTGCGGGGAGGACGCCGACTTGCTCATCTTCGCGTCCGGCTCCTGAAGATCGGTGATCTTCGCGGCGCCCGCGGGGATATGGGCCTCCGGCGGCACGAACGTCTCACCGAACCGGTGGTTGAAGCGCTGCGCCAGCGTCCGGGTCAGCTCCAGGTGCTGCCGCTGGTCCTCACCGACGGGGACGCGGATCGCCCGCCCTTCGACGCCCGGGTCGGGCGTGTAGAGCAGGATGTCGGCGGCCTGCAGGATCGGGTAGGTGAACAGCCCCACCGAGGTGCCGCTCGTTCCCTGCTTGGACGACTTGTCCTTGAACTGGGTCATGCGCCCGGCCTCGCCGAACCCGGTGAGGCAGCCGAGCACCCACGCCAGCTCCGCGTGCTCCGGAACCTGGCTCTGCACGAACAGGGTGGCGCGGTCGGGGTCGACGCCCATCGCGAGGAGCTGCGCGATGGCGACCTTCGTCCGGCGGCGCAGTACCGCCGGATCGTGCTCGACGGTGATCGCGTGCAGGTCGACCACGCAGTAGAAGGCGTCGTGCGTGTCCTGCATCGCGACCCACTGCCGCAACGCGCCCAGGTAGTTGCCGAGGTGGAACGAGTCGGCGGTGGGCTGGATCCCGGAGAACACGCGGGGCTTCACCGCGCCGTTCGGATCGGATGCTGCTGTGGCGCTGGACGCTTCGGACATGTGCACGGACCGATTCTCTCAGGTGTCGGCGGGGTCACCGGTGGCAGCCCGCAGGGTCGCGGGCGGGGTGGGGAGCGGCGCCGCGACGACCTGCGGCGTCACCCGGGGTACGACGCGCACGCGGGCCACCCTCCGGCCGTCCATCCGGGCCACCACGAGACGGTGTCCGCCCGCGTCCACCGAGTCGCCCTCGGCGGGCACGCGGCGCAGCGCCGCCATGATGTGCCCGGCGACCGTCTCGTAGGGCCCGGCGGGCAGCCGGATGCCGGTCTCGGCGGCGAAGTCGTCCAGGTTGAGCAGGCCGTCGACCTCGACGACGCCGCCGTGCAGGCGCCGTGCCTGCGCGTCGTGGACATCATATTCGTCACGGATGTCGCCGATCAGCTCCTCCAGAAGGTCCTCCATCGTGACGATTCCGGCGACGCCGCCGTACTCGTCCATGACGATCGCCAGGTGACAGCCCTCGCGGCGCATCTCCGACAGCGCCGGGAGCACCCGCTTCGAGGACGGCAGAAACTTCACCGGACGCACCAGACCGCCCACCGGCCCGTCGCTCCCCGCCGGCCCGGGCGCGAGGAGATCACGGATATGGACGAAGCCGATCACCTCGTCATGGGACTCGCGGCACACCGGAAAGCGCGAGTGCGGGCTGTTCGCGGCGATCCGGGCCGCGGCGGACACCGGGAGCGCCGCGTCCAGGAACGCGACCTCGGTGCGCGGGACGAGGACCTCCCGAAGCGGCCGCTCCCCCGCCGCGAACACCTCCCCGATCAGCGTCCGCTCGTCGGCGGTGAGCTGGGTGTTCTGGGCGACGAGGGCCCGCATCCGCTCGGCCGTCAGCTCCTCGCGCAGCGCGCCGGGATCGCCGCCCGACAGCCGCACCACGAGGTCGGTCGAGTTCGACAGCAGCCACACCAGGGGCCGGGCCAGGCCGCGCGGCGGCCGGGACGGCGACTGGTCCGTCCGGTTCGTCTGGTCCAGGTGTGGCGTCCGGTCCATGAGTTCAGCCTTCCCCGTTCGCCGTTCCGGATAGCCTGGGCACACCCCCGCGCCACAGTTTTATGCTCATGGAGGTCCGCTCGTGAAGCTGCTCGTCACCGGAGGCGCCGGCTATGTCGGCAGCGTCGTCTCCGCTCAGCTGCTGGAGGCGGGACACGAGGTCGTCGTCCTGGACGACCTGTCCACCGGCCACGAGGACGCCGTCCCGGACGGGGCGCGCCTGGTCCGCGGCACGCTGCGCGACATGGCGGCCGACGTCCTGGCCGGAGCCGGGTTCGAGGCCGTGCTGCACTTCGCCGCCAAGTCGCTCGTCGGCGAGTCGGTGGAGAAGCCGGGCCTGTACTGGGACAAGAACCTCGGCGAGTCGCTGGCGCTGCTGGACGCGATGCGCCTGGCGAGCGTCCCGCGGATCGTGTTCTCCTCGACGGCCGCGACCTACGGCGAGCCGGAGACGACGCCGATCCTGGAGACCGCGCCGACCCGTCCGACCAACCCGTACGGCGCGTCGAAGCTGGCGATCGACACGGCGCTGACCGAGTACGCGCGGCTGCACGGCCTCGGCGGGGTGTCGCTGCGGTACTTCAACGTGGCGGGCGCCTACGGGCGGCACGGGGAGCGCCACACCGTCGAGACTCATCTGATCCCGAACGTGCTGAAGATCGCGCAGGGCGACGGGGACGTGGTGCGGATGTTCGGCGACGACTATCCGACGTCCGACGGCACCTGCGTCCGCGACTACGTCCATGTGACCGACCTGGGCCGCGCCCATCTTCTCGCGCTGGACGCCTGCGAGCCCGGCACCCACCGGATCTACAACCTGGGCAGCGGGACGGGCGCGACCGTCCGGGAGGTCGTGGACGTGTGCCGTGAGGTCACCGGCCGGGAGATCCCGACGGAGGTCGCGCCGCGCCGTCCCGGGGACCCGGCGGTGCTGGTCGCCTCGTCCGACAAGATCCAGACCGAGCTGGGCTGGAAGCCGGAACGGGACCTGCGGACCATGGTCGACGACGCGTGGACCTTCCTGCGGTCACGATGACCGCCCGGCTCGAAGCCGCGTTCACCGAGACCTTCGGACGGGCCCCGGACGGTGTCTGGTTCGCCCCGGGGCGCGTCAACCTGATCGGCGAGCACACCGATCACAACGAGGGGTTGGTGCTGCCGTTCGCGCTGCCGCTAGGTGTGTCGGTGGCGGCGGCGTCCCGCGACGACGGGGTGATCGAGGTCCGCTCGCGCCACGCCGCGACGGCCGTGACCGCGCCCGTGGACGGCGGCCCGGTCGTCGCAGAGGGATGGCCGCCCGAGCGGGCGTGGGCCGCGTACCCGGTCGGTGTCGCGCGGGTCCTGCGGGAACACGGCGTGGGCGGCGCGTCCCTGCTGTTCGACTCCGATCTCCCGCGGGGCGCGGGCCTGGCGTCGTCGGCGGCGCTGGAGTGCGCGACCGCGCTGGCGCTCCGCGACCTGTACGGCGTCGACCTGGACCGTCCCGCGCTGGCCCGGCTGGCGTGGCGCGCCGAGAACGAGCAGGTCGGGATGCCGTGCGGGCCGATGGACCAGTCGGCGTCGCTGCTGTGCGCGGCCGGGCACGCGCTGATGCTCGACTGCCGCAGCGGCCTGTCGTCGCGGGTGCCGTTCGACCCCGCCGCCGCCGGGCTGACGCTGCTCGTGGTCGACACGCGGGCCTCCCACTCTCTGACCGGCGGCGACTACGGGCGGCGGCGCGCCGAATGCGCGCGGGCCGCTGAGCTGCTCGGCGTCGACGCGCTCCGCGACGTCACCGATCTCGCGGCGGCGCTCACGGCGCTGCGCGACCCGGTGCTGCGCCGCCGCGTCCAGCATGTCGTCACCGAGAACCACCGCGTGGAGGCCACCGTCGGGCTGTTGCGGGCCGGGGCGGTCGCGGAGCTCGGCGCGATGCTGAACGCGTCGCACCTGTCGCTCCGCGACCAGTTCGAGGTGTCCTGGCCGCAGGCCGACACGACGGTCGACGCGGCGCTGCGGGCGGGCGCCCGCGGTGGCCGCATGGTCGGCGGCGGCTTCGGCGGGTCCGTGATCGTGCTCGTGCCCGCCGACCGGGCCGCGAAGATCAAGGACGCGATCGTCGCCGCCTACGCCGGACGCGGCTGGACGGCGCCCGAGTTCTACGACGCCGTCCCGTCCGATGGCGCGGACCGCGTCACTCCCGCTGCTGCTGCATAGCCTCGTCGATCTCGTCGCGGAGCCGGGCGGCCTCCCTGGCCGCTTCGGGCTCGTCCAGGGTCGTGAACCCGTCCACGGCGGCGGACGCCAGCGACAACGCCTCGGGGAGCCGTCCCAGCTGGGCGAACAGGCGGCCCTGGTCGAACGACACGAGCGCGGTCTCCCACACCCGGGCCGGTTCGTTGTCCGGCGGCAGCGCCGCGAGGGCCGCGCGGGCCTGCTCCATGACGGTGACGGCCTGGTCGCGGTCGCCGCTCCACATCAGGCAGGTCGCGTGGCGGCGCCGCGTGCGGACCACGCCGTACGGGTCACCGGCCTTCTCGTAGGCGTCGGCCGCGCCCGCGTACCGTTCGGCGGCCTGCGCGTCCATGTCGTGGTTCGCGAGGACGTCGGCGGCCTCGTTGAGGAAATGCCCGACCGCGTCGTACTGACCGTCCTGCGCGGCGTCCTCGGCGAGGCCCGTGAACGTCGTGGCGGCGTCCGGCTCGTCCATCCCCTTCTGCGCGTGCGCGAGGATCAGGCGGCAGCGCCGCTCCGCGGGGACGTCGTCCGGGGCGGTGAGCGCCGGGAGCGCCTCCTCGGCGGTCTCCGCGGCCTCCAGGTGACGGTTCGCGGACAGGTAGGCGGCGGCGAGATCGACGCGGAGGTGGAACGCCTGCTCGTGCAGGGACTCGGCCGTCCACCCGGCGATCGCCTCGGTGAGGTCGGGAATGGCGTCGGCGGGACGCTCCAGGGCGAGCAGCGCCAGGCCCCGTTCGGTGTGCGCCGCCGCCCGCATCGGGGTCGGCTCGGGCAGCGCGCCCAGCGCCTCGTCGAACAGGGGCAGAGCCTCCGGATCGGGGCCCTCCTCGCTCCTGGCCAGGGCCCGGCCGAGCAGCAGCGCGGGCGCGGCGATCTCGTCCGGTTCACCGGACGCGCGCCCCGCCTCCAGGGACCGGCGCAGCTGCGCGACCCCGCCGTCGAAGTCCCCGGTCATCAGCAGCGCCTGCCCGCGCCGGAACGCCAGCTCGCCGGCCCGGTCGGGGGCGTCGTCCGGGTCGATCCGGTCGAGGGCGGCGACGGCCTCGGCGGGACGCTCCTGCTCGACGTGCACGATCGCGAGACGGATCAGCGCGCCGGTCGCGTCGCCCTCCGTGCCCGGGTTGCTCTCGAAGTGGTCCGCGGCCTCGGCCACCTGGGCCAGGCCGCCGCCGTCGCCCATCTGCACGCGCATGGTGCCGAGGCGGCTGAGCGTCCGGTACCGGTGCGTCACGTCGCCGATGCCGTCGAACAGCCGCAGCGCCTCCTCCCAGCACGCGATCGCCTCCGCGCGCTCCTCCTCCAGGGCGTGCTCGACGCCCCGCGCCGCCACCCGGCGGGCCTGCTGCAGCGGCGTGACCTCCGCCTTCTCGGCGAGGACGTCGAACCGGCGCCACGCGGCCTTCGCACGGGCCATCTCGCGCTCGGTGCGACGGTCGTCCGCGATGTCGAGGAGCGCGTCAAGGTCGTCCTGACCGGCCGGCTCGTCTTCAGGGGCGGACTGCGGCGGCGCCGCAGGAGCCGGAGCGGGGGTCGGCCGACGGTGGTGGGCGGCCAGCGGCAGGAACTCGACGATCGGCTCCGCCGTGAGGGCCCTGCGCACCACGTCGCCCTGGTGGGACGTGCCGTTGCGGGCGTCGAAGCGGGCCGCCAGCTCCGTCGCGCGCTCCGCCAGTTCCGCGCGCAACTCCTCCAGCGGCACGTCCGCCGTCGGACGGTCCTCCGCCGCGGGACGCCGCACCGTCAGGTCACCGTGTCCTGCCGCCGCGACCCGGGAGAGGACCAGCGCCGCCGTCGCGCAGAACTCCATCTCCGCATGGGTGCTCGGCGCCCGGTCGAGCCATCCGAGATGCCGCTGGAGGATCTCCAGCCCGCGCACCTCGTTCCCCGTGACCGCGCAGAACTCCAGGTGCTCGGAGATGTCGCTGAGGTCGGCGAGCCGGGTCCGGTGCACCCGGTACGCGCGGCGGTGCGCGTCGGCGGCCTGCTCGGGACGGCCCGTCCGCAGGTACACCGGCATCAGCGCGGTGTGAATCGCCTGCGGCTGCTCGTTGCAGGTCAGCGACGCGTCCAAAATGGGCGCGGCGACCTCGAACGCCTCTTCGTACCGTCCCTGCTCGACGAGATGGCGGGCCTGGCTGGTCGGGTCACAGCCCTCGCAGTCCGACAGGTCGTCCCGCTGGGCGGCCCGCCACTTCGTGTACCACTCGTCGGCCGTGCCGTCACCGACGTGCCGGGCGACCACGTTCCGGTAGTGGTAGACCGCCTGGAGGCTGTGCCCGCTCGCCTTGTAGCGGCGCTCCATGTCGTCCAGCACCTCGTAGGTGCGGTCGAGGGCGATCTCCGGGAACAAGGTCAGGGAGCTGACGATCGCCTTCATCTGCCACAGCAGACCGTGCGTCTCGTCGTACCGGCCCGGGTCGCGGTCGTGGTCGGCGAGCGTCCGGCTGAACGTCGCGAACGCCTTCAACGGCTCGCCGCCGTACCGGTACGCGTCGGTCAACCGGACCCGGACGTGGAACGCCAACACGTCGTCGCCCGCCGCCTCGGCACGGCGCAACGCGTCCTCGACCAGGACGGTCTTCGCCTCGCCGTAGGGCAGTTCCTGCGACCGCGTCATCAACGCGTAGACGTCATCCGTGCTCACTGGGGGCCTCCGGGGAATGGACGGCCCACTCCAGCAGGCCGATGAAGGAACGGTTCAGCACCGCCGTGTCGGCGGGCCGCAGCGGATGGTGCCCGAGCAGCAGCGCCTGCCCGTACAGAGCCTGGACGGCGACCTCGACGGGCCCGCCGTCACCCAGCGACATGATGCGCCGGGCCAGCGGATTGCGGTGGTTCAACACCAGTTGGGGGCGTTCGTCGCCGACCGTGGCATGGACGGCGCCGAGCACGTCCGCCCACAGCTCGTCCGCCTCCTCCTGCGCCCGCGCCAGCTCCTCCCGGAACTGGGCGTCGCGGCTCGGCAGGTACAGGGCGGGCAGCGACGCCGGATCGAACTCGCGGACGACCACCTCGCAGCCGAGCCGCTCCACCGCCCGCTGCGCCGCCGCCAGGAACGGCCGCAGCGCCAACTCCGTCGCCGGGTCGAGGACGCCGAACGTGGTCGTCAGCTCCGCCGCGTCCAGCCGCGCCAGCCGGATGTCGGGATCGAGTTCGGGGAGCCGCTCGATGATCTCGGTGTCATGAACATAGCCCCCGTTGACGAGCCCCACGCCCTGCGCGCCCGCCACCGCCGCCAGCCGCCGGAACTCGTCCACGCTCCCGGTGAACCGCCCGTCCGGATGGCGACGCCTGAACTCGTGCAGCGTCATCGGCCCGGCGGACGTCTCATAGTCCAGCCACCGGTCCACGATCCGCAGCATGTCGTCGTCCTGCAGCGCCATCGCCTTCACACCGAGCTGGTGAAGCCGCAGAAACGCCCGCAACCGCGACGGTTCGGTCTCCGACAGCGTCACCAGCCACTGCCGCAGCACATCCCCGAGCCCCTGCCGCGCCGAGTCGAGCAGTTCGTCCTCGTAGAGCGCCTCCCGGCTGGCGGTCGGCCGCAACTCCCCCGCGTCAACGACACATCGCGCGAAGAATGCCCACTCGGGCAGCAGCCCCTCCACACTTTCAGCAAGGAGCATCCGCTTCAGATACACCCGATGGGACGCACGCGCCGCAGGCGACACCGGCTGGGGCAGCACGAACGCCACGCCCGTCAGCCCGGCCTCGGGCACGCTCATGTCGACCACGTCGAACGGCGTGAACCCGTACAGATCCTCGCAGTAGCGCTCCAACGCCCGCTTGCGCTCGGCGGGGTCACGGTAGGACGCCTGCCACGGAGGCCCGTCCCCCGTGATCGGCACCCCGTCCACGACCAGATCAACGGGAAGCAGCGACCCATACGTCCGGGCCAACTCCGCCACCACCGACGGACTCAACAACTCCGCCGACCCGGCCCGCGCCCGCAGGGTCACCGTCGTCCCCGGCTCGTCCCGCTCACCCGGCTCGACCAGGTAGCTGCCTTCGGAACGACCCGTCCACCGAACGGCGTCGCCACCCTTCGCGGACCGCGTCACGACCTCGATCTCGTCCGCGACCAGAAACGCCGACAGCAGCCCGATGCCGAACTGCCCGAGAAAGTCATGCCGCGCGAAACCCAGCTCGTCCCGCTTGGACGACCGTCCGATGGTGGCCAGCAGCGAGTGCACCTCTTCTTCGGTGAGCCCGACACCGTCGTCCCGGACCCGCAGCACCCCGCCACCGGTCTCGATCTCGACCCGACCGCCACCCGCACCCCGCGCCGTGATCGCGTCCACCGCGTTCTGTAGCAATTCCCGCAGGTAGACCCGGGGACTGGCATACAGATGCCGACTCAGCAGATCCACCACACCACGCAGGTCGACCTGAAATGCCTGTTCCACCAGCGACACGCCTCCCCGATCACCTTTACGGGCGATCACACCCTAGCGACCGATACCGACGCCCACAGATCATTTGCCCGGACCAACCACCCAATTCCACCCTGACCCTCACGCCACCCGACAACTACTCTCCGCGCGCGCACCCTAACCACGCGTCCATAGTTTTCCGATAGCAAAGCCCTTGAAAATGTTCACAGGGCGCAGTCGAGCACAGCTCCTGTCCTCCCGGGCGCAAGGGAAACTCCCCTCCCTTGCGCCCACCAGCCTTCCCGCCCCGTTACTCGGCGGGCGCGACCGGCGGACCGTCCGGGCCTGTGGAACGGTGGGGCCACTTGGCGGACTCGTCCCGACGCAAGCGTGAGATCTCTTCCATGCGGTCGCCGGGAATGACGACCTGCGTGACATCGACGGCCTTCTCGTCCAGGGCGCTATAGCTGATACGGACGATCTCCCAAACAGGCAACTCAACGGGTATGAGCAGCAGCCTGGCCTCATCCGGTGTCGGCATCCTCACGCGCCGACGCTCCAGCCACTCCAGAGGGCCGTGCCCTTTGGCCTCGATCGCGTCAATCCAAGCACCGGGACCTGTGCCGTGCGGCTCCTCGACTTCGGGAACCTCGGCGACGATGCGCGGATGTATCCACGTGGCGGAGATCTGGAAAGCCGGTTCCCCATCCGGTCCGGTCACGCGCAGGCGCCTCATGACCATCTCTCCGACCGGCACGTTCAGCATGTGGGCGAGTCGAGGGTCATCGAGCGGAACCTTACGGACGTCCGGCTCGATGTGGTGCGTCCAGAGCTCGTTGCCCATGGCCGCGGGGAAGCTGTAACCCGCCGCGAACTCCTCCTCGTTCTTACGATGCCTGGTGTTGCGCTTCACCAGGTCGGTCCGCATGACGGTCGCTCGATGCCTGGGCCGGACGACGGTCCCCCGACGGGGGACCGAGACGAGGCGGCCCTGCTTCGCCAACTTCCCGACCGCCCGCGCGACCGCGTTGCGGCTGACACCGTAGTGCTCGGCCAGCTTCTCCATCGGCGGCAACGTCGCGCCCGACCGCCACTCACCTGCGTCAATGCGCCGCAGCAAGTCGTCGGCGATCTCGTTGTACCGCGCTGACCCCACGTGCTCATCTCCTCGCATCGAGCGGATTCGGCGTCCGCAGCCAGAGCCCACGATCAGGCGGCGTGAAGAGCGCGGTGGACGTGCTCGGCCAGGTCGTTGAGTGCCGAGGGCGCGTCCGCGCGCATGATTCGGTCCGTGACCCGGCGTAGTAGGTTCGTCGTTCGGCCCGAGCCCACGGCACCGGCGTCCCCGCTGATCTCCCGTAGGACCGGCTCCGCCTCAGCCCAGTCGCCCACGTGTACCAGGGCGTTCAGCAGGTGCGTGAGGTCGTTGTAACGAGCCCGCGGGAAGCGGCCTCGCAGCTCTGCCGCCTCTCTCAGCAACGGCACCGCCGCGCCCCACTCGCCCAGCTCGGCGCGGGCCATGCCGGTGTGCCACAGGACCTCGGAGTCGGTGATCCACCACGTCCATGCAGCGTCGCGGCGGCCCGATCCGTCCAGCAGCACCGATCGGGACTGGGCGAGCGCGGCCATCGCGTCGGCCTTGTGGCCCAGTTGGGCGAGCGCTCGGCCGCGGCGAATGTTCAGTAGCGCCGCTGCGCGGGGCGGCAGCCCGTCGTTTAGTAGGCCCGTCGTGAGGCGGAGGGCTTCGGTGGGTCGGTGCAGGTGCACCGACTGCATCGCCAGGTGTGTCAACTCGAACAGTTCCATGTCCGAGTCTCCGGCCTGCCTGGACAGCATCAGGGCTTCGTGGATGATCTGCCGGGAGACGTCCTGCCGGTCGGCGTCGTAGGCCAGCCAGGCGGCGACCTCGGCCGCCTCGCCCGCAGCGGCGATCAGGTCTCGCTCGACCGCGGGCCGGTAGGAGCCCGAGCCCAACCGGTGGTTGACGGCCCGGAAGGCTCGCAGGGCCAACGGCAGGACGTCGTCGCCTCCGTGCACGGTGTCCAGGCGCACCAGCGACTGGCTGGTCCGGCGAACCTCGGTGACGAAGTCGGCGTCGGCGGGTGGGCCGGTCGCGGCGGGCATATGGACGCCGGTCAGGTCGAGCACCTCGGGGTGCCGCTCGGGATCCGTCGGTCGCAGCGCGGCGAGCGTGCCATTCGCCTGGAGTAACTGGTCCAGTCGTTCCGCCAGTTCCGCCGAAGGCCGTTTCTGATCGCTGGCCACTTTGGACAGATATCCGCCGTCGCATGGCACGAGACGTGCAAGTCCGCGTTGGCTCAACTGTCGCTCGGCAATCAAACGTCGAAGCTCTTCACCGAAGGTCGCCATTGCCTCACCCGTTTCGCCCGGGTTCACCCGTTACCTGACGCTGCCTGCATGGGAGGCCAGCAGACACCGCCTTCCACGCTAGCCCCGTATGCACTCAGGTGGAGTGCGAATGGTGTCCAGGACACAAAAGACGGCCTCGGGCCCGGCGGGCGAACGCCGGGAAACCGAGGCCTTGATCTGACGATGGAGGTCGGACCATGGAAAATGCCACGGCCAAGTCGCTGAAGGTGTTGGCGGCGCAATTCGCGCGGCGGGGGTGTCGGGCGCGGGTGGACGGGGGGAGGCTGATCATCTCGCTGGGTGTGCGTGGGGAGCGGGTGATCGCGTGTGACGGTCGGCGGTTCCGGCTGGGTGGGGAGCGCGGGCACGTTATCGGGCTTGTGGGGGCCGAGGCGGGGGCGGCGGAGCGGGCGTTGCTCGTGCTGCGGCAGATCAGGCGGTGGTCGTGATGGACGCCTGCTCGGCCCTGGAGATGAGGGAACCGGCGGCGGCGACGGCGCCGGCGCGGGTGCGTCGGTGGGTGCAGGGCCGGCTCGCGGAGTGGGAGTTGGCCGACATCGGCGATGATCTCGCGCTGATCGCGAGCGAGCTGGTCACCAATGCGATTCGGTGCACGGTGGGGCGAGAGATCAAGGTGCGGCTCACCCGGGAGCCCGGCGCCGTGAGGCTGGCGGTATGGGACGCCTCGGACGGCAGGCCCGTGCGCAGGCGCTCGGCGGGCGGTGATGACGACCCGGAGGCCGGGACGGGCGGGTGGGGGCTGCCGATCGTCGAGGCGCTGTCGGAGAAATGCGGGGTGACACCGACCAGGCCCCGCGGGAAATGGGTGTGGGCTCGGTATGCCATTAGCGGAGGTGCGGCGGTGGCAGCCGCGCGTCCTCTCGTCGAGGTAGAGCCCGCTGTGTGAACTCCACGGCCCCGAGGTGAGTGGTCAGGTTCTTCGTATCCCCCTGCGGAGGATCTTCCCCTAGACCGGTGCCCTCGGGGCCGTGGTCGAAAGTGTCAGATGAGGCCGAGCTTGCGGACGGCTTCGCGCTCCTCGGAGAGTTCTGCGACGGAGGCGTCGATGCGGGTGCGGGAGAAGTCGTTGATGTCCAGGCCCTGGACGATCTCCCACTTGCCGTCGCGGGTGGTGACGGGGAAGGACGAGATCAGGCCCTCGGGGACGCCGTAGGAGCCGTCCGAGACGACGGCCATGGACGTCCAGTCGCCGTCGGCCGTGCCGTTCACCCACGTGTAGATGTGGTCGATGGCGGCGGACGCGGCGGACGCGGCGGAGGACGCGCCCCGGGCCTCGATGATGGCGGCGCCGCGCTTGGCGACGGTCGGGATGAAGTCGTTCTCCAGCCAGCCCTGGTCGTTGACCGTCTCGGCGGCGTTCTTGCCGGCGACCTCCGCGTGGAAGATGTCCGGGTACTGGGTGGCGGAGTGGTTGCCCCAGATCGTCATCTTGCGGATGTCGGCGACCGAGACGCCCGCCTTCTTCGACAGCTGGGCGAGGGCGCGGTTGTGGTCGAGGCGCGTCATGGCCGTGAAGCGGTCGGCGGGGACGTCCGGGGCGTGCTGCTGGGCGATGAGGGCGTTGGTGTTGGCGGGGTTGCCGACGACGAGGACCTTGATGTCGTCGGCGGCGCCCGCGTTGATGGCCTCGCCCTGGGGCTTGAAGATGCCGCCGTTGGCCTCCAGGAGGTCACCGCGCTCCATGCCCTTCGTCCGGGGACGGGCGCCGACGAGGAGGGCGATGTTCGTGCCCTCGAAGGCCTTGGTCGCGTCGTCGAAGATGTCGATGCCGGACAGCAGCGGGAACGCGCAGTCGTCCAGCTCCATCGCGGTGCCCTCGGCGGCCTTGACCGCCTGCGGAATCTCCAGGAGTCGCAGGCGTACGGGGACGTCCGCGCCGAGGAGGTGCCCGGACGCGATGCGGAACAGCAGCGCGTAGCCGATCTGGCCCGCGGCGCCGGTGACGGTAACGGTGACTGGGGTGCGCGTCATTGCCTTCTTCTTCTCTCTGCTGCTGTGAACCTGAGCCCGCCGCCGCGCGGGGTCTCTCGCCATCGAGATATGTGCGAGGTTCAGGCTATCGCGCACTCCCTACCCATCACCCGGCAGGTGCACCATCGGCATGGCGCGTCGAGGCCGTCCCGGAAGTACTCCGGGACGGCCTCGGGGACGAACGCCTAAGCCAGGGGCCTCAGCCATTGACCTTTTTCTGGAGGTTGGTGTCGAGGGCCTCCAGGAAGGCCTGCGTGGTCAGCCACGGGGTCTCCCGGCCGACGAGGAGGGCCAGGTCCTTGGTCATCTGGCCGCCCTCGACCGTCTCGACGCAGACCTGCTCCAGGGTGCGGGCGAACTCGATGACCGCGGGGGTGTTGTCGAGCTTGCCGCGGTGTTCGAGGCCGCGGGTCCAGGCGAAGATGGACGCGATCGGGTTGGTCGACGTCGGCTTGCCCTGCTGGTGCTGCCGGAAGTGCCGGGTGACCGTGCCGTGCGCGGCCTCCGCCTCGACGGTCTTGCCGTCGGGGGTCATCAGCACGGACGTCATCAGCCCGAGGGAGCCGAAGCCCTGCGCGAGGGTGTCGGACTGGACGTCGCCGTCGTAGTTCTTGGCGGCCCAGACGAACCCGCCCTCCCACTTCAGCGCCGCCGCGACCATGTCGTCGATGAGCCGGTGCTCGTAGGTGAGGCCCTTGGCCTCGAAGTCGGACTTGAACTCCGACTCGTAGATCTCCTGGAAGATGTCCTTGAACCGGCCGTCGTAGGCCTTCAGGATCGTGTTCTTCGTCGACATGTACAGCGGCATCCCGCGCTCCAGCGCGTACCGCATCGTCGCCCGCGCGAAGTCGCGGATGGACGAGTCGTAGTTGTACATGCCCATCGCGATGCCGCCGCCGGGGAAGGAGGCGACCTCGAACTCCATCGGCTCACCCTCGCCCTCGGGCGTGTAGGTGATGGTCACCGTGCCGGGGCCGGGGACGACGAAGTCGGTGGCGCGGTACTGGTCGCCGTGCGCGTGGCGGCCGATGATGATCGGCTTGGTCCAACCGGGAACGAGGCGGGGGATGTTGGAACAGATGATCGGCTCACGGAAGACCACACCGCCGAGGATGTTGCGGATCGTCCCGTTCGGGGACCGCCACATCTTCTTCAGGCCGAACTCCTCGACGCGCGCCTCGTCCGGGGTGATGGTCGCGCACTTCACGCCGACGCCGTGCTCCTGGATGGCCTTGGCGGCGTCGACGGTGACCTGGTCGTCCGTGGCGTCACGGTGTTCGATTCCCAGGTCGTAGTACTTCAGGTCGACGTCGAGGTAGGGCAGGATCAACTGGTCCTTGATGAATTTCCAGATGATCCGTGTCATTTCGTCGCCGTCGAGTTCGACGACCGGGCCCGCTACTTTGATCTTGGGCATGCTGGTGCTGTCCCTTTCCTACACCGGGGCGAGCTAAAGACTCAGACCTTGTAAGGCTCAACTGGCAAGGCTAGCCGAGGGCGTTCGGAGGTCTAGACCTGGCCTGGGCCGTCACGACGACCGGTGATGAGGAGCCGCACGGCCCGCGCCACCATGGCGAGCAGGATCAACACGCCGAACGCGCCGGCGAGCGCGAGGCCCGGCTTGTTCATCGGCGGGACGCTGAGCGACACGAACGCGACCATCTCGCCGAGGATCACGAGCGTCCAGCAGTCGATGGACCGGCTGCGGACGGCGAGCGGGCCGAGCTGCGACTCGGGCAGCAGCAGCCGGGCGAGCGCACCGAACAGCAGCGCGGCGGCCATCAACCCGGAGCCCTTGCGGAAGTAGTTGAACGCGCACAGCGTGAGACCGGCGCCGACTCCGCTGAGCACGATCAGGTACGGCAGTTGCGCCAGCCAGTGCGGCGCGGCGCCCCGGCGGCGCGGCGCCCTGCGCGTCCGCCGACGCACCTGGGTGCTCATGGTTTCCACCGTATCGGCAATCCCCTCATGGCACGTCATCGTCCGGCTCCGCGGGCGGGACGGATGGTGCCCGGGTGATGCCCGAGAGCCCGGAATCCCTTGCACCATCGGTGCTACTCGCCAGTAGGAGGGTGTGACGGTGACGCGCCCGGGTAACCCGGCAGACAGGGGTCGCTAACTAGCTGGGAGGACTGCCGTGGAGGGGCCGTTCATGCGGATCGAGGACAGCGGGCTGGTGATGCCGCTGCGCCACGACGTGACGACGGTCGGGAGAGGGAGAGGAGTCGACATACGTCTCGACGACCCGAGTGTGTCCCGCTTGCACGCTGAGATCGTCCGGCGCGGACCCTACGTCTACGTTGTGGACATGGGTCTGTCCCGTAACGGGACCCGCGTCAACGGGCGACCCATCGCCCGCCGAGTCCTGGATGACGGTGACGTCGTGAGCTTCGGCACGGCGCGCTGCCGGATGGGGGGCATCCCCCGTGAGGAGGTCGATCCGGACGTCGAACTGCGGCGTGCCGTCGCACCCGAGCTCACCCGACGCGAGGTCGACGTGTTGACCTCGCTCTGCCGTCCCGCCCTGTCGGACGAGGCGTTCGTGGCCCCGGCCACGGCGCGTGACATCGCCGGAGAGCTGGTGGTGACGGAGGCGGCCGTCAAGCAGCATCTGCTGCGCCTCTACCAGAAGTTCCGGATCCCCGAGGGCGCCAACCGGCGCACGCGGCTCGCCAACGAGGTCATCGCCATGGGCCTCGTCCGGCCGCTACCACCGGTGCACGTGCCGCAGGGCCGCCCTCCGATGGACGGGCGCGTCCCCGGAGTCCGGCCGAAGCCCGACCCGCGGCGGACGGGTACGGGCCACGGCCATGTCACCGGGCCGCCCGGACGGGCACCGAGCCCGGCAGGACGGAGGGCGAGCTGACCCGAAGGGTTTCTCGGCGCCCACCCTCCGGGCAGCGCAAGGTCGTGAGGGTCATCGCCGAGACGGTCCGTACGGGGTCGCGTTAGTGACGGCGCGGCCCCGTCCGGCGGGAACGTGAACGGCGGGGTCGTCACCGGGGGTGCCGGTGACGCCCCCGCCGATCAGTTGAGGCGTTCGGCTGCCTCGACGACATTGGCGAGGAGCATCGCACGGGTCATCGGGCCGACCCCGCCGGGGTTCGGCGCGACCCAGCCCGCGACGTCCCGAACGTCCGCGGCGACGTCCCCGGCGAGTTTGCCGTCCACCCGGGACACGCCGACGTCCAGGACGGCCGCGCCGGGCTTGACCATGTCGGCGGTGATGAGACCGGGCACCCCGGCGGCGGCGACGACGATGTCGGCGGCACGGGTGTGCGCCGCCAGGTCACGGGTCGCGGTGTGGCAGAGGGTGACGGTCGCGTTCTCGGTGCGCCGGGTCAGCAGCAGCCCGAGGGAACGCCCCACGGTGATGCCGCGCCCGACGACGGTGACCTCCGCGCCCTTGATCGGCACATCGAAACGGCGCAGCAGCTCGATGATCCCCTTCGGGGTGCACGGCAACGGCCCCGGCTGCATCAGCACGAGCCGCCCGAGGTTCGCGGGATGCAGGCCGTCGGCGTCCTTGGCCGGGTCGATGCGCTCCAGCACCCGCTGCTCGTCCAGGCCCTTCGGAAGCGGCAACTGGACGATGTAGCCGGTACAGGCGGGGTCGGCGTTCAGTTCGGCGACCGCGCGTTCCACATCGTCCTGGGACGCGGTGGCGGGCAGGTCGCGGCGGATGCTCTCGATGCCGACCTCGGCGCAGTCGCGGTGCTTCATGTTGACGTAGGAGTGGCTGCCGGGGTCGTCGCCGACAAGGACGGTTCCCAGCCCCACGGACACGCCGCGCGCCCTCAGCGCCTCGACCCGTCCCTTGAGGTCCGAGCGGATCTCGGCGGCGGTGGCCTTGCCGTCCAGAATCTGTGCCGTCATGCGTTCCTCCGCGGAAGGTCTCCCGTCCACCCAGGCGCGCGGCGTCCGGACTCTTGGTTCGCTCCCCGGTGGTGCCCCACCTTGACCGCGCCAGTCGCGTCCGACCTCATGCTATCGACCGGCACCGGCCGCCTCAGTCTTCGGAGCGCCCCCGCCACGCGAGCAGCCGGTCCGTCCCATGCCATCCGAGCTGCGCCGCGAGCATCGCCGCGAGCACGGCGGCGGCCAGCCCGATCATCTGCCGCGACTCCATCAACAGCGCGTCCGTCCGGTAAACGGACACAACGATCATCGACAAGACCGCTTCCACCGCGCCTCCCATCCAGATCACTCCGCGCCGAAGTGGTCAGAACGTTCCGGGGGGCGCGGCAGACCAGAGGCTACCTGTTTATTGCAGTGCACTCCTCCTTCGGGCCTGGCGGCCCTCCATCGTCGTGAACTGCGTGCGATCGCTGGCATCGCTTCGTCTCGCCTGGCGGCTCGCTGCGCGATCAGGTTCTCGCTTCGCTCGCACCTGCCTTCGGACGCGATCGCAGTGGTCGAGGTTGTTGCGGGGTTGCGGAGGCGGGCTGGGGTGGGCGGAGCAGCGAGTCGGAGCGATGCCGGCGATCGCCTCGAGTCTTTTGACGGTGGAGGGCGCGCAGCGTCCCGGAGGAGAAAGGCTCAGTGGAAGAAGTGCCTTACTCCGGTGAAGTAGAGGGTTATTCCGGCCTTGGTGGCGGCGGCTATGACCTTGTCGTCGTTGACGGAGCCGCCGGGTTGGACGATGGCGCGGACGCCCGCTTCGGTCAGGACTTCAAGGCCGTCGGGGAAGGGGAAGAAGGCGTCGGAGGCGCCGACGGCGGAGGCGGCGCGGTCGGCGCCGGCGCGGGCTACGGCGAGTTTGGCGGCGTCGACGCGGTTGACCTGGCCCATGCCGACGCCGACGGTGGCGCCGTCGGCGGCGAGGAGGATGGCGTTGGACTTGGCGGAGCGGACGGCGCGCCATGCGAACGCCAGGTCGCGGAGGGTGGCCTCGTCGGCGGCCGCGCCGGTCTTGAGTTCCCAGCCGGTCGGGTCGTCGCCGGGGGCGTCGATGCGGTCGACGCTCTGGAGGAGGAGGCCGCCGTCGATGCGCCGGTACTCGGTGGCGCCCGCGGGGGCGTCGGGGCAGACGAGCAGTCGGATGTTCTTGAAGCGGTCGGTGAGGACGGTCACGGCCTCGTCCTCGAAGGACGGCGCGATCAGCACCTCGGCGAAGCTCTCGGTGACCTGCCGGGCCATGGCGGCGGTGACGGGACGGTTGGCCGCGATGACGCCGCCGTAGGCGGACACGGGGTCGCAGGCGTGGGCCTTGCGGTGCGCGTCGGCGATGTCGGCGCCGACGGCGATGCCGCACGGGTTGGCGTGCTTGATGATCGCGACGCAGGGGTCGGGGAACTCGTGGGCGGCGCGGAGGGCGGCGTCGGTGTCCACGTAGTTGTTGTAGGACATCTCCTTGCCGTACAGCTGTTCCGCTCCGGCCAGCCCGGTCTCGCCGGGGGTCCGGTACAGGGCGGCGCGCTGGTGGGGGTTCTCGCCGTACCGGAGGGTGTTCGACCGCTCCCAGGTGGCGCCGAGGAAGTCGGGCCAGTTCGTGTCGGCGGCGGTCTCGTCGGGGGCGTAGGCACTGGCGAACCAGGACGCGACGGCGACGTCATAGGACGCGGTGTGCGCGAACGCCTGCGCGGCGAGGCGGCGGCGTTCTTCCAGGGTGAAGCCGCCCGCGTTGACGGCGTCGAGGACGGTCCCGTACGCGGACGGGTCGACGACGACGGAGACGCTCGCGTGGTTCTTGGCGGCGGCGCGGACCATCGTCGGGCCGCCGATGTCGATCTGTTCGACGCATTCGTCGGGCCGGGCGCCGGACGCGACGGTCGCGGAGAACGGGTACAGGTTGGCGATCAACAGGTCGAACGGTTCGACGGCGAGGTCGTCGAGCTGCTGGAGGTGCTCCTCCTTGCGGCGGTCGGCGAGCAGGCCCGCGTGCACGTTCGGGTGGAGGGTCTTGACCCGCCCGTCGAGGCATTCGGGGAAGCCGGTGAGCTTCTCCACCTTCATCACCGGCACCCCGGCGGACGCGATCCGTCCGGCCGTGGAACCGGTCGAGACGATCTCGACACCGGCCTCGTGCAGGCCGCGGGCCAGTTCCTCCAGCCCGGTCTTGTCGTAGACGCTGATCAAAGCCCGCTTAATCGCCACCCGACTCACCGGCCGAGCTCCCCTCTTGATCGGACGTGTCCCTGCCGTTCGGTTCACCGCAGGTCTTGCATTTGAGTGAGACGCGTCTGCCGCGCGCCGTCCAGCCGTCACGGGCGAGCCGTCCGACGACGTCGACCAGGAGCCGGCGCTCCACCTGCTTGATGCGCTCGTGCAGGGAGTCTTCGTCGTCATGCCAGCGCACGGGGACGGTGTCCTGGGCGATGACGGGTCCGGTGTCCACTCCTTCGTCGACGAAGTGAACCGTACATCCGGTGACCTTCACCCCGTAAGCCAGGGCTTCCCGTACGGCGTGGGCGCCGGGGAAGGACGGCAGCAGCGCGGGATGGGTGTTGACGGTCCGGCCGCCGAACCGCGCCAGGAAACGCGGGCCGAGGATCTTCATGAATCCGGCGGACACCACCAGGTCGGGTTCGTGCGCCGCGACGGCCTCGGTGAGCGCCGCGTCCCAGCCGTCCCGGGACGGGAAGTCCGGAATTCGGACGGTGAACGTGGGCACGCCGCACCGTTCGGCACGGGCGGTTCCGCCGGTATCGTGACGATCCGCCCCCACGGCCACGACTTTCGCCCCGTAGGCTGGATCCGCGCACGCGTCGAGCAGCGCTTGTAGGTTGGTCCCCGCGCCGGAGACGAGGACGACGAGCCGGGCGGACACCATGACTCCCTGGTGGACGATGGGGTTTGCCGTTCTGGCCGACCAGCAGCCTATCGGGCCGGCTCGGCGCCCCCCGAAAACGGACCAGGGGTTGTTCCACACCAGGGGCTAGGAGGAAAGAGAACGTGAGCGAGCAGCCGGGCCCTCCGGCCCAGCCGGAACACCGCCCGGACGATCACCCGGGCGGACCGCCGGTGGGGCCTCCGCCGCCTCCGGTCCCGGGCCCGCCCCAGCGAAGCGGCTGGCGGGCCCTGTGGCTCGGCGGCATCGCGCTGGTGACCGCGTTCTTCTTCTACCCGCTCGGCCTCGTGCTCGGCGTCGCCGCACTGGTCGTCGGCATCCGGGCCCGGCGGAGCGCGCGGCGGGCGCGGGCGGCGGCGCCGGGCGCCGTCCCGGGCATCGTCCTCGGCACGATCGGGCTGGTGTTCTCGACGCTGTCGGTGTCGCTGACGGCGTTCCTGTGGTCGGAGCTGAGCGGCTACCAGAGCTGCATCAGCGGCTCCAACACCACCGTCGACAAGCAGGCGTGCCGCGACGAGTACTACCCGAAGATCGAGGACAAGCTCGGTCTGCCGTCCGGCAGCATGGACAAGTACGGCGACCTGCTCTAAGACGGGTCTCACAGTGACCTTCACCACTGTGAAGTGTCATCGACCTCACTGAGACATGCCCTGGTCGTCCCGTTCGGGGTCTTCGCGGAGCACGTAGATGGCCCCGCCGCGGGTCTCGATGCGTTCGGGGTCCTCGCGTGGCGGTGGGACGTCGACGGGTTCGTCGACGATGTGGCCTTCGAGGACGTCCGGTACGGGTTCGGGCTCGGGCGGTTCTTCGACCGGGTCGGGCGGCGGGGCGGGGCGGCGGCGCGGGCGACGCGGGCCGAGGACCGGTTCGGCCTCCTCGAACTGGAGCGGGTCCGGCGCGTGCGGCGCCCTCGGCGCGGGCCTCGGCGCGGGCCGCGGCTCGGGGGCCTTCTCCTCGACGTCGGCCGGGACGGGCGCGGACAGCGGCACCGGCGTCGGCTCGGCGGTCCGTCCCCGCTTCTTCGGCTTGACCGTGTCCTTCTCGGCCGCCTTCCTGGCCGCTTTCCTGGACGCCCGTTTCCGTGCCGGCGCCCGGGTCTCCGCCGGGGGTCGGGCGGCACGGCGCAGGATCAGCGCGTTCGCCGCCCATGCCGCGATCGCCGCGGAGATGCCGACTTCCAGGGCCGCGAGCAGCCCGACCTGCCAGGCGGAGGGTCCCATGGTCGCCATCCGCCCGTCACCGAGCGGCCCGCCGGACAGCACGGTCAGCAGCGCCGCCACGGCACCGGTCAGCGCCCCGGACATGAACCCCCACAGGGGAGCCCCCTCCGACACCGGGCTCGGCATCGACCGGATCGTGAGGACGCCGCCCACGGCGCCCGCCAGGAACGGCGCGGCCAGCGCGACGAGCGACACCGCGGGCGCCGGTCCCGGCTCCGGCAGCGCGGCGAGCGGCGGGAACGCCGGAACGAGGTCGAGGACCACCCCGGTCGGCGACACGCTGGTCCCGGAGCCGACGGAGAAGCCCGGCCCGACCGCGTACGCCATCCCCCAGATCACCGCGTTCGGCAGGAACGCCAGCTCGACCAGCAGCAACAGGGCGCCGCCGACGACGCCGGGGGCGAGCATGTCGTACAGGTGGTCGGCGTCGCGGATGTTCACGGCGAGGGACGCGCCGACGAGCACCGCACCGGACCCGAGCAGCACGGCCAGCGACCCCGACACGCCGATCACGAGGGAGCGCGGCCGGTCCGGCAGCAGCCGCAGCAGCGCCCCGAGGCCCGATCTGACCCGCCGCCCCTTCGCCTCCGCCGCCACCTGCGCGGCGACGACGGCCCGCGCGGCGCCGAGCCCGCCCGCGATGACCGCGACGAGGAAGCACGCGATGAGCGCCTGCCCCGCCGACGGCCGTAGCTGCGGGGACGACGCCGCCAGCGCGAGCAGCGCGGCCAGCGCGGCGTAGGGGGTGGCCAGCGCGACCGCGACGCGCACCACCGCGGCCCGGGGCCGGTGCGGCAGCCCCGCCACCCGGATCATCCACCCGCCGCCCCGGTACAGCATGACCCCGGGCAGGACGAGCACGCCGAGCGGCAGCAGCCCGACCCGGCCCTGCCCGTAGGAGAAACCGGCGTGGTGGGAGACGAGCCAGAAGTTCACGGCCGTCCGGAAGACCCCGGACATCCCCTCGCCGAACGCCGTCCCGGGTGCCGCGATCCACCCGATGAGCGTGATGGTGGTGAGGACGGCGAGCCCGATCCCGATGCACCACAGCGCCGCGACCAGGCCCGTCACGTACAGCGGTCGGGTGGCCGGCACCGGGGCCGGCGCCTCCGGCGGGGGCTGGGCACGGCCGCGCGCCTCCGGACGCCGCGCGGCCCGTCCCGCCGCCGTCGCGGCACCACGGTCGGGGGTCGCACGCCTTCCAGGGGTCGCATCGCTCACGCGCACCATGCTGGCACCACGCCCGCGCCCCGGACGTCCCCTCGCGCGGCGTGTCGCCTCGCCGTCGCCGGGCGCGGACCGGAAACCGAAAAGACGCCCGGCCATGGCGGCTCGGGCGTCTTTCGGCGACGAGAGAACGACGGTCAGCGGTTCTTGATGATCTCCCGCATGAGGACGGCGGTCTCGCTCGGGGTCTTGCCGACTCGGACGCCGACCTTCTCCAGGGCGTCCTTCTTCGCCTGCGCGGTGCCCGCCGAGCCCGACACGATCGCGCCCGCGTGGCCCATCGTCTTGCCCTCGGGCGCGGTGAACCCGGCGACATAGCCGACGACCGGCTTGGTGACGTGCTGCTCGATGTAGGCGGCGGCACGCTCCTCGGCGTCCCCGCCGATCTCACCGATCATCACGATGGCGTCGGTGTCCGGGTCGTCCTGGAACGCCTGGAGGGCATCGATATGGGTCGTCCCGATGACGGGGTCGCCGCCGATGCCGACGCACGTGGAGAAGCCGATGTCGCGCAGCTCGTACATCATCTGGTACGTCAGCGTGCCCGACTTGGACACCAGGCCCAGACGGCCCGGCGTGGTGATGTCGGCCGGGATGATGCCCGCGTTCGACTTGCCGGGCGAGGCGATGCCGGGGCAGTTCGGCCCGATGATGCGGGTCTTGTTGCCCTTGGACTCGGCGTACGCCCAGTAGTAGGCGGTGTCGTGGACGGGAATGTCCTCGGTGATCACGACGCAGAGGGGGATCTCCGCGTCGATGGCCTCGACGACGGCGTCCTTGGTGAACTTCGGCGGGACGAACACGACGGAGACGTCCGCGCCGGTCTCGTCCATCGCCTCCTTGACGGTGCCGAAGACGGGCAGGACCGTCCCGTCGAAGTCGACGGTCTGCCCCGCCTTGCGGGCGTTCACGCCGCCGACGACCTGCGCGCCGGACGCGAGCATCCGGCGGCCGTGCTTGGTGCCCTCCGACCCCGTGATGCCCTGAATGATGATCTTGCTGTTCTCGGTGAGCCAGATGGCCATCGCTCATGCACCTGCCGCGAGTTCGGCGGCGCGCCTGGCCGCGTCGTCCATGGTGTCGACCTGCTGGACGCCGGGCAGCGCCGCGTCGTTGAGGATCTTGCGTCCGAGTTCGGCGTTGTTGCCGTCGAGCCGGACGACGAGCGGCCGGTCGACGGACTCGCCGCGGTCGCCCAGCAGCTTGTACGCCGACACGATGCCGCTCGCGACGGCGTCGCAGGCCGTGATGCCGCCGAAGACGTTGACGAACACCGACTTCACGTCCTTGTCCGACAGGACGATCTCCAGCCCGTTCGCCATGACCTCCGCGGACGCGCCGCCGCCGATGTCGAGGAAGTTCGCGGGACGCTGCCCACCGAACTCCTCGCCCGCGTACGCGACCACGTCCAGGGTCGACATGACGAGCCCCGCGCCGTTGCCGATGATGCCGACGCTGCCGTCGAGCTTGACGTAGTTGAGGTCCTTGGCCTTCGCCGCGGCCTCCAGCGGGTCGGCGGCGGCCTTGTCCTCGTACTTGTCGTGGTCCTGGCGGAAGTCCGCGTTGTCGTCGAGGGTGACCTTGCCGTCGAGGGCCGTCACCCGTCCGTCCGACGTGAGGATCATCGGGTTCACCTCGACGAGGGAGGCGTCCTCGTCGGTGAACACCGCCCAGAGGCGCTCGATGAGCTCGGCGGCGCCCTCGACGGCCTCCTCCGGCAGCCGGCCCTTCTCCGCGATCTCGCGGGCGAGGGCCCGGTCGACGCCGTGCAGCGGCGAGATCGGCACCATCGCCAGCCGGTCGTGCGGCACCTCCTCGATCTCCACGCCGCCCTCGACGGAGCAGATGGACAGGAAGGTGCGGTTGGCGCGGTCGAGCAGGAAGGAGAAGTAGAACTCCTGCGCGATCGCGCTGCCCTCCTCGATCAGGACCTTGTGGACCGTGTGGCCCTTGATGTCCATGCCGAGGATCTGGCCGGCGAGCGTTTCCGCCTCGTCGGCCGAGTCGGCCAGCTTCACACCGCCGGCCTTGCCGCGGCCGCCGGTCTTCACCTGGGCCTTGACCACGACCTTCGAGCTTCCCGCGGCGAACAGCTCCGCCGCGATGGCCCGGGCTTCCTGGGGAGTATGGGCGACCTTGCCGGTGGGCACCGGTACCCCGTACTCGGCGAAGAGTTCCTTCGCCTGATGTTCGAACAGGTCCACGAGGCGTCCTTTAACGGATCGACAGTCGATCGACCACACGAGTGGGGGTTTGCACGGGACTCCGCGCGGCCGGCACTCTGCGGTCCGCTCCGTCGATGCAGCCTAGTCAACCCGGCACGGTGATGAGGCCACCGGGTCCCCTCAGGGAGTGTTACCGGGACGTGGGTATGTCTCACCCCTGAGGAGGGCACGAGTGGCACGTGAGGAGGATGAACCAATTGACGTAGTTTGATGTACTTATTTTCGGTCCGGGACCAGTCCGGCGGGCGATGCGGTGAAGGGGGCGACGCATGGCGATGGCGGATGAGCGGGACACGCCCCTCGCGGCGCCGGCGGCACCCGTTCTGACGGATCCCGCCCTGGACGACGCGCTCCTCCCGGAAACCGTGCCGAGCGGGATCGTCGCGGCCGGCCCCGTCCACACCCCGCCCCCCGATCGCCGGCGCCCGCGCGGGCGCGGGTCGACGCGCGCGTTCCGCCGGGTCACGGCCCTGCTGATCGTGGCGGCGATCATCGCGACCGGGGGCGCGAACGTCCCCGAACGCTCCGGCGAGGGCTGGGCGAGCCCCGGTCTCGTCGGCGGGGGCGGCTGGCCGTTCGCGGGCGCCCCGCTGTCCCCGGAACTGGCGCCCGGGGCGTTCTACCTGAGGGACAGTTCGGCCGTCCGGCTCGCGGACGGACGTGTCCGCCTCATCCCGTTCGGCGGCGACACGCCCGTCACCGTGGACGCGTCCGACCCACGGGTCGCCCAGTCGCTGCGGTCCGACCGCTCCTGGCTGGCCCAGGGCACCGTCCCCACCGGCGACCGTCCCGGCTACCACGACATGGCCGCCCGAGCCCTGCTCGACCTGCGGCTCCTCACCCGCCCGAACGGCGCGTCCCTCGCCTCCTGGTACACCAAGTGGCGCTACTGCTGGCCCCGCGACTCCGCGTTCGCCGTCGCCGCGTTCAGCGCGACCGGGCACCCGTCCGAGGCCCGCCGCATCCTGCGCTTCCTCGCCCGCGTCCAGCACGACGACGGCATGTGGGCCGCCCGCTACCACCCCGACGGGACGGCCGTCGCCGACGGACGGGCCCCGCAACTCGACTCGGTCGGCTGGGTGCTGTGGGCGACCTGGTTCCACCTCGCCACGACGGAACCGCTCGACGAGGAACCGCCCGACCTGTGGCCGATGGTGCGACGCGCCGCCGACCACCTCGCCGGCTCGCTGGACGCCGAGGGGCTGCCGCCCGCCTCGTCCGACTACTGGGAACGCGACCACCGCAAGGAGGAGGACCCGCGGCGCCCCACCCTCGGTGTCGTCGCGCCGGTGCTCGCCGGCCTGCGGTCGGCCGCCGATCTGGCCCGCGCACGCGGCGAGCACGGCAAGGCCGCCGAGTGGCGGAAGGCCGCGCGGCAGCTGTCGGACGCGGTGGACCGCCAGTTCGCCCCGTTCGGCTACCCGCGCTCACCCGTCCGCGACGGCCTCATGGACACCTCGGTGACCTTCCTCGCGCCGCCGTTCGCCCCGGCCGACCCGGCCGTGACCGCCGCGATCGCCGACGCGCGGCGCAGGCAGACGCTGCCGAACGGCGGCGTGCTGCCGGGCGAGCGCTGGTCCGGCGACCCCGATGTGGCCTGGACGCCGGAGACGGCCATGTTCGGGCTGAACTCCGCCGCGTCCGGCCGGACGTACGAGGCCCTCGGCCGCCTCGACTGGCTGAACGCGAACCGCACGACCCTCGGGGTCCTGCCGGAGAAGGTCGGCCCGAAGGGCGGGCAGGCGGGCCCCGCCCCGCTCGGTTGGACGGCGGCGCTCACGCTGCTCACCCTCACCGCCCTGGACAAGCCCCTGCCGATCCCGCCGACGAACTGACAGGGCCCCGGGCCGGGCCGTGACAGTGGCTCACTCGCCCCATTCGTCCGCGAGGATCGCCCAGACCTGGACGTCCCGCCGGTCACCGTCCAGGACGAACCCCTGCCGGTGGACGCCCTCACAGGTCATCCCCAACCGCTTCGCCACCGCCGCGCTCGCCGTGTTGCGCGGGTCGCACAGCCACTCGACCCGGTGCATCCCCCGCGCCCGGAACGCCCAGTCGATCATGTGCCGGACGGCCGTGGTGACCAGCCCCCGCCCGCGCGCCTCCGACGAGAGCCACACCCCGGCCTCGCAGACCCCCATGGCGGCGTCGAACGTGCGGAAGAGCGTCCCGCCCTGGAGGACGCCGTCCACCCAGATGCCGTAGATGCGCCCGATGTCCTTGGCCTGCTTGACCGCGTACGACCGCAGGAACTCCTGCGCGGTCGCCTCGTCGACGACGGTGCGCGCCCAGGGAATGTAGTGGTCGATGTCCTTGCGGACGCGGACCGCGTGTTCGGCGAACTCGGCGGCGTTCCACGGCTCCAGCGGGCGAAGCTCGGCGTCGTCGGCGAGCCTGAGAGCGAACATGGGGGTCTCCCAACCGCCAGGGGGTCAGAGTTTCTCGATGCTGGCGTAGCGGAGGACCAGCGTCCGGACGCCGTAGTCGCCGCCGAAGTCGACACTGGCCTTCTGGCCGCCGTCGTAGACCGACACCACGGTGCCGAGGCCGAAGGCGTCGTGGGTGACCTTGTCCCCCGGGGTGAGGGACGGGACGGGCCGGTTGCCGGACGAGCGCACCCCCGGACGGGAGGCCATCTGCGTCATCGCCGAACCGGAGGTCGAGGTCGCCTCCCGCTCCCACTCCACGAGCGGCTTCGGGACCTCGCCGAGGAACCGGGACGGCGGGTTGACCTGCGGCGCGCCCCACGAACTGCGCATCGCGGCACGGGACAGGTAGAGCCGCTGCCGGGCACGGGTGATGCCGACGTAGGCGAGCCGCCGTTCCTCCTCCAGCTCCTTCGGGTTGCTCATGGCGCGCAGGTGCGGGAAGACGCCGTCCTCCATGCCCGTCAGGAACACCACGGGGAACTCCAGCCCCTTGGCGGTGTGCAGGGTCATCAGCGTGACGACGCCGCCCTCGGTCTCCTCCGGCTGCTCGCCGGGCGGGACCGGCCCGCCCTTCGCGCCACCGGGAATCGAGTCGGCGTCGGCGACCAGGGCCACCTGCTCCAGGAACTCGGCGAGGCGCCCCTCGGCGGACTCGCCCTCAAGGCGCTCCTCGAATTCGCGGGCGACGGCCTCCAGTTCCTGGAGGTTCTCGATGCGGGTCTCGTCCTGCGGGTCCTTGGAGGCCTGGAGTTCGGCGAGATATCCGCTCGCCTTCAGCATCTCGCCGACGAGGTCGGCGGGGCTGAGGGACTCGGCGGCGCCGCGCAGGTCGTCCAGCAGGGCGACGAAGTCGCGGACGGCCTTGATCGACCGGGTCGCCATGCCCGGCACGTCCTCCGGGTTCCGCAACGCCTGCCAGAACGAGATCCGCTCGCGGGACGCGTACGCCTCGACGCACGCCTCGGCACGGTCGCCGATGCCGCGCTTGGGGACGTTCAGGATGCGGCGCAGCGAGACCGTGTCCTCGGGGTTGGCGAGGCAGCGCAGGTAGGCGAGCGCGTCGCGGATCTCCTTGCGCTCGTAGAAGCGGACCCCGCCGACGACCTTGTACGGCAGCCCGACCCGGATGAACACTTCCTCGAACACCCGGGACTGCGCGTTGGTGCGGTAGAACACGGCGACGTCACCGGCGCGGGCCTCGCCGTCGTCGGCGAGCCGGTCGACCTCGCGGGCGACGAACGCGGCCTCGTCGTGCTCGTTGTCGGCCACATAACCGGTGATCTTGTGGCCTTCGCCCTGGTCGGACCAGAGCTTCTTGGGCTTGCGGTCGGCGTTGCGCTCGATGACGGCGTTGGCGGCCGACAGGATCGTCTGCGTGGACCGGTAGTTCTGCTCCAGCAGGATCGTCGTGGCGTCCGGGTAGTCGCGCTCGAACTCCAGGATGTTCCGGATCGTCGCACCGCGGAACGCATAGATCGACTGGTCGGCGTCACCGACGACGCACAGCTCGGCGGGCTCCAGCCCCTCGACGGGGGCGGTCAGCTCACGGACCAGCTCGTACTGCGCGTGGTTGGTGTCCTGGTACTCGTCGACGAGGACGTGCCGGAACCTGCGCCGGTAGTGCTCGGCGGCCTCCGGGAAGACCTGCATCAGGTTGACCGTCATCATGATGAGGTCGTCGAAGTCCATGGCGCCGGCCTGCTGGAGCCGCGCCTGGTACATCTCGTACGCCTCGGCGAGCGTCTGTTCCATGTGGGTCGACGCCCGCGCTTTGAACGTCTCGTAGTCGATCAGCTCGTTCTTCAGGTTGGAGACCTGCGCGCTGAACGCCTTCGGCGGGTACCGCTTCGGGTCGAGGTCCAGTTCCCGGCAGACGAGCGCCATGAGGCGGTTCGCGTCGGCCTGGTCGTAGATCGAGAAGCTGGTCGGGAAACCGAGCCGCTTGGCCTCGCGCCGCAGGATCCGCACGCACGCCGAGTGGAACGTCATCACCCACATGGCGCGTGAGCGTGGCCCGACGAGGGCGTCCACCCGCTCCTTCATCTCGGCGGCGGCCTTGTTGGTGAAGGTGATCGCGAGGATCTGACCGGGGTGCGCGTCCCGCTCGCCGAGCAGATGCGCGATCCGGTGGGTGAGTACCCGTGTCTTGCCCGAGCCGGCGCCCGCGACGATCAACAGCGGACCACCGGAATGCACCACGGCGGCGCGCTGCTGCGGGTTGAGTCCGTCGAGCAAGGGGCTGGCTTCGGTCTTCGACATCATGTGCGAGTCTACGGCTCCGGCCGGACGATTTCGGCGTCTCCACGAAGGAGCGGCGCGGCCATGACAACCCGTCCTGTCACGATCCGGTGGCAGCATGTGGACGTCCCGCGGCAGCTTGTGGACAGATGGCGGGCCTTTTGAACGCCACGGGTTGACTCGATCTCCTGACCGGCGGAGCGTGTGGCGGGACGGGGCGGACACGACCCGCCGACCCCGGCTGGGCCCGGCGTGTGCAGGCAGGGCCTCGGCGGACGCGCGTCCACCCGCGAGAGCGCGGAGTCATCAGGGGTTCGCGCGCCGTGAGGGGGAGGTGGTTTCCATGGAGATCCACCAGCAGGACTTCCAAGATCGTCGGGGTACGGGAACGATGGACGTCGAGGTCCCCGCGCAGCGACCGGCCTCGGCCGGGCACATGTCCGGGGCCACGGCCGCGGTGCAGGCCACCGTCCAGGCGGCGGCGCCCGTGGTGCCGAGGCCGGTGCCGGTTCCCGCGCCGATACGGACCGGGCACCGGTTCCTCATCTACAAGCAGGACCCGTCGGTCGCCGAGTTGGGCGCCCGGCTGGCCTTCGTCCCGTCGGTGGTGCTGAACGGTCCGACGGACGCGCGGGTCCGGACGGTCCTGGACGGCGTCACCCCGGTCGCCCGCAACGTCAACGGCGACTTCGTGTTCGCCGCCGGGACCCCGCAGTTCGACTGCGCGCACACGTTCGCCGTCGTCCGGCAGGTCCTCGCCATGTACGAGCGGCACAACGGCGGCAGGCCGATCCCGTTCGCGTGGAACGTCGACGGCAACACCGACCGCATCACGGTGTTCCCGCACGCCGGTCTCGGCGCGAACGCGTTCTACAGCCGGACCGCCAAGGCGCTGAAGTTCCTGTTCTTCACGCCGGAGGGGCAGCCGCAGTCGACCGTGGTCCACACGTGTAGGTCGTTCGACATCGTCGCGCACGAGACGGGTCACGCGTTGCTCGACGGCCTCAAGCCGGGCTGGCTGGCGGCGGACTGCCCGCCGCAGACCGGCGGGCTGCACGAGGCGTTCGGCGACCTCACCGCGATCTTCCTGGCGCTGGCGCAGCCGGACCAGGCGGAGGCCCTGGTCGCGTCGACCAAGGGCAACCTGCACGACAGGTCGTTCCTCGCGGACGTCGCGGAGGAGTTCGGGCGGGCGCTCGGCATGCCGTCCGGGCTGCGCAACTGCGACAACGACCTGAAGCTGAGCCAGGTCGGCAACGAGGTGCACGGGATCTCCCAGGTGTTCACCGGCGCGATCTACGACGTGCTCGCCGACGTCTGCGCCTTCGAGACCGCGCGGCAGCGGCGCACCAAGGACCCGACGCTCGTGCTGATCGAGACGGCCGCCGAGCTGTGCAGGCTGGTGTTCGACGCGATCGTCGCGTCCCCCGCGACGAACGCCCGGTACGTGGACGTGGCGAACAGGATGCTGCAGATCTCGGCGGATCGCGGCCACCCGCCGATCTACCGGACGTTCATCCGCAACCGGTTCGCCGTCCGGGAGATCACGACCGCCGCGACGTCGCTGACCGACCTGATGAGCGGGCGGATGAGGATGACCGACGCGGACTACACCGGGGACGGGCGGGACGTCACGGAGGTCGAGCAGCTCGACGAGCACTCGGCGAGCCTGCGGGCCGAGCAGGACCGGACCCGGTGCTGCGGCACGATGCAGATGCCCGAGTACCAGGTCGTCTCCGCCGAGAAGCTCGCCAGGCACGGCTCCCTGGAGGACGACGACATCCTCCACGCGGACCTGGAAGAGCTGCGCGAGGCGTTCAGTTAGTCGTCCGAGATTCGAGGAAACCGGCGGAGGTGCGAGAGCGGTGCGCGTCAAGGTCGAGAGCACCGGGGGGTTCACGGGGAAGACGACCGTCGTCGCGCGGTACGACACCGCCGCGCTTCCCGCCGGAAAGGCCGGACGCATCCGGGAGGCGGTGAACGCGCTCGCCGCGGCGCAGGCCCGCGGCGAGCGCGGTGAGATCGGCGCCGACCTGCCCGGCTACCGGATCACCGTCGAGGACGGCGCGGACGGGCCGCCCCGCGTCTACGAGGTGCGGGGCGACCCGACGGTGCGCGCGCCGTCCGTCCTCGGCACCCTGCTGCACGGCCCCGCCGAGTAGGCCCGGGGCGGCTCGGCCGGTCAGCGGGTCTTGCGGTGGTCGAAGGCGGCCTCGGCCGCGGCGTGGACGGCCGCGAGGTCGGCGCCGGTCGCGGCCATGGAGGCTGCGGCGACCGCGCCCTCGACGAGCGGCGCGTCCGCGAGCAGCACGTTCTCCCCGCCGGTGTCCTCGATGAGCATCTTGGCGGTGAGCACGGAGCTGCCGAGGTCGGCGACGAGAACGACGCCGTCGCCGTCGTCCGCGGCGGCGACGGCGGACTCGACGAGGTCGAGGCTGGTGCCGAGCCCGCCCTCGGGGTCGCCGCCCGCGGGCTCCACCACGGCCTTGCCGACGCCCATGGCGCGGGCCACCTCGGCGGCGCCCTCGGCCAGCGTCCGGCTGTGCGCGATGATCACGATGCCGACCATGTCACCCGGTCCCTTCGACGGTCTCGGCGAGGGCGCGCAGCACGAGCCCGGTGGAGCAGGCGCCGGGGTCCATGTGCCCGACGCTTCGCGGGCCCAGGTAGCTGGCCCGTCCCTTGCGCGCCTGCATCGGGACCGTCGCCTCGGCGCCCCGGGCGGCGGCGTCGGCGGCGGCGCGCGCGCAGCCCGCGAGGTCGGCGCCGTCCGCGAGCGCGGCGTCATAGGCCGTGGCGGCGGGGGCGAACGCGTCGACCATCGTCTTGTCGCCCTCCTCCGCCTTCCCGAGATCCTGGACGCCCTCCAGCGCGGCGCGCAGCGCGGTCCCGAGCGCGGCGGCGTCGATGTCGGCGGTGTCGCCGAGGGCCTTGCCGGCGCGGCGCAGCGCCGTCCCGTAGAGGGGTCCGGACGCGCCGCCGGTCTTGGACACGATGGCCCGCCCGGCGGCGATCAGCGTCCTGCCGGGCGGGGCGTCGTCCGGGAGGGCCGCCACGGCGGCGCGCAGACCGCGGTCGAGGTTGTGGCCGTGGTCGCCGTCGCCGATGGCGGCGTCGAGCCGGGTGAGCCGTTCGGTGTCGGCGGCGACGAGTTCCGCCGCGCGCCGGATCCAGTTCGCGACGTCCGTGGCGTTCATCGACTCCACCACGCTCACCGGCCCCACCGCAGACCGGGTGTCTCGACGGGCGCGTCCCAGAGCCGGGTCAGCTCGGGCGTCATCCGGCACACGCTGATCATGCAGCCGGCCATCTCCAGGCTCGTCACATACGGTCCGACGAGCCTGCGGACGACGGTGGCGCCGTGGTCCTCCAGCCATGCGGCGGCCGCCGCGTAGGCGATGTACTGCTCGATGAGCGGGGTGCCGCCCATCCCGTTGACCAGCACCAGCACCTCGGCCCCCGACAGCGGCATGTCTGCGTCGATCGCGCCGAGCGCCGCGTCGACGATCTCCGCCGCGGTGGCGATCTTGGCACGTTCGCGGCCGGGTTCGCCGTGGATGCCGATGCCGAGTTCCATCTCGTCGTCGCCGAGTTCGAACGTCGGCGTCCCGGCGGCCGGAACGGTGCAGGACGACAGCGCGACCCCGAACGACCGGCTGCGCTCGTTCACCTCGCGCGCCACCGCCGCGACGGCGTCCAGGGCGGCGCCCTCCTCGGCGAGCGCACCGGCGATCTTCTCGACGAACAGCGTGGCCCCGGTGCCGCGCCGCCCGGCGGTGAACGTGCTGTCCTCGACGGCGACGTCATCGTCGATGATCACGGTCGTGACCTCGATGTCCTCGTCCTCGGCCAGTTCGGCGGCCAGCTGGAAGTTCATCACGTCGCCGGTGTAGTTCTTCACCACGAGGACGACGCCAGCGCCGCCGTCCACCGCCATCGTCGCGGCGATGATCTGGTCGGGCACCGGTGAGGTGAAGACCTCGCCGCAACAGGCCGCGTCCAGCATCCCGTGGCCCACGAACCCGGCGTGCAGCGGCTCGTGGCCGGACCCGCCCCCGGACACGAGGGCGACCTTCCCGGCGCGCGGCGCGTCGGCGCGCACGACCGTGCCCTGCTCCGGGTCGACCCGCAGGGACGGATGCGCGGCGGCGAGACCGCGCAGCGCGTCGGAGACCACGTCCGCCGGGGCGTTGATGATTTTGCGCATGTCTCATGCTCTACCCTGGCGCGACCCCACGTCCCAGACCCAGTGATGATCAACATCGGGTCCCGGACGGATAGGTTGCATCCGTGACGAATCCACCCACCTTTCTCTATGACTGCGACACGGGCATCGACGACGCGCTGACGCTGCTGTATCTGGCGTCCCTCCTCCGGGCGGGCGAGGCGAAGCTGGCGGGCATCGGCACGGTGCACGGCAACATCGACCCGCTGACCGGCGCGTTGAACACGATCCGTGTGCTGGAGGCGGCGGGCATCGACGCCGGTGACGTCCCCCACGGTGAGCCGGGCGTGCCGGTCGCGGTCGGCGCCGCCCGGCCGATGGCGCAGGACGTCCACCACGCGATCGACTGGCACGGGACCGACGGCCTCGGCGACACGCACCTCCCCGAACCGGTGGGACGGCCCGCCGGCGAGTCGGCCGCCGCGCAGATCGTCAGGCTGGCACGCACCATGCCCGGCGAGCTGACGCTCCTCGCGACGGGCCCGCTGACGAACCTGGGCGCGGCGCTGCTGCTGGACGAGGAACTGCCATCCCTGGTGCGGGAGGTCGTCGTGATGGGCGGCGCGTTCGACCATCCCGGCAACATCACCACGCACGCCGAGGCGAACATCTGGCACGACCCCGAGGCCGCCGACCTGGTGTTCGCGGCGGACTGGCCGATCGTCCTGGTGCCGCTGGACGCCACCCACCCGACCGCCGTCCACGACGACTGGCTGGACCGGCTGGCCGCGCACGACACGCCCGTCACCCGGTTCGCCGCCCGCATCCTGGAGTTCTACGCCGACGCCTACACGCCGACGCTCCGCCGCCGGGGCGCGGTCATCCACGACGCGCTCGCCGCGATGCTGGCCGTCGACCCGGGCCTCGGGGAGTACGCGCACCGTCCGGTCCGGGTGGAGCTGCGCGGGGAGCTGACGCGCGGCACGACCGTGTGGGACGCGCGTTCGCTGCCCGCCGAGGACACCCGCCGTCCGGTGAAGGTGGCGGTCGGCAGCGACGTGGCGGAGTTCCAGGAGCGGCTGCTCGCGTCGATCATGTCGTTGTAGCCCGTCCGTGAAGTCACAGACCTCTGCTGATCTCGGGGTGTACCAGTAATCGTCCAGGGTCTTTACAGTTGAATCCGTGACCAACGTTCTGGACGACGGCGAACTGCAACGGATCCTTGTCGTGATGGCGCATCCCGACGATGTCGACTTCGGCGCGGCGGGAACCGTCGCGGGCTGGACCGACCGCGGTATCGACGTCGTGTACCTCATGGTCACCGACGGTGACGCGGGCGGGTTCGACGACACGATCTCGCGCGCGGAGATGGCGGCGCTGCGGCGCGAGGAGCAGCGCGCGGCCGCCAAGTGCGTCGGGGTCGACGACATCCGGTGGCTCGGCTACCCCGACGGGCGGGTCGAGGCGACGCTGGGCCTGCGCCGCGACATCGCGCGGGTGATCCGGCAGGTGCGGCCGGACCGGCTGCTGATGCCGAGCCCCGACCGCAACTACGAGCGGATATACCCGAGCCATCCCGACCACCGCGCGGTGGGCGCGGCGGCGCTCGACGCCGTCTACCCGGACGCGCGCAACCCGTACGCGTTCCCGGAACTGCTCGCCGACGAGGGCCTGGAGGCCTGGACGACGCGGGAGGTGTGGGCCACCGGCGGCCCGCTCGTGAACCACTACGTCGACGTCACGGAACGGTTCGACCGCAAGCTGCACGCCCTGAAGGCCCATGCCAGCCAGACCGCGCACATGGGCGACGGGCTGGCGGAGATGCTGCGCGGCTGGATGTCGGGCAACGCCGCGGCGGCGGGTCTCCCGGAGGGTCGTCTGGCCGAGCCCTTCCAGGTCATCGACACGGCGTAGGGCGGCACAGGACCGTCCCGGGAACGGTCATCACTTGCCAAATACGGCCGTTCACAGGTCGTGATTGACCCGACGTCGGGCATGTCCCCCCATGTGACGGGAGTCGGGGGGTTGTCATGCCGCATGACATCGGGGGCCCTGAAGTCGAGGGCCATGAGGTCGAGGGCCATGAAGTCGGGGGCCATGAGGTCGAGGCCACCGCCATTTCCAGGGCCGCGCCGGACGTGATCTTCAAGCATCTGTGCGTGGCGGAGGCCTGGGACGAATGGGGCGGGTTCCTGGTCCGGGCGAGGCGGGAGTCCGCGGGCACGGACCATCCGAACGGGATCGGGGCCGTCCGGTACGTCCGGCCGCGGCGTGAGGAGGTCGTGGCCTGGGATCCGCCCCGGCACTACGGCTACATCGCGCTGGCCTGGCCTCCGTCGCGCCGTTTCCGCGCGGACGTCACGTTGGAGCCGCACTTCACGGGCACACTGATCCGCTGGCGTGGCGTCTTCGACGGGTTCCCCGGCATCCGGCCGTTGACGCGGGCGGTGCTGCGCCGCCGGTTCGACTCGTACGCGCGCCGGGTGGCACGGCATTCCGAACGCTGCGAGCCGGGCTGCCCGGCCCGCCTGCCGGGCGCTCTCTGATCAGTAGATAGGTCCATATCGGGGCAGGTCGCACGGGTTTCGGGGGGAACGATGCGACGTCACCTCATCGCGTTCGCTCTCGCTGCGGGCGCCACCGGGGCGGGCTTCACCGCCCACTGGTTCGTCTCGGACGAACCGAAACGTGAGGGCGTCGTCGCGGGCGCCACGGCGTCGGCCGGCAAGTCGGCCGGCGGGCGGGGAGCGGCCGTGGCCAGGGCGACGACCCGTCCGTTCGACGCGGCGCGGCTGCGGCGGGCCGTCCGCGCCTACATCGAGACACGTCCGGGCAAGGCCGGGGTGATGGCCACCGACCTGCGCACGGGCCTGTCCTTCGGGGAGAACGAGAAGGGCGAGTTCGTCAGCGCCAGCGTCATGAAGGTCGACATTCTCGCGAGCCTCGTCCTGCAACGGCAGCGCGCCCAGCGAGGGCTCGGCCTGTCCGACGGTGAACGCGCCCTGGCGAGTTCGATGATCCGGGTGAGCGACAACTCGGCGGCGGACTCGCTGTACTCCAAGGCGGGCCACGGCACGGGCGTCACGAGGTCCAACAAACGGCTGGGGCTGGTGGACACCACACCGTTCCCGACGTCGTGGGGGTCGTCGACGACGAGCCCGGCCGACCAGGTCCGGCTGCTCAGGGACCTGGTGGCGGACACCAGCCCGATCGGGGCGTCCGGGCGCCGGTACATCCTCGACCTGATGGGCTCCGTCGTGGAGGAGCAGGCGTGGGGCGTCAGCGCGGCGGCGCTGCCGGGCGAGAGGGTGGCGCTGAAGAACGGCTGGACGCCCGTCCGCCACCAGGGGACCGGCTGGACGGTGAACAGCATCGGCCGCATCACCGGACGCGACCACGACTTCCTCGTCGCGGTGTGCAGCGGGGACAACCCGACGATGGGGGCGGGCGTCGCCACGGTCGAGCATGTGGCGGGAATGGTGGTGGGCACCCTGCGCGCGTCCCGTCCTTGAGACGCGGGGAACACCCGTAACGACAAGGGCAGGTCCTGACAGGCACGGGAGGGTCTGATGAGTTCTACGCGGCAGCCGACGGCCACCGAGACCGAGGCGCTCCAGGAACTGGCGGCCTTCCCACTGGTGGACGCGTTGTTCGGTCGCCGCTCCCGGCGGTTCGCGCTAGGCGCCGAGATCCCTGACGGTCCGCTCGCCCACCGCTCCGAGCATGAGCCGCTCCCGCTCACCGAGCTGGAACGGATGCTCGTGTTGAGCGCGATGGGCGGGACGACGGGCTGGCACTACGCGATCACGCGGCACGCCCGGTACGCGCCGCACGCCTCGAACTACTCCGGCGCCGCCGCCGGACGCACGTTCCCGTCCGCGGCCGGGTTCCATACCGCCGAGCTGTTCTTCACCGACGATTCGGGCCTCTACTTCTTCCCCACCCGTGACGCCGGTGCGCTGGTCGACCCGTCCGCCGAGACGGTCACGCCGGAACTGATGGTCGCGCGCCACCGAGAGCGGCTGCGGCGGCTCTCCCCCGAGCGGCTTCACCTGCCCGCGGAGGAGCCCTACCTGGAGGGGCACAACACCTGGTGCGTCAACGTGCCCGGTTCACTGCTCGTCATCCCGGTGGCGGACATCGCGCAGCATCTGATCGCGGTTCTGTGCTTCCTCGTCCAGAACGGCTACGCCCTGTACGACGACGTCAACAACCGCCAGATCCCCGGGCTCGCGGAGTTCCGCGGCCTGGTCGACGTGGCGGAGCCGTACCCGCTCACGTTCGCCGAGCAGTACGCGTTGACCGAGGCGACCGCGGAACTCGCGACCGCCTGTTACGCGGGCGTACTGATGCTCCAGGCGATGGGGCTCGGCGGCTGGATGTTCGACGGGATCGACCGTTTCTGCATGCTCGGCGCGTCAGGCGACCCGGACGTGCCCGGTCTCGGCTTCCGCTACGACGAGGACGAGCGCTGGTCGACGCCCAACCCCACCGGCAGGGAAGGGGTCTTCGAGGCGTACTGCCCGCCCCACCACGCCGACATGGCGGCGGCCGTGGAGGCGTTCGCCCACCGCAAGTTCGGACCGGGCGGCCCGTTCCACCCCGACACACCCGGCGCCTGGACCGACAGCCCCGGGTTCCGCGGGAGCGCCCAGGTTCACGACGACGAGTTCAAGGCGTGCGTCGCGCTCCAGGCACAGTACGTGTGGGACGCGTTCGGCAAGTTCCCCGGCACGGTACCGACCGTGTTCATCATGAACTACGTCCAGGGACACCATCTGGACCTCGACTTCTACGACCGCCACTTCAAACCCGGGGCCTACCTGGGCACCCACGCCACGCACATGGAGAAGTGGCACGGCGAGACCTGATCCGGGGCTGGGCGGCGGGCCGGCCGCCCACGAGTGCCGGCATCAGGACTTCCGGATCGGCCGGGTGAGCTTCTTGCCTTCGGTGGCGGACACGACGACGCAGGTGACGGAGCGGTCGCCCAGCCGCCACGAGAGCGACGTCGGGTAGTAGTAGGACATGCTGAGCGAGTCGGCCGCGGGGTCGCGGCGGATCTTCTTCGTCAGCCGCTTCTCGCAGCCGGTGGCCGCCAGCCGCATCATCTCCTGCTCGGGCGGCATGGCGCCGCCGGGCACGCGGAAGGTGGCCATGACCTCGCCGTCGTGCGGCCCGGCGCATGGGACGATCTTGACGCTCTCGACCTTGACCGACTCCCCTTCGGGGCTGGAGGCGACCTTGGAGTCGTCGATGCAGTCACCGACCCGCATCTTCCTGGCGTCGACCTCCGACGTCTTGGTCGGGGACGGCCCCGGGTGCTTCGAGGTGGTGGACGGCAGCGACGAGGAGTCGAGTTTGCTGATGCCGACCGCGTAGCCGATCGCGGCGCCCGCCACCCACAGGCAGGACAGGATGATTCCGGCGATCGCTAAGCCGCGGCCCTTGCCTCCACGGGAGCTGATCTGCCGCAGGGACACGATGCCGAGAATGGCGCCGAGGACGCCGAAGCAGCCGAGAAGACCGGTGACGAACGCGGCGATGGACATGCCGTTGGTGCGCTCGTCCTGGTGAGAGGAGCCGTGGCCGGGTGACGGCGGGTACTCGGGACCGGGCGGATAGCCGGGGATGGGCGGCTGGCCGGGGATGGGCGGCTGGCCGGGCCCGCCCGGCGGGGGCGGGGGCGAGTGCGGCCCTTGCTGGCCGGGCCAACCGGGATCGGGGGGAGGATAGGTCATGAAAAGGGACTGTTTCACACCCGACCACTACGACGATCATGAAGTACGGAAAAGGATTATTACGATTTACCAACACTTAACCGAAATTGTTTACTCCAGGCCACCGAACAGGCATAGAGCGTAATTCCCACCGACTTGACCTGCGGCTATTCCGTCAAGCGCGCCGGGACGCGCATTTTCAGACCAGGCGGCGGGCGGCCGCCCAGCGTGACAGCTCGTGTCGATTGGACAGCTGAAGCTTGCGCAGAACGCTGCTGACGTGCGTCTCCACCGTCTTGACCGAGATGAACAGCTCCTTGGCGATCTCCTTGTAGGCATAGCCGCGGGCGATCAGCCGCAGCACGTCCCGCTCCCGCTGGGTGATCTGGTCCAGCTCGGGATCGACGGCGGGGACGTCCGTGGCGGCGAACGCGTCCAGGACGAACCCGGCCAGCCGCGGCGAGAACACGGCGTCGCCCTCCGCGACCCGGCCGATCGCGTCCGTCAGCTCGGGCCCGGAGATGCTCTTGGTGACATAGCCGCGCGCGCCGCCCCGGACGACGCCGATCACGTCCTCCGCGGCGTCCGACACCGACAGCGCCAGGAACTTCGACGGGACGACGCCCTGCAACCGCCGCAGCACCTCGATGCCACCGCCGCCGGGCAGGTGCACGTCCAGCAGCACCACGTCCGGTCGCGCCGCCTTGATCACGGCGACCGCCTCGTCGACGTCACCGGCCTCGCCGACGATCTCGACGCCGCCGCCGAGCTCCGCCTTGACCCCGGTCCGGAACATCTGGTGGTCGTCGACCAGGACCACCCTCTTCAACGCCTCGCTCACGACTTCCGCATCTCCAAACGCACTTCGGTGCCCTCGCCTGGCGCGGTGCGGACGGTGGCCGTGCCGCCGTTGCGCTCCATACGTCCGATGATGGACCCTCGGACGCCCATCCGGTCATCCGGGACCTGGTCGAGATCGAAACCCTTGCCGCGATCCCGGACGAAGATGGCGATCTCCTCGCGCTCGACCTCCGCGTACACCGACACCGACGGCGCCTCGGCGTACTTGGCGGCGTTCACCATCGCCTCCCGCGCGGCCTGCAACGCCGCGCCGAGCCGCTCGTCCAGCGCCGTGTCGCCCACGCAGACGACCTCGATCGGCACGCCGTGGTCGTCCTCCACCTCCCCCGCGATCTCCCGGATCGCGGCGGCGAACGTCTGGTCGGGGTCGGCGCGCGGCTGGTAGAGCCAGGTCCGCAGCGTCCGCTCCTGGGAGCGGGCGAGCCGCTGCACCTCCCGGGTGTCGTGCGCGTTCCGCTGGATGAGCGTCAGCGTGTGCAGCACCGAGTCGTGGATGTGCGCGGCGAGTTCGGCGCGCTCCTGCGACCTGATCCGCTCGTGCCGCTCGGCGTCCAGGTCCTGCCAGAGCCGCACCACCCACGGCGTCACGATCACCGCGACACCGGTGAGGATGATCAGCATGGCGATGACGACGGACCGGGCCTGGTCGGCCTCGACCTTCTGCGCGACGAACCCGCCGATGCCGCCGACGACCAGCAGCAGGCCGAGCAGGCTGCGCAGCCAGCGCTGGCGCAGCGGCAGCGTCCACCGCTGCCGCTGGTCGCGGTCGGCCTGCTGCCACAGGATCGCGGCGCCGACGCCGCCGACGACGAACGGCCACAGCGCCCACTGGACGACCCCGGCCGCGCCCCACGGCAGCACCGCCAACCCCAGCCCCACCGCCGAGTAGGCGAGAAGCTGCCCCCAGTCGCGGCGGCCACGCCGGACCGGCACCGGCACGCCGGACTCCGGCAGCCGTCGCCGCGGGACCAGGACCCAGAACGCGATGTACGCGGCGACGCCGATCCCGCTGGCCAGGCTCAGCAGCAGGAACGCGGCGCGGATGACGAACGCGTCCACGCCGAGGTGCGCGGCCAGACCGCCGCACACGCCGGCGACGAGCCGGCCCTCCGCGGCGCGCTCCAACCGCCGCACGGCGGCGTCCGGTGCCAACGCGGCCGCCGCGGACGTCGCGCCGGGCTCCTTGGTCGCCGTCTCCTCTTCCACGTGACCGATCGTCACACGCGGGGGACGCCGCCCGCATCAGGGGCGCACCCCGGCTTCACTTCAGGGTCGGATCAGGGACGTCCCGGATACCACGCGTGCGGGACGGCGCGTCAGGATGGTCGCCATGAGCAGGGAACAGGACGGCGGGCGGCGGGACGGCCTCCAGTACCGGCGACTGGCGCGCGACGCCGATCGCCGCGTGCTCGCCGGGGTGTGCACCGGGCTCGGGCGCCACACCGGCATCGACCCCGTCGTCTTCCGGGTGGGGTTCGCGATCCTCGTCCTCGCGCACGGGCAGGGGATCTTCCTCTACGTCGCGGCGGTGCTGCTGATGCCCGCGCGACCGGAGCGGTCCTCGATCGTGGAGCAGCTGCTCAAGCGGTGGTTCGACGCCGGGGCCGTGCTGACGGTCCTCGGCGTGCTGATGACCGCCGGGGTCGCGTTCAGCGTGTTCGGCACGGCCGTCACCGACACGATCGCGCTGCTGGTCGTGTTCGGGCTGTCGCTGCTGATCGCGCATTCGCGGGGCGTGGACCTGGTGGCGTTGGCGCGGTCCGTCCCAGAGCGGTTCGCCGGGCACCCGCCGGACCCGTCGGCGGCCCGGACGCACGCCGAGAGCGGCGGCGTGACCCTCACCAAGGACGCGCCGTCCACACGCTCCGGTGGCCTGCCCGAGGGCATGATCGACCTGGCCGCCTACTCGGCCGCGCACACCGCCTCCCCCCTCGACGAGGAGACCGCCGACACCGACCTGCGGCCCGCCGGAACGGGCGGGGCCACCGTGGCGCGGCGGGCACGCGGCGGCTCACCGGTGGGGACGATCACGCTGCTCGCCGCCATGGCGGCCGGAGCGGCGATGATCCCGGTCGCGCAGGACTATGCCGCCCCCGACTCCTGGCTGATCGTCATGGCTCCCGCGCTCGCCGTCGTCGGGTGCGGTCTCGTCCTCGGCGGCTGGTTCCGGACGCAGGGTCTCGCGGCGGCGGGCACCGTCCTCACCCTCACCATGCTGACCGCGTCGGTCGCGGGGGACGCGCCGCGCGACGCCGAGTACGGGGAGATCGAGTGGCGTCCCACGGACGTCTCGCGGACGAACCAGGTGTACAAGGTCGGCGTCGGCCAGGGCGATCTCGACCTGACCGCGCTCCGGCTGGTCGCCGGGCAGCGTGTCGCGATCGACGCCGAGGTCGTTCTCGGCGAGCTGGCGATCGTCGTGCCCGCGACCGCCCGGGTCCATGTGGACGCGCGGCTGGCGATCGGTGACCTGAACATCGAGCGGCGGATGACCGGCGGTCCGCGGGCGAAGGTCGTCCAGACCCTGGAGCCCGAGAGCGGGCCGGGCGGCGACCCGCCGGTGATAAGCCTGCGGATCCGCGGGAAGGTCGGCGAGGTGAGCGTGCGCCGTGGCTGACGAGCGGAAGCCGGACACGCCGGGACGGCGGCGGTTCGACCCGGCCGGACCGATCACCGGACTGTTCTTCCTCGGCCTCGCGGGCCTGTTCCTCGCGCAGGGCCTGTCAGACCGGGACCTGCCGGCCGTGACGACGCTGGCCCCGGTGGTGCTGATCGGCCTCGGTCTTGTCGGGACCGTCCGGGTGCTGACCCGGGCGCGCCGCCGGAACCTGCGCTGACGTTCGCCTTCTCAGCGGCCGGAGGACGGTTCGTCCGTCCCTGACCAGTCGGCGTGCAGGCTGACCGCGTACGCGGGACCGGGGTTCGTCACCGTGCACGGCCCGCCGTGGACCCGGACCCGGTTGGCCCTCAGCGGCCGCTCGGTGACCCCGCAGTCCGCGAGGATCACCTCGGCCAGTTCTCCCGCGAGCAGCGTGCTGACCCGGCCGTGGACCGTCCCGCCGTGGCCGGGCGGCCATGTGGTGAGCCAGAGCTGATCGTCCAGCGGGACGCGCACCGGCGCGGCGGCGTCGAACACGACGAGCCGCCACCAGTCCGCCGGACGCCGGGCCAGGTCGCCGACGCGGCTCGCGAGTTGACCGACGGTGGGCGGACGGACGGTGAGCGCGCGGCCGTGCGGATCGTCCTGGCCACGCATGGTGAGATCGGGAAACACGGAAGGTCCTTCGCGTACGGAGGTCAGCGGAACTAGCAGGTCTGGTTCAGCGACAACACGAAGGACACAGCGCGCTCGCCACGCGGCCCAGGGCCACGGGGCTGTCAAAGGAATCGCGCGCCGACATGCGTACCAGAAGACACTCGGCGGCCGACCCTTGTCAAGCCGACGCGGATCGGAGCCCCGCGGGGGTCAGCGACTGAGGATCACGTACGCGATCGAGGTGAGGACCACGGTCACGACCAGTGAACCCAGACATCCCAGTCGAGACGAGAAGAAGAAGAACATACCGGAGCCCTACCCCGGAAGGCACAAAACTCGCATGCGTCCCCGGTCACTCCGCTGGTCAGGGGCATCGCGCTTACCCGACAGAAAGGAAATTCGCTCGGATGGGCCTGTTTTAGGTCGAAAGCCAGAGAAGTAATGGCCGAACCTATTACGGTCAGCTAGGGGCCATCTACAGAACGGGGTGGCCCACAGCGAAGGCCCAGGAGAGCGCCGTGAGCCCCCACGACAGAACAGACAGCGAAGAAGCCGCCCATATGGACGAAGTGGATGTGCATCCGGACGTCCACCGCGCCACCGAGCCCGATGAGGAGCAGGTCCTCGCGGAGCTGTACGGCGACCCCGACTCCGACGGGTTCTACCTCGGCGAGGAGACCGGGTGAGCGCCGCGGGGATGATCGCCGAGGCCCGTGGGTCGATCGGGATGTCGGGCCGCCCGAACAAGATCACCAAGAGGTACGCCGCCAAGCACGGCGACGAGTTCCTCGAGGCCGACTGGTGCGACATGGCCATCACCTACTGGGCCCGGGAGAGCGGCAACGCCGAGGCCGTCCTGCCGGGCGGCGACCGCGCCTACACCGTCTGGCACGCCCAGGACTTCCAGAAGATCGGACGCTGGCACAGCGGGACGACCGCGAACGTCAACCGGGCCAAGCCCGGCGACATCGTCTTCTTCGACTGGGGCTCCACCAACAGCATCGGCGCGATCGACCATGTCGGCGTGGTCGAGAAGGTCCTCGGCGGCGGGCGGGTCCAGACGATCGAGGCCAACACCGACAACGCGGTTCGGCGTCGCGTGCGGAGTTCCAGCGTCATCGCTGGTTATGGGCGACCGGCATACGGCGGTCACTGGACGGAGGACATCGTGAAGAAACTGCCCCAGCTCAACAAGGGCGACTCGGGCGAGCACGTACAGAGCCTGCAAGGTCTGCTGATGGCCCGCAGCCACCCGGAGATCCGCATGACCGGGCGGTTCGACGACGCCACCGAGGCGGCCGTGAAGGCGGTGCAGCGGTGGGGCGGCGTCGCGGCCGACGGCATCGTCGGGCCGAAGACCTGGCCCGTGCTGCTCCGCGTCCACTAGCGCGCCTCCCACACCCCTGCACATCTCAGAAACTCGCGCGTATCACGAAATAGCTCTCATTGAGGGCTGGTCCACCTTTTACCCGCGTCATACGTTCGTAGGGTCGCCTTCCACGGAGGTGGCCCGATGACGTGGCCGGATCCACGCGCCCCTCCCCCAGGGACGCCCCTTCGCGAAGCCCGCTGGCCCGCTGTGAGACGTCCCTGGGAGGAAAGGCATGCCACGTGTCCGTGTCGAGGTCGACGGCGCGACGTACGAGGACGACGTCGAGCCCCGCCTCCTTCTGGTCCACTACCTGCGCGAACGGCTGGGGAAGGTCGGAACCCCGGTCGGCTGCGACACCGGCAACTGCGGAGCCTGCACCGTCCTGCTGGACGGTGTGAGCGTGAAGAGCTGCTCCGTGCTCGCCGTCCAGGCGGACGGCTGCGACGTGACGACCATCGAGGGTCTCGCGGGACCCGACACCGACCAGGCCCCAGCCACCACCGCCCAGCCGACGAACTCCACCGGTTCGCATCCCCTCCAACGCGCCTTCCATGAGGAGCACGCGCTCCAGTGCGGCTACTGCACCCCCGGCATGATCATGGCGTCGTTGGACCTGCTGCGGGAGAACCCCGACCCGTCCGAGGAGGAGGTCCGGGCCGGGCTCGAAGGCAACCTGTGCCGCTGTACCGGCTACCAGAACATCGTCAGGGCCGTCCGCAGCGCCGCGAAGGAGATGCGGCCCGCGCGCCGGGAGGTGGCGTCGTGACCGTCCACGAGATCGGCAGCCCCCGCCGCCGGACGGAGGACGCCCGGCTCCTCACCGGCCGGACGAAGTGGACGGACAACCTCACCCCCGCGGGCACGCTGCACATGGCGTTCCTGCGCGGCCCCCACGCCCACGCGAAGATCACGCGCGTCGACACGTCCCAGGCCGCGACGCACCCCGGCGTGGTCGCCGTGTTCAGCGGAACGGACCTCGCCGACGAGCAGGGGTCGCTGCCGTGCGCGTGGATCGTCACCGACGACATGAAGCATCCGGACCATCCGCCCATGGCGGTGCACGAGGTGCGGTACGCCGGTGAGCCGGTGGCGTGCGTCGTCGCCCGCGACGGGTACACGGCCGTCGACGCCCTGGAGAAGATCGACGTCGACTACGAACCGCTGCCCGCCGTCGTGGACATGAAGGCGGCCATCGCGGACGGAGCCGACGTCGTCCATCACGACCTGGGCACGAACAAGTCCTACACGTGGGTGTACGAGAACGGTGACCTGGAGGCCGCGCTACGGGACGCCCCGGTCGTCATCGAACGCGAGTACGTCCAGCAAAGGCTGATCCCCTCGGCGATGGAGCCGCGCTCGGTGCTCTGCGTGCCGGAGGGCGAGGAGTTCACGCTGTACTCGGCCACGCAGATCCCGCACATCCTGCGGCTGATGCTGGCCACCGTCACCGGCATCGCCGAGCACCGGCTCCGGGTGGTGGCTCCCGACGTCGGCGGCGGGTTCGGCTCCAAGCTCCAGGTGTACGGCGAGGAGGTCATCGCGCTCCTGCTGGCCCGCAGGCTCGGCCGCCCGGTCAAGTGGACGGAGTCGCGCAGCGAAGGGAACATGACCGTCCACCACGGCCGCGACCAGATCCAGCGCCTCACGCTCGCCGCCGAACAGGACGGGCGGATCCGCGGCCTCAAGGTCGACCTGCTGGCCGACATGGGCGCGTACCTGATGATCGTCACCCCGGGCATCCCGCTGCTGGGCGCGTTCATGTTCAACGGCATCTACAAGATGGACGCGTACTCGTTCACGTGCACGGGTGTCTTCACGACGAAGACACCGACGGACGCGTACCGGGGCGCGGGCCGTCCGGAGGCCACGTACGCCATCGAGCGGTTGATGGACGAGCTGGCCCACGAACTCGGCATCGACCCCATCGAGGTACGGCGGCGCAACTGGATCGCGCACGAGGAGTTCCCGTACGAGACGATCGCGGGCCTCACCTACGACTCGGGCGACTACGAGGCCGCGACCGACAAGGCGCTGGAGCTGTTCGAGTACGACAAGCTGCGCGCGGAGCAGGCCGACCGGCGTGACCGGCGAGACCCGGTGCAGTTGGGCATCGGGGTGTCGACGTTCACGGAGATGTGCGGGCTGGCTCCGTCCCGGGTCCTCGGTTCGCTGTCGTACGGGGCGGGCGGCTGGGAGCACGCGTCCGTGCGCGTCCTGCCGACCGGCAAGGTCGAGGTGATCACCGGTTCGTCCCCGCACGGGCAGGGCCACGAGACGGCATGGGCGCAGATCGCCGCCGACCGGCTCGGGGTTCCGTTCGAGGACGTGCGGGTCCTGCACGGTGACACGGCCATCGCGCCGAAGGGCATGGACACCTACGGGTCGCGGTCCCTCGCCGTGGGCGGGGTCGCGTTGTCGTCCGCGTGCGACAAGGTGGTCGAGAAGGCGCGCACGGTCGCGGCGCACCTGCTGGAGGCCGCCGAACAGGACCTGGAGTTCCGCGACGGACGGTTCAGCGTCCGGGGCGTCCCCGAGGAGAGCACGACGCTCCAGGAGGTCGCGCAGGCCGCGTTCACCGCGCACGACCTTCCGGACGGTCTCGAACCGTCCCTGGACGCCGACGCCACCTTCGACCCCGACAACTTCTCCTTCCCGCACGGCACGCACCTGTGCGCCGCCGAGGTCGACACCGAGACGGGCATGGTGAAGCTCCGCAAGTACGTGGCCGTCGACGATGTCGGAAAGGTCGTCAACCCGCTCATCGTGGAAGGGCAGGTGCACGGCGGGCTCGCGCAGGGCATCGCGCAGGCGCTGTTCGAGGAGGCCGTGTACGACGCGGACGGCAATCTGACGACGACCACGCTCGCGGACTACCTCGTCCCATCCGCCGCGGACCTGCCGCCGTTCACGACCGCCCGGACGGAGACGCCCGCGACGTCCAACCCGTTGGGCGTGAAGGGCGTCGGTGAGGCGGGCACGATCGCGTCCACCCCGGCGGTCGTCAACGCGATCGTGGACGCGCTCCGCCCGCACGGCGTGCACGACGTGCCGATGCCGTGCACACCGGAACGGGTGTGGCGGGCCCTGCGCGGGGAGGCGGGTGCGCGATGATCCCGGCGACGTTCGACTACACGCGGCCCGTGTCGGTGGACGACGCCGTCCGGGCCCTGTCCGACGCGGGCGAGGACGCCAAGCCGCTCGCCGGTGGGCAGAGCCTGATGCCGCTGCTGCGGCTCCGGCTCGCGTTCCCCGACGCGCTGGTCGACCTCGGCCGGGTGGACGCGCTCCGCGAGATCCGGGACGAGGGCGACGCGCTGTTCGTCGGCGCGATGGCGACGCACCACCAGGTGATCCGCGATCCGCTGGTGCGCGAGCACGTTCCGCTGCTCGCGCGGGCGACGGAGACCGTCGCGGACCCGGCCGTCCGGAATCGCGGCACGTTCGGCGGGGCGCTGGCGCACGCCGACCCGGCCGGTGACCTTCCGGCGGTCGCGCTGGCGTTGGACGCGCTGTTCCTCGTCCGGTCGGTGCGCGGTGAGCGGGAGATCCCGGCCCCGTCGTTCTTCGTCGACTGGATGACGTCGGCGCTGGAGCCGGACGAACTGCTCGTCGGTGTGCGGGTGCCCAAGCTGGGATCCGGTTGGGGCGTGCACTACGAGAAGTTCCATCGGACGGCGCAGGCATGGGCGATCGTCGGTGTGGCGTGTGCGGTACGCCGCGATGGCGACGTGGTCGAGGACGCACGTGTCGCACTGACGAACATGGGTCCGGTGCCGGTGCGGGCCGGTGCGGTGGAGAACGCGGTCAGGGGCCTTCCGGTGTCGGAGGCGTCGTTCCGGGCCGCCGCCGAGCACGCCACCGAGGGCACCGAACCGCCGTCCGACCTGCACGGTTCGGCGGAGTACCGGTCGCATCTCGCGACGGTGCTCACCGCGCGGGCGCTGACGGCCTGCACCGCCTGACCGTTCATCGCCGTTTGATCATCGGGGGCGGGGTACCCGGATCCGGGTGACCGCCCCCGACTGGCGACCGAACGGCCCGCCACCGTAAGGTCACGTCACGGGCAAAACCTCCGGACGATAAGGACACCGATCATGGAGCTCGACCACGATTTCACCGTCCCCGTGCCGGTGGATCAGGCCTGGCCGGTGCTGCTCGACGTGGAGCGCGTCGCGACCTGCATGCCGGGCGCGACCCTCGACTCCGCCGAAGGCGACGAGTACAAGGGCCGGTTGAAGGTGAAGGTCGGCGCGATGACCATCACCTATCGCGGGACCGCGCGGATCGTGTCCGCCGACGAGTCGTCCCGGACGGTGACGTTGGAGGCGTCCGGTAAGGAGGCGCGCGGTTCGGGGACGGCGTCGTCGACCGTCCAGGCGAAACTGCACGAGGAGGACGGCACGACCCGCGTGACCGTCCACACGAAGCTCAACGTGACGGGTCGGCCCGCGCAGTTCGGCCGCAACATCCTGTCCGAGGTCGGCGCCAAGCTCGTCGCCCGGTTCGCCAAGGCCCTGGCGGCGGAACTCGAATCGTCCGAGAAGCCCCCGGCGAAGCCGAAGGACAAGCCCACCGCGACGGAGAAGGCCGAGAAGCCCGCCAAAGCGAAGACGTCCGAGAAGCCCACCGAACCCAAGACGTCCGAGAAACCCGCCGAACCGAAAGCATCCGAGAAGCCCACCGAACCCAAGACGTCCGAAAAGGCCGCCGAACCCAAGACGTCCGAGAAGCCCACCGAACCGAAGACCTCCGAGAAGCCCACCGAACCCAAGACGTCCGAGAAACCCGCCGAACCGAAGGCATCCGAAAAGGCCGCCGAACCCGAGACTTCCGAGAAGCCCGTCGAACCGGAGGCGGCCGAGGAGGCCGTGAAGGAGGTCGCGGAGCCGGAGGCGCGGGACGAGCCCGCGGAGGTCGAGGAGCGGGCGGAGTCCGCGGCACCGGTGAAGCGGGAACGGCCGTTGCGGGTGGCGCGGGAGGAAGACGCGATCGACATGCTGGAGCTCGCGGGCCCGTCGGTGGCCAAGCGCGCCGCTCCGGCGGTCGGCGGGCTGGTCGCGGCGCTGGTCGCGATCCGGCTCGTCATCCGGCGGCGCCGCAAGAAGCGCTGACGTCCGGCGCGGGGTCAAACACCGGTCAACGATCCCTCGCCGGACGGCGATGTCGGTGGAACGTGCCACCGTCCATGGCGTCCGCTTGTCCCGTGGACACCATCGAACTCCGGCGGATCGCGCGGATCGAGAACGACAACTGGTGGTATCGGGAGCGCCGGGAGATCCTGTCCGCGGAGCTGCTGAGGTACAGCGTGCCGGGCACGGCCGTGGACATCGGGGCCGCGGCGGGCGGTGCCTCGCGGGTGCTGGCCGAGCACGGCTGGGAGGCCACCGCGATCGATCTGAACCCGGTGGCGGTCGCGTTGGCGCGGGCGCAGGGCGTGGCCGCCTACGAGGGCGACGCGCGCTACCTGCCGCTCCAGTCCTGCCGGTTCGACCTGGCGCTGGCCCTGGACGTCCTGGCGCACATCGAGGACGACGAGCGCGCGGCGGCGGAGATCACCCGGGTGTTGCGGCCCGGCGGGACGGCGCTGGTGTCCGTGCCGTGCGACATGGCGCTGTGGTCGGCGCACGACGTGGCCCTCGGCCGGGTCCGCCGCTACACGCGCCGCACGTTCGTGGAGCTGATCGAGGGCGCCGGACTCGTGCTGGAGCGGGTGTGGAGCAGGGGCGTGCTGCTCCGCCCGTTCCTGCGCCGTCTCAGGCACCGCACGGTCCGGCGTGAGGACCTCGCCCCGCTGCATCCGTTCGTCAACGAGGCGCTGCGGCTGACCGCCGTCCTCGAACGGCGGCTGCCGATGTGCGGTGCCTGGCCGGGCACGGGCCTGCTTGCGCGGGCCCGCCGCCCGGGCTGACGGGCGTCAGGGGGCGGGGTCCTCCTCGGGATGGTCTGCGGGTTCGGCGACCCAACCGGCCAGTAGGACGAGACTGCTCGTCCGGTGCCAGACCAGGAAGCCGAACGGCCGGTCGAACGTGACGTTCAGGACCTGCGCCTCCGCCATCGGGGCCGCCGCGAGCACCGCGGTCATCGCCGTGACCGCTGACGCCCGGAACCCCTCCGCGGAGAACGTCGCGGTGACGTCCTGCGCCGCCGCGCCGACCGCCAGTGGCGTCCGGCTGATTCCGGGCAGGTGGCCGCGCCCGTCCATGGTGGAGACGGTCGCGAGCCCGAACACCTTCGGACGGGCCAGCAGGTCGTGGTGGGCGGCGATGTCGAAGGCCGCGGTCGTGGCGCGCAGCGTGGTGTGCGGCTCGAACGAGGTGACCGTGTCGATCCGCAGGCCGGGGGTCTTGTCCGCGAGGGTCCGTTCGAGGAGCCGCTCACCGCGACGGAGCCGATGCTTGCCGTCGATGGCCTCGATCGCCGCGGCGAGCACGTCTCCGGGGGCGCGTTCGGGTTCGCCCAGGCAGAGGATGACGTCGACCTCGTCCTCCCCCTGGGTGGTCAGCAGGGTGACCGGTCCCGCCGGTGTCTCCGGGGCGAGGGCGAGCCGGGTGACGTCCTGGCTGGCGTGGGTGAGGCCCGCCACAGCCTTGGCGCGTCCCGCCCAGGGACCCTCCTCGGGACGGAGCGGAACGGCGTCGAACGGCTCCCGCCACCGCGTGTCGACGGTCAGCGCGGTCGCGAGGACGAGCATGGTGTCCGGGCGGACCTGAACCGGCATCTCGGTGAACTCGCCACCGGTGTTCTCCCGGGCCCACTCGTCCAGCGTGGACTGGTCGGCGTCGGGTTCGCCGGTCAGCTCGCCCCGCGCCTCGGCGGGGACGACCTTGCGCCACCACGGTTCCACGGGCAGGTCCGCGTGCGTCCACACGCCGAGCGCGGCCGCCTCCGTCGCGTGCTTGAGCAGGCTCACCGCCACGCGCGCCTGCCGGTCGGCACCGGCGGCGTCGATGCCGATGGCCTCCTGCAACTCCGCCCGGCCCGGCTCGCGGGAGGCGGCGGCGAGGAACGCCAGCAGCGGCCACACCCCCGCGCCGGACAGGACCGTGGTCGTGCCGTCGCAGGCGTCCTTGGCCCACCGTGCCGTTAAGGCGTTGGACGCGGGGACGAATTCTCCGCTCATGCGCTCACGCTCTCCTCTGCCATCGGCTGGGCGGAACGTTGAGCTTAGTGAAGATCGCTGAGAGATGTCCCGTTCTGTTGGTTGCGTTCGGTCAGTCCGTGCTGAGGAGGCCACCGAAGATGTGGTCGACGGCCCTGGCCGACGCCTGGCCGTCGTCGTGCGGGCAGTACTTCACGAAGAAGCGGTCATAGGCCTCGGCGTAGCGCTCCTCCGAATCGGACGCGTGCTCGACCGCGTCGGCGACCTCCGCGGACGTCGTCACGATCGGGCCGGGCGCCTCCGCCTCCAGGTCGAAGGTGAGGCCGCGCACGTGGTCGCGGTAGGCGGCCAGGTCGTAGGCGTAGACGACGATCGGCCTGCCCAGGATCGCGTAGTCGACCATGGCGGACGAGTAGTCCGTGACGAGCACGTCGGACGCCATGTAGAGGTCGGAGATGTCCGGGTATCTGGACACGTCGACCAGGAAGTCGTCCGTCGCGGGACGGTTCTGTTCGGTGACGAGGTGGTGCGCCCGGAACAGCAGGACGTGGTCGTCGCCAAGGGCGTTCCGCATGGTCTCGACGTCCAGTTCCAGGGAGAACCCGCATCTGCCGGGCGCGTGGAACCGATCGTCCCGCCAGGTGGGCGCGTACAGGACGACCTTCTTGCCGTCCGGGATTCCGAGCCGCTTGCGTACACCGGTCCCGAGGCTCTCCCACTCGGGTGTGCTCAGGATGTCGTTGCGCGGGTACCCGGCTTCCAGGACCTTCCCGTCGTACCGGAACGCACGGCGCATGACCTGTGTGGCGAAGGGACTCGGGGACAGCAGCAGATCCCACCGGCCCACTTCCCGGTCCATCCAGTCGAACCGCGCCGTCCGGTGGTACGGCATGTCGCCGAGTTCGTGACCGAGCCGCTTCAGCGGGGTGCCGTGCCATGTCTGGACGCAGGTCTGACCGTCCCGCTTGACGTACCAGGGCGGCAATCCATGGTTGGTGATGACGTAACGGGCGCGTGCGAGGACGCGGTAGTGCTCGCGGGTTCCCGCCAAGACTGTTCGTGCGTTCCCGTCGACCGCGAACTGGCCGTCCTGGGAAATCCACACACATTCCACGTCGGGCATCCGACGGGTCAGTTCCTCGTAGATGGCCCGGGGGTTGCAGCTGTACTGGGTGCCGCCGTGGCTGTCGAACACGACGACGTTGGAGAGCGGGCTCCGCAGATAGACGGGGTAGTCACGCTGCTGGAGGAGCAGTTGTGCGTGTGGGCTGCGTTCGTCGTCGTCCAGGGCGGGGCGGCTGCGAAGCCGTACCGCGTCCGTCTGGTACACGCCGACCTCGAATTCGTGCGTTCCCACGCGCCACCAGCCGGGCAGGCTCGGGATCACGTCACGTTCGACGACGACGGCCACCTCTCCGGTACTCGCACGCGCCAGCAGTTCCCATGTTCCGCTGCTCAACGGCAGGTCGGTTCCGAACACGGACATCGTCCCGGGCGTGAACGCGGCGGTGAACCGGCCGCGTTCCCAGGTGACGGTGAGGCGGTGCTCGTCCCCTGACCGGCGCCGCCGCAGGACGAAGTGGTCGGGTCGGTCCACCGGGTCGGCGAAGTCGCCGACCAGGGTCAAGACGCCGTTCGCGTCCCACTCCACCGCCGTCACCACCGGCCGGAAGCTGCGCTCCACACCGCGCAGGTTCCCGAAGGCGGTCCGTGTCAGGACGAACTCCCGTCCGCGTTCCGGGATGGTCGGGAGGGCGTGGCGGGTGGGGGTGACGTTGCTCGCGACGGTGAGCCTCATGGGGCCGCCCTCGCCGGTCAGGCGGATGTCCCAGTCGATGGCGTCCCGCAGGTGCGGGCGGTGGCCCAGCGTGTGCTCGTGCCCGTCCGGAACGGAGATCAGGCTCCGCATGGGCAGTCTCGCGGTGAAGTCGAAGCCGGTGCCCGCCGCCATCCGCACCACGGTCGACTGGCGCAGCGTCACCTCGCCACGGACCTCCGCGCCGCCGTGCCGCCGCGCGGCGACCACGGCGGCGCCCACGCCGAGGGCACGCCGCGTCCATCCGGTCAGTTCGAGCATGTCGCCGTCCCCGCGGATGCCGGTGAGGACGGCCTTGGCGCGTTTGACATGGACGACGAACACATCGTCGTCGCCCGCCGCCGGCTGGACGGCGACATGCTCGTCCACCTGCCGCGCGGCGGTCCAGCGGACGGCCGGATTCTCCGCCTCCAGCCGCCGGACGGCCTTACGTCCCGCCGTCGACACCTCCACGAACAGTTCGTAGGTGGCGGTTCGCCATTCGTCGCCGTCCAGGAGGTAGTCGGGCTCGACCCGGACGCAGAAACCGGCCCATTCGTAGGAGACGGTCGACTGTTCGGACCGGGCGGTGGCCTCCGGGTAGCGGACGCGTTCGACCGGCAGGCGGATCTCCTTGCCCGTCCTGACGTCGCGCATCCAGACACGGATACGGGAGTCCGTCGCCGACGCCACCTCGAACCGTTCGAAGTGGGCGTGCCCCTCGACGATGAGCGTGTCCACGTCCCAGTCGACGCGGTTCACCTCGGCGCGGAGGCGAACCTCGTCGGTGACGTCGTACACCTCTTCGGGGATGCCGCGTTCCACGTCACCGTAGAAGGGATAGCGGGCGTACCAGCGCTGCCGGACGCGGCCCTGCTGGACGATCGGCACGTCCCGCAGACCGAACTCCTCGAAGCGGAGCACCTCCAGGAGTTCGGGCAGCATTCGCGCACCGAGCAGGTGGGTCTCCAGCCGCCTGATCGATATCAGGCCCTCGGCGGCGGTGTCGGCCATGGAGGCGACGACCTCGGCGCCCAGTTCGACGAGGCGTTCACGCTCCTGCCAAGTGGCTCCGGGCAGGGCGAGGATCAGCGCGCGCACCTCTGTATCCAGGGCGTAGCCGTCGTGGACGGTGAGAAGCTCCGGCGCGTGGTCGGCGACAAGTCTCCGAACGGTCGCAAGGGCGGCCATCCGGTCGGTGATGTCCGCAGGGTCATGACGGAGCCGTGTCGCCGTTCCCGGACGGTCCCGCCAGTAGTAGACGGTCGTGTCGAGGACGTCCACGGCCTTCGCCAGGAGCTGGGTCTGCACGGCGACGAGCGCGTCCTGTGTTTCTGTCGTCAAGGGAGCCTTGAAGCTGTGCGCGTCCCAGAAGGTGCGCCGGAAGACCTTGTTGCGGACCGTCCTGTCCTGGAGGAGGGCGGCGTGGCGGGTCACGTGCGTCGACTGGACGGTCGTGGCGTAGGCCTGGGCGTGCATCGGGGACTGGTGCACCTGCGTCCCGTCCAGGCGCATGACGTTTCCGCCGACGAGATCGGACCCGGTCGATTCCAGTGTGCCGACCAGGAGTTCGTACGCGTACGGCGGCAGCGTGTCGTCACCGTCGACGAAGGCGAGATACCGCCCCTTGGCCCGTTCGACGGCCGAGTCCAGCCCGCCGCCCCGCATCGTGGGCCGCGCGCAGCACGGTCGAATGAGCGTGAAGCGGTCGTCGTTGTCGGCGAACTCCGCGGCGACGGACTTGCCATCCTGTTCGTCTCTTGGTCGTTTCTCCGCCGGTCGCTCGTCAACCATGAGCACCTCAAGGTCGCGCAGCGTCTGCCAGGCCAGGGATTGGAGGCATTCCGCCAGGTTTGTCCCGGTGTCGCGGATCGGGACGATGATGCTGATCTGAGGTGACACGTGTGGCTCCGTGATGGGGTTGTCAGTGGGCGGGTCGCAGGACCCGGTCGAGCACTCGGGATGCGGCGTGACCGTCGTCGAGCGGGCAGTACCGCGCGGCGAACGCGGCCCGCGCGTCCCGGAACCCGGCGTCGAGCGCGGACGGCTCGCGCAGGGCGTCCACGACCTCCTGCGAGGTGCGCAGCAGCGGACCGGGTGCCTCGGCGTCGAAGTCGAAGTAGAAACCGCGCACATGGTCGCGGTATCGCTCGAGGTCGTAGGTGAAGAACACCATCGGGCGCCCGGTGACGGCGAAGTCGAACATGGCCGACGAGTAGTCCGTGACGAGGACGTCGCTGATGAGGAACAGTTCGGAGATGTCGGGGTAGACGGAGACGTCGATGACGCAGTCGCCGGGACGCAGCTTCGGCCGGTCGGTCACGAGATAGTGGGTGCGCAGGAGCAGGACATGGTCGCGACCCAGCGCCGTCCTGAACCTGTCGATGTCGAGTTCCAGGCGGAACGCCCGCTTGCCGATCGCCAGATGGAAGTCGTCCCGCCATGTCGGCGCGTACAGGACGACGCGTTTGCCCTCCGGGATGCCGAGGCGCCGCCGCACCGCCGCGCCGATCTCGGCCCGGTGGGGGCTGTTCAGGATGTCGTTGCGGGGATAGCCGCTGACGATGACGTCGCCGGTGTAGCCGAACGCGCGCCGGAACAGCGGCACGGAGAACGTGTTCTGGGCGAGCAGCAGATCCCATTGGGGGACGTCGTGTCGCATCCAGTCGACGCCCTCGGTGCGCTTGTACGGCATCTGCTTGACGTCGTATCCGAGCTTCTTCAACGGCGTCCCGTGCCAGCACTGCACATATGTCTGGTCTTCGTGTTTGGTGAACCACTCCTGCTGTGACCAGTTGCCGAAGACATAGCGGGCGCGGGCCAGGGCCTCGTAGTACTCGCGTGTACCGGTCAGGACGGTTCGGGCACCGGCGGGCTTGCCGAACTGGCCGTTCTCGGTGACCCACACGCATTCGAGGTCGGTTCCACGCCGTCGAAGCTCGTCGTAGATGCCGCGGGGGTTGCAGGAGTACTGGCGTCCCTTGTAGGCGTCGAACACGGCCAGTTCGCGTACGGGCAGGTTCAGGTGGCGCCGGTAGTGCCCGGAGCGGAGGCGGCTCTGCGCGTAGGCTCCGCGTTCGTCGTCGTCCAGGGCCGTTTCGATCAGGAGTTGCAACTGGTCGGTCTTCTGGGCGCGCACCGTGATCCTGTGCAGACCCGCCTCGAACGGCTCCGGCAGGTCGCGGAGGGTGTGTCGCCTGACGACGACCGGTCGTTCCTGTTCGCCGACGGTCGCGACGACGTCCCAGCGGCCCGCGACCAGCGGACGGGAGAATCCGAGCACCGGCATCCGCGCGGGACAGAACTTGGCGGTGAACCGGTCACCGTTCCAGCGCAGTGTGACCGTGTGCTCCTCCGACGACCGTCGGCGCCGAACGACGAGTGCGCCCGGCCGTCCCGCATGGTCGCTGCACGTTCCTCGTAGGTGCAGGTGACCGTCCGACGACCAGGCCACCGCGTCCACGGCAAGGACCAGTTCCCGGGCAACGACACGCAGCGTGCCGCGCCGCGTCCTGGCGAGTTCGACTTCTCCACCGGGAACGCGGAACGCGGTACCGGCAGGTTCCTCGTCCAGGTAGGGCCGCACACCACCGGGCAGGGTGATCTCCCAGTCGCCCGGACGTCCCATCAGCTCGGCGACCGGCAGCCTGGCCCGGAACCCGCCGTCCCGGTCCCCGTCGTTTTGGGCGCGGGTGTCGGTGAGCGGTTCGACGGGTCCCGTGACGGTCGCCCGGCCGACCCTCGGCACCGCGACGACCGCCGGGTCGTCGCCGAGCGGGACGCTGCTCCGGCCGTCCAGCCACAGCTCGCCGCGTTCCAGGCGGCAGGCCTCGACCGCCATCGTCGTCCGCCGCACCTGAAGAACGAACCGCCTGCTCCCGGCGACACCCTGGACGAGGACGCCGGGCGCGCACTCGCGGTCGTCCGGCCACTGCCGACGGGTCAGCTTCGGGTTCGAGAACGTGGTCCGCCGCCGCAACCCCCGGTTGGTGATCTCGACGAACGGCACCCAGTCGACGTCGCGCCAGCGCCCGAACATCCGCAGCGACGACGGATCGATGTCGGCGACGAACCCGGACCAGTCATAGGACACCGCCGACTGCCTCGACCGCGCGGTCACGTCCGGCCGCCGGACCCGCCGGATCGGCACGCGGATGAGGCCCCGCTTGTTCGACGCCACCAGCCACACGCGGATGCGGGAACCGTCCTCGGTCGAGGAGTCCAGGTGCCGGATGTAGGCGTGGCCCTCGATGCGGAGCCGATCGTCCACCCACTCGGCCCGGTCGATCGCCGCGACCGGCCTCAGTTCGTCGGTGACGTCGTACACGTGCGGCGGGACGGCCAGGTCCTCGTCCTCGAAGAACGGGAACTCCGCGTACCAGCGGCGTCGCGGCCCCCGCCGCACCCTCGGCACGTCCCCCGCCTTCCGCAGCTGCACGAAACGCAGCACCTCCAGCAGTTCCGGCAACGTCCGCCGACACAGCAGGTGCAGTTGCAGGCGCGTGATCGCGGGAAGCCGCTTCAGCACGCGTGGGCTGATGCGTCGCGCCAGATCCGCTCCGATCGCGACGAGTTCCTCACGCTGCGCGTCCTGAGTTCTGGGCAGCGCCTCGAACAGGACGCGCAACTCGATTCCCACCAGGGCGTGCTCGTCGTAGGCGTTCAGAAGACGTGGCGCGTACTCGGCCATGCCGTCGCGCAGTGCGCGCGCGGAGGACAGGCGTTGCGTGATGTTGTCCCAGTCGTACCGCTCCTCGGTGATGGAACCGGGCCGTTTGCGCCAGTAGTAGACCGTGTCGCTCAGGACATCCACGGAACGGGCCAACGCGTGCGCGCGCGCCGTGACGGGCGGGTCCTCGTAGTAGCCCTTCGGGAACTCCAGGCCGACGCGTTGCCAGAAATCCAGCCGGTACACCTTGTTCCATGGCGTCCGGTCACGCATGAGCAACGGCTTGGACGACACATGCGTCCTCGAACAAGACGCCGTGAACACTCCGTCGTGCAGGTGCGACTGCCACGTCCGGTCGGCGTCCATTCGGTGAACGTTGCCGGACGCGATGTCGGACCCCGTCCGCTCCAGCGACCCGACCAGCCGCGCGTAGGCCTCACGCTCGACCAGGTCATCGGCGTCGGCGAAGGCCAGGTACTCCCCCCTCGCCTGCCGCACCCCCGCGTTCCGCGCGGGCCCGGGGCCCTCGTGGTCCCGCGTCACCAGCCGGAACCGCGGGTCCCCCTCGCACATCTCCTTGGCGATCACGGCGCCGTTGTCGGTGGACCCGTCGTCCACCATGATCACCTCAAGGTCGCGCAGCGTCTGCCCGGCCAGCGATTCCAGGCATTCCCGGATGAACTCCTCGGTGTTGTGGAACGGCACGACGACGCTGAGCTTCGGGGACATGGGGCCTCCTCCTCGACCCACGAGCATGGTGACCTTCCGCGACCATCTGAACTCGCATCGCGATTGCCAGGCCGTCCCCTGACACAGACTTGACCTCTCCTGGAGACCGTTGACCGCCGGGTGACCGTCCGGACGGACGGGTTCAGGGCGGGTTCAGGCCGGCCTCCCGGCGGGCGCCGTCAGGCGAGCCGGACACCCGCCGGGAACCCCGCCTCGGCGACGGCGTCGCGAAGGCTCTCGGCGAGCGTCTCGAACTCCCCGGCGCGCGGCGACGTCGAGGAGACCGTTGACCGCCGGGTGACCGTCCGAACGGACGGGTTCAGGGCGGGTTCAGGGCGGGTTCAGGCCGCCTCCCTGCGGGCGCCGTCAGGCGAGCCGGACACCCGCCGGGAACCCCGCCTCGGCGACGGCGTCGCGAAGGCTCTCGGCGAGCGTCTCGAACTCCCCGGCGCGCGGCGACGTCGACCGGAACCCGAGCCCGATCCGCCGGTGCGGGGCGGGCGCGGCGAACCGGTGCACCGACAGGTTCGGGGCGCGGCGGGTCTCCACGGGCAGCGCGGTCTCCGGGACCAGCGTCACCCCGAGCCCGCCCGACACGAGCTGCACCAGCGTCGCCAGGCTCGTCGCGTAGGTGGCGGCGGCCCGCGCGCCGACCTCGCGGCAGACGTCCAGGGCCTGGTCGCGCAGGCAGTGCCCCTTGTTGAGCAGGATCACGTCCAGGTCGTTCAGCGCGGCCCGGGAGACGCCCGCCGACCCGGGCGCCGGCTCGAACTCGGCGGGCGCGGCGAGCACGAAATCCTCGTCGTAGAGAGGGATCTGGGTCACGCCCGACTCGGGCATGGGCAGCGCCAGCAGGACGACGTCGAGGCGTCCGGCGAGAAGTTCGGCGACGATCTGGTCGGTCTGCTCCTCGTGCACCGACAGCTCCAGCTTCGGGTACTCCTTGGCGAGCCTCGGCAGCACGATCGGCAGCAGGTACGGCGCGACGGTCGGGATCACACCCACGCTGAGCGGCCCCACCAGCGGTCCACGGACGGCTCTGACCTCCTCGACCAGCCGATCGAGTTCCGCCATGACGACCTCGGCGCGCCGCGCGACCCGCCGGCCCGCCGGGGTGAGCAGCACCTTCCGGGTCGTCCGCTCGACGAGCCGGGTCTCCAGGGTGTCCTCCAGCGCGGCCACCGCGCCGGACAGCGCGGGCTGGCTCATCCGCAGCGCGGCGGCGGCGTCGCCGAAATGCAGGTGCTCGGCGAGCGCGAGGAACGCCCGCAACTGCGCCACCGTCGGTCTACTGATCGCCATTCCACCTGAGACTTTACCCGCGCTTCATCACAGACAGTGACCCGGGCCGGGCATTCGGGGCGTCCGGGCGAGTGACGTTCCCCACTCACCCGCCACACAGAGTGATGCCCGCCGAGCGCACCATCGCGAACTCCCAGCTCACAGCGTTGCGGACTGTGATTGATAGGTAGCTCCTATGGCCGCACGGGGACGGATCGATTTCTCTTCTCTATGGGCCTGAGGCACGCTGAGTGACATCAGCCGCCGAACCGGAGCACGGCGGCCTGCCTGCGCCTTCCTCGACGAAGGCGCATCCCTCAGCTACGACGAAGGAGCAACGTGCTTACTGTCGGTGACCAGTTCCCCGAGTACGAGCTCACCGCCTGCGTCTCGCTCGACCCGGACAACGCCTTCGAGAAGATCAACCACAAGTCCTACGAGGGCCAGTGGCGCGTCGTGTTCTTCTGGCCGAAGGACTTCACTTTCGTGTGTCCGACGGAGATCGCCGAGTTCGGGCGTCTCAACGAGGACTTCGCCGACCGCGACGCCCAGGTGCTCGGCGCGTCCGTCGACAACGAGTTCGTCCACTTCGCCTGGCGCAAGGACCACCCGGACCTGCGGGACATCCCGTTCCCGATGCTGTCCGACCTGAACCGGGAGCTGTCGTCCGCCCTCGGCATCCTCACCGAGGACGGTGTGGCGCAGCGCGCGACGTTCATCGTCGACCCGAACAACGAGATCCAGTTCAGCATGGTGACCGCAGGTTCCGTCGGCCGGAACGTCAAGGAGGTCCTGCGGGTGCTGGACGCGCTGCAGAGCGACGAGCTGTGCCCCTGCAACTGGAACAAGGGCGAGGACACGCTCGACGCCGGCAAGCTGCTGGCCGGGGTCTGACCATGGGCGTGGACACTCTGAAGGCCGCCCTTCCGGGCTACGCCAAGGACACCAAGCTCAACCTGGGCTCGCTGACCTCCACCTCCCAGCTCACCGACCAGCAGCTGTGGGGAACGGTGCTGGCCTGCGCGTTCGCCACGCGCAGCGCCGTCGTCATCCGCGAGCTGGCCGAGGACGCGGGCGACCACCTGTCCGCCGAGGCGTTCGAGGCGGCCAAGGGCGCCGCCTCCATCATGGCGATGAACAACGTGTACTACCGCGCCACCCACCTGATCGGGGACGAGACGTACGCGACGCTGCCCGCCAAGTTGCGCATGTCCATCATCGGCCGTCCCGGGGTGGACAAGGTGGACTTCGAGCTGTGGTGCCTGGCCGTGTCCGCGATCAACGGATGCGGACGGTGCCTGGAGTCGCACGAGAAGGTTCTCCGCGAGGCGGGGCTGTCGCGCGAACTCGTCCAGGAGGCGCTGCGCATCGCCGCCGTCGTGAACGCGACTGCCGCGACCCTCGACGCCGAGGCCGTGCTGGCCCCGGCCGCCGTCTGAGACACACGACACGCGAAAGGCCCGGGTGCGAACCGCACCCGGGCCTTCTCACGCGCGTGGGATCACTCCCATTCGATGGTGCCCGGCGGCTTGGACGTGATGTCGACCGTGACCCGGTTGACCTCGCGGACCTCGTTGGTGATGCGGGTCGAGATCCGCCGCAGCAGGTCGTAGGGGAGTTTCGCCCAGTCGGCCGTCATCGCGTCCTCGCTCGTCACCGGGCGCAGCACGATCGGGTGGCCGTAGGTGCGGCTGTCGCCCTGGACGCCGACGGACCGGACGTCCGCCAGCAGCACGACGGGGAACTGCCAGATGTCGCGGTCGAGCCCGGCGGCGGTGAGTTCCGCGCGGGCGATCGCGTCGGCGTCGCGGAGGATCTCGAGACGCTCACGGGTCACGGCGCCGATGATGCGGATGCCGAGACCGGGACCGGGGAACGGCTGGCGCCAGACGATCTCCGACGGCAGGCCGAGCTGCTCGCCGAGCGCGCGGACCTCGTCCTTGAACAGGCTCCGCAGCGGCTCGACCAGCGTGAACTGGAGATCGTCCGGAAGCCCGCCGACATTGTGGTGCGACTTGATGTTGGCCGCGCCGGTGCCGCCGCCCGACTCGACGACGTCCGGGTAGAGGGTGCCCTGGACGAGGAACTCGACCGGTTCGGGCGCGTCCTCACCCACGATCTGCCGCGCCGCCTCTTCGAACACCCGGATGAACTCACGGCCGATGATCTTGCGCTTCTGTTCGGGGTCGGAGACGCCGTCGAGGGCCGCGAGGAAACGCTCCTGGGCGTCCACGACGTGCAGGTTCACCCCGGTCGCTGCCACGAAGTCCTTCTCGACCTGCTCGGCCTCGCCCTTGCGCAACAGCCCATGGTCGACGAACACGCAGGTCAACTGGTCGCCGATGGCGCGCTGGACGAGCGCCGCGGCGACCGCGGAGTCCACGCCGCCGGACAGCCCGCAGATCGCCCGCTTGTGCCCCACCTGCTCCCGGACGGCCTCGATCGACTCGTCCGCGATGTTGACCATCGTCCAGTTCGGACGGCACCCGGCGCCCTCGTACAGGAACCGTCGCAGCACCTCCATGCCCTGCTCGGTGTGCAGCACCTCGGGATGGAACTGGACGCCGAAGAAGCCGCGTTCGCGGTCTTCCATGCCCGCGACCGGCGTCACGTCGGTGCTGGCCGTCACGATGAACCCGGACGGCGCGCGGCTGACATGGTCGCGATGCGACATCCACACCGGCTGCTCGTGCGGCAACCCGGCGAACAGCATTCCCGGGGCCGCGACGGTGAGGGTCGCGCCACCGAACTCGGCGACGTCGGAGTTCTCCACCGTGCCGCCGAGGGCCCTCGCCATCACCTGGTGGCCGTAGCAGATCCCGAACGTGGGGACGCCGAGGTCGAACAGCCCGTCCGGCGCGGCCGGGGCGCCCTCCTCGTACACCGACGCCGGACCGCCCGACAGGATGATCGCCTTCGGTTTCCGGGCCAGCATCTCCGCCGCGGACATGGTGGACGGCACGATCTCGCTGAACACGTGGCACTCGCGGACACGCCGCGCGATCAGTTGCGCGTACTGGGCACCGAAGTCGACGACGAGAACGGTGTCAAAGGACTGGTCTGCGACCACCAACAACGCCTTTCGCAAGGGCCGAAACGACCCCTTCAGTCTACGGGCCGCCCGCCTGCGCCGATGCGCGCACCCTGTCGCGGCCGTCACAACATGCGATCCACCGATAACGGTCGGCATCCGTTTACCTTGATCACACTCGCGGGAAGACTTCGCTCTGATACCTGTTGATGACGCTCTGTATTCACTGGTCCCGTCCGCAAGCGTCCTCCCTAGGAGTGCCGTGAAGCTGCTCGCCGTCACCGCCCTGATCGCCGCCTTCGTCCCGGCTCTGCCGTCCGGCCCCACCCAGGGCGCCGCCGCGTCTTCGGACGACTGCGCGCACGCCGACGCGCGACTCCGGCCGGGAGCGCACGGCCACCGGGAGCACAACGATCTGACTCCCCGGGAGGCCGCCGACGTCGAACAGCGCCTCGACCAGGTCCTGCGCGGGCTCGGCATCGCCCCGGGCCGTCAGTCGGCCGGTGCCGCCCTGCGCGTCGCCGCGCCGATCCGGGTTCCCGTCTATTTCCACGTACTCCACAACGGCGCCAAGGGCAATGTGTCCGCCGCGGCGATCGACAGCCAGATCAGCACCCTGAACGACTCCTACGCCGGACGGAACGGAGGCGCCGACACCGGTGTCTCCTTCGAACTCCGCGCCGTGACCCGTACCGACAACGCCGCCTGGTTCAACGACCCGGAACGGTACGAGCAGACGTACAAACCCCGGCTGCGCAAGGGCGGCAAGAGCACACTGAACCTCTACAGCAGCCACATAGGCGGAGACCTGCTCGGCTGGTCGACGTTCCCATGGAAGTACAAGACCGAGCCGAAGCTGGACGGCGTGACCATCCATTACGGCAGCATGCCGGGCGGTGCCATCGACAACTTCAACAAGGGGTTCAGCGCCACCCACGAGGTCGGCCACTGGCTGGGGCTCTACCACACGTTCCAGGACGGCTGTGGCGGCAAGGGCGACCGGGTCGCCGACACCCCGGCCGAACGCGACCCCACCAACGGCTGCCCGACCGGCAAGGACACCTGCCCCTCCCCCGGTGCGGACCCGGTGCACAACTACATGGACTACAGCTACGACACGTGCATGACGTCGTTCACCGCCGGTCAGGGCGCCCGCATCCACAACGTGTGGAAGGCTTACCGCACCTGATCCCGAAACCGCCGCCCGGCCCGGGCGCTTGGTGCACCGGTAGATCAGATGCGTCCGGCATTCGGGGGTATCGGCCAGGGCGTACGCGGACCTGATGCCTGGGACGTGGGCCTGCCGCCCGACGAGCGGCCCGACCACGCCCTCGCCGCTCCCGAGAAGCGACCCTCCACCAGTTCCCGGATCGCCCGCACCCCGTCCGATGGGCGACTTGTGCTCTGGACGGGGGGAGTCACGTGGAGCGCACGCCGCCGGACCGGTGCCGTGTACTGGAGTCCACGCCTGGACGTGCCTCAGAGCGGCCCTCGGCCACACGGCGTGTCAGCGGTTGAGGATGAGGGCGGCGTCCTCCTCCGGGAGTCGGCGAACGGCCTCCCGTAGCGTGACACCGGAGAGGGCTCCCGTTCGGGGGAGAACCCAGGCCACCACCCAGTCCGGGTCCTTCTTCGACAGTTCACGCAGGACCCAGCCGAGGGCCTTGCGGATGAAGAAGTCGGTCTCACCGAGTACGGCGTCCCCGAACCGGTCGAGTCTCTCCAGATCGGGGTCCCCCGCCCGGACGCCCGCGAGGAGGGCCAGGACGGCCGACCGCCGTATCCACATGTAGGGGTCGCCGACCCACGCGTCCAGGACGGTTCCCAGGTCCGGGTACCGGACGACGAGCCCGCCGACGACCTTCTCCGCGAGATGGTCCACGTACACCCAGCTCGCCGAGTCGCGGATGAACCGTTCCGCCAGCCGGACGTCCCGTGGCTCCAGCAGCGCGGCCCGCTTGACGAGCACCTCGATCGCGGCCATGCGCGCCTCATGCACCGGACGCCCCTCGTCGGTCACGTCCCAGAGGGCTTCGGCAAGAACGACCAACTCGTCCCGGGTCGGTTCGGGCTTCACCGCCGACACCGCCACCTTGCGCAGAGCCGGTACCGGCACTCCGATATGGGCTAGTTCGCTCTTCAGATACCGCTTTTCCTGCTCGGCCCGAACCGGGTCGGCCTGTGCCCGCATCTCAGCCAGTACGCGCGTCACCTCGTGTCCGACGTCCATGCGGACACGCTACGCCGGGACGCTAGGGTGCCGTATTCAGCGTTGACCGCCCCAATTCGTCCAATTTTGCCAAAGACGGAATGTTTACTCCGCTCCACTCTGGTTCCAGCAGTAACTCCGCTCCCCCGATGCGCGCGCCTCCATGCCCGCGCAAGCCCCCCGAGGAGTTCAATGAACCGCGCTGGAATCGTCGGCGTCGTCGGCGTGCTCGCCACCGCCACGGCGTACGCCCCCGCCGCCCTGGCCGCTCCCCTTCCCACGGCCGCGCCGTCCGCCTCGTCCGCCGCCTGTGCCGAACAGCCCGCACAGGCCCGTGTTCGAGCCGGAGCCCACGTCACCGAACGGAATCAGCCCGGCCCGGCCCAGGTCGCGGCGATGGAGAAGGACTTCAGGTCCCGTCTCGGCAAGCTGCCGAAGAAGCGGACCAACGCCATCAACGTCCGCGTGCATTTCCAGGTCGTCTATGGCAGCGCCGGTAATGTGTCGGACGCGACGTTGAAGAAGCAGCTCGACGTCCTCAACGCCGCCTACGCGAGTAGCGGTGTGACGTTCACGCACGCGCAGACCAAGCGGACGCAGAACGCGGCCTGGTTCTCCGACCCTGAGGGCAACGAACGGACGATGAAGACCGCCCTGCGCCAGGGCAACGCGCAGGACCTCAACTTCTACACGGCCGACCTCGGCAACAGCCTCCTCGGCTGGGCCACGTTCCCGAGCAGCTACCGCAACTCGCCCGTGATGGACGGTGTCGTCGTCCACTACCAGAGCCTGCCGGGCGGCACGCTCGCCGAGTACAACGAGGGCGACACCGGTACCCACGAGGTGGGCCACTGGATGGGTCTCTACCACACCTTCCAGGGCGGCTGCTCCGGTGAAGGCGACCAGGTCGCCGACACCCCCGCCGAGCAGAGCCCGGCGTCCGGCTGCCCGACGGGCCGCGACACCTGCCCCGCCGCCGGAGTCGACCCGATCCACAATTACATGGACTACAGCTACGACGCCTGCATGACCGAGTTCACGCCCGGTCAGAACCAGCGCATGCAGGCCCAGTGGTCCAGCTACCGCGCGCAGTGATCCGTGGCGCGGCGAGAACTTCACGGTTCTCGCCGCGTCCGTCCGCGCGGTGGCCCGGTCAGGTGACGTCGACGATCGGAAGGCTCAGCGCCCCCGGCGCGCCGACCGGAACGACCGGGTTCTTCGGCGGGACGGGACCGAGCCGCCGGTAGGGCGCGCCGACGGCGGGACGCGGGTCGTCCTCGCCCCGGTTCGGCCAGCACGCCATGGCGCGCTCGGCCTGCGCCGTGATGGTCAGCGAAGGGTTGACGCCCAGGTTCGCGGAGATCGCGGAGCCGTCCACGACATGCAGCCCCGGATGCCCGTAGACCCGGTGGTAGGGGTCGATCACCCCGGTCTCGGCGGAGTCGCCGATCGCGCATCCGCCGAGGAAGTGGGCCGTCATCGGCACGTCGAACAGGTCGCCCCACGTGCCGCCGGGAACGCCGCCGATCTCCTCCGCGATCAGCCGGGTCGCCTCGTGCCCTTCCGGAATCCAGGTCGGATTGGGCTCGCCGTGCCCCGCGGCCGCGCGGACGTCCCATCCGAACGGCCCTCGCCTGGGCTTCAACGTGATCGAGTTGTCGCGGGTCTGCATGACCAGCGCGATGACCGTCCGCTCCGACCAGCGCCGCACGTTGAGCATCTGAAGCATGTCACGGGGACGGCGCACCACCTGCCGGACGAACTTCACCAGGCGGGGCGTGTGCTTCTCACCGGGGCGGTCACCGTCCACGAGCAACGTCTGGAGACCGGCGAGCAGGTTGGAGCCGCGCCCGTACCGGACGGGTTCGATGTGCGTGTCCGGAGCCGGGTGGAACGACGAGGTGATCGCGACGCCCGTGGAATAGTCGGGGCCGGGCTTGCCGCCCGCCCGGCCGCCGCCGAGGATCGCCTCCGAGTTGGTACGGGTCAGGGCGCCGAGCCGGTCGGACAGATTCGGGAGGCGGCCGGTCGCCTTCAGCTTGTGCAGGAGCTTCTGCGTCCCGTACGTCCCGGCGGCGAAGACGACCTGCCCGGCGGTGAACGTCCTGCGGTCACGTCCGAACGACCCGGTCCGCACGATCTCGACCTCGTAGCCGCCGTCCACCGGCCGCACGCTCGTCACGCGGCTGAGCGGCATCACCCGCGCCCCCGCCTTCTCCGCGAGGTACAGGTAGTTCTCCGTCAGCATGTTCTTCGCGCCGTGGCGGCAGCCCACCATGCACTCGCCGCACTCCACACAGCCGCGCCGCCGTGGCCCCGCCCCGCCGAAGTACGGGTCGTCGCTCTCGACGCCCGCCCCCTTCCCGAAGTAGACGCCGACCGGGGTCGGGACGAACGTGTCGCCCTTGCCCATCCGGTCGGCGACCCGCCGCATCACCTTGTCGGCCTCGGTGATGGTCGGATTCTGGACGACGCCGAGCATTCTCTGCGCCTGCCTGTAGTAGGGCGTCAGCTCGTCCTGCCAGTCGGTGATGTGGGCCCACTGCCGGTCCTTGAAGAACGGCTCCGGCGGGACGTACAGGGTGTTGGCGTAGTTCAACGACCCGCCTCCGACACCCGCGCCCGCCAGCACCATCACCCGGCTCGACTTCGCGCCGCGGATCAGATGGATGCGCTGGATGCCGGTGAGCCCGAGCGCCGGTGCCCACAGGTAGCGGCTGACACGCCAGTTTGTCCTGGGCAGTTCGGGATACCGCGACCCCGGCGCTCCGCCCGTGTCGAACCGGCGACCCGCCTCGATCACCCCGACCCGGTACCCCTTCTCGACCAGCCGCAGCGCCGACACGCTGCCGCCGAACCCCGATCCGACGACGAGCACGTCGAAGTCCTGCCGCACGGCCGCCCCTACCTGATCCGCAGCTTCTTCATGACCTTGACCCCGGTCGCCATGAGGTCGGCGAACCGGTCGTAGCCCATGCCGCCCGGAGGCGCCAGGTCCATGATGTGCTGGCTCGCCACGGTCTGGACCTCGGTGAACTTCAGCAGGCCCTCGGCCCCGTGGCGGCGTCCCACCCCGGACTGCTTCATTCCGCCCATCGGCGAGTCGTAGGACCCGTAGGCGGCGCCGTACCCGTCGTTGATGTTGACCGTCCCCGCCCGGATCCGCGCGGCGAGACGACGCCCCCGCGCCGGGTCGCTCGTCCACACCGACGCGTTCAGCCCGTACGGCGTGTCGTTGGCTCGTTCGATGACGTCGTCCTCGTCGCGATACCGGTAGAGCGCGACGACCGGGCCGAACGTCTCCTCCGCCCACAACTCCATGTCCTCGTTCACACCTTCGAGAACCGTGGGCTCATAGAAAAGCGGCCCGATATCAGGACGGTGCCTCCCCCCGGCAAGCACGGTCGCGCCCTTCTCAACGGCCTGATCGACCTGCCGAACCACCGAGTCGAGCTGCCGCCGGAAGGTCAGCGACCCCATCTCGGCGTCGAAATCCAACCCGACCCCGAGCCGCATCCCCTTGACCAACTCGACGAACCTCGCAACGAACCGGTCATAGACGTCCTCGTGGACATACATCCGCTCCATCGAGACGCACAGTTGCCCGGCATTGGCGAAACACGCCCGAACGGCCCCCTTCGCCGTGCGCTCCACATCGGCGTCCGCCATGACGATCATCGGGTTCTTGCCGCCGAGCTCCAGCGAGTAGCCGACGAGCCGCGGCGCGACCTTCTCCGCGATCGCCTTCCCACCCCGCGTCGAGCCGGTGAACGCCACATAGTCGGCGTTCTCCACCAGCGCATCACCGATCTCGTCCGGTTCACCGACCACGACCTGCCACAGATCCCGCGGCAGCCCGACCCCCACCAACAGGTCCACGACCCACAGACTGGACAGACACGTCTGGGTGTCCGGCTTGTGGATCACCGCGTTGCCCGCCAACAGCGCGGGCACGACGTCCCCCGGCCCCAACGCGAACGGGTAGTTCCACGGCGCGACCAACGCCACGACACCCTTCGGATGCCGCAGCTCCCGCACCCGCGTCAGCCCGGGCAGCAGCCCCTGCCTACGCCGCGGCCCCAGCAGCCGCGAGGCCCGCCGCGCGTAGTACAGCGAGCACAACGCCACGTCGAGGAACTCCTCCATCGCATGGCGGCGCGCCTTGCCGGTCTCCAACTGGATGAGGTCGAGGATCTCCTCGCGCCGGTCGACGAGCACGTCCACAAGCCTGAGGAAGGGCTTGACCCGCTCCCCCACAGGCATCCTCGCCCACGCCGCCTGAGCCGCACGCCCACGCTCATAGGCCGCGAGAACGTCATCGCTCCCCGAGACCGGAACGACCGCCAGCGCCTCCTCCGTGAACGGACAGGAGACCGTCGCCGTCTCACCACCGCCCGAGGCGACATACGGCACCAGCCGATCGATCAACGTCTGGGGCAGCGCGCGCTCGGCCGCCGGAACCGTCGGAGATGCCATGAACTCCAGCGTATGACCCCCTGCCCACCCCTGACTATCCACTGGAAACGAGCCGCCTGGGCGATTTGCCGAGCTTCTCCCACTCCCTGGCCTCGCCCGTCCAAACGGAGCGTTCCAAGCCAGGCGGACTTCCGCAACTCACGGACTGACCATGCTCAACCGGTGTATTTCGAAGAAGAGGAGATTCTCAGCGCGCGGTCCTCGAACGCGCGTGTCCGCACACGGAGGGGAGAACGCATGAGGGACACCCACGGCGGCCATCCCGAGGGTGCCACGACACCCGCACGACCGTCCGACCGCCGCGAGCAGACCCGCACCGCCCTGCTCACCGCCGCCGAACGCCTCTGGGCCGAACGCGGCATCCACGGAGCCTCACTCGACGACATCGCCGCCGCCGCGGGCCTCACCAAGGGCGCCGTCTACTCCAACTTCGCCGGAAAGACCGACCTTCTCCTGGCCTTGATGGAGCGTTTCACCAGCGACCCCTCCCGCACCGACGTCTGCGACGAACTCCGCGCCGCCGAAGAGGACGGCGACCCCACGGGCCGCTCCTCGTCCCGCCACGAACCCGACGAACGCGCCCGCCAACTCGCCCTGCTCCTCGTCGAGTTCTGGCTCTACGGCATGCGCGACTACGCCGCCGGTTGGCGCATCGCCGACTGGTACGCCGAACGCCGCGCCCGCCTGGCCAGCCAACTCGACCCCGACGACGCCATCGCCCCCCACGAACGCGCCACCCTCACCCTGGCCCTCGACTTCGGCTTAGCCTTCCAACACCTCCTCGACCCGGCCCGAGTCCCCGCCGACCTCTACCAGACCGGCAAGAACCTCATGCAAGGCCACCCGAAGTAGCCGATCCCCAGGTCAAATACCGGCAAGCCGCTCAACGCCCGGCCGACCGACCGTCAACGCTGATCGTTGAACCGCGGAACGGGAGGGTGGGCGTCCGGTGACAGAGCCCGAGCCGGTGCTGATGGCACTGCACGAGCAGCACTACAAGCTGATGTGGCAGGGATTGAAGAAACACGAGTTCCGCCGCCGCTACATGGAGGGGCGACCGACCCGCTGGTTCGTGTACCTGACCACGCCGGTGGCTCGGCTGACGGCGGTGATCGACCTGGGCCCGCCGGTGGTGGACGGTCCGGACCGGATCGCCGCCATCGCCGAGCAGGCCCAAGCCGGGAACGGAGCCAGGGTGCTGGAGTACCTCAAGGGGCTGGACCGGGGGTTCGCCATCCCGCTCCTGCGCGTGAGCGAGTACCCCGGCCTGTCCATCGAGGACCTGCGCAACGAGCTGGGATCATTCCAACCCCCACAGGCATACATGCGGTTGCGCCGCCACCAACACCTGCTCGCGGTGTGCGAGAAGCTCGCGACCGAGACTCCGACCCGCCAACTGACGGTGCAGCATCAATAGTCGGCGGTAGGCACCGGCCTCGACGGATCTCACCAGGCGTTGCCTGGAAACATGCGGTGTTTGAGGAGCTTGTCGATCTCCTCGACCGCCGCCTTCACATCCCCGCAGGGGGAGAGGTAGCCGTGCCTGCCGCGCCGGGCCTCGTGGTACGCCCACATCTGGTTCGCCACGGCACGGGCGTTCACGACGGTCCCCACGTGGCTGTGCGGGCCGGAGACGTACACCCAGAGCAGAGGTTCCCAGAGCAGCGGCAAGACGACCGAGGCCGGAAACTCCTCGGGACGGTAGAGACGGACGGACCGGTATCCCAACGGCTTGAGCGCGGCGCTGAGCGTGTCCAGATAACGGACGGCCGTCGAACGTCCGAGGTGCGTGCGCAGTAGCAGCGTGCGCCGTTCCACTCGAACGCTCAGCGGTCGAGTTTGGCCCATACGATCTTCCCTCCCTCACTGATCGGTCGGACGCCCCAGTCGCGCACCAGAAGCGACATTGCGAAGAGGCCGCGCCCCGACTCGGCGGAACCTTCGACCTCCTGAACGACGGGCATTTCCGCTCCCTGATCCCAGACCTCCAGGACCACGGAACCGTCCTGCTCGTCCTCGAAGATCCGGATAACGATCTGTCCGGTTCCGACGTGTTCGTAGGTATTGGTAACCAATTCACTGATGACGGTACGCCCCACATAGTCGTCTGCGATCCCTAGATCACAGAAGCACTTGGCGAGGAAGTCCCTGGCGTACTTCGGCGCATTAACGGTGGGACTGAGGACCAGCGTGGACACCTCGGGAACCTGGGCGATTGCGGGCATCGGTACGACCTTTGCAGTCGATTCTTTGACTGCCCACATCAACGCACGGAAAGGCGTAACCTTAATGGTAGAAGCGCGAAGCAGCCGCATCTGACTAACAATTATTCAACGCCCAATCACCACGAAAGGAAGATCGACATGACATCTACCAGCGAAAACAGGATGCCGGTGGACCCCGAGCTGCTCGGATTCGCTAACGAGTTCAAGCGCAGGCGAGAAGCGGCCGGACTCAACCAGGCCCAACTCGCCCGGCTGGTCAGCGTCCAGCGCTCCTACATCAGCCACGTAGAGCGAGGACGCACCAAGTGCCGCAGGGACTTCACCACGCGAGTGGACAAGGCACTCAACGCGAACGGAGAGCTAGTCGAATCCTGGGACGAGCTAGTAGAAAAGATCAAATCCACCAAGTATCCGACATACTTTGTGAACTTCCCAAAGGTGGAAGTGTCGAGCGTACTCCTACGCGGATACGAGGCGTACTCGGTCTACGGGCTCTTCCAGACGGAGGCGTACGCGAGGTTCCTACTCCCCCAGGAAGAGGATTTCCAGAGCAGAATGCGGAGGCAGGAAATCCTCAAGAGGAACCCTCCACCCGTCATCTCCGTGGTAATGGACGAGAGCGTCCTCTACCGCGAAGTAGACAGTCCGGAGACCATGCGCGACCAGTTCAAGTACCTCATCGAACTGTCGACCCGTGAACGGATCAATATTCAGATTGCCCCGTTCGCGTACTGCCGAGTCGTCAGAACGTCGTTCGCCATAGCGACGTTGCCCGACCAGCGCCAGGTGGTGTACACGCAGAAAGCCTACGGCGGAGAAACCTCGACCAAGCCGCACGAAGTGGAGCTAACAGTCGAAAGCTTCGTTACACTCCAGGCGGGAGCGCTCAACATAACAGACACGAGAGCGCTGATCAGAAGGGTGATAGACGAGAGATGGACCTGAGCACCGTCAAGTGGCGCAAGTCCTCACGCAGCAGCGCTGACGGAGACAACTGCGTAGAGGTCGCGAACGTTCCAAACATCGTCGCGCTACGTGACAGCAAGTACCCGAATGGCGGCAAAATTCTCCTGAGCCACGAAGACTTCCGCCACCTCACCAACACCCTCAAAAACCTCTAGAAAAACACCCCTGGGACCGGGAAAGACGAAATGAACCTGAGCACCGCCACCTGGCGCAAGGCTTCCCGGAGCAGCGACAAGGGCGACAACTGCGTTGAGGTTGCCAGCGTTCCGAACATCGTTGCGCTCCGTGACAGCAAAGACCCGAACGGCGGCAACATCCTCCTCAGCCACCAGAACTTCCGCCACCTCACCCACACCCTCAAGAATCTTTGATGTTCAAAGCCCCTGGGCCCGAAGGGGGCGCCAGGGGCTTTCTGTTCGGTCAGGCGGTGGGGACGATGTCGGGGGCACCTCGGCGGTGGGCGTTGGCTTCCTGATCGTCTTCCTGGATCTGGGAGGCGCGTTCGGCTTCCACGCGCTTGCGGTAGTACTCGATTTCGCGGTCGCGTTGCTTCTTCGACCAGCCGAGCACGGGGGCGAGGAGGTCGGCGGCCTCCTGGGCGACGCCGACGCCGCGGTCCCAGGTTTCGATGGAGATGCGGGTGCGGCGGGCGAGGACGTCGTTGAGGTGGCGGGCGCCCTCGTGGGTGGCCGCGTAGACGATCTCGGCGCGGAGGTAGTCCTCGGCGTTGCCGAGGGGTTTGCCGAGGTCGGGCTTCTCGGCGATCAGTCCGAGGAGGTCGTCGACAAGCGTGCCGTGGCGGCGCAGGAGGTGTTCGATGCGGGCGACGTGCAGGCCGGAGCGGGACGCGAGCCGGTGGCGGGCATTCCACATGGCCTGGAAGCCGTCGCCGCCGACGAGCGGGATCCGGTCGGTGCAGGACTCGGGGATCTTTCCGTCGAGACCGTGGGCGACGGCGTCGATGGCGTCCTTGGCCATGACGCGGTAGGTGGTGTACTTGCCGCCCGCGACGAGAACCAGGCCGGGGACGGGGTGGGCGACCACGTGTTCGCGGGAGAGTTTCGACGTCTCCTCGGTCTCGCCGGTGAGGAGGGGCCGCAGGCCCGCGTAGACGCCTTCGACGTCGTCGTGGGTGAGCGGGGTGGACAGGAACGCGTTGACGTGGTCGAGGATGTAGTCGATGTCGGCCTTGGACGCGGCGGGGTGGGCCTTGTCGAGGTCCCAGGCGGTGTCGGTGGTGCCGATGATCCAGTGACGTCCCCAGGGGATCACGAACAGGACCGACTTCTCGGTGCGCAGGAGGATGCCCGCCGCGGAGTGGATGCGGTCCTTCGGGACGACGAGGTGGATCCCCTTCGACGCCTTGACGTGGATCTGCCCGCGCCCGCCGACCAGTTCCTGGATGTCGTCCGTCCACACGCCGGTGGCGTTCACGACCTGCTTGGCGCGGACCTCGCTGGTCGTGTTGCCCTCAAGGTCGCGGATGCGCAGCCCGGTGACGCGTTCCCCCTCACGGAGGAACCCGAGGCACTGGGTGCGGGACGCGATCTGCGCGCCGTACTCGGCGGCGGTACGGAGCACCATCATGACGAAGCGGGCGTCGTCCACCTGGGCGTCCCAAAGCTGGATGGCGCCGACGAAGGAGTCCTTGCGGAGGGACGGGGCCACGCGCAGGGCGCCACGCCGCGTCAGATGCCGGTGGTGCGGGACGCCCCGGGTGCTGCCCATCTGAAACGCCAGCGCGTCGTACAGGGCCACTCCGGCGCCGAAGTAGGCGCGTTCCCACACGCGGTGGGTGGTGGGCAGCAGGAACGGGACGGGACGCACCAGGTGCGGGGCGATCTGCTGGAGGAGGAGGCCGCGTTCGGTGAGGGCCTCCCGAACGAGATCGAAGTTGTACTGCTCCAGGTACCGCAGTCCGCCGTGGATCAGTTTCGACGAGCGGGAGGACGTCCCGGACGCGAAGTCACGCGCCTCGACGACCGCGACGGACAGACCCCGGGTGGCCGCGTCCAGCGCCGCGCCCGCGCCGACGATGCCGCCGCCGACGACGACCACGTCGAACTCCTCGCGCGCCATGCGATCCAGCGCCGCGGCCCGTTCGGCCGGGCCCAGCCGGGAGCTGCCCAGGCCCGTCACAGGTGATCCCGTCATCGCGATTCCCCCCATAGCAGTTCGGTTCCGAGCGGTTACCTACCCCAGAGTAGGGACGGGGCCACACCGGGAAGCGCCGATTCCGCGTGGGTTCGGTCTCAGGGTGATCTCAGTCGGCGAACCGGCGGGGGGCGACCACGACCTGGACCCGCTGGAACTCCTTCAGCTCCGTGTATCCGGACGTCGCCATCGCGCGCCGCAGGGCCCCGATGAGGTTCATCGAACCGTCCGCGACATGGGACGGGCCGTGCAGGATCTGCTCCATCGTCCCGATCGTCCCAAGGTCCAGCCGGGTGCCGCGCGGGACGTCGCCGTGGTGCGCCTCGCTGCCCCAGTGGTAGCCGCGTCCGGGCGCCTCGGTGGACCGGGCGAACGGCGACCCGACCATGACGGCGTCGGAGCCGCACGCGAACGCCTTGGCGATGTCACCGCTGTTGACCATGCCGCCGTCGGCGATGACGTGCACGTAGCGGCCGCCGGACTCGTCCATGTAGTCGCGGCGGGCCGCGGCGACGTCCGCGACCGCGGTGGCCATGGGGACGGCGACGCCGAGGACGGTCCGCGTGGTGTGCCCGGACCCGCCGCCGAACCCGACGAGCACCCCGGCCGCGCCGGTGCGCATCAGGTGCAGCGCGGCGGTGTACGTGGAGCAGCCGCCGACGATGACGGGGACGTCCAGGTCGTAGATGAACTGCTTCAGGTTCAGCGGTTCGGCGCGTCCCGACACGTGCTCGGCGGACACGGTCGTGCCGCGGATCACGAACAGATCGACGCCCGCGTCGATGACGGCCTTGTGGAACTGGGCGGTGCGCTGCGGCGACAACCGCGCCGCGACGGTGACCCCGGCCTCGCGGATCTCCTGGATCCGGCGACCGATCAGCTCCTCCTTGATCGGCTCGGTGTAGATCTCCTGGAGGCGCTGGGTGGCGCGCACATCGTCCAGCGACGCGATCTCGGCGAGCAGCGGCTCGGGGTTCTCGTAGCGGGTCCACAGCCCTTCGAGATCGAGCACGGCGAGGCCGCCCAGGCGTCCGACCGCGATGGCGGTGGCGGGGCTGACCACGCTGTCCATCGGCGCGACGACCAGCGGCATCTCGAACCGGTAGGCGTCGATCTGCCAGGCGACGCTGACCTCCTCGGGATCACGCGTCCGGCGGGACGGCACGATGCCGATGTCATCGAAGGCGTACGCCCGGCGGCCGCTCTTGCCCCGACCGATCTCCACCTCAGCAGCCACTGCGCCCCTTCTTCCTCGCCCCGGCGCCGTGCCGGTCATCGTCCTGCCGGGTGTTCCCGCCGACCGCGGGAACAAGCCCGGCAAGAGCTTACGTCAGGGGGTAGGACGGTCGAGATCAGCGTCCCTGGTAGTTGGGGGCTTCCACGGTCATCTGGATGTCGTGGGGGTGGCTCTCCCGCAGGCCCGCGGCGCTGATCCGCATGAGACGCCCGCGTTCCTGGAGTTCCGGAACCGTCCGGGTGCCCGCGTACCACATCGACTGGTGCAGCCCACCGACGAGCTGATGCGCGACGTTGGCCAGCGGCCCACGGTAGGGAACCTGCCCCTCGACGCCCTCGGGGATCAGCTTCTCCTCGGCGCTGACGTCGGCCTGCGCGTAACGGTCCTTGGAGAAGGAGGCGCCGCGTTCCCGGTTGCGCATGGCGCCGAGCGAGCCCATGCCCCGGTACGACTTGTACTGCTTCCCATGGACGAAGATCAGCTCGCCCGGCGACTCCTCGACACCCGCGAGCAGCGACCCGAGCATGACCGTGTCCGCACCCGCCACGATGGCCTTGGCGATGTCACCGGAGTACTGAAGTCCACCGTCACCGATGACGGGCACACCGGCCTTGCTGGCCGCCCGGGACGCCTCGGCGATCGCGGTGAGCTGCGGAACCCCGACGCCCGCGACGATCCGGGTGGTACAGATCGAGCCGGGCCCGACACCGACCTTGACCGCGTCCGCACCGGCCTCCACCAGAAGCTCGGCCCCGGCATACGTGGCGACGTTCCCACCGACGACCTCGACGGACGAGTTCGCCTTGATCGCGGCGATCGTGTCGGCGACGCCCTTGGAGTGCCCATGGGCGGTGTCCACCACGATCACATCGGTGCCCGCCTCAATAAGCGCCTTGGCCCGCTGGAGCGCGTCCTCCCCGACCCCCACGGCCGCGGCGACGAGAAGCCGCCCGTCTGCATCTTTGGTCGAGTCGGGATACTGCTCGCTCTTGGTGAAGTCTTTGGTAGTGATCAGGCCCTTAAGACGGCCTTCGGCGTCCACCAACGGAAGCTTCTCGACCTTGTTGCCCTTGAGCAGCCGGAACGCCTCGTCCCGGGTCACCTCCACCGGCGCCGTGACCAGCGGCATCGGCGTCATGACCTCTCGCACCGGCCGGGACGGGTCGGTCTCGAACCGCATGTCCCGATTGGTCACGATCCCAACCAGCACACCCCGAACATCCGTGACCGGCACCCCGGAGATCCGGTAACGGGCGCAAAGCTCCTCGACATCGGCGAGCGTCGCGTCCGGCAGACACGTCACCGGATTGGTGATCATCCCCGCCTCCGACCGCTTGACGCGGTCGGCCTGCTCGGCCTGCTCCTCGATGGACATGTTCCGGTGCAGGACCCCGATCCCGCCCTGCCGCGCCATGGCGACCGCCGTCCGGGCCTCGGTCACGGTGTCCATGGCCGCGGACAACAGGGGTATCCGCAGGCTGATGCGACGGGTCAGCCGGGTCGTGGTGTCGACCTCTCCGGGCTGGAGATCGGAATAGCCCGGCAGCAGCAGCACGTCGTCGAAGGTCAGCCCCTGCGGAAGGAACTTGTCGGACTCGGCGGGGTTCATGACTACCTTCCCGTAGTGGTAGCGACGTCGGGCCAGGTCACGGCGACCCTGTTCCCATGGTAGGGCGTACGCCCGCGCCGGGACGGGCTGTTGCGCGGGCGGGCACGTGTCCTTGATGACATCCCGCAACAAGCACGACAACCCCCAACATTCCCCTACATTCCGTAACCAATTCGACACGGAACAGCCTGGGGGTGCACCTCTCCACGCGTGGCGCAGTAGCGTGGGTATGTGCACGACGACGCTCCGCTCGACCCGTTCGCCGGAGACCCGGAGGACCCGGCCGCGGCGCTCGGGGACCCGGGCGACGACGCCGCTCCGCTCAGCGTGACGGAGCGGGAAGACGTGCTGGCCGACCTCGCCGACCTGGAGGTCTTCCGCGCCCTGCTGGAGCCCCTCGGCGTGCGCGGCCTCACCGTCGACTGCGGCGACTGCGGCAAGCTGCACTACATCGACTGGGACCTGCTCCACGGGAACCTGCGCCACCTGCTCGACCAGGGCCTTCCCCGCGTCCACGAGCCGGCCATGTCCCCCGACCCCGTCGACTACGTGAGCTGGGAGTACGCCCGCGGCTACGTCGACGGCGTGATCGACAGCGAAGAGGGCCGCGACGAGAACTGACGTCACGGCACGGGCAGCCGCACTCCCCGACTGTCCGCCACCGCCCTCAACTCAAGCGAGCGAGGCACCACCCCACGCGGCACGTCGAACACCAAAACACCCCGTACCTCCGCACCCGGCTTGACCTCCCAAACCGGCCGCCTCTGCCGTCCCACGACCAGAAGCGTGCCGCGATACTCGGCCTCTTTCTCCCGCAGCCGCTGCACCCCGGCCTCGAACCGCACCCCCACCGGCCCCGTGTTGGCAACGGCTAACGAGACCCGGCACAACGTCCCCCGCACAACAACCCGCTTAACCTTCCCGCCACACCGGAACTCGGTCGCCGTGAACCTGAGATCCCGGTCCATCACCGCAGAGTCGAACGCACCGTCCACCGGACGGTTCATGTACCTCTGAACGGCAAGCCCGCCCACCCCCGCCCCCACAGGCATGCCGACCACCACAAACGCCAAAACAACACGCGCGCCGACCGTCCCCTTCCCGGCGAGCCGAATGTCCCGGACGGCCAGCCACGCGATCTGCACCGAAACGAGAACATCAAGAACCCCGACCAACGGCAGCACCCACCCGGCAGCCGCCCTCCGATAGCTACTGACCACCAGCAGACAAACACCTACCGCCAGCACCTGCACCCCAACGATGGAGCCGACCGCCTGCAAGGTCCGCCACACCGCCCCGACAGGCCGCCCACGCTCGGGAACCGACCGCTGAACAACAGGCCACCCGTCCGCCCCCACAGCATCCGGCCGAGTACTCCGAGGATCCAACACCCCGCGAAGCATACGGACCTTCGAGAAAAACAACGAACCCAACACAAACCAGGAACCCGTCAGCGCACGCCATGTCCGATTTTGTGCAACGCATCCGAACCACAAGCTTGCATGCTCCAACGTCGAGGACGATGCTTGACACCGCAGGTCAGGGACGCGGACAGGGAACCTCCGAGGCCCAGTGATCTTTCCTGTGCCGTTGCACACGAAAGGCAAGGGATGAAAGAGCAGCGCAGCGAAAAGCTTCAGCTCACCCCCCGAAAAGTGCTCCCCTTCCTCCTAGGCATAACCGGCATAGCCGCCGCAGCCTTCCTAATGACGACCCTAGGCGGCGATTCCAAACCGCCCACCCGAGAGGTCAAGGAACTCCCCGGACCACCAGCACCGTCACCGTCAACGGTGGAAGGCCCACGCCTGGCCAAAGAACGCAAGTTCACCTACGCCGACTCAGCCTACGGCAAGTGCCTAATGCAGCACGGCATCAAAAAACTCCCACCCCTAACCGAACCCTTGGCACTCAACACAAACGACCCCACAGTCGCCAAGGCAACCCAACAATGCAAAAGCCTCGCCCCCACGTCCCCCACCCCCACCAAAAGCTGACGCCCCAGACTGCGCGTTTCGCAGGGCCGACGCGCTAAGACGGACCTACGAGACGCGCCCCAGGCCGACACGCCAGAGTATTCCTCGCCCCAGCGTGGCTGGATCGGATACACCCGATTGGGACACCCACCGACCCGACCCCGTACCAGCTTCATGCGTATTCACGCTGCTAGACAGGGCACGTTCGACGGCACAAAACTACCGCCGCAAGCCTGCGGTAGGGGCCACTATCGCTTTTGGACGCCACCCACCCAAAGCCCATTGAACTTCCCCTCCCCGCGCCGCGATCACGCGGCCCGCGCATTCATTGCACCCCAACGCACCCGCACTGAATGCTCACCCGCAGAGGATCTTGGCGAAGTCGCCTGCACGCCGACAAGGCCTACGACCAACCCGACCTGCGCCAATGGTTACGCGGCCAACGCATCGGCGTCCGCATCGCCCGCAAAGGCATCGAATCCAGCCAACGTTCAGGCCGCCGACGATGGGTCATCGAACGAACCCTGTCCTGGCTCACCGGCTACCGCAGACTCAACCACCGCTACGAACGCAACCCCCGCAACCACCGGGCATTCCTCGGCCTCGCAGCAGCCCTGTGCTGCTACAAACGACTGGACCGCCTCACCACATAGGACACGGTCTTAACCGCCTCACCGCACTGATCGATGTACTTCTCACTTCTCATTCGATCGTGAGCGTGGCAGTTTTGGGCCATAACTCTTCCTGTTAACCTGAATTGCCGACTCTTTCGATGCCCCCCTTCCACGGCAGCAACTGCTCGAAGTCGCAGGCGACTACCACAGGGATATCGACTTTCCAAAGGCCAATGATAACCCGAGACGCAATCCCCATCATCGCACTCGTCGCAACGGATGAATCGTCCTCTATCTCCACAATAATCGGCCAGTATAGGAACTTGTCAGTTGGCCGTTTACTGGAAACATGATCCGGATTACGGCGTATTTCAACTTCTACACTGTCGATGGCGGCTGTCGCGGACGCGAAGTCGGCAGACAGGATACCGGACAGGTGTTCCCGGACGACATGGTAGCACTCTTCACTGACGAACGCCTTACAATACATATATCATCTCTTCATCTGCATCTAGGGTCTTTGGTCGAACTGACCGCCAATTCGTACCACGGACAAGTCTGCCTCAAGTCCGAACACGCGCTCCAATTGTTTTCTCACTCGCCGAAGGCCGGCTTCACCAGCTTGGATTCTTCCGACTCTCATTGCATGCAACATTGTATCTTCTTTGGCGCTTCTTGGATTCGGCGTGCCGAACCTCTCGCGGATAGCCTGGTTGAATCTGGCCGCGCTAACGCGAATTGCGATTTCTATATCGGAGTTCGGTCCCGTGTATTTGGCCCTGCTGCCTTGTACGGCGATATCGCCACCATAGTGGCCGGCTTCAGCGCGAAGTATTCCCCTTGCCTCAGCGAATTGAGCTTTAGAAACTCCCTGCGGCAAGACAGTAACTGATCGCTTAATCGGGCCAGTTACTTTTGGACATCTCATGAGCGCCTTGTCGATCGGCCCCCATGCCTTCTTCAGGCTTTTCTTGCTCCAGTTCTGAATGATCCGGAGGGCTTGTTGGGCTGCCGCGTTTGCGGCGACTCTGCCGGCCAGACGCGCGGCAGCGCCGCCTATGCCGCCAGTAATTGCGCTGATGCCGAAATCTATCGCACCTTGTTTCCAGCTGTAGTTGTCGCCGCTGGTGGCCCAGCCGTAGAGGGCTGTGCCTGCTCCGCCCGCGGCTGCGGCTCCGAAGATTCCACCGAAGCTTCCGAAGGCGCCAGCGAGAGCACCTGTTCCTGCGGCTGCGGCGGCGTCGCGGCTCCACCAACTACCGGTGGATATGCCGTGGCCGATGTAGCCGGCTGCGCCGCCGACGACGGCTCCCATTGCGGCTTTGGCGAGGAAGCCCCATTTCGGCCAGGCATACAGGGGTGGTCGGACGGGAGTGTCTTGAGCAGCGAGTACGCGGTGTTCCTTGGGTTGGACGTCGGCAAGAGCGGGCACCACGCGTGCGCTGAATCCGTCCGGCAATCGGCTGCACGACAGGGCGCTGCCCAATGACGAGGCGAAGCTGAAGGCGTTGTTCGCCAAGCTCGCCGAGCACGGCCGTGTGTTGATGGTGGTCGACCAGCCCGCCTCGATCGGCGCGCTGCCCGTCGCGGTCGCCCGGGCCGAGGGCTGCCAGGTGGCCTACCTGCCTGGGCTCCCCATGCGGCGGCTCGCCGACCTGCACCCCGGCACCGCCAAGACAGACGCCCGGGACGCCTACGTGATCGCCGACGCGGCCCGGACGCTGCCGCATACGCTGCGCCGGGTCGACACCGGCGACGAAGCCCTGGCCGAGTTGGAGGTGCTGGTCGGGTTCGACGACGACCTGGCCGGCGAGGCCACCCGGGTCCGCAACCGGATCCGCGGCCTGCTCACCCAGGTCCACCCCGCGCTGGAACGCGTCCTGGGCACCAAGCTCGACCACCCCGCCGTCCTGGAGATCCTCACCAAGTTCGGCGGGCCGCAAGGTCTGCGCGATGCCGGACGTCGCCGCCTGCTGAACCTCACCCGCAAGCTCGCACCGCGCATGGGCGAGCGGCTCGTCACCGACATCATGAACGCCCTGGACGCGCAGACGGTGACCGTCCCAGGCACAGCGGCGGCCGAGGCGGTGCTGCCCCGTCTGGCCGTCTCGCTGCGCAACGTCCTCGATCAACGCAAGCAGATCGCAGCAGAGGTCGAAAGGATGCTTGATGCGCACCCTCTTGCCAAGGTCCTGACCTCGATGCCGGGCTTCGGGGCCAGGACCGCCTCCCGGGTACTCCTCGAAGTCGGGGACGGCTCGGCCTTCCCCACCCCGGGCCATCTGGCCGCCTACGCCGGTCTCGCCCCGGTCACCAAGCAGTCCGGCACCTCGATCAAGGGCGAACGGCCACCCAAAGGCGGCAACAAGAACCTCAAACGCGCCATGTTCCTGGCCGCGTTCGCCTCCCTCGCCGACCCCGCCAGCAGGGCGTACTACCGCAAGAAGAGAGAACAGGGCAAACGCCACAACGCCGCCCTGATCTGCCTCGCCAGACGACGCTGCGACGTCCTGTTCGCCATGCTCCGCGACGGCACCCTCTACCAACCACAAACCCCCGTCACCACTTGACGGAACCCATAGGGACACCCCGGGGCTGCGGACGGGAAGTCTGCCTTTGGCCTATCGCTGTCCACATTCACTCCATCGGTTGTGGAATGGCGGCCCCGTACGCCTTGATAGGCGCGCCAAGCGCCCTGAGTCCTCAACATTATGATACAATATGCTGACTCTTATGCAACTACTTCAGCGCAGGTGACCTACCATCAAACGGCTTTCCAACTTGCCGGGAGCCGAACGCAGCGAACACTAATAATTCGTCAAAATGACCGATAGACTACAGTCCCATAAGTACTAGCAGAGATGCCCCCGGCTCCCCTTTTTGGACATCCAGGGCTATCTCAATGGCATCCTGCTTAGACGGCTCGTATCCCCGCCCGTCCGGAGCTTTATTCCAGACAGATGCCATGCATTTTCGTGACTGTTTAGTGACAAAAATACAGCAGGGGTGGGCATCTTTGTAGAATCTGTTCTCCGAATCAACTCCCACCGATGCGAGGACAGGCCACTCCGTATCCTTCGGTGCGCGCCCCCTGCCCGATTGACTCAAAGCTGAACGAACAGCCTCACTCAAGGATACTGATGAAGGACTCGCCAAGACTATCGGCGCGATGTCACTCCAATGCCCTCTTTCCGACTCAAGAATCGGAACTACTATCAGTTGATCTCGCCAGCCATACACGCAACCTCTTTCGACACGGGAAGACATCAGCATTCCATCCATTTAACAACGATGCCTCGGTTCCTTCCCTCCACAATCATACCCTCTGCTGCTCCGGATTTTCCTTACCGCGAGAAGCCGGAGTGCATCGATTGCGGTCACGATCTGCGTGGTCGCGGTCATGCGCTCGAACAATTGGTGGCGCCGGTGACATCCTCAGCGGCCCACGGTCCGTCCAGGACGATCGCTTTGAGCAAGCTCCACTCACGTAGCCGGCGGGTGAGGAAGTCGCGATCGGCGACCACCTGGCTCATCGCCTGTGCCCACGCAGCGAATGCCCGGTCGTCAGCAGTTGAGCGGCCCGGCGGTCGAGATGACGGCCCACCGCACTGTCTGCCACCGTGCTGTCACGGTCGCGGAGCACGACGGCCACCCGATCGGCCTCGTCCGCCTCGGCACCGTTTCTAGGTCCAGGAGATATTGGAGGAACCGTCGGTGCTCAACGGGCTCCTCATGCACCCCAGTCATGCCGCGGCCTCCTCCTGCCACTCGACAAACGTGCCGCTCTCGAACTCCGACACTCTCCTCGTCAGGTCATTTCTCTGGCCGATTCCAGGACGGCGACAAAAAACTCGCTGTCTACGTCTGCCCCTCAATAATTTGATGACCATACGTTGCAACTACCAGGTCTATGTCAACATAATACCGCGGATCAGCTTTAGGGAATCCTGAAATCACGTGCCGCTGATAGGAGACATCCCTCTTGCTCGACACATTGAACCGCCATGTTGGCACGCCGAAACACATAGAGATCATCAGGTCGCCCAAGAATGGAGCGATGTCGTTAATCACTCCACACCAAATTGACGCGATCCGCTTCAGGTTTATCGCATCCTTCTCGACGTTTAGCCGAAAAATATCATTCAAAAGTTGCACGGAGTGTAGGTCTTGCTTCAACTTAATTCTGTTTGCCGCTAACAGCCTCTTAAGTTGCCGAACACGATCGCTTTTCCGCTGCATCAAGTTGCTAAATTCTTCGCGAGCGTGACAGCGAGACAATTCCGTCAGCAACCCCTCATGCACCGGTATGTATGGTTCGTACTCATTCCAATCTACATCCACTTAGACCGTGTCCTATGTGGTGGTTGGTCGTTGGGCTCGGTATGGGTCAGGGAACGTGGAGTTGGATCGTGCCGGACGGATTATGGAAGATCGCCGAACCGTTGATTCCGCCGTCGAGGGTGCGCCCGCAGGGCGGTGGTACGCCAGACTCTCCTGATGAGACGGTGTTCGCGGCGATCGTTTATGTGCTGGTCAGCGGTTGTGCCTGGCGGGCGTTGCCGCCGTGCTTTCAGATCTCGAAATCGACCGCGCACCGCCGGTTTGTCATCTGGTCGCGGGTCGGGGTGTGGGGCCGGTTGCACGAGGCGGTGCTGCATCGACTGGATGATGCCGGCCTGGTCGACGTCTCGCGGGTCGTGCTCGACTCGGCGCACGTGCGGGCGAAAAAGGGGACGAACACACCGGTCCGAGCCCCGTGGACCGGGGTAGGCCGGGGTTCCAAGATGCACGTCCTGTCGGACGCGAACGGACTGCCCCTGGTCGTCGGCGTCTCGGCCGCCAACGTCCACGACAGCCACGGCCTGAAGCCCATGGCGTCCGGCGGGGTCGTAGGTCAGGGTCTGCACGCCGCCACGGGGATTCTTGATTTATTCATCAATCGAGGAAGCCCAAGATTTCTGGCAAATCCAGAAGGGCTTGTTTGCGAATATCATTCGGTTCCGTCTCTGCGTAACGGACAACTAGATCAGCAAACTTGGTCATCCCCTCTTTATCCATACCGTCAAGTATGGCGGATACCGGCTCTAGTAGGCTGGTAGCCACATCCGGATCCATTTCCTCGTCGTCGGTTAGATTGATGGAAATGATCAAATTCGAAAGAGCCTGTACCGCGATTTCGAAACCGTTCATCTTTGTGGCACGATCCTTACCCTGATGTTAGTAATGTTCAGCCTTCCGAGTATGCGACGCGCATCTTTAGCCGCCCGCTCATTCGGCACCTCCCATCGCCCCGTCATTCCATTTTGCTCAAGTGCGAGCGATTGATTCTGTGCTTGGCGATAGGTTTTAGGGTAACCTTTAACATTGAGCTTTCTGTCGATCATGACTCTGTTTTTGAGGTCTACGCCGTCGAATTTGACGATCGAAAGACTGTTGCGGTTAACCCCATAATAGTGGAGTGCCGGAGCCTTTCCCCTCACGGCACCTAAAGCACCATCATCGTAAGCTCTGGCTGCCGAGTCCATCGTAGCGTTCTCGTTGACCCAGTCAACCTCCCCATCACAGTTGTGAACGAGTGCAGAGATGGGGCCAGAACCCACGTAGAAGGTGTCGTCGACCCCGACGTCGAGATTGTATACTGTAGCGTACTCAGTCCACTTCGAAATATCACGGATTTGTACGTTGGTTCCAGTATGCGTTTGCAGCCACTGTCCCGCTTTGAGGTCTGCGGCGTCTGCCCATCGTTCTGCTTCTGGCAACCAAAATGGATGCTCATCCGTCGCTACGATGCTCGAATTGCCAGCCCCCTTGAGGAACAGAGCCCCGCTTGCAACCCCCAATCCGGTCTTTTTTGCTTGCCAAGAGAAATGAGCACCAGATTCTTTTGGCCTCGACTTACGATTGTTTCGCGTACAATGCTTCCTCTGCTTTTCCCAGTGCGAAGATCTGACGATAGGACATATTCCCCTCGCGTTACCCGTTCAATTGACTTCCGTTTTCCGTCGGCCAGCGTCACCATGGTCCCGGCGACAAAACTACTGCCCCGCAGACAACTGGTAGGCGCGACCTTCAATTTCCTGTTTCGATACCACGGGCACTTGGTGAGTGATTTTCTAATGGGGCCCCATGCCTTTTCGAGGCCCTTTCGGCTCCAGTCTTTGACGATTCGAGCTTGGAGTGCGCGTCGTGCCGCGGCTGCGGCAGCCGCCACAGCAGCGCTTCCCGCAATGCCAATGGCAGCGCCGAAACCGAAGTCTGCGAGACCTTGGCCCAAGCTATAGTTGCCGCCGCTGGTGCCGTAGCCGTAGGCGGCGGCTCCTAGTCCGCCGCCGATGCCTGCGCCAATTGCGCCACCGAAGCTTCCGAAGGCGCCCGCGAGCGCTCCGCTTCCTGCGGCCCAGGCGGCGCTTTTGCTCCACCAGTTGCCGGTGGAGATGCCATGGCTGACGTAGCCGATTCCGCCGCCGACGACGGCTCCGATTGCGGCTTTGGCGAGGAAGCCCCATTCGCCGGCGGGGTCGGTGTAGGCGGCCGGGTTGTTGTAGCCGTAGTGGTAGGTGGTCGTGAATGGAGTGCCGGGCTTGGGCTTGACGGGGTCGGTTGCCGTGAAGGTTCCGGCGTCGGGGTTGTAGTCCCGGGCTCGGATGTCGTAGAGGCCAATTGCGTTATCGAAGTACTGGCCATGGAACCTCAGTGGATTGTCTTTGTATGACCCCTCGCTCCTGGTCACACCTCCGAAGGGGTCAAACTGGGCGGATCCGGTGAGGGTGAGGGTGTCGTCGATGGTGGTCGCGGTGTCGGTGATGGTGCCTTGGAAGTCGGCGAGTAGCCATGTGGGGGGTGCGTTGGCGGGGGCGTCTGTTAGCGCGGTTCCCAGGGAGCTGAGGGGGTCGGCCCACCACTGGTGGGTGGTGGTGCCTGTGGCGTTGATTTCGGCGATGCGGACGGGGAGGTCTCCGACGCTGTCCCATTGCCAGCCGGCGTCGTGGGTTCCGTTGATGGCGCGGCCGGTGCGGTTGCCGTTCTCGTCGTAGGTGTAGGTGACGTCGCGGCCGTCTTCGAGGCCGACGCGTTGCAGGTTGGCGTCCAGGCCGTATTGGAACGTCTTGGTCCCCGCCGGCGTGGTCTTCTCGCGTAGGTTGCCGTTGTCGTCATAGACGTAGGCAACGGTGGCCGGTCCGCCTGGTGTCGCGGAGTCTTGGATGGGGCGGTCGTCGCTGTCGTAGGCGGTGTGGGTGACGTTTGTGCGACCGCCAGCAGTCGGGGCGTCATGGACGGTGTGTTTTGTGCGGTTGCCGTTGGGGTCGTATTCGTAGGCCGTGTAGGGCGAGGTGTCGGTGCATTCAGCGCCGTCGGACTGGCAGAACTTGGTGATGCGGCCGTCGGTGTCGTAGGTGTAGATCGCCTTGGTGCTGGTGGTGCCGCGGGTGGTGGTGACAGTCGCGGGTGAGCCCTGGGGGTTCCAGGAGAGCTCGTGTTCGACCAGTGGGGTGGTGCCGTTGGCGTGGACCAGGTCAGTGAGCTGGCCTGCGCGGTTGTAGGTATGGGTGGTGGTGGGGCCGTCCTGGCGGGTGGTCTTCTTGAGTGCGCCCGCTTGGTCGTAGGTGTAGTCGATGGTGAGGGCGGTGGCACCGGTCAAGGTGGTGGAGGCGATGCGGCTGTCGTCGTCGTAGGTGTAGGACTGGGAGCGGTTGCCGGGGAGGTTGCGTTCGACGAGCCTGCCGTTGTCGTCCCAGTCGTAGACGAACTGCTGGTCTCCGCGGGTGAGTTTGGTGACGTGTCCGGCCTGGTCGTAGGTGATCGCGGCGGTTTTCGGCCCGGCGGCGGTGGTCTGCGTGATCTCGGTGGGGCGGCCCGCCTGGTCGTAGCGGTAGGTCAGGTCGGGGCTGTTGTCGCTGTAGTTGATCGAGGTCGGGCGGCCTAGGTGGTCGTACTCGTAGGCGATTTCGCCTGCGGGGAGCTTCTTGGTGGTCAGGCGGCCGGAGGCGTCGTAGTCGTAGGTGGTGGTGCGGTCACCTGGGGTTGTTTCGGTTTTGAGGCGTCCGGCGGGGTCGTAGGTGAGGGTTCTTACGCCGTTGCGGGGGTTCTTGATTTCGGTGACCTGGGCGGCCTTGTCGTAGATGTAGGTCGTTACCGCGCCGGTCGATGTGGTGACGGTTTTGACGTTGCCTAGGGGGTCGTGGGTGAAGGTCGTCGAGTTTCCGGCCGGGTCGGTGGTTTTTGTTTGTTGACCGGCCGGGTCGTACGTGGTGGTGGTTTCGCGGCCGAGGGGGTCGGTGACCTTGGTTTGGCGGCCGTCGGCGTCGTAGGTGAAGCGGGTCTTGTAGTCGTTGGGGTCGGCTCCCGAGACGTTGCCGCGGGGGTCGATGGTGGCGGTGTGCTGGCCGTCGGCGTTGTACTCCTGGGTGGTGACCGCTCCGCCGCCGGTCTCGGTCTTGATGAGTTGACCGGCGTCGTCATAGGTGTTGGTGATCTGTGCGCCGCCGCCGGTGCGGGTCTTCTCCCGGCCCATCGAGTCGTACTTCCGCGTCCAACGTGGCTTGAAGCACCAGTTGTGTGCTCAGGCGTCCGACTTCCGTCACCACCCGCGACGGTTCGTGAACGCCGTCGAACAGCGAGTCAAGTCGCATCAGAATTCTGTCCACCGGACGAGCCCTCATCAACCACTCTCCAGGCGAAGCGCGCGGACGACGTCCACGGCGCGAACAATAAACCCGATGAGCTACCGGATGCTGGAGGACAGTAATCGCTGAACAGTGAAAGATCAACTAATATCACTGCGTTAGAAATCACAGGACGGACCACCGACTCATGCGACAGCGAAAAGTCGAATACTCGGTGTTATTCGCCGGCGCCGCCAGCGGGAGGCGAGTTCGCGGGCATGCCCCATTGGAGTGATGTGGCGTCCCGGAGAAGCCCGTGACATGTCAACGCGCCGCGGTACCTCGAATCTGGAGTCCGAATTGTATGACAACGAGCGATGGCACCATTACGGCCAGACACGCAGAGACACCAAACATGTTATACGAAATTCGACGAGAGTTGAACTCACCTGTCAGGGTCGAGAGCCTGGAGATTGTCTGCCGGGGAGGGCGCTAGGGCCTGTTTCGACGTGCCTCGGCCCGCGCGCGAACGCGTTACCCGGCCGGTGGAGCGATGCCGGAGGCGAGCGGAGCCGGGCGGATCGCGAAGCGATGCCGCGTTCGCCCAGGCACGGTCACGTAGCGAGCCGCCAGGCGAGCGCAGTGGGCCGGGCCTGTAGTAAACACAGCCGCCAGGCGAGCGCAGTGGGCCGGGCCTGTAGTAAACACAGCCGCCAGGCGAGCGAAGTGGGCCGGGCCTGCAATAAACACAGCACGCCCTAGTCGTTGCGGCAGTGGTGGCAGTGGTCCAGGTATGGGTGGGTGCGTTCCTTCGGGTGGCTTTGGATGCCGGAGGAGGGGTTACGCGGGTATTTGTCTCCGCCCTGGGGGCGGCGGGGGGCTTCGGCGGTGCCGTAGCCCACGGGTGGGGCGGAGTAGGTGGGCGTGCCCGGGGGGTTCTGGGGACGGCCGTGGGCCGGGGGCGCGGGTGGGAACAGGTATCTCGGGCGCGTCCTGGTCTGGTGGCGGTCCTTGCGGGGGCCGGACGGTTTGCGCGAAGCGGCGGGGCGGTCGGTGTCGGCGACGGGGCGGAGGCGTGGGCGCGGGGCCTCGGCGTGGAAGCCGGCGTCGGTGTCGGTCGGCGGGGGCTTCTTGGCGTTGGTCTGCTGGTCGGCGGGGCTTGTGGGGGCCGGGAAGGCCGCGGGGCGGTCTACGGTGCCGCCGCCGGCGGCCGCCACTCCGGTGCTGGCGAGGACGGCTCCGGCCACGCCCAGGGCGACGATGGTGCGGGGGCCCCGGCGGCGGGGGCCCGAGCCGGGGCCGGGTGGGGGCGGGGACGCCTCGGGCGCCGGGTCCTGGTCGTCCACGTCGGTGATCAGGGCGGTCAGGAGGCGTACGGCGGGGTCGTCGGTGTGGCGTGGGCGGCCGCTGTCCGTGCCTTCAGGGAAGGTCGCGGAACGGGCCGTGGAACCGGCAGCGCGCCGGGCCGCCAGCGAGTCGATGATCGCGTCCGTTCGGCGCACCTCGCTGAGGTCGGCGGGTGCGGTTCGGGAACCGCCCGCCGGCGCGGGGGGATCGCCGGTGTTCGAAGGCTCGGCCGGACCCGGGGCGCCCCGCATGCCAGTGAAGGGGCCGCGCTCCGTCAAGCGATCGACTCCTCTCTGGCCATCGCCCGAAGCCGGGCCAGCGCCCGGTGCTGCGCGACCCGTACCGCCCCCGCGGACATGCCCAGTACATTACCGGTCTCCTCGGCCGACAGGCCCGCCACGACCCGCAGCAGCACCAGCTCGCGCTGGTGGTCGGGAAGGCGCGTCAGCAGGTCGCGGGCGCGCTGGGCCTCGATGTAGCGGACCACCGTCTCCTCGGGCCCGGGACGGTCGTCGGGACCGTCCGGCAGGTCCTCGGTCGGCACGGCCGCGCGGACCGCGCTGCGCAGCGCGTCGGCGATCTTGTGCGCGGCGATGCCGAAGACGAAGGACGCGAAGGGACGGCCCATGTCCCGGTAGCGGGGCAGGGCCGACAGGACGGCGATGCAGACCTCCTGGGCGACGTCGTCGGCGATGTGGTACTGGCCGGAGACCCGTCCGAGACGGGCCCGGCAGTACCGGACGATCATGGGACGCACCTCGGCGATCAACACCTCGATGGCCCCGGGGTCACCCTGGACGGCGAGGTTCGTCAGCTCCTTGAGGTCACCGTCCGCCGTCTTCGTCGCGCGCAGCACCCTGATCCCACGGCCGGTGTCGTGGGGCGGTGGAGGGGCGGGCCCTCCCGAGGGCTCGGCAGCGCGCGCGGTCATGGTCCCGGCGTAGCATCCCTCGGTCACGTCAAGCATGATGCCCAGCACTCCCGGGCGTGTCTCCACCGCCATTGACAACGGAATGGTCACAGTGCTGGAGCGAACCTGGGAATACTACGTACGGACATCGAAAAACTACTTAGAGTTTCGAATTCTGTGAGCCGGAAGTATCGGACGGACGACCTGAAATAGCTCAAGGAGCTAGTTAATAGGTAATTCCTACATAGATAGGCGAGACCCCCGCCCGGGACGGACGGGGGTCTACCGATGATCACCGGACGGAACTCCGGCGGACGGTCTCAGTGGCCGTGACCGTGCCCGTGGCCGTGACCGCCGCCGGCGGCCTCCTCGGGCTCCTCCGGCTTGTCGACCACGAGCGCCTCGGTCGTGAGCAGCATGCCCGCGATCGAGGCGGCGTTGGTGACCGCCGAACGGGTGACCTTGACCGGGTCGATGACGCCCTGGGCGATCAGGTCGCCGTACTCCTGGGTCGCGGCGTTGTAGCCGTGGCCCTGCGGCAGGTCGCGCACCTTGGAGACGACGACGTAGCCCTCCTGGCCGGCGTTCTCGGAGATCCAGCGCAGCGGCTCGTCCAGCGCGCGGCGGACGGCCTCGGCGCCGGTCGCCTCGTCACCGGACAGGCCGAGGGTGTCGAAGCCCTCCTTGGCGACGTGCACCAGGGCGGCCCCGCCACCGGCGACGATGCCCTCCTCGATCGCCGCGCGGGTCGCGGAGATGGCGTCCTCCAGGCGGTGCTTCTTCTCCTTCAGCTCCACCTCGGTGGCGGCGCCGACGCGCAGCACGCACACGCCCCCGGCCAGCTTGGCCAGGCGCTCCTGGAGCTTCTCCCGGTCCCAGTCGGAGTCGGAGTTCTCGATCTCGACCTTGATCTGGTTGATCCGGGCGGTCACGTCCTCCGTGGAACCCTCACCGTCGACGATGGTGGTGGCGTCCTTGGTGACGGTGATGCGGCGGGCGCGGCCGAGGTCCTCCAGGCCGATGGAGTCGAGCTTGAGGCCGATGGCCTCGCTGACGACCTGGCCGCCGGTGAGCGTGGCCATGTCGCCGAGCATCGCCTTGCGGCGGTCGCCGAAGCCGGGCGCCTTCACCCCGACGGAGAGGAACGTGCCGCGGATCTTGTTGGCGACCAGCAGCGCCAGGGCCTCGCCCTCGACGTCCTCGGCCACCACCAGCAGCGGCTTCTTGGTCTGGGCGACCTTCTCCGCCAGCGGCAGGAACTCCTGCACGTTGGAGATCTTGCCGTCCACGATGAGCACGTAGGCGTCCTCCAGGACGGCCTCCATGCGCTCGGGGTCGGTGACCATGTGCGGCGACAGGTAGCCCTTGTCGAACTGGAGGCCCTCGGTGAACTCCAGTTCAAGGCCCATGGTGTGGGCCTCCTCGACGGTGATGACGCCGTCCTTGCCGACCTTCTCGAACGCCTCCGCGATCAGCTCGCCGATCTGCGGGTCCTGCGCGGAGATGGTCGCGACGTGCGCGATCTCGCCCTTCTCCTCGACCTCGCGGGCCGTCTTGAGGAGCTGGTCGGACACGTACTGCGCGGCGGCGTCGATGCCGCGCTTGAGCCCGAGGGGCGACGCGCCGGCGGCCACGTTGCGGGTGCCCTCGCGCACCAGCGCCTGCGCGAGGACGGTCGCCGTGGTGGTGCCGTCGCCCGCGATGTCGTTGGTCTTGGTCGCCACTTCCTTGGCGAGCTGGGCCCCGAGGTTCTCGTAGGGGTCCTCCAGCTCCACCTCGCGGGCGATGGTGACGCCGTCGTTGGTGATCGTCGGCGCGCCGAACTTCTTGTCGATGACGACATTGCGGCCGCGCGGGCCGATCGTCACCTTGACGGCGTCCGCGAGAGCGTTGACGCCGCGCTCAAGAGCCCGGCGAGCGTCCTCCTCGAACTCCAGGATCTTCGCCATGCGGATTCTCCTCTTTCACGCGATTCGCCCCGGACCGGCCCGCCGAAGGCGGCGCCGACCGGGGCGGGTGCATCACGTTCTCGGTGATTACTTCTCGATGACGGCCAGCACGTCGCGGGCGGAGAGGACGAGGTACTCCTCGTTGTTGTACTTGACCTCGGTGCCCCCGTACTTGCTGTAGAGCACGACCTCGCCGACCTTCACGTCGACGGGGACGCGCTCGCCCTTGTCGTCGACGCGGCCCGGGCCGACCGCGATGACGGTGCCCTCCTGGGGCTTCTCCTTCGCGGTGTCCGGAATGACCAGGCCCGACGCGGTGGTGGTCTCGGCCTCAAGCGGCTGGACGACGATGCGGTCCTCGAGCGGCTTGAGAACAACCTTGGTGGCGGTCGTCACGATCTGACCTCCCCTTCGATTGGTCCTCGGCCGGCCATGGCGGGCCGACCGGCACATGTGGCAGAAGAGGCGACCCTGGACCGGCCTGCCGTCGCGGGTGCCAGACCGACCTTCGTCGCTTGTGTTGGCACTCTCCATACGAGAGTGCCAGTCATGGAGACTATGCCGTGCCCGGTAAGCAGTCAACACGGACACGGGGAGTGCCCCGCCGCCGCCTTCTCCCGTTCACCGGCGGCTAACTTCGCTCCATGGACATCGTGTCATTCCGGGCTTTGCGGGGCCCGTCCGGCCAGGCGCTTCTCCGCGAGGCGGCGAGCCTGGACGTGAGCGAGAAGGCGCTGTTGACGGCGGCGTCGCGCCTGCGCGAACGGCACGACCCCGCGCTCGTCGCGGCGGCCCTCACCCAGGTGCGGTTGCGGGAGCGGGCGCGGGCGAAGTTCGGGGACGACGCGGACCGCATGTTCTTCACCCCGGCGGGCCTCGAACAGTCGACGCGGGCGAGCGTGGCGTCGCATCGGGCACGGCGGTTCGCGGAGCGGCTGCCCGGCGCGCGTGTGCTGGAGCTCGGCTGCGGCATCGGAGCCGACCTGGTCGCGCGGGCTCGCGCGGGGCTACGCGGGGAAGGCGTGGAGCGCGACCCGTTGACGGCCGAGGTGGCGCGGGCGAACGTGTCCGCCCTGGGGCTGGACGATCTCGCCACCGTGCGCGTGGGTGACGCGACCGAGGAGGAGCCGAGTCCGTTCGATGCCGTCTTCGCCGATCCTGGGCGACGCACCGCGCGTGGCCGGGTGTTCGATCCCCGTTCGTACGAACCGCCGCTGGACGTCGTCCTGGACATGGCGGGTCGAGTGCCGGCCGCCTGCGTGAAGGTCGCGCCCGGCATACCGCACGAGGCCGTCCCGTACGGCGCCGAGGCGGAGTGGATCTCGGTCGGCGGCGACGTGAAGGAGGCGGCCCTGTGGCTCGGCGACCTGGCCGGGGACGTGGGCCGACGCGCCACCCTGTTGTCGTCCGACACCGATCCACAGGTGTGGACGCTGACCCCGCAGGGCCTGGACGAGCCGGACGTGCGCGCATGGGGCCGATACCTCTACGAGCCGGACGGAGCCGTGATCCGCGCCCATCTGGTCGGGGAGGTCGCGGAGTCGGTCGGCGGCGGGCTCGCTGACCCGCGCATCGCGTATGTCACCTCTGACCGGCTTTGTCCCACACCGTTCGCGTCCGCCTACGAGATCGAGGACGTGCTCCCGTTCTCGGTCAAGCGGCTGCGCGCGGAACTGCGGCGGCGCGGGATCGGTGTGCTCACCGTGAAGAAGCGCGGTTCGGCCGTGGACGTCGATCGCCTCCGCCGCGACCTCGGTTTCGCCGGTGGCCGCGCGTCCCGGCAGGGCGCGGCGGCCCTGACTCTGGTGGTGACCCGGGTGGGGCGCGACCCCGTCGCCCTCCTGACCCGTCCCGTCGCCGGAACGCGAACCTGACGCGGGCCCGCACACGGAAATCCACCCGAAATCGGATGGCCGGACGGCGATCAATTCCAAAGATCTTCCCGGTGCCCCGGTAGGGCCAAGGAGGACCGGGCGACGCGTCAGGTTCGGGCAAATCATCGGCGTTTTGCGGCATCGGGTTCACCCGGGATTGGGGAGCGTCCGGCAAGGCGGCGATCAGCGCCACCAATGCAGCCGGCTCGATCAACGCGGCGAAAATCTTCGCGCCGGGTTCCCGAGGACCCCTTCGACACCGCCGGAAGCCCCACCGAATTGGCCCGGCCAACGCCGCGCGGCATCACATCACGGCTGCACGTGTCCGACCGTCCGTGACGCTCCACCGCCCGGCAACGACCGTTCTCAGCGGAGATGTCCGGGCAGGTCAACGCCCTCGTCCCACCGGTCGACGTCTCCACACTCCGACCTCTGCCACCATCCCACCGATAGCCGCAAAGCCGGAAAAAGCCACATCAACCTAAAACCGCGACTTCACGCCCCAGCCGGGTAACAGGCACATTACACAGAACTCACAATGTTCCCTACTACCCGTTATAGCGGCCGCCTACACGCACTACAGTGGCCACTCCAGAGATTCATTGCCGTGCGTCATTTCGTCGCGCCGGCACACGAAGGAGCATCGGGTGGAAACGAATCACAACTTCCTGCAGACGGGGGGTCAACCGGTCTCGGATCGGATGCGGGAGTTGCTCGCCCGTGCGGCGCAGGACCACGTCTATGAACAGCGCTCACAGGGTCAGGTCCTCGACGAGATTCGCCAGCGGCTGGAAGGCATGGAGTGGCTCCTGCGCGAGGTCCGCGAGCGGGAGCTGACCGGGCTGACCGGACAGCTCGACGGCGTCCGCGGGCAGGTCGACGAGCTGGCGGGCAAGCCCCCGGAGTGGGCCGAGGGCCTCGCCGAGCATCTGGAGGCGTTCGGCGAGCGGGTCAAGCCCGTCGCCGAGCTTCCGGCGCTGTGGGCCGACGTCGGCGTCGTCGCCGAGAACGTCGACGAGGGCCTGTCCCGCATCCAGGCCGTCATCGACTCCGCGCAGCACATCACCGACGCCACCCAGCAGGCGTCGCAGCGCATGGACGAGATGACCAAGCGGCTCGACAAGCTGCAGGGCAGCATGGAGGCCGCGTCCGTCCGGTTCAACCGGCTCGACAAGTCGCTGGCGGAGCTCGGTCACCGGTCCGAGCGCCTCGAACACTCGATCAACGGCGTCACGGCACGGGTCGACCAGGCGCTCGGCGAGATGGCCGAGCGGATGGAGCAGGGCCTGGAGGCGGTCAACGGCCGGGTCGAGGGCGTCGGCGGGCGGCTCGACGGCCTGGACGGACGGCTCGACGGCGTCGACGGCCGGTTGGAGGGCCTGTCCGGCAAGCTGGACGGCCTGGACGGCAGGTTCGAGGGCATCGACGGCCGTATCGACGGTGTCGGCGAGCGGATCGCCCGGCTCCCCGCGACGCTGGAGATGGCGGAGGTGCACCGGCTGCTGGGCGAGCTGGCGCAGCGTCCGCCCGCCGACCACAGCGACCGGTTCGACGCGCTGGAGAAGCATCTCGCCGACGCCGTCGACCCGTTGATCGAGGAGCTGCGGGCCCGCCCCGACCGCGACGAGGTCAAGGCGACCATGTCGCGGATCGCCGAGACGGCCTACAGCGACGTCGCCCGGCGCATGGACGAGTTCTCCCGCCGTTTCGAGGACGTGCACGACGACGTCCGCAAGCGCATCGAGGGCATCCACGAGGAGGTCGCCAAGCGGGTCGACGGCGCGCTGGAGGAGTTCACCGCGCAGGTCGACCTCGTGTCCCGCCGGGTCGAGTCGGTGCACGCGGACGTCACCAAGCAGGTCGAGTCCGTCCACACCGAGGTGGCGCGGCAGGTCAACGGCGTCCACCACGATGTCGGCAAGCGGATCGGCGACATCCACAGCGACGTCACCCGGCAGGTCGGCACCATCCACGAGGACGTGGTCAAGCAGGTCGGCACCATCCAGGAGGACGTCGCGCGGCAGGTCGGCGGCGTCCACGACGAGTTCGCCCGGCGCGTCGAGGGTCTCCAGGACGAGGCCGCGCGCCGTGCCGACGCCGCGCAGGCCGAGGTCGCCAAGCGGTTCACGCATGTCGAGGACGAGGTCGGCAAGAAGGTCGACGGCGTCCACGACGAGGTCTCGAAGCAGGTCAACGCCGTGCACGAGGACGTGTTGAAACGGCTGTCCACGCTGGAGGAGACGATGCTCGCCCTCGCCGAGGCGCTGCTGCGCCCCCGCCGCGAGACCAAGGACTGACCGGCCACCACGCGGGCGCGACCGGAGCGGACTTCGGGCGGGGGTGGACGGCCCCGCCCGAGCCGCTCCGGCGGTGTTCGGATACCCCACGGGATCCGCGAGGTATGTCCGGCAAAGCGCCGTGACGACCGAAGGTGCTCCACCACGACACCGCGATGACGTGCAATTTGTTACGTTCCGTCTTCGCAAAATCACTCCCAATACCCTTCGGAATCGGTTTTCATGGATCAGGTGACTCGCACACCGGCTCCCTGCCTGTCGACCGGCGCCGCCGAACCCGACCCCACCACCCTGCGCTGGGTCGAGGAGTGTCTCGGCAAGGGCGCCGAGGTTCGCATGGTGCGGCCGCTCGCGGGCGGCTCCGCCCACGCCAACCACGCTCTCCTCGTGGAGAGCCGGTCCGGCAGCGCGCATCGGCTGGTGCTGCGCCGCTGGACGTACCGGGAGCCGGTGTCCGCGCGCCCGCACGGCAGCGAGTTCTCGCCGGAGCGCGAGATCGCCGCGCTGGCCCTGCTCGCCGGCTGCGAGATCCCCACCCCGGCGCTCGTCGCCGCCGATCCCGCCGGTGCCTACTGCGACGTGCCGGCCCTGCTCATCACCCGGCTCGGCGGTCATCCGCCCCGCCCGTCACCGGACGACCTGCCCGAGTACCTGATCCAGCTCGCGGCGGCGCTGCTGCCGGTGCACGCGCTGAACGGGGCGTCCACGATGCCGCCCTACGTCCCGCACAACCGGCTCGAAGTGCGGCTTCCACCCCGGCACGCGCTGCGGCCCGGCCTGTGGGAACGCGCCTACGAGGTCGCCGCGCGGCCCGCTCCGGAGGCACCGGTCCGTTTCCTCCATCGCGACTACCACGCCGACAACACGCTGTGGTCCTTCGGCAAGCTCACCGGCGTCGTCGATTGGTCGGACGCCTCGTCCGGTCCCGTCGCCATCGACATCGCCCGGATGCGCCGGGGGCTCGCGCTGCGCTACGGGCCGTCCGTCGCCGACCGTTTCCTCGCCACGTTCGACCAGGTCTCCGGCGGTTACCCGCACGACCCGTACTGGGACGTCCGCAGCCTCCTCGACCTGCTTCCCGAGGAGGACGGCCGGGTCGTGGACGAGGCCCACGTCCCCCTCTACGAGGACTACCTCTCCCGGCTCCTTCCCGACTGCTGACCGGGGTCCGTCGCCGGCGCGTGCGGGGCGCGCGCGAGCCCCGACCGGTAGGCGATGACGACGAGCTGGGCGCGGTCGCGGGCGCCCAGCTTCATCTTGGCGCGCTGGACGTGGGTGCGGACGGTCAGCGGGCTGAGGAACAGCTCCGCGGCGATCTCGGTGTCGGACTTCCCGTCGGCGACGAGGGTCGTCACCTCGCGTTCGCGGGCGGTGAGGGCCGCCACGTCGCCGCGGAGGGCGTCCGCGCCGGGTTCGGGTACGGCGAGGAAGCGGCTGATGAGCGAGCGTGTGGCCGGGCCGGACAGGAGCGCGTCACCGGACGCCACGGTGCGGATGCCGTCGAGAAGCCCGTCCGCGGAGACGTCCTTGCCGAGGAAGCCGCTCGCGCCCGCGCGCAGGGCCCGCGCGACGTGCTCGTCGGTCTGGAACGTGGTGAGGATGAGGACGCGGGTGTCCGCCAGGTCCGGATCGGCGCAGATGGCCTCGGTCGCGGCGAGGCCGTCGGTGCCGGGCATGCGGATGTCCATGAGGACGATGTCGGGACGGTGCGCCCGGGCCAGTTCGACGGCCTTCGTGCCGTCCGCGGCCTCGCCGACCACCGCCATGTCCTCGCAGGAGTCGATCAGGATCCGGAAGGTCGCCCGCAGCAGGGTCTGGTCGTCGGCGAGCAGAACGCGAATCGTCATGGGCCTTCCCGAGAGCGGTGGACGAGGTCAGTGGACGGGCAGTTCGGCGGTGACGGCGAAGCCGCCTCCGGGACGCCGCTCCGCCCGGAGCCGTCCCCCGGCGGACCGGGCTCGTTCCCGCATTCCGACGATGCCGAACCCGCCGCTCGGCGCGGGCGGGCGCGGGCTCGGGCCGCCGTCGTCACTGATCGTGACGGTCAGCGTGTCGTCGTGGTAGGCGAGTCGGACGTCCGCGGTGGCCGCTCCGGCGTGCTTGGCGACGTTGGTGAGGGCCTCCTGGACGATGCGGTACGCGGCCAGGTCGACGCCGGGTGAGAGCGGTCGCGTCTCCCCGTCGACCGTGACGGTGGCGTGGAGCCCGGCGGACTCGAACGCGGACACCAGTTCGTCGAGCCGTTCCAGCCCGGGGGACGGCTCCAGCGGTTCGGGATCGTCGGACCGGCGCAGGAGCCCGACGGTGGCCTGCAGCTCCCGCAGCGCCGCCGCGGTGGTACGGCTCAGCTCGGCGAGGATCTCCCCCGCCTGTCCGGGGTCGGTGCGGACGATGTGCGCGGCGGTCCCGGCCTGGGCGTTGGCGAGGGCCATGTGGTGGGCGACGACATCGTGGAGTTCCCGCGCGATGCGGACGCGTTCCTCGGCGACACGGTGCCGGGCCTCCTCCTCGCGGGTGCGTTCGGCGTGCTCGGCGCGGGCGTGCGCGGCGTCCAGGTAGGCGCGCCTCCCCTGGACCGCCGCGCCCGAGACGATCGCCACGATGATCCAGAAGGCGGGGGCGAACGTCGCGAGCTTCTGCGCCTGGTCGTCCTCGACGGACCACTGTGCGGCGACGGCGAACACCACGATGGCGATGAGGCCGTAGACGCGCGCGACCCGCTCGGGGCTGCGGACGCCCAGGGCGTAGAACGCGACGACGAGCGGGACCATGTGCTGGTGGCCGAGGGGATAGCCGGTGGCGCCGGCGACGACGGTGCAGGCGAGGACGAACACGACGACGGCGCCCGGGTGACGCCCGCGCCACACCAGGGCCAGGCAGGCGGCGCTCGCGGGAAGGGCCCCGGGCCACCAGCCCGTCTCGGAGTCGATGTACTGGCCGAGGGTGATCGCGTACACCAGCAGCAGGAAGACCGCCTCGGCGAAGCGCGGACGGCGGTCGGTGAACCGCCGCCAGGTGTTGGACATGAGGCTCTCCCGGATCGCGTGTACCCCATGATGGGGCACGGACCGCGGTGGGGCCGTCCGCGCGCCGCTCGGACGACCCCACCGTCGCGGCAGGTCAGACGCGTGCCGTGGGCGTCCTGGCGCCGTCCGGCACCGGCGCGGGCGACGGCACCCGGTCGCGCAGCGACTCGCCCTCCACGTCGACGCGCGGCAGCAGCCGGTCCAGCCGGCGCGGCAGCCACCAGGCCCGCCCGCCGAGCAGCGCGAGAACGGCGGGCACGACGACCATGCGGACGATGACGGCGTCGAACAGGACGGCGGCGGCGAGGCCGAAACCGACCATTTTCATCATCATCCCGGCACCGGTCATGAACCCGCCGAACACCGCCATCATGATCAACGAGGCGGCCATCACGACCCGGCCGCTGTGCCGGAACCCGGTGACGATCGCCTGGCCGGGCGCCTCCCCGTGGACATGCGCCTCCCGCATCCGGGAGACCAGGAAGACCTGGTAGTCCATGGCCAGGCCGAAGCTGATGCCCACCAGGAAGATCGGCAGAATGCTCATGATCGGCCCGGGTTGGTCGACGCCGAAGATCCCGGCTCCATGGCCGTTCTGGAAGACCGTGACGAGCGCGCCCAGGGCCGCGCCGATCGACAGCAGGTACCCGAGCGCGGCCTTCAGCGGCACCAGCACGGAGCGGAACACCAGCAGCAGGAGCAGGAACGCCAGGCCCACGATGGTCGCGAGGTAGGGGATCAGTGCCCGCTGCATCTTCGCGCCGACGTCGATGTTCAACGCGGTGGCACCGGTGACCTCGAAGGTCGCCCCGGCGGCGGACTCGATCGCGGGACGCCCGGAACGGATGTCCTGGACGAGGTCCTTCGTCCGCTGGTCGGTGGGCGCCGTGGACGGTGTCGCCGACAGCACCGCGGTCGTGCCCGTCCGGTCGAACCGCGGGACGGAGACCGACACCACGCCCTCGGTGGCGGCGATCCTTCCGGCGATCGTCGAGACCGCGGCCTTCGGGTCGGGGGCGTCGCCGGCGTCCACGACGAGGGTCAGCGGGCCGTTGAACCCGGGGCCGAACGCGTCCGCGAGCGCGTCGTAGGCGCGCCGCTCGCTGGTCGAGGTCGGCTTGGCCTCGTCGCCGGGCATGCCCAGCCGCATGTTCAGCGACGGCAGGACGGTGGCGCCCAGCGCGGCGACCGCGACGAGCAGCACCGGGATCGGGCGCCGCACGACGAACCGGGCCCAGCGGGCGCCGAGGGCGTCGCGTCCTTCGGCCCGGCTCCGGTTCTTCCGGGTACGGCGCGCGAGGACGGCGTTCGGCAGGAAGCCGAGCAGGGCGGGGACCAGCGTCAACGCGACCAGGACGCCGACGACGACCGCGCCCGCGGCGCCCATGCCCATCCTCGTCAGCATCGGAACGCCGACCACCGCCAGCCCGACCAGCGCGATGACGACGGTGAGCCCGGCGAACACGACCGCGGTCCCGGCGGTGCCGACGGCCAGGCCGGCCGCCTCCCGGGGCTCGTGCCCGGCCGCCCGTTCCTCCCGGTAGCGGGAGACGACGAACAGGGCGTAGTCGATGGCGACGGCGACCCCGAGCATCAGGGACAGCTCGGCCGTCGACGGGGACAGGTCGAAGACGTTCTGCAGGGCGGTGATCGTCATGAGGCTGACGCCCACCCCGAGAACGGCGGTGAGCAGCGACAGCCCGGCGGCGGCGAGCGACCCGAAGGTGACCAGCAGGACCACCGCGGCGACGGCGATGCCGAGGATCTCACCGACCGCGCCCGCCGGGTCGGTCTCCAGCGCCGATCCGCCGACCTCGACGGTCAGGCCCGACGCCCGGGCCCGTTCGACGGCGTCCCTCAGTGCCGCCTTGCCGGCCTCGGTGAGGTCGTCCGCCGTGACCTTGTAGGTGACGGTGGCGAACGCCGTGGACCCGTCCTCGCTCACCGTCCCCGCGTCGAAGGGGCTCTCCACGTCGGCGACCTGCGGCCCCCTGGCCACTTCGGTCACCAGCGCGTCGACGGGCGCGCGGTTCTCCGGCGCGGTGATCCGCCGCCCCTTCGGGGCGATGAAGACGACCCGGGCGTCGGCGCCGTCGGCCGCGACGCCGGGGAACTTCTCGTTGATGTGGTCGAACGCCTTCTGCGACTCGATCCCCGGCATCGTGAACGAGTCGGACGGGGCCTCGCCCGCGCTCGCGGAGCCGAGGAACGCGGCGGCCAGGGCGGCGAGCCACAACAGCGCCACCGGGAAACGCCGTCTGAAGGCTCCGCGCCCCAACCGGTACAGGAGGGTGGCCATGGAGAGTCTCCGTATCTGCTCGTGGGAACCCCACAAGGCTCTCCGGGCGCGCACCCTCCCGTAATCATGCGTGCCAAGGCATTCCGGTACTGAAAAACGCGTACGACAGTCGCCTTCGTCTGGGCCCGAAGGAGGAGTGGACCGGCCTCAGAGCAGGATCGACTCGATCGGCAGGCTCGAATCGGCGGGCAGCTCCAGGGTGGACGCGGCGGCCCCGGTGGCGACCAGCTCGGAGCCGAGGGCGGCGACCATGGCGCCGTTGTCGGTGCACAGCTTCGGGCGGGGGACGCGCAGGCGCACGCCCGCCGCCTCGCAGCGTTCCGCGGCGAGGGCGCGCAGCCGCGAGTTGGCCGCGACACCGCCGCCGATCAGCAGGTCGTGGACGTCGTTGTCCTTGCAGACCTGCAACGCCTTCCGCGTGAGGACGTCCACGACGGCCTCCTGGAACGACGCGGCGACGTCCGCGACGGGCACCGGCTCGCCCGCGCGTTCCCTGGCCTCCACCCAGCGCGCCACCGCCGTCTTCAGACCGGAGAACGAAAAGTCGTAGGTGCCGTCGTTGTACTTCCCGCGCGGGAACGGGATCGCGGCGGCGTCACCGTCGCGGGCCATCCGGTCGATGACGGGGCCGCCGGGGAAGCCGAGGTCGAGGACGCGGGCGACCTTGTCGAACGCCTCGCCCGCCGCGTCGTCCACGGTGCTGCCGAGCGACCGGACGTCGCTCGCCACGTCCGGCACCAGTAGCAGGGACGAGTGCCCGCCCGACACCAGCAGCGCCACGCACGGCTTCGGCAGCGGACCGTGTTCGAGCTGGTCGACGCACACGTGCGCGGCCAGATGGTTCACGCCGTACAGCGGCTTGCCCAGCGACAGCGCGTAGGCCTTGGCGGCGGCGACGCCGACCATCAGCGCGCCGGGCAGGCCCGGCCCGGCCGTCACCGCGAACGCGTCGATGTCGGTGAACGCGACGCCCGCGTCGGCGAGGGCCCGTTCGATCGTGGGGCCCATCGCCTCCAGGTGCGCGCGGGACGCGACCTCGGGCACCACGCCGCCGAACCTGGCGTGCTCGTCGACGCTGGACGCGATCGCGTCGGCGAGCAGCGTGCGGCCCCGGACGATCCCGACACCGGTCTCGTCGCACGACGTCTCGATGCCGAGTACCAGCGGCTCATCCCGAATCAACGTGTTCCCCCTGCCCGGCTCACTCGGCCCTGTTGAAACCCACGGGTGGACGGGGGCGCAGCTTGCGGCACATGACGATCGCGTCCACGTTCGAGGGTTGGTAGTAGCGTCTGCGGAGGCCGACCTCGTCGAAACCGAACCGCTCGTAGAGGCGGCGCGCGGCGTCGTTGTCGGCGCGGACCTCCAGGAACACCGCCTCACTGTCGCGGCGGATCGCCTCGTCCAGCAGTTCGGTGAGCAGCGCGGCGCCGATGCCCGACCCGCGCTGGTCGGCGCGGACGCCGAGGGTCTGCACATCGGCCTGCCCACCGGCCGCGGCCAGGCCCGCGTAGCCGACGATCTCGCCGTCGGGGCGTTCCGCGACGACGTAGTGGCGGGTCCGCGGCTGGTCGGCGAGCTCGCCGCGGATCAACTCCTCGCTCCACGGGTCCTCGGGGAACAGCTCCCGTTCCAGCACGGTGACGGCCGCGATGTCCGCGCCGGACATCGCCCGCAGGACGACATCGCTCACGCCGGTGTCACCTTCTTGCGCGGACCCGGTTCCCTGGCGTCCGGACGGCGCAGGTAGAGGGGTTCGGGCGGCAGGAGGTCCGGGCCCTTCAGCCCGGCGAGGCGCGCGACGGTCAGCTCCGCGAGGGCACCGGCGGTGGGCAACAGCGGCTCGTGGTCACCGACGCCGAGGGCCTCCCGGTACAGGGCCGCGCCCTCGCCGACGACGGCAAGGCCTTCCGGCGCGCCGTCCAGGACGTCGGACGGCGGCCCCACGGCTGGCTCGGTGGCGCGGGCGCGGAACGAGTGGTACCGGGCCCAGTAGACCTCTTTGCGGCGGGCGTCGGTGGCGACGGCGAACGGCTCGTCCCGTCCGGTGGCCCAGGCGATGATGTCGAGCGTGCAGACGCCGTGCACGGGGATGCTGAGCGCCTCGCCCATGGCTCGGGCGGTGACCAACCCGACGCGCAGACCCGTGTACGGGCCGGGCCCGACACCGACGGCGATCGCGCTGAGGTCCTCCGGCGCGGCGCCCGCCTCCGCCATCACGCTCGCGACGGACGGGGTCAGCAGCTCGGTGTGCCTGCGCCGGTCGACGGCCTCGGCCATGCCGCGTGGGACGGCGCCCTCACCGGGCGTCCACTCGTACAGCGCCACGGTGATCGCGGCGGTCGCGGTGTCGAAAGCCAAGACCAGCACGGGTTGTAAGCCTACAGGCCCGGTCAGGCCCCCGGTCAGACCGCCTGAAGGATCATGACCGGGCGAGCCCCTGGAGGACGGCCTTGGCCGCCTCGACGGTCCCGTCGGTGGCGGCGCGCGAGGACAGCGGGTCGCCGCCGTCGGAGCCGGAGTAGTGGACGGTGACGAGGACGTTGCCCGACCGGACGTTGCCGATCGCCTCGCCCGAGCCCTGCCCGTCGTCGACGCTGTAGACGACGTAACCGTCGTCGCCGACCCCGGTGAGGCGGGTCTTGGCGGTGAGTTTCCGGCCGGCGAGAAGCGCCTTGCCGGACTCGTCGGCGGTGCGTTCGGAGGCGAACGTGGCGCGGGCGGCCTGCGTCGGCGTCTGGGCTGCGCTGCCGGCGATCGCGCGCAGCTCGATGGTGAGCTGCCGCCTGACCTCGCCCGTGTAGGCGCCCCACACGCACTGGTTCTGCCGGTCGTCGCGCTGGGTGCTGTCGGCCTCGGTGCGTTCGGAGCCGGGCGCGAGCCGGTCGACGAGGGGCTGCCCGACGATCGTGCAGGAGTCGGGGACGGTCGTCCGCTCGCTCCGCGACATCGTGGAGGTCTCGGGGGGACCGGCCCCCACGGCCCGGCCGTCCGCGCCGTCACGGTCGTCGCCGCCCGTGCCGACCCCCGCCAGGACGACGAACGCGGCGAGCACGCAGACGGCGATGACGGCCCCGACGCCTCCGACGACGAGCGCCCAGCGCCCGCGGGTGCCACGTGGACGGACGGCGCGGTGGCTACCGCTGCGATGGCTGCCGCTCACCGGTTCTCACTCCCGTTACGGAAAATCGCTATGTCGTGAACGTGAGCTTCGTTCCGGCAAAGAGTACGACATGGCGGCCTTAAATAGCCCCTGGCCTGCTCGAACAAGGGCGTGAGAACGTCGGTTTCACTCGGCGGGCAGCACCAGATCCGACCAGCGTGGACCGATTCCGACGAGCCTGACCCGGCGTTGCTCGTCCGGGCCGTCCCCGCGCGAAATGATCAATTCCAGCCGGTCGTCGGCCAGGCCCTCCGCGAGGCCCTCTCCCCATTCGACGACCGTCACCGACTCCTCGACGGACGCGTCGAGATCGAGATCGTCCAGCTCGGCGAAACCGCCCAGCCGGTAGGCGTCCACATGCACCAGCGGCGGCCCCGCGGCCAGCGACGGATGCACCCGCGCGATCACGAACGTCGGCGAGGTGATCGGGCCGCGGACCTTCAGCCCCTCCCCGATGCCCTGCGTGAGCGTCGTCTTGCCCGCGCCCAGCTCGCCCGTCATCACGATCAGGTCGCCCGGACGCAGCAGACCGGCGACGCGGACGCCGAACTCGCGCATGGCCTCGGCGGTGGGCACGGTGACCGAGATCTCGTTGGAGGGCGTCTCGTTCAGGTCGGATTCCTGGAACAGGTCGTGTTCGTTCAAGCGGTGCGTTCCTCCTCGCGCTCCGGCCGGACGCGGTCGATCAACCGGCGGAGGCCGCCGGTGACCACGCCCGGGTACTCCAGGGGCAGCACGTGCCCGGCCTCCTCCACCTCTACCAGTTCCACGTCCGGGAGCGCCTCGGCGATACGGCGCGCGTGCACGGCCGGGGTCAGCCGGTCCTCCCCGCCGGCGAGCACCAGGGTCGGCACCCGGCCGAGAACGTCCAGGCAGGCGACCTTGTCGTGGGCCATCAGCGCCGGATAGAACTCCGCGATCACGTCGATCGGCGTCGCCCTGATCATCTGCTCCAGGAAGTCGACGACGGTCGGGCTGACATGCCGGTCGGCGAACGCCATCTTCCGCGTCACCACGAACGCGAGGTCGGCGCCGAGCCCCCGGGCCCGCTCCACCAGTTCGGCGCGGCGGCCGAGCCCGCGCAGCGTCCGGGGCGCCAGCGGACGGACGACCTTCGCCAGCACCAGCGGCAACCCCAGCGTCAGTTCCGCCATGTCACCGCAGGACGTGTTGGCCACCGCCACCCCGACGACCTGCCGTTCGAACAGCTCGGGATGCCGGTCCGCCAACGCCATGATCGACATTCCGCCCATGGAGTGCCCGACGAGGACGACCGGCCGGTCGGGCCGGACCGTCGCCCGCACCACCGCGTACAGGTCGTCGCCGGTCTGCTCGATCGTCGCGTCGGCGGGGTCGCTGCGCCCGGAACGGCCGTGGCTGCGCTGGTCCCAGAACACCATCCGGAACGACTCCCGCAGGTCACGACGCTGATAGTGCCAGGAGTGCAGGTTGAGCGTGTAGCCGTGGCTGAACACGAGGGTGAGGTCGGCGTCGTCGGGGCCGTCCACCTCGACGTGCAGGGGAAGGCCGTCGCTCGCCTCGACGGTCAGCTCCCGGCCGCGCAGCTCGCCGAACGGCTCGTCGGCGTCGGGGTCGGGGCGCAGCCGCACCCGGCCGACCGCGACATGCCGCAGCCCGACGGCCGCGCCGATCCCGGCCGCGCCCACGCCCGCGACCGTGCCGACGAGGCCGACCCTGCGCCCTTTGCCCATCCGCGCGCCTCCTACAGCGCCCCTCCCGGGTACGCCCTCGGTACCCGGACCCCGATGCGGGTGACGATCTCATAGGAGATCGTGCCCAGTGCGTCCGCCCACTCCTGCGCGGTCGGCTCGCCCCGGTCTCCCGGACCGAACAGGATGATCTCGTCTCCCGCGGAGAGCGGGTCGTCGCCGAGGTCGAGGACGAACTGGTCCATGCAGACCCGTCCGGCGATCGTCCGCCGGCGTCCGCCCGCGAGGACCTCCAGGAGGTTCGACCCGTGCCGGGGGATCCCGTCCCCGTATCCGACGGGAACGACGGCCAGGTTCGTCTCCTTGAGCGTGCGGTAGGTGAGGCCGTACGACACGCCGCTGTCCGCCGGGACCCGCTTGACCAGCGCCGCGTTCGCCACCATCGTCATCGCGGGACGCAGCCCGAACGTGCCCAGCTGCGGCACCGGCGACAGCCCGTACAACGCGATGCCCGGACGCACCAGGTCGAACCGGGCTTCGGGCACGGTCAGCGCGCCCGCCGAGTTCGACAGGTGCCGGACCTCGAACCGCGCGCCCGCCTTCTCCGCGTACTCCACCATCGCGGTGAACGCCGAGATCTGTGCCGCGATCGACGGGTGGCCCGGCTCGTCCGCGCAGGCGAAATGGGACATGGCCCCCACCACGCGCACCCGTCCCGACGCCTCCGCCTTCAACGCCGCGTCGACCAGTTCCTCCCAGTCGCGGCCTCGGGCCCCGCCGCGCGTCATGCCGGTGTCGGCCTTCAGGTGCACCCGGGCCGTCCGGCCCGCCCGCTCCGCCGCCTCGGCGATCTCGTCCAGCAGCCAGCGGGCGCCCACGGTCAGGTCGATGTCGCGCGCGACGGCCTCCTCGTACGGTTCGCCCGGCACGCCGATGCACGACAGGGTCCGGACGGTGAGGCCCGCGTCCCGCAGCCGCAGCGCCTCCCCCAGCTTCGCCACCCCGAGCCAGGTGGCGCCGCCGGCGAGCGCCGCCCCGGCGGCCTCGACCAGCCCGTGCCCGTACGCCTCGGCCTTCACCATGGCCAGGACCTCGGCGCCCCGCGCCCGCTCGCGCAGCACCCCGACGTTGTCGGCGATCGCGCTGAGATCGACCCGCGCCTCCGCTGGAACGTTCATGCCCATAGTGTGCCCTGTCTCTCTCAGTGACCTCCTCCTTCGGGCCTGGCGGCCCTCCAGCGTCGGTCACTGTATGCGATCGCCACGTCGCTCCGGCTCGCCTTGCGGCTCGCTCCGGCTCGCCTTGCGGCTCGCTGCGCGATCAGGTTCTCGCCTTCGCTCGAAACCTGCCTTCGGACGCGATCGCAACGGTCGGGGTTGGTGCGTGGTCGCGGCGGTGGTCGATGTCACCGCAACGCCCCGCGGCCTCAAGTGCGCAGGGCGCGGAAGGCGGCGGGCAGGGCGTCGATCACGTCGGGGGCGGTGATGGGGGCCTCGGGGCCCGGGGTGGGGGCGGCGGCCAGCCGGGCGGCCAGGCCGTGGAGGTAGGCGCCGGTCGCGGCGGCGTCGATGGCGGGCATACCGCCCGCCAACAGGGCTCCGATGAGGCCGGCGAGGACGTCGCCCGTCCCGGCGGTGGCGAGGCGCGGGGTGCCGGTCGGGTTGACGCGGACGGGACGGTCCTGCTCGGCGACCAGCGTGGTGGAGCCCTTGAGCAGGACGGTCGCGGACAGTTCGGCGGCGGCGCGCCGGACGTGTTCGAGGCGGGCGGCCTCGATGGCGTCGCGGGAGGCGTCGACGAGGCGGGACAGTTCCCCGGCGTGGGGGGTGAGGACGGTCGGCGCGGCGCGGGCGAGCAGGTCGCGGCGCCGGGCCAGGACGGTGAGACCGTCGGCGTCGACGAGCACGGGCAGGTCGGTGGTGAGAACGGCGTGCAGGAGCGACTCGGCGGCGTCGCCGGTGCCGAGGCCGGGGCCGACGACCCAGGCCTGGACGCGGCCGACGCGGTCGAGGACCGACGGTCCGTGCGGGCCGGGGTCGAGGACCGTGGTGACGGCCTCGGGCCAGCGCTGCCGGACGAGTTCGACCGGGTGGGCGACGGAGGCGAACCGGACCATGCCCGCGCCGCCGTGGGCGGCCCCGCCGACGCTGAGCACGGCCGCGCCGGTGTAGGCGTCGCCGCCCGCGAGGATGCCGACGACGCCGCGGCGGTACTTGTCGGACTCGGGCGCGGGCTCGGGCGGCTGGAGGTCCGTCGGCCGGGCCGCGACGACGTCCGGGTCGGGCAGGTCGGGGCCGAGCCCGATGTCGACCAGTTCGACCACGCCGCAGTGGGAGGCGCCCGGGTCGATCAGCAGGCCCGGTTTGTGCGTGCCGAAGGTGACGGTGACGTCGGCGTGGACGGCGGTCCCCTCGACGCGCCCGGTACTGGCGTCCACGCCGCTCGGGACGTCGCAGGCGACGACGAGCCCGGCGGACTCGGAGGCGAGCGCGGCGTGGCGGGCGTGGGGTTCGCGGAGGCCGCCCGTCCCGCCGATGCCGGTCAACCCGTCGATGATCAGGTCGGCGTCCGCGATGGCGCCGGCGGTCTCGTGCTCGTCCAGGAGTCGACCGCCGGCGGCCCGGAGTGCGGCCAGACCGCCGTGGTGGATCTTCGACCCGGCCTGGACGGTCTGCACGCGGGCGCCGCGACGGGCGAGGCGGGCACCCGCGTACAGGGCGTCGCCGCCGTTGTCTCCGCCGCCGACGAGGAGCACCACCCGGGCCCCGTAGACGGCGGGCAGGAGGCGCGCGCACACCGACGCCAGCCCGGCGGCGGCGCGCTGCATCAGCGTGCCCTCCGGGAGCCGGGCCATCAGGGCCTGCTCGGCCGCCCGAACCTTGCCGACCTCGTGCGCGTACCTCATCCGCGGCTCCCCATCGCTCACGGTCCGTCGATCACACCCTCAGGGTGCCACGGAGCGGCTCTCCGGGAGCGCGTCCCCCTCCGCAATTGCAGCTTGCATTGCAAGTTTCAGCGTCAGGTGCGGGGGTGATTGATCGGCCGTAGAATCTTGGTCATCCGGTCCGATGTTCGCGCGCTGCGGCCCCCCGGTACGGCAGAACGCGCCCAGATCAGTCCGCCTGGACTGGAGAGGCCCGAGCAATGAGCACTTCCCGTGGTCCCTCCGTCCGGCAGCGGCGGCTGGCCGCCGAACTGCGGCGGCTGCGCGAGCGGCGGGGACTCACCGGGGACGAGGTCGCCGAGCGGCTGGCCTGGTCCACGGCGAAGGTCAGCCGGATCGAGAACGCGCGGACCGGCGCGAAGATCGGCGATGTGCGGCGCCTGCTCGACGTCTACGAGATCGACGGCGGGCGCCGCGAGGACCTCGTCTCGCTGGCGCACGACGCCGCGCGGCGCGGCTGGTGGGAGGAGTACCGCGACCTGCCGAGCCCCCTGGCCGACTACATCGCGCTGGAGGCCGAGGCGACGGCGGTGCGGGAATGGGGCAGCACGGTGTTCCCCGGGTTGCTGCAGACCGAGAACTACGCGCGGATCGTCATCGACGGCTGGAGCGACCTGGCGACCCTGCCACCGCAGGAACTGGAGCGCAGGCTGGACGTGCGAATGCGCCGCCGGGAGGTTCTCCAGCGGCCCCGTCCGCTGGAACTGTCGGTGGTTCTCGACGAGGCGGTTCTCCAACGCCGGATCGGGGACCGGAACGTCATGCGGGAGCAACTCGAACATCTCTGTAGGATGGCCGACCTTCCGAACGTGACCGTACAGATCCTGCCTTTGAACGCGGCACACTCGGTGTTGGCCGAGTCGTTTATCCTTCTGCAATTCTCACCGGTGCACGACATCGTTTTCCCTGATATCGTTCACACGGAATCACTGACGATCAGCCACTTTGCGGAAGAGGCTGTCACTCATATGTACACTCTCGCCTATCAGAGCCTGGCCGGCCAGGCCCTCGATCCCGCCGATTCACGGCGGCGCATTCTCGAGGCCAGGGATGCCTGGTGAAGGTCCGCAAAGGGGCTTAATCCTTGTGAAAGGCACCGAGTGTCCCGTTTCGTCACTCCTGCTCCGCAATGGAGGAGAAGCGCCCACTGCGGGGCGAGCAACACCTGCGTAGAAATCGCCTCACTGGCCGGGTCGTCCCAATTCATTGGGGCGCGTGATGCCAAGCACGGTGCGCAGAGCCCGGTCCTGTCGTTCTCCCAGGGAGAGTGGCGGGAGTTCGTCGAACAAGCCAAGAAAGGCGCGTTCGATTTGGGCCGATGACAGGCGGATAAGTCCCGTTCGCGCCTCACGAGGGCGCGGCAGGGCACCGCGGCGGACGAGCCGGGTCCACACCGGACACGGCTCGTCGCCCGCACACCGGCAACTCTGCTCCTTCTCTGCCACTCCGGCCACAGGAACACCGTCCTGATCGTGGGTGATCAGTAGTTTTTTCCACCCTTGTTACCGTGTGCTCAGCACCGGCAGCGTGGCCGCGGGCAAATGCAACTTTCGAGGCAGGAGCCGGAATGAGTTTGGTCCACGAGACAACGCCCGCCCGTTGGAGAAGGAGTACTCGATGCGCCAGCAACGCGTGCGTCGAGGTCGCACGACTCACCGAGGACGCGATATCCGTCCGGGACACCGAGGACACCGCGACACGCCTCGGGTTCGGTCTGGGTGAATGGCGCGACTTCGTCAGGGACGCGAAGGCCGGTCGTTTCGACCGGCACTGAAACAATCTCTGCAAATTACAGCTGAACTGAGATTCTCAGTTCAGTGGAGATTTGCGCCCAATGGTGTGCGCGAGACTCTCCGGACACTTAGTGTCGCATCACGGCTCGGCGCCGAACACGACGTCCGGAAATCACGCTACGACGACCCCGAAATCGGTCGCCCGGACGGCGTGCGGCACCGGTCGAAGCACGTCCACGACCGTCCGGGCCCCGACCCTTCACGGGTCGCGGGCCCGGTTTCCGGAACGTTCCGTCGCTACTCGACCGTGACGGACTTGGCGAGGTTGCGGGGCTGGTCGACGTCATGGCCCTTCGCCGTGGCCAGCTCGCACGCGAACACCTGCAGCGGGACGGTCGTGACCAGCGGCTGGAGCAGCGTCGGGACGGCCGGAACGCCGATCAGCGTGTCCGCGTACGGCACGACGGACTCGTCGCCCTCCTCGGCGATCACGATCGTCCGGGCGCCCCGGGCCCGGATCTCCTGGATATTGGAGACGATCTTGTCGTGCAGGACGTCCCGCGCCCGTGGCGGCACGACCACCACCACCGGCAGGCCCTCCTCGATCAGCGCGATCGGGCCGTGCTTCAGCTCGCCCGCGGCGAAGCCCTCCGCGTGCATGTACGCCAGTTCCTTGAGCTTCAGCGCGCCCTCCAGGGCGACCGGGAAGCCGACATGGCGGCCGAGGAACAACACGCACCGCTCCCCGGCCAGCGACCGGGCCAGCTCGCGGACGGGCTCCATGGTCTCCAGGACCTTCTCCACCTTCTCCGGCATCCGCTCCAGGAGCTGCACCATCGCGAACACCTCGTCGCCCCACTTGGTGCCGCGGGTCTGCGCGATGTAGAGGGCGATGAGGTAGACGGCGACGAGCTGCGTGAGGAACGCCTTGGTGGACGCGACCGCGATCTCCGGGCCCGCGTGCGTGTACAGGACGCCGTCGCACTCGCGCGGCAGCGTCGAGCCGTTGACGTTGCAGATGCCGAGCAGCTTGGCCCGCTGCTCCCGTGCGTGCCGGACGGCCATCAGGGCGTCCATCGTCTCCCCCGACTGGGAGATCGCGATGACCAGCGTCGTCGGCGACAGGATCGGGTCGCGGTAGCGGAACTCGCTCGCCAGCTCCACCTCGCACGGCAGCCCGGCCCAGTGCTCGATCGCGTACTTGGCGATCAGCCCGGCATGGTAGGACGTCCCGCACGCCACAATGATGATCTTGTCGACCTCGCGCAGCTCACGGTCGGAGATGCGCATCTCGTCCAGCCGGAGACGGCCGTCGGTGCCGATCCGGCCGAGCAGGGTGTCGGCGACCGCCCGCGGCTGCTCGGCGATCTCCTTGAGCATGAAGTAGTCGTAGCCGCCCTTCTCCGCGGCGGACACGTCCCAGTCGACGTGGTACTCCTTCACCTCGGCGGGGCGCCCCTCGAAGTCGGTGATCCGCACCCCGTCGGCGCGCAGCTCGACGATCTGGTCCTGGCCCAGCTCGATCGCGTCCCTGGTGTGCGCGATGAACGCGGCGACATCGCTGGCGAGGAAGTTCTCCCCGGCGCCGACCCCGACGACCAGCGGCGAGTTACGGCGCGCGCCGACCACCAGGTCGGGGTCGCCGGTGTGCATGGCGACCAGCGTGAACGCGCCGTCCAGCCGCCCGCACACGCGGCGCATCGCCGCGGCGAGCCCGTCGCCCGCCTTCAGCTCCTCCTCCAGCAGGTGCGCGACCGCCTCGGTGTCGGTGTCGGAGGCGAGTCCGTGCCCGTTCTCCTCCAGCTCGGCGCGCAGTTCCGCGAAGTTCTCGATGATCCCGTTGTGGATCACCGCGACGGAGCCGGTGCAGTCGACATGCGGGTGGGCGTTGCGGTCGTTGGGCGGGCCGTGCGTCGCCCACCGCGTGTGCCCCATGCCGAGCGTCCCCGCGGGAGGCGGATCCTCCTCCAGGACGCCCCGCAGGTTCACGAGCTTGCCCGCCCGCTTCGCCGTCGCCAGCTTCCCATCGGCCAGCACGGCCACCCCGGCCGAGTCGTAGCCGCGGTACTCCAGCCGCGCCAACCCATCGACGACCACGTCGAGCGCCGCCCGGCCGCCTACGTACCCCACGATTCCGCACATGCGGCAACTCTATTCAATGCCAGGCCAGGGGCCTACCTGGAACGGAGCAGCCGGGCCCGCGCGGGACGCGGCGAGGGGGGAAACCGCCGTGACCGGTGGACCCGACGGTTACTGTTCAGTCATGACGACCGGATGGGACAGCGTGCCGAGCCCCTACGTGGAACTACCCCGTGAAGCCTGGCGCGGCCTGCGCGAGAACACGCCGCTGCCCCTCACTCCCGGTGAGCTGAACGCGTTGCGCGGCCTCAAGGACCCGATCGACATCACCGAGGTCGAGGAGGTGTACCTGCCGCTTTCGCGGTTACTCAACCTGTTCTTCCAGTCGGAAGGACGACTCCGTGACACCGTCGGCGACTTTCTCGGCGGGACGGTCGAGCCCACACCGTTCATCATCGGGGTGGCGGGCAGCGTCGCCGTCGGCAAGTCCACCACGTCCCGGCTGCTGCGGACGCTCCTCGCCCGCTGGCCCGAGCACCCGACAGTGGAATTGGTCACCACCGACAGCTTCCTGTACCCGAACGCCGTCCTGTCCGAGCGCGGCATCATGGACCGGAAGGGGTTTCCCGAGTCCTACGACCGCCGATCCCTCGTCCGGTTCGTGTCGTCGATCAAGTCCGGCGCGGACGAGGTCCGGATCCCGGTCTACTCGCATCTGGAGTACGACATCGTCGCGGGCGCGGCACAGACCGTCCGGCGCCCCGACATCCTGATCGTCGAGGGCCTGAACGTGCTCCAGGCGCCCCCGCCCGGCGCCCTGGGCGTATCCGACTTCTTCGACTTCTCCATCTACGTCGACGCCCGGGTCGAGGACATCCGGCAGTGGTACGTCGACCGTCTGTTCGCGCTGCGCCGCACCGCGTTCACCGACCCGCGCTCCTACTTCCACAAGTACGCGCATGAACTCGACGAGGACGAGACCGCCGCGTTCGCCCAGCGCGTCTGGCGGGACGTCAACGAGATCAACCTCGTCTCCAACATCCTCCCGACCCGCGCCCGCGCCACCCTCGTCCTCCACAAGGGACGCGACCACACCGTCCAGCGCGTGAAGCTGCGGCGTATCTAGCGGCCCTGCCAGGGGCCGGTGATGGCGAACGTGGTGCCCGGCCGGTAGACGTTGACGTACATCGTGCGTTTGTCCGGGGAGAACGTGACGCCCGCGAACTCGCCCCACTCGGGGTCGTCCTCGGTGCGGATGTTCTTCCTGTTCCTGGCCATCGGATAGACCTCGCGCTGCCGGGTCACGCCGTAGACGTGCTGGGCACCGCCGCCGTCCTCGCACACCATCAGACCGCCCTCGGGTGCCAGGCAGATGTTGTCCGGCGACTCGCCCGGCAGCGACGTGTCGGTGCCCGGACCGAAGACGATGACGAGGGTGAGGCGGCGCCGGTCCGGCTCGTACGACCACACCTGTCCGAAGTGGTCGGCGCTCGACCCGTCCTTCCTGCGGGCGAAGCTCGACACGAAGTAGACGCGGTCGCCGCCCCAGTAACAGCCCTCCAGTTTCTGCGCGTGCGTGATGCCGCCGCGGCCGAAGTCCTGGAACCGGATCGGCGTCTTCTTCGCGAGGGGGTCGGGCACCGGCAGCCACTCGACGCGGTCGAACACCGTGCCGGGTTCCCGCACCGCCGACAGGTCGGGGACGTCGGGGACGCGCAGCGCCTCCAGCCGTCCACCGGCCCGCAGGGCGCCGGACCCGCGGCGCGGCTTCGCCGGCAGGAACCGGTAGAAGAGGCCGAACGGCTTCTCGAACGCGTCCTCGGTCTCGTACACGGTGCCGTCGCGCGGGTCGACGGCGACCGCCTCGTGGGAGAAGCGTCCCATCGCGGTCAGCGGCTCCGGGACGGTCCTGTCCGGCCGGTACGGGTCGACCTCGAAGATGAAGCCGTGGTCTTTGGTGTAGTTGCCGGAGCCCGCCCTCTCTTCGGTCTCCTCGCAGGTCAGCCAGGTGTTCCAGGGGGTGGGGCCGCCCGCGCAGTTGACGGCCGTCCCGGCGATGGCGACGCGTTCGGTGTGGACACGTCCCGACGCGTCGACCTCCAGGGCCGTGCAGCCGCCGAGCGCCCCGGGATCGTAGGTGAGCCCCTTGACGGCCGGAACGCGGTGCGTGGCGGACGGCGGATTCTCGTGGTTGCGGACGAGCCAGGTCCGGTTCTTCTCGCCGGGGAACGCCGCCATGCCGTCGCAGCGGCTCGGCACCGGCCCCTCCCCCGAGCGCAGCGGCTCGCCCTCGCGGGACAGCACGGTGTACCGGAAGCCGCGCGGCAGGTCCAGTAAGCCGTTCGGGTCGGGGACGAGCGGCCCGTACCCGGCACGACCCATGATCGACGCGTCGGCCCTCCCGTTCGCGAACAGGTGCTCGACGGCACCGCCGAAGACGATCCCCGCCCCTGCCATCCCCGTTCCGGTCAATACCTGACGGCGCGACACTGCCATGGGAGCACTCCTGTATCCGAGACGTTCACGACCCTCCGTGCCGTTGTAACACGCAGGGTGCCACACAGTCAGGATCGAGCCTGACAGGCGTGTCCCAAAGTCCGGTTAGTGTCCGGGCGCGAGGGCCTCCCGGAGGCGGACGGCCTGTGCCTCCTGGAACCGGGTGATCCGCCAGACGACCATCATCGCGAACAGGGCCGCGAGGGCACCGGTGAAGGTGACGAACGGGTAGATGTCCGAGCGGAACCCGTCGGCGGGGTTCGTGCTGGCGAAACGTCCACCGATCAGATACGCCAGGAAGGCCGTCCACCACAGGTTCACCGGCCACGGCGACTCGCGGTGCGGAGCGCTGACGCGCCACACCGCGCCGACGACACCGCGCGGCACCCACAGGTTCATGATCGGCACGATCCAGCCGAGGATCACCCACGGCGATGACCAGCTCGCCGAGAGGTCGTCGATGATTTCGGCGTTCGCCCGCGCCCGCCACAGCCAGGCGATCACGGCGACGCCGGTGGCGACGACGAGCAGCGCCGCCACGAACGTCCCGAACGCGAGGAGATCACCCGCGTTCCGGGCCTCGTCCGTGCCGTCGTCGACCACATAGACCGTCCACACCCCGACGACGGTGACGATGTTCAGCATGACCGCGTTCGCGCCGAGGCCGATGAGCGCGGGAACCGAGGCCCCGCTCGGCGGATGGACGAGATCGGGCGACTGGGGAGAGGTGACCATGGGGAGCTCCTTCGTGGGCGCTCAATCCTGGTGCATCGGCTCTCGTCCGGTCGGTCCGATCGATCACAAAAGCGTGACGGTCGGCGCGTCAGTCGGCGCTGGCGACCGTGAGGGTGCGGAGCCGGAACGTGGCCAGGAACGTCGCCACGAGCGTGACCACGACCAGGAGCGAGATCGCCACGGCCAGTCGAACGGTCGAGACGACCGGCGACGCGTCGGTGAGCGCGTCCGTGACCGACAGGGACCACTGCTGGATGGACGCCGACTTCGCGCCCGGCGCGAACCTGCCGAGCAGCGACTCCCACACCAGCGCGTACAGCAACCCGATCGTGGCGGCGTTCCGGCTGGCGACGCCGAGCGCGACGAACACGGCGCTGTAGGCGACACCGCCGACCAGGACGCCGACCGTGAACGCGGGCGTGACCCCGCCGGTCGTGCCGATCAGGATGAGCCCCGCCAGCAGCGTCGGCACGACCGCGAACACCGTCACCAGGATGATCGCGACGACCAGCTTGGTCAGCACGATCACCTCCCGCGGGATCGGCTTGGTCAGCACGTACATGATCTGACCGTCGTCGATCTCCGGCCCGATCACACCCGTTCCGGCGATCAGCGCGAGCAGCGGCAGCAGAGTCGCGAGACCGAACTGCTGCAGGATGTCGGACGAGATGTCCAGGTCGTCGTTGCCGGTCACGCGCAGGACCGCCGCCAGCACGAGCATGATCAGTGGCAACCCCATCAGGAGCAGCGCACGCTTGCGGCCGAGCATCGACCGGAACGTCATCATCGCGATCGTGGAGTTCATCGGGCCACCAGGTAGGAGAAGACGCTTTCCAGGGACTCGTCCGCCGGGGAGACCTCCCAGAGGCGCACGTCGGTGTCGCGGGCCAGGCGCGGCAGCAGCCAGGTGAAACGCTGGAAGTCGACGGCCTCGATCTGCAGGCCCTTGTCGGTGAGCTGCACGCTGCGGGACGAGCCGTCCGCGATGAGGGCGGCGGCGAGCCGCCGGTCGTCGGACGAACGGACGAGGAAGATGTGCGGCCGGTCCGTCATCAACCGCCGGATCTTGCGGAAGTCGCCGGACGCGGCATGCCGTCCCGCGACGATGACCTCGATGTGGCTGGCGAGCCGCTCGACCTCCTCCAGGATGTGGGAGGAGAACAGGATCGTGCGGCCCTCGTCGGCCATCCTGCGGATGAGCTCCATGAGCTGGATCCGCTGCCGCGGGTCCATGCCGTTGAACGGCTCGTCCAGCAGCAGGACGGGCGGGTCGTGCACCAGCGCGGACGCCATCTTGATGCGCTGCTTCATGCCCTTGGAGTACTTGCCGATCGTGCGTTGGGCCGCGTAGTCCATCTCGACGAGGCCGATGGCGCGGCGCGCGGCGCCGTTCGGGTCGGGCAGCTTGTGCAGCTTCGCCATCGCGACGATGAACTGTTCGCCGGTGAGGAAGTCGTACGCCGACTCGCGTTCCGGGACGAGTCCGAGACTGCGGTAGATGCCCGGGTTGCTCCAGATCGGCGTCCCGTCCAACGTGACGGTCCCGGACGACGGCGCGAGGAACCCGCCCATCATGTGGATCAGCGTCGACTTTCCGGCGCCGTTCGGCCCGAGCAGCCCGGTGACACCCGGGCCGATCCTCATCGACACCCCGTTGACGGCGACGACGTTGCCGTACCACCGCGACACGTTCTCGAGAATCAACTCGCTCATGCTGTGCTCCTTTGTGGGGGGACGACCCCCCACACCCCCCGGTTCGCTCCGCTCATGACAGGCCCGCCTTCCGGAACCTGCGGTACAGCACCGCGATCGAGCCGAGGACGATGGCGGCGCACAACGCCAGCGCCACCAGGCCACCGGTGACACCGGGCGCGATGCCGGGCGAGGACGTCTCCGCGCCGAGCAGCCGGACCTGCACGATGTCGACCAGGTTGAACGGCGCGAGCAGCCCCATCCAGCCCTGGAGGGTGAAGTTCGTCTCCGCCTCCGCGATGCCCTGGACGGCCGTCGCGACGGCGGTGGGCACCATGTACGCGGCGATGACCGCGGCGACCCCGAAGCCGCGCCGGGGCGTGAACGCCGCGACGACCATGCCGATCGCGGCGAGGACCAGCGCGTACAGCACGCACCCGACGAGCCCGCCGAGATAGTCGAGCAACTGCCGGCTCGAGTCGGGCGCCTTGGTGACCAGGCCGCCGACGTACAGCACGGTGACGGGCACGGCCAGCAGCGCCAGCAGCGCGGTCGCCATCGCCGCGCCCTTGGCCAGGACGAAGTCGAGATGGCCCACGGGACGGGAGAAGTACAGCGGGACGACGTGGAAACGCACCTCCCGCGAGGCCAGTACCGGCGCCTGCGTGGCCAGGAAGATCGCCACGATGACCTGCATCAGGTTCGCATAGGACGCGTACGGGATCAGCGCGTCCTCCTGCTTGGTGAACGCGAACGCGGCGACGGACCCGGCGGCCGGAAGCAGCATCAGCGCGGCCAGCACGAACGGCATGATCTTGGCGCGTACGGGCCGGCCGAGGCCGAACGCGGCCCGCAGGTTGTGGACGTACAGCGACCGGATCACGTAGGCGCGGCCGTTGCGGCGCCCGTCGTAGTGCCGGTACCCGATGTCGTGGATGGTGCTCGTGCTCATCGGGACACCCCCTGCGGGACGGTCCCGGCCGCGTGCGGGCCCGGAGGACCCTGCGGCGCGGTCTGGAAGACCTCCTCGATGTGGTGGCGGCGCTGCTCCATCCGGATCAGCCGCAGCCCGAGGTCGGCGACACCGTCGCGGATCAGGTCGTAGGTCGTCTCACCGGCGATGTCGATGACGAGGAACCGCCCCTCCGGGTGGACGGACACGCCCTGCTCGTGCAGGCGCCGTCCGAGGTCGTCGCGTCCCTCCTCCACCTCGACGGTGAGGACGCCGCTCGCGGCCGTGTAGGCCTCGACGGCCTGGGAGCGCAGCAGCTTCCCGCCGTCGATGATGACGACGTGGTCGCAGACCCGTTCCAGCTCACCGAGCAGATGGGACGTGACGAGCACGCTGATCCCGAACTCGGCGCCGATACGGCGGATCAGGTCGAGCATCTCGTCGCGTCCGGCCGGGTCGAGGCCGTTGGTGGGCTCGTCCAGGAACACGAGCTTCGGGTCGTGGACGAGGGCCTGCGCGAGCTTCACCCGCTGGCGCATCCCGGTGGAGTAACCGCCGATGGGACGGTAGCGCTCCTCGTACAGGCCGACGTGCCGGAGCGTGTCGGCGGCGCGTTCACGGGCGGCCGACGGCGGCAGCCCGCACATTCTGGCCATGTGGACGACGAACTCGGTCGCGGACACGTCGGGCGGCAGGCACTCGTACTCGGGCATGAACCCGACGCTCTCCCGGATCCGGAGACCGTCGCGGGCGATGTCGAGGCCCAGCACGGTCGCCGTCCCGGAGGACGGCGGCTGCAGTCCGAGCAGGATCTTGATGAGCGTCGACTTGCCGGCGCCGTTGGCGCCGACCAGCCCGACGACGCCCGGTTCGACGGCCACGGAGAGGTCGTCCAGGGCGGTCACCCGGGGGAACCTCATCGTCAGGCCCTGGGTGGCGATGATCGGCATGCCTAGAAACTATCCGTCCGCGCCGCATGGCACGTCAGCCTGAAGGGCGATGTGCCTCCGCCTTTCGGCCAGACTCCGGATCGACCTAAGTTCGTCCACCCGCGAGCCTCCGGCCCACTTTCCACCCCGATTGCGTATAAATAGGGGGAAACCAGGACGGTGAGGTCATGATGCGGTGGGTGGTGGCGGGCCTCGCACTCGCGGTCCCGTTGCTGACGGCGGCCTGCGAGGGCGACATCGGCCTCTCCGAGACCGGCGCCCCACGGCCGAGCGGCGACGAGACGGGTGCCCGCCGTGACCTGTCCGGGCTGCGCATAGCGGCGGAGGGCGACCGCGACGGCTACGAGCGCGACCGGTTCGGCACACGGTGGAAGGACATCGACCGCAACGGCTGCGACCAGCGCAACGACGTCCTCGCCCGCGACCTGACGGCGACCCGGAAGAAGGGCGACTGCGTCGTCCTCAGCGGCCGGCTCGACGACCCCTACAGCGGCAAGGAGATCACCTTCGCCAAGAAGGACGCCGCCGAGGTGCAGATCGACCACATCTACCCGCTCGCGCTCGCCTGGCGGATGGGCGCGTCCCGCTGGAGCGAGGACCGGCGCGAACGGTTCGCCAACGACCACGCCAACCTGCTGGCCGTCTGGGGTGTCCCCAACCGCCAGAAGAGCGACTCCGGCCCCGGCGACTGGAAACCGCAGAAGGCGTTCCAGTGCACCTACGCGGTCAAGTACATCGGCGTCGCCAAGAAGTACTCACTCCCGGTCACCCGCGCCGACCACGACGCCCTCCGCACGTTCCTCGAACGCTGCTGAACCCGGCCGGGGAGGCTCGCCTCCCCGGCCGGGCGCGCCTTTAGGTGAGGGCGGACCGCACGACGTCGGCGAGCTGCTCGGCGACCGACTGGGCCTGGTCCTCCGACGCCGCCTCGACCATCACGCGGACGATCGGCTCGGTGCCGCTCGGCCGGATCAGCACCCGCCCGGTGTCACCGAGGTCGTTCTCGGCGACGGATACGGCCATGGCCAGCTCCGGCGACGTCTCGGCCCGGTTCTTGTCGACGCCCTCGACGTTGATGAGCACCTGCGGCAGCCGCGTCATCACCTTCGTCAGGTCGTCCAGGGGGCTGCCGCTGCGCACCATCGCGGCGAGCAGGTGCAGGCCCGTCAGGACACCGTCGCCCGTCGTCGCGTGGTCAAGCATGATGACATGGCCGGACTGTTCGCCGCCGAACCCGAACCCGCCCTCCTTCATCGCCTCCAGGACGTACCGGTCACCGACCGCGGTCTCCACGACGTTGATGCCCGCGTCCCGCATCGCGAGCTTGAACCCGAGGTTCGACATCACGGTCGCGACGACGGTGTCGGCGGTCAGCTCGCCCGACTTCTGCAGATCGAGCGCCAGGATCGCCATGATCTGGTCACCGTCCACGATCTCCCCGGACGCGGTGACCGCAAGACACCGGTCGGCGTCACCGTCGTTGGCGATGCCCGCGTCCGCGCCGTAGTCCAGGACGGCCTGCTGCAACGCCTCCAGATGCGTCGAGCCGCAGCCCAGGTTGATGTTCAGCCCGTCCGGGGCCGTCCCGATCGTGAACACCTCGGCTCCCGCCCGGCGCAGCGCCTCCGGCGCCACATCGCTGGACGCGCCGTTCGCGCAGTCGACGACGACGCGCAGACCGTCCAGCGACACCGGGACGGTCGACAGCAGATGCGCCACGTACTGCTCGACGGCGCCGTGCGCCTCGCGGACCCGTCCGACACCGGAACCGACCGGCGGGTCCCACGGCTCACCGAGCCGCGCCTCGACCCTGTCCTCCAGCTCGTCGGGAAGCTTGTAGCCGCTGCGGTCGAAGAACTTGATGCCGTTGTCGGGCGCCGGGTTGTGCGAGGCCGACAGCATCACACCGAGGTCGGCGTCCAGTTCGTGCGTCAGATGCGCGACGGCGGGCGTCGGCAGGACACCGAGGCGCAGCACGTCCACCCCACTACTGGCGAGGCCCGCGACCACGGCCGCCTCAAGGAACTCGCCGGAGGCCCGCGGGTCGCGCCCGACCACCGCCAGCGGCCGATGTCCCTTGAACGCGCCCTGCTCGCCCAGGACCCGCGCCGCGGCGACGGACAGATCCATGACGAGCGGTGCGGTCAACTCACGGTTGGCGAGCCCCCGCACACCATCGGTCCCGAACAGACGAGCCACAGTTCAACTCCCGAAATGACGAAAAAACCGCGCGGACGGCTCCCGAGGGACGAACCCCGGTCCGCTCCGCGCGGTCAAATCTAGTGGGCACCGACCATACAAACCCCCCACACCCCACGATGCCCGTCCCAACGTGGCCGCCCGAACAAGTAAGGCCCACCCCCAACACGGGCGACCCCAACAATGGCGTGAGCACCGCCGGCATCGTGACGGAACCTCAGCGGTCGCCCCAGACCCGCACGGGACCGCAACAGCGGCATGAGGATCGCCTGCCTCATGACCGGGATCCAGAGGGTCACCTCCCTGGACCGAAACCGCGCCCCGCAACGCCACGCGAACCGCGGCGATGGCGTGAGCACCCCCAGCGTCGTGACGGAGCCGCAGAGGTCGCCGCCCGAGACCAAGGCAGGGACCGCAACGGCGCTGTGCGCCCAACAGAAGCCAGGGGATTCCAAGAGGGTTGCCCCTTGGAGTGGTTCCGCGACCGTGGCGGCACCGCGTGAAGCGTGGTGGTGGTGTGAGGGGTGGCTGTGGTGGGGCGGGAGTTCAGGGGTTCCCCTGAACCAACACAGGCGACCGTGGCGACGCCGTGCGAGATGCGCAGGATGAGGAATCGCGGCGGCGTCGTCGGTCGCCTGTGTCGGAGCGGGGTTCCAGGGGGTCGCCCCCCCCGGAAAATCAGCGCTTGCTGTACTGGGGAGCCTTGCGGGCCTTCTTGAGGCCTGCCTTCTTGCGCTCCGGCACCCGCGCGTCGCGGGTGAGGAAGCCCGCCTTCTTCAGCGCGGGGCGGTGCTCGATGTTGCTGAACTGGAGCGCGCGGGAGATGCCGAGGCGGAGCGCGCCGGCCTGGCCGGTGGTGCCGCCGCCGTTCACGCGCGCGAGCACGTCGAACTGGCCCTCCAGGCCCAGCAGCACGAACGGCTCGTTCACGATCTGCTGGTGGACCTTGTTCGGGAAGTACTGGTCCAGGGTGCGGCCGTTGATCTTCCACTTGCCGCTGCCGGGGACGATGCGGACCCGCGCGATGGCCTGCTTGCGGCGGCCGGTACCGGCGGCGGGGCCGGTCGCGACCGGCTTGCCGAGGTAGCTCTCACCGGCCGTCTCGGGGGTCTCGGTGCTGTACTCGGACGGTGCGTCCTCGTAGGAGTCGAGCTCGACGCTCGGCTCGGTGGTCTCGTCCACGGATCTCCTTGGGGTGTTCTGGCCAGGGCGGCGGGCCCGTTTCACGGGTGCCCCGGCGGCCACGGTTCATGGGTGCGCACGGACGGGCCGTGCGCGGGCGTCACTTCTGCGTCTGGCTGATCTGGGTGATCTCGAACGGCTCCGGCTTCTGCGCCTGGTGCGGGTGGTCCGGCCCGGCGTAGACCTTCACCTTGCCGAACATCTTCCGGCCGAGGGAGTTCTTGGGCAGCATGCCCTTGATCGCCTTCTCGACGGCCCGCTCGGGGTGCTTGGCAAGCAGGTCGGCGTAGGTCACCGAGCGCAGCCCGCCCGGGTAGCCGGAGTGCCGGTAGGCCCTCTTCTGCTCCAGCTTGTTGCCGGACAGCGCCACCTTCTCGGCGTTCACGATGACGACGAAGTCACCGGTGTCGAGGTGCGGCGCGTAGATCGGCTTGTGCTTGCCTCGAAGCAGCTGCGCGACCTGGCTGGCGAGACGACCCAACACGACATCGGTCGCGTCGATGACGTACCACTGACGCTGGATGTCAGCGGGCTTTGGGGTGTACGTGCGCACGGTCGTAGGCCTTCGTTTCTCGTCGTTTCGATCCTCACTCGCCCTCACGGACGAGCGCCGTCAGCGGAATCCTGCTTGCGCCGATCGAAGGATCGTCCGACCTGGCGCTCCGGGATGCCGGGACCCGGAACCGGTGCCCACGCCGTGGGCGCGAGCACGTCAGGGGTGCACCGGCACGTCGTCACGTCGACTCCAGCCCGCCGTCCGCGGACAACGACGCATACAACAAACAGGCAGAATACTCGGCCTCGCACCCCAGGGTCAAAACGAGGCGCGGTCGTGGCCGAGGGCGGTCGCCGGTCCGCTTTATCGCGCTTTGGTGAACAGTCAGCGGCAATTGTGTTACATGGAGTAGTGGTGTTGATCTTTTTTGCGCGATCTCCGTAACAAGGGGTGTATAGGGGGATATTGTGCCGGGCGACCGGTCCACGTCGGTATGTTCCGACCCGCACCCGGGAGCCCCCGCTGTCCACCCCCCGCAGACCAGGTGACCCCGCCAACCGCCGCCGGACCCGAAACGGGCCGTCCGGCGCCGCACCTCGTGACGCCGCCCCGCGCGGAACCTCCCCCCATCGCGACACCCTCGTCGCCAGTGGCCGACGCCGTCCCAAGCCCCCCACCGGCCCTCCGCCCGGAGGGCGTAGGCGATCGGACGACGAACACAAACGGTCCAGGTCGAAGGGTGTGACCGGCATCGTCGTGGCGGTCACCGCGTCCGCTCTCGCCGTCGGTACCGGCATCGCGGTCGACCGGCTCGTCCTGCCCGAGCTGCGGCAGGAGCGGACCACCGCGTCCGGGCCGAAGACTCAGCCGTCCGGCGACCCGCAGCCCGGACCGCAGACCGAGACCTCGACCGAGCCCGGGACCCCCGACGGGGGCGACGACGGCGACGGCAAGCCGCGCAAGCGCGGGGACGAGGCCGGTCGCCCGCCGACCGCCGACGCGCCGACGCCGCCACTGAAGCCGATGCGCGCCCCCGGCAACCCGCCGAAGAAGTCGACCGAGCCCGACAGGCCGCCCACGACGAGCGGAGCCCGCACGCGCGGCGGCTCGCCGGACGGTTCCGCGGGCGGGTCCGCCGCCGAGGCGGCCGTGGTGGCGCTCACCAACGCCGAGCGCGCCAAGGAGGGCTGCAAGCCCCTGCGCGTCGACGAGCGGCTCGTCACCGCGGCCCGCCGCCACTCCGCCGACATGGCCGCCAACGGCTACTTCGACCACACGTCCCGCAACGGCGACAGCCCGTGGAAGCGGATGGAGGCCGCCGGTTACTCGAGCCCCGGCGCGGAGAACATCGCCAAGGGCTACGCGACCGCCGAGGCCGTCATGAAGGGATGGATGGACAGCCCGGGTCACCGCGCCAACATCCTGAACTGCGACCTGCGCGCCATCGGCGTCGGCAGGGCGTCCGGCTCCGGCGGCCCGCTGTGGACACAGGACTTCGGCTGGAAGTGATCCATCGAACGATCGGCTCCGGTCCCGGCTCCTGACCTTCACGAAAGCACCGGCGTCCGGTTCACCCCCATGTCATGGTGGGTGTCTCGAAGGTCCAGAACCCTGAACGAGGAACGGTAAGGTCCAAGCCATGGGTTATCCGGGCGATCAAGGCAAGCCTGGCGGCCGGCCCCCACACCATCAGCCGCCACCCCCGCCGTACGGCCCCGGAGCCGAAGCGCCACCGTACGGCCCCGACAACGACGAGACCTCCTTCACACCCCCCTACTCCCCGGGCGGCGAGGACTTCGGCCCGACGCCGCCCGGCTCCCAGCCGTTCGGCGCCGACTCGACCGGCCCCCAGTCGTTCGGCGCCGACCCGTTCGGAGCCGAGTCGACCGGCGCCGAGCCGTTCGGTGGTCAGTCGTTCGGTGCCGGGACGGGCGGTAACGAGACGTTCGGGAACGAGGCGTTCGGAACCGAGGCGTCCCCCAACGGGTCGTTCGGGAACGAGTCCTTCAGGAACGAGTCGTTCGGTGCCGGGCCGGGGGGTGGCGAGACGTTCGGCGCGCCCCCCTTCGGCGCGCCCGCGGACCAGGCTCCTCCGTGGGGCGACGAGTCCCCGGCCGGGGACGCGGCCGCCTTCTCCCCGCCGAGTCAGTTCGGTACGGGCGGGCAGGGAGCGGACCCCTACGGGCCTCCCGCGGACGGGCCGACGATGCCGTCGAGCGGACCGCCGCCGACCGGGCGGCGCCGCAACCTGCCGCTGGTCATCGGTGGCGCCGTCGTCGCCGGGATTCTTCTCATCGGCGGTGGCGTCGTGGCGTCGTCCGCCCTGTCGGACGACTCCAAGTCGAAGAAGACCGCGACACCGGCCAAGACCACGCCGCAGCAGCCGCAGCCGGCGCCGAGCCCGACACAGCCCGTTCTGGAGCCGGTGAAGCTCCAGAGCCGCACGACCGACCCGAAGCCGCTGACGCTCAAGGAGGCCTTCGGCAACGGGAAGTTCAAGGTCGGCAAGCACAGGTACGTGCGGACGGCCGCGAACCAGACGAAGAGTTGCGCCGCCTTCGTCGGCGGGGCGAAACTGGAGAAGGCCCTCAAGAAGGGCGGCTGCACGCAGGCGCTGCGGGCCACCTACGCCCTCACCAGCGGCTCCCTCATCGGGACGGTCGGCGTGTTCAACCTGGAGACCGAGGAAGCGGCCGAACTGGCCGTCAAGGCCGCCGCCGACAAGGACGCGTTCCTCGTGGCGCTGCCCGGCAAGGGCGTCTCCAAGACCAACGGCAAAGGCGAGGCGCTCGGCACCTCCGAGGCGCGCGGCCACTACCTGGTGATGACGTGGGTTCAGCGACCCGACGGCAAGAAGATCGCCACGAAGTACCACGCCGCCGTCCGTGTCTTCGGGACGCAACTGGTGAAGAGCAGCAATCTGGCACTGGCCCTGCACTACAGGGAAACCGAAGGCAAACCCCTCCAAAACTGACCTGTACGAATACCCTCTCTGCTTATGTCTGGACCTAGAGACACCCGGGAGTCCACCGACTCGGCGGGGACGTGCGACGTCCCCGCCGGGTCGGTGCCGCCCGCCTTCGGCGCGGTCCCCCCGGTCGACGCGCCGCCCGCCGACGCGTCTCCCGCCTCCCCCTTCAAGCCGGCCGCCTTCGGCTTGGAGGCCCCCTGGTGGGCGGCCGAGACGACCGAAACGGCGGACACGGACGTCGAGGCGGACCGTTCCGACCGGCAGGTCCCGGCGGACGAGGCGGACGAGGGTGACGAGATCGTCGTCGGCGCCGAGACCGCCGGCGAACGTCCGGACGACCCGGAGACGACCGACGCCGTCCCGCCGGGGACGCTCGTCGCCGGAGTCGGCGTCCCGAACGTCGACTCCCGCCGCGCGGTGCCCGCGGAGCCGATCGTCAAACGTCCTTTCGTGTCCGGTGACACCGACCCGGACGGCATCCCGGCCGTCGGCCCGGACGAGGACGCCCCCGAAGTGAAGGAGACCGTCGTGGACGTCGTGGACCAGCCATCCGAGGCGCCCTCCGCGTTCCAGAAGGCCAGGGAGGCGGAGGACGCGACATCCGCCGCCCTCTCGCCCGTGCTCGTGCCGGACGCGATCCTGCCGCCCGGCGTCACACCGCCCACCGGCAGCGGAGCGTTTCCGAACTCGGCGACCGCCGACAAGGACGCGGCGCCCGCCGAAGCCCTCCCCGCCAACACACCGACCTTCCATGCCGAGGGCGGCCTGCCGATCGACACCCTCCCGCCCACCCTGCCCCGGCGGTTCGACCTCGGCGGCGAACGCGGACGGCCGCGGCTGATCGGCGCCAGCGCGGCCGTGATCCTCACCGCGACCATCGCCCTGTTCATCCTCGGCGGGACGGGTTCCGGCAAGGACCAGGACGACAAGGGCGAGGACATGCGGCCCCCGGTCGCGACACAGCCCGCCCCGGCCCCCACGTCCACGCCCGTGGACATCAGCGACGAGAAGACCGACACCAAGGACCTGGCGTTCCGGGACGTCTTCCCCACCGAGACCATCACCCTCGGCGGCCGCACCTACACCCGTGAACGCTGGTCACTGAACCGCGACGTGTCGTACGCGGCCAGGGGCTCGATGCTCGAGGCCCTGGAACGTGCGCAGTGCCGCAAGATCGTCCGCGCCACGTTCATCGACCGGGAGCGGAATCTCGCCGTCACCTCCGGCATCGCGGTGATGCCGACCAGGGAGGCCGCGATCACGATCAGCAAGGCGGGCGACCCCGCCAAGTACGAGTGGTTCCGCGGTCTCGGCGGCAAGAACGCCCCCGACCTCGACCGGGCGGGCGGTTACGCCGCCGCCACCTTCCGCGGCCGGTATGTCGCCTACGCCTATGTGCAGCGGGCGGACGGCAAGAAGGCCGAGCCCGGCGATCCGATGATCAAGCAGGTCGCCCAGCAGTTCCTCGACTACGACCTCAGCCCGATCGTGGCCCGCACCCAGGGCTGAACCGGGACGGCGAACGGCCGCGAACCCGCACGGGTTCGCGGCCGTTTCTCGTCTTTCAGGCCGAACCCTGCTGGGACGCCTCCTCGGCCGCGGCCGCCGCCTCCGCCGCCGCGACGGCGTTCAGCGTCCGGACACGCCGGGTCTCCTGCGCGCGTCTGGCGAGGCTGTCGTCGTCCGGGTAACGGACCTCCTCCAGCGACAGCCCGTGCGCGGGCACCACGGTCACGCCCGAGTCGCGGACCCGGGCGGCGAGCACCTCGGCGGGCCACTCGATCTCGCGGCGCCCGTCCCCGACCATCAGCAGCGCGCCGACCAGCGCACGCACCATCGAATGGCAGAACGCGTCCGCCTCCACCGTCGCGAACGCCAGGTGCGGGTCGATGTCATCACGAACCCACTCGTAGCGGAGCAGCTCCCGGATCGTCGTCGCGCCCTCGCGTTTGCGGCAGTACGCGGCGAAGTCCTGCTCGCCGAGCAGCAGCCGCGCGGCCGCGTTCATCCGGTCCAGGTTCAGCGGACGCGGATGCCACAGCACGTCGTGGCGCCGCAACGGCTCCACGCCGACCGGGTTGTCGCACACCCGGTACACGTAGCGGCGGGACAGGGCCGAGAACCGCGCGTCGAACCCCTCGGGCGCGACGGACACGCGCCACACCCGCACGTCGGACGGCAGCAGCCCGGCGAGACGGCGCGGCATCGTCCCGTTGATCGCCGAGTAGGCCGCGACGGGCACCACCAGATGGGCGACCTGCCCCCGCGCGTGGACGCCCGCGTCCGTGCGGCCCGCGACGGTGAGCATCGGCGGCGGGTCGAGGCGCAGCATCCGGGCCAGGGCGTCCTCGATGACCCCCTGGACGGTCCGCTGGTTCGGTTGCCTCGCCCAGCCCGCGAAGTCCGACCCGTCGTAGGAGATGTCGAGCCGCAGTCGTACCAGAGCGGTCATGTCAGCCGAGCTGTCCTTCTGCACCGCGGCCTTCTCCCGGGAAGCACTCATCGAGTGCCCCCCTGAAACGCTCTCCAGCGAATCGTCGTCCTCCTGACCTGCCCATGCGATCAAGTCTGGCAAAGATGAGGGCCCGCCGTCCCGTGGCAGGCGGCGGGCCCTATCCATCATGTCGGCCTAGACCATTAATGGATTAGCCAAGGGGTTGATCACCCCGTGCGGCGAGTCCCTCGGCGACCGAAGTCCTACTTGGCGTCGCCGCTCTCGGCGTCGGTCTTGGCGTCGGCGGCGGTCTCGTCCGCCCCGCTCTCCGTGGCCTCGGCGTCCTCGGCCTTGTCGAGCGGCACGTCCTCGGTCGCCTTCGGCGCGGCCTTGGTGGTCGGCGCGGCCTTGGTGGTCGAGGCCACCGGCATCGCCTCCTGCACCAGCTCGATCACGGCCATCGGCGCGGCGTCACCCTTACGCGGGCCGATCTTGGTGATGCGGGTGTAGCCGCCCGGACGGGTCTCGTAGCGCGGCGCGATCTCGGTGAAGAGCTCGTGCAGGACCGACTTGTCGCGGATCGTCCTGGCCACCAGGCGACGGTTGTGCAGGTCGCCCTTCTTGGCCTTGGTGATGAGCTTCTCCGCCAGCGGGCGCAGCCGCCGGGCCTTGGCCTCGGTGGTGGTGATGCGGCCGTGCTCGAACAGCGCCGTCGCCAGGTTCGCGAGCATGAGGCGCTGGTGTGCGGGGCCGCTGCCGAGGCGGGCGCCCTTGGTCGGCTGGGGCATGGTGCTTCCTTTCTGCACCGGCCGTGTCAGGTACCGGTGTCAGCTGGTCCCGGACGGCCGGGGGACGCGCCCCCGGCCGCCGGGCTCGGATGTCAGTACTGCTCGGTCTCGGCGTAGCTCTGGTCGTCGTCGCTGTAGTTGTCGGCCGCCGCGCTCGGGTCGAACCCGGGCGGGGAGTCCTTCAGCGACAGGCCCATGTCGTTGAGCTTCTGCTTGACCTCTTCGATCGACTTGGCGCCGAAGTTGCGGATGTCGAGCAGGTCCTGCTCGGAGCGGGCGACGAGCTCGCCCACCGAGTGGATGCCCTCGCGCTTGAGGCAGTTGTAGGAGCGGACCGTGAGGTTCAGCTCCTCGATCGGCAGGGCCAGGTCGGCGGCGAGCGCCGCGTCCGTCGGGGACGGGCCCATGTCGATGCCCTCGGCCTCGACATTGAGCTCACGGGCCAGGCCGAACAGCTCGACGAGGGTCTTGCCGGCGGACGCCACCGCGTCGCGCGGCAGCATCGCCTGCTTGGTCTCCACGTCCAGGATGAGGCGGTCGAAGTCGGTGCGCTGCTCGACTCGGGTCGCCTCGACCTTGTAGGTGACCTTCAGCACCGGCGAGTAGATCGAGTCGATCGGAATCCGGCCGATCTCCTGCCCCGGCTGCTTGTTCTGCGCGGCGGAGACGTAGCCGCGGCCGCGCTCGACCGTCAGCTCCATCTCCAGCTTGGCCTTGTTGTTCAGCGTGGCGATGTGCAGGTCGGGGTTGTGGACCTCGACGCCCGCGGGCGGCGCGATGTCGGCCGCGGTGACCTCGCCCGGGCCCTGCTTGCGCAGGTACATGACCACGGGCTCGTCGTGCTCGGACGAGACGACGAGCTCCTTGAGGTTCAGGATGATGTCGGTGACGTCTTCCTTGACGCCCGGCACGGTGGAGAACTCGTGCAGGACGCCCTCGATCCGGATGCTGGTGACGGCCGCACCGGGAATCGAGGAGAGCAGGGTACGACGCAGCGAGTTGCCGATCGTGTAGCCGAAGCCCGGCTCCAGCGGCTCGATGGTGAACCGGGACCGGTACTCGTCGACCTGCTCTTCGGTGAGAGTCGGACGCTGAGCGATGAGCATGGTAGTGCCTTCTTTCCGCGGTGCCCGCTATTTGACTACCGCGTGTGTGAGTGTTCCCCGTCCCGCCGGAATCCCACGTGGGGACCCCGGCGGGACGCGTTGAGCCCCTACTTGGAGTAGAGCTCGACGATCAGCTGCTCCTGGACGGGAGCGTCGATCTGCTGCCGGACGGGCAGCGAGTGCACGAGGATCCGCATCCGGTCGCCGTCCACGCCGAGCCACGCCGGGACGGGACGCTCGCCGACCTCGGCCTTGGCGACCTGGAACGGCGTCATCTCCAGCGACTTCGGCTTGACATCGACGATGTCGGCCTCGGAGACCAGGGCCGACGGGATGTTGACCTTCCTGCCGTTGACCCTGATGTGGCCGTGCCGGATGAGCTGGCGGGCCATGTCGCGGGACTTGGCGAAGCCCGCGCGGTAGACGACGTTGTCGAGCCGCCGCTCCAGGAGGGCGAGCAGGTTGTCGCCCGTCTTGCCCTGCTGGCGGTTCGCCTCGACGTAGTAGTTGTGGAACTGCCGCTCCAGCACGCCGTAGATGCGCCGTGCCTTCTGCTTCTCGCGGAGCTGCAGCAGGTACTCGGTCTCCTTCGGCCGACCGCGACCGTGCTCACCCGGCGGGTAGGGACGGATCTCGATCGGGCACTTGGGGCCCTCGCACTTGCTGCCCTTGAGGAACAGCTTCATCTTCTCGCGGCGGCAGAGCTTGCAGTCCGCACCGGTGTAACGAGCCATGGTTTCGTGTTCTCCCCTGCCTCAGACCCGGCGACGCTTGGGCGGGCGGCAGCCGTTGTGCGGAACGGGCGTGACGTCCTGGATCGAGCCGACCTCGAGGCCGGTCGCCTGCAGCGACCGGATGGCGGTCTCGCGGCCCGAACCCGGGCCCTTCACGAAGACGTCGACCTTGCGCATCCCGTGCTCCATCGCGCGCCGGGCGGCGGCCTCGGCGGCCTGCTGCGCGGCGTACGGCGTGGACTTGCGGGAGCCCTTGAACCCGACATGGCCCGAGGAGGCCCAGGAGATCACGTTGCCGTTGGGGTCGGTGATCGAAACGATCGTGTTGTTGAACGTGCTCTTGATGTGGGCGTGCCCGTGAGCGATGTTCTTCTTTTCCTTGCGGCGCACCTTCTTGGCGCCTGGACGGCTCTTAGGAGGCATCTGCTCTCTCTACTCGTGAGGTCATCGATCCGGAGGACCGAACTCCGGACTACTTCTTGCCGGCCTTCTTCTTACCGGCGACCGTCTTCTTCTTGCCCTTGCGGGTGCGCGCGTTGGTCTGCGTGCGCTGACCGTGCACGGGAAGCCCGCGGCGGTGCCGGATGCCCTGGTAGCAGCCGATCTCGATCTTGCGGCGGATGTCCGCCTGGACCTCGCGGCGAAGATCACCCTCGATCTTGTAGTTCGCCTCGATCCAGTCGCGGAGTTTCACCATCTCGTCGTCGCCGAGCTGGTGCACCCGCAGGTCGCCGCTGATGCCGGTGCCCTCGAGGGTCTCCAGCGCCCGCGTCCGGCCGATGCCGAAGATGTAGGTGAGAGCGACCTCCAAGCGCTTTTCGCGCGGGAGGTCGACGCCGAGGAGGCGTGCCATATGGGCAGTTTCCCTTCATAGTGCGGAGGTATGGACGCATCGCGTCCGCGAACACCCTGCCCGGGTGGCGGCCCCGGCCTCCGTCGATCCGGGGGTGGCCCCTTCACACACCGGTGCCGTACGGCCCGGAACGGACCGTACGGCCACCCTGGAATGCGAAGGTTGCGATGCGCTTGCCTGTGTGCGGCTCCGGGCCTGTCAGCCCTGGCGCTGCTTGTGGCGCGGGTCGGAGCAGATGACCATGACCCGGCCGTGCCGCCGGATGACCCGGCAGTTCTTGCAGATCTTCTTGACGCTCGGCTTGACCTTCACTGGGTCTCCTGGAGATAAGGGTCACCCCCGCGCCGCCACGCGCGGGGAAGGCAACCCCAGTGGGATGGCTTGTTCACTTGTAGCGGTAGACGATCCGACCGCGCGTGAGGTCGTAGGGGCTCAGCTCCACAACGACGCGGTCGTCCGGCAGGATCCGGATGTAGTGCATCCGCATCTTGCCGCTGATGTGGGCGAGCACCTTGTGCCCGTTGTCGAGCTCCACCCGGAACATGGCGTTCGGGAGCGACTCGATGACGGTGCCCTCGATCTCGATGGCCCCTTCTTTCTTGGGCATGTCCTCCGCGCTTCGCTGATCGGCTCATTGGACGTGGCCCGGCTCCCGGAGGAGAATCGACCGCAATCCACACCGCGACGTGGGACACGTCAGGAAGGGGAATCAGGCGGCCGGCGACGGACCGACAAAGGAGTCTACGTCAACCGGCCGTGCAATGCGAAATCAACGCATGATACGGGCGCGGAGACTGCTCCCGCCTCAAGCATACATCCCGCACGCGTTGGTACCTTTCCCAGGAGAGATACGTTCGAGGAGGATCGGCATGCCGAGCTATGACTTCGCGCTGATCCTCAGCCGCCCTCTCTACGAGGACGAGCTGGACCCGCTGTTCGACCGCACCCACGGCGCCGTCACCGTCTCGGTCGTCCAAGACCCCCAACACGCGAACCGGACGGGAAGCGCCTCCTGCTCGTGGGAGAGCACCACCCTGGCCGCGGCGATCATGGAGGTGGTGGAGCATGTCGAGGCCAGCGCGTCCGGCGTCAACGTGCTCCAGGTCGAGGCCGATCCGCTGCTGACCATCCGCGACATCGCCGAACGGGTCGGACGGTCCCTCGACTCCGTCCGGCACGCGATCACCGGGGCCCGCGGCGCCGCCGGCTTCCCCTCGTCGGAGATGTCGTCGGCGGGCCACCGGCTGTGGCGCTGGTCCAAGGTGGCCGCCTGGTACGGGCTGGACGACCCGCAGCTCGTGGAGGCGAAACCGACCGTCCAGGCGATCAACGGCTGGCTCGCCCTCCGCGAGGTCGTCCCGGACGTCGCGCCGCCCGCCGAGGACGTCACCTCCGCCCTCTCCCTGGTGATCTCGCACGTCGCCTGAACCCCGCGCGCGTGTCCGTGCGTGACGGCGCCGGAACCGTACGGGACGGCGGCCGCGCCGAAGTCGACAGTGCGGCCCGGCGGGCGCGAAGATCGTCATCGTGCCGTCCCGGGAACGTCCCCGGGATCGTTGGTGCTCGGGCAAGGAGAGAGGATCGATGGCGATCATCGCGCAGCTGAGCGACATCCACCTGGCGGCCGGACGGGACGGCGAGGTGGACGACGGCTCGGGCCCGGTCCGCGCGCTCCGGGCCGCCGTGTCGAGCCTGCTGTCGCTGCCCGCGCGACCGGACGCCGTCGTCATCACCGGCGACCTCGCCGAGCGCGGCACGGCCGCCGAGTACACCCGGCTGCACGCGCTGCTGTCGCCGCTGCCGATGGCGGTGTACCCGATGTGCGGCAACCACGACGACCGTGACGAGCTACGGAAGGCGTTCACCGAGCATTCGGCGGTGACCGACACGGGGCTCTACCCGCAGGCGCCCCTCCAGTACGCCGTCGACGTGGCGGGCGTACGGCTCGTCTGCTGCGACACCACCGTCGACGGTCACTCCCACGGGCACATGAACGAGGAACGGCTCGGGTGGCTCGACCGGACACTCGCAGCCGCCCCTGACACCCCGACGGTCATCGCGACGCACCACCCGCCCTTCCCTGTCGGAATGCGGTTCATCGACGACCTGCGGTTCGTCGACCCGGCCGGGTTCGCGTCGGTGCTCTCCCGCCACCCGCAGGTCGTGCGGGTGATCTCCGGGCACGTCCACCGAGCCTCGGTCGGCTCGCTGGCCGGAACAGTGAGCACGACGTGCCCGAGCACGTACCGGCAGCTCTACCTTGACCTCACGGCACAGGGCCGCGCGGCCTTCACCGGGGAGCCCGCCGGGTTCGCCGTCCACCTCGTCGGCGACGACGGCACGGCCACGACCCATTTCGCGCCGACCGGGAACTACCGCCCGCTGATGGACGTGGATCGAGCCACGGAGTGAACCGTCGGACGGGCCGTGGGGTGAGCGGTCAGCCGCGCCGATCGCCGAAGATCGTGCGCAGGAGCAGCAGCGCGCCCCACGGACCCGCCACCCAGATCCACCACGGGTAGACGGTCCCGGACCCCTGCACCATCAGGACCGACCAGACGGCGAAGTTGATCACGTTGACGAGGGCCCAGAAGCCCCACATCGTTCGGATCCGCTGGGACTCGACGTCGCCGGACGAGGACCTCCGGACGGCCGGCTCGGTGCTCTTGGCCTGCGACGCCGGGACCGGGAGCTGGTACAGATCCTTCTCCGGAAGGTCGAAGGTGACGTCCTGCAACTCCCCGAGGGTCTTCGCCGCGTACACCGCCTCCAACCGCTCCTGCAGTTCGTCCACGGTGATCCGGCCTTCGCCGCAGTGGTCCCGCAGGCTCTCCGCCACCCGGTCGCGATCGGCGTCCGAGGCCCGGATCTCAGGGTTCGGCGCCATGGCTCCTCCGCTCGTCAGGACGAGGTCTCAGTTCCATTCTGGACGACGCCGAGCCGAGTGAACCATGCCTCGCCCTCGTCCAGGGCGGTGAGGACGCGGGGGCCGTCCGGCGTGACCGCGAACGTGTGCTCGAAATGCGCCGAGGCCCGCCCGTCGAGGGTGACGACCGTCCACCCGTCGTCGAGTTCCACCGTCTCCTTCGCCCCGAGGTTCACCATCGGCTCGACCGCGAAGCACATGCCCGGCTTCAGGACGGGCCCGTGCCCGGCCTCGCCGTGGTTCGGGATGAGGGGGTCCATGTGCATCTCGGTCCCGATGCCATGCCCCCCATATCCCTCGACGATGCCGTAGGAGCCCTCAGAGCGGATGTAAGCCTCGATCGCATGCGACATGTCGGTGAGCCTGGCCCCGACCCTGCCGGCCGCCAGACCGCGCCACAGGGCCCCCTCGGTCACCTCGAGAAGCCGCCGCCGTTCCTCGGTGATCTCGCCCACCGGAACGGTGATCGCCGCGTCGCCGTGCCAGCCGTCCACGATCGCCCCGCAGTCGAGGGACAGCAGGTCACCGTCCCGCAGGACCTTCCCGGCCCGCGGGATGCCGTGCACGACCTCCTCGTTGACGGACGCGCAGATCGTCCCGGTGAACCCGTGGTAGCCCTTGAACGAGGGCACACCGCCGTTGTCGCGGATGTGCTGCTCGGCCAGCGCGTCCAGGTCCAGGGTGGTGATCCCGGGCCGGACGGCGTCGCGCATCAGCTCCAACGTCCGCCCGACCAGCAACCCGGCCGCGCGCATCGACTCGACCTGCTCGGCCGTCTTGATCTGGATGACCGGCTTCTGTCTGAGGCCTCTGAACATCTCTCTCGCGCCTCCTCACGCTCACGGTCGCCGCGTCCGGGAGCCCTTCACCCCACCAAGGAGCGCCCTTCACTTCTCCAACGGGCGGAGCGCGGTCAGGGCGCGCTTGGTGACCTCCTCGACCGGGCCGGTCGCGTCGATCCCGACGAGGATGTGCTCGTCGGCGTAGAACTGCACCAGCGGCGCCGTGTCGTGCTTATACACCTCCAGGCGATGCATGACGACCTCTTTCTTGTCGTCGTCACGCTGGAAGAGGTGACCGCCGCAGTCGTCGCAGATGTCGTCCTGCTTGTCGTCGAAGTCGACATGCCAGATCCGCCCGCACCGGTCGCACGTCCGGCGGCCCGAAAGCCGCCGGACGACCTCGTCCTCGTCGACCACCAGCTCCAACACGATGTCGAGCCGAGTGTCCCACTCGGCGAGGATCTTCTTCAGCGTCTCGGCCTGCGGGACGTTGCGCGGGAACCCGTCCAGCAGGAACCCGTCGCGAGCGTCGTCCTGCCCGAGCCGGTCACGCACCATCGCGATCGTGACCTCGTCGGGCACCAGATCACCACGGTCCATGTACTGCTTGGCCTGCCGGCCCAGCTCGGTACCGCCGCTGACGTTGGCGCGGAAGATGTCACCTGTCGAAATCTTCGGGATGGACAGATGCGATGCGATGTACTGGGCCTGAGTCCCCTTGCCCGCACCAGGGGGGCCCACCAGGACGATACGCATCTATCGAAGGAAGCCCTCGTAGTTGCGCTGCTGGAGCTGACTTTCGATCTGCTTCACGGTATCCAGTCCGACGCCGACGATGATGAGGATGCTCGCACCGCCGAAGGGGAACTCCTGTGTCGCGTTCAGGAGTGCGAACGCGACCATGGGGATCAGCGACACGAGCCCCAGGTACAGGGCACCGGGTGTGGTGATCCTGGTCAGCACGAAGTCGAGGTACTCGGCGGTCGGCCGACCAGGACGGATACCTGGGATGAAACCACCATACTTCTTCATGTTGTCGGCCACTTCAGTGGGGTTGAAGGTGATCGCCACGTAGAAGTAGGTGAAGAAGATGATGAAGACGAAGAAGACCGCCATGTGCCAGGGGTTGTCCTGCTGCAGGTACGGCTGGACCTTCTGGAGCCACTTGGTGTTGGGCCACAGCTGGGTCGCCAGCACCGGCAGGTACAGCAGGGACGACGCGAAGATGATCGGGATGATGCCGGCCTGGTTCACCTTCAGCGGGATGTAGGTCGACGTTCCGCCGTACATGCGGCGGCCGACCATGCGCTTGGCGTACTGGACGGGGATGCGCCGCTGCGCCTGTTCGACGAACACGACTCCGGCCATGATCGCGAGGCCGACGAGGAGCACCACCGCGAAGACGAAGCCGTTCTTGGCCTTGTAGATGCTCCAGAACTGGGCGGGGAACACCGCGACCACCTGGGTGAAGATCAGCAACGACATACCGTTGCCGACGCCACGGTCGGTGATCAGCTCACCCAGCCACATGATCACGGACGTGCCCGCGACCATGCAGATGACCATTGTGATGATCGGGAAGACGCCCTTGTCGTACAGGATGTCGCCGCTACCGGAGATGCCCTGGAACAACTGTCCGGTGCTCGCCATCGCCACGATGCCGGTGGCCTGCAGGATCGCCAGCCCCACCGTCAGGTAGCGGGTGTACTGGGTGATCTTCGTGGTACCGGACTGGCCCTCCTTCTTCAGGGCCTCCAACCGGGGAATCACCACCGTGAGCAGCTGAAGGATGATGCTCGCCGTGATGTACGGCATGATCCCCAGCGCGAAGATCGAGAGCTTCAGCAGCGCACCACCGCTGAACAGGTCGACAAGGCCGTAAAGGTTGTTGGCCTCCTTGGCGTCATCCGCGGTCTTCTTCAGGACCTCAACGTTGACGTTCGGCGTCGGGATGATCGACCCCAGCCGGAACACCAAGATGATGAACAACGTGAACAGCAACTTCTTACGCAGGTCAGGCGTACGAAAAGCCCGAGCGAAAGCGGTCAGCACCATTCCTCCTGCGTGACTGGCGGGGTCATGGCCACCGAGGGGCCGGTTACAGGTCCATGATTTCGGGCGGAGGATACCGTGTGAGACGCGGGAGTGTGCAATCTCACCCCGATCACCTTCGCCGGTGTGACTCTAACAGCAGATGCGCCGACTGCCGACGCGCCGAGCGCCGACGTGCTAGACGCCGACGTCCGAACCCCCGACATGCCGAGGGCCGCCCCGCACGTCCCGGCGGCCGTACGGCCCCGGGCGCTGAGCGAGAGCGGCCCCCACATGAAGATTGCTACTTACAGTTCGTCGGCGGTACCGCCGGCGGCGGCGATCTTCTCCTTGGCGGAACCGGAGAAGGCGTGCACCTTCACCTGGACCGCGACGGAGATGTCGCCGGTGCCGAGGACCTTGACCGGACGGCCGCGGCGCACCGCGCCCCGCGCCGCCAGATCGTCCGCCGTGACCTCGCCGCCCTCCGGGTAGAGCGCGGCGAGCTTGTCCAGGTTCACCACCTGGTACTCGACCCGGTTCGGGTTCTTGAAGCCCTTCAGCTTCGGCACCCGGCGGATCAGCGGCATCTGACCGCCCTCGAACCCGACGGGAACCGTGCTACGGGCCTTCGTGCCCTTGGTGCCGCGGCCCGCGGTCTTGCCCTTGGACGCCTCACCGCGACCCTTACGGACCTTGCGGCGGTTCGCGCCCGGGGCGGGACGCAGGTCGTGCACCTTCAGCGGAGTGCCCGCGGCCTCGGGAGCGTCCTGCTTGGACAGATCGGCCATGGTCAGTCGACCTCCTCGACGGTGACCAGGTGCGCCACCGTCCGGATCATGCCGAGCACCTCGGGACGGTCCTCACGGACCACGCTCTGCCCGATCTTCCGCAGCCCGAGGGTGCGCAGCGTGTCACGCTGGTTCTGCTTCTCGCTGATCACCGACTTGGTCTGCGTGATCTTCAGCTGGCTCATGAGGTGGCCGCCTCCGCCCTGGGCTCACTGCCCGCGGCACGGGCCCGCAGCATCGCCGCCGGCGCCACGTCCTCGATCGGCAGGCCACGCTTGGCCGCGATCTCCTCCGGACGCTTGAGCGCCTTCAGACCCGCGATCGTCGCGTGCACGATGTTGATCGCGTTGTCGCTGCCCAGCGACTTGCTCAGCACGTCGTGGATGCCCGCGCACTCCAGCACCGCGCGCACCGGACCACCCGCGATGACACCGGTACCGGGGCTCGCCGGACGCAGCAGGACCTCGCCCGCCGCGTCCCGCGCCTGCACCAGGTGCGGGATGGTGCCCTGGATCCGCGGCACCTTGAAGAAGTGCTTCTTGGCCTCCTCGACGCCCTTGGCGATCGCCGCGGGCACCTCCTTGGCCTTGCCGTAGCCGACACCGACCGTGCCGTTGCCGTCGCCGACGATCACCAGGGCGGTGAAGCTGAACCGCCGTCCGCCCTTGACGACCTTGGCGACACGGTTGATCGCCACGACCTTCTCGATGTACGACTGGCCCTTGTCGGCGCCACCGCGGCGGTCGTCGCGGCGATCGCGACGGTCGCCACCCTGACCGCCACCACGCCTCTGCGCTGCCATCAGTGGTTCCTCTCGTTGACCTTGTTCGGGGCCCTCACAGCTCCAGGCCCCCTTCGCGCGCACCGTCCGCGACAGCGGCGATGCGGCCGTGGTACTTGTTGCCGCCACGGTCGAACACGACCGCGGAGACACCGGCCTCCCGCGCCCGCCGGGCGACGAGCTCGCCGACCTTGCGGGACTTGGCCGTCTTGTCGCCGGAGTCGGCGCGCAGGTCCGCCTCCATCGTGGACGCACTGGCCAGCGTGTGGCCCTTGTCGTCGTCGATGACCTGGACGAACACGTGCCGGGTGGAGCGGGTCACGACCAGGCGGGGCCGCTCGGCGCTGCCGACGACCTTCTTGCGGACCCGGATGTGCCGGCGCCTGCGGGCCTTGGTCCGCGCCGACGTGCCGCGGCGGGCCAGGGTCTTCGTGCCTGCCATGACTACTTACCAGCCTTTCCGACCTTGCGGCGGATCTGCTCGCCTTCGTACCGCACGCCCTTGCCCTTGTACGGGTCGGGCTTGCGCAGCTTACGAATGTTGGCGGCGACCTCGCCGACCTTCTGCTTGTCGATTCCCTCGACGACCAGCTGGGTCGGACGCTCCACCGTGAACGAGATGCCCTCCGGGGGCTCCACGGTGATCGGGTGGCTGTACCCGAGCGAGAACTCCAGGTTCTTGCCCTTGGCCACCACACGGTAACCGACACCCTGGATGACCAGGGTCTTCTTGTAGCCGTCGGTGACCCCGACGACCATGTTGTTGATCAGCGTCCGGGTGAGCCCGTGCAGGCCGCGCACCTTGTTGACATCGTTCGGCCGGGAGACGACGATCTTGCCGTCCTCCTGCTTGACCTCGATGGGCTCGGCGACGGTGTGCGACAGCGTGCCCTTCGGCCCCTTGACGGTGACCTGACGCCCGTCGAGCGTGACCTCGACGTTGGCGGGCACGGTGATGGGGCTACGTCCGATTCGAGACATTGGTCAGTACCCCCTCACCACACGTAGGCGAGGACTTCGCCGCCCACGCCGCGCTTGCCCGCCTGCCGGTCGGTCATCAGGCCGGAGGACGTCGAGATGATCGCGACGCCCAGTCCGCCGAGGACCTTCGGCAGGTTGTCCTTCTTCGCGTACACGCGCAGACCCGGCTTCGAGACGCGCTTGATACCGGCGATCGAACGCTCCCGGGTCGGCCCGAACTTCAGCTCGATCAGAAGTTCCTTGCCGACCTTGGCGTCCTGCACGCTCCAGCCCGAGATGTAGCCCTCCTGCTGGAGGATCTCGGCGATGTGCGCCTTGATCTTCGAGTACGGCATCGCCACCTGGTCGTGGTACGCCGAATTCGCGTTCCGCAGACGCGTCAGCATGTCTGCGATCGGGTCGGTCATCGTCATGGCCTACTGGCCCTCCCTCGCCACGGTTTCCTCGGGCTCCTCTGGTCGTTCGGGTGTGAGGTCCGTGGACCTTTGGCGCGGTCGTGGGCGTCCACACGGACGCCCGGTCGGTCATTACAGGCCGGTTCCCGTCCCGGGGTCCCGCCCCGGGAACACGGTCACCAGCTGGACTTGGTGATGCCGGGCAGCTCGCCGCGGTGGGCCATCTCCCGGAAGCACACGCGGCACAGGCCGAACTTCCGGTAGACGGAGCGCGGACGCCCGCAGCGCGAGCATCGAGTGTACGCGCGGACACCGAACTTCGGCTTCCGCGCCGCCTTGGCGATCAGCGACTTCTTCGCCATGCTCGGTCAGCTCTCCTTGAAGGGGAAGCCCAGGTGCCTCAGCAGCGCCCGGCCCTCGTCGTCGGTCTTCGCGGTCGTGACGACCGTGATGTCCATGCCCCGCTGCCGGTCGACCTTGTCGGGGTCGACCTCGTGGAACATGACCTGCTCGGTCAGCCCGAACGTGTAGTTCCCGTTGCCGTCGAACTGCTTCGGCGACAGGCCGCGGAAGTCACGGATGCGGGGCAGGGCCGTGGCCAGCAGCCGGTCCAGGAACTCCCACATGCGGTCGCCGCGCAGCGTGGCGTGCGCGCCGATCGGCATGCCCTCGCGCAGCTTGAACTGCGCGATGGACTTGCGGGCCCGGTTCAGGGACGGCTTCTGCCCGGTGATCAGCGTCAGGTCGCGGATCGCGCCCTCGATCACCTTGGCGTCGCGGGCCGCCTCGCCGACCCCCATGTTCACCACGATCTTGGTGAGGGTGGGGATCTGCATGACGTTGGCGTAGCCGAACTCCTCGCGCATCCGTCCCGCGATCTCCTCGCGGTAGCGGAGCTTGAGCCTCGGCTGCGGAACGGGACGCTCGGTCGCGGTCTCAGTCATCGGAAGCAGGCTCCTTCTCGGCCTGGTCGGACGCCTCGGCCTTGGCGGACGTCTCAGCCTTGTCGGACGCCTTCTCGGACGCCTTCGCCTTGCCGGACGCCTTGGCCTTACCGGACGACTTGGCCCGGTTCTTGTACGGACGCGTGACCCGGACCTTGTTGCCGTCCTCGTCGAACTCGTAGCCGATGCGGACGGGCTCGCCGTTCTCGGCCAACGCGACGTTGCTGACGTGCAGCGGCGCCTCGACGGTGACTCGACCGCTCTCCTTGCCGGCGCGCTGCTGGTCGGCCTTGATGTTCTTGGTGATGAGGTTGACGCCCTCGACGACCACCCGCTCCTCGCGGGGCAGAACGCGCAGGACCTTGCCGGTCGCGCCCCTGTCCTTGCCGGCGAGGACGATCACTTCATCGCCCTTGCGGATCTTCATCAGAGCACCTCCGGCGCGAGCGAGATGATGCGCATGAACTTCTTCTCGCGCAGTTCGCGGCCCACCGGGCCGAAGATACGGGTGCCGCGGGGGTCGCCGCCGTCCCTGATGAGGACGGCCGCGTTCTCGTCGAAGCGGATGTAGGAGCCGTCCGGGCGCCGGCGCTCCTTGCGGGTGCGCACGACGACCGCCTTGACGACGTCACCCTTCTTCACGCCCGCGCCGGGAAGGGCGTCCTTCACCGTCGCGACGATGATGTCGCCGACTCCCGCGTAGCGCCGACCCGAGCCGCCGAGAACCCGGATGCAAAGGATCTCCTTCGCACCCGTGTTGTCGGCGACCTTGAGTCGCGACTCCTGCTGGATCACGTCAACTCCTGTTCGTCACACCGGTTCTGCCGCGCTCTCGCGGCAGCCTGGTGGAACCGGCAATTACTTGGCCTTCTCGAGGATCTCCACCACGCGCCACCGCTTGGTGGCCGACAGCGGGCGGGTCTCCATGAGACGGACGCGGTCGCCGACGCCACACTCGTTGGCCTCGTCGTGCGCCTTGTAGTTCTTCGTGCGGCGGATCACCTTGTGGTACTTGGCGTGCTTCACGCGGTCCTCGACGGACACGACCACGGTCTTGTCCATCTTGTCGCTGACCACGAGGCCCTCAAGGACCTTACGGCTGTTCCGCTGCTCGGTCTGCTGCTCGGTCATTCGCCTTCCTCCGCGGCTTCCTCGACCGTGACGATGCCGAGCTCGCGCTCCCGCATCACGGTGTAGATGCGGGCGATCTCGCGCTTGACCTCACGCAGCCGCCCGTGGCTCTCCAGCTGGCCGGTCGCGGCCTGGAAGCGGAGGTTGAACAGCTCCTCCTTGGCTTCCTTCAGCTTGGTGACCAGGACGTCCTCGGGCTCGGTCCGCAGGTCCTCGGCGGTAAGACCCTTGGCCATCAGGACTCACCCACTTCCCGCTTGACGATCTTGCACTTCATCGGAAGCTTGTGGATCGCGCGCGTGAGGGCCTCCCGAGCGATCTGCTCGTTCGGGTAGGAGATCTCGAACAGCACACGGCCCGGCTTCACGTTGGCGACCCACCACTCGACCGAGCCCTTACCGGAGCCCATACGGGTCTCGGCGGGCTTCTTGGTCAGCGGACGGTCCGGGAAGATGTTGATCCAGACCTTGCCGCCACGCTTGATGTGGCGGGTCATCGCGATACGCGCCGCCTCGATCTGGCGGTTGGTCACGTACGCGGGCTCGACGGCCTGGATGCCGTACTCGCCGAACGCCACCCTCGTGCCGCCCTTGGCCATGCCGCGGCGCTTCGGGTGGTGCTGCTTGCGGTGCTTGACCTTGCGAGGGATCAGCATCGGTTGTCAGCTCCCCTCACCCTGCGGAGCAGCCTCGGCCGCCGGGGCCGGCTGCTCGGAACCCTGCTGCTGCTTCTGCGCGCCACCGCGGTCACCACGGTCGCCGCCGCGGCCGCCACGGCCCCCGCGGCCACCGCCACGACGGTCACCGCGACGCTCCCGGCCGCCGCCACCGCCCGCGGCGCGCTGCTGCGCGGCCTGCTGCTCCCGCTCGGCGCGGGTCTGCGCGGCCTCGCCCTTGTAGATCCACACCTTGACGCCGATGCGGCCGAACGTCGTACGGGCCTCGTAGAAGCCGTAGTCGATGTCGGCGCGCAGCGTGTGCAGCGGGACCTGGCCCTCGCGGTAGAACTCCGACCGCGACATCTCGGCGCCGCCGAGACGGCCGCCGCACTGCACCTTGATGCCCTTGGCGCCCGACTTCATCGCCGACTGGATCGCCTTGCGCATGGCGCGCCGGAACGCGACACGGCTGGACAGCTGCTCGGCGACGCCCTGCGCGACGAGCTGCGCGTCGATCTCGGGGTTCTTCACCTCGAGGATGTTCAGCCGCACCTGCTTGCCGGTCAGCTTCTCCAGGTCGCCGCGCAGGCGCTCGGCCTCCGCGCCACGGCGGCCGATGACGATGCCCGGCCGGGCCGTGTGGATGTTGACCTCGACACGGTCACGGGTCCGCTCGATCTCCACCTTGGAGATGCCCGCCCGGTCCATGCCCTTCTGGAGCATGCGCCGGATCTGGACGTCTTCCTTGACGTAGTCCTTGTAGAGCTTGTCGGCGAACCACACGCTCTTGTGGTCGGTGGTGATGCCGAGCCGGAACCCGTGCGGGTTGATCTTCTGACCCACTACCGGGCCCTCCTCGTCTTCCTGCCGCCGCCGGACGCGGCCGCCTCGTCGCGCGACTCCACGACCACGGTGATGTGGCTCGTGCGCTTGTTGATGCGGTAAGCCCGGCCCTGGGCGCGGGGACGGAAACGCTTCAGCGTCGGTCCCTCGTCCACCCACGCACGGCTCACGACGAGCGTGTCCGAGTCGAGCTTGAAGTTGTGCTCGGCGTTGGCGATGGCGCTCGCCAGCACCTTGCCCACCGGCTCACTCGCAGCCTGGGGGGCGAACCGCAGCACCGCCTGAGCCTCCGCGGCGGGCAGGCCGCGGATGAGGTCCACCACGCGGCGGGCCTTCCTGGGCGTGACGCGGATGAACCGCGCCTGGGCCCTGGCTTCCATCGCTGATCCCTCTCTCCTACGATCCTGCGCCCGCTCAGCCGCGACGGCTGCGGCGGTCTTCCTTGACGTGACTGCGGAACGTGCGCGTCGGCGCGAACTCGCCGAGCTTGTGCCCCACCATGGAGTCGGTGATGAACACCGGGACGTGCTTGCGGCCGTCGTGCACGGCGATCGTGTGACCGATCATGTCCGGCACGATCATGGAGCGCCGCGACCACGTCTTGATGACGTTCTTGGTGCCCTTCTCATTCTGTGCGTCCACCTTCTTGATGAGGTGGTCGTCCACGAAGGGGCCCTTCTTCAGGCTACGTGGCATGACGAGCGACTCCTACCGCTTCTTCTTGCTGCGACGACGGACGATCAGCCGGTCGCTCGGCTTGTTCGCCTTGCGGGTGCGGCCTTCCTTCTTACCGGCGGGGTTCACCGGGTGGCGGCCACCGGACGTCTTGCCCTCACCACCACCGTGCGGGTGGTCGATCGGGTTCATGGCGACGCCGCGGACGGTCGGGCGCTTGCCCTTCCACCGCATCCGGCCGGCCTTGCCCCAGTTGATGTTCGACTGCTCGGCGTTGCCGACCTCGCCGACCGTCGCGCGGCACCGGACGTCCACCATCCGCATCTCGCCGGAGGGCATCCGCAGCGTGGCGTACTTGCCCTCCTTGGCCAGCAGCTGGACGCCCGCGCCCGCACTGCGGGCGATCTTGGCGCCGCCGCCGGGCCGCAGCTCGATGGCGTGCACGACGGTACCCGTCGGAATGTTGCGCAGCGGCAGGCAGTTGCCCGGCTTGATGTCGGCGCCCGGCCCGTTCTCCACCCGGTCGCCCTGCTTCAGCCCGCGCGGCGCGATGATGTAGCGCTTCTCGCCGTCGACGTAGTGCAGCAGCGCGATCCGCGCGGTGCGGTTCGGGTCGTACTCGATGTGCGCGACCTTCGCCGGGATGCCGTCCTTGTCGTGCCGACGGAAGTCGATCACGCGGTACGCGCGCTTGTGGCCGCCGCCCTGGTGCCGGGTGGTGATGCGGCCGTGGTTGTTACGGCCGCCCTTCTTCGGCAGCGGGCGCAGCAGCGACTTCTCGGGCTCGGTGCGCGTGATCTCGACGAAGTCGGCCACGCTGGAGCCGCGACGACCCGGAGTCGTCGGCTTGTAGTTACGGATGCCCATCTCGTTCGTTCATCCCTTGTCCGTCTTCGGGACGGCTCCGACGTGTTACGCCGGGCCGCCGAAGATGTCGATCCGGTCGCCCTCGGCGAGGCTCACGATGGCGCGCTTGGTGTCCTTGCGCTTGCCGTAGCCGAACCGGGTGCGCTTGCGCTTGCCCTGCCGGTTGAGCGTGTTCACGCTCGTCACCTTGACGTCGAACACCGCCTCGACCGCCTGCTTGATCTGGGTCTTGTTGGCGTCCGGGCGGACGATGAACGTGTACTTGTTCTCGTCCAGCAGCCCGTAGCTCTTCTCCGAGACGACCGGCGCGATGATGACGTCGCGGGGGTCGGCGATCTTGTTCATGTGCGACCCTCCTTACTTCTTCGCCGCACGCGAGATGAACTCGTCGTACGCCGTCTTCGTGAAGACGACGTCGTCGTTCACCAGCACGTCGTAGGTGTTGAGCTGGTCGGAGACGAGCACGTGCACGCTCGGCTCGTTGCGCAGGCTCTTCCAGGCGACCTCGTCCGCGCGGTCCAGGACCACGAGGACGCGCTTGGCGCCGGTCACCTCGCGCAGGGCCTTCAGCGCCGTCTTCGTCTTCGGGGTGTCGCCCTCGATGAGGTGGTCGACCACGTGGACCCGGCCGTACCGGGCGCGGTCGGACAGGGCGCCGCGCAGCGCCGCCGCCTTCATCTTCTTGGGCGTCCGCTGCGAGTAGTCACGCGGCTGGGGGCCGTGGACGGTGCCGCCGCCCGCGAACTGGGGCGCGCGGGTCGAGCCCTGGCGGGCCCGGCCGGTGCCCTTCTGCCGGTACGGCTTGCGACCGCCGCCGCGGACGTCGCCGCGCGTCTTCGTGGCGTGGGTGCCCTGCCGCGCCGCCGCCTCCTGCGCCACCACGACCTGGTGGATCAGGGGGATGTTGGTCTTGGCGTCGAAGACCTCGGCGGGCAGCTCGATGTCGAGTTTCGTCGTCACTTGCCCTGCCCCTTCACTGCGTCGCGGACCAGCACCACGCCGCCGTTGGGACCGGGAACCGCGCCCTTGATGAGCAGCAGGTTCTTCTCGGCGTCCACGGCGTGGACGGTCAGGTTCTGCACGGTGGTGCGGGCGTTGCCGTGCCGTCCCGCCATGCGGAGGCCCTTGAAGACGCGACCGGGGGTCGCGCAGCCGCCGATCGAACCCGGCGAGCGGTGCTTGCGCTGGGTGCCGTGCGAGGCGCCGAGGCCCTTGAAGCCGTGGCGCTTCATGACACCGGCGGTGCCCTTGCCCTTGCTCGTGCCGGTGACGTCGATCTTCTGGCCGGCCTCGAAGACGTCGGCGGTGATCTCCTGGCCGAGTTCGTACCCGGTGGTGTCGTCCGCCCGCAGTTCGACGAGGTAACGGCGCGGCGTGACGCCGGCCTTCTCGAAGTGACCCGTGCGCGGCTTGTTCACCTTGCGCGGGTCGATCTGCCCGTACCCGATCTGGACGGCGCTGTAGCCGTCCTTCTCCTGGGACTTGAGCTGGGTGACGACACACGGCCCGGCCTGGACGACGGTCACCGGGACGATCCGGCCCTCATCGTCGAAGACCTGGGTCATGCCGAGCTTCTCGCCCAGGACGCCCTTCCTCTGCGTACTCATGTCGGTGCGTCCCTCAGAGCTTGATCTCGATGTCAACGCCGGCCGGAAGGTCGAGTCGCATCAGCGAGTCGACCGTCTTGGGCGTCGGGTCGATGATGTCGATCAACCGCTTGTGCGTGCGCATCTCGAAGTGCTCGCGGCTGTCCTTGTACTTGTGCGGCGAACGGATGACGCAGTACACGTTCTTCTCGGTCGGCAGCGGCACCGGGCCCGCGACCTTGGCGCCCGTCCGCGTCACCGTCTCAACGATCTTCTTCGCGGAGGTGTCGATGACCTCGTGGTCGTAGGCCTTGAGCCGGATGCGGATCTTCTGTCCCGCCATGGTGGCCTCGGTGTCCTTTGCTGTAGTGCCGCTGGATGGTTCTTGCGATCCACGCCCGCCGGTGAAGGCGAGCGCCACGCCGGTGCGTCGAAGCGGCGGCCCGCCTGGCGGCAGGGCCGCCGCTTCGTCGTGGGTGTTACTTGATGACCTTGGTGACGCGGCCCGCGCCGACCGTCCGGCCACCCTCACGGATGGCGAACTTCAGGCCCTCCTCCATGGCGACGGGCTGGATCAGCTCGACGCGCATCTCGGTGTTGTCGCCCGGCATGACCATCTCGGTGCCCTCGGGGAGGTGCACCACGCCGGTGACGTCCGTGGTCCGGAAGTAGAACTGCGGACGGTAGTTGTTGAAGAAGGGGGTGTGGCGGCCACCCTCGTCCTTGGACAGGATGTAGACCTGCGCCTCGAACTCGGTGTGCGGGGTGTTCGTGCCCGGCTTGATGACACACTGACCGCGCTCGACCTCCTCGCGCTTGATGCCGCGCAGGAGCAGGCCGACGTTGTCGCCCGCCTGGCCCTGGTCGAGGAGCTTGCGGAACATCTCGACACCGGTGACGGTGGTCGTCGTCGACTCCGACTTGATGCCGATGATGTCGACGGTCTCGTTGACGTTGATGACACCGCGCTCGATACGGCCGGTGACGACGGTGCCGCGACCGGTGATCGTGAAGACGTCCTCGATCGGCATCAGGAACGGCTTCTCGGTGTCACGCACCGGCTCCGGCACGTTCTGGTCGACGGCGTCCATCAGCTCGGTGATCGACGCGGCCCACTTCTCGTCGCCCTGGAGCGCCTGGAACGCGGACACGCGCACGACCGGCAGGTCGTCGCCCGGGAACTCGTACTCGGTGAGCAGCTCGCGGACCTCGAGCTCGACGAGCTCCAGGATCTCCTCGTCGTCCACCATGTCGCACTTGTTCAGCGCGACGACGATGTAGGGGACGCCGACCTGGCGGGCCAGGAGCACGTGCTCCTTGGTCTGCGGCATCGGGCCGTCGGTGGCCGCGACCACCAGGATGGCGCCGTCCATCTGCGCCGCACCGGTGATCATGTTCTTGATGTAGTCGGCGTGACCGGGACAGTCCACGTGCGCGTAGTGCCGGGCCTCGGTCTGGTACTCGACGTGCGCGATGGAGATGGTGATACCGCGCTCGCGCTCCTCCGGCGCCTTGTCGATGTCCTCGAACGGCGTGAAGGGGTTGAGGTCCGGGTACTTGTCGTGGAGCACCTTGGTGATCGCCGCGGTAAGCGTGGTCTTACCGTGGTCGATGTGTCCGATGGTGCCGATGTTCACGTGCGGCTTGGTCCGCTCGAACTTGGCCTTCGCCACTGGTTGCTCCTTGCTTCGATCCTCGGCCGTCTCGACGACCGTTGCGATGTACGTCTAGTGATCCTTGACAGGCCGGCGCTTACGGCTGATGAAGAACCGGCTTCCTCATCATTCGCCCCGCGCCTTGGCGACGATCTCCTGCGCGACGTTCGTCGGAACCTCGGCGTAGGAATCGAACTGCATGGTGAAGACGGCCCGGCCCTGGGTCTTGCTGCGCAGATCACCCACGTAGCCGAACATCTCGGACAGTGGCACGAGCGCCTTGATGACGCGCATGCCATGCCGCTCGTCCATGGACTGGACCTGACCGCGGCGGCTGTTGAGGTCGCCGATCACGTCGCCCATGTTGTCCTCGGGCGTGGTGACCTCGACCGCCATCATCGGCTCCAGCAGCGTCGGGGACGCCTTGCGGGCGGCCTCCTTGAACGCCATGGAACCGGCGACCTTGAACGCCATCTCCGACGAGTCGACCTCGTGGTAGGCGCCGTCCTGAAGGGTGACCTTGACGCCCACCATCGGGTAGCCGGCGAGGACACCGAACTCCGCGGCCTCCTGACAGCCCGCGTCGACCGACGGGATGTACTCCCGCGGGATGCGGCCACCGGTGACCTTGTTCTCGAACTCGTAGCCGTCGGACCCGCCGCCCAGCGGCTCCAGGTCGATGATCACGCGGCCGAACTGGCCGGAGCCACCCGTCTGCTTCTTGTGGGTGTACTCGACCTTCTCGACCTTGCGCTTGATCGTCTCGCGGTAGGCGACCTGCGGCTTGCCGACGTTGGCGTCGACCTTGAACTCGCGCTTCATCCGGTCGACGAGGATCTCCAGGTGGAGTTCGCCCATGCCGGAGATGACGGTCTGGCCGGTGTCCTCGTCCGTGCGGACCTGGAAGGACGGGTCCTCCTCGGCGAGCCGCTGGATCGCGGTGCCGAGCTTCTGCTGGTCGGCCTTGGTCTTCGGCTCGATCGCGACGTGGATGACCGGCGCCGGGAAGTTCATCGACTCCAGGACGATCGGGTCCTTGTCGTCGGCGAGCGTCTCACCGGTGGTGGTCTGCTTGAGGCCCATCACCGCGACGATGTCGCCGGCGCCCGCGCGCTCGATCTCGGTGCGCTTGTTGGCGTGCATCCGGTAGATCTTGCCGATGCGCTCCTTGCGCTCCTTGACGGAGTTCATCACGCTCGTGCCGGACTCCATGACACCGGAGTAGACGCGCACGAAGGTGAGCTTGCCCAGGTGCGGGTCGCTCGCGATCTTGAACGCCAGGGCGGAGAACGGCTCGTCCTCGCTCGGGCGGCGGGTCAGCACCTTCTCCTCGTCGCGGACGGCGTGGCCCTCGATGGCCTCCACGTCCAGCGGCGACGGCAGGTAGCGGACGATCGCGTCCAGCAGCGGCTGCACGCCCTTGTTCTTGAACGCCGTGCCGCACATGACCGGCGTCAGCTTGGCGGCGATCGTCGCGCGGCGGATGCCCGCGTGCAGCTGCTCCACGGTGGGCTCGTCGCCCTCCAGGTACAGCTCCATGATCTCGTCGTCGTTCTCGGCGAGGGTCTCGACCAGCTTGTCGTGCCACTCCCGCGCCGTCTCGGCGTGCGTGTCGGGGATGTCGAGCGTGTCGTACATCTCGCCGAGCTTGGCCTCTTCGTTCCAGACCAGGGCCTTCATCGTCACCAGGTCGATGACGCCCTTGAAGTCGGCCTCGGCGCCGATCGGCAGCTGCAGCGGCAGCGGCGTCGCGTTGAGCCGGTTCTCGATCATGTCGACGCAGCGGTGGAACTCCGCGCCGACCCGGTCGAGCTTGTTGACGAAGCACATGCGCGGAACGCCGTACCGGTCGGCCTGACGCCACACGGTCTCGGACTGCGGCTCCACGCCGGCGACGCCGTCGAACACCGCGACGGCACCGTCGAGCACCCGCAGGTTGCGCTCCACCTCGATGGTGAAGTCGACGTGACCCGGGGTGTCGATGATGTTGATGGTGTGCTTGACGTCGTCGACCGACCATTCGCAGGTGGTGGCGGCGGAGGTGATGGTGATCCCGCGCTCCTGCTCCTGCTCCATCCAGTCCATGGTCGCGGCGCCGTCATGGACCTCGCCGATCTTGTAGCTCATCCCCGTGTAGTACAGGATGCGCTCGGTCGTCGTGGTCTTGCCAGCGTCGATATGGGCCATGATCCCGATGTTGCGGACCTTGGCCAGGTCTACACCGGTTTTGGTAGCCACTTTCGTCCTCGCGTCGTCTCGTCGTTGCAGTTCGCCGGGTTACCAGCGGTAGTGGGCGAATGCCTTGTTGGACTCCGCCATCTTGTGGGTGTCCTCGCGCTTCTTCACCGAGGCGCCGAGGCCGTTGCTCGCGTCGAGCAGCTCGTTCATCAGCCGCTCGGTCATGGTCTTCTCACGGCGCTGCCGGGCGTACAGCACCAGCCAGCGCAGGGCCAGGGTGGTGCTGCGGGCGGGCCGCACCTCGACGGGCACCTGGTAGGTCGCGCCACCGACACGGCGGCTGCGGACCTCCAGGGTGGGCTTGACGTTGTCGAGCGCGCGCTTCAGCGTGACGACCGGGTCGTTGCCGGTCTTCTCACGGGCGCCCTCCAGGGCGTCGTACACGATGTTCTGCGCGATCGAACGCTTGCCGTCCAGGAGAACCTTGTTGATGAGCGCGGTGACCAGCGGCGAGTTGTACACCGGGTCAGCGATGAGCTGGCGCTTGCCAGCGGGGCCCTTACGCGGCATCAGCCCTTCTCCTTCTTCGCGCCGTAGTGGCTGCGGCCTTGCTTGCGGTTCCGGACGCCCTGGGTGTCCAGCGTGCCGCGAATGATCTTGTACCGGACCCCGGGGAGGTCCTTCACACGGCCGCCGCGCACGAGCACGATCGAGTGCTCCTGCAGGTTGTGACCGACGCCGGGGATGTAGGCCGTGACCTCGATCCCGCTCGACAGCCGGACACGGGCGACCTTGCGAAGCGCGGAGTTCGGCTTCTTGGGCGTCGTCGTGTAGACGCGCGTGCAGACACCCCGGCGCTGGGGGCTGCCCTTGAGCGCGGGCGTCTTGTTCTTGGTCACCTTGTCCTGGCGGCCCTTGCGGACCAGCTGCTGGATCGTGGGCACCGCGTCTCCGTCTTCCTCGTACCGAGCCGGTAAGTCTGAAATTGCTGCAATCACCACCTCACACGAGGCTGTGACCTGCCGGTTTCCCGACCTCTCCGACCCACGCGGTCGGGCGTGTCGCCGCCACACGGAAAAACAACCGCGTGAAACCGACACAGACCGCCCGGCCCGTAAATGGGGCCGACTCAAGCCGGGGAGCGAGCCTCTTTCATCCGGCGCACCCGGACGGCACGGAGCCACCGAGCCCGCTGAGGATGAGAAAGTCTCATTGATGCGGCGCTGGGGCTGACCTGACGGCCTCGCCGACGCACACGCACAGCGGCCCGCACGCCGCGGGCACAAGTGAAGAGGTTACCGACCCATAAGCGAAAGTGCAAAGTTGGTTGGCAGCGTTGGCTGGCAGCCCACTCCTCCTTCGGGCGCAGAGCGCCCTCCATCGTCGTGAACTGCGTGCGATCGCTGGCATCGCTTCGGCTCGCCTAGCGGCGCGCTGCGCGATCAGGTTCTCGCTTCGCTCGCAACCTGCCTTCGGACGCGATCGCAGTGGCCCAGGTTGTCGCGGGGTTGCGGTGCCGGTTGCGGTCGGCGCTTTATGGGGTGCTGGTCTACGCATTGTGTCCCACGTCCTCCCTGTTGGGAAGACGTGGGACAGGTTTTACGTCGTCTCCTACTAGCGGAGGAAGGCCAGGTAGACGATGGCCAGGACGACCACTACGGCGACGATCGCTCCGACGATGAGGAGAAGCTTGCTCTTGCCGCCACCGGCCTCATCGGCGCCGCCGCCGTAGACGGGCTGCTGCTGACCGTAGGCCTGCGGCTGGCCGTACTGGCCTTGCTGGCCCTGCTGTCCTTGTTGGGCGGGCTGGCCGTATTCGCCCTGTTGGCCGTACTGGCCGGGCTGGCCGTAGGACTGCTGGCCCTGCTGGTCGGACGGCTGGCCGTACTGCTGTTGCTGGCCATAGCCCTGCTGCTGGCCGGGCTGGCCGTAACCCTGCTGCCCTTGCTGGTCGGACGGCTGGCCGTACTGCTGTTGCTGGCCGTACTGCTGCTGGCCGTAGCCCTGCTGCTGGGGCTGCTGTTGTTGCTGCTGTTGGCCCCACTGCTGCTGGCCGATGTCCAGCCGGGTGTGCTCCGGCATTTCCTGCTCGGCGGGACGGGCGCCCTGAGCGGCGGACTGGTGGAACACCTCGGTCGCGCGGGCGTCCTCCGTGCCGGGGGTGCGGTAGGCGTCCTCGGTGGTGGCGCGGTAGGCGTCCTCGGTCGTGGCGGGCGGCTGGGAGGACGCGCCGAAGCCGGAGTCGGGCGGCGGCACCATCATCGTCCGGTCGTTGTCCAGGGGCCCCTGCCCCTGCTGGGACGACTCCGGAGTCCACGGTTCGGGGGTGGCCGGCGGTGTCGGCGCCTGCCACGGCTCCGCCGGCGGCTCCTGCCTGCGCTCGGGGCCGGTGGCGACCGGGATGTCGGTGCCCGGTGACCAGTGCAGTGTGGCCTGGTCGTCCACCACGGGACGCTGCTGCTCCGGCGCCGGGGTCTCGGCGGTCGGGCCGGGGACGATCAGCGTACGGTCCGACAGGGCGTCCTGCGGCGGCTGCTCGGCGGGCGGCTCCTGACCACCGAACGCGCCCTGGCCGAACTGCTGCTGCGGCTCCTGGGGCGCGCCGTGCATCGGCTGCTGCGGATACGCGGGCGGCTGCTGGTTGGGCGGCTGCTGGTTGTAGGCGGGCGGCTCCGGCTGCTGCCCGTAGCCGGGCTGCGGCGGGCCGTACTGCTGCTGCTCCTGCGGCGGTGGGAAGCCGCCGGGGCCGGGAGGCGCACCGTACGGCAGCTGCCCGGCGGGCGGCCCGTACTGCTGCTGCTCCTGGGGAGCGCCGTACTGCTGCTGCGGCGGCGGCGGAGGCTGCTCGCCGTACTGCTGCATCGGCTGCTCGACCATCGTGGGAGGCGGCGGAGGCGGCGCCTGCCGCTCCTCCTCACGCGGCTCCTGCGGTGCGCCGCCGAGCTGCGGCGCCCCGAAAACCACGGTGCGGTCGCCCATCGGCCGGGCGGGAGGCTCCTGCGGCTCCGGCGGCGTGGGCCGCCCCTCGTCCTCCGGCAACGGCCGCCGCGGTCCCTGCGTACCGTCGTTCTCGGTCATCGTCGGGCTCCTTCAGCGCCGTCGTCCCCTCGACCATGCGTGGGCGTACTCGTCCCCAGCCTGCCCCGATCGCCCGCGCAATCGCAAATCACCACCCTGAATAGACGCCGAACACCCCCGGCGCGTTCCTGCTCCGGGGGTGTTCCACACCACGTTCGTCAGGAGTGCCCGCGAATGGGATGCGGCCTGTACGGCGCCTCCAGCCTCGCGACCTCCTTCTCGTCCAACTCCAGGCGTTCGGCGGCGACCGCGTCCTCGATATGAGTGAGTTTCGTCGCTCCGACGATCGGTGCCGTCATTCCGGGCCTGCCGAGCAGCCACGCGAGCGCGATTTGCGCCGGGGGGACGCCCCTTTCGCCGGCGACTTCCCGGACCGCGTCGACGACGTCGAAGTCGTCGTCGGTGTAGAGGCTGTCGCCGTAGGCGTCGTTCTGGGACCGGAGGGTCCTGCGCTCACCGCCGCGATCCCGGTTTCCGGCGAGCACCCCGCGGGCCAGCGGACTCCACGGAAGGAGACCCACGCCCTGGTCGAGACACAGCGGGATCATCTCCCGCTCCTCTTCGCGGTAGATGAGGTTGTAGTGGTTCTGCATGGTGACGAACTTCGTCCAGCCGCCCAGTTCCGCGACATGCTGCGCCTTGGCGAACTGCCACGCGAACATGCTGGACGCGCCGATGTACCGGGCCTTGCCCGACTTCACGACGTCGTGGAGAGCTTCGAGGGTCTCCTCAATCGGTGTCTCGTAGTCCCAACGGTGGATCTGGTAGAGGTCGACGTAGTCGGTGCCGAGCCGCTTCAGCGAGGCGTCGATGCTGGCCATGATGTGTTTGCGCGACAGGCCCCGGTCGTTCGGCCCCGATCCCATGGGGAGGCAAACCTTGGTGGCGAGGACATAGTCGTCCCGCCGTGTGAAGAGCTTCCGGAGCAGACTGCCGGTGATCTCTTCGCTCACACCGTTCGAGTACACGTCGGCGGTGTCGAAGAACGTCACCCCCGCTTCGGCGGCCCGCCGGACGATCGGTTCGGCGGCGTCCTCGTCGAGCGCCCACGCCCGTGAGGCCTTGTCGCCGTAGCTCATCATGCCAAGGCAGATGCGGGAGACCCTCATCCCCGTCGTGCCGAGACGTACCTGTTCCATGAAGCGGCTCCTTTCAACGTTCTCCACGTTGCAACGACACACCCACAATGGCCAACTCATTTGCGGCGGGTACCGGCACCTGCCGCAGGAGCCGCCCGTGGTCAGGCCGCACGTGGGATGAAGCTCACCTCAAGCGTCGCATCCAGCGCATGAGCCAACCGATCAAGAACCCGAATCGTCGGCTCCGCCCCGCCCGCTTCCAGCCGGGACAGCTGTGACTGTGTCATCCCGCTCCGGCGTGCCAGTTCGACCTGCGTCAGGCCGAGCTCCAGCCGCCGCTCCCGGACCGCCTTGCCCAACTCATAGGCATAGCGAGCCGCCTGGTACTCCTCACTGCCGCGATCCTCATCGGTGATCACCAATCTGGAGTGTTCGTCGCTCATACCAGCTCCCGACGTCCTACTGATCACTGCGATCGTAGATCTCAAGCGCAGGGCAGTGCTCTGCCTCGCACAGCTTCTTGGCCCGCTTCGCCCGGTCGACCTCCGCCGTCTCCACAGACCGCGTCTTGCGGAAGACCGTCAGCAACACCACACGCCGACCGGGCGCCAGCCAGTAGGTGATCCGCGTCGCCTGCCGCCCCAGATAGAAGCGCAGTTCCCGAACGCCTTCGCCAAGGTGCCGCGAGTACGGCTCGCCCAGCGTTTCCGCGTTGTCCGCCAGTAAGTCGGCATAGAACATCACGTGCCGGTACTCGCCCAGCGACAGCTCGCTCAACCAAGCCCGGACCTCGGGTTCCATCTCGAGCTCGAATCTGGATGCCATAGCATAGACGCTATATTCATTAGATGCTATCAGGTCGCCGGTTCGACGAAACGGCGGGGACGGCGGGTGACGTTGGCGGACCTGGGGCGCCGGGTCGCGCTCTCCGCGCCGGCCGTGGCCGAGCGCGTCCAGCGCCTGGAGGAGACCGGGGTCATCACGGGCTACCACGCGACCGTCGACCCGGTGGCGCTCGGTTACCCGATCAGCGTGCTCGTGCGGGTCAGCCCGAGCCCGCGGGAGCTGAGCCGGATCCCCAAGATCGCCGACGAGATCCCGCAGATCGTCGAGTGCCACCGCATCACGGGTGACGACTGTTTCTTCTTCATCGCCCACCTGCGCGCGGTGGACGAGCTCGAACCGATCCTTGACCGTTTCACCCCGTACGCCAGGACGACGACGTCCGTTCTGCAGTCGGCTCCCGTTCCTCGGCGGGCGCTGCCTCTCGACTGAGCGGGACGTCAGAGTTGCCGGCCGGTCTTGGGGTCGTATTCGACCTCTACGGCGACCACCTGGTCGGTGGGGAGCACCTCTGTCCACTGGTCGAAGATCTGGTAGGGCTCGGCGGGGCGGAAGCCGCCCGCCAAGGGGTCGAAGCCGGTTTCGAAGACCTCCTCGGTGGCGAGGGTGTTGGCCACCTCGGTGTTGGCGCGTTGGAGTTCGGCGGCGAGTAGGGCCAGCACCTCGCCGACCTTCTTGCCCTCGTACTCGGGCGGGTCGCCGGGCTGGAACTTGTAGGGCAGTCCGAGTGCCGCCTGGCCTTCCACCTCGGCGAGCCAGGCGACGGCGGCGACCTCGTGGCCGGGGCGGATCGGCAGGATGGCCTTGGCCCATGCGGCGTTCAGGAACTGGTTGCGGCGCTCGTCGCCGTCGATCTGGATGAGCCAGCCGAGCGAGCTGCCCAGCGGGGCGGGCTGGGTCTCCTCGGTGATGAGGTAGTCGAGGCGCCACTCGGGGGTGGGCCGTCCCTGCGGGTCGAGCGTGTTGGTCCGGTCGGTGTGGGTGTACCAGCTCGCCACCGTCTCGCCGGCCAGCGGTGTCGCCTGGTCGGCGGACCAGGGTGCCGGGGGGACGGGGTAGCGGCCGACGCTGCCCGCGCCGGGTTCCGAGACGATGCCGCCCGGACGCCAGAAGTCGGGGGCGACGAAGTACAGCATCTCGTCCACGTCGAAGAGCTGCCGGATGATCTCGGCGCCGAGATGCTCGTCGGTGCCGACGCCGAGCCGGCGGACCAGGCTGCCGAACACCGTCTGGCGTTCCTCGCTGCGCAGGTCACCGGCCGGACGCGGACGCATCGAGCTGACCTTCCTCAGCCGGGTGCGGATCGCGTTGCCGTACGCCTCGACCTGGAGCTGCGCCACCTGTTCGGCATAGGCCTCCGCGGCCTCCCTGTTGGCCTTCTCGACGGCCGCGACGGCGTCGGGTGTGGGGACGTAGATGATGGACGCGTCGACCGGGAGGGATTTGCGTCCCTGGAAGTTGGCGTGGGTGAGGCGGAGCCCGAGGGTGTTCTTGGTCGGGTCCGGGTTCCTCTCCATCGACAGGTCGGAGGCCTTGTCGGTCCACTGGACCTGCGCGCCCTTGAAGTCGATCGAGGCCAGGCCGCCGACCTGGTAGCCGGGCGGTGGGGGCGGCAGGGGGAGGTCGAAGCGGAACTGGATGATGTCGTCCTCGCCGACGGTGCTCTTGTTGATCCCGTGATCGCGGTTGTCCGATGACGTCTTGTAGGTGAGTTCCGCCTCGTCGTCACCGCCCTGGATCAACACGAACGGCACCGACAGCGGGTAGGTGATCTTCTGTTCCTGGGGGATCGGCTTGGGTTCCGGCTTGGGGACGCCGGTCAGGTCGGGCGCGGCGACGACGTCCACGAGGTCACCGAGGCCGAGGATGCGGCCGGGCCGGTCGATGTAGACCTGCCAGCACAGGCGGGCGCCGATGTGCTGCAACTGCACCCCGACCTTGCGCATCTTGCGGCGCAGCTCGTAGTTCACGAGTTCGTCGGTGGTGTTCTGCACGACGTAGCGGCGGCTGGTGGTGTCGGTCGTCTCGGTCACCGTGCGGAAGGTGGTCTTGAAGTTCCGCTTGATCTCGCTGGTGGCCTTGGAACTCTGCGTGCGGGTCTGCTTGTGCGTCTCCTCCGACGACCTCTTGGCGGAGCTGCCCACGCTGAAACTGGCGGTGACCTCGCCGTGGTAGATCGGCGCGTTCACGCCGCCGGTGGCGCTGAGCCCGAGCTTGGTGTCGTTGGCGTTCTCTTCCTTGACGGCGTCGGCGATGTCGTCCTGTTCGGTGAGGCTCTCCTCGACCTTGCGCGAGGTCTCCTCCGTCTGTTCGGAGGCCTTCTCCACGAGCGTGCGCCGGGTGCTGGTCTCCACCACCTCCACCGTCCCGCCCGGACTGATCCACAGGTGCCCGGCGGGCGCGCCGAGGAAGGTGTCGAACTCGAAGAAGTACTGGCGGAAGAGGTTCACCAGGCCCACCGGGGACAGGACGCCCTGCGCGACGGCGGCGTCGACGCGTCCGGCGAGGGCCGCCAGTTCGGCGAGGGCGTCGTCGGTCAGCTCGCGGGCGGCGTCCCCGGCGAACAGGTCGCGGCGCAGCCCAGGGATCCCGTGGGCGGCGCCGCTCCGGAAGGCGCGCAGCGAGTTCTCCACGCCGAACCAGCCGGCCAGCGGCTGGTAGACGCCGAACATCTCGCTCGCGTACGGGAGTGTTCCGGCGAACTCGCCCACCGGACGGCCGTTGAACGTTCCCGGGACGCGTGTCGCCGGGGCGGTCAGCACCTGGACGGGCAGTTCGGTCCCGCCCGGGGTCACGGCGAACGGCAGCGGCGTCGGCGGTTGCCCGTCCGGCAGCCTCACCAGCAGCATCTCGCAGGTGGACTCCCCGGCCGGGGCGACGAACGAGATCGTCCCGCCGCCGGCGCTGCCGGTGACCCGGCCGACGTACTGGCGGCTGGTGTCCGGGTCGCGCCGCAGGAAGGTTCCGGCGAGCTGCGGGACGCCCGGGTACCGGTTCGGGTCCTGGACGTCCATGTCGTGGGGCAGGCCGAGCGCGATGCGCTGGTTCGCGGGCAGGCCACCGGGCGGGGAGGCCTCGACCCGGTACGACCAGACCCGGTATCCGGATCCGGTGTGCGGTGCCGGTAACGCGGTCTTGCCCGTGAACGAGACGACCAGTGCCATGAGATCCCCCTCGTCGGTGCGAACTCGCCGAGCTGGGCCAAATGTCGCACGCCGCCACCATGATCACAATAAGTGACCATTTGTGGTCGCAAAGTAGCGAGAAGAACTCCCGAAATGCCTAGGCTCGGGGAATGGCGGTCAACTACATCGTCTCGGTCGGCGACGTCAACGGACGGCCGCTCCCCGCGGCGCGGGTGCGGCTCGGGCCCGCGACCGGACTCACCGACCCGGCGGGCCGCTTCACCGCGAGCCTCGACCTCGACCCCGCCCAGCAGGTGACCCTGGAGGTGGACGACGCGCACCACGTGCCGGAACGCTGCGTCTTCCTGGGCCTGCCCGGGTCGTCCGACTGGGACAACGCGCTGGTCGCCCCGACCCGCAGCGGCGCCGACGTGCTGCTGGCGGTGACGCTGGGCCGGATGGACACCAGCCCCACCCGGAACCTGTCCGCCGAGGAGCGCGCCGCACTCATGAAGACCCGGGGCCGTGATCCGGGCGGCGCGCTGCTGTTCGACGTTCCCCGATTTGCCGGAATACGCGGATATGACGGGCACTGGAACGACAAACACGCCATGCACGTGCCACGCAGGCAGTTACTGCCGTCCACGCCCGTGGCACCGGGCACACCCGGATGGGGACGTTTCCAGAGCGACATGGCCGACGCGGACCCGGCGGCCTTCGGCCGGTTCTTCTGGCTGGAGTACCCGGCGCGACCGAGCCGTCCGCGCTGGGTCGTCGCGGTGTGGTCGCCGAACCTCCCGGACGAGAAACCGCCCGCATCGCTGGACTACATCGTCTTCTACAGCCCGCACACCCAGAAATCGAACTTCGCCGAGGTGACCTACCCGTACGGGCTGGCCAAGGACGGGCCGTCACAGACCTACCTGGACCTGGCCAAGCGCTACATGCTCGACACCTACTACTTCGTCTACTCGATGATCGCGCAGCGCAGCCGCGCCGTCCTGGTCATGCCGATCTCCGACTTCGGCGACCTGGGGCCGTTCACCCGCGGCGAGGGCCTCTACCGCGCGCTTCGCGAGGTCGGCCTGTTCCTGCACCGACAATGCCGGACGAGTCGGCTCGGGCTGCGTCCGCCGCGTCCACCCAACGTTCTGGAGCTGGCCGGACCGAACCTGCGCGTCAACACGCCGTCCATCGCGGCGGACTCCTTCGGCCCGGTGCCCACGGTCGGCAAGGTGGCCGTCGGCGGGTTCAGCACCGGCATCTCACCGGTCAAGGGGCTCATGCCCGAATCGGGCTTCACGGTGTCGACCAGGAACACCCCGTTCGACTCCAGCCTGTGGGGCGTCCCACCGGGCGGCGGCACGATCCCCCTGTCGAGCTGGCGGAACTCCTGGCACGAGCTGTGGGACCTGGACGGCTTCCACCCCGACACCGGCGGTTGGCCCGCCTATCTCGACCTGCTACTGCGGTGGGCACGTGAGAACGAGGCCCGCGCCGTCCGGACGTACCACTCCTCCGACCGGGTGCCACCGGACCCACTGACCCACCCGCACAAGGTGTGGAAGTACCTGACGGGCAGCGGCCTGGACGTCAAGGTCACCCTGCCCGCGGTCGCGGGAATCGGACGCGCCCAACAACTCCAGAACGCCCGATGGACCAGCGTCACCATGGACGAGACCTACCAACGCGACGGCGCCCACGAACGACCGCCCCTGATCGACGCCGCGACCGACCCCCGTCACCCCGACACCCACCACACCAGCCCCCGCGTCGCCTTCCCCCTGTTCCTCCAACTGACCACCCTGGGACGCCCCCCACGCCCCTGAACCGCGCCACGTCCGGTCAAACGAGAAACGCGCCACCGCCCAGCGGGCCCCGAACGGCACCCCGCGCACAAGACGCCGATCGACCACGGCAACGCGGTCCACATCGCTGTCGAGGGCGGTCGCTCGATGACCACGGAGGCCACGCGCCTGCCTCCGGCGCGCCCATGCCGTCAAGGCGTACGCAGGCGTGCGACGAGTGCGGCACGTCCGGTCAGGACAAGGGACGCGAACACCGCCCAGCGAGCCCCGAACGGCACCCTCGCGCACCAGACGCCGACCGACCACGGCAACGCGGTCCACATCGCCGTCGAGGGCGGTCGCTCGATGACCACGGAGGCCACGCGCCTGCCTCCGGCGCGCCCATGCCGTCAAGGCGTACGCAGGCGTGCGACGAGTGCGGCACGTCCGGTCAGGACAAGGGACGCGAACACCGCCCAGCGGGCCCCGAACGGCACCCTCGCGCGCCAGACGCCGACCGACCACGGCCGCGGGACACATCGTCGACCTCTCCCAGGTCACCGTTGCCGTTCCTATCGCCGGGGGCGAGGAGGGCGAGCCGGTGGCCCGTGATCAGTGTGATTCGGCTGCCGTACTCCGGTGCCGTCGGGGTTCGACTTCGGCACGTCCGGCCGGCCGAGTCGGCGTTGGCTCGGGTTCGGAATGTCCTACCCCCATGGCACGGTCAAGATCAGGTTTCTGCTTTCAGGGAGGAATGGGCATGGCGGGAACAGCGGCGGATTGGTCCGGTATGTATCACGGTGACCTGACCGATCTGGAGAAGATCCGGCAGCGTCTGGACGCCGGAGCCGACCCGGTCGGGGAGTTATGGGGCTATGGCACCCCGCTGCACGAGGCCGCGAAGGAAGGCTCGGCCGAGGTCGTGTCCGAACTGGCGCGCCGCGCCCATGATGTCGACGCCCTCTGCGACAACCGCAGCGCCCTGTGGAACGCCGTCTTTCACCGCCGCGCCGACAACGTCTCGGCGCTGCTGGAGCAGGGGGCCGACCCGTGGCGGCCGATGATGGACGGCTGGTCGCCGGGCAGGCTGGGCCAGGTGGGGCCGTTCGACTTCGGCGCGGCTCCCGAAGGGCATCGGCTCACCGAGGAGGAGCGGGGCCTGGCCGAGTCGGGTCCGGAGCTGGCTCGAATGCTCTCCGACCTCTACTACGACGGCTTCTCGCTGACCTGCGTGGCGAATGTGACGGCCACCGAGGCCGTGCGGCGCCTGGACAATGACGGGCTCATCGTCGTGGACGGTCGCGTCCCGTGGCACGACCTGCCCTTCTGCTACGAACTGGACATCATCGGTGTCACCGACGTCCCCGGCGGGTGCGTCCTCGCCCAACCGTGGGCGTACCGGGCCAATGACTTCGACATGATCGAAGCCGTGACAGCGGGGACGTTCGCCTACGGCATGTACGCCAACCCCAAGAGCGGAAACCAGGGGTGCGTCGCCGAGGACGGCCGGATACCGAGATGGGACCTGCACCCCGGCTACGACCCGGCCTCGGACGCCACCGCCCGCGACGTCCTGGCCGCCTACGCCTCGTGCCGCAAAGCGATCGTGCACTGCATGGTGTACGCGGGCCTGCGTCCCGAGACGGCCGACTGTCTGGAACACCCTGACGTCTGGCTTCGGCTCGGCAAGCGCACCGGCGGGTGATGGCGCCATGCGCTGTTCATGGCAGTGCGTGGTGCTGTTTCGGCAGAGTGGTGTGATGACCTCGGCGAGTGGCAGCGGTTAGTTCAGTCCCACCAGAAGGACCATTGGTTCACGCGGAGGATGTCCTCCGCGTACCTGCGCAGCGTGCCCGCGCCCTGCTGGATGTTGTCGGGGCAGAAGACGAAGTGCTCGGCGGCCACGCGCAAGGCGTGCTCCATGGTCACCGGCGGCGCGGCCACGCTCAGGTCCAGGGTGTCGAACCCGACCCGGACGACCCGGGCTCCGAAGCGGTCCTCCCAGCCGCGCAGGATCGCGGACATGGCGGCGATCTTCATCCCGCTGTTGACCGGGCCGCACCAGCCCAGCACCGTCAGGGTGTCGGCGCCACGGGACGCCGCGACCAGACCGATGCGCGTCTTCTCGTCTTTGCGGGATCCGGCTAGCCAGTCGGCGAGGGCGTCCGGGGCGTCCATGAGCTCACCGGGTTCGGCGAGTCCGGGACAGGTGCGGCGGAACGGTTCGAGGTCCTTGTAGTCGTACTCGGAATCCGCCGCGACCCACCCGGTCCACCGTGTCCGCATCAACTCGGCCGGGTCGTACCCATCGATGTCGGTCACCGCCCCCGGGGTGACTTCTCCCACGACCCATGGTCGATCCGGGTCGGCGTACGTGCTGTTCACCGGGTCCAGGAGCAGTGGCCACAGCCCCGAGGTGGGGTGCTCTTCCAGCAGGCTGCTCCACAGTTCCGCGGAGGCCGGGGTGTCGCTCAGCCAGTAGACGGGACGCTCGGCGGGCGGATCGCCTTCTGCGACCTTGGGCCACACGAGGCGGCCGGGTGGAAGTTGGGTCGTGAGAGTGCGCTCGTCCCCGCCGTCCGGGAACAGAGCCGAAAGCTCGGTCATGGCGAGGATGCTGGCAGGTGGGTCGGACGGTTCGGGCGTCAACGTTCGAACTCGACGCGGACGCCGACGAGCCGGACGGGTCGCCGTCCGCTGAAGGCGTCCAGTGCGGCGAGGGCGCCCTCCTCGATCCGGTCCGCGTCGACGGTCGGCGCGTCCAGGGTCTTCCCGTGGGTCCGGGTGGTGAACGGCGCGTACCGGATCTTGACGATGACGCGGACGATCGGTCTGCCGTCGTCGGCGACGTCGTCGGCGACCCGCCGCGCCGACCGGGCCACCGCGGCACGGACGTCCGTCCAGTCGGCCAGGTCGGCCTGGAACGTGGTCTCCCGACCACGTGAGCGCGGGACGTACGGCGCGTCGCTCACCGGCGAGTCGTCCCGGCCCTGCGCGAGCCGTACGAGCCACGGACCGGTCGCGGGACCGAACTCCTCGGCGAGCGCCCGTGGATCGGCGGCGGCCAGGTCGCCGACGGTGACGAGTCCCAGCCCGCCGAGCCGCCTGGCGGTCTTGGCTCCGATGCCCCAGAGCGCGTCCACCGGCCGGTCGCCGAGCACCTCGAACCAGGTCTCCGGCGTCAACGTGAAGACCCCGGCGGGTTTACCGAAGCCGGTGGCGAGCTTCGCCTGAAGCTTGTTCCGTCCGATGCCGACCGTGCAGTCGAGGCCGGTCGCCGCCCGCACCCGGTCGCGGATCTCGTCGGCCATCGCCTCCGGGTCGCCGTCGACGGCCAGGAACGCCTCGTCCCATCCGAGCACCTCGACCACGGCGCCGAGGCTTCGCAACGTCGCCATGACCTGGGCCGACGCGGCCTCGTACAGGTCCCTGTCCACGGGCAGGAACACCGCGTCCGGGCAGCGCCGTACGGCGGTGCGCAGCGGCAGCCCGGAATGGACGCCGTGGGCGCGCGCCTCGTACGAGGCCGTGCTCACCACACCGCGCTTCGTCGGATCGCCATCCCCGCCGACGACGACGGGCCGTCCACGTAGTTCCGGACGGCGCAGCACCTCGACCGCTGCGATGAACTGGTCCAGGTCGACATGCAGGACCCAAGCAGGCACACCTCCATCACACTGCCGATGGCGGACCCCGCTGCTAGGTTGCCGTCATGATCTCGCAAAGACTCGGCCCCGAACGGGTAGCGCAGTTGCAGGCGTTCGAGTCCGGCTCTCCCCCGCCCTTCCGCATCAAGATGAGGGGTTACGATCGCCACCAGGTCGAGAACTATCTCCGCGGCATCGCCGAACTGGTCGGCGCCGAGAACCCCGCGCTGGAGCCCGCGACCTTCGACGTCGTGATACGCGGCTACGACCCCAAACAGGTGGACGCCTTTCTCGCCCCACTCCGGCTACCACGGAACTGAGCGCCAGGCTCCCGGCCCCGCCATTCCACACCTTTCCCGGCATACCTCCCCACAGCATGGAACAATTATCGTTTTCGTGACCGATGTGGGATACGGGGGCAGGACATGAGCGACGATTCCGACACTCGACGCGAGGCCGGATACGCCATGAGCCATGGGATCTGGCTTGAGAAGGCGGGCGACGTCGAAGGGGCACGGGAGTCCTACGAACGCGCCATCGCGCTCGGCCGGCCGGACACCGCCCCCATGGCCACCGTCAACCTCGGCATTCTCCTGGCCGAGAACGGCGACCCGGACGGCGCGCTGGCCGCACTGCGACAGGCCGCCGACTCGGACCATCCCGACGCCGCCCCCATGGCCGCGCTCAACATGTCGATGCTCCTCCACAAGCGGGGAGACCTGGACGCCGCTCGCGCCGCCCTCCAACGCGCCATCGACTCGGGCCACCCCGGTTTCGTGCCGGAGGCGGCCTTCGCCCTCGGGAGTCTGCTGTTCGACCAGGGCGATCTGGAGGGGGCGCACGAGGCCTATCAGCGCGTCATCGACTCCGGGTCCGCCGAACTCGCCCCTCAGGCGGCCTTCAACCTCGGGGTCCAGTTGAAACGTCAGGGAAGATTCGCGGAAGCACGGACCGCCTACGAGTACGCCATCAATTCCGGCCACCGGGAATCGGCCCCCATGGCGGCCGTCAACCTCGGGGTCCTCCTCACCCAGGAAGGCGACATCGAGGCGGCGCGAGCGGCGTACGAGCAGGCCGTCCACTTCAACCATCCGGAGATATCCGCGCACGCCCGCAATATGCTCGCCGACCTCCCCAAAACCTGAAGTCCCACAAATGTGCCACATGACGGCACGCCGGAGCTGACGGTGCGCGCCGCTGGCGTGTGGAGTCGACTTTCGTGTCCCGCCCACCATGGGCGGATCTGTTAGGTGAGTGCGTCGTCCGAACCGCTCCTGGAGATTCCCATGCGAGGTGACTGGCCTTCGCTGGGTACCGCGCACCACCCTCAGCCTGAGTCCCTGGTCAGCGAACCACTGTGGGGTCGGGCGCCACGCGACACGGCCGCAGGACGCTCTCCTGCGGCCGTGTTTCCCCGGGGTCAGGCATCCGGGGTGTAGATCTGGTTCGTCACGCCGGTGGTGAAGGTTTCGGACGAGGCCAGCTTCAGCTTGACGTTGGCGAGGTCGTCGCACCACCGGGCGCCTTTGCCGAGGACGATGGGGTGGACGAAGAGCTGCAACTGGTCCAGCAGACCGGTCTTGAGCAGGGACTGCACGAGGGTGAGGCTGCCTGTCACGGCGATGTCCTTGCCTTCGGTGGACTTGAGGGCCGCCAGCTTCGCGGGCACGTCACCGCTGATGATCTCGGTGTTGTGCCAGGCGGCCTCCGTCAGCGTGTTGGTGACCACGTACTTCTTCTGGTTGTTCATGAAGTCGGCGAAGTCGTCCTCGCTGGTGGGCCAGTACGCGGCGAACTGCTCGTACTGGACGCGGCCGAGCAGCATCGCGTCGGAGTCGGCCATGGCGGCGCCGACGGCGTTGCCCATCTCGTCGTTGAAGTACGGGAAGTGCCAGGTGTCGGGCGCCTCGGCCACGCCGTCCAGCGACACGAACAGGCTCGCGATGATCTTACGCATCAGACCTCCCAAGGTCGATGATCCCCTGGCCGGACAGCCGGGGCGGAGACGAGCGTTGGAACGTTCCTCGCGCTCGCCGCGAATGGACGTGTGGAATCAGGTCGCCCGATGGAGGCGGCGTTCCTGAAGGACGGACCGGTGACGGACCATCCGGTAGTTCGATGGGTAGATAGTACGACGCCAAACTACTTGTGGTCAAATAGTATGGAGGTATGCGCACTCCGGATGAGGTTGACAGCGTGATCGAACAGTGGGGCCGGGAGCGGCCCGACCTGGACCTGTGGCCCGTCGAGGTGCTCGGACGGGTGACCCGGTTCGCCGCGATCATGAACCGCTCGTTCAACGAGGTGTTCGCCCGCCATGGTCTCCGGAACGGAGAGTTCGACGTGCTGGCGGCCATCCGCAGGTCCGGGCCGCCCTACACGGTGACACCCTCGGTGCTCTCCGCACAGCTGATGCTGTCCCGAGCGGGCATGACCAACCGCCTCGACCGCCTCGACCGCGCCGGTCTGATCGAGCGCAGGCTGGACCCCGACGACCGTCGAAGTTTCCTGGTCACACTGACCGAGCGGGGGATGTCCACCGTCGACGCGGCCATGACCGACCACGCCGCGAACGAAGCAGGGCTGCTGTCCTCGCTCTCCGACCGCCAGCAACGGCAGCTCGACGACGTGATGTACGCCCTGCTGCAGTCATTGCGCGACAGAAAGCCCTGAGCACCGCGGCGACCGGTGTCCACGGCAAGCCCTCCGCCACGCGGGCGCGCGGGCGCGCGATCGGCGCCCTGGCTTCCTCCCCTCCTGGAGAGGGATTTCACAGCTCGCCCTCGTGGTCATCTTCGGGACGTTGGTGAACGAAGCCGGGCAGCCCTTTGACGGGCACACAGGCTTTCTGCACACGGATCACACTGTGAGTTCGACCATTAGTAGTACCACGGGAAACGCGAAGCGGAGCAGTGGACGAGACGGTCCTCCCCGACGTCCGACGGGCAGACGGAACTCGGTGGAGCCGAAGGCGCCCATGGTGCCGCTGGACGCCTCGCACGGCTGCGCCGGAATGCCGAGCCGCTCAAAGATCCGCGTGTAGGCGCCGATCGGGTCGCGCTTCTCCAGAACCGCGGCCCGGCCCCTCGGCGACCTCCTCTGTGCCAGAGGCCAGCCGCGTCGCCTCACCCGCCAACACCCGCTGCCCGACGAGACACGGCTTCAGAAAGAGGACGGAGCGAGGGCTCTCGGCCCGTACGAGGCGGCCATGCTGCGCGGGCTCAGGCGAAGGCGCGGCACTCCACCGTGGCGCGACGTTCGGTCATGCCCTGCTGGACGGCCGTGGTCACGCATGCGCGCTGCTTCTCGGTCAGTTGGGGCTGGCCGCACTCGGTGACGCCGGAGTAGGTGCGGCAGTCCTGGCGCGGGGCCGGTTCCTGGGACGACGCGGCGGCGGACGCGCCGCCCACCCCACCGAATCCGAGGACTCCGACGATCAATGCCCCGGTCATGACCCGCTTCATGCTGTTCTCCCCCGTCGCGTACATCGTAACGAGGGAGTACCTCCCCGGACGAAGCACAGCAAAACCCGGCAAAACGGTAAAAAACGGAGCATATGGCCAGGTCAAGCGGGTGTGTTCCGCCGGGCATGCGGAAGGCCGCTCCCCGGAACCCGGGAAGCGGCCTTCGCAATGTCGGTCTTACCGGTTGTACTGGCCGAAGTCGTACTCCTCCAGCGGGACGGCCTCGCCGGAGCCCTGACCGAAGGCGTACTCGGCGCCGTCGTCGTAGGAGCCGACGGAGTACACCGCCGCCTTCGCCTCCTCGGTCGGCTCCACCCGGACGTTGCGGTACTGCGGCATGCCGGTACCGGCCGGGATGAGCTTACCGATGATGACGTTCTCCTTGAGGCCGAGCAGCGGGTCGCTCTTGGCGTGCATCGCGGCCTCGGTGAGAACGCGGGTCGTCTCCTGGAAGGACGCCGCCGACAGCCACGACTCGGTCGCGAGCGAGGCCTTGGTGATGCCCATCAGGACGGGACGGCCCGCGGCGGGCGTGCCGCCCTCGGCGACCACGTTGCGGTTGCGCTCCTCGAAGATCGGACGCTCGACCAGGTCGCCGGGCAGCAGCTCGGTGTCACCCGACTCGAGGATGTTCACCCGCTTCAGCATCTGCCGAACGATGATCTCGATGTGCTTGTCGTGGATCGACACACCCTGCGACCGGTACACCTCCTGGACCTCCTGGACCAGGTGGAGCTGCACGGCGCGGGGCCCGAGGATGCGCAGCACCTCGTGCGGGTTGATGGCACCCGCGATGAGCTGCTGGCCGACCCCGACGGGCTCGCCCTCCTTGACCAGGAGCCGGGACCGCATCGGCACCGGGTAGGCGATCTCGTCGGAACCGTCGTCCGGGACGATGACGACCTTACGGGCCTTCTCCGTCTCGTCGATCTTGACGCGTCCGGCGACCTCGCTGATCGGGGCGACACCCTTGGGGATGCGGGCCTCGAACAGCTCGGTGACACGCGGCAGACCGTGCGTGATGTCGCCACCGGCCACACCACCGGTGTGGAAGGTGCGCATCGTCAGCTGCGTGCCGGGCTCACCGATGGACTGCGCGGCGATGATGCCGACGGCCTCACCGACGTCCACCCGCTTGCCGGTGGCCAGGGAACGGCCGTAGCAGGCGGCGCAGACACCGATCTTGGCCTCGCAGACCAGCGGGCTGCGGGTGCGGACGCGGTCCACACCGGCCTCCAGCAGCCGGGTCACGACCGTGTCGGACAGGTCGGTGTCGGCCGGGAAGATGACCGTCCCGTCGACGACGACGTCCTCGGCGATGGTGCGGCCGGTCAGGCTGGTCTCCGTGGTGGCCAGCTTGACCAGGGTGCCGTCGGCGAGCTTGTCGGCGACCTCGAACGGGATCGTGCGGTCCGTGCCGCAGTCCTCCTCGCGGACGATGACGTCCTGCGCGACGTCCACCAGACGCCGGGTCAGGTAACCCGAGTCGGCGGTGCGCAGCGCGGTGTCGGCGAGACCCTTCCGGGCGCCGTGCGTCGAGATGAAGTACTCGACGACCGACAGGCCCTCGCGGAACGACGACTTGATCGGACGCGGGATCGTCTCGCCCTTCGGGTTGGAGACGAGGCCGCGCATACCGGCGATCTGGCGGAGCTGGAGCGGGTTGCCTCGGGCACCCGACTGGATCATCATCCAGATCGGGTTGTCCTTCGGGAACGCCCGCTCCATGTCCACCGCGACGTCCGCGGTGGCCTTGTTCCAGATCTCGATGAGCTCCTGCTTGCGCTCATCGTCGGTGATCAGGCCGCGGTTGAACTCCCGCTGCACCTTCTCGGCGCGCTGCTCGTAACCGCCGAGGATCTCCTGCTTGCTCGGCGGCGTGATGACGTCGTCGATCGCGATCGTGACACCGGACCTGGTCGCCCAGTGGAAACCGGTGCTCTTCAGCGCGTCCAGAGCGTTCGCGACCTGGACCTTCGGATAGGTCTCCGCCAGCTCGTTGACGATCGCCGACAGCTGCTTCTTGCCGATCTCGTCGTCCACGAACGGGAAGTCGTCGGGCAGCGTCTCGTTGAACATGGCGCGGCCGAGCGTGGTCTCCAGCCGGTACGGACGGCCCGGCTCGTACCCTTCGGGCGCGATCCAGTCCCGCGGCGGCGGAACGTCCTTCAGCCGGACGTGGATCTTCGCCTGAAGGTCCAGCTCACCCCGGTCATAGGCCATGATCGCCTCGGCGACCGAGGAGAACGAGCGGCCCTCGCCGAGCGCCCCGTCCTTCTGCGTCGTCAGCCAGTACAGGCCGATCACCATGTCCTGGGTGGGCATGGTGACGGGCTTGCCGTCCGACGGCTTCAGGATGTTGTTCGTCGACAGCATCAGGATGCGCGCCTCGGCCTGCGCCTCGGCGGACAGCGGCAGGTGCACGGCCATCTGGTCGCCGTCGAAGTCCGCGTTGAACGCGGTGCAGACGAGCGGGTGGATCTGGATGGCCTTGCCCTCGACCAGCTGCGGCTCGAACGCCTGGATGCCGAGACGGTGCAGGGTCGGCGCCCGGTTCAGCAGCACCGGGTGCTCGGTGATGACCTCTTCGAGGACGTCCCACACCACCGGGCGGGCGCGCTCGACCATGCGCTTGGCGGACTTGATGTTCTGCGCGTGGTTGAGGTCGACGAGCCGCTTCATCACGAACGGCTTGAACAGCTCCAGCGCCATCTGCTTCGGCAGACCGCACTGGTGCAGCTTCAGCTGCGGGCCGACGACGATGACCGAACGGCCCGAGTAGTCGACGCGCTTGCCCAGCAGGTTCTGGCGGAAGCGGCCCTGCTTGCCCTTCAGCATGTCCGACAGGGACTTGAGCGGACGGTTGCCCGGCCCGGTGACCGGACGGCCGCGGCGGCCGTTGTCGAACAGCGCGTCGACGGCCTCCTGCAGCATCCGCTTCTCGTTGTTCACGATGATCTCGGGCGCGCCGAGGTCGAGCAGCCGCTTGAGCCGGTTGTTCCGGTTGATGACACGGCGGTACAGGTCGTTCAGGTCGGACGTCGCGAAACGGCCGCCGTCGAGCTGCACCATCGGACGCAGGTCCGGCGGAATGACCGGAATGCAGTCCAGCACCATGCCGAGCGGGCTGTTGCGGGTGTTGAGGAACGCCGAGACGACCTTGAGGCGCTTCAGCGCGCGGGCCTTCTTCTGGCCCTTGCCGGTGCGGATGATGTCGCGCAGCTTCTCGGCCTCGGCGTCGAGGTCGAAGTTCTGCAGCCGGGCCTGGATGGCCGCGGCGCCCATGCCGCCCTCGAAGTACTTGCCGAACCGGTCGCGCATCTCGCGGTAGAGCAGCTCGTCGCCCTCAAGGTCCTGGACCTTGAGGTTCTTGAAGCGGCTCCACACCTCGTCGAGGCGGTCGAGTTCGCGCTGCGCGCGGTCGCGCAGCTGCTTCATCTCACGCTCGGCGCCGTCACGGACCTTGCGCTTCTGGTCGGCCTTCGCTCCGGCCTCCTCCAGCTCCGCCAGGTCGCCCTCCAGCTTCTGCTGGCGGGCCTCGACCTGCGCGTCGCGGGCCTGCTCGATCTGCTGGCGCTCCACGGAGATGTGGGCCTCCAGCGTCGGCAGGTCACGGTCGCGCCGCTCGGCGTCCACGCTGGTGATCATGTAGGCCGCGAAGTAGATGATCTTTTCGAGATCCTTCGGGGCCAGGTCCAGCAGGTAGCCGAGCCGGGACGGGACGCCCTTGAAGTACCAGATGTGCGTGACCGGCGCGGCCAGCTCGATGTGGCCCATCCGCTCACGGCGCACCTTGGCGCGGGTCACCTCGACGCCGCAGCGCTCACAGATGATGCCCTTGAACCGGACGCGCTTGTACTTGCCGCAGTAGCACTCCCAGTCGCGGGTCGGGCCGAAGATCTTCTCGCAGAAGAGCCCGTCCTTCTCCGGCTTCAGGGTGCGGTAGTTGATCGTCTCCGGCTTCTTGACCTCGCCGTGCGACCACTGGCGAATGTCGTCAGCGGTCGCCAGGCCGATGCGTAGCTCGTCGAAGAAGTTGACGTCAAGCAACAGATTTCCCCTTGAGTTGATCAGACCTCTTCGACACTGCTCGGCTCACGCCGGGACAGGTCGATGCCGAGCTCCTCCGCGGCGCGGAAGACGTCCTCGTCGGTGTCGCGCATTTCGATGGACATGCCGTCGCTGGAGAGCACCTCGACGTTGAGGCACAGCGACTGCATCTCCTTGATGAGCACCTTGAAGGACTCGGGGATGCCGGGCTCGGGAATGTTCTCGCCCTTGACGATGGCCTCGTACACCTTCACGCGGCCGAGGACGTCGTCGGACTTGATGGTCAGCAGCTCCTGCAGGGCGTAGGCGGCGCCGTACGCCTCCAGCGCCCACACCTCCATCTCACCGAAGCGCTGGCCGCCGAACTGGGCCTTACCGCCGAGCGGCTGCTGGGTGATCATGGAGTACGGACCGGTCGAACGGGCGTGGATCTTGTCGTCGACCAGGTGCAGCAGCTTGAGGATGTAGATGTAGCCGACGGAGATCGGGTCGCGGTAGGGCTCGCCGGTGCGGCCGTCGAACAGCTTCGCCTTGCCGCCCGGGCCGACCATGCGCTGGCCGTCGCGGTTCGGCAGGGTGCTCTCGATCAGCCCGGTGACGTCGTCCTCGCGGGCGCCGTCGAACACCGGCGTGGCGGTGTTCGTCCACGGCGGGGCCTCGGACGCGCCGATCTCCTTGAGCGCCCTCTTCCATTCCTTGTCGTCGCCCTCGACCTTCCAGCCGCGGGAGGCGACCCAGCCGAGGTGGGTCTCCAGGACCTGACCCACGTTCATGCGTCCGGGGACGCCCAGCGGGTTCAGGACGATGTCGACCGGCGTGCCGTCCTCCAGGAACGGCATGTCCTCGACGGGCAGGACCTTGGAGATGACGCCCTTGTTGCCGTGCCGTCCGGCCAGCTTGTCCCCGTCGGTGATCTTGCGCTTCTGCGCGACGTACACCCGGACCAGCTCGTTCACGCCGGGCGGGAGCTCGTCGCCGTCGTCGCGGGAGAACACCCGGACGCCGATGACCTTGCCCTGCTCGCCGTGCGGCACCTTCAGCGAGGTGTCGCGGACCTCACGGGCCTTCTCACCGAAGATCGCGCGCAGCAGCCGCTCCTCGGGGGTCAGCTCGGTCTCACCCTTGGGGGTGACCTTGCCGACCAGGATGTCGCCGGGGACGACGTCCGCGCCGATCCGGATGATGCCGCGCTCGTCGAGGTCGGCGAGGACCTCCTCGGAGACGTTCGGGATGTCCCGGGTGATCTCCTCGGGGCCGAGCTTGGTGTCGCGGGCGTCGACCTCGTGCTCCTCGATGTGGATCGAGGACAGGACGTCGTCCTGCACCAGGCGCTGGCTGAGGATGATGGCGTCCTCGTAGTTGTGGCCCTCCCACGGCATGAACGCCACGAGAAGGTTCTTGCCGAGCGCCATCTCACCGTTGTCGGTGCAGGGGCCGTCCGCGACGACCTGGCCGACCTCGACGCGCTGGCCCTCTTCCACGATCGGCTTCTGGTTGAAGCACGTGCCCTGGTTGGACCGCTTGAACTTGGCGACGCGGTAGGTCGTCCTGGTGCCGTCGTCGTTCATGACGGTCACGTAGTCGGCGGAGACCTCCTCGACGACACCGGCCTTCTCGGCGGTGATGACGTCACCGGCGTCGGTCGCGGCGCGGTACTCCATGCCGGTGCCGACCAGCGGCGCCTCGCTGCGCAGCAGCGGGACGGACTGGCGCTGCATGTTGGAGCCCATCAGCGCGCGGTTGGCGTCGTCGTGCTCCAGGAACGGGATCATCGCGGTGGCGACGGAGGTCATCTGCCGCGCCGAGACGTCCATGTACTGGACCTCACGGGCCGGGACGAGTTCGACCTCGCCGCCCTTACGGCGAACCAGAATGCGGTCGTCGACGAAGGTGCCGTCGTCGTTGAGCAGGGAGTTGGCCTGCGCGATGACGTAGCGGTCCTCCTCGTCGGCGGTGAGGTAGTCGATCTGCTCGGTGACCACACCGTCGGTGACCTTGCGGTACGGCGTCTCGACGAACCCGAACGGGTTGACCCGGCCGAACGCGGCGAGCGAGCCGATCAGGCCGATGTTCGGGCCTTCCGGCGTCTCGATCGGGCACATGCGGCCGTAGTGCGACGGGTGGACGTCACGGACCTCCATGCCCGCCCGCTCACGGGACAGACCACCGGGGCCGAGCGCGTTCAGACGCCGCTTGTGGGTCAGCCCGGCCAGGGGGTTGGTCTGGTCCATGAACTGGGAGAGCTGGCTGGTGCCGAAGAACTCCTTGATGGACGCCACGACCGGCCGGATGTTGATCAGCGTCTGCGGAGTGATCGCCTCGACGTCCTGGGTGGTCATCCGCTCGCGGACGACGCGTTCCATCCGGGCCAGACCGAGCCGGACCTGGTTCTGGATCAGCTCGCCGACGGTACGCAGGCGCCGGTTGCCGAAGTGGTCGATGTCGTCGACCTCGATCGGCACGGGAACGGCGCCGAGGGTCGCCTCCTCCTCACCGGCGTGCAGCCGCACCAGGTACTCGATCGTCGCGACGATGTCGTCCTTGGTGAGCGTGCCCTGCTTCATGTCGAGGTCGAGGCCGAGCTTCTTGTTGATCTTGTAGCGCCCGACCTTGGCGACGTCGTACCGCTTGGGGTTGAAGTACAGGTTCTCCAGCAGGGTCTGCGCCGACTCGCGGGTCGGCGGCTCGCCCGGACGCAGCTTGCGGTAGATGTCCAGCAGTGCGTCGTCCTGCCCGGAGGTGTGGTCCTTCTCCAGCGTGACGTTGATCGACTCGTAGGAGCCGAAGCGCTCGCGGATGCGCGCCTCGTCCCAGCCGAGCGCCTTGAGCAGCACGGTGACGGGCTGCTTGCGCTTGCGGTCGATGCGCACGCCGACGTTGTCGCGCTTGTCGATCTCGAACTCAAGCCAGGCGCCCCGGCTCGGGATCACGCGGCAGCCGTAGATGTCCTTGTCGGACGCCTTGTCGAGGGCACGGTCGAAGTACACGCCGGGCGACCGGGTCAGCTGGGAGACGACCACACGCTCGGTGCCGTTGATGATGAAGGTGCCCTTGGGGGTCATGAGCGGGAAGTCGCCCATGAACACCGTCTGACTCTTGATCTCACCCGTGGTGTTGTTGATGAACTCCGCCGTGACGAACAGCGGGGCGGAGTAGGTCATGTCCTTGTCCTTGCACTCCTCGACGGAGTACTTGGGCGGCTCGAACCGGTGGTCGCGGAACGAGAGGGACATGGTCCCGGAGAAGTCCTCGATGGGGCTGATCTCCTCGAAGATCTCCTCGAGACCCGACTGGGTCGGGACGCTCTTACTTCCGGCCTTCTGGGCCGCCTCGACCCGGGCCTTCCACCTCTCGTTGCCGAGCAGCCAGTCAAAGGAGTTGGTCTGCAGGGCAAGGAGGTCCGGGACTTCGAGCGGCTCCTTGATGCGCGCGAAGGAGACGCGGTTCGGACCGGTTGCGGTATTCGAGGCGTTGCGCGAGGCTGCCAAGAGTGGTCCTTCCGAGGGCTCGCGGCGTAACTGTTGACACGCACGCCAGACGATCCACGTCCGAGACCTGCACAGAGTGATCCAAAACGGACCGAAGCAGGGGTGCTCTCACACGCGGATAGTCAGAGGGCAGCGCAAAGGGGCAGTGTAGCCGACATGCCACACCGCTCGCAACTCTAGCGCCGCAGTATGCATCACGTTGCCATGGAGCATCGCTCCTCAGCGCCTCTCAGTCAAGAGCGGACTTGGACTTTTCGGGCTCTGACCTGCAGTGAGGAACGCCATAGTTTAAGGTGCCCCACCGCACGGGAACGGCGACGAAAACGTGCCTCCTCGACCGGTGCGTCCCTGGTCAGGAGATGACGTCCATCTTCGAGGCCAGCCATGCGCCGTCGACCTTGACCATCGTCACCTTGAGCCGCAACGGCTCCGGTAGCCGTTGGGTCTTGTCGTTCTTGGTCGCCGACACCCGGTCGGCGAACACGAGGACCACGACCTTGTCGGAGGTCGCACTGACCACTCCCGTCTTCATCACCGTGGTCGTTCCGACGAGCTGGTTCCTGACGGCCTCCGCCCTGAACGCCGGGGTCTCCCGCTGGTAGTCCTCGCGCAACTCACCGGTCGTGAGCGCCGTGGCCGACTTCATGTCGCCGTCGATCGTCCGGTAGTCATAGGCCGACAACTCCTTGGCCACCCTCGACGCCGCCCACGCCGCGTCCTTCCGCGCATCGGCAACGGCACTCTGGTCACGCTCCTTGAGGAACAACACAGTGGCGGCAACGCCGAGCACCACAACCAGCACGGCCAAGACCGCGATGACCAGGGCCGACGAGGCCCCGCCCAGGCGACCGGCGCCACCCACATCCCGGGCCGCCCCGCCCTTCTTGAGCCGAACCGACCTCTTGGCGGGAACGTCCTCTCCGGGCTCAGCGTCCGTTTCACCATCGTCAACGCCCGCCGCCATCCCCGGCCCCGCCCCTGAGCCGCCCTCTACGGACTCCCCAACCTCACCCACGCATTCAGTTGCATTCGCACCGTCACAGTCCGTCAGAGACGCTCTGGCGCCCCCCCCCCCATCCACACCACCCCCCTCCCCAACCGACCGTTCCGCCCCCGCCTCCTCAGCGCCCGGCTCCTCCGCGCCCAACTCCTCCGCGCCCAGCACTTTCGCATCCGACTGCTCCGCGCCCGGCTCCTCCGCGTCCGACTGCTCCGCGCCCAGCACTTTCGCGACCGGCTGCTCCGCGCCCGGCTCCTCCGCGACCGGCTCCTCCGCGTCCGGCTCCTCCGCGCCCGGCTCCTCCGCGTCCGGCTCCTCCGCGCCCGGCTGCTCCGCGTCCAGCACTTTCGCGACCGGCTCCTCCGCGACCGGCTCCTTCGCGACCGGCTCCTCCGCGCCCGGCTCCTTCGTGCCCGACTGCTCCGCGCCCAGCACTTTCGCGACCGGCTCCTCCGCGCGCGGCTCCTCCGCGCCCGGCTGCTCCCCGCCCGGCTCCTTCGCCTCCGGCTCCTTCGCGCCCGGCTTCTTCGCGTCCCGCTGCTCCGCGCCTGGGTTCTTCGCGCTCAGGTCCTCGGTGGCTGGCTGCTCCGCGTTCGGTTTGTCTGCGTTCGGGTCGTTCGTGATCGGTTCTGTGTATGGGGCCTCGGGGTCCGGGGCTTGTGCGGCGGCGGCCTCGGTGGCGGCGATCATGGCCAGGCGGGCGGCTTCTCGGGCCTTGGCGGCCGCCTCTTCGGCGAGGCGGGCGGCCGCGGCGGCCTCTTCTGCCCTGGCCGCCTGCTCGGCGGCTCTGCGGGCTCGTTCTTCAGCGGAGAGTCCGCTCTTGCCGAGCTTCGTCATGGGACGACCTCCAGGTCGGAGACGAGCCAACGGTCACCTTCGCGGGTGAGGTCCATCAGGTACCGGTAGGCGCGGGGAGCCCCGTTCTTGACCTTCGGGTTGGTGACCGTCGAGTTGATGGACACCATGACCTCCGCGGAGTCGTCGTCGATCGAGACGACGCCCGCCTCCACTCCGTCCACGCTCGATGTGGCCTGCGTCTTGGCGAGTTGGGCGAGGAGCCGTCTGGACTGGGAGCTGAGTTTGTCCTTGAGGTCGCCGGTGGCGCCGGCGACGATGCGGTCGACGTCTCGCTGGCCGGTCGCGGCGCTGATGGACATCAGGTTGACGCCCATCTGCCGTGCCGCCTGTGCCGCCGCCGCGCGCTGGTCGGCGTCGCTTCTGCCGTGCCAGGTGCGGACGCCGAGCACACCGGTGGTGACGACCAGGGCGAGGACGAGGGTGCTCAGGGTGATGGTGGTGGTCTGGCGTCGGGGCTGCTTCATCGGACCGGCCTCACTGGGTCAGGGGTCCGAACATGAGCCATTTCCATGAGGAATCTCCCAACTCACGGGTACCGGCACTGCGGGGCATGACGTATCGCGCGCCGTCGGAGCCGTAGACCGCGCCGGTCGCCGGGTCGTAGCCGGCGAACTCGACTGATCCGGCGGGATACGACAGGTAGAGCCGTCCGTCCGACAGTTGGCCGGTGGGCGCGGATGGGCTCGGGTTGGAGGCCTTGGCCTCGGTCTTGTCGTCGTCTTCGGGGAATCCGGCGCCTGCGGTCGCCCCCGGCGGGACGGACGGGTACGGCGCGATGGCGTCGCGCGGGAAGTTGCGGGCTCCGCGTACGCCCGTGGACGCGTCGTGCGGGGCCTTGCAGCCCGCGTTCAGCGGCGGGTTCTTGCTTGTGGTGTCCTGCGGCCAGCGGTGTTCGACCTTTTCGTAGCCGTCGGTGCACGCCGGTGGCTCGTCGATGTTCAGTGCGAGTCCCAGGTGCTGGGTTCCGTCTCCGGGTGTGACGGTGAACGCGCCCGCGACCGTCATCGGGTAGAGGACGAACAGCGACCGCAGGCCCGCCTTGCGCGAGGTGACGATCTGACCGGTGGTGGTGAGGTTCGCCAGGAGGATCGGCAGTGTCGGGGAGAGTTGGTCGATGGCCTTGTGGGTTTCGCTCACCGCGCCGGGTACGCCGTCGATGGTCTTGCGCAGGGCCGGGTCGTCGTCGCGTAGGGAGGCGGTCAGATCGTTCAGGTTGCGGGCGAAGCCGCGGATGTTGGCGGCCTGCCCGCGCTGGGTCTCCAGGACGGTCACGCCGCTGTCCAGGAGCCGCTTGGTGTCGGGGTAGGCCTGGTCGGCGGTCTTCAGCAGCCGGTCGGTGTCGTCCAGGAGCGACTGGAGGTCGTCCGCGGAGCCGGTGAACGCCTTGCCTAGTTCGTCCACGATGACGCCGAGGTGCTTGGTGTTGACCGAACCGACGAGCGCGTCGACGTTACGGAGGAGTTCGGCGGTGGGCACCGGCAGCGTCGTGCGGTTCCGCGGGATCGTGTAGGTGGCGCCCTCGTCCAGGTACGGGCCGCTCTTCTTGGTGGGTTCCAGGTCGATGTACTGTTCGCCGACCGCCGACCGGTTGGCGACGATCGCCTTCGTCCCGTCGCGGGGGATCCGTTCGCCGCGTTCGAGGACGAGCTTGACGCGTATACCGTCCCGGGTGAGTTCGATTGGTCCGACCCGTCCGACCGGGACGCCCCGATAGGTGACCTCGGCGTTGGTGAACACTCCCCCGGAGTCGGTGAGGTCGACGTAGGCGGTGTACTCCCGGCCGAGCAGGCCGCGACCGATGCCGATGTAGTTCACCGCGACGATCGTCACGCCGACGACCGTGATGACCGCGAACGCGATCAGTTGGAGGATGACGCCGCGTTTGAGGATCACGACATGCCTCCCATCAGCAGGGTCCACAGATCGCCGCCGCCGGGTCGGGGTGGTTGGCCAGGCCGTTCCGGTCGGCTCGGCGGGGGTTCGGTCGGGGCGAGAAGGTCGGGCAGATCGGGCAGGGCTCCGGGGTCGCCGTCGCCGGGCATTTCCGGCAGGACGCCCAGCGGGCCGTCGTTGCCGTTCGGCCCCTGGAGCATGTCGCGCCTCTGCCCGCCGCTGCCGAGCAGGCCCTCCACGTCGGTGCCGCCGAGCAGGTTCCGGGCGATGGCCTCGAAGTCCAGGTCGAGGGTCAGCCGGACGTTGCCGTAGTCGCCCGCGATGGTGTTCTCGAACGTGGCGGGGAACGGGAACGTGATCGCGCTCTCCAAGGCCTTCGGTAGGTCGGAGCCCGCTCTGTTCAGGTTCCGCAGGATGGTGTCGAGGTCCCGGAGGTTCGCGAGCATGTCGGCCTTGGACTGGTCGATCACGTTCGTGGTGGTGCGGCCGAGCCGGTTCAGCGCGACGAGCATCCGGGTCAGGTCGGCGCGGTTGCGGTCGAGGACGGCGATCGCGGGGCCCGTCTCGTCGATGGTGTTGCGGATGGTCTTCCGTTCGGTCGCGAGCCTGCCGCTGAGCCTGTCGATGCTGTCGAGGGCGCGGACGATCGCGGCGCGGTTCCGGTCGAGGGTGCCGACGAAGGTGTCGACGCGGTGCAGCACCGACCTGATCGTGGATTCGCGGCCGCGCATGGCGGCCTGGAGTTCACGGCTGATCGTGGAGACCTGTTCCAGCCCGCCGCCGTTCAGCAGCAGCGACATCGCCGACAGGACCTCCTCGACCTCGGTGCCGCGGGTCGTGCGGTCCAGCGGGATCAGGTCGCCGGAGGCCAGCTTTCCGGCCGGGGCCTCGTTCTTCGGCGGGTCGATCCGGACGAACTTCTCGCCGAGGAGGCTGGTCTGGCCGATCGCGGCGACGGCGTTGTCGGGCAGCGCGACGTCCTTGCGGATCTTGACGGTGACGACGGCGTGCCAGCCGCCCCGCCCGCCGGACGCTCCTCCGGCGAGTTCGATCTCGTCGACCTTGCCGACCGAGACGTCGTTGACCTTGACCGCGGACTGCGGGACGAGGTCCAGCACGTCCGCGAACTCGATCTTCACGGTGGTCGGGTCGGCGCCGAGGTCGGGGCCGCCGGGCAGCGGCAGCGACGCCACGCCGTCGAACGAGCAGCCCGCCAGGGTCAGCGCGATCGTCGCGGCGCCCACGGACCGGGCGAGGCGCGCCGGTCGCCGTGTCGTGGTCATCGGGCGCCTCCGGGCAGGAGCGCGGTGATGCCCTTCGGCCTTTTCCGGTCAGGCGGCCGACCGGACGGGCCGTAGGCGTCCGGCGGGACGGGGACCGGGTCGTAGTGCGTGGTCAGCGCGGTGATCCAGGACAGGTCCAGGCTGAAACCCGTCAGCGCCTCGCCGATGCCGTTGACCGGGCGGACGAGGTTCAGGCACTGCCGGGCCGGTGTTCCCACCGAGTACGCCAGCGAGCACAGCCAGTCGGCGAGGTCGTGGAACTGGCGGAAGTTGTTGCGGGTGTGGATGGTGCCGCTGATCGGGTCGTAGGCGTGTGTCAGGTTGCTGACCGCGAGCGGACCGGCCGTGAGGATCTCGGCGAGCGCCTCCTTCTCCTTCACGAGCACGCCCGTGATCTGCGCGAGTTGCCGGACGTTCGCGGCGAGTTCGCCCCGGTTGTCGCGGACGAACCGCTGCACGTTCCGCAGGGTCGGAGCGAGCGTGTTCAGGGCCGCGCTCAGCTCCTCCTTCTCCCCGGCGAGCTGCCCCGACACGGCGTTGAGATGTCCGGTGAACGACTTGATCTGTTGGTCGTTCGCCTTCATCGCCTCGGTGATGATCCGCAGGTTCTTGATCGTTTCGGCGATGTCGCCGCGGTCGGTGCTGAGCGTGCCGAGCGCCTTGGACGTGTCCGCGATCGTCTGCCGGATGTCGTCGCCCTGGCCGTCGAGGTTCGCGGCGCCGACGCCCAGCAGCCGCGACAGCGACCCCTCCCGACCGTCCGGACCCGGCGCGTTCGCACCCTGGGGGCCGAGCGCCTTGGACAGCTCGTTCAGGTTGCCGCCGATCTCGTCGACCTCGACCGGGACGGCGGTGCGGCTCACGGTCAACGTCGCATCGTCGGGTAGGACGGCGCCGCCCTTGTAGACGGGTGTGAGCTGGACGTAGCGGTCGGCGACGAGCGTCTGGCTGACGATGACGGCCTGCGCGTTCGCGGGCACCTTGTACTTGGCGTCGTAGCTCAACTCGACCCGTACCGAGTCGCCGACCGGTTCAACGCCGGTCACCTCCCCGACGGGGATGCCGAGTATGCGCACGTCCGCGCCCTCGTACAGGCCGACCGTCTTCGTGAAGTACGCCGTCAGGTGGCGCCGCTCCGGCTTCTGGAACAGGAGCGTGAGCGCTGCCGCGAGCACCGCGACGGCGAGGAGCGCGCCGCCGAGGCGAAGGACGGTTGCGGAGTTGCGCACTGGTGGCCTGCCTGGTTACGGGAGGAAAGGGAGCGGTAGCGGGTCGCCGGTCTTACCGGGACGGTCGGCGGGTTTTCTGGACGTCCCTCCTGGAGGTTGCAGCGAGGCGGGGATCGGGACGAGGTTCTGGATCCAGGAGTCGAACCAGCGTCCGGTGCCGGTGACGTCGGCGAACTGCCGGGCGAACGGCGCGAACAGCTGAAGGATCCGGTCGAGGTTGTCCTGGTTCTTCAGCAGGACCCGGTTGACCTTCGCCAGGTCGTCCAGCATCGGCCGGAGCTGCTTCTCGTTCTCCCGGATGAGGGCGTTCACCTGTTGCGACAGGGCCACGGTGTTGAGCAGTAGCTGGTGGATGACCGCGCGTCTGGCCCGCACGGCCTGCAGCACCCGGTCGCCGTCCTGGACGAGTCTCGCGAAGTCCTGGTTGCGGTCGGCGAGCAGCTTGGTGACGTCCCTGGCCTTGCCCGCCAGCTCGTGGAGTTGCTCGTCCCGGGACGCGACCGTGCGGGACAGCCGCCGCAGCCCCTCCAACGACGCGCGGACCTCGTCCGGGGAGTTCTCGAACGTGGCCGCCAGCACGTCGAACGACCGGGCGACCTGCCGGACGTCGATCGCGCCGACCCGGCGGGTCAGCTCGCTGATCGCCGGGACGATCTCGAACGGGACATGCGTCCGCTCGATCGGGATATGGCGGCCCAGCCTCCCCTCGCCGCGCGGGGTGAGCGCCAGATAGTGCGCCCCCAACACCGTCTTGATCTTGATTCCGGCCTCGGTGCGGTCGCCGAGCCGGACGCCCTCGTCCACCCGGAAGGTGACCGTGACGTGGTCGCCGTCCAGTTCGAGACCGGTGACCTCGCCGACCTTGACGCCCGCGACACGGACCTCCTCGTCCGTCTTCAGGCCGGCGGCCTCCTTGAACGCGGCGGTGTAGGTGGTGCCGCCGGACACGAACGGGACGCTCTCCAGGTTCAGCGCAAGCACCACCAACACGGTGATGACCGCGAACCCGGCGAGGCCGATGGGGACGGGGTTGCGTTCCCGGAACGAGACCCTCATCTACTTGCACCTCGCGTTCTCGTTCACGATCGCGGGTGTCTCGTAGACCGGTCCGCCCGGCAGCCGCACCCTCGCGTCGAAACCGCAGATGTACATGTTGAACCAGGAGCCGTAGGACGAGATGTTGACCAGTTCCTGCAGCCGGTTCGGAGTCCGTTGGAGGCCCTGGTCGAGGTCGCGTTTGTTCGCGTCGAGCGTCCCCATCAGCTTGCGGAGCCCGGCGATGTCGTTCCTGATGTCCGGGCGCCCCTCGGCGAGCAGATCACGCGTGGTGCCGGTCAGGTCGTTGATCGCCGCGACCGAGTCGAAGATCGCCTCGCGGTCGGCGGAGACGCCGCCGACGAAGCCGCGCAGGTCCCTGATCAGCCGGTCCACCTCGGCGTGGCGCCGGTCGATGGTGCCGAGGACGGCGTTCAGGTTGTCGATCACCTGGCCGATGACCCGGTCGCGGTCGGCGAGCGTGCCGGTCAGCGACGCGACATGCGCGAGGAGGCTGTTGACCGTCCCGCCCTCACCCTGGAGCACCTGGACGATCTGCATGGCGAGCGTGTTGACGTCCTTCGGCTCCAGCGCGCGGAACAGCGGCCGGAACCCGTTGAACAGGGTCGTCAGGTCGAGCGCGGGCGCGGTCCGCGACACCGGGATCGTGTCGCCGGGGTCGAGGTACCGGTTGGCGGGCCCGGCGCCGTCGGTCAACGCGAGATACCGCTGGCCCATCAGGTTCCGGTAGCGGATCTGCGCCTTCGTCGACGACGGCAGCCCGTTCCTGAACACGCCGTCGTCCTCGACGCTGAACGTCACCTCCGCCTGCGTGCCCCGATACAGCCGGACGTCTTCGACCTGCCCGACCCGGACTCCCGCGGCGCGGACGTCATCGTTGGCCAGCAACCCCGTGACATCGGTGAAGATCGCCTTGTACTCGACGGTGCTCCGGAACCGCAGGTTCCCGATCGTCATCGCCAGCACCCCGGTGGCCACCGAGGTGGCCACCACGAAGATCGCCAGCTTGATCGCGGCGCTGGTCGTCCCCCTCCGGCTCATCGGAGCGTCACCACCGATCCGTCGCCGAGGAGCGGGCCGAACAGCAGCGACGACACGTCGGACACCTCGCCGGCCGGGGTCCGCGTCAACGGCCCGACCACGCTCTTGATCTTCTCTTCCTCGCTCATCGAGCCCGGATCGACGAACACGGACGACAGCACCCTGCCCCTCCCGGTGGCGGGGCCTCCGCCGTCCGGGCCGTCGGGGTTCTTCCACCACCGGTCGTCCTGCGTGCCGTCCAACGCCAGGTGCTGCGGGAACGGGACCTTCGGGTTCGGCAGGCCGTAGCAGCGCGGGTTCCGCTGGTCCTTGACCTCGGGCCTGTCCAGCGGGTTCTTGTAGCCGGGCCGTGGTTTGACGATCTCGATGGTGAGGTTGAACGTCTTCGACCCGTCGCCGCCGCCCGCCTTCTCCGCCTCCGGCTTGAGCTTCATCAGACCGGCCAGCACGCACGGTATGGACGGCGAGTACCGGGCGACCAGGCTGAGCGCCTCCCGGTTCGCGATGTTCACCCCGATGATCTTCGGGCCGTTGCGGCGCATGAACGTGTCGGCGTCCTGCGCCAGCGCGGTCGTCGCCGGAATCAGCTCCTCGATCGTCGCCTTCCTGGCAGTGATCGTCCGGCTGGTGACATTGAGGTTCCGAAGCGTCTGCAACAGGTCGGGCGCGGCTGCGTGGTAGACGTCGGACACGTCCGCGAGGCCGTGCAGGTCGCGGACCAGCGTGCCCAGTTCCGGGTTGATCTTCTGCAGCAGGGCGTCCGCCTGCTCCAGGTTCCGTCCGATCTGGTCACCGCGGCCCTGGAGCGCCGTCGCCAGTGCGTTCAGCGTCGCGTTCAGCTCCGCGGGCTTCACCGCGCGCAGCAGCGGCAGCAGGTCGTTCAGCAGCTCGTCGATCTCCACGGCGGCCTGGGAGCGGTCCTGCGGGATGACGGTCCCCGCCCGCAGCCCCGGCGGGCCCGGCCGGTCGGGGACGTCCAGATCGACGTACTTCTCGCCGAACAGGGTCTTCGGCAGCAGCCGCGCCCGGACGTTGCGCGGGATCAACTTCGCCTTGTCGGGGTCGAGCGCCAGATGCACCGTCGCGCCGTTCGCGGTCGCGTCGGTGTCACGGACCTCACCGACGATCAGGCCGCGCACCTTCACGTCCGAATGCGGCATCAACTGCAACCCGGCCCGCTCGGCCTCGACGGTCACCTCGGTCACCGGCGTGAACGCCTTGTTGAACAGCGCCACCGTCAACGCGCACAGCAACGCGATCACGACGAGCATCGCCGTACCGAGCAGCCGATACCGGACGTTTTCGCTCATGGCGCTCATGGGGGCGTCACCCCGCTATCCGGACGGTCGTGTCGGTGCCCCAGATCGCCATGCCGAGCATCAGATCGGCCACGTTGATCACGACGATGCTGGTGCGCACCGCGCGGCCCACCGCGACACCGACGCCCGCGGGCCCACCGCTCGCGTGGTAGCCGTGGTAGCAGTGGATCAGCATCACCAGCATCGAGAAGACGATCACCTTGCCGAACGACCAGAGGATGTCGGTCGGCGGGAGAAAAAGACGGAAATAGTGGTCGTAGGTGCCGGTCGACTGCCCGTAGAACACGGTCACGATCACCCGGGTCGCGCCATAGGACGCGAGCAACCCCACGATGTACAGCGGAACGACCGCGATCATCCCGGCCAGCAGCCGGGTCGTGACCAGGAACGGCATCGACGGGACGGCCATGACCTCCAGCGCGTCGATCTCGTCCGAGATCCGCATCGCCCCGAGCTGCGCGGTGAAGCCGCAGCCGACCGTCGCCGACAGCGCCAGCGCCGACACCAGCGGCGCGATCTCCCGCGTGTTGAAGTACGACGCGACGAACCCGGTGAACGCGGCCGTGCCGATCTGGTTCAACGACTCGTAGCCCTGCAGCCCGACCTGGCTGCCGGTGAAGAACGTCATAAAGCCGACGATCACCACCGAGCCGCCGATCACGGCGAGGCCGCCGGTGCCGAGACTGACCTCCGCGAGCAGCCGCAGCACCTCGGTGCGGTAGCGGCGCAGCACCCGGAACACCCACCCGAACGCGCGGGCGTGGAACGACATCTGGCGGCCGAGGTCGTCCAGCCACCGCAGCAGCGCGTTTAGCCACCGCGCCGACCATGTCGTCCCGCTTCCCGGCACGGGCATCACATGCCCTTCGACGAGACGAGCTGGAAGTACAGCGCGGAGATCAGGAAGTTCTCCAGGAACAGCAGCATGAACGTGATGACGACGGTCTGGTTGACCGCGTCACCGACCCCCTTCGGGCCGCCCCTGGCGTTCAGGCCCTTGTAGCAGGCGACGAGCCCGGCGGTGACGCCGAACACGAACGCCTTGAACTCCGCCTGAAGCAGGTCGGGCAGTTGCGCGATCGCGTTGAAGGACGCCAGATACGCGCCGGGCGTCCCGTCCTGCAACATGACGTTGAAGAAGTAGCCGCCCATCAGGCCGACCACCGACACCAGTCCGTTCAGGAACAGCGCGACGAACGCGCAGGCGAGCACCCGCGGAACGACGAGACGGTGCAGCGGGTCGATGCCCAGCACCTCCATCGCGTCGATCTCCTCACGGATCTTCCGCGAACCGATGTCGGCGCAGATCGCCGCGCCCGCGGCCCCCGCGACCAGCAGCGACGTGACCAGCGGACTGGCCTCCCGGACGATCGCGACCACCGCCGTCGCCCCGGTGTAGGACTGCGCGCCGAGCTGCCTGATCAGCCCGCCGACCTGCAACGACAGGATCCCGCCGAAGGGAATCGCGACCAGCATCGTGGGGACGACGGTGACGCTGACGATGAACCAGGCCTGCTGGACGAACTCGCGCCACTGGAACGGCCACCGGAACATCGCGCGGCCGGTGTCCAGGCACAACGCGAAGAACCGGCCCGGCTCCTTGAGCATGACGTTGACGACGCCGTCGCCGACACGACCGGACATCAGGACTCCGCGTCCGCGTCGTACCGGCGCCGCGACGGATCGGCGCGCCCCGGACGGCTCGGAACGGAACCTGCGGCCGCGCCGGCGGCCGAGGCCATGGACGCCACATATCGCGGCCACTCCTCTACCCAGTCGCGGCCCTGGTCGTCGACGAACGACCCGGGCGGCGGGGTCACGCCGTGCGCCGCGCACCAGGCGCCGGGCGCGCGCATCCCGGCCCGGACCAGGCCGTCACTCGGCATCTGCTGCGGCGGAATCGGCGGAAGACGGCCGGGATCGTGGCCCATCCTCGCCTCGGCCGCCAACTCCGACTCGTCCTTCTCCTCCGACATTCCGATCGGGCCGACCTTGCTGGCGTTGAGGAACTGCCGGACGACCGGTTCCTCACTGGACAGCAACATCTCCCGCGGGCCGAACATCGCGAGATGCCGCTGATACAGCAGGCCGATGTTGTCGGGCAGCGTCCTGGCCGTGTTGATGTCGTGGGTGACGATGAGGAACGTCGCGCCGATCTGCGCGTTCAGATCGAGGAACACCTGGTTCAGAAACGCGGTGCGGACCGGGTCGAGACCCGAGTCGGGCTCGTCCACCAGCAGGATCTCCGGGTCCAGCACCAGCGCGCGGGCGAGCCCGGCCCGCTTCCTCATGCCACCGGAGATCTCGCCGGGCAGCTTGTGCTCGGCGCCGAGCAGCCCCACCATCTCCATCTTCTCGAGGACGATGCGCCTGATCTCGGACTCACGTTTCCTCGTGTGCTCGCGCAGCGGAAACGCGACATTGTCGAAAAGACTCATCGAGCCGAACAGGGCGCCGTCCTGGAACAGAACACCGAACAGCTTCCGCGTCTCGTACAGCTTCGACTCGGAAAGGCGGGGCAGATCACGGTCGCCGATCCAGATATGCCCCCGATCGGGTTTCAACAGCCCGACCAGCGACTTCAGGAACACCGACTTACCGGTGCCGGACGGGCCCAGAAGAACCGAGATCTCACCCGCCGGAACGGTCAACGACACGTCCTGCCAGATGACCTGCCGGCCGAAGGACTTCGTCAAGCCCTCGACCCTGATCTCGACGCCCACTCGTCACCATCCGTCCAGGCCGGGGGGGATCCCGAACGCGGTGAGCGCGAAGCGCACCGGTCCGGTCCGCCGTTACATAGGGTGACCGCCCTCTTGCTACCCCTCGGTAGCCGGTCCCCTACCGTAGTGGCCCGCTGACGAAATGGAAGGGGTTCTTGGACGGTTCGGCGGCGAAATATGGCGTTGTGAGCGAATCGTTACGTACCGCCAACACGCGAAAGAGGCGGCCGTCCACACCAGGTGGACGACCGCCTCTTCACGCAGAGGGGGCCGGAGCCTACTTGACGGTGACCGTCGCGCCCGCCTTCTCCAGGGCCTCCTTGGCCTTGTCGGCGGCCTCCTTGTTGACCTTCTCCAGCAGCGGCTTCGGCGCACCGTCGACCAGGTCCTTGGCCTCCTTGAGACCGAGGCTCGTCAGCGCGCGAACCTCCTTGATGACCTGGATCTTCTTGTCGCCGGCGGCCTCCAGGATGACATCGAACTCGTCCTGGGCCGCGGCCTCCTCGCCACCACCGGCGGCCGGGGCGCCCGGCACGGCGGCCACGGCCGCGACCGGCGCGGCGGCCTTGACGTCGAAGGTCTCCTCGAACTCCTTCAGGAACGCCGACAGCTCCAGGAGCGTCATCTCCTTGAACGCGTCGAGCAGCTCGTCGGTGCTGAGCTTCGCCATGATCTTTCCTCCGCTATGGCTTGTGAAAACTGGGGATTACGTAACCGCGGTGCCTACTCGGCTGACGCCTCGGCGGGCTGTTCGGCCGGGGCTTCGGCGGACTCGCCCTCCGCCTCGCGCTTGACGCGCAGCGCCTCGACGAGCTGGGCTGCCTGCGTCGGCAGGGCGTTGAAGAGCCCGGCGGCGTTCGCCATGGACGCCTTCATCGCACCGGCGAGCTTCGCGAGCAGAACCTCGCGAGACTCCAGGTCCGCCAGCTTGGTGACCTGCTCGGCGTCCATCGACTGACCGTCGATGAAACCGCCCTTGATCACCAGCATCGGGTTGGCCTTGGCGAAGTCACGCAGACCCTTGGCGGCCTCGACCACGTCGCCGCGCACGAACGCGATCGCCGACGGGCCCTCCAGCCAGTCGCGGAACCGCTCGTCGAGGCCCGCCTCGTCCGCCGCGCGCTTGGTCAGCGTGTTCTTCACCACGCGAAACCGTGCGGTCTCGCCGAGGTTGCCGCGCAGTTCCCTGACCTGCGCGACGGTCAGCCCGCGGTACTCGGTCAGCACGGCGCCGTTGGAGCTCTCGAACTCCTGCCTGAGCTCGGCGATCGCCGCGTCCTTGTCGGCCTTGGCCATGCGGCCTCCTTCCGATTACCTGGGTGGTCACGACCCTCACCGGCCCCGCGAACGACCGGCGGAACGGTTCGGATCGACCAAAAAACGCCCCGGCGCAGGCGCACGGGGCGTTCAGGCACGGCGGGAAGGCCATGCGAAGCTCTCGTCTCACCTACGCAGGCCGCCCGACATGAGATCGGGTCCTTCGGTCACCCCAGGCGAGGTGACGACCGGCGGTCTTCGGCGTCAAGCAGGCTACCTCATCAGCTCGCCCGCCCCAAACCCGATACGGCGAACGGGGACCACGCCGAACGCGGCGCGGCCCCCGTTACGAGCCCGGAACGGTGCGGTGCTACCGGTCAGCTACCCGGAAGGCCACCGCCGCCACCGAGACCGTTCAACATCTGGCTGAGGTCGGTGACCTGGTTCGCCGGAGGCGCCGTGACCTCCACCGGCTTACCGTAGTCGCGGTACGTCATCGAGATGCTCATCGCGCCCTGCGCGGTCTGCGGCGACTTCATCGTCATCTTCCGCGGAAGCTGCTTGTCGTCCACCCACAGATCGAAGGACATGGTCCCCATGCCCAGCTCGCTGTAGTTCTTACGGACGGCCTGCTGCTGCTCGGGCGAGAGCTTCGCGATCGCATCCTCCATCTTGTACGTGCCGGTGTAGTGCGTCGTCTCGACGCCGCCGATCGTCTCCTTGCCGACCTCGCGCGCGTCCTTCGACGCCGTGAGCATCTTTGTGTTCTGGACGGGGTCCATCTGCTGCGACTGCTTGAGCAGCTCGTCGATGTTCATGCCGGACTTCTGGCCCAGCTCGTCCAACGAGATCTTCAGCCACGGCTTGTTCGCCGCACCCGTACCGGCACCGAGCTGCGACAGCATCGGGATCTTCATGTACATGGTGCGGTCGACCAGGACGTACTGCATACCTCCCATCGACTGGGCGCCGACCGACATCTTGTCGAAGCTCATGCTGTAGGCCAGGTCCGGCTTCGACCGGTACTGCATCCCACCGGTCGCCGTGACGTTGCCCTCGCTCGATCCGGTGACCTCCAGCGAGAGTTCGGCCTTGAACGAATCGGCCTGGCCGGTATTCTCCGCGGTCTTACCCAGGACCTGGGCGGCCGACAACTTCAGGTTCTTGCCGGCCTCGTCCACCTTGTTACCGGCGTCACCGAGACACCCGGTCAGCGAGAGGGCCAGGCCGGTCGCCAGCACCGTGCCCGCGGCGAAACGTCGGATCATCGTGGGGGGTCTCCTTGGTCTGCTAGCGCCGGGCGCAAGGACGCGCCCGGCCATCGGAGCCGAATGCTAGATCAGACGCCCCGGAGACCGCCGGAGTTCACTCTGTCCCGCGATGTCGTTTGTATGACAGTTATCAGCTACCGCCGAGCAGCCCATCCAGCGACAGCCGCCCCACCTGGTCGGACGGCGGCGGGTTGACCTTGAACGACTTTCCGTAGTCGCTGTAGACGACCGTCACCGTACCGGTCTCGCCCTGCGGGCTCTTCCCCTTCGACACGAGCTTGCGCGGCAGGTTCTCGCCGTCCGTCCACAGATCGAAGGAGATCTTGCTGTTGACGCGGTCGTCCTTCGGCAGCCACGTCCGCACCTTCTCCCGCGCCTCCGGGTCGAGGCGGTTCAGCGCGTCCTGGACGGTCACCGTCCCGCTGTAGTGGACGGTCTTCACCCCGTCGATCGTCTCCGTGCCGACCCGGCGCGCGTCCTTCGAACCGGTGAACATCTTCGTCTGGTTGGCCGGATCGACCTGCTGCACCTGCTCGAGCAGCCCCTTGACGTCGAAGCCCGTCCGCTGCGCCATCTGGTTCACGTCGATCTTCAGCCACGGCTTGCCGCCACTGACGAACTTGGCGAGCTGCGGAACCTTCGCGTACAGGACGTTTTCCGCGAACAGCGCCTGCCCCTTCACACCGGGGACGCTCTGCCCACCCGCGCTGAACTCGTCCAGCTTCGCACTGAACTGCAGCGACGGGCGCAACTGGAACCGCCCACTGGCACGGACCTTGCCGACATGGTCACCGGTGCCGGTCACGGTGAGATCGGCCTTGAAAGTGTCGGCCTGTCCGGTCTTCTCGGACGCCTTGAGCAGCGCCTGATCGGCGCTGAGCTTCATGTTCTCGGTGCTCGTCGTCCCGTCCCCGCCGCATCCGGACAGGAGAAGCGCGGCACCCACGGCGGTGCCGCCGGCCGCCACCATGAGTCGTCGGTTCATGAGGGTAGAGCCTCCCTAGATCGCCCTGCTGATGTTCCCAGTCTCCCGAGGCGATAACGGCGCTACATCCCCCGATGGTACGAATGGCCCCTTGGGGAGTACGACCACCGACGTAGCCCTTTCCCCTGCCGATCAGCGACACGGCGACCCCACAGACTCGGGGTCGGCACGACGAAGAACGCGAAGGCGGGCGGAAAACCCCAGGACAGCGATAGGGCGCCCCCGCCGTGGCGGAAGCGCCCTACCCTGAGACACTGCCCGATGCGTTGCTCCGGGACGGTCAGACCGCTTCGAGGTCCGCGGTCAGGTTACGGACCGCGTTCGGGTCCACCGGGATGCTCGGCCCCATCGACGTGGTCAGCACCGCCTTCTTCACGTACCGGCCCTTCGCGGCGGACGGCTTGAGCCGCTGGATCTCCTCGATCGCCGCCGCATAGTTCTCCACCAGCTGACGCTCGTCGAACGACGCCCGACCGATGATGAAGTGCAGGTTCGCGTGCCGGTCCACCCGGAACTCGATCTTGCCGCCCTTGATGTCGGAAACGGCCTTCGCCACGTCCATGGTCACCGTGCCCGTCTTCGGGTTCGGCATCAGACCACGCGGACCGAGCACACGACCGAGCCGTCCGACCTTGCCCATCTGGTCGGGCGTCGCCACCACCGCGTCGAAGTCCAGGAAACCACCCTGGATCCGCTGGATCAGGTCGTCGGAGCCCACCAGGTCGGCACCCGCCGACTCGGCCTCCTCCGCCTTCGCCCCGACGGCGAACACCAGCACCCGGGCGGTCTTACCGGTACCGTGCGGCAGGTTGACGGTGCCGCGCACCATCTGGTCGGCCTTCCGCGGGTCGACACCCAGCCGCAGGGCGACCTCCACGGTCGGGTCGAACTTGACGACCGTGGTCTCCTTGGCCAGCTTCACGGCCTCCGCCGGGCTGTACAGCCGCTCCCGGTCGATCTTGTCCGCCGCGGCGCGGTAACCCTTGCTGCGCTTCATTTCGCGTTCCTCCACTGGAACTTCGTGGTCATGGGCCAGCGCCTGGCCCTCCCACTGGGATGTGCTGTGTGCCCTCTTACTTGACGTCGATGCCCATCGACCGCGCCGTACCGGCGACGATCTTCTCGGCGGCGTCGAGGTCATTGGCGTTCAGGTCGGGCATCTTCGTCGTGGCGATCTCGCGGACCTGGTCGCGGGTGATGGAACCGACCTTGGTCTTGTGCGGCTCGCCGCTGCCCTTCTCCACACCCGCGGCCTTCAGGATGAGCTGCGCGGCGGGCGGGGTCTTGGTGACGAAGCTGAACGACCGGTCCTCGTAGATGGTGATCTCTACGGGGATGACATTGCCGCGCTGGGACTCCGTGGCAGCGTTGTACTGCTTGCAGAAGTCCATGATGTTGACACCGTGCGGACCGAGCGCGGTACCCACCGGCGGCGCCGGAGTCGCGGCACCCGCCTGCAACTGGACTTTGACCAGCGCGACCGGCTTCTTTCTCGGAGGCATGTGAACCCCTTTGTCCCATTTATCGGTGGTTCCGACTCCCGGACGTCCGGGCAACACGGCGGCTGGGACGCATCCACCGTGTAGGAACCGCTAAATGTCCGCTCATCCCCGCATGCGCGGGGCCAAATCCCGGCCGAAGATCGACACGAGCACCTTCAACGGACCATCCCCGCAGAGGCGGGGACAAGCTCATCCAGGATAGGCGCTCCCCAGAGCGCCTCGCTCAAATCTTGGAGACCTGATTGAAGGACAGCTCGACCGGAGTCTCCCGCCCGAAAATCGAGACCAATACCTTGAGTTTTTGCTGCTCAGCGTTGATTTCGTTGACGGTGGCGGGGAGGGTGGCGAACGGGCCGTCCATGACGGTGACGGACTCGCCGACCTCGTAGTCGACGGTCGCGGTGACCTTCGCCTGCTCCTTGGCGGGCGCGGCGCCTTCCTCCGGCTCGGGGGCCAGCAGGTTGGCGACCTCGTCCAGGCTCAGCGGGGACGGCTTGTTCAGCAGGCCGACGAACCCGGTCACACCGGGCGTGTTGCGGACCGCGGCCCACGACTCGTCGGTGAGCTCCATGCGGACCAGGATGTAGCCCGGCAGGACCTTCTCGTTGACCTTCTGCCGCTTGCCGCCCTTGATCTCGGTGACCTCGTGCTGCGGGACCTCGATCTGGAAGATGTAGTCCTCCATGTTGAGGGTCTGGGTGCGGGTCTCGATGTTGGTCTTGACCCGGTTCTCGTACCCCGCATAGGAGTGCACGACGTACCAGTCGCCCGGCTGGAGGCGCAGCTGCATCTTGAAGTCGGCGTAGGGGTCGACGGGCGGCTCGGCGGCCTCCTCTTCGACCTCCTCGGCCTCGGTCGACTCCTCGTCCGCGACGGACTCGGCGAGTTCGGCGGCGCCCTCGGCGGCGTCGGGGGCGGGGCCGTCCTCGCCCTCGAGCTTCGTGTCCGCGGGTTCGGCGTCGCCCGCGGACACGACGGCCTCGGCCGTCTCGTCGGTGGGCTGCGCCGCCTGGTCCGCCGCAGCAGCCGCAGCGGACTGGGCCTCGTCAACGGCCTCGTCGTAGGGCTGTGAGGGCTCGGACACGGTGACTCTTTCTCTCGGTCTTCGGTGATGAACTTGCGATGGTGCGAGGGCGGTCGGAACGACCCGCGCCGACCACGGCGGCGTCCGCCGCCCGACGCCGACCCGGGGGCCGTCAGCCGAAGATGGCGTAAACGCCCTCTTGCAGCCCGTAGTCGACGGCGGAGACCAGCGCAACCATGATCAGCACGAAGACGAGGGAAACGGTCGTGTAGGTGACGAGTTCCCGCCGCGTGGGCCAGATGACCTTGCGCAGCTCGGCGACGATCTGGCGCACGAAGAGCGAAGGAGACGTCCGTCGGGACGCCGACCTCTTCTCCTTCTTGCGCTTGCCCTCGTCCTTGGCCTCGGGCTCGTCGCGCTCGTCAGTCTCGGTAGCCATTGCCGCCGTTCACCTCATCGGTCGTTCCAACCCCCGTGGTCGTCGCGCGGTCCCGTACCGCGAAGGCGGACTGCCACGGCATCGCCGTGACGCGGCCGACGCGGTGCGCACCGCACCTCGCAGGGCAGGAGGGACTCGAACCCCCAACCGCCGGTTTTGGAGACCGGAGCTCTACCAATTGAGCCACTGCCCTTCATTCTCCCGGGAAGGAGAACACCCGACCATGGGATCAGGGTGATGGTGAGTCCCAGCTTACGACCTCCGCGGGCATCCGTGTGCGCACAGGCTCGTATGGCGGGACCCGCCACTAGGACGGTGAGTCTACGTGTCGAAGGCCCCCGCGTCGAACCAGCCGACCGCACGCCGTCCCACCGGCGCGGAAATATGTCTCGGGCGCGCGGACGGCGTCTGTAACGATAGGGGTATGAGCATCGACCGTCCTCGCATCTCCAAGCGCATCGCCGCGATATCCGAATCCGCAACGCTGGCCGTCGACGCCAAGGCCAAGGCGCTGAAGGCGGCGGGCCGACCGGTCATCGGGTTCGGCGCGGGCGAGCCCGACTTCCCGACCCCGGACTACATCGTCGAGGCGGCGGTGACCGCGTGCAGGGTGCCGCGCTTCCACAAGTACACGCCCGCGGGCGGGCTGCCCGAGCTGCGGGCCGCCATCGCCGAGAAGACCGAGCGCGACTCCGGGTACCGGGTCGAGGCCGCTCAGGTGCTGGTGACGAACGGCGGCAAGCAGGCGGTGTACGAGGCGTTCGCCGCGCTGCTCGACCCGGGCGACGAGGTGATCGTCCCGACGCCGTACTGGACGACCTATCCCGAGTCGATCAAGCTGGCGGGCGGGGTGCCGGTCGATGTCGTCGCCGACGAGACCACCGGTTACAAGGTGGGCGTCGAGCAGTTGGAGGCGGCCCGCACCGACCGGACGAAGGTGCTGCTGTTCGTGTCGCCGTCCAACCCGACCGGTGCCGTGTACTCCCGCGACGAGGTCGAGGCGATCGGCCGGTGGGCGGACGGGCACGGCCTGTGGGTCATCACGGACGAGATCTACGAGCACCTCGTGTACGGCGACGCCGAGTTCCACTCGATGCCCGTGGTGGTGCCGGAACTCGCCGACCGGACGCTCGTCCTGAACGGCGTGGCGAAGACGTACGCGATGACGGGCTGGCGGGTCGGCTGGATGATCGGCCCGGCGGACGTGGTGAAGGCCGCGCAGAACCTCCAGTCGCACGCGACGTCCAACGTTGCGAACGTGTCGCAGGCGGCGGCGCTGGCCGCGGTGACCGGCGACCTGTCGGCGGTGGCGGAGATGCGGACAGCGTTCGACCGGCGCCGTAAGACGATCGTGCGGATGCTGAACGAGATCCAGGGCGTCGTCTGCCCCGAGCCGGAGGGCGCGTTCTACGCCTACCCGTCGGTCAAGGCGCTGCTGGGGCGGGAGATCCGCGGGAAGCGCCCGGAGACGTCGGTGGAGCTGGCGTCACTGATCCTGGAGGAGGCCGAGGTCGCGCTGGTACCGGGCGAGGCGTTCGGCACCCCCGGTTACTTCCGCCTGTCGTACGCGCTCGGCGACGACGACCTCGTCGAGGGCGTCTCGCGGGTCGCGAAGCTGCTCTCCGAAGCGAGCTGAACTCCGCACGATCTCCATACGGATCCACCCGAAACCGGCCCCGGGCTCGCACACAAGCCCGGGGCCGGTTTCGGGTGGAACGAGGACCGCCTCCCGGTCCCGTTCCCCGGAGGTTCCGGCGGGACGTTCCGTCAACGGCCCCTCCCCGCCGCGGAACGTCCCGCCGGAACGGGGTCAGTCGCCGCGCGTGCGCACGGCCGTGTCGACGTTCATGGGCGCACTCCCTCGGCGATGCGCATCAGTTGGCCTTTGACCGATCCGCCCGCGGACACGGTCACGCCGACTCCGGGCCTGGCCAGCCACGAGATCTGGCGTCCGGAGTCGGGACGGTCGATGGTGAAGGCGGGCATGCCGCGCACGGTGGTGCGGCCGGGGATGCCCGCGGACTTCATGAGGTCCCGGGGGTCGGACAACCCTTGGCTCTTCACGAGGACGATCTCCACCCAGCCGACGTCTCCGCGCCATGCGCAGGTCGTCGTCCTGCGTTCGGCGTCGCCCGCCACCGCGCACGGCGAGGCGGCGGCGAGACCGTCCGGGAGGTAGGTGATCCAGCGCGGCAGGTCGTCGAGTGCCGCGCCGGGCCCCGGCCGGTGGGGGCCGCCCTCCGGCCCGCCGGACGGCGGGGGGATTCTCGGTTTCGACGAGGTTCCCGCCCCGGGCCGTTCCTTGTGTGATGGGGGCCGGGAGAGGCCCGGGGCGGGAGGTCGTTCCGGCCGTCGAGACGCCGGGACAGGGTTCGTCGGACGTTCGGTCCCGGTGTTCATGACGGGTGTGGCCCGGAACGACTGGTAGGTGGGCACCAGGACCAGCGCGGCGACCGAGGCCGCGGCCACCGCGGCGGCGGTGTGGATCCGGGCCTTCCTGCGCCGGTGGCGGCGTTTGACGTCGGCGACGAGCGACGGCGACGCGGACGCCTCGGCCACCTGCTCGGCCATGGCCTTCCGCAGTTCACTCTCCAGATCCATCGCTCATCTCCCCAGTGGCGCCAGGTTCGTGTCGAGCCGTTCCCGGAGCCTGGCGAGCCCCCGGGACGCCTGGCTCTTGACCGTTCCGACCGAACAGCCGAGGGCCTGCGCCGTCTCCGCCTCCGAGAGGTCCTCCCAGAAGCGCAGGACCAGGACGGCCCGTTGCCGTGGGCCGAGCCTGCGCAGTTCGTCCATGAGCGTCCCCCTCAGCTCGACGGCGTGGTTCGGTGAGACGGCCGGTGTCTCCGGGGGCCGCGCCATATGGATCTCCCGGAGCACCTTCCAGCGGCGGGACCGGCTGATCACGAGGTTGACGAGGATCCGGCGCACATAGGGTTCCGGATCGCTGTCGGCCTCCAGCCGGCCCCAGTGCCGGTAGGCCTTCTCCAGCGCGGACTGCAGGATGTCCTCGGCGTCCTGCCGGGCCCCGCACAGCAGTGCCGCGGTACGCAGCAGGGCATCGCCGCGTTCCGTCACGAACTCCACGAACGAGCTGTCGTCTCGACGCCCCACTGTGCTCCGTCCCGGCTCTAGAGCGGTTCCGGCGTTCCCCCGAGGGCGAGCGACCCACCGCGCCGAGGGCCGCCCGCCCTGCTTATTTCAGCCCCGGTCACGGCGTTCGCCTGGCGGCTCACGCCGTGTCCGCGCCTGGGCGAACGCGACATCGCTCCGCGATCTGCGTGATGCGGTTCGCCATCGGCGTCGCCGCACCGCGCAGGTCACGCGTTCGCGCGTGGCTGGGGCCAAGTCTCTTTCTGTTACTGGGCCTTGCGGACGGCGGTGGTGACGTCCTTCAGGTCGCCCGCGAGGACGGGGCTGCCGTTGACGAGCAGCGAGTAGCCGTTCGGGTCGAACAGCAGCACGCCGTTGTTGCCCGGGGCCATCCAGGCGGTAGAACCGTGCACGGTGACGGGGGTGCCGCCCTGGGGCAGGTTCAGCGCGCGCCGCAGCTGATTCTCCGTCATCCCGACCGGCGTCTTCAGCGTTTCGACGGTGATCCACCGACCGGCGGGGCCGGTCCACTTCTGTGTGACGGCGCAGATGTTGTACCTGCGGAGGTCGGCGGTGCCCGGGACGGTCGAGGTGAGGCGCAGGCCCTTCGCCAGCATGACGGCCTTCTCGACCGGGCCGCCGGCCTTCACCGCGGGCGGCAGCTTGGCGCAGTCGAGCTTGGGAACGGCGGGCAGGCCGGGCTTTCCGGGCACACCGGGGACACCCGGGACATCGATGGACGGCCTGGGCGCGGGCGCCTTCTTCTGGAGGTCGCCGGTGGACGGCGCGCAGGTGGGCAGGTCGGCCGGGAGCGTCCTGCCGTTCGGGACCTTGGCGCCGGGCACGTCGGTCTTCGGCAGGCCCGGCGAGGCCAGATCACCCTTCGGGAGGTCGGTCTTCGGGAGGTCGGTCTTGGGCAGTTCGCCCTGCGGGAGGGTTCCGGTCGGGACGTCGGGCTTCGGCAGGGTGGTGGGCGGAAGGTCCTTCGTGACCGGGTTCTGCTTGAGGTGCTTCTCGACCTCCTTCCTGGCGGCGCCGTCCGGGAGGTTGGTCTTGGGCAGGCCGGGCTTGACCGGCAGGCACGTCGGAGCGCCGTTGGGGACGGTGTCCTGCACCTTCCGCTCCGCCGCGGGTGCCTCGGCGTGGGACTGAGGGGCCGCCGTGCCGGTGGAGCCGGTCATCGCCCACGTCGCACCGCCGCCCACGGCGACGGTGCCAACGGCGGACGCCGCGATCAGGGCGGCCTTCAGCGTGATCATCGTGATATCCCTTCTGCCCGCCTGCTGCGCAGCGGGACGGCATGTTCTCTCTCTGGCGCCCCTCGTATACGCACGGTGGCCGGTCGGGGTTGCACGGGTTCCCGAGATTTTTTGTGATGCCCATGCGCGGGCATGGCCGTGGCGTGTCATTCGAGGTAGTCCGGTGTGGTGATCCCGGTGGGCCGGGGGTTCGGCGGAGGCGATGATCCGGCAACATTGGCTCATGGAGGCCAGTACCGTTTCAGCTCACCCGGGGAGCGCCCGCGTCGCGTGCGGCTCCTCCCGTCGGGACGTGGCCCTGCTCCCGAAGGCGCATCTTCATCTGCACTTCACCGGCTCGATGCGGCACTCCACGCTGGTGGAGCTGGCCGGGCTGCACGGTGTGCATCTGCCGGACGCGCTCGTCGAGGACTGGCCGCCCCGGTTGCACGCGACGGACGAACGCGGATGGTTCCGGTTCCAGCGCCTGTACGACATCGCGCGTTCGGTGCTGCGGACACCGGACGATCTGCGCCGGTTGCTGCGCGAGACCGCCGAGGACGAGGCGGCCGAGGGGTCGGGCTGGCTGGAGATCCAGGTGGACCCGAGTGGTTACGCGGCGATGTTCGGTGGTCTGACCCCGACCGTCGAGCTGATCCTGGACGCGGCGCGGGAGGCGTCGCGGGCGTCCGGCGTCGGTATCGGCGTCGTGATCGCGGCGAACCGGACGCGCCATCCCCTGGACGCCAAGACGCTCGCGCGGCTCGCCGTCCGGTACACGGATCGGGGCGTCGTCGGGTTCGGGCTGTCCAATGACGAGCGGCGGGGCCGCGCGTACGACTTCGAGGGCGCGTTCCGGATCGCCAGGCGCGGTGGTCTGCTGTCGGTGCCGCACGGTGGTGAGCTGCTCGGCCCGGCGAGCGTCCGGGAGTGCCTGGAGACGCTGGGGGCCGACCGGATCGGCCACGGGGTGCGCGCGGCGGCCGATCCGCTGCTGGTGGAGGCGCTGGTCCGGCGGGACGTGGCGTTGGAGGTCTGCCCGGCGTCGAACGTGAGTCTCGGGGTGGCGTCGACGGCGTCGGAGGTCCCGGTGCGGCGGCTGTACGAGGCGGGCGCCACCATCGCGTTGGGCGCGGACGATCCGCTGCTGTTCGGTTCCCGATTGGCCCGCCAGTACGAACTCGTCCGCAGCGAGCAGGGTTTCTCCGACGCGGAGCTCGCGGAGCTGGCCCGCCAGTCGATCAGGGCGTCGGCCGCGCCCGGCGACGTCCGCGCGCGGCTTCTGGCCGGTGTCGACGGCTGGCTCAACACCTGACCCGTGGACCAGGTCACCCCCGTGAAGCCCTCGACGAGCAGCAGAACACCGAAACCGCGAACCCGACGGCACCGCCGTCCTCGATGAGCGGAGCCGACCCACCAATCGACCAACGCTTCGGCAGCACCCAGCGACGTCCGGGCACGGCTCATGGCCGGTGCCGACGGCCAGCTCATCGGCTGGCCGCCAGGCCAGGTCACCCCCGTGAAGCCCTCGACGAGCAGCAGAACACCGAAACCGCGAACCCGACGGCACCGCCGTCCTCGATGAGCGGAGCCGACCCACCAATCGACCAATGCTTCGGCAGCACCCAGCGACGTCCGGGCACGGCTCATGGCCAGTGTCGACGGCCGGCTCGACGGCTGACCGCCAGGTCAGGTCACCCCGTGAAGCCTTCGACGAGGAGCAGGACGCCGAAGGCCGCGAACCCGGCGGCCGCGCCGTACTTGATGATCCGCTCGGGGAGGTTCCTGCCGAGGAGGTGACCGACCCCGATGGCGAGCGCGTCGGCGGCGACCATGCCGAGGGTCGATCCGGCCCACACCCCGGTCAACGCGATGAGCCCGCCCTGGTCGGCGGCGAGGGTGACGGTGGCGAGCATCGTCTTGTCGCCCAGTTCGGCGAGGAAGAACGCGCCGCCGACGGCCAGGATCGCCGAGCCCGTGGCGCGGCGGGCCTTGGCGCGTTCGTCGTCGTCGAGTTCGTCGCCGCGCAGCGTCCACGCCGCGAACCCGAGGAACGCGAGCCCGGCGGCGATGGTGATCGGGCCGGTGGGGAGCGCCGCGCCGAGCGCCGCGCCGACGGCGACGCTCGCCAGATGGACGATCGCGGTCGCCGCCGTGATGCCGACCAGCACCGGAAGCGCCCGGAATCGGGTGGCGAAGGTCATGGCCATGAGCTGGCTCTTGTCGCCCAGTTCGGCGACGAAGATCACGGCCAGGCTGATGAGGAAGGCGGACACCGGTTCCCTCTCGCTCGGACTGCCGAGCCGGAGGGCGGGAGCTTTTCGGGCGCTGCGACCTCGGCCCGGCAATGACTGCCAGGCCGAAGGTCTCGTCCGCCCGGATGCGATGTTCGGGCCCGCGTGACCGGGCGCCGTCGGCGGCGCCAGTATGTCGACCACGCGATTGGGACTACTCCCCCTCGACGTTTCGACAGTATCAAGCCGGAGCGGCGGGTCGGACGTTCGGAACGTCACACCGACCAGCAGCAGAGGGAACGGTCAGAGGGTCACGCCGACGAGGACGGGTTCGTTGACGAGTTCGACGCCGAACGCGTCGTGGACGCCGCCGCGGACCTGGCGGGCGAGGGCGAGAAGGTCGGCGGTGCTGGCGTCGCCCGGGTTGGTGAGGGCGAGGGTGTGCTTGGTGGAGATGCGCGCCCGTCCGAGGGTGTGGCCCTTGGTGAAACCGGCGCGGTCGATGAGCCAGGCGGCGGACGTCTTCACGCGTCCGTCGGTCTCGGGGTAGCGGGGGAACGTCACGTCCGGTCCGAGGCGTTCGACGACGCGGCGTTCCAGGTCGGTGACCTGGTCGGGGTCGAGGATCGGGTTGGTGAAGAACGATCCGGCGCTGCGGGTGTCGGGGTCGGCGGCGTCCAGGACCATGCCCTTGCCGCGCCGCAGTTCGAGGACGGCGTCGCGGGCCTCCTTCAGCGTGACCCGGTCGCCCGGCCGGACGCCGAGTTTCCTCGCGAGTTCGGCGTAGGCGATCGGCTGGGATTCCTCGGCCTCGTGCAGCGCGTACGTGACGTCGAGGATGACGTACCGGTCGTCGCCCTTGAAGGCGCTGTGCCGGTAGGTGAAGCGGCAGGCGTCGCGGTCGAGGGTGACATGGGCGCGGGTCCGCCGGTCGTAGGCGCGGACCTCGACGATCGTCTCGCTGACGTCCTGGCCGTAGGCGCCGACGTTCTGGATCGGGGTCGCGCCGACGCGTCCGGGGATGCCGGACAGGCATTCGACCCCGGCGAGGCCGTCGGCGACGCAGCGGGCGACGAACGCGTCCCAGTCCTCGCCCGCCTGGACGCGGACGAGGACCCGGTCACCGTCGGCGGTGACGCGTTCGGCGCCGCGGGTGCCGACGTGCACGACGGTGCCGGGGAAACCGTGGTCGGACACCACGAGGTTGCTGCCGCCGCCGAGCACGAGCAACGGTTCGTCGGCCGCGTCGGCGTCACGGACCGCGGCGACGAGTTCGGCCTCGGTCGTCGCCTCGACGAAGCGCCGCGCGGGACCGCCCAGCCGCAGCGTGGTGAAACCGGCCAGGTTCACCTCTTCAGCGAACACCGCCACGTCGTCCTTCCCCTCCCCTACGTGCGTTCGCGTCGCCGTTCCCGCCGGTCAGGCGAGTTTGACGACGGCCTTCGCGCGGGTGAGGACCTTCTGGCCCTCCGACCTGGCGGTCAGCGCCACGACGACCTTGTTGTCGTCGAGCTTCTTCTCCACCTTGCCGCTGATCTCCAGGGTCGCGCCGCCGTCGTCCGGGACGACGACCGGCGAGGAGAACCGTACCCCGTAGTCGACCACGGCCCCGGGGTCGCCGACCCAGTCGGTGACGAACCGGCCGCCCTGCGCCATCGTGTACATACCGTGCGCGATCACGTCCGGGAGCCCGACGGCCTTCGCGGCGGACTCGCGCCAGTGGATCGGGTTGAAGTCGCCGGACGCGCCCGCGTACCGGACGAGGTCGGCGCGGTCGACGGCGAACGTCCGCGCGGGGATCTCGGTGCCGACCTCGACGTCGGCGTACTTCACGTTGGCGGTCATCTCAGGCCCCCCGCTCCACGATCACGTTGTAGGTCTTGCAGACCGGCTCGCCCTCGACGGTGCTGATGTCGGTCTCGACGGACAGTTTCTCGTTGCCCGCGAGCGTCTTGATCTCGGTGATGGTGGTGACGCAGGTGATGACGTCCCCGGCGCGGAGGGGTCGGGTGTACTCGAACCGCTGCTCGCCGTGGACGACCATCGCGAAGTTCAGGCCGAGGCCCGGGTCGGTGAGGGCGGGGCTGAGGAGGGACACCACGATCGGGAAGGTCGGCGGCGCGATCACATCGGGATGTCCGGCGGCCTTGGCCGCCTCCTGGTCGCGGTAGATCGGGTTGTCGTCGCCGATCGCGTCCGCGAACTCGCGGATCTTCACCCGGCTGACCTCGTACGGCTCGCTGGCCGGGAAGGTCCGTCCGACGTAGTCACGGTTGAGTGCCATGCAATCCCGTCCCTCCGGGTGGATCGTGGTGGGGTGCATCCGCCCTGCGACGGACGCTAACAGGACGACGTACAGCCCGCCCTCGGACTCACCGGCGAGGACGGGCTGATCAAGTCGGGGCAAGCGTGCGAAGAAGCGGCCATGCCGCGAACCTCCACGGCCCGGGTTCCCGGGTGCGGACGGTGGTTCCGGCCCGTCACAGGGGCGGGACCTCGCCGTCCGGCCGTCGGCTAGCGGGTCTCCCGGTGCGGGCGGTGCGTACGGCAGTTGGGGCAGTACTTCTTGATCTCAAGGCGGTCCGGGTCGTTGCGCCGGTTCTTCCGCGTGATGTAGTTGCGGTGCTTGCACTCCTGGCAGGCCAGCGTGATCTTCGGCCGGACGTCGGTGGCAGCCACGATGGAGTGCCTTTCTGGGCTAGGGACAAAGGACTTTCGGACGTCGTCCACCCGGATGGGCGGGCGGCGAATCGACCCAGGCCTGCCCACCTCCGGAGGAGGTGAGAGACTTGGGTAGTAGCGAGGGCCGGACTTGAACCGGCGACACAGCGATTATGAGCCGCTTGCTCTGCCTGACTGAGCTACCCCGCCGCGATGGTCGGTGTGGACCGGATTGCAAGGATACCGGATGTCCACCGAACCCTGGAAACACGAAAACCCCGGATCATGATCGGGAAATCGGCTTCGCGGGCTCCGAACCGCCCCTCAGGTTACCGGCTGCGCCGATGACCTGCGAAACGTCCCACTGGAACCGGTGGGACGGTACCACAGGGCCTGGTATGGAGCGAAATCGGGCCGCTCGGGCTCCGGGGACGACGAAGGCCGCCGTCCCGTACGGATGGCGGCCGTGATGTCGTGAGCCCCTTTACGGAATCGAACCGTAGACCTTCTCCTTACCATGGAGACGCTCTGCCGACTGAGCTAAAGGGGCCTGCGTCGTTCGCGCAGTGAAACCATACACGCCCGGAGCAGATGGCGCGAACTCGTTAAGCCTCACCGAAGGTTGCGGTCGTCATCGCTGGTCAGCTCCGAAGGTTGCGGGCAATGCGGGCGGGATGGCCGATGCGGGGTCCACCTTTCGGTCCGCTGTGCCAAGGTGATCATCCATGGCGCTCCTACACCTCGTCGACCAGATCGTCTGGGCCGCCGTCACCGAGGACAGGTCCTTCGGCGACCTCCTGCCGCAGCTCATGGAGGCGTCCAAGACGGCGCCGCCCGCCGAGATGAACGACGCGATGCCGCGCATGGCGGAGGGCATCGCCGAGGCGCCCGCCAACCTCGGCGGCTGGCTCGCCATCATCGCCGGCGCCTGGATCGAGTCCGGGGCCGAGCCCGTCATCGCGGGCCTCGCCGTCGTCCAGCGGATCACCGATGTGATCTCCGGGGCGTTGACGTTCGCCAACGCCTGGGAGGAGGTCGCGGGCGGGAAGCCGCTCCCCGACATGCACGAGGAGCAGCCGTCCCAGCACATCTTCGACACCCTGACGCCGAAGCTCGCAGAACGCGCGGCCGGCGCGATGCTGGCGTGGTTCGCGCTGCCCCAGTTCACGATGGCGGGCTGCACCGTCCTGCAGATGGCGCCGTCCATCCGCGCCGGGCTCCCCGACCGGGACTTCCGCGCCCTCGCCGCCGGTGAGGCCGCCGAGTACCTGCCGCAGATGGACCATTTCCACGCGTTGCTGCGCGTCCTGGACGACGAGCGGCTCCTCGTCCTCGACCGGGAGAGCCGTAAGGGCTGGACGGTCACCATCGCCGGCATCGGCGACAACTTCCAGCTCCACGTCCTCCTCGCGGGCGCCCTCATCGACCGACCGGGCGGCCTCTCCGGGGACCGTCCGGCCCCCGAGATCATCGCCTGTTTCCTGGACGCCGACGTCCCGTCCGGGCCGCCCGTCATCTCCAGCCCGTGGAACCTCGTGGACGCGCACGGCGAGTGGATCTGGAACGAGGGGGTGCCCGCCGACATCCCGGTCGTCAACGCGACCCGTGTCATCGTCATCGATCCGCCGTCCTACGAGAGGACGTTCCCCGCCGGACGACGCTTCCCGCTGATGCCCGCCACCCTCCAGGTCAACGCCGACCATTCGCCCGAGGACCTCACCGGCTGGTGGCAGCACATCGCCCCCGCCAAACACTAGAAACGAACGAGGACCGCCGTAGCGTCGTCGTACCGCTTCCCCCGACCCCCTTCAACCGAGGCCTCGGCTTCTCTCGTCCTCCTGACGAGTTCGCGCGGCCCCTCCTCATCGAGAAGCCGGAGCAGTTCCTTCCACTCCAACAGCCCGAACCGCTCCACCAGCCTGGACGCGCCGTCGCTCAACACCGCCGCCCGCCTCAGCCCCGCGACCGGCACCTCCCCGGTCAGCCCCTCGTACGCGGCCTCCGGTCTCGTGCTCGCGACCCAAAACCCGCCCGGACTGTTACGCGACCTCCGCACGCCTTCGAGTGTGTAACTGGGCAAATGATCGACGCGGTCGTCCCGGAACACCCGGACCTCACCGGCATCGATCACGATCGGCGAGTCGGCCAGGACGTACCACTCCACCACCTCACCTCGGCGCCGCAGCAGCGACACCGTCGCCGACGGGCTGTCCGGGTTCTGTAGATCGCATGTCCCCGTGTGCGCCTCCCCCGTCTCCTTGATCGCCTCGGCCACCAGGTCGGGCAGCGGCCTACCGTCCGCCAGGGCCAGCAGCCCGGCCATCCGCCCACCGAGCCTGCGCACCAGCCACACCGGATCGTGCCGACACCCGCTCTCCACACCCGCCGGTGCGGTCGCCCCGTCCAGCAGCACGACCCACCCGGCGCCCGCCGCGACGAAATCCTCGTTCTTCCGTCCCGGCGTCGCCTCACTCACATAACTCACCTGCACCCAAGCAGGTCTACACCGAGGCGCGCCCAACCGGAAAGGAGCGGACGTTCAGCCCGCCCGCCCCTTCAGAATGCCGATCATCTGTCGGAGCACTTCGGCCTGAGCCGGGGGCATCTCGTCCAGCCACCGGTGATCCAGATCGTGCCCGACCGCCAGCGCCGCCATGTCCTCCGGCACCTCGTCAGCAAGGTCGCGGGCGATCTCGCCGATTCGCGGGTCGTTCGTCGGCGCGTCCGCTATCTCGTCCATACGCGCGTAGATCTGGGCGATGCGCTCCCGTGCCTCACCGAAAGGCCGCATCATCTTTACGAACTGCTCCCGCTCACCCTCCCCGACCTTCGTGTCGACCAAGGCCAACAGATCCCGATCGAACTCCCCGAACCGCGACCCGCGCGGCAACCCCCGCAGCACCTCCGCCATTTCAGGTGACACGGCCGAGTCGGGGGTGAGGTCAGCCTCGTTCAGCAACCGGGCCAGCCGTTCCCGTCGCGCCCTGATCGCCTTCTCCTCCGCGGCGAGATCGGCGTCCAACGCGACCAGCACCTCACGCAGTTCCCGCCCTCGATCACTGGCGAGAACATCGCGTACCTCGTCCAGCGCCAGCCCCAACCCCACCAGCCTCCGCACCCGCGCGAGCAGAACGGCGTCCCGCAACCGATAATCCCGATACCCATTACCGAGCCGCTCCGGCTCAGGCATCAGCCCCAACTGGTGGTAATGCCGCACGGTCCGAGTCGAGACCCCGACCAACGCGGCCAATTCACCGATCCGCATACCCACACCATGACACGGCGTGAAGGTCAAGCCCCGCCCCTAGCGGCCCCACTCTCATGCGGCAACCCTCGCACGCCCGCCTACCGATGCGCCGCATCCATGTCGTAGACGACTGCCATCATGAGCCGCATGACAGACGAGGACGAGCTACTGCGTCAGGTCAGGGCCCACGCGATGGAGGAATCCGACGACACGCTCTCCCCCGCCACCCGCGAAGAGATCGAGGAAGCCGAAACCCTGCTCGGCTTCTCCCTGCCTCCTCTACTGGCACGGCTCTACCAGGAAGTCGGCAACGGCGGATTCGGGCCCGACTCCCAACTCCTACCCCTGATCGCCGCAGAAGGCCCGACCGCTGTCAGCACCTACCACGCTGAACAGAAACCCCACCGGTGGCCATCGGGCGTCCTCCCTATCCTCGACTGGGGCTGCGCCATGTACGCGGCCGTCGACTGCACCGACCCCCAAGCGCCCGTCCTGCTCTTCGAACCCAACGTCGTGGCCGGAGGCAACTGGAGCGACGCGTGGTTCCAGGACGCCGACACCCTCTCCGACTGGCTGCGCACCTGGCTTTCCGGAGAAGCCTGGTACATGGAGGAGGCCATGACAGACGAAGACTACTCAGACCCCCGACCATGGCCCCAAGCCAAACAACGCCTGACCTAGACCGCCCGACATCAAGCACGTCGAGCACATTCGATGGGAATTCGACCGTTCCATGGTGAACGCAGGGTGGCGTTCTCAGCCATCATGCACAAGCCGCTTCGACCAGAGAAAACAGCGAAATGGACAGCGGCGGGCACGCGGCGAGCCCCGTCCCATACTCGTCACGTTGCTGCGCCACCCCCTCAAGGGGTTCAACGCTCCGGCCGACGGTCGTCTGTTCGTCGCGAGCGGGATCGAAGAGCAGGGCACAACATGACCGTCCTGCCGCGGGCCTCCCCAGCGCATGGCATGCAGGGCGATGGCGCCGAGCGCCGATTGGCGAGGCGACCAAACCCCCGAACACATGCCGCACCCGGCTTCGCCGGCGTCCACCACGCGAACCGGGATTGTCCGCGCTCAGGAGTGGGGATTCTGTCCGCCGCTCGCCTCGATGAGCCAGTACAACGAACCCGTCCCGAACGGCCACCCGGTGGTGGCGACGTCGATCCAGCCCGTTTCAGAAGTGTCGATCCCCGCGTCCCACCACCACCAACTTCGATCGTCTCCCCCACCGTCGGTCGTGGGATCGAAGTAGTACAACCAATCCGACAGCATCCAGGGCCCCTCACTGGCCGCCCGTTTCTCCTCCGGCGTGAGCGCGCTCCACCACGCCGTCCCCCTCGCGATTTCCTCGGGTGCATCAAGGCGTGCTGTCTCAACCGGTTCGGGTGCGCAACGTCCGATGAACTCGGCAGGAAGCAGGTCGATCCACACGCCGTCGTCTTCTGGCCACGACTCGACCCGCCCCAACACGGCCGCGAGCGTCTTCCGCGCCACCGCCAAGACCGCCTCCGGGTCTTCAGCCTCGAAGACAACACGCACCAGAAACGCACGTTCCTCAGCCGACGGCCCCGACCAGATCCGCCGCAGTTCCCCCTCGTCCACCACACGCCCAAGTCTCGATGACAACTCCACCAAACCGCAGCTCGTTAAAATCGGAACCCTTCGAGACCTATCCCGGGGCTCGCCGTCAAGGTGGCCAACAGCCCTTAACCAGGCAGGGCCCGGTCAAGGGCTGTTCTATGCGAGGCGGCGGTTGCCAACAGGTTCACAACCTCAACGCCCTACCTGCGTGACCTGCCAGATCTCGCGATGAAGGACTGTCAGCGCCGAGGCGCCGGAGCGTTGTCGGCGACACTCACCTTCAACAGCGCCGAAGCCGTCAGCACGCTCCCCACGGGCGTCTTGAGCGGGCCGGAGTCCACGACGACGGTCCGCTCGCCCAGGTACTGGTAGGTCCGGGGATCAAAGATGTACTCCTCCCGGACGCCCATCGCCTTGATGGTCATTGCCGCCGCGATCCCCTTGCGACCGGCCGCGTCCTCGGCCTGCGGCACGGTGGTAACACCGGGGATCGCCGCCGCCGCCCGGTACAGCGCCGCACGTTGCGCCGCGGGCATGTAGGCCTCGTTCAACATGCCCATGACCCGCTGCCAGGCGTCCCGATTGGCCTGCTCGTCATTGCCGAGCCCTCTGAAGAGGTGCTGGTACATCTTGGCCGGATCGGTGGGAAGCCGGCTCAGGCTGGCGTAGTCGGTATGCGCCCACTGCGGCCTCTGGTCGAAGTCGGCCAGCCGCTCGGGTTCACCGGTGACGCCGACGCCCTCCCGGGCCTGCGGGGGCAGCGGCCATCCCGGCCACTGGCGGGGCGCCAGCTTCTCGTAGACGATCACTCCCTGCACCGACGTTCCCTCGACCGGCAGCCAGACCTTGCGCCGGGACCGGGACAGATACCGCTCCTGGCTGTCCTTGTGAATAGCCTCGACGGTGCTCATGGCCACCGATTCGAACACCATGAACTGCCCCGGACGAGGGTGCAACTCGGGTCGCCTCGCAGCGTTGTCGGCGGCACGCTTGAGCACCTCGACCGAACTCGCGGGCATCACATGGACAACAGAACCTTTCGGCTGATCGCCGTCCACGAAGATGCCACCACCGGCCAGTGCCACCGCTGTGCCAGCCGCCGCGAGCAGCGGGACGACGACCCGTCGGGGCAGCGAGAATCCACGCCGGACGGGCCGCGAGTCGGCGATGGCCGCCATCAGCCGGGCCTCCTCAACCCGCAGCTCGTCCGCCTCAGGCTGCGGAACTTCCGCGCGCAGCCGCTCCACCATGATCATCTCATCCACGAACAGACTCCTCGACAATCGGTGACATGGGGTTGAGGTCGCCGAGCTCCTTGCGCAGCTTGGCCCGAACGCGGTTGATCCGAGACCGCACGGTCCCGATTCGCACGCCCAGTGCCTGTGCGGTCTCCTGATAGGTCAGCCCACCCCAGGCGACCAGCAGCAACGTGTCCCGGTGGCTTGCGGGCAGCTTCGCCAGCGCGGCCGCCAGACTGCGGCGAGCGGCGACCGCACTGACCCGCTCGTCACTGCGATCGGTGAACGGAACGGTCAACGGGTCGGTGCCGGTCTGGGCAAGGGCCCGCAACCACCGGACCTCGGTCCGAACGTGCCGTCGGATCAGCTTGGTGGCGATCCCGTACAGCCAGGGCCGCGCGTCCGGTCTGGCCGTGTCATACCGCTCGCGCTGCCGGAACGCGACCAGGAAGGTCTCGGCGACCACGTCCTCGGCCGCGTCGGCACCCAGCCGACGAATCACATAACGCTTGATTTCGGCGGCATGCCGCCGAAACACCTCGGCGAACGCCTCTGGATCGCGCCGAGACCGCTCGATGAAGGAAGCATCGGCCTCCTCCTTGGTCCGGCTGGTTTCGCTCATACTCTGGCCTCTCGGCTCTCGATGGGGACAACTCTTATTGCCCACCCAAAAGCCACCGGTTCCCCCCCCCCCCCCCCCCCCCCCACCCCC
>NZ_RBWU01000001.1:1168979-1468193 GCF_003634705.1 Actinomadura pelletieri DSM 43383 | reverse complement strand
CCGCTACGAACGCAAGCCCGAGCACTTCCTGGCCTTCGTCGGCATCGCCGCCACCCTCATCTGTCACCGCCGACTCGCCAAATGAGATGACGTCTTACTACGACACCCTTGACATGCGGCCGGCTGGCTCGTCGCGGGCTCATGCTGCTACGCCGTACAGGCGGTACCGATGTCTGGCACCTCAAGCTGGCGCAGCCCAAGGGCGGCCGGGACGAGGTCCAGCGGCCCGCCGGAGCGGTCGGCGATCCCTCTTTCCCTGGAGCTCGGCGAGGTCGGCGACGCCCTCGGCGACGGAACCGGCGGATTTGCCTGGCAAGACGTCCCTACTGAACTGCGCGGCGTCATCATCACCGGCCTGGTCGCCATCGCCTCGCTCACATCGGTCCCGCCCACCGTCCTGCACACGCGGGCGAACCAGCTCACCATCTCCAGCCCATTTCTGGGACGCCGCCTGCCCGCTCACCCATTCCGACGATCCCGTCCGCACACGGCACATCAACGCCGCCGCCGGACGCGTCACCGAAGCCGCCCAGGGCGCCACCGCGGGCAACCCCCGTAAAGGCGCCGTCCACACCTGGGCTGATGTCGCCGACCTGCTCGCGTCGTCGTCATACACGCTATGAGCCTGCCGAAAAGACTTTTCAACGAACGGCTCGCGGACATCGCCGAACGGTCTGGCGTACCCACGTGATCATCTGAAGGAAGTCGCAGCACTCGAATCGGGCGGGACCTAGCGTGCTCGCCGAGTCCTCCAGCGGTCCTAGCTCGACCGCGCGAAAACACCGCGCGCAGCCGACGAGTACGTTGACATGGTCCAACACTCGGGGGGAGGGCAGTTAGCTCCACCCGGTACAGCAGCGTGCGGTAGATCAGGCGGTATGGCGGTCGACCGTCCACTTGTGGCGCCACCGCGCAGCGATGGCCGCGTCCTCCTCCGCCGTATCGGCGGGGACTTCCGGACAACCCCCGTCGGACGTCGTGCACACGGGAGTACGACGTCGCAGGTCAGTACCAGTGCCGCTAGCTACAGCGTTGCTGTAGCCCTGGATGTCCACCGCGGTCACCGCCTCGTGCCGCGTCCGGCACGCCGCACTCCCCGGCTGCAGGTGGTTGGTCAGTAGCCCGGGCGGACCGCGCTTCACCGGGGCGACGAAACGGCCGAATCCTGACTGACCATCGGCCGCCTCCCGATCGGTAGCGGCGCCTGCCGTGCCGTTGCAGGGGTCGGGACGCTTGTCGGAACTAGGGTCGTGGTGTGCGCCAGATGCCGTCGTCGGACATGGTCAGCCTGATCTCTTTTCTCGCCGTTCTGCTGATCTTTTTCAGTATCGATGTGCGTTCGAGGACCTCTGCGTCCTCGAAGCCGTGGCACGCCCATCTGTTCGAATGGGCCTCTCGGCTCGGTGGGATCGCGACCGCTCTGGCGCTGGCCCTGGGATGGGTGGACCTGTTCATCCCGGACCAACACAGTGTGATCCATGTGGCGTTCGTGGCCGTCCCGGGATCGGTGGGCGTACTGTGCGCCATCGCCTTGGGCCTGGAAATGCTCTGGCAGCGGTGGGAGTCGCCGTAGCCGGCCGGTTCTGGGTTCAGTCGGGGACGTGCTGGCCGGTTGGCGCGGTGAAGGCGGCCAGTAGGTCGGGGGCCGACCGGTGATTGGGGTGGGCGGCCAATTCCAGGGACGCCTGGGCCACCGTGTGGTCGGTAGAGGCCGGCACGGTGAGCAGATCGATGCGGCGGCCGTCGGCGTAGACCGCGGTGAGCAGCCCGGGGGGCAGGTTGTCGAACCAGCTGAGGCGGACCTCGCGGGTGTCATCCGGGCCGTGGACGAGCAACCGACGCGGATGGCTGTCCCAGTCGCCTGTCCGCAGCAGGACGTGCTTGATGGGCTGATGGTCCTCGGGAGAGCCGTGCGCCCTCAGGGCCAGGAGCAGCCCGGGCAGTTCGGCGACCGGGTCGGCCGAGAGGGGCCACCAACCGCCATCCAGAAGTGTTCGATCACGGCCGCCCCGGGCGGGACCGGTGCGGTCGACCGGGGCGGCCTGCTGCAGGGCCAGACGTGGCGCCGACGGAGGCGGACGGCCAACGGCTGCTCCGGGTCCAGCGGCTGTTCGCATGAAGGGCTCCACTTCCCTCTTTCAATCGAATTTCACCGACTCGCTTCTAAAAACCCATGCTAGCTATAAAATTCGATGACGCAACGCCCATGGGGCAATATTTGCTTTGTCTGCCGGAGTTTCACTCTTTATTTGTTCTTCTTGTATTGCTATTTGTGTTGCTGAGACCGCGGCGCGAGCTCGAGGCCGGGGTGTGGTTGACCGATCCCTCGAAGCCGGAAGCTGCTGTGGAGGCCGCGGTTGGGCAAGCCGCCCGTCCGCTGGTGGGTGCCGGTTCGGATCTCCAGGGATGAGGTGAGCGGGACGTGGTCGGCGGAGTCGAAACCGTGTCTTGGCATCAACTGCAGCCGAGGATCGAAGACGGTGCCATCTTCGCCGGGACCCAGACTCAACACCACGAGGTAGACGCACTGTGGGGTATAGCTACAGATCGCGCGCGCCGGTCCGTGGGAAAACGTCCAGAACCTCAATGCATCGGCCTGAACAGCCACTTCTTAGTTGGCCACCACCCCCGAGAAACACAAATATTCCCGGGCCAGTCGCCGACAACTAGTGTCTTGAGTTGTTAACCGCTCGGCCCGCGGGATCGCGATGTCAGACAGTCAGTCACCGCCCAGCGCCAGCATCATCGCCAGGTCCGCGACCACCTTGCCCGGATCGTGGATCGCCCGCGGTCTGCGCCAGCGTGCGACTGGCCGAGCCCAGTGACCCGGAGCGTTTCTGTCAGCACCCCCGCCGGCCTGCCCGACGATCCCGGCTCCGTCCGAGGACACCGCGAGCTTGGCATGGCGCCCCGGAGCCTTCACGCGAAAGCGGAAGGTCGGCGGTTCGATCCCAACACGGCCCAGACAGGTCCTCTGACCAGCGAAAACATCGATAACGGGTTGACCGTCGACGGTGTCCACCGCTTGAACAGAGAAAACTATCCCCGGATAGGTACCGCCCTCACGCGGCGTTCGAAGGACCTCTGCGCAGCTACATTCCTTCAGCCTCCACCCTCACGTTCCCTTTTGTGATTTCGAGCCTCGTCGAGGCGCCGTTGCGATTCGGCTGGGCCGCTAGCGCTCCTCCGGTCGTGGGTCGCGACGGCGCCGGTCGCCGGCTCCGCGACAACCAAAGTCGTGAAGGCTTTAGACCTTGGCTCGTATCGCCCGGCGTTCCGAAGCCGACACACTCATCCCATGTGGGGATTCATCGGGGTGATCATGATGATCCAGGGCTTTGGCTCGGCCATCGCCAGGATGTTCAGTGACGACGCGAAGTTCGGGTTCCTGCTGAAGTGGGCGCACGACTACCAGCCGTTCGTCGGCATCGCGACCGGCATCCTCGGGATCGGAGTGCTTCTCCTGGGCGAGCGCGGAAAGAGCGCGAAGGGCGGCTAGCGATCAGGGTCCCAGAGAGACGCCCGCTGTGGGGCCACACCCCTGCGTCACGCCAGAGACCAACGACCATGCCGCTCCAGGTGGTGGTCACAACGGTGGACGAGGGCTGGCGACTGGCGTCGCGCGCGCCGAGGCGATTAAGACGCCGAGATCGCGGTGTACGCGGGGGCGGACGGCTGGTTCACGTGTTCCGTGATACTGAGGCCGACATCGCGCTCATCAGTGATTCGCAACCGCGGCAGCTTCGTCGTTGCGACCCTGGCGGTGTTCGACTGACGGTCTGGGCGCCAGTGATCTGCTGGCTGACGAACGCGTGGCGAGGTATCTGTCCGAGGGGGAGATCGCGACATCAAGTGCCGAAACCCAGGCTGCCAGCGACATACCGACTGGCGGATCGCAGCTGCCTGGACATTTGACGGAGCGGCAGGCCATCACCACCCCTCAACGACAAAGTCTCGGCGCACCCAGCGCCGGGGCCCCGCCATGGATCAGCCCTTCCTTTGCACGTGGGCCAACCGCTTGCCAGCCGCAACATGTAGGTCTGTTCGGTCAGTTCAGCCCGCTCCCGCGCTCCTTAATAGGAAGCACCCCCGACGCCCCTCTTCAGATCCAGGACGATGAATGCGATCCGCTTTTCAAATTTCGCCACGGGAACCTCTGAAAACAACGCCAGAAAGGATCCAATTAACTTCCTCCGCTGCCAGATCATTTCCGACGAGTGCCCGCAACACCCACTGCGGCACGTCCTCACTCGGGGGATGGCGTCGTCGAGAGAGCGCGTTATTGCGGATATGGGGTCACGGTCGACTCGAGGTGACTCCGCGTTCTGCCGGGTCGGGCATGCTATGTCAATGGTTAAGGCAGATGGCGACGACCGTCCGAGAGACGTCGGTGATCTCCTGGTGAGAGCTCGGCTTTCCAGCGAGGTGGTTCAGGCGGTCGGGCTGTGGGTCGCCGATCGATGGGCCGGCGAGGGCTTCGCCTGGGTGCGGTCGCGAAAGTCGTGGGAACGCCGAGTGGGCGGGCGTCGGGAGCAGGTGATCCTGACGTCGTCGTATCGGAATCGTGCGGGTCGTTGGACCGAGGTCTGGGTGGAAAGTCTCGCGGTTTTCGACTCGGCGCTCGGTGCCTGGCGGCGTGCGCATCCCGAGCTGTGCCTCGCGCGGGCGGAGGAGCTTCAAGACCTCTTGTGTGCCAGCAGCTTCCTCGACCTGACGTCGAGGTATTCGGTGGAGTTGTCGCAGCCGGAGGGACGGATCAGCCGGACAGAGGCGTGGACTGACCACATTCACGAGATCATCTCGCCGTGGTTCCACAACACGATGGATGCCGCCCGGCTGGCCGAGGTCGCCTCTGAACACCTGGTCAGGACGGTGGCACCCGACCTGGTCGAGTTCGCGATCAGTCGGGGAGAGCGGGAGCAGGCAAGGCTGATTCTCGAGCGTGCCGTAGAGATCCGCCCGATGTATCGGGACGCGTTCGAGGACGGCCGAGAGATGGCCCGTTCCGGTGTGCGGCCGGACTGGCCTTCGGCTCCCTGCCTCGGTTGGAGCAGTGTGGTCCATGACCTGTGGTGAACCGGCGGCAGGTCGAATGCGGGCAAAACTGGTCATGACCCGCGTCCGGGAAGGCTGTCCCGGAGCGTTGTGAGCAAGATGAAGGCGCTCGTATTTCCTAGCTGAGAAGGGCGGGACGGCTGGGTGGAGGCTTCAGCCGGCCATTCGGCGAGTGCGTCGCGGGTCGCGCGGGCTTCGCGTTTGTCGTCGTCGAACTTGACTTCCAGAAGCGGCCAGCGTTGGCCTGTTTAGGCAGGAAGAAGGGGCAGCGGGCGCAAGCGAGCCGAATACGGGTCTGGGGTGGCGTCCGGCGTGCGATCGGTCTCGGTGAGCAGCTCATGCCCGTGGTCGGGGAGGTCGCGGGGTCGGGTACCGGTCGGCGGGGGCCTGTGCGGCGTAGTCGGCCCTCGGGCGGCCGGGTTCGTGGCAAAGTGGCGGGATGTCTGGCGCGCGGTATGGGATGGATGCGCCCTACGGGTTCAGCTTCGTGGGCTTAGTCGTGTTGGGGTTCTGGGTGACCGGGCTGGTGATGGCGGTCACCGCCGATCTGGCCGCCGCGCTGCCCGCGTTGGTCTCGGGGACCCTGCTGGCGGGATGTCTGGCCTTGAGCCTGCACACCACCCTGCGCGGCAAGTTCCTGGTCTGGCGGGACGTGCTGGACGAGTTGGACCTGCGTGGCGACGAACGGCTGCTGGACCTCGGCTGCGGACGCGGCGCCGTCCTGTTGGCCGCGGCCCGGCACCTCCCGCGGGGCCGGGCGGTCGGCGTGGACCTTTGGCGCGGACGGGACCAGTCCGGCAACACCCCCGCGGCGACCCTGCGCAACGCCCAAGCCGAAGGCGTCGCCGACCGTGTGCACGTACAAGCGGGTGACCTGCGCAGACTCCCGTACGCGGAGGCAAGCTTCGACCTGGTGGTGTCCAGCCTGACGGTGCACACCATCTTCGGCTCGGACGCTCGCGCACAAGCGATCACCGAGGCGTACCGGGTGCTACGGCCGGGCGGTCGCCTGCTGATCGCCGACCTGGCGCGGACCCCCCGCGAGTACGCCGCGGTGCTTACCCGGCTAGACGCCCAGGACATCCATGTGCGCGGCCTCGGTTGGCGCGCGTGGTGGGGCAGTCCCTGGGTCCCGACCCGCCTGCTCACCGCCCGCAAACCAACCATCCCCTGAATACACCTCAGGTCTTATGGTCACCTGGCGTTCGATGGGGCGCCCCCGATTGCCGTGGACGTTGCCGCAAAAGGGTCGAAACGGCGCCTGGTTTCGGGCCGGGCGCATCCCGTAGCTTCCGTAGCCGTCCTCTTGTCGTCGAGCGAAGTGTGAGCGTAGATCGTCATGGTGAATCCGATGTCACGGTGCCGGACGATGGTCACGTGAAGCAGCAGCGAGGCGGGACGGGTCGCCTGGCCCGTCCCCGGCTCCGTAGCCGTCCGAAGCCTTAGCCATGACGAAGGTGGGCGGCAGGATGGGGGTGTGGCTGAGTCTTCGCTGCCTGGTGGCTTTGTGAACGTCAGTGTTCGTGTTGGTGACACGGTGCGTCGGCGGCCTGCCGCTCGTGCGGAGTTCGTTCATCAGCTCCTTGTGCTGTTGGAGCGGGTCCGGTGGGACGGGGCGCCGCGGTTCTTGGGGATGGACGAGCAAGGTCGCGAGGTGCTGGGCTTCGTTGAGGGGCATGTGGCGTGGGAGCCGGTTCAGCCTTCCGGGGTCGGCAGTGATGAGAGTCTGGCGCGGGTCGCCGAACTGGTCCGGGAGTTCCACGACTTGACGGCCGAGACGGCTCTGGCGGGCGGTGAAGAGGTGATTTACCACAATGACCTGTCGCTGAAGAACACGGTGTATCGGGATGCGGGTGCGGGGCTGCGTCCGGTCGCGTTCATCGACTGGGATTTGGCCGCCCCTGGGCGGCGGGGTCTCCTTCCTTACGGTCAGTTCTTCTGCCGTCCACGCAGGTCGAAGTCGCGTACACCGCCGGGAATGGGAATTCCTCGTTCGTCCAGCAAGGTGAGCTTCGCCCACGTGGCGCCTCCGGGTGCCGTGATCGCGGAATAGCGGGGACCATTCGGGTCGTCCGGACGAGGGACTGTCGACGCGATGCGCGGTCCGCCCGCCGACGTGGTGATGCGCACGCTGCGTACTCGAGGATGGAAAGCACCGACGACGACCCAGTTGCTTGTGCGATCATCCCTACGCCCGAGGCGGGTGGCCAACCAATCAGCCTCGTCAGGAGACTTGGGTTCGATCTGCTTGCCATGGCAGCCGTCCTTGGTCGGAAAGCCTTCGAAGCCGACCCCAGCGGTGTCCCAGCCGGCGCCGATCGGGTTCCGCCGCTTCGAGACCAGTTCGACGCCGGGCAAGAGATTCCCGCAGACATCCTTGTGGAATGTGGGGACCAACCAATACTCGTCTCCCCCGGACTTTCCGTGGAAGATCGCATGCTCGGTGGGGAGTCGTTCGACGGTTCCGGGCCCGGAATGGAGATAAACGAAACCGAGTGTCGGTACGGCAAGCGTTGTCAGCCCGGCTGCGAGGACGACGCGACGACGACGGCGGCGGCGGCGGCGGGAAGTACGTTCTGGCCTGACCGGGAGGGTATCGACCGTCATGGCGACTGCGGTCAACGTGTTGCGCAGGTGGGCGTCGAGTTCGGGGTCTACGGGGACGCTTCGTTCGTTCATTGGATCACCTTCCTGAGTCGATCGAGGGCGCGCTTGAGATCGGACCGGATGGTGCTCGGCGGCCTGGCGAGGAGTTCGGCAATCTGGATCAGCTGCATGTCTTCGTAGAAGTGCAGGACGATGACGATCCGCTGCCTGGACGGCAGTTGCTTGATGAGTCTCCAGGTCTCATCGACTTCGGGGATGTGGGTCGTGGGCTCGGAGACTCGTCGGCCGCGCTCGCGAAATCGCCGCCGGTGCAGGTCGTTGGCCCGGTTCACCACGGCACGTTTGAGATACGCGGACGGCTTGTCGATCTGCTCCCAGTTCTCACACGCCGTGGCGAAGGCGGCCTGAACGAGGTCCTCGGCATGCTCACGCGACCCGGTCAGCAAGAAGCCCAGACGTATCAAGTCCGGACGCTGCTCTCTGTACACCCGTTCGAGGTCAGGCGGATCCGTTCTTATCGTTTCCGTCATGCCTTCTGTGTCGTGGCGGCGGGCGCCGACGTTGCAGTCGAGATCGACCGGGCTGCAACCGCTGTATCAAGAGGGATCGACAAGTCGACCGGTTGAACGAGTCGAACCAGAGGGCTTCGCGACGCTCTGGACTTCCGGAAGCCTGGCGGCGGTTCGCGCGAATCTGTCCGTCCCACCGTCTCGCCGTGCGCTCGAACGAGCATCCCGGTCGGCGGTGAGGGCAGGCGGGGGGGTGCTAACGCGTTCGCTGACTACGAGCCTGGACGGCTCTGACGCGGTTGGAACCCGGAGGCGCGTACGAACTCCACCTACAGGTAGCCTCCTCCGCGTCCACCGCCAACTGGCTCCCTCGATCGCGCGAAATTCCCTCACGATGAACAGACGCATCGTAACCACTGATTGCCGGTGAGCCGTCTCGGCGTGCGAACGGTCGGCGGCCTCGTCGACCTTCTCACCACCGCCCAACCGCACAGCCCTACCGGTCACCCACCCTGACACCGATACCGCCGCCCGTCACCGAGCCCCCTCAGCATGACGAGGGGGCGGCGTGGTGGGTGAGGTAGACGGGGTCATTTCCGTGGTGGACGGGGCGTTCGTTGATGGTGATTCGGGGTGGCAGACCTTGGTGAAGAGGGTGGGTTGGGTGCGGCGCTTGTCTCGCCGGGTGGTGACGGGCACGTTGTTGCGAATATGCGGTAGAGGCCCGGCAAGATGGTTGGGTATCTGAGTTCTCGCTGCCTGGTGGATTCGTGAACGTCAGTGTCCGTGTTGGTGACACTGTGCATCGACGACCTCCCGCACGTGCAGAGTTCGTTCATCAACTGGACCGCCGTTGGCGTGGCATCGCTGCGGCTGCCGCAGTCGGCGATGGTCCGTCTTCGGGGGGCTGGAGTCGTTGGTGAGGTGCAGGCCGCTCAATGCCTGGGTCGAGCAGCACCGAGTTGAGCTGGCATCGGGCTTGGTGTCGTAGGCGGTTGATCGTCTTCATGCCCGGCAGGCTCCTCGCGGAGTGCGGTGAGGGAGACGGAGGCGTTACCGCAACTACCTAGCGGTGGATGCCGAGTGGTAGGAAACCGTCGCGCCAGCATGGATCACCATTCCGGTTCACTGTTGTCCCCACTCCCACGCTGGCACCACGAACGGCGAAATCGTTGGGGCCGCTCCGAAGGCGGCCCCGTTGGCCGAACGGTGAGCATGGCTCCGGTCCAGCATCCGCAGCGGTGCCCTCCTTCCGGGTTAGGCAGGGAGGACGTTGTGGGTGCGGCGGAACACGTTGGTGGGGTCGTAGCGGCGTTTGACTGCGGCCAGGCGCCGGTAGGTGTCCGGTGGGTAGGCCGCCGCGACGTCTGCGGGGTCGGCCGAGCCGAGGAAGCCTACGTAAGCGCCTGAGCCCAGGGCGCTTACCTGCGACCATCGGCGCATCGCTTCGTCCAGGAGACCGGGGGGCGCGGCGTCCGGGATGAGGAAGGCGGCCGCCACCATGACTTCGGCGTCCCGGTGGGCGAAGGCGGTCGCGTCATGGCTGACGCGGGCGGTCGCGCCGCCCAGGCTGCGTAGTGAGAGTGCCGCTCCGCCGGCGGTGAACAGTTCGTGGACGGCGGTGATACGTGCGTCGTTGAGTGTGTCGAAGAAGGTGTTGCGGACTTCCATGCGCAGGCCGGGAGGCAGCGGGCCTGCGTCCTCAAGCACTTCGGCGTAGGGCATGGCGGCGATGTCGTCGGATGTGACCTTGGTGAGTGCTCGGAACGGGCGCAGCGCCTGTTCCGCCTCGTCGTCGTCCGAACTGGCGTAGCAGCATGTCAGTGTGACGCTCGGGGGATGTCCGGGCATCGCCGGCATGAAGCTGAGCGTCGTGGTCAGTCTCTCGTTGGCGGCCCGCATCAGGTCGCGCCAGCCGGCGATGAGTTCTGGCAGGTCGTCGGTTTGGTAGCTGATCGTTCCGAAGTGGACGGACCTGATCGGTCGGGCGATGAAGTCGAAGCCGACCGCGACGCCGAAGTTGCCGCCGCCGCCACGCAGCGCCCAGAACAGGTCGGCGTGCTCGACGGCGTCCGCTCCGATCAGTCGGCCGTCCGCGGTGACCAGCTGAACCGCCGCCAGGCTGTCGATGGCCAGCCCGTGCCGGCGGACCATCCAGCCGATGCCGCCTCCCAGTGTCAGTCCGCCCACACCGACCTGCTTGGTGTCTCCCGCGGTCAGCCCCAGTCCGTGCCGGTCCAGCGCGGCGGCCACCGCGCCCCAGGTCGCGCCCGCACCGACGCGGACCCGCCCGGAGACCGGGTCCAGCAGGCGCACCTCGTTGATCCGGCGGGTGTCGATGATCATTCCGTCGGTGTTGGTGCTGAGGCCCGCCATGCTGTGTCCGCCGGATCGCACCGTCACGGCCAGCCCGGTGTCGGACGCATGGCGCAGCGCCGCCGCCACCCCGGCCGCGTCGCGGGGACGGACGACCAGGTCGGGCGTGCCCTCGGCGAAGAGAGCCGCCGCGGAATCGGCGTAACCCTCGTCCCCCGGCCTTAGTACTTCCGCGACCTTGTCCAGCGCCGCTACGGGACGTTCGTTGCTCGATATCTGTGTCATGGGGACGATGCTGCCGACCGTGAAGGTCCTCGGTCGTCCGGTACAGGGTGTGTCTTTCTCCTGCTCAGCGGGGAGTCAGTCGTCCGCCCGTGTACTACCCCGGGAGTAGGTGGCAATGGGTCCGGCGGGAGGACGCGCCCGCGGAACCGGCCCGTATTCTCGGAGAATGCGTACCGATCGCGGCTTGCGGAGGCTCTACGGGGCCGGATGGCTCATCTCCGCGGGCGTCATGCTCGTCGCCGCCCGCATGTGGCTGCTTCACCTGCGCGAGGTGGAGCAGCGCGCCGAAGAGGCGGAGCGGACCAAAGACGAGGCCGCCAGGCGCCGGGCCGTGGAGGAGCGGTTGCGCATCGCCCGGGAACTGCACGATTCGCTCACGCACAGCATTTCGGTGATTCAGGTGCATGCCGGTGTCGAGGTGCATCTGGCGGGCAAGCGCGGTGAGGAGGTGCCGCCCGCGCTAATGGCGATCCAGGAGGCCAGCGCGGACGCCGCCAGGGAACTGCGGGCCACGCTCAGTGTGCTGCGAGCCGACGAGGACGGCGCGAGCAGCGGGCTCGGCCAGTTGGAGAGTTTGGTGGCACGGGCGCGCACGGCCGGGCTGCAGGTCACCGTGTCGGTGACCGGTACGCCGTCCCGGCTGGCGCGTGACATCGACCAGGCCGCGTACCGCATCGTGCAGGAGGCGCTCACCAATGTCTCGCGGCACGCCGCGGGGGCGAGCACCACGGTTCAGGTGCGGTACGGGACGGACGAGCTGATCGTCCAGGTGGACAATGACGGTGCCGTGACCAGCGTCCCATCGGCGGGTCAGGGGCTCGGCCTGATCGGCATGCGCGAACGGGCCACCGCGCTCGGCGGCCGTCTGCAGGCCGGGCCGCGCGAGGACGGCGGCTTCCGGGTGCGCGCCGAACTGCCGATCCGGGCGGCGGCATGATCCGTGTCCTGCTGGCCGACGACCAGGTGCTGATCCGCAGCGGGATCCGGTCGCTGCTCGACTCGGAGGACGACATCGAAGTGGTCGCCGAGGCCGCCGACGGGCGGCAGGCGATCGCGCTGGCCGTGGAGCACCGTCCGGACATCGCGCTGGTCGACATCCAGATGCCGGTGCTCGACGGCATCGAGGCGACCCGGCAGATCGTCGCCGACGAGCGGTTGGCCGGCGTCCGCGTCGTCATCCTCACCAACTACGGGCTGGACGAGTACATCTTCCGCGCGCTGCGGGCCGGCGCGAGCGGCTTCCTGCTCAAGGACACCCATCCCGCCGAGCTGATCCAGGCGCTGCGGGTGGCCGAGCGCGGGGACGCGCTGCTCTCCCCCGCGGTCACCCGGCGGCTGATCAGCGAGTTCGTCGCCCGGCCGCCGGACGTGCTGTCCGCGGTGGGGATGGAGACGCTGACCAACCGGGAACGTGAAGTCGTCGCCTTGGTCGCCTACGGACTGAACAACGACGAGATCGCCGAGACCATGGTGCTCAGCCCCACCACGGCCAAGACCCACGTCAGCAGGGCGATGACCAAGCTCGGCGCGCGTGACCGCGCCCAGCTCGTCGTGTTCGCTTATCAGAGCGGTCTGGTGAGCCCGCGCGATCCCAACCCGCCCATCGGCGGTACTCGCTGAACCAGCCGAAGCCGCCTTCGGAGATGACCGTTGACGGCAACGTCGTCTACGGCTACGCGGCCTCCATCGGCGGCTGCAGCGAGGAATGGGGCGACCGGCCCGTCCGGAACGTGCGCTTCCGGGGGAACTTCTGGGACGACGCCGTCCCCACCTGGCTGGAGCGCAAAGAATATCCCGGAGCCTGGGTCCCGGCCGACGAACAGAACCCGGAAGAAGGGTGCGGCGAGCCCCGGGATCTACAGTTCGCCGGCAATACGAAACTGAACCCCGCCGACCCTGGCAAGGCATGCGCCGGAAGTTTCGGTTGCGCGGCCATCATGCACAAGGCCGGGCTGCTCCCGTCCTATCGCCATCTCCTGGACACGCCATAGCCCTTCTGCTCAGCCGCGCTGCCACGGCCGCGACGAGACGAACTCTCGTCGCGGCCTGCCCGGGGCCGCAACTCGCATGAGTCACGCCGCCGCAGCCCCAGCGCCCGAGCCAGGCCGAGTTCCTAGTAGGGGATCCAGGTCGCGTCCTGTTGTTCCTCGTGAGCGCTTGACCGACGGGCCTGCGGTCGGGCGATTGATAGACGCCGGTCCAGCGGGCCCCGCGCCGTGCGGGTGCGCGGACGCGTTCTCCGGTGTCCGGTCAGTCGACGCGGGCGGCGCTGATGGCGGGGCGGAAGCTGGTCGAGGCTCCTGGTATGGCCTGGGGGCCTCGCCAGGAATTGCCCTCCAGTCGGCTCCTCCAGATCCGCTCGTCGCCGGCGACCCCTTTCCAGGTCATGTAGAGGATGCCGTCACAGCTCGCCAATGCGGGACCGACGCTGGTATTGGCGCCGGGCACGGCCTGCGGCGCGGTCCGGGTCGAGGAGAACTGCGGCAGCTTGTTCCACCAGATCCGCTCGTCTCCCTCCACGATCGGGTGAACGTCCCGGGAGCCGCGTTCGGGGACGACGTCCCGTCTGTGCCTCCAAGGCCGGATGCGGCCTACAGGTGCTTCCATGTCCACGTCGAACGGGACGCTCTCGGCGACCTCGCCCTCGCCAGCGAACCGATGGACGCCTCGACCCAGAACCGGCGTCGACCGCGCCTCGTCGCCGAGGCCACCGCGGCAAGGCCTTCGTCAGCTCTGGACGCCGGGCATGTGACATGACCGGGGCCGAGTTCGGCCTCGTTCAACGGCTGAGGCCGATGGCGTCGGCGAGGAGGTCCACCTGCGCGGGGTCGGGGTCGTTGCCCATGAAGATCAGCTCGTCGCAGCCGGCCTGGTCGAAGGCGGCGATCGCGGCGGTGATCTGTTCCGGACGGGTGTAGGCGATGGAGATGCCGTACCGGGCGTATTCGTCGCCGGCGAAGGCGTAGTAGGAGCCGATGGCGTCGGAGATCGCGGTCTCGGCGTCGGGGCCCAGCGCGTACATCACCGAAGCCACCAGACGAGGCGAACCGGGCCTTCCGGCGTCCGCCCAGGCTTGCCGCAATTGAGGGGCGAAGTCCTGCACACCTTCGACGGTCGCGTCGCCGGCGATCCAGCCCGTTCCCCTTGAGGCGATGCGGCGCAGGGCCGCCTTGGAGGTGCCGCCGAACAGTAGGGCGGGCCCGCCTGGTGTGGCGGGTCGCGGGCCCACAGGGTCACCGTCGGTCGTGGCCGCCGCGAGCCGGTCGAGGAGCCGGTCGAACCGTGCGCCTCTGGTGCCGTAGTCGACCTCGCTCAGTTCGAAGTCGTCCTGCCGGAGTCCCGGGGCGAGTCCCAGTTGCAGACGGCCGGGCCCGGCCAGTTGATCCAGCGTGTGGACGGTCTTGGCGAACAGGGCGTGGTTGGCGCGCAGAGGTGCGAGAAGGACGCTGGTCATCAACCGGATGCGTGAGGTGGCGCCCGCCGCGGCGGCCAGCGTGAGCAACGGCTCCGGCGTCCACCAGGCCAGACGGTCGCTGACGCTGAGGGTGGAGAAGCCGCGGGCTTCGGCGCGGCGGGCCCATTCCACCAGGACGGTGCCGTCGCTCCAGCGGGCATGACCGGGCAACCCGATACCAATGTCCATCGCGGGTGCGAGTCCTTTTAGAAGACAAGGGGGGACGGTCGGAGGGGCCGGTCAGGAATTCGAGCCGACGGGTTCGTGCCGCAGCAGGCGCCGCAGGACGGCGACGGGTTGGACGCCGGGAACCGGTGGACGGCCGCCGATCACCAGGCTGGGCACACCGGTGACACCATGCTCTGCCGCGCGACGTCGGTCGGCGCGAACCTCGTCGGCGTGGTCGTCGCCCTCGAGGACGGCGCGCACCTCATCGGCGTCCAGCCCGGCCTTACCGCCAAGGTCCTGCAGGACCTGGGTGTCGGCCACGTTCAGCCCATCGGTGTGGTACGCGTGCAGCAGGAGTTCCATCATCTGGTCGGCCTGGCCGTGCCGGGCGGCCAGCTTGATCAGTCGGTGCGCGTCGAAGGTGTTCACCGGGCGGGCCAGATGCAGGTTCAACTCCAGCCCTTCCGCCGCTCCCAGCGAGCGGATGCGGTCGATGCGGGCGGGCGCCTGCTCGCCCCACCAGCCGGCCATGGCCTCGGCGGCGGTCGGACCGGGGGTGCGGCCTTCGTCCGGCGCGAGTTCGTAGCCGCGCCAGACGATGTCGTGGCCGGTCTGGTCGGCTAGCGCGGCGGTCAGGCGTCTCTTGCCGATGTAGCACCAAGGGCACAGCACATCGGCGTAGATCTCAAGCTTCGCGGACGGCCTATCCTGCGGGATCAATGGACGCACTCCTCAAGGTCGGCTGCGGGGTGGGGGTCCCGGCCGCCATCGTGCAAGCTCAACCAAGGTTGAGGTCAAACGCCTCTTGAAGGGCCCGTCGAAGTGGGCGGCCCGGTCCTCGTACAGGGCCTGCCGGGTGGGTACTTGCAGAGGGCTCCCGCTGGTCGTGGTGGGGGTGGCGGTCGATGGTTCTGGAATCTCGGGGGCAGCGGGATGGTTGACGCCAGTGTGAAGAGGATCGGCTTTCTTTCGTTCGGTCACTGGAGTGACGGTCGCGGCTCGCAGACCCGGTCGGCGGCGGACGCGCTGCTGCAGTCGATCGATCTCGCCGTGGCCGCGGAGGAGTTGGGTGCCGACGGCGCCTACTTCCGGGTGCACCACTTCGCCAGGCAGTTGGCCTCTCCGTTCCCGCTGCTGTCCGCGATCGGCGCGAAGACGTCGCGCATCGAGATCGGCACCGGCGTGATCGATATGCGGTACGAGAACCCGATGTACTTCGCCGAGACCGCCGGGGCGGCCGACCTGATCTCCGGTGGACGGCTGCAGCTGGGCATCAGCCGGGGGTCACCGGAACAGGTCATCGACGGGTGGCGGTACTTCGGGTACGAGCCGTCCGAGGGCGACACCGACGCCGACATGGCACGCAAGCACACCGAGGTCCTGCTCACGGTCCTGCAGGGCAGGGGGTTCGCGCAGCCGAATCCGCGGCCGATGTTCCCCAATCCGCCTGGACTGCTGCGCATCGAGCCGCATTCCCCAGGATTGCGCGAGCGCATCTGGTGGGGCTCAGGCTCCAATGCCACCGGCGTGTGGGCGGCCAAGCTGGGCATGAACCTGCAGAGTTCCACGCTCAAGGACGATGAGACCGGCGAGCCGCTGCACGTCCAGCAGCGCAAGCAGATCGAGGCCTACCGGCAGGCGTGGAAGGAGGCCGGACACGAACGCGAGCCGCGCGTGTCGGTCAGTCGCAGCATTTTCGCGCTGACCAGCGATCTGGATCGCGCCTATTTCGGCCGGAACACCGACTCCGGCGACCACATCGGAATGATCGACGAGAAGACCAGGGCGATTTTCGGACGCTCCTACGCGGCCGAGCCGGACGTACTGGTCAAGCAACTCGCGGGCGACGAGGCCATTCAAGCCGCCGACACGCTGCTGCTCACGGTTCCCAACCAGCTCGGCGTGGACTACAACGCGCACGTCCTGGAGAACATCCTGACTCACGTGGCACCCGAACTCGGCTGGCGTTGAGGCCGCGACCAGCCCGGCCATTGCTGCGTTGCGTCGACATCGGGGTTGGTCCCGGATGGATCGGTGGCGCGCCCGGCCTTTAGGCTGCGTGGGGTGACGGCCGTATCGGACAACGCGCAGCCCGAACCGCTTTCCGACCGGGAATCCCGAATTCTCGGCGAGGCCGGTTTGGCGGTGTTCGCCGGACGGTTGACGTGGCGGCCGAGATCGTGGACACGGCAGCCTTCGCGGTGATGCCGGGGGACGATCGGGCCGACATCACACGGGCGGTACGCGGCTTCCGCGCCGACCGGGCCGTCGAACTCGCGCAGCATGTGGCGGTCATCGGCGACACTGTCGCGCCGTTCATGGCGTCCCCCGACACCGATCCCGCCGCGCTTCGTGCGGCGGACTCTCCGGCGGTGCTGCCGGACGATCCCGCGGCGGCCGTCGAGGAGATCCATCGGCGGCGGGAGGGGATCGGCTTCTCCTGCTTCGTCATCGGCGCGGACTTCGCCGACACGCTCGCCCCGGTCGTCGCCGAGTTGTCCGGTCATTAGGCCGCTGAACGAACAGTCGCGCCTTGTCACGGCTTCGTTGATGATTCGGGAGGTAGTCCAAGTCACGTTTCGTGCAGGCCCTGGTGTCGTGTTCGCGGGGCGGTGAGGTGTCCGAGAGTGCCGGGCTTTTCTTGCTTGTGTGCGAGCATGGCGGGTGTGGAGACGGGCGGCCGTACGATCGCGGCAGATGTGATCGCAGCACTGACATACTGGCCTGACCTCCTCTACGAGGACGATCCGGAGCCCGCAGATCTCACTGTCCTGCCTCCGTTCTTCAATGGCTTGTTACAGGACCTTCCCTGGTGGAACCGCGACTGGAAGGTCGTCCACGCTGGGCCCGGCCATCCCATGGAGATCGAGAGTGATTACAAGCTCTCCACCACACGGTTCACCGAGGTGTCGGTTCCAGGCACCATCAGCTCGGGAAGCGGTGAGAGTCTGCCCTTCGTCGCCAAGGTCAGGTTCACCCGCGACCAACTGGTCCGATTCCAAGCCAAGATCGGCGACATGGTCCTCTCTCCCGCACAAACGGCCGCCGGCCAACTGGAGCCGCATCCGTTCGCGACGATATTCGCCAGACTCATGGACGTGCGTGGAATTTCGCCGAGGCAAGTGGCAAGGCTGACCTTTCGGGCGGAGGCCACCATCCGCGGGCTCAGCGGGGGAAGCCGGAACCCGCACACAGTTCTGGTCAGGGAGGTCGCCGGCGCCTTGGGTTTGTCCGAAGCAGACCTCAGAGCAATCGCCGGACTCGATGACGACAGCGACTGATGCGTCGTGATCAGCAGCGTCCGCAAGTACGTTGCACTGGTGTCGTTCGACAGACCTACTGGGTCAGGTCGTCCAGCCAGGACTGTGCGGTTGCGCGGACGGCAGGGTCTGGGTCGTGGAGCGCTTTGCGGCCTGTGTCGGCGTAGGGGCGGGCGTCATGTTTCCACCACTTCAGGGACAAGATCGCCAGTCGGCGGGTGGTGGGGTCGGGGTCGTGGACGACGGCTTCGGCGAGGCGCGGAATGACCTGACGGCCCACGGCGGCGCCGAGGGCGCGCTCGCCGAGGACGCACACGGCATGTCTGCGGACGACCGGCCAGGACGAGCGCAGCGCGTCGATTGCGGTGCTGACTTCTTCGGCTCGAATCGTGCAGTAGCTCGTTCCCGGACTCAGCTTCTCGGAGATGCCATCGCGGAGCTGTGGATGGTCGGCCAGAAATCGCTCCAGTGGAGCGTAGGTGAGGGGCTGCGGTGTGATTGCGTGATCTCGGAACGCGCGATAAGGCGCCGCCACCGCGGTGACGATCGTTTCGGTGGGAAGGTCTGGGGCGGAGAGGACCACGTCAAGCCGGTTCAGGCGTGACAGGGCGGCAGCGGTCCACTGCCGATCTGGACCGGTGGTGTGTCTCAGCGCGTGGGTAAGTGCTTCGATCACCTCGTCGGTCGCCTCGCCGATGTCGGCGAGAAGCTTCGCCGCTTCCCATTTGCGGGGGCCGTGGCTCAACAGGTCGATCAGGGCGGAGTGGGCCGCCGGGCCGAGCTCGCGGAGGCCCAGTTCAGCCTCTTCAGGGCCGATCGACCCGTGCCACTCGTTGAGCAGCCGGACGTAGTGAACCGCGCGATCGGCCGGTTCCTTGGCGTCCATCTCGGCCTGCCAGGCTTTGACCTGTTCATATCTTGGAAAGAGCCTGTACAGCTCCTGCTCGCTCAGGATGCGGCGCAGTAGCCCTTCTTCTTCGTCATCGTCGGTCAGCAATACGACTGCGAACTGTCCGTCGGTGATTTCTGCGGCCTGCAACTGTTTCCGGGCTCGCTTGCACACCCGAGTGAGCACCAGGAGATACCTGGCGAATGTCCGGTTCCAGTGCAGGGTCGAGCTTCTCCCGGCTTCCTGGGAAAGCTCGTTTTCCCAGCGTTGCCAACGTTCTTCCGGCAACCATTCGAACCACTGGGTCTTCCAGTCCGGCACACTCCAGAGCAGGGCATCGTCCGCGGCCACCTCGTCGTAAGAGACGACGCCCAGCATGGGCAGCCGGATCACGTGGTCGGTCTCGGCATAGATCTCAGCCAGCGCGGCCGCGTACAGGCGCTTGCTCGTGTCGGCGTGCTCGGTCACCTTTTCGACGATTCCTGCCACCAGGTCGTCCTCGAATGTCTCCCAGTCCATACCAGCCGCCTTCCTCGCGTCCAAGCCCCGGTTCTACGACACGACTGTGTCACGTGGGCGCTTCGGTGAGTTGCCGGGTCGGCTTGGGAGTGCGAGGGTGCGCTGGTGACTCCTTTGCGGTTGGTTGAGACCAGGTCCGGGAAGTTCTCGTTGTTGCTGGACGCCGGGACGACCAAGGTGGACGGGCTCGTTGCACAACTTGGGCATGAGCCCAACGGGTACTTCTGGGAGGGTGTCGCGCGGTTCCTGGTGAAGACGGAGGCGCCGGACCTTGACGGGCGCTTCTCGTACGACCCTGAGGCCGGCATGTTCTGTGCCTACGGGGAGGATCGGGCCGCACTTCAAGAGCTGGCCGAGGTGATGCTCGCCGTCATCGCCGATGGCGATCGAATGCGTGGGCTTGTCGCCTCGGCGGAGAGTAGCGGCTTCGAGTTCGATGATTGACGACCGGCCCTTTTTGACCGCGCGGTCGGCTGTGCTCAGTCGTCGGGAAGCGCGAAGACGTCACCGCGAAAACAGTTGCTCTTGGGCTCGGGTGACAGGGGGCCGGTTCGTTGGGTATGACTTGCGCACGCCACCCGCCGATGGCCAGGCCGTCGGCGGTGTAACCGGAGAGTCGGCCGTCCGTCGCGTCGCCGAATAGGCCGGCCTGTTCCAGGATGACGAACAGCGCGTCCGCGGCGCAGGTCACCATTTCGGTGGCTTCGTCGGCGGTGGTGCCCGGATTGATTTCGCGGTAGATGCGGCGTGCGGCGGTGAGGAGACGGTCGGCGTCGGTGACGGTGAAGTCGCGTCGCAGTCGTACCGACAGGGCCATCCCGTCGGTGAGCGGTTCGTCTCCCGCCGTGCCGCCCTTATCGACCATGCGGGCATGGTACGGAATTCCGATTTGTGGGGGCGGCCGTCAGTGGCGGGTGGAGTGTTCTGGGCGTTCGACGAGTGGGGTGTCGACGAGGTGCTCGATCAGGAACCACGCCTGTAGTTCGTTGGTGCGGATGACTTCGGAGACGAGGAGGTCGTTCGTGCCGTCGTCGCCCAGCTTCTGGGCGTTGGCCGCCGCGTCGTGGCTGGCCACGAGGATCGTCTCGTGTGCCTCGATCAGGCGGGACAGCATGGCGGGGACCTCCTCGGCGCCGTTCGGTGGACGGGGGATGACCGTGATCTCCGCGACATGGCGGGGGTCTCCGACCGCGACGCCGCCCAGGGTCTGGACGCGTTCCGCGATCGTGTCCACCAGTTCGAGTTGTTCCCCGGCGTGCTTGTCCAGGAGCAGGTGGAGTTGGTAGAAGGTCGGGCCGCGCATCAGCCAGTGGTGCTTCTTGTAGAGGCTGTAGAGGATTTGGCTGTCCGCCAGGATCTGGTTGAGGCGCTGGCAGGAGTACTCGCGTGCGTCCCGGGAGAGTCCGAGCGGGAACATCCGCATGGTGCCGAACTTCTGGATTTCCGTACCGTCCACGTGCAGCCACGGCTGGCTGGAGTGGGTGCTGGACGAGCGTTTGGACGCCATGCGAGTGCTCCTTGGAAGTCGTGGGCGAGCGAGTGGTCGTACCGTCCCCTGAAATGGCTTAAGGACATCCCAGAGCACTTATATGAGATGCCAAAGCATGGGCGTCGTCACAGATGGTGGCGGAGGACGAGGTCGTCGGGGAACGGCGCGAGGTAGGTCTGGTCGGCGGCGTAGCCGAAGTGTTCGCCTTCGGCGTGGTGGCGGAGCAGGGCGATCGGGACGCTGAGCGGGGCCAGCCCCTGGCGGTAGGAGCCGATCGCGGTGACGATGTCATTGCGCCGGGTCGGGTCGAGGTCGTCGCTGATGAGGCCGAGGATGTGCTGGAGGGCGTTGGTGTGGCGGCCGCGGCCGGCGCGGACGGCGAGCGTGGCGGTGAAGGCGTGGCGGTAGTCGTTCTCCAGGTCCGGGCGGGGGCGGCGGCCGGCTTGGGCGACGATCCGTCCGGTCTCGCGGTAGCCGTCGGGGCTGTGGGCGAGGAGTTGCATCTTGTGGCGGCTGTGGAAGGCGACCAGGTCGCGGGGGCGCCAGTCGGAGGCGAAGAACTCGCGCAGCCGTGCGTGGGCGAACACGCGCTCGATGAAGTGCTCGCGCAGGACGGGGTCGTTGAGGCGTCCGTCCTCCTCGGTGGGCAGGTCGGGCAGGGCGGCGCGGATCAGGGAGGCGAAGACGCCGCGACCGTCGCGGTCGACCGGCTGGCCGTCGGTGCGTTCGCCCTGCCGGCCGGACGCGTAACGGGGCAGCCTCGACAGTCCGCAGCTGGGTGAGCGGGACTTCAGCACGTAGCCGTCGACGTCGGCCAGGTCGGGGATCCTGCGTTCCGCCAGGGCGGTCATGGCGGTGGTGTGGTCGGCGGTCTCGTCCTTGGTGACGATGTGTCCGTCGGTGCGCAGCCGCATGGTGGGACGCGGTGCGCCGAGGCCGATCTCCATCTCCGGGCAGACGGGGATCCAGTCGATGTGCCGGAACAGTGGTCCGGTGAGGAAGCGGTCGCGGCTGTGGGCGCCGTTGTAGCGGACGGGGGCGCCGAGCAGGCAGCTGGACACCGCCAGCCGGGGCCGCGGGTGCTCCCGGGCGCCGGGGCGCGGCGCTGCCTTGGTCGTGGTGGTCGTGGTCATGGTGTTTCTCGCAATCCGCGCATTCCGCCGGTGGGCTATTTCAGCAACCATGCCCGACTTGTCCGGGGTCATTCGGCCTGTGCGGTGTGGGAAGTGGAGCCGGCGTCCGGTGGGGCAAAGGTTCGTCGGACGGCGCATGTGAGGGCGGGTGTGGGGTACGGGGCGATGAACCCTGAGGAGGGACAATGATCAACATTCTTCACAAGTGGGGCGGTGGACCGTGGCCGCTCGGCGGGGCCGTACCGCGCGCTTGTTCCTGGTGAGGGGCGCCGGCGACCCGGGCCGCCGCGCGCCGCTGTGTGGCCGGCGGCATTGATGGACGGGCGGTCGAACGCGTCGCCCGTGGTGGTCGTTGGTGCCGGGCTGGCGGGGTTGTCGGCGGCGATTCACCTCGCGGCGGGTGGACGGGACGTGATGGTCGTCGAGGCGGCGCACGAGCCCGGGGGCTGTTGCGGAACGGCCGAGGTGGGGCCCTACCGGTTCGATACCGGTCCGTCGGTGTTGACGATGCCGGACGTGCTGGCGGCGACGTTCGGCGCGGCCGGTGAGGAGATCGACAGGTGGGTGCCGTTGCGGCGCCTGGATCCCTTCTATCGGCTTGCCTATCCGGATGGCTCCGAGTTGGACGTCGTGGCGGGCGCCCTGGCGATGGCCGAGAACGTGCGGGTGCTGTGCGGACCGGACGCGGCCACCCGATACCTGCGTTTCCGGCGCCGGCTGGGCGCGATGTTCGAGGCGGAGTGGGCGTCGTTCATCGACGCCGACATGACCCGGTTGCGCGACATGGCGCGTCCGTACGCGTTGTTGAAACTGGCCGCGGCAGGCGGTTTCCGGCGTCTGGATCGGTTCGTCGCCGGGCAGTTGCGGGACGAGCGGCTCATCAGGGCGCACACCTTCCAGTCGCTGTACGTGGGGCTCGCGCCGCATCAGGCACTGGCGATCTATGCGGTGGTGGCGCACATGGACACCGTCGGCGGGGTGTACTTCCCCGCTGACGGAGGCATGCACGCCATCCCGCGGGCCCTAGCGGACGTCGCGGAGAAGGCGGGGGCGCAGCTGCGGTACGGCGTGCGCGCCGAGCGGGTCGAGGCCGGCGGCGCCGGGGTGCGGGCGGTGCGGCTGGACACCGGGGAGCGGATCGCGGCGAGCCATGTGGTGATCGCCTGTGATCGGGTGCGCGCCCAGGCGGAGCTGCTGCCCGATCTCGCGGACGACTGGCGGCTTCGCCGTCCCCGCTACTCGCCGTCCTGCCTGGTCATGCATTTCGGGTTGGAGCGGCGGATACCGGGACACGCCCATCACACCCTGCGGTTCGGCCGGGCGTGGAAGTCGACGTTCGACGCGCTTGCGGCCGGGCGTCCACAACCCGATCCCAGCCTGTTGATCACGCATGTGGACGGGCCGTCCGGGCAGGCCGCGCTCAGTGTGCTCGAACCCGTCCCGAACCTGGTGTCCGGCGCCGACTGGGACCGGCTCACCCCGCGGCTCGAGGACCGGCTGCTCGGCCGTCTCGCCGAACTGGGGTACGGCGATCTTTCGGGGCGGCCACGGTTGACGTTCGATCCGCCGGCGTGGGCGCGGTCGGGGCATTCGGCGGGGACGCCGTTCGCGCTGGACCACCGTTTCACCCAGACGGCGTGGCTGCGTCCGTCCGGCCGCAGCCGCCGGGTTCCCGGCCTGCACTTCGCCGGGATGCACACCGCCCCCGGAGTCGGGGTGCCACCCGCGTTGATCTCCGGTCGGCTGGCCGCCGCCCGGATCCTGGAGGGCAGCCGATGACGACGACCACGCACCCGGTGACGTTGACGGCCAGCTACGAGCACTGCCGTCGGATCAATGCCTCCCATGGCCGCTCGTTCTACCTGGCCACGCTGTTGCTGCCTGCCTGGAAGCGAAGGCATGTGCATGCCCTGTACGGGTTCGCGCGGCATGTCGACGACATCGTGGACGCGTCCGGCGATGACGGTCCCGAGTCCCCCGACGAGCGGGCGGCGGCCGTGGACGGCGTCGCGGCCCGGCTGGAGGCGAGTCTGGCCGGGGAGATGGTCCAGGATCCGGTGCTGCCAGCGTTCGTCCATACGGTGCGGTCGTTCGGCATCGAGCACGGCGATATCCGGGCCTTCATGTCGTCGATGCGCGCCGATCTGACCGTGACCCGTTACGACACCTACGAGGACCTGCTGGTCTATATGGAGGGGTCGGCGGCCGCGATCGGGTTGATGATGCTGCCGGTGCTTGAGACGGTGCCCGGTGCGGAGCGGAGCGCGCGGGAGCCCGCCCGGGAGTTGGGACGAGCGTTCCAGCTCACCAACTTCCTGCGGGACGTGGCCGAGGACATGGCCCGCGACCGCATCTACCTGCCGCTGGAGGACATGGCGAAGTTCGGGGTCGAGGAGGCCGAACTGGCCCGCGGCGGCGCCACCCGCGCGGTGTGCGAGCTGGTGGCCTTCGAGATCGAGCGCGCCCGCGTCCACTACCGGCGGGCACGGGAGGGCATCGAGATGCTCGTCCCGTCGTCGCGCCCCTGCATCCGGGCCGCGGTGACGCTGTACGGCGGCATCCTCGACCGGATCGCCGCGGCCGATCATGACGTGCTCGCGGGGAGGGCACGGGTGCCGCGACGGCGCCGGGCCGCGATCTTCACACGGCATCTGGTGGCCGCGTCCGCCGCCGCTCGCGCCGAGCGGCGCCCGCCCTTGATGGGGAACTGAGGTGGCCGCGCAGCGGGTCACGGCCGTCCCAGGTTCCTTCGCTTTCGTAGGGGACGAATCGTGCGAACAGTTCTTCCGAGTACCAGTCGTGTCTGCGGACCTGTCCGATCACGTCGCGGTGGGCGTCGCCTTGGTAGGCGAACCGGTTGATGGCAGTTTCGTTGCACCAGAGCGAGAACGTCGCCTGGCGGGCCAGGGGCCATTCGCCGACGCCGATGGAGGCCAGGCAGCCGTCCTGGTCGGCCAGGGAGAGGTCGACTTCGGGCACTGCGCGGTAGAACGCCATCAGCCGGTGTGGACGGATGGACGCTCGGGTCAGCACTGCCAGGGGGGCGGTCGCCGGTGGGTGCGCGGTCGGGAGTGCGTTGAACGGGTCACGGCCGCCCCAGCGTCCGCGCGAGGAGAGGGGCCGCAGCCGCACATGCCAGGCCTCCTCGGCCTCGGCACGCCACCGGTTCGCCACCGCGGAGCGCGCCGAGAACTCGGCCAGCGCGGCCTCGTCGTCCCAGACCGCGAACAGCGCCCATCGGCGCAGGTCGGCGCCCAGGCTCATGGAGCGGCCCCGGCCGGTGCCCAGCAGCCGCCAGAACGACAGTCCCGGGGTCGCGCGCAGCTTCGGGCGGTCGAACGCCATGTGCCGCATGGCGTCCAGGTGCGCGTACCTGAGGAGATGGAAGGAAGCGATGACGCCCGTTCCCGTCACATCCGTGTTCGTCCCGGTCATCGGCGGTTACCTGCTCGGCTCGGTGCCGGTCGCGGTCCTGGTCGGGCGCGCCCACGGATTCGACCCGCGCTCGGTGGGCGACCGCAATCCCGGCTTCTGGAACGTCATGCAACGGCTGGGCGTCCGCTCGGCCGCGCCCGTGTTCGCGGGCGACCTCCTCAAAGGGACCGCCGCGGGGCTGCTCGGCCTGGCGGTCAGCCGCGGACGGATCGGGCAGGGCGGGCGGGTCCATGAAAGTAGCGTCGTCCCGGTGTACGCGGCGGTGGGGGCGGCGATGGCCGGGCATGCCTGGCCGCTGTTCGCCGGACGTCGCGGCGGACGCTGCGTCCTGACCTTCGTCGGCGGTATGGCCGTCATCTGCCCACCGGCGTTCGCTCTCGGACTCGGGTTGTTGGGCGTCACCACCGCGGCCACCGGCTCGTTCGCCAAGGGCGCGCGGGTCGCGGTGTTCTCCCTGCCCGCGCTGCAACTGCCGTTCGCGCCCGCCGCGCATGTGGCGGGCACCGGGATGCTGATGACCTTCATCGGCGCGCGCTTCGGGCAGGCCGCTCTCGCCGAGCGGGCGCGGCGTAGGCGCGGCCACGCCAGGTCGTGGCGGGACGCAGTGTGGACAGCGTCAGCCGGACGGCGGTGACCGCGTCCAGCAGGGGCGACAGCAGCAGCCCGGGGCCGGGGGTGCTGTAGCTGCCGCGTAGCGGGATCGTGAGCAGGAGCCGCTGCCCGAGCAGGGCCAGGTCCAGTGGTGTGGGACGTCCGGCGAGAAGGCGCAGCGTCGGCAACGCCATGGTCAGCCATACCGCCGCCAGATCACCGGTCAGGCCGATCGGGGAGGTCACGTCCCGCAACGCGATCGAGCGGCCCCATTCGCGCCACACGTCGCCGGTTCCGGTGTGCATGTCGACTTCCAGCAATGTGCCCGCGTCGACGAACGAGACCCGCCAGCCGTCGCGTGCCAGGAGTCTTCCGAGGGCCACGTCGTCGGTGAGATGGCCGCGTACTCGGGCGAACCCGTCGGCCCGGGTCATCGCGTCCTTGCGGAAGGCCAGGCATTGACCGTTGAGCAGTAGGCGGCCGGTAGAGCGCGCGGCCGGGCCGATCGGGCCGAAGCGGTACACCAGGGTGGTCAGGAACGACGCGTGCAGGGCCTGTTCCAGGCCGTTTCCGGTGATGAAGCGGGGGGCGGCGCTGATCAGGTCACAGTCGTCGAGTAGGTCGGCGAGCGCCGTGCACAGGCCGGTTCTGGGGCGGGCGTCGGCGTCCAACTGGACGACGACGGGCCCCTTCGCGGCGTGCAGTCCCTGGTTCAGCGCCCACTGTTTGCCCACCCAACCCGCGGGCGGTTCGGTGCCGGTGAGGACGGTCGCGCCCAGCCCGGCGGCCACTCGGGCGGTGCCGTCGCGGGACTGGTCGTCGACGACGATCACCTCCCGTACCGCCGGATCGGCCAGCAGCGGCACCACGCACTCCCGGATCCGGTGCTCTTCGTTCCGGGCGGGGATCACCACCGAGATCGGCTCAGCCGGGCGCGGGCGCCGGTGTGGAGGCGTGGTCAGGGGCGGTGGACGGTTCCGTCCGCGCGCCAGCCGCGCCGCCACCACCAGCGCCGCGACCGTCTGGGCTGCGGTCGACGCCCTCATGACCGTGCTCCCGCTGGTCCCGGTCGGACGGACGGAAAGTCCTCCTCGACCATGCGGGCCACGATGCGGCCGCCCATCGCCACCAGCGGGAGGCCGCCCCCGGGATGCACCGAACCGCCCACCAGGTACAGGCCGCGGCGAGGCCCGCGGTTGCCCGGACGGCGCAGCGGCGCCGACCGTCCCCGGGTCGCGGCGCCGTAGATCGCTCCGCCCCAGGATCCGTACCGGTCCCGCAGGTCGGCGGGCGTGAGAAGGTCCACGAACCGGAGCCGTCCCGACAGGTCGTGGCCGCGCCGCGCCAACCGCTCCAGCACCAGGTCACGGTACGTTTCCGGGGTCATCGGCCACCGCGCCGGATCGCCCGCCGGGACGTTGACCAGCATCGTCTGGTTCTCCGCGCCGGGCGGTGCCTGGGACGGGTCGTCCACCGCCGAACAGCCGATGTACACGGTCGGGTCCTCCGGCGGGACCCGATGCCGGAAGATGGCGTCGAACTCCCGCCGATAGTCGTCCGAGAAGATCACCGAATGGTGTGGCAGCCCGTCGGTCCGGCCGTCCACGCCCGCGACCATCAGGAAGCCCGAGGACGACATGCCGAGCCCGGCGATTCGCCGTAGCCGTCGACGGTCGGGCAGCAGCCGGCCGTACAGCGCCGCCGCGTCGGCGTTGACGACCACCACGTCCGCCGCGTCGCGTTCTCCGGACGCCAGCACCACACCCTGCACCGACGCGCCATCGTCCAGGACCCGCGTGACAGGGCTGTCGACGTGGACGTCCACTCCGGCGTCGGCGAGCAGGACCGCCAGATCGTCCGCCAGCCGGGGCAGCCCGCCCGGGACGTACCAGCCGCCGGTACCGTGCTCGATCGCCGGGATGCACCCCAGCGCGGCGGGCGCCCGATAGGGACTCGACCCGGCATATGTGGCGTAGCGTCCGACGTACTGATGCAGTCTGGGGTCGTCGAAGAAGTGGCGTGCCAGGCCGTGCAGCGTCCGTCCGGGTGCGACCGCCAACAGGTCGGCGGGGTGGCCGTTGGAGGGTCCGCGGCCGAGGGGGCCCGCGAAGAACGTCCGTTGTGACACTGCGAAGCATCTGCGGGCCCACGCGTAGAAGGCGCGCCAGGCCGCGCCCTGACCCGGCGACAGCCGCTCCACCTCGGCGGCCATCCGGGCCGGGTCGCTGTAGGCGCGTAGGACCGACCCGTCGGCGAAGCGGTAGCGGCACAACTCGTCCAGGACGACCGGTTCACGCGCGACGCCCAACTCCCGGAACAGGTCCGGCAGGGTGAGCAGCGACGGTCCGAGCGAGAAGGTGAACCCGTCGCGCCTGTACTCGGCGAGTTTGCCGCCGAGGCTCCCCCGCTGCTCGTACAACCGGACCTGGTGACCGGCCCGTGCCAGCAGGAGCGCGGCGACCATGCCGCCGACACCGCCACCGACCACGATCACCTCGGCCATCGGCCGCCCCGTCCGGTCGTCCGGCGCCTCGCCGCCAGCGCCGCCGCCGGGACCGCGAACACGCCCATCGCCGTCCCACCGGCCACCGCCACGAGCGGGTCACGCGGCTCGAACACCGCCGCGAACGCCAACGTCTCCATCGCCGCCATCACCGCGTAGGTCGCGACCAACCCGGCCGCGACGTCCTGCCCGGTGTCGACGATCGAGTCGACAGCGCCCATCAGCAGCGCCGAGACCGCCAACCAACCGGCGAAGTTGGTGGCGGGCACTCCCCGGTACACCCCGTCGCGCGCCCATCTCCACAGGCCCAGCCGCGTCATCTGCGGATCGAGGAAGACGTCCCAGGCAGTGAGCGCCGAGGCGCCGACCGCCACCCGCGTCCACCGCCGCCCATCGGGGACGAGCGTGGCCGCGACCGCGTGCGACGCCAGGCCCATGCCCGCCCACGCCGCCGCGACCGTCACCGGGACACCGCCCACCTGCGGTCGCAGGACCTTCGTGTAGGAGTAGCGCCCGAACGGGACGCCCGTCCGTACTCCCACCCACTCGGCCGTGTATCCCAAGGACAGCGCCGCGCCCACGGCCTTCGCCGCCCGTCCGGCGCCGATGCGCGCGGCGGCGAAACAGCCCGCACCGGCGGTGAGCAGCCCCACCACCGGGCCCGTCCATCGCGCCGGGTCGGGCCGCACCCCCGACGCGACCTGCGCCGCGACCATGGACGCCAGACAACCGGCACCCAACGCCACGAAATAGTCCGATCTCGTACCTGCACACGCTGTAGCGCGGGGGCGACGCCGCGATATCAATCCCACACCTGCCCTCTCGGAGCCGACCGGCGTCCCAGAGCACCTACCGGGCCGCGCTCGGGAAACCACACGTTGGCGCGCTACCCGAAGCAGCCCGTCCCACACGGCCGACGACGTGACGAGAAGTCGCGCAACCTGCGAGGGCGGCGGGACGGCGACCAGTCTGAGCGAGCATCTGCCGGTGACCCGTCAGGCGGTGGCCAAGCATCTGGCCGTCCTCGACCGGGTCGGCCTGGTGCACGCCTCGACCGCGGGACGCGAGCGGCGGTTCCACGTCGACCACGGCCGGCTCGCCCTCGCCGTCGACCAGATGACCGACGTCGGCGCGGCCTGGGACGCCCGGCTCCAGCGCATCCGGCGCATCGCCGAGACCATCCAGCGTCGCAGGGACGGCGAAACCGAGAAAGAACAGTAGGGGGCCGAAAAATGGCGGACATCCTTCACCGCATCGGCGTCCGGCATCGCTCGTTTTCCTGGAAACCGGAAAGGGTGGCCCCCGAACCCCACGACGTGCGGATCAGCGATTGGCACTGATCTGACGCCGACACCGCCGCCGGCCCCGCGCGTTCATTAGGGTGGTCTCCGTCGAACGAACGGGGGTCTGATGGACGAACGCGAACTCAAACTCAACTCGTTGTCGCGCTACTCGAAGTCGTCGGCGATGTACGTGCTGGAGGAGTACGGGCACTGCGAAGTTCCCGCGGGCTGCGGCGGTGTCGTTCTGCGGTGGCGTAATCCTCGAAACGGCATTCCGCTACGGATATGGCTCTACACGAACGGTGAGGGCAAGATGTACCTGGACGGGGGCCCACCCCCTTCGGGGATACCGGTCGTGTCATTCGGTGAGCATGTGCTGGCGTTCGAACTTCCCGTGGCCGATCCGGCCTACACGGTGCTGAACTTCGCCGCGTTCTTCCCTCCAGAACTGCCCAGGCCGCGTGTCACCGGGCCGGACGAGCCGTCCGTCTCCATCGTGTCCGCCGCGGACGGGACGTGGAAGTACACCGTCCAGGAACCGGGCGACGGCTGGAAGTCGAGTGGTTTCGACGACTCGACGTGGAGTCCCATGGTCGCCAATGACGTGCTACAGCCGCCGAACGACCCCAGACGAAACATGGGCGAATACCGGTTCGCAGCCGCACAACGTCACGGCGGCGCCGGGCTCGGCGTGCCCGAACCTGCCACGCGGGTCTGGATTCGCAAGACCTTCGAAGTGACGGGGGACGACGATGTCTGAGCAGCGTGCGCCACTCGTCCTCATTCCGGAACACTTCGGCTGCCTGGTGTTCGATCGTCGAACGTCCCGGTACCTGCCGTTCGACGCCGAGACCACGGCCGTACTTCGCGTGTTGCGCGACCGTCCGATCGACCGGCTTCTTCAGGAAGAGGCCGACGACGAACGCCACGGCCGCCTTCTGCGTTTTTTCGAGCACTTCGACGACCTCGGTTTCTTCACTCCGGACGGACGGTTCGCCGGAACGGTCCTCGACGGTGTCGAAGTGCCGTCCGACCATCTGACCGGGCCTCTCGCCGTCCATCTGGAGGTCATCTCGTCCTGCAATCTCGGGTGCACGCACTGCTTCGCGGGTGAGCTGCCACGCCGCGAGAAGCGGCTCACCCTGGACGAGATCGACGGGCTGTTCGCGCAGATGGCGCGGCTGGGCAGCTACCGTCTCGGCCTGACCGGCGGCGAGCCGCTGCTGCGCAAGGACCTCTTCCAGATCATCGACCTGGCGCTCGACCACGGACTGGCGCCCTGCGTCACCACCAACGGGCTGCTGATCACCGAGGAGATCGCCCGCGAGTTCGGCAGGCGCGAACTGGTGTGGCTGAACGTCAGCCTGGAGGGCGCCACCGCCGAGACCAACGACGCGGTGCGCGGCGAGGGCACCTACGCCAAGGTCATGGACCGGCTCGCGGTGCTGCGCCGCCACTCCCGCTTCACCCTCGCCTTCACGATCATGAAGACGAACCTCGCGGAGATCGAGGACTGCGCACGGCTCGCCCACGAGGTCGGTGCCGACACCGCGGTGTTCCGTCCCCTGTATCCGGTGGGAATCGCATCCCGGCACATGAACCTGATGCCGACGTTCGCCGAGTACAGCACCGCGCTGAACCAGCTCGCCTCGATGGAGGCGAACGCGCCGGTCTCCCTGCACCACATCGACCCGTTCAGTCCGCGGGCACGAACGGAGACGCAGTCGGTCGTCCAGCAGAACCACGGCTGCGGGGCGGGGAACCTCGTCTGCTCGATCTCGGTGTCGGGCGAGGTCAACCCGTGCAGCTTCCTCGGCCCCGAATTCGTGGCGGCGAACGTCCGCGACACCTCCCTCGCCGAGATCTGGCACCGCAGCGCGGGCTTCCAGGAGATCCGCGCGCTGCCGTCCACGGAACCGGACGGCGGCGCCGCGTTCGCCGGGGGCTGCCGCGCCCGCGCGCTGGTCCTCAACGGATCGGTCAACGCCCCCGACCCCTGGATCCTCGACCACGCCGGTTCCGGTGCGCGCAACCCCCTCGCCATCCTGGACGTCAACGCCGGCGGGACGTGCTGCTGAGCCATGGACCAACGACGACTCCTCACCGAGGCCCGCGAACTGGAAGCGACCGGCGAACTCCGCGACGCCGCGTCCCGCTACGACCAGGCGTACGCGCTGAACCCCGCCGACCCCGAAGTGACCGAGGCCCGCGCCGCACTGCTCGACCGGATGGCGGTCACCGAGCACGGCATCCGCTTCCGCTATATCCCCGCCGGGACGTTCCGAATGGGCTCGGCGGACGGTGACGCGGACGAGAGCCCCGTCCATGAGGTGCGGCTCGGCGACATCTGGATGGCCGAAACACCGGTGAGCTGGTGGACCTTCTGCGACCTCATGGGCTGGGCGCCACCCCCCGAAGGCGTCCCGCCGAAAGAGGAAGCCGACGACCGCCGATGGTTCTCCCTGCACATCGGGAACCAGATCCGCTGGCAGTACTGCGAGGACACCACCACCGGCGCGATCGACTGGCACGCCCACAACCCCAATCTCACATTGAGCGGCGGCGGGAAAAGCGTGGACCCGGCGGAATTCTTCGGCAGGGTGCCCCGCGACCACACGGCCCCATGGACCTACGAACGCAAACCCGTGGTGGGCGTCTCCTGGGCGACCGCCGCGGATCTCGGCGAGCGCCTGTCGAACGACCGAGTCCAATACCGTCTCCCCACCGAGGCGGAATGGGAACGCGCCGCACGCGGCGGCCTGCCCGACCGCCGGTATCCGTGGGGCGACGACCCGCCGACACCCGAGCGATGCGACTTCGAGAACTTCAGCGATTTCGCGATCCGACCGGTGAAGGACATCCCGCCCAACGGCTACGGCCTGTACGGAATGGCAGGCTCAGTCTGGGAATGGACGTCCGACTGGTACGACGCCGAGTACTACGAAAACTCACCCGCAGATGACCCGCAGGGCCCGTCCGTAGGCACTGAACGCGTCCTGCGAGGCGGCTCCTGGGCCGACTGCGCCGACGCGATCACCGTCTCGTTCCGCATGTCCCGTCCACCCGACGAGTCGTACACCCCCAACATAGGCTTCCGTCTCTGTCGTCGCCCCGTCCGGTAACCGGGCCACATTCGGGCAGGGCGCCATCCGCGATGTCGTTTTCGACGGTGGGACGAGGTGGGCGGTCGTAGATTGGAGTCGGGTCTGTGGCGGGTCCGGCCTGCGGCCGGGGGACGTGGGTGGACGGTACCGATTTGTTGGTCGAGGACGCGGTGATCGCGGGCCGCTACCAGGTGGTCGAGCTGCTCGGCGAGGGCGCCATGGGGCAGGTGTGGCGGGGCGAGGACCTTCGGTTGGAACGTCCCGTGGCGGTCAAGGTGCTGCAACCGCATCTGATGCACGGTTCCGTCCAGGAGCAGGCGCTGGAGCGGTTCGCGCGGGAGGGACGGGCCGCGGCGCGGTTGACGCACCGCAACATCGCCCTGGTCCACGATGTCGGCGAGCATGACGGGCTGCCCTATCTGGTGCTGGAGTACCTGCACGGGCCGGATCTGAAGCGTCTGCTGGACGGGCACCCGGGCGGGCTGCCGATCGACCAGGTCCTGGGGTTCGGGGCGCAGGCGGCGGAGGGGCTGGCCGCCGCGCACGCGGCCGGCATCGTGCACCGCGATATCAAACCCCACAATCTGATGCTCACCGCCGACGGCACGGTGAAGATCTGCGACTTCGGGATCGCGCGGCTGCGGGACGCCACCAGCGGGCTGACCGGCGGCGCCACGATCGGCACCGTGGCCTACATGGCGCCCGAGCAGCTCACGGGCGAACCCGTCGACCATCGCGCCGACCTGTACGCGCTGGGGGCGACCGTCTTCCAGCTACTGACCGGCCGCCACGTCTTCACCGGCGATGACGTTCGCAGCGTGATCGCGCAACATCTCGCGACGCCACCGCCACCGGCCCGGACCCTGCGGTCCGACGCCCCCTCCGAGCTGGAGAACTACCTTCATGTCCTGCTGGCCAAGGAACCGGATCAGCGGCCCCGGGACGCGGCCGCCGTCGCCGAGCACCTGTACGACCTGTGGCGCCGGCACACCGACCCCGATCACCCTGTCAACGCCATGCGAACCCGCTTCGACCAGGCCAAGGAGCACGGCGAGGCCGGTCGGCATGATGTCGCCATCGCCCTGCTGCAAAGCCTGATCTCGGACAGTCAGCGCGTTCTCGGCCGCGACCACACTCACACCCTGACCAGCCGCCAGGCTCTCGCCCACTGGACGGGCAAGGCCGGGGATCCCGCTCGTGCGCGCGACCAGTTGACTTACCTCTTGCACGACCATCAGCACATCCTCGGCCCCGACGACATTCGGACTCTGACCATTCGCGAGAATCTCGCCTACTGGACGGGCGAAGCCGGAAGCCCCGTTGGCGCACGTGACGAATTCACCCGCCTCCTACACGACCACGAACGCGTTCTCGGCCCGGAACACCCCTTCACCCTTCACGTCCGCGGTCACTTCGCCTACTGGACGGGCAAGGCCGGGGACTTCACCGCCGCGCGCGACCAGTTCGCCTACCTCCTACCCCTTCGCGCACGCATCCTCGGCCCTGATCACCCCGACACCCTGAACGCCGCCAACAACCTCGCGCTTTGGACGGGCAAGGCCGGGGATCCCGCTCAAGCGCGCGACCAGTACGCGCACCTCTTGCGCCTCCATGAACGCGTCCTCGGCCCCGACCACCCCCAGACCGTCAAGGTTCGCCATAGCCTCGACCTCTGGACGCGTAGAGCCAAAGAGCGTCGCTGACCTGCTGACTCAGGGCGGGGCTTCACTGTCCGGCGCTCGGGGTGGTCGTTCGGCCGCGCGGGTGATGTTGTGGCACATGCGGTTGAAGATTCGGTTGTGGAAGGGACGGAACGTCCACCAGTAGGCGTGGCCCGCCAGGCCGCGGGGGTAGAAGAGCGCGCGTTGGTTCAGGAGGGTGTGGCCGTTCTCCTCGGAGATTCGCAGTTCGAGCCAGGCGAGGCCGGGAAGGCGCATTTCGGCGCGTAGTCGCAGGAGCTTTTTCGTTTCGATTTCTTCCACGCGCCAGAAGTCGACGGTCTCTCCGATGCGGAGCCGGCGCGGGTCTCGGCGGCCGCGTCGTAGTCCCACGCCTCCCACCAGGCGGTCGAGGACGCCACGGGCTCGCCAGGCGATCGGGAAGGAGTACCAGCCGTGTTTGCCGCCGATTCCCTCGACGACCTCCCACAGTCGTTCCGGTGGGGCGTCCGCGCGGCATGTGCGGTCGTCGGTGTAGAGGGTGCCGCCGGACCAGTCGGGGTCTGTGGGCAGCGGGTCGCTCGGGGCGCCGGGGACTCCGGCCGATGACCAGCGGGTGGTGACGTCCGCCTGCTGGACCCGGCGCAGCGCGAGGGCGACCGAACGGTCGAAGCCGATCGGTCCGTCCGGGGGTGGAGGGACGTACCGGTCGATGTCGTTCTCGGTACACACGACCTCGTTGCGCAGCGACTCCACCAGGGGACGCGCCAGGCCGCCGGGGACCGGCGTGATGGCTCCCACCCACAGGCTCGACAGGCTGGGGCTCAGCACCGGGACCGGGACGATGAAACGGCGCTTCAGCCCGGCCACGGCGGCGTACCGGCGCATCATGTCGACGTAGGTGAGGACGTCCGGGCCGCCGATGTCAAAGCCGCGGTTCACGTCGGCGGGCAGGTTCGCGGACCCCACCAGATAGTGCAGGACGTCCCGGATAGCGATCGGCTGGATCCGGGTGTGCACCCAGCGTGGAGTGACCATGAGGGGGAGGCGCTCGGTGAGGTGACGCAACATTTCGAACGACGCCGAGCCCGAGCCGATGATCACGGCGGCGCGCAACCATACCGTGGGCGGTCCATGGTCGAGCATGATCCGGCCGACCTCGGCACGGGACCGCAGGTGCGGGGACAGTTCCTCGTCGGGGTCCATGCCGCCGAGGTAGACGAGCCGGCCGACCCGGGCGTCCCGTGCCGCGTCGGCGAAGGTGCGGGCCGCGCGGCGGTCGTTCTCGGCGAAGCCGCCCGCGCCGCCGATCGCGTGGATCAGGTAGTAGGCGACGTCGACGCCGTCCAGCGCGCGGCGGGTCGCGTCCGGGTCGGTGGCGTCGGCCTCGACGATCTCCACTCGTCCGGCCCAGGGGTGGTCGCGCAGCCGCCGCGCCGAACGGGCCATGCAGCGCACGCGATGACCGGCGCCCAGCAGCTCGGGGACCAGCCGGCCCCCGATGTAGCCGCTGGCCCCCGTCACCAGACACAGGCGGTTCACGATCGGCGCTAGCGCATCGCCGCCGAGTGGCTGATCCTCTCGCCGGCCGACTCGTGCTGGGCGTAGGCCCGCTCTTCCTCGTCCCGCAACTCCTCCATGCGCAGGGCGATGCCCATCGCGAAGAAGGTCGGGGCCCATTCGCCGACGAAGATGCCCCACCGGTCGGCGCGTTCGAGGCCCGCCGACTCCAGCCGGTTCGACGCGGCCCAGGAGGCGAACGCCAGGCCGATCGAGGCGATGCCGGCGGTGTACATGAAGGTGGACCTCATGCCCCATTTATGCAGTCTGTTAATCATTTTCCCTCCCTTGTCGGACCCGACCTACCCGGCGCTGACCTGCACAAGCGTGCGATGCCCGGTTTTGTCGCGGCGGAACGGGACGGCCTACCGCGGCGCCGACACCATGTCCTGGAGCCGGTCCGCGACGGCGGAGGGATCGGCGAGGGTCAGCGTCAGGCCGGGATGGCGCAGCCGGCCCGTCGGTTCCGCGCCGGGGACGGGCCGGTGGAAGCGGATGCACACGCCCCGCTCGGTGCTGGTGCCGAAGGTCAGCCCGCGGTCGGCCCAGGACACGCGGACGCCGATGGCCTTCCAGGCCTGGTAGGGGCCGGTGACCTCGGCACCGGCGACGTTGTCCGGTGTCGTCCGCACGCGCCACGGGCCGAACCGCACCAGCAGTTCGTCGGGCGCGATCACCAGCCCGCAGGTCGACGGGCGGATGCCCAGCAACGCCAGCGGGCGGAGCAGGCGGTGGTCGAAGGCGAATCCATAGCGTTCGCCATCGGTCTCCGAAGACATGGCAACTCCTCGTTGATCAGGTGTTCTGGGGTGACTACCCCGCTCGGCGCCGGGTACCGCCCGCCGCATGACCGGCAAACGCGACAAAGATCCCGACGTCGGGGACGAGGTGACGTGGCGCAGCCATGGCTCCACGGCCGAGGGACGGGTGGAAGAGAAGATCACCGATCGGCGGGAGGCGGCGGGACGCACCGTGGCGGCCTCGCCCGAGGAGCCGCAGTACGTCGTGCGCAGCGAGAAGAGCGGTAAGAAGGCCGCGCACAAGGGCTCGGCGCTGAAGAAGCGGAAGCGCAAGAAATGAGCGGCGACGACCGGGAGGACGTGGCGGCGGAGTTCGGCAAGGTCGTCAACATGACTCCGAAGGAGTTGGAGCGGTGGCTGGCGACCGAGGAGTCGCGGTCGGTCGGGCAGAAGGACGACGGCGGCGAATCGACCGGCCACGCGTCCGGCCGAAGAATCGTCGAGTTGCTGCGGGCCAGAAAGTCGGACCTGACCGAGCAGGACTACGCGCATATGAACAAGGTGGTGGGCTACGTCCATCGCCACCTCGCCCAACGGCCTTCCGGGGACGTGAAGGAGACCAAGTGGCGCTATTCGCTCATGAACTGGGGCCACGATCCCCTCAAGTGAGACGCGTCGTTCGTCGGGCTCAGCCGGGCTTCCGTTCGAGGGCCTGCTTTCGCGTGGCGAGTTCGGCCTCCGTCAGAACCTTCATGCGCCGGCACGCCCGCCGGTAGAACCTGACCTGCGTGGCCCGTCCGAACAGGATGAAGCCCAGCCGGACGATGGGGTTCGGAATGGACGCCCGTTGCGAGAAGCCGTGAACATGGAATTCGACCTCTCCGGTGTCGAGCCATTTACGGACCTCCTGGTCCATCTGGCCGCGTTCCAGGTGCCCTTCGAGCGTCCGGTAGTTCCAGCCCCACACCCGGGCCCGGCGCCCGTTCTGCTCGATGTATCCGTCGACGACGCCTCCGACGCGCAGACCGAGATAGAAGCGCAGCCCGTAGAACCGGCCTTCGAGCAGCATGTTCCGGCCCGGCTCGGGAGGGCCCGAACGGAGGATCTCCCGGATGATGCCGGGATCGGCGTACTGGTAGTTCCGAACGAGTCCACAGGCGACCTCCCAGCTCCCCCCGGGAACCGGCGGGCCCGGTGGTTCCGGGGGCAGCGGCTGCCGGTAGTCGTCGACGTTCCAGCCGCTTTCCGAACGGTTCAGGTCGTGCTCGTTCGGATCGAAGTTGAGGGGAAGCCGGTGCAGTTCGGCGTGCAGCCGCTGCATCCGGCGCTGGACGCGCAGACTCCTTCTCATGGGGCCGCCTTCTCCGACCGGCGCCGCCGCTCGGGCTCGCGGGATTCGGCTCCGCGGGCGATCCGCTGCACGGTCGCATAGGTGAACCCGCGCACCTGCTGGAACACCCCCGCCGGGCTCAGCCCGTGAATGCGGTGCTGGGCCGGGTTGAAACGCATTGGCGCGCTGTCATCGTTCAGCGCGGGTCCGTGGAGGCGCAGTTCGCCGAACCGCTGCCAGGCGCCGAATTCGGTCGACACCACCAGATCCAGCCGCAGTGGCCCTTCTTTCATGGCGCGGGCCAGTGTCGGAAGGTCGGCGGGGAGGATTCGGGGCTGCCGGGCGACCGCGCCCAGCAGGATCCGGCGGTCGCCGGCCCGGTATGCCAGGAGGGATCCGTAGAAGGTCGGGCTCCACCTGCTCGCGGGTTTCAGCAGATGGCGTCCCCAACGGCTTCGTCCGGTCGTGGCGAGCAGCAGATCCGCGGGGGCCTCCGGTTCGGTTTCTCCGTCCTGCGGTTGTTGCCATCGCAGGGCCAGGCCCAGTATGTCCGGCAGTGGGGGCGGCCAGCCCACCGCGCGGGAAAGCCGCACGTGTGCCGGTAGTTCCGCGCGGTCGTCCAGCAACGGAATACCCCAGCGTTCGGACGTCCCATGCAAGGCAAGAGTCGCGTCGAAGACCAGGCCTCGGGGATGCAGGGGCCGATCCCGCAGCCGCGTGGCCAGCGCGAAGCCTCGCGTGAACACCGGCGTGAGCGCGCGCACCATGAGTTGTCGCGGCCCGAGATCGGACACTTCCGTCCGTTCGGTCAGGACCTCCACCTCACCGGCCATGCGACCACCGGACATCTCGACGACGCGGTTACAGAAGTGCGACCACATGTGGAGTTGCATTTCCCGCGCGATGCCGACCTTCGCATAAAGAATCTCCGCGAGCCGGTCGCCGCTGCGCGCCCAGGACTCGATCGTGAACTCCACGACGTTCTCCGCGACGTCCCTCGCCCGGAACTCGATCTCCCCGGCTTCCAGGTGGCCGCGCAGCGTCGCGAACCGGAACGCCTCCGGTGTCTGTTCCACCACCCGGACCGGGCAGTCCCAAGGACCCGGCATGTGGACGACGTACTCGTCCCCCTTCGCGAGGACCTCGGAGGCCCCCGAGGTCTTGTCGAAGACGGCGACCTCCACCGGGGACGCGGCATTGAGATCGGCGCCCAGGCTCTCGATCAGTTCGGTCGCGGTCACCGGGCTGTCTTCGATGCGGACCGTGTAACGCCGCTGGTAGATCGCGCCGACGCCCTGCCGCGAGTCCTGCACGCGGTCACCGCCATGGCGCGGCACCCGCTCGATCTCCGACACCAGGTCGTCGCGGAGCCGTCCCCGCGACACCCGGCGGGACCGCCGCAGCCACCGCCACACGGCGATGCCCATGCCCGCGGGCCAACGCACCGCACGCACGCGCCGCCGCCACCTCACTCGCACGGCGCCCTCCATGCTCCCCTCGCGTCCGACGCCCTACCGCGCCGGACGGGCAGGCCCTTACCCCTCCTGCCCGGACCGAATCTCGGTCACCGAAATGCGTTGCCGGTACCGCCCGGCGGGACGATGATCACGCCATGGAACTCGACTGGGGCCATTTCCGCGGTGTGTACGACGGCCTGTTCGACCATCAGGACGACGTCGCCGCACGTCAGGAGTATTTGAGCGGTCAACAGCGCACGGCGGCCGCCCACCTGGCCGAATTGGCGCCGCTGCGCACCCGGGAGCGGGTCCCCGGGGGCGGATACTCCGGGGACGACGAGCAGCTCTGGCGAATCATGAAGATGTACGCGCTGAGCCGGATCAGCGACTTCCTGATCGAACTGTTCTGCCCGGAAGGGGACCCGCCGCGGGGATTCGGTGTCACCGGCGGGCGTCGCGGGCCGGAAGCCGAGGGTCGGGACGTGTACACGCGCTTCTTCAGCGGCATCGGTTTGACACCGTTCGAGCACGCCGAGGCGTTCTCGCCGTTCCATCACGAGATCTTCGCCGTGGTGCCGGACCCCGCCGCGACGGGCGTGGTCCTGGAGGAGGTGCTGTGGCCCGGCTTCTGGTTCGGTGACCTGCTGTTCAGCCGGGCCGGTGTGCGGGTTCGGGCACCACGTCACCTGGTGGACGCCGTTGTCGCCACGTCCTCGACGCTGTACTTCACGTTTTGCCGCCAGCCGCGTCCGACCAAGGACCTGTCGCACGGGTGGGGTTCCAACTCGCAGTGGCGCACGAGCTTCCACCGCTTCTACTCCGACGCGGACGGCCTGCACCTGAACTGGGACGGCGAGGTGGACATCGGCGTGGACCCACCCGCACGGCTGCCCGGCGAACTCGACGAACCGACTCCACTCGACGAGCGCCGCGAACTGTTGCTGCACCGCTGCTTCGTCCGGAGCGCGTTGCCGCACGACGAGGACGACCGGTACCCCTTCGAAGACCGGCTCAGCCTCACCACAGCGGAGTGGCCACTACGTCCCGAGTCGATCGTGCACGTGCCATGGGCGAGGTGAACGGGCGAACGATCAGAAGGTGATGGCGACCTTGCCTCGGGCGTGGCCGCGTTCGAGGTAGCGCAGCGCGTCGGGGATCTGGTCGAACGGGTAAGTGCGGTCGATGACGGGTGTGAGTCGGCCTTCGTCCATGAGTTCGGCCAGGAGGCGCAGGTCCGTGGAGTTCGGCTTCCAGCGGACGGTGCGAACGCGCTGTCTGACGAACGGAGAGACCAGGGCCCCGCGCAATATCTGCGCCGCCGGGCCGAGCAGCGCGCCGCGACCCGAGTCGATACCGCCGACGATCACGAGTGTGCCGCGCGGGGTGAGGGGACGTCGCAGTCGCGCCAGTGACCGGTTGCCCACGTTGTCCATGAGCAGGTCGTACCGCCCCTTCCGTTGGGTGAAGTCCTCGTGGGTGTAGTCCACGACGTGGTCCGCGCCCAGGGAACGGACCAGTTCGATGTTGCGGGTGCTGCACACGCCGGTGACCTCGGCTCCGAACGTCTTGGCGAGCTGGACGGCGAACGTCCCGACACCGCCGGAGGCCCCGTTGACCAGGACCCGCTGCCCGGCGGAGACGCGTCCGACGTCCCGTAGCCCCTGGAGCGCGGTGTGCGCGGACATCGACACCGACGCAGCCTGCTCGAAGGTCAGACCGGCCGGTTTGACGGCGAGTCTGTTCTGCGGGACGGCGACCCGTTCGGCGAAGGAACCCAAGCGGACCTCTCCGAAGACCTCGTCACCGACGTCCAGCCCGGTCACCTCGGCGCCCACCCGCTCGACCACCCCGGCGAGGTCGGCGCCGGGGACCAGGCCCGGGTTCGGTCGCCGCAGGCCGATGCTGAGCCGGACCAGCTTCGGGTCGGCCGCCACATGGCGCCAGTCGTAGGGGTTGACGGACGCCGCCCGCACCCGCACGAGCACTTCGTCCGGGCCGATGGCCGGTTCGTCGACGTCCTTGAGTGTCAGCACGTCGGGCGGGCCGTAGCGGTCCCAACTCCAGGCTTTCATGGCCACGTCCTCCCGGCTGTCGTACGGCGTAAGGTTGTCATACGCCGTAAGGCTATCGTACGTCGTAAGGGAGTCAAGGGCCCGCTGGAATCTCAGCGGAGAGCGCTCAGGGTTACGAACCGGCGGCGCGGCGCCGCTCCAGTCCTTCGAGGATCAGGTCGAGCGCGAACTCGAACTCGAACTGGTCGTCACAGAAGCCCAGGGAGCCGTCCGGGTCGTGCCGGACGGCCTCCGCCAGCATCCCGACGATGTGCGGGTACCGATCCGCGAACTGTTCCATGGCGGCCTCGACATCGACGTTCTGGGCGGCATCAGGCTGGAACAACTCCTGCGTGAACCCCAGAACGCGGCTGCCCAGGACGTGCAGAGCCCGGTGCGCCAGCTCGTAGGAGAACCCGCCCTCCCGAAGCACGGCGACGATGTGGTCGTAGTAGGCGATGACGAGCGGGCTCGTTTCACTGCGGTTTTCCAAGATCTGCGGGGCCCAGCGGTGCCGCAGGAAGACCTCCCGGGCGGCGAGGATCCGCGCGCGCAGCGCGGCCTGCCAGTCCTGTTCCGCGGGTGGAGCCTCGACCTCGTCCACCGCCGCCATGACCTCTTCGAGGATCACCTCGACGATGCCGTCGAAGACGGCCTCCTTGTTGGCGACGTGGTGATAGAGCGACATCGCCTCGACCCCGACCTCCTGCGCGAGGCGGCGCATCGTGAGCGCACCCGGGCCGTCACGGTCGACGAGTTCCACGGCCGCCCGCAACACCCGCCTGCGGCTCAGCGGGATGCGGGGCCGCTCGGTCACCTCGTCGGCGTCGGTCCGTAGGGTCATGGATCTGCCTCCCGGCGCACTCTACCCGTACAAGGTAAGTCTCCGGTGGGACGAGACTCAGAGTCGCTCGAACCGGAACGGGGACAGGGTCTCGCTCTGGTCGTCACCGAGGGCCTCGGCCGCGACCAGGTCACCGGCGTGCAGGCACAGGGTCGCGCCGCTGTGCGACACCGCGAAGTGGAAGTTGGGCAGTTCTGCCGACCGTCCCAGCACCGGTAGACCGTCGCTCGGAATGGGACGTTCGCCCACCCGGACGCTTTCCACGGTGGCGCCCTTCATCCCCGGGTAGAGCACACCGCTCGCCTCAAGCAGTTGGACGACCGCCGAAGGGGCGACGGTGATCTCCCCGGCCTCGGACACCCGCACCGCTTCGTCCAGCTCGCCGGTGTGCAGCAGGAGCCGTCCGGCACCGTCCGGACGCAGATGGACGTGGGGCGCGTGAATCACCCGGGACACCGACACCGCCACCGGTGACGTGTAGACGAGCACGCCACGGGTGTTGCGCATCGGCAGCGCCAACCCGGCGAGTTCGGCGACACGACCCGCCTGCGGCCCCGCGCAGTTCACAACGGCGTCCGCGGCGAGTCGCCGCCCCGAGGCGAGTCGAACCGTACGCACGACCCCGCCGGTGGTCTCCAGGTGCGTGACCGGGTCGTTCCGGACCAGTTCGGCCCCGGCCGACACCGCCTGCGAGAGCAGATGGGCGATCAGAGGGGTCGGTTCGATCCAGCCCTCACGCGGGAAATAGGCGATCTCATCAGCGGGCAAGGCCGCGGGGTCGAGGTCGGGTTCCAGACGAAGCACTTCCGCGCGGCTGAGCCACCGCGCCTCGTACCCGTAGTCCAGGACGCCCGCGACCTTGCTGCGCAATTCGTCCAGGCGGGGGCCTTCCGCCCACGTCAGATTGCCGCTCTCGTGGTACCAGTCCCCGTCGGGGACGTCGGCGGCCAGCCTCCGGTGGGCCTCCATGCCCGCCACGTTGAGATCGTGGTACGCCCGTGGCTGCTTGCCGCAGGAATTGGTCCAGGAGAACGTCGCACCGGAGGTACCGCCCGCCGGGGCACCGGCATCCACGACGACGACACGGGCACCCCGCCGCGCCGACGCGGCGCTCACCGCCGCGCCGTAAAGGCCCGCACCCACGACCACCACACTCGCCGCCATGCGATCACCCTGACTCAACGGCCCAGACCGTGCAAGCCCCTCCTTGACCGACGTCCGGCGGCGTGGCCCCGGCTCAATCCACGTTAATGGAGCGCCCGAGCTTCTCCCAGCGTGTCAGGTCGGCGCGGAGCAGTTCGTGGTGGGCGGCGATGTGGTCGACGGCGTCGTCGCCCAGCGCGAGCCGCAGCGGCGGGTTGGCACTGTCGAGGACCTCCAGGACGGCGCGGGCCGCCTTTCGCGGATCGCCGGGCTGGGTGCCGTCCATCTCGTCGACCATCGCGCGAATCGGGCCGGTGGACGCGGCGTACTCCTCGATGACCCGTGACCGGCGCATCCGCGAACCACCGAACTCGGTCCGCAACGCCCCGGGTTCCACGATCAACACGCGGACGCCGAAGGGCTCGACCTCCGCCGCCAGCGCCTCGGACAGTCCTTCGAGGGCGAACTTGGCCGCGCAGTACGCCCCGAAACCCGGCATGCTCAACTGCCCAGCCATCGAACTGATCTGCACGATCGTGCCCGCGCGTCGGGCTCGCAGGTGCGGCAGGACGGCCTTCGTCACCGCGACGGCGCCGAAGAACATGACGTCCATCAGGGCCCGCAGGTCCGCCAGGTCCAGTTCCTCGACCGCGCCGACGCTGCCGTGCCCGGCATTGTTGACCACCACGTCGATCCGGCCGAACTCGGCGATCGTCCGTTCGACGGCGGCGGTCACCTGTTCCGTCCGTATGACGTCCAACGGCGCGGTCCGTACCCGATCTCCACCGGCCTCGACGAGGTCGGCCAGCCGGTCCGGCCGACGTGCCGTCGCCATCACTCGGTCACCCGCCGCCAATGCCGCCAACGCCAATTCCCGGCCGAATCCCGCCGAGCAGCCGGTGATCAACCACACCCGATCAGTTCTGGTCATCGTCGCTCGCATCTCTGTTCTCGAGGTCCATGCTGTCGATCTCCACCCTGATCGGTCCGGCGACGGCTTGGCCAACACATGCTTCTTCCCGCGGCTACAGTCAGAACCTGTGAGCATGGAGCTGCGTCAGCTGCGGTACTTCGTCGCCGTCGCCGACCATCAGGGCTTCAGCCGAGCCGCGAAGCACCTTCACCTCGCCCAGCAGTCGCTGTCGCAACAGATCGGCGCGCTCGAACGCGACCTCGGAATCCGCCTGTTCGACCGCGATACGCGCGGTACCCGGCTCACGGACGCGGGACGGATGTTCCTGCCGGAGGCCCGAGCCGTCCTCGCGCGTGCCGACGAGGCCGCCGCCGTCGCGCAGCGGGCCGCACGTGGTGAGATCGGCCGCCTGAGCCTGGTGTTCCTCGCGTCCACCGCCAACTACATGCTGCCGCCCATGGTCAAAGCCCTGCGGGAACGCGCACCCGGAATCGAGTTCACGACCCACAACGAGCAGATCGACGAACTGGTCGCCGGGCTGCGCGACGGACGGTTCGACGTGGCGTTCACGCGCCCGCCGCTCGTCGACGACCTCGCCACCCGGACACTCGCCACCGAACCGGCGTGCGCGGTCCTGCCGAGCGGGCACCCGCTCGCCGACCGGACCGAACTCCGCCTCGCCGACCTGGCCGACGAGGACTGGGTGCTCACGCCACGGGAGTCGTGGCCGCCGTGGCACGCGCAGTACGACCGGGACTTCGCCGCCGCCGGGTTCATCCCGAGGGTCGTCCAACGGACGTGCGGGGCCGTGAACCTGCTCGGGCTCGTCGCCGCGGGTGTCGGCATCACCCGGCTCGCCCTCTCGGCGAGCAGCATCCGCCGCACCGGGGTGGTGTTCATCCCGCTGGCCGGTGAGCGGGCCGGCACCGTCGTCGCCTGGGTACCCGGACGGGACGGCCCGGCGCGGCGCAGACTGCTCGACATCGCCACCGACCTCGCCGAGACCACCGATCTCACCCACCGGGGATGAGGACGGCCCGGCGGCCGTGCGGGTGTCTTACTCGGGGCGGTCGCGGGTGGGTGGGTCGGGAAGTGACATCGTCGAGACCTTATGGACGCCTCGATCAAGACGGAGCCCGCGGTCCACCAACGCTCCCGGACGCCGCCTGGAAGTACCCTTGGCCGGTGTTCTCGTCTCAAGGGCCGTCCGCGCGCGAGCTGGTAGTCCAGGCGTTGTCGTCGGTCGAGCACGGCTACGACCTGCTGGCACCGAAGTTCGACCACACGCCGTTCCGCACGCCCGACGGCATCCTGGACGCGACCACCGACGCGCTGCGCCCGCTCGGGCCGTTCCGCCACGGGTTGGACGTGTGCTGCGGCACGGGGGCGGGCCTGGGAGTCCTCGAAGCGCTGTGCCAGGAGCGGGTCACGGGCGTCGACTTCAGCGCGGGCATGCTCGCGCAGGCACGCGCGTCCCACCCGGACGCCCACCAGGTGCGGGCCGACGCTCGGGCGCTGCCGTTCGTCGGCGCCTTCGACCTCGCCGTCACCTTCGGCGCGCTCGGGCACTTCCTGCCCGCCGAACGTCCCTCGCTCTTCGCCGGGGTGTACCGCGCGCTGCGGCCCGGTGGCCTGTTCGCCTTCCCGATCGGCGCGCCCCAACCCCTGACGTCGGGCTGGTACTGGGCGCTGCTCGGATTCGACGTGGCCATGCGGGTCCGGAACGCCGTGTGGCGTCCCCCGTTCGTCATGTACTACCGCACCTGTCCCCTCGGTGCCGTCAGCGACGACCTGACGGCAGCCGGTTTCACCGTGACGACGGTCCCCTTGAAGGCGCTGGGCCGGCGTGACGACGGCAGCCCCCGGTACCGGCTCGTGCTGGCCCGCAAAGCCTCCGCCTGACCGGTCTCCGGTCGGAACGACGGAGACCGTTCACGACTTCTTCGTCCGTCATCCACCCGGCCGATGTCGCGCGGCCGGGTCGTTCCGTCCACCGCCGTTCTGGACCGTGCCATTTCTTCCCACGGGCAACAGGGGATGCGGTCGACCTGAAAACGCCGCACAGAACAATGACCGGGCGGTGATATGCATGCATATCGCGGTGCAAAATTCAGATCACTCCCGCACTTCCGGGGCGAGGCCCTCATTTCGGCCATGTCGACATCCGGACATCACTGGTGATCTGCACGACAATCGATTAGCATCGGTGCGCGGGAATGGTGCGAACCATTAGGTGTCGATGCTGCCTGCGGGAGAGGTGGGCCACGGGCTGGGAAGACGGGGTCGTCCTGCCATGGGAACACCGAAGATGTTTCGTAGTGCGGTCACCCGGCGCTTACTGATCGCGCTCGCGATCACGGCGGTGGGCGTCGCCGCGGGCCGGATCGCCGGAGCCGCACGGGTCGACGATCTCGTCGACGGAGACGCCTACTTCTACGCCGTCACGGCCCTGCTGGCCATCGGGTTGTACAGCAGCACGCACGGCATCGAGCGCGGGCAGATGCGCACGGACCTGCACACCGTGGTCCTGGCGGTCACCGTGGGAGTGCTGGTCAAGGCGGCGGTCATCACCGGCGTCATGGTGGTGCTGTTTCCCGGGCCCGAGGCGCTGGTGCTCGGCGTCGCCGTGGCACAGATCGACCCGCTGTCGGTCGCCGCGCTCCAGTCGTCCTCACGGCTGTCGCCCCGAGGCAAGTCGCTGCTGCTCGCGTGGGCGTCGTTCGACGACCCGGTGACGACGCTGCTCACCATCTACGCCGCGACCCTGTCCGTGGCGGTCCATGATCTCGGCCGCACCGACGCGCTCACCGAGCTTCAGGGAGGCGGCCTCTCCGGATTCGTGGTCGGGGCGGTCTTCAACGCGGCGTTCGCGGCGGTCGTCTGCGGGTTGTGGTGGCTCGTTCTGCGACGTTCGCGTCCCGGTGGCGCGGTGGGGTTCGTGGTCGGCTGCGTGCTGCTGGTGGTGGCGGCCGTCGTCGCGGTCTCCCAGTTCTGGATGCTCGGCGTCGCGCTCGTCGGCCTGTTCGTCCGCCCGACCCTCGCCGGGGCGCCCGAGGCGTTCGAACGCCGGATCGGGCAGCTCACCCAGGTCGCCCTGCTTCTCGCGATACTCGGTACGGGCTTCCTGCTGTCGATGCGCGTCCTGTTCGTCGCCGGTCTCGTCCTGGGCGTCACCGCCTACGCGGTCCACGCGATCGTGAGCCTGCCTCTCACGCGAGGACAGACCCCCGACGACCGCGTCCAACTCGCGATCGCGCAGCAGAACGGGATCACGGCGATCGTGCTCTCGCTTCTGCTGGCCCCGGTGTTCCCCGACGTGGTCGCGACCGTCACCCCCGCGATCGTCGTCATCAACGCGCTCCACGCCCTCTGCAACACCGCCTACGACCGTGCCGGCTCGTGGGCGGCGATCCGGGAGCGGCTGCGGCCGTCCCCCGACCGGACACCGCGCCGGCGTCCTGCCCACTATGTCGGGTTCGACGCGGAAGCGGATTTCCCCTCACCGGCGCAACCGGCGGCGGAGGCGTTCGGCTGCGCGCCGATGCCGCCCCAGCCCCAGCCCGGCGCACCGGCACCGGCCGTCCCCCCGCCCCCGGCGCCGAACACCGACGACTGACGGCGGTCTCGGCGCTCAGTCCGCGATCGCGTTCGCCAGCGTGTTCAGCATCGTCTCCGCCACGGCGACCTTCGCCTGGTCGAGTGTGACGCCGACGAGCACCGCGTCGTTCTTCAGCCGGTGGTAAAACAGCGCACCGGCCTCGACGTCGAGCACCACACGGTTCAGACCGCCGCCGAGCAGCGGAAGCAGCGTCCTGTCCAACCGTTGGACGGTGATGTAGGTCAGCTTGCCGATCCGCTCATACTGCTTCCTGCGGTCGGCGTGCTTGGTGACGAGCGTGAGAGGGGCCAGCCGGGGATGGCGGAGCAGATCCGCCGACAGGCGCAGGAAGGGACCCTCGAAATACGCCACGTAGTGCAGCGCCTCGGGGCTGAGAGCGGCACGGAAGTGGCCGACCAGCTCGGGACGATGGTTCTCCGTGCTGTCCTCGTGGATGAACTCGGCGGTATCGACCAGCTCGTCGGAGTCGACCTCCACGTCGAACTCGGTCATGAAACCACCGGGGTTCGGGGTGCCGCCGTAGCCGCGCGCCAAACGCACCTGTTCGCACAGCTCGCCCATGGCGGTGTCGGCCTCGTCCACCGGGGTGTCCGCCAGGGACGCGCCCACCAGGTACTCGCCCGGGAACGGCGAGTAGTAGAACAGCGCGCCGTCCCCGACGTCGAACACGCAGCGGATCAGCCGCCCGTTTCGGACGGGTGTGAACGCCCTGTCGAGTCTGGCCACGATGTAGTGGAGTTGCTGCCCGTAGACGTCCAGTGTCTCACGCTTGCGTTTGATCTCCTCGGGCGAGGTGAAGCCGGGCACATCGGTCGACTCGAAGGTGTCCTGCCAGAACAACTGGTTGCCGAAGACGTAGTACGCGACATGGTGCACCCTGCGCCGCAGCAGGACGGCCCGGCACAGGTCCTGAATCTTCCCGAGCCCGGCCCCGGACGCTCCCGACTGGCCCTGGGTCACTTTCGGTCCAGTGCCGTCCTCGGGGGACGATTGCGTCATCACGTACCCCTTTTTCCGCCCGCCTCGACGGGAGGCTCGCTCACGTCGACGGAATCTCAATGTCGATGTCCTTGCGGAGACCGGCGTCCATACCGTTGTCGGCCCCGCTCTTCGCATGTTCGGATACCTGCAGGTTGGTGTAGGCGATCCCGCGCAGGGGATGCCCCTCGGCCAGTCGCTCCCGGTAGCTGTCGAAGGCGTGCTTCTCGTGTTCGGCCGCCGCCTCGGGGTCGCCCGCCGCGGCCAGGGTGTTGGCGTGGCCGATCTCGGCGGCGAGCGCGAAGGGATGCGCCGGGCCGACGCCGGTGTCGGGGTCGCTCAACGCCCGCCATGCCGCCTCGCCGACCCGGAGGGCCTCCTCCAGCAGGCCGGCGCGACGCGCGTAGACGGCGAGGTTGGCCTCGCAGGCCCGCGTGAACGGATGCGCGTCGCCGAAGATCTGCCGGGCGAGGTCGAGGTTGCGGCGGCCCTGGTCGAGCGCCTCCTCGTACCGGCCGAGAGCGGCGTGGGTGGCCGCGACGCTGACCGCGCAGGACAGGGTCTCCGGGTGCTGCCGACCGTAGCGGAACTCGGCCGCCTGCCAGGTCTTGGTCATGAGCTCCCACGCGGCCTCCGGGTCGTCCCTGAGGCGGAGGGTCACCGCAAGCGCCTGGGCGGCCCGCAACGCCGTGGGGGAATCGCCTCCGGTGCCGGCGCTCAGCCCGTCCAGCGCCCTCTTCAGGGTGCTCTGGGCGTTGCCGTAGTCGCCCAGCTCCCGGTAGTCGATACCGATTCTGACCAGCGAGTGCCAGGTATCGGGAGCCTGCTCGCCGAGGACCCGCACGCGGGTCTCGTGGGTGATGCGATCCAGGTCGATGGCCGCTTCCGTGGCGCCGGTCAGCAGGAACACGAGCGCGAGGTTGTTGGCGGCCCGGAGGGTGTCGGGATGCTCGTCGCCGAGTCGTTCCCTGAACTCGGCCAGCGTCCGGTCGTCCAACCGCCGGGCCTCGGTGAACTTCCCCTCGGCGCGCATGTCGGCGGCTAGGCTGCGCTTGATCTTCAGGCCGAGCAGACGGTTCGACCGCAGCGCCTCCGCGTGCAGTTCGGCGGCCCGGTCGTCCCACTTCCTGGCCTGCTGGTACTCGCCGAGCCCGCGCAGCGCGTTGGCGAGCTGGACGAGCAGTTCCAGCCGGTACCGGTCGCTCTCGCCGAAGTCCTTCGTCCAGCGGTCCCGCAGCCGTTCGGCGAGGTCGACCGCGACCCGCAGGTCGTTGTTCAGGTAGAGGTACCTGACCTGGTCGACGGCCCAGGCGCGGACGGGACGGGGCGCGTCGGCCGTGTCGCCGAGTTCGCAGGCCACCACATGGCGCTGCAGCTCCTCGTGCCGCCGCTCCCGGACGGGACCGGTCGCGTCCTCGCCCGGCATGAACGCGGCCAGCACGAGCTGCGCCGAGGCCCTGGCCTCGGCCCGCTCGGCGTCCGACATCCCGGCGCGGAGGGTTCGCAGGGTGTGCTGGTGGACGCAGAGCCGGTCGAGCTGCTGGTCGACCCGGGCGAGCGAGAACCGTTTGATCATCTGCACGACCTCGTCGACGGTGAGGTCCTCGCCCACGTTCGGATCGCGCTGGCTGATCTCCTCCCGCATCGCGGCGGAGCGGATCAGCTCCATGGCCACGCCGTCGGACGACAGGTACGTGCAGACCCGCAGCAACCACACCGCCCCCGCCAGCTCACGCGCCAACCGCTCCAGTGCCAGCTCGGCGGTGCGCTCGGCGGTCGTCTCCCCCTCCGCGCCCGGGATGGCGTCTAGCGCCTTGAGGTACTGGTCGACCAGCGCGTCCGGGGAGTGTTCGAGAACCAGCCCGTCCTTGTCCCGCGCGTTGGCCAGCCTTTCGGCGACCCAGCCGCCCGCCTTGTCGACGGAGTGCGGGTGGTCCCCGAGCCGTTCGGCGACCCGCTCGACCCGGCCCCCGGTGACGAGGCCGCGCCCGACGCGCTCCAGGAAGAGTTCGATGCTTTCGGCGCGGTCGAACTGCTCGACCCGGATGTGGACGTGCTCGGCCGCCCAGCCCGGATTCTGGGAGGTCACGAGGAGGTCCCCGGGTCCACCTGCGGGGAACAGATCGGCCAGCTCGGTCGGATCGTCGGCCGCGTCGTAGATCAGCAGCCATGGGCCGTGGTCGCCCTCGCTCAGCGCGTCCAGCGCCACCGCGACGGCGTCGTGCGCCGTGGCGTCCGCGTCGATCTTCAGGCGGGGAAGCAGCCGCGCCAGCTCGGCCCGCGCCTGGCGCACCTCCTTCGCGCCGATCCACCAGATCAGGTCGTAGTCACAGGCGAACCGGGCGGCGTACTCCGCCGCGATGCTGGACTTGCCGATGCCGCTGGGGCCGGTCAGCACGACGGGTCGCCCGCTGCCCCGGCCGTCGCGAAGCTTCACGCGCAGGTCGGCCAGGACGTCGGTGCGCCCGACGAAGACCCGCTGCGGCGCGCTGACCTTGCGGACCCGGGGGACCCGCCTCGGGAACCGCGGCATCGCCGGAAGCCGCTCGGCGACCGGCACGACCTGCTCCAGGAAGCTGAAGTACCTGAGCAGGTAACGGCGGACGCCGTCCTCGTCGTCGCCGTGCGGCACCAGGTCGATGTTGACGGCCGAGCGCAGCACCTCGCTCGTCGGACCCTCGCTGACCCGGATGCCGACCAGCCGGTGGCCGACGCCGCCGGTCGAATGCTGGTCCGCGATCAGCGCGATGGCCGTTTCGAGTTCCGGGGCCTTCTGCAGGCGCGGCGACAGCAGCAGGACGCTGGTGTCGACCGGGGCGTCGCCCGGCCCGATCCGGACCTTCACTCCGGCGCGCGTCAGGACCGCCGCGATCCACTCGGCCCAGGGGGCGTCCGCCCCGCAGGAGACGATCTCCAGGTCGAAGCCGACGTTCGTGGGCTGGGAGGTCATCAGCCGCCACAGCTTGAGCCGGTCCGCCTCGGGCAGCGGCTTCAACCTGATGGAGTCGTCCTCGGTGATGGCCTGCGTCAGCGCCTCGAACGCCTTCAGCGTCGTCCCCTCCTCGTAGGGGCTCTCGGCGATGGCGGAGATGACGGGCAGGCTCGCGAGGACGGGCGAGACGGGCACCGTGACCCTGCCCCAGTAACGCTCCCGCGCGTTCTCGTCGGGTTCGTCCAGCAGCTTCCGGTAGAGGTTGTGGGCGAGGCGTTTGACGTCGTGGGTGGACGTGCGGTCGTCGCCCATCGGCACCGGCAGCACCCGGACGGTGCCCTTGCCGGACCCTTCCGTACGGCTCCGCAGGTCGTGGGCCAGCCCGGCCCCGTCGCCGATCGTCTCGGGGAAACCGAGCCGGAAGCAGGCCACCAGCACGTCGGCGAGATGGACCACGCACAGGCGCGCGAGGGTCGCCCGGCCCGGAAGGTTGTCGATCAGGACGTAGTCGTATCCGCTGTCGCGCAGTCGGGCGCGCAGCGCGGTGAGGAAATGGTGGCCGTGCCTGCTCTCGGCGAAGTCGTCCCAGGCGAACCGCTCGGCCTCGGGCCAGTAGGTCCTGGTGTCCCGCTTGCCGGAACCGAGGTGGGAGAGTTTTCCGGTCAGGCCGGTGTCGATGCCGGCGGTGGGCCAGCCGAGCGTGACGATGTGATGATCGCGGACACCGTGGTCGCGCCAGAGCGCGTCGAGGTCCGGGGCGAGGCTGTGCCGGCCCTGTTCCGCGTGGGCCCGCTGGTAGTCGCGCAGGACGTCCAGCAGGCCCTCCTGCCGGCCGGGAACGTCCTCGTGCGCGAACAACTTCGCGAGGTACTGGTCCACGACGGGCAACTGATCCCCGATGGCGCCATCGACGATCAGGACATCCTTACCGGCATTGGACAAAATCCATGCCACGTTCGCCAGCGCGAAGGAACATCCGATTCCCGCCTGGCTTCCATGGAAGCCGACGATCTTCGCCGGGGGCTTCGTCGCGCGCGGCTCTTTCTTATCTGACGTCACCTTCGCCCCCGCCCTGGGCCCCAAGTGCACAACGGTTCTGAAAAGCTGGTGATAGGCATCATATATCCAGGCAGCGTCGCTGTTCACCTGCAACGGTCATCCCGGTAAACGGTCGGGTTGCGCCCGATTTCGGCCATCCAAAACAGATCACTCTCTGGCCACAGTCGGCCGACTGTCTACGTTTGCGGCCCGCGATGTGAGGTAATGGTTTGTGTTCACTGTCGCAGGCGATGTCTTGACCTGTTTTCCCGCCGGAAGACGGCCGGTCCCTTACGATGGTCGTGTTGAGTGAACGGCCGCCCCCGGCCCTCCACCCCGGACACTCCAGGCGTGCCCGTTCGTGGACTGCGAGGTGACGTGAAGACTCACTTCCTCACCAGCTACGCCGGAGGCGAGGACCGGGCCTGGGTCCGCCGTTTCCACAATGATCTCGAAAACGAGATTCGCGGTCGGCTCGGCCCGTTCATCGAGGGCATCCTGATCGAACCGGGTGGCGACTCCGTTCCGGCGGCCGCGCGGGCTCCGGCACTGGTGTCGCTCATCTCCCCCACCCACTTTCGCGACCTGCGCTGCGGCCATGAATGGGCGATCTTCACCGAACGGGTGGCGGGCGCCCCACGGGAGCGCGATCGCTGTCTGATCCCCGTCCGCTGGTGGAAGCCGCTGGACGTCGAGACGGAACCGCCCGACGCCGTCCGGCCGATGCCCGGTTTCTGGACGCGGATCGACGCCGAGCCCTACGCCACATGCGGGCTTCTCCACCTCATGCGCACCCGGGAACTCGACGGGGCGGGCGGCTACTACGCGGTCGTGAGCGCGGTCGCGGCCGGCGTCCTGGACGCCGGGCGGGCGGGGCTCGCACCGCTGGACGAGGCCACGGCGGCGACCGTCCGACCGGCCTTCGGAGCGGCCTTCGGATCGCGGGTTCCGGTCACCGCGCAGGCGTCGGCGCCACGGTCGACCGAACCGGACGCGCCCCCGCGCACCGTTGCGATCAACTATGTCGGCGCGGACCAGCCCTGGGCCGACTATCTGCGTCAACTGTTGCAGTCCCACGACTACGAGGTCGAACTGGTGCGTTGGAACGCGGGTCTGGCCGAGCGCCTGAGCGAGGCGGTCGCCAGGGCCCGGCACAGCGCCGAACGCGTCGTCACCGTGCTCTCCCAGAACTTCGTCGCCCCGCACATGGCGGCCCTCGTCCCCGAGGGCAACGTCGACTTCGAGGAGGAGCTGACCGGTTCTCCGGACGAGGGCGCGCCCGTCATTCCGGTCCAGGTCGACAGCGGTCCGCTGCCGGGCGGGCTGAGCGGGCGCGTCATCCGCATGTCCGGGCTCGACGAGACCGTGATCAGGATGTTCCTGGACGCGGTCCGACGGCGTTCCGCCTGACCGGTCCGAAATCTCATGACCCCGCAACTGCCGTCCGTACCGGAGCGTATCCGCGCTCCGGGCGTCCCGCCGCCCGTCTGCAACCGCGGCCCGCGCGACCCGCGCTTCGCCGGCCGCGACGACGCGCTCGAAGAGGTCAGCGAGCTGCTGCGGGACCGGCCCCTGGTGATCACCGACGCGGAGGGGCTGGAGCGGTCGGGCAAGAGCGCGTTCGCGCTGGAGTACTGCCACCGGTTCGGGCAGCGCTACGAGGTGATCTGGTGGTTCGACGCCCGCGCGCCGACCGGCCTGGGCGCCCAGTGGGACTCCCTCCGGCAGAAGACCGGCCCGGCGGTCACGCCGGACCCGTCCTGGCTGACCGTCTACGACGGAGTCGGCACGCCCGGGGAACTGGACGGCCATCTGCCCGGCGGGCGGGGGCACGTGCTGATCACCTGCGCGGACGGATGTGGGGACGCCGACGGCGTCCGCCCGTACCCGCTGGGGCCGCTGAACCCCGCGGAGTCCGTGCTGCTGCTGACGGGGAAGGCCCCCATGCTGAACCCGGCCCAGGCCACCCGGCTCGCCGACGCGCTCGGCCACCGGCCCGCGCTCCTCAGCGAGGTGGGCGATCTGCTGCTGGAGAACCCGGACCTCGACATCGACGCCTGCCTCGCCCTGATCGACATCGGTCGCTCGACGGCCACGCCCGCACCGGGCCTGTTCACACCGGACCCGCCCACACCGGCACCTGCACCCGTTTCGGTGCCGCGACCGCGTTCCCCCGACACCGGTGAACAGGACCCATGCCGGATCGTGAGTTCGTCGCTGCGGGAGCAACTCATCGACGCGCTGCGCGAGGTCGAGGTGCTGACCACCGATTTCGATGAATGGATCAAGAACATCGAAGATCAGGTCGGGGCGATCGACACCTCGGGATCCCATATCCGGGTGAGACTGAGCAAACTCATCCGCCGGAGCCTGCGGCACCCCGACCCCTCGATTATCGACGAAATCCCCGCCGCGCTGCGGATCCTGGCCAATAATGATCCCGCACTCCCCAAAGTGGACGAACTCATCAGCGCCATGAAAGAGATCCAATTCCCTTGACGGCCGGCGACCCCGGAAGGATGCCGATGTCCGATACCCCCTATGCCTTCTTCCTCAGTTACTCGCGCCATGTCGATGAGAACCTGGTCGCCGAGTTCTTCGACGATCTCGATGTGGAGGTGCGGCTGCTGCTCGGTCGTGACCGAAAGAACGTCGGATTCCTTGACCGCGAGGGCGTGTATCCCGGCGACGACTGGAAGACGGTGCTCATCGACCGGGCCCGCACCGCGCGTTCGATGATCGCGTTACTGTCCACCGACTACGGCAAGAGCGGCTGGTGCGGACGGGAATGGGGGATCTTCGCCGAGCGGATCGGCCGCGTGTCCACCGACCCGGACGCCGAGCCCGCCCGGTGCCTGATACCGCTGCGCTGGTCGGCGGACACGGACCAGCCCGAGGTGATCGCCCGCTTGCAGAACGCCCACCGCAGCCTCGGCGACGACCTGCTGATCGACCTCAAACGCGTCGGCGGCAAGCCCTACCTCCAGGCGCTCAAGACGATCGCCGGATGGATCGTCGAGGCCGACCGGGCGGCCCTGCCTCCGCTCGACCGGGCCGAGGCCGTCGCCGTGCGGCCCGCGTTCGGCGACGCGACCTCGTCGGCGTCGCCGCCTCCGCTGCCGCTTCCACCTCGCGGAACGGTCCCGGCGGAGCTGCGGGCGCGTCTCGTCCGGGCGCTGTACATGGTGGAGCCGCTCCGGAACTCGGGGGGAATCCACGACTGGATCAAGGAGATGGAGATCCGGCTCGGGCCGCTCGACATCAGGGACGGATCGTCCATGGTGATGCTGGCCGCGGTGGTGCGGCGCGCGATCCGGCATCCGGACGCGGCCATGCTGGACGAGATGACGGCCACCCTGGAGATCTCGGCGTACAACGATCCCGCGTTGCCACGCGTGACCGAACTCGTCCGGCAGATCAAAGAGCTGCGTCACCCTTGATCATGGCTCGACCGGATTCGGTCATTGGCATGTTCATTTCAAGTCTTCATCGATCACAGACTGGAAACCGGCGATCGCCTCGGCCTGTTCTGTGTCGAGTGACACAAATATCCGGTGCAGTGCGCGCCCCAGGGCGGATTCTTCGAGATCGTCGAGGGCGTGCAAGGGGATGGCGCTGACATCCGGCAACTGATCGGCGCGGTCCACTCCGGTATCGGCCATGGAAACACCTCCAGAGAAGATGTTATTTTGCCGGGAAGGACGGGGCGATGACATCGGCTTAAAGGACGCCCGTTCGGGCCGTACCGGGTCGGCCCCGGAAGACGGCCGTACCGGAAGCCGGGGTGCGCATGAGCGAGGAAGCGGCTTTCATCGAAGCCGGTGCCACCGTGCGCCCGCCGCGGCCGGGCCGCCCGGCGGAGCCGGACGTGGCCGCGCTCCTGGCCGACGGCTGGCGGCCGACCCCGTTCCGGCAGTTCGTCCTCAAGATCGCCAGTCGGTGCGATCTGGCGTGCGACCACTGCTACGTCTACCGGATGAGCGACCAGAGCTGGCGCGGGCGCCCGCACCGGATGGCGCCGATGGTGCTCGCCCGTACGGCAGAGCGCATCGCCGAGCACGTCCGGGAGCACGACCTCCCGTCCGTCGCGCTCATCCTGCACGGCGGCGAACCCCTGCTGGCCGGGACCGGCCTTATCGGAGACACCGTCCGCACGACGCGCGAGGCGGTGCGGAGGGCCGCTGGTTCCGGCCCGGACGGTCGCGACCGGGTCCGTGCCATCGTCCAGACCAACGCCGTCCGGCTGGGCGAGGAGGAACTGCGCCTCTTCGACGCGCTCGACGTGCGGGTCGGGGTGAGCCTCGACGGCACCGCCGCCGCGCACGACCGCCACCGGCGCCGCCCCGACGGGCGAGGCAGTCACGCCGCCGTCCACACCGCGCTCGAACGGCTCACCTCCGACCGGTACCGGCATCTGTTCGCCGGGCTGCTGTGCACGGTCGACCTCCGCAACGACCCGGTGGAGACCTACGAGGCCCTGCTGCGGTACGGCCCACCCGTCGTCGATCTGCTGCTGCCGCACGCGAACTGGTCCGAGCCGCCACCGGGACGGCGGGACGGCTCCACGGCCACGCCCTACGGCGACTGGTTGGCCACGGTGTTCGACCGCTGGTACGACGCGCCAAGACGGGAGACCGGCGTCCGGCTGTTCCAGGAGATCCTGCACCTGCTGCTCGGTGGGGCGTCCACGAGTGAGGCGGTCGGGGTCTCACCGGTCGGCATGGTCGTCGTGGAGACGGATGGGGCGATCGAGCAGTCCGACATCCTGAAGTCCGCGTTTCCCGGTGCGCCGGAGACCGGGGGGCACGTGTTCCGGGATTCCTTCGACTCGGTGCTGCTGTCACCGTTCATGGCGGCCCGACAAATCGGCTTGCGGGCGTTGTGCCAGACATGCCTGTCATGTCCCGTCCGCGATGTGTGCGGTGGCGGCCATTACGCGCACCGCTACCGCGAATCGAACGGCTTCGACAATCCCTCGGTGTTCTGCCCGGACCTTCGCGAACTCATTCTGCACATCCGATCCAGGCTCGCCGCCGACCTGTCCGGAATGGCCGCGAAGTGAGAGCTGACATGGACGTTTTCTACCACCGGCCGCCCGCCCATCTCCTGCGGGAACTGGCCAGGGGTGCGGGGGGAATTCCGGCGACGCGGATGCTGGACGACATCCAGACGAGCCGGCATCTGCTTCTCGTGCGCGCGGTGGCGGAGCAGGCGCGTTCGTCCGGCGACCCGGGGACGGCCGACCGGGTCCGGCACGCCTACCGGATGCTCGCCGATCTGGACGCCGCCCACCCGGAGGAGGCCCGCCGGGTGCTCCGGCATCCGGCGGTCGGCGCATGGGCGGCCCGATCGATCCGGGACGCCCGCCGTGGCGGTTCGGCCGGCGCCTTGGAGCAGCTCGCCACGGTCGCCGCGGCCACGGCGATCCGCGCCGGTCACGACGCGACCGTCACCGTGCCGGTCAGGGGCACGACGGTCATGTTGCCGTCGCTGGGCGCCGCCGTCCTCGACCGGCCCGCCATGTCCGCGACGGTGCGTGTCGCGGACGGTCGCGCGGTGGTCGAGGCCCCCGGTACCCGGGTCGAGGTGCCCGCCGACGCGCGCACCGACGCGCCGGGCTGGCTCGGGCTGCGGCGCGTCTCGGTGTCCTCGGCGGGGCTGTCGCTGGACGTCCTGATCGACGACCTCGACCCGTACCGGCTGCCCGGCGGCGCGCTGCGCGACCGGCTCCCGGGGTCCGAACTGCGGTGCTGGGCCGAAGATCTCTCGGCCGCCTGGCACCATCTGGTCGGCCGCCACCGAGCCGTGGCCGAGGAGGTGAGCGTGGTCGTCCGGGTGGTGACGCCCCTCGCCGACCCCGGCACCGGGCGGACCAGCGCCAGTTCCCGCGCGGCGCACGGCACCATCGGGTTCTCCGCGACCTCCGACGCCCGCGCGCTGGCCCTCGTCCTGGCCCACGAGACACAGCACATCAAGCTGGCCGCGCTGCTCGAGGCGGTCCCGATGATCCGTCCCGGCCATGACCGGCTGTACTACGCTCCGTGGCGGAACGATCCCCGTCCCGTGTACGGGCTGCTTCAGGGCACGTACGCGCACCTCGGCGTCGCCGCGTTCTGGCGGCGCGAGCGCGGGTGGACGCCCGGCGACATGCACGCGCACACCGAGTTCGAACGCTGGCGGGCGGCGGCTCTGTGGGCGTGCGACAGCCTGCTGCGGGGTGACGGCCTGACCCCGGCCGGTGTCGACTTCGTCCATGGCATGGCCGGCACCCTGCGCCGGTGGGCGCGCGAACCGGTGCCCGCCAAGGCGATGCGGTCGGCGTCCCGCAAGGCCGCGCGGCACCGTGCCTGCTGGACGCGGCGCAACGGCCGCCCGCGCGCCGGAGCCGGGGCGGTCAGTCCTGCGCGGGTGGTTCGTTGAGGACGCGGTAGCGGTCGAGGATGCGTTCCAGCTCGCGGCGGTCCCGTTTGGTGGGACGGCCCGCGCCGCGCTCCCGGCGACCGACCGGGATGAGGGCCTCGGGCGGCGGCGGAGGCGGGCTCTTGTCGATGAGGCATTCCTGCGCGGTGGGCGCTCCGACCCGTTTGCGGATGATCCGCTTCACGACGACGATCCGTTCCCGTCCATCATGGCGGAGCCGGACCTCGTCACCGGGCTTCACCGTGGTGGACGGTTTGGCGCGTTCGTCGTTCACGCGGACATGCCCCGCGCGGCAGGCGGTCGTCGCCATCGAACGGGTCTTCAGCAGGCGCACCGACCAGATCCACAGGTCGACCCGCACCGTCCCCTCGTCGCCCATACGTCCATGATGTCACTCGGGGACGGGTGCGCGGTTGGCGGTGATCCAGGCGTCGGCGCGTTCCCACTGCGTGTACAGCCAGTCGGTGCGGGCGTCGCGGCCGTCGGGGACGTCCTCGGCGGGGATCCGCCACCAGCGGGCGCGGACGGGTTCGGTGAGGGGGACACGGCGCCAGACGTCACCGACCGTGGCCATGTGGTCGAGGCCGGTGTGCGCGACGAACACGACGTCGGCGGTCGGGGCGGAGTCGAGCGCGGCGAGGACCCCGCCGGGCCGCGGCGGCATCACGTTCCGCATCGCGGCCGCGCGTTCCGCCTCGTCCCGCCGCTGGAGGCGGGTCAGCCGCCGGATCGCGCGCCGCCGCCGTCGCGGGGTGAAGTTGCCGCCCTCGGGGAAGATGACGAGCGCGTCGCGGGGGCCGAGATCGTCGGCGAGACGGGCGATGTCGTCGACGGCGCCGCCGCCCGGGGTGACGAACGCGTTCGGCAGGCGGTTCGCGGCGATGTCGATGCACGGGTCGAGTTGCAGTTGCGCCTTCATGACGACGCGGGGTCGCCGCCGGTAGTCGGTGAGCAGGTGGTGGACGAGGAGGAGCGCGTCCCCCGGGCCCGCGTGGCGGCTGAGGACGATCAACGGGCGGTCGCCGTCCGGCGCCGTACCGGTCCCGGGTCCGTCGATCACGATGCGCAGGCCGAGCCGCCGTTCCGCGACCGAGTACAGGGCGCCGACATAGCGGCGGATCACGTCGTAGTGCCGGTCGTCGTGGGTGCGGCGCCGGACCCACAGCCGGCCGAGTTCCAGGACGGCGACCGACTCCCGCGTACCCCACGCCAGCGCGAACCAGAGCAGCCGGGCGGCGCGGCGGCGGTCGCGTCCGGCGAGTGTCGCGACCGGCTGGACGACCGGGAACAGCACGACGATCAGCAGGGTCAGGGCGAACAGCAGCGGCGTGAGCAGCACGCGACGGACGATGGGGGGCGGCAGGGGCATGTCACGCTCGTTCCTTGAGGTAGGTCAAGGATGCCTCGTAGGCGCGTTCGATGTGCGCGGCGATGCCCGTGGCGTTCCGGTACCGCATCTGCGCGAGGTCGACGCCCGCCTTCTGCGGACGGGCGCCCGCCGGGAGGACGTGCACGGTGAGGTCGTCCGGGAGGTTCGCCATCTCCTCGAAGAAGCGGTGCCGTCGCGCGATCTCGAACGCGATGAGGCCGACCTCCCAGGGGCGGCGCGGCGGCGGCAGGTCCCGCTCGATGCGTCCGACGTGCAGGACGTAGATGGTGGTGGCGCCGAGCATGACGGCGCGTCCGACCGGGATGCTGTGGACGAGCCCGCCGTCGACGTAGTGCCGGTCGCCGATCGGGACGGGCGGCAGCAGCCCCGGCGCGGCGGACGAGGCCAGCACCGCCGGGATCAGCGGTCCCTCGGTGAACCAGTGCGCCATCGCCGTCTCGATCCCGGCGGCGACGCACTGGAACGGGACGGCCAGTTCCTCGAACGTCCGGACGGGAAGCAGTTCGTCCAGCATCCGGCGGAGCGGTTCGTTCGAGTGCAGGTGGGTGCCGGAGCGGGCGAGCGTCCACAACCGCGCCATGACGTTCGCGCCGAACACGGAGCGGGCGGAGTCGTTCGACCACAGGCCGGTGAGCCGTTCGATCGCCGCGTCCCCGGGCTCCGCGGCGACGAACACGCCGTTCAGCGCGCCGATCGACGTACCGACGACCAGGTCGGGTCTGATGCCGCTCTCCTCCAGAGCCCGCAACATGCCGACCTCGTGCGCGCCGAGGACACCGCCGCCGCCGAGCACGAACGCGACCCGAGGTTCCCGTTCCACGCGTCCGGGCCTCCTCTCACGGGTCTGAGAGAAGCCTCTCCGTCGCGGACGACGATAAACGGACGAGTCCGGCGTCCGTCATAAGGCGGGCGCCCGGCCGGGGCGGCGGGTGAGTTCGGCCCGGCCGGGCGGCGCCGCCATCCGGGATGGCACTTCCGCCGTGGCGCCGTGCGTGGTCGCGCGTCGACCCGGATCCGGTCACCTGGAAGGGCGACCACGCTCCTCGCGACGCTCGGATCCGGACGGACCCCCGGGCCGGGCGTCGTCGCGGGTGACCTCGATGCGCTCCTTGCGGAGTTCGCCGCGAATGGTCTCCTCGTCCTGGACCTGCTCGGTCCGGACCCGGACCCGCTCGACCGGAACGGTCTCCTTGGCGATGACCGGCCGCTCCTCATAGAGGATGATCTCCAGATCGTCCTCGGAGATGGTCACCTCGGGGCTCGGCCTACCGCCCGTGATCGGCTCGCGGTCGATCCTGATCTCCTCGTGGCTGAGGGGGACCGTCCGCTCGACCAGCTCCGTCTCGATCCACTTGTGCACGTGGACGCGTCCCGCCTCGTTCCGCTCGGTGCTGACGCGCATCCGCTCCTCGGACCGGGTCAGTTCGGCCATCGGCTCCGCGCCCTCTCTCGGCGCCTGAGACGGTGTCGCCTGCCCTCGCTTGTTCTTGTCCGGTCGGACGGCCATTCCGGCCGTGCCCGCCATTCCCGCGGTCCCGGCCGCGCCCGCCATGCCCGGCGACTTCTCGCGGGAGCCCTCGGCCGCCCTGCTTTCGGCGGCTTTGCCGTCGGCGGTCTTACTCTCGGACGATTTGCCCTCGGCGCCGGACATGCGGCGGTCCTCGGGATTCCCGCGCGAACCCGCGGTCTCGGTGTCCGTGCTGCGCCCGGCCGGTGGACGGACGCCGTAGTGCCGGTAGAGGTCCACGATCTGGGCGTGCGACAGGTGTTCGTCCGCGTCGACGTTGGGAGCGCCCTTGATGGTCTCCTTGTCGTAGGGGACCTGAAGCATGTCCCCGTTCTTGCGCGTCCCGGCCAGGGGGACGAAGCTCTCCCTCATCCCGAACCAGCCGGTATGTACCGTCACCCATTCCGGGGCCCCGGAGTCGTCGTTGAGGTACACCTGCTTGATCGTGCCGACCTTCGTGCCGTGGGCGTCGGTCACGCTCATGCCCATGAGTTCCCGCACCTGTGTCTGCGTCTCCACGTTGAACACCTCTGCTTCCGTGAACGCACCCGGACGGCGGGGGGTGAGGGGAGGCGGCTGCCCGCCACTCGGTTGCGGTGTATCTCGACCGGGCGCCGGGAACACCGACGCCTTGTTCTGTTGATCCCGAGTTGCCGGATTACTCCCTGCTTTTCCGTGCAGACCATCGATAAACGCGTTTGCCAAATGATGACGACCGGTTGAGGAAAGAATTACACCACCGACCGGCGACACACACCTCGATCATTTCGGCAATACACCCACATCTCCCCCATTCATGAATGGTGCCGCTCGCTCCATGGTGATCATTTTAGAATGCGGCAGTTTCTCTTTCCCCGGCACGCGCAAGACTGCGGAGGGACGTTCCCACACATCGGAGCACTGATATGCACGGAATCTCACGCGCGGCCCGAGCAGGGGTCGTACCGGCCGTGATGACCGCCGCTTTCGCCTGCGCGCTGACGGCCGCGGGCGGAGTCGCCACGGCGGCCGACAACGGCCCCCGGCGTCCGCCCGGCTGGTGCAAGCCCGGCGGCACGCTGTCCATCCGCGCGATGCCACAGAAGATCAGGATCGCCCAGTGCGATCTGCGCGGTCGGACCGTTCGCGGTGCCGACGGGCTCACCGCGGTCGTCCCCACCGACGGAAGTTCCCTGATCGCGCACTCGTTGCGCACCGGCGGGTCCTCCGCCCTGACCGTCCGCTTCAACCGCCGCGCGGGCGAGATCATCCTCTCCATGCGGGGCGCGCATGTGCCCCAGGGCAGGCCGCGCGCGGCACAGGCGCCGCTGAACGCGTGCCAGGACGGGACGTACAGCCTCGAACCCAGCAAATGGGCGACGGGCAGCGCCGTTCCGTGGCGGTACCACCCGGGCACGACCGGGCTGCCGAGTTCCGTCATCGCCGAGGGCGTCGCCAACATGGTGAACGGCAACACCGACTGCACGGGCCGGCGACGGTTCACTCCGCCGCCGAACGTGGACGCGCGCTACCTCGGGCAGTCGGCCACCGGCCCCAACGTCACCAACACCGCCACCTGCGCTCAGCGGGACCGCGTCAACACCTTCGGGTGGCGGTCCATGACCGGCGCGAACGCCAACATCCTCGCGGCGACCTGCATCTGGTACAGCGGATCGCGGACGCTGGAGTCGGACATGGCGCTCCAGCAGCACGGTAAGCGTTGGTGGACCGGCGGGACGTGCCGTCCCGGCGGCTTCTCGGTCGAGGCGGTCGCGACGCACGAGGCGGGGCATGTGTTCGGCCTGGCCCACGTCGCCGGGTCGCGGCACTCCGCCCTGACGATGGCGCCGTCCGTCGCGGCCTGCGACAGCGGGCCCGCCACGCTCGGCCGGGGCGACCACGCCGGGCTGCTCGCCCTGTACGGCGGACGCTGAGCGGCGGCCGGCATCGGGCACCGGGCGCCCAGCGTCCGCGTCCCGTCGAGGTCGGCGCGTACAGCGGTGGTGTCGGGAGTTCAGCGGTCGAGGGTGCCGACGACGACGAGCCGCCACCGGTCCGAGCCCTTCGGGGTGCAGCTGATGAGAGTGACGTACCGGCCGTGCGGGGCGCTGCGCGGCCGGAACGGCACCGGCTCGAGGACGCTTCGGTTCCGCGGGTCGATGACGTGCCTGCTCCGCACCCGGTAGACATAGGACGTGCGGCCGACGCGCAGGACGATCCGGTCGCCGCGCCTCATCCTGTCGAGCTGGTTGAACGGGCGTAGCCAGGTCGTCCGGTGGCCGAGAAGCACCGTGTTGCCTTCTTGCCCCGGACGTGCCGTTCCCGGATAGTGCCCGACGCCGCGCCGCAGCACCGCCTCGCTCACGCCCGTCCTGACCTTGACCTTCAGCCGCATCCGCTTGACCCAGAGATGAGCGATCACCGCGCCGTTCCGCAGTCGCGTCCGGGCTTGCGTCCGGGCGTGCGTCTGAGCTTGCGTCGGGGCGTCGGCGTGGGCGTGCGGCACGGCGGTCACGGTCACGGGCAGGGCGCAGCAGACGGCGACGGCCGCCGCGAGGAGTGACTTGCGATCGAGCATGGTCCACCTCCATCGGAGATTCGGGTTCTGGCGGAAAGGGAAGGGGCGGCACGTCTGCCGCCCCTTCTCCGCGTCATGTCGGCGGCGGATCGTCACCCGCGCCGATGCCGGTTCACCTCAGGACCTGGGTGCCGACCTTGCCGACCTTCGTGGGCTTGATGTCCACGCCGCGCACCCGGGCGGTCCGGTTGAGCGACTCCAGGAAGGTCCGCACGACGGGCAGGCCGTCCGCCTTCCGGTAGTCGGGCGCCGCGCCGATGGCGGCCGGACGCGCCAGCCGCGAGTTCTGCTGCGACCGCATCGTCGACGGCAGCTTCGTGTGCCCGGCGCCGGGGCGGTGCTTGGACGGCTTGTACGGCTTCTTCTTCGGCGGCGTCCGCAGCGTGGGCGGCAGCTTGGGCTGTTCGCTCTTGACCGACGCCCCGCCCTTGCACTTCGCCTCCGCCATGCCGAGGACGGCGACCGCGTTGCCGCACACGTCCACCGGGACGCTGATCGGCGCGTTGATCTGGTTACCGCCGAGGACGGAGAACATCCCCGAGGTCTCCATGTTCGGGTCGCCGGAGGCGAGGCGCTTCACCGAAGCCCCGCCCTTGCACTTGGCCGCCGCGATGCCGAGGACGGCGACCGCGTTGCCGCAGACGTTCACCGGGACGCTGATCGGCGAGTGGATCTGGTTGCCGCCGAGGATGGAGAACATCCCGGAGGTCTTCATGTCACCGCCGCCCCCGCCGGACGCGACGCGGTAGGCGGAGCGCTCCCCGCCGTGGCCGGCCCGGCGGTGGGACGACACGCTCGCGCCGCCCTTGCACTTGGCCTTGCTGATCCCGGCGATCGCGATGGCGTTGCCGCAGACGTTCACCGGGATGCTGATCGGCACGCGCACCTGGTTGCCGCCACCGATGGAGAAGTTCCCGGAGGTCTTCATGTCGCCGCCGTCGCCGTGGCGGGCGTTGTCGGCCCTGGCTCCGCCCGCCGGCTCGGCGATCGCGGCACCGGGCGCTCCGATGCCGCCGGTCTTCGTCGCGGCGACGGCCCCGGGCCCGAAGGCGCTTCCGGCGGCGAGGGCGCCCACGGCCATGAGGGCGATGCGGCCGGTGTTCCTTGTCCACAAGCGCATGATGTTCTTGCTCCTGTCGTGTTCGTCGTTTTCGGTGTGATCGCCGCGCGGCACCCGTCCGGGTGAGGCGCGGTGGGCAACCGGCCGGGCATGGCCGTTGCTCATCGAGGAAAGATCGTGGGAACTGCGAGGACGGGCGGCGCGGAAGATCGCGCGGGCCGTCCGGGAGACGTCCCCGGTCAGGGGACGAGGGTCCTAGTCAGGGACGACGGAAGGGCCACCGGGCGCGGACACGTCCGTCAGCGCCGTGCGGTGGAACGTGTTCGGGTCCAGCGCGGCGGGCACCGTCGGGTACCGGCCGCTGGTCAGGTCGGCGATCGGCGAGAGCTGGTGCCCGCCGCCGGAGCCGCCGCCCCGCTCGTTCTGGCCCTTGGGCAGCGCCGGGCCGTGCTGGTCGCCGGGCTGGTCGCCGGGCTGGTCTTCGTGCCGGTCGCCGCGGCATCCGGCGCAGTCGCCGGGGTTCGTTCTGCCCGCGTCACCGGCGAACGTCCCGGAAAGGGCGGCACCGAGGTCGGCGCGCGCACCCGCGACATCATCCGACGCGGCCTTGCCGGACCCTTGCGTCGACCGTTCGTGCTGCCGGGTCGGCGCCTCGGCCGCCACGGACGGCGCGGGCGCGACATCGTCACGGACGACTCCGCTTACGACACCCACGACGGGCGTGCGCCGCACGTCCGGGAGCCGCACGAGCGGAACCCCCGCCGCGTCGGTCAACTCCTCCAGACCGCGGACGACCTGGTCCTTGCCGTCGAGGACGTCCCGCTGCCGTTCCCGCAGGTACCGCAGCGGCTCGTCCCCGATCTGCTCTACCTGGTCGGAGAGCCGCTGGACGGGACGGTCACCGATCGCCCGGTCCGCCACGCGTTCGGCGGCGGAGAGCGGGCCGGCGGCGCCGACCTGACGGGTCACGGCGGTCGCGGCGGTCGCCGCGTCCTGGTCCGGCGCGTCGTGCTGCGCGGCGTTGGCGGTCCCGTGAAGTGCGGAGAAGGCCACCCACCCGGCGAACGCGAGGCCCGCGAGGGCGGCGAGACGGACGACGAGCCGGACGACGAAACGGGCGGGGCCGGGGGCCGGGGCGCGCGGCGGCCGACCGTCGGGGCGAATCGCCCCGGCACGGATCGGTGCTGGCTCCATTCCCGGTCCACTCCTCTGCCCTGGCCATGCCCCAGGCGGGGCGGTCGGCACGAACGTAGCACCGGGAAACACGCGATCAAGGAGCCATTGTCCGCCCGCCCCGGATGTCTGCGGATCATTTACCGGGGCATGAAGGCGCCTTTAGCGGAGCGCCTGTTTCGCCGGAAATTCACGGTTTTAGTGATCAGCGAGGAAGTCGTGGACATCGAATGTTCACCCGGAGTTCACGAGCCGCATGGCGGACGGTATCGAGTGCGCTACATTCGGTCGACGGGCGGTTGCGACGACCGCCCTCCCGAGGAGCTGCGATGCCCGACCCCGCGTCCCCGATCGCGCGGCTGCGTCCCGCGCGGCGCCGCTGCGCGCCCCGCAGGTTCGCCGAGCGCCCGAAGATCCACTTCATTGTGCTGTCCAGCGTTCCCGCCGGTCAGCGCACTCGTGGGCGGGGCCACCGGACGTTCGCCTGGACGTTGTACTCCCGCTTCCAGTGGGCTCTGGCCACCGCCCGCGCCGAGCGGGAACGCCGCCGGTACCGTCCGTCCTGGGAGTGACGGGCCGGCCGCTCGGCCGTGCCCGCCGGGCCAAACGCGTCCCGCGCACGGTGGAGGAAGAATCTTCACCGCGGTGAGACGTCCGGTTCGAGGACGGTCTCGACCCGCCCCGCGGGCACCCGCACGGCCGGTACCCGGCGGATGATGTGGTGCGCGATCCGGCGTGCCGCGAAGTCGGCGCCGTGCACGAACCGCATCACGGGCCCGAACGTGGCCGCGGCGGCGAGGCCCGCGAAGTAGAGGCCGGACGTCGACGCCTCGAAGTGCCGGCTGAGCACCGGCGCACCACGCCGGCTCCCCATGCCACGACCTCCCGCGTCCCGCGACACCGAGTGGGTGGCGATCCGGGCCCGCAGGTCGGCTGACAGCATCGTGAGGCGTTCGAGGTCCGGGACGTATCCGGTGGCGGCGATGGCGTGTTCCACCTCCGTCGTGAGGCGGCGCCCGGCCTGGTCGATGGTGGTGAGGGCGACTCCGTCGTCCCGTCCGGCCGCCTTCACCACGCAACGACCGGTGGAGACGCGGACACGGTCGTCGAGCCGGTCACGCAGCCACCAGGCGCCCGCGGGCGGGAGCGTCTCCCGGACGATCCGTCGCCGCGTCCGTCCCGGCAGATACCGGACGAGCCCGGGACGTTCCGCCCACAGCCACGTCCGGTACCCGGTCCCGAGCCCCGATCTGGGCCCGCCGCGCAGCAGCTCCAGCGGCGACCGCGACTCCTCGGGCACCGTGTTCCAGTCGAGTTCGGCGCGGCGGGCGATGAGGTGCGGGTACGCGCCCGCGTCGGCGAGCAGCACCGCCGTCTCCAGCGCGGACTGCCCGGCGCCGATCACCGCGACCTCCTTGCCCGCGAACAGGCCGAGTTCCCGGTGGGCGCTGCTGTGCGACACCAGCCAGGACGGCAGCCCGGTCAGCTCGTCGGGAATGTGGGCGAACGGTCCGACACCGACGGCGACCACGACGATCGGCGTCGCGATCGTCTCGCCCGTGGAGAGCGTGACGACATAGCCGTCCCGGCGGGCGCCTTCGATGTTCAGGACCTGCGCGTCCTCGGTGCCGGGGATCACCACGGACGCGAACCATCGCCCGTAGGCCACGAACGTGTCGAGGGGGATCGGCTGGCCGAGCCGCCAGTCGGGGTGCCGGTCGGTGAAGCCCATACCGCGCTGCGGCGCGCCGAGATTGGACGCGAACGGCTCCGACTTCAGGTACATGCCCTCCGGCATGTTCTCCTCCCAGAACCGCATCGGTCGTCCGATGATCCGGACGTGGAGACCGAGGTTCTGAAGGTAGGCGGCGGTGGACAGCCCGTAGGGTCCGGCGCCCGCGATGACGACGTCGCAAGCCGAGTCGCTCATGTTCGTTCCCCCCGTGAAGTGTGGTGTTACGTGGTGCGGAGCCTTCCGACGGCGTGGAGCACGCTCTGCCGTCCCATCGCGAGGAACGGCGGCAGATCGTCACCGGCGTACCAGGCGAACTCGTCGGCCTCGCGCAGCGGGCGGAGGGTCTCGCGCAACGGACGCGCCGTCACGCGCAGGGGGCGGGCCGCGGAGTGCCGGAGGTAGTGGTTCTCCACCAGCAGGTTGCGGCCGGTGGCCGGGCTGACGTCGGGGACACGGCGCCCCGACTGGTCGAGATGGAGGGCGCGGACGAGGTCGAGGCCGTTCCGGTCGGTGAACAGCCGGAACTGCGCCCCGATCCGCGGGTTGAAGTCGAGCAGGTGGTAGCCGCCGTCGGCCGCGTCCCGCCGGAAGTCGAGGTCGACGAGGCCGCGGCAGCCGAGGAGCCGGACGATCCGCACCGCGAGCCGTTCGAGTTCGGGGTTGTCGACCCATTCCCCGGCGACGGTGTGCCCGGCCTGCGGCGGGAACGCGAGATGCTTGCGTCCGGTCCCGCCGAACAGGCAGTCGAGGGACTCGTCGAAATAGCCCTGGAAGAACCAGTCGCCTCCGGCGGGCGGGATGCGTCGTTGCAGGATCAGCGGACCCGCGTCGCCGTCCGGGTCGCGGTCGCGGGTCGCGGCGAACAGCCGGAGCGCCTCGCCGAGCGTCCGCACGACCGTGGTGCTGCGCAGCCCGGGGCGGAGCCGCCAGGGCCGCGCCCACTTGGCGATCATCGGTAGGCCGAGTTCGGCCGCGGCCTCCTCCACCTCGTGGGCGGACGCGGGCGTCACGCTTCGCGGGCACTGGACGCCGTACCGGGCGCACGCCGCCACCAGCATCGACTTGTCGGCGACGCGGCGCGGGACCTCCGGGTCCTGGTGCGGGACGACGAAACGCGGCGTCAACGCGTCCGCGTGCTCGGCGATGAAGATCGCTCCGGCATCGTCCATCGGTACGAGCAGCGCCGGGCCGCCGACCCGTTCGCCGATCATCCGCAGATGGCTCAGCAGCGCGGCGGGACGTGCGGCGGGCGGCGCCCATGGATGCCCGCGGTGCAGGTAGCGGGACCGGGACGAGGGGTTCGCGCGCCCTTCCAGGATGGCGTGCACCGGCACTCCGGCACGTCCGAGGCTCCGGATCACCCCGAGCGTCCCGTGGTGGAAGACGTTGCGGTCGGTGCGCAGCAACAGGACGGGAAGGCCGGGGTCGAGCCGCGTCGTGGACGGAACGTGCGTGTCGAGGAACATGCGTTCAGCGGTTCCGTTCCGACGGATGATGACGTGGCACGGCGACCTTCCTTGTCAGTGAATTCTGTCGTCGTCCGGCAGTGCCGAAATATGCGCCGAGGACGCCCTAGGACTCACGATACAAGTCAGCGCCGCGATTATCCATTCACACAGACGTCCTTTTCCAAATCGAGAAAAAGGCGTGGACATCAAAAGCGTCGACCACGTCCACTCCTTCCCATTATTGTCGCATTCGCCGGGGAATTGCCGGTGGGCGTTCGGCGGGCCTGCCATGACCATCCGGTCGGGGTTCCTCCGGCGGCACGGCGACATCGGGCGCGGTGACGTCGCGGGTGACGTCGGCCAGGTGCGCCATCGTCCGGGAGAGGTCGTAGGCGGCGGCAGCGGCGGCCGCCTCCCGGCCCTCCCGCTCCGCGACCCCGGGGACGAGCAGCCGGGTGGTGATCTCCTTGGCGAGCGCGGCGGGATCGTTCACGGGCACCAGCGCGCCGACCCCGGGACGGACGACCTCCGCGATGCCGGGAATGTCCGTCCCGACGAGGGGGCGTCCGGTGGCGAGGGCCTCCAGCGCGGTCAGCGGCAGCCCCTCCCACCGGGACGGCAGGACGACGACGTTGGCCGCCGCCAGCCAGTCACGCGGATCCCGCACGGTCGGGACGAACAGCACACCCGCCACGGGTTCGCGGCGCAGCGCGTCGAGGTCATCGCCGCCACCGACGATCGCGAGCCGCGCGTCCGGGCACCGCGCCGTGACGTCCGACCAGGCCTCGACCAGGACGTCCTGTCCCTTCTGCCGGGTCACCCGGCCGACGCAGACGGCGAGTGGCACGGCGGCGGGCATCCCGAGCCGGGTCCGCGCGGCCAGCCGGTCGGCGCCGTCGGCGGGCCGGAACCGGCGGCGGTCGACGCCGTTGCGGACGACCCGGAACGGCCCGCGCACGCCCGCGAGCGTCCCCTCGCTCAACTCCCCGACCCCGACGCAGACGAGCGCGTCGGTCCACCGCGCCGCCGCCCGTTCCCAGCGGAGGCTGAGGGCGCGCTGGCGGCCGGTCGCGGCGAGCCATGACCAGCCGTGCGGTTGGAAGATCGTGGTCGTGCCGCCGGGGCGGCCGAGCAGTCGTCCCGCGAGGCCGGCCTTGGAGGAGTGCAGGTGGACGACGTCCGGTTCGAAGCCGCGCACGAGGCGGCGCAGGGCGAGCGCCTCCAGCGGGGTCCGGGGGCCGGGGGCGCGTGCGGCGGGCCACGGGAACCAGGGCACGCCCGCCGCCGCGCACCGCGCGGGCAGGTCCCCGCCCGGCGGGCAGGCGACCGCCACGTTCCAGCCGCGTCCGCGCTGGTCACCGGCCACCTGCCCGACGTAGACGGCGACCCCGCCCGCGTTCGGCTGGCTGACGTGCAGCACCCGGATCGGTGCCGTGTCAGCCGTGTCGGCCGTGTCAGCCGTGTCGGCCATGGCCCGTCCGCCGCCGCTCGGACAGGCGCGCGCGGGTCCGGGCCAGACCGGCGAACGCGGCGGCCGACGCCGACCGCCCGAGGATGATCCGCTGGTTCTGCACGAAGTCCGGCCGCCATTTCAGCTTGTACGGTTCGACGCCGCGCAGCAGGCTGACGCCCTGCCGGTGCCGTTCCCGCGCGATGGCGAGGTCCTCGCGCAGCAGCATCAGCGAGACGTCCACGCGGGCGCGCAGGTCGGGGACCGCGCCGTACAGGTAGGCGCCGACATGGCGGTGCCCGATGAGGACGAGGTCGCTGGCGACGAGCCGCTCCCGCGACCGGTACTGGAGGACGGCGGCGCGCCCGTCGCGGACCATCCCGGTGGCGGCCTCGGCGAGGTGGCGGCCGAACCGTTCCCGCGTGTGCTCGGGATTGATGGGGCGGCCCCGCCACTGCCGGACGTGCAGGTCCAGCAGGGCGTGGACGGCGTCCGCCACCCCGTCCGCCGGAACGGACTCCACCGTGAGGCCGTGCACGTCGATCTTGCGAAGTTTGGCGCGCATCTTCCCGGCGGAGCGGCGCGGCAGCCGGTCGAGGACCTCGTCGATCCCGTCGACGGGCAGTTCCAGGCACATCGACGACGGCAGCCGCCATGCCCGGTGCGGCCACCGCGCCGCGACCAGGTGCGCCGCCGACCCGGGACGGACCTCGCGCAGGTCGACGGCGCACGCTCCGCGCTCGTCCAGCAGTGCCCTGACCAGATGCCGGACGGCGCCGTCCGCGTACACGGGATCGAGGAGGAAGTCGGTGAAGTCGCTCTGCTCCGCCGCGATCGGCACCAGCACCGGGAACCCGTGCCGGACGCTCGCCATCAGCGGCGCCGCCGCGACGAGCCGTCCCCGGCGCCGGACCAGGACGAGCCGGAGCCGCCCGCGCGTCCCGTACCAGCCCCACCACGCCTTGATCCACTCGTAGGTCTGGAACGGCGTCGCTGCGGGGCTGCGGTCGTAGAGGTCGCGCAGTTCGTCGGCCGCGCCGATGAGCGACTGTTCGTCCCGGTGGACCTCCGCCGTCCAGTCGACCGCCGGAGAGGCGAGCCGGGCGGCGGGCGCGACGGCCGTCACGATCCCACCTCCGCGAGCCGACGGGCGGACTCGGGCCGCTCCGCGCCGGACCCGCCGCGCGGAGGCCGCCGCCCGCTCAGCACGGCGGCGCTCAGCCCGGCGAGCAGCACACCCGACGCGGTGCCGACGGCGACGCCGAGGGGCAGGTTCGGCGATGTCGGCGCGGACGGCGGCACCGCGAGGCTCATCAGCGTGACCCGGACCCCGGTTTCGGCGCGGTGGGTCGTCCCGTACCGGACGAGCGCGTCGGCGGCGGCGTTGGCGAACCCGGCGGCGACCCGGGACGTCCGTCCGCTGCCGGTGAGCCGGATCAGCGGCGTGTCCGGCGAGGTGGACGCCCGGACATGGTCGCGTGTCCGGCCCGGCTTGACCTTCGGCAGCGGGCGTGTGGAGTACCGCAGCGTCTCCGGCAGCGGCGCGAGCCGCCCGTACGCCTGCGCGAAGCTCACCGCCGCGGGGGCGGTCCGTCCGTCATCGGTCTCCTCCACGACCAGCACGAACGCGGTCGCGGTGTAGGTGGTGGGCGCGAACAGCGCGTATCCGAGCCCGCCGAGGAACCCGGCCAGGACCAACGCGATCGACACCCCGAAGCGGCGCAGCGTCGCGACGATCGCGCCACGCCACCTTCCTTCGCCGTCAAGTGGCGGCATCATGAGCCCTTTCTCGTGTCGGAACGGTTTCGGGCGTCTCGGCCCGGTAGAGCCGGGTGAGCCGGGCGGCCTGCTCGGCGATGGCGTAGCGGCCGACGACCGGCGGCACGACCGTCCTGTCCCGGTTCGCCGCCGACTCCAGGACCCGCCGGAGTTCGGCGGTCCAGGCCCGCACGTCGGAGGGCAGGCGCCGGGCGTTCGGGGCCTCACCGGGCGGAAGGTCGTCGAGGGCCGGGCAGGTCGTGTAACGGACGGGCAGCCCGGCGGCCAGGGCCTCCACGACCCCGAGGCCGAAACTCTCCTGGACGGACGGCGCGGCGAGCACGTCCATCGCGGCGAGCGCGCCCGGCATGTCCGACACCTCACCGGCGAAGGTCACCCGGTCGGCGACGCCGAAGGCCCGCACGAGCCGTTCGAGCGGCTCCCGCATCGGGCCCGTCCCGGCGACCAGCAGCCGGACGCCGTCCAGCCTGGCGACCGCCTCGACGACCAGGTCGAACCGTTTCGTGGGGACGAGCCGACCGGCCACACCGACGACGGGTTCGTCCGCGCCGATGCCGAGCCGCCGCCGTGTCTCGGTGCGCCGCTCGGCGTCGAACGCGAACTCCGCCGCGTCGACGCCGTTCGGGATCACGACGATCCGGCCGGGCCGCACCCCCCAGCCGCGCAGCCGGGCCGCGACGGTCGGCGACACCGCGACGGTCACCGACCCGAGCCGTTCCGTCGTCCGGTACAGCGCCCGGACGCCGCGCGTCGTGGAACGTCCTTCGATGTGGCCGTCGCCCAGCGAATGCTCGGTCGCGACGACACGGGACGTACCGGCCAGACGGGCCGCGACCCTCCCGTACACGCACGCCCGGTACAGGTGCGTATGGACGACGTCGTACCGTCCCCGCCTGATCACCCGCACCAGCCGGGGCAGCGCGGCGAGGTCCCGGTTCCCGCGCATCCCGATCTCGTGGACGGTCACCCCCGCCCGCCGGATCTCCGCGCCGACCGACCCGACCCGGGTCAGCACCGCGACCTCGCTCGCGACGGGAAGATGCCGCAGCAGCAGCGCGAGCTGCCGTTCCGCGCCACCGCGCTCCAGCCCGGTGATCACGTGCAGGACCCGGGTCACACGCGGCTCCGGTGCCGCAGCTCATGCCGGACGACCTTCGCCCGGAGCCGCAGCGGCCCGTCCCGGTCGCCGACATAGGTGCGGGGCAGCGCGTGCCGCTGCGGCTCGTCGGGACCGATGTCGCAGGCGTAGTCGTATCCCGCGGCCCGTACCGCCGCCACCTCCCGGGGCGTGGCGTGCCCGTACGGGTAGGCGAACCCGGTGACGGGCCCGTCGACCAGTTCCTCCAGCGCGGCCCGGCTCTCCTCCAGTTCCTCGCGCAGTTCGGTCTCATCGGTTTCGGGCAGGGAGACGTGGTGCCGTCCGTGCGAGGCGACCTCGATGCCCGCGTCCGCGACGGTTCGGAGCTGGTCGGACGTCATGAGCGGTTTGCGGGGGCCGTCGTCCCACGCGTTGTAGGTGCCGATCCGTCCGGTGACGACGAACACCGTGGCGCCGAACCCGTAGCGCAACAGCACCGGAAGGGCCCGGGTCGCGAAGTCGGCGTAGCCGTCGTCGAAGGTCAGCCCGACGAGGCCGCGGGCCCGTCCGGCGGCGTGCGCGTCCAGGTATTCGCGCATGCCGACACCGCGCAGTTCCCTCGCCCGCAGCCACGCCATCTGCCGCGCGAACCGCGCGGGCGACACCGTCACCAGGTGCGGGTCCTCATCGAAATGGTCGACCGAGTGGTACATCAGCACCAGCGGCACCGGTCGGATCTCCTCCGTCGGACGCGCGGGCGCCGTCACTCGTGTCGGTTCGGTCGGCTGGCTCACTGCTCTCCCCCGATTCGGTTCTGCCACGACGAAATGAAGCGATAAGAAGGTCGGGTGCGATCAGGACGGTCAGCACCACGAAAGCCGCCCCTGTCACCACCCCGCCCACGACGAGTTCCACGACCGCGCCGCCACCGAGCAGCGCGGCGGTGAACGCACCGGCGCCGCACGCCCCGACGGCGGCGAGCACGAGCCGGGAAACGTCCACGCCGACCCGGCGCAGCGAGATCGGCGCGACGCCCGTCCGCAACCCGGCCAGCAGCAGGACGGCGGCGAGCGTGATCCCGGCGGCGTTGGCGGCGGCGAGCGCGACCGTCCCGGCGGACGCGACGAACACGCCACCGATCACGGCGGTGACGGCGAGGCCGAGGCCCAGCACCAGCGCGGGCCGCCAGGTCGGTCTGCGCTGCGCGAAGAACGCCCGCGCGGCGAGCCCGACGGCCGACTGCCCCCACAGCCCGAGCGCGTACACCCGCATGATCGACGCGGTGTTGTCGGTGTCGGCGGACGTGAACTCCCCGTGCTCGAACAGCACCCTGACGATGGTGGGCGCGAACGCGACGAGGAACGCCGTCGCCGCCAGCACCATCGCGCTCGCGACCACAAGGTCCTGCTGGATCCGGCGGGCGACGAGCCGGGTGTCGCCGTCCGCCGAGGCCCGCGCGAGCCGGGGGAACGTCACCGTCACGATCAGCAGCGACAGGATCATCGGCACCTGCGCGACCTTCTGCGCGTAGTTCAGGTGCGAGATCGACCCGGCGGCCAGCCCGGAGCCGAAGAACCGCTCGACGAACACCTGCGCCTGCCGGGTCACGGTGTAGACGACGGCGGGTGCGACGGCCGCGAACCCCATCCAGACCTCGACCATGTCCGGCGTGCCGCGCTCGCGGAGCGATTCGCGGGGGGTGGCGCGCAGGCAGCGCAGGAACGCGGGCAACTGGACCGCGATCATTAGAAAGCTGCCGCAGGCGACGCCGATCATGATGCTCGTGATGCCGACGAGACCGGACAGCCCGCCGATCAGGGCGAGCACGCCCACGTTGTACGCGAGATAGATCGCGGCGGGCGGCCCGAACCTGTGGTGGGCACGGAGCGCGGCGCTCATGAACCCCGCCACCCCGAACGTCAGCACCGTGATCGCCGTCAGCCGGACGCCCTGGACGGCCGGGCCCCGCTCGGTCAGGCCGGGGGCGAGAACGTCCACCAGGACGGGCGCGGCCACCATCAACGTGACCGTGACCAGCGACAACCCCAGGACCATGCGCGGCACCACCGTGCCGATGAGCGGGCGCAGGCCGTCGCCCCGCGCGAGCAGCCGCGTGACGACGGGCACGATGAGCAGCGCCATCGCGTCCTCGATGAGCAGTGGGGAGGCGGTCTCGGGGATCGTCCAGGCGACGAGGAACGCGTCCGTGCCGCCGTCCGCGCCGAACAGGTGCGCCACCGTCAGGTCGCGGGCGAACCCGAGCCCGGTCCCGGCGGCGATCAGCACTCCGGACAGGGCGGCGGCCCGGCCGACCGACGTCATGCGCGCACCGTCCCGAACGCCCGTGCCGCCACCGCCCCGAGGACGACCGCGACGAGCGCGCACGTCGGCCCGCCCAGATCGGCGTACAGAAAGTTGACCAGCAGGAACGTCACCAGCGCGACGCTCGCGAGCCAGAGCGGGTCCCGGCTGCGGCGCCGCCGCCACAGCCCGGCGAGCAGCGCGCCGAGCAGCGCCATGAGCCCGGCGAAACCGACCACGCCCTGCTCGGCCAGGAACAGCAGGTACTCGTTGTGCGGCGACAGGAGCGGCTGACGGACGTACCCGTTCGCCGCGTCGGCGGTCTCGCTGCCCGACGACAGTTCGAGGCCCGCGTAGGCGTCGCGGTAGGCCGGGAAGTTCTTCACCCCGACCCCGGTGACGGGATTGTCCTCCCATATCCGGACGGCGGCGCCCCAAAGGTGGTAGCGGTCGGTCACCGACCGGTCCGGTTCGTGAACCGAGCCGACCATCGACTTCGACCGGTCCACGATGGTCTGCGACCCGCCGCCCGCGACGGTGACCATCACGAACATCAGCGCGGCGCAGCACGTCAGCACCTTGACGGCCGTCCACCGGTCGAACAGCACCAGCACGAGCACGGCGGCGGCGCCGAGCGCGAGCCAGGTGCCGCGGCTCAACGCGACCGCCAGCGCGACGGCGAGCACGCCGAGGCCGGCGAGCGCGGCCACGACGACGGTGACGCCGCGTCCGGGGGCGGCCATCGCGAACGCGGTCAGCACCAGGAACGCGAACCCGACCACGATGGACATGGCCATGACGTCCAGCGACCCGAACGTCCCCACCGCCCGGATGGTCTGGCCGCCCATCGACGCGCCGTTCCCGGTGGCCGACTGCCAGATCCCGTACGTGGCCTCGCCCAGTCCGAGCCCGAGCAGCGACGCGCAGACGATCGAGAGGTCACGGCGGTCCCGGACGAGCACGACCACGGCCAGCGGCACCAGCACGAAGATTTGTAAGGCGCGGACGAACCCGGGCAGGCTCGACGCGATGTCGGCGGAGCACACCGTGCTGATCCCGAGCCCCGCCACCAGCGGCCCGAACGCCAGGAACGCGGCGCGCGGCAGCACGACCCGCCTGGTGACCAGCAGGAAGGCGGCGGCCAGCACCAGCCCGGCGCTGGCGACGTCCCCGAACGTGACCTGCACACCCGGGCCGAACGACTCCGAACCGGGCGGCGCCCCGACACTGACCACGGCCGCGGCGACCAGCCAGCTCGGCCGCCGGAGACCGGCCAGCCGCCAGGGGAGGGGAAGCGCGGATACCGTCATCCCGCGTCCCGGAAGATCATCGCCCGGACGGTCAGCAGCAGGATCTTCAGATCGTCGGTGAACGTCCAGTGGTCGATGTAGTGGTTGTCGAGCCGGGCGCGCAGCTCGATGGAAGTGTCACCCCGGAACCCGTGGATCTGCGCCCATCCCGTCAACCCGGCGGGCACCCGGTGCCGCAGCGAGTATCCGGGGCACGTCCGGGAGAACTGCTCCACGAAATGCGGCCTTTCGGGACGCGGCCCCACCATGCTCATGTCACCGCGAATGACGTTCCACAGTTGCGGAAGCTCGTCCAGCGACGTGGCCCGCAGGAATCGCCCGACCTTCCCGACGCGTTCTCCGTCGACCGTCCAGCGGGTGTCGGACTCGCGCTCGTCGACCGGCCGCAACGTCCGGAACTTCAACAGGACGAACTCCTTGCCGCCGAGCCCGACGCGCCGCTGCCGGAACAGCACGCCCGGACCGTCCAGTCGCACCGCGACGGCACACGCCACGAACACCGGCAAGGCCATCAGCAGCAGCAACGCCCCGACCCCCACGTCGAGCAGCCGCTTCGCGCACCTGGCGGACGGCTCCCGCAGCCCCCACCCGACCCGCGCGCAGGTCAGCCCGGCGAGCTGTTCCCGCCGCGCCACCGGCACCGGCACCATGTCCGACGGCGGCCGGACGAGCAGCGTCTCGCACGGCAACCCGAACGAGACGTGCAGGACCGTTCCCAGCTGATCCGGGTGGACGTCCTCGGCGACCACGACCAGGACATCGACCCCGTACCGCTCGACAAGCGCGGGCAGGTCGGCGATCTCTCCCACCAGAGGCGCCACGGGCTCCCCGTGAACCCCGGCCGCCACCTGCCCGACCGCGGCCAGCCCGAACTCCCCGCGTTCCCGCAGGATGCCGATCAGATGAGCGGACGTCCCACCCGTCCCGACCACCAGCGCAGGCCGCGCCCACGACCGCCGAAACCGGTACGTCCTGACCGCCGCGTTCACGAACGCCCGGACACCGAGCGCCGACCCCCCGGCCACCACGATGATCCACAACCAGGCGAGGGTCGCGTCCCGCACCGGGCCAAGCAGCAGCACCGCCGCGCCCACACCCGCCGTCCGAACGAGCACCCGCGGCGCGTCCGCCAGCAGCGACGGGCTCCGCCGCACCCGGTAGAGCCCACCGGCCGCATTGCACACGATGATCGCCACGGCCGCCGCGCCCGGCAGCGCCGCACCCGGCCCCGGCCGCAGCGCCGCCACCGCGACCGCCATCGCCCAACCGTCCGCCACGGCGACGCACACCGGGCCCAACATGCCCAGCACCCGCGCGCCCGCCCCGCGATACGGACGGTCCGGCGCGACGACCGCCGCACCGGAGGTGAGATCGGACGCACCGGAGTCGATGGAGGGACTCAACCCCTGGGTACTCATCGCGCGCCCCTTCACCGGATTCACTGGAGGATGCCCCGGCGTTCAAGCCGGGCGAGGAACCCGGACTCCGCCAGGACCACAAACGTGTCTTCTTGTGAACTCCACCGCCGCAAAGCGTCGGCCTTCCCGCCTTTCACCAGGTGACCCGACATGAACCGGCACGGCGGCCACAATCCAGCATCGCGCGCCCCCGCACGCGGATCGCCGCTTTTGACCGCCGCCTTCCCAATCTTGAATAGAAGATCAAGACCAGGCCCCCGGCCTGCGGGAACGTCCCCGGAAAGCCCCATCACCGCGCCAAAGTGATCATCCGTTCCCGGCGGCATTTCCCCCACGCCGGAATTCCGCCAATTATTTCCGGAAGCGTCCCACCGCCGCACGGGACACGAGGGATCCGGAAACCGGTCACAGGTGGCCGACCTTCGCGGGACAATGGACCCCATCGGACGTGTCGACCCGCCCGCCCGCCACCACGCGGGCCGGAACATCAGGCCCGTTCCGTAAGCGATCTTGATGCCGGGGTGCGGGCCCGGCGGGCTGATGAGGGAGAGCGGTGCGAGGCAAGGCGTTGGCGATGGCGCTGGTCCTGGGGCTGGCGACGGCATGCGGCGGAGGCGGCGGCGACAGCGGCGGCGGGACGACCACGAAGGGCGGTGACGAGGGCACCCCGCAGGTGACGATCACCCCCGCGAACGGCGACGGCAAGGCCCGTCCCGACACCGGGGTGACCGTCAAGGCGTCCGGCGGAACACTCGGTCCGGTCTCGGTGAAACTCAAGGGAGCCGACGTCCCCGGCGCCCTGTCCGCCGACAAGACCACCTGGCGCTCCACCTGGACCCTGAAACCCGGCGGCTCCTACGAGGTGTCGGCCACGGCGACCTCCCCCACCGGCAAGACCACCACGGCGACCAGCGCGTTCCGCACCAGCCGCGCCACGGCCGCCACCCGGATCAACAACGTGGTCCCGAGCCAGAACGAGACCGTCGGCACCGGAATGCCGGTGTTCGTCCAGTTCAACAAGGCCGTCCCCGAAAAGGCCAAGGCCGCCGTCGAGCGCAGCATCGAGATCTCCTCGACCACGCCCACCGAGGGCTCATGGCGCTGGCTCAGCCCCGGCGAGTCCTTCAACGGCCTCCCCTCGGTGGTCTTCCGCCCCGCCCGCCCATGGAAGCCGCACCAGAAGGTCACCGTCACCGTCCACTACGCGGGCCTGAAGATCGGCGACAACGTCTTCGGCGACCGCGACGTCACCCGCACCTTCCGGATCGGCGACTCCCACACCATCAACATCAGCGCCAAGACCCACCGCGCGGTCGTCAAGAAGAACGGCCGCGTCATCCGCACCTGGCCGGTCAGCCTCGGCAAGGGCGGCGACGTCCAGCGCGACGGCGTCGACCACCTGATCACCACCAGCGGCGTCCACCTCACCATGGACCGCAGCCTCCTGGAACGCATGCGCCCGCCCGGCAAGAAGAAGGGCGACCCCGGCTGGTACGACGAGAAGGTCCCGTGGGCGACCCGCATCTCCAACAGCGGCGAGTACATCCACCAGAACATGGACGACCCGTCCTGCCTCGGCCGCCGCAACTGCAGCCACGGCTGCGTCCGCTCCCCGTCCGCCGACGCCCAATGGTTCTACAACTGGTCCTACCGCGGCGACATAGTCACCATCACCGGCACGAACCGCCCCCTAACCTGGTGGAACGGCTGGGGCTACTGGCAACTCCCCTTCACAAAGTGGACAAAGGGCAGCGCCCTAGGCAAACCCATAACCACCACCCCCCACCCCTGATCACCAGGTGGACGGGTACATGCGGCGCTTGAGGAGCAGGTCGACCTGCTCCGCGGCCGCCTTGGCGTCCCCGCACGGAGACAGATAGGCGGCCCTCCGGACGTCGTGGTAGCCCCAGAGCCCCCGGCCGCAGACCCGCACGTCGATGACGATCCCGACATCGTCGGCGACGCCGCTCGCGTACACCCAGAGCAGCGGCCGGGGGAACTCGCGCCCGTACAGCTTCACGCACCGCCACCCGCGCACCTTGACCGCGAGCGCCAACACGTCCAGGTACCGGACGGCGGTCCGCCTCCGCCGCCACGTCCACCACCGGCTCAACACGCGACCGCCGCCCACACCCACTTCCCGACCGGCGGCGTCGCCTTGACCCCGCAGCCGGACGCGAGCGCCTGAACGATCTGAAGCCCCCGCCCGCCCTCCTCCAACGCCAACGCGTCACCCCGAATGTCATCCAGGGTCACCTCCACAACCGGCCGCGCCACCGGCATCCCATCACCCGGATCCCACACCGCCACCACGACGGCCCCGACGTCCCGGGTGAACTTGACCCGAATTTCCCGATCCGGCGCACTTTGCACCGCATTGGCGACCAATTCACCGGCCACCAGAAGCACATCCCCGGCGACCCGCTCCAGCCCCCAGTCCGCAAGCCGGAACCCCACCAACGACCGCACCATCCCCGGCACCGTCCCGGCGGCCCGACAAGAAATGTCCAACTCGCCCACCTGCACCACTTTCGCCACCATTTCCCCCTCCTCCTTTTCTTTGCATTCTTCGAACAAGCGTGGCGCCAAGGAGTTAGCTTGTCGCTATTCCGTGAAAGACCCGGAAGTCGGATGAGAGGGGCACCGGCAGAATGAACGTCAACGAGCCACCTGACCCGAGGCTCAACCTCTGGGCGACCATCGCGTTCTACCTGCGGTTTTTCCGCACACAACACGGCCAGACCGGCGACACCGTCGCGCGCTGGCTCAACCGGTCCCGCTCCTCGATTTCCAGACTCGAGAGCGGCGAATCACAGCTCAAGGAGAACGAGGCCAAGATCCTGGACGCCCGATGGAACACCGGCGGCCTGTTCGGCGTCCTTCTGTGGTTCGCTCGCCTGGGCCATGACCCGAATTGGAACAAGAACTACCTAGCCTTCGAGGAACGTTCGTCCGAGATCCGCATGTACGAGGGCCAACTGGTTCCGGACCTGTTCCAAACCCCCGGCTACGCACGCGCGCTGCTATTGGCTGGCCGCCCCAAAAACCTGGAAAAGTCTGTCGAAGCTCGCATAGCGCGCCAGACGGTCTTGCATAGAGCGAGCGCCCCGGAAGTTTGGGTACTCATCGCAGAGACGGTCCTGGGGCCGGACGTAGGCGGACGAGACGTGATGCGGGAGCAGATCGCGCACCTGATCCGGCTTTCGCACCTTCCGAACGTGATCTTGCGCATCGTTCCAAACAGTGCGGGCGCCAACGAAGGCCTAGATGGACCGTTCAAGGTCCTGAGGGTCAAGGAGGGCGAGATCGGTTACCTTGTAGCGCCAAACGGGGGCCGACTAGAGTTGGACACCGAAGAGGTGGCGGGCCTGCGGAAAAGGTTCGACCGCATCGGTGCCATAGCACTACCCGTGGAGATGTCCCGGGCACTACTCAAGGACGCAATGGAGAACACGTGATGACGACTCCCCCCGAATGGCGCAAGAGCAGCCGAAGCACAGGTGGCACCTCCGAGCAGTGCGTGGAACTCGCGCAACTTCCCACCGGCATCGGCTTCCGCGACAGCAAAGCCCCTCACACCCCCCATCTCACCCTCACCCCCGACGCCTTCACCACCCTCCTCACCCAGGCAAAACACGGCAAGCTGGACCCCTAAAGGAGCAGGCCATGGCCACATGGCGGAAGTCCAGTCACAGCGACGAGACCGGAGGTCACTGCGTTGAGATGGCCGCGATCCCCGGCGCCATCGCCATCAGAGACAGCAAAACCCCTTACGCCCCCACCGCACCCTCACCCCTGCAGCCTTCGCCACCCTCCTTCACCAGGCGAAACAGGGCGACCTCGACTACTGAGGGAGCAAACCATGACCACATGGCGCAGATCTATTAGGTCGGAGGATCATGGCAACTGCGTCGAGCTGGCTGCCCTACCCGACACCATCGCCATCAGAGACAGCAAAGCTCCAGACACCGGCCACCTCAACCTCACCCCCGACGCCTTCGCCGCCCTCCTCACCCAGGTAAAGCACGGCAAGCTGGACCTCTAAGGAGCGGGCCATGGCCACATGGCGCAAATCCAGTCACAGCGAGAGCACCTCGACCCAGTCAGACTGCGTTGAGGTAGCTGATCTGGGCCAAGAGCTCGGCATCCGCGACAGCAAGGCTCCCCACACACCCCACCTCACCCTCACCCCCGCAGCCTTCGACGCTCTTCTCGTCCAGGCGAAGCGAAACGAGCTGAACCTCTGAGGAGTGCTATGCCCGCATGGCGTCGTGCGGGCCAGGCGGCGCCTATGGGGATGAGTGCGTCGAGGTCAATGAGCCTGGCGTGAGCGTCGGGTACAGGGGTGGCAAGGCCTCGAGCACAGGCTGCCTTGCACTCATCCCCGCAGGCTTCGCTGTTCTCCTCGGACGGTGATCGGCAGGTTGTGCGGCAGTGTCTTGCCTGTACTGAGTGCGGCTCGGGGGTTGCCCTGAAGCGGTATCAGAGTTGATCTGTCCGATCTCTTTCGTACAGTGGTGGGGACGCGGCGCCTGGCGCGGCCCGATCGAGGGATTGCCACTGACCGATTTGGTTTCGAGCATGGCAGGCTCTGGTCATTGGTCTGGCGGGTTCCGCTGCGGCGCATGGACCATCTTCGAGGAGCCCGTCTTCTACCAGGAGCGATCATGACGACGCTGCATTTGACGACCGATGGCCTGCCGCCGACTGATCGCTTTCCGTTCTGGTACGACGTGGTGCTGCGCAGCCAGGTGCCTTGCTACATCCGCAGTGCGGAAGTTGCCGCCTTTCATGCTTCCCTGCACTCCTTGAGCCTGGGCGAGGTGCAGATCTCGGAGGCGTCGGGCGCGCCGATACGGTCGTCTCGCCCGGCCAAACTGATCCGGTCGGATGACCCCGATCTCTATGGCTTCTTCTTCATACTTCAGGGAGTCATCGGGTATGCCACGAAAGATCATCGAGTGGTGCTCAGAGCGGGGCAGTCCTTGATTATGGACACCCATCTTCCCTCGGAGGGCTGGCAGGCCTCCCGGTACGCGCGGGCACTGATGGTCGGGGTTCCTCGTAACGAGCTACGGCTGCCCACCCGTGTGATCGACGATATGATCCCGGGCCCGCTGGACACGCGGACCGGAATGGGAGCGGTGCTGGTGAGCCATCTTCAGCAGGTGCTGCGCCAAGCCGACACCTACTCCAGTGTCGACCGGTCGGCACTGGCCCGGATCACCCTGGACCTGACCGCAGCCGCCCTTGCCCAGCACCTGGACATCGACAACGCCGTCGATGATGCCACCCAGCGAAAGACGCTGCTGGCACAGATCTATCACTTCATCGATCAGCATCTCGCCGATCCCGCCCTCTCCCCTGCCACCATCGCCGCAGCTCATCGCATATCGGTCCGCTACCTCCATAAACTTTTCGAATCCGAGGAACTGACCATAGGCGCCTGGATCCGGCACCAGCGGCTGCAACGCTGTCACCGCGACCTGGCCGATCCTCGTCTCGCCGGGCACCCCGTGCACGCCATCGCCGCTCGCTGGGGACTCACCGACCGCGCCCACTTCACTCGAACCTTCCGCTCCACCTACGGCATGACACCCGGTGAGTTCCGCCGCGCCAGCCACGACGCCGGCCGTGCCGCCGGCTGAGTGCACTCAGCCCCACACACAGTGCACTCCTTGACAATGACACGCCCAGCCACCGCGTGCCACACTTCACTAAACGCCAATTTCAGCGGGGAGAAAAAGTGGGATGCCAGGGGGCTCGGCACGTGGTGAACAACGTCCGCTGCGGGTCGCGTTTTTCGTGCGTCTCGACGTTTGACCGATCGCCTTTGACTTCGGAATCCTGAGCGTATTTTACGCCAGCCTTCGGGCCACAGGCGTTTGGAAGGGGACGGGGTGACCAAAAGAGCTGTATGAGTTGGTTGCGTCGGTGAAGGACGTCCCAGGGATGCCTTCGACGCCGACAAGGATGTCTCGGGGGCAGCGGGGGCGCGTCCTAGACGTCCAGGACGCGTCGAACAGCCCAACGGTGACCACAACATCCTCCACCCTGACGACGTCGAGATCCTCTCCGTCATGGCGATTCGGCGTCGGGGCTCCACTTCGGGGTGGCCGCCGTCGAAAGGGACGAACGCCGGAGACCACCGACGGCGTCGAGTCGTCGGTGGTCCCGGCCTTCGTGGCACGTTGGCACCCTAGGGAATGAGGCGCACCGGAACCGCCGTTCACGAGGATCGGCGTGGGTCAGGGCACTCTTTCCAGGCGAATTCATAGAGGTCGTCGTTGGGTAGTTCGAGGAAGTTCCTTCTGGACTTGTCCGGGGCGTCAACGAGCAAGTTTGTCTGGATGCGGATGAGGCGATCCTCGCCGCACGGGTTGTACCGCAGTTCGGTGTCGGCGGGCGGAAGTTGCCGGAGCCCTGTGAAAGGGCCGCTGAGCTTCTCCGTTCTCGTCGGTATGCCCTGATCGCCCGTGAAGAAGGTCCGCACCCACAAAGTAGCCGTGGTACCGGTCCTCAGTTGCCCACGAACGGTGTAGGTCACCGGCTTGAGGGCAAAGGTGTGGCTCGACGGAATATCGTGATCAAGGATCAGGTCGCAGCCTTTATGGAGTTCACCTTCTCCTGAGCCGGGGCCGATCTTGGCAGCCATCGAGCCCAGTCCGAGGGTGAATCCGGTGTGATCCTTCTTGAGGGAAAGCCTTATTTGCGCGGCCGGGCCGGGCGGGCATCCTGTACCGGAGAATTCCCTCACCTTCAGGGTCATCTCCGTGGGCGGGATGGGGTCGGCGGACGCCGTGGAGGTCAGACAGGGCAGGACGAGAGCGGCACTCAGGGCCACGAGCATCGTGCGTCCGGTGTTCACCATTGGGCAGCACTCCAGGCCAGGCGTGAGCGAAGGCCGTGCCGGTGGCCGGTACAGCCGCGATGATCCTGGCGCCGGGAATCACCATCAGACTAATTCCGGTTATCAAACAATGTCAATGTTGAATTCGTTCTGTTTCCTTTCACCTTTTAACTTGAAGGGCACCAATACCTCCACCGGCCTCCGATCAACTCTCCCGCACCGAGCACGGTGACCTGCCGGTTCCTGCCCGGCATCGACATTCCAGAGCGACGCCCGCGCAAGGTGCAACCAGCACGCTCGTCCGGCGGCACCTAGGCCTTTATTAGTTGGTGGCCGCCGTCGACGAAGATGTGAGCGCCGGAGACGGCACGGAATCCATCGTCGGTGATCGTGGCGATAAGGGCCGCGACGTCGTCGGGTTCGGTGATTCGGCCGAGGACGGAGTTCTCGGCGATGAATGTGTCACGTTCCGAGGTGCGGGCCGCGCGGGTCGCCTCGGTGTTGACCAGGCCGGGGGCGACGGTGTTGACGGTGATCCCATGGCGGCCCGCCTCGGCTGCGATCTGGCGGGCAAAGGTGTTGAGGGCTGCTTTCGCGGTGGCGTGCGAGAGCGCACCCGGCATGACCACGTCAGCGAGCACGCTCGAAACGTAGACGATCTGCCCGGACCGCTGCTCAAGCATCCGCTCAAGGGCGCGCTGTGTGACGTGGAAGACGGCCGCCAGTTCGCCCACGACCTTCGCGGAGAAGTCCGTCCAGCTCATCGCGCTCGCCGGGGCGAAGGTGGGGGCGATGTTGGCGTTGCAGACCAGAAGGTCGATCCGAATTCCGTCGGCGATGAGGTCGGCGACCTCGGCCGGATCTCGCACATCGGCCTGCACGGCTTCGGCCGTACCACCCGCCGACTCGATATCGGCGACCACCGCTCGCGCCGCCTTCTCGCTGCGGTGGTAGTTGACGATCACGTGATATCCGCGCCTGCCCAGGCGGGTCGCGGTCGCGGCGCCGATCCCGCGGCTCGCACCGGTGATGAGAGCGGTCCTGTTCATGTGCTTCCTCCGCGTCGACTTTCCGTGCTCGCCGAACGTACGGAACGCCGCTAACTTTTGGAAAGTACATACCTCTAGGTAAGCTGATGAGGCTGCGGGTGGTTTCCAGATGGGAAGAGGGCTGCCAAGGAAATGGGTGACGCATTTCATGTCGACTGCCCGGCCCGCGCCGTCCTCGACCATGTCACCAGCCGATGGGCCACGCTGATCCTGACCGGCCTGCGTGACGGGCCACTCCGGTTCTCGGAACTGCGCGCCAAAATCGAGGGCATCAGCGAGAAGATGCTGTCCCAGACACTCCGCACCCTGGTGGAGGACGGCCTGATCGCACGCACAGTGCACCCGTCCACACCCCCGGCCGTCAGCTACCGGCTCACCGAACTCGGCAACGGCCTCACGCACCTGCTGCACGGACTGATGACCTGGATCGGCGAGCACGCCGACGAGGTCCAAGCCGCACGCACCACCTACCGAGAATCCGCGTCACTCACGCCCCAGTGACGCACACGCCCCATCTCAGGTGGTGCGGGCCACTGCCACAGCGGACGAAGACCACACCGCTGGCGTCGAAAGGACCTGGCATCATCCCGGACCGGCTCTCCTTCACCGCGTCGACCCGTCCGACCGGCGGTCGCCAGTAGTTGGGGGAGTTGCGGGCAACTTGTGGTTGGGGGTGTTCGTTGGGAGCGCGTGGCCGTTCTTGTTTTCATAACGATTCCCGGGCTTGTGGTCGGGCTGGTCGCGTTCGCCGGTCTCGATCGGGTGGGGCTGTGGGGGCAGCGCCGGTTCCATTTGCCGTGGCGGCGGGACGAGGTGGGGCGTCCGATCTCGGCGGTCGCGGTCGGTGAGTTGGACGCCTTCTTTCACGGCACGCATCGTCACCAGCAGGAGCAGCGCCGCATGTCGTTGATTCTGCGGGACGAGGAGAACGACGGCGCGCCGCCGCGGACCCGCATCGATCTCGATGCCGGGATCGCGGTTGTTCGGCGTCCGTCCGACCCTGTTTGAGCCGGTTCGGGGGAAGCTGACGTATCTGCGTCATGTATCGCCTTCTTGTCTGGATGTCGGCGCCATCTGCTCCCTAGCGTGGTGACTTCGTCCAGGGGGGAGAGCGATGGTCGTCGTCACCGAGCTGTACACCTACCCGGTCAAGGGATGCGCGGGGGTCCTGTCGACCGAGACGGCGTTGACGGAGGCCGGGCCGGCGCATGACCGCACGTTCATGGTGGTCGACGAGGGTGGGGTGGCACGGACGCAGCGGCGGGATCCACGGCTCGCGGTCGTCCGGCCCGAGATCGACGAGGGGGGTCGGCGGTTGACGCTGCGGGCGCCGGGTGTTGATGCGTTGCGCGTCGATGTCGAGGTGGGCGCCGGTCGGCGGGCGGTGGAGATGTTCGGGACGGCCTATCAGGGCATCGACCAAGGGGACGCCGCGGCGCGGTGGCTGACGGGGGTGCTCGGGAAGCCGAGCAGGCTGGTTCGGGTGCCGCCCGAGCATGATCGGGTGACCGATGGGTGGACGCCGGGCACGTCCGGTTACGCCGACAGTTGTGCGGTGCTTTTTGTTTCTCGGGCCAGTCTGAAGGCGTTGAACGCCCGGGTTGAGGGCCCGGCAATTCCGATGAACCGGTTTCGTCCCAACATCGTGGTCGACGGTTGGGACCGGCCGCATCGTGAGGACGAGGCGCGCCGGATCGTCATCGGGAATGGCGAGTTGGGTTTCGCCAAGCTCGCCATTCGGTGCGCCGTCACCATGGTCGACCAGCACACCGGCGTCAAGTCGGGGCCCGAGCCGCTCCGCACGCTCGCCACCTACCGGCGGGCGTCCGAGGGTGGGGTGGCGTTCGGCGCCAAATTCGCCGTGGTGCGTCCCGGCAAGCTCGCCGTGGGCGATGAGGTCGTGGTCACCTCGTGGGAAGAACTTGAGTGAACCTGGATTGGGAGGAGTTCTGGGCCGGTCTCTGGCCGGTGTGGCGACGTGTTCTGGCGGGCACCGAGTCGCCGACGCCGCCGCCCGCCGGGCCGATTCTGCGGCGTCGCCGTCTCACCACCGATTTCGCGTGGGTCGGGACGTTCGAGCCGGTCAGGTACCTTCCGGCGGTGACTGAGGCGCTTCTGTGGGACGACAACGGCATGGACCTCGGGCCCCTGACCGGGCGTCATTGGGAGTTGCTGCACCTGGGCGGTCCGGCCGTGATCGACATCGGTGAGTTGAGCGGCACCCCGGTCGACCACCTCGCGTTGACGGTCGTGGACGTGCGCGACATCGTCCGCTTGCGCGAGATTCCGGGCCTGCGGTCCCTGACTTTGGCGCACGGCGATTTCGGGGAACTCCCGGCGCTCGACCGCCTCATGGAATTGACCATTTATGCCGAGGTGACCGTCGATACCGCTCGGAACCCTGGTCTGCGGGTCGTCCGGCGGGACGAAATGTACTTTCCTCCCTTCGGCCCCGACGACGTGGACGTTTGATGCGGCCATAACCGTGCCGATGCCTACGACAGGTCGATTGACTCGATGCTCATGCCCGGCCGGGGACGACGGACGGTCCGGCGATGCGGATGGCAGCCGTCACCACCTGTCCGGGGAGTACGGCCTGAGCCACAGGATGACCTGGAGGGTCACTGACTTGAACCAGGCCTGGTGCATGCGCTCGACGTCGGCTTCGCCGTGGCCCTTCTTCGCGAGGAACGGACGCATGGTCGCCGTGATCGGGTAGATGAAGGCGACCATGTAGCGCAACGGAATATGGGGAACGGACGGAGCGTCGTCGGTCTGGTTCTTCTTCTCGTAGGTGTGCCGCAGGCTGATTTCGTGGGCGTAGGAGAGCCATTCCTGGTCGTGCGGGCGGCGGCACGTGTCCAGGATCCACTGGCCGAACCGGCCGCGGACGCGTGTCAGGTAGTCCTCCAAGAGCGTTCCGTCCGGGGTCGAGAAGTAGGCGGCGAGGTGCGGGTGAGCGGCCACGAAGCCGTACCAGACGTCCAGGACGTCCTCGACCTGGCTTTCCAGGACGTCTCCCGCCATGCGCAGGGCCTCCCGGTCCTCGGCGGTGAACAGCACGCTCGCCTCCAGCTTGGCGAGCTCCTCCAGCGAGACGGGGCTGGGCGGGGTCGAACCGTAGGTGTATCCGGCCGGGGCCTGTGTCGTCATGACGGTACCTCTTATCTATAGGACTCCTATGCATATATAGAGAGGAGTCCTATAGGGTGTCAAGCATGGGGAGCAATCAGGATGTCGGCGACAAAACCGTCGATGCTCTTGAGCGGCTGACCGTCGCCTACCGGGCCTTCGGCCAGCAGGTCGCCGGCGCCGAGCGGCTCAGCCCCCTCCAGGCGCAGCTCCTCGCCCTGCTCGCCGCCGGGCCGCCGCCGGAGGCTCGCGTCGACGCGCTGCACCGCGAACTCCAGGTGTCGCAACCGACCGTCAGCGATGCGATCACCGCCCTGATCTCCAAGGGCTTGGTGACTCGACACCCCGATTCGACCGACCGTCGCAGGCATCGGCTGTCCCTCACCCCCGCGGGACGGGAGACGGCGGACGGCATCGCCGCCCGGCGCGGGGAACTGGTCTCCGTCGTCGACGCGCTACCCGTGGAGGTGCGCGAGACCGTACTGAATTCTTTGCTGATCCTTATTGAGCGGTTCCACCGTGCGGGCATCATCGCCGTGGCCCGGACATGCCTGACGTGCCGATTCCATGAACTGCACGGCGGCGACCACCATTGCGCGCTGCTCAACATGCACCTGGACGCCGGAGATCTACGCGTCAACTGCCCCGAGCACCAGCCCACGAGTGCCTAGGTTCGTAGGCGTGCCAGGTCGGAGACCGGTCCGAGGTGGCCGAGCTTGTCGGGGTTGTTCACCGATCGGATCGTCTGGATCCGGGCCCGGCGCGTCGGCGGGGACGACGACCGGCTCCGGTAGCCAGTCACCGACGTACGTTTCCCGCCGCACACGCGCCGAACTCAGATGGTTGATGCCGAGTCGCGTCACCGCCGTCGTCAGGTACGCCTTCGGGTCGATGATCGTGGTGCCGGCCCGGCGTGCCCGGGTCAGGCCGAGGAACGCGTCCTGGACGATGTCCTCGGCGTCCCCCACGGAGCCGGTCATCCCGTAGGCGATGGAGAACATCAGCGGCCGGTACGTCTCATCCGGCGACCCAGGCACGGAATCCCTCCCGCCAGCTCGCGTACCTGGGCTCCCAGCCGAGGATCTTCTTGGCCTTCGCGTTCGAGTAGCCGCGCGAGGTGGTCATCTGGGCGACCATGAACTCCCCGGCGAGGGGCCGCGCGAGCCATGTGGGCACCCGCAGGGGCGGTTTGGCGCCCGCGAGTTCGGCCAGGTACGGCAGCCATTCCCGGACGGGAGCCGGATCGTCGTCCACGATGTTGTACAGGCCGGGCGGGGCGCTCTCGATCGCGGCGACGGTCGCGGACGCGGCGTCGGTGATCTCGATGAACGATCCGACGCCCGTTCCGCCGCCGACGAGCGGCACCTGCCGTTTGCGCACGGCCTCCAGCAGGACGTCCGAGGCGCCCGGCCCGTAGAACCCGCCGTAGCGCAGCACGATGCCCTCCGACACCCGCGCCGGGACGGTCTCCTCCACATGCTTCATCGCCGCCCGGCCGCGCAGGGCTCCCGGGATCGGCCGCCAGTCGTCGGTGTCCTCCTCGGTCTTCGGCGGGCCGGGATACCGGTCGGGTCCGAGGCCCGCGTAACTCTGCGCGACGACCCGGCGGGTGCCCGCCCGTTCCGCCGCGTCGAGCAGGTTGTCGGTGCCGCGGGTGCGCAGCTCGTTCGTGGCGGCGAAGAACTTGTCCGGGTTGCGGACGTGCCGCATGCTGCCCGTCAGCGCCGTCATCTGATGGACGATCACGTCGGGCGCGGCGTCCAGGACCGCCGCGATCACGGCCTCGCGGTCGAGACCGTCCAGGACGACCGGTTCCGCGCCCGCCTTCCGCAGCCCCTCGACCTTGCCGGGCGAACGTGTGGTGGCCGTGACGTCGTGCCCCGCCGTGACCAGGCCGGGGACGAGATGCCGCCCCAACGCTCCGGTCGCCCCCGTGACGAAGACTCGCATGATCTTTCCCTTCCGCGTGGTGCTCTGCCTTATAGACAGGGCCCTACCCGGAGATGTGACATCCAGGGAAAAATGCTCGTCTGTCGGGTGGCCGCGTCGTGTATCGCAACCACCGCGGGGTGCGCTCAACTCACGAGTCGTCGTCTCGTGGTCGCTTCGCCTGCTCCGGGGCGTCGTCCGTAGTCTCGGCGGTTCCGAAGTCCTCGGCGGTCATCAGGTCGGCGTCCCGGCCCCACCGCGCCCAGTCGGCGAGGGCCTCGTTGACTCGGATTCCGGCCTCCAGGGCGATGCGCATGGCGCGTGCCTGCCCGCCGGTCCCCCACTCGCCGCGGTCCTTGGCCTCGGCGTAGCCGCGCAGCCTCCGGGCCATCTCGGCGTAGAAGCGCTCCTCCTCGGCGAGGTGCGCCCTGACCTCGTCCGGCTCCATCAGCCAGAAGAAGTAGGAGCGGAACAGCGTCTCCATGCGGAAGGTGTGGTCCACCTCCACCTGGGTCAGCCAGCGGCGGACCTCGGCGCGTCCCGCGTCGGTGATCCGGTACGCCTTGCGACCGCGCGGGCCGTGGCTGTCCACCTCGATGAGGGCGGCGGTCTCCAGACGCGACAGCTCGGTGTAGATCTGCGGGTGCCGAGCGGGCCAGACCAGGCCCAGCGCCTCCGTGAAGCGGCGCGCCAGGTCGTACCCGCTCGCCGGCCCTTCGGCGAGCAGCCCGAGCAGCCCGTGGCGCAGCGACATCCGCACGCTCCTCACGACGACCTCTGTTCCGGGCTCGGGACCATCCTGACACTTGACAGCAACAGGTCGATCGTTACATGTTCCTACCAACATGTCTCTCCATACAGCTGTGAGGGTGATCGCATGACGAAAGCGAGCGGATCGCGGGCCGTGCTGCTGACGGGCGCGAACGGCGGACTCGGCGTGGCCACGGCACGGGTGCTGGCCCAGAAGGGCTTCCGCGTCTTCGCGGGGGTCCGCGGGCGCGCCGGCCAACTCTCGGACCTTCCCGACGTGCGGATCGTCCCCCTGGACGTCACCGAACCGGACAGCGTCGACGAGGCGGTCCGCCAAGTGCGCGCGGATACCGGTGGCGCCCTCCACGCGGTGGTCAACAACGCGGGGATCATCGTCCAGGGCCCGCTGGAACTGGTCCCGGACGAGGACTTAGCGCGGCAGTTCGAGGTCAACGTGTTCGGCCCGGCCACCGTCACCCGGGCGTTTCTGCCGATGCTGAGGGCCGCCCAGGGGCGGGTCGTGAACATCACCGCCGCCACCGCGCGGGTCGCCGGTCCGTTCTTCGGGCCCGTCTCGGCCAGCAAGGCGGCACTGGCGTCGATGTCGGACGCCCTGCGCCTGGAACTCGGGCACTGGGGCATCCGCGTCATCGTGGTCGAGCCGGGCCTGATGGACACCCGGATCTTCGCCAAGGCCGGGGCCGCCGCCGCGAAGACGGTGGCCGCGCTGCCCCCGGAGCAGGTCGCGATGTACCGGCGGCAACTCGACGCCGTCAACGCATCGGTGGGGTCGTCGAAGCCCGCGCCGCCCTCGCTCGTCGCCGGTACGGTCGAGCGGGCGCTGACCTCGTCCAGGCCGCGGCCCCGTTACACCGTCGGCCCCGACACCCGGCTGCTCGGGCTGCTGGCGCGGTTGCCGCTGCGAACCCGCGACCGGCTGCTGGCCAGGGTCATGGGGCTGCACAGGATTGCTCCGGTGCGGGGCTGAAGGCGCGGGGTCAGGGGGAGTAGAGCCAGGGGTCGCGCAGGTCGTGGAAGGTCGCCTCCGCGTCGTAGTGCGTCATCTCCTCGTCGCGCCACTCCTTGAGGTCGGGTGGCATCGGTCTGCGCTCGCCCTCGCGCGCGTCCTCCTCGGTGGTGAAGAAGACCTCGATGGTGCAGGCGCCGTCCGGGAAGACGATGAACAGGCCGCCGATGGTGTCCGGTCTCGCCACGGCCATGGCCCGGGTCTCCTCGTCCGTCCAGAACGGGCGAAGGGCCTCCCGGTCGCGGACGCGGGTCTGGATCAGCTGGACGAACTCCGCCGTGTCCGAGCCACCCACCCCGAACTTCTCGACGTCGGTGGTCTCGTCGACGGTGGGTTCACCGTGGAGCAGTTCCGGGAGGGTCGCCCACCATTCGCGGTGGGCCCGCCGCCTGTCGTTGCGGTGGGCGGCCCGGGGGGACTTGAAGCGCGACACCCAGACGAACGCCGCGTCGTCGTCGGTCACTCCGGCGGTCGAGCCCAGCCAGCCTCGCGGGGCCAGGTCCCGATGCCAGCGGTCGAGCGCGTCCCGAAGCCCTGTCGGGTCACGTGCTCTTCCCTGGACGATCCGGACGTGCATCCTGCTCTGGAATGGCATCCCCGCCCCCGCGCACTCCCCTGCCCTCGGCCCTACAGCCTTACCCTGGGTGGCCGTGTCCTCACCTGGCGGCCCATCCGGCGGTTCGGGGCCGTCGATCATAGGCGGGATCAAGGACGAAAGCACGTGATAGCACCCCGTTCGCAAGGGGGAGGTGCTAAATCGGGGCATTTCACTAGGATGCTCACGTGCACGAAGAGCGAGGTGTCCCGGACGACGGCGTGTTGACCGCGCCGCTCCGGCTGGCGATCGACGGCCCGGGAAGCGGGTCGACAGACGAGCCGGCGGGCGGAACTGCCGTCGTGCCGGCCAACGGACCGGTCGGTGGCGGTGAGCGCGCGCTGCCGGTCGAAGCTGCGCAGGTCAGGGCGTTCGCGAGGGACGTCGAGCGGCTGGCCGGGCTGGTGGGCCAGCTCGCCGCCGCCGCGTCCACGCTCGGTGAGCGGCTGGACGGCGAGGTGCGCGACACGCTCGACCAGGCGGAGACCGCGCTGGCCGAGGCGCGCGGCGCCCGACAGCAGGCCGCCGAGGCGGACGATCGGGCCCGGCAGGCCGAGGCGCGGGCGGAGACGGCCGCGCGTGAGGTCGCCGCCGCGCAGGAGGAGCTGGAGAAGGTCACCGCCGCCGCGGCCGCCAGCGTCAGCGCCGCGCAGGAGAGCGAGGCGAACGCGTGGAAGGAGGCCGGTGCCGCGCAGCAGGCCCGCGCCACCGCCGCCAACGAGGTCGCGAACGCCGAGGGTCTCCGCAAGCGCGCCGAGACGGCGTGGAGCACCGAACATCAGGCGCGCACCGAGGCCGAACGGGAACGTGACGATCTCGCGACCCGCCTCGCGGCCGAGCAGACCGCGCTCGCGACCGCGCAGGCCGAACTCGCGACCCTCCGGGCCGAGATGACCGAGGCGCGTACCCTCCTCAAGACCACGACCGAGGCCGAGCGGCAGTTGCGCGCCGAGCTGGCGGCGGCCAAGGGCGAGATCGCGGGCCTCACCGTCGAACGCGACTCCGTCGTCGCACGCGCGGCCGAACTTGCCACGCGCGCCGACCGCGCGGAGGAACGGGCCGACGCCGCGGAGGTCCGCGCCGAGCGGGCCGAGCTGCGCGCGGAGGCCTCCGAGATCCGCATCGACCGCGACGCCTCGACCGTCCGCGGCCTCCAGGACACGCTCCGCGCGGCGCTGGACCTTCCGTCCGTGGAGGACCTGCCCGAGGGGTACGGGGTGCGGGTCGGTGACTCCGGCGCGGTCACCGCGCTGTCCGGTGCCCTGATCGGCGTGGACCAGATCCCGGCCGTCATGGACGGTGAACAGGCCGCGAGGTTCGCCCGCGCGCTCCTGGCCGTCCGCGTGCACCAGGCCACACACCGGTCCGTCGAGGACGAACCGGACCCGGCGGACGAGGACGAGGCGCCCCCACTCGACGACGACTGAGCCCGGTCAGCGCGGCGGGGCCTGGATCTTGCCGATGCCGAGCGTGTTCTCGGCCGGCATCAGGCCCGTCTCCAGGACCTTGACCAGGATGGGCATCGTGAGTTCCGCGAGCCGGTCGGCCTTGTCGGGGCCGAGCGTCCGCCACGGCTCGTAGGCGAGGTCGTCGGTCGTCCGCTCGACGGAGTCGCGCAGCTCGCGGCCCCGGTCGGTGGCGGTGCCGTCCGCGTGCACGAGCCCGCGGGACGCGAGACGGTCACGGGCGGCGGCCCATTCGGCGTCCGTCCAGCCTCGGCTCGCGAACGTCCGCTCCGACGCGGCGCCGACGGCCGCGAACGAGACCAGCGCCTCCACCGGGTCGAGCCCGGCGGTGAGGAGCGCGGCCACATGCCCGTCGCCGCGCTGCTCGCGCAGGATGCCGATGGCGTGCCAGAGGACGAGATGCGGCTCGTCCGGCCAGGGCAGGTCGGCGTTGGCGGCGGCAAGGGGACGGCCCGCGACGCTCGCGCCCTCCGCGGCGGCACGGGCGAGATCGGCGGCCTCATCGACGTCCAGATCGTCCAGCAACGCCCTGTACATCCGGTCGACGGCCCGGAGGCGCGCCTCCAGGACGCGGTCGGGCGGCGCGACCTTCCAGGCGGCGGGGACGTACTCGGCGACCTTGCGCGGGTTGAAGCTGTAGAAGGCGGCCGAGACGGCCTCGGTCCCGGCCGCGCCCAGCGGCGCGGCCCGCCACGCGAAGTAGCTCGGCCAACGCTCGTCCACCGCGTATCCGAGCGCCTCGGCCTCGGCGAACACGTCGGGCGAGTACCAGAACAGCGCGTGCAGGGGTTCGAGCTGGTGCCACATCCGTCGAGCCAGTCCAGCGTCCGTCATGAGCCCTCCCGTAATCTTGACAGTGACAAGACTACCTGATGGAGAGGGGGTGGTGGAACACGTTGTGGGGGTCGTAGCGGCGTTTGGTCTGTTGGAGGCGGGGGTGGCTGCGTCCGTAGTAGAGGGTGTGCCAGGGGGTGGACGAACCGTTCTGTCTCGGGTCGGCCAGGTCTGTGTCGGGGTAGTTGATGAAGGTGCCCTCGTCGGCGGGTCCGGCGGGGACACCGCCGGTGTCGGCGTAGACGTCCCGGTAGAAGTCGCGGATCCAGTTCAGGTGGCGGGCGTCCTCGGCGGGGTCGTCCCAGCCGACCAGGAAGCCGACCATGAATTTCGAATCGCGGTGCGACACGGCGGTGGCGTCGGGGGCGACGGTGTTGACGCGGCCGCCGTAGGTGTTGATGAACATGTGCCCGTACGGGTGGCGGTAGTCGGACCTGCTCAGATGGTGGTGGGCGACGCCGAGTTGACGGTCGGTGAAGCGGTGGCGGCGCAGACCTGACTTGATCTTGATGCGGTGGAAGGGACCGGGGCCGCCGCCCCAGCCCTTGGTGGCGGCGGTGAGCCAGGGGAGGGTCGACGACCGGCGCCACGGTCGGACGTCGACGCCGTGGCCGAGGGCGTTCACCAGGTCGTCCAGCAGGCGTCGCGCGCCGGTGTCGGTGGCGACCTGCCCGGACAGGGTGATGGTCTCGGACGGCCTGCTGGTGAGGGTGAACTCGCCGTAGAGGGCGGCGGCGGGTGAGCCGGGCGCCGAGTTGTCCTCCGTCCACTGCCCGTAGTTGCGGAGCAGCCGGACGAACGAGTCGCGGCTGAGGTCGTCCCACGGCCAGTCGAGCGAGAAGTCCAGCACCGTGGAGGGCGGTCTGGGCAGGGATCGGGTGGGGGAACGGAACCAGTAGCGGGTGACGATGCCGAAGTTGCCGCCGCCTCCGCCGGTGTGCGCCCACCACAGGTCCCGATGGGGGTCGGACGGCTCGCGGGTGGCCACGACGCTCTTCGCCCTGCCCGAACGTCCGACCAGGACGACCTCCACGGCGTACAGGTGGTCGACGGTCAGGCCGTGCAGCCGGCACAGCGCGCCGTAGCCGCCACCGGCGACATGCCCGCCCGCCCCCACGTCGGCGCAGGTACCGCCGGGAATCGTGACGCCCCACCCCAGGTACAGGCGCCGGTAGATCTCGCCCAGCGTGGCGCCCGCCTCGACCATGAAGGCGCCGCGGCGCTCGTCGTACTCGACGGCCGTCATGGTGGACATGTCCACGAGCATCCGGACGGCGGGGTCGTCGACGAAGCTCTCGAAGCAGTGGCCGCCGCTGCGGACGGCGATGCGTCGCCTCGTCCGTACCGCGTCGTCGACCGCCCGTACGACGTCGCGGGTGGACGTGACCACGCGGATCTGGTCGGGCCTGCCCTCGAAGCGCCGGTTGTAGCCCCGGAGCACCAGGGAACGGTAGCGGGGATCGTCGGGGCCCACGGTGATGGGCGGGTCCTTGCGGGGGGACGAAGCTGAACCGCCCATGGGGACGGCTGCGGCGGTGAGGGCGGCGCCGCGCAGAACGGTCCGTCGGGAGTGGTCGGCCACGAGCAGGCTCCTACGGTCGGGGTCGTTGGTGCCGCCAGGCTCGTGCGCGGGGATCGGTCGGGGCATCGGCCGATCCGGTGCTTCGGGTCGATGGAAAGCCGCGATCTTGGGGGGTCGGCGTACAACTTTCTGCCGACGCCGAAGGGGTCGTGGCCCGGTTAGGTTGACCTTCATGGGTCTGTGGGGGCACCGGCGCGCGGTGTTCGACGCGGTCCTGGCGCTCGCCGTCGCCGCGACCACGGCGGCCGGGGACGGGGGCGTGGGCCGGTCGCTGGGCAGCCACGACATCGCCTTTCTCGACCGGGAGCCGCCGCTGTGGTTCGCGGTTCCGCTCGGGGCGCTCGTCGGCGTCGCGGTGTGGCGGCGGCGCCGGTGGCCGGAGTGCCTCGTCGCCCTGGCCCTGGCGGCGTGGGTGACGATGGGCGCGTTCGTCGTCCTGCTCGTGGCGCAGTACACGTTGGCGGAGCGCACGACGTCCTGGCGCAGGGTGTCGGTCGGCACGCTCGCCGGCGCCGTGCTCGTCGGCGCCCCGGTGTGGCGGGAGGGCGGGCCCGACGCCGCGCTGCCGTTCGGCCTGGGGATCTGCGCCGGGCCCGCCCTGCTGGGCCTGTACGTCGGGACGCGCCGTGAACTGGTCGCCAGGATGCGGGAGCGGGCCGAACGGGCCGAACGCGAGCAACATCAGCGTGTCCTTCAGGCGCGCAGCGACGAGCGCGCCCAGATCGCCCGCGACATGCACGATGTCGTCACGCACCGGGTGGCGTTGATGGTGCTGCACGCCACCGCGCTGGAGGCGGCGGGCGGACGGGACGCCGTCACGATCGCCGGGCGGATCGGCGGGATCGGACGGGAGGCGCTCACCGAGCTGCGGTCGCTGGTACAGGTGCTGCGCGCCGAGGACGGCGCGCCGCTGGCGCCGCTACCGGGTCTCGCCGACCTGCGGGACCTGATCGCCCAGTCACGCGACGCGGGCACGCCGGTCACGCTGGACCTGGACGACGGGTCGGGCGATCCGCCTCCCGCGATGGTCGGGCACGCCGTGTACCGGGTCGTCCAGGAGGCGCTGGCCAACGTGCACAAGCACGCGGGCGGCGCGCCCGCCCATGTGCGGGTGCGGCGGACCCCCACGGAGCTGCGGCTGTCGGTGGTCAACGGGCGCGGTGGCGGTTCCGTCCTGCCCGGCGGTGGTCACGGCCTGCTGGGCGTCGCCGAGCGGATCCGGCTCGTCGGCGGGCGGCTCACCGCGGGTCCGACATCCGAGGGCGGTTTCGAGATCAGCGCCGAGGTGCCCCTGGAGCATGGCCGATGAGCGCGCCGATCCGGGTCATGATCGTGGACGACGAGTGGATGGTGCGCGCGACACTGCGCACCATCATGGAGACCGCCCCGGACGTCAGGGTGGTCGGCGAGGCCGCGGACGGCGACGAGGCGGTGCGCCGGGCGTTGACGGACCGTCCGGACGTCGTCCTGATGGACATCCGGATGCCGCGCGCCGACGGCCTGACCGCCACCGAACGCCTCGCCCGGCTCGCCCACCCGCCGAACGTCGTGGTGCTCACGACGTTCGACCTGGACGAGTACGTGCACGCCGCGCTCCGGCACGGCGCGGTCGGTTTTCTGCTCAAGGACGCCTCCGCGCAGGAGATCGTCCTCGCCATTCGGAGCGCGGCCCGGGGCGATGCCATGCTCTCCCCCAAGGTCACCCGGCGGCTGCTCCAGGAGTTCGTGGACGCCGAACCGGCACGGGCTCGGGCTCGGGAGCGCCTTTCGGTGTTGACCGGAAAGGAACGCGAGGTGCTCGTCGCGGTGGGCGGCGGGCTGTCCAACGCCGACATCGCGGCGACCCACCATATGAGCGAGGCGACGGTGAAGACCCATGTGAGCCGAATCCTCAACAAACTTTCCCTCACCAACCGCGTCCAGGCCGCCATTCTCGCCCACGAGGCGGGGCTGCTCGGCAAATGAGCCTCAGGGCCGGGGAATGTTGCGGAGGTTGCTGCGGGCGAGATCGAGCATCTTGCCGACGCCGCCGGTGAGGACGGTCTTTCCGGCGGCCAGCGCGAAACCCTTCACCTGCTGCGGGGTGATGTGCGGGGGAATGGAGAGGGCGTTCGGGTCGGTGACGACGTCCATGAGGTAGGGGCCGGGGGCGGCGAGGGCCCGTTCCATGACCGTGCGGACATCGGACGGACGTTCGACACGGGCGGAGTCGATACCGATGGCCTCGGCGATCGCCGCGTAGTCGACGGGTTCGTGGTCGGTCTCGTAGGACGGGAAACCGTCCACCAGCATTTCCAGGCGGACCATGCCCAGTGACGCGTTGTTGAACACGATGATCTTCGCGGGGATCCGGTGCAGTTTCACCGTGAGGAGTTCGCCGAGCAACATGCCGAGGCCGCCGTCGCCGGAGACGGAGATGACCTGCCGTCCGGGGGCGCCGTACTGCGCGCCGATGGCGTGCGGAAGCGCGTTCGCCATCGAACCGTGGACGAACGAGCCCATGACACGGCGGCGACCGTTGGGCGTGATGTAGCGGGCCACCCAGACGTTGCACATGCCGGTGTCGACGGTGAATATCGCGTCGTCGGCGGCGAGGTCGTCCAGGACGCTCGCCACGAACTCCGGATGGATCGGAATGTGCTTCTCGATGTCGCGCGTGTAAGCGGAGACGACGCTCTCCAGGGCGCGTGCGTGGCGCTTGAGCATCTCGTCCAGGTACGACCGGTCGCGTTTCTGGTGCACCTTGTCGAGGACGAGCCGGAGCGTTTCCCCGATGTCGCCGTGGACGGCCAGATCGAGGACGGTTCGGCGGCCCGGTTTGGACGGGTCGTCGTCAATCTGGATGGTGTTCTTCCCCGGCAGGAACGGGTCGTAGGGAAAGTCGGTGCCGAGGAGAACAACCAGGTCCGCCTCCTGCATCGCCTCATAGCAGGCGCCGTAGCCGAGCAGCCCGCTCATGCCCACATCGAACGGGTTGTCGTACTGGATCCATTCCTTGCCGCGCAGCGCATGGCCGATGGGAGAAAGCAGCTTGTGAGCGAGCCCCATCACCTCGGAATGGGCGTCCTTGACACCGGCACCGCAGAACAGCATGACCCTCCGGGCCCGGTTCAACGCACCGGCGAGCCGTTCCACCTGGTCGGACGGAGGCCGGACGATCCCCTTCCGCACCAGGAAGTCATGCTCCCCGGTCGGATTGGCGGCGTCCTTGCTGGCGATGTCGCCCGGCAGGGTCAGCACGGAGACACCACCGAGGCCGACCGCGTGCTGGATCGCGATTCGGAGAATGCGCGGCATCTGCGCCGGAGTGCTGATCGACTCGCAGTAATGGCTACAGTCGACGAAGAGCCGTTCGGGGTGCGTCTCCTGGAAATAGCCGCTGCCGATCTGCGTGCTCGGAATCTGCGACGCCAGCGCCAGCACCGGAGCCCCCGACCGGTGCGCGTCGTACAGGCCCTGGACGAGGTGGGTGTTGCCGGGGCCGCAACTTCCCGCGCACACGGCGAGCCGACCGGTCGTCTCGGCCTCCGCGGCGGCGGCGAACGCCCCGGCCTCCTCGTTGCGGACGTGCACCCAGTCGATGCCGTCCGTCCGGCGGACGGCGTCCACGATCGGGTTGAGGCTGTCGCCGACCACCCCGTAGATCCGGCGAACCCCGGCCTGCCGCAGCACCGCGATGAACTGGTCGGCGACCGACGCCATCGTCCCTCCCCACACGCCCGCACACGCTTCCCCCACACCCATGCCCGACGATCTTCGGCTGACACCCGAGCCCCGGACGGGTTAAATGGTTTACACCTGAATCAAAATCGAGGAGGTTTTCGAGTGGCGGCCACGGAGAGCAACGTCGACGACCTCGACTTCTGGTCGTTCGTCGACCTCGCCGGGCGGCGACTCTCGGACGAGTACGGTTTCCGGCACCGGCTGGCCACCCGGCTGCTGCTGACCCTCAACCGGGCCTCGGCGATCGTCACCTATGACCTGGAGTCCACCGTCCACCGGCCACGCGGACACTCGTGGGCGGCGTTCCGGCTGCTGTTCGTCACCTGGCTCGCCGGGCCGCTGGAGCCCGGCCGGGCCGCGGCGCTCGCCGGAATGAGCAGGGCCGCCGTGTCGAACCTGACGAAGACGCTCGTCGCTGCCGGAATGATGGACCGCTCCCCGGGCGAACGGGACGGCCGCTCCGTGATCCTGTCCCTGACCGACGAGGGACAGCGCGCGATGCTGGACATCTTCAAAGGCCAGAACGAGCGGGAGCGCCAGTGGGCCGACGCGCTCACCGAAACCGAACAACAGATGCTGATCATGCTGCTGGACAAGCTGATCGCGGGCCGCACCCGATTCGACGCGCGCGAACGTACCTGATTCTTGCAGGCCCGGCCCACTTCGCTCGCCTGGCGGCTGTGTTCACTGCAGGCCCGGCCCACTGCGCTCGCCTGACGGCTGTGTTGACTGCAGGATCGGCCCACTCCACTCGCCTGGCGGCTCGCTACGTGACCGCCCCTGGGGCGAACGCGACATCGCTTCGCGATCCGCCCGGTTTCGCTCGCCTTCGGCGTCGCTGCACCGGGCGGGTAGCGCGTTCGCGTGCGGGCCGAGGCCACTCCGTGGAGCTGGCACCAGCCCGTGCCGCGAGGCGGGTTAGGCCCTTCCCTCTGCCGGAGAAGAGTCGTAGTGTCGGCACAAAGTAGTTAACGCGTTAATCATCGGAGGCGATGGACCATGGCCCACTACCGCCGGGTCGGCCACGTGCCGCCGAAACGGCACACCCAACATCGTCAGGACGATCACGGGGGCGGCGAGGGGCGGCTCTACTACGAGGAGCTGATGGGCGAGGAGGGGTTCTCGTCGGACTCGTCCCTCTTGTACCACCGGGAGATTCCGTCCGCGATCGTCGACTCGCAGCCGTGGGAGATCCCGGACGCGGCCACCACGCCGAACCATCCGCTGAAGCCGCGCCATCTCAAGCTGCACGAGCTGTTCCCGAAGGAGACGTGGGCCGAGACAGACGTCGTCACCGGCCGCCGGTTGATCCTCGGTAACAGCGACGTCCGGCTGTCCTACGTCGTCTCCGCCGCCGACTCGCCGCTGTACCGCAACGCCACCGGTGACGAGATCGTCTACATCGAGTCCGGCACCGCGACCGTCGAGACGGTCTTCGGGTCGTTGGAGGTGAAGGAGGGCGACTACGTCATCGTCCCGACGTCCACGACGCATCGTTGGCTGCCCACCGGCGACCAGCCGCTCCGCGCGTACGCCATCGAGGCCACGGGACACATCGCGCCGCCGAAACGCTACCTGTCGCGGTACGGACAGTTCCTGGAACACGCCCCCTACTGCGAACGCGACCTGCACGGCCCCGGCGACCCGATCCAGGCGGACGGCACCGACGTCGAGGTCCTCGTCAAGCACCGCGGATCGCGCGGCCTCACCGGCACCCGAATGACCTACGCCCGGCACCCGTTCGACGTCGTCGGCTGGGACGGCTGCCTGTACCCGTTCACGTTCAGCGTCCACGACTTCGAGCCGATCACCGGCCGCGTGCACCAGCCGCCGCCCGCCCACCAGGTGTTCGAGGGCCACAACTTCGTGGTGTGCAACTTCGTGCCCCGCAAGGTCGACTACCACCCGCTGTCGATCCCGGTGCCCTACTACCACTCCAACGTCGACTCCGACGAGGTCATGTTCTACTGCGGCGGCGACTACGAGGCCCGCAAGGGCTCCGGCATCGGGCAGGGGTCGGTGTCCGTCCATCCGGGAGGGTTCGCGCACGGCCCGCAGCCCGGCGCGTACGAGCGCAGCATCGGCGTCGAGTTCTTCGACGAACTGGCCGTCATGGTGGACACCTTCCATCCGCTCGAACTCGGTGAGGGCGGCCTGGCCTGCGAGGACGACGCGTACGCCTGGACCTGGGCGAGGCAGCGGTGACCGGCTTCCCGACCTTCGCCCTCGGCCTCTGCGACGACGCGGCCGTGTTCCCGCCCGGCCTCGCACCGCTCGCCGCCGCCGTTCCGGCGCACCGCGCCCACCGCTCCTCCTCGTACGCCGAGCTGGTCGGCCCGCTCGTCCTGCCCGCCTCGGCGCTGGACGACCTCGAACCGCTCCTGCGCGACTCCGACCCCCTCGATCTGTCGATCACCGCGCCGGGCGGCCCGTGCGAGGCGGCGAAGGCGGTCGCGAAGGCCGCCCATCTGGCCGTCGACGTGCGCGGGCTGGAGGTCGCCGTCCCGCCGGGGATGGGGGCCGACGAGTTCTTCCGGGTTCTCGGCAGCGTCGACGTGCCCGTTTACGTCGAGGTTCCCAGGGACGAACGGCGTGCGTCGATCATCGAGGCGGTCGCCGAGTTGGGGCATCGCGCGAAGTTCCGCACCGGCGGCGTGAAACCCCAGCTGTATCCCAGTCCGGAGGAGCTGGCCGCCGCGATCAAGGCGGTGGTGGACGCGGGCGTCCCGTTCAAGGCGACGGCGGGGCTGCACCATCCGGTCCGCAACACCGACCCGGAGACCGGTTTCCACCAGCACGGGTTCCTGAACCTGCTGCTCGCGACCGACGCCGCCGCGGACGGCCGCCCGGTGGACGAACTGGCCGCCGTTCTCGCCGACCGTGACGCGGCGGCCGTGGCGTCCCGGGTCGCCGGGCTCGGGGAGCGGCGGACGGTCGCCGCCCGTGCCCGCTTCCTGTCGTTCGGGACGTGCAGCATCACCGACCCGCTGCACGAACTCACCGACCTCGGTCTGCTCACTCCCATCCTCCAGGAGTCCGCCTGATGACCCGCATCGCGATACCCGAAGACTCGCTCTTCGGGCTCGCCAACCTGCCCTACGGCGTGTTCTCCACGCCGGGGACCCGGCCCCGCGTGGGCGTCCGCGTCGCCGACTCGGTCGTCGACCTGACCGTCCTCGACGAGGTGTTCGCGGCGCCTTCCCTGAACCCGTTCATGGCGCAGGGTCACGCGCGCTGGGTGGAGGTCCGCGAACGGATCCGCGACCTGGTCTCGGGCGACGTGGACGACGCGGCCGTCCACCCGGTCGACGCGGTCACGTTGCACATGCCGTTCGAGGTGGCCGACTACGTCGACTTCTACGCGTCCGAACACCACGCGTCCAACCTCGGGCGCCTCTTCCGACCCGGGTCCGAGCCGCTGCAACCGAACTGGAAACACCTTCCCGTCGGCTACCACGGGCGCGCCGGGACGGTCGTGCCGTCCGGGACGGACATCGTCCGGCCGAGCGGCCAGCGCAAGGCCCCGTCCGACGCGGCACCGACGTACGGGGCGAGCCGCCGCCTGGACATCGAGGCCGAGGTCGGTTTCGTCGTCGGCGCCGGGTCACCGCTCGGCACGCCGGTCGGGATGGACGACTTCGGCGAACGGGTCTTCGGGGTCGTCCTCGTCAACGACTGGTCGGCGCGGGACATCCAGGCGTGGGAGTACGTGCCGCTCGGCCCGTTCCTCGGGAAGAGCTTCGCGACGTCCATCTCCCCGTGGGTCGTGCCGCTCCTCGCCCTGGAGTCGGCCCGGGTCGCGACCCCTCCCCAGGACCCGGAACCGCTTCCGTACCTGCGCGAGAAGAACCCGTGGGGGCTCGACCTCGAACTGAGCATCTCCTGGAACGGGCAGGTCGTGTCCCGTCCGCCCTACCGGGAGATGTACTGGTCGCCGGCGCAGATGCTCGCGCACCTGACGGTGAACGGGGCGTCGTCCCGCACCGGTGACCTGTTCGCGTCCGGGACGGTCTCCGGCCCCGACCGGGACCAGCGCGGCGCGTTCATCGAGCTGACCTGGGGCGGCGCGGAGCCCGTCGAGGTGAACGGCGAGCCCCGCACCTTTCTGGAGGACGGCGACGAGGTGGTCATCTCCGCGACCGCACCGGGCCCGCCCGGCACCCGCATCGGCTTCGGGGAGGTGGCGGGTCGCGTTCTGCCCGCCCGCTGACCTTTCGTGGACGGTCAGAGGGAGCCGGCGGGGGCCCGGACGGTCACGTTGATCGTGTTCCAGGCGTTCATCGCGGCGATCGCCATCAGCAGACCGGCGAGCGTCTTCTCGTCGTAGTGGTCGGCGGCGGCGTCCCAGACCTCGTCCGGGACCCCGTCCGGCTCGGTCGCGATCCGGGTGGCGGCCTCGGCGAGCGCGAGCGCCGCCCGCTCCTCGTCGGTGTAGTACGGCGCCTCACGCCACGCCGCGACGGACCAGATCCGCTCGTCGGTCTCCCCCGCCTTCTTGGCGTCCCGCGAGTGCATGTCCACGCAGAGCCCGCAGCCGTTGATCTGGCTGACCCGCAACCTGACCAGCTCCAGGGTGCGGTGCGGGACGCCGCTGCCGTAGACGTACGACTCCAGCGCCAGCATGGCCTTGTACCCCTCGGCGGCGGCCTTCCTGACGTTCATTCGCGCAGACATTGATGGTTCCTCTCCATCTCGGACACTTAATATCCAGAATTACGGTGTACGCCGCTCGCCGGTGGACGGCGAACGGTCAGGTCCGCAGGTTCGCGAACCGGTTGCGGGTGTCGCCGGGCACGGTCGGATGCCGGTTCTCCACCGTCCTCTGCAGGTCGGCGATGGTCTGACCCGCCAGTTCCCTGCGCCACGCCATCTCCGCGCGCCGCATGGACTGCGAGATGGCGCACGCCTTCCGGTAGTCGACTCCCTCGTGGTCTCCGGGAACCCGGCGAAGGATCTCCTCACATCGGAACGCCGGCTCGGCACCCTCGATCGCGGTCACCACGTCCAGCACGGTGATGTCCTCGGGGGGTCGTGCGAGCCGGAACCCGCCTTTGGGCCCGGACGTGGACGTGAGGATCCCCGCCCGCGCCAGCGCCTGGAGCTGCTTGTTCAGGTAGGCCGTCGGAAGCTGGAAGTAGCCCGCGAGCTTCGCCGCGGTCATCGCCTCACCGGGTCCCACCCAGGCGAGGTTGAGGCAACTGTGGAGCGCCCACTCGACGCCCTCACTCATCCGCATATTCTGGATATTAAACGTCCAGGATCACCGGGTCAACCCGGACAAGTCCTACAATTTCATTCCGTGACACATGTCAGCCCCTCCTTCCGCCCGGCCACCGAGGCCGACATCCCCGCCCTCGTCGCACTCATCGAGTCCGCCTACCGCGGCGACGCGAGCCGCGCCGGCTGGACGACCGAAGCCGACCTCCTCGGCGGCCAGCGCATCGACTCCGGCATGGTCGGGGCCGTGGTGCACGGCGACAACGGCCTGATGCTCCTCGCCGAGACCGACGGCGCCCTCGAGGCCTGCTGCCAGGTGGAGAAACGCGATGACCACGCCTACTTCGGGACGTTCGCGGTCCGTCCCGGCCGCCAGGGCGGCGGCCTCGGCAAGGCGCTCCTCGCCGAGGCCGAACGGATCGCCCGCGACGAGTGGGGCGCGCCCGAGATGCACATGACGGTGATCAGCCTCCGCGAGGACCTGATCGCCTGGTACGTCCGGCGCGGCTACGTCCGCACGGGCGAACTGCGCCCGTTCCCCTACGGCGACGAGCGGTACGGCATCCCCAAACGCGACGACCTCACCTTCGAACTCCTGACGAAGAAACTCCACCACGCCTGACCCGGCCGAGGCCGCCAGGGGCTCGATGCCGTCGTCCGGAAGCCCGCGCGCAACGCGCGGAGCGTCAGATGGCCCTCCTGTTCTCAACGTCTCCCCTATCCGCGACGTGAGACTCCTCCGCGCCCCCGCCTAGACGACGAACCCCTGTACCAACTGCCCTGTACCAGCTGCCCAGCCGGGGCCGACACGGGTGGGGAGCGCCGTCCGCGAACCGTTCCTCTGGCTCGCCTGCTGCTTCCTTGTTCCTCCATTTGAGGCTTTTCCGGTGCACCACGCGTGTCTGCGGGGGCTTTTGATGGAAACCTTCACTTGCTATTTCAATGAAATGGTTGAAGGAGGCGATAGTGGGAGGTGAGGGGCGTGAAGTTCGTCCTGGAGGTCGACATGAACCGAGGTGTCGTGGGTGAGGACACCGTCCGCGAGTTGGAGCGCATCCTGCGGTACTGGGGTGGGAACCTCCGCCATTACGGGTTGAAGCCCGGTGACACTTCGGTCATCTACGACTCCGGTTACAGCGAGGTCGGACGGTGGCGCATCACCGACCCGGCCGAGACGCCGCCGGAATGAGGCGGAACGCGACGAAGGCGGGGAGAAGCTCCAGCTTCGCGTGGTCGTCCGGGTAGCGTTCGGCCATCTCCGGCACGGGACGCGGCTCCAGCAGCTCATCGATGAGGAAACCGGCGGCGCGGAACTCGGCGCAGATGGAGGTCAGCGGACGTCGCCAGGCCCGGATCGGCCAGTCCCGGTCCGGGCTCAGCGACTCCTCCACGGGCTCCTCGGTGAAGTACGAGCCGCCCAGCCGGGTCCAGCTCATGGTCGGGTGCTCGGTCGACAGGACGAGCGCGCCGGACGGGCGCAGGATGCGGCGGAACTCCTCGAGCAGGGTCACCCGGTCGTCGAAGTAGTGCAGCGCCAACGCGAACACGACCAGGTCGGCCGAACCGTCCGGGACCCAGGTCAACGGCTCGGTGAGGTCGTGGACGCGCAGGTCGGCGCGGCCGTCGCAGCGGGCGCGGGCGAGGTCCACGAAGGTGGGGCTCACATCGCAGCCGGTGACGCGGGCGCCGCGGTCAAGCAGTTCGCGGGCGTACAGGCCGGGGCCGCAGGCGGCGTCGAACACGGCGAGGTCGGAGACGTCACCGGCGAGGCCGAGTACGGCCGGACGATCGTAGAGGGCGTTGTGGGAGTTGTCCTCGGCATGGGCGGCGTATTCGTGGGCGAAGCGCTCGTACATGCACTGATCGTTTCAAACCTGTCAAGTCGAGGTGTCAGAAGACCTTCGACACCAGTCAGGCTCACGGCTCCGCCAGGGTCGCGCCGCCTCCCTCCGCCGGTGCCCGCTGGACCTCGCGCTGGGCGGCGCGCGACTCCTCCGCGACACGGTCGAGTTCGGCGACCCGCTCCTCGTCCCGGGTGAGGTTGTCACCGGTGGCCGGGTCGAAGAGGTGCAGCCTGGACGTGTCGATCCACAGCTCCGCCTCCCGGCCCGGCGTGATCATGCTGGCGGCGTCCAGCGAGACGACGGCCTGGGTGCGGAGCTGGTCGCTGTCCAGCTCCCGGGACAGGTCGCGGAGCTGCGCGGCGAGGTCGGCGGGCGCCTCGTACGGGACGTACGCGTACTGCTCGTTGCCGAGCCACTCGGTCACGTCCACGCGCGCCCGGATGATGCTGCCCTGCGGCTTCTTCTCCTCCCCGACGAGTGACGCGTCCTCAAAGTGCTCCGGACGGATGCCGACGAGCACCACCTCACGGTCGCCCACGGCGGCGAGCTTGCGTTCGTCGTGCACCTCGAACCGTCCGAGTGGGGTTTCGAGGAAGGAACCGTCCACGGACGCGGGAAGGAAGTTCATCGACGGCGACCCGATGAACCCGGCCACGAACAGGTTGACGGGCTCTTCGTACAGAGCACGCGGGCTTCCGACTTGCTGCAGGACGCCCTTGCGCAGCACCGCGACCCGGTCGCCGAGCGTCATCGCCTCGGTCTGGTCGTGCGTGACGTACACGGTCGTGACACCGAGGCGTCGTTGGAGGCGTGAGATCTCGGTGCGCATCTGGCCGCGGAGCTTCGCGTCCAGGTTCGACAGCGGCTCGTCGAACAGGAACGCGTCCGCCTCCCGGACGATCGCGCGTCCCATCGCGACGCGCTGCCGCTGACCACCGGACAGGTGCGAGGGCTTGCGGTCCAGATGCTCGGTCAGCTCCAGCAGCTCCGCAGTCTCCTTGACGCGCCGGTTCACCTCTTCGTTCGGCGTCTTGGCGAGCCGTAGCGGGAACGCGATGTTCTCGAACACGGTGAGATGCGGGTACAGCGCGTAGTTCTGGAACACCATCGACAGGTTCCGCTCCCGCGGCGCGACCTTGTTGACGACCTTCCCGCCGATGAGCATCTCCCCGGACGTGATGTCCTCCAGCCCGACGATCATCCGGAGCAGCGTGGACTTCCCGCAGCCGGACGGCCCGACCAGGATCATGAACTCGCCGTCCCGGACGTCCAGGGACACCTCCTTCACGGCCGGGAAACCGTCGCCGTACCGCTTGACGATGTTCTTCATGGTGATGGCGGCCATGATTTCCCCCTCAGCCCTTGACGGCGCCGGACGTCAGCCCGGCCACGATGCGACGCTGGAACAGCAGGACGACGATCACGACCGGGACCGTGACGACCACCGCGGCGGCACAGATCGCGGTCGTGGGCTGCTCGAAGAAGGACTCCCCGGTGAAGAACGCCAGCGCCGCCGGAACCGGCCTGGCGCTCTCGGTCGAGGTCAGCGAGATCCCGAACACGAAGTCGTTCCAGCAGAAGAAGAAGGTCAGGATCGCGGCGGTGAACACCCCCGGCGCGGCCAGCGGCACGATCACCTTGCGGAACGCCTGCCAGGACGTGGCCCCGTCCACCTGCGCCGCCTGCTCCATCTCCCATGGGATCTCGCGGAAGAACGCCGACAGCGTCCAGATCGCCAGCGGCAGCGCGAACGAGATGTACGGGATGATCAGGCCCGGCCAGGTGTCGTACAGGCCGATGTCGCGCCACAGGTCGAACAGCGGCCCGACCAGCGACACCACCGGGAACATCGCGATGGCCAGCGCGAACGACAGGATCAGCCGCTTGCCGGGGAAGTCCAGCCGCGCGATCGCGTACGCCACCAGCGTCGCGAACGTCACCCCGATGAAGGTCGCGATCAGCGAGATGCCGATCGAGTTGATCAGTGCCGAGGTGAACAGGTCGGTCTTGAAGACGGTCTCGTAGTTCTCCCACGTCCAGTCCTGCGGGAAGAAGCCCTGGACGTTGCCGATCTCGCTGGGCGTCTTGAACGACAGCATCACGATCCACAGGATCGGGAACGCCGTCCACACCAGGATCAGCAGGGAGACGACGATCCACAGCGCCCTCGAACGCGTCGACTCCATCAGCGGTCACCTCGCACCTGGGAGAGATCCACTCTGAACCCCTTGATGAACACGGCCGCGATCAGCACCACCGACAGGAACAGCAGCACCCCGACCGCGTTGCCGAGGCCGAGTTCGGTCCGCGTGATGATCTGCTGGTAGGTCAGGAACGACAGCACCTGGGTCTTCTCCTGGCCCGCGGTCATGATGAACACGTTGTCGAAGATCCGCCACGCGTCCAGGGTGCGGAACAGCAGCGCGACGAGGATGGCGGCCTTCATGTTCGGGATCGTCACCCGTTTCAACCGCTGCCAGGCGGTGGCGCCGTCCACCGTCGCCGCCTCGCCCAGGTCGCGCGGCACCTGCGCGAGCCCGGCGAGCAGCAGCAGCGACACGAACGGCGTCGTCTTCCAGATCTCCGACAGGACGATCACGAACAGCGCGGCCCACCGGTCGGAGAACCACGCGTAGTCGCCGAGCCCGAACCACGAGTTGACGAACCCGGACTGGACGTCGAAGGCGTACTTCCACGCGAACGCCGAGATCACCGTGACGATGCCGTACGGCAGCAGGATCGCGGTCCGCACCGTCCGGCGTCCGAACACGGCGCGGTGCATGACCATGGCCAGCGCGAACCCGATGACCAGCTCCACGCCCACCGTGACCACCGTGATGATCAGCGTGGTGAGCACCGTCTGCCAGAACAGGCCGTCGGTCAGCGCGGTCGCGTAGTTGTCGAGACCGACGAAGCGCCGGTCGTCCGGCGCGGTGAGCCGGTAGCTGAACAGGGACTGGTACAGGGCGTTGCCCAGCGGATACGCGGTGACCAGCAGCATCACGACCACCGCCGGGGCGGACAGCAGCAACCCGAGCCTGCGCTCGGCCCGGCCGCGGTCGGAGATCTCCCCGCGAGCGGGGGCCGTGTCGACGGACGTCATCCGAACACCTCCGTTAGAGCAGGGCCTGGCCGCGCAGGACCGCGCGGATGAACTCGGCGGACTCGCGCGGCGTCGTGTTCGGGTTCACCGACGCGGGCGGGTGCCAGCGGCTCTGGATGGCCCCGGACACGTCCGCGTAGTAGGGCGTGGCCGGACGGGGCGCCGCGGCGGCGATGGAGTCCCGCATCAGCGGGGCCATCGGGAACTCCTTGAGGATGTCCGGATCGCTGAAGATCGCGGGACGGGCGGCGACATTGCCCTCGTCGAGCATGTACCGCTTCATGTTCGCGGGCGAGGTGATGCAGCGGACCGCCTCGATCGCCAGATCGTCGCGGTGCTTGCCGTACGCGCTGACGCCGATCTCGATGCCACCGAACGGCGGCCTGCTCTCCTGCCCCGGATTCACCCGCGGATAGCGCGCCCACCCCAGGTCGGCGGGAATGTTCTTATTGATGGCACCGGCCTCCGCGTCACCCTGCTCGGCCCGCCAGACATATCCCCAGTTGAGCAGGAACCCGCCGCGCGGACCGTTGATCGTCGCCCGGGACGGCTCCTCGATGTCGGTGGACAACGTCGGGCTCGCCGCCCGCGACCTGGCCAGCTTCTGGATGATCGCCGCCGCCTGCCGTCCCGCCGGAGAGTCGATCTCGATCCTCGCCTCGTCGCCCTTCTCCGCGTCGCTGATGATCCGTCCCCCGGCGGACGCGATCAGCGCGTTGATCCACACCATGTAGCCCTCGTACCGGTTGCCCTGCACACCGATCGTGGTGTTGGTCCGGACGGCCGCGTCGATCAGCTTGTCCCAGGTGAAGTCGGGGGCGGTCGGGTCGATGCCCGCCTTCTGCGCGACCGACTTCCGGTACCAGAGCAACTGCGTGTTCGCCCAGAACGGCGCCGCGTAGAGCCTGCCCTCCCACGTCGAACTCCGCACCGCGCTGTCGAACACCCCCTGCGTCAACGGCGCGGCCTCGCTCGCGGTGAACGGCCGCAGGAACCCGGCGTTGGCGGCCTCGGCGACGAACACGGGGTCCAGGCTCATCAGGTCGACGCCCTTGTCCTCGGCCGCCAACCGCCTGATCAGTTGCTCCCGCTGCTGGGTCGCGTCGCTGGGCAGCAACGCCGTCTTGATCCGGTACTGGCCGCCCGCGGCCTTCGTACAGGACGCGGCGATCGCCGCCTGCCCGCCGTTGTCCGGGTTGATGTACCAGTTGAGGGTGGGAGTCCCCCCGCCGCCCCCGCAGGCCGCCAATCCCCCGGCCACCAGCGTCAGCGCGACCCCGGCTCGCAACAGCCGTCCCCCGGGCCCGTGCCGTCCGGTCGCCCTCCCCCGTCGGGACCGCACGTCCGGTTCCGCTCGTCCGGCCTGCTCGATTCGCTCGACCATCGGACCTCCCGAAGCCACCCACCCGGACGCGACACTCCGGCGGGCCGCATCCGTGGCGGTTTCGACCTCTATTCGATCACCGGATCCGGTAACTGTCGAGATCCAAGGAGTGATCCGAAGCGGATTTGGTTTGTGATTCCGCGGTGAACCCCCGTGCGCGACCTGCTCTGAGGGGACACAGCGAAGGAAGGCGCGGAGGGTGCGGACCCCGACCGACCCGCGACGCCTCCGCGCCTTCGTCTGTGGTGGTGGCTAGTAGCCGCCGCCGGTTCCCGTGGTCGCGGCTCTCGTGCCCGTGGGGGTGGTGGCCCACCAGACGCCGCCGACGCCCTGGCCCTTGACGTCACCGGGTTGTTCGTCCTGCTCGTAGTAGTACATCGGCCAGCCGTTGACGGTGAGCTGGCACGTGCCGTCGTCCTTGCGCTCGATGAAGCTGACGAGCTTGCGGTCGACGCCTTCGAGCTTGAGCTTCTTCCAGGTGGTGAAGGTGACGGGCGGCCATGCCTTCTTGCACGCGCCGAAGCAGTTCGTCGTCGGTGGCTTGGGGGTGTCCTTGTCGAAGCGGTACATGGTCCGGCCCTTGCCGTCCGTCAGGATGATGCCGAGCTTCGGGTCGTTCCTCGTCTTGACGACCGTCCAACCCTTCCAGCGGTCACCGGTCTGCGCGGGCGTGGGTTTCGCGAGGGCCTTCTTGCCGGTCGGGGACGCGGCGAACCAGGTGCCGCCCACGCCCTGGCCCTTCACGTCGCCGGGGCCGTCGTCTTTGGCGTACCGGTACAGCGGCCAGCCGGCGAGGGTGACCTGCCACTTGCCGTCGGGACGTTTGACCTTGCCGACCAGGGACTGGTCGACGCCGTCCACCCGTGTCGCCGCGTCGCTCGCCGACACCGGCGGCCACGTCTTCGCGCACGCGTCGGCGCAGGTCGACGCGGGAGGACGGGCCGTGTCGTCGTCGAAGCGGTACAGCGTCCTGCCGTCGCCGTCCGTGACGACCTTGCCGAGCCTGGTGACGTTGGCGACCTCGAGCGTGGTGGGTTCGGGCACCGGTGACGGGGACGGTTCCGCCGAGGGCTCGGCCTGCGGCTGGGTGCCCGCGGCGTTCTGCCGGCTGCGAGGGTTCTCCTGTCCGCAGGCGGTGAGCAGCAGCCCGGACGCGGTCAGGGCGGCCGCGGCGGGAATCGCCCAACGTGGGATCTTCATCGTCTGTGTCCTCCGTGTCGTCTGGGCCCGGCTCCGGTTCCTGGTCCCTTCCGCCGATCGGGGTTGGAGCTGCCCGCACCGCTCTCCCGGATCGTGGAGCAGTACGGTGAACCTCACGGAACGGGTTCAACCCCTCGGAACCGGTCACCCCCGCGCCGAGTCAAATGCACTGTTCAATGGCATTCGGCGGTTCACGAGGCGGTGGAAGTGAGCTCGGACGACTCTCCGATCAACCTGGGCAAGCAGGCCCCACCGGCGCGTCCGGGACCGGCGTGGATCGTGATGCCGGCGCGCGTGGTCGCGTTGGTCGTGGTGGTGCCGCTGCGGCTCGTCTACGAGCTGGTCCTGGTGCTCGGCCGTGGTGTTCTGGCGGTCTGGAACGGTCTGATGCGGGTGCCGGTGTGGATCGGTCGCCTGCTCTACCGGTTCGTTCTCGCTCCCTTCGGCCGACTGCTCGCGGCCATCGGACGCGCGCTCGCGGCCGTGTTCGGCCCGCCGCTGCGGTGGCTCGGCCGGATGCTGCTGGTGCCGCTGCGGTTGCTGGCGCGGGGGCTGGCCTGGCTGCTGAACGTCCTCGTGGTGCTGCCCTGCAAGTTCCTGTGGCGGTACGTTCTGCGCCCGCCGCTGCTGGCGCTCGCCTGGCTAGGCCGGGGCGTGGTCGTCGTCCTCCGCGCGTTCGGGGCGGCCATGGTGTGGTCATGGCGGCTGATCGGCCGGTGTCTCGCCTGGCTGGCGCGCCACCTGATCGTGCTGCCACTCCAGATGCTGTGGCGATACGTCCTGGGGCCGATCGTCGCGGCGGTCGTGGGAACTTGGCGGTTCGCGGCTCGTGTGCTGCGGTGGCTCTGGAACGTGCTGGTCGTCGTTCCGGTGCGGGTACTGGTCGTGGTGCCTGTGCGCTGGATCAGGACGAACGTGCTGCGTCCTGTCTGGCACGGTGTCCGTGAGACTTGGCGGGTCTGCGTGGGTGACCCCGTCCGGGCCGTCCGCCGGACGCTGCGGGACGCGGGCCGCGACGTCCGACTGCAACTTCGCCGCGTCTTCCGCGGACACTGAGCGTTCCGCCGCCGCGGGCGCCTGGGATACTCGGGGACGATGTACCGACTCCTCTTCTCACTGGTCATCGCCCGGGTTCCGGCGGAGACCGTCCACCACCTGACATTGCGGGGACTCCGGGCACTTCAGGCCGTGCCCGGCGTCGTGCCGCTGTTGCGGCGGCTGCTCGCTCCCCGCGACCCGGCGCTGGCCGTGCACGCGTTCGGGCTGGAGTTCCCCTCACCTCTCGGGCTCGCGGCCGGGTTCGACAAGGACGCCGTCGCGTACGAGGCGCTCGGCGCGTTCGGGTTCGGTCATGTCGAGATCGGCACGGTGACGGGACACCCACAGCCCGGCAATCCGCGCCCCCGCCTCTTCCGCCTCGCGGCTGACCGAGCGGTCGTCAACCGGATGGGGTTCAACAACCAGGGTTCGGAGGCCGCCGCGCGCCGCCTGCGCGGCCGGGCCCGCCGGACGATCGTCGGCGCCAACATCGGCAAGACGAAGGTCGTCCCGGAGAGCGAGGCCGCCGCCGACTACGTGACCAGCACCGAGCGTCTCGCCCCGCACGCCGACTACCTGGTCGTGAACGTCAGCTCGCCCAACACACCGGGCCTGCGGAACCTCCAGGCCGTGGAGCACCTGCGCCCGCTGCTGACGGCGGTCCGCGAGGCCGCGGACCGGTCGTCCGAGCGCCGTGTCCCGCTGCTCGTCAAGATCGCACCGGATCTGGCGGACGACGACATCGACGCGGTCGCCGACCTCGCCGTCGAACTCGGCCTGGACGGCATCATCGCGACCAACACCACCATCGCCCGGGACGCCCTGCAGTCCCCGCCCGCCCTGGTGAAGGAGACCGGCGGCCTGTCCGGCGCCCCGCTGAAGGAGCGCTCCCTGGACGTTCTGCGCCGCCTCCGCTCCCGCACGGACGGCCGCCTGGCGCTGATCTCCGTCGGCGGTGTCGAGTCCGCCGACGACGTGTGGGAACGCGTCCGCGCGGGCGCCACCCTCGTCCAGGCGTACACCGGCATGATCTACGGCGGCCCCCTCTGGGCCCACCACATCAACCGCGCCCTCTCCCGCCGCCTCCGCGAAAGCACCTTCCCCACCCTCAACGACGCCCGCCCCTAACCCCGCCGCTGCGGGTGGGTGGGCGGCTCAGGTGAAGAAGCCGTCGGCTATCAGTTCGGGGAGGACGGTTTCGGCGTGGGTGCGGACCTCGGCGGGGTCCGTTCCGGTGAGTTGGGCGATGGCGTCGAGGAGGGGGTCGAGGGGGAGGTCGCCGTCGCAGACGCCGGCCAGGGCGGCTTCGACCGTGCCTACTCCGGCGGCGCGGCGTAGGCGGGCGGTTTGGCGGAGGATGATGCGTTCGGGGTCCTCCGCGCCGGGCGGGCCGATCTGTTCCTGAACGAGTCCGGGGGCGACCCCCAATTTTTGTCCACAGGTTGTGGAAAACTCTTCGGCGCGGACGAAGCCGTCCAAGATGTCTTGGACGTAGGCGCCCACGGGGTCCTCGACGGCGTGCCGGAGTTCCTCGACGCGGACGGTGGGACGGTCGGCGCGTCTAAGGGTGATCCATCCGAAGCCGATTCCGGTGACGTGGTGGCGGTCGAAGTGGTCCAGCCACGCGTCGTAGCGGGCGTGGTACTCGGGGGTGCCCGCCTCGCAGGAGTCCCGGAGCCACAGCTCGGCGTACTCCGCCGGGTCTTGGACATCGCGCTGGACGATCCACGCGTCGCATCCGTCCACCCAGGAGCCGACTCGTTCCTCCCAGGGGACACCGTCGATATGCAGCCAATTCGCCAGGAGCTGGCAGTATCCGCCTTCGTTGAGATGGTCCGGCGCCTCGGCGACGAGGCGGCGGCAGAAGTCGTCGCCCGGGAGGCCGGACTCCCGATAGGTGAAGCGTCGACCGTCCGGCGGCGCGACCACGAACGGCGGGTTGGACACGATCAGGTCGAATCGGCGCCCTCGGACGGGCTCCAGTAGCGGGCCCTCGATCGGTTCTACATCGTCCATGCCGGAGAGGGCGAAGCTCATCGCGGCGAGGGTGAGCGCGCGCGGGTTGACGTCCGTGGCGGTGATGCGCGCGCCGGGATCGCGGCTCGCGAGGTGCACCGCCTGGACTCCGCAGCCCGTTCCAATGTCGAGCGCGTTATCCACAGGCCTGTGGATAACCAGGCGGGCCAGATTTCCCGACGCGCCGCCCGCGCCCACGACATGGTCGGCCGCCGGGACGGTTCCAGAGCCGGGGCGAACCTTCAGATCGGAGACGACATATCCGGCATGTCCGTCTCCGTCGACCGCCTCCAGTGGCTCGATCCGCAACCGGGCCCGCGCCTCGCCGCCGGACGTCTCGGCGAGGCCCACGGCGACGAGGTCGGCCATCGGGATCGCCGAGGCGTCCACCGGAACCTGCAACCAGAACAGCCTTGTCAGGGTCTCCAGCGGCGAGCCGCCACGTGTCGCCCGCAGTGCCGGGACGATCTCGTCCCGCGCCAGCGCGCCGCCCGCCACGGGACCGAGCAACTCCCGCACACCGGCGACCGTGTATCCGGCGTCGAGCAGAAGGTCGCGGACGCGAGGAAGATCGGCCGCGGTCACGTGAGGTAGCTCGCGAAGCCCTTGGCCAGCGACTCGGCGATGCGCTGGCGGAACGACGCGCTGGACAGCTTCGCCGCGTCGCCCTTGTTGCGCATGTTGCCGCATTCGATGAAGACCTTGGGGACCGTCGACAGGTTGAGGCCGCCGAGGTCCTTGCGCTTGTCGATGCCGTCCTCGCCGAGGTAGGTGGAGTAGGCGATGCCGGTGCCGTCGCGGTAGGCGTCCCGCAGCGCCCTGCCGAGTCTGGCGGCCCGCGGCACCATCCCGGCGTTCTTGCCGACGGCGACCGGCTGGATGATGTGGAAGCCGTGGCCGGACGCGGCCGCGCCGTCGGCATGGATCGACACCGCGGCGTCGGCCTTGAGCCGGTTGCCGACGTCCGCGCGCTCGTCGATGCACGGGCCGACGCCCTTGTCGTTCTTGCGCGTCAGCGTGACCTTGGCGCCGCGGGCACGCAGGATCTTCGCCAGCCGGTTGGAGACGTCCCAGGTGAAGGCGTGCTCGTTGTAGCCGTCAGCGGTGCTGGTGCCGGTCGTGTCGCACGCCTTGCTGCCGTTGCCGATCTTGACCTGTTTGTTGATCTCGGACGGGTGTTCGGCGTTGCCGCCGTTGTGCCCGGGATCGATGACGATCACCTTGCCGTCCAGCGCGAACATGCCGTCACCGGACGCGGGCTTCTCCCCGGTGATCGGCCCCTCCCGCGTGTCGGTCGTCGGCGGGTCCGCCGGCTCGTCCGCGGACGGCTCGGCGGAGGCGTTGCACGCGGTCAGCGCGCCGAGGCACAGCGCCAGACCGGCGACCACGTGCCGGGCGGATGCGGTACCGCCTCGCTGAGTTCGCACCGACCGCACCTCCGTGATGTCTTCGTTATCGACCCTGACAGTCTGCACGCCGCCGAAGGTTCGTCAAACGCAGTCCGCGAAACCCGTCAGCTGAGCGGGTCGTCCTTGCCCAGCAGCGCGGCGAGGGCGCGTGCCTCGTCGGCGTCCAGGCCAAGGACCACACGGGGACGGCCCCACGGATGATCGATCGAATGGGCGACGTAACTGGCGACCGACTCCGCGACCTGCTCCGCCATGCCCCGCGCGTGCCGCCACTCCGACCACGCGCGTTCCAATTCGCTCGCCGCACGCTGCGCGCACGACACCAGTTCCGGATCACGCACGAGCTGAACCCCCCAGGTGGACTTTCTCGTGTCCGCCCCGGCGGGCCTCCCGTCCGGGCGGCCTTCCCGAGGCCACCCGGGGCACCCGCCGGACCATGGAGTCCATTAACCCGCCGACGGCGGGTCACGGACCGGCGAATACGGCAGTCTTGGCCGGGCTCTTACCCGGTGCACACCGCTTCGAGGGACAACAGGCCGTCATCCGGCCGGCACGCGGGGTGGAAGCGGTGGACCAAAGCGGGTCAGCCGACCGGGCGCCTGGCCATGCGCGTGCCCGGACATGTGTCCGGAGGCATGGCCAGGCAGGGCCGCACCGAACGTCGGGGTGGGTCGGACCTGCGGGAGGGAGCCGAGGCGGGGGGGACGTTCCTGTGACCGGGGCTCACAGGACCGGAGCTGGGCCCGTCGTCGATCTGACCACCAGGTGCGGGACGACGAGGTTCTGGCGGGCCGTGCGGGCGGGGTCGCCGATGCGCGCGGTCAGCATCTCGGCGGCAACGCGGCCCATGTCCCGGCGGGGCTGGTCCACACTGGTCAACGAGATGTGCCGGATCGCCGCGAGATGGGTGTTGTCGTACCCGACGATCGACAGTTGCGCCGGCACCCGCATCCCGAGTTCGTCGGCCGCCGACAGCGCGCCGGTCGCGACCAGGTCGTTGGGAGCGAAGATGGCGGTGGGACGAGGGTCACGGCGCAGCAGCGCGCGGGCGGCCCGGTAGCCACCGTCCTCGGTGAAGTCACCGGCCTCGACGACGATCTCGTCGGCGAGTCCGTGCCGGTGCATCGCCTTCTCGTATCCGGCGCGGCGGTAACGCGCCGTGGTGGAACGTGCCCCCTCGATGTGCGCGATCCGCCGGTGCCCGAGCTCGACGAGATGGTCGACGGCGAGGCTGGCGCCGAGTTCGTCGTCGTCCACGACGATGTCGACTCCGACGACGTCGCGTTCGCCGACGACCACGACCGGGACGCTGGCCGCGGCCTCCTTGAGGGACTCGGGGACGACGCTGAGCAGGACGAGCCCGTCCACGCGCATCTCCAGGAACGCCTCGACCGCCTCCGCCTCGAACAGCGGGTCCCAGCGACCGCTGCCGACGAGCATGCGCAGGCCGGCGCCGTGCAGGCTCTCCTGAAGGCCGTCGAGGAACTCGGCGAAGAAGGGGTTGTGCAGGTCGGCGACGATCGCGCCGATCAGGCGGGTCCGTCCCTCGACCAGGCTCCTCGCCACGGCGTTCGGGCGGTAGCCGAGTTCGCGTGCGGCCTGGAGTACCGCCTGTCTCCTCCGTTCGCTCACATGGGGTGAACCTCGCATCACGAGGGAGACCAGTGATTTGGAAACACCGGCGCGCTCCGCGACGTTCCGGATCGTCGGTTTCGGCGCGGGGACGGCCCTCCCCTCGTCGCGTCTGGCGGGAGAGGGCTCGCTGCGCGGTTGTGGCACAACACCCTCTTCCCGCATGTTGTGCAGGGGGTTCGCTTGATCAGCTGACATGGCACTCCGTCCAGGGGGACCTGCAGGACCTGCCGCGACCGGCGCGCGGTGGGGTTGGAACGCGCCGTCCTCCACTCGGGGAGGAGATGCCATGATGCCGCGCCTTCCCCCCAAACCGCCGCAACAGTGAGTAACGGGCATCCGACAATGGTGGTTCGGGCCTGTGGTGTTCTGGATCACAGCCCGCCGGAGGGCGTTCAGCGGACGACGAAAAGGCGGCTCTATCCCCTTTTGTCGCCGTAATACGGCGCCGACGCTCGGCCGCCCCACCCCCGGGGAAGAACGCGCGGTCGGCGACCGGCCACGGGCCGGGCGGAACGGCGGACGAAGCCTTCCCGGGCTCGGCCTCGACCAGCGCCGGAACGAGCCGATCGCGGCGGCACCGCGACCGTTCGACACCCGATCTCCGGAGGACGTCTCGACCGGCGACGTCGCGGCCTCGAAGGGTGCGTCGCGCGCGCTGGTCCACCACCATTTCGGCGGTGGCCACGAGCTTTACCCGGCGACGCTCGGCGGCGCGGCGAAACGGCTGTCGGTACTGCTGGAACCGCCGACCGGCGGCGGACCGCTCGATCGTCCGCGCATCTCCCTGAGCCGCCACTTCGACTTCGTGGAGGGCCATGCGGCCGGTTACACCACGCTGTCGCGCGATGGTCCGACCGACCGTTCGGGCAAGGTCAGGGAGATCATCGCCGGTATCCGACAACTGCTGCCGGACCGGATTCTTCAGTCGCCGGACGTCGCCACACCGCGGCCCATCCTGCGCATCACGCTTCGGGCGTGGTCGGCCGCCATCGAGACCGCCGGGCCGGATTGGCTGGAACACCGTGATGTGCCCCGTCCTCAACTGGAAGGACTGCTGATCGACCACCTGATGGTCATCTTCAACACGGCCGAACGTCACAACCCGGGCACGGGCCACCTTTTCGACCGGCCGGCCCGGGAAGGGATGGGATGACATCACGCGGTGGAAGCCGCACTCCCGCCCTACCGGACCAAATCTCCGGTACGTTTTATCCGGACTTTACGGTCTGCACCCCATTTGCTGACCTTGTCCTCATGTGGACAAAAAATCACCTGTGTCCAAAATTCTGCGCACGTCAGCGGGCATTTCGACCTCTGATGGCGACCCGCCCGACCGTCGAATGACCGTCGAAATGACCGCCGATCGTCACGCTGAGTGACCACGGGCGGCCGTCGCGCGACCGTCGGAGGCCTTCGCCCGTCGTTCTCGGGCCGGACACCGGTGGCGCCCGGCCCGAGAACGACGCGAATTGAGCACAGCGACGAACGGCCGTCCCCCCAAGCCATCACCGACATCGGCCACCGGCGTTGACCGGCGCCGCCATCGGCCATGGCGATCGCATGCGGAGTCAGGTTCGCACCAAGACGAGAACCTGGTCGCGCAGCGAGCCGCGCTCTGTGCCGCGAGCGCTACTCCGAACGCTGCTGCGGGATGCCCGCGAGCAGCGCCCGCACCTCCGCCTCGCGGTAGCGGCGGTGACCCCCCAGCGTCCGGATGGACGTGAGCTTCCCCGCCTTCGCCCACCGCGTGACGGTCTTGGGGTCGACGCGGAACATCGTCGCCACCTCCGCCGGCGTCAGCAGGGGCTCGGCCTCTGGCGTACGTGCTGACATGTTTGCGGCCTCTCCTCCATGGACCGATGACAGCGATCCTGCGATTGATCCTCGCGTGGTCACTGATGTCCCCTATGGCCCGAGTTGAGCCACTATGACATCACAACGTGTAACCTTGCCACCACTCAGCGCTACAAGCAAGTTCCTGGCGGTAGTTGCGCGGAAACCTCCCCGTGAGCGGCGCCTATCCGATGGACAGTGGGTCACGCTGCGTGATTCTAGCGACACGTATAGTCGTATCGCGCGCTGATTCGGGAAATTTGTTTTAGTTCGCCGCTTCGAGGGCCCGGACGGGCCTCCAGCGGGCCAGCAGCCGCTTGTACATCGCCACGGTCAGCTCGACCTCAACGCGCCCCATCCCGGTGAGGGCCACGGCCATCTCGGCCACGGAGTCGTCGGTACTGAGCGTCCGGTCGTCCAGCAGATGGACGAGCCCGCCGTAGTCGAGCTCGACGAGCGCGGCCGGATGGAACCCGCCGAGCCAGCGGCCGAGCGTCTCCAACCGGCCCGCCGACAGCAGGTAGACGTCGCCCTTCCCGTCGCCGAGGTTCTTCCGCACGACCGGCAGCGCGTCCGCCACCCGCCTGCGCGCCTCGCCCATCGAGGTGACGTAGATGAGGGTACGCGCGGGCGCGGCCGTCGCCGACCCCTGACCGGGGACCGGCGGTTCGGCGTGTTCCTCGGACGACCCCGGCCCGCCGTACCCGGTTCCGGGGGTGCCCAGCATCAGGCACCGCTCCTCACGCGCGAACGGAACGAACCAGTCCAGCGGCACGTGCCAGGTACTCGTCAGGATGTGCGGCCGCAGGGGTTTGCCCGAACGCTTCCACTGCTCGAAGTCGCCGACCACCCGCTCCGCCACCCGCGGCGGGACGAACGCGGCCGCGACATCGGCGGCGTGCTCGTCCCGGAAGCGTTCGAACGCCAGCCACGAACGCAGCCGCGTCTCCCACGGGCACACGTAGACCATGTCGTCGAGGCGGCGCACGTAGGCGTCCCTGCTCTCCCGCTCCGGCACGACCTCGGGCGGCGAACCCGTCAGCCGAAGCGCGGCGTCCCGGTGCTCGACGCCGAGCGCGTGGATCCGTCGCGGGCGCCGCCTGGAGTCGGCGTAGACCGTCCACAGCGTCCTCGCGGGCTCGGGGAAGGCGGTCACCGGCTCATAAACCCGTAGGTAGGCGGCGTACGGAAGCACCACCGCATCGTGACATGAGATTCGGTCGGGCGCGGCGGCATCACGCGGCCTAGGCTGATCACAGAGACAGAGAGGAGGGCACTACCGTGCCTAATGTCTTCGGTGCGCCCCACAAGGGCGCCGACCATGTCACCCAGGGGGGCAACCCGTCCGCGCCCCCCGCGGTCGCCCAGGAGGGCGACCCCGCCACACCCTCCGGCACATCCCGCTTCGGGAGCCACGAACAGGTCGTCTTCTGCCAGGACGAGGCCAGTGGTCTGCGCGCCATCATCGCCATCTACTCCACCGCGCTCGGCCCGTCCCTGGGAGGCACCCGCTTCTACCCGTACCGGACCGAGGACGAGGCGCTCGCCGACGTGCTGAACCTGTCCAAGGGCATGGCGTACAAGAACGCCCTGGCCGGACTGGACCTCGGCGGCGGCAAGGCCGTCATCATCGGCGACCCGTCCACCGACAAGACCGAGGCGAAGCTGCGGGCGTACGGACGGTTCGTCCAGTCGTTGAACGGCCGGTACTACACGGCGTGCGACGTCGGCACGTACAGCGAGGACATGGACATCGTCGCCCGGGAGAGCCAGTACGTCACCGGTAGGACGGTCGCGTACGGCGGAGCCGGCGACTCGTCCATCCTGACCGCTTTCGGCGTGTTCCAGGGCATGCGCGCCGCGGCCGAGACCGCGTGGGGGTCGCCCACGCTCCGCGGCAAGCGGGTCGGCGTCGAAGGCGTCGGGAAGGTCGGCCACCGCCTGGTTGAGCACCTCGTCGAGGACGGCGCGAGCGTCGTGATCTGTGACGTGAACCGGTCCGCCGTCGACCGGGTCCGGTCGGCGCACCCCGAGGTCGAGGTCGTCGCCGACACCGAAGCGCTGGTCAACACCGAACTGGACGTCTACGCGCCCTGCGCGCTCGGTGGCTCCCTCAACGACGACACCGTGCCCGCGCTGACCGCCAAGGTGGTGTGCGGGGCCGCGAACAACCAGCTCGCCCACACCGGCGTGGAGAAGAGCCTCGCCGACCGCGGCGTCCTGTACGCACCCGACTACGTGGTCAACTCCGGGGGTGTGATCCAGGTCGCGGACGAGATCGGCGGCTTCGACTTCGACCGCGCCAAGTCCCGGGCCACCGGCATCTACGGCACCACCCTGAAGATCTTCGCGCTGGCCGCGGACGAGGGCGTCCCCCCGGCCGTGGCCGCCGACCGGCTCGCGGAACGCCGGATGTCCGAGGTCGGAAGGCTGCGCGGCATCTGGCTCTGAAAAACGTCGAAACACCGTCGAACGACGGTCGGACACCGTCCCGAGGCCGCCGTGCCCCGCTCCACGGCGGCCTTGGCGCGCACACGTGACCACCGGATACACTGTTGTTATAAGCAACAGAAGCGCCGCCACGTACCGTCGATGTACCGAGCCGGGCGCAAAACGGGTACGGTTGTACCCGTGACTGACGCATGGCTCATCAGGCACCGGTTCGTGTGGTACACGCGCGCGTTGATGGGCCCACGAAAGCCCTGACCATCGAGGGGGTCGAGCCAATGGGTCGCGGCCGAGCCAAGGCCAAGCAGGTGAAGGTTGCCCGACAGCTCAAGTACAACAGCGGCAACACGGACCTCGACCGCCTGAAGAGCGAATTGGGAGTCAACGACTCGGGGGACGACTCCTACGACGATCTCGCCGAGAAGTACGCCGACTACGCCGACGACTACGGTACGGACGACCGCAAGGACGGCACCTCCGGTTGATCGGCTGACATCACGCCACTGCCCCCTGGGGGCAGTGGCGTTCGTCATACCTGGACCACCCCACGCAGCACGGTGACGTCCGTCATCGCCACGCGGCCATGGTCACCCGTCCCACCCCGACCGAGCCGCTATCGGCAGCGACCGACACACCACGCCGGCAGCACCCGTCTCTCCGCGCGTTTCAGGACGTGTGGGGGTCTTGTGTGCCGTCGCCCCTAGGGTTGACCTTCGGTGCGGGGGTGGGGACGGACGGTGAAGGCGGGTCGGTGGGGCGCTGAGCGGCACGAGGGGCGGCGTTGGGTGGGCGTGGGCATCCCTGTGGCTTATATGGCATGAGAGAGGCTCAGGGGGGCGCTCAGGGCCGTTCAGGTGGTGTGGGGATGATCACAGGGGCCGGGTCGGTCAGGTGAGGGTGGCCTGGCCGGTGCCGGGGGTGATGTCGCCCAGGTGCCAGGCGGGGACGCCGCGGGAGGTCAGGAGGCGGAGGGCCTCGTCGGCCGCGTCCGGGGCGACGATGGCGGCCATTCCCACGCCCAGGTTGAAGGTCTTGTCCATCTCGGACTGTGGGACTTCCCCGTGCGCCTGCAGGACGCGGAACAACGGCGGTACCTGCCAGGACGAGCGGTTCAGGACCGCGTCCACGGTCGGAGGCAGGGAGCGGGCGAGGTTCGCGGCCAGGCCGCCGCCCGTGATGTGGGCGAACGCCCGTACCTCTCCCGAACCGGCCAGTTCCAGACAGTCCCTGGCGTAGATGCGGGTCGGGGTGAGGAGCGTCTCACCGAGGGGGCGGTCCAGGTCGGCCGGGTGGGAGTCGAGGGTCAGGTCGGTGGTGGCGAGGATGCGGCGGACGAGCGAGTACCCGTTGGAGTGGATGCCCGACGACGCCATGGCGATGACCGCGTCGCCGGGGCGGACACGGTCCGGGCCGAGGATGGCGTCGGCCTCGACCACGCCGGTGCCCGCGCCCGCCAGGTCGAACTCGTCGGCGTCCAGGAGGCCGGGGTGCTCGGCGGTCTCGCCGCCGACGAGCGCGCAACCGGCGAGGGCGCAGGCGTCCGCGATGCCGCCGACGATGTCGGCGATCCGTTCCGGGACGACCTTTCCGCAGGCGATGTAGTCCGTCATGAACAGCGGTTCGGCGCCGCAGACGGCGAGGTCGTCGATGACCATGCCGACCAGGTCGTGTCCGACCGTGTCGTAGACGCCGAGGCGGCGGGCCAGGTCGACCTTCGTTCCGACGCCGTCGGTGGACGTGGCCAGGAGGGGACGCCTGTAGTTGCGGAGGGCTGAGGCGTCGAAGAGGCCCGCGAATCCGCTGGCGTCGTCGACGACCTCGGGGCGCCTGGAACGGGCGACCCGCGACTTCATCAGTTCGACGGCGCGTTCGCCCGCCGCGATGTCGACCCCGGCGTCCTCGTAGGACGTCATCGGGTGACCTCCAGAAGGTGCTTGCCGCGGGCGTCCTGCTCCACCGGGATGGGGTAGACGCCGTCGAAACACGCCCGGCACAGGTTGTCCTTGGCGATGTGGGACGCGGAGATCAGCTCGTCCAGGGAGATGAAGCCGAGGGAGTCGGCGCCGATGGAGTCGCGGATCTCCTCCACCGACAGGTTCCCGGCGATCAGCTCGGCTCGGGTGGCGAAGTCGATGCCGTAGAAGCAGGGCCAGGAGACGGGCGGGCTGGAGATCCGCACATGGACCTCGGCGGCTCCGGCGTCCCGCAGCATCGCGACGATCGCGCGCTGGGTGTTGCCGCGGACGATGGAGTCGTCCACCACGATCAGGCGTTTGCCCTCGATCGCCTCGCGGAGCGGGTTCAGTTTGAGGCGGATGCCGAGCTGGCGGATGGTCTGGGACGGCTGGATGAACGTCCGGCCGACATAGGAGTTCTTCACCAGGCCCTGGCCGTAGGGGATGCCGGACGCCTCCGCGTAGCCGATCGCGGCCGGTGTCCCGGACTCCGGCGTCGGGATGACCATGTCGGCCTCGACGGGATGCTCGCGGGCCAGGCGGCGTCCGACCTCGACGCGGGTGGCCTGGACGCTGCGTCCGGCGATCGTCGTGTCGGGCCGCGCCAGGTAGACGTACTCGAACAGGCAGCCCTTCGGTCGGGCCTCGGCGAACCGTTCCGACCGCACCCCGGCGCCGTCGATCGCGACCAGTTCGCCCGGCTCGATCTCGCGGACGAAACGGGCGCCGACGATGTCGAGGCCGGCGGTCTCGGACGCCACGACCCAGCCGTGGTCCTCCAGGGCGCCGAGGACGAGCGGCCGGATGCCCTCCGGGTCGCGGGCCGCGTAGAGCGTTCCCTCGTCCATGAAGGCCAGCGAGAACGCGCCGCGGGTGACGGGCAGGATCTGCCGTGCGGCGGCCAGGGTGCCGCCGTCGCCGTGGGTGGCGAGCAGGGCCGTGAGGACCTCGGTGTCGGTCGTCGCGGTCAGCACGCCGGGCTCCAGCCGTTCCGCCAGCTCCGGGGTGTTGATCAGGTTGCCGTTGTGGACGAGCGCCAGCCCGCCCGCGTCCGACGACCGGAACGTGGGCTGCGCGTTCTCCCACGTGGACGAGCCCGTCGTGGAGTAGCGGCAGTGACCGACGGCGATGTGCCCGCGCAGTGTGTTCAACACGGATTCGTCGAAGACCTGGGCGACGAGGCCCATGTCCTTGAACACGACGATGCGGGAGCCGTCGCTGACGGCGATTCCGGCCGACTCTTGCCCACGGTGCTGGAGTGCGTACAGGCCGTAGTACGTGAGCTTGCTCACTTCTGCCCGGGACGCCTGGTCCGGGGGGACCCACACGCCGAAGACCCCGCAAGCGTCCTGCGGGGGGCGATCCGTGGGATCGATGTCGTGGCTCAGACGTCCGTCGCGGAGAGGCACGTGCTTCAGTCTAGATGCCGGGTTCACCTGCTCGAATCGGCGGTATCTCCTTAACGGACCTTTACCCCGCGGAACCACGCGCATCACGGGACGCGGGGGACTCTGGTGACCGACACGTGGAGGACCACATGACGCTGCCCGGGTACCAGACGTATTCGCCTCCCGCTCCGCCCCGGCGGAGCACGCTGGCGAGGTCTTCTCAGGTGCTCGGAATCACCGGGCTGGTGGGGCTCGTCCTGTGTCTGGTGGGGATGATCCCGGCCCTGGTCGGGGTCGTTCTCGGGGCGGTGTCCCTGGTGCGGCGCGACGGGGATCGGCGTCCCGCGATCGTGGGCGTCATCTGCTCGTCGTTGGCCCTGGCCGTCGGCGCGGCGGCGCTCTTCGTTCTGTTGAGCAAGGCGGCCCAGTGTGGGGACGAGACGCGGTACCCGGACGACACGTCGCGTCGGCACTGCGTCGAACGAGAGTTCCCCTTCGCCCAGGCCGACAGGACGTAGCCCGACCCCGCCCCTCAGCCGGGTTCGGTGACCGCTCGATCTACCGGCAGTGGAAGGTGCTCGGACAGGTCGGCACGTGCGCCACTGGCACGGACCCGGCCGTCCTCGACTGTCTCGTTCCAGGACAAGCGGCCCGTGGCCAGCCCGATCCACGTCGCGGCGTCCATCTCCACCACATTCGGTGGCGTACCACGGGTATGGTGCGGCCCGTCGATGCATTGGACGGCGGCGTAAGGAGGAACGCGAACCTCCACCGAACGGCCGGGCGCCAGCTCGGCGAGCCGGTCGAGCAGGAACCGCACCGCTCCTTTGACGATCGGCCGGGACGGTTCGGCCTCGCCCGCCTCCATCCCGGCCAGGACGGTGTCCAGGGCCGCACGACGCAGCTCGGCGGGATCGTCGGCGCCGCCGTACGGCGGTAGTCCGAGGGCGGCGCGCTGTTCGTTGAGGACGGAGAGGGTGAGCGGTGTTCGCGGCACCATCCGAAGCTACCCGGTGGCGGTGACGAGGCGGGCCGGTGCCACGATTGCCACCGTGTCACCGCGCAGACGGTAGAAAGGACCCCGGTGCCGGGCCAGGGGGCGGCCTCGGGAAGTAAAGGAGATCGGGGAGGCCGGGGACGCCGTCCCCGGAAGGACACGGAGGTTCGTCAGATGCCCGAGGCGCTGCCTCTGCAGCCGGGTGACCCGCGAAGACTCGGCGCCTTCGAGATCACGGGCCGGCTCGGCGTGGGCGAACAGGGCACCGTCTTCCTCGGCCGGGACCCGTCCGGCGGCCCGGTCGCCGTGAAGGTCCTGCATGTCCGGCTCAGCGGCGAGCCCGCCGCCCGGTCACGGTTCGCGGACGCGTTCGCCTCCGCCAGGAAGGTCTCCGGCTTCTGCACGGCCGCCATCCTGCACGCCGACGTGGAAGGCGACCGCCCCTATGTGGTGAGCCAGTGGGTGGACGGACCGTCCCTCCAGCAACTCGTGGACGAGGAGGGCCCACGCGGCGGCACCGTCGTCGAACGAGTCGCCGTCGGTACAGCGATCGCTCTCGCGGCCGTGCACCGTGCAAGCGCACTCCATCACAGTCTGAAACCCGGCAACGTTCTCCTGGGACGGGACGGCCCGCGCCTGTGCGATTTCGGCATCGCCCAGGCGCTGGAGGCCGTCAACGCCTCCTTCAGCGGACACATGACCGAGGACCCGTCCTACAAGGCGCCCGAGCAGTTGCGCGGTTCGGGCAGCGGCGAGGCCGTGGACGTGTTCGCCTGGGCGTCCACGCTCCTGTTCGCCGCCACCGGCGCCCTGCCGTTCGGCGACGGTTCGCCGTCCGAAGTGATGCAGCGGATCGTCTACGACGACGCCGACCTGGCGAAGGTCCCCGACTCGCTCCGGGACGTCATGGCCGCCGCCCTTGCCAAGGACCCGGACGACCGTCCGACGGCCAGGCAACTCCTCGAACGGCTCCTGGACGAGAACGCGCCGCTCGCCGGTCGAACGCCGCCCACCATGGTCGAGGAAGGGCGCGCGCTCGCGTCCGGGCGGCCCGCGCCGCAGCCCGCACCCGCCCCGGCGCCGCCGATTCCGCCGACGCAACTGCCGCGAACGCCGATGGGAGCGCCGCCCCACCCGGCGCCCACCACCGGGCAGGGGCCGGCGCCGTCCACACCACCCGCGTTCACCCCGGGCCCGCCGACTCCGCCGAACCCGCCGGCCCCCGCCCCGGGGATGCCCCCTGCTCAGGGCGACCCCTCGACGCCGTCCATCCCGCTGCTGGGGAAGCTCTCCCGAATGCGACGGCCACGTCCTGAACCCAGGCCGGAGCCCGGGCCGTCCCCCGCCGACCTGGACCCGGCGGCCTTCGAGGAGACCACGGCGTTCCAGGCACTGGACGAGAACGACCCGCCCCGCTCCGCCCCGTCGGGCCGGATCGACGAGACCACGAGACTCGACCCGATCTCCGTCGACCGGACGGCCACATTCGACGCCGTCGACCTGGACGAGACCGGCGACAGCGCCGAATCGGCCCCGCACCTCATCCCGGGGCTGGCGTCCGGTCACGACGGCAACGAGCACGGCCGGTCGCCGTTCGCGTCCCGCGCGAAGTCGCGGCGTCCGAGCAACCACGTGCTCGGTGTGGCGCTGTCCCTGTTCATCGGCGTCGGTGTCGGCATCGCCATCATCGCGCTCGTGCTGTGGCCCCAACTCCGCGCCGACGACAACGACCCGCCCCCCGACAACGCGAACGCCTCGAACAACCGTCCGGTGACGACCATCCCGTCGGCGTTCGGGGGGACATGGAAGGGGACGATGGTCAACACCAACCGCAACGTCTCCTTCCCCCTGGAAGTGACGTTCACGTCCGGTGGGACCACGGGCCGCGTGTTCTACCCGAGAGAGCGGTGCAACGGCACGGTCACGTTGACCCGGGGCACGGAGAGCGCGCTGAAGATGTCCCTGTCCGTCGGGAAGCCGTGCACGTCCGGGGTCGTCGAGATCACCCGGCAACCGGACGGGACGATCCAGTACACGTGGAGCAGGCCCGGCACGAACCTCGGCTACGGAGGCCGTCTGAACCGAGGCTGAACCCGTCCCGTACAGAAGAAGTGGCTGAACCGCCTTGCCCACAAGGAAAGCTGTGAGCCGTGTCACGTAAGATGGCTCGGCTCCCAGGAAGCGATCGGGCTTCTCGCGCTTCGCCCCGTCCCACTGATCCCTTGGGTCTAACCTTGGCGAGGCACAAACGGCACTTTCATGACCATTGACCTACGGCAGTGACGAGAGGAGTACACGTGGAGACCCCCGCCTCCGCACATCGGCGCCGTGGCAGACGCGCCGGTCTGGCTCTCGTGGCCTTCGCCACGGCACTGCCGTTCATCGGCACCGCCACCCCGTCCGCCGCGGCTCCCCCCGCCCTCGCCGCCCTTGCCGCCTACGCCGCCGACCCCGGTGACAGCAAGAAGTTCCAGCAGCTCAACCGGCAGATCGAGAAACTCGACAAGGAGTACGGCGGCGACCTGGCCAAGCTGAAGGACGCCCAGTACGCCGCGAAGAAGTCACTCCAGAAGTCCCAGAACCTCCAGCAGGACCTCACCGAAGCCCGCGACCTCGTCGCCCAACTCGCCGCGACCCAGTACATGATGAACGGCGAGGACCCCACGGTCACGGTCGTGACCGGCGCGAACCCCAGCGACCTGCTCAGCAACTCCGCCCTGGTCAGCCATCTGGCGCAGAACAAGGCCGGACGGGTCAAACAGATCCAGAAGCTCGTCCAGGACGAGGTCCAGGCCCGTAAGCAGGCCGAGCTGAAGATGGCGCAGCTGAAGAAGGAGATCAAGGACCTGCTCAGCCGTAAGGCCGAGATCACGGCACTCGTCAAGCGGTACAAGCCCGAGTCGCCGAGCATCGGCATGGGCGGCGTCACCCCCCGAATGCTCAGGGTCAAGAACACCATCGACCTGGAGACCGGCCCGTTCCCCGTGATCGGCTGCACACGCCCCGGCGACCCGCAGGACCACGGCACCGGCCGCGCCTGCGACTTCATGGTCACGACCGGCGGCGCGATGGCCACCGGCAGCGCCCAGTCGAAGGGCGACGCGGCCGCCCAGTACGCGATCACCCACGCGCGTTCCCTCGGCATCAAGTACGTCATCTGGCGCCAACGCATCTACGACATGCGCAGCCCCGGCTGGCGCATGATGGAAAACCGCGGCGGAACCACCGCGAACCACTACGACCACGTCCACATCTCGGTCTTCTAGCCGTATTCATTGCAGGCCCGGCTCGCTACGCGACCGTCCCGGGCGAACGCGCATCGCTTCGCGATCCACCCGGCTGTGTTGATCGCAGGCCCGGCCCACTCCGCTCGCCTAACGGCTCGCTACGCGACCGTCCCTGGGCGAACGCGCATCGCTTCGCGATCCACCCGGCTACGCTCGCCTTCGGCATCGCTCCACCAGGTGGGTAACGCGTTCGCGTGCGGGCTGAGGCCACTGTGTTCGATGGCCATGGACGACTGGAACGGCCACCTCAAGCTGGGACGGCCCCCACCGTCTCGTCCGGCGGAGAACGGCCCGGGACAACGCCGGAACGCCGGACTTACCGCAGGGCCGTGATCTCGCTATCAGAACTCGATCCCCGAGCTGGCATGTGCCCACGTGAAAGGGCGTCCCTCAGGGTTTGAGGGACGCCCTTTCGTGTTTTACGTGGTCGCCGCGTCGATTTGGTGAGCGCGGACGTTGCGGGTCAGTCGGCGTAGCTGGGGAGCATGCGCTCGTGGGCCTCGCGAAGCTCGTGCAGCGGGATGCTGAACAGCTCCTGCTGGTCGCCCTCCGGCGCACGGCCCGTGACGGTCAGCGCGTCGCCGCCCGCCACACCGAGCTGCGCGACGGGGACGCCCGCAGACTCGCACAGCGCCGCCAGGCGCGCCTCCGCGCCCGGGGTGACGACGACCATGGCGCGGGCCACCGACTCGCTGAACAGCGCCGTGAACGGGTCGCCCGGCAGCGTGATCCTGGCGCCGAGCCCGCCGCGCAGGCACGACTCCACCAGCGTCTGCGACAGGCCGCCGTCCGACAGGTCGTGGACGGCGGTGACCAGCCCGTCCCGAATGGCGCTCACCATCACCGACGCCAGCGCCGCCTCCGCCTTCAGGTCGACCAGCGGCGGCAGGCCGCCCAGGTGCCCGTAGACGACATGCGCCCACTCCGACCCGCCGAACTCCTCGCGGGTCTCACCGAGCAGCGCGATCGTCGCGCCGTCGGTGGTGAGGGACATGTTGACGCGGCGGCGCACGTCATCGTGGACGCCGAGGACGCCGACGACCGGGGTCGGGTTGATCGCCGTGGTGCCGGTCTGGTTGTAGAAGCTGACGTTGCCGCCCGTGACGGGGATGCCGAGGTACTGGCAGCCGTCCGCCAGGCCCTCGACCGCGCGGGCGAACTGCCACATGACGCCCGGGTCCTCCGGGGAGCCGAAGTTGAGGCAGTTGGTCACGGCCAGGGGCCGCGCGCCGGTGGCGGCGACGTTCCGGAACGCCTCCGACAGCGCGAGCTGCGCGCCCGCGTACGGGTCGAGCCGGGAGTACCGGCCGTTCCCGTCCAGGGACAGCGCGATGCCGAGCCCCGACTCGTCGTCGATGCGCACCACGCCCGCGTTCTCCGGCATGGCCAGCACGGTGTTGCCCAGTACGTAGCGGTCGTACTGGGAGGTCACCCAGGTCTTGCTCGCGAGGTTCGGCGAACCGGCCAGCCACAGCACGGTGCGGCGCAGCTCGTCGCCGTTGGACGGACGGGTGAGCCGCCCCGGCGTGTCCGACTGGAGGGCCCCGAGGTCCTGCGGCGGCTCCAGCGGACGCTGGTACACCGGCCCCTCGTCGACGGCGGTCACCGGCGGGATGTCGACGATGGTCTCGCCCCGCCAGGTCATCACCAGGCGGCGGGTGTCGGTGACCTGCCCGATCACGGTCGCCGGGATCTCCCAGCGGGCGCAGATCTCCAGGAAGCGGTCGACCTTGCCCGGCTCCACCACCGCCATCATCCGCTCCTGCGACTCGCTCATGAGGATCTCCTCGGGGAGAAGCGTCTCATCGCGCAGCGGGACGAGGTCGAGGTCGATGTGCATGCCGCCGGTGCCGGCCGCGGCCAGCTCCGTCGTGGCGCACGACACCCCGGCCGCGCCGAGGTCCTGGATGCCGACGACGAGGTCCTCGCCGAACAGCTCCAGACAACACTCGATCAGCAGCTTCTCCATGAACGGGTCGCCGACCTGGACGGACGGCCGCTTCTTCTGCGACTCCTCGTCGAACGTCGCCGACGCGAGGACGGACGCGCCACCGATGCCGTCCGGGCCCGTCATCGCGCCGAAAAGGATCACCTTGTTGCCGGGGCCGGAGGCCACCGCGCGCTTGATGTCCTCGTGCTTCATCACACCGACGCACAACGCGTTCACCAGCGGGTTCTGCTCGTAGCAGGCGTCGAAGGCCGTCTCACCGCCGATGTTGGGCAGGCCGAGCGAGTTGCCGTAGCCGCCGATGCCCGCGACGACACCGGGCAGCACCCGCTGGGTGTCCGGCGCGTCCGCCGGGCCGAAGCGCAGCGAGTCCATGACGGCGATCGGCCGCGCGCCCATCGAGATGATGTCGCGGACGATCCCGCCGACGCCGGTCGCCGCGCCCTGGTAGGGCTCCACGTACGACGGATGGTTGTGCGACTCCACCTTGAAGGTGACCGCCCACCCCTGGCCGATGTCCACGACCCCGGCGTTCTCCCCCATGCCGACCAGCAGCTTGTCGGTCTTCGGGGCCTTGTCGCCGAACTGGCGCAGGTGCACCTTGGAACTCTTGTAGGAGCAGTGCTCGCTCCACATCACCGAGTAGATCGCCAGCTCCGACGAGGTCGGACGGCGCCCGAGGATGTTCCGGACGCGCTGGTACTCCTCCTCGTTCATGCCCAGCTCGACGTACGGCAGCGGACGCTCCGGAGACGCCGCCGCGATCGCGACGGTGTCCGTACCGGAGTAGGCCGGTGCGCCCGACCCGAGCGCGGGCTGCGGACCCGTTCCGGGACCGAGCGCGGGCTGCGGCCCGGTGCCCGGCCCGACCGCGGGCCGCGGGTCGTTCCCTGGGCCTATGGCGGGCTGTGGTCCCGTGCCGAGGTGAACCGTGGGCTGAGGGCCTGTCACCTGGCCCAGAGCGTGCTGGGGGCCTGTGCCGCGTCCGATCGCGGGCTGCGGACCGGTACCGGGCCGCTCAGGCTGGACGAAGTGTTGCGGACCGGTGTTCGGGCCGACGGTCGGCTGCGGACCGGTTCCGGGCCCGACCATCGGCAGCGGCCCCGTCCCGGGATTCACGGCGGGCAGCGGACCCGTCCCACGTCCGACCGAAGGCTGCGGCCCGGTGTTCGGACCGACGGTCGGCTGCGGACCCGTACCAGGACCGACGGTGGGCTGCGGACCCGTACCAGGACCGACGGTCGGCTGCGGACCCGTGCCGGGGCCGACCGGAGGCTGCGGGCCGGTGTTCGACCCCACGGTGGGCTGCGGTCCTGTGCCCGGTCCGACAACCGGCAGCGGTCCGGTGCCGGGGGGCACGGTGGGCAGCGGGCCCGTCCCTCCGAGCGGGGGCTGCGGGCCGACCGAGGGCAGCGGGCCGGTGTTCGGGTTGACCAGAGGCTGCGGGCCCGTGCCGGGAGCGACGGTGGGCTGTGGACCCGTGTTCGGGTCGAGGGGAGCCTGGGGAGCGGGCGGAGGCACCGGCGGGGCGGGGTGACCGTTCGTGTCGGGAGGAGAGGGCATCGCGTCCGCCACGGTGGACGAGGGGTCGCCGGAGGCGCGTTCCTCGGCCAGGGCGCGGGCGAACTCCTGGTCGGGCCGCTCAGGGCCACCGCCGGACAGCGGCGGGACGGCCAGGGCCGCCGCCGCGTTGAGCGCCGCCTGGACGGCCGCGTCGACCTGGATGACCGGCTCCGCACGAACGACCGGCTCCGCCTGGACCTGGACCTGCGCGGGCGGCGGCGCCTGGGCAGGGGGCTGCGGCGGGGCGGCGGCCGGGTCGGCGGGCTTGGCCTCTTCGAGCATGGCCTCGAAGGCCTGGGTCACCGAGGGGTTGACCGGCTGGAGTTCCGGATCTTCGGCGTCGGACTTCAGCTCGCCGAGCCACTCCATCGAGGGCTCGTCCGAGGACTCCCGGGTCGCTCGCCCAGCAGGTTGGGACCGTTGCTCGCTCATGCGTTCTCCTTGTGGGGGACGACCCCCCACGTCCCCCGATTCACTGCGCTCATACGTGCCCCAGGCGAGGGGACGACCCCCCACACCCCCCGGTTCACTTCACTCATACGTGTGCCTTGTGGGGGGACGACCCCCCACACCCCCCGGTTCGCTGCGCTCATGCTGTCACCAGTTTCTTCACCACGGAGGCGAAGAACCCTAGACCGTCCGTGGACGGTCCGGTGAGTGACTCCACGGCGTGCTCCGGGTGGGGCATGAGCCCGACCACATTGCCGGCCTCGTTGCAGATGCCGGCGATGTCGTCGAGGGATCCGTTGGGGTTGAGGTCGACGTACCGGGCGACGATCCGGCCGGTGTCGGCCAGCTCCGTCAGGGTCTCCCGATCGGCGGTGTAGCGGCCGTCCCGGTTCTTGATCGGGATCACCAGCTCCTGGCCTTCACGATATTCGCTCGTCCACGCGGTGTCGGCGTTCTCCACCCTGAGACGCTGGTCACGGCACACGAAGTGCAGGCCGGAGTTCGGCAGCAGCGCGCCGGGCAGCAGGTGCGACTCGCACAGCACCTGGAAGCCGTTGCAGATGCCGAGGATCGGCAGGCCGGCGCCGGCGGCGGCGACCAGTTCGGTCATCAGCGGCGCGAACCGGGCGATCGCGCCGGCCCGTAGGTAGTCGCCGTAGGAGAACCCACCGGGGAGCACGACGGCGTCGACTCCACGCAGGTCATGGTCGCCGTGCCAGAGCACGACCGGTTCCGCGCCGGCCAACCGGACGGCGCGTGCGGCGTCCCTGTCGTCGAGCGAACCGGGGAAGGTGATGATCCCCACCCGGGCAGCGTCCATCTGTTCTGTTCCTCCGAAATGAGGGGGCGGCCGGGACGGGCGGGTCGTACCGCCGAACACCCCGATGCGCGTCACATCCCCCGCGCGCGTACCAATCTACCCGGCGCTACGGCTGAGTCGGCGGTCGAGGCGTCGGACCAGTGCCTCATCACGCCAGGTCAGGCGCTTCCGCAGGTGAACGATGGTGCCCCGGTCGGGTGATGAGTCGATGTCCAGGTCGTCCACCAGAGCACGCATGATCTTAATGCCGCGGCCGGATTCGCTCAAAATCCCCCGTTCTCCGGGGGCCGGTCGGGGTCCACGACCCCAGTCCATGATCTTCAGTGTGCAGACGCCCTCGTCGACCCGTCCGACCACCACGTACTCGCCGGTCGCGCGGGCGTGCTGGACGGCGTTCGTGCAGGCCTCGGAGAGGGCGACCAGGACGTCGTCGACGCAGTCGGCGGTGACGCCCAGCCCCCGCAGCGCGTTCCCCACCACCCGTCGGACCACCGGGATGCTCGGCTCCTCGCGCGGCAGCGAGAGCGAGAATCTCATATCCACCCGGACACCTCGTGTCAGCTCCGGAAAATTCACCGACGGTCCCCCGACCCCGGAGCGTGCTCGACGAAACTTCGACGCAGCTAACACTTCCCCCGCGGAATGTTCCGTAATCGCTATACTCGCGGGCCCTCCACAGAAGACCCGCCGACACCGGCAACCGATCGGCACCGTGTGGAACGCGCCAATGCGGGCTATCGCCGCACGCTATTCCCTGCCATTTCTGGTCAGAAGCGTCAGATAACGCGAACCTCATAGTTCTCGATGACGGGGTTGGCCAGCAGCGTCTCGGCGATCTTGCCGACCCGTTCCAGGGCCGCCTCGTCGGCCTCGCCCTCCAACTCCACCTCGAACCGCTTGCCCTGGCGGACGGCGACGACCCCGTCAAAGCCCATCTGCGGCAACTTCCGGGCGATCGCCTGCCCCTGCGGGTCGAGGATCTCCGGCTTGAGCATGACGTCGACGACGACACGCGCCATGGCCGCCCCCTCTGTGATCAGCGCTTTTCCTTACGACCCTGAAGCGTACGGCACCATTTACCCATCACGAACCAGCCGCACCCCCCGGAGCCGCCCGATGGACATCGAGGACCTGACCCCTGCGGAGCGCCGTCTTTGGACGGCGTTCCCCAAGGGCGAATCGGTCGACCTGTCGTCCGGTGACCCGGTCTACGACGACATCGGTCAGGCCGACCAGTGGGGCCACGAACGGGTGGTCAGAGCGGAGGTCCTCGTCGCGCTGCTCGTCGGCGCCGTGGAGCCCGAGCCGGGACAGGTCGCGGCCGTCCGGCTGGGCGGTGCCCGCATCACCGGCTCGCTGAACCTGGGCCATGCCGAGGTCACCGTTCCGCTGGCGCTCACCGGCTGTTCGTTCGACGAGGCGCCGCACCTGTACTGGGCGAGCATGAACAGCGTCCATCTGATGCGCTGCCGCCTGCCGGGTCTGATCGCCTCCGGTACGCGGGTCGACGGGCATCTGTGGCTGGAGGGCAGCCGGATCAGCGGCGGGCTGTGGCTGGACGGCGCCAACATCACCGGCATCCTGAACATGTCGGGCGTCCAGTTGAGCAACCCGGGCGGGGACGCGCTGCTCGCCGACCGTCTCACCGTCGAGGCCAACGTGTACTGCGACCAGGGCTTCAGCTCCACGGGTGAGGTCCGGCTGCCCGGCGCCACGGTCGGCGGTCAGCTGATCTTCCGGGGGGCGCGGCTGCACAACCCGTCCGGCGCCGCCCTGTACGCCAGCCGCCTGAACGTGGCGGCGAACGTGTTCTGCGACGGCGGGTTCAGCGCCGAGGGCGAGGTGCGGCTGCGCGGCGCCACGGTCGGCGGGTACCTGTCGTTCGTCGGCGCGCGGCTGTCCGCGCCGCAGCGCACGGCCCTGAACGCCGACGACCTGACCGTCGAGACCGACATCTACTGTTCCGACGGCTTCTCGGCCGTCGGCACCGTCAGCTTCTCCGGCGCCCGCGTCACCGGTCAGCTCAGCTTCCGGGACGCCCACCTGCGCCACGACCAGGGGACGGCCCTCAGCCTCCAGCGCGTCCAGGCCGAGGAGCTGCTGCTGCGCACCGCCGAACCGATCCACGGCACCGCCGACCTGTCCTACGCCCGGATCAACCTGCTGCGGGACGACGCGTCCTCCTGGCCGGAGCGCCTCCAGCTCGACGGCCTCCAGTACGAGACCCTCGATCCGCCGCTCACCGCCCGCGAGCGCCTCGCCTGGCTGCGCCGCGACACCGACGGCTACGCCCCGCAGCCCTACGAGCGGCTCGCCCAGACGTACCGGTCCCTCGGGTTGGACGCCGACGGACGGTCCGTCCTGCTCGCCAAGGCCCGGGACCGGCGCAAGACGCAGGGCATGTCCCGCAAGGTCATCGGCTTCCTTCAGGACGGCCTGGTCGGCTACGGCTACCGTCCGTTCCGCGCGGCGAGCTGGCTGATCGGTCTGCTCGCGTTCGGAACGATCGTCTTCTCCCTGCACAAGCCGGATGTGCTGGACACCGGTCAGAAGCCGCACTTCAATGCGTTCTTCTACACGCTCGACCTCATCCTCCCCATCGGCACCCTCGGGCAGGAGACGGTGTTCGCGCCCAAGGGCGTCTACCAGTGGATCGCCAACTTCATCGTGGCGGCCGGGCTCGTCCTCGGTCTGACCGTCGCCGCGGGCGTGACCAGGGCGCTGTCCCGCGAGTAACCCGCCCGTTCGGGGGAACCGGGTGGGATGTGTCACGTTTGCGTCAGGGAAGTGGGCTGAGGGTAGGGACCCGGGTGGCGGGACTTGCATCGCAGGGTGTGATGTCTGCCACGATGGCATAAGCGGCTTTCGTCCCTTACCGGGGCCGGGAGCCGTTGGCATCGGCCACCGCACGGCGATCCCGTGCGCCGGCCCCGAACGAGGAGTGTCATCGATGACGATCGACTCCGTGCGCGGCGCGCCCGACACCCCCGAGCTCGCCGAACCTGAGCTCGTCCAGCTGCTCACCCCCGAGGGGGAGCGCGTCGAGCATCCCGACTACCCCCTGGACCTCAGTGCCGAGGAGGTACGCGACCTCTATCGCGATCTGGTGATCGTACGGCGCCTCGACCTGGAGTCGGTGGCGCTCACCCGGCAGGGCGAACTGGGCCTGTGGCCGTCGCTGCTCGGCCAGGAGGCCGCGCAGATCGGCTCGGGACGCGCCCTGTCCGAGAACGACATGGTGTTCCCCACCTACCGGGAGCACGGCGTCGCCTGGTGCAGGGGCGTCGACCACCTCAACATGGTCGGTCTGTTCCGCGGCGTCAGCCACGGCGGCTGGGACCCGGCCGAGCACAACTTCCACCTGTACACGGTCGTGATCGGCGCGCAGACGCTGCACGCGACCGGCTACGCGATGGGCGTCCAGCGGGACGGCGTCGTCGGCACACCGTCGGCGACCGCGACCGTCGCCTACTTCGGTGACGGCGCGACCTCCCAGGGCGACGTGAACGAGTCGTTCGTGTTCGCCTCCGTGTTCAACGCGCCCATCGTGTTCTTCTGTCAGAACAACCAGTGGGCCATCTCCGAACCCCTCGAACGGCAGTCGCGGATCCCGCTCTACCAGAGGGCGCAGGGGTACGGATTCCCGGGCCTGCGCGTGGACGGCAACGACGTCTTCGCCTGTCTGGCCGTGACGAGGAAGGCCCTGGAGAACGCCAGGGAGGGGCAGGGCCCGACGCTCATCGAGGCGTTCACGTACCGGATGGGCGCCCACACCACCACGGACGACCCCACGCGCTACCGGCTGAAGGCCGAAGAAGAGGCGTGGAAACTCAAGGACCCGATCGAGCGGGTCAAGGCGTACCTGGTCCGCAACGACCACGCCGACACCGCCTACTTCGAGAAGATCGAGGACGAGGCCAAGCAGGCCGCGCGGGACCTGCGCAACCGGTGCCTCGCCATGCCCGACCCGAAGCCCCTGACGATGTTCGACCATGTCTACGCCGAACACCATCCGTTGATGACCGAGGAGCAGGAGCAGTTCGCCGCCTACCTGGCGTCGTTCGAGGAGGAGGCGAAGTGACCACGCTCACCCTCGGTAAGGCCATGAACGAGGGCCTGCGCAAGGCCCTGGAGAACGATCCGAAGGTCCTCGTCATGGGCGAGGACGTCGGCAAGCTCGGCGGCGTCTTCCGCGTCACCGACGGCCTGCAGAAGGACTTCGGCGAGGAACGCGTCATCGATACCCCGCTGGCCGAGTCCGGCATCGTCGGAACAGCGATCGGGCTGGCGCTGCGCGGCTACCGGCCCATCGTCGAGATACAGTTCGACGGGTTCGTGTTCCCCGCCGCCGACCAGATCATCACCCAGCTCGCGAAGATGCGGATGCGGTCGCTCGGCGCGCTGTCGCTGCCGGTCGTCATCCGGATCCCGTGCGGCGGTGGCATCGGCGCGGTGGAGCACCACTCGGAGTCGCCCGAGGCCTACTTCACGCACACCCCCGGCCTGCGGGTCGTGACGTGCTCCAACCCGGTGGACGCGTACACGATGATCCAGCAGTCGGTACTGTCCCCCGACCCGGTGATCTTCTTCGAGCCGAAGCGGCGGTACTGGGACAAGGCCGAGGTCGACGTCGAGTCGTCACCGGGCGACTGGACGCCGCTGCACCAGGCGCGGGTCGTCCATGCGGGCGAGCACGCGACGCTGCTGGCGTACGGCCCGTCGGTGAAGACGTGCCTGGAGGCCGCGGCCGCCGACGAGGGACGTTCGCTCGAGGTCATCGACCTGCGCTCCCTGAACCCGCTCGACATCGACACCGTCGTCGAGTCGGTGAACCGGACGGGACGGTGCGTCGTCGTGCACGAGGCGCCGGTGTTCAACGGGTTCGGCGCCGAACTCGCCGCGCGGATCACCGAGCGGTGCTTCTACCGGCTGGAGTCGCCGGTGCTGCGCGTCGGCGGGTTCTCCACGCCGTACCCACCGTCCCGCAACGAGGACGACTACCTGCCCGACCTCGACCGCATCCTGGACGCGGTCGACCGGACCTTCGCGTGGTGACGCCGGTGAGCCAGCCGAAAATCTTCAACCTGCCGGACGTGGGCGAGGGCCTGACCGAGGCCGAGATCGTCAAGTGGCATGTCCAGGTGGGCGACACGGTCGAGATCAACGACACCATCGTGGAGATCGAGACCGCGAAGGCGATCGTGGAACTGCCCTGCCCGTTCGAGGGCGTGGTGACGGAGCTGATGGTCACCGAGGGCGCGACCGTGGAGGTCGGTGCCCCGATCATCGCGGTGAACGCGGCGGGCGAGGGCGGCGTGGCCACCCCCGTCCCGGAGCCTCCGGCGCAGACCGCGGCGCCCCGGGCGGAGGACGCCGTGCCGACCGCCGACGAGCCCGGCATCGTGTCGGCGCCGCCGAAGGAGCAGCCGAAACGCCAGCCCGTCCTCGTCGGTTACGGGGTGAAGGAGGGGGCGACCAAGCGCCGTCCGCGCAAGACGCCGAACGGCACACCGCCGCCCGCGCCCCCGGCCGCGCCGCCCGCTCGTGAGGCGGCGGTCACCGCGCCGCCCGCGCCTCGTCCACAGCCTGTGGAGAACGGGATGCCGCTGGCCAAGCCGCCGGTCCGGAAGATGGCGAAGGACCTCGGCGTGGACCTCGCGACCATCGCCGGTTCGGGCCCCCGCGGTTCGATCACCCGGGACGACGTCCTCGCCGCGCACTCCGCGCCGTCCGCGCCCGCCGCCCAGGCGGGGCCGCGTGAGGAGCGGACGCCGGTCAAGGGCGTCCGCAAGGCGACCGCGGCGGCGATGTCCCAGTCGGCGTTCACCGCGCCGCACGTCACCGAGTTCCTCCAGGTGGACGTGACCCGGACGATGGAGACCGTGAAACGGCTCCGCGAACTCCCCGAGTTCGCGGACGTGAAGGTGTCCCCGCTGTTGCTGGTGGCGCGCGCGCTGATCACGGCGGTGGCACGGAACCCGCAGGTGAACGCCACCTGGGTGGACGGTCCGTCCGGCGCCGAGATCGTCGTCAGGCGCTATGTGAACCTGGGGATCGCGGCGGCCACCGACCGGGGTCTGATCGTGCCCAAGGTGAAGGACGCGCAGGACCTCGACCTGCCCGGCCTCGCCCGCGCCCTGCACGAGCTGGCCGTCAAGGCCCGCGCGGGCAAGGCGTCCCCGGCCGACCTGTCCGACGGGACGATCACGATCACGAATGTCGGGGTGTTCGGCGTGGACGCCGGAACTCCGATCCTCACGCCCGGTGAGGCGGCGATCCTCGCGTTCGGCCAGATCCGCGACATGCCGTGGGTGCACGAGGGCGAGCTGGCGATCCGGAAGGTCACCACGCTGTCGCTGTCGTTCGACCACCGGATCGTGGACGGCGAACTGGGGTCGCGGGTCCTGCGCGACGTCGGCGACATGCTGGAGGACCCCGTCCGCATGTTGGCCTGGAGCTGATCGCACGCTCGCGGGGCCGGTGCCGCGCCACGGCACCGACCCCGCGAGCCTGTTCAGGGCCGGAGGTCAGGGGCCGGGTGGGTTGTCGCCGTCGTAGAGGCGCTCGTCGCGTCTCGACTGGAACCGCGGCCCGCGCTGCTGCATCCGGGACATCATCAGCATCTGCAACAGGAAAGTCGCCCCGCCGACAATGATCAGGATGACGCCGATGATGTGAATGTCCACCGGGTCGGTCATCGCGTCCGGTTTGATCGCGAATTTAAGGATCAGCCCGAGGGTGATCGTGAAAACACTGACGCCGAGACCCATGCGATGACCTCCGCCAGACGATCTGTGTCCGTGCTCTTTAACTATCCGTTCGGCTCGTCCGTCACACGTCGAAGCGATCACCTACGAGACGGGGACCTTGTCGACCTTGCCGAAGGGGCCGCCGTCGAAGGTGACCGACGTGACGTTCCCGGGCGGCGCGGGCAGGTAGACGAAACCGCGGACGGGCTGGTCGACGCCGGTGCGGAAGACGGCGCGTCCGGGACCGACATAGGGGGCGGGCGCTCCGGGCGCGCGCGGCCCGACACGGACGGCGCGGTAGATCTCCTTCGCGCCCGGCACCTGGAGGGAGAAGGACGTGAACACGCCGCCCGGGTAGTCCTTGTGCGGGTAGGAGGCGTACGGCGGGGTCGGCCCGGGGCCCTCGTTCACGATGTCGAACACGGCGACGATGTAGGCGCCGTCCCGGTAGAACGGCTTGACGTCCAGACGACGTTTCGCCACGCCGAAGCGTCCGTACCGGCTGGCGACGGTCTCACCGTCCTGCGGCCGGAACGCGGCGGGCCCACCCGGAGCGCCGCTCGCGCCGGTGGACGGTCCCCGCGAGCCCGGCGTGCCCACGGGCGAGTCGGTCGCCGCCCGTTTGACCTGGTAGGAGATCTCGACCCGGCGGTTGCGGGCGCGGGCCTTGGCGTCGTCCGCGCCGCCCTCCTTGGCGACCGGTTCCGCCTCGCCCTTGCCACTGGCGGTGTAGACGAAGCCGCTGCCGAGCCGCGACCTCATCTCCTTGAGCACCGCCTCGGCACGTTCCTTCGACAGCCGCAGGTTGTGCTTGTCGCCGCCCTTGGTGTCGGTGTGCCCGGTGAAGGTCAGCGGGCCGGAGGCGGTCGTCTTGATCTGGCGTGAGGCCTCGTCCAGGAGGGCCTTCGCGCGGCTCGACAGCTTCGCCGAGTCGGTGTCGAACAGCACGTCGGTGCGCAGGCCGACCGTCACGCTGGTCCCGCTGGCGCTGACGTCCTTGGTCTCGCCCTCGACGATGTCGTACAGGTCGGCGGGGTTGCCGCCCGGCACGGTCCCCGGCAGGGTCATCTCGGGGAACGGGCCCGTCTCGGAACGCGACGGCGACGGCCGGGGCGACCTCGCGTTCGGGCGGGCCGAACGCGAGCGCTCGGACGAGGGCGAGCGTGACGGCGCGGCCATCGGATCGGCCCCGCCGGGTCGTCCGTCCCCCTGAGGTGAGAATCCCGGGGGGAGGGAGAACCCGGGCGGAAGCGAGAAACCGGGCGGCGGTGAGAACCCGGGTGGGAGGCCGCCCCCGGGCGCAGCCGAGGAGCCCGGACCGGACGGCGGCGAGAAGCCCGGCGGCAGCGGCCCGGACCCTCCGGCGGGCGGGCCGGGCGAGGGGACGGTCACGGGAATGCCGGTGAACTCACCGGCCGTGCCCGGGGTCAACGCCGTGATCTTCTGGACGTCCGGCGGAAGCGCCGGATACTCGGCCGCCATCTCGCGGGACGAGCCGGGCGCGAAGTGGTCCCCGCTCGTCGACCCGGTGGGACGGTAGAGCTTCCGTCCGACGGGGTCGAGGAGGTCGATGGCGAACGTCACCGACTTCGTCTCCGAGTCCAGCGACGTCACGCTGTAGCGGAGCACCGACTTGCCGCCCTGCCGTTCGACGCCCTTGATCTCGACGCGCGCGTGCAGGCCCTCCGCTCCCCCGAACCAGCCCTCCTTCGCGTATCCGGCCGTGGCGGTGTGGGATCCGCCGACGCCCACCGTGGGCGGATCCCACGGCTCGGCCTTGTCGGCGGCGGTACAACCGGCGATCAGCAGGAGCCCGACGAGGGAGCCGGCGAGGGAGACAGCGGGAGGCAGGGCGGGCATCGGTCATCCGGTCGGGGGAGACTGTCGAAGGACGCGGCCAACAGTAGCCACCCGCCGCGGGCCCCCGCCAACATCCGGCGGAGGGACCCGCGACACGAAATGATCACGACGCGGTCGGGACGCTCAGAACGCCGCTTCGGGCAACTCCATCACGTCGAGGTCGGTGGCCTCGGCGATGGCGCGTTCCGATGCCAGCCGCGGCAGCACGGTCCGGCAGAAGAACTGCGCCGCCGCGACCTTCCCGGTGTAGAACGCCTCGTCGGAGTCGGACACCGGGGGACGCCCGTCCGCGCCGGCGAGCGCGGTGAGCGCGACCTCGGCCTGGCGGCACAACAGCCAGCCGACGATGAGGTCGCCGAGGGCGAGCAGCAGCCGGGACGTGTTGAGCCCGACCTTGTACAGCTCCCTCGGGTTCTCCAGCGAGCCGAGCGCCCAGCCGACCATCGGGTCGATGATGCCCTGCACGTCGTCCAGGGCCCGGCCGAGCAGGGCCCGCTCGTTCTTCAGCCGCCCGTTGCCCGCGTCGGACTCGGCGAACGCCCTGATCTCCCCGACGAGGACCTGGAGCGCCGCGCCGTGGTCCCGGAGGATCTTGCGGAAGAACAGGTCCTGGCCCTGGATCGCGGTGGTGCCCTCGTACAGGGTGTCGATCTTGGCGTCGCGGATGTACTGCTCGATCGGATAGTCCTGCAGGTAGCCGGACCCGCCGAGCGTCTGGAGCGACTCGGCGCCGAGCAGCGCGTAGGCGCGTTCCGAGCCGAAGCCCTTCACGATCGGCAGCAGCAGGTCGTTGAGCTTCTCGGCGCTCTCGTCCCGGCGGCCCTCGTGCTCGGCGACCTGCACGGCGTCCTGGTAGGACGCGGTGAGCAGCACGAGCGCCCGCATGCCCTCCGCGTACGCCTTCTGCGTCAGCAGGCTGCGCCGGACGTCCGGATGACGGGTGATCGGCACCCGCGGGGCGCTCTTGTCGGTCATCTGGGTCATGTCCGGCCCCTGGACGCGCTCCTTCGCGTACTCCAGCGCGTTGAGGTAGCCGGTGGACAGCGTGGCGATGGCCTTCGTCCCGACCATCATCCGCGCGTACTCGATGACGAGGAACATCTGCTTGATGCCCTCGTGGACGTCGCCGACCAGGTACCCGACCGCCGGGTGCTTCTCGCCGAACGTCAGCTCGCAGGTCGTGGAGACCTTGAGGCCCATCTTCTTCTCGACGTTCGTCACGTACACGCCGTTGCGTTCGCCGAGTTCACCGGTGTCGAGGTCGACCAGGTACTTGGGGACGAGGAACATCGACAGGCCCTTGGTGCCGGGGCCGGCGCCCTCGGGACGGGCCAGCACCAGGTGGAAGATGTTCTCCGCCATGTCGTGCTCGGCGGAGGAGATGAAGCGCTTGACGCCCTCGATGTGCCAGGTGCCGTCGTCCTGCCGGACGGCCTTCGCGCGGCCCGCGCCGACGTCCGATCCGGCGTCCGGCTCGGTCAGCACCATCGTGGCGCCCCACTTCCGTTCCCTGGCCAGCTCGGCGAACCGCTTCTGCTCGGGTGTGCCGATGCGCCACAGGATCTGCGCGAAGCCGGGGCCGGACGAGTAGATGTACACGGCCGGGTTCGCGCCGAGGACCTGTTCCGCGACCGCCCAGGTGAGGGAGCGCGGGGCGAGGCTGCCGCCGAACTCGGGCGCGAGGTCGAGCCGGTACCACTCGGCGTCCATCCAGGCCCGGTACGACTTCTTGAAGCCGTCGGGCACGGTGACGGTGCCGGTGGCCGGGTCGAACGCCGGCGGACGGCGGTCGGCGTCGGCGAAGGAGTCGGCGATCGGGCCCTCGGCCAGCCGGGTGACCTCGGCGAGGACGCTGCGCGCGGTCTCCTCGTCGATGTCCTCGTATGGGCCGGTGCCGAGGAGGTCCTGGCGCCTGAACACCTCGAAGAGGTTGAACTCCAGGTCACGGACGTTGCTCTTGTAGTGGCCCATGCGAGCCTCCGTTGGATCCCGTGGCGGTCTGACGACCGGCCGCATTGCGTACTGGTCGGTAACTCACCTTCATGCTACCCGCTGGTAACCGTCATTGGACCCCCAAATCGCCCCCAGAAATGGATGCGGATCACATCGAACCGCGCTCGGTCCACTGTTGTGACGCAAATCACCTCCATCCCAGGTGTATCTCTACTAAGCGGTAGCCCAATAGCGACAAACAGGACATTTAGGATGTTTGGCTACAAACGACATGACCTGCCTGCGAAGTTGATCTCTGGCGACGTGACGAGCGTCCTAATAAGGGGCGACCAATCAGAGCTTTTCACGACGATTCCGGTCTATCTCTTGACAAGATTTAGGGCGATCCGGTAGTGGACCGGACCCATCAGACCGTATGTGGCCGAACCCGACGAATCTGAACCATCATCTGATCTGCTCACTCTTAACGGAGGTAGCGCGGGGGGAGCCACCACCGAACTTTCCCCTCGCCCCATGCAGAGGAAGGTTCGATCTTGTCGTCTGTTACGGGGTGGTTGAGTGATGCCTGGAGTTCGATCACGGGGTCCGTGTCGTCGGGCGACTGGCGATCCTTCGTCCCCCTAGGGTTCGCGGGGCTTCTCGTCTGGGGCCTGTGGATCTATCGCGTCATCTTGTCCCGCATGTACAAGCCGGTGGTCAACAACTTCCGGACGACCACCTCCGTGGTGGTCCCGTCCTACCGCGAGGACCCGGAGATCATGATCCGGTGCCTGGAGAGCTGGCTCGCCCAGGACCCCAACGAGGTCATCGTCGTGATCGACGTCGGCGACACCGAGGGTCAGCGCCGGCTCACCCAGGTCACCGACCCGCGGTTGCACATCCTCGTCTACGAGCACTCCGGCAAGCGTTCCGCGCTCGGCGTCGGCATCCGCGCCGCCCGCGGCGAGGTCGTCGTGTTCGCCGACTCCGACACCTGGTGGCAGCCGGGTCTGCTCGCCGCCGTGCAGATGCCGTTCGAAGACCCGCAGGTCGGCGGCGTCGGCACCCAGCAGAACGTCTACCAGCGCACCACCAGCGTCTGGCGGCGCATCGCCGACTGGCTGGTCAACCTGCGCTACTACGACTACGTCCCCGCCATGGGTTCCAAGGGCGGCGTCGCGTGCCTGTCCGGCCGCACCGCCGCCTACCGCCGTTCGGTGATCCAGCCCGTGGTCGAGAACCTGGAGAACGAGTTCTTCCTCGGTCGCCGCTGCATCGCCGGGGACGACGGCCGGCTCACCTGGCTGACCCTGTCCCAGGGGTACAAGACCGTCCACCAGTCGTCGGCACGCGCGATCTCGATGTTCCCCGACTCGTTCCGCGCGTTCTTCAAGCAGCGCATCCGCTGGAGCCGGAACTCCTACCGCTGCTACCTGACCGCCCTGTGGAAGGGCTGGCTGTGGAAGACGCCGTTCGTCACCAAGGTCACCGTGCTGCAGATCCTGCTGACCCCGGTGACCATGGGCGTCACGCTCGGCTACCTGATCTTCAGCCGGATCCTCGGCAACCTGACCCCGCTCGGCATCGGCCTGGCGATCGGTTGGGTGCTGCTCGGCCGCGCCATCCGCGGCTGGTCCCACCTCAAGCGCCACCCCGGAGAGATCCTGTTGCTCCCGCTGACCGTGCTGGTCATCATCCTCATCTCGCTGCCCATCAAGCTCTACGCGTTCATCACGATGAACAAGCAGGGCTGGCTGACGCGCTCCGCCGACCAGGTCGGCGGCGCCGGCCAGACCGCGAGCTCGCTCCAGGGGGTGGGATGAGGTGTCAGATGCCCAACCCTCCTCCCCGCCGGTGGGTGGCACGATTCGCCGCTCCCTAGTCGCCGGACTGGCGCTGACCTTCGGCCTCCTTCCCCTGACGCTCCCCCTGGCACTGCTTCCCACCACTCCGGCGCACGCGGCCCCGTCGCCGGAGGGGGACGGGCAGGCCGCCCTCGTCGACCAGGAAGACCAGAGGCTGTTGCAGACCCGCGCCGTCCTGGCCGCGATCCTGCAGGCGGGCGGTGTGACCGCGATGACGTGGAAGCAGCCGCAGATCTACGGCTCCAGCCACGGCAAGACGCTCGTGCTGCCGGCGCTGAACACCGACCAGCCGTACACCATGGCGGACCTGATCAAGTACGGCGGCAAGTACGTCAAGAAGCTGCCCGACGGTTCGTACCTGCTCGGCATCCACGTGTTCGTGTCGGACGGCGCCAGCCTGCTCCTCCAGAGCTCGTCCGGCCCGCTCACGCTCCGCATGGGAAGCATCCCCGGCGCGTTCAGCTCGATCGTCAGCTTCGGCGGCAAGATGACGATCGAGGGCACCAGGCAGAACCCGGTGCGTATCACGAGCTGGGACTTCAGGGCCGGCAAGCCGGACACCGACCCCAACGACGGGCGCGCCTACATCCGCGCGGTCGGCGGCGAGTTCCACATGAAGTACGCCTCCACCGGCAACCTCGGCTTCTGGGGCGGCCGGACCGGGGGCGTCGCCCTGACCGGGACCGACCGTCCGTCGAGCGAGCAGAAGCACCTCACGAAGGAACAGCGGCACGCCAACAAGAAGAAGCGGCAGCAGGAGAACGAGAACAGGGGCAGTAGCGGCGGCGGTCCGGGCGACATCGAGGTCGAGAAGCCGGGCGGCACCGCGACGCACGTTCCGGCGGCCGACCTGGTGACCGGGTCCATCGACCACAGCACCTTCAACGGCAACGCCTACGGCCTGTTCGTGTCCGGTTCCAACCAGTCCAAGGTCACCAACGTCAAGATCGCGAACAGCCTGGTGGACGGCCTGGTCATGCACCGGTTCACCAAGAACGCCACGATCGAGAACGTCACGGTGTCCGGCAGCCGCGGGGACGGGTTCGTGCTGGCCCGCGCCACCGAGAAGATCCGGGTCACCGGAGCCGCCGCGCTGAACAACGGACACAACGGATTCACCGTCAACGGCACCGCGCTGGCGGAGGGCCCGTCCGCGTCCGGCGAGTCGCTGGAGACCTTCGGCGACAGCTCCATCAACAACAGCCGGGCCGAGAACAACGGCCACTACGGCGTCGAGCTGCTCGGCGGGGACAAGCTGTCGGTGCAGAACACCCAGATCGTCGGCGGTGACATGGGCATCGTCGTCCGCTCTGCCGCCACCCGGGTACAGATCTCCGGCAACCGGCTGTCCAAGCAGACCCGGCAGGGCATCTCGCTGCGCGACGGCGTCAAGGAGGCGAGCCTGGCCGGCAACTCCATCACCGGCGCCCGCACCGGCATCTACCTCAGGAACTCGTCCGGAAGGCTCACCGGGAACGTCATCAAGGGCGCCACCGCCCACGCCATCACCATGATCGGCAACGCCGACGGCACCGAGGTCCGCAGCAACACCTTCGAGGGGTCGGGCACCAGCGCCATCAGCACGTCCCGCGCCGACGGAAAGATCAAGAAGCACGACAACAACACCGACCGCTGGGACGACACCGCCTCCCTGTGGATGAAGGCCCGGCGTTACCTCAAGCCGATGAACTTCATCTGGGCGTCCGTCTTCACCGTCGTCATCGTCTCGATGATCCGCTCGCGCAACAACCGCCGCCGCTTCGCCCGCCTCGGGCGGCACCCCTACGCCCTCCAGATGCCGATGGAGGAGCGCAAGGTGTGGCGGCTCCCGCACCGCGGCGACCGGCAGCGGGGCAGGCCCCCGGCCGGCCCCGTCGCCGAACCCGTCGGCGCCCCGGCGGGCGGTTCGGGCGGCGTGCGGCGGTCCACGACCGTCACGGTGCCGCAGATTCCGGTGCCGGTGCGCCCTGCGAACCCGAACGGCGGTCAGTCGAACGGTGCGCAGCCGCGCCGTCCGCAACCGCACGGCGTCCAGCCGAACGCCCAGCACCCGCACGCTCCACGGCCGAACGGCGCCCCCGCCGGTGCCCAGCCCAACGGGGCCCAGCCCAACGGGGCCCAGCCGAACGGGACCTGGTCCGCCGGGCAGCCGCCGCGGCAGGGACTGCCCCAGCCCGAACGAGGAGGTGTCTGAGATCAGCGCGCCACATGCGAACGTCCCGGCGCTTCCGCACGACGCGGAGCCGCCCAAGCAGAAGAAGGGCCGCGGCCGCCGGGTCTTCACGACCGTCCTCGTGCTCGGCCTGGTGGGCGGTGGCGTCTACGGCTACCGCGTCTACAGCGAGCGGACGGCCGAGCCACCGGACGTCAACGACGTCTCCGCGGCCTCGGCGCGGCAACAGTCCGAACTCGTCGACCAGGAGGACGTGCGGATCATGCAGATCCGCGCGAAGCAGGAGTCCGACCTCGCGGGCGGCGGCGCGGCGGCCCAGCAGGCGCGGTCGCCGCGGATGCTCAACTCCGCGAACGGCCGGACCCTGATGCTCCCGCAGCGGCGCGAGCCGTACTACGTGGCGGAGCTGGCGAAGCTGGCGGGCGAGGACTTCCAGAAGCAGAGCGACGGGTCGTACCTGCTGCGGGTGAACGTCGTCGTCGCCAGCGGAGGCAAGCTGATCCTGCAGAGCTCCACCGGGCCGCTGACGATCCGGATGCGCAGCGTGCCCGGCTCGTTCACCTCGATCGTCAGCACCGGCGGCAACGTCAAGATCAACGGTTCGGCGCAGAACCCGGTGCACATCACGAGCTGGAACGAGGGCACCCACAAGCCCGACACGAGGGTCGAGGACGGCCGCGCCTACATCCGCGCGATCGGCGGCTCGTTCAGCATGACGCACGCGGAGATCTCCGAGCTGGGGTTCTGGAGCGGCCGGACGGGCGGCATCGCGCTGACCGGCTCCGACCGGCCCGACTCCACGGCCGAGCGGAGCGTCGCGGCGGTGCCGCCGCGGGCGGTGGCGCTGCCGAACGGGACCCGCGAGCCGACCCGCGGCGGCCGGGACGAGGTCGAGGTCGGCCTCGCGGGCAAGGCGGGCCGCACCATGACCTTCTCCGTGCCGGCGGCGAGCCTGGTCACCGGCACGATCGACCAGTCGACGTTCCGGAACAACGCCTACGGCGTGTTCGTCACGGCGGCGAACCAGACCCGGCTCACCAACAGCACCATCACCGGCAGCCTGGTCCACGGGGTGCTGCTGCACCGGTTCGCCAAGAACGCCACGATCGAGAACACGAAGGTCAGCGGCAGCCGCGGCGACGGGTTCGTGCTGTCGCGCGGCACCGAGGGCGTCCGCATCACCAACTGCACGTCCGACGACAACGGCGGCAACGGCTTCACGTTGAACGGGCAGCCGTTCGCCGAGGGGCCCTCCGCGTCCGGTGAGGCGACGACGGCGTTCGGTCAGAACCTGGTGAGCAGCAGCATCGCCAAGAACAACGGGCACTACGGCTTCGAGGTGCTCGGCGGCGACGACATCGCCATCCAGAACAGCCGTGTCGTCGGTGGCCAGATGGGCATCGTGGCGCGCGAGCAGGCGGTGCGCGTCCACATCGCGGGCAACCAGGTGCGCGACGCCGACCGGCAGGGCATCGTCCTGCGGGACGGTGTCCGGAACGCCACGGTGTCGGGCAATATCGTTACCGACAGCCGGACGGCGTTGTACATCCGCGACTCCAGCGGTGCCATCAGGGGCAACACCGTGCAGTCCGCGACGCGGCACGCGATCACGCTCAAGGGGAAGGTCGAAGGCGCTGTCATCACCGGCAACACCTTCAGCGGCTCCGGTAGGGGCGCCACGGACTACGACCGTGCCGTCGGCCGCTACCAGAGCAAGGACAACAACACCATGAACTGGAACGAGACCGTGGGCCTCAAGACCTGGCTCAAGCGGATCTTCAAGCCGATGAACGTCATCTGGGGCGGCGTGTTCCTGCTGGTGATCATTTCGGTGTTCCGGTCGCGCAACGCCGGGCTGAGCATCGGTCGCATCGGCGTCCATCCGTACGAGCAGCAGCGCGCGCTTGAGGAGCGCCCCGTGCGCCTGCTCCGCCACGACGTTCAGAAGGAGCCCATCCACCGATGAAGATTGATTTCAAGTTCCTCGCGGGCCTGCTGGTCGGCGCGGTCGTCGTGGGAGTGACGGTGTTCGTGTTGACCAGCGGCGGTGACGACGGCAAGGAGTCCGAGAACGCGTCGGACGGTCGGACGATCGAGCCGGTGGAGCCCACCGAGGACGGCGACAAGGGCGACGACGGGGGCGGCGACGACCCCGGCGGCGCCGCCCCGACCGAGGGGCTGTCGCTGCCCGTCCCCGAGGGCGGCGGCAAGGTCCGGTGCCCGAGCCCGACCAAGACGGTCGACGACGCCGGGTCGCTCTCGGCGGCGCTGGCGCAGGCGAAGCCCGGTGACGTCATCAAGATGAATCCCGGCACCTACGCGGGCAAGTTCGTCGCGAAGACGTCCGGCACCCGGGCCAAGCCGATCTTCCTGTGCGGCGACGCGCAGGCGATCATCGACGGCGGCGGGGTGAAGAAGGGCTACGGCTTCCACCTGAACGGCGCCAATTACTGGCGGCTCGTCGGATTCACGGTCCGCAACTGCCAGAAGGGCGTGATCGGCGACACCACGAACGGGACCATCATCCAGGGCCTGACCGTGCACGACGTCGGTGACGAGGCCATCCACCTGCGCAAGTTCTCCACCGGCAACACCGTCCAGTACAACAAGATCTACAACACCGGGCTGCGGCGGGAGAAGTTCGGCGAGGGCGTCTACCTCGGCACCGCCGAGTCCAACTGGAAGTCCATCACCGGCGGCAAGCCCGACAAGAGCGACAACAACGTGGTCCGCGGCAATGTCATCCGCGCGACCGCCGAGGCGATCGACATCAAGGAGGGCACGACCGGCGGGAAGATCCTGAACAACGTGTTCGACGGGTCGAAGATCGGCGGCAGCAAGCACAACGACTCCTGGGTCGACGTCAAGGGCAACAACTACCTGCTCGAAGGCAACAAGGGCACCAAGACACCGGTGGACGGGTTTCAGACGCACGAGATCCTCGACGGCTGGGGCAAGGGCAACGTCTTCCGCAACAACACCATCACCCTCGCGGGTGGATCCGGCGTCGGCATCAACGACGTCAGGGGCGGCAACACCATCGACTGCGACAACAAGGTCACTGACGGGAAGCTCACGAAGAAGGGCGCCTGCTCATGACGGCTCCCGAAGCCGCAGAAGCCAGCACGTCCGTCAAGGTGCAAGGAGGAGCAATGAACACGACGGAGCTTCCGAGGCTGACCGTCATCGGAACGGGGTATCTCGGCGCCACGCACGCCATCTGCATGGCCGTGCTCGGTTATGAGGTCCTCGGTGTGGACGTCGACCAGGGCAAGATCGACAAACTGGCGTCCGGTGAGGTGCCGTTCTTCGAGCCCGGACTGCCGGAGCTGCTGACCAAGGCCCTGGAGTCGGGACGGCTGCGCTTCGGCACCTCCTTCGAGGAGGCCGGCGAGTTCGGCGACGTCCACTTCGTCTGCGTGGGCACCCCGCAGCAGGCGGGTTCGGACGCCGCGGACCTCACCTACGTCGACGCCGCCTTCCGTTCCCTGGCGCCCCACCTGAACCGCCGCGCGCTGGTCGTCGGCAAGTCGACGGTGCCGGTCGGCACGGCCAAACGGCTCACCGAGGTCGTCCAGAGCCTGGCGCCCGCGGGCGCCGAGGTGGAGCTGGCGTGGAACCCCGAGTTCCTCCGCGAGGGCTTCGCCGTCGACGACACGATGCGTCCCGACCGGTTGGTGTTCGGTGTCGCGTCCGAGTGGGCGGAGGAGCGGCTCCGGGCCGCGTACCAGCCCGTCCTGGATCTCGGCACCCCGGTCGTGCGGACCGACCTCGCCACCGCCGAGCTGGTGAAGGTCGCCGCCAACTCCTTCCTCGCCACCAAGATCTCCTACATCAACGCCATGGCGGAGGTGTGCGAGGCGGTCGGCGCCGACATCAAGGACCTGGCCGACTCCCTCGCCCTCGACGACCGGATCGGCGGCAAGTTCCTCAAGCCGGGTCTCGGCTTCGGCGGCGGCTGCCTGCCCAAGGACATTCGCGCGTTCGCGCACCGCGCCGAGGAGATCGGCGTCGGGCAGGCGGTGTCGTTCCTGCGCGAGGTCGACGACATCAACCGGCGCCGCCGGGCCCGCACCGTCGACCTGGTCCGGGAGATGCTCGGCGGGATCTCCGGCAAGCGGATCGCGGCCTGGGGCGCGGCGTTCAAGCCGAACTCCGACGACATCCGGGACGCGCCCGCGCTGGACGTGGCGCGCACCATGCACGGCCTCGGCGGCCGAGTACGGGTCTTCGACCCGGCGGCGCTCGACAACGCGCGCCGGGCGTTCCCCGAGCTGCGCTACGGCGACAGCGCGTTCGACGTGGCGCAGGACGCCGACGTCGTCGTGCTGCTCACCGAGTGGTCGGACTTCCGGGAGATCGACCCGGCGGCGCTGGCCAAGGTCGTCAAGCACAAGCGGATCGTGGACGGACGTCACGCCCTCGACGCCGAGCAGTGGCGGGCGGCGGGCTGGGAGTACCGCGCGCTCGGCAGATCCTGACCGTTCGGGGAATCCCCCGAGGCACAGGGCCGTTGAGGCGGACGAGGGCCATGCTCGGTCCTCCCGGACGAGGTGCGTCGTACCCGGCAGGCGAAGACGGCGCGTGACCGTAGTCGTCTCGTTCACCGGGAGCACGCCATGGCCTGGATCCTCGTCATCGCCGCCGGCCTCTTCGAGGTCGCGATGGCCCTGTGCCTGAAGGGCGCCAGGGGCTTCACCGAGCCCCTGGCGTCCGTCGGTTTCGTCGTCTTCGCCGTGACCAGTTTCGGCCTCCTCAGCCTGGCCCTGAAGAACCTGGACGTCGGTACCGCCTACGCGGTGTGGGTCGGGATCGGCGCGGTCGGCACGGCGACGCTGGGCATGGTCGTCCTCGGCGACCAGGTCTCCGCGCTCAGGATCGCCGCGCTGGCCTTCATCGTCATCGGCGTCGTCGGCCTCAATCTCGCGGGCGGCGGCCACTGAACAACGGAAACGGAACAACGGTCGGACCGGCGTTTCGCAGGTCAGAAGCGGATTGAGGAACGTAATCTCCCGTAACAGCGTCTATGGGACGAGAGAGCGCCCGAGGTGCTCGGACACGGGAGGACGGACCTTGGTCTTCAAGAAGATCCGCAAGGCGATGGGCATCGGCGGCCCATCGATCGAAACGACGTTGCACGACCCCAACACCACGCCCGGTGGTGTCGTCACCGGCGAGATCGCCATCATCGGCGGCCAGCACGACTCCGACATCAAGGCGGTCAACCTCGCGCTGCGCACCAAAGTCGAGATCGAGTCGGGCGACAACGAGTACACCACCAACCTGGAGTACTCCAAGCTGCAGGTGGCCGGGGCCTTCGAACTGGACGACGGCGCCCGTTACAGCATCCCGTTCCAGTTCCCCATCCCGTGGGAGGCGCCTCTCACGCACATGTACGGGCACCCGCTGCACGGCACCACGGTCGGGCTCGCCACCGAGCTGGAGGTCGCGGGCGCGCTCGACCCGGGCGACCTCGACCCGATCGCCATCCACCCGCTGCCCGCGCAGGAGCGCATCCTGGCGGCGTTCTCCAACCTCGGCTTCCAGTTCCGCAACGCCGACTGCGAGAAGGGCCGCATCTGGGGCGTCCACCAGGAACTGCCCTTCTACCAGGAGATCGAGTTCTATCCGCCGAGCAGGTACGCACGCGGCATCAAGCAGCTCGAAGTGACGTTCGTGTCGTACCCGCAGTCCATGGAGGTCGTACTGGAGCTGGACAAGCGGGGCGGTGCGTTCACCGAAGGCCATGACGCGTTCAGCCGGTTCACCGTGGACTACGCGACCGTCGACAACACCAACTGGGAGCAGGAACTCGACGGCTTCCTCCAGGCCGCCGGACGACGCCGCGGCTTCTTCTGACCGTCCGTGAGATCCCCTCCGCGAGGACGATCGTGGAGGGGATCTCCATCTGGAAAGAGGGTCCGTGCCCCAGCCCCCCGGCCTCAACAACGCCGAACGTCGCCTCTGGGCCGCGTTCTCGACCGGCGCCACCGTCGTCCTCGGCGAGGACCGTCCCGACGGGCCGCTCCCCGACCGAATGATCCGCGCCGAGGTCATCACCCAACTGCTCCTCGGCGCGGACGAGGCACGTCCCGGCTGCGTGGCCGCGGTCCGCCTACGCGGCGCCTACGTGCTGGGACGGATCGACGTCTCCGGCGGGACGGTCGAGCACGAGCTACGGCTGGAACAGTGCCGGCTCGTCGAGGAACCCGACTTCTCCAACGCCGAGACCCGCCAACTCCGGTTCTCCGACTGCTGGATGCCGGGGTTCGACGGCGGTGGCCTCCGCGCCGACGGCTATGTCAGCCTGTCGGGCTCGGTCGTCCACGGCGAGATACGGCTGCCGCGCGCCCACATCAGCGGTGGGCTGCGGATGAACGGCATCGAGATCACCGTGACCGATCCGGACAAATGGGCCTTCTTCAGTGGGGGTCTCGTCGTGGACGCGGGCGTGTTCGCCCGCGACGCGCGGATCACCGGCGGGATCCGGCTCGTGGGGGCGCGCTTCAGCGGCGGGTTGTTCATGGAGCGCGCGACGCTCAGCAATCCCGGGCGTCTCGCCTTCGACGGGCAGAACATGGTCGTCGAGGACACCGCCGAGTTCAGCCAAGGCTTCACCGCGCTCGGGACCATGCGGCTGCGCAGCAGCCGGTTCAACGGCATCCTGTCGTTCTCCCGGGCGCGTCTCGACTCCGGCGACCCCGCCCGTATGGCGCTGCACGCCAGCCACATGCAGGCCGACGAGCTGCTGTTGCTGCCCGCGGAAAAGATCAAGGGCCGGGTGTCGCTGTCGTACTCCCGAATCTCCCTGATCATGGACCGGGCGCACGTATGGCCGGACGAGCTGTACCTGAACGGCATGACGTACGAGACACTGCGCGGCGCGGAGTTCAAGGACCGGCTGAGCTGGGTGTCCCGCGACCCCGAGTTCCATCTCCAGCCGTACGAGCAGCTCGCCGCCTGGTACCACGGCATCGGCCACGACGACCTCGCCCGCAAGGTGCAGCTCGCCAAGCTCCGCGCCCGGCGCCGCGGCCTGCACCCGGTCGGGCGGGCGTACAACCAGCTCCTTGACTGGACGGTCGGTTACGGTTACCGGCCGTGGCTCGCCGCCGCCTGGTTCGCGGCGCTCCTCGCCATCGGGACGACCGTGTTCTCCATCGAGGAACCGCGTCCCGTCAAACCCAAGGACGAACTGCCCGCCTTCCACGCGCTGATCTACACCCTGGACCTGCTGATACCGCTCGACACGTTCGGGCAGCAACTGTCGTACGACGCCGTGAACTGGTCCCGCTGGGTGGCGTACGGGCTCGTGACGACGGGCTGGGTCCTCGCGACCGCGCTCATCGCGGGCGCGACGCGGGTGTTGCGACCCGCGTCCAACTGAACCGAACCCGCGGAGGGGCCCCGGCGTCCATTTCGATAGGGGACCGACCAGAATGGAACGCCATGGGCACGTATCTGATCACGGGGGCGACCGGCGGCATCGGAACGGCCGTCGCCGAGCTGCTCCGCGAACGCGGGCATGACCTCGTCCTCACCGGCCGTTCCACCGAACGCCTCGACCGGCTGGCCGCGCGGCTGCGCGGCGCCGCGCACGCCCCGACCCAGGTCATCGATCCGGGCGCGGTCATGTCCGGGCGGCGGAACGCGTCCGTCACCACGATCCCGCTGGACCTGACGGAGCCGCTGCGCATCGAGGCGTCCCTCGCGGCGGCCGGGCTTCCGGCGCGGCTGGACGGCGTCGTCCACGCGGCGGGCATGGTGCACCTCGCGCCGGTCGCCGACATGGAGGCGGTCGAGTGGATCCAGCATCTGTCGGTGAACCTCGTGTCCGCCGCGGAGATGACCCGCCTGCTCCTGCCCGCGCTGCGCGCCGCCGAGGGGCATGTCGTCTTCGTCAACTCGACCGCGGGTCTGCGCGCCAACCCCGAGTGGTCGGCGTACGCGGCGAGCAAGTTCGGCCTGCGCGCCCTCGCCGACTCGTTGCGCGCCGAGGAACCGTCGCTGCGCGTCACGACCGTCTACCCGGGGCGGACGGCCACCGAGATGCAGCGGAAGGTCCGCGCGCAGGAGGGCCACCCCTACGCCGAGGACGACTTCGCCGCCCCCACAACGGTGGCCCGTGTCCTCGTCTCCGCCCTGGAGACGCCGCGGGACGCCGTGGTCTCCGACGTGACCGTCAGGCCGAGCTAGCGCGGCGGCGCAGGAACCAGGCGCCGAGGACACCGCCGATCAGCCCGAACAGGTGGCCCTGCCAGGAGATGCCGGGCTCGCCGGGCAGGACGCCGAGCAGCATCGTCCCGTACACGGCGACGACCGCGACGGCGATCAAGAGGTCGGCGACCCGCCGCTCGAAGATCCCACGACCGAGCAGGTAACCGAAGAAGCCGAAGATCAGGATGCTGGAGCCGAGGGTGTTGGCGGAGCCGGTGAACCACACGCCGAGGCCGCCGACCACGATGACGATCAGGCTGGCGACCAGGAACTTGGGGACGCCCCGGGCGGCCGCGATGAACCCGAGGATCACGAACGGGATCGTGTTGGCCATCAGGTGCCCGAACCCGCCGTGCATGAACGGCGCGGTGAAGATGTCCGGGAGGTCGCCGACGTCCCTGGGCTGGACGCCGAACCGGTCGAACCACCCGTTGGCCGTGTAGTCGAACGCCTCCAGGACCCACATGACCGCGGTCACCGATCCGATCAGGACCGCCGCCGAGAGCGCTCGCGCGCCGTGCTTGGCCAGCCCTGTGGAGCGTTGCGTGTCGGGGGTATAGCTCATATCAGTCCACCGTAGTTCCGGGTTCCCCTGCACGGTCAACGCGCGGGACGTCCAGAAGGTGCCTGCTAGGCGGCGGACGCGTGCTCCGACTCCGAGGCGTCACCCCGGACGACGATGACCGGCAGCGGCCGCCGGGCGGGAGCGTCGGCCGTCCGCCGCAGGTAGCGGCGCTCTTCGGGCGTGGTCCCGCCCCAGATGCCGTCGGGCTCGCCCACCCGCAGCGCCCAGGCCAGGCAGTCGGCCTTCACCGGACAGTTCGCGCAGATCGCCTTGGCCGCGTCCTCCTGCGCCTTGAGCACGGGCGCGGAGTAGCCGATCGGGAAGAACAGGTCGGGGTCGGCACCGCGGCAGATCGCGTGGTCGCTCCAGTGTTCCTCGTTCTCGGTGTTGTGCATTGGCTTCTCCCTGCGCGGCGAGGAGACCACCGGCAGTCCGTCGGTCGGATCGTCTCACTCAACGTAGTACTACAACACGTAGTACTACAAGACGTTCGTGAACCTTGCAAGTCAGCGTGCGGATAACCTGTGCGACGTGAGGCGTGATCAAGAAGTGACCTTCCGCGAGGCGACGGTGGACGACCTGCCCCGGATCGTCCGGCTACTCGCCGACGATCCCCTGGGAGCGACCCGCGAAACGCCGGGGGACGAGATTCCGGACGCCTACTTCACCGCCTTCGCGACGATCGAAAAGGACCCCAACAACGCGGTGATCGTCGCCGAGATCGCCGGCGAGATCGCCGGCACGCTGCAGCTCACCTATATCCCCGGCCTCACCTACACCGGCGCCGAACGCGCCCAGATCGAGGGCGTCCGCGTGGCCGCCGACCACCGCGGCATCGGCCTCGGCCAGAAACTGATCACCTGGGCCATCGACCGGGCACGGGCCCGGGGCTGCCGCGTCGTCCAGCTCACCACCGACCGCCAGCGCCCCGACGCCATCCGCTTCTACCAGAAGATCGGCTTTCGCCCGTCCCACATGGGCATGAAATACCACCTGACCGACGACTGAGCGCCCCTGCCACCACCCGAACGACGGCCGCTCCGGCCTTGTCGTCGGAATCGCCTTACCCGCCACCCCCTTTGCCAGTACTGTGAGTAACTACGCACGGACACTGTGTCGCCGACGCGGGAGGCGAGAGTGAAGTACGGAGCCGAGCTAAGACGAGAGATCCTGTCGGAGAGGGTCACCCCACTGATCGGGGTGTTCGACATGTTCTCCGCCTCCGTCGCCGCGAAGCACTACGACGGGCTCTTCGTGTCGGGCTTCGGGTTCGCGGCGTCCCACTACGGACTGCCCGACATCGGCTTCATCGCCTGGCCTGACATGGTGGCGTTCGTGCAGCGGCTGCGGCTCGCCTTCCCCGGCGAGCACCTGCTGGTGGACATCGACGACGGCTACGGCGACCCGGAGGTCGCCTGCCACGTCGTCGAACACCTCGAAATGATCGGCGCGTCCGGCGTGATCCTGGAGGACCAGCAGCGGCCCCGGCGCTGCGGCCATGTCGACGGCAAGCGGATCCTGCCGCTGGAGGAGTACCTGACCAAGCTCGACATGGTGTTGAAGACCCGGCGTGATCTCGTCGTGGTCGCCCGCACCGACGCCACCGACGAGGAGGAGGTCCTGCTGCGCGCCAAGGCACTGGCGCACACCGACGCGGACGTCGTCCTGATCGACGGCGTTCGCAGCGTCGAGTGGATCCGGCGGGCCCGTGAGGTCATCGGCGGCAAGCCGCTGCTGTTCAACCAGATCGCGGGAGGCAGGTCACCGCGCCTCTCGCTACCCGAGCTGGCCGAACTCGGCGTGAACGTCGCGATCTACAGCACCCCGTGCCTGTTCGCGGCCCAGACCGCCATGGACGAGGCCCTGCTCGGGCTCAAGCGCGACAACGGTCGGCTGCCCGAGATGGCGCCCGGCGCCGTCGGCGTCAAGGAATCGTTGGCGCTCCTGGAAGGCAACATCAGCCGCCACCATCCCAGGGGCTGAGAGTCTCGGGGCCCGGGAAGCCACGTCAGCCGGTCGGCTCCAGCGCCTCGTGCCAGGGAACGGTGTCGGTGTACTGGTGCAGCCAGGAGATCCGACCGTCGGTCACCCGCCACAGATGGACGAACTCGGCCTCGTACGCCCGTCCGGTGCCCCGCGCCTTGCCCCGGTACCGGCCGGTCACCACGACCATGCCGTCGGTCGTCTCGTGCCGGCTCTCCGCGAAGGGGGCGGTGTCGTACTCGGCGAACACCGCTCCCCACACCCGGGCGAGCGTCTCCCGGGGCCCCTGGAAGGTTCCACCGGCCCCGCACGGCAGGCCAGGCGCGGTGTGCGCCTCGAAACGCGGATGGAGAACCTCCAGGATTCCCGCCGCATCGCCCTCCTGCGCGGCACTGTAGAAACGGGCGACGACGTCCGAGTCGGCACTCATGGGCACCACCTTTTTAGAGAAGCCGTTCTAGAATTAGATTAGCATCACCCCGAGGGGAGTCCGCGTGGGGAGACCCGCCAAGTTCAGCCGGGACCAGATCCTCGACGCGGCCCTGGCGATCACGGCCGAGAGCGGACCCGGAGCGGTCACGATCTCCGCGATCGCCAGGCGGCTGGGCGCCCCGTCCGGCTCCCTCTACCACCGGTTCGGCTCACGCGACCTGATCCTGGCGACCCTCTGGACCCGTACCGTGCGCCGCTTCCAGGAGGGCTTCGCCACGGCCCTGGACGAAGACGACCCCGAGGCCGCCGCGCTGCACACGCCCCGATGGTGTCGCCTGCACATGGACGAGGCCGCGGTCCTGCTCCTCTACCGGCGCCAGGACCTGGCCGCCTCCTGGCCTCCCGAACTCACCGAAGACCTGAACACCCGGGCCACGGACGCCCTGACGGCCTTCGCCGCCCGCCACCCCGACATCGACCGGGAACGACTCGTGTTCGCCACGGTGGACGTCCCCTACGGCGCCGTCCGACGCCACCTCGCCGACGGCCGTCCACCACCGCCCCACGTGGACGACCTCATCACCACAACCTGCCAGGCCGTCCTCGGCACGGCGGCATCCACGTCCGCGCCGCTCCCTCGTGATCGGTGAGGAGCGGCGTTCACGCGGTGGGGGCGAGGTGGTGGGCGAGCCAGGTCAGGGCTTGGGGGTGGCGGTATTCGATGGCGTGGTGGCCCGCCTCGAAGAGTTCGAAGTGCACGGAGTTCCGCGGGACGCCGGCCTTGTCCAAGGCCTCGCGGAAGGCCAGGGCGCCGAGGTCGAGGAACCATTCGTCGCGGGTTCCGGCGTCGAGCCAGATGGCTCGCATCGAGCGCAGCGCCTTGCCGTGCGCCGGTGCCATGCGGACGGGGTCCCAGGCCAGCCAGCGTCGCCATGGCCCGGGGCGGAGTGCTCCGGTGACCGGATCGAAGGGCAGCAGGGGGGTGCCGTCGGCGTCGGGTGAGAAGCAGGCCGACACGGCGAGGATCTCCAGCAGGCGCAGGTCCTCCGCTTTGGTGAAGGCGATCCGGGAACGGAAATCGTCCCACCAGGTGAAGATGTCGCCGCCGTAGGCGCGCAGGTCGCGTGCCGCCTCCAGGAAATGCGGAATGTACTGGGCCTCGGAGAGGGAGTCACCGCTGTGGGAGGCGAACGCGCCGAACAGGTCGGGGCGCAGCATCGAGGTGACCATGGCGCCCAGCCCACCGCTGGACTTGCCCGCGATGGCCCGATGGTCTCGGGTGGCGAGCGTCCGGTAGCGGGCGTCCACCCACGGCACCACCTCCTCGCACAGGTAGGAGTGGTAGCGGCCGGTTCCGACGGAGTCGACGTACTGGCTGCCGCCGTAGGTCGTCCAGGCGTCCACGAAGACCAGGATCATGGGTGGGGCCCCACCCGCGGCGAAGATCGCGTCGGTGGCGACCGGGATCGAGGTGCGGTAGGCCCCGGGCTGGTTGCTCCAGGCCGAGAGCCGTCCGGTGAAGCCCAGAAGCATGTAGACGACCGGATAGCGGCGCTCGGTCTCGGTGTCATAGCCCGGCGGCGTGTAGACCCACAGGGGTCTTTCGTGGGGGTCGCCCAGCGGGTTGTCGCGGAGCAACTCGCTGGCGATGGTGTGTTCGTCGATCCTGCCTGCGAAGTCGGCGGGCCATAGCGGCATGGACGGCTCCCATCACCTGGAGTTATTATGAAAGCATAATATATGAAATGGTACGGTTCGGAGATGGAAGACTCGGTTGATCGGCATATCGAGTACTGGTCCCGGGAGGTGCCCGGGCTCGACCCGGATGTCGAGGGGACGATCACCCGGATGCAGGGTCTCGTTCGGGTGCTGGGGGACCGTCGCGCGGCGGGGCTGTCCGCCAGGGGCCTCAAGAGCTGGGAGTACGACATCCTGTGGCGGCTACGCTCCGCCGGGCCGCCCTACCAGGGAACGCCGAGTTGGCTGGCTCACGCCCTGAACGTCCATCCCGCCACCCTCACCAGCAGGTTGGATCGGCTGGAAGGGTCGGGGCACATCGCGCGGACGCATGACCGGGCAGACCGGCGACGGCTTCTGGTACGGCTCACCGATCAGGGGCATCGGGCCTGGGAGGACACGATCGACGATCAGGCGGCCAACGAGCGCGCGCTTCTCGCGGCGTTGAGCGAGGAGGAACTCAGGAGGCTGTCCGGGTTGCTCCGCAAGGTCGTGGTGGCGCTGGAGGACGACGGGCCGCCGCTCATGCCGTCCGTCGAACCCTGATCAGGCGCGGAGGACGGACTGGACGACCGTGGAGGTGTCGGTGAGGTCGGGGAGGACGACCTCCGCGCCGGAGAGGCGGAGGTCCGCGGCGGAGGTGGCGCCGGTCGCCACGGCGACCACATGGGCGCCGCCCTCGTGGCCCGCGCGGACGTCATGCGGGGTGTCGCCGACCAGCACGGTGTTGGCCGCGGTGAACTCGTCACCGTATTTCCTGGTGGCGCGTTCCTGGGCGAGTTTTACGAGGGGCGGACGTTCGAAACCGTCCGTGCCGTAGGCGCCGGCGTCCAGATCGAAGAAGTCGATGAGCGCGAATGCCGTGAGTTTGCACACGGCTATCCGGCGCATGTTGCCGGTGAGTGCCGACTGGATCACATCGCGTCGGGCGGAGAGGGCTTTCAGCGCGGCCCGCGCGCCGGGCAGGACATGGCCGCGGTCGGCCATTTCTTTCTGCCGGGACGTGAAGGCCTCGGCGAGCGCCTCGGTGAACGACGCCATCAGGGCGGGCGTCGGTTCGACGCCGTTGCGGCGGAGGGTCTCGGCGGTGATGGCCAGGTCGGTGCGTCCGGCCATGGCCGCGACCGTCGACGCCGGTCGGCCGACGAACCGCTGGAACACCGTTCCGTAAATCTCGGCGCTGATGCCGCCGGCGTTGACGATGGTGTGGTCGATGTCCCAGAGAACCAGTGTGCGCACCTCCGCATGCTAAACGGAGCCCAAGGATTTCTGTTGCCGTTCACGCGGGCGTGGAATCCTGGTCAATGAGGTGTGCGCCCTTGTCGGACTGGAGGAGCCGAGCGTGGCCGAAAGGCATCTAGAGGTTGAGCAGAAGTACGACGCGGCGGCGGAGTTCGTCCTGCCGGAACTGGACGGACTGCCGGGCGTGGTGTCGGCCGCGGAGCCGGAGGTGCACGAGTTGCACGCCGGGTACTTCGACACCGCGGATCTGCGGCTCGCGGCGCACGGCATCACGCTCCGGCGACGGCGGGGCGGGGTGGACGCGGGCTGGCATCTGAAGATGCCCGTCGGGCCGGACAGCAAGCAGGAGCTGCGGGCGCCGCTGGGGCGTCCGCTGGTCGTCCCGGCGCGGCTGTCGGGGCTGGTCGCGGCGTACACGCGCGGGAAGGAGCCATGCCCGGTCGCGACGCTGTCGACGCGGCGGACCGTCGTCCGGTTGCTCGGCGCGGACGGCACCACGCTGGTGGAGATCGCCGACGACCTGGTGACGGGGCAGGTGGAAACGCGCACGGAGCAGTGGCGGGAGATCGAGGTCGAGCTTGGCAGTGGCCCTCCGGAGTTGTTGAAGGCGGTGGGCAAGCGGCTGCGCAAGGGCGGGGCGCGCAAGGCCGCGTCGTCGTCCAAGCTGGGGCGGCTGCTCGGTGAGGCGGTCGTGCCGTCGCCGGCCGTGGCGGCGCGGGCGGCGGCGCGGGCCCGGGTCGCGGCGGCCACCAGCAACGGGAAGGGCCCGGTGGTGACGACCGGGGAGGTGGTGCTGGCCTACCTCGCGGCGCAGGTCGATGCCATCCTCGAGTTCGATCCGAAGGCGCGGTTGGGGGAGGACGACGCCGTCCACCGGATGCGGGTGGCGGTGCGGCGGTTGCGGAGCGCGCTGCGCAGCTACCGGTCGGTTCTGGACGCGGAGCGGACGGTCCCGCTGGGTCCGGAGCTGCGCTGGCTGGCCGCCGTCCTCGGGGAGGTGCGCGACCGCGAGGTGCTGCGGATGCGGTTCACGGAGGCACCCGCGTTCGTGTTGGAGGATCTGCAACGGCAGGAACGGTCGGCCTATCGAAGGATGAACGCGAGCCTCAAAGAGCCGCGGTACTTCGCCCTGCTCGACGAGCTCGACAGGTTGATCCTCGATCCGCCCGTGACCCGGACGGGCGAGCGTAAGGCACGAAAGGAACTGCCGGGTCTCGTCACGCGGGCCTGGAGCCGGATGGCGAAGGACTACGCGAGGATTCAGACGTCCGACGATCCCGACCTGGCGCGGCATGACACCCGCAAGGCCGCCAAGCGGGCCCGGTACGCGGCGGAGCTGGCGGTTCCGGTGCTCGGCGTGGAGGCGAAACGGCTGGTCAAGGACGCCAAGCGCATCCAGGAGGTGCTCGGCGGATACCAGGACGGTGTGATCGCCATGGAACATCTCGCGGCGGCGGGCCGGCGCACCAAGGTTCCGGCGGAGGCGTTCACCCTCGGCGTCCTCTACGGCAGGGAGGAGTGCCAGGCGGAGGCGGCGCGTGACCTGCTGCCGACTACATGGTCGCAGACGCTTGGGCCGTCGTTCTGACACTGTGGCGCTCCAGGGCGGCCATCGATCCGCCGCTCAGGTGCGCCGCCCAGAACTCGGCCTTGCGCAGGCTCGGGTCGTCCGGGCTCTTCTCCCCCATTTCCTTGCACAACCCGGTGACGAGCGCGGAGACGACCTCGCCATGGGTGCACACGATGGTCGGGACGCCGTCCGCGACCAGGGAGAGAAGCCGCTCGACGGCCCGATCCGGGCTCGTGTCGCCGACGGTGAACGCCGCGTCCGTGACGACGGGTTCGCGGGTGAGGCGCGCGTACGGCAGGACGGTCTCGACGCAGCGGGCCGTCGCCGAGCTGACGATGCGGGCCGGGCCGTAGGCGTGCAGGAGCCCGGCGAGGTTCGTGGCCTCGGCGCGGCCCGCGGCGTCCAGCGGGCGCAGCTCGTCGGCCTCGCGCCAGTCGAGCTTCTCCCCCGCGCACGCGTGCCGCAGGATGACGAACGGCGAGGTGGTCATGGGGCCGTTCAGGAACTCGTGGAGCAGGTCGACGTCATGGCCGTAGCTGAGCCTCGCCTCGGCCTCGGCGGGCGGCAGCCAGACGAGTTCGTCGACCTCCTCGTTCGGGGTGAACACGCTCTCCGCGACGGGACGGGCCGCCCAGTAGTGGACCTGTTTCGTCCGGTCGTGGACGGGATAGATGGTGGTCGGCAGTCTGCGGCCGAGGCGGGGGACGATGCCCGTCTCCTCCCCGGTCTCGCGGACGGCCGCCCGCAGCATGTGCTCATCCTTGTCGATCTTGCCTTTGGGGAACGACCAGTCGTCGTAGCGGGGGCGGTGGATCACCGCGATCTCGGGGCCGTCCCGCCACAACAGCACACCGGCCGCCCGGACGGCGGGCTGCGACGCCGCCGTCCCTTCCAGGGGCGTCATTGGTTATCGACCGTCCTCCACCGGCGGCTCTTCACCAGATGCGTCTGAATGTCCTGCAGGGACTCGCCGGGACGGGCGGTGAGCCGCGTCCACGTGCCGTCTCCGGCGAGCGCCCAGGCGTCGGTTCCGTCGTCCATGGCCCGGTCCAGCAGGGCGAGCAGTTCGCCGCGCTGCGCCCGGTCGGTCACGGTGACCAGGGCCTCGACGCGACGGTCGAGGTTGCGGTGCATGAGGTCGGCGCTGCCGATCCACACCTCGGGTTCACCGCCGTTCTCGAACGCGAACACGCGGGAATGCTCCAGGAACCGGCCGAGGACGCTGCGCACCCGGATCAGCTCGGAGAGTCCCGGCACGCCCGGACGCAGCGCGCAGATGCCGCGGACCCAGACGTCCACCGGCACCCCCGCCCGCGAGGCCCGGTACAGCGCGTCGATGATCACCTCGTCCACCAGGGAGTTGCACTTGATCCGGATACGGGCGGGATGCCCGGCCCGCCGGTTGTCGATCTCGTGCTCGATCCGCTGCACGAGCCCGGCCCGCAGGCTGTTCGGGGCGACGAGCAGCCGGTGGTAGGAGCCCTGCCGGGAGTAGCCGGTGAGGTGGTTGAACAGCGCGCTGACGTCCTCCCCGACCTCCGGGTCGGCGGTGAGCAGCCCGAAGTCCTCGTACAGGCGGGCGGTCTTCGGGTGGTAGTTGCCGGTGCCGATGTGGCAGTACCGGCGCAGGTGGCCGTCGTCGTCCTGCCGGACGATCAGCGCCAGTTTGCAGTGCGTCTTCAGCCCGACGAACCCGTACACGACGTGGCATCCGGCCGTCTCCAGTTTCCGTGCCCACGCGATGTTGGCGCGCTCGTCGAATCTGGCCTTCAGCTCGACGACGACCACGACCTGTTTGCCCGCCTCGGCGGCGCTCATCAGCGCGTCCACGATCGGGGAGTCGCCGCTGGTCCGGTACAGCGTCTGCTTGATCGCCAGGACGCGCGGATCGACCGCGGCGTCCTCGATCAGCCGCTGGACGGTCGTGGTGAACGAGTCGTACGGGTGGTGGACGAGCACGTCCCGGTCACGGATCGCGCTGAAGATGCTCGCATCCTGCGGCAGCGCCTCCTTCGACGGGACGAAAGGGGGGTACTTCAACTCCGGGCGGTCGAGGTCGGCGATGGCCGCGAGGCCGCCGAGGTCGAGCGGTCCGACGACGCTGTAGATCTGGCCCTCGTCCACGCCCAGCTCGGACGTCAGCAGGTCCAGCACACCGCTGGAGATCGACTCCTCGACCTCCAGCCGGACGACCGGGCCGAACCGGCGGCGCAGCAGTTCGCGCTCCAGCGCCTGGAGGAGCCCCTCGCTGATGTCCTCGTCGATCTCCAGATCCTGGTTGCGGGTGACGCGGAACGCGTGGTGCTCGACGACCTCCATCCCGGTGAAAAGCTGGCCGAGATGGGCGGCGATGACGTCCTCCAGCGGCGTGAACCGGTCGGGTGACGCCTCGATGAACCGGGGCAGCAGCGGCGGCACCTTGACCCGCGCGAACATCGTCGCGTCCGTCTCCGGATCGCGGACGATCACCGCGAGGTTGAGCGACAGGCCCGAGATGTACGGGAACGGATGCGCGGAGTCGACGACGAGCGGGGTGAGGACGGGATAGATCCGGTCGCGGAACAGCCGCCGCAGCCGTTCCTGTTCCGTCTCGGCCAGCTCGTCCCAGCGCAGGATGTCGACGCCCTCGTCGCCGAGCGCGGGCCTGATCTCGTCGCGGAAGCAGGCCGCGTGCCGTTCCATCAGCTCGTGCGCGACCTCGCCGGTCCGCTGGAGCACCTCGCGGGGCTGGCGGCCGCTGGCGGACTGGACGGCGAGCCCGGTCGCCATCCGGCGGGCGAGCCCGGCGACGCGGACCATGAAGAACTCGTCCAGATTGCTCGCGAAGATCGACAGGAACCTGACACGTTCGAGCAGCGGCAGCTTCGGATCCTCGGCCAACTCCAGGACGCGCTGGTTGAACCGGAGCCAGCTCTCCTCCCGATCGAGGAAGCGGTCATCGGGCAACGCCTCGGCCGCATGGGGCATCTGTCCTGGATTGACGGTCATACCGTAATTTTCCCTGAGCAAGATGAACGACAGTCGAACTTGGGTGTTTCACCGAAGTATCAGACACTTCGAACATCCCCCGGGTTCCCCCGGCCCTAACTTCGACCGGAACGGCGGCGGGGTCAGGAACCGGACTCGCCCCTGATCAGGCGGTGGCCCAACCTTCGCGTCAGGTCGGCCACGAACGCGTCCGCGAGCGGCGGCCAGTTCCAGAAGCGCAGGCCCAGTTCGGCGAAGGCGCACGGGGTCGGCCAGTTCCAGTCGTTGAGGCCGGTGCGGGCGCCGCAGCGGGCGCAGACCAGCGAGTCCGGGCCGCCCTCAAGCCACTCCTCGACCTCCGGCAGGACGACCTCGAACGGCAACCAGGACCCGCACCGCGGGCAGGTCACATGGTCGTCCTCGTGGACGTCCCCGTAGAACGCGCTGCGGCCGACGTCGATCTCCAGGCCGTTGGGCCACACGTCCGGGAACCCGGCAGGGTCTCCGGCCACGAGGTCACCGGCCACGAGGTCACCGGCCACGATCGTTCGGGCGGACGGCCCCGGCGCGTATCCTCCGGGGACGTCGCCGAGCACGCAGTCGGTCCGGTCGGCGACCACGACCTCGGCGTCCACGAGCCAGCGAAGGACCGCGCGGGCGAGGTCGGGCGCGTCTCCCTGGTGGGCTTCGATATCGGCGACCCACCGGTTCCACTCCCGCACAAGCCCCAACACTACGCCCAGAACGCGCGTTTCAGGAGGGTGCCGACAAGGGGAGCAACCGAAGTCTCCACCGGGAGGGCTTCTCTCCCGGTGGCGCCGTGTGTACAACGAGAGTCGTGACCCTTCACGAGCCTCCCCCACCGGCCATGACAGCGGTGTTCTGGCCGCGGTGTTCGGCCGTCCACGGATGCGCGGGCCGTGCCGTGGAAGGGGCGGGCGGTTGTCTCGCGCATCTGTCCTCCGACGAGTTCGAACGGTTCCTGGGCTCGCTTCGTCCGGGCGCCGAAATAGACCTGCGCGGCGTTACCGTCCCACCCGGGCTGCTGGACGCCGTCCTGCGGGCCGTCACCAGCCCGGACGGGCGGCCTCATCTCGGTCGGGCGCGCTTCGACCGGGCGGTACTGCCGTCCGGCGCGGCTTTGCGCGGGGTCCTCGTCGAGGGCGACACCTCGTTCGACGGCGCCTGTTTCCTGGGTGGCGCGTCGTTCTACGACGCGCGGTTCCACGGCAACGTCTCGTTCCGTGGGGTCCGGTTCGGACGCAACGTGTCGTTCCATGGGGCGTGGTTCCACCGGCACGCCTCGTTCGAGGAGGCCGTCTTCATCGGGGACGCCCTGTTCGGCGAGGTCGGCTGGGACGTCGACGCGTCGTTCCGGCGCGCGGTGTTCCTGGGGGCGGCGTGCTTCGACCGGGCCCGGTTCGGGCGGGACGCGGCGATGCAGGCCGCGTCGTTCGGCGGTCCCGTCTCCTTCAAACGGGTCCAGGTCGCCCGGCACGCGCGCCTGGAACGGACCAAGTTCCGCCGCGACCTGTGGCTAGGACCGTTGGTCGCGGGCGGCCGGATCGGCCTCGCGGACGCCACCGCCCACGGCTGCCTCCGGGTCCGCGCGGCGGCGCGGCAGGTGATCGGGCGCGGCGCGGTCGTCCATGGGGAGGCCGACTTCCGGTTAAGGCATGCCGAACTCGACCTGGAAGGCGCCGTCTTCGAGGGGAGGGTGTCGGTCAGCTCGCTGCCCCGCCCGCTCCAGGGGCTCACCGAACCGCCCTGGGCCGGGGCCAAGGACGTCCCGGAGCGCGCGGAGACCGGGCCGGAGAACGCCGCACAGACCACTCGGCTGACGTCGCTGCGGCGGGTGGACGCCGCACGGATCGAGCTGACCGACGTCGATCTCAGCGGATGCGGCTTTCTCGGTCTGCGCCACCCGGACGCGCTGCGCATCACGGGCGACTGCGCGTTCGCGACGGCGCCGCGCCGGTCCTGGCGGCGCCACGGGCGGGGACACGCGGTCCTCGCCGACGATCTCCCGCCCGCCGCCGGCGGCCCCTCCCACGAGGACGACGACCGCCTCGCGGCCCTCTACGGCGACCTGGCCCGCGTCTCCGCCGACTCCGGCCGCGGCCGTCTCGCCCGCGACTTCCGGTACAGCGAACTGGAGAAACGGCGGCACAGCGAAACCGTCCCGTGGCGGCGCTGGATTCTGCACATCCTGTGGATAACCTGCGGTTACGGGCTGCGCGCCGGACGCGCCATCGCCTGGATCGCCATCATCGTCGCGCTGATCTGTTCGAGCGCGACGCTTCTGCACGACGGCAGCCGGCACGACGCGGCCCGCATCCTCCACATGAGCGGCGACCACACATAACCGCCTCGTGATGTGGCGGACGCGCCTCCCCAAGGGATCTCCGTAAAAAGAAGGCCTCCCGTTTTGTCAGACCCTTGGGTAATCATTCTTGTTATGAGCAGAGACACCCATCCGGGGGTGCAGTGCCCGCACTGCCAATCGCATCTCGCGCTCGTCCCCGTGCCCACGAACTCCACCACCGCACCGGTTCCCCTCCTGCCGATCACCCCGAAGGAGGAATGGCAGCCGCCGCCCGTCGCCGATGTCCTCGCGGTTTACGCCGGACGCGTCAAGGACACCGCGACCGCGACCCGTGGCGCCGCCAAGGTCAGAGAAAGCCTCAACCGAGCGAGAGCGGCCGCCGCACAGCGCAGGGCCGCCCAGAAAACCGCCCGTCGAACACCCAAAAGCGCCTGATCGCAAACCCTGATCACTTGTCGGTCACCAACCGCGCGCATGAAGAAGGGACGGCACCGCCCTCCATGGCACCGTCCCTTCCCTCCGTCGTCAGCGCGGAACGGAGTCCGTCCATTCCGCGGCGAGCGTGACTCCGGAACCGAGTGTTCCTCCCGCCGGGAAGTCCACCCCCGCCGCCGGCTTCACCAGCGTGTGCGTGGTGGCCAGCGCGTCACCGCTGCCCAGATCGATGATCAACTGATCGCGGACCACGCCCTTCTCCACCCTGTGCTCGATCGCGATGGCGTGCCCCGGCCTGCCCTCCGGGTCCTTGACCTGGCCGAGCGACTTCACCAGGGGAAGCGACGCCAGCATCCGGTACGCGGCCGCACGCACCTCCGGCTTCACCGGGAATCCCGTCAGCAGGCCACCGGCCACCTCGTAGAGCCACCGGTCGGCCTCCATCGGCCGATCCCCTTCGGTGTCGTGGCCCTCGTAGTACCGCATCAGCTCGGCCTTGAGCCGCTTCGGGTCGGACGGCAGTGCCTGGAGCTCCTTCATCGTCATGTTCCGGCCGAACCAGGCCACCGCGCCGTCGTGCAGGCGGCTGCTCTCCATCTCGACGGGCCCGGGGGCGGTCGTCCCCTGGAACTGCTTGCGGGTCTTGCTCCCCGGAGGGGCGACCAGGAAGGCCGTGAAGGTGGTCGGCGACCCCGCGCGCCGCCACGCCGCCACGTCCTTGGGCGTCGCGGGCTTCGTCCCGAGGTCCTGGCGGCGGATCAGCACCTTGGCCTTCGGGTCGCCGGGGGTCCAGGTCTCGTACTTGGTCCGGCTCACCACCGCGTAGCTGGATCCCGGTTCGCCCACCACGGCCGTGTGCGACTCGATCGACTGCTGGTACCAGTACGCCCGCCTACCGCCGGGCTGCCCGCCCGCCTTGTCCGCCGCCGCGAGCAGGACGGTCCGCGCGTCGAGGGGCTGCGTCCGCCCGGGGCCTTCGTTCTTGGGCGGCCCGGTCTCGTCCTCACCGCCGGGAACGAGGATCAGCGCGGCCAGCGTCCCGGCCGCCACCGCCCCGGCCAGCCCGACACCCCAGATCGGGCGGAACCGCCTCCGCGCCGCCGGTGTCGCCGGTTCCCGCAGGTCCCGCGCGGGACCTGCGGCCATGGCGCGCGCCAGCTCGGCATGCCGGACGCGCTCGTCGACGGGCGCGTCCGGGTCGAGTTCCGCGGGACGGGCCCTTCGCAGCGTTCGCATCACGTCGTTCATGACATCTCCTCACTCATGGTCCGAACCTGCTGACGCGTCCCAGCGCGCCCCGTCCCCGGCTCCCCGCCGCTCGTCCCGAGCCCGCCCTCTCCGGCGGCGCGGACGAGGCGCCGCCGCGCGCGGTGCAGCCGCACCCGCAGCGCGGCGGGCGAGCAGCCGACGACCCGGGCGGCCTCGCGCGGGGACAGTCCCTGCCAGGCGACGAGGATGAGGATCTCCCTGTCGGCGTCGGGCAGCGTCGCCATCGCGCGGAGCACGGCGAGCCGTTCCGCCACGTCCTCGGCGATGTCCCCGGTGGGCCGGGCCGTCCATCGTCCGAGTTCGGCGTGGAACGCCTCGTCCCGCACCTGCGCCCGGTGCCGGTCGCGCAGCACGTTCCGCGCGACGCCGAGCAGCCACGGCAGCGCCGGATCGGGAATGTCGGCGAGGCGCCGCCACGCGATGGCGAACGTCTCGCTCACCACCTCGTCGGCGACCTGCCGCCCGGCGCGGCTGACGGCGTACGCCCACACGCGCTGACGGCACGCGTCATAGATCGCGGTGAAGCGTCGTTCATCGTCGGCTTCGTCTGCCACGGCCTGCTTCTCCGTCCGTCCGGTGTTCGCGTCACCGGGTAGTGGTCCGGGAAGGCTCATCGTTACGCGACGGAAGGTCGAAGGCCGACGAACGAGAGAAGTACGGTGGGAACGAGGTGGGCTCCGTTTCGGGCGAAAGTTCGCGACTTGGTGTGCGATGCTGCGGCTCGGTGCCCTTATATTTGCTTAACGGCAAGCAAGGACTCGCCTGGCGGGGGCGATCGCGATGCAGGCCAAGGGAGCTGAGAGATGACCGCGATGCACAGTCGCGGCGCCGAACGGCTCCTCGGTGTCGCCGGTTCCCCGCATCTGCTCCTCGTCGAGGACGACCCGGGCGACGCGTTCCTGTTCGAGGAGCTGCTGTCCGAGGCGCAGCCCGATGTGCGGATCACGGTCGCGACGACGCTCGCCGAGGCCCTCGACGCGCTGCGGCCCGACATCCAGTGCGTCATCGTCGACCTGGCGCTGCCCGACGCGCAGGGCCTGGACGCGCTGCGACAGGTCCGCGGCCATGCGCCCGACACCGCCGTCCTCGTGCTGACCGGGCTCGCCGACGCGCACGTCGGCGTGGAGGCAGTCGCCGCGGGCGCCCAGGACTACCTGGTCAAGCAGGACGTCGACGGCGCGCTGCTCACCCGCGCGATCAGTTACGCGATCGAACGCAAGCGCGCCGACGAGTCGGAGCGGCAGCTCGTGGAGGCGCGGGCGCTGAGCCGGGAGAACGCGCGCCTGGAACGCGGGCTGCTGCCCGTGCCGATCCTCAACGACACGACACTTCGGCACCACACCCGGTACCGGCCGGGACGCTACCGGGCCCTGCTCGGCGGCGACTTCCACGACACCGTGGAGACCTCGGACGGCGCCGTGCACGTCGTGATCGGCGATGTCAGCGGGCATGGCGCGGACGAGGCGTCCCTCGGCGTCCGGCTCCGCATGGCGTGGCGGACCCTCATCCTCGCCGGGCACACCGGGGAACGGCTGCTCGACACGCTCGACGCCGTCCTGCAGCACGAACGGTGGGCCGAGGAGATCTTCACGACCGTGTGCATGTTGACGATCGCGCCGGACCGGCGCACCGCGCGGCTGCACCGGGCGGGGCATCCGCGTCCGCTGTTCTTCGGCCCGGACGGCGTGGTCGCCGTCCCGGACGAACCGCGCGGTCCCGCGCTGGGGCTGATTCCCTCGGTGCAATGGCCGTTCCTCGATCTCGAACTCGGCGACTCCTGGGGGCTGCTGCTCTACACCGACGGCCTCATCGAAGGTCATGTCGGCGACGGCTACCTCGACCTGTCCGGGCTGATGGAGCTGGCGACGACCGCGCACGGCGCCGGGCAGCGCGGCGATGTGCTCGTCGACGGTCTCATCGCGGAGGCGGAGCGGCTGAACGGGGACGTCCTGTCCGACGACCTGGCGGTACTGCTGCTGAGCCGGGGCGACGGCTGATGCGGGGCGACGGCTGATGACCGGGGACGACCCTCGCGCGCCCGGCGCGGCCGAGCTGGATCGAGGCCCGGCGATCGTGCTGCCGGAGGCGGACGTCCCGGTGGCGCGGGGCATGAGCCGGCTCCGGCTCGTGCAGATTTATCGGATCGGCTCGATCGTCCTCGGACTTCTTCTCATGGTCGCCTTCGCGCATACGGCGTTCGCGCAGCACGAGCACACCAAGGCGCGGGCCGTGCTGATCGACAGGGTGGACCCGGCCGCCCTGGAACAGTACCGCCTCTCATCGGCGATCAACCGCCAGGACACCGCCATCCGCGACTACGCGCTGGACGGCGGGCGGGCACCGGTCGCCGACTACCGCGAGGCGGTCGCGCGGGAGGCGATGGCCGCGGCGCGGATACGGCGGCTCCTGCACGGGCTTTCCGGCGGCGGAGACGTCCTGCGCCGTCTCGACGACGTCGTCGCCGACTCGCGGGCGTGGCGTGCCGAGTTCGCCGACCGGGTCGCCGCCGGGCCCGGCGGGGAGGGCTTCCAGCCGGAACAGACCCGGCGGGCGCGGTACCTGCTCAACCAGGCGCGCGACGCGATGACCATGTTGCAGGCCGACACCACCCGGCTGCACGACCGGGCGTCGAGCACGCTGCGGGCCCGGTCGACGACGGCGATCTGGTCGACGCGCGCCGCACTCGGGCTGGTCGTGCTGGCCGCGCTCGGGCTTGCCCTGCTGATCCGGCGCACCGTGCTGACTCCCGTGTCATCGCTGACCGGCCGCGTCCGGGCGGTGGCGCAGGGGGACCTCGGGCATTCGCTGGACGTCGGCGGGCCCTCCGAGATCAACGAACTCGCGGTGATCATCGATGCGATGCGCGAACGGATCATCGACGAGTGGCGGGCCACCGTGGAGCAGACCCGGCTGCTGGACGCGCAGACCGAGGAGCTGCGCCGCTCCAACGCCGAACTGGAGCAGTTCGCCTACGTGGCGAGCCACGACCTTCAGGAGCCGCTGCGTAAGGTCGCGAGCTTCTGCCAGCTGATCGAGCACCGGTACGGCGACCAGCTCGACGAGCGCGGCCGCCAGTACATCGACTTCGCCGTCGACGGCGCCAAGCGCATGCAGATTCTCATCAACGACCTGCTCAACTTCTCCCGGGTGGGCCGGGAGACCGACTTCACGGACTCGGTCGACCTGAACGAGGTCGCGGACCTGGCCCTGGACAATCTGGCGGCGCTGCGGGAGGAGACGGGCGCCGAGGTGGACGTCGGCGACCTGCCGCACCTCCCCGGCGACCGCGGCCTGCTCATCCGGCTCTTCCAGAACCTGCTCGGCAACGCGATCAAGTTTCACCGTCCGGGCGTGCCGCCCCGCGTCACCATCGAGGCCCGCCGCACCGGAGACGAGTGGGAGTTCCGCTGCGCCGACAACGGCATCGGCATCGAACCCCGGCACACCGACCGGATCTTCCTGATCTTCCAGCGGCTCCATCCGCGGGACACCTACACCGGCACGGGCATCGGCCTTGCCCTCTGCAAGAAAATCGTCGAGTATCACGGCGGCCGGATCTGGCTCGACACCGGTGACCATGACGACCAGGGCGACGTCCCCGGGACCACCTTCCACTGGACGCTCCCGGCCCGGCGGCCCCACCACGGCGATGGAGATCGACATGACTGAGACCTCGCACCCGATCGAAGTCCTGCTCGTCGAGGACGACCCCGGCGACGTCCTCATGACCGTCGAGGCGTTCGAGCACAACAAGGTCAGCAACATTCTGCACGTCGTCAACGACGGCGAGCAGGCGATGGCGTTCCTGCGCCGGGAGGGCGCGTACGCGGACGTCGCGCGCCCCGACCTGATGCTGCTCGACCTCAACCTGCCGCGCAAGAGCGGCATGGAGGTGCTCGCCGAGGTCAAGGCGGACGACGATCTGCGGCGCATCCCGGTCGTCATCCTCACCACGTCCGAGGCCGACGAGGACATCCTGCGCAGCTACAACCTGCACGCCAACGCCTACGTCACCAAGCCCGTCGACTTCGACCGGTTCATCTCCGTCGTCCGCCGGATCGATGATTTCTTCGTGTCGGTCGTGAAACTCCCCCGCTGACGCGCCGCCCGGGCCGGTGCCCGTGACCGCGCGGACCCCGGGATGCCGTTGACGGTGCGGTGTGTAACAGTGGGGGGCATGGTGGAGACGCCGGGTGAGGAGGCCGCCGAATCGGCGGCGGCGCTCGACGACGCGGCCTTCGCCCTGATGGACGTCTGGTCCCGCGCCCACACCGCGCCGGACGTGCATGTTCCGTCCACGCAGCTGCGCGCGATGTTCGTCCTGGAGCGCGGGCCGGTGAACGTCACCCACCTGGCCGGCGAGCTGGGCGCGCTGGTGTCGTCGGCGAGCCGGCTGTGCGACCGGCTGGAGGCGTCCGGGCTGCTGACCCGCGACCACGGGCGGGACCGTCGGGAGGTCACGGTCCGGCTGAGCGCCGACGGCCGGGCGCTGCTCGACCGGCTGCGCCGACGGCGGCGCGAGGAGCTGACCCGCGTGCTCGCCTTGATGCCGACGTCCGCGCGCGCGGCGCTGCTGTGGGGGCTCGCGGAGTTCCATGAGGCGGCCGTTCGGCCCGAGGCCGAGGGCGACACCTTTTCGCTGCCCGCCTGACCCGTCCTTAAAATCCGATTTCCTGGAGTTAGCCCTCCTTTAAGACGCACCTTCGGCAAATTGGGCGATTATTGCATTTCTTATGACCGGGCTCCCGGTTCAATTTTTCGCCATATCCGATACGCGCCCTTCCCCGGTCACTAACATCCGGGCTCATGGCGACTCGAATTGTGCGGGATCCGCGCCGCGCCGGTCTGTTCGCCGGCGGCCTGGTGCCGGCGGCCACGGCCGCGCTGCTGCTGCTCGGCGGCTGCGGCACCACCCCCGCCGGGACGGCGTCCGGGAAGACGCCGCCCCCCGGGACGGCGACCGGGGGCCAGACGGCGCCCGGCACGCCGGCGGTGTCCAGGATCCCCCAGGCCACGACGTTCAGCACCGTCTCCGGCGCGCCCAGGGACGCGACCCCGGACGGCGCCACCGACGGCCTGGTCGTCCACCCGGAACGGGCCGTTCCCGTGTTCGACCGTCCGGGCGGACGCCCCATCGCCACGCTCCCCACCGAGCAGCTCGGCGCCCCCACCTGGGTGCCGGTGGTGGAGAGCTCCGGCGGCTGGCGGCGCGTGCTGCTGCCGTCCCGGCCCAACGGATCCAGCGGCTGGATCCCCGGTGGCGGGCTGCGCGCCGCGCACACGCCCTACACGGTCCGCGTCGATCTCGCGCACCGGCGGCTCACGCTGTTCCGGTCCGCGAAGGAGACCGGGCGGTGGACGGTCGCGATCGGCGACGCGAAGACCCCGACCCCGCCGGGCCGGACGTTCCTCATGGCCACGCTCGCCCCGGCCAGGAGGACCCCGAGCCCGATCGTGCTGCCGCTCGGCACGCACTCGGCGACCCTCGACACCTTCGGCGGCGGTCCCGGCACCGTCGCCCTGCACGGCTGGCCCGACGCCTCCGTGTTCGGCAAGGCCGTCACCCACGGCTGCGTCCGGGTGCCGAAGGACGCGCTGCGGGCGCTGTCACGTGTTCCGCTCGGCTCCCTGGTGTTCATCACCGGCTGACCGGCCCCAGGCCCCGGCCACCGCCGGTTCCGCCGCAGAATCTCAAGAATTCGGAGAACATTCCCATGTCTCACAGCCATGTCGCCGGACGGCTCACCGCCGCCGGTCTGCTGGTCACCGCCCTCGTCGCCGCCGTTCCCACGGCGTCGGCCGCGGCCCCCCACGACGCCGAAGGGTCCGCGTACGGGCTGACGGTCGCCGGGCCGCTCGACGTACCTCCGGTACCGGCCGTGTCGTCCAGATCCGGAGACGTCAGCAAGCACCTGGTGCGCGAGGACCTCACCGACCTGGTCGACGCGTCCGCCCTGGACGTCAGCGCCGCCGCGGACCGTGCCCGCTCCACCGTCGCGCGGGTCGCCGTCCCGTCCGCGAAGCTGCGCGCCGAGGCCGTCACCGCCGAATGCAAGGGCGGCGAGGGCCATGTCAGCCTGGCCCGTGCCTCCCTGGCGGGCCGTTCCCTGGACGTCTCCCCGCCGCCGAACACCACCGTCCCGGTGGACGTGCCCGTCGTCGGCCGCGGCTCCCTGACCCTCAACAAGCAGCAACGCCGGGCCGACGGGCGGCTCGACGTCACCGCGGTGGAGCTTCGCCTGCCCATTCCCGGCGACGCCGCGACGATCCGGATCGCGTCCGCCACCTGCGGTCGCGCGGCGGCCCCGCCGAAGGCGCCCGCCCCGACCCCGGTGAAGCGCGACCTGCCCGTCACCGGCTGACGGGCGTCCCGCGGCGGCCCGGCCGAGCACCCCGCGGCCCGGGCCGCCGCGGTCACAGCGCCAACGACTTCTCGAAATGCACGATCGCGCCGTCATGATGCACGCGATCGGCGATATGCAACTCCTCCGTGAACGCCCGTATCAGCTGAAGCCCCCGTCCATGCTCGGCCAGCGGCGCCCCGCGCGGGACCTCCCACCCGGCGCCTCGCTCACGACCCTCACCGCTGCCGAGTTCGTCGGCCGCGCCCCCGTCGATGACCTCCACGACACATCGCGCCCCGTCCATCCGCGCCCGGACCTCGTACTCCAGTCCGTTCGCGGCGTGCTGGATGACGTTCGCGCACGCCTCTCCCAGCGCGAGCGCGATATCGGCACGGATCTCGGAGGCGACCCCGAGCCCGCGGAGAGAGGCATCGAGCGTGTGCCGTACCAGCGGAGCGCTCTCGGCGTTCCTCGGCAGGGTCATTTCGAGAACGACCTCCATGCCAATCGCCTCCGTTCCTCTAGCATCCAGATTTCCCGCTGGTCCTCAACGGAAACTCCAGGCACCGAAAAACCGCGCCCACCAGCGCCGCGACCCATTAGGCGCGAGATTTCCGCGCCGCGAGCACCTTGACCCGTGGCGCCGGACCGGCAGACTGGGGCGGTGGTCAAGTCGCTGCGTCCGCAGAACTACAACGAGGTCCTCTATGTCGGGCACTTCTTCCGCAAGGGCGTGCCCGTCCTGATGGACCTGTCGGACGTGACGGACGCCGAGGCCAAACAGATCGTCGACTTCGCCACCGGCCTGGTGTTCGGCCGTGGCGGCGCGATGGACCGCGTCGACCGCAGGCTCTTCCTCCTCCAACCCTGACCCGATCCGGACGCCCTTCCCCTACCCGCCCGAGGCTCCGGCATTCTCGACGGCGTCCCGGGGAGGCGCCTCACGGAACCCGGCAGGGCTCCGGAGCATCCTTTCCTCCAGGTTCCGCTTGCGGCCGTCGTGACGCTGGGTGGCACACTCCTGCTCAGCAGTTGCCAGACCGTCTCGAGCTCGTACGCCTGCGCGAACGGCGAGTGTCACGTGACCGTGAACGGGCCGGACCAGAGCATCGAGATCAACGACATCGACCTGACCGTCTCCGAGATCACCGCTCACAGCATGACCATCTCGGCCGAGGGCTCGACCCCGACAAGGATCACGGTGGGCCGGCGCGCCCGGGTCGGCGCGGTGGAGATCACGGTCACCTTGGTGAAGGACGGCGAGGTCGAGTTCGACCTCCGCTGATCACCGACCGCGGCGGCTCCGTTGAGATCGGCCGGTCCGCGGCAGCGACACCTTCTCCACCGGCAGCGGCCAGGTCAAGGTCAGGCCCTCGTCGACGGCCACCGCCGCCCAACGCTCGGCCGCATGTCGCAGCGCGTTGATCGCGGGCTCCGCGTCGGCGGCCGCCACCGGCAGCGGCGCCGCACTCGTGATCCCCCAGTACGCACGCAACCGCTTCATGACCTCGTCGAGCGTGAGATCCTGCTCGACGGCGTCATGAACCGCCCCGGCGAGCGCCTCGGACATCCCGAGGTCGTCCGCATGCGCCTTGATGATCTGCTTGGACCGCTCGGCCGCATGCGGCTTCTGCCGTCCCGAGACCACGACCATGTTGGTGAACAACGCCCCCGCGGCGACGCTCCCCCAGAACCCCCGCGTCACGCCGAACTCCCGCTCGGCGACGAAATGCGCAAGGTCATGCGGGATGGCGCTCGTCCGGTCGTACCCGGGAACCCGCACCGTCACGCCATCGGCACGGGCCGCGTTGGCGAAATAACGATTCCCGCCCAACCGCTGAAACGTGACGTCCATGGCACCCACCCTGACCAACCACCACCAACCCGCACAACTTCTTTTCCGGCCGCCCTGGGGTCGTCAGGGAGTGTCCTACGTCGCGCCTAAGTTGCGTCCATGGGTTATGACATCGAATTCATGGAGAAAAAGCCCGGCCAGTCGTGGGAGGAGGCCATGGACGCCTGGGAAGCACGGGCCGAAGGCCCGGACGTCCATACTCGTCCACCGAACTGGGACCTGGTCGTCACCAGGTTGCGAGAGCTTCTCGGGGACATCTCGGTCGAGGAAAACCCACCTGAGTGGGAGATATACCACAGCCCCGCCAAGATCCTGGTGAGCTGCATCTCGGGCGAATGGTCCCTGAGCGTGCCCTACTGGTTCGAGGGCGATGCGGCCAGGAGTGTCACCGAACGGATCCTTGCCATCTGCGAGATCATCGAATCCGCGACAGGGCTTCGAGCCCACGACCCACAGCTAGGTGAGGCCGTCCTGTCGGAGGAGTGGACTACGGAGCAGGCCGCCTCCATGTTCGATCTCGTGGCGGGCGCCCTCAGAAAGCGAGCGCGACAAACGCGGTCGACCTCCGTGATCGCGTCGCTGTTCCGAAACCGATTGCGGGGCGCCCGTAGACTTTAGACCGCGTCGACCGCAGGCTCTTCCTCCTCCAACCCTGACCCCACACGCCCCCGCGCCGGGACCGATCCGGACCCCTACCCGCCCAAGGCTCCGGCGTTCTCGGCGGCACGCCACCGGCGCCCCGGGTGAGACGCCTCACGGAACCCGACCGGCCTTCGGCGCATCTATTTCTCCTGCAAGGGGCTTTTTAGAGGAGGGGTTCATGGTCCGTCGCGTCTCGCTTGCGGCCGTCGTGGCGCTGGGTGGCACGTTGTTGCTCAGCGGCTGCCAGTCCAACTCGTACACCTGCGTGAACGGCGAATGTCATGTGACCGTGACCGGGTCGGGGCAGAGCATCGAGGTCAACGACATCGATCTCACCGTCTCCGAGATCACCGATCAGGGCATGACCATCTCGGCCGAGGGCTCGGCACCGATGCCGATCGCGGTGGGACAGCGCGTCCGGGTCGGCCCGGCGGAGATCACGGTCACCTCCGTGGAGGGTGACAAGGTCAAGTTCGACCTCCGCTGAGGCCTCTGATGTCGTCCAGGGACTGTCCTACGTCGCGCCTAGATTGCGCCCATGAGCTATGGCATCGCCTTCGTGGAGCGCAAGCCCGGCCAATCGTGGGAGGAGGCCATGGACGACTTGGAGGAACGCGCCGCGGGCCCCGACATCCTTACTCGTCCGCCGGAATGGGACTTGGTCGTCACCCGGGTGCGAGAGCTTCTCGGGGACGTGTCGGTCACGGAGAATCCACCTACGTGGGAGATCGTCCACATGCCGACCGCGATTCAAGCGAGGTGCATCTCCCGCGAGTGGTCTCTGTCCGTGCCCTATTGGTCCGAAGGGGATGCCGCCAGGAGTGTCGCCGAACGACTCCGCGCCATCAGCGAGATCGTCGAAGCCGCGACAGGGCTTCAGGCCTACGACACACAGGTCGGTAGCGCGGTCCTCTCCGAGGAGTGGGCGGCAGAACAGACGGCCTCCGTCTTCGACGACATGGCGAACTTCTTCAGAAAACGAGGATTCCTCCGCCGTTGATCTCCGTACACGACGGCACCCGAAAACCGACTGCGGGGGCTCGCTAGACTTCGAGGTGCGGATGGTTCACTCGGAGACGAGTGTCGTAAGAGGGAACCCGGTGGAAATCCGGGACTGCCCCGCAGCGGTGAGCGGGAACGACCGCCGTCATACGCACTGGGCCGTATGGCCTGGGAAGCGACGGCCAGTAGGACGCCTCGGAAGAGGCGGTGCCCGCGAGTCCGAAGACCTGCCTCCGCCCGTGCGCCGACCGGCGCGCGGTGGTCTGCGGCCTCGCGGGAAGGTCTGCGGCGCGCGTGCAGCGTGCCCTGCCCCCGCGGGTCGCCCGTGGCAGAGCGAGGGATGCCGCCATGAACACCACGATCCTCGGATATCCCCGAATCGGAGCGCGCCGGGAACTGAAGTTCGCCACCGAGGACTATTGGGCCGGACGCGGTGACGCCGACGCGCTCACGAAGACCGGCGCGGAACTGCGCGCGGCGGTCTGGACGGGCCTGCGTGAAGCGGGCCTCGACGCGATTCCGTCGAACACGTTCTCGTTCTATGACCAGGTGCTCGACACGAGCGTGCTGGTCGATGCCGTCCCCGAGCGGTACCGGCGGCTCAGCGGCTTCGACCGGTACTTCGCGATGGCGCGCGGCGTGCAGGACCTGCCGCCGCTGGAAATGACGAAGTGGTTCGACACGAACTATCACTACATCGTCCCCGAGGTGGGGCCGCAGACGCGGTTCCGGTTGGCGGACGGGTCCGCGGCCAAGCCGCTGGCCGAGTACCGGGAGGCGAAGGCGCTCGGCATCGAGACGCGTCCCGTGCTCATCGGTCCGCTCACCTATCTCCTGTTGGCGAAGTCAACGGAGGGCTCGCCGGACGGGTTCCGGCCGCTCGACCTCCTCGACGGGCTCGTCGACGTGTACGCCGAAGTGCTGGAGCGGCTGGCCGGGTCGGGCGCGGAGTGGGTGCAACTGGACGAACCCGCGCTGGTCGCCGACCGGACGGAGGAGGAGATCGACGCGCTCGGGCGGGCCTACGCGCGGCTCGGGCGGTTGACCAGCAGACCGCGGCTGATGGTCGCCACGTACTTCGGGACGATCGGCACGGACGCCCTGCGGGTTCTGGCCGCGAGCCGGGTGGAGGCCGTCGGGCTCGACTTCGTGGCGGGCCCCGACAACCTCGACCTGCTGGCCTCGGTCGGCGGGCTGCCGCGCAAGACCCTCGTCGCGGGGGTCGTGGACGGCCGGAACGTGTGGCGCACCGACCAGCGCCGCGCGAAGGCCACCTGCGCCGCGCTGCTCGGACTCGTCGACCGCGTCGTGGTCGGCACGTCCTGCTCGCTGATGCACGTGCCCCTCGACCTCGACGCCGAGACATCGCTGGACCCGGACGTCCGGGGACGGCTCGCGTTCGCGCGGCAGAAGGTCGACGAGGTCGTCGCGCTAGGGCGGGCGTTGCGGGAGGACGTCCCGCCGTCCGCCGAGGTCCCGGCACCCCCGGCGGGCGTCGACCCGGACGTTCGCGCCCGGCTCGACGCGCTCGGCGACGGAACCCGCCGGGGTGACCGCGCCGCCAGGTTCGCCGTCCAGCAGGAAGCGCTGGGCCTGCCTCCACTGGCGACGACGACGATCGGCTCGTTCCCGCAGACCCCCGAGATCCGCCGGGCCCGCGCCGACCACCGCGCCGGGCGCATCACCGACGAGGCCTACTCGCGCGCGATGAAGGAGGAGATCGCCCGGGTCATCGCGCTTCAGGAGGACCTCGGCCTGGACGTTCTCGTGCACGGCGAACCCGAACGCAACGACATGGTGCAGTACTTCGCCGAGCAGCTCGACGGGTACGCCGCCACCGAACACGGGTGGGTGCAGTCGTACGGGTCGCGGTATGTCCGTCCGCCGATCCTGCACAGCGATGTGGCGCGGCCACGTCCGATGACGGTGGAGTGGGCGACGTACGCGCAGTCGCTGACGAGCAAGCCGGTCAAGGGGATGCTGACGGGGCCGGTGACCATGCTGGCCTGGTCGTTCGTCCGGGACGACCAGCCCCTCGCCGACACCGCCCGGCAGGTCGCGCTCGCGTTGCGGGACGAGATCACCGACCTTGAGGCCGCGGGGATCCGCGTCATCCAGGTCGACGAGCCCGCGCTCCGCGAACTGCTCCCACTCCGCGACGCCGACCGTCCGGCGTACTTGCGGTGGGCGGTCGGCGCGTTCCGACTAGCGACCTCGGGCGTCGCCGACGGCACGCAGATCCACACGCACATGTGCTACTCGGAGTTCGGCGAGATCATCGACGCGATCGGCGAACTCGACGCCGACGTGACCAGCGTCGAGGCGGCGCGTTCGCACATGGAACTGGTCGCCGACCTGCGCGCCGCCGGGTACGAGAACGGCATCGGGCCCGGCGTGTACGACATCCACTCGCCGCGCGTCCCGTCCGCCGAGGAGATGGAGGAGAACCTCCGGCGCGCACTGCGGGCAGTGGACCCCGCTCGGCTCTGGGTCAACCCCGACTGCGGCCTCAAGACCCGCGCCTACCCCGAAACAGAAGCATCCCTACGAAACCTGGTCACCGCCGCCCGCCGCGTCCGCGCCAACGTGACCGACTGATCCACGGGAAGGACGAACACCGCGGCGGACGCTGCGGGCGGCGGAACCCGGTCGGCTCTGGGGCAACCTCGACTGCGGTCTGAAGACCCGCGCCTACCCGGAGACGAAGGCGTCCCTGCGGAACCTGGTCACCGCCGCCCGCCGCGTCCGCGCCAACGTGACCGGCTAATCCAAGGGAAGGAGGAGAACCCGCGGCGGACGCTACGGGCGGCGGAACCCGCTCGGCCGGGCCAACCCCGACTGCGACCTCAAGACCCGCGCCTACCCAGAGACGAAGGCGTCCCTGCGGAACCTGGTCACCGCCGCCCGCCGCGTCCGCGCCAACGTGACCGCCTGATCCAAGGGATGGAGGAGAACCCGCGGCGGACGCTGCGAGCGATGGAACCCGCTCGGCCGGGCCAACCCCGACTGCGACCTCAAGACCCGCGCCTACCCGGAGACAGAGGCGTCCCCCTGCGGAACCTGGTCACCGCCGCCCGCCGCGTCCGCGCCAACGTGACCGGCTGATCCAAGGGATGGAGGAGAACCCGCGGCGGACGCTACGGGCGATGGAACCCGCTCGGCCGGGCAACCCCGACTGCGGCCTCAAGACCCGCGCCTACCTGGAGACAGAGGCGTTCCCGCAGAACCTGGTCACCGCGGCGCGGCACGTCCGTGCCGATGTGACCGGCTGATTCACGGAATGGAGGAAACCTGAGGCGGACGCTGCGGGCGGTGGAACCCGGTCGGCTGTGGGTCGACCCCGACTGCGGTCTGAAGACCTGCGGGTACCCGGAGGCGGAGGCGTTCTTGCGGAACGTGGTCACGGCGGGGCGGCTTGTTCGGGTCGGGGTGGGCTGATTCGCGGTGTCGTATGGCCTGACCGCCGCTCTCGTTGCGGTCAGGCCATACGACCCCCTCCTCTAACCGCGATCGTCCATCGCCTCGTGGAGGCGAACGAGCTGCTCGCACACCTCCGTGATGTCGGTGACCGGGAGTTTTCCGGTTTCGCCGGAGCGGGCGCACCAGCGGAACGTCGCCGTTTCGCACCACACAGTCAGGTCGCCGGGGCTGGAGAGGACGGTGACGCCGAGTTCCTCCCTGGGTGCGAGCCGGTCGACGCCGCGCTGGACGAGCAGCGTCTGAAGGTTCTTCATCGCGTGCGGCTCGTCGACGGGCCGGATGTGGCGGCCCTGTGAGGGGCGGGACACCGGGACGGCGAACCAGGTGGCCTTGCCGCGGACGGACGGGGAACAGAGCCGGGAACGGGACGGGTGATGACCCCACCTGCCGTCCGCGAGGATCTCGATGAGCTGCAGCCCCCGGCCGTGTTCGAGCAGGTCACCGGTCGTGTGTGGGCGATGGTGCCACTGTCGCAGCGTGTCGAACGCCTTGACGACCAGTTCGTCGCGTCCGCACTCGCCGCTGCGCTGGTACACCCACAATTCGGCGCCGGGAAGTCCGGGGCCGGACGTGGCGTGTTGGAGGACGTTGGTCGCCAGTTCGCTGACCATGACGGCGAGGTCGTGAATGTTCTGGACGGCGAGACCGAGCGAGTGGAGCAGGCCGCGGACCTGGGCTCGCGCGACGGCGGCGATGGACTCGTCCGTGGGCAGGGAGAGGGCCGCGCATCCGCCGTGTTCCAGGTTCCAGGGGTTCCCGCACACCGGCGCGGCCTTCGTCATGACACCCACCCTCGGAGGTCTCGCGGAGCTCAGCCGTACAGATCACAGTCGGGACATGAACCCGATGGTTCGCGACTCGCTATGTGTGAATCACAGATCCAAGCTTCGCACATTCCAGCACCGGAAGCCCAATGCACGACAAAGCGGGTCGGTCCTCGACTGAGACGTTCACGCTCGCGTCCTATTGCCGTCATAACGCGTTCACCCCTGGTGATCGAAGCGTGTACCGGCAGATAACGGACGGCTCGGCGCCGCCGCTGTACCGTTGTCGGCGCCTGAGAGAGGGCCGCACACGTGCGGATCCCCCAGAGATGCAGCCCTGGGGGATCCGGTGTGCGGCCCGGTCACTACCCGGCCCGGACGGGAAATCGGCTGGTCAGCGGTCGTATCGGCCGGATCGTACGTCGTCGAGGAACGCCGCGAAGACCGGACGGGGAATGATGTGCGCGCCCGCCTCGGGGGTCGTGCTGTCCCGCAGCCCCGTGGCCGTCTCGAGGTCGGCGACCTCGACGCAACCACCGTTGCTGCTCGCGCTCGCGCGGGCCTTGAACCAGCGTGCCTGAGAGAGGTCCATCTCGCTCCAGCTCCAGGTAAGTCTTACTCCAATGTGGTGATCAGCTTCTCCAGGTGTTCCGCCGTGTCGGCGGGGCTCAGCGCCGCCTCACGGATCTGCTCGAATATGCGGTCATACGCCTCCACACTGCCGGGGGTGTCGATCTCCTGGATGTCGGCGTCGTTTTCCAGGAAGACCATGGGCGGCTCGTCGCCGGGGAAGCGGAAGATGTTGACCAGCGTGGACATGCCGGGGTGCAGGCCGTCCGAGAACCGCAGCAGCCGCAGTTCGATCCCCGGACGGGCCGACGCCTTCAGCAGGTGCCGGAGCTGTGTACGACGATCGCCCGGATCTCCCCACTCGTACATCAGGGACGCCTCGGTGATGAGGGCGACCAGTTGGGGTGCCGTTCCGTCGTCCCGGTCGAGGATCTGCTGCCGTCTCAGCCGTGCTCGCAGGGCCCGTTCGCGCCATTCGGGCGACTTCGACCCGGACGCGAGCAGCGCCTGCATGTACGGCAGCGTCTGGAGCAGCCCCGGCAGCACCAACGGCATGATCACCCGGATGTGGGTCGCGTCGCCCTCGTAGCCGGGGAACTCGTTGTCGAAGACATCGGGGTACTCGCGCCACCACGCCCGGTGCCGCGCCTGTGCCGCCAGCTCCTCCAGTTCGGCGAGGTCGCTGCCCGCGTAGATCCGTGCGAGGTCGCGGATGTCGCTCAGCTCGGGCCGGACCCAACTGTTGGCCTCGAACCGGCCGACCTTGCCCCGGCCCCAGTTCAGCCGGTCGCACACCTGGTTGGCCGTGTAGCCCGCCTCGACGCGCAGCTCCTTCAGGCGGCGCGCCAGCCTTCGTTTGGCGATGGTGGCCCCGTAGGCCTCACTCAACGGAACCACCTCCCTTGAGAGAGACGACCGCCATCAGCATACGCCTTCGGGATTTGTGAATCACAGATCTGACCGGGAAGTCATGTGGCCGCGTGATCGAACTCGCCGTTCTTCACGCCGTCCAGGAAGCACGCCCATTCGTGCTCGTCGAACACCGAGACGAGCTCACCGCCCGTGGTGCGCAGCAGTGTCCAGGCGCCGACGAAGGCCACTTCGACGGCGCTCTCACCGTTTCCCGACCGTTTCCATTCCAAGGCCTCGGGATCGACGCCCAATTCCTCTAGGGACGGCTTGTTCATCATGGCCTCCTCGCCACTGCGCAATATCCCCAGCGTGATCCGTCACTGTCGGCGGCCTCCGGGTCCTCGGCGCCCCATTCCCCGACGAAGGCGAGTTCCGCCGCCGCGCCCTCGTACGGCGGGACGATCTCCAGCCCCTCGAAGAACCGGGCGATCTCCGCGCGGTTCCGCAGATGGGCCTTGGCGCTCGCGTTGGCGTACACCCCCTCGATCGCGGCGATGGCCCGCGGCGACTGCCGGTCGCCGGTGATCGCGGACAGCACCAGGTAACTGCCCGGAACCAGCTCCGCCATGTAGCGCCGGACGAGCCCCCACGGGTCGTCCTCCGCCGGGACGAAGTGGGTCAGCGCCACCACCAGCAGCGCCACGGGCTCGGCGAAGTCGATGGTCGCGCGGGTCGTCGGGTGATCGAGCAGGCCGTCCGGGTCACGGAAGTCGGCGGTGATGAACGCGGTGCCCGTCGACCCGGCCAGCAGGGCGTCCGCGTGCACCCGAACCATCGGGTCGTTGTCGGCGTAGAGGACCCGCGCGTCGGGTGCGACCGCCTGCGCCGCCTCATGCGTGTTGTTCCGCGTCGGCAGCCCGGCACCGATGTCGATGAACTGCCGGATCCCGTGTTCGGCCAACCATCGCACCGAACGTTGCAGGAACCCGCGGTTCGCCCACGCCGCGTCCTCCAACTCGGGCATCTTCGCACGGATCATTTCCGCGGCCTTACGGTCGACCTCGTAATTGTCGGTTCCACCGAGGTAGTAGTCGTACAGCCGGGCCGCGCTCGGAACGGTGACGTCCACCCCGGGTGGAGCCTGCTCGATCTCGCTCACCGATTGGTCTCCCTTGCCGCAACTTGTGATGCACGAATATGAAACAGCCTGCCTTATGCGGCGATGGTTCGTTCCGATCCCGCCGGGCATGACGGGGGGATCACACCGGCCGGAGGGGGGACGACCATGAAGACCGCGCCGGAACTCGCGCTCAGGCAGTGCACGATGCAGTTCGTCGGCAACGCGACGACGATTCTGCGTTGCGGACCGTTCACGCTCCTGACCGACCCCAACTTCCTGCACCGCGGGCAGCGCGCCTACCTCGGGTTCGGTCTGACGACGCGGCGGCTGACGGACCCGGCCCTCGACATCGACGAACTGCCCCGCCTGGACGCCGTCGTCCTGTCCCACCTGCACGGCGACCACTGGGACCGGGTGGCCCGCGCGAAACTCGACCGCGGCCTGCCGATCGTCACGACGCCCCACGCGGCACGCCGCCTCCAGGGGCGGCAGCGCTTCCGCCACGCCGTCGGCCTGCGCACGTGGGAGTCCCACACCCTGGCCAAGGACGGGGCGCTGCTGCGCATCACCGCCATGCCAGGCCGCCACGCGCTCGGCCCCGCCCGGAGGCTTCTCCCGCCCGTGATGGGCAGCCTGCTGGAGTTCAGCCCGGCCACCGGCGACGTGCAGTTCCGCCTTTACATCACCGGCGACACCCTGATGTTCGACGGAATCCACCAGATCGCGCGCCGTAACCGCGACATCGACCTCGCCATCGTGCATCTGGGCGGTACCAAGCTGCCCGGTGGGCTCCTCGTCACCATGGACGCGACGCAGGGCGCGGACCTTCTGGCGGCGATCCGTCCGGCGAACGCCGTCCCGGTCCATCACGACGACTACACGGTCTTCACGTCGTCGCTGGACGACCTGCGCCGCGAACTCGACCGGCGCGGCATGTCAGGGGACGTCACCTACATCGACCGGGGCCAGACTCACACCTTCACCCACGCCTGACCCGTCTCGGGGCTCATTGCCCTCCTCCCTCCTCGGAACCACTATTGTCCGATGGTGGACGAGAATGCGCGTTTCGCCGTCCTTGCAGCGGTACAACAGTGCGCGGCCCACTTTTTGCCGGATATCAATTCCGGTATTTGTTCGTTCCGATTATAATGATTTGTAGGGAACTGACGAAAATGGCGTCGCGAACTTGACACCGCCGTTCTCTTGGCCGAAAATTGGAGGTCCGTGCTCTCTACTCTGCCAGGGAAATGATCGGAAATCCCGGTGCGTCCGGACAGCCGCGTGGGCACGTCAACGAACTCAGCACACCCGTCTCCGGGACGGTCCTCCAAACACGGGACGTACTCGGCGATATCCATTTCCACCAGCGTCGGTCCACCCCGCCCGTGCCACGGCAACTCCCCGGCGCGGGGCTCCTCGTCGACCGGGCGGGCGCCCTCGCCGCGATCGGCGAGGGGTCGGCGGAAGGCGATGTGGTCGTCGTCAGCGGCCCCGCCGGAATCGGCAAGACGACCGTCGCGCTGCATTGGGCGCACGGCGAAAAGGAGAACTTCCCCGACGGACAGTTGTTCCTGGACCTACAGGGGCATTCCGCCGCCGGTCCCGTCCGTCCGGTGGAGGCGCTGGGGCGCTTCATTCGTGCGCTCGGCGTCGCCGAGGAGGCCGTTCCCGCCGAGTTGGCCGAACGGTCGGCGCTCTTTCGTTCCATGACGGCCGAGCGCCGTGTGCTGATCGTCCTGGACGACGCCCATTCCGCCGCGCAGGTGAGCCCGATGCTGCCGGGCACGGGCGGCAGCGTCGTCGTGGTGACCAGCCGGTGGCGGCTGGCGGGCCTGCTGATGCGCGGCGCCCGGGCCGTCCAACTGCATCCGCTCAGCCATGCCGCGGCGCTCGAACTCCTCGACGTCTCGCTGGGCGCGGAACGGACCCGTCCCGAACGCGGCATGGCGGAGGAGCTGGTGGAACAGTGCGGCCGCTCGCCGCTGGCGTTGAGCATCGCGGCCGCGCGACTCGCCACGAGACCGCGTTGGCCGCTCGCGCGGCTGGTGCGGGCCCTCGCCCACGAACGGCAGCGACTCCGGGTGCTGTCGGCCCAGGACGCGGGAAACGAGATGACGATCAGAGCCGCCCTGATGCTCTCCTACCAGAACCTCCCCGACCCGACACAACGCCTGTACCGGTTCCTCGGACTGCACCCGGGCGGGACGTTCGACAGCCGGATGGCGGCCTCCCTGGCCGGTGTCCCGGTCCTCGCCGCCGAGGAGGCACTCGACCTCCTGGTCGAGGCCAATCTTCTGGACGACCTTCCCGCCGATCGTTACCGCTTCCACAGCCTCGTCCGTTTGCACGCCGTCGAGCTGGCCGAGGAGCACGACCCGGAGCCCGAACGCCGCGAGGGGATACGCCGCCTGACGGAGTGGCTGGTCACCGCGACGCTCGCGGCGAGCCGGTCCGTCGCGCCGTACCGTCGGCTCACCGACCCCGGCTACCCCGTGCCCGAACCGCCGGAGTTCGACGACGCGGCGGACGCCCTCGACTGGCTCGACGACGAGTTCGGCAACCTCCGCGCGGTGGCCCGGCACGCGCTGGACCAGGGGCTGCACCGCCAGGTCTGGCTTCTGGTCGACGCGAGCTGGCCCCTGTTCATGCATCGCGGCCACCATGTCGAACGGCTCGACTACGACAAGATCGGCTTGGCGGCGGCACGCGCGGCGGACGATCCCGTCGCCGAGGCGAAGATGCTGAACCGCACCGGCCTCGCCCTACGGCAACTCGGCCATCTGGACCAGGCGGCGGACGACTTCACCGCCGCCCTCGACCTGTGGCTACGGCTCGACGTCCCGGCACGGGTCGCGAGCACGCGCCGCCGGTTGGGGCTGCTCGAACTCGACCGCGGAGCCGTCGACGCCGCGGCGGCCCAGTTCACGGCCGCCCTGGAGGTGTTCCGCGCCGAGGGCGAGCAGCGCCGTACGGCACTCACGCTGTGCGACCTCGGAGCTGCCCTCATCAGGTCGGGACGCGCGGCCGAAGCGGCGGACGCGCTGGTCAGGGCCGTGACGCTCCTCGCGGCCGAGCCCGACACCTACAACCGGGCCAGGGCGTTGATCCTGCTCGGCCAGGCGCACGCGCTCGGCGGCGACACCCAGGCGGCCGCAGGCGCCGTGGACGAGGGCCTCGCCATGATGCGCCGAATCGGGTCGGCCATCGGCGAGGGCGACGCGCTGCACGTCCTGGGTGACCTGGCCCGCCAGGACGGACGAACCGACGACGCACGCCACTTCTACGCCACCGCCCGGGAGATCCTGGCCGGAACCGGCGCCCCGACCAGAATCCTCGACGAACGCCTGACCGAACTGGACCGCGACTCCTAGCCGGTCAACCGTCCCAGCGGTCCCAGCGGCCCAGGCGGGTCGGTGGTGGGGTGCGTTCGCGTAGGGCGGTGAGTCGGGGCGTCGGCAGTGAGGCCGTGGCGGGGAGGCGGTGGCCGATCTTCCAGCCCGCGTGCAGGACGGCGCTCTGGAGTGCCGCCACCGGGTCTCCGTTTCGGAGCCATTCCGCGAGGAACGTGCCGAACAGGGCGTCACCGGCGCCGGAGGTGTTGATGATTTGGGGCGGGGGCGCGGCGGCGACCCTGATGAGTGTTCCGTCTCGGAGGCCTAGCATGGCGCCGCCGGGGCCCAGTCCGACTCCGACCATTTCGCACTGCTTGTACCGGGCGAACATTCCCGCGATCCATGCGCGGGGGCCGGGGAGCCGTTCGTGACTACAGAAGACGATCCGGGCGTGTTCCAGCCAGGGGCGGCCGTACTCGTCGTCCAGCTCGGCGATCAGGTGGACGTCGACCGCGATCGGGATTCCGAGCGTGGCGGCGGGCTCGACCAGCGGCCGGACGAACCGGGCGTTCGTCAGGACTAGGAGGTCGGCGTCCCGCGCCTGCTCGCGCAGCAAGGGGAACGGGTAGGCGAACCCGTCGACGGGAGCGAGGTACGGCATTCCCATCCTGCGGCCGTTCCGGTCCACCAGCACGATTCCCAGGGAGGACGACTCCGATGCGACGACTCCGGCTCCGAGCAGGCCCCCGCGGCACAGTTCCGAGCGGATCGCCTGTCCGGCGACGTCCTCCCCGACGACGGTGCACAGGCGGACGTCGCATCCCAGGCCCGCCTGGACCCTCGCGATATGTGTGGCGGCCCCGGAGACGCTGAAGTGCGCCCAGGTCGGCGGCGCCGTCGGCTCGTACGACAGTGGGAACTCGTCCACGCGCAGTGTCGTGTAGCAACTGGCGGCCCCGGCCACCACGGTGCGGACGGTCATGAGGCCGCCCTCCTCGCCGACGAGTCGGTGGGCACCGCCGTGACCTGTGCGCGTCCCACGGTTTCCAGGGTTCCTGGACGTCCGCCGGACGACACGGTGAACCGGCCGACGACGAGCGCCGCCCGAGGCAGCTCGGCCAGGGGCAGCCCGGCGCCCCACCAGCAGTAGAGGAACGAGCCGCAGATCGCGTCCCACATCTCGGTCGCGCCGGGCGAACTGCGCGTCACGACCGTCGCCTCGTCCCTGACCACGGCCAGGTGGTCGTTGCGGCGCCGGACCACGGCGACGCTGCACCCCGGATACCGGTGCAGCCGCCGGCGGAGCCGTTCCGGGACGCCGACCGATACGCGGAACGCGCCGCCGGTCAGGACGTCGGCCAGTTCGCGCCGTCCGTCGTCATCGCACGACGCGACGACGTGCGAGTCGCTGAACAGGAGCGACCCAAGCTTGGCGGCACCGCATGCGCCGTGATCGCCGAACAGCACCAGCCGCGGCTCGTGCGGGCAGCCGCCCCTCGGGATGGTCAGCACCGCCGGAGCGCCGTCCGCGGCGTCGTTGCCGGGACGGGTCAGGCACAGCACCTGCTCCAGGCCGAACACATGCGTGACGACAAGGCCGTCAGCGATGTCTGTTCTCATCTCGCCACCTCTCATTTCGCCAGGTACGGCGGGACGGCGGGCAGCGTGACCGGCACGGTGGCGGGGACCCGTAGCCGGAGCCGCCGGTAGATCAACTGCCGCATGTTGTGGTTGAAGCGGCCCGGCTCGGAGCTGAGCCGGTCGATCACGGTCCGGTGGCGTTCGCCGTCGAAGTCGGCGGCGGCCTGGAGGAGTTGGCGGCGCAGCGAGCCGCGTTTGGAGACGCGCGGCGCGACCTCGGCGAGCAGGGACTGCGCGGAGCCCGGCTGGCAGTCACGGTCGGCGAAGCTCCCGAGCAGGACCGGCACGCCCGTGACCGCGGAATACGCGGTGACCGAGCCGTGGTCGCCGATGACCCAGTCGGCGGCGGCGAGCACGGCCCGCCAGTCGGCCTCCGGTGGCACGAGGCTGAGACCGCGTCTCAGGAGGTCGGCGAGCCAGGTGCGGACCTGCCACGTCCCGTGGCCGTACCAGACGTTCGGGTGCAGCAGCGTGACGACATGGAACTCGTCCTTGGGGAGTTCGGTCAGGAGTCGTGGCCACAGCTCCGCGTTCCGTCCCAGTAAGGATTTCGTCCCCCAGGTGGAGGTGACGACGACGAGTTTGCGTCCGTCGCCCGCGCCCAACGCCACCTGGTAGGACGACCGGCAGGCCAGGCTGGCGACGAGCGTGTCGAAGCAGGGGTCGCCGCACACCACCGCGGCGGGCACCGCCTCCGGGCACGACCTGCCGAGATGGCCGAGGTCCTCGTTGTGGGCGAGGACGAGGGACGTGGGCACCAGCGCCCCGTCGTGCACGAGCCGCTGGGAGTCCAGGTCGTAGGCGGCGCGCCCGCCGACCGCGCGTCCGGCGCGGCGGACGACGAGTTTGTTGTGCCCCGCCCCGTGCGGCATGACGATCAGCGGCGCGTGGATCTCGTGGAGGCCGGCCAGGCTCGCCGCCATGGCCAGGTCGAACTTCGTCTGCCTGGCCTGCTCCCAGGGGACCTGGGCCGCGCCGATGGAGGTGAGCAGGTCGGCCACCCCGTCGCCGAACACGTCCGGCGCCTGGGTGAAGACGACCTGGACGCGCAGGTCGTTCTCCAGGAGCCGCGCGGCCTCCAGGACCCGCTGCCCCGAGGTGACGGTGTGGACGATCACCAGTACGGTCTTGCATTCGCGTCGGGTGGCCCACTTCTCGGCGCCGAGCCCTATTGGGACCGGGCGCCATTGATTTTCGGACATTTCCGTTTCACTGCCCCTCTGCTCAGTGTTGTCCGATCTCGCGACCCCACACCGAGCATCGGTGGCCGTCCTTGCGGTGCACCTTGCCGAACCCTTGCGGAAGGCTTGCAGTTTCCCCGCCCGAGAGACCCATCGTGGCCAGGGCAGAACGTGCTTACTAGTGGAAAATGTCACTTGACACTGCGAAGATAATAGATGTCAAGATCGGCTTCCCTAGGGAGTGCGGATGGAATTCCGCATCCTCGGTCAGATGGAAGTGTGGTCGGGTGGGCAGCGGCAGCACTTGGGCTGGGCGAAAGAACGCTGTCTCCTCGCCGCGCTGTTGATGACCCCTGGCCGACCGGTGACCATCGACGTGCTGATCGACCGTGTCTGGGACGGTGACGCGCCGCCCAAGGCGAGGGATCTGCTCTACCCGCACATGACGAGGCTGCGCCGCACCCTCCATGCCCTCGGCGAGGCGCGGCTGGAGCAACGGTCGGGCGCCTACGTCCTCGACGTCGACCCGGACGCCATCGACTATCACCGTTTCCTGTCGTTGCGCGACCAGGCCCGCGCCATCGCCGACAGCGGGCGGCGGGACGAGGCGGTGCGGCTTCTCGGCGAGGCGTTGCGCCTGTGGCGTGCCGAGCCGCTCGGCGGTGTCGCCGGGCGGTGGGCGGCGCGGCGGCGGCACGGTATGCAGGAGGAGTTCCTCGGCGCCTCCCTCGAACTGGCGAGACTGCGACTCGACCGCGGCGACCACGCCCTGCTGATCCCGGAGCTGAACGAGCTCGTCGACCGGTTCCCGGACGCGGAGAAGCCCGTCGAGCTGCTGATGTTGGCCTTGCACCGCAGTGGCCGGTCGGGAGAGGCGCTGCGCGTGTTCGAGCACGCCCGGCAGCGGATGGCCGTGGAGCTGGGCGCCGTCCCGCACGCCGAGCTGCGCGAACTCCACCGGCGGATCCTCACCGGAGATCCGGCGCTGATGCCGCCGCGGCAGTCGACGCGGGTCGCCTCGCCCAGCGACCTTCCCCGCGACCTGCACACCTTCACCGGACGGGAGACGGAACTCGCGCGGCTCACGGCGCTGGCCGAGGATGGCGGCACGGCCGTGACCGTCCTGGCCATCGACGGTATGCCGGGCGTCGGCAAGTCCACGCTGGCGATCCATCTCGCGCACGCGCTGGCGCCGCGCTATCCCGACGGTCAGAGTTTCATCGACCTGTGCGCCTACGATCCGGAACGCGAGCCGCTCGACCCCGCGTCGGCACTCGACCGGCTGCTGCGGGCGATCGGCGTGGTCCCCGAGCGGATTCCGCAGGACCTCGACGGGCGTGCCGCCCTCTGGCGGTCCGAGTTGGCGGGGCGACGCGTCCTGCTCATCCTCGACAACGCGCTCGGCCACGACCAGGTTCGTCCGCTGTTGCCCGGAACGCCGGGCTGCCTCGTCCTGGTCACGAGTCGGCGCCGCCTCGCGGGTCTGGACGCCGCGCGCACCCTCCAACTCGACGTGCTCGACCCCGTCGACGCGGCCGACCTGCTGATCAAGTCGGCCGAGCTGGGCCCGGACGCCGATCCGGCCGCCGTCCGCACCGTGGTGCGGCTGTGCGGCCATCTGCCGCTGGCGGTCCAGCTGATCGGCAACCGGCTGCGGCACCGGACGAGCTGGACGGTGTCCGACCTGGTCGAACGGCTGGGAGCCGGTGGGCGGCTGCTGTCCGAGATCCGGGCGGAGAACCGGCGGCTGCATGTCGCGTTCGAGCTGTCGTACCTGGATCTCGACGCCGATGGCCGCCGCGCCTTCCGGCTCCTCGGGCTGCATCCGGGCCTGGAGCTGTCCGCGCTCGACGCCGCGATCCTGCTGGACACCGAACCGGCCGAGGCCGAGGCGCTGCTGGACGGTCTCCATGACCGTCACCTGATCGGCGAGACGCGACCCGCCCGCTACCGGTTCCACGACCTCATCCGCGAGTACGCGCGGCGCCTGGTCGCCGAGCACGATCCGCCCTCGATCCGCGACGCGGCCCTCGACCGCCTACTGGATCACTACCTGGTCGCCGCGTCGCACGCGGACCGGCTGCTGTTCCCCTACCGCGCGCGTCCGGTTCCGACCGTGTCGGAGGCGTTCTTCAAGGACGAGGAACAGGCGCGGTCGTGGATGCGCACCGAACTCGACAATGTCCTGCGGGTGGCGCGTGTGGCGTTCGAGATCGGGCGTCCGCGCCATGCCGCCCTACTGGCGAAAGCGCTCGGCGAATATCTCGAAAAGCAGGGGCATTGGCCCGAGGCGGTCGCGATCCACGAACAGGCCGTACAGGCGTGGACCACGCTGGACGACACCACGGGAACGACATATGCGCTGGTCGATCTGAGCAGGCTCCTTCTCCGGGCGGGCGAACTCGAAGAAGCGCTTGAGGTCGCGAACCGGGGACGGAACGTCGTCCGGGACACGGCGGCTCCCGGTGCCGTCGCGACCGTTCTCGACCAACTCGGCCTGATTCATTGGCATCGTTCCGACTACGATGTCGCCCTCGGCTACTACGAGCAGGCGCTCGAGCTTCGGCGTTCGATCGGCGACCGGCAGGGCGAAGCGGAAGTCCTCAGCCATCTCTCGATCGTCATCTGGCATCAGGGCCGCTATACCGAGGCGAACGACGCGCTACAGCGGGCTCTTTCCCTCCACGAGGCGGTCGGAAATCGCGCGGGGCAGCAGATGGCGCTCAACAACCTCGGTCTGTTCGAACTCCGGCTCGGCCACAACGCCTCGGCTCTCCGGTACTTCGAGAAGGCGGGCGAGGTCATGGAGATGGGTCGGCAACACCGGGCCGTGTGGCTGAACAACGTCGCCACCGTTCGTGTCAAGGCCGGGCAGACCGCCGAGGTGATCGACCTGTACCGGGAAGCGCTCACCATCTACCAGGAGATCGGCGACCGGCGGTGCGAGGCGGCCTGTCTGAACAATATCGGCCGCTGGTACGCGGAGACCGGGCGTGAGCGCGAGGCCCTCATTCATTTCCAGAATTCCCTATCGGTTTCTCGGGAGATCGCCGAGCGTTTCGAGGCCACCGCCGCGCTGTTGAACATCGCGGAGACCTACCACGGGTCGGGTCGTCATCGGCTGGCGCTCGAACATTACGAGGAGGCCCTAGACGCCGCGCGTTCGATCGGCGACGCCTACCAGGAGGCCCGCGCACTGGACGGATTGGGCCAGGTCACGGCCCAGATTCGCGGGATCGTCCAGGCGACGCCGTACGACCGGCAGGCCTTGGAACTCTATGAGAATCTCGGCGTTCCGGAGGCGGAGGCCGTCCGCGCCCGGCTCGCGGAGCGGGATGACGCCGCCGAATCCTAGGGCTTTGCCCGAATTCTCTCGATAGCGACAGACTTTTCGGACGCGCCCAATATGCTATGGTGATCACCGGCGCCTAAGTATGTAGAGATTTATTCCATACTGTCCGGTTTCACCTGGGAAAGGCTCGGCGAGTTGACCGCGTTCATGAAGAATATCTTTATGTGGGCATCGCCTATTGGCGATGTCATCCAGACTATTCTTCAGTCACTTTCATAGACCATCGTAGTGGGGGCCGGGTTCATCGAACCCGGCCCGCGGCATGTCGGTCACCCGCCGACCGTGAACTCGGCCCAGACCGCGCGGTGGTCGCTGAGCCCATCGCCTTCCAGGACGACGCCGTAACCGGTGATCCCCTCGCTGGGAAGCGTCGTATGGATCCGGTCGCAGCGGTAGGCGACACCACGCCCGGTGTATCCCACGGTCGGGGTGGAGTCGCCCCAATCCGCGCCCACGTCACGGAAACCGGCGGCGACGAGTTCCTCGGCGGGACGGGTGTCGAATTTCTGGGCCGCCTTGTGCGAGAGGGCCACCGTGTCGCCGGGTTCCTCGCCGATCGCGGCGGCGTTGAAGTCCGCCACGTAGATGGCGTCCAGATGCCGGTGGACGGTCGCCATCTCGGCTTCGGCGAGGCGCGTGGTCGGGCTGCTCGGAGCCGAATGCCCGACGAGGAAATGCAGGGGCTCAGGGCGTCCGCCGACTTGCAGCGTGACGTTGGTGAGCCCATGAACCCACGGCGGGCCAAGGAGATGTTCCGTCCCGGCGACGGCGATGTCATCGCTTTCGCGCACGAACACGGCGAGGTCGAGGCTGTAAAAGTTCGAGGGACCAACGAAACAGTACGACATGCCGAGTCGCCGGGCGATTCTCCGGGCCCGCTCCGATCCGTCCTTTCCCCACCGGGCCTCCTGAAGGCCGATGAGGTCCAGGTCGAGGGACGCGAGTACGGCGACCTGCTCCTGAAGGCGGGAGTCGTCCTCCCGCCGTCCGGGGACGGGGTCACGGTCGAGTCCGCCCTCGAACAGGTTGTAGGTGGCGACCCGAAGGCTCCGCGGGGCTCCCATGGCTGATCTCCGTTCCGGCCGGACGTCTCACGATAAATGATCATTCATCGGAGGTCGTCCGGCCGGAAGGCGGGCCCGGCTCAGTCGTGCGCGGCGGAGGCCGTGGAGACGGTCCAGAAGTCGGCGTAGCGGCCGCCGCGGCGGAGCAGCTCGGCGTGGGTGCCCTGCTCGACGATGCGTCCGCCGTCCAGGAAGACGATGTGGTCGGCGCGCTGTACGGTCCGCAGCCGATGCGCCACCATCACCACCGTCCGGCCCGCCATCAAACGGTCGATGCCGTCGTGGACCGCAGCCTCGTTCACCGGGTCCAGGGCGGAGGTCACCTCGTCCAGCAGCACGATGGGCGCGTCCTTCAGCAGCGCACGCGCGATCGAGACGCGCTGGCGTTCGCCGCCAGACAGGAGCGCGCCGCCCTCGCCGACGTTCGCGCCCCAGCCGCCGGGCAACCGGTCGATCACCTCGTCGAGACGCGCCGCGGTCGCGGCGGCCCGCACCTCGGCATCGGAGGCGTCCGGACGGCCGAGCCGGATGTTCTCCTCGATGGTGCCGTCGAACAGGTAGACGTCCTGGAACACGATGGCGATCTGCTTCATCAACACGTCGGTGCTGATGTCGCGCACATCCAGGCCGCCCACGCGCACCGCGCCCGCGTCCACGTCGTAGAAGCGCGCGAGCAGTTGCAGGAAGGTGCTCTTCCCCGCGCCGGACGGCCCGACGACGGCGAGCCGCCCACCCTGGGGAACCGACAGCGTCACACCGTCGATGACCGTACGGTCGCCATGCCGGAAGGTGACAGAGTCGAACTCCACGTGATGGCTCTGCGGCTCGACCGGTTCGGATGGTTCCGGCAGCGGCTCGGTGCTCAACACCCCGTCGAGCCTCGCCAGCTCGGAGCGTGCGCCGCGCAGTTTGCCGCTGAGGTCGGACAGCGCCAGCAGCGGGTCGGCGCAACGGGCCGCCAGCACCAGGATCGTCAGGACCTCAGCCGCGCCGACGTCCCCACCGATCGCAAGGTAGGCGCCCAGGGCCAGGAGCACGGTGAACATGGCCTGCACCGTCAGGACCAGCCCGACCACGCCGGGCAGCGCCGACAGGACTGTGCGGCGGGACGCGCGCTGGAGTTCCCGCAGTGAGTCGTCGAGCAGCCGGAACCGTTCGGCGGTCCGGCCACCGGTACGCAGCACCGGCTGGGCCTGGAGGAACTCGATGACCCGTCCGGTCGCCTCGTGGTCGCGTTCGGCGCGCTCGGCGTCGGCGGCGGTCATGGCGCGTCCCGTCCAACGCTGGATCACCGCCACGATCGGGACGGCGACCAGCGCGGCGAGCCCCAACTGCCAGTTGAAGGCGAGCATCACGACCACGATGGTCAGGGGCGTCACGCACGCGGAGATGAACGGCGCCAGCAGATGCGCGATCACGCCCATGGCGTCGAGAACACCCCGGCTCGCCAGCGCGGACACCTGCCCGACGCGTGCGGCGCCGTACCAGCCGAGCGGTAGCCGAGCCAGGTGATCGCCGAGCCGGTAGTACATGCCGTGCAGCAGCGTCGTCCCGGCCCGGAACCCGGACAGGTCACTGATGTAGCGCAGCACCGCGTAGACGGCGACCGCCGCGCCGAACGCGATCAGCCATGGCCAGGCGTCCGAGGGCGTGTCGCCCAACAGCTCACGCAGCACCGGGACCAGCAGCGCGTAGGACAGGCCCTCGGCCACCGCGGTCACCGTCATCAACGCGACGGTGCGACGCACCGGCCCGGCGTACTCGTGGCCGAGAACACGCAGCAGCGTGCGAATCATCGCGACTCCTCCATTTCATCGGTGACCGCCGCCCGCTGGGCCTGCCAGAACGCGGCGAACCTGCCGCCTCGTGCCAGGAGTTCGGTGGGGTTGCCGCGCTCCACGATCGTTCCGCCGTCCAGCATCACGACGGTGTCGGCGTCGGCGATCGTCTCCAGGCGGTGGGCGATGACGAGGATCGTCCGGTCGCCTTCCAGCGTCTTCAGGGCGTGCCGTACCGCCTGTTCGGTCTGCGGGTCGGTGAACGCGGTCGCCTCGTCGAGTACCAGCACGGGCGTGTCGGCGAGCAGCGCCCGCGCGATCGAGATCCGCTGCGCCTCACCGCCCGACAGCCCGGCCTCGTCACCGATCACCGTGTCGTATCCGCGGAGCAGTTCGAGGACGCGGTCATGGATGTTCGCCAGCCGCGCCGCGCGGACCACGGCGTCGCGGTCGGCGTCCGGCACCGCGAGCGCGATGTTGTCGGCGACGGACGCGCGCAGCAGGCGGACGTCCTGGAACACGAACGACACCGTCCGGTACAGCTCCCGGCCACCGATCTCACGGAGATCGACTCCGCCGAGGACGACCGACCCGCCGGTCGGGTCGAAGAACCGGGGCAGCAGTTGGACGAGCGTCGACTTCCCACTCCCGGACGGCCCGACGACCGCGGTCACCGTCCCTGGTTCGAGCACCAGGTTGATGCCGCGCAGCACTTCGTGATCGGCCTCGTAGCCGAACCGTACGTCACGCAGTTCCACGCGGTGCCCGCGCGGCGCAACGGGATGTGCGGGCTCCGGGAGCGGCTGCACCGCGAGCACGTCCTGGATCCGTCCGACCGCCCGCTGCGCGGCCTGCATGTCGTCGAAGCCGTGCCCGAGAGCCGCGACCGGGGCGGTCAGCCCGAGCCCCAGCAGCAGGAACGGCAGCAGATCGGCCGGGGCCATGTCCCCGGACGTGATCAGGGATGTGCCGCCGACGAGCACGACCAGCAGCACGAACGGCGGCGACAGCGCCAGTTGCATCCCCGCCGCGATCCCGGACAGCCCGCGGACCCACCGGTAGAAGGCGCCGACGAAATCGTCAACGGCCGTGATGAACCGGTGGTGGGCGCGTCCGGACGCGCCGAACGCCTTGACCACGGAGATGCCCTGCACGAACTCGATGGCCGAACTCGCGATCCGGCCCATGGCCTCGTCGAACTCCTTCTGTTCGCGCAGCCGGGGTTTGGTCATCATCAACGGAACCAGCGCGACCGCCAGTACCACCGGAATCAGGGTGATCAGCGTGAGCCGCCAGTCGACGGTGAACAGGTAGACGAGCGACACCAGCGGCACCACGAACGCGGCGACCAGTTCGCCGGGGGCGTGGGCGATGAACGGGTGGACGGCGCTGACGTCCTCCCCGACCACCTTGGCCAGCTCACCCGTCCGGCGCCGCGAGAACCACCCGAGCGGGACGCGCCCGAGCCGCTCGGCCAGCAGCCGCCGGAACGACAGCTGCACCCGGTCGTCCAGGAGATGCCCGATGCCGGACGACGCGGCCGTGAACACCAGCCGGACGAACAGCCCGACCGCGCCCACGGCCACGACCGTCCAGACACGCCCCTCGTCCACGGGGCCGGGGGCCAGCAGCTCACGTCCCAGCTCGACGACCGCCAGCAGCGGCGCCAGCCCCGCGATGGCCCCCACGACCTGGAAGATCACCACGGCGGCGAAAGCCCCGAGATGGGGCCGCAGCAACCCCACCATCCCCGGCCGCTCGACGTCAACGCTGGTCATCGCGCACTTCCCTTCATGCCCGCCGACTCCGGCCGACGCGTTTCGACGACAACATCCGGCACCGGTGCACCAGTGCGACGCGGAACAACAAGGGCGATCAGGGCGGCCGCCACGAGAAGCCCGGCGCACAACGTCAGCCCGAACGCGTAACCCTCATTCAGCGCGCTAGGCGTCCCCGCCGATCCGGCCCGCCCCTGGGCGGCGGTACCAAGAGCCGCGAGCCCCAGCGCGGCACCGATCTGACGCGAACTGTTGAGCAGCGCGGACGCGGTCCCGGCCTCATGCGACGCGACCCCGGCCGTGGCAACCGACACGATCGGCCCCAGACAGAGCCCGAACCCGACACCCACCAACAGCGACGGCCCGAGAACGTCCGTCAGGAAGGATCCGTCCACACTGATCAGACCGAACCAGGCGAACCCGGCCGCGGTCAGCAGCGCACCGCTCACCAGCAGAACCCGGGGCGCGAACCGGTACCCGACCTTGATGGCGACCACGGAACCGACGATCACCCCGAGGGCCAGCGGCAGGAACTGGACCCCGGCGAGGGCCGGCCCGTTCCCGAGCACCCCCTGCACGTACAGCGAGAGGAAGTAGAACGCCGAGGCCATGCCCCCACCGACCACCAACATGTAGGCGTTCGCGCCGAGCACGGACCGGTTGGCGAACAGCCCGAGCCGGACGAGCGGGTCACGGGCGGTGATCCGCTCGACGACGAGGAACACGGCCAGCAACAGCACCGCGACCGCCAGGGTCGAGACGGTCACAACGGACGTCCACGCATACTCATCAGTGCGGACGATGCCGAACACCAGCAAGCTCATGCCCGCCGTGGCCAACACGCCACCAAGAACGTCCGGCCGTCCAGAACGGCGCCGCACCGGATCAGGGGCGACACCACGCCAGGCCATGGCCAGGGCGAACAAGGCCATTGGAACGTTCACGAACATCACCCACCGCCAGCCCGCGAACTCGGTGAGCAGGCCCCCGACCAGCACACCGAGAGCCCCGCCCGCCGCGTTGGTGGCGCTCCAGATCCCAAAGGCCCGAACGCGCGTCTTCCCCGTGGGAAACGTCGCGGTCAACAGCGCCAACGCCGCGGGAGCCAGAGCCGCGGCCCCGACCCCCTGAGCAGCACGCGCCGCAACAAGATGCCAGGACTCAGCGGCGAACCCACCGAACAGCGACGCGAGCCCGAACAGCCCGAGCCCGCCCATCAACATCCGCCGCTGCCCGTACCGATCGGCCGCCTTCCCACCGAGTAGCAGCAGCCCGCCAAAGGTCAGCGCGTAGGCGTGGATCACCCAGGTCAGCCCCACGGCACTGAAGCCGAGCGCCGAGCCGATCTCCGGCAGCCCGACGTTCACCACCGACAGGTCCAGCGACACCAGGAACTGCACCACCGCCACCGTGGCGAGGATGAGCCCTGGTCGGACGGCCACCTCACTGCGTTTCGTCACAACGGCCTCCATGAGCCGGCTACTTTCGGAACATGTTCCTAAAGTACAACACGAGAGCCGGGAACCAGAGCAAGCCCGGAAGGGCAGCATGATGGGACGGTGCCCGGACAACGAGAACCCGACCTGATGTCAGCACCGTCCGGCCGCACCGGGCGGCCACCGGCGACGTCCCGCGCCGAGATCCTGGCGGGCGCCCGCCGCCTCATCGACCGGGACGGCTGGGACAGCCTCACGATCCGCCGCTTGGCCGCCGAGATCGGCGTCGGACCCACGACCCTGTACCACCACGTGCGGGACAAGGATGACCTGATCGTCCAGCTGATAAACGATCACGTCGACAAGGTCCCGCGCCCCGATCTCCCCGACGACCCCGGCGAACGGATCGTCGTCGCCTGGCTAGCGATTCACGAGGCCCTGACGGCCTGGCCGTGGGGCGCGGAGGTCCTCACCGCCGACGGCTTCCTCGGCCGCCTGGGCGACTCGGCCCTGTGGTTCATCGAAACGATCGTGGCCGCCGCCGTCGACCACGGCTGCACACACCTCCAGGCCGTCGACGTCTTCCGCAGCCTCTGGTACTACACGGTCGGCGAAATCCTCGTCCGCGCCCACACCGCCCACCGCCGGGAAGACTTCGCCGACCTCGACCGCGAGTTCAGCCTCAGCCGCCTGGACCCGTCCCGCTACCCGACCCTGCGCGCCATCGGCGACCAGTGGCCCGACCGCGCCGCCTCCGACATCTACCCCGAAGTCCTCCACATCTTCGTCACCGGCCTCCTGACCCGAGCCAACCCGACCTGACTCACTCGGCCAGGGCACGGCGCAGGACGGAGCCGAGTTCGGCGACCTGCCGCTGCGACACACCGGACGGAATCGCATGCGAACCGTGAAACGTCCCGGGCCACTGGTGCAGGTCGACCGGCACACCCGCCTCCAACAGGCGGGACGCATAGGCGATGCCCTCGTCACGCACCGGATCGAACTCCGCGGTGGCGATATAGGCCGGTGGCAGACCGGAAAGGTCACCGGCACGAGCCGGGGCGGCGTACGGCGTGGCGGCCTCGGCACCCAGGTAGTGCCGCCACGCCGCAGCGATGTTGTCGCGCGTTAGCCATGGCGTGTCGGTGAAGTTCCGCTGCGACCACGTCTGTTGCCGGTCGTCCAGCACAGGCTGGTTCAATACCTGGAAACAGATCGGCGGCCCCTGCTGGTCACGTGCCCGCAACGCCCCTGCTGCCGCGAGCCCCGCACCGGCGCTGTGCCCGCCGACCGCGATCCGGTCCGGGGTGACGCCGAGTTCGGACGCGTGCTCGGACGTCCAGGTCAGCACGGCGTACAGGTCGTCCAGGGCGGCCGGGAACCGATGTTCGGGCGACCTGCGGTAGTCCACGGAGATCACCACCGCACCGGAGCCGCTCGCGATGCCGCCCGCCATCCGGTGCTCGGTGTCCAGGTCACCGAGGACCCAGCCGCCGCCGCGCAACCAGATGACGGCACCGTGCGCGCCGTCCGGACGGTAGATCCGCACCGGCACCCCCCGTACCGTGCGGTCCTCGACCACCATGTCCTCGACGTCGGGATTCGCAGCGACCACGTCCGACGCCGCCGCGGCCAGCGCGGCGAGTTCCTTCCGCGCGACGGCCGCGTCGGCCAGGTCGACCTTCGGTATCAGCGGAACGAAAGCTTCGAGTTCGGGATCCATGACGCCCATCCTCACCCCCGGCGCTCCCCACGATCATCCGCCAGGCGTCGCGCGTCCCGCCCTGCTAACGCACCGACCGGCGGCCTTTATCCTGCCGCCATGGAGGCACTCGCCATACGCCTGTCGGGACTGGACACCTACGCGGAGGGAGCGATCCGCGTCGTCACGTTCTACGACACGTTGATGCGCCGACGCGTCGACCTCCCGGCACTCGCCCGCGCCTCGGCGGGCCTGGCCGAATGCGTGGCCGGTATCCGTATCCACGGCTCCGGACGGGTACTCCGCGTCGCCCCCGACGGCGCCCGACCCCACGACCCGGCGCCGCCCGCGTCCACGTCCACGCCCATCACCCTCGACGACGAGGAGGTCGGCACGGTGTGGTTGGAACGCCCCGGCCCTGCCGTCCCGCTCGACGAGGTGCTCCTGGACCGGCTCGCCATCGCCGCCGCGGCGGTCCTGGAGAAGTACGGCCCGGCCCGCACCACGATGACCGACCCCGCCCTCGCCGAACTGGTGATCGCCGCCGACTGCGACCAGGCCGCCAGGGCCCGCGCGCTGCGCCTGCTGGGCTTCGCCGCCGACCTGCCGGTCCGCGTCGCCGCGGTCCGGTCACGCCTTCCCCTCGACGAGGTCGCCGGGATGATCTGCCCGGCCCGCCCGGTGAAGGCCGCGCCGCTCGACGGCGTGGGCGTCATCCTGGCCACCACCATCGACCCGTCCCGCTTCCCTCCCGGCGTCCACGCGGGCATCGGCGCCTCCCACGCCCCCGACCTCTCCTGGCGACAGGCCCGCACCGCCCTCCGCTTCACCACACCCCGCCGACCCGTCGTCCACCACAACGACCTCGGGGCGATGGCGCTGCTCGCCCAACTCCCCCACAGCGCCCTGCGCGACAACCCCGACGTGGCCGCAATCGCCCTCATCGCCGACACCCCACAAGACCTGGAGACACTGGACGCCTACTGCACCACCGGCTCCCTACGCCGGGCCGCCGATCTCCTCCACCTGCACCACAGCAGCGTCGCCCGCCGAGTCGAGCAGATCGGCAAGGCCCTGGGCACCGACATCACCGACCCCACCGGCCTGACCCGAGCCAGACTCGCCCTCACCGCCTGGCGCCTCCTCAACAACTGAACCCGGGCCAGAGTCCTGCACCGGGCACCTTTCCCGGTGGACGTCCCGCCCCTCGGCGACCAGTTCCCCCCGGCACGCCCAACTCCACGAAGTCCAGCAAGCCGTAGGGAGCTAGACGAAAGAAACGCAAGGAGTTACGATGCTTGCGGGAGGAGGAATCATGGAAGCGGTCACTTTGCAGCAAGAGACCTACCTGCCGGACGATGTCACCGACGAGCGACTCGCCCAGGTCCATGACTTCTTGAAGGCGCACGAGGCGGCAGGACGCGGTCTGCCCGAACCTCGCTACTTCCTGGCGGGGGCCTCTCCAGGCGACCAGATCGAAGTCCCCGCAGAGGTGCATCGTGTCCTCACCCAGGTGGTAGAGGCGCTTCGGCGTGGGTTCGCCGTCACGGTGGCGCCCTCGACGAAGACCCTGACGACACAGCAGGCCGCCGACATCCTGGGCGTCAGCCGCCCCACGGTGATCAAATTGCTCGACGAGGGCAGAATTCCCTACGAAAGGACAGGGACGCATCGTCGGATCCTTTTGGGGGATCTCCTCGCTTATCGGGAGAAACGACGGGCCGCACAGTACGCCGCACTCGAAGCCACCGCTATCGACATCGACGACGAAGAAGACCTCGACGAGACACTGATCCAACTGCGCGAGATCCGTCGCGCCGTCAGCGAACGGCGCCGCCGGAATTCGAAGCGCTGACAAACTGAGAGCGTGTTCACCGCCCTCCTGGATACCTGTGTCCTGTGGCCCAGCCTGCAACGCGATTTTCTGCTCTCCCTCGCCACCGAGGGCTTGTATCGCCCCGTTTGGAGTGCGGCGATCCTGGCGGAACTCGAGGAACACGAGACGCGTAAGCTGATCAAGCGGGGGGAGCAGGCTCCGCAAGCGCGCTCACGCGCTCGTTTGCTGATCGATCGGATGAGCTCGGCATTCGACGACGCCGAAGCCCAAGGCTGGGAAGGTCTGGAGGGCACTTACGGACTCCCGGACCCCGATGACGAGCACATCGTCGCCGCAGCCATGGTCACCGGTGCGGGAGCGATCGTCACACATAACACGAAAGACTTTCCACCGGCAAAGCTCCCCAGCGGCCTCGCCACAATCCTCCCTGCCCGGTTCGCGGCCAACACGGTGGCCTTGTATCCACTCGGAGCGTTGACCGCGATCGATACCATCGTTGAACGCTCCGGCGCACGAGGGCCCAAGCGAACCCAGGATGAGATCTTCACCGTCTTGGCCGAGCGTTACCGCATGACAGACGCCGTCGAGATCATGCGAGAAGCCCGCAAATAGCCGCTCCTGTAAAAGGCTCGTTCAAGGGAGGAAGCGGCTTTTGGTGCCGTGCCAGGTGATGAGGGCGTTGTCGCGGGCGCGGGTGAGGGCGACGAAGAGTAGGGAACGGGCGGTGCGGAGGTCGCGGCGAAAGCGTAGGGGGTCCTCGGTGGCGAAGCGGGTGATGCGGGCCGCGGGGACGAGGCCCTCTGCGACACCGGCGATGATCATGTTCTGGTATTCGAGGCCCTTGAAACGGTGCATGGTGCCGATGTGGACGGACGCCTCGACGTGGCGGGGGCCGTCCGCGGTGATGGCGCAGGCGACGATGTTCTTCGCGGCCAAGCGGGCCTCGACGTCGGCGACCATGCGGCGTTCGGGGACGCAGACCGCGACCGTGTCCGCGTCCCAGGCCGTGACCTGTTGGACGATGCCGTCGAGTTCGGCCTCCCAGGTGGGGAAGCCGCGTAGTTCCGGGTGGGCCCCGCGTAGGAGGGAGCGGTATCCGGTGAGGTCGTCGCTGCCGTCGTCCAGGTCGTCCCACTGGTCTTCGCCGAGCAGGCGGACGGCGGTGCCGAGGATCTCGTGGGTGGTGCGGTAGCTGAGGGTCAGTCGTGATGACCGGCCGCGGATCGCGATGCCGAGGTTGCCGAGTGATACGTGGTTGCCGTAGATGCGTTGGTGGGTGTCGCCGGTGATGAACATGTCGTTGGGGCCCGGGTCGACCATCGCGCGGAGCATGCGCCAGTGGGCGGCGGAGAGGTCTTGGGCCTCGTCGACGACGATGTGGCGGTAGCGGGGGCGCAGCCGCATTCCGGACTCGTCCTGGAGTTGGGGGGTGTCGGCCTGGCGGGCGCGGTAGGCCTCCCGGTCCCTGGCGCGGGCCGCTTCGATCTGCGCGGCCCGTTCGGTGACCTGGCGGAGGGTGGACAGGCCTTTGTGTTCCAGCCGCATCACGTACCGCTCGGTGAGGTTCCAGATCCGTTTGCGGTCGGCGCGGTTGAGGGGGCGGCCCCGTCCGGCGCGGCGGGCCCGGAAGTATTCGGCCTGGGTACGTAGGCCCTGGCCGAGGATGACCTGTGACCATTCCTCGTAAAGGAATTCGGCGTCCCAGCGGGTCTCGTTCTCCTCGGCGAGGAGGTCGTCCCATTCCTTGCGGGCCTTGTCGTCGTCGAGGCGGCGGCGCATTCGGCCGCGGTCGGCCTCCGCGACGACCTCGCCGGCGAGTTTGTCGACGTTGGTGATGTGGACGCGGGCGGTCACCTCCTCTCCGGCGAGCGCGATGAGTCGTTGTTCGAGGTCGGCGGCCAGGTTCTTGTTGAACGTGGTGAGCAGGACGCTCTTGCCGCCGCCCGGGGGGAGCCGGTCCACCAGGTACTTCACCCGGTGGAGCGCGACGATCGTCTTGCCGGTGCCGGGGCCGCCGCTGACCCGCGCCGGGCCGGTGTAGTCCCTCTCGACGAGCTTGGTCTGTGTCGGGTGCAGGTACACCTTCCACCGGCCGAAGTCGCCCTGTTCGAGGACTTCCCGCAGGTCGGCGTCGGGGGTGGAGACGGCGGTGGCGGGACGGACGAGCGCCGCGGCGTAGTCCTCGGTGTCGACGTGCTCCTCGGCGGCGACGGGCGCGGTCACCTGTTCGAGGACGGCTTCGGGGGACGCGCCGTCGTGGAGGGCGAGAAGCACCTCGGCGGTCAGTTGGGGGGCGTAGGAGACGAGGGCGAGCAGTTCGTCCTCGGTGGTGAGTTTCGCGATGAGGGGCAGCAGCGGTTCGGCGACGCCGAGTTCGAGCAGTTGCTCAGGCGTGTACGCGGCGAACAGCGGGACGGTCTCCACGGTCGGCGACGGTTGCGCGTCGCCGCCGACGGCCTCTTCCGCCACGATCAGGTCGAGGAACTCGATTCCGCCGGTGACCGGGTTGATCTGGTATCGGTACCGGTCGAGGTGGTCGTAGACCTCACCGCGCGGCTTGACCGCGACCAAGATGTACTCGGCGCCGCCCGCGTGGAGCAGCAGCGCCCGGTAGTCGTCGTTGACGCGCGCCGAGTACAGCTGCGAGTTCTTCAGTTGCTTGAACCGCAGCCCCTTGTTACCGGGGTCGTTGCGGAACTTGTGCTGGAAGTCGTAAATCGCGCCCTTCACCGAGCGGGGGAGCTTCAGAATCTCCTTCTCGGCCCGGTCCAGCAGCCGCAGCCGCGCCCCGCTCATGTCGTCCCCTTGATTCGCTCCACCAGTTCCTCACGTGTCCAGTGCGCCACGGCGCGGACGTCCCAGCCGGCCTCCGCGAAGGCGGCGTCGCGGCGGCGGGCCTCCTCGTCGTCACCGGCGAGGACGATCGCGACCTTGCGGTCCGGCCAGGCCAGTTCCGCCTGCCACCCCTGTTCGCCCAGTTCGTAGCCGATGCCCTTGGCGGGTGGCGGTGGGGCCCCGGCCGCGGCGAGGCTCCGCACGAACGAGGCGAGACCGGGCTCGTCCGGGACGATCACGTCGAGGACCTCCAGCCAGCCGCCGGTCAGCACGGTCGGTTCGGCGGGTTCGGGGGTGACCGGCGCCGGTTCCTCGGGCGCAGTCGGGGTGGTGTCGGCGGCGGGTTCCGGGGACGGCTCGTCCCACAGGTCTTCGTCGAGCGGGAACAGGCTGAGCGCGGTGGACCGGCCGCCGCCACCGGCCGCCGCGAGCGACTCCGGGTCGAACCGGTCGATCTCCGATAGGGCGAGTTGCCCACCGTCCCCGTTCCCGTGGTCGAGGAACTGGAGCAGGTTTCCCCAGTACAGCCAGGCCGCCCACCGGCGTTTGTGTCGGTCGACGTCGGCGACGATGGTGTCGTTGCGGTCGTCGATGACGACGAACGCGCTCCACTCGGGGGCGCCCATGCGGCTCTGGTCCAGGATCACCGTCAGCGGGTCGGCGGCGTAGATCTGGATCGGGCCCTGTTCCTGGGCGGGCAGCGGTTCCCCGCGCAGCGCGGCGTTCACGCGTGCGCCCACTCCGGAGCGGTCGCATTGTGTTCCGCCGCTGCGCAGGCTCGACCGCAGCACCCCGGCGGTGACCGCCTCGGCCCGCCGTAGCCACACGTCCCGGTCCGGTTCGGCGAGGTAGGCGAGGAGGGTGTCGACGGGGTTGGTCCACATGGTTCGCGGCACTTCGTCCGGGTCACCGCCCATTTGCTGGTAAAGCTTCCTGGCCGCCAGCCGCGCGTTGTTCTGGTACGGGGTGTACGCCTCGACACCGTTGCGGGGCTCGTGGCGGCGTTCCTCCCACTCGTCGAGGTCCTTCCAGGTGAGCTGGAAGACCAGCCGCCCGTGCGCCCGCAACTGCGCCCGTTTCGCGGCGTCGTCGGCGAGCCGGTTGATCTCCGGGGAGGCGTGGTAGTTGTAGCCGTCGAGATACACCGTGACCTGCTGCGGCTCGTCGTCGATGAGCCGGAACAGGACGTCCGGGCGGGTGCCGCGGATCCTGTTCTGCAACGTGACCCGCCACCGCCGGACGGTCGCGCCGCCCGTCTCCGGGTCCGGGACCTTGATGCGCAGATCGGCGGTCTTGCGTCCGGCGACGACCGGGCCGCGTTCCAGCGACGCGTTGCCGCCGTCGCGTTTCGCCCAGTTCTCCAGGCCCTCCAGGAACCGGGCCTCCAGCTCGCTTTCGACCTGGTCCCACAGGGAGATCTCGCCGGTGTCGGCGACGGACGTGGTCTGCCAGTCGTCCAGCAGCTCGTCCAGCATCTCCACGGCCTCGGCGCGGTTGACCTTGTCGAACAGCGTGCCGGGGACGTGCGACAGCAGGCAGCGGTGGCAGGCGGGTTTGCCGTGGTCCTCGCGGCACGGGCATCCGGCGGCGATCTCCCGGGCCGCGGCGAGGACCCGCCGGAACTCGGCGGGGTCGGCGAGCCGGTGCAGGTATCCGGTGCCGCCGGGCAGCGTGTCGTGCAGGACGAGGAACCGGCGGCGCCGCCCGGTGGCCTGGTCCGGCATCGTCGCGGTGACGATCTCCAGGTGGTCGGGGTCGCCGCCGTACCGTGCCGCGACTCCCGCCATCAGCGCGGCCTGGAACGACACCGTCCGCTCCTCCACGTACAGGGTCGCGACGGGCAGCAGGATCCGCAGCGCCTCCGTCCGCAGCTCGTGCGCGAGGATCATCATGTGGTGGTCGGCGTCCCGTGACGCCCGCCGGTACGGGCACCAGGTGCGGTGGTGGCGGCGGGTCCGGTCGGTGGACGACGTGCCGATCAGCGCGTCGCGGTCGTTCTCGTCGTCCTGCCCGGGTGGGCCGTCCACGGTGGTGCCGCCGCACGCCGGGCAGACGTGGAAGTGCGCGACCTGCCGTTCCTCGCCCGCGAAGCGCGTGACGTCGCGGCGGTCGGTGCGCCGGACACCGAGGTTGAACCGGCGCACGACGGCATGCCGCGTGAAGTCGACCCCGAACACCGAACCGGAGTGCCGCCACGAGCCGGGGGCGATGTCGGCGCGGTCGATGTCAACGGCGACGGCGTCCTCGTAGAAGCGGCGCCGCCGTTCGTCGGAGTCGTCATCGATCCGCGCCTCGTCCCGCCGGTCGTGCGCGAACACCCGCGTGGGCCGCAGCACCTTGTGCAGGTGTTGGACGGCGCCGATCGCGGGGTCGCCGCACCGCGCGCACACCGACACGTCGTCGGCGGTGTCGAGCCCGGTCCGGACGTGACCGCAGCCCGGGCACACCCGCCAGTGCTCCCAGGTGGGACGTGACTCGGTGCCGATGTCCAGGCCGCTGATCACATGCTGGTAGCCGCGGATGTAGAAGGAGTTGCCGGGCGCCAGTTCCGTCAGCGCGAGCCGTGCCGACCGTCCGTACTCGCGGACTTCGCTGTGGTACCTCCGCTGCTCGGCGCTCTCCTCCTCCCACGTGATCGTCGCTTCGAGGGTGGTGACCGTGTCGAGCAGCGAGTAGTTCGGCAGCAGCCCGAGTTCCACGAGGGTGCCCTGGGCGCTGCGGCGTCCCATCTCGCCCATCAACCGGCTGATCCCGGTCCGTTCGGAGCGCAGGGACCGGCGGACGGCGTTCTGCGAAGGGTCCGACGCCAGCAGCGAGTCGATCGCGTCGTCGATGCGTTGGAGCCGGTCCTCCAGGTCGGCGCGGCGTTCCCGCCACCGGTCCTCGATGTCGCGGACGGTGTCCTTCAGCCCGGCGGTGGCGAACGCGCGCAGGTCGGCGGCGGCGTCCGGGGACACCGAGTCGCCGAACAGTTCGAGGAACCCCTCGACGGCGCCGCATTCCAGCGCGGCGGCGGTGAACGCGGCGAGCCAGCCCGTCTCGCCGAACAGCGCGGACGCGCGGCGCGGCAGCGGTAGGACGTCCGGGAGCCGTCCCCGCGCGCACAGGTCGACCAGGTGCGCGGCGTACTGGCGGCGCAGGATCTCGATCGCGGACAGGTAGCTGCCGGGCGGCACGATCCGGCCCGCGATCATCGCCTCGGGTTCGTTGATGAAGTACAGGTCGCGGGGGTGCCGTCCGACGAGCGTCACCAGGAACGCGTTGCCGCTCTTGCGTCCGGCGCGTCCCACCCGCTGGACGTAGTTCGCGGGGCCCGGCGGCAGCGACGCGAGGATCACCGCGGACAGGGCGCCGATGTCGATGCCGAGTTCCAGCGTCGGTGTGCACGCCATGACGTTCGGGTCGTTGTAACGCTGCTCTTTCCTGCGGAAACGCGCCTCGACGTCCTCGCGCTGGCGGCGGCTGAGCGCGCCGGTGTGCTCCGCCGTCACGACGCGGAACGGTTCGTGCCCGAGGTACAGGCGGCGGTAGTAGTCGTCGCGGTAGCCGCGGGTGCCCCGGTCGGTGAGGGTGCCGCCGCACCGGTAGCGGGGGCACGGCTGCCCGTACCAGGCGTCCACCAGGACGGGACGGAGGGTCTGCTGCCACGCGCACCGGTCGCAGCCGAGCCCGGCGTCGTCGGCCTCCGCGTCGGTCAGCGCGTGGACGGTGACATGTCCCGGTTGCAGCCCGTACACGCCGGTCGACCCGTCGATGACCCGTCTGGCGACGAGGCCCTCGTCGGCGAGGACGGGCAGCAGCCGCCGCAGGTACTCGCCGGCCTGCCGCCGGTCCAGGGACAGGCAGCGGACCGCCCAGTCCTGCGCCCAACCCTGCTCGGCGTCGATCCGGTCGAACTCCGACCGGCGTTTCTGCCGGTCGAGCAGGAACGTCGGGGCGCTGAGCCCGCGCGGGAACGCGGGCATCCCGTCGGGCCGCCGCCCCCAGATCGCGCCGAACCGGCTGGTGCCGCCGCACGCGATCCACGCGTCCAGCCACCGGTGTTTGATCGCGCCCCGATATCGGAGCCGTTCCAGCAGACCCCGGACGAACGTCGCGTACCGCTCCGGCGCCTGAAGGTCGATCATGCCGGTGAGCTGCGTGTGGACGTCCTTGGCCAGCGCCGCGACCCGGTCCGGGTCGGGCAGCGCGACCTCGGCGACGGCGGTGCGGGTCAGGTCGAGGGTGCGGCCCTGCCGGGACCGCAGCCCGAACTCCAGGATCGTCTGGAACGCGAGCCGTTCCCCGATCAGGTTCCACGCGGCCGGGGTGCCGGTGGTCGTCTCGGCGAGGATCGCGTCCACCTCGGGACGTTCGTGCAGGTCGGGCGGGACGACCGCGGGCAGCACCCCCGACTGGCTGGCCGCCGCCGCCAGGTCGCCGATCACCTCGTTCAGCGGCGCGCCCCGCCCCGGCTCCAACCGGGAGCTGATCAGCCGCCGGAGGGAGAACGCGTACGACCGGTTCGCCACGAACCCGGCCCGGTGCGCGGCGTCCTGCACGGAGTCGTTGAACAGCAGCGTCTTGCGGCTGCGCGGGTCGGCGGACAGTTGGCGGCCCGCCATCAGCTGCGTCACCGTCACCGCCGCCAGCGACGCCAGCCCGGCACCCAGATACCGGATGCCCTGGTCCATCGCGCACGCCGGGCATCGGTCCTGCTTCGCGGCGTTCTCGGACGCGTCGTCGTGGGACAGGTCGGTCAGCACGAACACGCCGTCCCCGAGCGCGCCGTACCGGTGCAGGACGGGATCGAACGTCTTCACCCCGTCGCCGGTGAGGACGACGAGGCCGCGCACCCCCGCCTCCACCTCTGCCCGGGTCGCCGCGATCAGCGGACGGACCCGCTTCTTCTCCGGCCCGGTGGACGCCCGGTAGATCCGCTCCGGGACGGTGACGAGGTCCATCGGGTCGCGCTGCGGGGAGAACGCCGCCCACCCGGACCGGCCGCAGTGCCGGCAGTAGATCGCCGGGAGCAGCGTCCTGGAGTAGGGGTCGAAGTTCGAGTCGGGTTCCAGGACGGGAAGCTCCCCCGTCCACGCGAACGCGGCACGGTCGTCCACCATGCGCAGCAGCCGCGACACCGCCCGCACCCACAGATGCGTCTCCACCAGCAGGAACGGAGTCTCCGGGTCGTCGGCGTCGGGGTCACGGGCCGCCGACACCAGCGCCACGAACCGCGCCAGCGCCGTCGCCGCCTTCGCCGGGTTGTCGACGATGAACGCGCCCCACGCGTAAGCGCCCATCTTCGGCAGCAGCTTCAGCATCTGCTCCGGCGTCAGCGGGTCACCGTCCTTGAGCAGGTCCAGGACGGCCCGCGTGAGGATGTGCCGCTTCAACGCCTTCGCGAGTTCCTGCGGGGTGAGGTCGTCGCTGCCGGTGACCTCCCGCTGGATGCGTTTCAGCGCGTCCGGGTCGTGGATCGGGTCACCGCACGCGATGAGGTCGTCGGGGGACGGCAGCGGCAGCGCGTAGTCGAGTTCGTCGAGGAACTCGTCGACGGTGCAGCGGTCTTCGCCGATGACGGCGTCGTCGGGGAACGGCGTCCCGAACACCTCCCCGGCCGCCGCCCGGATCGCCGCGCCGTCCCCGCCCTCGCCGAGCGTCGCGGACGTCGCGACCGGGCAGACGTCCCCCAACGGCCGTCCCGTGACGGCCGCGAGACGCCGCAGCAGCATCGCCACGTCGGTGCCCTGCGCGCCGTCGTAGGTGTGGAACTCGTCCACCACCACGTAGGCGAGGTTCGTGTCCTTCCACAACGGAACGTCGTCGACGCGCTGGAGGAGCAGGTCCAGCATCTTGTAGTTCGTGATCAGAATGTCGGGCGGGTTCCGGCGGATCTCCGCCCGATCCGTCATCACCCGCCGATACCCGATCTCCGGCGTGTCCCCGATGTACAGCCCCGAGGTGACCTGCTCCAGCCCCGGCTTGTGCAGGTAGTCGTTGAGCCGGTTCGCCTGGTCGGTGGCGAGCGCGTTCATCGGATACAGCAGGACGGCCTTGACCCCACCCCGCCCCAGCGACCGTTCCCGCCGACAGTGATCGAGGACGGGAATCAGGAACGACTCCGTCTTACCGGACCCGGTCCCCGTCGTGATCAGCGTCGGCTTCGCCGGACCGTGCAGCGTGCTGAGCCGCTCGAACGCCTTCGCCTGGTGCCGGTGCGGCCGGAAGTCGAGACCGTGCCACTCAAGACAGTCCTGCCACCCCGACTCGGCCTTCCGGAACGGCGTCCTGATCCGCAGGTAGGGCCCCCGAAAGATCCCTTGCTCGGGATGGTTCAGAAACCGCTGCAACGCCTCCCGCGCCGACGGGTCACTGAGCGCGAACGTCGTCGACAGGTACTGCGTCAGGTTCTCCCGCAACTCCTCCGCCGCCAACGTCGGCTTCAAGACTCAGTCCCTCCGGAGTCATCAGTGCCTGCGGGGAAGGCCGGACGCCTACCCAGCACCTACATGGGCGGCGTCGTGGGAACCCTACTGCGCCCGTACGACCCTACGCCCTGACCTCACCACGTTCCGGACGACGCAAAAACCGCCCCAATCCGGCCAAGTCTGGAACCACAAGCCTCGCCCCGGCGAGGCACGGACCGATCAGCGGCGCTTCAGAGCTCGTCCGGATCGGGTGGCTGCTTCATCCACTCCGGAACGTCCTGACCGGTGACCGCCCGAAACACCTCGTCCACTCCAGCGGCGTCCCCGGCATGACAGCGGCGCAGCAGATCAATGACCACGACGACGATGCCCTGGTCGTACTCGGGAAGCTTCTCCGCGGCCACCAATGCCTCCACCAAAGGAGCGACCGCCTCACCGAACCGAGCGTCCAGCACCAGCACATGCCCCAGCACCGTGATGCTCCGGGTGTGAGCGGGTAGGTAAGCGGCCGGGTTGGTGGCGACCAGCTCCCGGCGCAGTTCAACAGCTTCCTGCGAGACCGGCAAAGCCTCATCACGCCGCCCCACCTCAGCCAACCGCAGCGCGTGGTTGTTCAACGACATCGCCAGGTCGGGCAGGAAAGCGGCCCGATTGGCGACAGCCAACTCCCGGCGCAGCTCAACAGCTTCCTGCGAGACCAGCAGCGCCTCATCACGCCGCCCCACCTCCGCCAACCGCACCGCGTGATTGCTCAACGACATCGCCAGGTCGGGCAGGAAAGCGGCCCGATTGGCGACAGCCAACTCCCGGCGCAGCTCAACAGCTTCCTGCGAGACCAGCAGCGCCTCATCACGCCGCCCCACCTCCGCCAACCGCACCGCGTGATTGCTCAACGACATCGCCAGGTCGGGCAGGAAAGCGGCCCGATTGGCGACAGCCAACTCCCGGCGCAGCTCAACAGCTTCCCGAGAAACCGGCAGCGCCCCATCACGCCGCCCCACCTCCGCCAACAGGGCTGCGTGGTTGTTCAACGAGGTCGCCAGGTCGGGCAGAAAAGCGGCCCGATTGGCGGCAGCCAACTCCCGGCGCAGCTCAACAGCTTCCTGCGAGACCAGCAGCGCCCCATCACGCCGCCCCACCTCCGCCAACAGGGCTGCGTGGTTGTTCAACGAGGTCGCCAGGTCGGGCAGGAAAGCGGCCCGATTGGCGGCAGCCAACTCCCGGCGCAGCTCAACAGCTTCCTGCGAGACCAGCAGCGCCTCATCACGCCGCCCCACCTCCGCCAACCGATTCGCGTGGTTGTTCAACGAGGTCGCCAGGTCGGGCAGGAAAGCGGCCCGATTGGCGGCAGCCAACTCCCGGCGCAGCTCAACAGCTTCCTGCGAGACCGGCAGCGCCTCATCACGCCGCCCCACCTCCGCCAACCGCAGCGCGTGGTTGTTCAACGAGGCGGCCAGGTTGGACAGGTAGGCGGTGGGGTTGGTGGCGGCCAGGTGGCGCCAGGTGTGGAGGGCTTGTTGTCCTTCGGTCAGGGCGTGGTTTCGCTGGCCAGCATGCGAGAGGCGAACCGCGAGGTTGTCGTGGATGCGGGCGCGTTGGGCGGGGTCAGTGGTGGTCAGGCGGTGGGTGGCCAGTCGCTGGGTCACGGCGGCGATCCCGGCGTTCAACTCCACGTGCGAGTCTTCGGGCAGGACGGCCTCGATGGTCTCCAGCACGGTGATATCGAGGGTGTCGATATCTGCCAGGGCGGCCAGAGTGGCGCCTCCGGCGCTCAGCGCCAGGTGCGGATGTTCGGTCAGCAGCGGGGCTAGCTGGGTGGTGGCGATGTGCGGCCAGCGGGCTGCGGCCTGCACCAAGGTGGTCAGCGCGGGCCTCGCCCACACCGGCCCATCCTTTTGGCTTCCCGCGTCCCGCGCACCACCGTCGTCGGTGGTGGTGGCAGTGATGATGCGGGCGGCGGCCTGGGACGCCCAGGGATCGGCGGGGTAGTCGCTGTCGCTGTGGTGGCCAGGGGTCGACAGGGCGAGCAGGTCTTCGCCGAGGCGATCGGGATACAACGGTTCCAACACGCTGTCGGAGGCGTGCGGCGGGTAGGCGACCGCGTGGTCTTTCAGGATCCGGTCGGGGTGCACGCTGGTGCCGATCTGCGCCGCCCGCACCGCCAACAGGCCATCATCGTAGGTCTGGGAGCCGGTCAGCACCGCTAGGTAGACCGCCTGTCCCATCGCACCGACGTCCACGGCCACGTCGGCGTTGCGGTGCAACCACCGCCAGTGGTCACGCTCTCGGGCCAGCAGATATCCAGAGACCGCCGCCAGATCTTGCGGGGCCACCACCTCGCGCGAGGCGGCGTCGACTGCGGCCAGCGCCGCCATGTGCACCGCCAGCACCAGCCCGAAGCCCGGCTGGGTTTCCAGGTCCACCGGCGGCTGCACCGAATCCGGGGAGACTTGCAGGGCTCGGGCGAAGGCGTCGCGGGCGTCGGTGAACAACTGCTCCCGGTCGATCTGATCCCCCAACGGCGGCAACCGGACCGGGGCAGCCGTCGCGGTGAACTTGGCGATGTTGAACGCCAGGGTGGACCACCACGGGCCCGCCGGACGTGCCAGCAACAGCACCCGCGCCCCCTGCCCGGCGGCGTCGGCCAGCAAGGCCAGCAGATCGGTCACCGGCCACCGCTCGGCATAGTCCACCAGCAACAGCGCCCCCGCCTCCCGGCGCGGCTCCTCAGCCTGATGGGTATCGGCTGCGGCCAGCGCGGCCGGGTCGTCGGCGTGCCGGGCCACCAACACCCGCCACCCCACTTCCAGGGACTTCGCGCCGAACTGTGCGGCCAGCCGGGACTTGCCCTGACCGCCCGGCCCGTGCACCAGCAACACCGGTGCGCCCGACCGGTCCTCCCGCCACGTCTCTAACCGATCCAGTTGCTCGTCTCGACCGGCGAACGGCACCTGTTGCAAACCCGCTTGCAGTAGTAGACCCGGACGTCGGCGCGCGTCCTCCACCGGCACCACCGGCCCGGCAGCGGGCAGGGCCTCCAGCCGGTACAGCGGTCGCTCGGCCTCGATCCGCACATCGCCTTGGACCCCGGCGATCTGGTTCACCGACCCGAACACCACCGAGTCGGCCACCAACTGCCCGCCCCGCGTCCGCCGCTTGAAACCCGCCGGGACCACGGCCTACGTCCCTTCCCGCAAGGGCCCGGTCTGGGTCGTCACACCACGTGTCATACCCGACATCATCACTCCGACGGGAAGATCAGCACCGGCGTTCGCCCGTAACGGTCTCGCCTTCGGTCCAGAATTGGTCACGGGCGTGGGCGAGGCGCTCCCACCACTCCGCATCATGCGGGCAGCCCTCTGGCGGAGTCCGCGCCAAAGCATGACCGGCTGGGTCTCGTTAGGGTCGGGACGGAACCCCGTTGCCGTCCACAACGCGGTGGGCGGAAGGAGCACCAGCACCCCGGGAGAAGTCCATGCCTCTGGAACCTCGTTTCCGGCGGGTGGCCGCGCTGCACCGTCCGTTCGTGGACAGGGAGCCGACACTCGCCGCTTTCGCAGAGGTCCTACAAACCACGCGAGACTCACCGTGCGTGTTCAACGTGGTCGGGGTCGGCGGCATCGGCAAGTCTCGGTTGCTCCAGGAACTCGGGCGGCGCAGTGCCGAGACGCACCGGACCGCGACGCTCGACCTGCAAGTCCCCGCGATGCGGCAGCAGGAGGACGCCCTGGCGGTCCTGCGCGTCGAACTCGGCCGTCAAGGCGTGCGGTTCGATCGTTTCGACATCGCCTACGCCGTCCTCTGGCAGCGGCTCCATCCGCACCTGCGCCTCTCCAGCAAGGAACTGCCCTTCGTGGAGGAGAGCGAGGCCCTCTCCCAGATCCTCGACGGCGCGGCCGGGCTCCCCGTGTTCGGTACGGGGGTGGGACTGCTGCGCCTGTTCGGTAAGGCCACGAGCGGGAGGCGGCAGCGGCAACAGATCAAGTCCGACGCCACGCTCGGCCAACTGGACGACCTCACCAACGCCGAACTCGCCGACGCCGTCACCTATCTCTTCGCCGAGGATCTGCGGGACGGCTCCGACCGTCCTTACATCGTCTTCGTCGACGCGTACGAGGCCCTCGTCCCGTCCCAGACACGGTCTGGCCGAGCCATGGCCCAGGACGTCTGGCTCCGCGACCTGATCGCCCAGCTCGACCGAGGCGTGGTCGTCATGGCGAGCCGCGAACCCCTGTCCTGGGCCGACCATGACCCCGGCTGGGCCGAGGTGATCCGGCACCAGCACGTGGACGGCCTGCCCATGCCCGCCCGGCTGGAGCTCCTGACGGACGGCGGCATCACCGACCACGCCGTGCGCCACGCGATCGCGACAGCGAGCCAGGGTCTCCCCTTCTACCTTCACCTGGCCGTGGACACCGGCACGACGGCCCGGCAGGCGGCAGCGGTCTCTTCCGAGGAGATCCTGCAACGATTCCTCGCCCACGTCGCCCCGGAGGAGATCCGCACACTCGAGCTGCTGAGCGTCGCCCGGATCTTCGACCATGAGATCTTCCTGGCGGTGGCGGACGCCTTCGACCTGCCCCGGCATCGGATGGCCTGGGAGTCGCTGACCGCCTACTCGTTCGTCTATCCGGCCGGTGTCCATGGCCGCCGCCTTCACCAGCTCATGCGCGCCGCACTGCACGCCCGGCTGAGCGACGACACCGTCCGGGACGTCCATGGCCTGCTCCGCGACGTCTGGGACTCTCGCGCCGCCGGTGACCACACCGCCGAGGACGGCGTCGCCACCCGGGCCCGCGCCGTCCGTGAGGCCGCCTACTGCGGCCTGCACGCGGGCGCCCTCGACGGCGGAGGCATCCTCGCCTACGCGGACCGGGCCATGTCTTACGGCGGCAAGCAAGGCGTCGACGGCGTGGCACAGGACGTTCGCGACTACCTGGACACGCATTCCGGCGGCCCGGACCTCGCCCGGACGGCCCGCTGCCTGGAGGCGGAGTCGGCCGTCCTCCTTGGAGACGCGGACGCCGCCATACGCCTGACTCCGTCCATCGACTGGCCGCTGGACGGTGCACCGGGCGCACGTCTCGCCCTGGCCGCCGCGCACGGCCGCCGCATCGCCGGTGCGACCGGCGAAGCGCAGCGCCTCTTCCGCCAGGTGTGGAACGACCACGGTGGTCCCGTCCGGCTGCGGGCGGGTTTCTGTATGGCGGACCTGGACATGTGCCAGGGTCGCTTCGGCGACGCCCAGTCCATCGCACGGAAACTCCTGGCCGACGCCCCGGACGACGACCTCATCCTCCGCGGCGACGTGCTCCGCCTCCAGCATCTCGGGCACCGGTTCGGGTTCGACCTCGACGCGGCAGGCGACGCACTGGAGGCGGCCGACGCGCTGTACACGCGGGCGGGCGCCGTTATCGGCCAGGCGGACATCAAGACCAACCGAGCCGAACTGCTCGCCTGGACCGACCCGTCACGGGCTCTCGACGCCGCCGCCGAGGCCATCGACGCGCAGACCGAACTCGGCGCCCACCATGAGATAGGCAAGGCGTTCACCGCCCTGGCCATCGCGCAGTTCCGACTCGGACAGCACGTTCCGGCGGCGGTGTCGTTCCGGACGGCCGTCGAAGCACTGGAGCGGGCGCGCTACAGGTCCGGCCGGGCCCGCGCGGAACTGTTCCGCGCGTTCCTCCACGCCCGGACAGGGGACACCGCCGGAGCCGTCGCGTCCACCCGCTGGGCCATCGCCGAACTGGTCGCCGCGGACGTCTATCCCACCCTGCTCATGGTCGCCGGTCACCTGCTGGACGCACTCGGCGCGAGCGACGAGCGAACCGCACAGGTGACGGAGCGGGCTCGGACCCAGATCAGCCCACCAGGCCTGCTGCCATTCCTGGACGATCGGGCGCGCGCACTCGTGGCGGCCCTGTTGGAGGACGCATGAACTGGCGGGGCCTGTACGAGCGGGCGAGGGCGCACGGCGATTCGGCGGCCGGGTACTACAACGACAACATCCGGGTCGACACCGCCGATGGGCCGGTCATCGTCCGGATACCGATCCACGGCGCCGACATGATGGACCTGCGACCCTGGCGTGAGGACCGCGTCCTCGCCGCCATCGCCCCGCACGTCCGGGACGCGCCGCGACTGCTCCACGTCTGTGCCGACCCGCCGTTCCAGGTGCACGAGTTCGTCGCCGGTGACCTCCTCAACGACGTGGCGCCGCGCGGCGTCCCGGTCCCGCCCCATGTGCTGGACGACGTCGTAAGCCTGTTCACGCAGCTCGCTCAAGTTCCCAGGCTCCCGGACGTCCCCTCGTCCTGGCCCACCGACACCGACACCGCCGCCTTCGCCCGGCTCCTGTCCGACCTGACACAGCGCGTGTACGACACCTTCAGCACCGAGTTCGCCGACCTGTTCACCGCCCTGGCGATCCCCGCCGACCCGCTCGCCCCGGTGGACGGCCTGTGGCGCGGACTCACCCCCCGCCCCTTCACCTGCGTCCACGCCGACGTCCACCGCCGTAACGTCATCGTCGACGGCGGGGCCTCTACGTTCCTCGACTGGGAACTCGCCCTCTGGGGCGACCCCGTCTACGACCTGGCCGTCCACATCCACAAAATGGCCTACCTCCCCGAGGAACAAGCAGCCCTGATCAACCACTGGCAAGCCGCGATGCCACCCGACCGCATCACCGGCTGGCAACACGACCTGAACGCCTACCTGACCCACGAACGCATCAAATCGGCAATCGTCGACTCCGTCCGCTACTCCCGGCTGTTCACCGAGGGCGGCCCCTACCCATACCCGCAACACCAACTCGTCGACTCCCTGACCACCAAACTCAACGCGGCCCGCCCCTACTGGCACATCCCCGCTCCCATCGACACCCAACAGGTCGAAGAGGCCCTCCGCTCCCGCTGAAGGACGTCGGTTACGTTCACTGCGGGACGGCGTCGACCAGGTCGCGGGCCCAGGGGTGGGTCGTCCAAGCCTCTGGTGGGAAGAGAGTCTTCACTCGGGTTCCTGGCCGCCGCGCAGGCTCTGGATCGAGGCGGCGAGATGGCGGGCGTTGGCGGGATTGCCGAGGAGGAACGCCGTCTCCTTCAGGGACTCGTACTCGCGCAGGCTGATCACGACGACGGGGTCACGGTCGGGCCGGGCCACGATGACCTCGTCGAGACCTTCGGTGACGCGGTCCATGGCCGCGGCCAGGTTCGCGCGAAACTCACTCGCGGACATCAGGTGCATGGCGTCGATTGCGAGTTGTCGTATGGATCCGACGAAAGCGTGCCCTGTCGTGGGCGTGGGCGAGCCGCTGGGCGCCCGGAGCATCCGGCCACATGACGCCGTTTCAGGCGGTAGCTCACCGAGCTGGGCGATGTCTTCGAGCCGTTAGGTGCCAAGAACTCTGCCCGGCGGAAGGCGGTCGCCTATCTGTGTGTCGATGACCTCGTGGGTCTGCCGGATGCACCGGGCCCGGTCTTGTTCGGGCACCTCTGGGCCTCGCTGTTCCAGCACCGCGAGGACGACTTTCCATTGGCGGACGGTCAGCGCGACCGTCACGTCGTCGGACGTTGCGGTGAGCGGCTCGGTGGCGCCGGTGATCTGGCGGCAGTCCTCCACGATGTCATCAATGTCCCCGGCCCAGGTTTGCAGGAGCGCCATCTGCTCGACTTCGAGGCGAAGTGTGTCCAACTGGTCGGCGCTCATCGTCGCCTGGAGGGTTTCGGTGCCGGTGCGGTCGGGACGCTCGATCGGCTGAGCGTCATCGTCGAGCTGGTAGGTCCACCTCGGCGCCTTGGGCGACGGCCAGAGCAGTAGCAGGTGCCGTTGACGCTGGACGTCGAGGTACCGGGCGTAGAGGCGCAGCCGATAGTCGTCCGCTCCCCCGTCGAAGTCCAGAGCCAGTGCTTGGGAGCCCTCGGCGTCCAGGATCCGTAACCGCGCGACCATGAAAGGGACGGAGACCTCCGCGACCTCTGCCCAACCCCCGCCGCCGGAAAGGCGCAGGGGTGGGGGCTCACTCCAAAGCTCAACGGCGATGTCGACGACATGGGTGGTGGTGCCCGTACCGATGAAAAGGTCTCCCTCAGAGAAGTTGAACGTGCCGAAGTTGCGCATGGTCCAGTCGGGAGCGTCAGGAACGAGGTCACCAGTCGAGACCCGATACCAACCGTCCTCGCTCACCTGTACCGCGGCTTCGGCTCGGTCAAGTGGGCTCATTTCGAATCCTTCGTGGGCCGCGCTTTCCTTGGACTCCAGCGTCGCACCATCGCCGGACGGTCACGTGGATCGCGGCGGACGACTCGGGGATGGGGACGCTGGATCGGGAGGATGGGTCGGCGTGGACGCGGCAGGGTGGGGTGGGTCAGAGGCGGCGGCGGGGTTGGTGGAGGAGGCCGTTGGCGAAGAGGTCGTCGAACCAGGCCATCTCTTCGCGGGCCGTGTCGATGGAGCCCACGATTACGCGGGTGACCGGTGGTCGGCTGACGCGCCAGACATCGTGGTCGATGCGGGCGATGTCCCAGCTTGGGAAGCGCATCCGCAACACTTCGAGTTGCCAGCGCTCCCAGACTTTTCTGAGCACGTTACGCACGTGGTCCTTTCGGTCACCGGCCCGTGGGGTTCGGACGGCGTTCGCAGGAGTTGCCGGGAGTGAGGTCGCGCGGGCGGGCAGCTAGGGGGCACCTCGTCCGCGCGACCTCCTCCCCAGTGGCGTCCGTTCCATCTAGGGGGAAGCGGAACGGGACGCCGGGTCCTCGGCAGGGGTGGGAGGAGGGGTATGAAGGTGCGGAGAGGCGGCCCCCTCCGACCGCCCCTCCGCTGGTCTTCAAGCCGCGTCGATGACCGCGAAGACGACTTTGCCGGTGTTGTCGGCCAGGGGGCGGACGCCCCAGCAGCGGCAGAGCTGGTCGACGATGAGCAGGCCCCGGCCCGCTTCGCTGATCGGGTCTGTCTCCGGCATGTGGGGGAGGGCGGGGGTGGTGTCTTGGACTTCCATCCAGAGGGCGCCGTCGTCGGTGCGGCCCAGTCGCAGGGTCACGTCGTCGTCCAGCCTGGAGGTGTGCTGGAGCGCGTTGGTGACCAGTTCGCTGGCCACCAGGCACGGGACGAAGTCGTCCATGCCCCACTGGCCGGTGACCAGCCGCACGAACCGCCGCACCTCCCCGACCACCCTGAGGTCCTGCTTCACCACCATCGCGTTCTCCACCGCCGCCTGAACCATGATCACTCCTCACGTTGTGTGTCGTACAGCACACAGTGAGCCACCAACGCTTTAAAATGTGGTTGCCCTAACAAGGCGGCAACCAATGGAACATCACCCCCCGTCAAGGCACCTTCCATCGAAAGGCAAGGGCCATGTCCCCTCGACGTCAGCGGCGCCCCAGCGATTCCCCCGCCCTTATCGCCTTCGGCCGACAGATGCGCCGGATGCGTGAGGCCAAAGGGATCAAGCAAGAGACCATCGCTCACCTCACACAGGTGAGCGGACCACAGGTCAGCAAGATCGAGAATGGCAAGAAGCGCGCCACCCGCTCCTTTGTGGAGCTGGTGGACGACTACCTGGAGGCAGGTGGCGCGCTAATCAATCTCTGGCAAGACCTCAACAAAGACGGACATCCCGTCCCACTGTGGTTCGACTGGCCGAAAATCGAGACGGACGCGGCGATGCTGGTCACCTGGCAGCATTCCGTGATGCCTGGTCTGGTGCAGACCCCGGCGTACGCGGTGGCGATCCTGCATGGCAACGAAGCCGCTGCGGAGGCGCGGATCGCCCGTCAGGCCATTCTCACCAAGAAGCCCGAGGACGACGAGGCACCGTCCCCGACCTACCTGGTGCTCCTCAACGAGCACGTACTACACAACCAGGTCGGCACCGTCGAGACGATGAGGGAGCAACTCGAGCACCTCATAGAGATGAGTACGTTGCCCAACGTCACGGTTCAAGTAGTCTTGGGAAGCGGCGAGCACGACGGCAACACGGGCGCATTCGTGATCGCGACGATGGCCGATCGCAGCGAGGTCGCGTATATCGAGACGGCTGTACGTCCCATCACGACAGACGACCCCGCAGACCTGTCCATCCTGGCGAAGACCCTGGTTGCCCTCGGCTCGCGAGCCCTCACCCAAGAGATGTCGCGCGAGTTGATCAGAAAGGTGGCCCACGACAAATGGACCTGAGCGACGCCAAGTGGCGAAAGAGCACCCGCAGCGCTTCCAACGGCGGTGACTGCGTCGAGCTGGCGGACGTGGCCGGGGTGGTGGCGGTGCGGGACAGCAAGAACCCGGACGGCCCCGTCCTCCTGCTGACCCGGGCGGCCCTGCGCACCGCCGTCCAGTCCGCCACCGAGACCCACTGACCAACCAGCACCTTTAACCCACCGAGTAGCGGCGAGTCGTCCCATCCCCCCGGACCCGGACGACCCGCCGCCCCTCATCCCTCACACGGTCCTGGCCCGCGCTGGTCGCCCTATCCCAAAGGTGACCTCGGACGAGCGGACGCGCCCGCTGACAAGCTCGACCATGCGCCCGACACTGGCTCCATGCCCCTGGAAAACCTCAACTGGCGTAAGAGCAGCTACACGACGTCCAACGGCGGGAACTGCGTCGAACTGGCGAGCGTTCGCGACACGCATTGGCGCAAGGCTCACCGCAGTGGCGAGAACGGCGGGGACTGCGTGGAGTTGGCGGATGTGGCCGGGGTGGTGGCGATGCGGGACAGCAAGGACCCGGACGGTCCCGTCCTCCTGCTGACCCGCGCGGCCCTGCGCACCGCCGTCCAGGCCGCCGCCGACACGCGCTGACCGTCCAACATCCTGAGACGGTGCCTGAGAGTGTCTAGATGGACGAGCTGATCGTGGTCCTGCTTGCCCTGGTTACCCACCCCGACCGGTCCCGCGTCATGCGGAGCGGTTCCTCGCTGGTTCCGTTTTAGTGTCGGGGCCTTAGCCGTGGAGACGCTCGGACTCGTGCCGTGTTGTCAGGTGGCCTCGATCTCGCGTAGGCCGCGCTTGAACTTCTTCTGGACGTCGGACATGGACTTGTGGCCGATGTAGTAACTGATGGCCGCGTTGCCGATGACCTTTGTGGCGCCGCTCGCGATGGTCCCGGAGATCACGTTCCCGGCCACCGGAATGATTTTGACCAGGGCACGGGCGGCCTCGCGAAGGACGAAACCGGCGCCCACGTTGATGCCGAGGCCCGCCAGGAAGTCACGTGCCGTGTCCAGTGACATCTCCCGCCCCGAGATGTACGCAATGACAACGACCATCATGATTTGGAGTGAGGTGATGATCGGCATGTCCGCCACCGGCATCGGCGACAATCCGGTGGCGCCGCAGATACCGGCGAAGAGCAGGACTACCCTCTTCGCCAGCTTCTCTTGGATTTGCCGAAACTGGGCGAGGCGCGTGAACTCCAACAACGCCTCACTAGGAATGGTCTCGGCGATCTGCACGGCAAGCCGCTCGATGCCCCACCGGTAGTCACGGTTGGGGTTGACCCGCTCGTCTGGGAACAGATAGAAGGAGGCACAGACGGGTATCGCCCCGGAAGCTACGTGCTTCCACAGGAAATCGCGTCCGCGCAAATGCCGGTTGAATACCTCAACCGCCTCGTTCACGTGCTGCATCTTCTCCGGATCGCCCTCATCCAAACGGACATCGGAGGGCTCCATCTGATCGCATTGCGTGAGCACCGGAATAATCTTGACCCGGGCTTCTTCCGACACATCGCCCTGCTCGTCCAAGGCTGCACGCAGCGACATTTCCGCGAAGTCGAGGTCGGCGTTGATCGCGGAATCGACCTGTCGGGCCTGGACGCAGAAGAGAATCACGTCCGGGCAGTGGTCGGAGATGGCGGCGCGCAGTGACTCTTCGACCGTGACGTTGGGGTCCTCTTCCGTAGGCTGCGACCCCTCCTGCACACCCCGAGTGTCGAGTACTTCGACCGAGCGCCCGCCGAACTGCAACGTCTCCCACTTGGCGGCCCCGGTCTGCGCCGTCACATGACCAACGGGACGAAGCTTCGCGGAAGCGATGGCGTTGATGAGCTGAGACTTCCCCGCACCCCGGCGGCCGAGGACCATGACCCGCGGCGAACGCCGCTCGTGCAACAGGCCGTGCAGCTCCTCGATTTCCCTCTTTACCGCGCTCCGCACCGGCTTCGGCAACTCGTCGAGCACGCCCGACAGTTGCTTCAGAACGCGGTTCATGTACGACTGATCACCTTGCTCATCCGCCATCTTCGACCCTCGTCCTACTTGTGGGGTGGTGGGCCAATTCTATCGGACTACGCCATGCATCCCACGTCCACACCCGGCCGCAGAAACCACACCACAACTCAAGCCCTACCGCCCATCAGCGATAGGACCATCCCACCCGGACGCCCGAAGCCGCTCCGCAAACACCGCATGCGCCTCCCGATACTCGTTTTCCCGATCCGCCTTGTAAAACGGCGCCTCATACCCGTCCGGGACGGGACCATTGACCTCAGGGTCGAGATGCTCTTGAAGCTGCTTGAAGTGCTCCTTGGTCTGCCCATAGCCAAACGTGTTGTGATTGCCTGCAATTTTCCGCCCGTTAGCGTCAAACCAGATCTGCGCCTCATAGTCGGACAGGACGGGATACCGAGACCGATAGATCGCCACAAGTTGCTCGGCCGTCATGCCAAGCCAGAGCGCAACCATCGCATCCAACTCGACCAGGGCCGCCCGACGTTCACGCTCGGTGCGGAGCGGTGTGCCATAGTTCCACTCGGACGTCATGGCGGCCGAGTCGTTTAGGGGAGCCAGCCCAGGCCAGTCTGCTGCCCAGCTTTCGCTACTCCAAGAAGAATCGTACAACTCAGCCCAAAGATCAGCGTAGGCATCGGTCATGCAGTTGAGCCGAAGAGTCCGTAGCAACAGCGCTGTAGCCAGCGGATGGCCTGGGTCAGCAGCTGGCATATTCGGCGCGTCACCGATTTGCAGGTCAGCTCGTCCTGAGATTCTTAGTAGATAATCCAGTGGCAAGGCAGCCCAGAATCCGGCCGCCAGCGCCGTGCATCTAGTCTCCGGTATTGCAAGAGTGTGAACCGCGTTTACATGTGCAGGCCCAGGCGGAATTAGCGCAGCAAACAAGGAACGCTCATTCGCAAGTGGGATCATGCGACGCCAGGCCAGTCGATAGAATGCAGTATAGGGGCGCGGTAGAGCCTCATGCATTGACCACTGGTCTTGCGCGGCAAGATATGAAGTCTCGTCGGTTGCCCGAACGTAGTTCGTTACCGGCAAAGCGTTACTCGATAGCCGGACGTGATCCCACGCCAACCAGTCTTGGTTGTTTTTGCACGGAATATTGGGCTGCTTACTGAACGGCGTTGCTTGCGAAAAATGCGGTCCCTGCAAGATGATTTCGTTAATTGATTCACGCCTGCGTGTATCCCAGCGAATAACGCCTTCCTTCTTTGCGTTCGCTTCATCATACCCGCGACTGATTCGTAGCTTTTGAGCCCGTAGACGGTACGTTATTCCCGCAAGTGCAGACATTGCCTCCTGCTCGGCCGTGGTCGCTGGAGTAAGCAATGGAGCCTCTTCAGGCCTGCCTTGGTGTCCCAGAAGTCGCCGCCACTCTTGCAGCAATGCCACGTCCACAGTAACGAGGCGCTCCGCATGTGGACGAAGATCCCAACTTCCCTTGTACTTCAGTCCAACGGAGGGCCCGCTGCCATCATGCACAAGTGATTCAATCAAGGTACTTGAGTGGAACAGCCAACTAACGTTGACGAAATTGATCCCTTGACTCACGCCGTATACATGAAGTCCAAATTCGGTCTTCCTGCTGACTGGATTAGGAAAGGCCCAGTTTCCTACATTTGTGAAGTGCCCATGTATTCGCAGATGCCGGTACGAAGCAGCGCGAAGCAAACCTTCTTTAACTCCACCGAAGTGACTGTCAGGGTGTATCAGCCCCACGACCCCCTGCGGGCTGAGGCTGGCCCACGTGCGACACATGAAGGCACGGTAGAAGTCAGGCTGCGTCCCACAAAGCAAGGGATACATACTTCCTGAGCCAAGAAACTCTACGGTACCCGCATTCAAGGACATCTCAACAAGAAAGACACCTCTGGGTGTAGCGTCCTTAAGCACACTCCGCTTTTCTTCGCGCCATTTCTCTACACTTGGTTTGTCGACAAGCTTGAACCATGGCTTCAGCTCAGCCAGAACTGCATCCTCCTGCCAGCGAGGCCGCACCCAGGGGGGATTGCCAACCTGGATATCGAATCCACCGTCCCTGAAGACCTGCGCGAACATGAGTTCCCAGTGAAAGAAGGCCTGCTCTTTACTGATGTCTTCAGCAGTGGCGAGCCAGAGGAAGCGTTCGTTGAGTCCCGAGATGGCGTCGTCCATGCCGGTCCAGCTGGGGAGCTGGTCTTCGTACTCCGCCAACTCGGTGAGGTTGCTGAAATGGTGGGCCAGTGAGTCTGCTGGGACGTCCGCGCGGCCGAGGACGGCTTCGGCGAAGTCGAGCCAGTCGTCCAGGGAGGCCAGGGGGATGACTCGGCGGACCTGGTCCAGGGAAGGTTTGCGGGCCTTGGTCTGCTTCCATTTGACGCCGCCGCCTGTGGCGACATTGGCCTGAGACACGGCACCCGTGAGGTCGAGTTGCTCGGGCTCTGTGCCGAAGAGCGAGTCGGTCACATAAACCGGTGAGAGGCCGGTGGCCTCAGGTTCTGGGGTGGGGCGGTTTTCGTCGTCGGCGATGGTGTGGACGGGCTCTAGTTCGTCCGCCTTGGTGCCGTAAACGTCGGCGGTGCCGTCCAAGAGGTCAGCCTTGTCGAGGGGCCAGAACCAGAGGGCGCACCAGGCGTCCATGACCGTCTTCAGGCGCCAGTACGGGGTGCCAGGAGCCGTCAGGTCGGCGTACACCTTCTCTTTGGGGACGGCGTTTTCCGGCTGGTCGATCCAGTCGGCGCCCCAGACGTTGATGGCGCGGCTGATCTCGCGTTCGGAGATGGTGAGGCGCTGGATGACCAGTTCCCACAGGTACTCGGCGCGCTTCGTCAGGGCCTGGAGGCGCTTCAGTTGGGTTGTCTTGCGGCCCTTGTCGGAGACCCTGGCCCTCATCTTCTTGCGCCAGGCGGCCAGTTGCTTTGCCTGGTCGGGGGCCAGGTTCTTCGCTTCCTTGGCTCCGGCTACGGCTCCCCAGCCTTCGGCGGGGAGCAAGAAGTGGTGGACCTTGCCGGACGGGATCTCGCCGTCGCGGAAGGGGATTTCCTCCGGGGCTTCCTTCAGCCAGGTGCCCTTGGTGAGCTGCGCCGCGTCGTAGACCTTGCGGCCCGCGCCGATGAGGGAGTTGCCTCGACGTAGGTGCAGGCCGAACCAGGGGGCCTGGAGGCCGGGGTGCATGACGTTCAGCCAGAGGGACACCTCGGCCAGCTCGATCGCGGTGTCGTTCAGGTCGACGCCGTACGAGTTGTGCAGCGCGATGTAGGCCTTGGCGCGTTGCAGCTCGGTCTCGTAGTCGTCCGGGTCGATGTCCCGGCCGAGTTCCTTCTGGCGGCGCTTGAGGTATTCGGCGGCGACCTGGTTAATGGCCTCGTTGAGGAAGGCGCCGGAGCCGAGGGCGGGCTCGCAGATCTTCCAGCCGAGGATCTCGCGGGCCGTCGTGGTCGTCCCGTCCTGGTCGAGTCGATGCTTGAGAGCGAGTTGGACGGTGACCTGGGTCAGTGACTCGGGCGTGTAGTACGACGCCGAGGTTTCGCGGTCGCGGCCTGCGAGGCGGTAGACGAACGTGCCCTTGTCGTAGCGGACGAACTCTTCCTCGGTCTGGTCCGTGCGGCGGACGAAGACGTCCTGTGGGTAGTCGTCGGCCTTGGATGCGGGGATCATCCAGGAGCCGTCCTTGGGGTCGCCGTTCTTGGCGACCTCGTACAGGTCCTCGCGGGCGATGAACCCGGTGTACGACATCAGGCCCTCGTACACGGCGCCGAGCTGGTTGATGCCGAGCTGCGCGTACGAGATGAACCCACCACGTTCCTTGCGGCGGCCCTTGGTGAGCATGAGGCGGCGCAGGACGCGGTGCAAGGTTCCGTTGCGGAGCCGGGTGTCGATGACGCGTTCGTCCTCGTCGTCGTCCACGGTGATGGAGCCGATGAGTTTCACCGACTGCGGCTCGAACAGGTCGGAGCGGAGGGGTTCGAAGCGCAGGCCCTCGCCGTCGGGGGTGTCGTCGTCGTGGCCGTTGCGGGGGCGGTGTCCTTTGTTCACCATCCGGAACAGCAGGTCGAGCGACTCGTACAGGTGGAACGAGTTGCGGGACTGTTCGCCGGTGAGGTCGCGGACCACCAGGTCGCCGAGGCGGGCGAGGCCGTAGCCCTTGAGGTAGTCCTGGTCCTTGGTGGGGAGGATGCCGAGTTCGGGACGGGCCTCCGCGTACAGCAGGAACAGGATCCGGTACAGGTATCGCAGCGACTCGCGGCCGAGCTGGTCGGCGAGTTCGCGCGGTTCCATGACGTCTTCGGGGTCGGCGCCCTGTTCCCGGATGCGGTCCAGGACCTCGTTGGCGATGAGTTCGACGGATTCTTTGAGGCCGTCCCGCAGCTCCTTGGACACGCCGACCGCGTGGTTGCGGGAGCTGGTGAGCAGTTCGGCGAGCGGTTCGTCTCCGCCTTCGGCGGGGGGCAGCAGCGAGTCGGCGCCGAACAGCGCGGCGATGACCTCCAGTTCCGCCGGGTCGTTGCGGCCGAGCGCGACGTCGAGGCTGGCGGCGATGTACCGGCCCTCGCCCCAACCGGCGCGGTCGGCGAGGACGATGACGCCTCCGGCGAGGATCAGGACGTAGCGGGGCGGTTCGTCGATCCGGTGCAGCCAGGACGCGAGTTCGGTGCCGTCCTCGATCAGCTGGTTCGGTGGGAGCTGGAGGGGGTGGAGGAGGCGCGCGTCCATCGCGGCGTCCACGTCGGTCGCCCAGCCGCACTCGATGGCGATGAGGTGCTCGTCGGCGTAGGCGACCTGGACGGTGTGGTCCTCGTCCGTTCGGCGGACGGTCAGTGCGCGGGGCTCCGCCTCGTATCCGAGGGCACGGAGGATGGTGCCGTGGAGTTCACCGAGCCGCTTCGTCCATTCGTCGGGCATGTCGCGCTGGTCGAGGTCGTCGGCGCGGGCCAGTTCGTCATGGTCGGCGAAGTACTTGCGGTCCGCGAAGTACGGTTTGCCGAGCGCCCGGAGGCCTTTGCGCGGGGTGACGCGGCCGTCCTTCTCCTCGTCCGTCCAGCGGACGTGCAAGCCCCGTTTGACGTCCTTCGGCAGCACCTCGGCCAGGTAGTGCGCGGAGAAGTAGTCGCCGCGGTTGACCAGCGAGTCGAGCCTCACTTCGCTGCCTCCTGGGGGACGAGGACGGCGAGGACCCGGAGCAGTGGCTCGCCGGTGGTCTGCAAGGAGTCAAGGAGTCGCTGCTGCCGTTCGACGGTGTCGTCCACGCGTTCCTCCTTCTTCCTCCGCTGGGACACGTGGGTGCCGTCGAGGGTGAGCTGCCGCCAGGATTCCAGGTGGTCGCGGTAGTCGTTGAGCGGCGCGACGATCTCCGCGTCGTAGTGGGCGCGGCGTTCTTCGAGGTGGCGGCGTGCGGTGGCGACGGCGTCGGGGAGCCGTTCGGTGAGCGGGGCGAGGTCGATGGGACGGCCCGTGTTCGTCATGTTCGGTCCGACTCCGGCGGCGGAGAGGATCTCGGGCATCTTCCCGGGCAGGACCCGGCCGGACGCGACCGCCATCCATTCCACGACGGTCGGCTGGCCGAAGTGGTTGGAGTAGACGCCCTGGACCAGGTAGGTCGGTTCGTCGACGTGGGCGGTGACGACGGGGGCGGTCTGCCGGTCGAGTTGGACGAGGACTTTGTCCGTCACCCAGTCGACGAGGGGATGCAGGTCGGACAGGTACGCGATGTCGGGCCACAGGGTCTTCAGGTCGCGGGCCTCGGCGAGCTTGCGGGTCGCGAGGTCGCGGTCGAAGGTGACCTTCATCCGCTTCTTCACGTCGTGGGTGCGCAGGTAGTCGGCGGGCAGCGCGGACAGCCGGTGCACGAGATCCCTGGGCGGGGTGAAGGCGAGGAGCGCGCCGTCGTCCTCCAGGCCGGGCAGCAGGCCGAGCGTGTCGATGGCCTCGCCGACGAACTCGCGGGTGTCGGCGAACAGGCGCGGGACGTCCGCGCGGGCGGGCGCGCCCTCGGTGACCTGGGCGTCCACGGGGCCGAGGAAGTCGGCGAGGAAGTCGTCGATGGGCTGGTCGGGGACGGCCTCCTCGACGGTCCTGCCCGCGAGGAGGTCCTGGATCAATCGGCGTTCCTCCGCCTCCGGGCGGTACTCGCCGGTGATGGCCTCGGCGGTGCCGAACGCGCGGTGTGCGGTCTCCTCTTTGGCCAGGAGTTTCGCCGATACCGTTCGGTCGTCTTTGACGCCGTCGACGGTTGAGGTCAGTAGTAGTGCGGAGAACTGCGGCTGGTGTTTCTGCCCGTAGCGGTCGATGCGTCCGTTGCGCTGCTCGATTCGGATGAGGCTCCACGGCACGTCGTAGTGGACGAGGTGATGGCATTGTCTGTGGAGGTTGACGCCCTCGGACGTGACGTCGGTGGTGATGAGGAGCCGGACGTCGCTGCCGCTCAACCCGAACCGTTCGATGATCTGCATCTGCTGCTGGTCGGTCATGCCGCTGCCGAGCATGAGATCGACCGCCTTGGCGGGCAGCTTCAGGCGCTTCGGCAGGACGTCCGCCAGCCACTTCACCGTTTCGACGCTTTCGGAGAACACCACGGCGCGGGTGCCGTGCCGGACGCCGATCCGCTCCAGTTCGCGGACGAGGGCGTCCAGTTTGGCCGAGTCCTCGTCGGTGATCTGGTCGGCGAGTTCCTGCAACGTGGTGAGGGCGCGGATCTCGCGGTCGTCCTTGGCGTTGCGGAGCCGGTTCGCGACCGTGGTCCGCAACGCGCGGTGCGACGACAGGAACGCCTTCAGCAGCGTGTACGGGAACAGCCGGTTGCGGGAGTCGACGACGGGGCCGCCGGTGCGCGTGTCACCAGCGAGCCACACCCGGGTGAGCTCCTCGAAGACCTTCTCCTCGTTCGGGGTGGCCGGGCAGGTGATGGGGACGGACGGCCCACGGTCCGGCCATTTCGCGCCCATCTGGTCCCGGACCTCCGGACTGATCTTCGTGCGCCGGATGTAGAGGTGGTCGATCTCCTTCGGCTCGTACTCCTCCTCGTCCACGATCGCGGCCGGGTCGAGCATCTGGATCAGCTCGGCGAACGACCTGGCCTTGCCGTTGTGGGGGGTGGCGCTGGCGAGGACCAGCGCGTCCGTGCGGCGGGCCAGCAGTTTCGCCAGCCGGTTGCGCAGGGTGCTCTCCCCGATGAGGTTGTGCGACTCGTCGATGACGACGGCGTCCCAGTGCATGTGCTCCAGGTGCTGCCCGTACTTGCCTTCGTTCTTCAGCGTGTCGACCGACACGATGATGCGCTTGTAGTGGGTGAACGGGTTGCGTCCGGCGGGAAGCTCCTGCTGGATGCGTTCGATGCCTACGGAGTCGAGGCGGATCAGCGGGATCGCGAACCGTGTCCACAGCTCCCGCTGGAACTGTTCGAGGACCTGCTGCGGGGTGACGACCAGGATCCGCTCGCCGCGTCCGCGGCGGATCAGCTCCGCCAGAATCAGGCCGATCTCCAGGGTCTTGCCGAGGCCGACGACGTCCGCGATCAGTAGGCGTGGGCGGACGTTCCGCAGCGCCAGTTCGGCGGGACGCTGCTGGTAGACGAGCGGGTCCAGCAGGAAACGGTCGGAAAGCGCCAACCCGCGTTCCGTCTGCGGGAGCGGGGTGCGGCGCAGTACCGCCTCAAGGAACAGGCGGGACTTGGCGAACCGGGGTGTTCCGTCCTGCGCCAGGACGGTCTCCTCCGGGCGGAGCAGGCTGACGTCCTCCAGGTCGGTGAAGAACACCGCCTCCTCGTCCCGGACGAACTCCGACGCCCCCACCGCCGTGATCTTGTGGCCGTCCGCGACGGGCACGCAGGTGCGGACGATCCACTCGGCGTCGCGGACCTCGATCCGGGCACCGGGCGGGTAGGAGGTGTCGGACACGGACATGCCTTTCTCAGAACGGAGCGGTCACGGCGTAGGCGGCGCGGAGCCGGTCGGCGAGACGCGCCACCACCGATCCCGGCGGCGCGACCTGCGAAAGGTCGACGCGGGTGCGCGGTGGCGGTGGAACGTCCTCGGGGTCGGACTCGCGTTCCACATAGGTTGCCATCGTCAGGCTCCGGACGGCCGCGGGGACCGGGCCGCACAGTTCCTCGAACCGCGTTCGGGCCTGCTCGACGGTCGGCCTGTGTCGCGGGTCGTACGCGAGCATCGCGGTGACCGGGTCGGCGAACGCGTCCGGCAGGCCGGTGACGTCGGGCGGCACGTCCGGGGAGACGATCTTCGCCAGCAGTGCGGGGGCGGTGTCGGCCCGGTAGGGGTAGTGGCCGGTCAGCGCGTGGAGGAGCGTCGCGCCGAGCGCGTGCACGTCCGCCGCCGCGGTGATCCGCTTCGGGGTGAGGGCCTGTTCGGGCGCCATGCACACCAGGGTGCCGAGCGTCGCCGCGGACGTCGTCAGATCGCTGGGGCCCTCCGCGAACGCGACCAGCCCCAGGTCGATGACCATGGGGCCGTCCCGTCCGAGGATCACGTTGCCGGGTTTCAGGTCGCGGTGCAGGAGCCCGGCCGCGTGGACGTCGCGCAGCGCGTCGGCGAGGAGCACACCGAGCGCGGCCGCGTATTCGGCCTGGAGTGGGCCCCGCTCGTTGACGAACTTCTTGAGGGTGAGTCCGCGGATGAACTCCATCGCGAGCCATGGCTGTTCTTCGTCCGCTTCGGACGCGTCGACCAGTGACGCGATGTGGGGGCCCTGGACGGTGCGGAGCGCCTCCGTCTCGCGGGCGAAGCGTTCCCGTACCTCGTCCCGGTCGATCAGGTCGCCTCGGATCACCTTTACGGCGACCTGTTCGTGGTCGTCGGTGACACCGTAGTAAACGCGTCCCATCCCGCCGAAACCGAGCCGCCCGCGCAGGGTGATCCGGTCGCCGATCCGTTGGGGATCAGATCGGTCCAGGGACTCCACTCTTCACCCGCCCCCCGTTCGTTGGTCATCCAGCAGGGTATGCGGGAAGGGATGAGTTCGACCGGTGGACGGCCACATCCGGCGACTTCAGTGGGTGGGCTCCCACCATTCGAGGTTGGCGGGGGCCTGGGCGGACGGTTCGATGGTCTCCCAGGCTTCGGCGATCAGGTCGTTGTCGAGGCGCAGGATGTCCACGACCGTGACCTGCGGGCCGTCGTCGGGGAGGGTGCGGCGGGTGTGCAGGACTACGTGGTCGCCGTCGGCGAGGATGTGGTTTATTTCGACTTTCATGTCGGCGATGTTTTCCCAGGACGCTCGGATGGCGGCGAGCCATTCAGTTTTCGTCCTTGTGAGGCCGTCCGGGCGGTGGTGGAGGAAGTCGTCGCTCAAGGCCGGGGCGAGCGCTTCGGCGTCGCCGGTCTCGAGGAGCTTCGACAATGCGCGTTGGATGAGTTCCTTCTTGTCAGTGCTCATGGACGCAGTGTTTCCCCTGGCCGTGGGACTTGTCGATGAAATCCCATTTCATGGCGGTCGGCTGCACGATGAGTAGGCTCGTTCGACGTGGACACGGTCGGGGAGTTGTTGCGGCACTGGCGGCATCGGCGGCGGATCAGTCAGCTTGATCTCGCCATCGCGGCGGATGTCTCGGCGCGTCATGTCAGCCTGGTCGAGACGGGGAAGTCCAATCCGAGCGCCGAGATGATCCTCAGGCTCGCCGGGCAGCTCGATGTGCCGCTGCGGGAGCGTAACCGGATGCTCCTCGCCGGTGGGTTCGCTCCCCGGTATCCCGAGCGTGCCCTTGACGATGGGGCCCTGGCGGCGGCCCGGGACGCGGTCGCGCGGGTGCTTCGGGCACATGAGCCGTATCCGGCGCTGGTCTTCGATCGGCGGTGGAACATCGTGATGACGAACCGGGCCTTTGAGCCGTTCTTCGCGGTCGCCGATCCGGAGCTGCTGCGTCCGCCTGTCAATCTCATCCGGCTCGGGCTGGATCCGCGCGGGCTCGCGCCGCTGGTCGTCAACCTGGGCGACGCGCGGGCGGTGTTTCGTGCTCGGGTCTCGCGTCAGCTTGCCACGGCTCCCGATCCTGAGTTGACGGCGCTGTACGAGGAGCTTCTGGCGCCGGGATCCGAAGATTCTTCTGACGTGGATTTCGATGTGCTGATTCCGATGATCATCCGCTTTGAGGGACGGGAGCTGCGGATGTTCTCGACCATCACCACCTTCGGGACCCCGTTGGACATCACTTTGGACGAGGTCGCGATCGAGTCCTACTACCCGGCGGACGCCGAGACCGCCTCCTATTTCACCGATCGCTAGGCGCCCGCGGCGGTTCGGCGGGTGTGGACATGGGTGGTCGTCTGCGTTAGCTTGGCCAAGTGGACAGTGCGGTTGGACAGAGCGGACGGCCAAGTAGCGCCGCGCAGGGTGCCGCCACACGGGCGGCGATCTTGGAGGCGGCGGCCGCGCTGATCGCTGATCTGGGGTGGGGGCAGGTCACCACGCGGGCCATCGCGGCGCGGGCCGGAGTGCCGCACGGGGCGGTCAACTACCACTTCCAGGGGAAGGACGATCTGCTACGGCAGGCGGCCATCGCCGGGACGCTCAGGGCCTTGTCGGGGCCGCTGTCGATCGCGCAGCAGGCGGGCAGTCTCCAGGAGGTCCTCGACGGTGTTCTCACCTGGTTCACCGCGGGCGCGATCAACGATCCCTCGGTGGCGCTGTTGTTGGAGACCGCGCGCCAGTCGACCCGTGACCCGCTTCTGCGCGAGCCCATCGCCGGCAAACTGCGGGACTTCCGGGCGACGCTGACCGAACTCGTCCAGCGGGGCCAGGAGCAGGGGGACGTCAACACGGATCCGTCCGCCGCAGGGACGGCGACGATGGTCGCGGCGCTCCTCGACGGGATGCTGCTGCACCTGCTCCTCGACCCCGAACTCGACCTGTCGGAAACGGCCGACGCCATTCGCACCCTCTTGAGAGGCCGATGATGCGACAACGACGCTGGGGCACCTTAATGGCCGAACACCGGCGAGCGGTGATCGGCGTCTGGGTCGTGCTGCTGATCGCGTGCGCGGTCAGCTTTCCGTTTCTCTTCAAGCAGCTGAAGTCGCCCAATTACGGCGTGGACGGGGCGCCGTCCACACAGGCCTCTGAACTGGTGGAGCGCTATTTCGTCGGTCAGGGCGACGAGCAGGACGTCATCGTCTTCGACAGTAGGCAGGGGCGGATCAGCGACCCGGCGCAGAAGGCGACCGTCCAGAAGGTCGTGGCGCAGGCCCGTAAGGAAACCGGCGTCGTCACCGTCATCGGGCCGTTCGACCCGCAGGCCAAGGGGCAGGTGTCCCCTGACGGGCGCGCCGCGATGGCGGTCGTGGGGCTCGCGGGCGACGCACGGCAGCGTCCCACCCGGGCCGCAGATTTGCAGGACGCCATCGACAAGGTGGACGGGAACGGGGTGTCCGCCTATCTGACCGGTTACTCCCCGATCACCAACGACCAGACGGTCGTGCAGAGCGCCGACTCCGAGCGCGCCGAATCGGTGGGCATGCCGATCGCGTTCGTGGTGATGGTGCTCGCGTTCGGGGCGGTCGCCGCCGCGGCTCTGCCGTTGCTGCTGGCGGCGGCGGGGCTGATCCTCACGTTCGGCGTCATGTACCTGCTGTCGTTCCAGTTCACCTTCGACATCTTCCTGCTCACGATCGTCACGATGATCGGGACGGGCATCGGCATCGACTACTCGATGTTCATCGTCAGCCGGTTCCGGGAGGAACTCGCCAAGCGCGGGGTCGTCCGGGGCGGTGAGCGGCGGCCCGACGCGGTCGCGGAGGCCGCAGGTGCCGCGATCGCGACCTCCGGGCGGACGATCCTGTTCTCCGGAGTCGTCGTCGCGATCTCGGTGTGCTCGCTGTTCATCATGGAGGCCCCGGTGTTCCGGGAGATCTCCACCGGTGTGCTGCTCTCCGTGATCTGCACCCTCGCCGCCGCGTTGACCCTGCTGCCCGCCGTCCTCGCGGCGCTCGGCCCGCGTGTCGACGCCTGGTCGCTGCCCGAGCGGTGGCGTCCCGCGGACGTCCGGCCGGACGCCGAGGCCGGGCGCAGTCCGTGGGCCCGCTGGGCTCATCTGGTGATGCGGCGGCCCATCCTGTTCGGCGCGGTCTCCATCGCGATCCTGGTGGCCGCCGCGCTTCCCGTGACGGGCCTGAAGTACGGCATCGACCTCGGCACCGCGTCTCTGGAGGGCCGTCCGACCGCTAAGGCGCAGGCGATCCTCGAACGCTCCTTCAGCCCCGGGGCCGTCTCGCCGGTGCAGATCGTCGTGACCGGGCCGGACGGGGGGCCGCTGGACGCCGCCGGACGGCAGGCCGCCGGGAAGGTGGCGACCCTGGTCGGCCAAGACCGCCGGGTCGCGAACGTCGAAGTGCTGCCCGGTTCTGGTCGGATGCTGGTCAACGCCATCCCTGCCGTGCCGATCGACTCCAGCGCGGCTGAGGATCTCGTCAGGGACATCAGGAGCGACATCGCCCCGCAGGCGGCGGGGCAGCAGGTGCTGGTGGGCGGCGCCACGGCCACGTTCGTCGACCTATCCGAGGAGACGACGGAGAAACTCCCCTACGTCATGGGGCTGGTGCTCGCCCTGTCCCTGCTGTTCCTGATCGTGGTGTTCCGCAGCATCGTGCTGCCGATCAAGGCGATCGTGATGAACCTGCTCGCCACGGGCGCGGCGGTGGGTCTCACGGTCGCGGTGTTCCAGCACGGGTTCGGGGAGAGCCTGCTGGGCTTCGAGAGCACCGGGTTCCTGCAGGTGTACCTGCCGATCACCGTGTTCGTCCTGCTGTTCGGCCTGTCGATGGACTACGAGGTCTTCCTGATCCGGCGGATGCGGGAGGCGTGGGACGACGGGCACGACAACGCGACCGCCGTCGCGGTCGGGATCGAGCACACGGCCCGTCCCATCGCCGCGGCAGCCGCGATCATGGTCGCGGTGTTCGGCGGGTTTCTCACCGCCGGGACCTTGGAGTTGAAGGAGTTCGGTCTCGCGCTGTCCGTCGCCATCGCGCTGGACGCGACCCTGGTCCGGCTGGTGCTGGTCCCCGCCATGATGAAGCTCTTCGGTGACTGGAACTGGTGGCTGCCCCGCAGGCTCGGCGGGCGGGCGCCCCAGGCCAGGGAGGCACGGGCGGGCGCCGCGACCGGCCCTTCGCTCGCCGGCGGGCACGACGGAACCTGAGCCATTTCCACGAGGTGCGGGCGCCCAGCCCCCGGGGCGCCCGCACCGCCCCTCCTCGGAAGGTGTTGGATGCATTCCTCGGCCCGAACGGTGATCTGTGATGAGGCGTTGCGGCTCTATGCCGCCAACGGCCCCGACAATGTCAGCCTCCGCCAGGTCGCGGCGGCGGCGGACGTCTCACCGAGCCTGGTCATCCACCATTTCGGCGGTAAGGCGGGGCTCCGCGAGGCGGTGAACGAACGCACCACCGCCGCGTTACAGCGGTTCGCGGAGAACGTCACGTCCCCGGGGCCGGGCGAGGCGGCCGGCCCCGGGGACGGCGATTTTCTGCCCCGGTTGCTGGTCGGTTTCCTTCCCGTGGACTCCCCGCTCACGGACTACCTGTGCAGACAGTTGATGAGCGACGACCAGGGGGGACACCGGACGTTCCGGTGCTGGCTCGAACTGAATCTCGCCCGGCTCGACGCCTCACTTTCCGAGAGGGACAGGACGCTCCGCGCGGCATGGCTCACCGTCAACCAGTTGGGCGTCCTGCTGCTGCGGCACCATCTCCGCAGGCTCCTGGGCCGTGATCCGCTCGACCCCGAGAGCGCGGCGCGCTGGGCCGAGATGAGCGCGGGCGCCTACCGTACGGGTCAAGGGCCCGACCGGACGGGGGCGCCCAAGGAGTCACAGGGTCCGGAACGCGGCCGTGGCGGGGCGGCGTGGTGACGCGGGGAACCGGGCGGACGGGCGGCCGAGTCGCGCCACGAAGAACACGCGTCCGGGAGTGGCGAACGTGCGTTGAAGGGCGCGGCGCACGTCCTCATGCTGGATCACGATGCTGATCGGGTGGAGCACCAGGCCGGCGCGGGTGGCGTCCAGCCAGTAGTCGGCGAGGGCCCCGGCCGCCGACAGCGTCTCGGGCGGATCGGGGTCCCTGACCGGCAGGCTCATCAGGACGACGACCGGTGTCTGCTGGACGACCGCCGCGAGTTGACCGGCGAGGAAGCGCGGATAGCCGATGCGGCTCAGCGCGGTCATCGCGGCCGGGGCGAGGGCGAGGCGTCTGAGCCACCGGTCGTGCGGTGGCAGCGGCCCGAACAGGTGGTCGAGGGCGAACCCGTCGCCGCGCGCCGACGCGTCGTCGACGCTCGACCGGATGAACGAGTGCGTTTCGCGCCATGCGTCGCCGTGGGCGAAGTCCCGGCCGCCGTGGCGGGCGACGAAGCGGACGAAACGGTGGCGGTCCGGCCAGGAGTGCAGGTGTCGGACGACGACCGGCAGTCGCCCCTCGTCCCGTTGCCGGGCGCGGCGGGCCAGGTCGGTGAGCAGCGTCCGATCCACCGGGGCGGAGTCGAACGGGGCCCGGTTGGTGTGGCGGCGCCGTGCGAGGGTGCGGAGGTCGCCGAGTGTCTCCGGCGGCTCCCCGCCCGGACGGAACTCGGCGACACACAGCGGCTCCCAGGTGTCCGGGAGCCACACGTCGAACAGGGCCGCTGCCTGCGGCGACGCCTCGGAGCGGACGAGCGTCCATCCCTGTGCCTCCAGGGCGCGGTGGAGCAGACGCCAGTACAGGCCGCAGCTCAGTTCCATCTCGAGGGCGTGGGCGGGCAGGGCGCCTAGGCGGCGTTCGCGGTCGATGGCGAGCACGAGGAACGCGCTCTCGGGTGCCGGTTCCGCCCGTGCCCCCCCGGCGAGGATCGTGGCCGCCGCTCGGCGCGCAGGTGCGCTTTCCAGCCATGCGACGCACCAGGGCTGGCAGTTGTGGGACGACGGGCTCAGCACGGCGACGTCCAACGCCTCGTGCAGGGCGTCACCGAACGCCGGGGCGGCGGTGCGCGGGGATGTGCGCGAGGTCATCGGTCCCTCCGTTCGCCCGGTGACGCGGCGGTTCACCGGTCAGCGGTCGATGTCGGGTGGGAGCAGGAACGGGTACGTCCGGCGCCGGATCCGGTTGTGCCAGAACCGGTCGGCCTTGCGCAGCCGCTGGATCAGCTCCCACATCCGCGCGTCCTCCCGGTAGTACGCGGCCACCTCAGCCTCGGTGATGGGGGTGTCCAGCCGTTCGGCGGCCTGGGCGAGGAAGCCGGGGACCAGGTCGTCGAGGCCCTCCTTGTGCAGGTTGCCGAGGAAGTCCAGCACCACCCCACGGGTCGAGTAGAACTTGTCGAAGATCGATTTGGACATGGTGATGCGGACGATGTCGCGCAGCGCCCACGGCAGCGAGGTGAAGAACAGCTTCACGTCCAGCAGTTCCCGGGCGCGGCCGTTCCGCATCAGGGGCGTGGTGACGTCGAGGTACACCAGGTCGCCGTCGACGTCGGTCCAGTTGGACGCCTGCGCGTCGAGTCCGAGGTCGGGCGCGACCGCACGGTCGACCGTGTCGAGGAACCTCTTGAAGTAGCCGCGCGCCCATTCCTCGCCCTCGGTGTGCAGCAGTTTCGAGCACAGGCGTTCGCCCGGCAGTTCCCGCTGCACGCAATAGGCCACGACACGGCCGGAGGGCCGGGTGTGGTGCCACAACCTCGTCTCGGCCACCGTCACGCCGCGTTCGCCGAGCCGGGCCAGGTAGGCGTCCAGCAGTGCGCGGTACCGGTCGAACCTCGCCCGGGTCGGGAAGACCGGCAGGCGCTTACAGGCGAACGACCCGGTGTCCGTGTCGAGCCGGAGAACGAGCGTGACCTCCCCGTACCCGAGGACGTCGAGGGCGGAGTCGTCGGTGGTGGCCAGCGCCCGCTGGACCTCGCACTCCAGCCGTCTCAGCTCCCCGTCCGGAACGGCGAACGACATGGCGCGGCCTCAGGCTTCCCCGGCGGAACCGTCGTCGGCGCCGCGGGACGCCTTCAGGCGGACGACCAGGGCGACCACGGTCAGGAGGGCGGCGATGGTGAAGACACGGCGAAGGCTCATGCTGTTCTCCCTTGTGCGTGCGGTTGGACGAGCTATCGGACGAGCTATCGGACAGGGCTGCGGTGCCGGTCGGCACCGGTGAAGACGAGGACGGCGTTCTGTCCGCCGAACCCGAACGAGTGGCTGACGGCGACGTCGATGTCGCGTTTGCGGGGTTTCCCGGCCACGATGTCGATGTCGATCCCGGGGCCGGGCACTTCGTGGTTGGCGGTCGGCGGCACCAACGCGTGTTCGATCGAAAGGACCGTGAGCGCCGCCTCGATCGCGCCCGCGGCGCCGAGCGTGTGCCCGAGGACGCCCTTGGCGGACGTCACGGCGGGCTTCTCGCCGAACAGCCGACCGATGACACCGGCCTCGGCCGCGTCGTTGAGCGGTGTCGAGGTGCCGTGCGCGTTGACATGGTCGACGTCGGCGGGCGTCGCATCGGCCTCGGCGAGGGCGTTCAAGACCGCGCGTTCGACGTGGGTGCCCTCGGGGTCGGGCGCGGTCATGTGGTGCGCGTCGGCGGAGGCCCCGTATCCGGCGAGCCGGGCGCGGATCCGCGCGCCCCGGGCCCGCGCGTCGGCCGCGCGTTCCAGGACGAGGATGCCGCTGCCCTCGCCGATGACGAAGCCGTCCCGGTCGGCGTCGAACGGGCGGGACGCCGCGGCGGGCTCGGCGACCCGCCGGGACAGGGCGCCCATCTGCGTGAACCCGGTGACCAGCAGCGGGTTGACCGGGGCCTCGGTGCCGCCGGCGAGGACGATGTCGCAGTCGCCCCGCTCCAGCAGCCGCATCGCGACGCCGATCGCGGTGGCGCCGGACGCGCACGCGGTCGCGGTGACGAAGTTCGGGCCGGTCGCGCCGAACTCCATGGCGAGGTGACCGGCGACCATGTTGGGCGCGATCAGCGGGATCAGCAGCGCCGACACCGCCTGCGGGCCCTGGTTCAGCAGCCGTTCGTGCTGCCGGGTCGACGAGTGGTAGCCGCCGGCGCCGTTGCCGACGACGATCGCGACCCGCGCGCCGTCCCAGGTGGACGGGTCGAGTCCGGCGTCCGCGACGGCCTCCCGGGCGGCCGGGAACGCGAGCTGGGCGTGCCGGTCCTGGGTGAGGGAGCTGCGGCGGCCGACATGCTCGGCGGGCGAGAAGCCGGGCACGACACAGGAGAAGTCGACGGGCAGGCCTGCCAGGCCGGGGTCGGTGGCCGCCGTCGAGCGGGCCGCGCACACCCCGTCCCAGGTCTCGGACGTTCCGATGCCCGCGGCCGTGACCAGGCCGATTCCGGTGACGGCGATGTCGGCGCGACCGGCGGCCGTCTGCGGGCCCCTCATCGCGATCCTTCCGTTCGGGTGTCGTCGGCGGTGGGGCCGTCGAGACTCGGCCACCGAAGGGTGACCGAACCCCACGCGAGCCCCCCGCCGAACGCGGTCAGCAGCACCCGGTCGCCGGGTCGTAGCGTCCCGGCCGTGTGGGCCTGGTCGAGCAGGAGGGGGATCGACGCGGCGGCGGTGTTGCCCACCTCGGCGATGTTGCTCAGCGCGCGTTCCCGGGGCAGGCCGAGTTCGTCGGCGAGATGGTCGATGATCCGTTGGTTGGCCTGGTGGCAGACCAGGTGGTCGAGGTCCTCCAGCCGCCAGCCGGCCCGGTTCAGCGCCGTCTCCGACGACTGGGCCATCTGCTGGACGGCACGCCAGAACACCGACTTCCCGGCCATGGTGAAGTACTGGTCGCGGGGATCGGGTTCGACGCCGGACAGCCGCTGCCGCGACCCGCCCGCCCGGACGGTGATGAGGTCGGTGCCGCCGCCGTCGCTGCCGAGGTCGAACGGCCCGAGGGCGCCGGGTTCGTCGGGTTCGCCGGAGCGCAGCACCACGGCGCCCGCGCCGTCCCCGAAGATGACCGAGGTGGTCCGGTCGTCCGGGTCGAGGATGGCGGAGAACGCGTCGGCGCCGATCACCAGCACGCGGCTCGCGATGCCGGCGCTGATCAGGCCGGCGCCGGCGGCGAGCCCGTAGACGAAGCCGCTGCACACCGCCGCGACGTCGAACGCCGCCGCGGACCACAGTCCGAGCCGGGTCGCGACATCGGGTGCCGTCGCCGGGCACGGACGGTCCGGGGTGGTGGTCGCGAGGACCACCGCGTCGGCCGGGCCGCCGCCCGCGGACTTCAGCGCGCGGGCGCCGGCCTCGACCGCGAGGTCGGAGACGGCCGTGCCCGGGGACGTGAAGTGCCGGCGGCGGACCCCGGTGCGGGTGCGGATCCACTCGTCGGAGCTGTCGAGCCGCTCCGCGAGCTCGTCGTTCTCCACCGCCCGTGGTGGAAGCCAACTGCCGACCCCTGTCACGATCGCGGTTCCCATCGGGACACCTCCTGCCGGATCGCCGGGCTGTCTGGACGGTTCCCACCCTGCTGGGCGCCGCTGACCGTGCCGCTGACGGGCCGCTGACGAGCGACTGACGCGTTCCAACGGCGGGTGGGATCGTCGCGAATCAGCCCGCCGCGGCCGTCTCCCGGCGGAACCTCAGTACCGCGTCCGACGACTCGAGCGTCGGATGCTGGCCGAGGATGTGCCCGTACATGCGCCGCAGGGACCTGCCGGGCTGGACGCCGAGTTCCTCGTCCAGCTTCATGCGGGTCCGGTGGAACAGGTGCATGGCCTCCGACTGCCGGCCCCCTCGGTAGAGCGCGAGCATCAGCAGCTCGCACAGCGACTCCCGGGTGGGATGGGACGCCACGAGCCGCTGCATCTCGGCGATGGCCGGCCGTTCCTCGCCGAGCAGCAGGTGCGCGCTCACCAGGTCCTCCCAGGCGGCGAGCCGCCGCTCCTCCAGGAGCGCCGCGGCGCCCCGGCACCGCCGTCCGTCCCGGGTGTGCAGCAGCGCCGGGCCGCTCCACAGCGCGAGGGCGGCCTGCAACAGTTCACACGCCTGTCTGGGATCGTCGGCGAGGAGCGCCCCTGCCCGCGCGGTGAGGTCGAGGAAGCGGTTGCCGTCCACGAAAGCGCGGGGGATGTCCAGGACGTAGCCGTTGTAGACGGCGCGCAGCGGCAGTTCGGCGCCGGGGTCCGTCACGCAGTGGCCGAGGATCCTTCTGATCCGGGTCGCGTGCGCCTGGAGGGCGTTGCGGGGATTCCGGAGAAGCTCTCCCGGCCATAGTTCTTCGGTGAGTTCGTCGTGGGAGACCGTTCGACCGGCCTCCAGAGCGAGTGTGGCGAGCATGGCGCGCACCTTGCCGGCCCGCAGTTCGGTGCGCCTTCCCTGGACGACGATGCAAACCGTGCCGAGCAGATCGACGCCCATACCGTTACCCCGGATCGGACCGATCCCCCGACCGGATTTCGTGCCCCATGAATCAACAGCCATTGTGACCCTCTGCGTCAGACGAAAACGCATTCTTGGCATAACGGTGTGCGGGGAGCGATCTTCAATCACCCCGTCATCCAGAAACTCCCCGTAAAGACCGAACAACTGTTCAGTGAGCAAGTCTTACAGAGGAGCGTCCATTCCGCTATCCACCAGTGGGCCATTCTGGTCTCAACACCGCCGACGTCGGAGCGGCCGGACTCGTCCTTTCGTTGAGCGAGTCCAGCCGCCGTCTCAACGCCGGGTGGGGTCAGGTCCGCGCATATCCGGGTTCGAGTCGCTCGCCGGCGGTCTCGTCGATCACCGCGGCCATCTTCGAGAAGTCCGCGACGAGCCGTTGGAAGGCCTCGGTCCGCATGTCCCGCTCGAACTCGGGGACGCTGCTCACTCGGATCACCTCGGCGTAGCGTCCCGCGTCCTCACCGGACACGCGCAGCACGTCGAAGGCCAGGACGCTCGGCAGTTCGGGGCAGGTCGCGTAGTCGACGTTCCGTACCCACGCCTCGAACTCGGCGGGATCGGTGCCCGGGTGCAGGCGGATGGCGTGCACGATGATCTCCACGGTGGCCGTCCTCTCAGCGCCGGGCGGGTCGGCGGCGGCCGATCCCCAGGGCGCGGGCGATGTTGTTCTTCTGGATCTCGTTGGTGCCGGAGAAGATGCGCGCCGGGAGGGCGTCCCGGAGCAGGGCGCCCGCGTCGCCCTCCAGCACGCCGCCGGAGCCGCGCACCTGGACGGCGTCGAGGCCGAGTTTGACCGCGGCCTCGCTCACCGCGAGCTTCGCCAGCGCCGACGGGACGTCGCAGTCCTCACCGGCCGCGAGGCGGCGGGCCGCGTCCAGGAGCAGCAGCCGCGCCGACTCCAGGCTCAGCACCATGTCCACGATGCGGTGGCTGACCGCCTGGAACCGCCCGATCGGGGACCCGAACTGTTCACGCTCGGAGGCGAAGGTGAGGGTGTCGTCCAGGACGCGGCGCATCGCGCCCAGGTAGATGGCGAACAGGCAGGTGCGCTCCCATTTCATCGATCCGGTGAACACGGTGGCGCCGGATCCCTCCGCGCCGAGGACGCTGTCGGCGGGGACGATGCAGTTCTCGAAGTAGACGTCTGCGGTCGGAGAGCCGCGCAGGCCGGTCTTCTCGTAGGGGCGGCCCACCCGTAGGCCCGGTGTCGTCGCGTCCACGATGAAGGACGTCAGGCCGAAGAATCCTCCGGAGGGACGGGTGGCGGCCTGGACGACGAAGACGTCCGCGACGGGCGCGTTCGTCGTGAAGCACTTGCCGCCGTCCAGGACGTAGTGGTCGCCCTTCCGCTCCGCCCGGGTGGACAGGTTCAGGGAGTCGGAACCGGCGCCGGGTTCGGTGACGCCGTGGGCGGCGACTTTTTCGCCCGAGCACAGGTCGGGCAGCCAGCGCCGCTTCTGGTCGTCGGTGCCGAACTCCACGATCGGCATCAGGCACGCGAACAGGTGCGCCGCGACGGAGAAGGCGAAACCGGTGTCGGTGCACCCCTCGCCGAGGGCCTCCATGAGGACCGCCGCGGACTCGGCGTCCAGGCCGCTGCCGCCGTACTCGGCCGGTACCGTCGCGCCGGTCAGGCCCTGCCTGCCGGCAAGGCGCCAGCGTGCGCGGAAGCGGTCGGCGTGGGCGGCGTCGGCTGCGTCGCCTACGTCGCCTACGTCGCCATGCTCCTGCGGCGCCAGGTCGCGGTGGGCGAAGGCGAGTACGGTCTCGCGCATCTCGGCCAGTTCGGGAGAGAGTCGCAGGTTCATCCGGATCCGTCCTCGTACTCCTCGACGAGCAGGTGATAGTTGATGCCGCCGGTGCCGAACGAGCTGACCCCGGCCCGGCGGGGCCGTCCGGGCACGGCGGGCCATGGCTCGGGCGCGGTCGGCAGCCGGGCCGGGATGTCGTCCAGCGGAAGGTCGGCGGCGGGGGTGCGCAGGTTCGCGTTGGGCGGGAAGGTGCGGGCCCGCATGCTGAGCAGTGCCTTGAGCAGGCCTGCGGCGCCCGCGGCGGCGAAGGTGTGACCGAAGAACGACTTCGCCGAGCCGATCACGAGCGGTTGCGGACGGCCCGGCTTGGCGTACACCTCGACCGTCGCGGAGATCTCGGCCCGGTCGCCGACCCGGGTGCCGGTTCCGTGCGCCTCCAGGTAGTCCACGGCGGACGGGTCGAACTCGACCTGCTCGAACGCCTGCCGCATCGCCCGGACCTGGCCGTCGACGTCCGGCGCGATCAGCGATCTGGCGTCGTTGGAACCGCCGATGCCGCGCAGCAACCCGAAGATCGGGTCGTCGTCCCGTACCGCGTCGGACAGGCGTTTGAGCAGGAACAGCGCGCATCCGTCGCCGGGGCTGAACCCGTCGGCGGCGGTGTCGAACGGGGTGATCCTGGTGTGCGACAGGAGCCCGAGCGCCGAGCACAGCACCAGGTCGCGCGGATGGCAGACGATCTCGGCTCCACCGGCGAGGGCGTAATCGACGTCCCCGGACCGCAGTGCGCCGACGGCGACGTCGAGGGCCGCCAGCGAGGACGCGCAGGCCGCCTCGACCGCGACGGGCACGGCGGACAGCCGGTACTCCCCCGCGACCAGCGCGGCGACACCGCCTGCCAGGCAGCCGTCCAGGTCAACGGGCGTCAGCGGGTCGTCCGATGTGCGGAAGCGGGCCCGGACGCAGTCGAGCAGCCGGGCGCGGGCGCGGTCGGAGAGGGGCGCCAGGGCGGGGAGGTCGGCGGCGATCGCGTCCAGTTCCGTCGCCTGGCGGTCGGCGTTGAGCCGCCGGGTTCGGGTGAGGCCGAGGTTGCTGCCGATGGCCACCATGCCGCGGTGTCCGGTCAGGTTGTCGGCATGTCCGTGGCGGGTGAGGGTCTCGGCGGCCACCGCGAGGGCCACCCGCTGGGCGGCGTCCATGGCCCTGTACCTGCGCGGGGTGATGCGGAGGCCGTCCGGGGGTTCGTCGGGCGCCGCCATGTAGGCGCCGAGGTCGGTGTAGCAGTGGGTGAGGCTGGCGTCGTTCGCTCGGTGGTACAGCTCGCGGTCGAGGACGTCGTCGGGCAGGGGTTCGATGCGGTCCACGCCGGAGTGCACGACCCGCCAGAAGCCCGGGGCGTCGGACGCGTCGGCGAAGCGTCCGCCGTAGCCGACCACGGCGATCGGCTCGGGGTGGGTCGTGTCGACGGCTCCGCGTGATGGTCGTCCAGCAGCTGTCGCCTTCGGTCCGCGTGAGTCGTGTTCTTCCAGGAGGAGGTGGCAGAGCGCGCCCGTCAGTGAGGCTCCGCAGACGGCGGCGCGGCGCGGTTCCCCGCCCGGCTCGGCGGGCCAGGGCTCAAGCGTCCGGGCCGATCGGAAGGTCGGGGTGAGGTCGGTGGTCGGTCGGTGTGGGGGGATGCGGCGGTGGTAGAGGGCCAGCGCGGCCTTGGCGACACCGGCGAGGCCCGCGTTGGCGAAGGTGTGGCCGGGGAACGTCCCGGGCGCGCCGAGCGTCACCGAACGGGCCGGGACGCCGTCGAACAGGCGGGTGAGGGCGTTCAGTTCGGCCTTCGCGGCGGCGGGCGGGCCGCTCGCCGCGCGTTCCACGTACCGGACGGACCCCGGCTCCACCCCGGCCGCGTCATGGCAGGCGCGGGCGACGCGATGGCGGCGTTCGCCGGACGTCGAGTAGCGCAACGTCCCGGGCCGGGAGTCCTGCTCCAGGGCGCAGCCGAGGATCGAGGCGTAGACGCGGTCCCCGTCGTGGACGGCCGAGGACCGCCGTTTCAACAGCAGGGCCCCGACCCCCTCGGCGACGTCGGCGGGCAGCCCCTTGGCGGCGAGCGCGTCCGCGAACAGCGGGCTCTCCCACCGTTGTCCGGTGAGCACGAGCGCGGCGTCGCAGCGGTCGCCGCGCAGGGCGTTGACCGCGTGCGCGAGCGCCGCGAACGACGTCGCGTCCGCCGACTCCAGCGTGAACGTCCGGCCGCGCAGCCGGAACGCACCGGCGATCCGGGCCGGGATCGTGCTCGCCATCTCCCCGACCCGGTCGTGCGGGGACGCGCCGAGCCGCTCGGGCAACAGCGCCCGCATTTCCTCCGCCGCGCGCCGTCCGGTCTCACGGGCGTGCTCGCCGAACAGCGCGGGCACCTCGTCCGCCAGGTCCCGGGCGTACCGGGAACCCTCGATGCGGAGGGCGTTGGCGTACTGGCGGTCGAGGCCGAAGCAGATCCCGGCGATGACGTCGGTCCGGTCGGTGCCGAGCGGACGCCCGGTGTATCCGGCGTCGGTCAGGCACTGCCGGGCCGCCTCCAGCATGAGCACCTGCATACGGGACATCGACCGCCGCTGCACCGGCGGGATGCGGTAGCGCGCCACATCGACGCGCACATCGTCCAGCGTGGACGGAACGGACGCCGGCGGGTCCCCGCACAGCCGCCAGTAGTCACCGGCACCGCGAGCCCCCGGATACAGGCACGCGATGCCGATGACGGCGATGGGTTCTGGCACGGGCCGTCACACCTTCGCCGTGCCCTCTGCGGCGGGCTCCTTGGCCGTCCGGCGAGCGCGGCCGGTGGCGGGAGCCTTTCCGTTGCCCGCCGCGGGGGTCTCGCTCTCACCGGCCTCACCGGCGCCGGCCTCGGTGATGCCCGCCTCCTTGCGCAGCTGGTCACGCATGACCACGTACTTGGCGTTCAGCTCGTCGACCGCGACGAAACGGTTGACGCCCCGGCCGCTGACCCTGGGTTCGATCCGGGAGACGACGTTCATGTCCTGGACCTCCTGGACGCGCTTCTGCGCGAACAGCGCGAGCTTCGGCACGATCCGCCGCAGGGACGGCAGCCGCAGCACCGGCGCCATGTGCGAGTCCTCGTACCAGCGGAACAGCACCTGGGTGTTGTCGTCGTCGACGGGCGTGATCCAGACCGTGACGTCGAACGGCTCGGCGTGGATGTGCACCATCCCCGGGAAGGTGAAGGTGACCGTCATGGTCGCCTCGTTCGTCGGGTCGCCCTCGCCGACGAGCCGGAACGAGTGCCGCAGCGTCATTCCGTCCACTTCCAGGTGGCTGTCCTCGACCTTGGTCAGCGCGAGGTAGCGGCGGCGGCCGTCCAGGCCGAGCTTCTTCGGCGTGCCGGCCCAGCCGATGTAGTCCAGGACGTTGAACCAGTGGTCCCGGTGGACGACGGGCACGTGGTAGAAGTCCAGGAGGCTCTCGATGTAGCGGGTGTAGTGCACGGGCTGCTGCCAGGCGCCCGTCGCGTGGACGTCGGAGCGGTCGGCGACCTCGGGCGGCACCTGGATGTCGGGGAGGTCCTCGCGGTCGTCCCCCCACCACAGGAAGATCAGCCCGTGGCGTTCCCGGACGGGATAGGTCTCCAGCCGCATCGACTTCGGGATCCGGCCGTTCGTGCCCAGGCAGGGCGCGAGGGTGCAGCTCCCGTCGGCGGCGAACCGGAAGTCGTGGTACGGGCAGCCGAGGGTGTCGCCGCGCAGCCGACCGTCCGCCATGTTCGCGCCCTTGTGCGGGCAGCGCGCCGACTGGCAGATGAGCCGTCCGGCGGTGTCCCGCCACAGGACCAGCTCCATGCCGAGGCGCCGCGCTCCGGTGGGCCGCCTGGTGCCGACGTCCTCGGACCGGAGGATGGCGTACCACTGGTTGGGGATCATCCGTTCTTCCTTTCGTCGGTCTCGACGACCTCGACCACGCCCCGGTCGCCGTCCACCATGACGAGGTCACCGGTCTTGATCATTTGGGTGGCGTGCTTGCTGTTGACCACCGAGGGGACGCGGAACTCGCGGGACACGATCGAGCTGTGCGACAGCATCGAGCCGATGTCGGTGACGACCGCGCCGGCGATGGCGAACAGCGGTGTCCACGAGGCGTCGGTGAACCGGGTCACCAGCACCTCGCCGACCTGGAACTCGTCGGCCTGCCAGACGAGGTCCTCGATGATCCGGGCCCGGCCGACGATCCGGCCGGGGCTCGCTCCTAGGCCTTCCAGCCGGACGCCGTCCGGTGCCGGGCGGACGGCCCGGGTGACGTCCCACTCGCCGACGAAGCTGAGCGGCGGTTCCGGCAGCCGGGCGTACGCGCGGAACGTGCGCCGGGCCTCCTCCAGCTTCGCGCGGGAGAACACCCGGCGCGGGTCACGGTCACTCGACAGGTACTCGAGGACGTCGGCGAAGTCGAGGTCGGCGACCTCGTCCAGCGACCGCAGCACCCCGGCCTCGACGAGCCGGCGGCCGACCTCGTAGACGACGCGGCGCACCAGCCAGATCGAGGTGATCATCGACATGCGGGTGAGTTCCCGCAGCCGGCTGCACGTCTCGTACAGGGACATGACCTTCTCGATCGTGCGGCGCTTCGGCGCGGCCAGGCGGTTCAGCGCCGACGCCGCCTCGTCCTCCCGGGGGTCGTGGGCGCGGTCGAGGACCTCGTCGATGGAGAAGCCCTCCTCGGCGTACCGCCGGATCATCTGGAACACGTACGACGGGTCGTCGATCCAGCGGGGATGGGTCAGCTCCATCTCCTGGTGGCCCCGGGTGCCGTTCTCCCGCAGGAACGGGACCATGTGGCCGTCCCAGAAGGCGCGTCCGGCCTCGTCGGCGCGGAGCCGGGCGGACACGTCGTGCGCGGAACCGGCACGGATGATCTCCATGACGCGGGGGTCGCGCCGGGCGACCTGGGCGAGCGCCCAGATCTCGCGCGCCGACTCGACCGTCCGCAGGCTGGACATGTCGGTCTTGATGCGGTTGCGGAGGCTGGTGCCCTCCTGGCCGAGCCACGCGCCGCAGAGGGCTTCGAGGACGCCGTAGAAGCCGAACGCGTTCATGTAGTACGGCATGTAGCCCACGTGCATGTCGTAGAAGTAGGCGAGGCGCCGCTTCAGCTCCGCGTTCAACTCCGAGCGGTCGAGCCTGGTCAGGTCGATGCCCTGGGCACGGTCGAACTCGTAGAAGCGCGACCGGACCATCCGCCGGGCGCGTTTCTTCATCGTCCGTAGTTCCGTGATGGACGTCTTCAGCCAGAACCGGGTCGCCAGCGCCTCCTCACGTGGGCCGCCGGGCCAGGTGCCGAAGGGGTTCTCGTAGGCGTCGAGGTCCACCTCCTCGCTGGCGAAGCGGCTGGTGAAACGGCTCTGGTCGCGGGTGGGGAGGCACTGGCCCAGCAGGTGGGCCGTGTAGGAGATGTTCAGATAGACGTGTCCTTGCAGGTAGCCCATGTGCCGCGACATGTCGCCCGGGTCGCGGACGCCGGTGGACCGGGCGCAGCCGCGGTGCACGTTGTGCTGGTAGTACTGCGCGAACGACTGGCCGAGCGGCGACATCACGCCGGTGAAGATCTCGCCGATGTCCATGCGGGACCACAGCGTTCCCGTGCGGATCGCGTCGGGCTGCGGGCCCACGTAGGGGCTCGTCGGCCGGTCGCGGACGGGCGTGGTCGTGATCGGCCGGCTCTGGAGCAGGTACGGCGTGCCGTCGCGCATGGCCCACTCGATGTCCTGCTCGGCGCCGTAGTGGTCGCGGACCCGGACGGCCAGCGCCGCGAGGTTGGCGAGCTGGTCGGGTGTCAGGCAGGGGACGTTGCGCGCGGCGGCGTCCACCTTGACGAGGCCGACCGTCCCCGGCACGACCGGCGCGCACTTGGTGACCTTGTACCGGATCTGCTGGTCCACGACCCGGGGGCCGTCGGGGTCGAGGAGGAAGAAGTCGGACGTGACCTTGCCCGCCACCAGGCCCTCGCCGAGTCCCCAGCAGCCCTCCACGACGAACCGGTCGGCACGGCCGCTGACCGGGTCGCGGGTGAACAGGACGCCGCCGGTGTCGGCGTGCACCATCTGCTGGACGACCACGGCGATCGACCCGGCGTGCGCGGCGTCGCGGTAGGCGGCGGCGCGGTCGGTCCACAGCGACGCCCAGCACACCTTGACGGCGTCGAGCAGGGCGGCGTCCCCGGCGACGTCGAGCACCGTGTCGTGCTGGCCCGCGAACGAGTGGGACTCGGAGTCCTCGGCGGTCGCCGAGGAGCGGACGGCGACGCGCGGCCGGCCGAGGTCCGCGTAGGCGTCCAGGAGGGCGGTCGCGATGCTCGCGGGGACGTCGGTCGCGATGATCTTCTCGCGCAGTTCGGCGGGGGCGGTTCCGGCGATGCGGGTGTCCAGTCCTGTTTCCTTGAGGAACCGCTCGAACAGGTCGGTCGTCAGGCAGAACGCGGGCGGCACCGGAAGGCCGGCGCGCAGGAGTTCGTCCAGCCGGATCGCCTTGCCGCCGAGCAGTTCGGCGGGCGGCGGGTCGCCCGCGCCGAGCACGACGATCTCCCTGGTCGCGGTGGCGGACGCGTGTGCGGCGGAGGTCGTGGTCGACATCAGATGAGCTCCTCAACGTCGGTGCCGTGTTCCGGGTCCCGGTGGGTGCCGACGAAGGCGCGGAACTCCCCGCCCGGGATGAGGCGGCGCTCCCGCACGCTGGTGAAGCCCGCGCTTTGCAGCTGGTCGACGAGTTCGGCGGCGTCCGGCAGCGGTCCGCCGAAGTCGGCGCACGAGAACCACAGGTCGAGCACCTCCATGCCGACGGGGCCGCCCCGGCACGGCGTGGTGAGCAGGAGCCTGCCGCCGGGGGCCAGCAGCGACCGGACGCGCTCCAGCACCTTCACCCGCTCGTCGGTGGGGAAGTAGTAGATGTTGTTGTGCATCGTCACCAGGTCGAAGACCGGTTCCATGTCGAGGTCGCGGACGTCCGCCCGGCGGACGTCGACACGGTCGGCGAGCCCCCAGGCGGCCATGTTCGCGGCGGCCTCAGCGGCGACGTCGTCCTGAAGGTCGATCGCGAGGGCGGTGAGCCGCGGGTTCAGCAGCGCGGCGTGCCGCGCGTAGACGCCGCTGCCACACCCGACCTCCAGCAGCCGTCTCGGTTCGTGCCGCTCCACGACGAGGTCGACGGCCTCTTCCACGAACGGCCGCACGACCTGGGTGGAGCGGGCGATGACCGCGCCGTCCTGGTCGCGCAGGGTCAGCCGTTTGCCGCCGCGCGCTATGGCCGGGGCCTCCAGCAGGACCGGCAGGTGGAACCGCGTGACCTCCTCCAGCGCGGCGGCGATGGCGTCGTTGCGGGAACGGCCGAGCGCCTTGGCGGCCCGGCCGCGCAGCTTGTAGCAGCCGTCGTCGAAGCCGAGTTCGCCGAGCCGGACGCCGATGTCCAGCCAGGCGCGCAGCACGTCCCGGTCCTCCCGGACGTCGAGCGCGTTGGCGAGGGTGTCCAGGTCGCAGGGGCGGACGGCGAGGCGTTGCAGCACTCCGTTGCCGGCGGCCGCGGCGAGGAACGACGCCCGGTACACGGGCGTGACGAGTCCCCGGGCGAGCGACGCCAGCAGCGGAACCTGCCGGCTCCGAGCCAGTTTGGCCAGGGTCGCGACATTCATGGCAGAGTCCTCCGGGGATCGGTGGGCGCGGCGCCGCCTGCGGCGTGCCGTTCCAGTTCACGGTGGAGTTCGCGTAGGAGGGCCGGCCGTTCGGGGCCGGTCAGGTAGAAGTGGCCGCCCGGCAGGTGCCTGCGCAGCGTCGAGCCGTAGGTGTACTCCCGCCACTCGTCGACCTGGTCGGGAGGCGCGATCGGGTCGCCCTCGGCGGAGATGGCCGTGATCGGGCAGTCGAGTGGGCGGCGCGGCGTCCACCGGTAGGTCTCGCACGCGGCGAGGTCCGCTCGGAGCACGGGCATCCGGCGGGCGAACGGCGCGCCGCCCGCCTGCGGGTCGACACCGGCGCCGGTGAGGCCGCCGAGGTCGCGGACGAGGTCGAGCAGCGACTCGTCGGTCAGCTCCGCGCCCATTCCGACGCCGTAGAAGTGCGGTGCCCGGCTGCCGGACACGAACAGGTGGACGGGCTCGTCCGCGCCACGGGCGCGCAGCCCGCAGGCGACCTCGTAGGCGAGCAGCGCGCCCATGCTGTGCCCGAACAGCGCATAGCGGTCTGTGAGCCGTTCGGCGAGGAGTGCGGTGGCGATGTCGGCGGCGAGCGGCTCCAGTTCGCGGCGGAGCGGTTCTCCCAGGCGGAAGCTGCGGCCCGGTAGCAGCACCGGAACGATCTGCACGTGGGCGCCCAGGTGTTCGTGCCAGTCCCGGTAGACGGACGGGGTTCCGCCCGCGTGCGGGAAGCAGATCAGGCGCAGGTCGGTAGTGGCGTCGGCGGTCACTCCCGGGAACCAAGGCCCGCCCGGCGCGCGGACGGCGCCGGGGGGCGGCTCGGTGATCTGCGGTGCGGGCATGTCAGCCGCCCAGGAGTTCGCGCCCGGCCGGAGACCGGAGCCATTCGACCGTTCGCGCCATGCCCTCCTCGAAGGAGACGGCGGCCTTGAACCCGAAGTCCTCGCGGGCCCGGTCGATCGGGAAGGACTGGTCGCGCTCCAGCAGGTGGACGGCATGCCGGGTGAGGACCGGACGCGACTTGACGCGCAACGTCCCGTACACGCGCTCGGCGGCTCCGGCGACACCGGTGGCGAGTGGGCGCGGCAGGCTCACCGACGGCGGTTTGACGCCGAGACCGTCCGCGAGGGCCTCGATGTACTCCCGCCACGTCGTCATCTCGGGGTCGCGCAGGTTGTAGACCCCGCCCGCCGCCCGCTCCGAACCGCAGGCGGTGATCATCCCGTCGACGAGGTTGGCGACGTAGAGCAACCCCGCCGGTGCCTTTCCCCTGCGGACGTAGACCATCTGCCGGCTCTTCAGCAGCGCCGCGATCTCGACGACGAAGTCCTTGCTGCCCGGCCCGTACACCGAGACCGGCCTGATGACGGTGAGCGGCACACCGGCCTGTTCGGCGGCCCGGATCACCGCCTTCTCCCCGAGGAGCTTGCTGCGGTTGTAGGGCAGGCCGACGTCCTTCGGCTCGGTCCGCTCGTCGCACGGACGGACCGGGTACCCGTACACGTCGGTGGTGCTGAGGTGCACGAACCGCTCGACGGTGCCCGCGTGGTGAGCGGCGTCCATCAGGTTCTTGCAGCCCGTGACGTTGGTCTGCTCGAACTCCGTCCACGGCCCCCAGTCGGCGGACTTGCCCGCGCAGTTGTAGACGTACCGGACGCCCGAGGTGGCGCGCAGCAGCGCGTTCAGGTCGGTCAGCGAGCCGTGCTCGATCTCCACGGGCAGGTCCGCGAACGCCGACCGGTCGCCGCCCTCGCGGACCAGCACCCGCACCCGGTGCCCGATCTCGACGAGCCTGCGGGTCAGGTGGCCGCCGATGAAACCGGTGGCACCGGCCACGAGCACGTCGGCGGTGCCGGACGGCGGCGGTTCGGTCGCGGGCCGGTCTCGTTCCCGCGTCTGGAAGGTCGCCCGTGGCGGGGGCACGGTCGCGGAGTCGGAGGTGGATTGCTGGTGCGGACGGTGCCGGGGTGAGGTGTTGTCCATGACGTCCACCAAGAGGTCGAGGGAGCGGTCGAGGTCGGCTTCGCGGTGGTCGGCGTTGACGAAGAACCGCAACCGGCACTTGTCGGCCGGCACTGCCGGGTGGCCGATCGGCATCACGTTCACGCCGCGCTCCAGCAGCGCGGCGGAGATCTCCATGGCCCGCGCCCAGTCGCCGACGATGATCGGGATGACGGCCGTGTCGCGGGAGACACCGGTGTCCAGACCGCGGGCGCGGGCGGCGGTCCGGAAGTGCTCGGCCAGGTCACGAAGGCGCGCGACGCGGTCGGGCTCCTCCTGGATGACCCGGAACGCTTCGAGTGCCGCGGCGGCGTTGGCCGGGGAGATGCCGGTGCTGAAGATGTAGAGCGGCGTCGTGAACTTCATGAACCGGATGAGTTCGCGGCGGGCTGCGATGTAGCCGCCGAGGCTGCCGATGGCCTTGCTGAGCGTTCCCATCCACAGGTCGACGTCGTTCGGGTTGACGCCGAAGTGTTCGCCGACGCCGCGTCCGGTGCGGCCGAGGACGCCGAGCGAGTGCGCTTCGTCGATCATCAGCATCGCGTCGTGACGTTGTTTTATCTCGATGAAGCGCGGCAGGTCGGGAAGGTCGCCGTCCTGGCTGTAGGCACCCTCGATCACGACCAGGGCGCGGCGGAACCGGCCGCGTGTCGCGGTGAGAATGCGGTCGAGGGCCTGCCAGTCGTTGTGCGGGAACGGTCGCCGCAGCGCGCCGGACAGGATGCACCCGCGAACCGTGCTGTCATGGATCCACTCGTCGTGGACGATGATGTCCTCGGGCCCGAAGAGGTGCCCGACCGTCGCGACGTTGGTGGCGTGCCCGCCCGCGAACACGATCGCCGCCTCGGCGCCGAGGAACCCGGCGATCTCCGCCTCCAGCTCGTGGTGCAGCGGGGTCTCCCCGCAGAGCAGCGGGGTGGCGGAGCTGGACGTCCCGTAACGGTCGATCGCGGCCTTGGCCGCCGCGCGCAACCGGGGGTGCGCCGACAGGGCCAGGTAGTTGAACGCCGAGAAGTTGACCATCTGGCGGCCGTTCATCTGGATCAGGCCGGAGTTGAACCCCTCGTGGACGCGTTCGTAGGCGTTGGGGCCGCTCGCCTCGATCAGCCGGAGGCGTTCCAGCATCGCGGCGTATTCCTCCCAGTCCTCGAACCGGCGCTGGACCTTGACCGTCCGGGACGTGTCCGGGGCGGGGGCGGGCGCGGGAGCGGGGATGGCGGCCGGGGCGGGTGTGTAGGTGTGGGCTGGTGGAGCCGTCATCGCGGGTTGGGGCGCGGCCGTGAGGCCGAGGGCGTCCAGGAGCTGGCCGACCGTGAAGTCCTCGGGCAGGGTGTGGCGGAGTCCCGCGACACGGTCGGGATACAGCGGGGCGAGATGACGTTCCAGCTCGCCCTTCATGAGCGAGTCGAAGCCCAGTTCGCTGCCGACGCGGGCGTGCGGTGAGATCTGGTCGACGGGGAAACCGCAGACCTTGGACATGTACGCCAGGACCCTGGCGGCGCCGTCGCCGGACGTCGTCGTCTGCGGCGTCGGGGTGGGGTGCGCGTATCCGTTGCCGTCCATGTCGGGTTCCCTTCGCGGCTCGGCCGTCCCGTTTCCGCTCGTTGACCAGGGTGTTTTGAGCCAGTAGGTGCCGCGCTCGAACACCGCGTGCGGCACCGCGACCCGCCGCCGCGGGCGATCGGCGTCGAGCCCGGCCCAGCGGACGTCCCCGCCCGCGCAGTACCAGCGGCCGACCGACCGGAGGAAGGTCTGCCAGTCGTCCGCCTTGCGGCGCAGGGACGGCAACCACAGCGCCGACTCGGCGTCCCCGGCGAGGCCGGTGCGTGCCAGGCCGAGGAGGGTGGGATGCGGGCCGGCCTCCACGAACGTGTCGCAGCCGAGCCTGCGCAGCGTGGCGAGACCGTCCGCGAACCTGACCGTGCCGAGCAGATGGTCGGCCCAGTAACCGGGGTCGGGACGGCCCATCGGCTCCCCGGTGTGGTCGGAGATCCACGGCATCTCCGGTTCCCGGGCGGCGACGTTGTGGGCGGCGTCCCGTAGCGGGTCGGCGGCACCGGCCATCAGCGGCGAGTGGAAGGCGTGCGAGACGGCCAGTCGGCGGACGACGATTCCCTTGTCCGGCAGGTCGCGGGCCAGCTCGTCGATCTCGTCCAGCGGGCCGGACAGCACGAGATGGTTACGGGCGTTGACGGCCGCGACCGTGACGGCCGGGCGGGCGGCGGCCGCCGCCTGGATCGGCTCCGGCTCACCGGCGCACGCGATCATGGCGCCCGCTCCTGGCAGCTCGTCCATGAGACGGCCACGGGTCGCGGCGAGGGTCAGCGCGTCCTCCAGGGACAGCGCGCCCGCGACGCAGGCCGCCGCGAACGCGCCGACACTGTGGCCGAGGACGGCGACCGGACGGACGCCGAGCGCGCCCCAGAGCCGGGCGAGCGCGACCTCCACGGCGACGAGGGCCGGTTGGCAGTTGCGGGTTCTCTTCAGCTCGGTCGGGTCGTCGCCGGTGAAGAGGAGGTCGCGGAGAGAAGTGTTGAGGAGGGGGTGTAGGACGTCGTCCGCCTGGTCGATGACGGCGGCGTACACCTGGCTGGACTCGTAGAGGCCGCGTCCCATTCCCGGGTACTGCGTGCCCTGGCCGCTGAACAGGAACGCGGCCTTCGGGGCACGTCCCGTGCGCTCCCCGCGGATGACGTCCGCGGACGCCTCGCCTGCGGCGAGCGCGGTGAGCGCCTGGTCCAGGTCGGACATCGACTGGGTTACGACGGCGGCGCGGTGGCCGAGCGCGGCGCGTCCGGTGTTGGCGGCGTGGCACAGGTCCGCGAGTTCGACGTCCGGGCGGGCCGCGATGTGCGCCCGGTACCTGCGGGCGAGAGACGCCAGCGCGGACGGCGTGTGCGCGGACAGGGACAGCGCCTGTACCGGGCGATCCGCGCCCGGTGTGGTCGTCGTCGGGCGTGCCTCGGGCGGGCGGCCCACGATCACATGGGCGTTGGCGCCGCCGAACCCGAACGAGCTGACCGCGACCCGGGACGGCGGGACGCGGACGCGCCCGTCCCGCTCGGTCAGCACGGTGAGCCCGGACCCGTCCCAGGGCAGGTGCCGGTTCGGGGTGGTGAAGTGCAGTTGCGGGGGCAGCTCGCCGTGCCAGACGGTCAGCACGGCCTTGATCAGCCCGGCGATCCCTGCGGCGGCCTCCAGATGCCCGATGTTGGCCTTGACGGAGCCGACCGGGCAGGGCGAGTCCGCGGCGCGGTCCCGGCCGTACACCTCGGTGAGCGCCTCCCATTCGATCGGGTCGCCGAGGACCGTGCCGGTGCCGTGCGCCTCGACGTAGTCGATCTCCCGGGCGTCCGTGCCCGCCTCGGCGAGGGCCTGTTCGATGACCTGGCGCTGCGCCGATCCCTTCGGGGCGGTGAGGCCGTTGGCGCGGCCGCCGTGTCCGACGGCGGCACCGGTGATGGTCGCGAGGATTCGGTCTCCGTCGGCGAGCGCCCGGGAGAGTCGTTTCAGACAGACCAGCCCGGCGCCCTCGCCCCGGACGTAGCCGCTCGCCGCGTCGTCGAAGGTGCGGCACGTCCCGTCCGGCGACAGCATCCCGCCGCGGGCGAACGCCACCGACAGCGCCGGATTGATGATCAGGTTGACGCCGCCCGCGAGCGCCATGTCGCATTCCCCGGCGCGCAGGCTCCGGCATGCGGCGTGCACCGCGACCAGCGAGGACGAGCAGGCGGTGTCGATCGCGAGGCTCGGGCCGCGCAGGTCGAACTGGTACGACAGCCGGTTCGCCGCGACCGCGTGGGCCGTGCCCGTCGCGGCGTACACGTCGATCGAGCGGTGGTCGGACGTCTGGAGGTCGGCGTAGTCGTGGCTGCTGATGCCGACGAACACGCCGGTGTCGGTGCCCGCTACGGCGTCGGGGGCGATGCCCGCGTCCTCGAACGTCTCCCAGGCGATCTCCAGGAGGAGTCGCTGCTGCGGGTCCATCCGTTCGGCCTCGCGTGCGGAGATGCCGAAGAAGCGGGCGTCGAAGCGGTCGATGTGGTCGAGGAAGCCGCCACGGTTCGGGGCCTCCACTCCGGTGACGTCCCATCGGCCCGGGGGGACGTCGGTGACGGCGTCCCTGCCGTCGAGGAGGAGGCGCCAGTAGCCGTCCGGGTCGGACGCGCCGGGGAAGCGGCAGCCGAGGCCGACGACCGCGATCGGCTCCGCGGCGTCGTCGGGTTCGGGCTTCGGTGTGGGAAGCGTGTGTTCGTCGTGTTCGCCGCCGAGGCGGTGCGCGACGTCCCGGATGGTGGGGCGTTCGAAGACGGTGCTGGACGGGAGGGCGCGTCCGAGCCAGGTCCCGAGTTCGTCGATGATGCCGACCGCGGCCTTGGACGCCAGGCCGAGTTCCGCGAAGGGGACGGTCGTGTCGATGGCCCCGGCGGGCAGGCCGAGCCGGGCGGCGACCTTTTCCACCAGCCATTCTTCGATTTCGGTGGCGCTTTGGGACGGGCGTGTGGCCGCGTCGGCGTCGTCGTCGCCGAGGAGGCTCAGGAGGGCGGGGATCGACGGTTCCGCCAGGAGATCGCCGAGCGGTACTCGTAGGTCGAGTTCGCGGTTCAGGTGGTTCGCCAGGTCCAGGAGCCCGGTGTAGGTCAGGCCGATGTCGGCGAAGTCGCGGCCATCGAGGTCTGGGGACGCGGTCGTCGTGCCGGGGACGGCTGACCTGATCGTTTCGAGGAGCCTCGTCCGGTCGGCGCTGCCGTGCCCGGTGCCGGTCTCCTGGGTCACGCTCGCCGCGACGACCGGCAGTCCGAAGGTCAGGAACGCCTCCCGGCACCCCCGCCGCTGGATCTTGCCGCTCGTGGTCTTGCCGACCGAGCCCCTTCTGACCAGGACGACGGCGTGCGGGGAGACCTCGTGCTCGCGGGCGATGGCCGCGCGGATCCGGGCGAGCAGCGTCCCGGGGTCGTCGACGCGGGGACCGTTCACCTCGTAGACGACGACCATCTCCTCGGCGCCGTCGACGTCGATGCCGAACGCGGCGCCGCAGCCGCCCCGGATCGCCTCGTCCACGCGCTCCACGGTCAGCTCGACGTCCTGCGGATAGTGGTTGCGGCCCTGGACGATCACGACGTCCTTCAACCGGCCGACGATGTGGAGTTCGCCGTCCCGCTCGAAGCCGAGGTCACCGGTCCGCAGGTGTTCCGGGCCGTCGGGCTCGTCGACGATCCGTGCCTGGAACGTCTCCCGGGTGGCATCGGGGTTGCGCCAGTACCCGCGGGCGACGCCCGGCCCGCTGATCCAGATCTCGCCGACCCGTCCGGCGGGCTGCCGCCGACGTGTCGCCGGGTCAACGATCGCCACGTCGACCCGGTCGGCGGCGGGTCCGCAGCCGACGACGCGGACGGCGCGACGCCCCGCGACCGCCGTCTCGACACGGGCGTTCTCCAGCGCCTCCGCGTCGAGGGACGCGATCCGCGGCGCACGGTCGGCGGGGGTACCGCTGACCAGGAGCGTCGCCTCGGCCAGCCCGTAGCACGGCAGCAGCGCGCGCCGGTCGAAGCCGCACCGCGCGAACCGTTCGGCGAAACGGTCGAGGGTGTCGGCGCGGACCGGCTCCGCGCCGTTCAGGGCGTGCCGCCAGGAGCCGAGGTCCAGCCCGGCCGCCTGCTCCTCGGAGATCCGGCTCAGGCAGTAGTCGAAGCCGAAGTTCGGGGACGGTGAGGTCGTCGCGCGGGTACTGGAGAGCGTCTCCAGCCACAGCAGCGGACGCTGGATGAACGTCCGCGGCGCCATGAGGTGACCCGGGATGCCGCCGTACAGCGGGGTCAGGAGCCCGCCGACGAGGCCCATGTCGTGGTACGGCGGAAGCCACGACACCAGGGCGGAGTCCCGGTCGTGCTCGAGCGCCAGGTGGATCGTGCGCAGGTTCGCGACCAGGTTCTCGTTGCTCACCATGACGCCCTTCGGCATCGCGGTGGACCCGGACGTGTACTGCAGGAACGCGAGCGAACCGGGGGTCGCTTCGGGGTCGTGCCAGGCGTCGGCGTCGTCCTGGCCGCATTCCGTGCTCGCCAGCCAGCGCAGGTCCGTGGCGCCCAGGTCGCCCCGGCTCGCCGCACCGGACTCCAGGGAGTGTTTCTGTTCCTCGTCCACCAGCGCCCACGGGGCCTGGGTGTTGCGGGCGACCGCGGCGAGCCGCGCCGTCGTCGCGCCCGTCCGGCCGGTGTCCGGCGGGTAGGCGGGGACGGCGATGGCCCCGGCGTACAGGCAGCCGAGGAACCCGGCGACGTATTCGAGGCCGGGCGGCAGCAGGAGCAGGACGGGACGGTTGCGCAGCCCCTCCCGCTGGAGCCGTCCGCCGATGGCACGTGCGCGAAGGTCGAGGTCCCGGTAGGTCCAGGACTCGCTGTCCCCGCGCGGGCCGGTCAGGAAGCGGTAGGCGAGCCGGTCGGGCGTCCGCCGGAAGTGGTGCCGCAGGATTCCCGCCACCGTGTCCGGCTCGGGGCCCTCCCAGTGGTCTTCGATCGGGTGCGGGCGCGTCATCCTTCCACCGCCCCGGACGAGACGGACGCCGGCACGGGTTCGCGGGCGGCGCGGCGTTCGCGGAGCCGGCCGAGGTCGACCTTGCCGTTGGCGTTGCGGGGAAGAGCCTTCAGCCGGGTCGCCGCGTGCGGGACCATGTACTTCGGCAACTGCCGTGCGCAGTGCGTCTTGACCTCGATCAGGCCGGGCGCGTCCGCGCCGTCGCGGACGCAGTAGTAGAGGACGAGCCGCGCGTCCGCACCGTCCCCCTCCAGGAGGACGGCGGCCTCCGCGATGGCGGGATGCCGGAGTACCACGGCCTCGATCTCGCCCAGTTCGACGCGGTAGCCGGACACCTTCACCATGCGGTCCTTGCGGCCCCGGTAGACGAGCAGGCCGTCCGCGTCGCGGTTCACCAGGTCGCCCGTGGCGTGCCGGAACAGGCCGGGCGTCCCGGCGGACGGCGCCGGCTCACGGCCCCAGTAGCCGGGGGTGACACAGTCGCCTTCGACGATCAGTTCCCCGATCGCGTCCGGGTCGTGCAGGGGTCGGTCGTTCTCGTCGACGACGATGAGTCGGGCGTTCCCGACGGCGCGGCCGATGGGCAGCGGCTCGTCCCGCCGAAGGTCCTCCGGCCGAACCCGGTGGTAGGTGCAGACGTTGGTCTCCGTGGGCCCGTACAGGTTGTACAGAACCGTCCGGCTTTGGAGGAGCGCGCTCAACTCGCGGAGGCGCGGCATCGGGTAGACCTCACCGGCGAACAGCACGTACCGCAGCCCGGCGGCGGTCTCGGTCGTCAGCGCCCCTGACGCGGTGAGCAGCATCAGGATGGACGGCACCGAGTACCAGACCGTGACCCCGTGCTCGCGGATGCCGGTCGCCAGCGCAGCGACGTCCCGGGCCTGGGCGTCCTCGACGATCCACACCGCCGCGCCGACCGAGAGCGCCACGAACAGGTCGAAGGTGCTGAGGTCGAAGTTGAACGAGGCGTGGTTGGCGAACACGTCGTCCGCGCCGACGTCCAGCTCGCGGCGGGCCCAGCCGGTGAACGCCGTCAGGTTGCGGTGCGAGATCTTGACGCCCTTGGGCGTTCCGGTGGAGCCGGACGTGTAGAGGATCGCGGCCAGGTCGGACGGTGTGACCCGCGGCGGCCGTGCCGTGGCGGCGTCCCGTGCCGCGCCGTTGAGGAACTCGTCGCGGTCCACGGCGGGCAGCGTGTTCGCCTGCGGTACGCCGTCGACCACGACGATCGACGTCGGCTTCGGGGCGGCCTCCAGGCCTTCGAGAAGCGCGAGATGGCGCCGGTCGGTGAACAGCACGATCGGCTCCGCGTCCCGGAGGATCGTGTCCGCCCTGGCCGCGGGCTGTCCCGCGTCGATCGGCACGTACGCGCAGCCCGCCCGCAGCGCGGCGAGGATGCACTCGGCGTACTCCGGTCCCTTGTCCATCCAGACGGCGACCCGGTCGCCGGGACGCGCGCCGAGGCCGAGGATCCCGGCGGACAGCGAGGCCACGGTGGCGGCGAGTTCCCCGTAGGAGATGGTCCGGCGTCCCACGAGGGCGGGACGCGCAGCGTGCTCGGGGGACTCGACGTCCGGAAGCCCCACGATCCCCTCGTCCAGGAGCCCGAACCGTCGCGCGCTCACCGGCCCGGCTCCCGCCGTGCGCCGCCCGGAGCCGGCAGCACGCCGGTCTCCCGTCCCGCGTCCACGAAGATCTGCGCGGCGAGGGCCAGGTCCTCGGGCGTGTGCTCGGACGTCACGCTCACCCGAAGCCCCACGATCCCCTCGTCCAGGAGCCCGAACCGTCGCGCGCTCACCGGCCCGGCTCCCGCCGTGCGCCGCCCGGAGCCGGCAGCACGCCGGTCTCCCGTCCCGCGTCCACGAAGATCTGCGCGGCGAGGGCCAGGTCCTCGGGCGTGTGCTCGGACGTCACGCTCACCCGAAGCCGGGCGTCTCCGAGCGGGACGCCCGGGAACACCACCGTCTGGCAGAACAGGCCGCGGGCGCGCACCGCGCGGCCCATCTCCATCGCCCGGCGCTCGTCCCCGATGACGATGGGCAGGATCGCGCTGCGCGTGTTCTCCAGGTCGAACCCGGCGTCGGTGAGGTCCGTGTGCAGCCGCCGGATGCTCGACCAGAGCTGGGCGAGCCGTTCGGGCTCCTCCTCCATGACGTCGATCGCCGCGATCAGCCCGGCGGCCAGACCTGCGGGAATCGTCGCCGCGAAGACATAGGAGTTGGAGTAGAAGCGCAGGTAATCGACGACCTCCTCGTCGCCGACGACGAATCCGCCCATGCCGGCGAGGGCCTTGCTCATGGTGCCGAGTTCCAGGTCCACCTCGTCCTTGAGCCCGAAATGCTCGGCGGTGCCGGAGCCGCGCTCGCCGAGGACGCCCGTCGCGTGCGCGTCGTCGACCATGACCCGGGCGCCGTACCGCCGTGCCAGGCGGACGATCTCCGGCAGGTCGCACACGTCCCCGTGCATGCTGAACACACCGTCGGTGATGATGAGCTTGCCGCCGCGGACGGTCTCCGCGCAGCGCTCCAGCACCCGTTCCAGCGCGCGCATGTCGTTGTGGCCGTAGATCTTCCGGACGCCGCCGGACAGCTTGCAGCCGTCGACGATGCTCATGTGGTTGAGCTTGTCCACGATCACCGCGTCATGGCTGCCGACCAGGGCCGACACCGCGCCGAGGTTCGCGGCATAGCCGCCGGGATAGACGATGCAGGCCTGCCGTCCCTTGAATCTGGCGAGGCGGTGTTCCAGCTCCTTGTGCAGGTGGTTGGTGCCGCCGATGATGCGGCAGCCCGTGTTCGTCGCCCCGTACGTGCGGGTCGCATCGCAGACGGCGTCGATGACCCGCGGATGGTTCGCCAGCCCGAGGTAGTTGTTCGAGGCGAACATGAGGAACTCGCGGGTCCGGCCGGTCAGCTCGTCGTGGATCCGGGCGCGGTTGACGCACCGGGACCGCAGCGGCATCCCGTACCAGTAGAGGTGTTCGGCCTCGCGTCCGCGGAGGTAGGACGTGAAGCTCCGGGCCTTGGAGAACAGGTCGGGGTCGCGGTCGTCGATGAAGTCGCGCATGGACCGGTCGTCCCAGGATGTACCGGTCTCCGGTCGGGCGGCCGGGTCCAGCTCGCCGACCGCGGGTTCGCGTGGCTCGGGGGCCGTGGTGACCGGGTCGGGGACGGTCGGTTCCGTCCGGGGCCGTGCCGTGCCGGAGCCGGTGCGGTGGGTTTCGAGTTCCGTGACGAGTTCGCGCAGGGTGGGCACCGTGAGCTTGGACGCCAGATTGTCCGGCAGCCCGAGTTCGGCCGCCGCGTCGCTGATGATCGAGGCGAGCACCACCGAGTCGATGCCCAGCTCGCTCTCCAGTTCGGCGTCCAGGTCGAGCTGGTCACGCCGGTACTGGGTGTGCCGCATCGCGACCGCCAGCACGACCTCGTCCAGCCGTGGATCGTTGCCCGCGCCGCCGTCCCCGGACGCGGGCGCGGCGGCGGTCGCGGTGACGGCGGACGCCCGTGTCGCGTGCGCGACCGCCTCGATCAGGTCCTGCGGGGTCGCCACGTCGCGGGGTGGCCGCACATCCGGGCCGAAGTGATCCCGGACGTCCGCCAGGATGGCGTCCAGCGTGGTCGCGTCGATCCCGAGTTCCCCTTCGAGGTGGCTCTCCAGTCGTAGCCGCGCCGGGTCGTACAGCGTGTTAGAAGCGATGATCTCCAGCACCCGCCGCCGGACCGAGGCCACGGTCGGGGCGCCGTCCGCCAGTTCGGTCATCGAAGGCTCTTCTCCTCCTGGCTCAGCCGGTCGATCAGCGCGGTGATCGAGTCGACCGAGCCGAAGTTCACCGGCGTGATCTCCTGGAGGGGGACGGTGACGCCGAACTCCCCCTGCACCGCGTGCACCAGGTCGAAGATCGCGGCCGAGTCGATGATGTTCAGTTCGATGAGCGGGGTGTCGGCGCGCAGGCCGTCGGCGTCCCCGTCCAGCAGCGCGTCGGCGATGTATCCGATGAGGAAGTCCGCCGGGGTCACGGCGAGGCCGCCGTCGCGATCCGCCGCTCGATCAGCTCGGCCGCGCGGCCGATGGTGTCCGAGGGCGAGACCAGGTCCTCGCCCAGGTCGGCGCCGGCGAACTCGGACTGGGCCACCAGCAGCAGCTCGACCAGGAACAGCGAGTCCACCTCGAGGTCCTCGAAGGACACGTCGGGTGCCACGGCGGCACGGTCCACTTCGAAGCGGTTCACCAGCAGATCGACCAAGCGGTCGTACACGTCACTCACGACTTCCCCCTATGCCATTGATGGACGGTGGAGAACGGCGGACGGTCAGACTGTGGTGCACCACGCTGACGACCACGCTGACGAACCACTGACCGGGCGCCACGGCGCGGTGACGTTCGGGAGGACCGCCGAGGATCGCCGTCTCCGGGGACGGGCACCGAGATCAACGGGAGCGCACCGCGCGGGGAAAGGCCGGACCGCCCGCCGACCTTCATCCGCCCGGTGGTCCGTTCGGCGTCCATGACCGCGCCAAGATCAAGAGGCGGGGGCGATCGGTGGCGGCCAATGCGAACGGCTCATTGATCCCACACGTCACGACCGGCGCTCAATCTCCGGCCGCGAAATCGTCCGGCCGGTGCTCCGCAACCGAACGCGATTCCCGTTCGACTCGACACCGAATCCATTGGTCGCGGTCGCCGAGGTCGCCAAGGCATCCACACTCTGGTTCGTTGACCTGGAGAAACACCCGATCCGTGATCATTTATGCGGTCGAATAGGCCGCCGGGCCGCCGGTTGCCGCCTTAGGCCAGATTCGCCACCAACAAGTCACCATCACCACAAAGCGGGGCAGCCATGCCATCATGCGTAGAGATACCGTCCGCAACCGAACGCATACCGTAACTAGCGTAACTACGCACAGTAATAACCCGCTATCTGGCTGAAGTTTCAACGATCGAGCTCCTGTTCCCGACATCCGGACGTCCAAGACCAGAAAAAGTTTCATGACGGGGGATTGCGATTTCGCCATGGATAGTTCCGCCGACGCCAGGTTTGCATATCTCGACAATATAAAGAACGTATCGACGGAACAGCGACTGTTGCTGTGCTGCGAAAAGCCGATCTACGCCGCCAGTTTCTCGGCACTGCTCGGGGGCACGGCGGGCATCAAGGTCATCGGGCACACCATCGGGGAGCGCGTGCTCCAGGACGCGGCGGAACTGGGGCCCGACATCACGCTCGTCGTCTTTCCCGCCCTCACCATCATCTCCCACCAGCGCGAACTCATGGAGCTGGCGAAACTGTCCAAGGTGATGCTCCTCGCCGAGCCGGAGAACGCCCACCGCTCCATGGAGGCGATCGCGCTCGGCGTCCGCGCCGTCCTGTCCCTGGACGTCTCGGCGGACCAGCTGATCCACGCTTTACGCCTGGTGGCGGGCGGTACCGTGCTCATTCCGGAGGCCGCTCGTCCCACGATCCTCTCCTGCTACTCCTCCGCCACGGCCGAGGAGGAACCCCCGTTGGCGGCGAACCTCACCGCCCGGGAGAAGGAGGTGATCCTGCTGCTGCGGCGCGGCGCCTCCAACGTCGAGATCGCCCAGCAGCTTTCGATCTCCATAACGACGGTACGAACCCACGTGCACAACGTCCTGAAGAAACTCGGGGTGCGGACCCGGGGCCAGGCGGTCGCGGTGACGTACGAAAGCGGCTTCACCGCCCAGCTCCGCTCGGCGACCACGGAATAGGAGGAACACCGCCGGTCCGACCCGTCCGGATCCGGCCGCCATCCGGACCGTCCCGCCCGGACGAATGGGTGGGGAGGGTCCTGTCGCGGACCCGGGAGGAGACCGGAGATGGACGGGCTTTTCAAGCTCCTCTTGGACCGGGTGGACACGAACGCGCGCCGGGCCGTCGACGTCTACATCAGCGAGCTGCCCGACTTCCGATCGGTGGCGACGGACGGGCGGGCCCGCGCGGCGATGCTGGAGTTCGCGGTGACGTTGCGGCGGCGGGAGGCCGAACTCGCCGCCGACGCGGCGCCCTTCACCGAGCAGGACCTGGGAATGCTGGCGGCCTTCGGTGAGCAACGCGGCAGGCAGGGCGTCTCGTGGGAGTCCCGCGAACGCGTCCTCAACCTGCATGACGTGCTCACCCTGCGGGAGATCCACGAGGCGGCCGGGCTGGACGAGGTCGCGCATGTGACGGAGATGATCGGCTGGCTACCCGCCAACGGGCTGGCCGGGCAGCGCGCCTACACCCGGGGCTTCCTGAGCGGCCACAGACGCGCACAGCCCTTCGTCAAGCGCGTCGAGGACCTCGCGACGACGCTGCTCACCGACACCTCCGTGGCGCCCGGCCTCGCCGAGGACCTCAGGATGCGGCTCGCCGACCGGTACGTGGTCACGGTCGTTCGGATCGCCGACGGTCCGTTGCCGAAACGGCGCGCGGACATCGTCGGGGCCCTGCTGAAGAGCCACCGGGTGCCGATGACCTGGCGCCGGCCCGGGGAACTGGTGGCCGTCCTGCCCTGCGGCGACCCGGCCGATGCGGGAGGCCTGGGGGCCGTGGGGGGCGTGGGGGGCGTGGGGGCCGTGGACGCCATGGAGGCCGTGGAGAATCGCGCGCTGGGCCTCGTCCGCGACTTCGCGCGGATGGTCGGACGGCCGTGTGCGGCAGGGGCGGCGACGGGACGGGTCCGGGCCCTGCGTGACGCGGTGGCCCTGGCGCGCCGGATCAGCCGAGTCGCGCCCATCGACACCGTGCCGCGCCGCCTGCATGTCGTGACCGACGTGTTCGTCGAACTGGGCGTCACGGAGATGCCGCAGGTCGACGAGCGGTTGCGTGGTCTCGCGCAGCGGCTCGCGAGCGGCCCCGACCTGATCGCCACCCTGGACGCCTACTACCGGCACGACATGAACCGGCTGCGCACGGCCGGCGCGCTGCGCATCCATCCGAGGACCCTGGACTACCGGTTCCGCCGGGTGCGGGAACTCGTCGGGACGGACCCCGGTTCAACCGACGGTGTGCGGGTGCTCAGCGCCGTGGTCACGCTCGTGCTCTCCGGACGCTGGAGCTGATCCGCGCCGCGCAGGCCGAGCCGGAGCCCGTACCGCGTGAGCTGCATCGGCAGGGTGACCTTCGTCGTCGGGCAGGCCGGTTTGCCCTCCCCCCAGAGCAACGGACAGGCCCCACCGCAGATGGGAAAGATGGCACAGCTCGGGCAGTACGCGTTCGTGTCGCCGAGCAGGTTCTCGTTCCAGTCGTCGTAGCGGCCGTCGGGTCTCAGCTCGGCGGACCGCGCGAGCGTCACATGCCCGATCGCGGTGTTCTCGCGTCCGGGAACCAGCGGCTGCTCGGTGCAACTGTGCAACTGGCCTTCGGGCGCGATGACCTCGGCACGCTTGTTCACCGCCACACAGACCATGTGCCGACGTTTGATCGGCAGATCGGTCGCTCGGAGGCCGTGGGCGGCATAGGCGTCGAGCCAGTCGCGTTCGATGTCGATCGCGTCGCGGCGCGCGATCGCGTAGTCGGAGACGTCGTTCCCCCATTCCCGGACGGGCGTCGCGTAGAAGCCCACCCGGGGGTCGGCGAGACCGGCGTCCCGCATTTCGCGGGCGAACCGGGTGTGCCCGTCCTGGTTGGCCCGGCCGACGTTCGTGCGAATGCTGAACTGGAGGCCGGGAAGTTCCTCGTCGCAGGCCTGCCGGATCACGGTCGCGATATGGCGGAAACTGCCCCGACCGCTCTTGAGCGGGCGTTGGGCGTCGTGCGTCTCGGCGTCGCCGTCGAGCGTGATCTCGAAGTGCGTCACCCGGCAGTCGTGGTACAGCCGCCGGATCTTCTGCACGGTGAGCAATGATCCGTTCGTCACCATCTTGGCCGTATATGGTTTTTCCGCCTCGACGCAGGCAGGAATCACGGTGGCGGAGATATCGAGGATCTGCGCGTACCCCATCATGGGTTCGGCGCCGAACCAGCAGACGCCCAGCCCGCTGGTCGACGGATCCTCGGCGGCCGCGACCAGCCGCCGTTTGATCGCGTCACGATGCTGCTCGCGTTTCGGCAGCCTGAAGTGTTTCTGCCCGCAGTATCCGCAGCCCATGTTGCAGTACGCCGCGGGCATGAGCACGAACATGCGGTCGGTGAGCCCCGCCAGATAGGCCCGGTTCTGCTCGACCACCTCGCTGAACTCGTCCCGGGAGTCCGCCACGAGCAGATCCGCGGCGGCGAGTTCGGTCCGTTCGGCGTCCGACAGCAGGGCGGGCCGGTCGACCAGCCGTTGCAGGACGTCGTCGGCCAGAACATAAACCTGTTCCGACGCGGTGTGCAGCGCGACGCGTACGAAATTTCCGTTGACGTCGAGCAGGGCCTCGTCCGATACCACCAGAAACTGGCTCGCGTGCATGGCTACTCCATGGGGTGAAACGGACGGTGGGGCACGGCCCTGGCGACATCCGCGCCCCACCGAGAATTCAGCAGCAGCCGAAGTTGGTCTGCTGGCTCTGACAGCAACTCACATTGGACGTGTAGGCGTCCGAGACGGCGTCAGGCGTGACATTGGTGAGCACGGCAGGACCGGAATTGTCGACCGTTTCCGCGCTCGCCACGCCCGCGGTCATCAGGCCACCCAGAGACAATGTCCCGGCCACCGCCGCCGTCGCCGCGACTCGCTTGACGAGATGCTTGCCGTTCCCCTTCATGGGTACCTCACATCCTTTTCCATGCCGCAGTGTGCAGCAACATCGTGTCAAGGAGAGAACAGCGACATCTACGTGATTCCGCGTAGTTTTCGGCCGTGCCGCCAAGGCCGATTTGTCACTTCGCGTGATCCGTCATTGCGGGGCACGGGCCGTCCTCGAACGAGTTCTGGCGAGTCGATGTCCAACTACGCAAAGTATCTGTAGCATTACAGTGTGCTTCTAGTTTCCGTCCGGAGAAGCCCCCGTTGGGACACGGTCTGTGGTGGGGCCGTCGTCGCGGTGAGCGTGCTCCTCGTCGCCGGTGCCGTGCAGTTGATGGCGGTGGACGGCCGGTGGGGCCTGATGGCCAAGTGGGGCTGGTGGACGACCCGGAGCCTGGTCCTCGGCGTGTTCTTCGCCGTGGCCGCCGCGGTGGTCCTGCACACCGGGCGCCGGGGGCTCGGGGCCGTCCTCAGCGTGACGGCCGTGAGCATGGGCGTGTACGGGCTCGGCGGGCTGCTGCACTACACCGCCGACGGCGCGGGGGCGTTCCTCGCCCCCGGCCCCCGCGCGCTCATGCGCGGCGCGGCCATCTTCGGGATGCACGGCTCCCTCGCCGTCCTCCCGCTCTGGTTTCCGCAGGGACACCTGCCCCATCCGCGCTGGCGCTGGCCGGTCATCGCGATGGTGGTCGTCTACCTGCTTTATCTGGCGCCCCTCGCGTGGTTCGGGTGGCAGGTCACCGACCAGACGTGGACCTCGGGGGCCCTGGGCGAGGAGCATCCTTGGTGGGGCCGCACCGGACACGCGATCATCTGGATGCCGCGGCTGCTGTCGATCGTGGTCCTGGCCCAGCTCGTACGCGGCTTCGACCGCGCCGACGGGCTGGCCGGACGGCAGTTGCGTGCCATGGCCTGCGGGTACGGCCTGTACTGGGGCACGCAGATCTTCGACAAGCTCATCGACATCGGCGACGAGCGCGACCTGCCCCTGTGGGCGCATTTCCTCTTCAACGGCCCGCTCGCCCTGGCGCTGGCCGTCATCACCATCGTCGCGATGCTGCGCGACGACCTCACCGCCTTCGACCGCTCCCTCCGGCGTGCGCTGGTCCTGTTCGGACTGGTGATCGGACTGGCCTACGCCTACAAGGGGCTGTACATGGGGTTCTCGGCCCTGCCTCCCAACAGGACGGCCACCTCCGCCGTGGTGCTGGCGGCGCTGATCGCCCTGGCGTTGCGGCCTGCCGCGGGCCTGCTGCTGAAGGCCGGCGACCTGCTGCTGTACGGGCGGCGGGCCAAACCCGTCGAGATGCTGCGGGCGCTGGCGACCGGTCTGCGCGACCGGATGCCCGCCGAGGCCGTCCCGTCCCAGGTGTGCCGGATCGTGGTGGAACGGATGGGGTTGCCCGCCGCGACCCTCGTCGCCCACACGCGGCAGGGTGACCGTGAACTGGCCCGCGCGGGCACCCCCGACGACGGCTCCGCCGTGATGCGGACGGAACTGACCTACCAGGGAGATCCGGTCGGCTGCCTGACCGTCCACCTGCGGCCCGGACAGCGCACCCTCGACTCCAGGGACCAGGCGGCGCTGGAGATCGTGACCGACCAGCTCGGCCCGATCGTCTCCGCCATCGGGCTGCACGAGGAACTGCGGATCAGCCGGGAACGCATCGTCGTGGCACGGGAGGAGGAGCGGCGGCGTCTACGTCGCGACCTGCACGACGGGCTCGGCCCGTGCCTGGCGGGGATCCAACTGCATCTCGACACCGCCGCCGACCTGCTCCGGCCGGGCTCACCGCCGCGCGGGCTGGTGGAGGCGGCCTGCGGGGCGGCGAGCGGGGGTCTGTCGGAGGTTCGCCGGATCATCGACGACCTCCGTCCACCCGACCTGGACGAGCACGGGCTCGTGGCCGCACTGCAACTGCTGGTGACACGGCTCGGCGGCCCGACCCTCACCATCACCGCCACCTTCCCCGACAGCCTTCCCGAACTCTCCGCCGCGACCGAGACCGCCGTCTACCGCATCGCGGCGGAGGCGCTGACCAACGTCGTCCGCCACGCCCGCGCCACCACCGCCGCGCTGACCCTGACGGTCGACGACACCCACCTCGTCATGCGGATCGTCGACGACGGTGTCCGGCTGCCGGACCCGCCGCGCCGGGCCGGGGTCGGCCTGACGTCCATGGCCGAACGCGCGGAGGAGATCGGCGGCTCCTGCCGGGTCTCGTCCCGGCAGGACGGTCCGCGCGGCACGCTCGTCGACGTCCGGCTTCCCAAGGAGTGAACATGGTCACCGTCGTGCTGATCGACGACCATCCGAATGTTCCGGGCGGGGGTGCGCGCCGCCCTGGAGACCGGAACCGACCTCACCGTCGTCGGTGAGACCGGAACCGCCGCCGAAGGTGTGAGCCTGGCACGCGAACTGCGGCCGGACGTCGTGCTCATGGATCTGCACCTGCCGGACGGGTCCGGCATCGAGGCCACGCGCGAACTGCTGGACGGCGCCGAACCGCCACCGCCCCGCATCCTCGTCCTCACCATGTCCGAGGAGGACGACTCGGTCGTCGCCGCGCTCCGGGCGGGCGCGCGCGGATACGTGGTCAAGGGCGTCCTGCGCGGCGAACTCGTGCAGGCCGTGCAGACCGTGGCCGTGGGCGGCGCGGTGTTCAGCCCGGCGGTCGCCGACCGGCTCGGCGCCTACTTCACCGCGCTGCACACCGCGCCGTCCCGTGCGGCGTTCCCCGACCTGACCGCGCGGGAGGCCGAGATCCTCGACCTGGTCGCGCGTGGCCTGGACAACCGGCAGATCGCGCGGCGCCTCGTCCTCTCGGACAAGACCGTCCGCAACTACGTCTCCCAGTTGCTGACCAAGCTCCAGGTGCACGACCGCACCCAGGCCGCCGTCCGCGCCCGCGACGCCGGGCTCGGGACCTGACCGGCACGTCCCGGGACGAACCCGGGACGCGCTGAGGACCGGCGCATCGTGCTCCCGTGACGCCGGGCGCCCGACTCTGATGCCACGACATCGAGCGGACGTCCCCGACCAGGGGCTCCGTGAAGGGGGGATAGATCATGACCATCAATCCGACCCGGGCGCTTCTCGCGCCGGCGCTCGCCGCCGCCTGCGCGGTGTCCGCGACCGCGGCGCTCACCACGGCCGCGGACGCGTCCACGAGCACCCCGACGCGGGCGGCCACCGCGCTGAGCGACCCGACCGTCTGCAAGGACCTCAAGAACGGCCGGTTCTGCATCAGGGTGAAGGTGGGCGACCACCCGCAGGTCTGCTACGGCAAGCACAGCGGCGAGATGGTGCGGGTTCGCCTGGGCTTCCAGGTCAGGGGCTCCAGCGGGTGGATCACGCGCTGGGACGACGGCCCCTTCCCCGCCTACAAGGGCAGGACCTACTGCTTCATCTTCAAGAAGCAGACGGTCTCCGCGGGCCACGAGTACCGCGGCGTGCTTCAGCAGGTCGGCGGCCCCACCTGGGTCACTCCGGCGATCACGCCCTGACCCGTCCCGGTGCCGCGTCCGAGGCGCCGGATCGCGTGGCAGACCACCCGTCCGGCGCCTCGTCCGCTCTCTCGGTCCGGTGCTTGCGCAACGCCCGGACCGCTTCCATCGCAGAGAGGAACTCCATGCTCACCCTTGCCCGTGCACTCACGACCCTGGCGGTCGCGGCGCCGCTGGTGCTGGCCGGTCCCACGGCCGGTGCGGCCGCCGGCGGCCCCGGCGACTACCCGGTCCACGGAATCGACACGTCCCACCACAACCACCCGGGGAACAAGCCGTTCGACTGGAAGAAACTCGCGGCCAGCGGCCAGAAGTTCATCGCCATCAAGGCCACCCAGGGCTCACGCACCGGATATGTGGACCCCTGGTTCACCCGGGACCTGGCCGGGGCACGCAGCGTCCGCATGATCCACACCGCGTACCACTACTTCGAACACGACCAGGACGGAGTCGCCCAGGCCGACCACTTCCTGCGCACCGTCAAGAAGCAGAACCTCACCGGCGCCCACCCCTACGAGCTACCGCTCGAACTCGACCTCGAAGGGAGTTGCAAGGCGAGTCCGTCCGCCCTCCAGGCCCGGGTGCTCGCGTTCCTGCGCCGCGTCAAGGCGGTGACCGGCGTCGAACCGACGATCTACACGCAGAAGTCGTTCATCGACCGTTGCATGGCCGGCACCAAGGCCCTGGGGCGTTACCGCGTCCGGCTGGCCCGGTACAACACGTCTCCGCCACCGCCCATCCCGGGTGGCACCGGCTGGTCGTTCTGGCAGTTCACCGAGTCCGCGGCCATTCCGGGGATCCCGGACCGCACCGTGGACGAGAACGTCTTCGTCGGCGACTACGCCAAGCTCAAGCGGCTGGCCAACATCCGCTGACGGATCGGGGGCATCGACCCCTCGCCGCCCGAAACCAGGACGGCGAGGGGTCGATTTCGACGGCCCGGAGTTCTGCGCAGGTGGAAAATCCCCACATGGGAACTTGGGATATCGGGCCCTTCGATAATGATGTCGCGTCGGATTTCGCCTTCGACCTGGACGAGGCGCCGGCCGGGCAGCGCGCCGTTCTGATCGCCCGCGCGCTGAACGCGGTGATTCCGCCGGACGGCGAGACCACCAGCGGCGTCGCCGGTCCCGCTGTGGCCGCCGCGGCAGTGGTCGCGGCACAGCTCCCCGGCGGGCCGCCCACCGACCCGATCTACGGTCCGCAGGAGCCCGTGCCGCCCCTGCCTCATGAACTGGTGCCCTTGGCCATCAGCGTGCTCGATCGAGTCGTCGCGGCCGACTCCGAAGTAAAGCAACTCTGGGCCGACAGTCCGAAAGGACAACTTTGGGAAGAGGATATCGCTCGGCTCCGAGCCGTTCTAGCCGCCGGCAACGCGGACAGGTAGCGCGATCCGGCTCCGGGGGCGAATGCTCCGAGGCTCAGATCAGGCTTGTGGGTTTGCGGGTGGTGGCGTGGTCGGTGTCGCTCGCGCGGAGTGCGTCGCGAATCGCCGTGTCGGCCTTGCGGAGCTGTTCTTCCATTTCGGTGAGGGCGGTTTGGACGTGGTGCAGTCCTGATCCCTTGACGAGTGGGCTGATTCCGAGGGCGGCGCACAGTTCGCGGTCGGCGCCGCGGTGCGCCTCGATGTGCGGGAGTTTCTGGTCGGCGATGGCCTGCAGCTCGGCGAACTCGGCCCGGAGGGTCTCCAGGTCGGACTCCAGGGCGGCGACCCGGCCGCGTTGCGCGGCCAGCCGGTCTTCGCCGGACGCGATCTGCTCGGTGAGCCGCTCGGCCCGTTCGAGGGTGTCGCGGGTCGCGGTGCCGAGTTCCGACAGTCGCAGCGCGGATCGCACCCCGACCGCCTGGCCCGCCTCGGTCAGCTCCCGTTCCGCGTTCCGGACGTCGGACAGTGCGGCCTCGCGTCGGGCGAGGTCGGACGTCGCGGCGCGTAGGGTCTCGACCTCGTCCTTCAGGGCCTCCAGGCGGCGCACCTCCGCCAGGCGCGTGGTGAGTTCGGCGTGGCGGGTCCGGACGGTTTCGAGTTCCGCGAGGGCGGGTTGCAGTTCGGCGAGGAGGTTCTCGGTCTCGACGAGTTCCGTGCGGTGTCTGTCCAGGTCGGCCCAGGTCGCGGAGAGTTTGGCGGTGACGGCGGGGCCGAGGTCTCCGCTGTCGAGGAAGTCCCGGCCGGTGGCGAGCAGCCGGGGCAGGTCGGTGAGGGCCTTGTTCAGCTCGCTGACGAAGCGCAGTCCGGCGGCGCGGTCGCCGTTCGGTTCGGTCTCGTCGGCGAGTTCGGAGATGAGCCTGCCGAGGGTGCGCATCCGTTCGACGTCCACGGGTTCGGCAAGTCCCTTCATTTCTGTGCGCTCCGGTCGGGGAGGGGGATGAATCTGGGTTCGGTGTCGTCGTCGGCGGAGGTCGCGACGAGCAGTGGCGGTCTGTCTCGGTCGGTGCGAACGCCGAGTCTGTAATTTCCGGTCGGGAGGTGGGCCACGTTGACGTTCAGTTGGACGCCGTCTACTTCCAGCGGCAGTTCGTTGGTGATGGGGAGGCCGTCCCCGGTGCCGCCCTTCGTGATGTGCAGGTCGGCTCCGTCGAGGAGCGCGTACTCGCCGACGCCGTAGGGCAGCGCGACGAGCCGTTCCTCCAGCAGTCCGGCTCGGTGCCGGTGTAGTGGTATCCGCACGTTCGCGCGGGGTGCGTCCGGTTCGGTGTAGGTGCCCTCGGCCAGGAGGAGGGCGCCTTCCAGGACGGCGTCGGGCAGGACGAGCGGTGGCCGTCCGGCCGCGTCGGCGAGGGCGCGGGTGAGGAGCGGGAACGCAGTGAATGCGCCGGTCAGGACGGTGTGGTCGGTGGAGCCGAGGTCCGCCACGAGTGGGGTCAGTGCGGCTAGGTAGGTGGGGAGCGCGTCCAGTAGGCGGCCCACGGTGATGGTCGGGTCGCTCGTGGTCATCAGTGGCACGTCCCGGAACATCGGGTCCTGGACGGCTTGGTCGCACGCCTCCAGCAGGAAGTCCGGATCGCCCGTGAGCGCTTCACGGAGCGCGGCCCGCTGGGCGGGGTCGGTGGTGAGCCCGGCGACGAACGAGCCGCCGCCGAGCCCGGCGAGGTCACGGTGCGGGCCCACGGTGATCTCGGCGTCGCGGGTCTCGGCTCGGGCCACGCGGGCGGCGGACCAGGTGATGTCGCAGATCGCGAGTGTTCCGGTCAGGCCGCGCCGGGCGGCCGCGGCGGCGCAGACCGTGTACCGTCCCGTCCCGCGCACGCCGTACGGGGCGACCCGGTGCAGGGATTCGAGTTCGGCGGCGCCGGGCCCGTGCGGCGCGGACACGACGATGACCGGACGGTCGAACGGGCCGGGCGGGTCGGACGGTCGCCGGTAGGCGCGATCGTCGCCGTCAACGAGGGTCAGTGTCGTCTCGTCCAGGTCGAGAACGGCGGCCCGTCCGGCCTTCGGTGTCACCCCTTCCTCCAGGGGGCGGCTCCCGACTTGGCGACGCGTCCGGCGAGCGTGCCCAGCCGGTCCAGTTCCTTGCGGACCGCACCGTCCAGGAGGAGTTTGCCCTTCCTCTCCGGGTCCCCGCCCAGGTACCGGATCATGTTCAGGCGGTAGCGGATCTCGAGGACCGCGTACCGGACGGTGTACCGGCGGATCTGGGCGGTCTCCTCCTGCGGACGTCTCAGCATCAGGAGCCTGCCGAGTTTCAGGGCCGAGTCCTCGGCTTCGTCCCGGCCGCGTCCGAGCCGGGTGAGGGTGTCGGTGACGGTGTCGAGCAGGGACACGAACTGGTCCGGGGTGAACCGCCATCCGGCTTCGAGGATCTCGTCGCGCACCCAGTCGAAAGGATGGCCTTCGTGCAGCGCCTCCGCGCACAGTTCGCCGACGACATCCGGCGGCGCGTCGGGACGGACGTTACGGATCAGCAGCAAGGACTCCACCTTCCGCAGTTCTTGGCGGGCGTCGAGATATCGCCGCCGCCAGGCGCCGTAGGCGTTGACGTGGACGAGCGTCGGCTCCACCGACCGGGCGAAGAGCAGGGCGCTACCGACCTCGCGGTCGGCGGCGAAACGGTCGACCAGCTTGACGATCGCCGCGGTGTGGCCCGCCGGTATCCACTCGTACCGGCTCACGAAGGCCGCGAGCGCCTCGACGAGGCGGGGCCGGTGCCTCTGCCCTGCCGGGTCCGCGCACACGGCGTGGAACGCCTCGAAGTAATTGGGTGATCGGGTGCAGTCCGCGAAGTGGCGGGGGTTGTCGCCCAGCCACGCGAGCAGCCCGTCGATCGTGCCCTTCTCGGCGGACGTCGAGGCGTCCAGCCGCGCCAGCGCCTCGGCCCAGAAGGGGGCGTGCGCGGGGTCGGCGTCCGTCATGAGCCAGCGGCCGAAGGCGGCGAGGGCGTCGCCGAGCGCCTGCGGCGTCTTCGCCGCCGCGTGCAGGACCGCCGGGACGCAGCGCCGACCGTTCTGTACGAGTTCCGGCCACGTGTCGGGAACCCTGGACGGACGCGACCACAAGCCGTCGAACGCGTCGAGCAGTACGGGCGGCGCGTCCAGTACGACGGTCTGGAGCCAGGCCCGCCGCTCGGCGATCGGGTCGGGCGTCACCGCCAGAAGGAGTTCGGCCAGTACGGAGCCGTTGCGGGCGAGCGCCTCGGCCGTCCGTCCCGGACCGGGCGGGCGGCGTTCGCGCAGCAGCGCGGCGAGGGTCGCCTCACCGCCGGGCCGCTCCCCGGGCGGGTGGGGTTCGGCGAGCAGACCGGCGACGAAGCCGTCGGCGAAGCCGAGCCGGTCGGCGGTCTCGACATACGCGCCGAGGTCGGGTTGCGGCCGTTCCCGCCACAACCTGCGGCGGGCGTTCCGGAGCAGGGTGCCGTCCTCGCCGCCGCACTCGTGCCACAGCTTCGCCACCAGCGGGAGATCGTCCGGCTCCGCGACATCGACCAGCGCGCCGAACACCCGCGCCACTTTGCCGGGGTCGTCGAGTTCGCGGTGGCGTCCACCGGTGAAGAGCCGGACGAGGTCGGCGCGTTGGGCCGTGCCGTCGAGGACGGCCCGCCAGACGGTCCCCGGCCAGTCCAGATCCGCCACGATCTCGACGGCCGCCCCCGGCCCGGCGTGGAACATCGAGCCCCGCTGGGCGGCGAGCGCCGCCACGAGCCTCGCCCCCGGCCAGCCCCGCGTCTCCACGAGTTCGTACAGCCAGGTGTGGTAGGCCGCCGCGGCCGTCGACGCGCGCGGCGCGCCGGGTGCCTGCCAGTCCAGTTCGAACGAACCGGGGCGGCACACCTGCCCGAACACCAGCCCGATCCGGAGGTCGGTGCCCTCGTGCCAGGTGGCGGCGGAGAAGCGCGTCCGCCAGCCTTGCGGGAGCAGCGCGGCGACGGCGTCCATGAACGCGAGCCGCTCCTCGACGGTCAGATGCTCGGCCCGGGTCACCGTCACCGGGCCTTCCAGCAGCAGCGCCGCCGCTCCGGCGACGCGGGCGAAACCCTGGTCGGCGATGGTGTCGGCCAGGTACCGCGGGTCGGTGCCGGTGAGTGGGGCGTTCAGTGCGGAGCCGTCCTGTGGCAGTGGTTCGTCCTGGACGGCGGCGAGCAGCTCACGGTAGGAGACGCCCAGGTCGCCGGCGTCCCGGTACGGCAGGTAGTAGAACGTGCAGGTGGTGATGGGACGGCCCATGGCGTCGCTCTGGTCGGTCCACTCCTGGACGGCGAGGCCGACATGGTCGCGGTCGCCCGCGCGGACGGCGGTGAACACGATCCAGGGCAGCGCCCGGGGCCCGGCCCGCTCGACCGGCGGTTCGCCCAGCGACGAGAGTTCGTCGAACACCGCGGGCAGTTGTCTCGCGGACAGCCCGCGACCGCCGGCGGTGATGCCGTAGTCGGCGTAACTGCCGCTCTCCTTGCCCCGAACCGCCCACGCCACGGGCACGGTCGTCATCGTCCGTCGTCCTTGAACTGCTGCTGGACGAGCCACATCAGGGGCTCCAGGACGTTCACCGGGTGTGCCGTGCCCAGGATCCATTGCCCGACCTTCCCGTCGAACTCCTGGTAGGAGACGTTCTCCGGCGCGGTCGGCAGGAACCTGCGCGTCCGCGGATCGACGCGGAACCCCACCGCCGACGTCAGGAAGAACCTGGTGCGCCGCGGGCTGAAGTACTGCCTGATGACGTTTCTGAGCTGCCGCGTGCTGTTGGTGTCGCCCATGCCGGTGTCCGACCTCTGTTCCTCGCAGAGGAGGTCGAAGTATTCGCGTGCCGTCTCCGACGGCGCGTACGGGAACTCGTACTCGCCGCGCGGTTCGAGATACAGCCCTTGCCGGTTGACGGCGTTGTAGACGTGCGGGTGGTCGAACTTGGTGATACAGACCGCGAGGTGGTGCGGCAGGTGCGGGTCGTTCCTCCGGAACCGGGCTCTCGCGGCGATCTCCACGATGATGTACTGGAGGTAGTCGTAGGAGTCGTTCATGTTCGTCTCGCGGACGGGGTCGAGCAGCAGGATCAGGCCGGAACTGGCGGCGACGTGCTCCGCCAGCCGTTTCAGGTCGGCGTCCGAGTACAACATTGCGCTCTGCGTGGCCGGCTCGCCGGGCTGAGGCACGGCGTCCGGCGTCTGACCTCCATACATGCCACCGGGGGCGTCAAGGACGTCGAGCGACACCATCGCCGTCCGCGTCACCCGCCGCCGCCTCTTCCACTTGGTGGTGACCCGGACGTTCCTGCGCTGGATGCGGAGCTTGAACGACAGGTTCGGCGGCAGGCTCCGGGTGGCGTTGGGGAAGACGCGCTGCCGGTGAAGCCGGTCGGACGCCTCGGTCAGGAATTTCCGCGACTCGGCGTCGGTGCCCCAGATCAGTCCGGCCTCCCGTTCTTCCAGGGCGACGCGGATCGCCCCGAGGAACGTCGTCTTGCCGCTGCCGGTCGGGCCGATGATGCCGATGCGCCCGGTGACGGTGTCGTCGGCGTCGGCCTCCTCGGCACCTGGCTCGCCGGCGCCGTTCGCGCCGCCCGGGTGCGCGCCGCCCGCGTCCGGTCTCCCCGGACCGGGGGCACCGGGACGCGGAGGCCCAGGACGCGGAGCGCCAGTACCGGGAGCACCAGTACCGGGGGCACCAGGGCCGGGGGCACCAGGGCCGGGGGCGGGCGCGCCCGGCGGGGGAGCGTACCTGCTGCCGGGGGTCTGGACGGGCTCGTCGTCGTCCGCGTCGTCATCGGGATAGTGCTGGTGCTGCGGAGGAACGGACATGGCACACCACCTCTCAGAGCGGATGAGCGAGCGGAACGGAGAACCGGACGGGCGCCGAGGGCAGCAGGCCGAGCGCGGCGGCGAGGGCGCGCGGATCGGCGCCGTCCAGGCCGAGCAGGCCGTGCTCGCCGAGCGTCCGCCAGACCGGCGCGGGCGACTCGGTCACCTCGTCGACGACGGCGACCCGGCGGCCGGTGTGCGTGCGGGCGAGGGCCTTCGACCAGTCATGCCGGGACGGGCACACGTCGACGGGACGGCGCCCGCTCCGGTCGGAGATCAGCGGGTGCGGCGGGCGGCCCGCGACCGTCAGCAGGACGCGCGGCGCACGCGGCGGCGGAACCGTCGAGGCCAGGGCGGTGAGCGCGTCCTCCAGCGGGGCGGCGCCTGCGGTGAACGGCTCGACGGGATCCGGGAGCCGCTTCAGGGACGAGCGGGCCGCGGCGAGCGGCTCCGGTGCGCCGCCGCCATGCACCACGTCGATGATCGTTCGGCCGCGGAACGAGTGGTCGGAGTAGCCCAGAACGGCGGCGTCGACCCGGTCCGGCACCTCGGCGGCGAGGAGGTCGAGCAGACCGTCCAGCAGCTTCCTGCGCCGCCACACCGCCGTGGCCGGGCCGTTCAGCTCCAGTAGGCAGAACAGTTCCAGCCGGCGCGGGGGCGCCACGAACCGCTTCGGCAGGCCCTCGAGGATGCCGGACAGATCCTGCGGTTCGGATTTCACCTCGGCCGGGGCCGTCAATCTGACCCGTTCCGGGCCGTCGAGCACCACCCTGACCTGGACGGGCCCGGTCCGCAATGTCGCCCGCCACGCGGCGACCAGCCGGGGCGGCCGTTCGACCGTGCAGACCGCGAACGTCGTCGCGGGGCTCATCCCCGGCGCCCGGTGGACGGTGACCTCCGCCATCGCGCCGCCGCGTGCCCCGGCGTCGAGCAGCGGGTGAAGCTCGGCGGTCACCCGGTGCCCCTTCGGGTCCAGCCGGGCGACGAGGAGCCCGTAGCCGGTGCGGATCGGACGGGTCGCCGCGACCGCCGTGAGCAGCTCCGGCAGCTCGCCCGGTTCGGCGGCCGTCGCGGTGGCGAGCCGGCGCGGGGCGAGCAGACGGGTGGCGAGTTCGGGCAGCGGCCAGCCGGGCACCCGGCAGATCGCGACCCGTTCGGGCGGCAGGGTGCGGGCCCATGCCGTGAGGGCGGCGGCCAGCGCGGGTTCGAGGGCGGGCCGGTCCAGGTCGCGTTCGCCGCCCGCGAGCTGGAACGCGCGCTCCGCCGGGTCGGCGGAGAGCATCGGCAGCACCTCGGTCCAGCTCCGTCCCCGGAGCGGTCCGTGGTCGCGGGCCATGTCGTCCACGAGCGTCGCGGTCAGGCCCTCGGCAGAGACCTCGATGACCGCCAGCCGCGCCCCGCCCGCGAGGTCGGTGACCGCCCGCGTCAGCACCGGCCGGGCGGGCCGGACCGGGACGGAGACCGCGCCGCGCGCCTCGGCCCAGGCCGCGTCGTCGGGGACGCCGCGCAGCAGCGGGGCGATGTCGCGCCAGTCGTCCCCGAGCCGGGCCGCGACCTGCAGGTCGGCGGCCAGGCGGGCCGCGTCGAGCCGCGCCCGGAAGCCCGCCTCGTCGCCGCGTCCCAGCCGCCACGGCGTGTTGAGCGTCCAGCCGCAGTCGCGGCACTGCGCGTCGGTGCCCGCGGGCCGGCCGCAGACCGGGCAGCGGTCCGCCGTTTGCGCGTGCTGGGGCTCAGACATCGGGGACGTCCTCGGGCAGGATCACGTTCGGGTCGAGGGTCGGGTCGGCGACGACGCGTTCGGCGAGGTTGGCCTCGATCCCGTCGAGCAGGCTCCGGGCGGCCCGGCCGTTGCCGAAGTCGGACGCCCTCATCGCCGCGCCGAACCACACGCGGAGCCGGTCGGCGACGCCGGGCCCGAGTGTGTAGCCGCGTGACTCGGCCAGGCCCGTGAAGATCTCTGTCAGCTCGTCCAGCTCGTACGGCGGGAACTCGATGTGCAGCGTCGTCCGGGACGCGAGCCCTTGGTTCAGGGCCATCATCCGTTCCATGTCCGCCGTGTAGCCGGCGAGGATGACGACGAAGCGACCACGCCGGTTCTCCATCGCCGGGACGAGCGTGTCGATGACCTCGCGACCGAAGTCGTTCTCCCCTCCCTGCGCCAGGCTGTACGCCTCGTCGATGAACAACACCCCGCCCTCCGCCTCGTCGATGCGCTCCCCGGTGCGGATCGCGGACTGGCCGATGTAGCCGCCGACGAGCTGCGGACGTCCCACCTCGACGACATGACCGCGCCCCAGCAGCCCGAGGCGGTGCAGGATCCGGCCTATCTCGCGGGCGACGGTGGTCTTGCCGGTGCCGGGCGGGCCGAGGAAGGCCATGTGCGGGGCGACGACATCGCCCCGCTCGCGCCTGCGGTTGAGTTCCAGGCGCAGCACCATCTGCCGGACCGCGTCCTTGACCTGCCGCAGCCCCGTCATCGCCTCCAGCGGGCCGAGCAGATCCGCCAGGGCGGGCGGCGCCTCGGTGTGCCGGAGATGCTCGGGCGGCAGGTCCTCCACCGCGAGCGGCAGGTGCCGTTCGTCGCGGACGCGCCGGGCCCAGCGGGTACCGGTGTCCTGGACGAGCGTGCGCATGGCGCGGGCGTTGTCGAACGTCGCGGACCTGTGCCGGTGCATCCGGGTCACGACCTGCTCCAGCGCGGCCGTGAACTGCTCGCTCTCGGCCAGCCCCTGCTCGGCGAACCCGGCCCGCGCGATCTCGACGAGGACCGGCGGCTCGTAGTCGGGGAACTCCAACCGGAACTGTTTGGGGAACCGGCCCTGCAGGCCGGGGTTGCTGCGCAGGAACTCGTCGATCTCCCGCGGATATCCGGCGATGATGACGACCAGGCGGTCCCGGTCGTTCTCCATGCGTTGCAGGAGGGTCGCGATGGCCTCCCTGCCGAATCCCCCTTCGGTCTGGTCGCTCAGCGTGTACGCCTCGTCGATGAACAGGACGCCGTCCAAGGCCCGGTCGACGACCCGGTTCGTCTTGATGGCCGTCTCCCCGACGTACTGCCCGACCAGGTCCGCGGAACCGACCTCGACGACATGCCCGCTGCGCAGCAGCCCGAGCTCCAGCATGATCTCGCCGACCAGCCGCGCCACCGTCGTCTTGCCGGTGCCGGGGTTGCCGGTGAACGCCATGTGCAGGGCGGTGGCCTCCCGTCCGCGCGGCGGCTGCCAGCGCAACGCCTCCAGCGCCTCCCGGACCTGGTCGAGCCCGCGCAGCCCGGCCAGCCTGTCCCAGACCGTGCCTGCGCCGAGGTCGGGGCCGGACAGGTGCCCGTCCGCGCGCAACCGGCCCGCGTCGAGCGCGGTCCCGGTCGCCGACAGGCTCGCCAGCAGGTTCCGCCAGGTGCTCAGCGGTCGGCGTTCGCGGGCCATCAGCCGCACCGTCCGGGTCAGCCCGTGCCAGTCGCCGATCGTCAGGTCGTCCAGCAGCCGGGCCCGATGGACGAGCGCGGACAGCTCCGCCTCCTCCGGCGGGCCGATCAGCCCCGGGGAGCCGCGCCGCTTCTCCGCCCGGACGGCGGTGCCGAGCAGACCGGGGAGGTTCCGGCTCTGCCCGGCGAGCCGCTCGACGTCCGAGAGGTGCTCCTGGACGAACACCAGAACGCAGGCGTTGCCCTTGCCGTGCCTGCCGCTCAGCCACGCGTCGAGGGACACGGCGAGCTGCCGCAGCCCGCTCAGGTGCCGCTCCAGGACCTCCACGTTCTCCAGGACCACGGCGGTGCGGACGGACTCGTCGCCCATCAGACCGGTGATCATGTCGAGCGCGGCCTCGTCGGTCATCGCGGACGGCGCGGGACCGGGTGCTCCAGAGTCGGACGGCACCGAAGCGGGCGACGGCTCGTCGGCCGGGGGCGCCGCCGTTCCCGTGCCCACCTGGTGGTAGCCCATCGGGCCCCTGATCCGATGGGACGCGCGGCGCCCGGCCGTCCTCGAACCCGAGGCGGCGCCACGGACGAGCCGCGACGACGCGTCGCGGACGGTCAGCATCGTGTCGAGGTTGAAGAACACGACCCGGGCGAAACCGGCGGCGGTCAGCGTCTCGTGCAGGGCCTGGGACAGGTCCATGAGACGCAGCGCCGGGTCGACGAAGACGTCCTGGACGCCGCTGCCGTACAGGACGTACGTGGGATCGCTCGCCATCGCCGCCCGGTGCAGCGGACGCAGCCGGGTGGGCACGGGCGGCTCAGTCGACACGCCGCCGCCGTCTGCGGATGGCCTCCAGGTCGCCCTCCTCGGGGGTGGGCTCGGTGCCGCGGTCCTCGGGGGCCCCGGCGGGAATGCCCGCGGAGCGCAGGCTGCCGAGCATGCTCTGGGTGCGTTGCCGCCGCCGGTCCTCCGCCGCGTCGGTGTCGTAGGACAGCACCCTGATCGCCATGCCGGCGTCGCCGTCCGGGGCGATCTCGACGACGAGTTCGCTTCGTCCGGTCAGGCTGACGAGCTTGCTGTAGTGCGCGCCGCGGAAGTCCTCCCCTTCCCAGGCCTCGTCGGCGAGTTCGTAGCCCTGCTGTTCGAGCGCGGCGATGGCGATCTCGGCGGTGTTGGCGCGTTGCTGGGACGCGAGCGTCCGCGTCCAGGCGCGTTCCAGCAGGTCGGTGAGTTCCTGCTCGTAGGCGGGCGCGTCGCGTTGGACGATCGCGCGCAGCTCGTCGAGGGTCAGCGGGCAGTCGGGCTCGGCGACGATCCCGGCCTGTTCGCGGATCCTCTTCAGGAGCCGGGCCGCGTCGCCGTCGGTCCAGAAGTCGACGTCCAGGTCGATGCCGTCCAGGACCGTGCCGTCCATCGCGCGCATCGGGACGACGATGTTGGACTCGGTGACGGCGTCGGCGGCGCGCAACGCCTCCAGCGCCGCGAAGCGCGCCTGCTCCCATTCGAGCGCGGCCTCCTCCACCTCGACGCGCAGGTCGCTGAGGTCGAAGTAGAGGTTCTGGACGAGGCCGAGCGAGAACGCGGGCTCCTGCTCGTTGAGCGTGACCGCGGTCTGCGCGAGCCGCTGCTCCAGGCGCCTCAGCCGCCCGGGAGCGAACCGCTCGTGCGGAAGTTCGGCGATCACGGCGGCGAGCGTCCCGGCGTCGTCGAACAGCGCGCGTGCCCGCCGCGTGGCCTGGTCGCGGCGTTCGGTGATGTCGGTGACCCGGGCGTCCAGGTCGGCGAACCGCCGTCTGCGTTCCTCCCGCTCCCGGTCGATCTCGCGGCTCAGCCGTTTCGTCTCGGCCCGCACCGCCTTGAGCTGCCCGGCCTGCTCCCGGAGCCGCGCGCTGGTGCGACGCTCCAGGTCGCGGGTGTGCTCGCTGAGTTCCCGCAGACTCCGATCGGTGCGCTCCTGCCTGCTGGTGACGGCGGAGACGGCACGGTCGATGTCCGCCCGGGTCTGCCGCCGGACGTCGTCGAGGAGCTTCGGCATGTCGCGCCGGACCTCGGCGAGCCGGCGGGCGGCCTTCTGGGCCTCCCGCCACGCACCGGCGTCAACGCTGATCGTCTTGGTACCGCTCACGGTCAGTCCCTTGTCGATGTGGGGGAAACGGGTCTCGTCCGTTCGATCCGGGCCCACGCCCCGCGCACGGCGGCCGACGGCACGCCCACAAGGAGCGCGGAGTCGGCGCGGACCCTGATCTCGGCCCGCCGCGGCCCGGCCTCGAGGTCGGCGTCGGCGAGCCGGTCGGTCAGCCGGTGCACCCGCTGGTTGGCGCTGCCGCGCATGCCGACGTCGTCGTCGAGGACGTCCACGTACCGGCCGTCGATGAGCACGTCGACCTCGGCGAGCAGGGCCTCGGGCCCGGGCCGTCCACGCAGCTCCTCCAACCGGTACCCGGTGAAGCAGATCACCGTCAGTTCACGACGCTCCCGCGCTAACCGCGCCGCGTCCGCAAGCCCCGCCGCCTGCTCCATCGGCTCACCCCCGGAGAACGTCAACCCGGTGACCTCGGGATCGACCAACAACGCGTCCGCAAGCTCGGCCGGGGTCATCTCCCGCGCGGGCCGCCGCTCGATCCAGTCCGGCGCCACACACCCCCGACAACGAAACGGACACCCCTGCACCCAAGCGACCGCCCGCACCCCAGGCCCAAGCGCCCGCGTACTCGCACAAACCTCCGCAACGTTCAACACCCCACTCACCCCCTCCACCCCAACCCGCGACACACCCACAAAAACCTCCCCTGACCTGGCGCAATCGAGTAACCCCACACCCACGCGACCACCCGCAAGCCCGGCCCGAGGACCCCGCACCCATCGATGCTCGGCAGCCCACTCACCCCTTCCGCTCCGACCTTTGGTACAGCCACAGAAGCCGCTCCCTGATGTGGACGACGCGGCTGCGGATCCAGCCCGCCTCCATGTCTCCGACGGGCACATCGTGCGGTCCGGTGTAGTGAGACGTCGCCTCCATGGGCTGCAACCTGTCGGCCTGTTCTCCTTCGGCCCGGCCCCGAGAACGCCTCCCGCGGCTCCCGTACGGGTCGGGACGTCCGTTCCCGGTGCCGCCCCTGGGCGGCAGGGGCGGCGGGCTGGGCTGCTGGTAGGGCGACCGCTGGTACGGAGGCTGCTGCTCAGGCTCAGGCTCCGGCTCGGACGGTCCGGGCTGCGGCGGGATGTGGATGTCGTTCGGGGAATGCCCCGAGGGATCCGGCGGCGTCTCGTCGGGCCAGGATTCCGGGGGCTCCGGGTCTTGGCCGAACTGCTGCGGGACTTCATTCGGGGGCGCCGGGGGCAGGTCACGCGACTGCTGCGAGTACCACCAGTACAGCCGACGCCGGGCGACGTCCGTCTCCAGGGCCGTGGTCTCCGTGACGAGGTCGTCGATGGCCGCCCACCGGGCCGCGCGCAGCCGCTCGCCGTAGTACACCTCGTCCTCGTAGTGCTGGGCGTCGACCCGGCGGCGGGACAGCAGTTCCCGCCTACCCCGGATCTCGTCCTGCCGCCGCCGCTCGCGGGCGAGGTTCTCGTAGGCGCCGTCGTTCATCAGCAGCTTGACGATCACCGGCAGGCACTCGATCGCGGTGAAGAACAGGAAGAGCACCAGCCGGGCGAGGCCCAGCGTCAGGCTGCCCGTGCTGGCCTTTTCGAGCGCCTCCATGCGGATCAGCAGGCCGTCGTTCGCCTCGTTGTCGGCCTTCCCCTGGTTCAAAAGCTTCGCCTGCGCCTGCTGGAGCCGGCCGAGTTCCCCGTTGACCTCCTCCAGCTGCGCCTTCGCCTGCGCGAGACGGGACTCGGCACCGCTGGACTCCTGCGACCTGAGACGCTGCACGAGCGCCGCTCGCTGCTGCTCGACCTTCTTGATCTCGCCGCTCAGCCGGTTGCGAGCGCGCTCGAACGCGTCACAACGCGCCCCGCACCCCTCCCGGCCGGAGGTCCCCCGGCAGTCGGTGCCGGAGTTCACTCCCTCTTGTTCGCAGGCGCGTTTCTGATCCAGCTCGGTGAGCTGTTGGCGCATCCCCTCCAGCTTCTTGTCGTAGGCGGCCACGTCCGGGTTGGTCACGGCGGGATCGCCCGACCGCCCTCCGCTGTTGACGACCTCCTGTAACTGCGCCTGCCTGGTCGTCAGGTCGGCGATGCGCCTTCCGGACGAGCCGCTCCGCATCTCCTTGACGTAGTCGTTCCACTCGTCCTGGTGAATCTTGTTGATCTCCGCGCGGATCTCCGTGTCGAAGATCTGCAAGGTGAGCGGCGTCGAGATCACCATGCCGAAGAGCAGGGCGAGCCCCAGGCGGGGAAGGGCGAGCTTGTAGGGGCTGCGGGACTCCGCGGGAGCGTCCCAGCTCGCCACCTCGCCGTCCCTGTCCCTGGCGGGCTTGTCCATCGAGCTGACGAGCCAGCGGTCGAGACCGGCGATGCCGAAGAACCACCCGACGGCGATCAGCAGGCAGATGGCGATGGGCAGGCCGAGCGCCATCCTCATCGCGAGGCACATCGACAGGCCGCCGAGCGAGGCCGTGAACAGGACCGCGCTGCCCATGCCCGTGTACCGCGCCCGGTCACCGGGCGTCATCGCGAGCACCTCGGTGTCGGCCCCGGAGAACCAGATCAGCGGCGACCGGACCGGCGGACGCGGATGACCGTCGTCATCCGGTCGGCGGGCGTCCTGGCCGCCGGGGGTCGGCTCAGTCATCGCCATCCTCCTTGTCGCGCCGTGCGGAGTCCCGCCGGGGCTTGGCCTGGGGGGCGGGGTTCTGTGGTTCGGGGTTCTGGCGTGTCAGGCCTCGCCAGGTGGGGTCGTCTTGGACCGTGCGCGCCCGGAGCGTGGATCGGTCGAGAGGTCTGCGCCGGAACGGACGGAGGCCGAACCGTCGCGGCGCCGTCGTCTGTAACGGCAGCCGTGGGATTCGGAAGGAGGGGACGGGTGCCGGGCCGGGCAGCGGGAGGCCGCCTTGGCGGGGCGCCCATCCGTCGGCCTCCGCGAAACGGCCGGGGGCCGGCGGGTCGTCGGGAAACCACCGTTCGTACGACCTGTCGGCGTGCCCGGGTTCAGGCTCCCGCGATGGATCGAAGACTCGCCTCCGGTCGAACATCACCGCCCCCATATCGGCTCGTAGGAACCGGCCTCGCAGGGAATTGCATTCCCGCCAGAATATCCGAGCAATCCCCATTCGACCCACGAATATCTGCCCGTCACGTCGGTCGATCCTTCCAAAATCCGCCGCACTTGTTGGAACGCATTGATCATTCCAATCCAACGCCGGAATCGCTGGAAGGGAGGGGCGGGCGGAGGCCGTCCCCGCGGGATCGAGCGGCGACGCCTGTCAGGAGAGCAGGGTTCACAGGATGGGACGGAGTCGTGTGACACATCTTCCGGAATCGGCCACCCGCCGTCCGTGCGGCGCCTCCCGGCGAGAGCGGGCACCGCGCGAACCGTTCAAGATCGCAGTGGCTCGGCCGGTGGTTCTATGAATTCCGGTGTTCTGCTGGAATGAATGTACGGGCGCCTCGTTCTGGCCGATTATCGCCACTGTATGCCTGTGCTGCACGTTTCCCAGGGCCATTGATCATGCCCAACCGGAAATCGGAGAGGCGCTCGATATGCTCGGAGACGGACCCCTTCCGGATGCCGGGCTGGCGTTCTTCCTCGCGTACGGCGCGCTGACCGCCGCGGAACCCGCGCCACCGGACGTCCGGGATCCGTGGCCGCGCGCGGCGGCGGCGCTGGTGCGCTGCAACGCCGAGTCTCTGGCGTTACCGGCACTGAGCCGGGAACGGCCGGCACCCGCGCCGATCGACCCGGTGGGCCTGCGGCCCGCGGAGTTGCTGGCCCTCGTCCGGGAGCGGGAGACCGAGCTCGCGGACGCCCGGCGGCGGTACTGTCGGGGCGCCGTCGGCACCGCCCTGCATCTCCTCACCGGGGATTCCGCCGAACGGCTCGCCGTGGCGCGGGCGCTGTGTCGGGGCGACGCGGAGTCCGGCGCGGACGGCGCGATCGTTCGGCGGCTTCATCGCAGGCTCGCGCTTCTGGACCCGGAGACACCGCCGCACGAACGCGCGGCTGCCCTCGACATGGCGGCCCGAGCCCTCACCGCCGACTCCACGGCGGCGGCGTTATCCGCCATGGACCGGTTGGCCCGCATCGTCCGCGCCGCGAACGAAAGCACCCGCCGCCGCCGCGCGGACGCCGTCCTGGCCGCCTGCTACCTCCAGGTCCTGGCCGTCGCGCCCGCCGATCCCGTGGCCACCTGGGTCGCGAGCCGGTTGACGGCGGTCCTGGACGGCGACCGCGCGCTCACCCACCAGCTCCACGGCGACGCCGAACGCTGGCGCGCACGGTTCGAGGAGACCGCGGAACGCGCCTTCGAGGCGGCGCATCACCCCGGACAGTCCACCTCCAACTCCCGAACAACCTGCTCCGCCGCCTTCCTACGACGGGGATCGATACTGCGCTGAACCACGACGCCGAACGCTGGCGCGCACGGTTCGAGGAGACCGCGGAACGCGCCTTCGAGGCGGCGCATCACCCCGGACAGTCCACCTCCAACTCCCGAACGACCTGCTCCGCCGCCTTC
>NZ_RBWU01000001.1:0-1168951 GCF_003634705.1 Actinomadura pelletieri DSM 43383 | reverse complement strand
CCACGACGCCGAACGCTGGCGCACGGTTCGAGGAGACCGCGGAACGCGCCTTCGAGGCGGCGCATCACCCCGGACAGTCCACCTCCAACTCCCGAACGACCTGCTCCGCCGCCTTCCTGCGACGGGGGTCGATACTGCGCTGAACCGCGTGTCGCGCGTGGACCAGCGCCCGCAGGGGCTCGGTGTCCTTGAGCGCGCGGGCTAGGAGAAGGTCGGATTTGCCCGGTGATGTCGTTCCGGCCGGGTCGTGTCGTTGGTGCGCGCCGAGCAGGCCGACGGCGTCCGCGAACCGTCCCAGCAGGATGAGCGCGTTGGCGTGGACGAGTTGGGCGCGGAGCGTCGCGTGATGTGAGCGGCCGAACCGTACCCGGCGGCCGGTCAGGACCGCCTCGCTGTGCTCGCCGGCCGACAGGGCCGCCGCCCGGACCTCGTCCGGTTCGGTGGTCTCCTCCGCCTCCATGATCAGGGTCTGGGCGAGAATCAGCTGGGCGATCCAGGTGAACGGACGGTCGGAGCCGTGCACGCGCATCCGCCGCGCGGTCTCCTCCTCCAGCATGTCCAGCGCGCGTTCTAGATCGCCGGGGGCGGCGCGTTCCCGGATCGCCAGCGCCAGGTTCGCGTGCGCCGTCGAGGTCCGGCAGTCGTCCACCGGGAACAGTCGCGTGCGCAGTTCCCATTCGCGCCGGTAGAGCCGGACGGCCAGTTCCCCGTCGCCCGGCCGTCCACGGCGACGCACGTACTGCGCGTGCAACATGCGGATCGTCAGGTACGCGGGGTCGTCGGGCGCCAGTCTCATCGCGGCGGCGCGCCGTGCCAGCCCGGCCCAGACCTCGGCGGACACGGTCGCGTCACGGCCCCGGCTCAGCCACTTCTCCAGTTCGCACTCGATCTGGAGCACCACGGCGCGGTCGACCGTGGAGTCGTGGTCGGCCTCGGTGAGCAGTTCGCGCAGCGGCCGCGGGTCGCCGGTGTCGCCGACGTAGGTGACGAGCGTGCACAGTTCGCTTCGCAGTTCCTGGTCGTGGTCGCCCGGCACCGGTCATGCCCCCTCGGTGAGCAGCCGTAGCGCCTCGCGCGGAACCCAGGTGGGGAGGGCGGCGTCGAGTTCCGCGTCCGACAGGCTCCCGAGCGGCGCCTGGAGGTCGCGGAGGCGGCCGCGGATGCCCTCGACCATCCCGGTGATGGCGGCGGGGGCGTGCAGGATCTCGGTGAGGTCGTCGTAGACGGCGTCGACGACGGCGCCGGAGGACATGCCGAACGGGCCGCGCGCCTCCGTGACGACCTTCGCCAGCAGTTCCCCGGCCCTGGTCTCGGTGATCTCGCATGGCAGGACGGTGCACAGGTCCTGGACGGCCGAGTGCGGCGCGGCGAAGCCGTACACGGTGGCCAGGCCGGGTTCCGCCACGGCCCACCGGGAGAGGACGTCCACCAGGCTCAGCACCGCGCACCGGACGGACCCGCCCGGCAGCCGCGACAGCCCGTTGAGCCAGCCCTGCCGGTGGTCGGCGTACGACCAGATCTTCGCCTCGGCGACCAGGGTCGCCATCGCGTCGCCGTGGTCGAGCCGCGTCCGGAAGTCCGAGGGGCCGAGCGCCTCCTTGAACCGGGAATTGTTGATCGCGTGGTAGAAGGTGGACGAGGAAGTGATTCCGAGTCGCCGGTTGAGTTCGGGACGGGTGGGCCTCGCGGTATACGTCGGCGCCCCCGCGTCGAGAAGATCGCGAAGTGCGCGGTAGATCCGCTCCCGGCCTTCGCTCTTTTCGAGGGACAGCCACCAGCGCGCGGTGGTCGTCCTGTTCAGGCGCGATACGGAGTAGGCCATCGCTCCCCTTGTGCTGACTGATACCTGCCCGCTGCTGGTGCTATGCCCCCACTAGTACATGTCGCATCGCACGGTTGACGACCGTCCGGGAGGACTGTCAGGGATATGGCCACTATCTGTCACTATTCGTGCTTTTTATCCCCTGACTAGGCCGAGATTCGGAAGCCTTATGCGGCCCTCGCGGCCCCTCCGAAACCCCTTGATCACCAAGAGTGATCGCGCGCGGGACGAGTGGGCCGCCCCCGCGCCGCCGCCTTCGCGGCCGAACATGGTCACGGCCGGGCGGCGGCCCACCCCTGCCGCGCTCACCAGGGCGGGTGCACGGCTCGTAGGATTGTGGTCACGGGCGGGGAGGGGCGGTGCTGGGGTTCGAGTCAGGGGTCGATGAGTTTCCGGACGCTCTGCTGGATCGCGTCACGAGGGTCCGGCCGCTCGCGGTCGGCGGCGAGGCGGTCGTGTTCCTCGTGGAGCCGGACGGCGACTGGTGCGAAGGCGCGTCCGAGGCCGTGGTCAAGGTCAACAAGGCGGCCCGGGTGGACCACCACCAGATGCGGCTGCTGTCCCTGCACCGGTTCGTCAGGCACGTCCCGCGGATCTTCGACTACGGCGACATCGAGGTACACGGCGAGACCGTCGGGTGGATGGCCCAGGAGTACTGCCCGCACGGCTCGCTGCACGACGTCATCCACGGTCGCGCGGCGCCCACCGGGGACGCGGAACCGCGCCAGATCATCGCCGAACTCGCGGACTGCCTGAACTTCTGGGTCGTCGAGCAGGGGTTGACGCACACCGATGTGAAGCCCGCCAACATCCTGGTGCGGTCACGCGACCCCTACGAGCTGCTCATCGGCGACTTCGGTGGGACGGCCCGCGACGTCCGGGACCGGTCGCCGAACGGGCGCGGGCCCACCGAACAGGCACCGAACGAACACGCGCAGCGTGGACGGATGGCGTTCACGCTGTCCTACGCCTCACCGGAGACGCTCCGCGGCCGTCGCGGCGCCCCGGCGGCCTGGTGGGCGCTCGGGATCATCGCCTACGAGCTGCTCCTGGGCCGCAGGCCGTACGCGGGCATGGCGCCCGGCGAAGTACGGGCGATGCTGCGGGACGGGCGCCGTCCGGCGTTGACCGACGTCGACGATCCGGACTGGCGACGGTTGATCGAGGGCCTGCTGACCGTCGATCCGGAGCGACGCTGGGGCTACGAGCAGGTGGCGGCGTGGGTGGCCAGGACGAAGCGACCGGTGCGCTTCAACGGCCGCACGTACCGGAAGATCGAACACCTCGTCGACGACCTCGAGCAGAACTGGGCGCCGGGCATCGACTGGCTGGCCGCGAACGGCGGCAGGGTCGCCGACTGGCTCGTCGAACTCGGCGCGAGCGACCACGAGGTGACGTATCTGCGCGGTCTCACCCCCGGCCGGGCGGCGCGGGCGCTGGGCAGGCTGACGGCGAGCGTCCTGCCCGATGTGACGCCCCGGTACGAGGGGCGTCCGATCAGCGCGTCGGGGCTGCTGGAGCTGGCGCGGCGCGGGGACGCCGAGCAGCGGTTGCTGCGCAGGGCGTTGGAAGATGGTGCGCTGGAGTACGCGGCCGGGCACGGCTGCGCCCATTCCGGCTGCCAGGGGCGGTGCGCCGTCCTCGACCGGGTCGACGCGGAGGTCCCCGAGATCGTGGACTTCGTGGCGGCGAAGGTCGGTTGGCTGCGCGACCGGATCGTCCGGAGCTACCGGGGGCGGGCCCCGGCGGAACTGCCGTCCGAACGTGAATGGACGACGGTGTGGGCGTGGGCGACCGAGCTGACGCTCTCACCCGAGGCCGCCGTCCAGGCCCGCGCGCTGGCCGCCGGGGTGAGGTCCGACGTGCCCTGGTGGCTCGACCGGCGGCGGATCGCCGCGACGGCCGATCCGGCGACCGTGGAGGGCCGGGGCCATCTGGTCGTGACGCTGCTGCTCGCCCGCCACGCCCGGCGCGCGGCCGCCGTTCAGTAGAAGGACTGCGGATCGTCCATGGACACCTCCGGCTGGTCCATGTCGATCTTCGGGAGCAGCCCGGCCATGCTGAACAGCGACAGCAGCGGACGCAACACCCGCTTCGGTCCGAAGCCCTCGTCAGGGAACTCGGTCGCGTCCTCCCTCGGTTTCGAGACGCCCGACGCGGACGCGAAATGGACGGTGACCGGCGACCCCGACTCGAGGGGGTCCAGCCAGTGGCTCGCGCCGTGCCGCCTCAGGAAGGCGCCCGCGTCCACGGTCTCCACGAGCACGCTGCGCAGGTCGTTGAGGTGGGTCTCGTCCCTGCGGCGAAGCCAGCGCGTGACGGTGGCGTCGTCGTCGAGACCGTCCAGCATGTCGGACTTCGCGACGACGATGACGGCCGGGGGAAGCCTGCCGTCGCCGGTGACCCGGGTGCGCTCCAACTGCTCGATCGCGTGCATGAAGCCCGGGTCGGGGACCCAGTCGCGCCAGCCGTCGCCGGACCTGAGCCTGCTGCCGTCCGCGACGTAGATGACCGCGTCGGCGGCGCTCATGAACGGTGTGTCGTCGTAGCTGAACCTTCGGAAGTGCTCGCCGGGGACGTCGAAGAACCCGACCGCGTGGGTCCGGCCCGTCTGCCGGCTCTGCACGCGCAGGGCGTAGGCGAACTCGGGCTGTCCCGGACGGGTGCCGCCCAGTACCTCGTGGCGCACCAGGAACGGGGTGACGCGTTCGTCGTAGAACCGCTGCCGGAGCCGACCGTCGAGCGGCCCGATCCGCAGCTCGCGTCCGAACAGCGAGCGGCTCCGCTCAAGCTGCGCGATCATCGCGGTGAGCAGATGCGTCTTCCCCGCCGCGCTGTCGCCGACCAGGCCGACGACGAGCGGCTCCAGGTACCCGTAGTCGGCGGGCAGCAGGTGCGGCTCACCGTTGCCCCGGCACTGCCGCATGGCGCCGAGCGTCCGGTGCCGGTAGTGGGTCTCCGACTCGTCCGGTCCGGGTGTGAGAACCTCCGGCCCTTCGGGGGTCTCCTTCACCAGCGGCACTTCGCTGAAGTCGAACCAGTCGAGCTGGTTCAGGCAGTACGGACAGGTCGTGAGGCGTCGTTCGACCTGGCCGGGAAACGGTTCGGTCATGAGAACACCACCAGGAGGAGGATCACGGCCACCAGCGCGCCCACGGCGACCCACACGAGCGGATGCGGACGGCGACCGCCGTCCTCGCCGACACGGAACGGGAAGTCCGGCGGCAGGCTGCCGGGTTCCGGTCGAGGTCGCCGGGACGGGGCCGGACCGGACCCCGGCACCGCCGCCCCCACCGGCTGTTCGGGCTGGCCGTGCATGTTCGTCACCTTCTCGACGAGATACTTCCGGAACTGGCGGTCTTCACGGTCATCCGGCGGTTCGGACGGGTCGTCGCCCAACCGGCGCGTGCTCCCGGTGTCCGTTGGCTTCCTCGTGTCCTGATGCGTCCTCGTGTCTTGGGACGTCTTCGCGTCCTGGGACGTCTTCGCGTCCTGGTGCGTGTGCGCGTCGTCCTCGGGCGTCGCTCCGATGTGGTGTTGTGTCTCCGTGTCGTCCGCCCGCGTGGGTTCCCGGTCCTTCTTGGGCTCGGGGCCGCGCGGCGGCACCGGCCGCCTCGGACGGACGGGACGCGGCCACCCCACCATCGCGGCCAGCAGTTCCTCGGCGGTGGGCGACTCGCCCTCGTACACGGGCCGGAGCACCATCGCGAGGCAGGGACGATGCGCCTTCAGCCAGCGGTACTCCTGCTCGGCCGACCCGGCTCCGTCTGCCTGGTAGCCGAACGCCGAATCGTCGCCGGACGCGAGCCAGTAGAGCAGCCCGGCGGCGTGGCGCACGTCCCGGACGGCGCCGTCCTCGGCGTCGGTCTGGGTGGTCGCCATGCTGAGGTCGGCGATCTGCAACCCTTCGCCGTCCCAGAACACCGTGGTGGACGAGATGGCGCCGTGCACGTAGTTGTGGTGGGCCAGGATCTGCAACGCGGACAGCAGGTCGTGGGTGGGCTGCCACAACTCGTCCTCGGTCGGCATGGTCGTCGCCAGCCGCTGGGCCGCCGCCCGGCCACGCCGCCGCTGGACCAGCACGGCGCCGCCCTCGGCCGGATCGAGGTCGTAGCCGATCAGCTCGGCGAACCGGCCGTCGTTCACACCGGCCCATCCCAGGCCGCTGAGCACGGCGATCTCGTTCTCGACCGCGCGCCTTCCCCTGTCCCAGCGGGCGACCTTGTACAGGCAGTCGACGTCCGTGAGGCCGCCGCCCCGGACGGTGCCGTAGTGACCGGTGAACCGGGTGCCCCTGACCTCGCCGCCGTCCAGGGTCAGCGTGAACTCGACCCGGTCGCCCGCGGCGCCGGTGCGCGTCAGGAGCCTTGTGATCTCGGTGGTCACCCCATCACATCCCGTGTCGATCAGTTCTGGTAGAAGAAGACGATGAGCTGGACCGAGCTGTTGCCCGCCCCGCCCGTCCAGGCCGCCCGGTAGATCGCCGCGCGGAAGCGTGGATCACCGGACTTGATGGCCTTTGCGGCGTTCCGGCCGAGGACGACCCCGCTGTCGGTGTGCTCCCTGGCGCCGTAGACGAGGTAGAAGCCGACCTGCGCGTCCTCGCCGAGCTGCGCCTCGCAGCGGGCGCGGCCACCGGCGCTCCGCATCTCGGGCCCGTGCAGCCAGGACCGGCTCCTGCCGTCCACCGCCCGGTCGACCTTGGCCAACAGGTCGGCGGTCGCGGCGCGGTCGCCGCCGAGCAGCCCCTCCGCCTGGACCGGGATCATGAACTCGCAGAAGTCCTGGCCGAGGACGCGCGGCCCCTGCGGAGTGGGCCGGTCGTCGCCCCGGGGTTCCTGCGGGATCTCGGCGGGACGCTGCACGGCCATCGCGACGAGGAACAGCACGAGCATCAGGTCGGCGAACAGCCAGCCCGCGAGATGGGCCGCGCTGAACCTGGAGGCCCGCCGCGACCGCCGGGACGCGCGCCCGCTCACCGCGGCACGCCCCCGTCCGCGTCGCGCTCACCCGCGTCCCGGGCGTAGGCGACGAACGCGCGGGACTCGGCGACCAGGTCCTCCAGCCGGTCGAGCGCCACGCCGAGCCGGTCGGTGCTCGCGACGAGCCGGTGCACCGAGCCGCTGATCAGCTCGTGTCCCGAGTCCTGGTAGTGCCGGACGGTGTCGGCGTGGTCGGTGGCGGCGAGCGTCGCCCGTTCGACCTGTGTGACCAGGGCGGCCAGTTCGGCGCGCAGTTCGCGTTGACCGGCGGCGATGTCGTCCTGCAACACCCGGAACGCCGCCAGCGTCTCGGCGGGCGCCTGAATCGCCTCAAGCGCCCGTTCCAGCGCCGCGGACTTGTCGATCCAGGCCTGGAGGGCCTCCTCGATCCGTTTGCCGGTGCTGCTCTCCAGCGCCGCGCGGATCTCCTCGGCGGTGCCGGCCAGCCGGTCGACGAGCCCGCCGACGCTGGTCTCCAACCGGCGGACCAGCGCGCGGACGTCCCGGTAGGACATCTGGTCGTCGGGCGTCCCGGCGAGCAGGTGCGTCGCGAGCGCCAGGTCCTGGGTGATCCGCACGCGCTCGTCCTCGAAGCGGGGACGGTCGAGGCGGTTCTCGCACGCGTTCACCGCGATCGCGAACACGATCACGACCGCGACGGTGACGACGACCCACCACGCCGTCGTCGACAGCGGGTCGAAGTCCTGGACGCCCTGCCTGATGTGGTCGCGCTGGAACGAACCGGCCTGCCAGCCGAGCAGGAACGAGGACTCGCTGCCCGCCTTGCCGTAGGCGCTGAGCGCCTCGTGGAGTTTCAGCCAGGTGATCAGGATCGGCACGAAGACGAGCACGTCCCGCAGCAGCCGCGCCCAGAACAGCACCAGTTCCAGGACACGGGACGGCGCCGGTTCGGGCAGCAGCGCATCGGCCGGGTAGGCGGTGACGAGGTCGACGCCCGCCAGGGCGCGGCCACTGGCGGGGTCGAGATCACGGGCCAGCCGACGCAGCAGCACGGGACCGGTCGCGTCCGCGCCGTGGGCATGCCTGTCCGCCTTCGCGGCGTAGCCGTCCAGCCGTTCGCTGATGGAGCGCAGCCGCTCGTCGGCGGTCAGGGGGTCCGGGGCGGACCGGTGGTCGGTGCCGCTCGCGGCGGGGGCCGAAGGTGGGGCCATCAGTCGTTCTGTCCTGTCGGTGCCTTGGGCGGCTTCGTGACGGTCACGGTCACGGTCGGGGTCACGGTGGGGGTCACCCGGCGGGGCGGGTCATCGTCCGATCCGCCGCGCACGAACAGGATGTAGATCAGCAGCACCAGCACGAGCGCGAGGACTCCGCCGCTGATGAGCGCGTTGCGGTTGAGCCCCAACCCGGCGCCGGGGAATCTCCTCCCGACTTCGTCGGCCTGGTGGTGGTCTTCGCCGCAGACGCCGCACGCCCTGTCGCCGCCGCCGAAGGAAGGGGGCTGCTTCGGGTCGGGGCCCCCCGGAATCGGATCCCGGGGGGACGGTACGGGCGCAGGCGTCGGAACGTCGTCCGGCTCGACCTGTTCGACCTGCGGGGGACGGAAGTACGGGCCGCGCGTGATCTGGCGGACCAGGTCCTCCGACAGCCCCATTTCGACCGCGTGCCGCTGTGTCTCGCCGACCAGGACGGTCAGCACCGCGTCCGTACCGGCCGCCGCGAGGACGGCCAGACCGAACGATGGCGGCCCGCCCAGTGCGAGCAGTTCCTGGACGTCGGCGACGCTCAGGCCCGCGCCGTCCTGCCTCGCCCGGTCCCCCACGCGGTAGGCGCCGCCGATGAAGTGCCCGTAGGCGGCGAGGCGACGGTCGGGTGCCGCCTGCCACGCCGATTCGACCAGGTCGATCAGGAAGCCGTTCTCCAGCAGCGCCCTGCGGTTGGCCTGACGCTGGTCGGCGTCGTGGCGGCGGGTCCGTAGCAGTTCGCAAACGGGAACCAGCAGACCCGGCTGCCCCGGGCGGGCCGCCAACCCGAGGATGAGGTCGGCGCTGCTGAACCGGCGTAGCAGCTCTTCCAGAACCACCTGTGGCGCGTTCCGGTTGTAGGCGTGCGCCGCGACCTGGAACACGAGGTCGCGGCGTTCGACGACGGCGGCGACCGCCGTCCACGGCCGGTACTCCGTCAGCGCGGCGTCCATCGGCAACGCGCCCAGCACGGCCTTCATGTCGACGATCGGGGCGCCGTAGGCCAGGTGCAGGACGATCCGGTAGAGGTGGGTCTCCTCCTCGGCGGTCGCGTCACCGGCCGCGACCAGCCGGTGGATCGTCTCGTGGAACGTCCCGGTCTCCCGCAGCAGCGCGCGGACCTTCTCGTTCCCCGCCCGGTCCGTCGAGCGGCGCCAGCGGTCGTAGGCGGCGCGCATGAAATGCAGGGCCGCGTCGGTCTGACCCTCCGCCGCCATCGACGCCGCCCAGCTCAGCAGGTCCTCCACGGGGATGCCGTGCAGCGCCTTCCCGACGGTCGGGTCGGTCGTCACCTCGACACCGAACCAGAGCGCGAAGTACACCGCCTCGTACTGGTGCCACGGGGTGACCTGCGTGAGCCCACCGAACCAGTTCGCGAGGACGCGGGACGCCTCGACGACCGTGATGTCCATCCGCCGCGCCGCGTCCGCCAACGGCTCGGCCACCTCCCGCGACTCCCCGGCCTCGGCGAGGTACCGCTCCGCGGCGAGGATGCGCAGCGTCCTGGCCGCGTTGCCGAGCCCGCGTGGCGGGTCGGCGGCCCAGCGGCGCAACCGGTCGGCGAACTCCACCGCGCCGACATGCCGCAGCTCGGCGCGCAGCCGGTCCTGCCCGGACGGCCCGTCGAGATGGCGGCGCGCGTCGTCGTCGAGCGTCCCGGCGAGCGCGCGGTCGATGAGATCCAGGACCTTCGTCGCCCGCTGGTGCTCGCTCTCCACCCAGTCCAGCAAGGTGGCCGGGGTGGTCAGCGGCGTCCGTGGCGGGGCCGCGTCCGGGAGGGCGGCGAGCAGCATGGCACCCCGGTCGAGCCGCGCGTCGCCGGTCGGCGCCGTGGTCAGCTGGACGCGGCCGCGGCGGGCGTCGTCCAGCTCCGACACGAGCAGGCGGGGCCGCAGCTCGGCACGGGTGACGGTCGCGCCGAGCATCATCGTCCACGGCTCGTCGCCCGCCACCCCGCCCAACCGGCGGACGAGCCCGGCGACCAGGTCCAGATCGCCCGGCACGATGACCGCCGCGTACCGGTCCGTGGGCGCCGCGAGCACGCCCGCGAGCAGCCCCGCCAGCGGCTCGTGCCGCAGCGGAAACGCGTCCATGGCCGTGCGGGCGAACGTCCGCAGCTCCGCCGCGTCCCAGGGCGACAGCGAGTCGGGCAGGCCGGGCACGTCGTCGGGGGTCACCCAGCCCGGCCAGGCGTGCAGGCCGAGCGCGAGCCGCGCGTCGACCGTCGCGGCGGGGCCGATCAGCGCGTGCACGAGCTGGGAGACCCGGCCGTTGGCGTCCCGGGCCGGCAGCAGCCGCAACGCGACACCGTGCTGACCGAGCCGCAGCGCCCCCAGCGCGACGCACTCGGCGGCGCCGTAGTGCCACTGCCCGACGGCCGCGTCACCCCCGACCAGACGGTCGTTCCACAGCCGCAGGCCGTCCCTGTCCAGCGAGGACGCGACGGGACCGAGACCGCTGCCGCCGATGAGCAGCCGTTCCGACCAGGCGAACACGATGTGGTCGACGCGGTCGGGCGAAGGAGCGGATTCGCTCATGCGTCCTCCGGTACGGTGCCGAGGCTCTCGCGGGGCAGGACGCCCTTCATCGCCAGCAGGGACAGCAGCGGGCGAAGCACCCGCTGGCGGCGGAACGACTTCTCCGGGTACTCGCCGTCCTGCGCCTCGACGCCCGTGGCCGACGCGAAGTGCAATGTGGAGTCCGCGAACTTCTGGACGGGGACGAGCCACGACTCCACCCCGCGCGCCTTGAGGAAGGCGTAGGCGTCCTCGGACTCCTGTTCGACCGTGTGCAGATCGAGGTCGTCCTTGCGGCCGAGCCACTCGTCGACCTCTTTGAAGACGCGCAGCGTGTCCGACTTCGCGACGACCATGGCGGCGGGGATCGGCAGGAACTCCCGGCCCCGCCCCGGATGGACGTGCGCGAGATGGGACAGCACCGCGGTGAACCCGGGGTCGCTGGTCCGGCGGCCGTGCCGCGTGTCGAGGCTCGCGCCGTCCGCCACGAACATCAACGCGTCCGCGATGGACATGAACGGGGTGGACGCGGCGATACCGCCCCGCGTGAAGATCTCCCCGGGCACGTCGAAGATCAGCAGTGCGTACTGCTCGCCGGTGTGCCCGCTGGTGATCCGGTACGCGCAGGCGAACTCCGGGGTCACGGGGAGCCGGGTGGCGGGCAGCAGCTTGCGTTCGTTCAACAGGCCGAGCTGGTTCCGGTCGAACAACTCCTGCTGGAGGCGCGGGTCCAGGGGGAGGACGTCCAGCCGGTGGGAGATCTTCAACGCGGACTGGCCGAGTTCCTCCATCATCGCCCACAGCAGGCTGGACTTGCCCGACCCCGCCTGCCCGACCATGCCGACGATCAGCGTGGTCATGCCGCCGATCGCGGCGGGGATGAAATGGTCCTCGTCGGTCATCTCGCAGACCCGCCAGGCGTGCATGGTCCGGTTGCGCCAGCGGACCTCGTTCTCGCCCGGCGCGCGCACCAGCGCGACCTCGCCGTCCGCCGTGTCACGGCTGATCAGCGGGGCGCTGTCCCAGTCGAACTCGCTGAGGCAGTAGGGGCACACCATCCTGCGTCCCGGCGGATCGTCCGGCGGGCCCGGAGTGCGGGGCCTGCGCGAGAGATTCTCCGGCTCCTTCTCGAACGACGGCGGAGAAGGCGGCGGTTCCGCGGAGCCCGGCGGCGTGTACTCGATGCGGGGCTCGGGTGGTGTCGACGGCGGCATCGGATACGGCGGCCCGTCCCGCCTGGGCGGCATCTTCGGACGCGGGGCTTCGAGATCGCTCACGTTTACCTCACCACCAGGACGAACAGCAGAACGGCGACCAGGGCGAACAGACCGAACACGAACCACGACCGGGAACCGCCTTCAGGCGGCGACGGCTCCGACCCCGCCGCCTGCGCGGCATGCGCCGCCGGTCGGGCCGCGGCCCGCGCCTGTTCCGCGGCGCCGGCCCGCCTGGGCTTCGCCCCGGCCCGGTTGAACTCCCGCTGCTGGCGGCGCAGCTCCCGGAACTCCCGGCGATGCGCGTCCAGCCCGACGTGCCGCTCGTCCGTCCCCGGACGCTCCTGGCCACCTTCCTGGGCGGGGCGCCGCTGGACGGGACGACTTCGCTGCAGCCGCTCCGCCATCTCCTTAGGCGTCGGGGGAACGTCGGCGAGCAGGGCCGGTTCGAGGGCCTCGGCGAGGCGGGGAGCGGCGTCCGCGAGCCTCCCGAGCGCCGTCGCGGGACGGCCGTCGGCGCTTCCGGTGGCGAGGCGGCACAGCAGCAGCGCCGCCGCCCGCGCGTCTGGGACATCGCTGACCGGCAGCCCGGTGGGCGACCCCAGCGCGGACTCGTGCAACCCCGCGATCGTGAAGAGCGGCTCCACATGACCGAAGTTCTGCAACTGGATCTGGAGACCGTCCCAGAACACGCTGTCGGCCGACACGGCCCGATGCGCGAACCCGAGGTCCGCGAGCGTCGCCAGCGCACCGAACAGGTCGCGCGCCGCCCTGTCGAGCTGGGTCGCGTCGAGCCGCAGCTTCGGATCGCACCGGGAGATCGGTACGCCGCGCCTGGTGACCATGAGGCAGACCGGGTCCTGCGCGGTCCGAAAGCCCAGCAACCGGCCGAACGCGGTGTGCTTTCCGCTCATCCGGTTGTAGGCGTCGGCCTCGCGGCGCAGCACCTTCGTCCCGGTGCGCGACACGGCGGTCTTGACCAGGGCGTCACGGTCGCCGGTCCGGCCGTAGCGGTGTACGGCGAGCTGGTCCTCGTGCTGGAGGTCGTCCTGCGGGGTGAAGCCGAGCTCGACCCGTCCCGAATGACCGAAGGGCTTCTGCAGGACGAACGTTTCTTCCACCGGCGCCCCCGCACGTCCGATATTGAGCTGGATTCCGTGCTCATATTTACGGCATTAGGGGTAAGAAGCTCAAGTTGGCCACAGTGATTGTTATACAGTGCACTGGTCTGGACCAGTCCGTACCAGGCCGACAATCCACCCCTCTTTACTACATCGGACCACCCGCCCCCGAGCCCCACCCTCCAACCTCAACAAAATGGCCGGATATGGACATTCCTGGCACTGTCACAACGGCGCCGCAAGCGAACAGACCACTCGCGTAACATCGTGATTGACCATTTCTCTCCACCGCCCCGGCCACCGGTGAGTCACGAACCTGACGCGGGGCGCCGCAACCGCCCACGAACGACCTCCCCGCCCCTGACCAGCACGAATGGTCGACGGGGACCGGCAGCACACATCGCACCAGACCTGCTCGAACCCGTGCCGACACCGACCACTCGCGCCCCCACCACCCACGCACCAACCTCCTGCCCTGACCAGCACCGATGGTCGACAGGGACCGGCAGCACACATCGCACCAGACCTGCTCAGACCGGTGCCGGCACCGACTTCTCGCGCTTGACCGCCCATCGGAAACCCGTCCACGCGCTGTCCGGCATCACGACGGGACCAACGGCTTCACGCGGATCTCCCGCGCACCCGTCCCGCCGCCTGCGGCGGGGTCGCCGCCCGACCCGCGCGACCTGCCACGGCCACGGGCCCCGATCACCGACGACACGTCGGCCAGGCGCGGTCCGCGTCCTGGCGGCCGGGCCGTACTCGGGGCACGTGGCCGGAGGCGGGCCGGCCGCCCGCCAAGGCCCTCTCGTGGCCGCGCGTCCCGCGTCCGACCGTCCCGGTTCGGCAGGAGCCCCGAGGGTGGACATCTTCGTCGAAGACGAGGTCGCCATCCCTCCACGAGCCGCTCTCGATGAGCTACGGAGGAATGGCGACCGCACAACGAAAGGCTCAGATCACTGCTGATCCTCGTCCTTCTTCCGCCGATAAGAGGGGCGTGACTGGTAACCCGACTGACCGGAGTTGCCGGCCTTCATGGCACTGTCCTGGGAGGAGTACTTCGCGGCCCGGCTGATCTGCCCGCGCTGGATTTCTCGTTGCAGGTATTCGAGGGCCTCGGCCTCCTCGGCCAGGTCGTCGACGAGTTCCGCCGGGGCCTGCGCGCGGGCGGCGTCATTGAGCGCCTGCGCGGCACCGATCTCGCGGAGCGCGGCCTGGGTGTCACCCTGCGACAGGAAAGCCGATGCCCGCCTTTTGGCCTGCTGCGTCCGCAGGTAGGCGACCTCGGTCCGCACCACCGGATCGGGAATCCGGCCCGCCGCCTCATCTCCCGGCACCACGTTCACGTGCACGGGAACGGTCACGGTGTGCTCCTTCAGCGTGGGAATTTCCACCCAGGTGAACTCCAGCGTCGCCACCTCGGCAAGACCGAGCGCGCCGATCGCCGGAATCTCCAGGACCACCAGCAACTTTCGCCTTTCGTCGGCGTAGAAACCGCCGAGTTCGGCCCGCACACCGTTCGGCCCGGCCGAGGACGGCAGTTCGTTCAGCAACCGGACCGCCCTGACCCGTTCGGACGGCCGGATCAACACCGAGGCGGCCTGGGCGACCAGATCCAGCAGGTTGTCGACCTCCCCGACGATCAATTGGGCGGCGGTGTCGGGTTCCTCGGCGAACAGCTCGTTCCCCAGCCCCTCCCGGGCGAGCGCCGACATGATCGCCTCGTCGTAGCCCAGACCGTAGCCGAGCGCCGAGGTGGTGACGTTCTGCTCGCGCGCCCCCGCCGCGATCGCGCCGAGCGCTCCCGCCTCGGTGATCCCGACATTGGCGTGCCCGTCGCTGACCACCAGCAATGTCGCCCCGGTCGGCCCGGCCACCGACCGGGCCTCCTGGAGACCGCGCAGGTAGCCCGCCGACAGGTCGGTGGAACCGCGGCAGGTCACCCCCTCGATCGCCCGCTTGACCGCGGCCTTGTCGCGCAGCGGACCGGCCGGCACGACCACCTCGACCTCGTGGTCGAACGTCACGACGCCGAAGTTGTCGCTCGGATCGAGCCGGTCCACGACCGTGCTCAGCGCGGTCTTCGCCCCGGCCAGCCGTCCACCTCCCATGGAACCGCTCCGGTCGAGGACGACGACGAACGTCCCGGCGGGTCTTTCGGTCCGTTCGCCGGACGGTTCCGGGGCCTCGATCTCCATCAGAAGCGATAGTTCGTCTTCGGTCTCGTGCGCCACGATCTCCACGTCGAGATAGGCGTTCACGCGCATGCGTTCCTCCTCCGGTCACCGCCATCGTGCTGGCGGTCACCGCGCCCCCACAAGTCATTTCGCGAAATCGCAGCCATGACGTCGCGCATAACGTCCAGCCGTACCGCGAAATCACCGGCAGCCATCAGGAGTGGAGCGAGGCAGCCGACCGAACGACATCGCATGCGTGATGGGGACCGCGGTCACACAGCCTGGCCAAAGACTACGAAAGTAGACCTCATGAGTACTGGTCGGCCATTGGCCGGCGCCTAAGGAAAGCCCCCTGACCACGAATGCGGTCAGGAGGCAAACCCAGACGTGTGATTACGGTCAGCGGTAAATACCGTGGCTCGTCAGGTAACCAGCGCCATGGCAGTTTCGTCGAACGCCAGTAGCCGACCGCCCTTCAGGCCACACCGCGCGCCGCCGCTACTGCGGCCGTTTCAGGCGCCGTACTCACTCGAAGGGATGCGCGCCCTGGCACGAAAGTGGTCATTGTTCTTGAAACCGTTGGCGTCGTAGTCCTTACAGCAGAGACCGTTGAGAGCGCTGCGCCCGTCGACGGCCGAGGCGTGGGCGTCGACCGAGACCCCCCAGGACCAGCAGACCTGCCGTGACGGTGGCCGGCAGACCGCCGACCGCTATCGCGGTGGTGTGCATGACGTTCTCCGATCCGTCTCGCCGGTTCGACCGGCGAGACACAAGTGTTCGGCTCCGGAGGGCCGACGTGTTCTCCGCGTTCCGAGGGCGGGTCCGCCCACCGCTGCGCCTGACACCGCGCAGCGGAGGCGGCCCGCACCCCAGGACGAGGAGAACCCGCTGCTCAAGGTGTCCGACAGGGCGCCGGACAGGCTCGTCCACCCTCGTCCGGAAGCGGACGACGGGGTCCGACCACAATCGGACACACATAGTCACCACACAGATACTCTGAGCCAAGATCTGGGGGATAATCGAGATCAGGCACGGCAAGACCAAAGCGCAGAGGTCCGACGTGACAATCAGTGATGATTCAGAGGCTTCCCGGACCGTACGTCGGTCCGAGCTGGACTCGGTGACGTGCGGAGAGGAACTCGCGAGACTGCTGTCCGAGCAGTACGCGCGGGCCGATGTGTCGCTGCGCGAGTTGGAGCTGCGGTCGAACAGGTCGGGCGGGACCCGGCTGCCGCGGGCGACCTGTTCGGACATGTTGGCGGGTCGCAGGTTCCCCAAGAAGGCGGTGATGATGGCGTTCCTGCGGGCATGTCAGGTGCCCGAGGCCGAGCTCCCCGACTGGGAACGGGCATGGGAACGGGTGAAGATCTCCCAGATCTCCGCCATGCCGCAACTCTCCGGAACGGCCCACACCGGACCCGAGGTCTCCCTCAGCAAGTCCGCGGACCGCGTCGCGACCACGGAGCAGAACACTCGACCGCTCGTGGACAAGCCCGGCCGAGGCCGAAAACGTGCTCGGCGCCGCCTCGTACTGGCGGTCGGGCTCGCCGCCGTCCCCGCCCTGGGCACCGCCCTCGGCCTCTCGGCGCTCACCGATCCGGAACCGCCCCTTCTCCTCACCCTGACCGACGACGGTCGTGCGTTCAAAAGCGGTGGGTCGAGCCAGTTCACCGTGACCGTCGACCCCGCTCATACCGAGCTGAGACTGACCCGCCGTCTCGACGCCATCATCGGCAGACAAACCGCGACCATCTCCGTGGACGGGGTCCTGGCCGCGGTCTGGCAACCCATGCAGGGAGAAGCGCGGGTGTGGAAGGACCAGAGCGTCGTCCTCCCCGCCGTGCTGACAGCGGGGCACCGCGAACTCACCATCACGAACACGTTCGTCTCCTCGGAGCTGGACTTCAACGAGTTCACCTACTTCGTCGACCAGAAGATCAACGGCACCTGGTCCCGAGCCGACACGGTCGACGTCGGTATGGACCATCCGGAGAGTGAAGCCACACATCACTACCGCATCACCAACCAGAACTGGGCGGGGACCCGCCGCCTCAGCTACCTGCAATGAAGCCCCGGCCTGCCCCGGTACACGCCGTCCGCCACGGTGGGGCAGTCCGCGAAACCTGATCGTCCGCACACTCACCAGGGGGGCCTGTGCGATCGGCTGTTCTCACGTTGCTGCTGGTCGTCACCATGTTGGTGACGACAGCGGTGCAGGTCGGCCGGGCTCTGGCGGCGGACACGGTGCGTCCCGCCGTCGCCATCGCCGCCGACTTCCCCGACCCGGACCTTCTCAAGGTCGGATCCACCGTCTACGCCTACTCCACCAGCAGCTCGGCGGGCACGGTCCCTGTCGCCAGCGCGCCGTCCCCTGCCGGCCCATGGACCATACGTGGGGACGTCCTGCCCACGAAACCGTCGTGGGCGGAAAAGGACGGCGGTTTCTGGGCACCGGACGTCTCCCGACGCGCGGACGGTCAGTACCTCCTGTACTTCACCGCCCCGCGCGCCGCGACCACACCCAGGCGCATGTGCGTCGGCGCCGCACTCGCGACCAGCCCTCTCGGCCCGTTCCAACCCATCGGCGACGGCCCCCTCGTCTGCGACCTGGCCGAGGGCGGCGACATCGACCCGACAACCTTCGTCGACACCGACGGAAAGAGATACCTGGTCTACAAGAACGACGGTAACGCGCTCGGAAACATCCCCTCGATCATCTGGCTCCAGGAAGTACGCCCCGACGGCATCACTTTCATCGGCCCTCGAAAAGAACTGCTCCGCAACAATCACCCGGCTGAGGAAGGAGTGATCGAAGCCCCCGTACTGATCAGGCGCCCGACCCAGTACGTCCTCCTCTACGCAGGCGGTCCCTACTGCAGCAACGACTACTTCACCAGTTACGCCGTGTCCCCTTCACTCACTCGCCCCTTCACCAAGGCCTACCGCCCGCTGATGACGACCGGCACCCTCGACGGCGCGGTGCAAGGCCCCGGCGGCGCCGACGTCCTCGGCGACCGGATCTTCTTCCACGGCTGGGTAGGAACGTGCGGTGCCGGCGGCGTACGCTGGGCATACACGGCCGACCTGGGCTGGGCGAACGACCACCCCGTCGTGCGAGGAAGCCGCGTTCGCTACGAGGCCGAACGCGGCGCCGTGAACCACGCCGTGGTCCGCACCGGCGCCGTCGGCGCGTCCCAGGGCGCCGTCGTGGCCAAGCTGGACTACCAGGACAGCTGGGTCGACCTTCAGGTATTCGCACCGGCCGCCGGGGAGTACACCGCGCGCGTGGCATATGCCGCCGGGGGCGGCAATGCCCAGCACGCCGTGACAGTGAACGGCACATCCCGGTTCGTCCTGGATTATCCCGCCCATGGTTGGGACAACTGGAAACAGGTCATGGCCTCCGTCAACCTGACCCGAGGATGGAACACCATCCGTTTCCAACACCACAACCGCTGGGCCGAACTCGACTACATCGAAATCGCCTGACCCCGACCTGGACGATGGCGAGCGACCCGCTTCCACCTCGCCCCCGGCCGCTACGGCTCTCCACCGTCCACCACCGCGCAGGCGCCGTCAGGGATCCCATCGTCCTGGTAATGCCGCGTCCGACCCGCGTTCACGGCGCCGCTTTCTGGCGGGGGCGGGGCCAGGCACGGACGTGCACGCGTTCGCCCTGACGGCCGAAGACGCTGAGCATTTCAACCGAGCAGGCGCCATGAGAGATCTCATCGACCTGACGTCCCCGCGCCCGGCCCGCGTTCACGGCGCCGCTTTCTGGCGGGGGCGGGGCCGGGCACGGACGTGCACGCGTTCGCCCTGACGGCTCAAGACGCTGAGCATTTCAACCGAGCAGGCGCCATGAGAGATCTCATCGACCTGACGTCCCCGCGCCCGGCCCGCGTTCACGGCGCCGCTTTCTGGCGGGGGCGGGGCCGGGCACGGACGTGCACGCGTTCGCCCTGACGGCTCAAGACGCTGAGCATTTCAACCGAGCAGGCGCCATGAGAGATCTCATCGACCTGACGTCCCCGCGCCCGGCCCGCGTTCACGGCGCCGCTTTCTGGCGGGGGCGGGGCCGGGCACGGACGTGCACGCGTTCGCCCTGACGGCCGAAGACGCTGAGCATTTCGACCGGGCAAACGCCGTTAGGGATCTCATCGTCCTGGTGTGGCCGCGCCCGGTTCGTGTTCAGGGGGCTGCTTTTTGGTGTGGGCGGGCACGGACGTGCATGCGTTCGCCTTGGCGGCCGAAGAGGCTGAGCATCTCGACAGGGCCCTCGCCCGTCGTCCCGAACCAGTGCGGTAGCCGGGTGTCGAACTCGGCGACCTCGCCGGGGCTCAGGTGCAGGTCGTGGTCGGCCAGGATGAGGCGCAACCGTCCGGACAGGACGTAGAGCCACTCGTAGCCCTCGTGCGTGCAGAGGTCGGGCTCGCTGCGGGCGGCCGGGAGGACCATCTTGTAGGCCTGGAGCGGGCCGGTCTGGCGGGTCAGGGGCAGCACGGTGCTGCCGTTCACGCGCTTGGGCTTCAGCCGGACGCGGGGGTCGCCGACCTCGGGCGCGCCCACCAGTTCGTCGATCGGGATCTGGTAGGCCTGCGAGATGGGAAGCAACAATTCCAGGCTGGGACGGCGCTGACCGGTTTCCAGCCGCGACAGGGTGCTCGTGGAGATGCCGGTGGCCTCGGCGAGCGAGGACAGCGTGACGTTGCGTTCGGTGCGCAGCCGCTTGAGGCGCGGCCCGACCTCGGCGAGGGCCTCGGTGACCGTGGACGAGTGTCGCATACCCCCATTCCACCTCGGGTGTCCCAGAAATGGCAACAAGAGTTGCCGTCGGTCGGGGTCGACGTTCATCGTCTGCCACGGAGGTGATCGCGATGGACGATCGGACGGGGAGCAGCGGCTACGACGTCGTGGTGGTCGGAGCGGGGGCCGCCGGGTTGAACGCGGCGCTGGTGCTGGCGCGGGCGCGGCGGCGGGTCGCGGTGGTGGACGCCGGTGAACCGCGCAACGCGCCGTCCGCCCACATGCAGGGGTTCCTGTCGCGGGACGGGATGGCGCCCGCAGCGCTGCTGGAGGTAGGCCGCGCCGAGGTCGCCGGGTACGGAGCGGCGCTGATCGAAGGGCGCGTGGAGCGGATCGAGCCCGGCTTCACCGTGCATCTCGTCGGTGGCGCGGCGCTGAGCGCGCGGCGGATCGTGGTCGCGACCGGCCTGCGGGACGAACTGCCCGACATCCCCGGCGTGCGGGAGCGTTGGGGCGCCGACGTGCTGCACTGCCCGTACTGCCACGGGTACGAGGTCCGCGACCAGCCCTTGGCGGTACTGGGTTTCTCGCCGCTCGCGGTGCACCAGGCGTTGCTGCTGAGGCAGTGGTCCGACGACGTGACGCTGGTGTCCCACACCCTGGTGTTGAGCGATGAGGACCACGAACGGCTCACCGCCAGGGGCGTGCGCATCGTGAACGGCGAGATCAAGCGCGTCGTGACCGACGGCGGCCGGGTGAGCGGCGTTGAGTTGGTCGATGGGCGGACGGTGCGGCGCACGGCGGTGTTCCTGTTCCCGCACATGGTGCCGAACGACGGGTTGCTGACCGGCCTGGGCTGCGAGACCGCCAACGGCTGGGTGGTCACCGACCCCACCGGGCTGACCAGCGTGGCGGGCGTGTGGGCAGTCGGAAACGTGGTCGACCCCCGCGCGATGGTGATCTCGTCCGCCGGGATGGGAGCCACCGCGGCCTTCGCCATCAACGCCGGCCTGGTCGACGAGGACGTCGACCTCGCCGTCGAACGCCACCGCGCCGAGTCCGCGAGGGGCGTGGAAAGGTGAACGTCGAAACGGCACAGCCGACCACGTCGGTCTCTCGCGGGGCGCTGCCACCGGGTGTCTACCTGCTGGCGTTCAGCCTGTTCGCGATGGGCAGCGCGGAGTTCCTGCTGGCCGGTGTCCTGCCGGGCATCGCCGACGACTTCCAGATCAGCCTGTCCTCGGCCGGGGCGCTGATCTCCGCGTTCGCGATCGGTGTCGTGATCGGCGGGCCGCCCTTCGCCCTGTTGACGCTGCGCTGGCCGCGCCGCACCACGCTGGTCACCACGCAGGCCGTGTTCGCCGCTTCCGTCGCGACGGGCCTGCTGACCGACTCCTATGAGGTGCTGCTGGCCACCCGGTTCGTCTGCGGTCTCGCCTACGCGGGGTACTGGGCGGTCGCGGCGGTCACCGCGATCGGCCTGGTCACCGCCGACCGCACCGCACGCGCCTCCGGAGTCGTCGTCAGCGGGCTCAGCCTGGCGATGATCGCCGGCGGTCCGGCGGGCGCGCTGCTCAGCCACTTCACCGGTTGGCGCGGCGGATTCTGGGGTGTCGCCGCCCTGACCGCCGTGGGCGCGGTCCTGAGCCTGCTCGCGATCCCCGCGACCGACGCGGACACCGAGCCCAGCGTCCGGCGCGAGCTACGCGTCATGCGGCGGCCGCAACTGTGGGTCGTCTACGCCGTCACCATCCTCAGCACCGCCGCCTACATGATCACCTACAACTATCTCGCGGCGTTCCTGACCGACATCACCGGCATTCCCGCCGTGTGGGTTCCCGCGATTCTGGTGCTGTTCGGTGTCGGGGCCTTCGCCGGGTTGTCCGTCGGCGGCCGGATCGCCGACCGGTTGCCCACTCAGGCACTTCTGGTCGGAGCGCTCGGGATCCTGGTGGGCTCCGTCCTGCTCGCGGTTCTGGCGCGGCACGCGGTGGCCGTCGTCCCGCTCGTCCTGCTCCTGGGAATCTTCGGATTCGTGCTGAACCCCGCCATCTACGCGCGAGTGTTCACCATCGCGTCGGCGGCGCCGACACTCGCCGGGGCCACCACCGTCTCGGCGTTCCAGCTCGGCATCAGCCTCGTCCCGGCGCTGGCCGGGGCGGCACTGAGCACCGGCGCGGACCTCACCTCCGTCACCTGGATCGGCGCGGCCCTGGCGGCCGCCATCGTCCCGGCCGTCCTCCTCGACCGGACGCTCTCGAACCGCCGAACGATATGACCCGAGCCCGACGTTCACCCATGCGTGCGCGAGGAGCGGTGTAACGCGACGAGGCCCTCCCGTCAAGAAGTGGAAACGGCACATGGCGGGAGGCCTTGGATGGGAGATGAGAAGCCGGTCGTGGAAACAGATCCGGTGGACGTCACCGCGATCGGTCGCGATCCGGCGGCGCTGGAAGTGTTCTACAGGCGGCATGTCGCGGACGTGACCCGCTTCGTGGCTCGCCGGATCTCCGATCCGCACACGGTCGACGATCTGACCACCGAGGTGTTCCTGGTCGCGATCGATGCGGCCGAGCGGTATCAGGTCGGCAGGGGAACCCCGCGAGCGTGGCTGCTGGGCATCGCCCGGAACGTGGTGGCCGCCGAGTGGCGGCGCCATTCCGGTGAGCTCGACAAGGCACAGCGGGCGGGCGGTCATCGCCATCTGGACGGCGACGACATCGTCCGGCTGGAAGAGCAGATCGACGCCGAGCGAGCGGCGCGGGACCTGTACGTGACGCTGTCCGTGCTTCCCAGGCGGCTGCGCAGTGTCATCGAGCTCGTCGACCTGGACGGCCTGCCCCTGGCCGAGGCGGCCGCGGCGCTGGGCATCCGGGACGGCACCGCCCGGGTTCGGCTGCACCGCGCCCGAAGACGGCTGAAGGCCGCCGTTCCCCCAGATCACGCGACACCCGCCCGGTCGACCGCCAATTCACCGTCCCCGTTGGCGAAGGGAGCCTCCTCATGAACAGCATCCCCACCGAAGAAACCCCGCTCGCGGGCTACCAGGAACGGCGGCTGGCCGAGCTGACCGCGGTGGTCGCCGCCAGGCAGGAGCAGGGCGCGTCGGCGGTCCGGTCGCCGCGCAGGCTGGCGCACCCGCGGTCTGCGTGGGGCATCGCGGGCGCGCTGGGCGCGGCGACCGCCGTCACGGCCGGGCTGCTGACCTGGACGGGAAGCGCGCAGCCCGCCTACGCGGTGACGCGGGATCCGTCCGGTCTGGTCACCGTCAAGGTCACCCAGGAGATCCTGGACTCCCGCAACGCCGACGCGCTCTCGCGCGAACTGCGCTCCCTGGGCGTACCGGCGACCGTGTACTCCATCCCCGAGGGCAAGGTGTGCCCGCAGCCCCATGCCAAGCCGGTCGACCTGCCGCCGAACGTCTACGACATGCCGGACGGCCTCTACACCGTGCCGAGCCGACTCCCACGGCCGTCCGGCGGCTGGAAAATGACGATCAACCCGGGCAACTTCCGCCCCGGCCAGTTCATGATCTGGACGTTGACCACCTCCGGTATCTATGACGAGAGCAACCGCCGTACGGGAAACGGGACCTCGGTCGGCACCTACCTGGTCAGTGGACGAGCCATTCCCTGCAACTACCGTCCGGCGCAGCACCCGCAAGCACCGCATCCAGCGGTCACCAAAGTGATGGGGCAGAAGGACGGCCAGTCAGTAAGCGTCACCGACACCGGCGGCTTCATCACCTTTTCGACTTCACCTTGAGAATGACGCCTCAGTAGCTGCGGGAGCGCGCGTCGGGGGAAATGCGAAGGGGCAGCAGGCGATCTGCTGCCCCTTCTCCCACCGCATCGGAGGGACGGATACTCCAGGCATGGGATACCGCCGAGATGCCGCGCGGACCTCGGCTCCAGCGGTGCCTCGCCTAGACCTGGACGGCCCTCAAGGAGCTCGCCCGGTTGTGGGCGTAGTAGTGGGCCGGAATGTTACTCCTGTATTCTCCCTTCTGGCCCCACAGGCCCCAGCCGGTGTAGTTGTAGCCGCCATAAACACCGAAGTACCGAGTCGTCCGGTTCCAGTAGGAGCTCACTTTGTTGTCCATATTCTGGTCGGCCAGGTTAGGCGAACCCCACTTGAAGTAGGCCATCGTTCCGGTCCCGTCATGGCCGTCGAAGACGCAGTAGTAGCCCACCGGGCACCGGTTCCATCCGGTCGCGGCGAGAACGGGCGAAGTCACGATCGCACCCGACGCGCAGAACATCGCCGTGGCCGTGGCCAGAATCGCGATACGGCTCTTGATATTCTTCACTGTTCCCCTTGAGTTCCTCGAATGCCGCGACCGAGTATGAAATGTCCAGGGAAATCCGGCCAGGGCACTCACAGGGCACCTCCCGGGCTTATGCCGGAGCTCGCTGAGCGCCGGGCACGTCCCGTCCGGCAAAGAGAACTCCCAGCCCTATGGCCAGGTCGCTGTGGCCTGCCGGACTGCCGCCCGTGAAGGACGGCGGGTCACCGACCCGGGGTGTCGTCGCGGCGGCGCGGCAGCCATGCCGCCAGCACACCGACCACCGCCAGCACGGCCGCGGTCAACGCGAACGCCCGGCCGTACTGCGCGGCCAGCGCCGCCTCGCCGGTGGCCGGGCCGGTGGTGACGGCGACCAGCGCCGCCGGGCCGAGTGCGCCGCCGACCTGTTTGGCGGTGTTCATCAGCCCCGAGGCCGCCCCGGCGTCCCCGGCGTCAACACCGGAGGTGACGGTGGCCGTGAGCGGGGTGTTGAACAGGGCACCCCCGACCGACATCAGCACCGCCGGCCCCGCCACACCGGTCCAGTAGGTGTCGTCGACGGTGATCCGGCTCTGCCAGGCGAACCCGGCCGCGGCGACCCACACCCCCGCTACGACCAGCACCCGGCTGTCAACGTGCCGCATCAGCCGGGGAGTGACCCGGAGCCCGACCAGCAAGGTCAGCACGGTGTGCGGCAGGAACCCCAGCCCGGTCTCCAGCGCGTCCAGGTGCAGGACGTTCTGCATGTAGAGGGTCAGGAAGCCGAAGGACTGGCCTATTACGTCCTCACCGACCTGTGCACGGCCGACACCGCCCGCGACCACGTCCTGGCCGCGATCACCCGCACCTGCGCCCGTCCCCTCAAGACCGACGAGGGCTAGCGTCGTTCTCGTCCGTCACGCCCACCTGCCGGGCCAGGAGGCGTGCGTAGGCTCCGTTCGCGGCCACGAGTTCGCCGTGGGTTCCCTGTTCCGCGACCCTGCCCTTGTCCAGCACCACGATCCGGTCGGCCGACCGGATCGTGGACAGGCGGTGGGCGATCAGCAGTGTGGTGCGGCCCTGCCTGGCGGTCCGCACCGCGGCCCGCAACGCCTCCTCGTTCTCCGCGTCGAGGTTGGAGACCGCCTCGTCGAGGATGAGTATCGGGCGGTCGCGGAGGAGCACGCGGGCGATCGCGACGCGCTGGCGCTGCCCGCCCGACAGTTGCGCGCCGCGTTCGCCGCAGACGGTGTCGTAGCCGTCGGGCAGGCCGCCGACGAACTCCGCCACGCGCGCCCGCTCGGCCGCTTCGGCGACCTCCCGGTCGGTGGCGTCGGGGCGGCCGAGCCGGATGTTCTCCTTCACCGACCGGTTGAACAGGTAGACGTCCTGCGGGACGATCGTCACGAGGTCGCGGATGTGCCGCTGCGGCAGGCTCCGCAGATCACGGCCGCCGATCGTGACCGCGCCCTCCCGGGTGTCCCAGAAGCGCAGCAGCAGGTTGGCGCAGGTGGACTTGCCGGCTCCCGAGTGGCCGACGAGGGCGACGGTCTCGCCGGGCCGCACCTCGAACGTGGCGCCGTCGAGTGCGGGCGCGGCGTCCGGGGTGTAGGAGAACCGCACGTCGTCGAACTTCACATGGGCCGTCAGCGGCTCCTCCGGCGCGCGGGTACCGGCGTCGCTGACGGCGGGTCGTTGCCTGCTCACCGTGAAGACGCGGCGGGACGCCGCACGGATCTGGCCCAGCGCTCGGGCGGTGCCGGTGACGTCGACGACCGGGCCGAACGCCGACACCGACAGGATCACCACGGCCGGCAGCGTCGCCGGTGACAGGTCGTCCGCGGCGACCAGGAGGGCGGTCACGATGAGCACGGCCGTGAACCCGCCCGAGACCAGGCCGTCCGTGACGGCCTGCTCGATTCCGGAGCGGCGACCGTAGGCGAGTTGCCGGTCCTGGAGCGTGCGCGTGCGTTCGCGCAGCCGCCGCGCGTAGTCGGCGCCGCGCCCGAAGGTGACCAGCTCCCGCATGCCCTGCACGCCGTCGACGACCTCGGCGCCCAGCACGCCGAGTTCCTCGCGCAACCGCCTGCCCTGCCTGTCGGCCTGCCCGGCCAGCCACACCGGCACCGTGGCCAGCAGGACCAGGAACACGCCGACCACCAGCGCCGGCAGCGGGTGGAAGAAGGCGAGCACGACCGTGGAGCCGACCGCGACCAGCGCGGCCACGGCGTAGTCGATGACCGTGTGCGCGTAGAACCATTCGGTGGTCTCCACGTCGGCCGTGACGGTGCCCGCCAGGTCGCCGGTGCGGCGGCCGAGGAGGAAGCCGGGGGCGCGCCGTTCCAGCCCGTCGAAGAGCCGGATGCGCATGGTCGCCAACAGCCGGTAGGCCAGGTCGTGCGCCACCCACATCTGCCACCATCGGGCGAGCGCGGCGGCGACGACCAGCAGGATCAGCATCCAGAAGATCGTCGACAGCGAGGTGGGGCCGGGACCGGTGACGGCCTCGCCGACCATCCAGGCGGTCATCGCGGCCGCCGCGATGCCCAGGCCATGCGACAGCAGCCCGGCCAGCAACGTCAGCCCGGCGAGCACCGGGTGGCCGAACACCATGGGGACCAGCGCCAGGACGGGACGGCGCGGGCCGGCATCAGTGGTCTGGACGCCGCTCATGCCGTCACCTCCTGGGCGGCCACGAGCCGTGCGTAGTCGCCGTCGCGTCCCATCAGCTCGTGGTGGTCGCCGATCTCGCGGATCTCGCCGTCGCGCATGAGCACGATCCGGTCGGCCGCGCGGACGGTGGACAGCCGGTGCGCGACCACGAGCGTGGTGCGTCCGGCGGTGACCCGGCTCAGCGCGTCCTGGATGAGGGCCTCGCCCGCCGCGTCCACGCTGGAGGTGGCCTCGTCGAGCACCAGGATCGGCGCGTCCGCCAGGAGGGCGCGGGCGATCGCGACGCGCTGACGCTGCCCGCCCGACAGCGTCAGCCCGCGCTCGCTCACCGGGGTGGCGTAGCCGTCGGGCAGGCCGGCGATGAAGTCGTGGATGTGGGCCGCCTTCGCCGCCTCGACGACCTCCTCGTCGCCGGCGTCCGGGCGGCCGAGCCGGATGTTGTCGGCGACGGTGCCGGTGAACAGGTAGGTGTCCTGGGCGACCACGGCCACCCTCGCGCGCAGGTCGGTGAGCGCCGCCTCGCGCACGTCGACGCCGCCGATGCGCACGCCGCCCTCGGTGACGTCGAAGTGGCGCAACAGCAGCGCGACGAGCGTCGACTTGCCCGCGCCCGACGGCCCGACCACGGCCACGGTCTCGCCCGGCTCGATGTCCAGCGTGAAGCCGCGCACCGCCGGTCGCTCGCGCTCCGGGTAGCGGAAGGTGACGTTGTCGAAGGTGACGCGGGGAGCGCCCAGCGGCCGCGGCCGCGCGGGCTCCTCCACCAGCGGGTTCTCCCGCAGGAGGTCGTGGATCTGCTGACTGGACGAGATGCCGATATATCCGGCGTGCCAGTACTTCGACAGGTCGCCCAGCGGGCGGAAGCACTCGCGGGCGAGCACCAGCACGAGCAACAGGGTCAGCGTGTCGACCGAGCCCGAGGCCAGCCGCATGGCGGCCACGCCGACCGCCAGGGCCGGCCCGGCCAGCAGACCGAACGTGGTCACGGCGCTGTCGACCAGCGAGACGCCCAGCTGGCGCATCGTGGCCTCGCGCAACTCCTCGGCTCGCCGCGACAAGGTCAGGCGTTCACGGGCCGTGGCGTTGAAGGCCTTGAGCGTGGTCATGCCCTGCATCACGTCGAGGTAGTCGGAGCTGAGCCTGCCGTACGCCTCCCAGTTCTCCGCGCCCTTCTGGGCCAGCATCCTGTCCAGCAGGCGTGGCCCGACCAGGATCAGCGCGATGCAGACCGCGATGATCGCCGCCGAGATCGGATCGCGGGTGGCCAGGTAGATCAGAATCCCGGTCGGACCGAGCAGGCACAGCGCGACGGTCGGCAGGTACCGGCTGTAGTACGCCTCCAGGGCCTCGACCCCGTCGACGAGTACCGTGCGCACGTCCCCGCTGCGTTTCAGCGTGAGATAGCCGGGCCCGAGGTGCAGCAGCTTGTCGTAGAGCCTGCCTCGCACGCGCTCCTTCACGGCGTGGGCCGTGCGTTGGGCCGCGACCTCGGCCAGTACCAGGAGCACCAGCCTCGCGGCCACCACCACGGCCAGCCACACCAGGAGCCAGGTGGTGGATTCGAGCCCCTGCCCGTCGAGCAGGCGGGCGAGTACCTGGGCCACGAGCAGGCCCTGGGTGATGTAGGCCGCGGCGACGGCCAGCCCCAGGACGATGTTGAGCGCCAGCGGGAAGCGGATGTCGCCCGCCAGGGACAGCAGGCGGCGATGCACCATCATTGTCGGTCTCCGTCTCTCGCGCGGCGGGCGCCGGCGTCAGGTGTACAGCTCCTCGTCGTGTTCGTTGATCTGGATCAGGAGCCCGTCCGGGTCGGCGAAGACGACCGAGCGCCCGAACGCCTCGTCGGAGATGCCGCGAACGGGTTCGATCCCCGCCCGCTCCATGCGCTGGACGAGATCGTCCAGAGGTGTCTCGCTGACCAGGCAGAGTTCCACGGCACCGGCGGACGCGGCGGTGTCGGGCTCCGCGGGCTCCGTGCCGTCCGCGCGCGGCCGGGCGGCGTGCAGGGCGACGAGCCCGTCGGAGGCGGCGAGTTCGGCCCAGTTCCCGCTGCGTCCCCTGACCCGCACCGTCAGCCCGAGCGCCTGGTAGAAGCCCAGTGACCGGTCCACGGCCGAGGCGTAGACCACCGGCATCACGATCATGACTCCTCGTCCTCCGTCTTCCGGAGTTCGGCCAGGTGGTCGAGCAGGGCCCGCTCCACCATCGCCGACAGCGTGACGCCATGGTCGATGGCGGCGTGCTTGACCGCCTTGATCAGCTCGGGTGGGAGATAGACGTTGAACTGCTGACGTTTCATAGCTTGCTAGCATACTAGCATCTCGCCGAGTCGTCCCGCCGCCATCGGGTGCACCCGGTCGCACAGCGCGCGCAACATGTTCTCGTCGTGGCTGACCAGGACGAGGGCGGTGCCCTCCGCCGCCACCCGCCGGAACAGGGGCAGGATGCCCGCGACGGTCGTCACGTCCAGCGCGCTCGTCGGCTCGTCGGCCACGACGGCGGCCGGCGCCGCGGCCAGAGCCCTGGCGATCGCCACACGCTGGCACTGGCCGATCGACAGCTCGGACGGCATCGCGTCCAGGGAGAGGCCGCCCAGTCCGACGGCGTCCAGCCGCTCACCGGCCAGGGTGCGGCGCTCGGCACGGGACACCCGCCTGGTGACCGCGACCGGCTCGGTGAGGCTGCGCCAGATCGGCCAGCGCACGTCCAGGCTGCTGAACGGGTTCTGGAAGACCGGCATCACGTAACCGGGGCGGGGCGGACGGCGACGGCGCCTGCCGTACCTGCGGACCCAGGCGGGCGCACCGCCGAGCAGGACCTCGCCCGTGTCCGGCGGCTCGATCGCGGCGAGCAGGCGCAGCAGGGTGGACTTGCCCGAGCCGGACGGCCCGGAGACGCCCACGATCTCCCCCGGGCCCACCGCGAGGTCGGTCTCGAGCAGCGCCCGCGTGGCCGCGTACCGGCGGCTGACGCCCACGACCTCGATGACGGGCGGCTCACCCATGGCCCACCACCCAGCACGCGACGCCTTCGCGGGTCGGCGGGGGTTCGGCCGCGCAACGCTCCTTCGCGAGGGCGCAGCGCGTCACGAACGCGCAACCGGCGACGGCCTCGGCGGGCGCGGGCGGCCTCCCGGGCAGCGGCTTCGGCAGCCCGGCCCCCGGCTTCGGGACGGACGAGACCAGCGCCGCCGTGTAGGGATGGCGGGGCGCGGCCAGCACCTCCGCGGCGTCGCCGACCTCCACCAGCCGCCCGCCGTACAGCACCCCGACCCGGTCCGCGTGCTCGGCGATCAGAGCCAGATCGTGGCTGATCAGCAGCAGGCTCCGGCTGGCCGCGCGCAACGTGGCCAGCACCGACCCGGCGAGGTCCGCGTCGAGCGCGCTGGTCGGCTCGTCGGCCACGACCAGGCCGGGCCGGTGGGCGACGGCCGCGGCGATGGCCGCCCGCTGGAGCATGCCGCCGCTCCACTGATGCGGCCGCTCGCGCAGCCGGGTCGCCGCGTCGGGAATGCCCATCTCCGCCACCAGGCCGGCCACCGCTCCCGGCGGCGGGGTACGGCGGTGCGCCCGCCAGGCCTGCGCGACGTGGTGGCCCACCCGGCGCAGCGGGTCGAAGGCGGTGACCGGGTCCTGCGGCACGTATCCCACGTCGATGCCGCGCATGGTCCGCAGCGTCCGCCGCGACGCGCCGACGACCTCCACGCCGCCGACCCGGATCGAACCGGAGCATCGCGTGCCCGGCGGCAGCAACCCGAGCACCGCCCGCGCCAGCGTCGTCTTCCCGCAGCCCGACTCGCCCGCCAGCGCGAACGTCTCGCCGGGCGCGACGACCAGGTCCACCCCGCGTACGGCGTGGCCGCCGCCCGGGTAGCGCACCTCCAGCTCCGAAACGCGCAGCGCCGCACCGCTCACCGGCCCCTCCTCGGATCGGACGCCTCGGCCGCGGCCTCGCCCAGCAGGACCGCGGCCAGGATCACCACGACGATCGCCGCCGACGGGGCGAGCAGCAGCCAGGACGCGTCCGTCAGGTAGAGCCGGGAGTCCGCCAGCATGACGCCCCACTCGGCGTGCGGCGGCTGCGCGCCGAGGCCGAGGAACGACAGCCCGGTGATCGCCATGATCGTCTGCCCGACGTCGAGCGCGGCCACCACCAGCACGTGGGCGGCGGCGCCCGGCAGCAGGTGCGCCGCCGCGGCGCGGGGCCGGCTCGCCCCGGCCAACCGGGCGGTGACCACGTCCGGACGATCACGCCCGGCCCGCACATGGCCGCGCGCCAGCCGCGCGTACGGCGGCCAGGTGGTGGCCGCCAGCGCGATTACCAGATTGCCGAAGCCGGGCCCGAGCGCCCCGAGCAGCGCCAGCGTCAGCACCACGCCGGGGACGGCGAGCGCCAGGTCCACGGCCCGCATCGCCACGACGTCGACCAGACCGCCGGCGACCCCCGCCACCGTGCCCACGACCAGCCCGGCGGCCACACTGATCGCCAGTACCAGCGCGGTCGCCTCCAGCGACCGGCGACCGCCGTCGAGCAGCCGGGCGAACTGGTCGCGTCCGAACTGGTCGGTGCCGAGCCAGTGGGACGCGCTCGGTCCGCTGAGCACGCGGCCGAAGTCCGCGGCGTCCGGCTCGTGGGGCACGAACCAGGGCCCGGCCACGACGCCCAGCATCACCAGCGCCAGGATGACCAGCCCGGCGCGGGCGTCGCGGCGGCGCAGCAGCCGGGGGAGCACGCCACGCGCGGGCGGGGCCGTCAGCTCGGTGGAGGTCAGGCCCCGCCCGGTCAGGATGGAGGTCATCCACGGCTCCCGGTCCGCAACCTGGGGTCGACCAGGGCGGTCACCACGTCGGCCAGCAGGCTGACCGCCACCCAGACCACGGCCATCACCAGCGCGAAGCCCTGCACGACGGGCAGGTCCCTGGCGGTGACGGCCAGCACGATCTCACGTCCGAGCCCCGGCCAGGAGAAGACGTTCTCCACGATCGCCACCCCGCCCAGCAGAAAGCCGATCGTCATGGCCAGGACGGTGATACTCGGAACCGCGGCGTTGGGCAGGGCGTGCACCAGCAGCACGCGGGCGCGGGACGCGCCCCGCGCCGTCGCGACCGTGACATGGTCGGATCGCAGCGCCTCCAGCAGTCCGGCGCGCAGCAGCCGCGACCAGCGGGCGATCGGATACAGGGCGAGCGCGAGGGCGGGGAACCACACCTGCGACCAGCCACCCGTGCTGACCACACTCCCCACGCCCCAGCGCACGACCACGAACTCGATCAGCAGCAGCCCGACCACGAACGACGGCAACGCGGCCCCCAGCAGCGCGACGGCGCGGCCGACCGCGTCCGGCCGGCGCCCGGGGAACGCGGCGCCCGCCAGCGCCAGCGGCACCGAGACCACCAGCGCCAGCAGTACCGTCGCCACCGTCAGCCGCAACGTCGCCGGAACCCGCTCGGTGATGACCCGCGACACGGGGACGCCCGACCGCGCGGACTCCCCGAGGTCGCCGCGGACCACGCCGCCCAGCCAGCGCGCGTACTGCTCGGGCGGCGACCGGTCCAGGCCCAAGTCGGCGCGGGCCTGCGCGAGCTGCTCCGCCGTCGGCGCCGTGACATGCCGCGCCTCCAGGTAGCGTGCGGCGGGGTCGCCGGGAGCGAACGGCAACAGCGCCCACACCACCAGGCTCGCCAGAAGTGCCGTGGCGAGGGCTTGCCCGGCTCGCCGCGCCAGGGAGAGCATCACCGGCGCGGCGCGAGCGCCGGATCGACGAAGATGAAGTCCGGGTCGGGGGAGAAGTTCGCCCAGGGCTTGGCGACCACGGCGTCGACCGCCTTGAAACCCAGCACCGTCGCGTACGCACGCTCGGCGACCAGCGCTTGCACCCTGCTCAGGTCGGCGCGCGCCTGGTCGAGCGTGGTGGCCTGCAAACGTCCGATCAGAGTGTCGAGTTCGGGGTCCTTGACCCCGCCGAAGTTGCCGCCACCGCCGCCGCCCAGCCAGTTGGCCATCGAGTCCACCACGTTCGGGCCGTCCAGCAGGACGAACAGCGCCGCGATCGTCCAGTCCTTCGGCCAGGACTTGGCGTCGTAGGAGTCCTCGATGCGCTTCATGGCCACGTCGAAGCCGAGGGGACGCACCTGCTCGCGCAGCGCGATGCCGAACGCCTCCAGTTCGGTGTCGCCGGACTGGAACAGGTACGTCACGCGCAGTGGCTTGCCGTTCTTGGCCCGCACGCCGCCCGCGCCCGTCCGCCAGCCCGCCCCGTCCAGCAGCGCCGCCGCCCGCGCCGGGTCGGTGCGCTGGACCTTCGCGGCGAACGGCAGCGACCCCGGCACCACGGAACCGGCCCGCTCGAAGATCCCGCCTCCCGCGACCACGGTGGGCAACCGGGCGTAGTCGACACCCAGGGTGAACGCCTGCCGCACCGCGGCATCGTCGAAGGGCGCCCGCGTCAGGTTGAACTGGGCGAAGGCGCCCCGGTTGGCGATGACCGCCCGCCTGTAGGGAAACGGCCCGTTCTTCCGCGCCGTCCTGGCGATCTCGGCGGGCGGTGTGATCGCGATGTCGGCCTCACCGCTGCGCACCGCGGACAACCGGGCCGCGCTGTCGGGCATGGCCAGCACCTGGACGCCGGAGAGCGCGGGCTTCCTCCCCCAGTAGCGCGGGAACGTCTCTGCCCGCAGAGACTGGCGATCGACGGCGGTGGGCTTGAAGGGGCCGGTGTAGACACCGGCCGCGAGCAGCTTCTTCTCGTCGTCGCCCGCCCGCTCGGCGGCGGCCACGTCGTAGATCATGTAGTAGCGCACGGACGACGCCAGATCGCGCGGGACGGCGGCGCTCGGCTTCGGCGAGGTCAGCGTGACCTCCAGCGGACCGGTCGCCTCGATCTTCGCCTTGGCGACCGAGTCGGCGCCGTAACCCTGCGCGGCCCGCTTCTTCAGGGCCGCCACCACGGCGCGGGCGTCGACGGTCCTGCCGTTGTGGAAGGAGACGCCCTCGCGCAGCTTCAGACGCCACACGTTCGGTCTCGTCCGCGTGAAGGAGGCCGCGAGCCACGGCTCGACCGTCCCGTCGGGACGCGCGCGCAGCAGATGCTCGGCGACGCCGTAGCTGGCCAGGGAGTAGTGCCAGAACCCGTCGGGCTTCAGGCCCATGGCCGTCTCCGGCACCGCGATGCGCACCGTGGTGGATTGGAGCGGGTTCTCGACCGGGTCCCCGCTGCATCCCGTGATCAGAAGCGCGATCAGTACGGCGGGGACCCGGCTCGGCCTGCGGCGCGGGCGGGGGCGTATGTCCATGCGCGTGTTCCTCGTGGGTCGGCTGTGCCGGATCGAAGAGGTAGTCGACCCCGAGGGAGCCGGAGTTCCCGGCTGTTACCACCGCCACACTCGAACGTCCGCGCCAATCGCCCCGCCGCGCCTCCCCTAGCGGGACGGCACGCTCACGGCACGCTCCGAGCCTCGTCCGACAGCCACTCCAGCAGGTTCTCGCGCGCCCTGGCGACCCGCGATCTGATCGTCCCGATCGGGCAGCCGCACACGTCCGCCGCCTCCTCGTAGGACAGGCCGTGCAACTGCGTGAGCACGAACGCCTCCCGCCGCTCCTGCGGCAACGCCGCGATCAGCAGGCGGATCTCGACCTCCCCCGTCGAGGACGCCATCGACTCCGCGCGGGCCGAGTGGGCCTGAAGCGTCGCCTCTAGACGACGCGTGCGCGCCCGCTTCCTGATCGTGTCGGCCACGACCCGCCTGGCGATGGACAACAGCCAGGTTCGCGCGCTGGCCTCGCCCCGAAAGCGCGGCAACGCCACGCAGGCCCGGGCATAGGTCTCCTGCGTGAGGTCGTCGGCGCTGTCCACGTCGGCCAGCGCAGCGCACAGCCGCCAGACCTCCGGAGCGGAGGCCTCGATGAACTCCCGTATCTTCGGTTCGTCACCGTTTCTAGCTGCGAGGGCGAGACGGGTGAGCTTGTCCATGGGGCTACTTTGACAGGCGGGATGCTGGGAAATATGAGGATACGTTCGCCGGAGCTTCGGTACGGCGCGCCGATGACCACCGGGAGGAGGAGATGAGACGGCATGCGTTGCCAACGAGCACGTGAGGCCATTTCCGCGTCGATCGACGACCAGGACCCAGGCGTCGGCACCTACGAACTCCTCACGCACCTGAACGGGTGCACGGCCTGCGGCGACTGGCTGAACAGGGTCGTCGATCTCAATCGTGAGGTGCGCGCGACACCGCCCTCCCCCGCCCCCGACCTGACCGACCGGATCATGCACAACCTGGGCGAGCGGCGCCCACGGTCGAGGCGACCGCTGCGGGTGCTGCAAATCCTGCTGGCCACGATCGCGGCCTGCCAGATCGTGGTCGGGTGCCTGATGGTGGTGGTGCCCATGCAACTGCTCCACGAGGGCGGCCTCACCCACGACCTCAGGGAGGTCGGCGCGTTCAACCTGGCGTTCGGCGTCGGCTTCCTCACCGCCGCGCTCCGTCCACGCCTGGTGTGGGGTGTGCTGCCCGTGGTCACGTTCGGCGCCGTGATGCTCACCGGCACCGCCCTGGAGGACCTGCGCACGGGCGAGGTCGTGACACTACGAGAGGCGCACCACGGCCTCCTGCTCGCCGGCTGCGTCGTCCTGATCTGCATGGTCAGGTTGATCCGCAACCGACCCGCCTCGGGCGGCGGGGGAACGTCCACCGGCCGCGACCGCCCAATACTGGGAGGCACCGGCGGCTAGAGCGCCGTCACGATGTCGCCCATTATCGACGTCCCGGTTCAGTTCAACGGCAGAGTGGAAACCGTGACCCAGCGACCCCGTCCTCAGTACGTGCACTGTATCCCGAGATCGGCGAAACGGGCAGCCTGCGGGCCGCGATGCAGGCCGCGCTCGACGACGCCGGACATGACCTGACGGCTCTGCTGACCAGTTCTCCCGGCTGGTGGGACCGCGCGACACGTGTTGGGGACGATCGTCGACATGTGACGACCCTCGCGGGCAGCCAGGAGCGCCGGTTCCTGATGCAGTTCTGGCAACGAGGCGTGATGATGGCGGACGCGGAAACCGCCGACCTTTCCGCGGCGGCCCGAGCCATAGGCGTCCGGCAAAGCGGCCGGTGCCTTTCCGAGTTGAAGTCAGCGTGTCCGTTCGTCCAGTACAACTCGCTCGCCGAAGCCCATGAGCGCGGCAACGCCGTCGAAGCCCAATGGGCGATCTACCGGCGGACTTCTGCCCCACACGTCGATCGTGAACTGATCGAGGCCGCCTACGCCCAACCGCGACTGCGCGCGCTGTTTCCCTTTCACAGCCACCGGTCGCTTCACTTCAGTCGGTGCACCGGATTCCCCTACACCCATGACCTCCCCGTAATCGTTCCTCGGCCGGACGGGACGTACCGCGTCCTGGGACGGAACCGTTCGGGTCATGGCTCAACACCCCTCGGAGAAGCCTCCACCCCACACAGTGCAGTCGCCTTGGTCGTCGCCCACCTTCCGCACGATTGCGGCCCAGCCGTCGCCGGAACCGCCGACGACCTCGACAGAACCTTCTCAAGACGCTGACCTGATGCACACCACGTTGAGAGGTTGAGACGAGTGAGGAAGAGTTGGAGCATGACTCCCCTTCCAAAACCCGGCGACCTGACGTCCTTGGTCGTGCGCACCGACTTCAGCGATGACATGGCCTGGAATGCGCTGAAAGCAGCCATCGAAGCCTCTGATAGCGATAGTGCGACCTACGTCAACGACCCGGCGTACGCCGGAGTGACCGTTCAAGAATTCGTGGACACCGCCGACACGAACACGTCGACCTACCTTTTCCTTGCCGACGCGACCACCATGACCGAGGACCAACGCCCCCTACTCGCCGTCGACCTGTTCGGGGAACCCGGTCGTACCTTCCGCCTACCTCCCCGCTGGTACGGCGAGATCTCCGCCAACCTGTGCATCGCGAACCTGGACTTCGCCGATTACGCCGACGCGACAGACGAGTCCGGTACTTTCCGCGGCTTCGGCGAGGACTGACGCGGACCGTCCCAGGGAGCGGACGCTTCACCACGGCACGGACGACGCACGGCGGCTGGGGGTGTGGTCGGCGGCCACGCATGACATCAGGAAGGCGACCGCGCATTCGCGTGCCAGATGAAAGGACTTGCTCGCGGAATACGAGCCGAGGTGGCCGATGTAACCGCGAGGTCGGTGCCGGACCTAAAGGGAGGAACGCAGACACGATCTCGGGTTGGAGTCTCTTTGAGGCGATCTCGTGGGTGATGAAGCTGATCGGTTCACGGTGTTGTTCCGGCGGCATCACGGCCAGGTGCGGGCCTACGTACTCCGCCGGACCGACGATGCGCAGGCGGACGACGTGGTGGCGGAAACGTTCACGGCGGCATGGCGCCACATCGACCGCCTGCCTGATGACCCCCTGCCATGGCTCTACCGGACGGCGCACAACTGTCTGAACAACAGCCGCCGTTCGAAGCGGCGCCGGGAACGTCTCGTGGACCGCCTGGCAGCACACCACCGGGTCGAGCCCGACCACGCGCCGGGTGTTGTCGAGGAGGTACGCCTGAGAGCCGCCCTGCGGCAGTTGCCACCGGGAGAACGCGAGGCGCTGATGCTGATCTGTTGGGAGGGATTGGACCATCGCACGGCCGCGTACGTGGCCGGGTGTTCGGCCTCGGCCTTCAAGGTCCGCCTGCACCGCGCCCGCAAACGGCTGGCCCGGCTGCTCGCAACTGACAACACACCCGCAGGGGAGGTCACCCTATGAAGGACCTGGATGCCTTGCTGAGCGCGGCCAACCCCACGGTCGTCACCGACCTGACCTACGGGCCCCGGGAGGAGGCGCTGCTGCGAAGCATCATCCACGAGCCGAGCCGTCGGCATCGTGCGCGCTTCCGCAGACGGCTCCGGTGGATCCTTCCGGCCGTGGCCACAGCGATGGCCACCACCGCGGTGCTGTGGCACGTGCTGGTGCCGCAGGAAATCCCCGAGCAGCGCTACGTCACGTCCGGCGATGCGCACGCGGTCCTGCTGGTGGCGGCCGAGCATGCCGACCGGACCACGAGCAAGCGGTTCTGGCACGCCAAGGGCGAGATCCGTCAACTCCTCCGCCGCGACAACAATGGACACCGGTACACGTTGCTGGTCACCACTCCCACCGAGACCTGGGTGCCGCGAGACCCGATCGACGGCGAGAGTGTCCACTCCTACGACATCGGGGCGTCACGGCTCCAGCCGGTCAGTCCAGCCGACGCCGAGGCGTACCGTAAGGACGGCTCGCCTGGGCCGGATGAAAATTCCGATGCCGGGATTTTCATCTCCGTGCCGGCGGAGGGCCCGGAACTGGCCGGAGACGGCATCTTCGAGGGGGATCCCACCCGTCTGCCCATGGACCCGGCCAAGCTTCGGATGGCGATGCTGACCTGGATCCGCGACCACGGAGGCCTGCCTGCGCATCCCAACGCGTGGTTGTTCCGCGAGGCCGCCAAGCTGCTCGACTCCTCGGCACTGGTTTCGTCCCCGGCGGTACGCGGCGCGCTGTACCGGATGCTGGCCGGTTTGCCAGGGGTCCGCAGCCTGGGCACGGTCCGGGACCCACTCGGGCGCTCCGCGGTCGGGATCGCCATGCGCGAGCACACCTCCTCGCTCGGCACCATCGACTGGCAGATCCTGCTCAGCCCGTCCAGCGACTTCGTGATGGCCACCCGCGCCGTCATCGTCCGGCCGGGCGATACGAACAGTGACTTTCCCGTGGGCGCCGCGCAGTACCTCACCGTGAAGCTGACCGCCGGATGGACCGACCGACCACCACAACACCGCCTGCCGGGCGCACGCCGCTGATCAGATCATTCCTGACAGAGTTCCACGAGCAAGGGTGCGCCCGGACGTCCAGGCGCACCCTTCCGTCCTCCATGCCACTCATTTGTCGACCAGCTCGCACAGGTGTTTCGCCGTCGGCCGCCAGATAATGCGACGTCTTCCCGACGGCACCATCGACCCGATACTCACCGGACGATGTTCCGCTATGGCGTTGACGCTGCCACCGGCGGCGAGGGAAGCGACTCTCGTAACCAAGTGACCGAAGCGGCGGAGCGGCGGACTGGATGGGATCTTGATCGGTGTCCCTGTCGTCAACGGCGGGGCATCGCCCACGCGGTTCGACAAACTCGCTCAAAACCATCGGGCGGGAGATCGTCCTGGCAAGATCAGGCTGTGGGAACCGGTATCAGGGGATTCGTGGAGTGCCGCACCTGGGGTCCCGGCCTCGACATCGGCGAGACCGCCTGGTTCTCGGCCATTGAGCTGTCCATGCTCGGGATGACCAGGGACTACAGCGCCTTCGCCTGCCTCTTCGGCGTCCGGGATCTCCAGGGGCACTGGCGGCCGGTCGCCGCCGACCGCGGCTTGCCCGCTGACGTGTCAGAGAGCGTCCGTGCCGAGCACGTGTCGTGGGGAGATGCCGTGTTCGGCGCCACCTGGCTGGGCTGGGACGAAATTCTCGCCATCGACTGGGCAGAGCCGGCCATCCCTCGGGCCACGAACATCGCGCGTTACCGTCGGCGACCAGACGGCACTGTGGAGCTGGTGCACCGCGAGGACTGGAGTCGCGGCTTCGCCAGGGCCAGCGGTATCGACACCCAGTCCCTCGATCCCGACCGCATCAGTGAACTTTGGGAGGAGGGCACTGAATGGGAGGTCGGCACCACGCTCTACCGCGTCGAACGAGCCCGGCGCCGCGATGCCGTCCCCGCCGACGGACCGTGGCAGCCGGTGTGGACCGTCATGCGCGCCCTCGCTGACATCCACGGCGCTCCTGGCGTCCGCCTCGTGGTCTGGTTCGACGAGTAGCCCCTAGGGCTACTCCCCCGAGACGCCCCGCGTCCTGATCCCGCCGTGCTGCTGCGCTGGGGTCCGAGGTGGTCAGGATGGTCCGAATTGGGCAGGGCGTCGCAGCTTCGGCACGCGGTGATGTCCACATGAACAGCGTCGGGTGAGAACCGCGCCGCACGTCCGGCGGGGCCCGCAGCGCCTTGGGCGCGTCGGGCCCGTCGCCGTCCGGGCGGCGCCGTCCGCCTAAAGTCCCGACACCGGGTGCGGGTCGCGTTCGGTGCCGCCACCCACCCGGTACACCCCGGCCCCGATCTCCTCCGAACGGTCGGCGATCTGCTCGTGCAGGCCGGGCGGCCACCGGGTGGCCCGGTCCCATACCACTCAGTCCAGCGCACCGTCCCACACCGACCGGCCGGACAACGGCACGTCGGTCAGGTCGGCGCCGGAGGCGTTCACCGGCAGCTCCATCAGGTCGCGGGCCAGGTCGCGGGCATGGTCGCAGGCGTTGACGAGGTCGCTGAAGAGGTCCCTGGCGAGGGCGCGGGCGCGGTCGAGCTCGCCGGGACGAATACGGTCCGGGGGGCTCGGGGCCTGGTCTGGGAGCTCATCGAGAACATCGTCGAGCAGGGCGGCCAGGGTGGCAGCCGGGTCGGCGTGCGCCCGTACATGGTCGAGCAGCTCGGCGTTACCAGCGGCGAGGGCGGCGTCCAGCTCGGCGTCGGTGAGGTCGCTCTCGTTGGGCTCGTCGTCGGGAGGGAGCGGACCGTCGGGGGTGGTCATGACTGGCGCCTCCCTTCGTAATCTGCCGGATCGGCCTTGTTCGGTGTTCCCGTCCGCCGATTTCCGCTGCCTGTGACCGCGAGAAGCAGAACGTTCGTGCGTGGGCTTGAGGACAGTTGGGGAGGCGTGGGTGTGCGGTCGATGAGACTTGGCGTCGGTGTTGTGGCGATGGACGAAGGGGCCGACCGGCGGGCGGTCCGCAATCTGATGAGGGTGTCGTCGGTGGGAGTGATCAGCTGACGGCGTGTTCGTCAGGAGGCCGACGTTAACCTCTGCCCGTGGATGACGCTGAAACCGCCTTGGGATCCGGCGGCGACCTTGATTGGAACGACCTAGACGCGGTCTGGGAGGCGGAACTTCTCCCCGCGGATCTCCAGGCGGCGTTCGATCGCGGTGAGGAGCTGGTGGGAGTCGCACTCATTGCTCTGGCGCTCAACCATCCAGAGCCCGCACAAGTGCTGCCGCTGGTTGCGTTAGCGATGGAATCCGACGACCTTCGAATCCGTGAGCAGGGCTTGATCGCGATGGCTCACACAGCCAGGCTTCACCGTGCTGTGGACCAGCGTTGTCTAACGCTATTGCGGTCGTGCACACGAGGCAATCCGGCCGATGACGACCTATTGTCGTTCGTGCCGCATCGCCGGCTCCCCTTGTGGCTACGGTGGTATCACGCTAAGCAACGGCTCTGGTGGTTGCTCCGCGATCGGGGGCATTAACTGAAACCCGACCTTGCCTGAGTCTTCCGCGGCCAGAGACTTCGATACTGTGGTTATCATGTCCCCCAACTCTTCCATTTACCCCACTTGCGGGCAGGACGCAGCGTGAACGCGATCGCTTTGCGCCCGGCCACACCTGCCGACAGCGAGTTCTGCTTCCAACTGCACAAGGCCGCCATGGGTGACTACGTCGCCGCGATCTGGGGGTGGGACGAGCAAGCCCAACGGGACTACCACGCCCGCGGATTCGACCCGGACCACTGGCAGATCATCACCGCTGACGACACCGATATCGGCATGCTCAACGTCGAGTACCACGACAACGAGGTGTATCTCGCCCGCATCGAAATCCATCCCGACCACCAAGGGCACGGCATCGGCACCCGCCTCATCACCACGCTCGTGAAAGAGGCCGCCCAGCGAGGCCAAGACCTGGTCCTGGACGTGCTCGCGGTCAACCACCGTGCACAGGCCCTCTACCAGCGACTCGGCCTGCGGGAGGTCGCACGGCACGGCGACAACGACATCAAAATCAGAATGCGCTACACCCGGCCGTCCGCATAATCATCACAACACCCAATCCAAGGTTACTTGACTATTGCTCGTGCGTTCTGCGCCCAGCATCCAGGTCACTGTTGGTCTAACCCCCTAGAGCGAGCAGCAGCGATTTCTCCGCTGTCAGCTCGCTAGGCGTCGAGGTAGTCGTAGCGACCGTCGCCGGGTGTGACGAAGACCTGGCCTTCACGGATCTGCCACTCGGTCATGCCGTCGCTTTCGTGGGTGGCGAAAAACAGGCCGGTCACGCGGTCGCCGTCCTCATCGGACGCCGGGAGTTGTGCGATCTCTCGTACTTGCGCCAGCAGCGCATCTACTGCCCGCTCGCGTATGTCAGCGCCGAAGAAGACGTAGTGCGTCCAGTTGATGTGCCGGCGCGGCCAACCCCACCCGTTGGAGTAGTGGCCGTCGTCATGGGCGGCGATGATCGCGCGGATCGCGGCAAGTTGCCGCTCATCGCATTGCAACCATCCTCTGACTCCCACATAGATGCCCATCGGCTGATGGTCTCATCAGGTCTTCGGCCAGCTTGCCCGTCGCCCTCAGGGGTCTGGCATCGGTCCGGACGCCGGCCCGACACCAGATCACACGAGACTCTTGCGAACGGACGCCTCTTGGAGGTCGGCGCTCAGCGCTTGCCCATGCTCAATCCGGTGGGCGGGGTCCATTTGGTCGGTTCGGGTGGCTCCAGCGAAGCGATCGGGCTGACGCTGTTGGCAGTCTTACTCACCTCGAATGGGACGGCAGAGCAGGCGCGACTCACGGTGGCTCGAAGGCGGCCCGCTCCCGGTGTCCCGCAGCGGGCCCCGGCCGACAGCGCCGCCGATCGCGCTCCTGCCCTGAACGCTCCGGTGAAAGCTCGCAGGAAATGCAGGGAACGATCCAATGTCGTCCGTCCGTCGTAGATTGCATGATCCAGCGGTCCGCGTCCACGTGCTCACGTTCTCGCCGTCCGCGACCAACCATGAAACGGACAGATGACACACTCCTCCCGCGTCCCTGAGGCACCCGCGAGCCTGCTTCCGTCCCTATTGGTCCAGCCGCCGTGGACACGCGAAAGCACTCCGCGCTCCGCGGCACCGCCCGTCGTACAGGGGTTGAAGCGGCCGAAGACACCGACCGTCGAGTCCTGGCCGCCTGGGTTGCGGGAGAAGTTCCGGGACGTCTCGGACGGCTGGCGCGACAGGGAGACCCCCGTCCCTGATGACGTCGACTTCGCGGCGATCGCGGAGTACTTCCGCAGCGGCGACGCCTTGGAGGACGCGCGCGGCGGGCGACGCGCCGTGCGCTACCGCTGGCTCGTGCTCGACGGTCCGGACGACCTGGCCCACGAACTCCTCGCCGACGAACGCTACTTCGACGACTACTCGGGCTGGGTCTACCGCGTCCCCCTCCGGCGTTTCGCCGCGCGGCGGGGGCTGGCCGCGCACCCGCTGCTCCTGCACGCCGCGAAGAAGCACCTGTCGTGCGCGGTGGCGCTCGTCCCGTTCCTGGACGACGCCACCGCCCAATTCATGATCAAGGGAATGGGCGTCTGGAACGTCGAGGAGGCGTCGCGGGCCTGGTTCGCCTGGCACGGACCGGCCGCGGCCCCGTTCGTCATCCCGGACGCGCTGCGCAAGCCCGGCCCGAAACGCACCCAAGCCGAGAACGGGCTGGCGATCATCGTCCGGGAGCACGGCCGTGAATGCGTGATCGAGGCCGCGGCCAGGTACGGCGAGCACGTCGCCGAGGCGATCGCCGCGTCCGTCAGCGACCCGCTCGACCGCTACCCGGACCCGCTTCCGGAGCCGGACGAAGACTTCGTCCGCGAACGGCTCCCGCAGGTGCTGCTGCGGGGGAGGGAGCACGCGCTGCCGGTCTCCGCCACCCGGCACCTGGTCACGATGCTGCGAATCTCGTCTCCGAAGGAGCCCTACCTCGGTTGCGAGCCCGTCTTCGAGCACCTGGACCCGGACTCGCTCGCCGAACTGGCCTGGGCCCTGTACACCGCCGAGTTCGTCCGGGACCGGTGGGCCTCCGAAGGCGTCGAGTACGCGTTGCGACGACTCGGCAACGCCGGGACCGCCACCAGACTCGCGACCGCGATGGGCCGCTGGAGCAAGTCGTCCGTCTGGTCATGGCGAGGTTGGGAAGCCCTCGACGTGTTGACCGCGCTCGACTCCCCCGACACGCTCCGGCTCCTCGACCAGCTCGCCCGCAAGGCGACCGACGTCAAACGAATGCGGCCCAACGCGCAGGGACGCCTCAACACGATCGCCCGCGAGCGCGGTATCACGCCCGAGCAACTCGCTGACCGGCTCGTCCCGGACTTCGGACTGGACGACGAGGGCGGCCTCACCCTCGACTACGGCCCGCGCCGCTTCCGCGTCGGGTTCGACGAGGAACTCAAACCAACCGTCCTGGACGAGAACGGCCGCCGACGCAAGACGCTGCCGAAACCAGGCGCGAAAGACGACGCCACCCTCGCGCCCGCCGCCTACAAGCGGTTCACCGACCTCAAAAAGGAGGTCCGAGCCGTCGCCGCCGACCAGATCAAACGCCTCGAACAAGCGATGATCTCCCAACGCTCCTGGACGCCGAACGAGTTCAGCAAGGTGCTCGCCGCACACCCACTCCTCCGCCACATCGTCCGCCGCCTCCTCTGGTCCGCCGGAACGACACACTTCCGCGTCGCGGAGGACGGCACATACGCCGACGTCGACGACAACGCGTTCACACTGCCAACCGCACCCGTGACACTCGCCCACCCGATCCTCGTCGCCGACCTCGCCCCCTGGTCGGAACTCTTCGCCGACTACGAGCTGCTACAACCGTTCCCGCAGCTTGGACGGACGGTGTACAAGCCGATGAACGGCGAGGCAACGACATCTCGGCTAACCCGCTTCGAGGGCGCATCCGTACCGAACGGCCCGATCTTCGGACTCACCCGAGCAGGCTGGACACTCGGCCCCAAGGAAAGCGGCGGCTACCAACGACACATCTCACTGAAACTAGGCGAAAAGCAATACCTCGTCCTGTACCTGGACCCCGGCATCCGCATCCTCACCCCCGAGGACGCACCGATCCAGCAGATCGAAGAGGTACGACTCGCCACGTCCAGCCACGGCACAGGCAAGCTCACCTTCGAGGAACTAGGCCCCGTCCTGACCTCCGAAGCCCTAGCCACCCTGACAAAACTAACCACCCAGCACAAGGAGCAATAACACCCTTCCGCGGACACACAAAGACCTCTGGAGCGCGTTCCTGACCCACGGCAGCGAGCACGAAGACCGCCCACCTCGCCTACCCGTTCCGACCCAAGGCGACCCAATTCGCCCAGCCGCTCCGGCGGGTAGGCGGGACATGCAAAACGCGCGGACACGTAACGCACAGCCCAACAATATCTGTCACCCACTTTCGCAACACCCCAATAATCACGTCTCCTACGCTGAGCGGAAAGAAATCAACGCGACCTGACAGTCGGTGGAGGCCACGACAACACCACACTCAAGAAACATCGTCAGTTGGCACGCCAAGCGCGCTCCGCGCGTACTCGACAGCGGCGCCTTAGAAAAGGGCGGCAACCAATGCGAACTCCGTAAAGCCCTTGACGCAGCTGACTTAATCAACGACCCGGCGACCGCCCAGGCTTCATCACCGCAGCCTACGCGGGAGGCACCGTCACGCGCCTCATAGGGACGATCGAGGGTCTCCAACAGCCGGCGACCACCGCCCTATGATGATTGCCATGAAAACCCAGATCTTACTTACCGTGCTGACTTTCACGCTCCTGCCCGGCGCGTCCGGCTGCGCGGCCGCCGCGCCGTCGGGCAGCGACATCGTGGTCCGGCATGCCGAGAACACGGTAATGACCTACGACGAAACCGTCCGTGACTTCGCAAATCTTCGTGGCCTCGCCGGCGACAACTCCGATGAGTACTGCCGTAAGAGTCTTGCCAACGCCCAGGCACTAGGCGCCACGTTCCCGTCCGGGGAGGACAGGTTCCTGCAAGCCTGCCGGGAAGGTCTCAAGTCCTGACGGTGCAGCAACCAGTGAAGTGTCGCAACCGATCGACACGTATTCCTTGAGTTGCGGGAAACCAGTCACGTTGTGTGATCGTCGGGGAGCAGCGCACTCCAGGACCCCGCAGCTTTAGCTCGAAACCTCGTGTCCCGTCTCACCGCACGACAAAGCACACGGGCAGAACACCGCTTCCGCAACGAGCGGCTTCCACGAGACACTGCTGGCATGAAAGGGACGTTCCGGCTCCAGCGCCAGACGAGCCGTGGGGCCCACTTTGCCGAGGTAACCGTTGACGTCACCCCCGCCCACCAGCCTGAAGTTGTAATCGGAGTCGACACCTTCGGCTGGCGCCGTGAGGTGTACGGCCCTGACGCGTGGCCGTACACCCACGACAACGATCTTCAACGCGAGGCGGCCGAGGGCGCCTGGTACGCCCTGCACCACCTTCCGGAACCTTCGCCGCACGTGCGGGTCCTCATCACAGAAATCATCAACAAGGTAGCGGACACGTGCCCCGGCGACGTGAAGTTCGCAGCCGCAAACGCCGTCTGGCGCGCCATCGACCAACACCCTGCCGCCCCTTCCAGCCTAGACAAGAACGGAACACCCCACTTCCCCCACCAAATTCGCTAGACGGCCCTCTCGGATGCCCTGGGTTCCGCCCTCGTTCAGGCTCGTCCAGACCCGCTGTTAGCACCGGTGTTAGCAAACCGAAGTACTCCCCGCCGACCGGTCCGGAGGTGCTCGTTCGCGCGGACGGCGCGCAACCCCATGACAGACCGTCTCGCGCGAACGAGTGCATCGGCTCGCGGGAGGCGGGGGTCGCGAAGCCCCCACTTCGGGCATGTCGAACCAGCTAAACCGAACAGCGCGCGGCCCCCTTGATCTACTCTTCTCAGCCACCGCATAGCCTCATCCGAATGAATGAAGCAGTCCTTATCGAGGTCACCGTGCTGTGGGCCGAACACCTCGGTGCGCCGTGGCCTGAAGAGCTGTACCGGGTGGATGACCGTGACGGCGATGTGGTCGAGATCGATGGAGCGATGGCTGGATGCATCTCGACCTATGTGCAGGACCGTGGGGTGCTCGATGCGAAGCGATCGCGCATCCTCCAAGCCTGCGCACGCGACCTTCAAAAGATCCTTCCCCACTTGCATGGTGAAGGTGCACAATACATCCGCCGTTTGATCCGAATGGCGGAGTTGATAGGTCGGCCAGAAGACGCTGTCACCTCAAGCTCGTAACTCCCCGTCCGTCAGAGGGCGCCTCATGAGACCGGACGACCAGGCGACCCGACGCGGCGGAACCGGACGGTACAGGCCACATACCCGGCTCGCAATGGCCGGGCGCGGTCGCCCCGGCGGCCGCGGAGCGGCGCCTTTGAAGAGGCAGGAAAAGTTCTAACCAGAAAACCGCTATGCGCGCTCTGGTCTGTACGTCCCGTACTCGCGTGGTGAGCTGGACCCCTGATCGCCTTGGGCGTGCGGCGCAGCCTCTTGTGAGTCCACGTCCGTCCAAGGTCATGCAGCCCCGTTGTCAGCAACCGCACTAGCACGGTTAAGGCCCTTGTGAGGGACTGTTGCTGTACAGCAGTCTGTTGGCCTGCGGCGGGGTCCATGCCAAACAGGGGAAGGCGTCCCAGAGTGACTGGCGGGAGTGCCCTCCGGTGGCCGGGGGTCCAGGGGGCGGCGCAGCCCCTGGGTCCAGCTCGCTCAACCATGTCTTGCGCGAATCTCGTTGGCCTCTGCGTGAGCTGCCTCCGCCTCCGCGGCCGCACGCTCCCGGTCCTCTGCGAACAAGAGCCGCTGGGCCAACTCCTCGAGTACAGCCGCCATCTCATCCCGCCACTCGGCAAACGCAAGCGATCGGACCTCCGAAGGTCGACGAGCACGAACCTCGCGCAGCCGCTTCAGAGAACGCTTGAGATCGTCAGGGACGGTCACGGTCACCTTCAATGAGGGGCTGAACCGATCGTAGGCGGCAGCGCGTCCCAGGGCGGACCGGGCTGGCGACCAGCAAGCGCGGCCAACGGCGCGAGCGCCGCCGCTCCCTGACACTCGACAAGATGATCGAGCGCGAACTCAAGAAGATCAAGAAGCCCAGGAGGGAGCGGAAGCCCGGGGGATCGGGCACGTAGTGGGCACGGGGGATGAGGAACTAAGAAGGCCCAGAGTCAGTGACCTGGGCCTTTGGGGTGGGGGCGGGTGACGGGAATCGAACCCGCGTTGTCAGCTTGGGAGCAAACCGATCACACCTGCCACCGGGGCCAAGCTGCTCAAACACCTGCCCGCAAGTGACCGCTCATGCCCTTTGATCACCATGCCTAATCGCCCGCTAATCGCCCGGCCGCCTCCGCGCTGGCTGCACCTTCGCTCCCTTCTCGCTCCAACCATCGCCCACCTGAACAAACGCAGCAACCGGTCCGGAGGGTACATTCGCGCAGCGGCGAGAACCTGGCAAGGGCTATCCGCGCGAATGTGCCCTCCGGGTTACAGGAGGGGTCTGGGGAACCACGAGGTTCCCCAGAAGCGCACGCGCACCCGGCCGCGCTGAGACCTGCACATGCGGCTGGTCCGTCCAGCTCGCTGGGCGTGGCCGCCTCGGCGAGGCTGCTACTTCCGTCCTCAAACAGTTCCCGCTGTTGGACAGGGCGGCCGTGCACGGCGGCGCGAGACGGGACCGGACGGAACAGGCCGCATGCCCGGCTCGCAGAGCCGGGCGCGGCCGCCCGGCGCCCCGCGTCAGCGGGGCGCCCTTGAAGACGTAAAGAAAGTTCTCATTCGGGTGACTCAGTGCAGTGTGCGCAGGTACGACGGTGGCAGATGCATGCATCGATGAAGCAGCCGCCTGTGCTCTCTCCGTTGCATGCACGCTGGTTTGTGGGCCAGCGTGCATCGATCTCGACGGCCATCGCTCGGCAGTCGGTACAGGCGTTGTCGCGCTCCAAGAGCCATATGTTGTCATAGTGGGCAAGGCCGCTTGTGGTGAGGCCGCACAAGGTACGTTCCCAGGGCCCCCGAGCATGCATGATGTCCTGCTTCTGGTTGTGCACGCCCTCCCAACGCATCGCGGGTGGGTGGTAGAGGCGCCACTCTACGAGGGGCCTGTCCAGCGAGTAGTGCCTTGGCCTCTCGTGGTGGACAACCATCACCGCCATACACCACACACACGCGTATTCCGTGGATGCCGACAGGAAGTCACCCTGGTATGTCCCTGTCTCACTCAATTCGTGGCCGCAGATACGGCACGCAATAGAGTCCAACTGATCACCCTTTCCCAGCCGATCAGTACACGCGCAAGCGAAGCGAAATGGGGCACTCGGACGTGCGCCTGCGACGCCGCCCTTTAGCTGGCCTGCTGGCTCTCGTAGCGTTGGCGCCAGGCTGAGCAGCGCTCTACGTAGGCGGGCAGCTCGCGGGCCTCGAACTCCTCGGCGGACCAGTCGTCGTCTCCGACTTCGGCGCCGGGGTTGCATGCGTACGTCCAGCCGTGGCGTCCGTCGGTGAGGTCCACTCGGACGAGTTCATAGACGGGGTCCTCGAACGCGTCCAGGAGGCGCCACTCCTGCGGGGTGAGGCCGGTAAGCAGGTAACCGTGGGCGGTTTTGTCGCCGGGGAGGATGCCAGGGTACGGGCGTCCGGGCAGGGTGGCGACTCGCCATCCCTTGGCGCTCACTGGCTCGTGGTCGGTGACGCGGTCGATCAGCGCGAACAGGACCTCAGGAAACTGGAGACTGCCGTAGACGAACAGGGCCTCCGGGTCCACCGAAAGGCGGTCCCGCCGGCCAGAGTTCGGCGAGGTCGGTCGGGGTGAGCGGCGCTCGGTATGCGGCATGGAGTACCTCCCGGGACACCTTAGCGTCGGCCTTTGCAAGGGCTGCGAACCAGTCGAACCCGGCCGGATACGCCCACATGTAGCTGCGGTGCTGCGGGTTGGTTCCCCGGTCGGCGAGGTAGCCCGCAATGGTCTTGTCGGTTAGCCAGGGGACGCACACGCGTAGGTGGTCGGCGCATTCGGCGGCGGGTGTGCCGTCGTTGATTGCTCGGTGGACCTGGGCCAAGACGAGCTGTAGGTAGAGGGTGAGTCGGACGCGGGCCGTCAGAACCTTGTCCTCGGGCAGGAGATAGAGCGGCCATGCCTGGGCGAGACCTTCGAGCATGACCTGTTGGGGCGCGTGGACGCTGAGGAGACGGACCCATGGGACGTCTTCGGCCTCGGCCTGCGCGGTGAGGCTCGCGCCTGTAGGCCGTGGCCTAGAACCTCGTGTAGGGCGAACTGTCGGGCACCGGTCTGGGTGAACTCGGCGTTCGGGAGGTTGAGCCGTAGCCGGACGTCGTACCCAGCGCCGTCCAGCCAGTACGACCAGTAGGCGTCTACCTCGGCGGTCTCGATCGTGAGCGTGTAGGGGGCGGCGCTGCCGGTGGCCTGGCGGACGAGCGGCTCTAGGTCCTCGGCGGCCTGGCGGATGGCTTCGGGCGCCTCGCTGGCGTCGAGGAGTCCTTCGGCCTGGCGTAGCTCGGCGTTGGTCCTCTCGTCCCACCTGATGCCGAGATCGGCAAGTGCGCTGCGGGCTTGGTCCGCGCGCTCGGTGACGTACTCCTCGGGCCACCCGGCCTGCGGCCTCGGACGGTTGAGCTGTACCGCTGGCTGTTGCGCAAGCACATCGCGCCGCACCTCGGCGGCGTCCAGCTCGGCAAGCTCAGCACGTCCATGGTCCGGGACTGGCGGTCGAACCTCCTCGGGTCGGGCGTCTCCGAGACCATGGCGGCCAAGGCTTACCGGCTGCTGCGGGCGGTCCTCATGACGGCGGTCACGGAAGACAAGATCCTCTCGCGCAACCCGTGCCAGATCCGGGGGCCCGGCACCGAGGTCACGTCCGAGCGACCGACTCTGACCGTTCCTCAGGTGTTCGAGCTGGCTGAACGGGTCGGCACTCGGCCGGTCGGCAACATCCGCAAGCTCGACTCGGGAGAGTTCCGGCTTCGGTACCGGGCCAAGGGCGGCACGATGCGGCGGCACCCGGCCACCTTCGCGACCCGTCCCGATGCTGAGCGGGTGCTCTGGGAGCTGGCGGAGAACGGGCGCGCCGACGTCGTCCAGGACGACCGGCTCCGGGCGTTCATCCTCCTCGCCGCGTTCGCAAGCCTGCGGTGGGGTGAGGTGACCGCGCTCCGGCGCTGCGACGTCGACACCGTGAAGCGGACCGTCCGCGTGCGGGCCGCGTACGTCGAGCGGGCGAACGGGGAAATGATCCTCGGGCCGACCAAGTCACGGGCTGGCCTGCGGACGGTCGCGATCATCCCTCACCTGGAGGCGCACCTAGAGAAGTACGTCCGGCCGGACGCTGAGGCGCTCGTCTTCACGGGCGTCAAGGGCGGGCCGATGCGGCGTAGCGGCTTCAACAAGGTCACCCGGTGGCCGTTCGTGGTGAAGGCGCCCGGTGTGCCGAACCTGCACTTTCATGACCTCGGCACACGGGCAACACCCTCGCGGCTGACATGGGGGTCTCGCTTCGGAACCTCATGGCGAGGATGGGGCACGACAACGAGCGGGCCGCGCTGCGCTACCAGCATCGATCGGCCAACGCTGACCGCGCGATCGCGGACGCTCTAGACGCGCTCGTCCAGGCCGACCGCGAACGGGACGATGGGGCGGCGGGGTCGCTCGTTCCGGCGTAATCGCCCGCTAATCGCCCGGTGGCCTCGCGGCGCCGGAAACGATCAAGGCCTAGTGTCGGAGATCTAGTCCCTGACCTGGGCCTTTGGGGTGGGAGCGGGTGACGGGAATCGAACCCGCGCTGTCAGCTTGGGAAGTCACTTTTCTAGATCAACGATCACCAGCCACACCGCTGACCTCCCCTTACGTGCCTCCAACCCCGCTGACGACCGTTCGGCCCCGAGATCGCCCGCTCCAACGGGCACGCAACGGGCACGCTCCGGGCCCAGGTTCTCAGCAGGATGGATTGACCAGGAAGAGGAGTAGCCACGCCCCCTGACCAGCAAACGCGGGCCTTACCCGGCACAACCGGGGTCGCCCGTTCCGCAACTGTTCCGTGCTGCTGGGCTCAGCCCGGTGCTACTGCAGCGGCGGCGAACAGGCTTGCCAGGATGTTGCTCGCGACAGTTGCAGCAGGGTTGAACCATGAGCGCCACTTCTTCATGAGCATCACCTCCCCTTCGCCTCTTCCTTCGGACGACCGTCCGGAAGTGGATTCAGCAAGGTAGGCAGCGCCGCCGAGAAGCAGTAGCCCCGAGACTCGGTGAGACACCGAGCTCAACCCAGCAACGGCCCTAGTGTGACAGACAACCGCTCTGCGCGCTCCTGGTCTGGACGTCCCGTACACGCGTGGTAGCTGTACCCCTGATCGCCTTGGGCGTGCGGCGCAGCCGCAGTTCTTCCCCCTACCTTCCTCCCCCGGCCCCGACGGGACCTGTACCTAGCGGCGGACGGGTTCTGTCAAGGGTGGCCGTAGGCCATCACGTAGTGACGCCATCGGCGCCCTTGACAGGTTCCGGCCGACGCCATCCTCGATGGATCGGGTCGGGGGAGCCATGCGCATTTCCAGTGCAGCCTGCAACGTCCCTGTGCTGGCGGAGGCGAAATGCCCAGCTCGGTGGCGACGGGGCGGCGGCGCGACCCCGTGACGGCCGGTTGGGGCGGAGGCTGACAGAGGCGGCGCGATGCGCGGCCCGGCGCGGCCGTCCGGTGACCGGCGCCCACGCCGCACGCTCTGGGCGGCCCGGCGCTGGGCCGCGCAGCGGCGCAAGCGCCGCCGCCCCTTGATCCAAAACAGCCCAATTCGGCAGCTAATCCCTTGCGTCCTCTGCGGTCGCAGCATGCGCCCTGTCGGGGACCCTCGGGTCTGGCCGGTCACGGCCATGATGCGGTGTGCGTCTTGCCAGGCAGCCTCGTAATCTCAAAACTTGAGAGACGTTCCGCATAAGTTACGTATAAACTGCGCCACAGCGGGTAGTCATACCGTAAAGGCGATGGGATTTCGAGGAAACCTTTTGAAATGAGTGCTATCTCTGACCAGGATCGCGCTTGGCTTCACAGTCAGTTCATGGCGTACTCAATCCGTAAAACAGGGTTTGAATGGCAAGATTTCGTCACAAATCTTATGCACGCCAGACATGGAGGAAGCTTTATTCAAGTAGATCCCGGAGGTCGGGGAGACAAAGGATGTGACGGGTGGGTCGATGGATTAATGCTGGCTTGCTATGGAGCAAGCAAGCCGGATCAAAATTATGTGACCGATAAGATTCACGACGATTTTTTCGCCGCCCTTCAGCATTGGGGCATACTCATGAACCGATGGGCGTTTGTCCACAATAACGCTAACGGTCTCCCAATAATGGCCGCAGAGGGAGTAATCGAACTCAAGTCTGAATATCAAGATAATGTTGTCGCTATTGAGGTCTGGCCTCCACAAGTTCTCTGGGATCATTGTCTAGAAAAAACTACCCGAGAAAAACTAGTTCACGTCTTAGGTGCACCGCCCTCTGATCACCCCGCAGGAATGACGTACATTGCTCGATGCGTAGAGAGCTTGGCACGCACTCGCCTGAGAGAAGAGTCCGATGATGTTGCGGCTGTTCCTTTTGGTAAGATTGAGTTCAATGAGTTTGGCGTAGAGGTAGCGGAATTAATCAAACGCTTCCAAGTACACACGACTCATGTAAGGTTTTACTTCTCAAAAGCAACACCCGGGGAGCGAGCTCAGGTTTCCGAAAATCTCCGGGTGCGCTATGACGCTCATAAGGCCCGCTTGCAAAACTCGGACGCAATTTTTCATGCACTTTGTGATGATCTAATTGAAGAAGCTTTTCCTGGTACGGCGTTGGATGACGCAGAAGAACAGCGCAGCGCAGCAATGATGGTAGTGACGCACTTCTTTGAAAGTTGTGAAATATTTGAGATGCCAAGCGAGAGAGTATGATCCTTCCAACCAAGAATATTGCGCCAGACCAAGCACTCATTGCAGTTGGTGCACAAGTATTGATGCAGTTGGACCAGCCAGCGACGGTTAGCACTGTCCTTGATCGTCTTATCGCGTGGAGAGTTGAACATAAGATGCCGTCGTCTATTCCATTTTGGTGGTTCGCTCTGACCCTCGATTTCTTGTACACTACTGGTTCGATTAAGCTAGAAGCTGGCGAGCTAACGAGGGTGTCGCATGCTTCGTAGTCTGACGAGCGATCTCGAAAAGTTCAAAGCTGCGAGGTTTGGTTATGGTCTAAATATCGTACTTGCTGAGCGAACCAAGAAGGCAGCTTCTCAAGATAGTCGTAATGCCGTTGGGAAAACTAGCCTAATCAGGGTGTTGGACTTCTTGCTCGGCGCTGATGCTCGGCCGGACCACGTACTTAGACGGCCCGAGCTGGAGAGTGCAACTTTTTGGCTAAAGTTCGACCTTGGATCTGCCGTGGCTACTGCCGGTAGGTCAGGGGTGACCCCCGCTTTCGTTTCCCAGGGCGACACAAAATGGCGTCTCAATCAGTGGCGGCAGGAACTCGGCAGGGAGCTATTTGGTCTTCAAGGCTACGATGGCGAGCCTAGCTATAGGTCACTTATAGCTTTCTATTTAAGAGATGTCGCTAACGGTGCTTTTTCGAGCCCTGTCGAAACCCACAAAAAACAAGCTGCGCTTGCGACCCAGCCAGCCCTGGCTTGGCTGTTCGGGCTGGACACGGGCCTGGTAGGAAAGATTAAGGAGATTTCGGCTGCAGAGAAGAATCTCCGAGATCTCAGGAAGGCGACACGCGATCCAATTCTCGGGATGACTCTTGGACGTGCGCGTGATCTCGACGCGGAGATACGCACGCTGCGGATCGAAGAAGAAGCCCTCACCGAGCAGTTGTCAAGTTTCAAAGTGGTCGAACGCTACTCGGAGTACCGGGCTCAGGCTGATCAGCTAAGCCGACAGATTAGAGCGCTCAATGACAGACTGGTGCTTTCCGAGCGTCGGCTTTCCGATATCGACCAAGCTATCAACCAAGAAGATGACACTCAGCCCGATCATGAATACCTTGAGCAAGTTTATGATCAGGTTGGCCTTGTTCTGCCTGCTCATGTTAAGCGACGATTCGCTGAGGTCGAAGAATTTCACGCCTCCGTGATAAATAATCGGCGGCGGTATCTTGAGACAGAGCGCGCGAGACTAACAGAGGATATCGCTGACGACCGTGAGCGCCTAGCGCGTGCCGACGAAGAACGCTCAAGTCTCATGCGGCTCCTCGAAGCTGGAGGCGCGCTTGCAACCTACCAGGAGTTGCAACGTCAACTCGGGAAGCTTTCCGGGCGCCTAGCCGAGTTAATTGAGCGTCGTGAAACGGTCGATCGTTGGGAGAATGCCAATCGTCACCTGCAGTTGCGAAGTGCCGAGCTAGAAATCCTGTTTAGCTCTGATCTCGCCGAACGTCGTGTACATATTGAGGAGATAGGAAGGACGTATTCTGCGTTCGCCTATCGCATCTATGGTCGCAAGAGGCCGGCATCTCTATCTATCGAGCCTTCGAAATCCGGTTACAAGTTCACTCCTACCATCGGTGGCGACAAGAGCGAAGGCGTTCGGAGCATGGCGCTCTTTTGCTTTGATCTGACCCTAGCTGTAACTGCGCATAGACTCGGTCGCGGGCCTAATTTCCTCGTCCACGACAGTCATCTTTACGATGGAGTTGAAGGACGTCAAATGGCTAGTGCGTTGAACCTTGCGAGCGAAGTGGCGGTGGACGAAGGGCTGCAGTATATTGTTACTCTCAACTCTGATGATCTAGAAAAGGCACAGCGCGAGGGATTTGCAAGTGAGTATCGAGAAAGCGCCAGGATGACGGACGCGTATGATGATGGTGGCCTATTTGGGCTGCGTTTCAATTAGGCTGTCCGCTACCGCTGAGGTATCCCTGAGGGACAGGTTTTTTGGTGGCAGTAGAGTAGCGGGCATGATTCGTGCTGTGGTGTTCGATGTTGGTGAGTGTCTGGTTGATGAGTCTCGGGAGTATGGGACGTGGGCTGATTGGTTGGGGGTGCCTCGGCATACGTTCTCGGCGATGTTCGGGGCGGTGATCGCTCGGGGGTTGGACTATCGGGAGACGTTCCAGGTGTTCGCGCCGGGGTTTGATCTGACTCAGCAGCGTGAGGAGCGGGCTTCGGTGGGGCAGGCTGAGACGTTCGGGGAGGAGGACTTGTACCCGGATGCGCGTCCGACGTTGGCCAAGCTGCGGGGTGATGGGCTGTGGGTCGGGATCGCGGGGAATCAGACGGTGCGGGCCGGGGGCATCCTGCGGGCGCTGGAGTTGCCGTGTGACATGGTCGCGACGTCGGATGACTGGGAGGTGGCCAAGCCTGATCCAGGGTTCTTCCGGTGTGTGGTGGACGCTGCGCCGTGTGAGGCGGGGGAAGTGCTGTACGTGGGTGACCGGTTGGACAACGACATCATGCCCGCGGCTGCGGCGGGGTTGCGGACGGCGCTGATCCGGCGTGGGCCGTGGGGGATCATTCAGCAGGACGACCCGGAGGCCGACCGCGTTCCGACGATGCGGATTGATTCGCTGGCCGAGCTTCCGGGCCGTGTCGCTGCGTTCAACGCTGAAGGGCGCTGAGGGTTGTCTGCCATCCGTATAGGCGGTCGTCTAGGCGGCGGACGCATTCGGTGTCGGCCCAGGGTTGGAGGGCGCGGCGGACGTCGTGTACGCGGTCCATGCCGGTTGCGTACCAAGTGACGGCGAGTTGGTCTAGGGCCTGTTCGGCGTAGGAGCATGCGGCCTCGGGGTCGCTTTGGGCGATCTCGACGGCGGCCAGGTCGCCGAGGATGACCGATCGTTGTTTGGCGTTGGTGTCGCCGATTGCCTCTAGGACGCCTAGGAGGGTGGCCTGGGCTTGGGCGGGCTGACCGGCCTTTAGTTGGGTGTCTCCCTTGAATGAGGCGAGGCTGATGGGTGAGAACCAGTTGAACCACTCGGGGGCCGGTTGTTCGGTGCTCTCGGTCAGTAGGTGTTCGGCGTGGTTGATGAGTCGGAGGGCTTCGCGGGGGTGTCCGCATCGGGTTTCGCACTCGGCTTCGACTGCGTCCAGCCATGCCAGGAACTCGGCGGGTGCGGCGCCTCGTCGGGCATAGGTGCGGGCGGCGCGCATCCGTTCGGCGGCCTCGTCGCGTCGGCCGTCCCATCCTGGGATGAACGCGGCGTGGGCGAGGATCGCGGCACCCAACAGGGGGTCATCGGCTTCGCCTGCGGCCTGGAGGGCTCGGACGTATGAGGCGTCGGCGTCCTCGGGCTGGCGGAGGTCGAAGAACTCGATGCGGCCGACCAGTAGCAGGGACTCGGCGAGTGCGGTAGCGAGGATGGTGCGCGGAACGCCGGTGGTTTCGGCGAGTAGCTGCGTACCAAGTTTTGTGTGCTCGACCACGGCGGGGTGGAGCTGGGCGGGCTGAACTGAGAAGTAGAGGCGTCGCAACGCTCCGTTGATCGCGGCGAAGTCGGCTCCGACGGTGGGCGGCTGAACAGCGGTGTTGGCCTTGGGAAGTGGGAGGGTGGCCCCGGTGACCTGGCCCGAGAGTGCGTGAGCGGCCGTGTTCGACCGTGTCGGGCTAGGAGAGTTGGACGGCTCCCACGGCGGGGTAAAGCCGAGTTCTTCGATGGGCAGCTTGAGCAGGTGCACCAAGAGTCGTTGATGATCGGCGCGCGGCCACGGTGGAGACGCGGACTCCCATCGTCGTATCTGCCGCGCGCTGATCTGCATGTTTCCCAGGCCCAGCAACGGAGCGGCTGTCGTCATGGCGTCGGCTAGTGCCTGCTGAGATGCGTAACCGGCATGCTGTCGGGCCGCTTTGAGACGCGTGTTGCCTACTGCGCGCGGCATCGGTGCTCGTCCTCCTCCTTGGGTCCTCTTCAAGTCCGACTCTAGCGCTCATAACGTCCCTGAGCGGGCACTGTGACCCACCAGACAGCGGGTAAGGACCTTCAAACGTCCTCTATAGGCCCTAAGAAGGACCTTCAATAGGACGTTTCCGGGCGACAGAGTGGCTGTCATGCGAGACGAGCAACCAAGCAACGGATGCGGGCGCTGCGGCGGTCGTGGGTGGAAGTTTGTTCATCCTCGGCGAGCGGTGTTGGTGGGGCCTCGGGGTGGTTCCGGGCCGGATGTTGTGCGGCTGCCGTGTCGGTCGTGTGCTCTGCCGGGTGCGGGGCGGGCGGCGTAGTCCGTTGGGCTGCGGGGCCGGTGGATGTTGCGGCGGCTTGTGCGCGGGGCGGGGTTTTCCCGTGGCCCTGTCCTGCGTGGCTGGGGTGCTGGTGGGTCAGCCCTGGCGGTCGTCTGCCCTGCCGGTCCCGCTTTCATCGTCAGGGAGTGGGTGATCACCGGAAGCCGCGCGGCAGCGATCGCCCCCAGCCACGTACCCACCTCAGCCATGCTGTGGCGATCGTAGGGCGCAACCATCGCCGTCTGATCCGTAGCAAGATCAGGACTGTCCAGGCCCGTCCCATATGCCTCCTGACCAGCGCGGCAACCTCCCGCCCGTCCACACCTGTCCAAGGTCATCCGACCCCGTTGTTAGCACCGCCGTTAGCACCCGCACCCGTCCCGGAGGGTGCGCCCGCGCGAACGGCGAGACGGTGTGACAGACAGTTTCGCGCGAACGAGCACCCCGGCTCGCGGGGTCCAGGGGGCGGCGCAGCCCCCTGGTTCGAGCTCGCTCAAGCGGCCTTGGAGACACCCTCGCGCCGTGCGCTCTCCAAGGCTGGGAGGGTCACGCCCTTGGGGGCGTTGATTGATCCAACCTGCCGACTGCGTAGCCTCCGAGCAGGCTTGCCAGCTCTATAGTGATCGTTTGCACGGCCGTGGGATCCATCCCTAGGGCCGCGAGAAGAACGGCGGTAGCGCTCACGATGAACGCAACGGTGACCACGTCACCGCCGTTCGCTAGTGTGGACATGAGGGCCTCCTTTAGGGGCTACTCGGGCCGCGTGTGCGGGGCAGCATGACTGTCCAGGTCGAGCCCCGCACACGCTGGCTTCTTTGACGTTTATGGAAGCCTACCGCGCACAATTCCTGTTGCACCCTCCACCGGAGGACGAAACCTTCATCGGCGCATGATCAAAACCGCGAACACAACCGCCCACAGAAGTCTCAGTCGCTGGTCAGACTATGTGCACTCAGGTCCCAGTGGACACATATAACGATCCTGCATCATCCAGCCTCTGACGTGCCGATGGGCGGCAGCGCGATCGATGTCGAACGATAGATTCCGGGAAGAATCTCGGAGATATTTTGAGCAAACCTAATGCTCCAGCATTTTGTGCGAGAACGGAAATCGAAATCTTGCGCCAACTGGAAAATCTAAAGACAAACGAAAACGGAATCCCGAAACCTTAAGCCAACCGGGAAACCTAAAGACAAACGAAAACGGAATCCCGAAACCTTAAGCCAACCGGGAAACCTAAAGACAAACGAAAACGGAACCCGAAAGCTAACGGCAGGGCGAAAAGCTGCGGGTCTAGGCGGTCGGGCGACGCGGCGCGGCGGGACCGGACCGGAGAGGCCGCACGCCCGGCGCGCCGGGGCGGGCGGCCGCCGGCGGCGCGGAGCGGCGCCCTTGAAGACGTAATGAAAGTTTTCATTCGGCGGGCGCTTGCTCTGGTGGCCCTAGGTTTTGGGGGCTTGGCCGCCGATGGTGGGGCCTTGGGGCCAGAGGGCTGTTAGGTCGCTTGGGGTGAGTGGGGCCCGGTAGGCGGCCTGTAGGACGGTTGTCCTGGTTGGCTGGTCGGCTTCGGCGAGGTTGGCGAACCAGTCGAGTCCGGCGGGGTAGGACCAGAGGTAGGAGCGTAGTTGTGGGTTGGCTCCTCGGTCGGTGAGCAGGTCGGCTATGGCTGCGTCGGTGATCCAGGGCATGCGGAAGCGGGCGTGGTCGGCCAGTTCGGCGATGCTCGCGCCCTGGTTGAGGGCTATGTGCAGCTCGGCCCGTACGAGTTGGTTGTAGTGGTCGAACCTGGTGCGGGTGATCAATAGTTCGTCGTCGGGGGCGACGAACAACGGGAGTGCTTGGGCGAGTCCTTCGAGGAGGACTTGTTGCGGGGCGTGGACCGACATAAGGCGTACCCAGGGGACATCTTCAGCGGTGGCTCGGGCTGACCAGCTTGCGCCCTGGAGGCCGTGGCCGAGTACCTCGTGTAGGGCGAACTGGCGGGCGGCGACCTTGGTGAAGCTGGCGCGGCGCAGGTTGAGGCGGAGTCTGACGCGGTCGCCGGCGCCGTCGAGCCAGTAGGCCCAGTAGGCGTCCATCTCGGTAATCTCGATGGTCAGGTGGAACGGGGCCGTAGTGGCGGTGAGCTGGCGGACGGCGTCCTCGTAGTCGGCGGCGGCCTGGCGGATGGCGTCGGGGGCGTCTTCGGTGTCGATGGGGCCTTCGACGGCGTTGAGATCCCTGGCGGTGTCGGGTCCCCACTCGATGCCTAGGGCTGTGAGGGCTTGGCGGGCTTGGTCGCCTCGGTGGGTGATGTAGCCGTCTTGCCATCCGGCGGCGGGGCATCCCTGGGTTGCCTGGACGTAGTCGGTAAGGGGCGGGTGTTCGCCGAGGAGGGCGCCGAGGTATGCGAGGTCGGCCGTTACGCGGGCGGTGAGGCGGTCGGCTCCGGTCTCGACGGTGCGGGCGTGTAGGTCGCGTAGCTGGTGGTGGACGGCTAGGCGGCTGGTGGCGGGTTCGGTCGGTCTGGTGGTGGGGGCGCAGTCGAAGTCGATGACGGCGACGGAACCGCGGGCGGTCTCGTAGGCGTGCCAGGCGCGGATGGCGGCTTCGATCTCGTCACGCAGGTTCTTCACGGATCGGCTCCCAGCGCAGCGTCACGGCCTGGTTCGGGCGCAGGTGGTCACGAGTCAACGACATCACGGCGTCCTTGTCCTCGATGTCCCAGACCAGGCTATCCGTGGCGGTGTTCTCCGAACCGTCCGGGTGTTCCTCGGTAGCGGTACATCCGCCGAGGTCGATGTGGCGTTGCCGAACGTTGATCTCGTAGCGGCGGCAGTAGCGGGGCATGGATTCGCGCCAGTAGTGATTCAGGTCGAATTTCCCGCCGTCGCAGACGTAGCCGACGCGGGCCCACTCCCCCGGCTTAAGGGGCGGGGAGATCTGGAAGGCGAACTTGGCCAGGTTGGTCGTGTCGTGGATGCGCTGGATGGCGATACGCCGGTCTATGTCGGGGATGGGCTTGATGACCAGTGGGCCGGTGGTGTGCTCGTACCAGACTTCGCGCGATACGCGGGCTAGTGGCTTGTCGCCGAGGTTGAGCAGGTCGAAGCGGTATTCGAGCAGGGCGGCGCCGTCTTCGGAGATCTCCAGGCTGATCGTCTTGGACAGCTCGACCACGTGACCGGAAAGGCCGGCAAGCTCGGTGATCTCGGCATCGTTCAAGCGGCGTTCGCGTTGGAGCTGGAGCAGGCGGCGGCCGAGGGCCTGGGTGTGGTCGCTGGTGGCGCCGTGGTCGCTGGAGAGTCGGGCCTTGGCGGCGGGGATGGTCCTGGAGGTGCGCCCCCAGGGGATTTCGCCGGTCTTGGGGGTGTCGATGCGGTGCTCGATGGTCGTGAGCAGTTCGGCCACGTCCGGGGACATCGGCTCATCGGGGTTGCTCGTCGGCTGGTTCGACTCCTGCGGCGGGCATGGCTCGAAAAGCTGTTCCGCCGTCCAGCCCGGAAGCATCTTCTCCAGAACCCGGCAGTGGTGGGGGTACGGGAGTCCTTTGAGTTCGCCGCTCAGCCAGCGATGGAACTGCGCCCGGCTCGGCCAACTGCCGACAAGTCCAGGGTCAATGCTTTTGGCCGCCTTGTCATACTCGGCGCAGAACGTCTGATGTGTCTGCCAATGCTTCTCACGGAGCAGAACCTTTAGCCGCACGGGGAAATTCGCCATCTCAACCTCCGACGGCAGGAACGTAACACGGACGAGCATCAGAGAAGACAGGACGAGAGCGATCCGTCCTGGATGCGATACAGGCGGTAATGCGACGTGACGCGTCTCCCGGCCACCGTAGGAGCGTGAACACCGACACCACTCCTGAGATCGAGTTGCTGGCCGGTCTGCGGGCTGAGTTGAGCGAATACGAGGTTCGCTCCGAGGTTCGTGAGGACGTTGCCGGGCTGGCCGTCTCCACCGACGTGCGCGGCGTCTTCGTGTGGGTCTTCGTCAGCTACTCCGGGCGGTACTTCTCCTGGGACCGGGACGGCCGTCAGCACCCGGTCAACGACATTCCGGGGGCGGCTCGGCGGATCGCCGAACAGGTCCGTCCGGACGGCTCGCAGGTGGTGACGCCATGAACCGGCCCGGTGGTAGCGACACGTCGGCGCTGATCGAGCGTCTACGGGATGGGTTGCAAGCCGAGTACCCCGGCTGGCTGATCGCGCGTGAGCGCTCGGGCCGCTGGGTCGCCACCCGGCAGGAGTGGGGCGCCTTGTACGGGCAGAGCGCGGAAGAGCTGCGCAACCGGCTCGACCGGTTCACCACTCGGGGAGATGCGCGATGACCGGGAACCGGCGGGCGCCCGTCGTCCAGATCACCCCTGCACGGCACTCGATGACCAGAAAGAAGGCGGTCGGACTGACCGAGGAAGAGCGTCAGATCCTCCTCACGGAACTCGCCGAGATCACTGTGGAACTCGACGAACTCAACGCACGGACACGGCAGATCACGGCTCGGGTTCACGGGGCCGAATCAGCCGCGCCGACTCCCGAGAGCGGAGCGGCCTGAGATGAACCACTCCCAGTAAGGAACCCTGCGATGCGAACGCGTGCGTACACCGACACCGATGACCCGGCGCTCCGCCAGCTCCGGGAAGAGTTCACCGGTCACCGGATCTGGCGGTCTCGACGCTGGGACGGACGTCTGGGCGACTGGGTCGCGACGCTGCATGACCCGGCCGCCGGCGTCGATGCGACGGTGATCTGTTCAGACTCGACGGCGTTGCGCGAGGCGCTGGTCCGGGAGCGGGAGCGCGCGGAGCTTCGGTGTGTTGAAAGGGCCTGGTGATGCTGGCCTGGTTCCCCCCGCCATCATCACCGGACGGGGCCGTCTCCAGTAATGGGGCGGCCTCGGGGAAGGCTGAGGCGGCGCGGTGGGTGTGTAACCCCCCAAGTGCACGCGCCGCGCTGCCTCGGCCGATCATTGCGCGGTGGCTGCTGAACCGGCTCGGGCGGCGGCTACGGAGCCGGGGGTGGAGTGTGGAGCGCCGTTATGACAATGCGCTGCCAATGCTGCGGGTGTACTTCCCCAGGGCGCGGTGCCTGGGGGAAAGCGTTCTGGTCGTCGCTGGGGATGGCGGCTGGTGGTACCGGTCCAGTACCGGTGAGCTGCTCGCGCCGTGCTCGCAGGTGGACCTGACGGTGTCGTTGATCGTGTCGTCGCTGGAACGATGGGTGTCGGTGGTGGGCTCGTCCTGGGAGACGGACGGGGAGTGATGAATGCCGGGGCGCCCCTCGCCGAGGTCTCCGAACACTTCGGGGTCATCTGCCGGCGGGGCTGCTACACCCGGTCGTTGTGGGCGCTGGTGCGGTGTAACCGCGGGTGGCGCCTGGTGGAAGCGGTATCGGTCCGGGAACTGGTCATGGCCATCACGCATCCTGACGGGTGGCCATGGCCTTGACGGCCAGCCGTGCGGCATGGGCCACGGTGGGGGGCGGTGGGTCGTACCGCACGGTCGTCGCTGTTTGAGAGCGGCCGAAACGTGTCGCAACACTGCTCGGCTTAGAGGTCCTTGGTTCGCTCGTCCAAGTCGTCAAGCCGGGTGCTGAGGCGGCGGAGTTGGCCGCGGATGTCCTGGAGTTGGGTGAAGAGGAGCTGGAATTCCTCGCTCCGTTCCGGCGGCGCGTCGCCGGCGTCCTGCGTGTCCGGGGTCGCGATGACCGTTGCGCCCCTGGCGCCCTGCCGGGTGGTGACCAAGCCCTCTTCGCGCAGGACGGCGATTGCGTTGCTAACGGTCATGCCTGAGACGCCGTACCGGTCGGCGAGTTCTTACCGTGGCACAAATCTTCGACCTGGCCGAGCGGGTTGGCGTACGGCCGGTCGGCAACATCCGCAAACTCGACTCCGGGGAGTACCGGGTGCGGTACCGGGCCAAGGGCGGCGACATGCGGCGGCTCCCCCGGACCTTCGCGACCCGGCCGGACGCCGATCGGGCGCTCTGGAAGTTGGCCGAGGACGGGCGCGCGGACGTGACGAGAGACGATCGGCTGCGGGCGCTGATCCTCCTCGCCGCGTTCGCAAGCCTGCGCTGGGGTGAGGTGACGGCGCTCCGGCGGTGTGACATCGACATTGCGAACCGTACGGTTCGGGTCCGCGCGGCCTACGTCGAACTGGCGAACGGTCAGATGATCCTCGGGCCGACCAAGTCACGAGCTGGTCTGCGCACTGTCGCGATTCCAGAGGCGATCGTGCCTCACCTGGTCGCACACCTGACCAGGTACACGGGGGATCAGGACGATGCCCTCGTCTTCACGGGCGTCAAGGGCGGTCCGCTGCGGCGTAGCGGGTTCAACAAGCTGACCCGGTGGAAGCCAGTTGTGGAAGCGCTCGGCGTCCCGAACCTGCACTTCCATGACCTGCGGCACACGGGGAACACGCTCGCCGCCGACATGGGCGTCTCCCTGCGCAACCTGATGGCACGCATGGGGCATGACAATGAGCGGGCGGCGCTGCGGTATCAGCACCGGTCGAGCAGTGCTGACCGTGCGATCGCGGACGGGCTGAACGCGCTCGTCCAGGCCGAGCGGGAGCGGGACGGCGGTGACGATGACGGGGCGGCGGAATCACTGGTGCCCGTTGTCTAATTGCACGCTAATTGCACGGCGGTGATGTCAAGGAGAAACGATCAAGGCCCAGGCTCGGGGATCATGTCCCTGACCTGGGCCTTTGGGGTGGGAGCGGGTGACGGGAATCGAACCCGCGCTGTCAGCTTGGGAATAGTCCCGTCTCCCCTGCCCCCGCCACTGACCAGCCGTTCCGCCGTACCGCAACTGACCGCTATTGCCCCTTGATCACCCTGCTTAATGGCACGCTAATGGCACGCCGCCCCGCGCTGACCTGCTCACTCTTCCCGCCCTCGCCGCTCGCTGACAGCGGCCCGGCTGCCGCATGGTGCCCGATCCCCCTGGCTGCTGCCGCGTCCCGATGCGAGGACCTGCAACCGCGTGGTGTGCAAGTCTCGCACCCTGCTTGGGCGTGCGGCGCAGCCGCTGTTCTTCCCCCTACCTTCCTCCCCCCGGCCCCGACGAGACCTGTACTTAGCGGCGGACGGGTTCTGTCAAGGGTGGCGTACCCATCACGTAGTGACGCCCGTAGGGCGCCCTTGACAGGTTCCGGCTGGCGCCATCCTCAACACATCGGGGCCGGGGGACCCGCGCATTTCCAGCTCAACTTGCAACGTCCCTGAACCGGCGGAATCGAGTTCTCCAGGCGGAACCGTTCGGGCGGCGGCGCATACCCCGTGGCGGCCGAACGGGGCGAGGCCGGCGGCCGTGGCACGATGCGCGGCCCGGCGCGGCCGTCCGGTGACCGGCGCCCACGCCGCATGCTCCGGGCGGCCAGGCGCGGGGCCGCGCCAGCGGCCCAAACGCCGCCGCCCCTTGATCCAAAACAGCCCAATTCGGCAACTGAGTACCGGCGCGGGTCAACTAGTCCATTGACTCGGAGAAGACAGGGCGACCGTGACGATAGCTAACATCTGGTTCACGAATAATCAGGTCCTCTCCCTCCCATTGCATGCCAAACTTTCCTAGCCCTTTCCTGGATACCCGCAGACGGCTGCGCCAGGCAAGGTTTACACAGGCAATAGAAAGGATTAGCGCTATCAAGACTAGATAGACCTTTAGTGTCGAACTATCTCCGCCACGCGCAAAGGCGACAATAGGCTCTTCCGCAAAATGGAGGAAGTTTGGAAAACTAGCTCCACTGATAACGTCTAGTGACTTGCTTAGAGCTGGCATGCCCAAGAGGGCGGCCACGGTTAGACCGAACATCGAAATAACGAATCCGCGGCGAGCCGTTGCAGCCGCCGTCATGGCTCCGATCAATTGCGTCAAGGTTCCGAGACGACTCGTAACTCTAGCCTGCAGGCGGTCCACTTTCGCCTCTACCAGAATATCTGTTACAATATCCTGGGCATTGCCCCACTTTATCATTGTCATGCGCTGTTCTTCCAGGCCCATAATTACGTCATGCTGCATCTTTTCAAGCGTTTTTCGTGTCCATATCCTGGTTCTTGAGATGAGGATGTCCAGATCGCGGATCTGCCAATATTGTAGAAGGAAGTTTTCGATGAGGACCAACCTGAAGGCATCTTCCACTCTGGGATATCCATTGTCGTCATCATCCACGAAATCCCACTCCACGAAGACAGTGTTGGAAGATAGGTAGTACGAAGAACGGGATCGCTGGACGGACTTGTCTCGCTCTAGCAGATAATCGACAAAATTCGGTGACATATCCTGGTAGCTAGCCATCCTTCCGACGAGTCCAGCCAACTCCACTCTATGCCGTTTAATCCACCTAGACCTGGTTTTGCAGCAATCCAGCTTCCCTAGAATCAACGTTGGATAGCAAAGCCATTCTTCTTGAGCCTCAGTCCAACGGCCGCCGCAGGCAGCAATCACTCGTTCCTGATACAGCGAGAAGATATATGCCAAGTCGATAGGTTCGCGCCACTCTATGGTGCGCCAGTGTGTCCCGTCATATTTTTCATCTTCTACGACCAGGGTCTTATAGCTCTCCGAATACGGGCGAGCGTTTTTCCAAAGGTCTTCGCACGTGGTCGTCTGAGAAAAGACAAGGCCGGCGGCAGACTCTCCAGCAATCAAAGAATCTGTCGAAATCCCATCCTCTATCGGCGCCGCGAAGGTCATAATTGCCACACCTGACCTATGCAGCACGAGAAATACTTCTAGTGTCTCGTTGGCCAGAAAGTCATTTTTCCCTGAAAAGTTTCTCAAGCTCAGCCGAATGAAGGGCTCGCCACTGAGATAATCTTGCGTATAGAATTTCTGGTCATACATTGCATGAATAGCCAGAAGTGCTCTATCGGTGGCAATCTCCTTCTCGATGCTTTCCACTGCATCGAGCATCTCTTGTCTGTGTGTGACGTTCGATGTGGTCTCTTCCTCTGATTTTCTTTCACTTTTCCGCCAAGGAGAGGTCAGTCTCCCAACGAAAATATTCTTGGCAAGCGATACGGCCAGCTTAGGGTGTCTGCGCACCCAGGCGGAGACTTTCATTTTGCCTGAAAATGCCGCCTCCATATCGGCTATGCCTTGTGCCATCTTTTGCACACCTAGGAGCTCCGAATATTGCGGAGCAAGCTTCACTTCTCCATCCTTGGGAGAAACGGCCGTCTTTGCGATTCCTGCCTCGAGTAGCTTGTGTGCCACTTTTGCGATATCCACTTTCCGTGGCAATGAGAAACAAAAGGAGTAGTATATGCCTGACTTAGAGAACTTGGCTGTATGCTCTCGGCGGTACAAGTTACCCTATCTCCGATCTAAGACATTTAGCTAGGTTGAGCTGCATTGTAGCGGTATACCGTTTCCGTAGCGCCGTTAGCGGGAAAAATTGATGGATCACCCATAGTCAATGCTGACACACGAAGGTTGTGGCTTGTCCGGCAGACTTGCACCTCGTCTGCTTGCCACGCCACCTATCGACTGGTATGAGTTGTGTTGGCAATAAGCGCGCAAATCTTAGGACCAAGTGCGGGAGCTACACCGACTGTGGAGGACGAGTCATACGAATGGTCCTTGCCGTCTTGGTCGGTGACCTTGGCTCCGGCTTCACGGGCAATGATGACGCCAGCCGCCATGTCCCATGGCTTGTTGGACAGGGTGATGCTGGCGTCGAGCTTGCCTTCGGCTACCCACGCTAGGTCGATGGCTACTGAGCCAAGCATGCGGACGCGTTGGACGTTGGCGGCTAGGCGTTCGCTGAGGGCGAGGCGTTGGCGGTTCTTGGCTTCGGAGCCTTCCCCAACGGCGTAGTCGCCTATGGCCACGATTGCGTCCTTGAGGTTGGTGGTCATGCTGGCTTGGATGCGGCGGTCTCCGAGGTAGGCGCCGGTGTGTTGGGCGGCGTGGTAGCGGGTGCCTAGGAACGGTAGGTCGATGACGCCTACTACTGGGCGGCCTCGTTCGATGAGGCCGATGGAGATGCCGCAGAGAGGGATGTTGCGGACGAAGTTGGCTGTGCCGTCTATCGGGTCGATGGCCCAGAGGAGTTCGCCGGTTGTGTCGCCGCTGATGCCCTCTTCTTCGCCGAGGATGGCGATATCAGGGGTTCGCTCTTTGAGGTAGTCGCGGACGGCGCGTTCTACGGCGTAGTCGACCTCGCTGGCCATGTCGCGGTCACCTTTGGTGGTGAGCAGGCCGGGGACGCGTGTGCGCACTAGATCACTGGCTATCTGTGCCGCTCTGAGTGCGACGGGCAGTAGAGCTGCGGGTGCGTCTGTCATACGGTGCGGCCTCGTTCCCATAGAGCGGTGAAGATCTCCTCGAACGTCTCATACAGTCCGGCGCCGGTTGCGTTGCGCTCGGCGAGGAACGTGGGCGAGTCGACTCCGCGGGCGTTCGGTAGGTAAGGCTGCATCACACAGAGCCTGTCGTTGATGAGGGTGATGTTGAACCGGATCGTCTCGTCGTAGACGGCGACGGACACCCGGCCTCGGGCCTCGGGTGATAGGCGTCTGCGGAGGCGGGTCAGGACCTCGATGTTCAGGCGGGTCAGGGTCGTCAGGTGGTTCTCGCTGTACCCCTCCTCGCGCTCGCGGGCTCGGATGGCTTCGCCTTCGGGATCCAAGAACAGGGCTTGGAGAGTGGCGCCGTCTTCGATGAGGCGGTAGAGGCGCTGGTCGGGGTACTGCTGGCACAGCATGTTGAGCGAAAGACCGGCGGCCCGGATGCTGCTGGCGCCGTCGAGTAGTGCTTGCGGCGGGTGGGCGAATGAGAACTCGGCGCGGGTGGGGAAGACGGCGGTCACGTCGGCGTAAGGCTTTGGGCCGATCCGGTCGGCGGTCGATTCGAGGTCTGCGCGTTCTTCGCTGGGGGCATGGGCGGCGGGCTCGTCCGTCAGGACGTGCGGCGGGCATGGGGCGAACAGTTCCTCGGCGGTCCACTCGGGGAACATCGCCTCCAAGACGCGGCAGTGATCGGTATAGGGAAGGCGCTTGAGTTCTCCAGACGTCCAGCGGTGAAGCTGGGCGCGGCTGGGTGCGGTGCCGGTGAGTTCGGGCGAGATCTACTTGGCGGCCTCGTTGTAGGCAGCCTGAAACAGGCCGTACCTGTGTAGGCGCCGCTGACGTATCACGACCTGCAACAGGATCGGTTGGGGAGACACCTGCCGTCCTCTCTGGGTGGGCGTTCACCAGGCTAGGCACCGCACGAGATCGAAGACGAGACAAAGTCGAGACAGTTGCAAGACGTTGATGCCCGAGACGAGATCATCACGGCGTCGTGACGCAACGTGACGTGTTGGCACGGTGTTGTCATGGCGAGCGATTGCACCTCTTGTAGAGGCCGCGGGGTCAAGCGGCGTGTGGCACGGCGGACGTTGGCGCCGGGGCATGTGGCGGGCGTTCCGGCTGACAGCCGTCAGGACGACTGCCCCGACTGCTTGGGGACGGGTCGGTCTGCCCCGCGACAGGGCGGTATGGGGTCGTGAACGCGCGTGACTTCGAGCTACAGCTTCTTAACGACCTACGAACCACACTCCTCGGCTTGGGTCTAGCGGCCCAGTTGGACGAGAACATGCCGGGACTGTGGCTGAGAACCGCCAATCCAGACCTTTACGTGTGGGTGTTCGTCGGTGCTTCCGGGCGAACGTTCACCTGGCGACGCGCCGACAGTAAGCACCCGGTCGACGACCTTCCGGGCGCGGCGGCGAAAGTCGCTCGCTTTGTGACGGCTCAAGGCGGACAGCTCAACGGGTTGGCTGACGGGCATTTCGACTAGCGCTCGTGGCGGCCCCTGGCGGGTTAGCTCATGAGCGCATTGAACGGGTAGAGCCGGTGGCGTGGCGAGGACGGTCCGTGTCGTGATCTCAACCGTCCCCCCGGTGATCACGCAAGGGAGGCGGGCCAAGCCCCGCGCCTCCGGCTCTGCCTCCAAGGAGACGAGAAACAGTGATGGGTCCTTCCATTTCCCGTGAGGGCGAACTTCGGGTGTTGGGCGACTTGTGTCGTGCCTTGGTCATGCGAGGTCTGTACGTTCAGATGCGGGACGCCGTCCCCGGGCTGACGATCACGCGGGCGGGCGGAACGTCCGCGGACGTCATCGGCTACGTCGTCGTAAACCGTCGAAAGGGCCAGGTCTCCTGGTGGAGGGTCGACAACCTTCACCCGGTCACCGACTTGGACGGGGCGGCGGAACGGATCACCGCGTTCATGACCGAGTCGACGGTGTCTGACCGGCACGGGTCCCGGCCGTGAACTCGTGGGCGGCGGGCGCTCCGGAAAATGTGACGACGACGGTCGTCCTCCTGCAACATCGCTTTCCGAGGTCATCGGTATGGTTCGGACGCCACACGTTGCGATGGTGGGCGGTGATGCCTCGGGCCACGCAATGGGTGATCCTCGAAGCGGCGACGCCACGGGAGTTGGCGGACAGGATGGCTGAGGCCTGCGGGCCGACCGTTCCAAGCGGCGTGACTGGGCCTGCTGGTGTCCGATGGTCGTGACAGGCGGGGCCGGTTAGGCGTAGATTGAGCTGACCTGGTCAGACAACCTGTCGGATGATGGACGGTCGACATGAGCCTTGAATCCGTTCCGCCGAAGTACGCCCAGCTCGTCAAGGAGCTTCAACGGCGCATCGAAGCGGGCCGGTACCCCCCCGGCTCGGCGATGCCGAGTGAACACCAGCTCATCGACGAGTTCGGGGTGAGTCGGCCAACCGTGGTGGCGGCCCTACGAGTTCTCCGCGATCAAGGATGGATCGACTCCCGGCAGGGCAAGGGGCGGTTCGTTCGGGGGCGTCCCGCTCTGGCTTCGCTGGACAGTGCGCGAGCTGGACAGAGTCGGTTGGCTGGCTCGGAATCGGCGATTTCTGGCGAGGTGCTGGCGGCTGGGGTGGTCGATGCGCCGAACCGCGTACGTTCGCTCCTCGACCTCGGGTCGTCCGGCAAGGCGTTCGTTCGTAGGCGACTGCTGACGGCTCAAGGCGCGCCGTCTGAGCTTCTGTCCCTGTGGCTGCCCGTAGAGCTTGCGGAGGGAACGGACCTCACCAGCGCTGAACCGTTGAAGCAGGGCATAAGGCAGCATCTGGAGTCACGCAAAGGTGTGACGTTCGATCACATCATTGAGCACATCGTTGCGAGGATGCCTAGCGGGGAAGAAGCGTCTGCCTTGTCCATGGGTGAAGCCATCCCGGTCCTCGTCGTGTACGCGACCGCGCGTGACGCTGCCGGTAGTCCCCTGTTGGTGGTAGATACGGTCCTGCCTGCTGACCTGCACGAACTGGAAGACGCCTACCCGCTAGCGTGACCGTATCCGGCCACACGCTAGTTAGTTACTTGATAGACCAAGCTGAGTAGGATTATGATCGGATCACTTGATAGGTCAACTGACAGACAGTTGACCGGATGGCAGTCGATCAACATGGCGGTGCAAGGTCCGTTCAGGGTCGCGTTCGGGGCCGTGTTCCCCTATGGCGCGTTCGTCAAGGGCGGTGTCGAACCGGTGCGGGATTTCGACCGGTCGACCAAGGACAACTTCGTTCAGGCGCGGGACAAGGACACCGGGGAACTGGTGTGGGCGGTCGAGGTCCTGGACGCCGACCCGGAGTCGAAGGGGACGTTCAAGGTCAAGCTGACGGCCGCGGTTCAGCCGCTCTTGCCGGAGGCTGCGGCGGGGTTCCCGTTCGTGCCGGTGGAGTTCGACGGGTTGGCGGTGACGCCTTACGTCAACTCCGGGACCGGGCGGCTGGCGTACTCGCTGAAGGCGGCGGCGATGCGTCCGGCCAACGGCAAGGGCGGCGCGGCTCGCTCAGGTAAGGACGCGGCTGTTAAGGACGCGGCGTGATGGCGGCCGGGCGCGTGTCGGCGCTGTCGCTGCCGCTGGACGCCGGGGCATCGGCCGAGTTCAAGCCGTTCCGGGCGCGTACGCCGCTGTTCACGGTCTCGGCGGGTCGGGTGATGGTCACTCTCACCCTTCCCGAACGGCTGGGCGCGGGTGATGTGGAGTTCGCGCGGCGGCTGGCCGAACAGGCGGCGGCGTACGCGGTGGAGGTGGAGCGGCTGTACCGCTGCGGTCGCCGGTCCTCGTCGGGTCGCCTGGCCAGGAAGGGGGCGGCTGTCTGATGGACGCCTACAGCTACACCACGGTTCGAGTGGAGCAGGACGGGACGGCGCTGACGTCGGTGAGCCTGCACCCGGATGAGCGGGTGTCGGTGCTGTACCCGCGTGGCACGAACCGGGCGCAGATCTCGATCACGCACGCCTACGCCCACGTGCGCATCGTGCCGACGAACGCGACCGCACCGACCGCCGAAGACGTCCGCGTCGCACGCAAGCTCGCCGAGTCGTTCGTGGCGTATGCGGCCGAGGTGGAGCGGCTGCACGCCCTGGCCAACCCTCGGAGCGAGTCCGCCGAAGACCCGGCGGCTTGATCTGGGTGGGGCGGCTGGAGGTCGCATCTCCGGCCGCCCCCATCCCTCTCCCTCAACGCTTGCAAAGAAGAGGTGTGATCCATCATGGCATGGGAGTTCCGCAAGCTCGGTCCCGGTGAGAACGTTGCCGTTGAAGCCGACCGTGACCCGTTCGCCGCGCCCAAGTGGGCGCCCCCGGTGTGGCACATGCCCGAGGGCCTGGTGCTCATCGTCAACACCGTCCGCGCCCTGGTCCGCACGGTGGTGTTCCTGGTCCGCAACATCGTCCCCGTGTCCGTCGTCGCCGGGCTGGGCTGGCTCGGCTACCGGTTCGGGTGGGCCGTCCCCGTCCTGGTCCTGGCGCTCGTCGCGGTCGGTCTGGGGGTGTGGGCGGCGGTGGACCGTCCGTCCTTCGTCCGCTGGGTGGCGTATCCGGCCCTGGCGTGGTGGCGGCTCGTCACGGTGTATCGGCGGGACTGGCAACCGGTCCTGGTCACGGCCGGACTCACCAAGGTCCACAAGGGGCGGGAGTATCTGCCGTCGCTGGTGCGGGTGCGGTGTGGCCCGACCTCGGATCGGGTTCTGGTGCGCATGCTCAAGGGGCAGGCCCCGGACGCGTGGGAACGGGTGGCGGCCAACCTGGCGCACGGGTTCGGCGCGGCCCTGGTCCGAGTGCGGGACGGGGGTCGTCCGGGCCGGATCTGCCTGGAGTTCGTGCGCCGCGATGCCCTCGCCACCCCCATCCCCGCGCTGCCCGTCCTCGACCCGGCCGAGGTCGACCTGTCCGGCCTGGTGGTCGGGCGGTGTGAGGACGGCTCACCGTGGCGGCTGCGGCTGCTGGGCACCCACGTTCTCATCGCGGGCGCGACGGGGGCCGGCAAGGGGTCGGTGATCTGGTCCACGGTCCGGGCGGTGCATCCGCTGATCCTCGCCGGGCTGGTGGAGGTGTGGGCGATCGACCCCAAACGCATGGAACTGTCCTTCGGGCGGGTGCTGTTCGAACGGTACGGGCGCTACAGCGACGATCCCAAGGGCGGCATGGTCGAGCTGCTGGAGGCGGCGGCCGAGGACATGAACGCGCGCGCCGAGCGGTTCGCCGGGCTCACCCGATCGTTCACCCCCTCGACCGAGTTCCCGTTCCGGGTGATCGTGGTGGATGAGCTGGCGTTCTTGACCGCCTACTGCCCCGAACGCGACCTTCGACGGCGGGCAGAGTCGGCGCTGGCGGTGCTCACCTCGCAGGGCCGGTCGGTGGGGTACTGCGTGATCGGCGCACAGCAGGACGCGCGTAAAGAGGTCAACAACCTGCGCAACCTGTTCCCCGACCGCATCGCCCTGCGCCTGGATGAGGACGAACAGGTCGACATGGTCCTCGGTGACGGCGCCCGCGACCGTGGCGCTCTGGCAGACCAGATCTCCACCGTCCCGGCGCTCGGCGCGGGAGTGGGCTTCGTCCGCCTGGAAGCCAGTCCTGATCCGGTGCGGGTCCGGGCCGCCTACGTCTCCGACACCGACATACGCGCCATGGTCGCCTACGGCCTGCCCGACCTCGACGCCGAGGGGGCGGCATGAAACCCGTCCTCGATGGGGCCGAGGTCGACGGGGCTGGAGTCGAGGGGGCGGAGGTCGACGGGGCCGGGGTGGAGTCCGGTGCGGTGGTCAAGACGCTGCCTCCGCTGGCCCGGGGAGTGTTGGAAGCGGTCGCGGTCGACCACGGCGTCTGTATCCGGCCGGTCCCGATGCGGCGGGTGGACCTGACCACGGGCGCGGCCGAGATGGTCTATGTCCCCTGCGGGCATACGTTGGCCTCGGTGTGCCCGTCGTGCGCCGAACGTAAGCGCAAGCTTCGCGCCGTGCAGTGCCGCCAGGGCTGGCACCTGACCCAAGAACCCGTCATCGACCGCGCCGACCCCGATGAGGAACAACGCGCGTGGATGCAACTGCGCGCACAGGCCCAAGTGGCCCGGGATCGCGCGGAAGTCGACGGGACAGCCGATGGGGAAGACGCCGGGTTCTGGGACGCGGTGATCAGCGACCTCGACCACGAACTTGCACGGACCGGGGTACGGGGCGCCCTGAAGACCGGGGACCAGACCAGGGCACGGCGGACCCGATCGACGCGGCGGCGGCAGGACGCCCCGGATCTGCCTCGGCGTCCGGTCGACTCCCGCACCCTCGGGAAGGTGTTCCACGGCCGAGACGGCCGGACCTTCCGGCCCTCGCTGTTCCTCACCCTCACCCTGGACTCATATGGGCGGGTGTGCTCGGACGGAACGCCGGTCGACCCCACGTCGTACGACTACACGCGGGCGGCACGGGACGCGGTGCACTTCTCCAAGCTGGTAGACCGGTTCGTGCAGAACCTACGCCGCTTCGTCGGCTACGACGTGCAGTACTTCGCCACCGTCGAACCCCAACGACGCCTCGCGCCCCACCTGCATATGGCCATCCGCGGAACCATCTCCCGCGCCGAACTCCGCCAGGTGGTGGCGGCCACCTACCACCAGGTGTGGTGGCCTCCGACCGACCGCGTCGTCTTCGAGGGGGAACGGCTACCGGTCTGGGATGAGGCAGCGGGCGAGAACGGCGGGTACCTCGACCCGGCCACCGGGGAAGTCCTGCCCACCTGGGACGAAGCCCTAGACGCCCTCGGCACGGCTGAGAACGCCGAACCGCTTCATGTGGTCAGGTTCGGACGGCAGATCGACGCACAAGGCGTCATCGCCGACTCGGCCGACTCCCGCAAACTGATCGGCTACCTCACCAAATACCTCGTTAAGGGCGTCGCGGAATGCCACCAGGCCACCACCGCCGCCCAACGTGAGCATGTTGACCGGATGGCCGAAGCACTCCGGTATGAGCCGTGCTCGCCGACGTGCGCGAACTGGCTGCGCTACGGCATCCAACCCAAGAACCCCCGCAAGGGCCTCACCCCGGGGTTCTGCAAGGGCAAGGCTCACCGCCGCGAACATCTCGGCTACGGCGGCCGCCGCGTCCTGGTGTCGCGCAAATGGTCCGGCAAGAGCCTCGCCGACCACAAGGCCGACCGCAAAACCTGGGCGCTGGCACGCCTCGCCGAAGCCGGAATCACCGTCACCAACCCCGCCGACCCCCAAGCGGTGCACGTCTGGGAACGCGCCGGACCCGGTGACCCTGACGTGAAACCCACAGAGCAACGAATCCTCCTGCTGATCAACCAACGCATCCAACGGCGTCGCCAACTCGACGCGGCGACCCACAGCCCCACCCCAGAACTTTCGGCGCCTGCGGAGGCAGCGTGAACAACACACGTAGGTGGGCGGTGACCCTCGACCCCGATGACAAGCTCCTGACCTACGCCGAAGCGGCCGAGGTGCTCAACACCAGTCCGCGGTTCCCGCGCCGCCTGGTGGAGGAACGGCGCATCCGATTCGTCAAGGTTGGTCGGTTCGTTCGCATCCCCGAATCCGCACTTCACGAGTTCATCGCGGCCGGTCTCGTCGAACCGGTCACCCTTCGCGGGCAACACACAAGGAGGGCCGCGTAATGGCTGGCAAACGTCGTTTCGGACGCGTTCGGCAACTCCCGTCCGGACGCTGGCAAGCCCGGTACCCCGGACCGGACGGGCGCGACCACAACGCACCCCACACGTTTCCGCGTAAGCGGGACGCCGAACAGTGGCTCACGCTCAAAGAGGCCGACCTTAAGCGGGGTGACTGGCTAGACCCCGCGGCCGGTGCGATCCCGTTCGCCACCTACGCGGCCGAATGGGTGGAAGACAAGGAACTCAGTCCCAAGACCGTCCAGCTCTACGAACTGCTGTTGCGGCTCCACCTGAATCCGACCTTCGGTGAGATGCACATTGGCGACATCCGCGAGGAAGACGTCCGGAAGTGGCGGACGTCCCGTCTTAAAGCCGGTCCAAAGAGCAAGCCGACCTTCGGACCGGTGACGGTCGCGAAGGCGTACCGGCTGCTCCGCGCCATCCTCAACACGGCGGTGCGAGACAAGCGCATCAAAGAGAACCCGTGCCAGATACCCGGCGCTGACCGGGAGTCCAGCCCGGAACGGCCCGTGCTGAGTGTGGCCGAGGTGTTCCGAATCGCTGACGTGATCACACCTCGCTACCGGGCGCTCGTCCTCCTCGCGACTTTCGGCAATCTGCGCTGGGGTGAGCTGGCGGGGCTCCGGCGCCGGAACCTCGACCTGGACGCCGGAACGGTGCGGGTCGAAAAGACCGTGTACGAACTGGGGCCGCTGGTGAAGGGAACTCCCAAGTCGGAGGCCAGTCGACGCAAGGTCGTCATCCCTGCGCTGATCATCCCGGACCTGCGTAAGCACCTGGACGAATACGCCCAACCCGGCCCCAAGGGCTTCGTGTTCGTCGGCGTTCGGGGCGGCCAGCTCCGCCGAAGCAACTTCTCCAAGACCTGGGCGCGGGCACTGGAGAAGGCAGAACTGGAGGTCGGTGCGATCCACGTTCACGACCTCCGGCACACGGGCAACACCTACGCGGCCGAGTCGGGGGCCTCGCTGGCTGAGCTGATGAGCCGGATGGGGCACTCGTCCACGCGGGCGGCCCAGGTCTACCTGCACGCGCGGCGTGAGCGTGACCGGGAGATCGCCTCGACGCTCGACAAGATGGCCAAACGCGAACTCAAGAAGATCAAGAAGCCCAAGAAGGGGCGGAAGCTCAAGGGATCGGGCACGTAGCGGGCACGGCGGCTGATGAACAAACAAGGCCCAGAGTCATTGACATGTCAGTGACCTGGGCCTTTGTCGTGGGAGCGGGTGACGGGAATCGAACCCGCGCTGTCAGCTTGGGAAGCTGAAGTTCTGCCATTGAACTACACCCGCTGGGGCCTGTGGGGCCGCCTTGCTGTGGACACTGTACCGGAAGTCGGTCAGCGTTGGGTCAGGCCTACGGTGAAGAGGACTGCGGTCAGGCCCAGGCCGGTGGTGCAGAGGGTTAGGACGCGGGGGTGGACGCTGTGGGCTTCGGGGAGGATTTCGGCGGCGGAGAGGTAGAGGAGGACGCCGGCGAAGGTGCCTAGGTAGGTTGCCAGGACGGCGTCTGGGACGGTGATGAGGGTTCCTATCGCGGCGCCGATGATGGGGGCGAGGGCGTCGGCGGCCAGGAGGAGGATGGCGGGGCGGCGGTCGGTTCGGGATAGGGACGCGGCGGTGAAGGTGTTGAAGCCGTCGGCGAAGTCGTGGGTGATGACGGCGACCGCGACGAAGATGCCCACTTCTGTGCCGGACTGGAAGCCTAGGCCGATGCTGAGGCCGTCCACCAGGCTGTGGCCCACCAGGGCGGATGCGGCGAGGAGGCCTGCCGAGCCGCCGTGGGCGTGGGGGGCGTACTCCTTCTCGTGGCCCTGGTGGATCGCCACGGCCTGTTCGATCACGTGGAGGAGGAGGAAGCCGGCGGCGAAGCCGATCATGGGGGTGGGGACGCCGAGGGGGCGGTGGCGGGTCATCTCCAGGGATTCCGGGAGGAGGTCGAAGGCGACTACTCCGAGCATGAGGCCGCCCGCGAGGCCGAGGACCAGGTGGCGGCGGTCGCGTACCCGCATCGCCGCGAGGCCCCCGGCCAGCGTCATCAGGAACGCGATGACGGACGCGAGCACGGCCATCCCTGGGTTTTACCAGGGTGTCGTCGGCGCAATCCTTACGGTCGGAGGGAGTCGATGTCGACTACGTTCTTGGTGGGTGGGCGTACGCCGACCGGGGTCTCGTAGCCGAGGTACTCGATGCTGTTCCCCGGTCCGCCCTTCAGGAGGAGGATGTAGGGCGGTCCTTGGGACGCGACGTGGAGTTTGTCGCCGGACGAGCTGGTCATGACGACGCTGGGTGTGGTGCCGACCTTTCCGGGGCGGCTCTTCTTCCAGCCGCTGATCCCTCCGAGTACTTCGTTGAGCAGGGCCATACGGTTGGAGAAGACCGCGAGCTCCTTGAAATCGCGGTCCTTGACGGTGGTCTTGAGGTGCTTCCCGGAGAGGAGCTGCACTACGGCCTTACCGCCGTACTCCTTCCAGTACGCGTCATTGCCCGCGAGATATACGGTCTTCCCGAATCTGCTGATCTCCAGGTGCTGGGAGCCCTGCATGAACGTGCCGGCGGCCTTCGTCTTCCCCTCGTAGCGGAAGTCGAGTTTGTAGCTTTCGCCCTCCTCGTGGAGCTCCGCGCGCATCCGCACGTACTGGGCCGAGGCCGTCGCCTTGCGGGCGCGCGCCAGGATCTGGGCGGGCTTCAGTTTCTCCACCCCGTTGGGGGTCGCGGTGGGGGTGGGCTTGGCGGCGGCGGGGGACGCGGGCGCCTTCGTCGGGGCCATGCCGGTGTTCTTGTCGTCCGCCGGGAGGCAGGCGGACGACAAGAGGACGAGTGCGAGCGTGGCCCCCGGCACCATGACACGCCCGGACCGTCGTCCGTTATGAAGCACCAAACTCCCCTTTCACTTCCTTGTCGATGACCGGAGAAATGGTGGTGGACGCCGGTGCGGAATGACTGTCGCTATGCTGCCGTCACTGCGTCCGGGCTGCAGAATGGCGGCGGGGTCGGGGAAGTCGGAGGTGATGACGCTGCGGGGCGTGTGCTTCGGGATTCTGGGTCGTCCGGCCGCATGGCGGGACGGCGAGGAGATCGATCTGGGTCCCGGAAAGCAACGGGCGGTTCTGGCCGTGCTGTTGTTGACGCCGAACCGGCCGGTGTCGACGTCCTCGATCGTGGAGGCGGTGTGGGGGGACGAGCCGCCGGACAACGGTGTGAACGTCGTTCAGAAGTATGTGGCCGGGCTGCGGCGTGTGTTGGAGCCCGATCGTTCGCCGCGGTCCCCGGGGCGGTTGTTGACCTTGACCGGCGCGGGATATGCCTTACATGTGCCGCCGGGGGGCTTGGACGCCGAGGTCTTCCGGGAGCGGTTGCGGGAGGCCCTGGCCGTGCGCGACTCCGGGGACATGGCGCGGGCCGGGGTGCTGGTGCGGGAGGCGTTGGATCTGTGGCGGGGGATGGCGCTCGCCGGGTTGAGTGGTCCGTTCTTCGACGCGGCGCGGGATCGGCTGGACGAGGAGCGGGCGGCCGCGCTGGAGGCGTCCGCCGAGATCGGGCTGGAGCTGGGGGAGCACGCGCGGCTGGTGCCCGAGTTGATCCGTATGGTCGCCGAGTTCCCGCTTCGGGAGGGGTTCCGGTACCTGCTGATGCTCGCGCTCTACCGCAGCGGCAGGCAGGCGGAGGCCTTGGCCGCCTACCGGGACGCGCGTGAGTTCTTCGCGGAGGAGTTCGGGTCTGAGCCGGGCGAGCGGCTCCAGAACCTGCATGTGGGCATTCTGCGGTCTGATCCGGCGCTGGCGGCGCCGATCGATGATCCTCCGCTGGAGCGGAATTCTGGTGTGTCGGCTCCTTTTTCGGACGGGTTCGCTCCGCCGGCGGTGATGGCCGGTCCGGTGGTGTCGTCCTGGCCCGCTCCCCCGGCCGTGGTGCCTTCCAGGCGGCGGCTTCACTGGGTCGTGCGGATCATTCTGCTTCTGATTCCGTTGGTCACCCTCGGGCTCGCGACATGGACGCTGTTCGCCTACGTCGCGGTTCGGCGCAGGAGCCGCTCGCTCGGGCTGACGGCGCTCGCCTACCTGGTGGCGGCGGGCTTCTTCTTCGGTGCCGCCCTGGTCACCAACCCGGACAAGACGACCTGGTGGGACGTGCCGATCATGACCACGTTGCTGGTCGTGACGCTCGGCGGCAGCTTGCACCTCGCCCTCCTGACGGCCGATCCGTGGCCGAGCGGGACGCCCGTTCTCGACGTCCAGCAGATCGAGCGGAGGGTGCGGCGGGAGCAGGCTCGTTCTCTGGTGGCCCACGATCCGATGGTGGCGCGGCGGCTTCGTATCGGTCGTCCGGATCTGCCGCGCACGTTCGATGACGGTGGCCTCGTCGACGTCAACTCGGCGCCGGAGCATTTGCTCGTCTCGTTGCCGGAGTTGGACGCCCACCACGCGAAGCTGATCGTGTTGGCGCGGACGGCGCACGGGCCGCTCGCGTCCGTCGACGATCTCGCCGTCAGGGGGATCCTGCCGTACGCGGCGGTGCACGCGCTGCGGGAGACGTTGATCGCCGTCCCGCCGGGGGCGGACGCCGAAGCGCCGGACGGCAGGGTGACGTTCCGGTAGCGCCCTACTCGGCGGTGACGGGTTTCTTGTCCTCCGTCGTTCCCTTGATGGAGCGGATCAGGAGTTGGGAGACGTCCACGACCTCCAGCGATTCCTTGGCGTCGCCCGCGTTCTTCTTCTCGTTGATGGCGTCGCCCAGCATGACCAGGCAGAACGGGCAGGCGGTGGAGACGGTGTCGGGGTCGGTGGAGAGGGCCTCGTCCACGCGCTCGGTGTTGATGCGCTTGCCGATGCGCTCCTCCATCCACATGCGCGCGCCGCCCGCGCCGCAGCAGAAGCCGCGTTCCTTGTGCCGGTGCATCTCCTGGGTCCGGACGCCGGGGACGGTCGCCATGATGTCGCGGGGCTGCTTGTAGACCTTGTTGTGGCGGCCGAGGAAGCACGGGTCGTGGTAGGTGATGTTCTCCTCGATCGGGGTGATCGGGGTGAGTTTGCCGGTCTCCACCAGGTGTGCCAGCAGTTGGGTGTGGTGGACGACCTCGTAGTTCCCGCCGATCTGCGGGTACTCGTTGGCGAGGGTGTTGAAGCAGTGCGGGCAGGTGGCGACGATCTTCTTGGCGCCCGCGTCGTTCAGCGTCTCGACGTTCTGCTGGGCGAGCATCTGGTAGACGAACTCCATGCCGAGGCGGCGGGCCGGGTCGCCGGTGCAGGCCTCCATGGGGCCGAGGACGGCGAACTCGACGCCCGCGATGTGCAGCAGTTCGGCGACGGCCTTGGTGGTCTTCTTGGCGCGGTCCTCCAGCGCGCCGGCGCAGCCGACCCAGAACAGGTACTCGGTGTCCTTGGAGATCTTGTCGTCGACGACCTCGACCTCGAAGTCGAGCTCCTCGATCCATTCGAGGCGCTTCATCTCGGACATCCCCCAGGGGTTGCCCTTGTTCTCCAGGTTCTTCAGCATGACGCCGGCCTCGGACGGGAAGCTCGACTCGATCATGACCTGGAAGCGGCGCATGTCGAGGATGTGGTCGATGTGCTCGATGTCGACCGGGCACTGCTCGACGCAGGCGCCGCAGTTGGTGCACGACCACAGGACGTCCGGGTGGATGACGCCGTCCTCGGCGACGAGCGGCTTGTCGACCTCCATGGCGGCCTTCTGCTCATCGGTGAACTTGCTCTGTTCCTCTTCGGACGCGGTGAAGTACGGCGCCTTCGTGAGCGCGTGGTCGCGCAGGTCGAGGATGAGCATCTTCGGCGACAGCGGCTTCTCGGTGTTCCAGGCGGGGCACTGCGACTGGCAGCGGCCGCACTCGGTGCAGGTCGCCATGTCGAGGAAGCCCTTCCAGGTGAAGTCCTCGATCTTGCCGCGGCCGAAGACGTCCTCCTCGGGGTCGGCCTCCTCGAAGTCGAGCGGTTCGCCGTCCGACATCATCGGCTGGGCGGCGCCGAGGCCGTCCGGGCGGCGTTTGAACATGACGTTCAGCGGCGCCAGGAAGATGTGCAGGTGCTTGGAGTGGACGACGAAGACGAGGAAGACGAGCGCGACGCCGATGTGCAGGAGCAGTCCGACCGATTCGAGCACTTCGAGGGTGTTGTGGCTGAGCCCCTCGAACGCCTGGCCGACGAGGTAGGAGAAGTACGCGCCCTTGCCGTAGGCGAGGTTGCCGCTGGCGTGCTCGGCGCCGCGGAAGAAGAACATCGTCCAGATCACGTTGAAGATCATGAAGAGGGTGATCCAGGCGCCGCCGAGATGCGAGCCCTTGAAGCGGGACGCGCGGCCGATCCGCTTCGGCGAGTTCTTGATCCGGATGCCGGCGAAGACGATGAGCCCGGCGAGGGCGGCGAGGGCGATGGTGTCCTGGACGAAGCCGATGGGCCCCCAGGTCTGGAGGCCGGGGATGTGCGCGTCGAGCCCGAAGAGCAGCGCGACGGCCGCCTCCAGGTAGACGGTGATCAGCAGGAAGAAGGCCCACATCACCGCGGCGTGCGCGATGCCGGCGAGCGACCATTTGAGCAGTTTGCGCTGGCCGAAGACCTCGGTGACCTGGTCCTGGACGTCGGCCTTCGGTTCGCGCCTGACCCGTAGGACGCGTTCGGGGTCGGGCTGGGCGTTGCGGGCGATGTCGATGAGGAACAGCACCCGCCGTCCGGCGAGCGCCAGCGCGACCGCCGTACCGGCGAGCCCGATGACCAACGTGATCCAGAACACTGTTCCGTCCTCCTGGGTACGGGTCGGTGGCAGTCAGCGTAGGACTCGCCACAGACCGCGCATCATCCGGGGCCCGAATACTACTCGGTAGTAATTTACTGCACGCGCTCACCGGTCAGCGTCGTCCCGACTCCTTGGCGGGCGGACGTTCTCGGCACCGACCTGGCGTTCCGTTCCTCCCCCTTCTCCTACGTATCTCCCGTATCGATGAGTATCGGGCGGGTCAGCAGTCCATACCACGGGACGGGATTTCGTCCAGTGCCGTCCCGTCCATCGGTACCCGATCGTTCAGCGGAGGAAGCGCCCCATGGACTCGATGCCCGACCTCGCCCCGGCCGCGCGCCGGATGGCGGCCCTGCTCGCCGGCGTCCGCGACTACCAGCTCACCGCGCCGACCCCCTGCGCGGACACCTCGCTCGGGGCGCTGCTCGATCATCTGAACGGGCTGATCATGGCGTTCACCTGGGCCGCGACGAAGGACTTCCCGCCGGGGGCCGCTCGCCCGCCGTCCGCCGACGCGTCCCTGTTGCCGCCGGATTGGCGGGCCCGCATGCCCGAGCGGCTCGACGAACTCGCCGCCGCGTGGCGCTCCCCGGACGCCTGGCGCGGCATGACGCAGGCGGGCGGCTTCGACCTGCCCGGCGAGGAGGCCGGACGCGTCGCGATGAACGAGTTGGTCGTGCACGGCTGGGACGTCGCCCGCGCGAGCGGCCAGCCCTACGAGGTCGGGGAGGACGAGGTCGAGATCTGTCTGGCGTTCGTGGCGCCGTCCGTCGAGCAGAGCGGCGGCCAGGGGATCGAGGGCCTGTTCGGCCCGGCCCTCGACGTCCCCTGCGACGCCCCTCCATTGGATCGCCTTCTCGCCCTCACCGGCCGCGATCCGGAGTGGTCCGCGGCCTCCTCGGCCGGGTGACCGGGAAGGTGTCCTAGACGCGTTCGAAGACGGCGGCGAGGCCCTGACCGCCGCCGATGCACATCGTTTCGAGGCCGTAGCGGGCTTCGCGGCGGCGCATCTCGCGGGCGAGGGTGGCGAGGATGCGGGCGCCGGTCGCGCCGACGGGGTGGCCGAGGGAGATGCCGGAGCCGTTGACGTTGACGCGGTCCCAGTCGGCGTCCTTCAGGCCCCATTCGCGGGTGACGGCGAGGACCTGCGCGGCGAACGCCTCGTTCAGCTCGATGAGGTCGATGTCGGCGAGCGCGAGGTTGGCACGCTCCAGCGCCTTGGCGGTCGCGGGGACGGGACCGATGCCCATCGTGCGCGGCGGCACTCCCGCGCGGGCCCAGGACACGAGCCGGACGAGCGGGCGCAGCCCCAGTTCGGCGGCGCGCTCGGGCGTGGTGACGACGCAGGCGGCGGCCGCGTCGTTCTGGCCGCTGGCGTTGCCCGCCGTGACCGTGGCCTGGTCGTCGGTCTTGCCGAGGATGGGACGCAGCTTCGCCAGCGACTCGACCGTCGTGTCGGGCCGCGGGTGCTCGTCGGTGTCGACGACCGTGTCCCCCTTGCGGGACCGGACGGTCACCGGGACGATCTCCTCCGCGAACGTCCCCGACCGCTGCGCGGCGACGGCGCGCCGGTGGGACCGGACGGCGAGTTCGTCCTGCTCATCGCGTCCGATGCCGTACTCGCGGCGCAGGTTCTCCGCGGTCTCCAGCATCCCGCCGGGCACCGGGTGGTTGGCGCCGCCGGCGGTGACACGGCCCTGCGCGAGCGCGTCGTGCAGTTCGATGGACGGGCCGCGCACACCCCAGCGGGCCTGCGTCGTGTAGAACGGCGCGCTGCTCATGCTCTCCACACCGCCCGCGATGATCACGTCGCTGACGCCGGTCTGGACCTGCATGGCCGCGTTGACCACGGCCTGGAGTCCGGAGCCGCAGCGCCGGTCGAGCTGGAGGCCGCCGACCTCGACGGGCAGTCCGGCGTCGAGCGCGGCGACCCGTCCGATGGCGGGGGCGTCGGACGTGGGATAACAGTGCCCGAGGATCACCTCGTCGATCGCGTCGCCGGCAAGGCCGGTGCGTTCGACGAGCGCCCGGATGACGGTCGCGGCGAGGTCGGCGGGCGGAACGGTCTTCAGCACCCCGCCGAACCGGCCGATCGGGGTACGCAGCGGCTCGCAGATCACCGCTTCGCGCATGGTGGGCTCCTCGGACTGGAGAGTTTCGGGCACCTTGCAGGTTACGTCCCGCTATCGGGTGAGCCGCGGGCGGGTTTCCGTCTGGCGGAGGTCGAATGCGTGTCGGGATGCGGGGAAGGGTGTGCGAGCGACGAGGAGGCGATGGTGGAGCAGTGGGCGCGGCGGGTGACGACGGTCCGGGTGATCGGGGCGGGTGCGATGGGACGCGGGATCGCGCAGCTCGCCGCGGCGGGCGGGCTGACGGTCGAACTGGCGGACATCAGGACGGACGCGGTCATCAACGCCGTCGAGTACATCGGCGGCATGTTCGACAAGCTCGCGAGCAAGGGACGCATGAGCGGGGCGCAGGCGGAGGCCGCGAAGGCGCGGTTGCGGCCGGTCGGTGATCCGTTCACGCCGTTCCAGGGCTGCGATCTCGTGATCGAGGCCGTTCGGGAGGACATCGGGACGAAACGGGAGCTGTTCACGGCCCTGGAGAAGGTCTGCCCCGAGCACACCGTCATGGCGACCAACACCAGTTCGCTGCCGGTGACGGCGATCGGCGTGGCGCTGGACGATCCGTCCAGGCTGGCGGGCCTGCACTTCTTCAACCCGGTGCCGTTGATGCGGGTTGTCGAGGTGATTCCGGGCGCTCGGACGGCGCAGTGGGTTCCGGACGCGCTGGCGGATCTCGTCCGGCGCCTCGGCCACGAACCCGTCCTCGCACCGGACACACCCGGGTTCCTCGTCAATCACGCGGGGCGCGGTCTGGTGACGGAGGCCTTGCAGATCCTGTCCGAGGGCGCGGCCGAACCCGTGGACATCGACCGCATCGCGCGTGACGTCCTCGGTCTGAGGATGGGGCCGTGCGAACTGCTCGATCTCACCGGGATGGACGTGTCCCAGCCGGTGATGGAGTCCATCTGGACGGGTTTCTACACGGAGGCGCGGTTGCGTCCGTCCAGGGTCGGACGGGCTCGCCTGGAGGCGGGCCTGCTCGGACGTAAGACCGGCGAGGGCTTCTACACGTACGTGGACGGCGCGAAGCAGGAACCGTCCGAAGCGAAGGCGCCCACGGTCGGCGCCCGGCCCGTTTGGGTGCACGGCGATGTCCGTGAGGAGTTGGGGGCGTTGCTTTCGACGAGCGGGGTGGAGGTCGAGTCCGGGGACGGGCCGTCCGGCGACGCCGTCGTCCTGGTCGCCCCCTTCGGGAAGAGCACCGTCCAGGCGGCCGAGGGTCTTCCCCTTGACCGCACCCTGGGCGTCGATCCGTGGGGTGGGTTCTTCACCCGGCTCACCGTGTCCGTCCATCCCGGTGTCGACAAGGAGGCCGGTCGCGCCGGTCTGGCCGCCCTCGCCTCCACGGGACGACCGGTGACCGTCGTCCGGGACGCGCCCGCTCCCGTCGCGCAGCGCCTCCTCGCCTCGATCGTCAACGTGGGCTGCGGCATCGCGGAACAGGGGCTGGCCCGTCCCGAGGACATCGACACCGCCGTCCGGCTGGGCCTCGGGTATCCGCGCGGCCCGCTGGAGTGGGGCGAGCAGGCGGGAGCCGCCCGTGTCCTGGAGATCCTTCGGGGCCTGCACGCGAGCACGGGCGACCCGCGTTACCGTCCGAGCGTCTGGCTGACCGAACGCGCGGCGCTCGGCCTCCCGCTGACCGAGACCGGCACGGTCCCGTCCGACCTCACGATCTGACGACCCTGCCGCCGCTAACCGAACGAAGGTCACGCCTTCCCGGTGTAGACGGCCGGGCGCCCGGCGCGTCCGGCTGGCCTGGGGACGCGGAGGCCCTCCACCCGGTGAAGGGCGGAGGGCCGGAAACCTCGGATCAGAAGGGCAGGTCCACGGGCGGCTTCGGTTTCGCGTCCGTCCACCCGGCCGAGCGGTTGGCCTGGTACTCGATGATGAAGCCCGGCTTCATCTCCGCGTACGGGCCGCCGGGCACGGTCAGCATCTCCTGCCGCGACAGCAACGCGCCGGTCCGCTCGTCGAACACGATCACCTGGCGGGAGCGGTAGGTTCCCTGCTCGGCCTTCGACGTGCCGTACTCGCCGGTCACGGTCACGTCGTGCTCGTCGCCGGCCAGCGCGACGCCCCGGCGGCCCAGCGGGTCGGCGACACGGCCGACCGCGTGCACGCCCGGCTGGGCGGCCAGTGCCCTCATCAGCCCGGACCGCGCCTTCGGCGGGATCGGGGCGCGCAACACCGCCGATGTCCGCATGATCTTGGTCGCGGCGAGGAGCCGCCGGACGGCCGCGTCCTTCGTGCCGACCCCCGCTCGGCGCGCCGGGTCGTCCCCCGCCGACGTCCCGCCCAGGAACATCGCCGCGAGCGCCTCCGGGTCGGTCGGCAGCTTCCGCAGTTGCGCGGCCGACTTTCCGTCCACGAACGTCCCGCCGCCCTTGGGGTCGACGCCGACGTTCGGGCCGTCCGACCGCCAGGCGGTCGCCTTGGTGGTGTACGTGGCGTAGTGGTCGCCGGACCAGACGCGGATGCGCGACGGTGACCCCGCCTTCCGCCACAGCTCGGCGTCCCGCGCCGTCTGCGGGTGGGCCGGAAGATCGCGGCCGTAGTAGGCCTCACCCATACCCCGTTCCGCGCCGGCCCAGCTGAACGACTCGTCCTGCGCGCCGAAGATCGCGTAGTTCCCGGTCTTCGCCCGGACGATGTACGCCTGGCCGCTGACGGTGTCGGTGTGCCAGAACTTCCCCGTGGGTTGCCGTTCGGCCTTCTCCGCCGCCGCCAGCACGGCGAGCTTGCCGATGTCGACGGACTCCGCCGATTCGGTCGGCGTGGACGACCCCGATCCCAGGGCCACGATCGTGACCGCGGCGGCGGCGCCCACCGCGACCAGCCCGATCCCGGCCCTGGCCCGCCACCCGAACCCGAACCCGAACCCGGACCCGGACCGGCGTCGCGAACGCGTCGGCTCCTCGAACATCCGGGCTCGGGCCTCGGTCATCTCCCGCGGGGTGGGCGCGGCGGGCTCCCCGTACGCCTCCTTGACGATTCGCAGGTCATCCATGGTCGTCCTCCAGGTCACGCATCGGATTCGTCCCGCCGAGCGCCTCGCGCACCTTCTTGCGCGCCCGGTTCAGCCGCGAGCCGACCGTCCCGTACGGGATGTCGAGCGCCGCGGCCACCTCCTGATGGCTCAGGTCGGCGAGCGCGACGAGCAGCAGTACGTCCCGGTCACCGTCGGACAGCCCGGCGATGGCCCCCGCGAGACGTCCTCGCAGGCCCTCGGCGCTGACCCGGTCGTCCACCCGGTCGGCGTGGCCGTCGGCCTCCTCGACGACCTTCAGCCGGGCCCGCGCCCGCAACCCGCGCACCTCGGCACGCCGGTGCTTGCCGATCACGTTCGTCGCGATGCCGTACAGCCAGGTACGGACGGCCGCGCGGGACGCGTCGTACCGTCCCCGACCGCGAAACGCCTCCAGGAACGTCTGCGCCGCGACATCGGAGGCCACGTCCGACCCGAGCCGTCGGGCCGCATAGCCGTGGATCTCCGCGAAGTACGCGTCGAAGATCTCACCGAACCGCTCCGGCTCGTCCAGCGACGACCGCAGGACGGCACTGTCGTCCGCCCGCCCCTGGGCCCCGTGCAGGGGCGGGTCCGCGGTGAGAGGCTCCCGAGTCATGTGCTGCCTTTCCGTGACACGAACGGCGGTCACACACGTATCACCCGACCCCCCGCATCCCGTTCACGGAACAAGAGAGCCGGTCGGGTCGCAGGGCGACCCGACCGGCTCTTTTCGGAAGACCCGGATCAGGAATGCGTGCACTCACTGAGCCAGGTCAGGAAGGTGTTGGACGCGGCCGAAGCCGCGGCGCTTCGCGCTGTTCGGGGGCGTTGACAAGGGGGAGCGTCGACGAGGGGCCGGCGGATGGTGCCGGCGGAGCCCGTCCCCGCCCGCGCAGCGTGTGGACCGATCAGAACGCTGCGCGGACGGGGACGGACGATCAGGCCGCCGCGCCGTGGTTCTCTCGGCTGTCGTTGCGGTTGAACAGGAGGCCGTCGACGGAGAAGCGGCCCGCGCCGGCGAGGGCGAGCAGGATCGCGGTGGCGCCGAGGGCGAGGACGAGTTCGTAGCCGTTCTCGGTGACGAACATGCCGTTGCCCTTGTGCACGAACAGGAAGGCACCGGCCATGTCGATCGCGAGGAGCAGTCCCACGATCGGCGTGACGACGCCCACGATGAGCGCGAAACCGCCGATGAGTTCGACCCAGGTCGAGTAGTACGCGGACAGCGACGCCAGCGGCACGTCCACGCTCTCGAAGAACTTGGTCACGTTGGCGTGGCCCATGTCGTTGAGCTTCTGCCAGCCGTGCGCGACGAACACGACGCCTAGGGCGACGCGGCCGATGAGCAGGCCGATGTCGGACAGGTACGGGATTCGGTTCGCGGGGATCATGCGCCCTCCTGCAAAGAGATTGTTCAAAAATGAACTATCAGCGCGGAAGACGGAGGTTAGCACGATCCAACGGGGTCGTACCAGCTTGAAGTTCGCAGGTCAGGACGATCATGGACGGACCGGCACGCCGCTCCGAACGTCGCCGACCGCGCCCTCCGGAGCGGCGATCCGCGTGCCGTCGTCCTGCGGTGGTGGCGGATCGTCCGGCGGCGCTCCTCCGATCGAGGGATGCGCCCTCCTCCGTGGAGGCGATTTCGGCGGAACGGGGAACCGGAATAGGCCGCTCAGACGTATTGTTGGAGAGGTCAGCAGCAAAGTTGAGTCTGGTCGACTCAAGTGATTTGACATCGCTTGGGTGTCCGGGCACCCTGACCGCAGACATCGAACAGGCAACAGACCGAACCGGCCGCGCCCTGGGAGCGACCGGGGGGCGATACACCGGAAACGACGGAGGACGAGAACATGGTGGCACGTGCGGTCGGCATCGACCTCGGGACGACCAACTCGGTCGTCGCGATTCTGGAGGGTGGGGAGCCCACCGTCATCGCGAACGCGGAGGGGTCGCGGACCACGCCGTCCGTCGTCGCCTTCGCCAAGAACGGCGAGGTCCTGGTTGGTGAGGTCGCCAAGCGCCAGGCCGTGACCAACGTGGACCGGACGATCCGTTCGGTGAAGCGCGAGATGGGCACCGACTGGAAGACCAAGATCGACGACAAGGACTTCACCCCGCAGCAGATCAGCGCGTTCGTGCTGCAGAAGCTGAAGCGGGACGCCGAGGCCTACCTGGGCGAGACGGTCACCGACGCGGTCATCACCGTGCCCGCCTACTTCTCCGACCACCAGCGGCAGGCCACCAAGGAGGCCGGGCAGATCGCGGGGCTGAACGTCCTGCGGATCATCAACGAGCCGACGTCGGCGGCGCTCGCCTACCACCTGGAGAAGGAGAACGAGGCGACCATCCTGGTGTTCGACCTCGGCGGCGGCACGTTCGACGTGTCCCTGCTGGAGGTCGGCGACGGTGTCGTCGAGGTGAAGGCGACCAGCGGCGACAACCACCTGGGCGGCGACGACTGGGACCAGAAGGTCGTCGAGTGGCTGGTCGAGCGGTTCAAGAACGCCAACGGCGTCGACCTGTCCAAGGACAAGATGGCCCTCCAGCGGCTGCGTGAGGCCGCGGAGAAGGCGAAGATCGAGCTGTCCAGCTCGACGGAGACGCAGATCAACCTGCCGTACATCACCGCGTCCAGCGAGGGCCCGCTGCACCTGGACGAGAAGCTCACCCGCGCCGAGTTCCAGCGGATGACGGCCGATCTGCTCGAGCGGACCAAGGCGCCGTTCCAGCAGGTGCTCAAGGACGCCAACATCACCGTGGACGGCATCAACCAGGTCGTGCTGGTGGGTGGTTCGACCCGGATGCCCGCGGTGTCGGAGCTGGTGAAGGAGCTGACCGGCGGCAAGGAGCCGAACAAGGGCGTCAACCCGGACGAGGTCGTCGCGATCGGCGCCAGCCTCCAGGCCGGGGTGCTGCGGGGCGAGGTCAAGGACGTCCTGCTGCTCGACGTGACCCCGCTGAGCCTCGGCATCGAGACCAAGGGCGGCATCTTCACCAAGATCATCGAGCGGAACACCACGATCCCGACCAAGAGGTCGGAGACGTTCACCACCGCCGACGACAACCAGCCGTCCGTGGAGATCCAGGTCTACCAGGGCGAGCGCGAGATCGCGATGCACAACAAGAAGCTCGGCACGTTCCAGCTCACCGGTCTGCCGCCGGCGCCGCGCGGCGTCCCGCAGATCGAGGTCACCTTCGACATCGACGCCAACGGCATCGTGAACGTCAGCGCGAAGGACCAGGGCACCGGGCGCGAGCAGTCGATGGTCATCACCGGCGGCTCGGCGCTGCCGAAGGACGACATCGAGAAGATGGTCCGCGAGGCCGAGCAGTACGCGGAGGAGGACCGCCGCCGCAAGGAGGAGGCCGACATCCGCAACCAGGCCGACACCCTCGCCTACTCGACCGAGAAGTTCCTGCGGGAGAACGACGACAAGGTCCCGGACGAGCTGAAGTCCGAGGTGAGCGATGCGGTCGCGGAGGTGAAGAAGGCCCTGGAGGGCACCGACGTCGACGCGATCAAGGGCAGCGCCGAGAAGCTGGCGCAGATCAGCCAGAAGATGGGCGCGGCCATGTACGCGCAGAACCCCGAGGGGGCGCAGGCGGGCGCCGACGACCACGGGCCGACGGCGAACGCGCAGGGCGGCGAGCCGCAGGACGACGAGGTCGTGGACGCCGAGATCGTGGATGAGGACAAGCCGAAGGGTGATGCTTCGTGACGACCTCCCCTGATGAGGGCGAGGAGAAGGAGGGCCCGGTGATCCGCGACAAGCGGCGCATCGATCCCGAAACGGGGAGGGTCCGGGAGGAGACGGCCGACAGGTCGTCCACCTCCGAGGCCCAGACCAACGGGGGAGCCGCGGTCACGGACGAGGAGGTCGCCTCGCTCAAGTCTCAGCTGGCGGAGCGTCTCGCCGACCTGCAACGGCTGAAGGCGGAGTACGACAACTATCGCAAGCGGGTCGAACGCGACCGGGTCGCGGTCCGGGAGCAGGCGCTCGGGCAGGTGCTGACCGAGCTGCTTCCGGTGCTGGACGACATCGGCCGCGCCCGTGAGCACGACGAGCTCAACGGCGGATTCAAGTCCGTCGCGGAGAGCCTGGAGGCGATCACGGGCAAGCTCGGCCTCGAACGCTATGGCGAGAAGGGCGAACCCTTCGACCCGACCGTGCACGAGGCGCTCATGCACGCGTACTCGGCGGACGTGTCCGAGATCAGCGTCGTGAACGTCTTCCAGCCCGGCTACCGCATCGGCGAGCGGATCCTGCGGCCCGCGCGCGTGGGAGTGGCCGAGCCCGGTCCGGACGGTGAGGACGAGAAGCCGGGTGAGGAGCCGGGTGACACCGGTGCCGAACGCGGCGACGAAGGCGAATGACCCCTTGGCTCCGGCCGGGGGTCCGGGGGATCGCCTCCCCCGAACAGGCTCGCGGGCCCGTCCCGAACGGGACGGGCTCCGCGGGCCCCGTGAAGACAAGTGGCATGTGGCGATAGCAGAGAGCGGGGCGCCGTGAGCACCAAGGACTACCTGGAGAAGGACTACTACAAGGTCCTCGGTGTCGCGAAGTCTGCCTCACAAGAGGAGATCAAGAAGTCGTACCGGAAGCTGGCCCGCCAGTACCATCCGGACGCCAACAAGGGCGACGCCGACGCCGAGGAGCGCTTCAAAGAGGTCTCGGAGGCGTACGACGTCCTGTCGGACGAGAAGCGCCGCAAGGAGTACGACGCGATCCGGTCGATGCCGGGCGGGTTCCGCGGCCAGCAGGGCGGCGGGTTCCCGTTCGACCTCGGTGACCTGTTCGGGCAGGGCGCCGGCGCCGGGACGCACACCGGCGGCGGCGCCGGGGAACGCATCGGCGACCTGTTCGGCGGGCTGTTCGGCCGGGGCGGCGGCGGTACCCGCACCACGGGCGCCCGCCGGGCGCGCCGCGGCCCGGACGTCGAGACCGATGTGACGCTGTCGTTCGCCCGCGCCATGAACGGTGTCACCGTCCCGATCAAGCTGACGAGCGAGGCGGCCTGCAACGGCTGCCGCGGTACGGGCGCGCGGGCGGGCACGGTGCCGCGGGTGTGCCCGAGCTGTGAGGGCACCGGGCACGAGACCCGCAACCTCGGCAACTTCGGGTTCCAGGAGCCGTGCAAGGAGTGCCACGGCCGGGGCCTCGTCGTCGACGACCCGTGCCCCATCTGCCACGGCAGCGGCCGCGCAACCGGCACCCGGACGATCCAGGCCCGGATCCCGGCGGGCGTCGCGGACGGGCAGAAGATCAGGCTGAAGGGCAAGGGCGCCCCGGGCGAGAACGGCGGCCCGAACGGCGACCTGTACGTCAACATCAAGGTGAAACCGCACCATGTGTTCGGCCGCAGCGGCGACAACCTGACGCTGACCGTCCCGGTCACGTTCCCGGAGGCGGCGCTCGGCGCGGAGATCCAGGTGCCGACGTTCCAGGGGCAGCCGGTCACGCTGAAACTGCCGGAGGGCACGCCCAACGGCCGCAAGTTCCGGGTGAAGGGCCGCGGCGCGCCCCGGCGTGACGGCACGAAGGGCGACCTGCTCGTCACGGTCGACGTCCAGGTCCCGCACAAGCTCGACGGCGACGCGCGGGACGCGCTCGTCCGGTTGCGGGCGTCCTGTTCCGGTGAGGATCTGCGCACCGAACTCGTCCAGCAGGCCAGGCAGGAGTGATCCCAATGAACCCCTTCGGCGACGACACTCCGGTCTACGTGATCTCGGTCGCGGCGCAACTGTCGGGGCTGCACCCGCAGACGCTGCGCACCTATGACCGGATGGGCCTCGTCTCCCCCGGCCGGACGGCCGGCCGGGGCCGTCGCTACTCGATGCGCGACATCGTGATGCTCCGCGAGATCCAGCGGCTCTCGCAGGAGGAGGGCATCAACCTGTCCGGCATCAAGCACATCCTGGAGCTGCAACGCGACAACGTGCGGCTCCGCGAGGAGCTCGCCAAGGCGCACGCCGCGCTGGACGCGCTCGCCAACGAACTCGAATCGACCCGTTCCGTCGCGGCGCGTCTGGCGCAGCAGCGCAGGCGCGGGGAAATGGGCGGCACGCCCGGTGCCGACCTGGTGCCGATCAGGCACACCAGCGTCGTCGTCTGGCACGAACGGAACCGGGACTGAGCACATGGCCGTCGCGGGGGCCGGCAGGTCGGCCCCCCTGAATGACACGGGGGTGTGGGGACGATGGACTACAAGCTGACGCAGAAGAGCCAGGAAGCGCTGTCGGTCGCGATCCGGCGGGCCGCCGCCGAGGGGCACCCCGAGGTGGAGCCGCAGCACCTGCTGGTCGCGTTGATCGCCCTCACCGACGGCACGGCGGTGCCGCTGCTGGAGGCCGTCGGCGCCGACTGGAAGGCGATCCGCCGCCGCGCCGAGGAGCAGCTCGCCGCGATGCCGAAGGCGCAGGGCTCCACGGTCGCGACACCGCGCATCTCGGGCCGGCTCACCAGGTCGATCAACACGGCGGCGAACCGCGCGCAGCAGCTTGAGGACGACTATGTCTCCACCGAGCACCTGCTCGTCGGTCTCGCGGCCGACGGCGGCCCGGCCGCGGGTCTGCTGAAGGAGTTCGGCGCCACGCCCCAGGCGTTGCTGGACGCGTTCGAGAAGGTCCGCGGCCACGCCCGCGTCACCAGCGAGAACCCCGAGGGCACCTACCAGTCGCTGGAGAAGTACGGCGTCGACCTGACCGCCGCCGCCCGCGACGGCCGTCTCGACCCGGTCATCGGACGCGACTCGGAGATCCGGCGCGTCGTCCAGGTGCTGTCCCGCCGGACGAAGAACAATCCCGTCCTGATCGGTGAGCCCGGCGTCGGCAAGACCGCCGTCGTCGAGGGCCTCGCGCAGCGGATCGTCGCGGGCGACGTGCCGGAGTCGCTGCGCGGCAAGCGTCTGATCTCTCTCGATCTCGGTGCGATGGTCGCGGGCGCGAAGTACCGGGGCGAGTTCGAGGAGCGGTTGAAGGCCGTCCTGCACGAGATCAAGGAGAGCGAGGGGCAGGTCGTCACGTTCATCGACGAGCTGCACACCGTGGTCGGCGCGGGCGCGGCCGAGGGCGCGATGGACGCGGGCAACATGCTGAAGCCGATGCTGGCCCGGGGTGAACTCCGCATGATCGGCGCCACCACCCTCGACGAGTACCGCGAGCGCATCGAGAAGGACGCCGCCCTGGAGCGCCGTTTCCAGCAGGTGTTCGTCGGTGAGCCGACCGTCGAGGACACCATCGCGATCCTGCGCGGGCTCAAGGGCCGGTACGAGGCCCACCACAAGGTCCAGATCAACGACTCGGCGCTCGTGTCGGCCGCGACGCTGTCCGACCGGTACATCACCTCACGCTACCTCCCCGACAAGGCGATCGACCTCGTCGACGAGGCCGCGTCCCGGCTCCGCATGGAGATCGACTCCCGTCCCGTGGAGATCGACGAGCTGCAGCGCAACGTCGACCGTCTCAAGATGGAGGAGATGAACCTCTCCAAGGAGACGGACGAGGCGTCCAGGCAGCGTCTCGAACGGCTCCGCGCCGACCTCGCCGACAAGCAGGAGCACCTCACCGGCCTCGTGGCCCGCTGGGACAAGGAGAAGGCGGGCCTCAACCGCGTCGGTGAGATCAAGGAGCGGATCGACCAGCTGCGCGGCGAGGCGGAACGCGCCCAGCGCGACGGCGACCTCGAAACGTCCGCCCGCCTCACCTACGGCGAGATTCCGGCCCTGGAGAAGCAGTTGGAGGAGGCCTCCGAGGCCGCCGAGAACCGCGACCCGATGGTGAAGGAGGAGGTCGGCCCGGACGACGTCGCCGACGTGGTCGCGTCCTGGACGGGCATTCCCGCCGGACGTCTCCTCGAAGGCCAGACCGCGAAGCTGCTGCGCATGGAGGAGGAGCTCGGCAAGCGCCTCATCGGCCAGGAGACCGCCGTGCGCACCGTGTCGGACGCGGTCCGCCGCGCCCGCGCGGGCATCTCCGATCCGGACCGTCCGACCGGCTCGTTCCTGTTCCTGGGCCCCACCGGCGTCGGCAAGACCGAGCTGGCGAAGGCGCTCGCGCAGTTCCTGTTCGACGACGAACGCGCCATGACCCGCATCGACATGAGCGAGTACGGCGAGAAGCACAGCGTCGCCCGCCTGGTCGGCGCGCCGCCCGGCTACGTCGGCTACGAGGAAGGCGGTCAGCTCACCGAGGCGGTCCGGCGCCGCCCGTACTCGGCGGTCCTGCTGGACGAGGTGGAGAAGGCCCACCCCGAGGTGTTCGACCTGCTGCTCCAGGTCTTGGACGACGGTCGCCTCACCGACGGGCAGGGCCGCACGGTCGACTTCCGCAACACGATCCTGATCCTCACCTCGAACATCGGCTCGCAGTTCCTCGTCGACCCGACACTGGAGAACGGCGCGAAGAAGGAGGCGGTCTGGAACGCCGTCCGTAACTCCTTCAAGCCGGAGTTCCTGAACCGGCTCGACGACGTCATCCTGTTCGACGCCCTGTCCACGACCGAGCTGACCCGCATCGTCGACCTCCAGGTCGACAAGCTCGCCGACCGCCTGGCCGACCGGCAGCTCACGTTGATCGTGACGCCCGCGGCCCGCGAGTGGCTCGCCCTGACCGGTTACGACCCCCTGTACGGGGCGCGGCCCCTGCGGCGGCTCGTCCAGACCGCGATCGGCGACCAGCTCGCCCGGCAACTCCTGTCCGGCGACATCCGCGACGGCGACGAGGTCGTCGTCGACCTCGACGAACCGTCCGACAAACTCACCGTGACCCCGTCCACCACCGTCACCTTTGCAAAGTGACCTGCTCGCCCGCCGTTTGAGTTCGACCGTCGGGGCCTGTGTGGCAGATACTCGGCGTGAGATACTCGAACTTCAGTTCGAGGCGAGAGGTGGATGTGGAGATGTCGAGATCACCCTCGTACTCTGGCGGCATGGACACGGTCGGCGCGGAGGAGCGAGCGGCCCTGGTGGCGCTCCTCCAGGTCCGCCCACAGGGTCTTCCCTGGGGTGAGATCACCGCGAGAGTGGTCGAAGTGGGCAGTGCACTCGACGTGTGGGATCGTCTCGTCCCTCCCACTCTGGTGGAGGCTCCCGGGGAGTCGAGTCCGCTGGAGGCCGCCGCCCATGACATCTCCGTCTGGACCGACCAGGGGCACACAGTGCTCACCGTGCTCGACGACCGGTACCCGGAACGGCTTCGCGAGGTTCATCAGGCCCCTCCCGTGCTCTTTGCGCGCGGCTCGCTGCTGCCGGACGACACCGCCGTTTCGGTCGTCGGGTCCCGGGCGGCCTCCGAACACGGCATGGAGTTCGCCGCGAGCGTCGCCAAAGATCTGGTTCATCGGAAGGTCACGGTCCTGGCGGGTCTCGCGGCCGGTATCGACACCGCTGCCCATCGCGCCGCGCTCGATGCCGGCGGACGGACGGTAGCCGTCATCGGAACGGGCATCAACAAGGTATATCCGGCCGCGAACAAAGAGCTCCATCGTGAGATCTCGGCCCGAGGTCTGCTGCTTTCACAGTTCTGGCCCGACGCGCCGCCACAGAAGCACACGTTCCTGATGCGTAATGCGACCATGTCAGGCTACGGAATGGCGACGGTCGTGGTAGAGGCGGGCGAGCACAGCGGAGCCCGCACCCAGGCTCGTATGGCGGTGGAGCACGGTCGGCCGGTCATACTGACGAACATGGTGGTCAGAGCCAACGCCTGGGCCCGTGCGCTTGTCGGCCGTCCGGGAGTGCACACTGCGGGCACCGTCGACGACGTGTCGAAAATCGTCGATGACCTCGTGAAACGAGAGTCAGTCCTGGAAGACGACCTCCGGCGATTGGTGTCCCCGTAACATGCTGGGTCCTACTGTCGAGAACCGTCTACGCACGGCGTTGATCAGTTCGGCCGGAGGCTTTCTCCGCAATCCGGTTCGGCGGATCCATGTGACATGCGATGTCTGTACGACACCGGTGGAGAACCGCTATGCGCTCTGTTACCCGTGCAAGCAGTATCGGATGCAGGATGGGACGGCTGACCGCGTCGCACCCATCACCTACGCGGTGAAGCAGCAGCAGTCCGGCTATGTCATGCACGGATACAAGGCTCGTCCTCCCGTAAACGCCCATTACCGCCTGGTGAGCATGCTCATGTTGTTCAGCCTGTCGAGACACGGCGCCTGCGCGGGCAGATTAGCTCGAACTCCGCTCACCCACTGGGCATCCGTGCCGTCCCTACCCGCGAAACCCTACGAGCACGCCCTGCACCGCATCGTGGCCGGATCGGCCCCCGGGGCCGAGATCAAACTCAGAGCCGCCCCGAAAGCACCCAACCCACGCGCCCTCGACGCGTCCCACTTCACTGCCGAGACCGCCCTTCCGCCCGACTCGCACGTCCTGCTCATGGACGACACCTGGGCCCGAGGCGGACATGTGCAGTCGGCCGCGCTGTCGTTACGGAGAGCCGGAGCGAGTACGGTCTCCGCTCTTATCGTCGCTCGCTGGATCAGGCGTGACTACGGGGAGAACGCCGGTTTCCTCAACGGACTGCCTGACTTCGATCCGGACATCTGCCCTTGGACCGGCGGCTCCTGCCCCTCCTGATCGCGTTCTGCCGACCAGGGTGCCTGCGATCCTCAGGCCCGAGGTGGCGGCGGTAAGACCCCAGCCGGGTGGGTCGGCGCCCCTGCACCGGCCCACCCGTCCTGCCACGTGTCGGCGCCAGGGTCAAACCTCGATGTTCTCCTCGATGTCGCGGAGGCGGTGGCGGGCGAGGGCGAGGTTGGCGCGGGCGCGGTCGAGGGCCAGGTAGAGGAACAGGCCCTTGCCCTTGCGGTGACCGGCCGGATGACGTGGTACTGGGAGGAGAGGCTGATGAGGATGTCCTCGATGTCCTCCTTGATGCGGAGCTGCTCCATCGTCCGGACCTTCGCGCGGACGACCTCGGTGTTCCCGGCGGCGGCGATCTGGAGGTCGAGGGCCTTGGAGCCGCCGAGGTGTCCGAGGGCCATGCCACTGTCGTAGTCGACGACGGCGGCGCCGAGGGCTCCGTCGACCGTCATCATGTCCTTGAGGGTCAGATCCAGGTTGGCCATGGGTCTCCTTCGGTTGTCGTTACTTGCGACGCGTGTCTGTGAGGAGGGCGGCGATGGCGCGGGCGGTGGGGCGTGACTCCAGGTGGAGCCGGCCGACGTTGACGGTCGGGGCCGCGAGGACGGTGAGGGACGCGACCGGACCGGCGGCGTAGATGACGACGTAGCCGTCCACGCCGCGTATCACGACCTCGTGGAAGGCGCCGCCGTGGGCGGTGTGCGCGATGCGGTGGGCGAGGGACAGGCCGGTCGCCGTCACGGCCGCCATCCCGGACGGTTCGACGGGCGCGGGCAGGTCGTGGGCGATGAGGAGCCCGTCGGCCGACGCGACCAGGCTGCCGGTGAGCTGCGGGACGCGGGTTCGCAGCGTCCGCAGTTCCGTCACCACGGGCACCTGCTCCGCCGCCGCTCGTTCCGTCACCTTCGTCAGCCTTTCGATCCAACGTTTCACCGGTCGGCCGGTCCCTCGACCGGGGGTGCTCAGCATGGGCCGAGTTCGACGAGCGCCGTCCTGAGCCGGTCGAGCAGCTCGTGGTCGGGTGGCGCCCACTCGGCCGGGATCGCGGGTCGAGGAGGCGGGGGGCCGGACGCCGGGCGCGGGACGGTGTGGATCAGGGACGCGGCGGCGAGACCGCGGACGGCGAGGAGGCAGGCGAACGCCGTCCGACCGAGGTGGCGGGCCAGTTCCGCCGGGGTGCGGCGCCCGTCGGCGTTGATCAGGATCTCGGTCTGGACACCGGTCAGGATGACCCGCTGCCGCCGGACGCGCCGTACCGGAACGACGGGCTCGACGTCGACGCGGTCGTCCGGCCAGGCGGCGTCGAGTCGGGCGCGGCGCCGGTCCCGCTCCCGCACGAGCGTCGCGACGGAGATCCGCTGGTCGGCGCCGTGCGGCGGTCCCTCGGTGAACACCGGTCCGGCCGTCGAGCCGAGGAGGAAGTAGGCGGCGTCGAACATCGCGAGCAGCGCGGGCAGGTCGGAACCGGACGGGTCGGAGCCGGACAGGTCGTCCAGGCCGGGCGCGTGGCGGCTCTCCGCGTGGACGACCGCGCCGTTCTCGACGCGGAACGCGCCGTCGTCGCCGACGCGCAGCAGCCCGGTGCGCCTTTCCGACTCCAGGGCGGCGAGGACGCCGGGAATGTCATCGGTCATGGCGACCGTCCGTTATTTCCTGGACGAGCCGATGCATCTGGAGCCGGGCGAGGGCGAGATTGCCGTTTTCGCGATCGACCAGCAGATGGACGAAGAGATGCCCGTCGAAATCGGCTCCGGTGAGGACCAGAAGGTGATATCCGCCGGTGCCGGAAACAATGATCTCCTCGATGTCGTCGCCCGTCGGGGTGGCGCTGAGCGCCGGTGACGCCAGCACCGCCCGGACGACATCGGTCGCTCCGGCGGCGTCCTCGTGCTGGTCAACGAGGTCTTCCCGGCCCGCCGCCGCCACGGCGAGCCCGCTGGCGCAGTCGATCAGGGTCGCCCGCCGGGCACCCGGAATCGTCATCATCCGCGCAAGGCAGTCGTCGATGAGCAAGCCCATGTCCCCACCGAAAAGAACTGAGAGTTGCAAGAAACCCCACCATAGCCAGAACAGCGCCGCCCGCATGACCAAACGACTAAATGAATTGACAAATCCTGAGTGGGGTATAAATACCGTTCCGTATGCCGACTGGTCGGCACGTTATTCGACGAATCACCACTTACAGGACAGATCGGGGGAGGATTCTCACCCCGAACGGAGAGCGTTCCGCCGTTGGCGCAGCGATCTACCGTACGTAACGTACGGACTGTACAGTTCCTCCATGAAGATTCTGCTGCTGGGTGGAACCGAGTTCGTCGGCCGCGCCGTCACCGAGGAAGCCCTCGCGCGCGGCTGGGACGTGACCGTCTTTCACAGGGGACGCCACGAGCCGCCCCAGGGCGCCACCTCACTGCGCGGCGACCGTACCGCCGAGGACGGTCTCCGTGCGCTCGCGACCGACGAGGCCTGGGACGCGGTCATCGACACCTGGTCCGCCGCACCGTCCGTGGTCCGTGACGCCGCGCGTCTCCTGTCCGGACGCGTCGGACGCTACGTCTACATCTCCAGCCGATCGGTCTACGTCTTTCCCGAGCCGGACGGGCTCGGAGAAGACGCGCCCGTGGTGGACGGCTCCCCCGACGACGGCGATGTCGACTACGCGGCGGCGAAGCGCGGAGCGGAACTGGCGGCGGTCGATGCGTTCGGCGACCGGGCTCTCCTGGTGCGAGCGGGACTCATCCTCGGCCCGTACGAGAACATCGGACGGCTGCCCTGGTGGCTGACACGGATCGCGAAGGGCGGCGAGGTACTGGCACCCGGCCCACGCGACGCCGGTTTGCAGTACATCGACGCACGAGACCTGGCTACATGGACGCTGAACGCCATCGAACAAGAACTCGGCGGCCCGTACGACATGGTGAGCCCACCCGACCACACGACGATGCGGGAGCTGCTCGAAGCGTGCATCCAGGTGACAGGCTCGGACGCGGAGCTGGTTTGGGCGCCCCCGGAAACCATCCTGGAGGCAGGTATCGCGCCGTGGACCGATCTTCCGATCTGGCTTCCGCCCGGAGACGCGTACGACACCATGCATCAGGGAAACGTGACCAAGGCGCTTTCTACCGGATTGCGTTGTAGACCCGTCCAGGAGACGGTGACGGACACGTGGGAGTGGCTACAGTCCATCGGTGGCCGGGCACCTCAGCGTCCCGACCGCCCGGCCGTCGGCCTGGACGCCGAAACCGAGGCGAAAGTACGGTGCCGCTGTGAGAAAGCTCGTGCTCGGGCCGCATCTTCGACACGCCAGTGACCGCACCGCGACGATCTGGGTGGAGACCGACCGTCCATGCGAGGTCCGGGTCGTCAACCATGAGCAGGGCCTGGACGCGGGCGCCCGCACGTTCACCGTGCACGGGCACCACTACGCGGTCGTCGAGATCGACGGGCTCTCACCCGGGGCGCGCATCCCTTACGAGGTCGTCCTCGACGATGAGACGGTCTGGCCGGAGGAAGACAGCGAGTTCCCGCCGTCCCAGATCAGAACCCTCACCCCCGACGACGGACTGCGAATCTCGTTCGGCTCGTGCCGCCGTTCACCCGGCACGGTCGAACAGTTCGGACATGACGCGCTCACCGCGTTCGCGCGGCGGCTCCGTACCGGCGGCGACTCGGTCGAATGGCCCGACGTCCTGCTGATGGTCGGCGACCAGGTCTACGCGGACGAGCTGACCGACCCGATGCGCGAGTTCATCAAGAGCCGCCGCGCCGCGGACGAGCCGCCCATCGACGAGGCCGCCGACTTCGAGGACTACACGTACCTGTACAAGCTGGCCTGGTACGACGATCCGGAGGTGCGGTGGCTGCTGTCCACCGTGCCGACCTTCACCGTCTTCGACGACCACGACATCCGGGACGACTGGAACACCTCGTACGCGTGGCGCCAGGAAATGTGGTCACAGCCCTGGTGGAAGTCCCGCATCACGGGCGGGATCGGGTCGTACTGGATCTACCAGCACCTCGGGAACCTGTCACCGCGGGACCGCGCGTCCGACCCCACTTACAAGGCGGTGCGGGAGGCGTCCGACAGTGCCGGTGACGCGGGCACCGTCCTGGACGAGTTCGCCGAGAAGGCCGACAAGGAACCGGCCGGCACCCGCTGGAGCTACGCGCACGACTGGGGCGGGACGCGCCTGATCGTGGTCGACAGCCGCTGTTCGAGGCTCCTCACCGCCGACCGTCGAGGCATGTTGGACGACGACGAGTTCCGCTGGCTGAACGAGCAGTGCCAGGGCGGCATGGACCATCTGCTCATCGCGAGTTCCCTGCCCTACCTGCTGCCCCTGGCGATCCACCACGCCGAGTCGTGGAACGAGGCGATGGCCGGCGGCGCCTGGGGGAAGGCCGCGGCCCGGCTCGGCGAGAAGATCCGGCAGGCCGCCGACCTGGAGCACTGGGCCGCGTTCCAAGAGTCGTTCCGTGACCTGGCCGCCGGTGTCGTCGCCGTCGGACGCGGCGAACGAGGCCCCGCACCGGCCAGCATCTCCTTTCTGTCCGGTGACATCCACTACTCGTATCTGGCCAGGGTCACCAAGCCCGCCACACAGTCGAAGGTCTCCCAGATCGTCTGCTCACCGCTACGGAACCCGCTCGTCGGCAAGTTCCGGTGGGCCAACCGCATCGCGTACGCCAAGATCACGGGTGGGCCGTTCCGCGTCCTGGCCAAGCTGTCGAAGGTGCCCGTCCCGCCGATCCGGTGGCGGATGACGGACGGACCGTGGTTCGACAACGCCATCGCGACCGTCCATCTGACGGGACGTCACTGCGACGTGCGTTGGGAGTCACCGAGAAACGGCGGCAGGCTCGACGACATGGGCCGCGCGAACATCACCGGCTGACCGGAACGGGACGTGCCACCATCGGCCACACCCGCGCCACGACGACCGCCTTGGACGGTTGAAATCCAGGTCGCGCGCACCCCGGAACTGGGCCACGGACCTGACTGTTCCTGTAAAGATCATGGGGAAGTCGAGGGCGAAGCCCGCGCGGCTGGTAGCGTCCGCCGCGGCCACAGATCTCGTTACAGGAGAATCGCCAACCGGCGCCTTTCCGTGAAAGAGTGGCGAATCGCCGTATTGGTCTACCGGGTTGACGCGCTTCACTACGCTATAGGCGGCCCGGGACACTACGCCGGATGGGCAGGCCGTGAACTCCCGTGTAGAGGAAGGGCGGTGTCGCATGGATCGCTGCGCGCTGTTCGTAGACGCCGGCTACCTGCTGGCCGACGGCGCGATGGCGGTGCATGGCACACGTCATCGCGAGACCGTCTCGTGGGACTTCGGTGGCCTCCTCCAACTCCTCGGCGAGCTGGCCAGGGAACGCACCGGTATGCCCCTGTTGCGGTGCTACTGGTACGAGGCGACCGTCGAGGGCCGCCGCTCCCCCGAACATGACGCGCTCGCCGACCTGCCGGGCCTCAAACTGAGACTCGGCCGCATCCGGCCAGGTCGCCGTGAGGGCGTCGACGCCGAGATCCGCCGCGACCTGATGACGCTCGCCCGCAACGGCGCGCTGACCGACGCCGTCCTGGTCAGCGGCGACGAGGACCTCGCCCAGGTCGTCGCCGACGCCCAGGACTTCGGCGTCCGCGTCACCGTCGTGCACGTCGCCGTCGACGGCAACTGGACGATCTCCCGCGTGCTCCGGCAGGAATGCGACGACCTCATCGAAATCGGCTCCGGCCACCTACGCTCCTACGTCAACCTGCTCACCGGAGTCGACGGCGCCGGAGCGGGTCCCCTGTCCAACGGCCACGGCCCCAACGGGCACGGCGCCACCCTCGGCACGCTGCAACCGGCCGTCAACAACGGACCTCCGCCCTCGTCCCCGATCGGCGGACGGCCACCGGCGACGACCGGCGCCCCGTCCGTCCGCGACCTCGGCCCGGCCATGGGCGGCGGCGCCGGCTCCCTCAACCCGGGGACGACCGGCAACACCGGCGTCGCGACCGGCCCGATGCAGCTGTCCGGCGGATCGACCTACGGCGGACAGCAGCCCCCGCTGCAACCGACGTCGGCGCCCGGACCGTCCACCACCCAGTCCCCGGCCCCCGCGGAGCCACCGAGCCTAGGCTCGCAGTACAACCCGTCGCCCGTACCGGCGCCGTCCCCGCCGCCACCGCCCCAGACGATGCAGCCGCAGGGCCCCTACACCGGTCCGCAGCAGGTCTCGCCCGCCCCCGTCCAGCAGAGCACGCCGACGCTCGCGGACGCCGTCAAGGCCGCCCACCAGGAAGGCCAGGACTTCGGCGAGTCCGTCGCCAGGGACGCCCCCGCGCTGTGGCTGGAGGCCGTCCTCGCCCGCAAGCCGCGGATGCCGTCCGACCTGGAGGCACGCCTCCTGCAAGGCTCCTCACTCCCGATCGACTTCCTCCTGCACGACGAGGTCCGCCACGCGCTGCGCCGCGGATTCTGGGACGCCCTCGAACGTTCCCGCAGGTGAGCCGACAGGTACGCACCGGTATTCCACGATCATCAGTGATTCGCCCGCTTCGGTCGCGCGACGACGGGTAGCGTTGAAGCGTGACGCATGTGACGGAAGACGATCTCGACGACCTGGAGTTCGACACCCTGCGCACCGGCGATCACATCTCGGCGGCCCGCAGGCTGTCCGAGCTGGCCGAGTCGGTGTCGGGCGGAGTGTCACGCGCCAACGTCCTGCTGCGCGCGGGCGAGCAGTGGCAGCACGCCGGCGACCACCGCAGGGCCGCCGAGCTGTACCGCAAGGCCATGGAGGACGGCGGCGAGACCTACGGCGACCCACGCGCCTACCTGGCCGACGCGCTCTTCGAATTGGACCGCGCCGACGAGGCCCGCGCCCTGGTCGAACAGATCCGCGCGGACCGTCCCCGCGACCCCGAGGTCTACCGCACCGTGGCCGAGGTCCTCTACGCCCAGGGCGACGCGACCGGCGCCCACGAATGGGCCACCAGCGGCGCCGACGTCATCCTCGCCCTCCGCGACCGCGCCGTCGGCACCGGCATCGGCGGCGGCCCGGACGAACCGCCCACCCCCGAGGCCGACACCCTCACCCCCGGCCCCGACGACGTGGCCATCGCCGAGGACAGCCTGGAGGCCCTCCTCCGCCTCCGCTACCGCGCCCGCATAGACCTGGGCCGCAGCGAAGACGACTACGACGCCCTCCTGGACGACCTCCTCAAAAACTGAAGCGACCCAGGGGCCGTGTTAGCCCAGGAGGGCCCCTGCAACCGCGTCGCGACACAGGCGATCGCCATACCGCCGGCACGGCCCGGCATGCCCGCACCGGACGTGCGCAGCGTCGCCGCAGTCACCCACGTCGACGATTCGCGCAACCTCCAGCGCCAGGGCGCCTCGTTAGCACAGCAAAGCCAACCCCCTGCAACCGCGTCGCGACACAGGCAATCGCCATACCGCCGGTACGGCCCGTCATGCCCGCACCGGACGTGCGCAGCGTCGCCGCAGTCACCCACGTCGACGATTCACGCAACCTCCGGCGCGCGAGCCGTGGGGTGGCTGAGGTTCGGGTCCACGTGGCGTGAGAGTGAGTCGTCCAGGGGCGGTGGGCGGGGACGTGTGGCGGCAGGTCGTGTGGGTGGGGTTAGAGGGAGGTGAGGAGGTTGTTCAGGGATTGGGGGAGGGGGGTTGGGGGGTCGGGTTCGGTGGTCTGCCAGCCGCGGAGGCGGGCCTCTCTGATCGCCTGGTCGTGGTCGGGGGCGGTGGCGCGGTCTTTATGGGTACGGAGGTAGCCGCAGGGCGCCTCCGGCCAATCTGGGGGCATGGGGAGGTCGTTCTCGGGGTCCGGGTGGCGGCCGAGGCGGGGCAGGTCGGCGTCGATGAAGATGTAGGCGGCGATGGGACGGTGTGCGGCGCGCTGGGCGAGGGCGATGCCGGGAAGGAGGGGGCCCGCGGCGCCGTGTGCGGCCAGGGCGAGCGGGGGTGCGGGGTCGGTGGCGGTGATGGTGAGCGAGGCGCGGGCGATGTAGCGGGGGCCGGTGGCGTCCGGGACGTCCGGTGCGATCACGTCCAGGCCGTATGAGCGGAGCATCTCGGGCAGATCGCCCCAGGCGGCGGCGGTGGCGTTCGGTTCGTGCAGCAGGATCAGGGTTCCCGGCCTCATGCGGGCACCGTACCCGGGGCCGCATAGGGTCTTCACGTGAGCGATCGTGATGAGCTGCTGCGGATGATCAAGGACAGGGCCGTGGTGCACGGGGACTTCGTGCTCTCCTCGGGGCGCCGGGCGTCCTGGTATGTGGACCTGCGGCGGGTGACGCTGGCCGGGACGGCCGCGCCGCTGGTGGGACGGGTCATGCTGGACGAGACCGCCGACCTGGACTACGACGCCGTCGGCGGGCTCACGCTCGGCGCCGACCCGGTGGCGACGGCGATGCTGCACGCGGCGGCGGCCCGCGGGCGGGAGCTGGACGCGTTCGTCGTCCGCAAGGAGGGCAAGGCGCACGGGTTGCAGCGCCGCATCGAGGGCCCGGACGTCGCGGGACGCCGGGTGCTCGCCGTGGAGGACACCTCGACGACCGGCGGCTCCGTCCTCACCGCGGTGGAGGCGCTGCGGGAGGCGGGCGCGGAGGTCGTGGCGGTCGCGACGATCCTGGAGCGCGGCGCGGCCGCCCGGATCGCCGAGGAGGGCCTCGTCTACCGCCACCCCTACGACGTGGCCGACCTCGGCCTCGACTAGCACGCGTCCCAACGTGGCCTCGGTCCCGCACGCGAGCGCGTGATCGCGCGTTGAAACGATGCCGCAGGCCAGCGGAGCCGGGCCGATCGCCGAGCGAACCCGCGTCCGCCCATGGGCGGTCACGCAGTAGGCCGCCAGGTGACCGAAGCGGGCCGGGACCGCGAAAGGCCAGGCGTGTTTCGATGTGGCCTCAGCCCGCACGCGAACGCGTTACCCGCCCGGTGCAGCGACGCCGGAGGCGAGCGGAGCCGGGCGGATCGCGAAGCGATGCCGCGTTCGCCCCAGGAACGGTCACGTAGCGAGCCGCCAGGCGAGCAAAGTGGGCCGTTCCTGCAATAAAAACAGCCTCAGCCCGCACGCGAACGCGTTACCCGCCCGGTGGAGCGAAGCCGAAGGCGAGCGGAGCCGGGCGGATCGCGAAGCGATGCGCGTTCGCCCCAGGAACGGTCACGTAGCGAGCCGCAAGGCGAGCGCAGTGGGCCGTTCCTGCAATAAATTCAGTCGCGGGCGTTCACGAACCAGGTGGCGCGGCGGCCCTCCGGCTTGGCGGGTTGCACCTGGCCGTAGATGACGACCTGGAGCGCTCCGCCGTTGGCGGCGACGACCTGGAGGGGCGCCACCTCGTACTGGCGGGTCTCGCCCGAGCCGAGGACGCCCTTGGTGAGGATCTTCCCGCGGGTCCCGGCGACCTGGACCAGGACGTTCGTCGCCTGGCCCGTCACCCGGATGACCAGGGGAACGACCGTCGCCTGCGTCTTCGAGATGTCCGCGGACGGGGTGTCCTCGATGGACGGTGAACTCGCCGACGACGGGCCGGTCTTCTCGGGCTCGCCGGTCACCGCGTTGACCAGGGCCACGCCGCCGCCGATGAGAAGGGCCAAAGCGGCCGCGACGGCCAAAGCCGCGATCAGTATGCGCGCGAGACCCCTAGGGTCCGACCGATGACGTCCCACATGGGGAGGTTAGCGATAACTGTCACCGCTGAGCGACGGACGTGACTCTTCGGGGCCATTCTTATTCGGACCCTGGTCCGCTTTGCGGCCCTTCAGGACTTCCCGGACGATCGGGATGACCGACAGGATGAGGATCACCGCGACCCCCGGCAGGATGAAACGCTCGATACCGGGCACCTCGGCGCCGAGGAAGTGACCGATCAGGAACAGGCTGTCCGTCCAGAGGACGGCGCCGATGCAGTTCCAGATGAAGAAGCGGCGCGTGTCCATGCCGAGCATCCCGGCGAGCGGGTTGAGGAACGTCCGGACGATCGGGATGAACCGCGCCAGAACGACCGCCTTCGCCGGGCCGAACCGGTTGAAGTAGTACTCGGCCTTCTCCACCCACTCGTGCTTGAAGATCCTGGAGTCGGGTCTGTCGAACAGCTTGCGTCCGTAGCGTGCGCCGAGGAAGTGCCCGAGCTGGGCTCCGGCGATGGCCGCGACGGGCCCGCCGACCAGCAGCCAGGGCAGCGACAGCGGCTGGAACTCCTGCCCGTTGATGGTCGAGACCGCCGTGAGGATCCCCGCCGTGAACAGCAGCGAGTCGCCCGGCAGGATGCAACCGAACAGCAGTCCGGTCTCAGCGAAGATGATGGCGAGGACGCCGATGGTCGCGAAGGTGCCGAACAGTTCCAGCCACGCGGTCGGGTGCAGCCACTCGGTGATGCTCAGAGGCAGGGTCAAGAGATCCACCCAGCGAGCGTACCTTTCCCCACGCTCCGATTAGGCGGGATACTGGGCGAGGACGGCACGCCCGGCCCGGATGACGTGACCAGGGCCCTCACCCTGGGTAGGCGGACGTCCGGGTGCTACCGCCCGCTGGTTCGCCCGGCGGCACATCTGAACACCTCCGGCCTTGTGTCAGGGAGGCTCCGGCGGCGAGGCCGGATGGAGGGTTCACTCCGTATGAAAGGACGCTGACCAATGCCCATCGCAACGCCCGAGGTCTACGGGGAGATGCTCGACCGAGCGAAGCAGGACGGCTTCGCGTTCCCCGCGATCAACGTGACGTCCAGCCAGACGCTGAACGCCGCGCTGCGCGGTTTCGCGGAGGCCGAGAGCGACGGGATCGTGCAGGTGTCCACCGGAGGAGCCGAGTACCTGTCCGGTTCCTCGGTCAAGGACATGGTCGTGGGCGCGACCGCGCTGGCCGAGTACGCCCGGGTCGTGGCCGACAAGTACCCGGTGAACATCGCCCTGCACACCGACCACTGCCCGAAGGACAAGCTGGACGGCTTCATGCGTCCGCTGATCAAGATCTCGCAGGAGCGGGTGGCGCGCGGTGAGGAGCCGCTGTTCCAGTCGCACATGTGGGACGGGTCGGCCGTCGAACTGCACGAGAACCTGCAGATCGCCGCCGAGCTGCTCGACGAGTGCGCCAAGGCCCGGATCATCATGGAGATGGAGATCGGCGTCGTCGGCGGCGAGGAGGACGGCGTCGCCAACGAGATCAACGAGAAGCTGTACACGACGCCGGGCGACGCGCTCGCCACCGCCGAGGCCGTCGGCGTCGGCGAGAAGGGCCGGTACATTCTCGCGGCGACGTTCGGGAACGTGCACGGCGTGTACAAGCCGGGTTCGGTGAAACTGCGGCCCGAGGTGCTCAAGGAGATCCAGGACGCGGTCGGCGCCAAGTACGGCAAGGAAAGGCCGTTCGACCTGGTCTTCCACGGCGGTTCCGGTTCCACGCTGGAGGAGATCCGGGAGGCGGTGTCGTACGGCGTCATCAAGATGAACATCGACACCGACACGCAGTACGCGTTCACCCGTCCGGTCGCCGACCACATGTTCCGCAATTACGACGGTGTGCTGAAGGTCGACGGCGAGGTCGGCAACAAGAAGCAGTACGACCCGCGCTCGTGGGGCAAGGCGGCCGAGGCCGCGATGGCCGCGCGCGTCGTCGAGGCATGCGAGAACCTGCAGTCCGCGGGGCGGAAGCTGAAGTAACGCCACGTGATCGCGTCGGCCCACCGGGACGGTTTCCCGTGGGCCGACGCCGCCGGGCTGACTCGATTCTGACGCTGAGTCATGACACCGATGTTGATCACAGAGAGAAGCGACATCTCACCCTGAGGTCACCTTAATGGTGATTTCCTCGCATCTTGTGGTGCGAGTGGGGTTCTTGGGTGTATGTAGGGTGAGCCGATTGTCCGGACGATCCCCATGTGGACGGACACTCCATGCCGGTCCCGGGAGCGTGAATGCCCAGGTTGTCGCCCTACGCAGACGCGTCCGACCGGATATTGGTCAAGGGACTGCACGACGGCGACGACAGGGCCCTCGCGGCACTCTATGACCGGTACGGCGAGCGCATTTATGACTACGCCCTGTCAATGTCCGGTGATGAGAAAGTCGCGGCGGACATCGTCCATGACACGTTCATCGACGCGTGCCGCCGCGCGCCCCGGATGCGTGACCACCTGTACCTGAGTTCCTGGCTGTACGGGGCGGCCCGCCGCCGCTGCATCCGGCGCGGCCGGGCCAAGCACCTTTTCTGGGATCGGGACGCCGAGTTCTCCGACGTCCCGCTCCTCACCGACGCCGAGCCGGACGCCCCCGCCCCCGACTGGCCGCCTTTCGACGAACTCCACGGCCTCCTGCGCGCCTGCCTGGCCCGTCTCACGCCCGCCGAGCAGGAGATCATGCTGCTGGCGTTCCGCCACGGGCTGCGTCCCGCCCGCCTCGGCGCGACGCTCGGCCTGTCGTCCCGGCGCGCCGCGACACGGGTCCGCCGCGGGCGGGCGAACCTCGAGACGGCGCTGCGCAAGGAGATCTCCCGCGCCGACCGGGCCTGCGCGTCCGCCACGAAGGCCGAGGACGTCCCGGAGGAGCCGCGCTCCACGGCCGTCGCCGTCCTGGCCGCCCGCGCCCCGGCCAAGAAGGAGGCGGAGCCACCACCCGCCACCGAGCCACCGGGCGGCAGAAGGCCCCCGGACGCGAACGAGCCGCCCCCCACAGACCCGTCCACGGAACAACACGTCGCCGACTGCCCCGCCTGCCTGCGCCGCAGCCGAGTGACCACGGCGGCGCTGCTGAGCCGGGCACCCGCTCCCGTCCTCCCCGCGGCGCTCCGCCACCGCGTCATGCACACCGCGACGGACCCGGAACTCGCCGGATACCGCGCCGACATCGCCGCCCGGGGCGGCACACTCACACCGTCCGGGCTGCCGTCCCAGCCGGACGTCCCGTCGCCGTTCACGAAGCGGTGGCTGTTCACCGGCGGGGCGATGGCGGGCGCGCTCGCCGCCGCGCTCATCGCCGTGTTCTCCATGGGGACGGGAATCGACGGCGACCCGCTCTCGTGGCCGCCGTTCCGCACGGATCCACAGCCGTCCATCACCCACGAGTCACCCCAGGACGGGACGGGCCACGGCAGACCCGCGGCCCGCGCACCCGGCGGCGGACCGGAAGGCGGGCCGGGCTCCGCAGGACCGGGCGGCGCGCCGAATCGCCCCGGCCAATCCCCCGTCGCCCCTCCCTCCGCCGAGAAGCCCGCCGAGAATCCGAGCAGCCCGGCACCGCCCTCGTCCGACCCACCGCCCGCGCGGCCCGGCGTCCTCGTCGTCGGCCCGGGGAAGGTCGAGCTGTACGGCAAGAAGACCGCCGACGTCTTCCTCTCGGCCAAACAGGGACCCGTCCAGTGGACGGTGACGTCGTCGACCGACAACATCGTCCTGTCCAAGACCCGGGGCGACATGCCCGAGAACGGCGAGACCCAGGTGACCCTCACCCTCCGCGAGGCCCTCCTCAGACTCCCCGGACGAGCCACCCTCACCTTCACCGACACCGCCGGCGACCCCCACACGATCGCCGTCGTCTGGGGCGCCAGCCTCCTCTGACCGCCCCCGGAACGTGCCGCCCCGGCGCGCTGACCTCGATCGAAACCTCCCCGGCCGGACGCACAGGGAAAGATGCTCCGCACTTATGCTGCGGACAGTGGCGGGCACACCCGCAGTGGCTAGGGCAAACGGAGCATGTATGGCTGAACGTCACGGAAGCCGGAAACAGGGCACGGAGTTCGAGGGCCGTGCCCTTGCCCGTCCCGACGAGGAACTCGTCGACCAGGGACTCGGCTTCGACCTCGGCACCCTGCTGAATCGACGGCGGATGCTGGGCCTGCTCGGTCTCGGAGCGGCCGGCCTCGGCCTGGCGGCCTGCGCCGGCGACGACAACCCACCCTCCGCTTCGTCCTCCGCGTCGGCGTCGGCGAGCACCTCATCCAACGAGATCCCGGACGAGACCGCCGGCCCCTACCCCGGCGACGGCTCCAACGGACCGGACGTCCTGGAGCAGAGCGGCATCATCCGCAGCGACATCAGATCGAGCTTCGGCACGGCGAACGGCACCGCCGAGGGCGTGCCGATGACGATGGAACTGACCATCTCCGACCTCGCCAAGAACGCCGCGCCGTTCGCGGGAGCGGCCGTCTACGTCTGGCACTGCGACCGCGACGGCGCCTACTCCATGTACTCCGAAGGGGTCGAGAAGGAGAACTTCCTGCGCGGCGTGCAGATCGCCGACGACTCCGGAAAGGTGAAGTTCACCAGCATCTTCCCCGGCTGCTACCCCGGACGCTGGCCGCACGTCCACTTCGAGGTCTACGCCACCCAAGCCGACATCACCGACGCCACAAAAACGATCGCCATCTCGCAACTCGCCCTACCGAAGGACGTCTGCGACAAGGTATACGCACAGCAGGGCTACCAGCGATCCCTCCAAACCCTCGCGGGAATCACCCTGGAAACCGACCTCATCTTCAAAGAGGACAAGGCCGCCCACCAACTGGCCACCGTCACCGGCGACGCCACCGGCTACACCGCCGCACTCACCATCGGCATAGACACCCGAACCACCCCCACTGTGTTCTAGCAGGACCGGCCCACTTCGCTCGCCTAGCGGCTCGCTACGTGACCGTTCCTGGGGCGAACGCGACATCGCTTCGCGATCCACCCGGCTCCGCTCGCCTCCGGCTTCGCTGCACCGGGTGGGTAACGCGTTCGCGCGCGGGCTGAGGTCACCTCGAAGCAGGCCCATGCTTTTTCGTAATCCCGGCCCAACTCGCGCTGCGTGACCGGGCCTGGACAAACGCCGCGTCGCTTCGCGATCCGCCGGTTTCGCTCGCCTCCGGGGTCGCTGCACCGGGCGGGTCACGCGCTCGCGCGCGGGCTGAGGTCACCTCGAAGCAGGCCCATGCTTTTTCGTAATCCCGGCCCAATTCGCGCTGCGTGACCGGGCCTGGACGAACGCCGCGTCGCTTCGCGATCCGCCGGTTTCGCTCGCCTCCGATATCGCTGCACCGGGTGGGTCACGCGTTCGCGCGCGGGGCCAGGTCACGTCGAAGCGGTCCTGCTACTACGGCCGCGTTCGCGGCGGTGCCTAGGGGCGGGTCTTCGTCAGGATCTGTGGCGGTGGTAGTGGCGGGCTACGCGGGTGCGGTTGCCGCAGCGGTCGGGGGAGCACCAGCGGCGGCGCGGGTGGGCGGGTAGGAAGAGGAGAACGCAGTCGTCCGCCTCGCACTGGCGGATCTTGGTGACGGCCGGGTCGGTCAGCAGCGCGGCGGTCTCCTCGGCGAGCCAGGCCGTCAGTTGGGCGGCGGGTGTGCCGATGCGGTGGCGGGCCGCGGTGAGTGCGGAGCCGTTCCAGCTCAGTTCGGTTATGGCGGGGGCGGCCTGCAGCGTCTCGTTGAGGGCCTTCAGGTCGTCCGCCGGTGGTGGCGTGCCGTGGCGGGCGTGGTCGATCAGGCGGGACGTGTGTTCGCGAAGTCGGCGTATGGCGGCCAGATCGGCGTCGGCGCGCAGGGCGTCCACCTGGGGGAAGCGGGTGGCCTCCAGGCGCAGCCATGTGCGCAGGTCGTCGGTGGTGGTGAGGAGGTCTCCCACGGCGGTGCGGGTGTTCACCAGGTCCAGGGCGGGCGGTTCCCCGATCAGCGGAACGAGGTCACTCATGGACTAATGCTACATGGAGGTGATGATGCGTTAGGCTAATGCTTCAGATCGAGTGAAAGGCATTAGGATGCTTTCTGTTGCCGCCCGTATCGTTCACCGGCACCTCGACGTCGACGGGGTCCGCGTCTTCTACCGCGAATCGCTGCCCGAGCGGCCGGACGCACCCGTCGTGCTGCTGCTGCACGGCTTTCCGTCCGCGTCGCACCAGTTCCGGCGGCTCATCGATGCGCTCGGCTCCCGCTACCGGCTGATCGCGCCCGACTATCCCGGGTTCGGGCACACCGAGGTGCCCGCCGGGTTCGTCTACTCCTTCGACCGGCTCGCCGATGTCACCGAGGGGTTCGTGCGGGGGCTCGGTCTCGAGCGCTTCGTGATGTACATGTTCGACTTCGGCGTCCCGGTCGGCTTCCGGCTCGCCGAGCGGCGTCCGGAGTGCATCGCGGGCCTGATCGTGCAGAACGGCAACGCCTACGAGGAGGGCCTGTCGGACGCGGCCCGCGAGTTCATCGCGTTGCGTCCCGGCACGCCGGGCGCGGAGGAGACGATCCGCGCGCTGCTGACGCCGTCCGGCACGCGCGGCCAGTACGAGACCGGCGTCACCGACCCGGAGTCGATCGCGCCCGACGGCTGGACGCTCGACCAGCACTTCCTCGACCTTCCCGGACGCAAGGAAGCACAGGTCGCGCTCGCGTTCGACTACCACTCCAACGTCGAACGCTACGACGCCTGGCAGGCCTGGCTGCGCGAGCACACTCCGCCGACGCTCATCGCCTGGGGCGCCCGCGACCCGTTCTTCCCGGCGCCCGGCGCCCACGCGTATCTGCGTGATCTCCCCGCCGCCGAGCTTCATCTGTTCGACACCGGCCACTTCGCCCTCGAAGACCACCTGCCGCAGATCGCCCCCCTGATCGCCGACTTCACCGACCGGATCTGGAATCGGCGCGACGCGGCCACCGGAACGCCGGTCGCCTGACCCGGGGGTGGCCCGTATGCCTCGGGGCTCGTCGCACGAGGCCGGAGCTCATCGTGGCGGCCCGCCTGTCCCGGTTCGGTGAACGGGCTGCGTCCCCGCTCGGACCTGGGTGTCGGCGGCGCCGTCCGACCGCGCGCTCGTCGGTCGGGAGGCGCTCACGCGGTGGCTTCCTCCCGCGGGCAGGTTCGAGCGGTTCGACGCGCGTCCCGGATGCCGGCCCACGCCGACGCGTCGGGCAACGCGACCGAGGAGTCCGGCGGAGCCGTGAGCGTGATCCGGACGATCAACGCGGTCGACGTCGGGACGCGGCCCGGCGGCCCTGTCGGTCCGTGCCGGCCGTTTGTGGGGGGCGGGTAGCGTTCTAAGCGGTATCGGCGCTGGTCAGAGGCGTGTTGTGCAATGCAAAATCATGTGTTGCAAATCTGGCGTCAGGCTCGGTGACGGTCATAACCTCCACGGCAAGGGCGGGAAAGCCCGGTAATCAGGTGTTTGGACGCGTTCGTCCGGATCCCTGGTCGCCGGGCTTCACCCCGGGGACGGCGCCGGACGGTGTCGTGACCCGCGTGACCTCCGAACATCCCGCCCGGAACGCCCGGGGCCCGTAGCGGGTCCCGGACAGTCACGAGGAGCACCCCCATGATCGGTAGGTTCACGCGCGCCGCCGTGGCCGTTACGGCGCTCGGCGCTCTGACCGCCACCGCCGCGTGCGGCGTCGACTCCGGCGACAAGTCGTCGTCCGGGGACGGCGGCGGCAAGTCCAAGGCCCTGAAGGTGGGCTGGTCCACGATCTACCTCACCCCGTCGTGGATGCAGCAGACCGACAAGATGATCAAGGACGATGTCGCGAAGCTGAAGGGCGAGGGCAAGATCGCCGACTATCAGGTGTTCAACGCCAACGGCGACACGTCCCAGCAGATCGCCCAGATCCGGGCCATGATCCAGCAGAAGTACGACGTGATCCTGGTGGACGCCGGATCGTCCACCGCGCTGAACCCGGCCATGGAGCAGGCGGTCAACGCGGGCATCACCGTCGCCAACTTCGACAGCCTGGTCACCTCCGAGAAGGTCGTGCGCGTCGGCACCGACCAGAAGGAGTGGGGCCGGATGATGGGGCAGTGGCTCGGTGAGAAGCTCGGCGGCAAGGGCAAGATCATCGCGTTCAACGGCCCGGCGGGCGTCGCGGTCAGCGAGGAGCGCTGGCAGGGCGCGCAGGAGGCGCTGAAGAAGTTCCCCGACATCAAGGTCGCGGCGAACGTGCACAGCGAGTACAACCTGGCGCCCGCGGCCCAGGCGTTCGCGTCGGCGTACTCGGCGAACCCCGATATCGACGGCGTGTTCTCGCAGGGCGGGGCCCTGTCGGCGGCGGCGCTGCAGACGCTGGTCAAGCAGAAGAAGAAGATGGTCCCGATCACGGGCGAGAACTACAACGGGTTCCTGAAGCTCTGGAAGGAGCAGAAGGCGAACGGGTTCTCGTCCCTGTCGACCGCGCAGCCGAACTACCTCGGCGTGATCGCGCTGCGGGCGGCGGTGGCCAAGGCGGGCGGGGCGACCGTGCCGAACCAGATCATGGTCCCGCTGCCGAAGATCACCGACGACACCCTGGATCAGTACGTCAAGGCGGACCAGCCGGACGACTCGTACCCGATCCAGCCGATGCCGCAGCCCGAGATCGACAAGCTGATCGGTCAGTAACGGTGGCGCTCCTGGCCGTCGAGAAGGTCTCGAAGTCGTTCGCGGGCAACCGGGTGCTCAACGAGGTGAGCTTCGACGTCCGCGCGGGCGAGGTGCTCGCCCTGGTCGGCGAGAACGGCGCGGGTAAGAGCACCGTGCTGTCGCTGGTCACCGGACTGCTGTCGCCCGACTCCGGGCGCGTGCTGTACGACGGTGAGCCGCTGCGGTCCTGGTCACCGCACCGTGCCCGCGAGGTCGGGATCGGTTCGGTGCACCAGGAGCTCAGCCTCAACCCGCATCAGACCGTCGCGGAGAACGTGTTCCTCGGACAGTGGCCGTCGCGGCGCGGGCTGGTCCTGCGCCGCGACCTGGCCAAGCGGGCGCGTCCGCTGCTGGAGCGGGTCGGGCTGGACGTCGACCCGCTGACCAGGGCGGGACGGCTGCCCCTGGGGCAGCAGCAGCTCGTCGAACTGGCCAAGGCGCTCGCGTCGGGGCCACGGCTGCTGATCCTGGACGAGGCCACGTCAGCGCTCGACGACGACCAGGTCAGGAGCGTGTTCGCCGTCGTGGACGAGCTACGCGCCGCCGACTCGTCCGTGATCATCGTGAGCCATCGGATGGCGGAGCTGTTCGCCGTCTCCGACCGGCTGACCGTGCTGAAGGACGGCGAGGTCATGGCGACCCGCGACCGCGCGGAGACCGACCATGACGACATCGTCCGGCTGATGATCGGCCGGGAGCTGTCCGACCTGTTCCCGCCGAAGGCGGGCGAGGGCGGCCCCGTCGGCGCGGAGATCGCGGCGATTCCGTCCGAGGCGGAGATCGCCGAGGAGAAGAGCGCCGCCGAGAAGGACGCCGCGGAGAGCACCATCCCCGTTCTCACCGGCGCGCCCGTGCTCAAGGTGCGGGGGCTGACCGTCCCCGGTGCCTGCGAGAACGTCGACCTCGACCTGGACCCGGGACGGATCATCGGTCTCGGCGGCCTCCAGGGTCAGGGGCAGCGGGCCGTGCTGCGCGCGCTGTTCGGGCTCGTCCGGCACAGCGGGCGGATCGAACTGGACGGACGGCCCGCCCGCCTGGCGTCCCCCCGCGAGGCGATCCGCGGCCGGATCGCCTACGTCCCGGAGGACCGCAAGGTCGAGGGCCTGCATGTGGCGCAGAACGTCCGCGCGAACCTGTCCCTGACCAACCTCGGCGTCGTCACCCCGGGGAAGCGGCTTCTCACCGTCGACCGGGGTGCCGAGGCGGCGCTGGTCGACGATCTGGTCGAGCGGATGCGGATCCGGGTCACCGGCCCGGAGCAGGAGGTCCGGAGGCTGTCGGGCGGCAACCAGCAGAAGGTGTCACTGGCCCGCTGGTTGCCGTCCGAGCCCCGGGTCCTGCTGCTGGCGGAGCCGACCCGCGGCATCGACGTCGGCACCAAACGCGAGATCTACCATCTGCTCCGCAGGCTCGCCGACGGCGGCATGGCGGTGCTGGTCACCTCTGGAGACACCATGGAACTGGTCGGCCTGTGCGACGAGGTCGCCGTCATGTACGAGGGCGCGGTCGTGGAACGGCTGGCGGGCGAGGACCTGTCCGAGGAGCGGCTCGTCCGCGCCTCCGTCACCGGAACGGACACCGGAGCGGAAACCGCCCCTCGAAAGGGGTCGGGTCATGGTGGGGGGACGACCCCCCACACCCCCCGGAAAGGGGCGGGTTCGCATGCCTGACCGCGTCGCTACAGCGCTGCGCGGCAATCTCGACGTCGTCGGGCTCGGCGCGCTGCTCGTCGTGCTGCTGGCCGCGTACCGGCACTACGACTCGGAGCTGTTCACCCCGGCGTCGATCACGATCCTGTCCGCGCAGTTCCTGCCGCTGATCCTGGCGGCGATGGGGCAGAGCACCGTGATGCTCGCGGGCGGCATCGACCTGTCGCTCGGGTCGGTGCTGGCGCTCGCGATGGCGGTGTTCGCCGTCCGCGCCGAGGACGGTGTCGTGGTCGCGGCGGTCCTGGCGCTGGCCGCGGCAGCGTCGACCGGGGCCGCGAACGGCGTGCTCGTCGCCTACGCGGGACTACCACCGATCATCGTGACACTGGCCGCGTCGTTCCTGTGGGGCGGCGTCACGCTGGTGGTGTTGCCGAAGCCGGGCGGGAGCGTCCCGGCGGGGCTCGTCGAGGCCTACAACAACGGCTGGAACGGGCTGGCGCTGCCGTTCGTGGTGATCGGGGTCGTGCTGCTGCTGTGGAAGACGGTCCGGACGACCAGGTTCGGGCTGTCGCTGTACGCGGTCGGCGGCAACGAGCACGGCGCCTACGCCAGCGGCATCGGCGTCCGCAAGGTCAAGATCGGCGCATACGCCCTGGCGGGCGTGTTCGTCGGGCTTGCCGGGATCGGCCTGGCCGTTCAGACCGGGTCCGGTGACGCGACGATCGGCGCCCCGTACACGTTGAACTCCATCGCCGCGTCGGTGCTTGCGGGGGTCAGCTTCTTCGGCGGCATCGGGCAGATGCGCGCCACCGTGCTGGCCGCGCTGCTCATCGGGCTGCTGACGAACCTGCTGCTGTTCACCGGGCTGTCGCCGTTCTACCAGCTGATCATGCAGGGTGCGGTGCTGATCGTGGCGATCGCCGTGAAGACGTTCGCGACCCGCGAGAGGACGGACTGATGACCGCGCTGCCGCATACGGCCTCCTTTCCCCGCCGTCTGACGGGCACGCTGCGGGACAACCGCGCCGCCTGGGCGTTCGGTGTCCTGCTCGTGACGTGGATCGCCGCGGTCCTGTTCGCGAAGGGCTTCGACAGCGTCTCCAGCGTCCGGTACCTGGTGCAGACGGCCGCGTTCCTCGGCATCGTCGCCGTCGGGCAGACCCTCGTGGTCATGATGAGCGGCATCGACCTGTCGGTGTCGGGTGTCGTGGCGCTGTCGGCGGTGGTGTGCGCGCAGGTCGCGGCCGGTTCGGGCGGGACGACGGGCATCGTGGTGGCGCTCGCGGCGAGCGTCGTCGTCGGGCTCGCCAACGCCGCCGGGGTGACCTGGCTGCGCGTGCCGCCGATGGTGATGACGCTGGCCACCGGCACGATCGTCGCCGGTTCGCTGCTCGTCTACACCAACGGGTCGCCGAAGTCGGCGAAGGTGTCGCTGCTCGGTTCGCTCGCCAACGACCGGGTCGCCGGGGTGCCGCTGGCGTTCCTGCTGTGGCTCGGCATCACCGCCGTCGCCGTGTGGCTGCTGCACGCCTCCCGGATCGGACGGTACGTGTTCGCGCTCGGCAACGGCGAACGGGCGTCCCGCGCGTCGGGGGTGCCGCTCGCCCGGACCTCGTTCATCGCCTACGGGGCGTGTTCGCTGCTCGCCGGGGTGTCCGGGCTCGTGCTGCTCGGGTTCACCTCCACCAGCTCGCTCACCATGGGCAACCCGTACCAGCTGCTGTCGATCGCGGCGGTCGTGCTCGGCGGGACGTCCATTCTCGGCGGACGCGGGCACGTGCTCGGCACCGTGGCGGGCGCGCTGATGTTGACGCTGCTGACGGCGCTGCTGGCCTCGTGGAACGTGTCCGAGGGCGTCCGGCAGATCGTGTTGGGCCTGCTCATCATCGGGCTTCTGCTCGCCTATGCAAGGGAACGGCGGACCTGATGTCGGCTTCGGGGGAATTGCTGCGGGAACTGGTCGGCATCGCGAGTATCAATCCGCGAGGCGGGCCGGTCGACGCCGCGTCCGGGATCGGGGAGGCGGCGGTCGCGGAGTACGTCCGCGACTGGCTCACGGCCCGTGGCGTGCGGGCCGAGCTGCGGGAGGTCCTGCCGGGCCGTCCCAACGTCGTCGCGACCCTGCCGGGACGCGACCCGCGCGTCGTGCTGCTGGAGTCGCATCTCGACACCGTGGAGACCGGCGGCATGATCGTCGACCCGTTCGCGGGGACGATCCGGGACGGTCGCCTGTACGGGCGCGGCGCGTGCGACGCGAAGGGGCCGCTGGCGGCGTTCATGCTGGCACTGGCGAACCTCGCGCAGGACGGCCCACCGCCGTTCGGGGTCGTCCTCGCCGGGGTCATGGACGAGGAACACCTCTACCGGGGGGTTCTCGGACTGATCGACGACCTCGCCGACACGTCCGTCGTCGGCGCCGTCGTCGGTGAGCCGACCGGGCTCGTCGCCGCCACCGCGCACAAGGGCGTCGTGCGGTACACCGTCCGGACGCTGGGGACGGCCGGGCACAGCTCACGTCCGGACAAGGCCGTCAACGCGGTCACCCTCATGGCCCGCGTGATCGGGCATGTCAACCGGACCCCGCCCGGCGTCCCGGCGCATCCGCTGCTCGGGTCCGCGACGCGGTGCGTTACCGGTATCCGCGGCGGGGAGGGCCCGAACACCGTGCCCGGCCGCTGCGAGATCGACATCGACCGCCGCACCCTCCCCGGCGAGGACCCGCTCGACGTGTGGCGCGCGGACCGGGAGGAACTGACCGCGCTCATCCCCGGCCACATCGAGGTGGACGAGCCGTTCACCGTCGACTACTCCCTCGACACGCCCGCAGGGAGCCCGGTGCCCGCCGCGCTCTGCCGGTCGCTCGCGGCCGCCGGACGGGACGCGTCCGTCCACGGCATGCCGTTCGCCACCGACGCCAGCAAGCTCGCCCGCGCCGGTATCCCGTCGGTCGTGTTCGGCCCCGGCTCGATCTCCCACGCGCACTCCGCCGACGAGTCCATCGCGCTCGCCGAGGTCGATCTGGCGGCGCGCGTCATCACGGAGACCGTCCGCTCGTTGGACGTCGAGGGGAGGCCGCGGTGAGGCTCACGCAGCACATCGACCTGGTCGGCAGCGGCGCGGCCGGGTTCGACCTGACCGACCCGCTGGACTGTCACGTCTACCTCGTGCGCGGCACACGGGGTTCGGCGCTGATCGACGCGGGCGCGGGGGCGTCCGCCGGGGTGCTCGCGCGGCGGCTCATCACCGCCGCCGGGCCCACCGGCGAACGTCACCTGCTGCTCACCCACGGGCACGCCGACCACTCGGGCGGCGCCGCGGAGCTGGCGCGGCTGGTGCCGGGGCTGTCCGTCCGCGCCGGGTCCCCCGCGGACCGGTGGATCGCGCGCGGCGAGGAGGAGAAGATCAGCCTCGACCGCGGCAAGGCGGCCGGCGCGTACCCGGCGGAGTACACCTTCACGGCGTGCCCGGAGGTCGGTCCCATCGCCGACGGGGAACGAATCGACCTCGGCGGCGGCGTCGTCCTCACGGCCCTCGCCACGCCCGGCCACGCCGACGGGCACACCTGCTACCTGCTGGAGGCGTCCGAGGGACGGGTGCTGTTCTCCGGCGACTGCGTTTTCACCGGGGGACGGATCTCGTTGCAGAACCTGCACGACACCCGGATCCCCGAGTACGTCGCGAGCCTCACCCGGCTCGCCGACCTGGACGTCGACATCCTGCTACCCGGCCATCACGAGATCTCACTCGCGCGCGGCGGACGCCACCTCGCCGCCGCCCGCGACGTCCTCGACCGCGGACTGCTTCCGGAGAGCACAACGTGAGCCACGACACGAGCACCGAACAGACACCGCCCGCCACCACGACGCCACCCGCCAAGACACGCGCGAAGGCACCGGCCCGCAACCAGTCGTCGTCGCTGCGACGCGCGCTCGCGGTGCTCGACTACGTCCGCGACAACGCCGACACCCGCGGCGTGTCGCTGACCCGGATCGCCGAAGACCTCGACATCAGCAAGAGCACCGTGCTGCGGCTCGCCGCGCCGCTCATCGACGGCGACCTCCTCACCCGCGACCGGGAGACCGGCTCGTTCCGGCTCGGACACGGCGCGCTGCGCCTCGGGCAGGCGTACCTGTCGTCGCTGGACATGCGCTCCGTCGCCGCCGACCCGCTGCGCCGCCTCCAGCACATGGTCGGGGAGACCTGCCACCTCGTCGTCTACGAACGCCCCGACGTCGTCTACATCGACAAGGTCGAGAACGAGCACAACGTGCGGATGGCGTCGCGGGTCGGGATGCGGATGCCCGCCTACCGGACGGCCGTCGGCAAGGCCATCCTCGCCTGGCTCGGCGACGACGACTTCCAGGCCGTCGTCGACGCGGGGATGGAGCCGCGCACCGAACGGACCATCACCGACCCGGCCCGGTTGTCCGCCGAACTCGAACGGGTCCGCCTCGCGGGGTATGCCGTGGACGACAGGGAGAACGAACCCGAGGTTCGCTGTGTCGCCGCACCGATCTTCGACCACACCGACCGGGCCGTGGGCGCGCTCAGCGTGTCCGGGCTGGCGTCCCGGATCACCCCCGCCCGGGTTCGGGAGGTGGGGCCCATGGTGGAGCGCACGGGTCAGGAGATCTCCCGGGTGCTCGGTTCGTCCCGTCCGCATCGTCGCCGTTCCGAGAAACGAGGAGGGAAACAGCCGTGACCAGCCTGAACATTCCCGGAGAGCAGGTCGACTGGCGGACGAAGGGCATCTGGCAGCCCGGCGCTCCCGTCTCGTTCGAGGACTTCACCGCGGCGCGGCACCTCCTCTTCGACGGCCCGTTCACCTGGCCGCTGATGGTGGCGCGACGGTCGGCGCTGCGCCACAACATCGCCGCGCTCGCCTCGTTCTGCGCCGCGCACGACCTGGTGTTCGCGCCGCACGGCAAGACGTCCATGGCGCCGACCCTGTTCCAGGAGCAGCTCGACGCGGGCGCGTGGGGCATCACCGCCGCGACCGCGAACCAGGTCCTCGCCTACCGGAATTTCGGCGTGCCCCGCATCCTGCTCGCCAACGAACTCCTCGATCCGACCGCGCTGCGCTGGCTCGGCGGCGAGATCGACCGCGGCATGGAGTTCCTGCTGTACGCCGACTCCGCCGAGGGCGTCGCCACGATCTCCGCGGCGGCCGGGGAACGGCCGTTCCGGGTCCTGGTCGAACTCGGCCATCGCGGTGGCCGCACCGGCTGCCGCACCGTCGAGGAGCTGATCTCCGTCGCCCGTGCCGTGGCCGCCGCGCCCGGCACCGAACTCGCCGGGGTCGCCGGATACGAGGGCGGGCTGCCGGACGTCTCCACCGCGAGCGCCTACCTCGGCGGGCTCCGCGACGCCACCGCCGAACTGTCCAAGACCGGGTTGCTGCCCCGCGATGTCATCGTCACCGCGGGCGGAAGCGCCTACTTCGACCAGGTCGCCGAGCGGCTGTCCGGGGCGTGGCTGCCGGGGCACGAGCTGACCGTGATCCTGCGCAGCGGCGCCTATGTCACCCACGATGACGGCATCTACACGCAGAAGACCCCCTACACCCGTATTCCGGGGTCCCTGGACGCGGCGTTGGAGATCTGGGCGCAGGTCACGTCCGTCCCCGAGCCGGGTCTCGCGATCGTCGGCATGGGCAAACGGGAGGCCCCCTATGACGCGGGCCTGCCCGTCCCGCTGCGGCTGCGGCGCCGGGACGGGACCGTCCACCCGGCGAGCGGCCTGCGCGTCACCGACACCAACGACCACCACGCCTACGTCAAGGTCGACGGGCCCCCGCCCCGCCCCGGCGACCTGCTGTGCTTCGGCATCTCGCACCCCTGCACGGCATTCGACAAATGGCAGGTCATCCCCGTCGTCGACGACGACGAGACGGTGACCGACCTGATCCGCACGTACTTCTGAGAGGAATCACATGATCCCCCGCCTGGCGCCGGGAGGCGCGCTGACGGCGACCGGGGTCGTCGCGGTCGTCCGCGGCACCCGCGCCGAACGCGTCGCCGACGTCCTGGACACCCTCGCCGACGCCGGCGTCCGCTGCCTGGAGCTCACCCTCAACACCCCGGGCGCGCTCGCCGAACTGGACGCGGCGCGGCGACGGCTGCCCGCGGACGTCGAACTCGGCGCCGGAACAGTGCGCACCGCCGCGGAGGCGTCCGCGGCGGTGGCCGCCGGGGCGTCCTTTCTCGTCTCCCCCGACACCGGCGAAGGCGTCGCCGCCGTGGCCCGTGACCACGGCGTCGCCTACTATCCGGGCGCGCTGACCCCCGGTGAGGTCGGCCGCGCCTGGGACCTCGGCGCCACCGCCGTCAAGATCTTCCCCGCCGGGGCGTTCGGCCCCCGCTACCTGCGTGACCTCGCGGGACCGTTCCGTGACGTCCCGCTGCTGCCGACGGGCGGGGTCGGCCCGGACAACGCCGCCGACTTCATCGCCGCGGGCGCCGTCGCCGTCGGCGCGGGCGGCTCCCTCATCGGCGACGCGTTCGACGGCGGTTCCCTGACGGCTCTGGCGGACCGGGCCGGACGGCTCCTCGCCGCCGTGCACACCGCCCGACAACCCGACGTCCGCGTGGAGCGCGAGGGCGTCACCCGATGACCGAACCGAACATCGACCTGGTCACGTTCGGCGAGACCATGGCGCGGTTGGAGAATCCCGTCGTCGGGCCGATGCGGCATGCCCGCGCCCTGGACCTCGGCGTCGGCGGCGCCGAGTCGAACACGGCGATCGGGCTGTGCCGGCTCGGCGGCACCGCCGCCTGGTTCGGCCGTGTCGGCGACGACGAGTTCGGCCGACTGATCACCAACGTCCTGGCGGGCGAGGGTGTCCGCCTGGGGCACACCGTGGTGGACCGGTCCGCACCGACGGCGCTGTTGTTCAAGGAGCGCCGCGCCGGGACGCTCACCCGCGTCCAGTACTACCGGACGGGCAGCGCCGGGTCCCGGCTGTGCCCGGCCGACGTCCCGCACGACCTGATCCGGTCGGCGCGGGTCCTGCACGTCACCGGCATCACCGCCGCCATCAGCGCCACCGCCCGGCAGGCCCTCGACGACGCCGTCGAGACCGCCCGCGAGGCCGGCGTGCCCGTGTCCCTCGACCTGAACTACCGGCGGGCCCTGTGGACGCCGGCCGAGGCGGGCGAGTGCTTGCAGAAGCTTGTGAAGCGCGCCGACCTGCTGTTCGCCACCGAGCAGGAGGCGCGGCTGATCGTCCCCGACGCGGACGACGACCTGGCGGCGCTCGCCGGGTCGCTCGCCGCGCTCGGCCCGCGTGACGTCCTCCTCAAGCGCGGGGCCGCCGGGGTGGTCGCGTTGTGCGAGGGCGCGCTGCACGTCCAGGGCGCGCACCGGGTGCCGGTGATCGACCCGGTCGGCGCCGGGGACGCGTTCGCCGCCGGGTATCTCGCCGAGTTCGTCCGGGGACGTCCCGTCGCCGACCGTCTCGACACGGCCACGGCCGCCGGGGCGTACGCGGTGACCGTCCGCGGCGACTGGGAGGGGCTCCCGAGCCGCGCCGACCTTGATCTACTTAAATCAGCTGAAGACACCGTCACCCGCTAGGAGACAGACATGAGCAAACGTGAGATTCGCAGCGAGGCGGCGCCCGCTCCGCTCGGCACGTACTCGCAGGCGATCGTGGTCGGCGACTTCCTCTACACGTCCGGCATGGGCCCGAACGACCCGAAGACGGGCGAGTCGGTCGGCGGGGACGTCGCCCAGCAGACCCGGCAGGTCCTGGCGAACCTGAAGGCGATCCTCGCCGAGCACGGACTCGGCCTGGACGACGTCGTGAAGTCGACCGTCCACCTCCAGGACCTGCACCGCGACTTCGCCGCCTACGACAAGGTGTACCGGGAGCACTTCACCGAGCCGTACCCGGTGCGCACCACCGTCGGCTCCGACCTGATGAACATCCTTGTCGAGATCGACTTCGTCGCCTACAAGAAGAGCTGATGGACTCGTCTTTGTACGCCCTGGTGGAGGACCTGCGCGGGGTGGACGCCGCGCAGGTCCTTTCCCACGGCGTCTCCGCCCTCACGGTCGGCGCGGCCTACCACCGCGCCCGCGACGTGACTCCCCACGGCCGCACCCGCGTGACGCTCAGGCACGACGGGATCCACTTCCCTCCCGGCGACCTGTTCGACGGGCTGCGCCTGCGCCCGCCCGTCCAGCGGGACGCCGACCAGGAGCCGTTGAAGGCCCTCCGCCGACAGACCCGCGAGCTGGGTGTGCCCCTGCACGGTTGGGGCGTGTTCCTGCACAACACGACCCTCGGCCTCGCCTTCCCGGACGTCACCCAGGAGAACTGCTTCGGTGACCGTGCCGCACCCGCCGACCTGTGCCCGTCCAACCCGGACGTCCGCGCCTACGCCGTCGCGCTGGGCCGCGCCATCGCCCGCCAGGGAGTGGACAGCGTCGTCTCCGAGTCCCTGCATTTCGGGATGTTCGGGCACGGCTACCACCATGAGCGCGCCTTTGTGGAGTTGGGCCCGGCCGCCGAGTTCGCGCTCGGTTTGTGCTTCTGCTCCCACTGCCAGTCCCGCCTCCCCGGCGCCGAAACGGCCCGTGCCGCCGCGTCCCGACTTGCCGCGTCCGTCCTGGACGGCGGCCCTCCCGCCACCGAGCTCCCGACCGTCCTGGAGGACTACGCCCGCTCCCGCACCCCGATCGTCACGTCCCTGGCCGCCGACGTCGCCGAAGCCGTGGCCGCCGAAGGGTCCAGCCTGACGTTCCTCGACCTCACCGGTGCCGTGAAGGGCTACGCGGACGGACGTCCCACCGGCGGCCCCGCCGCCGACTCCGCCTGGCAGATCGGCGTGGACCCGGCGGCGGTGAGCGATGTCGTCCCGTCATACGCCATCCTCTGCTACGCCTACGACGAGGACCGCGTGGCCGAGGACGTCACCGCCTACCGCACGGCCCTGGGCCCGGACACCACGCTCAGCGCCGTCCTCCGCCCCGGCCTCCCCGACACGACCTCGACCGACCATCTGGCCGCCAAGGTCACCGCCGCCCGCAAGGCGGGCGCGAACACCGTCGACTACTACTCGTACGGCCTAGTGCCGCTGCCCGTCCTGTCCCGCATCCCTCACTGACGTACCCCGGCGCTAACGTGGCTGGCCTCTAATTCCGCTGAGAGGGCAGCATATGCAGTTAGAGGTCAGCTACGTGCCAACGCCTCGCGATCGTCGACGCGCGGTCGTTTTCCCTTGGTTCGTTTGGCTGCTGTACGCCGGTCTCGTCGGCTTTGCCATCGCGGTAGTGGGAATCGGGGCGCTGTCCCGCGCGGCGGCCCGCCACGGGGAGGCGACGAATGCGCCTGCTCTGGCCGCGGTGGGCGGTGTCGTCCTCTTGGTCCTGCCGCTCCTCATCAGTTTGTGGACGCTCGTCCAGCCGATGGACCAGAACGAACGCCACATCAGCATCACTCCGACCCGCATCCGCTGGGAGTCCGGAGGCGTGACCACCGAAGTGCCCTGGGCCCGGATCGGCGTTGTCAGGGAAAGCCCCCATCAATGGATACTGGGCACCCGCAACCAATGCCTGGCTCTTCCGAAGCGGGCGGTCCCGCAAGACCGAATCACCGAACTCCGAGATTTCCTCGACGACCTGCCGCTTCGATAACCGATGCGAGGATCCGCCCATGGGAGTTCTCTACGGCTACTTCGCCGCCGCGGATGACGACGACGCCGTCCGGGCCGTCGTCCGCGACGATGGCGAGACCAGCGGAACGGGCTACGACCAGCTCGTCGTCAAGGGCATGGACCCGGTGGTGAACCTGGCCCCGGCCGAGGCGCTCCTGACGGGCCGATCCGACGCTCAAAGCGGCGCCCTGGTCGGCATGCTGGGAGACGGCGAGGTCGTGGTCGTCACGGTCGCGGACGCCTTCCGAGACGCCCTCGCCGCCGCCGACCCCGCGTCCTTCTCCGAGATCGCCACAGCCTGGTCGAACGACGAGGACGCCTTCCTCGACCCGGTCGACCCGGACGACCTGCACGACTTCCTGGACGAGTTGTCCGGGCTCGCCGCCCGAGCCGTGGACCACCGCGCCCGCCTCTACTGCTGGATCTGCCCCTAACCGACTTCCGACCGTCCGGCCGTGACACCACCGCGCCGGGCGAGCACCCTGGTCCCGGGCCCGGACGCGGCACCCGGGCCGGGCAGCGCCGTGACGTTCTCGCTGCTCACCCGCTCCCCACAGGCCGAGCAGCAGACATGCGGAGTGAACTCGGCCCCGCAGTCGTGGTGTTCCAGCCGGACGGGCGGGCCGCCCTCCGGCGTGGCCCACTTGTCACCCCAGGCCATCAGCGCCATCAGCACCGGCACCAGTTCCCGACCCGCCTCGGTGAGGTGGTACTCGTGCCGCAGCGGCCGCTGCTGGTAGGCGTGGCGTTTCACGATGCCGTCGGTGACCAGGGTCTGGAGCCGACGGGTGAGCAGGTTGCGGGAGATGCCGAGGTTTTCGGCGATGTCGTCGAACCGGTGCAGGCCCAGATAGATGTCCCGCACGATCAGCGGGGTCCACCACTCGCCGACGCGTTCCAGGGTCTGCCCGATCGAGCAGTGCATCTCCGCGAAGCTGGTCCGTTGCATGGGACACAGTGTAGAGGGTTGATTCATTGAACTCACTGGGATACGTTGCGACCAGGGAAGAGTTCAATGAAAGGACTAAGTAGTGCCGTTCGTGGAGTTGTTCGTCCGTAAGGGCTCGCTCGATGAGGACCGCCGCAACGAGATCGGTGGCCGCCTGGTGTCGGAAGTGATGATCGCCGAGGGCGCGCCGGACAACGAGGCGGCCAGGTCCATCTCCTGGCTGGTGGTCAACGAGGTCGACGCCTGGTTCGTCGGCGGCCAGGCGGTGCCTCCCGAGGAGAAGCCGAAGTACATGGTGCGGGTGGGGGTCCCGGCCGGTTCGATGAACGACGACAAACGCCGGGACATCGTGAAACGCGTGACGCAGGTACTGGCGGACGCCGACACGGACCCCGAACGGTTCACCGGCAACACCGCCGCGTGGGTGCACATCAACGAGGTCCCAGAGGGCAACTGGGGAGCACGCGGCGAAATCGTCCGCATCGAGGACATCGTCGCCCTGGTGACCAAGGGCTGACCTCCACCGAGAAGGCACTGCGAATCCCGCCTGAACACGTCCCCGGGCCGGATTCGCAGGGCCTTGGACGGGCACGCCGCCGCTCCTCGATCAAACCGTCACTGGTGCGCGCCGCCTGCTGATCGAACCCGCCTGGCGGCGCAGCAACAGATCCAGGCGAAAAGCGAGCGATCGGACCTCCACCCGGCGACCCTAAACACCGAAACCGATCGAACGTTGTTCACCACCTGGCGTCGAACCTGGACTACGCGACAACGTAAATGACCAAACCGTGCAGATCAGCGGGTGGACGAGTAAGCCGTTGGTCGTAGGGCACCGGCCGTACCTCATGGTGGCCGTCAGTCGGGCGCATTGACTGGGAAACGCCCTAGCCGAGCCTGTTCGCCACCTGATCGCGGTACTGCTGAAAAGCGTGCCAGCCTTCGGTTCGGCCTTCCGCGAGAAAATCGCCGGTGGAGGTATCAAGGGCCCGGCATCCGAGTATCTGCGCGATCCTCAGGATGACGGTGAGCACATCGTCGCCGCCACCGCGCACATGAAGCATCACCGCCTCCAGCGGATCATCGTGCCCGATGTTCAGCTCGATCGACCACGTCGGACCTTCGAGCACGCCCCACTCGGGGTCTGAGAGATCGACCTCGGGCAGTTCGCTCGCCAGACGGCCGAGGGCGTCCGGCAGCGAACCAACCGGTTCGGGAGCGTAATCCTGCGGCAGGTCGTCCATCCCGCGGACCTCCGCCGGAACCCGCATCAGCAAGACGTCCCAGCTCACGACCAGCCCACCTCACACTCCGGTTCCGCCACACAGGGCAACCTACGCCACGCGTCCGACAAGGGGACTTCTTCGGGGACGAGGAGCGTCCGGAAAAATCAGTTTCCTGCGTTGAGGCGCGACGTTACATTTCATGGCAAGCACTTCGGTGGGAGGCCGTAATGATACTTCTCAGCAACGTGCGGTCAGAAGGCAGCGACCTCGCCCACCTGGCCGCCGAACTCGACATTCCGACGATCGCCGGACTTCAGCACCAGGGCGATGTTTCGGTGATTCCCGCCGCGATGGCGTCGCGGGATTATCAGCCTGCGGTGACCCAGGTTCCGGCGTCCGGTATTGCCGTGGTCTTTGGCGAGGCGGGCGGAAACACGCACCTGCTTCTCGCGTCCGGTGACGTCCGGTACGACGCCGCCAATGGCGCGGCGGACGACATCACCCTCGGATCGCTGGAAGTCGGCGACGGGGCGACCGCGTGGCTGGACCACCCGGAGCACGGAAACACGGGAATCGCGCCCGGCCGGTACGTACTGCGCCGCAAGCGCGAAATGGCACCCCGTGTCCTCGACCCGGGAGCCCGCCGCAAGCGCGAGCAGGCCCGTAAGCAGGCTCGTAAGCAGGCGGCCCGCGACCAGGCGATCCGCGAGCAGGCGGCGGCCCGTCAACAGGACTGGAACGCGTCCGTCCGCTTCGTCGCGGACTGATGACGGCGAAGGCGCCCGGCCACCACCCGCCGCCGACCGCGGACCAGCAGGCACTACTGCCGTTGGTCCGGGACGAGTGGGTGGGGCACGGGCTGGCCGTTGGTCCGACGGACCGGGTGGCGGCCGAGGCGGGCGTCCAGGACGTCTACCTCGGCGCCGGCCGCCGTCCGCCGGAGCACGTGATCTGGCTTGGCTCGCCGATGGCGGGCAGCATCGGCGCCGACATCCGCGCGGGCCGACGCTCCCTCATCACCAGGCGGGCATGGCGGACGCTGCCGGAACCGACCGGCGACGCCATCATCGAAACGGTCCCGGAGGCCCCTCCGGAAACCGACCTGATCATGCTGGATCCGCTGCCGTCCGACCTCGACGACCTGGAACGCGACCCGCGCTGGGGCGGCCTGCTGCACCGGCTCGGCCGCGAGGTGGCCACCGCCGTCGAAACGGGCCTCGGCAAGGCCGTAGGCACCGCGATCGACCATGTGGCGGCGACCTGGCAGGACGCGGAGCAGCGTCCCGAAGTTGGGGCGCTGCCCCGGCTGGGCGCCTACCCTCCGCGGATGCTGCGGCAGCTCGCGCAGCTCTCCTTCCTCGAACGATGCGGTGTCCGGGAACCGGACCGCCACGGCCGCGGCCTGCTCCAGGTGGAGCGGTCGGCCGGTGCGTGGTGGCCGATGAGGAACAGCGTGATCCTCACCGAACGCCCCATCGAACTGCACCACGACGCCGAGGGGCGACTCCACAACGAGAGCGGCCCGGCGGTGCGGTACCCGGACGGCTGGTGCCTGTGGGCCTGGCACGGCGTCACCATGCCGCGCGAGATCATCGAGGAGGACGTCCCGATCGCCCGCGCGGTGTCGCTGCGCAACACCGAGCAGCGGCGCTGCGCCGTGGAGATGTTGGTCGGACGCGCCGGTTGGCACCAGGTGGTCAGCGAGGCGGGCTGGCCGAGGGTCGGTCGGGAAACACCGGACCCCGGCAATCCCGGACAGGTCCTCAGCCTGTGGTGTCTGGAGTCGCTGTACGACGACCATCTGCACCTACTGCTGATGACCAACGGGACGCTGGAGCGGGACGGCACCCGCCGCGAGTTCGGTGAGCTGGTCCCCGGCTGGATCCGGGACCCGGTAAGGGCGGCCGCCTGGCAGGTCGGCCTCACCGCCGCCCAGTACCGCCAGACGTCCCGCCGAACCTGACCGATGTCGCTCCCGGCTGCGTGCTCTGAACACCGACCACGTAGCCGGGACGACCCCACACTCTCGTCCGTCCCTGGATTATGTGGGATATGGCCGAGGACGAAGTGATTGCAGCCGGTGAGGTTCCGTTCGCCTTACTCGAAGGGCACGGCACCGTCATGGCTCGCCATGTGACGGTTCGGCGCGCTCAGCCTGAGCACAGCCTGAGCGACCCGGTGTCCACGAGCTGGACGCTCACTCTCGACGGCAGAGAATTCCAGGTGACCAGCACGGACGGCCGGAACCGGGTGCCGATCGACAGCGCCTGGGCCAGGGGAGAAGAGGAGCCGATGACCGCAAGGGACGGCATCGTGTCCTATGACTTCTTCTACTCCCATCACCTCGGCTGGCTGACGGGCCCCGTCCGGCTGACCTTCGACCCGGACGCGATGATCGTCCACGTCGAGAGCGACCTGAAGTTCGAGGCGGACTAGGCCGCCACGACGAACGGGCCGTGGCCGCTGGGGAGACGTCAGCGGTCACGACCCGTCCGGGACCCGAAGGTCCGCAAGCACCACCCAGTCTACTGACAGTAAGTAGTCACTCAAGTACGCTTTGCCATACCTGGGGAAATCGGGGTCGGCCGGTGGCGTCGCCGGAGAGGATGGCGTCCAGGTCTGATCGGCGCAGGCGACGCAAGTTCTCGCGGCCTCCCGGAAGATGACGCCGCCCTCACGCAGCACCCGCCAGTGGTACGTCATGGTCGACTTCGCCGTGATCCCCACCACGGTCAGGACGCTACCGCCACGAACTACGCACCGCGACCGCGAACGGCGAATTCACCGTCATCCTCCTAACAACAGCCGGAATGGCCATAGGACTACTGATAACCCTCTTCCTCCCCCGCCACCCCACCCGCACACCCGAACCAAAACGACCAACCACAACAATCATCAAACAAGCGGACTCCTTTGACCCCAATTCATCGGCTCTCCGCGTGGCCACCACCGCGATACCACTAACCTCTGCCCCATCCTGAACCGCAGCGACCAGCGCGCCGGAGGGGCAGCATGACCGATCGCTACCGACCCATCGTGGACGTTCACGTCATCCTCGAACGCGACGACGACATCCTTCTACTGGAACGTCAGGGCACCGGGTACGGCAGCGGCATGCTGCACCTCCCCTCCGGCCACCTGGAGGAAGGCGAACCCGCCTCCCACGGCGCGGCCCGCGAAGCCCACGAAGAGACCGGCGTCGTCATCGACCCGGCCGACCTCGTCCTGACCACCGTCGTCCATCACCGCCAACTCCCCGCACGGGCCCGCCTCGGCCTGTTCTTCGCCACCACCCACTGGTCGGGGGATCCCCATAACGCCGAACCCCACAAATGCCGCAAACTCCAATGGTGCGACCCCCAGCTCCTGCCCTCGAACACCATCCCCTACCCCGCCGCCGGAATCCGCGCCTACCTGGCCGGAATCCCCTTCACCACCCACGGCTGGACCCCGTAATTCCGTCCTGATATCTCCCGTAAATGCGGCACCGCCTTACGCGTACACGGGCGCAGTTTCGACCTTGGTGACTCCCGCGGTGATGGCGGCGCGGGCGACGTCGTAGCGCCCGGGCCGAGAAGGGCCCGCACGCCTCTACCCGTTGCGCAGCAACTCGTCGATCAGGTCGATGGCCTGGTCTGGGGCGACGTCCGCGAGCCGGGCCAGACGGGCGGTCCGCATCCAGCAGGACGGGATGACGCGGCACCGCAGAAGACGGGTCACCCGACGACCGGACCCGCCGTCTCCATCTCCGGGAATCGGGCGGCGGGGCCGTCGAGGAGATGGTCGTCGCGTCCGCGGAGCCACCGGTCGAAGAACGAGGCCACGTAGGCGCGCTGCACGGCCACGGACCGCTTCGGGTCGATCGTCCCGACGGCCTTGGCAAGCCCGCCTGCCGGGACGATGCCCTGGCGCGCGAACCAGGGCAGGAGCGACTGCGCGTCGGTGTACGAGGCGTGCCGCGTGCCGCGCAGCGTCCCGTTGAACCTCCAGCCGCGCGAGTTCTTCCAGAACGCCGCCCACGAGGGACGCTTCTGGTAGTCGCCGGACTCCTCGGAGCCGAGGAGCAGCAGCGGCCGGTCAAGGCCGTCCCGCGCGACGCTGCTCAGCCCGTCCGGGAAGTCCATCTGACCATCCATGTTCACCCCGGCCCGGATCCGCCGGTCGTCGTGCATCGCCTGCGCGGCCGTGAACCCGCCCGCCGACTGCCCCACCATCCCGACCCGTCCCAGGTCGAGCGCGAACCGTCCCTCGGCCAAACCGGGCAGCCGGTCCAGGACGAACCGAACGTCCGCGACACGCGTCGCCATCGCTTTCTTCAACAGCGCCGTGATCTCGGCGGGATCGGACGGCGGCTCCCCCTCCAGCAGCCGACTCGTCTCCAGCCGCCCGCCCGGGAACTCCACCTCGGACGCCTCATAGGTGTGATCGACGGTCACCACCGCGTACCCACGGCTCACGAGGTCCTCAACGAGCGTGGTGCCGAACGTCCGAGGATCTCCGAGCCCGGCGGAGTAGAGCACGACCGGCAGCCGCCCAGCCCGCCGGTCAACGGACGCTCCAGTGACCGCATTCGTCCGCGTCCCCGCCCAGTCGGCCTTCCCAGGCGGCATGTCGAGGTTGACCGTCCCCGCCCCCGTAGCGGACCCGAAATGCACCGCGGCCTTCGCCGTCATGTGCGGCGCAATCGGCCCGCCCTTCCTGGCCGGATACCAAACACTGACCATCAACTCCCGACCACGGCTCCCCGTCCACGGGTCGCGCCGCCCCCTGTCCGTCAGGTGGAACGCAGTCGTTCCGACGCGATACGCCCCGGTCGGAGCGCGCAGCCGCACCTCCTCGCGGACGGCCCCCTCGGTCGCCTCGGCAGCCACGAACGTGCAAGGAAGAAACAGGACGAGCGAAGCACAGGAGAAGACAAGCAGCGTACGGCGGCGCCTCTTCTTCATGCCCACCATCCTGACCCCGACGGTCACTCTCCGCGCGCCAAGATCGAAGAACATGGCAATGAGTTACCCCAATCGACCCTCTCGCGCCGTCCACACGAACAGGATCTTGGCCTCCTGACGAAGGCGGGGCAGCTCACGGCATGACCATGCCGTGATGATGCGGTGGACTCGACACGACCATGTGGCGACCCCAGCACCTACCAGCCACAGAAACCAAACCTCCCATAAGCACCTAAGCCACTTCGCTCCCCGCGACGCGGACGAATGTGCAACGCGTCAGCACGTCGATTCTGACGCGGAACGACACCCCCAACCGCAACCATCACCCCCGCCACTCCAAGCAAGGACGTCAGCATCGGTCCAACCCGTCACCCCAGCCTCGTCGGCCACCGCCTGCACCCGCGCGAACTCCGCATCGGTGAACCGCACGATCACCCGACACTTCCGCCCACCCGGCACAAGACGACGCTTCGCCACCGACATCCCTCCCACCAATCCAAGACCAGGGTGCCGATCGGCAGGGATTCACTCAACTGTTCTTTCCGGCCGCTGATGGCCCCCGGGCACCTCGTTTCCCAAGAGATCGGAGACCGTCGCGAACCACGAGCAGGCCCAGACCTGGATGCAGTCTGGCTCATGGAGCATCTCAAAGGGTCGGTCATCCCAATGACCATAGGATGTGACCACGACCGCTTCACCCGGCCTCAGCCAGTAGTCCTGGCCAAACGGCTCAAGCCACAGCTTCAGCAGCTGGTCGCCACCGTTCTGGACGAGCATCGGAACCGGGTTCCCCAGCTCCTGGATCGCCTCATGGCTGAAGTCCCCGGCCTCAGGCATGTTCCTCTTCAGGTGCGCAGTGAACCGCGCGGCTGGGGTCTCACGCGGTTCCCCGCGCTCCCTTCTCCACCACATGTTCCGCATTCTGGTCCCCACCCGAGACTGCCCATCGTCCGGGGCAGCGAATACGACACCGTCGGATACGGCACGGTGCCGGTCAATCCCCGCGCGTGCGCGGGGAGCACCGAGCGAACGCCGCCAGCGTCGAACTCAGATCGGGATCAACCCCGCGTGCGCGGGGAGCACTCTGGCTGTCAGCGGATCAGAGGTCCGGGTCCGCGGAACTGACGAGTGAAATTTCGATGGCCAGCACGCCGAGGGCTTCCTTCTCGGGCCCGTAGATGCGCCGGATGTTGATGAGTTGCTGGTCACGCGGGCTGTCAGGGTCGACCTTGGACGGCCCTTCCGCATCGAACATCTTCTCGAAGGAGGAGTAACGGGACACCCTCTTGACCCGGGTCAGAACGCTATCTCGCCCGCATGTGAATCGGATGTGGTCACCCGCCTTCAGCCTCCGCAGTTTGGGGTACTGCACGCGGACCTCAATCGACTTGCGACCGGCCGCGACAAGGTCGAAGTAGCGGCGATAGAGATTCATCTCGCGTGCTCGTACACCCAACTCAGCCGGTGGATGGGCGGTCGTGACACCGCCCGGTCCGTAGGTCGTCGGGCTTGGCTCAGAGAGGCCCAGCAGGCGGCGGGCATGGATTCGGACGTGGGGAGCCAGAGCGGCGTGGATGGGGTCGCGGTCGGCGGCCTGGAGGAGGATGGCCGCGACCCGTAAGTTCGGCGAGCCGCCCCTCGCGCGTTTCCAGGACATCGGCGAAGACGTCCCGGACCCGGGCTGCAACCTCGGGGACGCCGAGCGTGTAGGCGTGGAGATGAGCGGCGTCGAATCCGCGAGGGGCCGGGCCGAAGCCTTCCCAGTCGAGGATGGTCAGTTCCGGACCGGTGAGATTGGCCCAGTGCAGGTCACCGTGCGCGAGGGTCCAGTGGTGGACGGTGGTGTCGACACCCGTGTCGCCGAGGTAGCGGGGAATGGTGCGGTGTACGTAGTCCTGGCTGATGACGCGCGGACGGTCGTCCGGAATCGGTGTGGCCGCGACCGTGTCCGTGGTCCATCGCAATCGTGACCACCACGCATCAGGCAGAGCGATGTGCGCGGTGAGTCCCGGAGTCGAGGAGCAGACAGACGCCGTTACATAGGTACTGAGTTCTGCTCGGTACGCGTATCCCTTCTTGGTCCAGTCGGCCGTGTCCCGCAGCCGAGGGCGCGGAACTTCACTCGGCAAGGCGGTCGCGGCGGCCTGAGTACCCGTCCACAACTTTCCGCCCGCCTTATCGACCGGTGCCTCAAGCACGCGGAGCCAGGCGTCTCCGCTGGACGTCGTGACGGGGCCGCCGATGGTCCGTCCGCTATGGCCCCAGGCTCTGGCCCCCTGTGGGTGGACGCGCATCCGAGCCGAACCGCCGCGTCGGTGTAGGCGGCGCACATTCGTTCACGGACATCGGGGTCGTCAGGCTCGGAGAACATGGCGAACATCCTGGAGATGCGCAGGCGGGATGGCTGGACGTTGGAAGGCGCTGAGCACCTCTCGCCAGTGTGCCGCAGTCGGCCGAGAGCAGGGCTTCGGTGAGCCCCGGCGTGGTGACCACCACCGCAGGGCCGCGGCAGCTCGCGTCGACCAAGTCGGCGATGGCGACTCTGAGCGGATCAGGGGTCCGCGGGACTGACGAGCGAGATTTCGATGGCCAGCACGCCGAGGGCTTCCTTCTCGGGCCCATAGATGCGCCGGATATTGGCGAGTTGCTGGTCACGTGGGCTGTCAGGATTGACGCTGGACGGCCCTTCTGCGTCAAACATCTCTTCGAATGACCGATAACGAGCGACCCTCCTGACCCGAGTCAGAACATCATCTCGACCGCATATGAATCGAATGTGGTCACCCACCTTCAGTTTCCGTAGGTTCGGATACTGCACGCGGACCTCTATGGTTTTGCGGCCCGCTGCCACCAGGTCGAAATAGCGGCGGTACAGATTCATTTCGCGGGCTCGCACGGCCAGCTCGGCCGGAGGACGTGCGGTCATGACGCGGTCCAGTTCGTGGGTCGTGTAGCTGCGATAGAAATGCTTGGGGTCGGCGAGCATCTTGCCGACAAGCCAGACGAGCACGTCGACGTAGGAGTCGATCGTGCCGGGCCAGTCGGTGATGTCCAGCATCCAGTCGCGAGCCCCCGTCGGGGGCGGCACTTTTCCTTCTCTGATCAGCGATTTGGATAGCTTCGCTCCCGTATCGGTAAGAACCATGGGAGTGAAAATTCGGGGTGGCGGCGCCAAGCTGGGGAGCTGAGCGAAGGCCTCGTCGACAAGTTGGCAGCCGTAGGCCCAGTCACCTCCCTTGACCATCACGGAGAGATTGACGTGGTCGCGTGCCGCCATTCGCTCCTTGACCAGGTTCCGGTAGAGAGTGGGGAGGTCGAGGTAGGCACGGGTGTCGGCCGTGATCGCGACCTCGTAGTCGCCATGGTCGGTGCATATGGCGGCGAAGTCCGCCCCGCCCGAGCCGGTGCGCAGCAGCCGTGTGCGCTCGCCGCGCTTCTCCGCCCAGCCGCATTGCGGACAGGGAAGACGCAGGTGGACGTGACCGTGGGAAGGGGCGAGTGGCCAGCGAATCTGCTCCAGGCGGCCGAGCGTGGCGAGGAATTCATGCCGGAACGCGGGCATCGCCTGCCGCCTGCTGTACGTTTCGATCTCGTAGTCGACGCCGGTTGCGTCGGCTAAAGAGTCGAACATGCCTCGATAGTATTTCTCGATCAGGTCATCGACTGCGGCCGCCCCCAGAGCATGCGCGTAGGTTTGCTGGTAGGCGTGATGAGTCTCTGGATCCAAGCGAATGTCATAGGGCGCATTGTCCAATGCACCGAACCGGACGATCGTGTCCACATTGAAGGTGCGCTTGGCGGCCTTGGCAAGCAGGAACGCGGCAGTGTGCACCAATGAGGTGCCGAGATGCGGAGCACCGTTGATCTGAGTACCGACACAGAATGTGACTCTGTCGGGATTCATGGCCTGTAGGCGAGGTCGGACCATGTCGACGCTACGCAACATCGCGTTGGCCAGAACATTGTTCGGGCTGATGATCGCCGGGGCCTCCATTCGGCCGTTCATCATCTTGCAGGCCTTCCAGTCAAGCGGCGGGGACGGGAAGTTGAGCGAGGATGAAATCGACCCGGCGGGCCGGCTCGTCGGCAGGGACGAAAATCGGCCGGTAACCGGCGTCGTAATAGCCCTGTGTGATCAGTTCGTGGACGCGGCGGATCTCGCGTTCCTTCGCCCACACCAGGTCGTCTTCGGAGTCGAAGTCGTCCAGCGGGTCCAGAACGAAAACCGCGTCGTATCGGTAGATTCGCGATGCTTCCTCTAGCTCCGGGTAGGGGCCGAGCCCGAAGAACGCGTCCCACCCGTACCCATCGGGAATGCCACGGTTGTAGAACCTCAATCCAGCTTTATGGCCACAGTATTCCTCGATGAAGGCCGCAAGAACGTCACGGGAGTAAGCGCGACGGTCTCCAACCTGAAGGTGACGGCCGAGCCTGTTGCGGTGCTCCCGGTAAATTTCCCGGGCAGCCTCGGTCTCGCTGCATGGAATACCGCGTTCATGCAGTTCAGTGATGACCGTCTCCTTTCCGGCAGACGGACCTCCTGTCACGACATATCGCCGAGGCGCCGTATTCGTGTTCAACAGCTGATCAATGCTCATGAGTACGCTCTCGTTCCTTGTCCAGGCCACCACTACGGCCCGTCAGAGCCCGTCGCCAGGCGACGACGAGGTCGGCCCCCTCAACAGCAGCGAACAGCCGGGTCATGAAGTCGGCACGGCCCTGTACGGGGTCGGCGGTCCCAGAAAGCAAGAGTTCTTGGGCGGGAGAGAGGGGTGGAGACCATCCTGCCGATGTGGCGATTTCGCCGGGGGCGAGGGCGGTCGCGGCGTGCAGCAGCGCGGAGCCGTAAGCGGATTGATAGTGCCGGGTCGCGTGCAACACCAGAGCCTGACGCCACAGCGCGGTATCAGCGGCGTCAGCCAGTTCGGACTCGGTGGCGTCCATGCTCACCAACTGCGCGACCTTCACTAGTTCGGCACGCAACAGGTAGACCGCGCCCCAGAGAGACGCGAGGGCATGCTGGTGTTCGGCGGCCTCCCAGGCGAAGACGTCGGCGGGAAGATTCGGTCGCCCGACGGCGGGGCGCAACCTGGGCGGTGCAGCGGTCTCAACGGTGAGTTCCTCACTGTCGCGGCGCAACTGCCAGATGACGAGGTCCACCAGCTTCGGCTCGACTCGCTTGCGGAAGTGGTGCACTTCGTAACCGGCCGCGGCAGCGGCCACCTCTCGCCGGGAGGTGAGTGTGGTGCCGGACGTCGAGTCGTCCACACCGAAAAGCAGCCGAGCAGGCTTGGCGAGTTCCGCGTTCCCGAACCGGCTCAACTGCTCACGAAGGAGGCCGTCCAAGGCATATGCGAGGCTGGACCGATCATCCACGTCCACCGCCCGCGCCTTCACACCACGCAGGCCGAGTAGGGCGGGGCCGCACTGCTGCGCCCTGACGGGAAGCCCGGCGCGCAGCAACCTTCGCATCTCCTCCCGCAGCGCCTCATCGGTCCCGGTCCCCGGCTTGTTCACGGCACCAGTATCGCACTCATGCCCAGAAAAAGCCCACAAGCAGGCCCAAGAAATGCCCAGTATGGTCTTTGCACCTTCCACCCGCTGGAGGGGTCTCTCGTCCCCGCGGGACAGGGCCGGAGGACCGCACCCGGTGAGCGGACTAGGTACCGGCGCCGGTGGTCGATGCGACCGGGCAGGGATCTACGGCCACCTCCACACAGATCGAGGGCCTGGTGGAGAGCTTGCTCACGGGCGACGTGAGAGCGTGTCAGTGGCGGACTGGACGGCGGTGCGCAGGGCTGCACGGGTCAGCAGGAGGACGGGACCGTCCGGGTCCTTGCCGTCCCGCACCGTCACCACCCCGGCCGCGCCGCCGACTCGACCTGTTCGGCGGCGTCGCGAGCGCCGAGACCGGGCTTCTCAGAAGCCGTGGGTTGGGAGGACGCCTTCAAGCGGTTCGGGGATGGGCAGGTCGTCGCCGAGGACCGCCGAGGCGCTGTGCGCGTAGTCGTCGCCGCGCGGTTCGGAGAAGATGGTGGCCTTGCGTACCAGCCGATCGATGAGCAGGTACAGGGGGATGTCGGCGGCGGCGTAGCCGCGGCGCTCGGGCCCACGGTCGCGTTCGGCGCCTTTGCGATCACCTGGACGGCCCGAGGTCACCTCCAAGACCATCGCCACGCCGTCGGGCTTGCTGTGCCATTCCCGTCCGGCGAAAGCGCCCTTGGGGGCGGCGATCCCGTCCGGGACATATTCGCCGTCCGGGCTGATCAGCGTCAGGTTGCGGTGCAGCCGCAGCCCGTGAGCATCCCGTACCCGGTCATCGACGGCCACGACGATGGTCTCGTGCTGCCCGTCGGGGGGCGGTGACACGATGACCTCTCCATCTACCAACTCGGCACGGAAGCCCGGCATCACATCAAGCGCGGCGAACGCCTCGCGCAGGTTGTCATGAACGGGTGACGGCTCTTTTGGCATCGCCGTCATGAGCAAGTCTCCTCGTGGTGTCAGCGGTGGTACGCCTTACTCCACACGCTAGCGACTCAACCTCTCCCGGCGGGCCGAGCCGTGCCATCAGGCGCGTTCGTCCGGCCAGGGTTATCTCCGAGCATGTGACGGGCGCATCCCCGCGCGGTGGGAGGCCGGAGTGCGGTGGCTCGTCCATGCTCCGGGGCCGGGACGACTCGCCGCTGATCGGCTGGATGGGCGCCGGATGGTGGGGCTGAACGGTCAAAGCGTGTCGGTGGCGGACTGGACGGCGGCGCGCAGGGCCGCGCGGGTCAGCAGGAGGACGGGACCATCCGGGTCCTTGCTGTCCCGCACCGCCACCACCCCGGCCACGTCCGCCAACTCCACACAGTCCCCGCCGTTCTCGCCAGTGCGGTGAGCCTTGCGCCAATGCGTGTCACGAACGCTCGCCAACTCGACGCATTCGCCGCCGTTGGGACCGCTGTGGATGCTCTTGCGCCAGTGGGTGTCCGGGATGCTCGCCAGTTCCCCGCAGTTCCCGCCGTTGGACGTCGTGTAGCTGCTCTTGCGCCAGGTGAGGTTTTCCAGGGGCATGGAGCCAGTGTCGGGCGCGTGGTCGAGCTTGTCAGCGGGCGCGTCCGCTCGCCCGAGGTCACCTCTTGGGTAGGTGAACCGACGCGAGGCCGGGACCGTGTGAGGGGTGAGGTGCGGCGGGTCGTCCGGGTCCGGGGGGATGGGACGACTCGCCGCTACTCGGTGGGGTGGAGCTGCTGGTTGGTCAGTGGGTCTCGGTGGCGGACTGGACGGCGGTGCGCAGGGCCGCGCGGGTCAGCAGGAGGACGGGACCGTCCGGGTCCTTGCTGTCCCGCACCGCCACCACACCGGCCACGTCCGCCAGCTCGACACAGTTGCCTCCGGTGGAGGTGCTGCGGATGCTTTTACGCCATGTAACGTTACTCAGGTCCACTTTTCTATCGCCTTCCTAATCGCCTCACGCGACATCTCTTCGGTCAGCGCCCGCGCACGAAGTTCAATTAGTGTCCGTCCCAAGGCGGACAAGTCCGTGGGATTGTCCGTTACGAGACCGCGGATAGCTGTCTCGATGTAGGCGACCTCGCTGCGATCTTCCATCGTTGCGACCATGAAGTCGCCCGCGTTGCCGTCATGCTCACCGCTTGCCAAGACTACTTGAATCGTGATGTTCGGCAACATGCTCATCTCGAGCAGGTGCTCCAGTTGTTCCTTCATCGTCTCGGCGGAACCGACTTGCCGGTAAAGGGCATCCCCGTCGAGTAGCAGCACCAGAAGTGTGGGAGGCGTTCCATCGTCCCTGGTGAGGATGGACTGACGTCGTAACCGAAGGTCCACGGCTTCCTGATTGCCCTTCAGAACGACCGACGCGTAGGCGGGAGTCTGGAGGAGCCCTGGCATCACGCCGCGCTCCCAGCAGACCAGTACCGCTGCATCGCCCTCTACCTGCGGCCAGTCAAACCAGACCGGCACGGGGTGACCGTCTTTGTTGAGATCTTCCCAGAGGGCAATCAGCGCACCACCCGCCTCCAGGTGATCGTCCACGATCTCCACGAACGTACGCGTGGCTCGCTTCTTTCCTGCCTCGATACGGCTGACCTGCGCGGCACTGACCTTCGTGAGATGAGCGATCGTCTCCTGCTTGATGCCCTTGGCTTCCCTCAGTCGGCGCATCTGCCGACCGAAGGCGATGAGCGCAGCTGATTCCCTAGGGCGCTGACGCCGTCGCGCAGCCATGATCATTTTCTCCTCTCGGCAACCTACCGCTTTGCGGCTCTGATTACTGCCTGAAGCCACTTCAAGGCAGCAAGTCAAAACGTACCTCGGTTAGTGGCTCAATGTGTGCTGTTCGACACACAACGTGAGGAGTGATCATGGTTCAGGCGGCGGCGGAGAACGCGATGGTGGTGAAGCAGGACCTCAGGGTGGTCGGGGAGGTGCGGCGGTTCGTGCGCCTGGTCACCGGACAGTGGGGCATGGACGACTTCGTCCCGTGCCTGGTGGCCAGCGAACTGGTCACCAACGCACTCCAACACGCGTCGGTGACGGACGACGACGTGACCCTGCGCCTGGGCCGCACCGACGACGGTTCCCTCTGGATGGAAGTCCAAGACGCAACCCCCGATCTCCCCCACCTGGAGGAGACAAACCCGATCAGCGAAGCAGGCCGCGGCCTGCTCATCGTCGACCAGTTCTGCCGCTGTTGGGGCGTCCGCCCCCTAGCCAACAACGCCGGCAAAGTCGTCTTCGCCGTCATCGACCCGACATGAAGACCAGCGGAGGGGCGGTCGGAGGGGGCCGCCCCTCCGCACCTTCACACCCGTGCCAAGACCGGGCCCGGCGACAAGGTCGTTCGCACGATCATCGAGGCGACATGAGGACCAGCAGAGAGGCGTCGTCCATCGCCCCTCCGCGACCTACCGACTGCGATCGCTCCCTACCCGTGCCGTGGCCCATGCCCCGGCGGCGGGTTCAGCATGGACGTGTAGTTCTCCCCATCCCCAAGCGGCTTATCAAGATCGACGCCGACCTCCGCCATCCGGTCGTACTCGGAGAGCACAAGATCCTTGGTCCGGTACGTCCCGTACTTGGCGATCTCGTTTTTCTTTAGTCCGCCGAACTCTGTCTGGAACGTTTCCAGGATGTGCTCCGCATCCTCACGGTCTATGTCATAGAGGTGGAGAAAGTAGGCATCTAGCTCAGCGCGGATTTGGACCCGCCGCTCCTCGCTCCACACGAACGGTTCACCTTGATCACCGAGGTCACGGGCCAAAGCAGCCATGTCATAAGCGGTGTACACAAGTTCGAGCACCCGTGGCGTGATGAAGGGCGTGTGTACAGACAACGCGAGCGGACTGGGGACAGGGAGCTGCTTCCAGATGAAGAGGCTCATAGCTGGCCCGCCGACCTTCTGGCGACTAACATAATCAAAAACCAAGCTGCTTTGAGTTGCGATAAGTGCCGCAACAAGCTCGGCCGGCTCATGCACGAGCATTAGCGGGAATTTATGTCCGACCGCAGCGCGAGGTATGAAAGCAGATATGGCCGTCCGCTCGTCCGTGGTACGACAGACGTCTCGCCAGCCACATAGCCAATCGCGCTCCCAGTTGACCTGCCTTAGGCGCTGAGTCACACCTGAAACTTCGACCTGCTTGCTTCTCCTAACTGAAGATATTGGACCTTCGCCGATCCAGTATCGGGGATAGGCAACGGTCGCGGGGTCTTGCTTTTTCGTCGGAGCCAGTCGCTCACGATCTTCATTGCCTGTTCCATAGAACGAGTTATAGCGATGATCAAAGTGATGAGCCATCTTACCCTCGTACATGGGAAGCATTCTCTTGCCACTTTTAGCGAATACGTTTCCTTGAAGACTCCAGCCCTCATCTTCGAGTTCTTGTCGCGTTCGAAAGACATCGCCGTCGTTTGCGCTTCGAAAGAGATACTTGAAGTCGATATGCCACCGATCTTCACTCTTCTCGCCTTCTTTGTTTAGCAATGGGAGATGGCGATGGATTGCTAGCGTTAGATTAGCGTCACGACGAGTACGGAAGATGGGGAGCGTTCCCGTATTGGGGTTGATGAGGTTGATCTCGTCTGGGGTCAGAGTGAAGACCTTGTTGGCGTCGTCGAGTTCGGCGGGATTTTGCATGAAGAAGGCGAACCGTGCGGCCGATTCGCTCGCGGATCGGCCAACCAAGGAGAGCAGACAGAATTTATAACTGGTGTGGACCCTCGGAAAGAGTGGTTTACCACTATTTTCGAAGTCGTAGAGGGAGGCAATTGCCCCTCGCCGGGTAAGGCTACTGAAGAGGTACTGCCCGCCTGCACTCGTGGCTATTGCAGTCGGGATAATGCATCCAATCCTTCCGTGCGGCCCAATAATTGACAAGAATCGTTCGGTGAACAATTGGTCAACCTGGAGCTTGGTGACCCCACCAGCAGTGAGACCCTTGGCGCAAAGCGGAAATGCCTCAGAAGTGCTTGCGAAGAGGTTTGTTGCTTTCAGTTTGCGCCGCTCGGCTCGATACTTCTTGCTTCCCTCAGGGTTCCCTTTCTCCCACACGAGGATACTTTTGGCTCGCGCTGCCCCGGATGCTTGTGCGATCGACGGTTCGACAACACTGAAGTACTTGGTATCCTCAAATTCCAGCCTGTCCCATGGCGGGTTGGCGAGTACAGAAGAAAAGCCACCTGCCCAGCCGGTAGCCTGATCTACATTTGCATTTTTGTCCTCATCCGGGACCGTGAAGACTTCGGGGAACTCCAGGTGCCAGTGGAAGAAGCGATACTCTTTACTTAGCCTGGCGATCTCGTCGTGGACCTCTCTCCCGGTTGCTGTCGCGTTGGGATCCTGAAGGGCACGGAAGACATCATGGGTAATTGGTGTCGGGGCGTCCTTGGTCTTGTGCCACATGAAGGCGGCGCACCAGGCGTCCGCCACGTGTACGGCATGGGCGTATTCAGCCGAGGACTTCCACTCCTCGTAGGCATCGGCCTGGCGGTGGACGTCCCGGAGAGTGTTGGCGGGGGCGGCGGTGATGCGGCGCAGGCTTTCGGCGAAGGCGGTGTTGGCGACCTTCGTTTCCTCGAACAGGTCGAACAGGCCGCCCTGCCCCTGGCGCTCCTTGTCGTTCTGCTTGGCGAGGAAGTTGGCGTAGGCAGGGTCGTCGCCCTCGACGGGCTTGAACGCCTTCGTCGGAATGCCGTCCTTCAGTAGGACGGGCGTTGCGCCGATGAGGCCGTTGCCGAGTTTGATGTGGGCGTCCAAAAAGCCCAGGGGCTTGCCGGGCTCCAATGCCTCCAGCCACAGGGAGACCTTGGCGAGTTCGACGGCCATCGGGTTGAGGTCGACGCCGTACACGCAGCGTCCGATGACTTCGTGCAGTGCGTGGCGTACGGCGTCCAGCGTCGGTTCCGGGTTGCTTTCGCGGACGGCGGCGACGCGCTTGGCGATGCGGCGGGCTGAGGCGACGAGGAAATGTCCGGAGCCGCAGGCAGGGTCGCAGACGGTCAGGGACAGCAGTTCCGAGACGATCGACTCGGTCGGGTCCGCCTTGCCTGCTGCGGCGGCCTTCTCCTCCCCGCGCTTTTGGGCGTCGTCGATGACGGGGTCGAGGGTGGAGTCCAGGAGCGTCTCGATCAGGGAGCTGGGCGTGTAGTACGAGCCGGTCTTCTTGCGGTCGTTGCCGAGGCGGTCGACCAGCTCGAATGTCCGCTCGACGGCGCTGTGCTTGGGGACGAGTTCAAGAAGCGACTCGTAGATGGAGCCGAGTTCCTCGGCGCCCATGTTGCGGTAGTCGACCGGGCGCCAGCGCCGCGTGTCGCCGTCGTGAATGCGGGAGAGGTGGCGAACGGCTTCCAGCAGGTACACGTTCGACAGGGCGAGCCCGTGCAGCGGGGCGTCGGCGGGGGTGTCGTCGTAGAGGCCGCCGAGTCCGGGGATGCCGAGTTCTGGGCGTCCGTTCTCGTCGCCCAGGGCGTCCAAGACGATCTTGAGGGCCTGGTAGAGGTCGGTGTGCGCGGTGCCGCGCCGTCGCTGCGCCTGCTGCCGGAGGCGGGCGGACGAGAAGTACTTCCGGTACCGCTCGCGGACGTCGTCCGGTGTGCCCTTCGGGTGGAGGACGTCACGGTCCTCGGCGACGAACAGGAAGATCAGCCGGTAGGCGAGGCGGAGCAGCGCGCCATGGAAGGCGTGCACGTCCAGGTCGCGCAGCAGTTCGGCGTTTGCCGGGTGCTTGAGGAAGCCGGTGCCGAGTGCGGTGATGGCCTTCTGGACGCCGTCGCGGTGGTGGTCGAGGGCGCGGGTGCCGGAGTCGATGGCGTCCGTCCGCCACTTCTCCAGCCAGCAGGTGGACGGGGCGGCGCCGTCGTCGACGGCGAAGCGGGAGGCGTGGAGGAGGCGGTACAGCAGCACGAACTCGCTGAACAGTTCCCCATCAAAGATCGCCTCCAGGTCGAATTCGACGTAGGCGGCGGTGGCGAGGGCGCTGGAGTCGCGGAGCAGTCTGAGCTGGCGTCCGTTCGTCAGCACGGCCCACAGGTGGGCTTCGGTGCGGTTCAGGCACTCCTGCATCAGCGACTGCGGCGGGATGGTGCCGGGGCCGCCGGGGCGGGTGTCGAGCCGGGTGTTCCAGGCGGCCAGGTGAATCGGGACGTGCGTCCACAGATGGCTGATCGCGAACGTCTTGGTGCCGTCGTCGGACTGGATACCGGACGTACCGAGGGCGGTGAGGCGGCCGAAGCTCAGTTCGGCGAACAGCGGCTCCAGCCATTGGCGGATCGCGAGGCCGGTGGGGTCGGCGGGGGTCTCGGCCTCCGGTGCGACGGGCAGCCGGTCGCGCAGGTCCTTCCAAACCGACTTGAGGTAGTCCCAGTGGCGTTCGGCCTCGTCGCGGACGGAGCGTGAACCGAAGATGTCGTAGTCGGCGGGCCCCGTGCCTTGGACGTCCTTCCCTTCCGAGATGCGCACGAGCATGTCGGCGGGGAGGAGGCCGCCGATGGTGTGGACGGCGGAGAAGATCTGCGTGCGGGCGGTGGCGGACATCAGGCGGCACCTCCGGAGACGACACCGGTCACGGGCAGGTACACGTAGGCGCCGAGCACGTCGGCGGGCTTCTGTGCCTCCACGTCCAGGCCCCGGATGATCTCTCCGGCGGCGGAGCGGACGCGGCGGTGCGAGTCGCGGAGTTCGGCGGCGAGCCCGTCGCCGTACTCGTTGAGGTGCTCCGTGACGTCGGGCAGGGCGTCCAGGAGCCGTTTCATCGTCCGTTCTCCGAAGGTGGGGTCGGTGTTCTCGTCGGCGGTGACGTGCGGGAGGCGCGCGGCGTCCTCGGCGGACAGCCAGGTCGCGTCGGACGGTGAGCCCTCGAAGGCGAGGAGCCGGGCGTCCTCGGCGACGAGTTGCCGTTCGCCGACGCGGGACGGCAGCGTCAGGTGGAACCGGTAGCGGACGAGCAGCAGCGTCGTCCGGGTGGTGACCGCTCTGGTCCGGATGACGCCGCAGCGGCGGGCCGGGCGGGGGCCGTCGGTCTGCGGGTCGAGGGCGGCGTTGAGCAGGTGTCCGGCGAGTGCGCCGACGACCGGGTCGGTGCGGACGAGCGCCGCCTCGCCGCGGGTCACCGCCGAGACGGTACGGAACGGGACCTTCTTACCGTCCTCGATGATCCCGCCGCCGAGCATCGGTGCCAGCACGTCGCGGAGGCCGACGGGGCTGCCGCCGAGGTCCGCGCTGAAGTCGCCGGGCGCGTCACCGTCGTCATAGAGGACGCCGTCGAGTGCGGAGAGGGAATGGCGGACGAAGTCTCTGATCTCGCCCGCGTCGCCGAGCGCGTCCCTGGTCGCGTCGACCTCGCGTTTGACCTCGTCGGGACGGATGGCGTTCTGCGCGAACCGGGACCGGGACGCCTTCTCGCGTTCGACGGTGGAGTTCCACTCCTGTTCGAGTTCGGCGGCCTTCTCGGTGACGGTCGGGATTTCCTCGGCGCCGAACAGGGCCTCCTGCTCGCCGCGTTCGCTGCGCATCAGCAGCCATTCGACGATCGCGTCCGTCACACCGGACGACGCCTCGTCGGGTACGGAGACGGAGATGCCGAGGTCCTTGCGGATCTGCCGGTGCTTGCGGATCAGAACTTCCAGCACCTTCCCGTCGATGCCGTTGTCGCTGCCGTAGAGGGTGATGACCTTCACTTCGGTGCGCTTCTGGCCGTAGCGGTCGACGCGTCCTTCGCGCTGGTCGTGCCGGGCCGGGTTCCACGCCAGGTCGTAGTGGACGACGGCGTCGAAGTGGTGTTGCAGGTTGACGCCCTCGGACAGGCAGTCGGTCGCGACGAGGACACGGCGGGCCTGCGGGTCGTCGGCCGTCTCCTCGGCGAGTTCCTCGATGCGCTGGATGCGCTGCTGCGGGGACAGGGTGCCCGTCACGGCCTTGACGACCGTCCTGCGGCCGAGTTTTCCGCCGAGGTGCTCGGCGACGTACTCGGCGGTCGGGATGTAGCGGCAGAAGACGATCGGGTGATAGTCGTCCTTGAGCAGCGCCTTCAGGTGTTTGATCAGGGCCTTCAGTTTCAGGTCCGCGTCGGGGCCCTCCAGCTCCGCGGCGCGGTCGGCGAGCGCGGCGAGTCTGGCGCCCGCGTCGTCGATCTCCGCGCCGGGTGCGACGTCCAGGCCCTCCAGGGCGTCGCTGTCGGCGGAGTCGCGGGTGAGCGGTGCGCCCAGCTCGTCGGCCTCCTCCGCGGTGGCGGCGGACGCGGCGGCCGATCGGGTCCGCAGCGTCTGCGCGGCGGCGCGCGGGGACGACACCAGGGAGCGGAGGAGCGCGATCGCCGACCACCAGGCGATCCGGGCCTCGCGGCGCCCCTGTTCCCCGGCGACGGTGACGCGTTCGCTCGCGTAGCCGATCGCGTCCTCCAGCAGCGACCGGTAGCCGGGCGACAGCTTGTAGGTCTCGTCCTTGAAGAACCGGTCCGCGGGGAACTCGGTCTCCTCGTCGAGGTACTTGCGGATGTCGGCGCGGCGCCGTTGGACGAAATGCAGGGCGAGGCGGGCGCGGTCGGGGCCGCTGTTCATGTCCAGGTCGGCGAACTCGGGTTTCAGCAGGCCGAGAAGGTTGCGGAAGGCGGCCTCCTTGCCGCTGTGCGGGGTCGCCGTGACCAGCAGCAGATGGCGGTCGGGGTCCGCGGCGACGCGCTGAAGGAGTTCGTGGCGGCGCTGGCTCTGCTGGGAGGTGTGGTCGTCGGCGGCGACGCAGGTGTGGGCCTCGTCCACGATGACCAGGTCGGGGCAGCGGCGGACGAAGTCGTCGCGGTGCCGGTGCGACTTGATGAAGTCCGTGGACACGATCACGTGGCGGTGCTTGTCGAACAGGGACTGGCCCAGGTCGAGGTCCCGTTCGAGGCGGGTGACCGTGGACGCCAGGACGAGTTCGGCGTCGATGCCGAACTTGGCGCGCAGCTCGTCCTGCCACTGCTCGGCCAGCGCCGGGGAGCACAGCACCGCCAGGCCCTGCGCCTCCCCCTGCGCCAGCAGTTCGCTCGCGATCAGCCCGGCCTCGACGGTCTTGCCGATGCCGACATCATCGGAGATCAGCATCCGGACGGTCTTCTGCCGCAGCGCCATCATCAGCGGGACGAGCTGGTAGGCGCGCGGCTCCACCGCGATCCCGGCCAGCGACCGGAACGGTCCGGCACCCGACCGGAACCCGATGCGCAGCGCGCTGCGCAGCAGGCCCGCCGCGTGCGAGTCACCGAGGTCCTGCGGGGACGGCGCCGCGAACTCCGCTCCCCGGACGTCCTCGAACGCCGGGAACACGGCGGCGATGTCGTCATCGGCGCCGCCGAGGGGGCGCAGCACCAGCATGTCCGGGGCGCTCTCGGGCAGCACGACCCATTCGCGGTCGCGAACCGAGACCAGGGAGCCGGGGGTGTAGTCCGTTGTCGGCTGTGTCATTGGCGGCAGTGCCCTCGCGTCGTCGTGCTCGGTGGGTGTCGTAGGTGTGTCAGGAGGTGGGTGAGGCGCCGAAGTAGCTCGGGGTCTGGGCGACGATCGCGTCCCAGTCGGCGTCGTGGGGGAAACGGATCACTTCCCAGCCCTGGTTGTCGAGGCGCTGTTCCGCCTGGCGGTCGCGCTCCTTGACGTCGGTGTGTCCGTGGACGGGCCCGTCCACGAACACCGCGAGCTGCACGCCCGGCAGCCGGTACACGAAGTCGGGGCGGGCCTGCGCGTCCGGGATGTAGGTCTGGGCCTCGTCGGGCATCCGCAGGCCGCGTTCCTTCAGCCAGGCGACGAACCGCTTCTCGAGCGCGGTGTCGGACTGGTCGGAGAGACGTTGCTGCTGCTCGGTGCGGGACTCGCCGCGTCCGGTCGCGGTGGTCTTCGCACGGGCCAGGCGCACCAGGACGTCCCTGATGGTGTGCCGGTCGATCGCCGCGTGGTCGAGCTGGTTGCCGTAGGTGAGCAGGCAGTCGTAGCAGCCGCGGGCGCACGGGCGATCGGGGTGCGGGCCGCCGAGGTCGTTGCCGTCCTCGTCGAAGTGGCAGATGTCGAGAGCCGTCTTCGCCGCCGTCGCGAGCGCGTTCGGCGTCGACTGCATCAACCGCAGCACCCCGGCGCCGCCCTCGGCCGCCTCGGTGAACAGCATCCGGTCGCGGGGACCCTCGTCGGGGGGCAGCAGTTCGCTCGACAGTTCCGAGTCCTCCAGCTCGAAAGCCGCCTCAATGCCGCGTTCGAGGGCGTACATCAGCGACAGCGCGACCGGTTCGTCCAGCGGCGCGTCGAGTTGGACGACGAGGATGTTGCGGCGGTCCTGCACGTACGGGATGACGCGCTTCTTCCGCTTCTTCTCATTGCCGTCGGCGTCCACGACGGGCATTTCGCTGGAGTCGCCGGACGCCTCCGACGCGGCCTTCTCGGTCATCCACTCGCCCGTCGCGGGGTCGAGCCAGAAACCGTCCGGCTCGCCGGGCTTGGCGCGCAACCGTCCCAGGTTGGTGATCCGGACCGTCGCCGAGTCACCGAACGACAGGGTGGCGATGCCGCCCTCGGCGTCACCGACCAGGGCGTCCTGGCGGCCCGGACGGGAGCCGTGGTCGGTGAACCGGTACGACGTGACGAGCCGGAAACCCGCCCTGCGGCGCTCCTCCTCGTCGGAGGAGATCCGCGCGCGGGCCTTCGTGTAGACGGTGTGCATGTGCAGCAGCCCGTACTGTGCCTCCGCCAGCCGCTCCTTGCACATCTCGCAGCGGTCCGCGCGGTCGGCGGAGTCGTGATGGTAGCCGCAGCTCGTGCAGCGGCGGGCCGCGGAGGTGACGATGTCGTCCGTCCCGCCGGGCGGGAGTTGGATGCGGGTCACCTGGTAGCGGGCGCCCTCGTGGTAGATCAGCGCGCCCGGTCCGAACTCGCGGATCGCCAGGAACCGGGGGCGCTGCAAGTAGTCGCCGTCGCGGAAACGGCGGTCCCGCATGTTGATGTAGGCGGCCAGCGGCAGGCGCGGGAACGAGTAGCCCGGCAGGAAACCCTCGCTGGCCAGATACCGGTGCGGGCCGAAGTCCGAGAGGACGGAGCGGCTCTCCGCCGACTGGTTCTTCAACAGGTCGAGCTGTGTCTCCGCCTCCCGGCGCCGACCGACGGCGATCTTGTTGTCGCGGTCGGAGAGCGTGGTGTCCAGGACGCGGCGGTTCTGCTCCGCCTGGTCCACCAGCGCCGCCTTGAACAGGTCCCGCCAGCGGTCGAAGGCCCGGTTGAAGAGGTCGGGGGCGGCGGCGACCGTCTTCTCGATCCAGTCGTCGTCCCACCAGACCGTGGCGGCGAACTGGTCCATGAGCCCGCCGAGCACCTGTTTCGCGGCCCGCACGGCACGTCGCTGCGCGGACTCGCCGCCGATCGCCTCGACGACCGAGTCCAGCAGCGGCAGCGGCGGGTCGGGGCGGCGGGCGTCCTCGTCATAGCCGATGTCGATGATCGCCGGAATGTTGTTGTACAGCTCCAGGCCCGTCTCGGCCAGCCAGATCGCATGAACGTGCGACCGGACGAGATCCTCGTTCGCCAGGTCGAGGCGCGGTGGTGTGACCGCGCCCGCCACCATCCGCGCGGACCGCCGGAAGTAGTACTGGTCGTGGCTGTTGCCGGTCGCGCAGTAGGTGGTGACGAGTGCGGGTTGGCCGGACCGTCCCGCGCGTCCGCTGCGCTGTGCGTAGTTCGCGGGTGTGGGCGGGACGTTGCGCATCATCACCGCGTTGAGTGCGCTGATGTCGACGCCCAGCTCCATGGTGGGCGAGCAGTACAGCAACTTCAGCTTCGCCTCGCTGAACTCCTCCTCGCGCCTGCGCCGCTCCTCCGGGTCGACCTGGGCGGTGTGCTCGCGGGCGATGAGGCCGCCGAGTTCCGCGGCGGTGTTGCGGTACAGGTCGCGGAAGAACTCGTTGACGCGGGGGCCGTCGCCGCTGGCGTAGGTGCGGGTGAGCGGATCGTGGGCGCCGACCTCGCCCGTCCCGGCCCGCCACACCAGGCACGCCGCCGAGACGCGGTAGCCGGTGACGGCCGGACCGTTGGGACGGCGACCGCGCCTGGCCCACCCGGGCGTCACTGACACCTCCGTGACCAGTTTCGCCCTGCTCAGCACCTTGAGCAGTTCCTCGATGAGCTGCTGCGCGTCGTCCACCGACAGGTCACTGAAATGCACACGCCGCAGGTACTTGCCGAACTTGTTGAGCCCGGACAGGAACAGGCCCGAACGGTCCAGACCGGGGCGTGCCTTCTGCGGGTAGGCCGTGCCGACCTTGGGCTCGTCGCCCCTCGACAGAACCCACGGGTCGACGAGCCGTTCCTCGCTGGCGCGGCGGAGACTGTCGAAGTCGTCGCGGAAGTACTGGACGTCGATGGCGAGGTGGCGGCGCATCTCGTCCAGCAGGGCCCGCATGATCTCGGCGCGGCGGCCCGGCTCGGCGTCGCGCAGCACCCGGTGCGCGCCCTCCCAGCGGTCCTGCCTGGCGGCCAGCCAGTCGAGGTCCTGGTAGTCGATCTTCAGCAGGCCGGTCTGTTCCAGGTTGGGCATGGTGACGCGCCAGCCGCGCTCCAGGTCCAGGTAGAGCTGGAACGCGACCACGTCCCGTAGCGTCCGCGCCGCGTTGCGGGCCATCGACGGGGGCAGGTCGGACGATCCGGCGTAGTCGACGACGTCCAGGCCGAGGGCGCCGACGACCTTCGACGCCAGATCCTCGTGGTTGATCCCCTCTTCCCCCGCGTCGACGGCCGCCCGGTACAGCGCGCCGCGAAGCTGGGTGATCTGGACGAAGTCATTGAAGTGACCGGCCTGGAGGGAGGCGTCCTGCCGGTTGTCGACGAAGGTCAGCAACTTGCGGGCCTCGGCGGCCAGTGCCTGCTCCGGCACCGCCCGCAGGAAACGGATGATCGACGCCGACACCAGCGACGTCGCCGACGAGCGTCCCTCCTGGTCGAGCGTCGCCAGCTTGGCGAAGTCCTTGCCACGGACCTGCTCGTAGCTCACCCCGCAGTGCAGGCAGAACCGGAACGGCGCGGGGATGAACGCGGCGTCCAACTCGCCCTGGCCTTCGACACCGTAGGCGTCGACGCGGACGGGCGCGGGAACCACCGCCCGGTAGTTGGTGCGCACGACCTCCCGGCCGGTGTCGTCCACTTCCAGCCACGCCTCCGGCAGGCGCCGGTTCTCGATCGCCTCCTCGACGGTGTGCGGCCACGGACGGCCCGGATCGACGTACAGGTAGCCGTCGCCCTCACGACCGCCCGATGCCGCGGTGTCACGGCGCGGTTCGTAGCGGACCGTGCCGTCCTCGTCCTTGCGCCACACCGTCAGGTACTCCTGGCCGCACTCGCGGCAGAACGCCAACGGCAGGAGGATCTTGCCGTCCGTCCCCGGCTGGACGAGCTGGTAGTCGCGGGTGAGCTGGCGCGACGACGGGTTTTCCAAGGTGACGTAGACCGTGTCGCCCTTGGACAGGAACTGGTGCAGCCGGAACGCGAACAGCGGACGGTCCGTCACCGAGTGCCGTGCCTCCGAACCGGCCTCCAGGGTGCGGCGGATCGCCTCGGCGCAGTCGTCCTCGGGGACACCGGACTGCTCCGCGAGATCTCGGGCCGCCTCCTCGATCTTCGCGGGCTTCTGCCGGACGAGGCGTCCCGTCGGATCCTCGACGAGACCGAAGCGCGTCTCGATCCAGCGGGCCAGCGGGTCCCGCACCAGGTCGTCGTACGCGCGCGGTGCCGCGGGGGCGCGCAGCCGCTCCGGGGGCACCGTGTCCGGGGCCTCCAGCGTGGCGCGCACCAGGGTCTCGCCGATGATGTTCTCCGCATCGACCTCGGTCCCGAAAAGGGTCGTGGCCACGCGGGCCACCTCCCTCTTCTGGTCCTCGAAGGTGCCCTCGGTCGACATCGTCGCGGACGTGCCGACGCACTGGAGGTCGTCCGCCTGACACGCCTCACGGACCCGCCGGATGAGCAGCGCCACGTCGGCGCCCTGGCGGCCCCGATAGGTGTGCAGCTCGTCGAAGACCAGGAACTGCAGCCCCTTCGCCATCCGGATCAGCGAGCCGCGGTCCCTCGGGCGGGTGAGCATCAGTTCCAGCATCACGTAGTTGGTCAGCAGGATGTCCGGCGGATCGTCGCGGATCTCCCGGCGGCGCTCGTCGTCCTCCTGCCCGGTGTAGCGGGCGAAGGTGACCGGCTCGCGACCCTCGCCGTAGCCGTCCCGAAGGTACTTCTCCAGCTCGTTGACCTGGCTGTTGACCAGCGCGTTCATCGGATAGACGATGATCGCCCGGACGCGCTTGCCCGGCGCCGTCTCGCGCTCGCGCAGCACCCGGTCGACGATGGGCACGATGTACGACAGCGACTTGCCGGAGCCGGTGCCGGTCGTGAGGACGTAGGACTGCCCGCGCTTGGCCGCCTCGACCGCCTCAAGCTGGTGACGGTGCAGGGTCAGCGGACGCCCGTCGCACACCGTGCCCTTCCGAGTCTTGCCGGACTGGAAGATGCGCGCGCATTCCTCGTGGAGGAGCCTGCCGTCGCCGCTCAGCTCCGAGACGGTGCCGCCCTCCGCGAAGAACGGGTTCAGCGACACCCACGGGTCAGGCCACTGGGACTTGTCGTCCAGGGTGCTCTCGACGAACGCGGCGATGCGGTCGTCCCGGATGACGGTCCCGCCCTCGGTGAACTCCCGGTAGTCCTTGATGAGCTGCCGGTGCAGGCCGAACACGTCCATCACCGAACCCGCCGATGGGCGCGGCCGTTCAGGCACCGGATCCGGCGCGGGCGGAGGAGCTTCCTTGCCGGACGCCAGGTACCGGACCGGGTCGTAGGCCTCCCAGTCCTCGACCGTCACCTCGCCCACGGCATGGGGAAGCAGCGCCTCACGGACCGCGACGGCGTCGGCCGGCCGGTCCTCGGGCCGCTTGGCGAGCAGCCGCTCGACCAGACGGGCCATGTCCTCGGGGACGTCCGAACGCAGCAGCCGCAGCGGAGCCGGCTCCTCGTCGCGGTGCTTCTGCCCCAGTTCGAGCCCGTTCTCGCTTACGAACGGCGGGGCTCCCGTGAGCAGTTCGTACAGCATGCAGCCGAGGGCGTACAGGTCGGCAGCCTGCGTCACCGCCGCGTCGAGGAACTGCTCGGGCGCCATGTAGCGGGCCGTGCCGACCGTGATGCCACTGCTCGTCACACGGTCGACCACGGGGTCGTCGATGATCCGGCCCATGCCGAAGTCGAGGACCTTGACGTTTCCGCCGGGGAGCAGCATCACGTTCGCGGGCTTGAGGTCGCGGTGCACGACATCGGCCCGGTGCGCGGCGGACAGACCGTCCGCGATCTGTGCGCCGAGGGCCGCGACCCAGGACACCGGAAGCTGGGCGCGCTCACCGGACAGCACCAGCAACGTGTGCCCTTTGAGAAGCTCCATGGCGATGTACGGCAGGCCGTCGCCCTCGTCGACGCCGCCCGCGATGATGCGGGGAAGGTTCGGGTGATCGTTCAGGCGCCGCATGATGCGGACCTCGCGCTCGAACCGCCGGACGGTCTTCATATCGGCCCGCGAGTCGAGGACCACACCGGTGCGGCTGCGCAGGATCCTCTTCACGGCGACCTCGCGATCCGGGTCGCCGTCACCGGCCTGGAGGTCGACGGCGCGGTGAACCTCGCCCATGTTGCCCTTGCCGAGCGGCCCCGTCACGCGGAACCGGTTCGCGATGCGCTCCACAGTCACAGCCACCCCTTCATCTTCCCGGTCGTCCCTGCGAGGACAGGGGCGGTTGATACCTGTTGGCCACCAAAGGCCCCGGTTAATACGCGTGCCGATGAGCTCTTGACGTTCATGACGTTCTACCTGTCCTGCTGTGGAAGGAGTGCGCCGCTGCTCAGGGTGGCAGCGATGAGGTCGGCCGTCTCGGAGGCGCGGGTTGTGACGTCCTGCGCGAAGGCTCGGAGCTCGCATACCTGGCGGAACACCCGGCCGTAGGCGGTCTGCTCATCGAGCGGGAGCAGCGGGACGCGCAGCCGTGACGGGACGAGTTGGTGCGTGGAACTGCCGGTCGTGGCCTGACTGACGTTGTCGGGCGCGCTGACGAACCCGGCGAGGAACCACGGATCGAGACGCGCGGGGTCGGGTCGGAGCAGGAACACGTGGGAGCCGAGCAGACATCCGGCCTCGTCCTCCCCCGCCACCCGCGTCGCGACGCCACGCGGACCGACGACCTGGGCGAGCAGGACGTCCCCCACCTCGATGGGGATCGCGGTCGCCGGCCGGGTCTCGTTCACGTCACCGCCGGCACGCGTCCCGGCGACCAGGTCACGTCCCCGGAGGACGGGACGGTCCGCAAGGTCGGCGGGCAGCGGGTCCATCGAGTCGGCCCGCGATCCCCGCGGGACGGCTCGGTGGACGGCGAGCGCGCCGCCGCGTGCCAGATCGGCGATCGTCGCGGTACGCCAGGTGCGGTTCGCCTCCCCGGCCGAGGACAACGGCCCGATCTCGCTCGCCTCCGCCAGCGCGGCCACGTCGGCGCGGAGGCGCTCGATGCCCTGTGTGACCTCGCGCAGGGCGACGTCCGGGACGATGACCGGTGCCGTGCGGACATGGCGTGCCGGTGAGAGATCGACGAGATCGTCGAGGAGGTCGATCGCCGGCACGGCACGTGCGGTTCCTGGGACCTCGCCGAACTCGGCAGGGGCGGTGAACGCCTCCCAGGTGCGGACGATCGTCTCGTGAAGCTTTCCTTCGGTGGAGGCGGCTTCGTCGGAGGCGTCCATGAGGAGGACCAGGTCTCGGCCGGGGTGGTCGGGGGCGGGATGGCGGAGTATCCACAGGTGGAGGCCGATGTGGTGCGGGACGGCCAGGCCCGGTGGGAGGGCGATGACCGCGTGCAGGGCTCCCTGCCGGAGCATCTCGGCTCGGATTCGGCGGCCGGACGGGCGTGACGCGGTGGCGGGTGGGAGCAGCAGCACGGCGTGTCCGCCCTCGGCAAGGTGCGCCATGGCGTGCTGGATCCAGGCGAGTTCCGGTTCCGAGCGTGGTGGCAGGCCGTACGCCCAGCGGGTGTCGAACGCCAACTCGTCGTGGCCCCAGTCGCGGTCGCCGTAGGGCGGGTTGCAGACGACGGCGTCCACTTGGAGGTCGGGGAAGGCGTCGTCGCGGAGGCTGTCGCCGGTCCAGACGTCCACGGACGCCTTGGGTGACTCACCGGCGACGCGTGTCCTGGCCTGGGCGGCGGTGACGGCGCGGTACTCCTGGCCGTAGACGCGTGCGCCCGGTTCGAGCCTGGTCGCGACCGCGGCGAGCAGACGTCCGCCTCCGCAGGCCGGGTCGAGGACGCTGTGGACGGGCCGGTTTCCCGCCGTGGCCAGTTCGGCCATCAGGTCGGCGATGGTTTGGGGTGTCGAGTGCGTCCCGCGGATGCCGACCGGTGCTTCGGAGTGTTCGTCGAGGACGTCGAAGACGGCGAGAGCCCCTTCTTGCAGCATCACGTTCGCGGCCGTCCGGAGGAGCGCGGCGGGCACGTCGCCATGGCTTGGCTTCGCGTGCAGGTCCAGTAGGGCGTCGTCGTCGAGGGTCGCGATTCTGTGTCGTTCGCTGTCGTCCAGTTCGGCCATGTGCGCGGTGAACAGGGCGATGGCTTCGACGTCGCGTGGTGTGCGTCCGCGTAGGTGAGTTCTCAGGTCGTCTTTGGCGGAGCGTGCGGGGAGACGTCCGCGCGCGTCGAGCCAGGCCTCGATCTGCCGCCGGTCGTAGCTGGGGCTGGCCTCCGTCCCCCCGCTGGGCTGCGGAAAGTCGGGGTGACGTCGGCGCCAGTTGCTCACGGTCGCCCGCGTCACACCGGCGAGCCGCGAGATCTCGGCGGCGGTCAGCTGTTCGCTCTGCGATGCCATCGGCACTTCCTCATCAGCTTTCGGGAGCATCGCCACTGTACACCACCGAAGCGACTCTTCCTATTTGACAGTGCTTTCACTTCATGCTCTCATGGTCGTGCTTTCAGCGGCTCGATGCGGAGGGGCGACGGATGACGGCTTGGACGGCCATCGACTTCGAGACGGCGAACTCCCTGCGGGGAAGCCCGTGCTCGGTCGGACTGGCGAAGGTGAAGGAAGGCCAGATCGTCGAGGAGTGGTCATCGCTGATCCGGCCGCCGGAGGGGCACGATCACTTCGATGCCTTCAACGTCGGCGTCCACGGCATCACGGCCTACGACGTCAGGGACGCCCCCGGCTGGCCGGAGACGCTGGAGCGCATCGTCCAGTTCGCCGGCGACACCCCGTTAGTCGCACACAACGCGGCCTTCGACATCGGAGTCCTCGCCGCCGCGTGCGAGGCGAGCGGCCTCCCCGTCCCGGACCTCCGGTTCGCCTGCACGCTCGTGGTCGCACGCCGAACCTGGACCGGCCTCCTCGCCTACAAGCTCCCGGTCCTCGCCGACGCCCTGGGCATCGCCCTGCCACACCACCACAACGCCGGTGACGACGCCCGGGCAGCCGCCCAGGTGATGCTCGCCGCGCTGAAACGGCAGGGAACGAGCACCCTCGACGAACTCCTCGCCGTCCACAGGATCCAGATGGGCTCCTACCGCAACGGTGTCCGGCAGGGCTGCAGGTATCGGGGGGCCGCACGCCGCGAACCGTTTCCGGACGCCGCCCCCGACGCCGACCCGGACAACCCGTTCTCTGGACTGACCGTCTGCTTCACCGGCTCACTGCCCGGAATGACGAGGGCGGCAGCCGCCGCACGGATCACGGCCCTCGGAGCCCGGACCGTCCTCAACGTCACCAGATATGTCGACCTGCTGGTGGTCGGCGGCATCGAGCGTCACCAACTCGCCCCGGGCGCGCGGAAGACGGGCAAGCTCGCCAAGGCGGAGCGGCTCCGCGAATCCGGTCACGAGATCACGGTCATCGACGCCGAGGAGTTCTTCCAGCTCATCACGATGACCTAACGCCCGTCAGCCCACACGAAGGTCCACCGCCTTCCGCTCCTCTTCGCCGTCCTCCCAGCCAGCTCAGCGGGCGGCGGCCCTCTCACCCACAAGCCCCACCGATGGCGCCCCCTACGGACGCGCCCGGAAACGAAGGAGCACCCCCATGCGCAAGATCATCATCGGACTCGTCGCGGTCGCCGTCCTCACCGCCGGATGCGAGCTCGAACAGGAACCGGTCGCCGTCCAGTCGGAAGGCTCCGGCAAGCCCGAGGGCGCGGGTGGCGGCACGACCAAGGCCAAGACCTTTCCGATCAAGCTCACCGCCAAGCGGGCGCGCGCCAAGAGGAGCGTCCTGAGCGACGGCGGCCCGCTGTCCTGCGTCAAGGTGACCGTCACCAACCAGACCAAGAAGCAGCTCGAAGTGAACCCGCTCTACTTCTCACTCACCGACACCGACAACACCAAGCACGACAGCGGCTCCGCCCTCGGCGACTACGAGGACCAGATCCCCACCACGAGCCTCGCCCCCAAGGAGAAGGCGACGGGCCTGGTGTGCGCGAAGGGCAAGTTCCAGCCCAAGATCGTCGCAATGACCAACCCGCTGTTCGCGGAGGCGGCACGAGCCAAGGTCGCGTCCTGAACCGGCCACCAACTCGCTGAGCCGACACGTCGGTGCCACCTCACACCGCAAACTTCCCGTCGGTCTCGGGCTCGACTGCCGACGAAGTGGGCGGCCGGTGGACGAGAGCATCCCTGGTCGGCCTTTCGCACCGATTTCGTCACTGCGAGCAGATGGAACCCCACGGATGGCTACCGTTCCCTCATCACAGGACCGGTTGGACGTCAAGCCTCGGGCTTGCACGCGAGAGAGAAACCCTGAAGATTTTGCAGGCCGTTCTCGGGCGGTCGTCGCACGCCATCATGGAAGGAAGACCATGCAGGACTCCTCGGACTCGACGTCACCCTCTGATCTTGAGGAGGACGGTCAAAGCCACGCCGCCGACTCACCTGTCATGGACGTTCCGTCCCCCGCCTCGGACAACGGCTCGACGACGGCGTCGGCGACCTTGCGGATGTCCCCGTACGAATCGCGCACGTGGGCGGCGCTTGAGACCCACTGGCAGCGTAAGGTCGACCGGCGACGGTTGGTGCCGGCCAGGGCTCGGGCCGCCGTCGAAGCCGCCGGGGCGAGAACGAAAGACGTCATGGGACGCGCGGGAACCGCAGTGGTCGAAGCCGCCCCCGAGTCCCTCAAAGCCATGGGAGAGCGTGCGGCCGAGACTGTGCTCACTCCGGTCGCAGAGGGCGCCGTACGACTGGTCGACCTGGCCAACGACTGGGCGGTGGAGCTCACGAATCCGCAGAAGGTCATCGACTTTCATCGGGACCGCGGTCGCGACGTTGCGTCATTGGAAGACCTTCGTGGACTGGACCTCGCCGAACTCGATGAGGTCGTCCGGAACCTGGTACTGAAATGGCGTTCCTTCGGAGCGGCCGAGGGGGCCGCGCTCGGCGCCCTCGCCCTCGTTCCGGTCGCGGGCGGGGCGGCGGCGATCTCCGCGGACATCATCGTCATGCAGGTGTTGACGACGGCGATCGCGACCCGCGTCTGCTATGCCTATGGTTTCGATGCGACCGACCCGGAACTCCGGCAGGTCGTGGGGCGAATGGTGGCTCGATCCTTTGCGGAGCAGCTGCCCAAGGCATCAACGAACCACAACGCACATCTCGCCGCGGTGGCCGCCAAGGGACGGAAGAAATGGAGCCAGAAACTCCGTGACGATCACAAGCTTCTCGCGGCCCTTGAGAAGCTGATGAAGCAGTGGAACAAGAGTTCTCACGTGCCAGTCGGGAAGGTAGCGAAGGGGATCCCTGTCGTCTCGATCGTGACGTCGGCGGGAACCAACGCCTGGGTCATGGGAGATGTCGCGAAGCAAGCCCGTCTCTACGCTCAGACGCTCTTCCTCGCTGAGAAGTACCAGCTGCCTCTGCCCGCCCGGTTGGCGAAGCTCGCAGTCGAGGCGGACGGCGACGGCCCGATCGAGGACTCCGAGGCGAAGCAGGACGAGTGACGTCATCGGGGTGGTCGCTCCGTGCCGGTGTGGTCTGTGACGGCCAGAAGCCCAGGACGACCACATCCACAACGCTCCTTACCTGCACGGGCCCGACCGGACGCTTTCGGCGCCTGAGCTGAACACCAGGGCTGGGATCAGCACCACGTTCGGGTTTTGCTGCGGGACGCGCTGTTGGACTACTCACGGTTGCCGCGGACGCCGGCCCGGGTGCACGGTCAGGCCCTGCACGACGTCCGCGGACGCGTCTCACCAACGCCTCCATCAGCCGCCGCTCCGCGAAATCTCTGCACGGCTGGGCCAGCCGTCCCCACACCTGCTCCGGCTCGTCCTCCACGTCCAGTACGCCACCCACTCCGCGCGGCGAACGCGGGGAGCGTGCGGACGCTCGCGTCCAAGCCCTGGTCTCGGTCGACCGGCCGAGATCGTCGCCGGGTGTCGCAACCGTACGTTCTGTACAGAACGGGGATTCTTCGAAGTTTCTTCTCGTCCGGTGTCGATTTCGCGCCGTCCCGATTGTCGAGGTGAGGAGACAGCGATCCTGTAGGGAGGGGCCATGGCCGAGGACGGCATCAAGCCGCGCAGGTGGGCCGCACTGGCATTGCTCTGCACAGCGAACTTCATGGTGATCCTGGACGCGCAGATCGTGCTACTCGCACTGCCGTCGATCGACCAGGATCTGGGGTTCTCGGGCGGCGGGGCGCAGTGGGTGCTGAGCGCCTACCTGCTCGGCTTCGGCGGGCTCATGTTGCTCGGCGGACGGGCCGCGGACCTGTTGGGCAGGCGCCGAACATTCCTCACCGGAACGGCCTTGTTCCTCGTGGCGTCCCTTCTCTGCGGGCTCGCCTGGACGGGCGGCGCGCTCATCGCCGCACGTGTCGTCCAGGGAATCTCGGCCGCCCTGATGGCACCGAGCGCGCTCTCCCTGGTCACCGCGACCTTCAAGGAGGGACCGGCACGCCACAAGGCACTGGCGATCTGGTCGAGCGTCGGCGGATTCGGGGCCACGGCGGCCCTGCTCGTCGGCGGAACTGTGACCGACGCACTCGGCTGGCCATGGGTGTTCTTCCTCAATGTGCCGGTCGCGGCGGTGCTGCTCGCGCTCGGGCCCGCGCTGCTGAGCGAGAGCAAGGGGACGGCGCGGGCGTACGACCCGTTGGGGGCGCTGACCGTCACGCTGGCGGTGTCCGCGGCGGTGTACGGGATCGTTCGGGTGCCGGAAACCGGCTGGACGGGCCCCTCCACGATTGGTGCGCTGCTCATCGCCGTGGCGGCGGGCGCCCTGTTCGTGTGGATCGAGACGCGGTCGGCGGCGCCCCTCGTGCCGCTGCGGATCTTCCGGTCGCGGCGGTTGAACGGCGGGAACCTCGCGATGCTGGTGACCGCGGTCGCCGCGTTCGGGACGTCGTTCACCGTGTCGCAGTACGCGCAGGGCGTCCTCGACTACTCGCCGCTGGAGTTCGGGCTCGCCACCGCCGTCCTGCCCGTGATGGCGGTGGTCGGTTCGTACGCGGCGCAGTCGGCGATCGGACGCGTGGACGTGCGACCGGTGGCGACGACGGGCCTGGTTTTCATGGCCGCCGGTTGCCTCGCCCTGGGCCAGATCACCGAGAACAGCACATATCTCACCGGCCTTTTCCCCGGCCTGTTCCTGTTCGGGACGGGCCTGGGAACGTGCGCGGTGGGGGCAACGGTCGCGGCGCTGTCCGCGGCCACCGACCGGGACTCGGGGCTCGCGTCCGGGTTGAACACCGCGGCGTTCCAGCTCGGCGGCGCGCTCGGCGTGGCCGTCGCGTCCACCGTCGGATCCCGCACGGGCACGGTCGACGGTTTCCGCACGGCCTTCGACACCGCCGCCGGAATCGCCCTGGCAGGCGCGGTCATCGCCGGGCTACTGCTCGCGACACCGCGCCCGCGACGAGTTTCCGAGCCGGCGCAAGTCCCCACTCTGGAGAAGGAGCGAACATGAAATACCTAATGCTGATCTGCGGCGACGAGAACGCCGAGCTCACCGCGGACGAACTGGCCCTGCTTGAGGAAGACACCATCGACTGGGTCGAAAAGATGGACGCCCGCAACGTGCGCAAGCTGGGCGCCAGGCTCCGCCTCACCGACACCGCCACGACCGTCCGGGTGCGGGACGGCGAAACGATCCTGTCGGACGGCCCCTTCACCGAGACCAAGGAACAGATCCTCGGATTCGACCTCATCGAATGCGCTGACCTGGAAGAGGCACTGGAAATCGCGTCCAAGCACCCCACGGCCCAACGGGGATCGATCGAGGTCCGACCGCTCTGGGAGGAGTGACGGACCCCGCCGAAGCCGCGGTCGCGGCGGCCTTCCGCAACGAGTGGGGACGGGTCGTCGCGACCCTCATCCGCATGACCGGCGACTGGGACCTCGCCGAGGAATGCGCCCAGGAGGCGTTCACCCGTGCCCTCGAACGGTGGCCGGACGACGGCGTCCCCGACCGTCCGGGCGCCTGGCTGACAACCGCGGCACGCAACCACGCCCTCAACCGGATCCGGCGCGGCCGTACAGAGCACGCAAAGCTCAGGGAATGGGACACGATGAACGGCCCGCAGGACCCGCCCGACCCGAGCGGAATCACCGACGACCGCCTCCGACTCATCTTCACCTGCTGCCATCCGGCGCTGACGATCGAGGCCCGGGTGGCGCTCACCCTCCGGACACTCCTCGGTCTGACCACCGCCGAGATCGCCCGCGCCTTCCTTGTCGCCGAACCGGCGATGGCGCAGCGGCTCGTCCGCGCCAAACGCAAGATCCGGGACGCGGGCATCCCGTACCGGATACCGCCCGCGCACCTGCTGCCACAGCGGACGGCGTCCGTCCTCGGCGTCGTCTACCTGCTGTTCAACGAGGGCTACGCGGCGACGGAAGGCCCCGACCCCCTGCGCGTGGACCTGTGCGCGGAGGCGATCCGGCTGGCCCGCGTCCTGCACGGCCTGATGCCGGACGACCCGGAGATCACCGGCCTGCTCGCCCTCCTCCTGCTCCAACACTCCCGCCGCGCCGCCCGCCAGGACACCGCAGGCGACCTCATCCCCCTCGAAGACCAGGACCGCACCCGCTGGGACCACACGTCGATCACCGAGGGCATCGCGCACCTGAACAACGCCCTGAACCAGGGCACACCCGGCCCTTACCAAATTCAGGCCGCGATCGCGGCCTGCCACGCCACCGCCCCCACACCCGCGCATACCGACTGGCCGCAGATAGCCGCCCTCTACGACCGACTGGCCGAACTGACCCCGAGCCCGGTCGTCCACCTGAACCGAGCCGTCGCCGTCGCCATGGCGGACGGCCCAGAAGCAGGCCTGGCCCTACTCAGAGACCTGGAAGCCGCCCTACCGGACTACCACCTCCTCCCCGCCACCCGCGCCGACCTCCTCCGCCGCCTGGGCCACCACAAAGCCGCGGCCACCGCCTACCGCGAGGCCCTGACCCTCGCCCGCACCACCCCCGACCGCCGCTACCTGACCCACCGCCTAACCGAACTGACCCATGAACACCCCACCCCACACACCTGACCAAAAGCCACTAACACATGGTTCGAGCGCTGGCCGTGAGCGTTCCCCTCGGGGAGATCAACCTCGGTGTGATCGCCTTCGGTGGCCAGGGCGTAGTGCTGCATCAGCGTCCGGTGCCCGCCGCCTCGGCGACAGGGGTGGACATGGAGGCCGTTGGTGGCCCGGACGGTACGCCGATAGGCGAGGCCTTCGAGATGGCCCGGCGAATCCTCGACGACGAGGAGACGATTCCGGCGCGTGCGTACGACGTCACGCTGGTACTGATCTCAGACGGCAGGCCGACGTCGGAGTGGCGGCCGCAACTGGACCGCCTCCTCAGTTCCGAGCACGGTGCCAGGTCGCTCCGGCTGGCGGTCGAGCGAGCCCAGCGTGAAGATCCTCAAACCGGAGGCGCAGATCGGTGCCGGGGACCTGCGGGACAGGTGGGCGGCCGTACGACGCTTCGACCTGGCCGAAATCCCGATCGCGCGGCCCTTGTCACTGCTGGTTGGTGACCAGGTCGGCTACACCATGGAGTTGTTGGCGGGCATGACCGCCACCGCCGCGGACCACCTGTGCCGACGGTGGGGTCTGCGCCCGCCCGAAGTCGCGCCGCGTCCTACCGACAGCTGCACACCGCGCGTCCGGCCTTACAGGCACGCCCGGCATTACCCGGGAAGTACGGCAGTTCAGTAGATGTGTCTTCGAACTCCCTAACCGCTAGTCATAGGCGAACAGACCACTGAGCAGCTAGAAGGCGGAGCCGTCGTCGAGCGGGTCCAGTTCCCTCTGATCGAGGACGTCCTCCCGGCGTGACCGTTCATTGGCAGTGGAACGTCACCGTGTGCCGATGATCGGCGGAGCAGCCGAAGAAGCCGCCGTGACTGTAGCGACCGATTTGCAGACCGGTCGGCTCTATTGCGGCCCAGTAGGCGTCGTCATCGAGGTTGGCGTCCTCGATGGGCTGCCAGCGGGGTGGTCCGCCGTCGTGGTCGGCCTCGCCGCCCCATTCGGAGCTGTCCAACTGCAGGATCAGATGGGCGGGAGCACCGCACTGCTCGCAGGTCGGCGGATCTCCCATGTCGGTGACGTTCCAGGACATACCACCACCCATCTTGCAGCCAGACGCGATCGACAGGCCGTACTGGTAGGCGGGATAGCCGGTCTCCCATTCCCTGAGCGCGTCCTGGATCTGCCGGGGGAGCTCTTCCTCGTATGGATACTCGGTGATCGGTTCGGGGTCGAGCACGCAGGGGACCGGCACCAGCCACTCCTCCTCGACCAGGTCGGGCTTCGGCGGGTCGGCCAGCACGGCGGTGACCTCGTCCGCGCGGCGCCACCGCACGCTGATCTTGGCGTCCGGCCATATCGCGTCGTGATTGGGGCACCACAGGATTTGCAGAAGGTCGCTGTCCTGCGGAAAAGGGTAGGCGGGGACATCGGCTGCGTATATCTGCGCGATCGGCACCATTGCGACCGGCGCTGCGGCGGACCGGCCACGACCGTGCGGCAGGTCGCACGCGGGCCAGGGCTCGTCCGCAGGCCAGCGCAGCGGCCCTCCGATGCTGCTGTCATCTGGACCCTGGTCGCCTTGCCGGGGGTGCAGCCGGACGGCCGTACGGGCGTGGGCGGCCAATTCAGGAATGTCTTTGGTGATGTCCACGATCGGTGGACGAGTGGTGTGCGGCATGCGGGCCATCTTCTTCCTTGGTACCGTCAAAACGGCCGCGGCTCTCAATCCCGAGCGGTTACCACCCAGTGCTGGAGCGCAGCTCTGACCCCTCCGGGCCCCCGGTGCGAGCGGGGCAGACCGAGCCCCTGGCACTAGGCACCAGGCCGAACACCGTCACCAGCTGCCCGGAAGACGTCCAGATCGATGGGGGAATGTTCCCCTTGGCCCTGGCGACCTTCGCCGTCATCACGGGCCTGCTCCCCGCCAACCCGGATGGCGATGGGATCGCTGAGTTCGAACCGCCCGGGCCAGCTTGACGAAATCACCGCCGCTGACGCGAACCTCCTCCAAAATGAGCCGGACCCGCGACCTGACGGGCCACCTCGCCCAACACGAGACCGGCACCGCGCCAACGCCGGGATCGAGCGGCGGCTGGCCCCGCGAACGGGCATCAAACGCAAGAGCGGCGCTTCCCGCTGCTGCCCCATGTGCGGAATCCGACCGCGTCCTCCACACGAACTCATGGTCGGCGGAGCCTGGTGACCTGTCGCAGGCGTCAACGCGGGCCGCAGGCACCAACTCCACTTCCGGATTGTCCGATGAGTCGACCAGGCTCTCGTGCACACGCTGGGCCATCTCGCGGAGCCCGGCGTCCCCCATGCCTGCCTGTCCGGCTTCGTACTGTTCTCGTCCGCAGCGGACGCGTTCGGCGAACTCCACCGAGACGGGCGACATTTCGGCTACTCGTCCCCCGGAAGCGCAGCCGCAAGGTGACGTGCAGTGCCCACCCGAGTTGCTTCCGCAGCTACCGGAGCAACACGAGCAGCAGCAGTCGGAGAAGGAGGTGCGAGCGGGCGACGCCTGAGAGGACTGGGACGTGGTCTTCGCCCAGCGCAACGGTCGTCCACCGGCCCGCACCGAAGACCGGAAGGCGTGAAAGGCGCTGCTGAAACGGGCTGGCGCGCCCGACGGTCGGCTACACGACGCTCGTCACACCGCCCGGCAGTTACTGACGGCCCAGAACGTGCACATCCGAGTGATCCAGAAAATCCCGGGACATGCCGGGTCACCACAACCGAGCGGTACACCCAGGTGGCGGACTCGCAGGTTGGCGACGCTGGAGAGCGAATCGGACGAGCACTGCGGGGGCTCGAAACCGGGTGAACTGCAACAACAAACGCAACTAGAGATCAGTAAAGAACCAGGGGTTCCACAGAACACAGCGTGGAACCCCTGGTCAAGTGGCGGAGGATCGGGGATTTGAACCCCGGATGGGCGTGAACCCAAACCGCATTAGCAGTGCGGCGCCATAGACCGGACTAGGCGAATCCTCCAGTGCCGTCAGGCCTAGACAGGTTACCGGTTCGGCGAGCCAACCGGCAAAGTCCAAGCCGCGGGTTCCAGAAGCATAGTCGGAGACCCCGCCACTACGCGAAGGCAACGAGCCGGCGTTCCGCCCCCGGGGCCGCGGGAGCGGACCGCCGACGATCAGCCGCCCAGCCGGAAGCCGTTGAACCCGCAGGCGTCGGCAAGGTCATTGCCGTGCCGCTGGATGTCGGCGACGTTGGGCTGTCCCATGGACGAGGTGTTGCCGGAGCTGAGGTTCCGCAGCATCTCGGCCGTCTTGTCGAGGTCACCCGCGAACGCGGTCGCGGCGGTCTCGACGTCGCCACCGGCGTTCTGGCCCTCCGAGCGGACCTTGGCCGCCGTGTCGGAGAACTTCTGGGCGGTCGCCGAGGCGCCGCCGGACGACGTCATCGACATACTGCTGGTGGAGAAGCTCCGCAGCTCGCTCTCGATGTTCTTGCACGCCGTCGACTTCTTGCCTCCGGCAAGGGCGTCGACCGCCCCGCAGCCCGTGGAACCGAGCAACAAGCCACCGACGGCGAGAGCACCGATCAGCTTGGTGGCGGACATGCGCATGTGGAATCTCCTTCAGGGGGGTGGGGCTTCGAACGACAGGGACCCCCGTGGTCACACCCGTCGCAATCACCCCTTTGGCGTACCTCCACCACAAAGGGTTCCGTGACACAGCTCACAGTTTGCGGCCCACGCATCGGTCAACCGATTCGCGGTGAGGTCCACGGAGCCGGTACAGTGATCCCGGCAAGCACCCGTAGCTCAACGGATAGAGCATCTGACTACGGATCAGAAGGTTAGGGGTTCGAATCCCTTCGGGTGCGCCCAACTCAGAGGCCCCTTCCGATCATGGAAGGGGCCTCTTGCGTGGGCCATGGGAGCCACGGGCTTCGATCAGGTCCCGAAGAGGGCGTCGCTCATGGCCTCAGCCGCCGCCCGGTCAGCCTTTGCTGATCTTGTTCGAAGTCACCTTGCACCTTCGGTTGCACGGAAGGCGCTCAGCTTGGACTCAGCCGGTGGAGCACACGCGAATGGTCGCGGTTCCAGCCGTAGACCTCGGCACGGTCGGTGGAAGCCGTGGCCAGGATGCTCGCGCGGGCGCACACGATGAAGCCGGGCTCAGCGTCCGGTGTGGGCAAGACCAGGCTTAGGAACTGGGCATGAAATCGCTGCGGCACCTGGGCGAAGTCCAGCAGGCCGAGTCGCACCTGCTCATCTGCCGCCTGGAGAATCAGCGGGTTGTAGGACGTGCGGAGCTTGACGGCTCGGACGTCTACGAACAGGACGTTGATGTGTTCGTCGCTGCCCGTGCCTGCATGGCTATGCATCAACAGTTCTGAGTGGCCGACTCCGTAGCGCCACGGACTAAACGGTCGCTGCAACGTGAGAGTCTCCATGGCACTGATCATGCATGGGCCGCAGGTTCCCCTCTAGGTCCGGAAGATGCAGGTCCGCGCGAACCGGGCGAGTCAGCGTGGCGTTCATGGTGACTAGGTGCGCGCTCTCCGGAGCCTCTCCGGCTGGCTCCCCGGGTGCCACGGTTGGCGGCACACGGATCCTGGCCTCGGATCCTTGTAGACGACTTTGGGCGACCAGCAGGCGAAGAGCCAGAGGACGGGACTGATGCGGACGGTTCGGAGCCTGCGGATCAGGGGGGTAGAGGTTCGATCCTTCGGATGCGCCTAGGGCAGAGACCCTTCCGATCCTGGAAGGTACGTCAGCGGAGTACGGCTACGACGCTGGGCCCCGTCAGCGTCGTCCCCTGCTCTGCGCAGGGCGCGCGTGTGTTGTGTGGTCCAGTGGCAGGGTGAGTTGGGGGCCGGGTTTTGAGGGGTGCCAGCCGAGGGCCATTGCCTTGGTGATGGCGGTGGTCACGCCTGGGGGGATGCACAGTGCGTTGCTGGGGGTGAGCGCATGGCAGGGAGACCTCCAGGCGGGCGCCCGACCCGCTGGCGTGCTGGACCGTGAAGGACAGTGGGGTCCAGCCCATGGCCTGGCAGTAGGTGGGGCGGCTGCGCACTTTCCAGCGGAGTTCGGTGCCGCCGATGGTGATTCGGCGTGATTTCTTGCGCGCGAGTGCCATAGGGGCCTCTGCTGCGGGGGTTCCCGGGGAGTCTAGGGGCCATGATCGGCCGATTCGGAAACGTGGGTGCGTTGTGGTCTGGGTGGCGGGGAGGATGGGGGCGTGAATCCGGAGCGGTTTGTTGATTCTGATGTGTCGTTGTACGGCTTAGCGGAGGATCCCGTGCAAGTGGTCTGTCCGGCCTGCCGGGAGTGCGCTGAGGTGGTGCCGTGGCCGGAACTGCGTGCTCGTTACTCGGCCTGGGGGCCTCGGCGGCTCGGGTGTCGTGACTGTGGGCACGTGAGGGACTGGTCCGGTGGGGTGTCGCGCTGGGGTGGTGCGGTCGATCCGTACTTCGGGCAGCCGCTGTGGCTGCGGGCGGATTGCTGCGGGGGGCGGACTCTGTGGGCGTTCAACGAGCGCCATCTGGACCTCTTGGAGGGGTATGTCGGGGCTCGGCTCCGGGAACGCGGGGAGTATGTCGGGATGACCATGGTGGCCAAACTGCCGGCGTGGTTGAAGTCGGCCAAGCATCGGGGAGAGATTCTGCGGGTCATTGGGCGGCTCCGGGCGTCCCTTCCGTAGTTGTGGGTCGTGTGCGCTAGTACGGGCCTTCGGGGTGGGGCGGCGCGGTGGCTGGGTTATGTAGGGATCGGCTCCGCGAATGCTCCGGCCGTCCCCTATCGGTGGGACGTTTCTACTGGGCGTGGTCGTTCGGGCGATTCCCGCGCCGACGACGCCGCCGAGAAGCGGCGGTATGACGGCCACTCCCGGCCCGGAACCGACGGTCAGCCTGATGAGGGCGCGGCCGAGGTGGTGGGTCATTGGCCTGGCACCGTGCACCTCGTTCGGGGTCGCTGACGTAGGTCGTGGTGTCGGAGGCTTCGCTCGCTGCTTCTGGTGCATGGCAGGTCATGTCATCGGTGAGGTTCGTGTGCGACGACCGAGTACGTTCGGGTCTCCCCTGCTCGAATTCAAGGTGTCCGAAGGGTGTGTATGTGTCGGGCGCCCGTGATGGGAGCTAATGATCGGCCTTTGGTGGAGGGTCGGGTCTAGCGGGAGAGATCATTCCGGCGTGCCCCTGGCCAAGCCGCACGTCATAGGCCGGTAACAACATTCCAGCGGCGTCGGCCGGACCTCCCGGCTGCTCCGGACGAACGAGTGGCCGCCCGCCGCAGGTTGACGTGGTGGTCGAGCTCGAACCGGGCCCCGCGGTGCTGGGCCAGGTTTGTTGATGACCCGATTGACGACGGCCCGCTTACGCTGCGAGTTCTCATTTACCGGCGGGGACGGGCCCGGGGCTCCGGTTCCGTGGGCGGCCGTGGAGGCCGAGCGGAGCTGGGAGGAGGCGTGTGATCGGCGAGCGGTTGGTGAAGGGACGGATCTAACCGAGGAGATCATGCTCGTGTGCTTGGACGGGGCTGTGATGACCCGGCTGACCACGGCCCGCTCACGCTGCGAGTCCTCATTTACCGGCGGGGACGGGTCCGGCACGGGGTCTTCGGGTGACCGGGAAGGGCGAGCGGAGCTGGGAGGAGGCGTGTGATCGGCGAGCGGTTGGTGGAGGGTCGGATTTAACCGAGGAGATCCTTCTGGTGTGGTTAAACGGGGTTTTATGGACTCGGTTGATGACGGCCCGTTCACGCTGCGGGTTTTCGTCTGGCGGCGAGGGCGGGTGGGGCGTCGGTTTTTCGGGTGGTCGTGGAGGTCGAGTGGTGCTGAGGAGGAGGTGCGGGGGCGCAGGGGCCAGTTGTTGCGGGTTTTCGTTTATCGCACGTGGGGTTTATTCGGTTAGGGTTTTTAGGACGGCTTCGCCGTATTTGGCTAGTTTGTTTTCGCCTATGCCGTTGATTTGGGAGAGTTCGGTGAGGGTGGACGGGAGGGCGGTCGCGATTTCGCGGAGGGTGGCGTCGTGGAAGATGACGTAGGCGGGGACGCCCTGTTCCTTTGCGGTGGTGGCGCGCCAGGTGCGGAGGCGTTCGAAGATGGGGGTCGCCTCGGCGGAGAGGTCGATGGGGGGCTTGCGGTCCTTGGCGGTCTTTGTGGGCTTGGGGGTGGGGCGGTCTGGTTCGCGGCGCATCATGACCTTGCGTTGGCCGCGGAGGACGTCGGCGCTCGCCTCGGTTTGGAGGAGGGTGCCGTGGTTGCTCTCGACGGCGATCAGGCCTTGGGCGAGCAGCTGGCGGACGACGGCGCGCCATTCGACCTCGCGGAGTTCGGTGCCGACGCCGAAGGATTTCAGGGAGTCGTGGTCGAACTGGATGACCTTCGCGCTCTTCTTGCCGAGCAGGATGTCGATGATGTGTCCGGCGCCGAATTTCTGGCGGCGTTCGCGGTCTAGGCGCACGATGACGGAGAGGACCTTCTGGGCGGCGACGGTCGCGTCCCAGGATTCGGGTGGGGTCAGGCAGGTGTCGCAGTTGCCGCAGGGGTCGCCGGACTGGCCGAAGTAGTTCAGCAGGTGGACGCGGCGGCATTCGACGGTCTCGCAGAGGGCGAGCATCGCGTCGAGGTGTTGGGCCTGGCGGCGGCGGAACGCGGCGTCGCCCTCGCCGCCGTCGATCATTTTGCGTAGGTTGACGACGTCCTGGAGGCCGTAGGCGAGCCAGGCGGTGGACGGGAGGCCGTCGCGTCCGGCTCGGCCGGTCTCCTGGTAGTAGCCCTCGACGGATTTCGGCAGGTCGAGGTGTGCGACGAAGCGGACGTCGGGTTTGTCGATGCCCATGCCGAACGCGATGGTCGCGACGATGACGAGGCCGTCCTCGCGGAGGAAACGGGCCTGGTTGGTGGCGCGTGTCTGGGCGTCCAGGCCGGCGTGGTAGGGGAGGGCCTCGATGCCGTTCTCGGTGAGGAACGCGGCGTGCTTCTCGACGGAGTTGCGGGAGAGGCAGTAGACGATTCCGGCGTCGCCCTTGTGTTCGGTCTGGAGGAGGCGCAGGAGTTGGCGTTTGGCTTCGGTCTTCGGCTCGATCCGGTATTGGATGTTCGGGCGGTCGAAGCTGGCGACGAAATGGCGGGTGTTCGGGGCGGCGGCGTCGAGGTTGAGGCGTGTTGCTATTTCGTGGCGGGTGGCCTCGGTGGCGGTGGCGGTCAGGGCGATGCGGGGGACGTCCGGCCAGCGTTCGTGGAGGCCGGACAGCATCAGGTAGTCGGGGCGGAAGTCGTGGCCCCATTGCGAGACGCAGTGGGCCTCGTCGATCGCGAACAGGGACACGTTCGCGCGGTCGAGGAGGTCGACGGTCGCGGGGAGGCGGAGGCGTTCGGGGGCCAGGTAGAGCAGGTCGAGTTCGCCCGCCACGAACTGCGCCTCGACGACGCGGCGTTCGTCGAGGTCCTGGGTGGAGTTGAGGAAGCCCGCCTGGACGCCTAGGGTGCGCAGCGCGTCCACCTGGTCTTGCATGAGGGCGATGAGCGGGGAGATGACGATTCCGGTGCCTTTTCGGACGAGCGCCGGAATCTGGTAGCAGAGTGACTTCCCGCCGCCGGTGGGCATCAGGACGAGCGCGTCGCCGCCCGCCGACACGTGGTCGATGATCTCCCGCTGGCCGTCCCGGAACGCGTCGTAGCCGAACACGCGCCGCAGGACGTCGAGCGTCTCCGGGTTCTCAGGGGAAGTCACCGGCCCATAGTAGGAGCCGCCGCCGACGCCCGCCCCGGAGAATCCTCACTTGTGGATAACCTCCACCAGCTCTGGCGTGATCTCGTTCAGGTCGTCCGCGACGTGGGCCGCGAGGGCCAGTGCGTCGGGGGCCGGTGGATGTGTGGGGCGGGGGACGGCGATCACCGGCATGCCGGCGGCGTGGGCTGCGCGGACGCCGTTGCCGGAGTCCTCGATGGCGACGCAGGCGGGGGCGGGCACCTCCAGCCGTGCGGCCACGGTCAGGTATCCGTCCGGGGCGGGTTTGCCGCGGTCTACCTCTTCGGTCGACACGGTGGCGCGGAAGAGTGCGTCCAGGCGGAGTTGGCCTAGTACCAGGTCGATGAGGGCGCGCGGGGACGAGCTGGACAGTCCGAGCGGGCGGTACTCCGCAAGACGGCGGACGACCGAATCAGCTCCAGGGAGTACCGGCGGCCCTCCCTCGTAGCGCTGGGACATCCGGTCGATCACCTCGTAGGCGACTTCCTCGGCCGAGACGCCGTCGACGAGTTCGGTGGCGATGTATCCGGCCCATTCCTCGGTGCTCATGCCCATGAGCCGTTCCTGTGTGTCGGGGAGCCAGCGTCCGTCGTGGTCGGCGACGTAGCCGCGGCGGACGTCCTCCCACACGGGTTCGGAATCGATGAGGACGCCGTCCAGGTCGAACACGATCGCTTGTACGGGCATGGGATCCTCCGCGGAGCTTTTTCGGCGCGTCCTACCCTGGCCACGATCACTACCCGGTGCGATCGAAACGGAACCGCGCGCATAGCAGGCCCTGATAGCCGACTTGTAATACCAAACGAGGATTTATCTGACGCGTAAGACTCGATCACGTCCGGTCTGGCATGGTGTAGATCCTCCGTCTTCTCCGGAGCTCAACGCAGAGGAGATCTTCCATGGTGTTCCTCGGTTCCCTGCTGGTGGTGGCCGCGATCGCCGCCGTGGTGGGCGTCATCCTCGGAAACACTGGGTCCACGAGCCTCGTCGCCTTCGGTCAGACCGTGCCCGGCGTGGACGAACTGTGGCAGGTATTCCTCGCCGGGGCCGTCACGGCCGTGGTATTCATCGCCGGCATGGCGCTCGGGGTCATCGGCACGGTGCGTCTGGTGCGCACCCGTCGGGACCTGCGCGACCTGCGTGAGGAGCATGAGGAGTCACTGACCACCCTGGAGATGGAGAAGCGCCGCCTGCAACGCGAACTCGCCCGCGTCCGCCAGGCCGCCGCCCAGGCCGACGGGTCGGGGGGCGGCTCGTCCAGCCGGGGACGGCAGTCGCGGCGTGGGGCGCCCGCCGCCGCCCAGGGCACGCGGGTGGGGCCGCGCTCGCAGGTGGCGGCCAGTTCCCCGTTCTTCGACCGTAAGGAATGAGGTCGATCGGTTCGTTCGCTCGTTCTGGGTGATGACGGGACGTTCCCCGTAATCGCCGTGCGGAGGGATGACGGCACCCGTCCGTGTCACGCATGATCGTGGTGTGCGGATTCTTTTCAAGGTGGGCATCACCGCGGTCGCCCTCTGGGTGGCCACCGTGGTGATCGACGGTATTTCGGTGGACGGTGACACGGCCGGCCGTCGCGCCCTCACGCTGGTCGCCGTCGCCGCCATCTTCGGCCTCGTCAACACCATCATCAAGCCGCTCATCAAGACGCTCGGGTGCGCGTTCTACGTGCTCACGCTCGGCCTGATCGGGCTCGTGGTGAACGCGCTGCTGCTCTGGCTCACCAGCGAACTCGCCGGGGAACTCGACCTGCCGTTCCATGTCACCGGGTTCTGGCCCGCGTTTTGGGGCGCCATCGTCGTCGGTGTGGTCGGCTGGCTGCTCCACCTTGTCGTCCCTGACAAGGACGACAAGGACTGACGGTCAGCGGACGTCCAGGAGACTGGGCGCGGCCGTCGCGGCGCGTTCGAACGGGCTCGCCTCCAGCCTGCCGGTGGGCGCGTCGACGTATTCACGGTAGTCCGGCGGACGGGACCCCGGCGCGCTCACCAGGACCCAGGCGCGGGACCGGACGGCGCCGATGAGGAACTCCGCGTCCGTGACCGCGCAGGCATCAGCGACGATCAAGGTGTCGAACTCCTCGTCGCGGACGGTGAGCCCCACCCCGGTCGGGGTCCCGACGACCAGGTCGGCGGTGCGGAGCAGGACGTCGCCCCCGGCGGAGCGCTTACCGGCGGTGTAGGCGGTGAGCTCCTCGATACGGGCCATGGCCCGGCGCTGGTGGTCGGCGACGGCCTCCGGGGCTGTGGTGGGGTCGGTCCCGCAGATCTCCAGGACGTTCTCCCGCGAGCGGGCCTCCGTCCGCCGGGCCGTCTCCAGGTCGTCCTCCATGGCGGACAGCGCCTCCGTGGCGGCGGCGTCGTGCCGTTCCAGCGCCACCGCGGTCTCCGCCGCGCGGGCCGTGGCCGCTTCGGCGTCCGACCTGGCCTGCCGTGCCGTGGACAGGGCCGCTTCGCGGGACGTCCGGGCCGCGTTGATCCGGTCCTCGATGGCCTGGGCGGTCTGTTGCGCGAGGCGTGCCTGGGTCGCCTCCTGGGTCGCCTTTTCCACTGCTGTCGAGGCCAGTCGGGCTTGTTTCTGGTGTTCGGCGGTCGCGGTCTCCCGCTCCGTCGCCAGCCAGGTCAGCTCCGTGCCGAGGCGCCGCTGGGCCTCCTGCGCCTGTTGCAGCCGCGCCCCGCCCTCGGACACGAACGACGCGAGGCCGCGCCGCACCCGCTCCGCGTGCTCGGCGGCGTCCTTGGCCTCCCTCGCCTGCTTGGCGGCCTCGTCCGCCTCCCGCGTGCGGGCCTTGACCTCGGCGCGCAGGGACCGCAGCTCCGATGGCGGCGACGCCACGTGCAGGCGCTGTCCGAGTGTCATCTTCCGGCGCAGTGCCGACAGTGCCGACTCCGCTGAGACGAGGCGGTAGTAGGCGGCGTGGCCTTCCGCTGCCGCGTCCGCGTCTGCTGCGGCCAGCCGGTGCGCCTCCTCGGCGGCTGCGGGCAGGGCCTCTTGTGCGCGCGTCAGTTCGTCCTTCAGGGACGCTTCTGTCTGGCGTGCTTCCTGCAACTCTGTTTGTGCTGTTCTGGCGCGCTCGTCGAGTTGGACGCACCGGGCGTAGGCGGCGTCGGCGGTTCGGGTCAGCGCGTTCGCCTCGGCCGCCGCCTCTTCTGCTATGGCTCGGAGTCGTTCCGCTTCCGCGCGTGGGCCTTCCAGCTCCGTCTCGGCCTCCGTCTGGACGGCGGCAAGCCGTTCCGCCTCCGTCTCGGCCTCGACGGCGGCGTTCTCGGCGGCGGTGGCCGCGTTTCGGGACTCCTCGATCGTCGCGGCGAGCGCCGTCCGCTCCGCAGCCAGGGCCTCGCGTCGCCGCAGGTTCTCGGCCTCGACGGCGCGTAGGGTGGCCGCGTCCCGTGGCCACTGCTCCAGCCACATCAGACCGCGCCGCAGCAGCCGCGTCTCCGTCTCCCACGAGAGCCGCCACGCCTCCCCGATGGGCCGCAGCGCCGCCGACCGTACCCGCGTCTCCGGTGCCGACGGCCCCTCCTCCGGGACGGCGGGCTCCGCCATGGGCATCGCGGGGAGCGGCTCGACCCGCGTGACCGCGGGGGTGTCGTCCACGTCGTCGGTGGGCTGCCCGACCAGGGGCTTGAACTCGACCGTGCCGTTCGCTCCGAACTCCCGGACGGGCTCCGGTTCGGCGACCTCGTCGGTCACGGGCGGCAGGGCCTGCGTCTCCACGGAGGGCGACTCCGCCGTGGCGGGCTGCGTCTCGATCATCAGGGAGAAGACCTCGGGGTCGTCCTCCAGCGTCCGCAGCAGGTCGGCGGCCCGTTCCGGTGTCGGCGCGATCAGCAGCGCCCGCCCGTCGGCCGCCGCGACCTCCTTGACGGTTTCGCGGACGACGTCGTCGACGTCCCCGGTCTGGACGAGACGGAGATGTTCCGATTCGTCCAGCGAGCCGGGTGCCGCCAGGAATCGGGCCAGGACCTCCCAGTCCCCCGTGACCCGCTCCTCGCGCAGGGCCCGCAGGGCGGCGATGTGCGGCGCCCACCCGACCGGCGGCACATCTTCGGGCACCTCCCTGAGCCGTGCGTCGAGGGCCTCATAGAACTCCGACAGTGGGCCGTACACGCCTTCGACCAGCTCACGTCCGCCCCACTCCTCCTGGACGGCCTCCGTCCCGAGCGGCGGCGTCCCCCCGACCGTGGGGATGGGCATGGTGCCGAACTCCGACCGCGCATCGACCACCGCGCCTTCGACCCCCGACACGTCCTCCCCGGAAGCGTCCGAGGCGGGCGCAGGCCCAGGGTCTGCCGTGGCGCCTTCGGCGGCCGAGACGTCCACCGCGTCGTCCACAAGCGCCTCAGCCGCGCCTTCGTCCCCAGACGCGACCTCGTCGGGGGCGTTCGAGGAGGGATCGGGCTCGAGGCCTGCGGTGGCGCCTTCGCCAGAGGCGTGCGCCCAGTCGTCCACGGGCACCTCAGCCGCACCTGTGGCACCCGACACGCCCTCCTCGGGGGCGTCCAGGGAGGGCGCGGGCCCAAGGCCTGCGGCGGCGCCTTCGGTGGCGGAGGCGTGTGCCCAGTCGTCCACGGGTGCCTCAGCCGCGGCTTCGTCTCCGGGCGCGGCCTCGCCGGCGGCGTTTGAAGAGGGTGCAGGGCGAGACTCCTCGGCAGCGCCTTCGGCGGCTGAGGCATGTGCCCGGTCGTCCACTGGCCCTTCGGTCGCGCCTTCGGCATCCGACACGGCCTCGTCGGTGGCGTTCGAGGAGGGGGCGGATTCGGGTTCTGCGGTCACGCCTTCGGCGGGCGAAGTGTTCGTCGCGTCGTCAACGGGTGCCTCGGTCACGGCCTCGACACCTGACGCGGCTTCGTCGGGGGCGTTCGAGGAGAACGCAGGACCAAGGTCTGCGGTGGTGCCTTCGGTGGCCGAGGCGTTCGCTGAGTCGGCCTCGGGTGCCCCGGTGGCGGCCTTGGCGGCCGCGGCTTCGACGACCGCAGGGTCAGGGACGGTTTCCGCGCTCGTCCCCTCCGGTGCTTCCCGGCCGGGGAGTGGGACGGTGACGGTGGGTTGCTCGGAGTCTGGGACATGCTCGGGCCGCCCGCGTTCAGGAGGCTGCGAGTGTTCGTTCGGTCCCTTGTTCTCTGCTGGCTGTTTCACCGACGTCATCCCGTCCCAGATCGACCGCCCCGGGGCCGTATATCCCCTTCGGCCCGGGACTAACGTCTCACAGGTCAGGGCTCAGCGGTGACCGGCCAGGGCCGCGTGGTGATCTTCACCGTCGCGGGCTTCGGGGTCGGGGTGGACGAGGGCGCCCGACAGGCGGGGCAGGGCGTGCAGCAGGCTGTGTTCGGCGTCGACGGCGATCTGGTGGGCGCGGATGACGGTGGACGCGGGGTCGACGACCACGTCGCATTCGGCGCGGAGGCGGTGGCCGATCCAGCGGAGGCGGACGTCGCCGACGGCGAGGACGCCCGGGGTGGCGGACAGGGCGGCCTCGGCACGGTCGACCAGGGCGGGGTCGACGGCGTCCATCAGACGGCGCCAGACCTCGCGGGCCGTCTGCCACAGGACGGTCAGGATCGCGAAGGTGATCAGGAGGCCGACGACGGGGTCGGCCCAGGGGGCGCCGAGGGCGATGCCGCCCGCGCCCAACAGGACGGCCAGGGACGCGAAACCGTCCGTGCGGGCGTGCATGCCGTCGGCGACGAGGGCGGCGGAGCCGATGCGGCGGCCCACGCGGATGCGGTAGCGGGCGACGAGTTCGTTGCCGACGAAGCCGACGAGGGCGGCGCCCGCCACGGCGGCCACGTGCTCCACAGGCTGTGGATGGGCGAGTCGCTGGACGGCAGCGTATCCGGCCGCCGCGGCGGAGGCGGCGATGGCGAGGACGATGACGACGCCCGCGAGGTCCTCGGCCCGTCCGTACCCGTAGGTGTAGCGGCGGGTCGGCGGGCGCCTGCCGAGGATGAACGCGATGCCCAGCGGGACGGCGGTGAGGGCGTCGGCGGCGTTGTGGAGCGTGTCGCCCAGCAGCGCCACCGAGCCGGTGAACGCGACGACCACCGCCTGGAGGACGGTGGTGGCGCCCAGACCGGCAAGGGAGATCCACAGGGCGCGCATGCCCTGCGCGCTGGCCTCCATCGCCGAGTCCACCTTGTCGGCCGCCTCATGCGAGTGGGGCTTCAGGACGTGCGAGACCCGACCTCGGAACGACCGACCATGACCATGCCCGTGTCCGCTCATATTTATAACAATGACCCGAAAAGTCCGTTGCAGCACCTCGACAATTGCGCCATTGCCGCAAATAAGCGGGCTTTGTCAATGCGGGTTTGTGGCCAGTAGCTCCGCCAGAAGATCGTCCAGGGTGACGATGCCCGTGAACTCGTCGCCCGCGCCGTTCACCACGGCCAGCTGGGCGCGGGCGCGACGCATTCGGCTGACGGCGTCCAAAACGGTCGTCTCCGCCGTGAGGACGGGCGCCGGGTGGGCCAGTTCACCGGCGCGGCGGTCCCCGTCCGGTTCGGTGATGGCCGCCCGGACGTGGACGATCCCCGTCATCGCGCCGTCGCCGTCGCGGACCAGCAGCCGGTTGTGGCCGCTGGCGGTCGCGGTCCGTCTGATCTGCGCGGCGGTCGCGTCCGCGCCGATCGTGGTGACGGACGTGGCGGGCACGACGAGGTCGCCGACCGTGGCCTCCCGGGCGGAGATCGCGCGGCGGAGCAGTTCATGGTCGCGGCGGCCGATGAGGCCGAGGCGCCGCGACTCGCCGACCAGGTGGCTGAGCCGCGCCGGGTCGGTGTGGTCGTCCAGTTCGTCCTTCGGGGTGACGCGGAAGAGCCGCAGCAGCGCGTTGGTCGTCTCGTTCAGCGCCGACAGGATCGGCCGGGACACCTTCGCGAACGCGCGGAACGGCAGGGCGAGGATCAGCGCCGAACGTTCCGGATGCGCGATCGCCCACGACTTCGGCGCCATCTCCCCGATGACCATGTGCAGGAACGTGACGACGGCGAGGGCGCAGCCGAACGCGACGGCCTTCGCCCCGGCCTCCGGGACGCCGAGCGCGTGCAGCGGCGGTTCGAGGAAGTGCTCGAACGCCGGTTCGGTCACGATCGCGAGGCCCAGTGAGCACATCGTGATGCCGAACTGCGCGCCCGCGAGCATCAGCGACAGTTCGCGGACGCCGGCGACGGCGGCCACGGCGGGACGGCTCCCCTTCGCGGCGGCCCGTTCGAGCTGCGGCCGGTTGGCGGCGACCAGCGCGAACTCGGCCGCCACGAAGAACCCGTTGCCGACCAGCAGCAGGACGGTGATCAGCAGCGTGGTCAGCGGGTCCATGACGTCTCCCCCGTCCCGTCACCGGAGGCGGCCTGGGCGGGCACCTGGCGGGGCGCCCGCTCCCCGGCCGACGCCGCCCTGATCATGATTTTCTCGGCGACCCGGCGGGCCACGCTGACGACCTCCAGGTCGACGGGCCCGGCGTCCAGGTCGACGGTGAGGCGGTCACCCGGGCGCGGCAGTCGGCGCAGCCCCGCCATGACGAGCCCGCCGAGGGTGTCGTAGGCGTCGCCTTCCGGCAGGTCGAGGCCGGTGAGACGGCCGACCTCGTCGATGCGCAGGCCCGCGTCGACGAGCCAGGACCCGTCGGGCCCGGACGTCGGCGTGTCCTCTTGGTCGGTCTCGTCGGCGATCTCCCCGACGAGTTCCTCGGCGACGTCCTCGAAGGTGAGGATCCCGGCGAGGCCGCCGTACTCGTCCACGACGCAGGCGAACTCCTCACCGGAGTCGCGCATGCGCTCGATGACCCCGTACAGCGGCTGGCTGCCGGGGACGAGCAGCGCGGGCCGCGCGACCCGGCCGATCGGGGTGGTCTGGTCGAGCGCGTCGTCGGCGACCTCGCGGACGCCCGCGACCCCGATGACGTCGTCGGTGTCCTCCCCGTAGACGGGATACGCGCTGTGCCCGGTCTCCCTGATCAACGCGACGAGGTCGGCGACGGGTGCGGTGGCGGGCAGGGTCCTGACCTGGGGCCGGGGCACCATGACCTCGTCGGCCGTGAGGTCGCCGAACGACACGGCCCGCTCCAGCAGGCCGGACAGGTCGGCGGGCAGATGCCCGGAGCTGTGCGACTTGCCGATGATGTCGCCGAGTTCTTCGAGGGTCGCGCCGCCGTGCAGCTCCTCGACGGGCTCGACCCCCACCGCGCGGAGCAGCCGTTCCGCCGCGCGGTCGAACAGCCGGATCAGCGGCCCCGCCACCGTCAGGTACAGGAGGGTGGACGCGGACAGCGCACGCGCCAGCGACTCGGCGCGGGCGAGCGCGAGGTTCTTCGGGAACAGCTCCCCGAGCACCATCTGGACGAGCGTCGCCAGGACGAACCCGGTGGCGAGGGCGATCGCCCCGGTCGCGCCGGTCGGCACGCCCACGACCTCGAGCAGTGGCCGGATCAGCTCCGCGAGAGCGGGTTTGGCGATGAATCCGACGACCAGGGTCGTCATCGTGATGCCGAGCTGCGCGCCCGACAACATGAACGACAGTCTGCCGATGACCTTGACGGCACGCCGGGCGGACGCGTCACCGCGGTCGGCGGCCTGCTGGAGCGTCGCGCGGTCGGCGGCGACGTAGGCGAACTCCTGAGCGACGAAATAACCGGTGGCGGCGGTCAGAACGAACACCGCCAGAACACCCAGTACCGCGCTCACCATGTGGCACCGGGTCTATGACTGGGGTCCGACACCGCGGACTCACCACTCCTCTCGTATCGCTGCTAACACTCGTAACGTCACCTGGGACGACGAGGTTCCCCAGGCACAGGGTACGGGCGCGGGCCCGCGGTGGCGCGGGGCGCGTTCCCCCGAAGGTGAGATCAACTCGGTTTCTCGGGACGCTTGTCTTCGTTCAGTGTCACGGATCACACTTATAAGGGAGCGTACGTCCGATACTGGGCCGGTCCGTGCTCCCAGACCGCCCGTTTCAGGACATGCTCGGGGGGATGGTCGGACAGCGATCGCGGGGCTGACGTTGGATCAAAGCGGGGCAGGGGCCGCCGCGCCCATGAGCCGGGAGGGCATCGACCATGCCCTGCGCAGGCTCCGCGAAGACCGCGACCGCATCTCGGCGTCACTTCTCGACCTCGACGGGCACGAGGGCAGCCGCCTGCTGGAGGGCGCCAGGCTCACCGGGGAGACATGGCGCCGCTGGGAGGACGCGAAGTCCAGGATGACGACGCTGTGGGCCCTGTTCGACGCCTACCAGAACGTCCTGGACACCGCGACGGAGCTGCGGGAACGGACGTCCCGCCCGGACGCCGCCACGCTCATCGAACTCTCCGGCCTGCTCGCGGGCCGGTCGGTCGAGCTTCCCGACGGGGAGATCCCCCTCCAGAACCGCACGCTTCTCGGCCCGAGCGAACGACGGGTGACGCTGGACGAGGCCGTCGCGATGATGTCGGACACCTACGAGTTCGTCGCGGGAGAGATCGCCGCCGCCGACGCGGCCTGGACGGCGCTGTTGCTCCCCCTGGAGGAGGTCGAGGGGTGCTGGCGGGAGACGGCTCGACTGGCGCACTCCCTGGACGGCACACGCCACCCCGAACTGGACCGCGTCGGCCGCGAACTGACCTCGCTCGGCCGGGTCATCCGCACCGACCCGCTGTCGCTCGTCCGGGACGGCCGTCCCGACACGACCCGGCTCAACCGCGTCCGCGCCGCCCTGACCTCGCTGGGCGACGAACTGGCGGGCGTCGCCCGGATGCGGGACGAGTACGACGAACTCGTCGCCCGCGTCATGGCGTCCATCGAGGAGATCGAGCGCACCGAGCGGCGTGCCCGCGAAGCCCATGCGACGGTCCTGACCAAGATCCACACACCGAACCTGCCCGCACCGTCCCGGGGCCTCGGCACCGCGCTCCGCGACCGCCTCGCCGCCCTGGAACGACTCCGCGAGGCGGGCCGCTGGGTCGAGATGGCGGGCCGTTTCGCCGAACTGGAGCGCGCCGCCGACGAGGCCCTGGAACGGGTCCGCGGTGACCTGCGTCTCAGTGCCGGTCTGCTCGACCGGCGAGGCGAGTTGCGGGGACGCCTGGAGGCGTACCGGGCCAAGGCCGCGCGGCTGGGCGTGGTCGAGGACGAACGGCTCGCCAAGCTGTACGACCAGGCCCATGACGTCCTGTGGACGGCGCCCTGCGACCTGCGGCAGGCCACCACGATGCTCGCGGAGTTCCAGCGGGCTCTGAGAGTGTGCGAGAACGAGACGAGGACCCGGCGATGAACCGATGCGCCCAACCGGGCTGCACGGGCGAGATCGAACCGGACGGCTTCTGCAACATCTGCGGCCTGGCCGGTCAGGGCGCGCAGGGCGCGGACACGCAGGGCGCAGATGGTGCGCAGCTCACGCAAGCCGCACAGGCCACACAGGGCGCGCAGGCCGAACCAGTCGGGCAGGGTGCGCAGGCGGGGCAGGCTGAGCAAGGCGGGCAGGGTGGGCAGGACCAGGTGTTGCCGCAGGCTGGGCGTGCCGGGGCTGTGCGGTCGTTGCTGGGTGGGGACGGTTCCGAGGGTGTGCCATCGAGTGCGTCCCCTTCGGTGATAGAGCCCGGTGCGGCTTCATCGGCGGCTCGGCAGGCGGGGTCGTTCACGCCGCCTTCGGGGACGATGGCAAGCCCGTCCGGCCCGGCGGCGTCGATTCCGACTGCGCCGTCCGAGCCATCGGCGTCCTCCACGCCGGGTTCGTGGGCGGGGGGACGGGACGGCAGTGCGGCGCGGAGTGTCGGGACGGGGCGGACGGCGTCGCGTGGCGGGTCGCGCGGGTCGGGTAACAGCGGGTCGGCGAGGCGCGGAATGCTCGGGGCCGGGCTGGTCGAGGTGCCGCCCGTGCCGAGTCGTGATCCCGCTTCGGCGATCATGGAGAAGCCGGAGGTGCCGGAGAGCCGGCGGTTCTGTAGCCGGTGCGACGAGCGGGTCGGGCGTAGCCGGGGCGGGCGGCCCGGACGCACCGAGGGGTTCTGCCGTAACTGCGGGCATCCGTTCTCGTTCACGCCGAAGCTCCGGCCGGGGGAGATGCTGGGCGGCCAGTACGAGGTGCTCGGTTGTCTGGCGCACGGCGGCATGGGGTGGGTGTACCTGGCCCGCGACCACAACGTCAGCGAGCGGTGGGTCGTCCTCAAGGGGCTGCTCGACACGGGAGACGCCGACTCGCTGGTGGCGGCGACGGCCGAGCGGGCGTTCCTCGCCGAGGTCGAGCATCCGAACATCGTCAAGATCTATAACTTCGTCCGGCACGGCGACTCCGGGTACATCGTGATGGAGTACGTCGGCGGGCGGTCGCTCAAGGACATCCTGCTGAGTCACCGTGCCGAGCATGGTGACGACACGTCCCTGCCCCTTGGTCAGGTGATCGCGTATGGCCTTGAGGTGCTCAGCGCGCTCGGGTACCTGCATGGTGTCGGGCTGCTGTACTGCGACTTCAAGCCCGACAACGCGATCCAGTCGGAGGAGCAGCTCAAGCTGATCGACCTCGGTGGGGTGCGGCGGGCGTTCGACGTCGACAGTCCGATCTTCGGCACGCCCGGCTACCAGGCCCCGGAGATCGGCTCCCGGGGGCCGTCGGTCACGTCCGACCTGTACACCGTGGGCCGGACGCTCGCGGTCCTGAGCTTTCCCTTCCGCGGGTACACCCGGCGGCATCTGCGCAGCCTTCCGCCCAAGGAGGAGGTGCCGCTGTTCCAGCGGCACGAGTCGTACCACCGGCTGCTGCGCCGCGCCACGCACCCGGATCCGGCCCGCCGGTTCCAGAGCGCCGCCGAGATGGCCGAGCAGCTCACCGGCGTCCTGCGGGAGGTGCTGTCGACCGAGGACGGACGTCCGCGGCCCGCGCCGTCGCCGCTGTTCGGCCCCGAACAGAACACGGCCGGCGCCGAGATCGTCGAGCCGGACGGCGCCGATGCCGCGACCGCGCCGATCCTGGTGCCGTTGGAACCCGCGGCGGCCGCGGCGGCGCTGCCGGTGCCGCTGGTGTCCGGCGCGGACCCGGCGGCCGCGTTCCTCGCCGGGCTCACCGCCCGCGACCCGGGGGACCTGGCGGCGGCGCTCAGCGCGGCGCCGGTCGCGTCCCGGGAGGTCAGGCTGGCGCTGGTCCGCGCCAGGATCGAGCTGGACGATCTCGGCGCCGCGCACCGGCTTCTGGAGGAACTCGCCGTCGAGGACCCCGACGACTGGCGCGTCGACTGGTATCGCGGCGTCCGAGCCCTCGCGGACGGGCGCGGCGGGGACGCCGCGGCCGTCTTCAACGACCTGTACGACCTCGCGCCGGGCGAGCAGGCGCCCAAGTTGGCCCTCGCCTTCTGCCACGAGCTGACGGGCGCCCTGCCGGAGGCCGACCGTTACTACCAGCTCGTGTGGCGCACCGACCCGACGCATGTGAGCGCCGCGTTCGGCCTGGCCCGCACCCGGCTCGCGGTCGACGACCGGCGCTCCGCCCTGCGCGTCCTCGACTCGGTGCCGCGGGTGTCCAGCCACTATCTCGCCGCGCAGCTCGCGGCCGTCGCCGTCGCCGTGCGCGGCCGTCGCCCCGGCGAGCTGGACGCGCCCGCGCTGGTGGAGGCGGGCAGGCGGCTGTCGTCCCTGCGACTCGACACCGAACGGAGGGCCGCGTTCACCGCCGAGGTGTTGGCGGCGGCGCTGTCGTGGGTCCGCGCCGGGCGGACGCTGCCCGCCGGGATACGGCAGCGGGTCCTCGGCACCCGCCTTGACGAGCCGTCCCTGCGCGCGAAGCTGGAGGAGACCTATCGCGTCCTCGCCAAGCTCGCCGACGGTTCGGCGCACCGGCACACGATGGTGAGACGGGCCAACGCCGTGCGTCCGAGGACGCTGTTCTGACCATGCAGGGAGCCGGGCAGATGAACGACGTCCCCGAGTTCACGATCCGCGTGGACCAGAACCCCTACCTTCCGACCGGTGGACGGGAGATGCACGCGATCGTGACCGTCGCGGCGCGCTCCCCCGGTACAGGGGGTGAACGGCGCGCACCGGCCGCGCAGGTCATCCTGATCGACACCTCGGGGTCGATGTCGTACGGCGGCAAGATGGCCGCGGCGAAGCGGGCGGCGCGGGCGGCGGTGAACGCGCTGCGCGACGGTGTGCACTTCGCCGTGGTCGCGGGCGCGAACCGGCCCCGGATGATCTACCCGCAGGGGGAGCGGCTCATCGGGGCGGACGAGACCTCCCGGCGCCGCGCGGTGACCGCGATCGGGCGGCTGGACGCGGCGGGCGGCACGGCGATCGGGTCGTGGCTGCGGCTCGCCGAGCGGCTGTTCACCGGCTACGACGACGTCGTCCGGCACGCCATTCTGCTGACGGACGGCAAGAACCAGCACGAGTCCGCGGACGAGCTGGACGCGGCGCTGCGGGCCTGCGCCGGCCGTTTCCTGTGCGACGCGCGCGGCGTCGGCACCGACTGGGAGGTCGCCGAACTCCGCACGATCACGTCGGCGTTGCTGGGCGGGTTCCTCGACGTCCCCGACCCCGCCGATCTGGAGGCCGACTTCCTGGCGATGACCAGGGACGCGATGAACAAGCAGGTCGCGGACGTGACCCTGCGCGTGTGGACGCCCCGGCAGGCACGGCCCCGGTTCGTCAAGCAGATGATCCCGACCGTCGCGGACCTCACCGGCAGGCGGGTCGAGTCGGGAACGCAGACGGGCGACTACCCGCTGGGCGCGTGGGGGAACGAGGAACGCGAGTACCACCTGTGCGTCGAGATCGACGAGCCCGCGGCGGTGGGACGGCTGATGCGCGCGGCGCGGGTGGAGTTGCTCGCGGACGGCGAGGTCCGCGCGTCGGGCAACGTCCTCGCCGAATGGACGGACGACGTCGACAGATCGACGACGGTCAACGGACGGGTCGCGCACCACACCGGGCAGTCGGAGCTGGCCGACGCCGTCCAGGAGGGCCTTGAGGCACGCCGGAACGGCGACGAGGACATGGCGACGGCCCGGCTCGGGCGGGCGCTGGTGCTGGCGCGTGCGGTCGGCAACGACCAGATCTCCGACCTGCTGGACCGGGTCGTGGACGTCGTCGACCCGGCGCGCGGCACGGTCCGGTTGAAGCGCGAGGTGTCCAAGGCGGACGAGATGTCGCTCGACACCCGTTCCGTCCGGACCGTCCGGACGCGCCAAGCCGGCGAGCCCGGAGGGGACTGAGCCATGCCGGTCCACCGGGACGGGCGCACGGCCGGGTCCACCGCCGATAGGTTCGCCGTCGACCCGCCGTCCCCGCTGGAAGGCCACCGATGACGCGCACTCCGTCGCACGGTCCGACGGCCGACCCGGCCCCGGCCGCGGCACGGCCGCCCGCGGACACGGCGTCGCCGCGCAGGAGCCGTCCGGCGACGTTCGTCCGGGGGCGCTGGCTCCGGACGATCCCCGGCCGCATCGGCACGCACGTCGCGCTGTGCCTGGCCGCCATCGCCGCGTTGCTGGGCGTCCTGACCGTGACGGTCGGGAACGCGCGTGACTCCGTCCAGACGATCGGGCGGGACGCGGGGCCGCAGGTCGTCGCGACCGGCACGCTCTACTTCGCGCTCAGCGACATGGACGCGCAGGTGGCGAACATCCTGCTCATCGGCCGCGAGCACCGCCTCGGCATCGGGTACGACGAGTCGCTGCGCGTGTACGAGCGGCGCCGCGCGGAGGCGGACGCGGCGGCGGTGATGGCCGCGCAGCTCGCCGGACGCGACCCGGCGCTCCGCCGGACCGTCCAGGATGTGCTGGACGGGCTCGGGAAGTACGAGCGGCTCGTCGGGCAGGCCATGAAGCTGAACGAGCAGGCCGCCCACGAACCGGGCCGACTGCCGCCGGACGTCATCGAGGCCTACCGCGAGGCCACCGACCTGATGAGGCTCCAGATCCTGCCGAAGGCGTACAACATCACACTCGACACGGGGGCGCGGGTCCGGCAGTCGTACGAGACGCAACGCTCCGCCGTCCTCGCGGGACGCACCTGGGTCGCCGTGACCGGCGCGATCGCCCTGCTGTTCCTGATCGCGACGCAGCTCTACCTGGCGCGGACGTTCCGCCGCCTCCTCAACCCGGCGCTGGTCCTCGCGACGCTCGGGACGCTCACGCTCACCGCCGTCGCCACGGGCCTCCTGACGGCCCACGTGGGCCACATCAGAACGGCGAAGGAGGACGGCTTCGACTCGGTCCTGCGACTGTCCCGGGCCCGCGCGATCAGCCACAGCGCGTTCGGCGACGGGAGCCGTTACCTCCTTGACCCGGGCCGCGCCGACACCTACGAGCAGACCTACCTCGACAAGTCCCTGTCGCTGGTCTACCCGGACATGGGCGACAAGCCGGTGAACCTGAAGAACTACTACATCGACCTCGAACGGAAGGTCGGCGCCTACGAGCCGGGGCACAAGGAGGTCCCGTTCCTCGGACTGCTCGGGGACGAGGCCCGCAGGATGGAGAAGGGCCGCGCGGCGGACGCGCTCGCCAGGACGCTCGACGCGTACCGGGCCGTCCAGCGCAACGACGACCTGATGCGGCGGTACGTGGCGGTGGGGGTCCGGTCGAGCGCCATCGACGCGCGGTACCGCACGTCGAAGCCGATCGACGACTTCGGCGCCTACGACCGGGCGCTCGGCACGCTGACGGCCGTCCACCAGGACGCCTTCGACGAAGCGATCGATGACGCGAACGGCGGGCTGCGCGGCTGGACGGCGGTCCCGGCCGCCGGAGCGGCCGCCATCGCGCTGCTGATCCTCGCCGGGGTCCGTCCCCGGCTGGCCGAGTTCCGCTGAAGGGGCCGAGAATGCGCGCGACCTCCCGTGCCACCGCCGGTGCCGGCGCCCGTGCCACCGCGGCCGTCCTCGTCGCGGCGGCGGGCCTGACGGCCTGCGGCCTCGGCGGCGCGGAGGAGAAGAGCATGGCGGGCAAGGACTCCCTCGTCATCGGGGTCAAGGAGGATCAGCCCGCCCTCGGCGTCAAACGGCCGGACGGCACCTACGAGGGCTTCGACGTCGATGTCGCCCTCTATATCGCGGGCCGGCTGGGGGTTCCGCGCAGCCGCGTCACGTTCCGGACGACGAACTCGTCCGTCCGGGAGGAGGTCCTGGCCGACGGCACCGTCGACATGATCGTCGCCACCTACTCGATCACGGCCAAGCGCAAGACGAAGGTCACGTTCGCCGGGCCTTACTACGTCGCCCACCAGGACACCTTCGTCCGCGCCGACGCCACCGCGATCAACAACGTGCGGGACCTGAAGGGCAAGCGGATCTGCGAGGTGACCGGCTCCAACTCCTGGCGCCGCGTCATCGAGGAGCGCAAGGTCGCCGCGACACCGGTGACCGTGAACACCTACGGCGCCTGCATGGACGCGCTGGCCGCCGGGCGGCTGGACGCGGTGTCCACCGACGACCTGATCCTCGCCGGGTTCGCCGCCGGACGCCCCGGACGGATGATCAACGCGCCGTTCACGGACGAGAAGTACGGCGTCGGCCTCAAGAAGGGCGATCTGAAGGGCTGCGAGGAGATCAACCGCGCCATCACCGCCATGTACCAGGACGGCACGGCCGGGCGGCTACTCCTCAAGTGGTTCGGCGACTCGGGCCTCAAACTGACCACGAGCGTCCCCCAGTTCGAGGGCTGTAACTGAAGGTCAGGGGCGTGAGGTGGACGGAAGGGCGCCGAGGGCCTCGCGGAGGGTCTCGTACACGGGGATGAACTTGTCGATGCCGGTGATGTGGAAGACCCGCTGGACGCGCGGCGGCAGCGCGACAAGGGCGATGGCGGTGCCGTGCTCGGTGGCGCGGCGGTTGGCGGCGACGATCGCGTTCAGGCCCGTGGAGTCGCAGAACGTGACCTCGCGCATGTCGACGACCAAGGGTTCGCCGGACTCGACGACCTTGAACATGGCCTCCTCGAAGCGTTCGCGGGACAACACGTCGATGTCGCCCTGCACGCGTACGAGGGTGCAACGGTCGTCGCGCATCAGGTTGATGTCGAAGTCCATGTCACCTCGCCCCACTCCGGTGGTACCGGTCTCTCTCGGGTGACCCCTCGGAATCGCGCACCGGTGCCCGCGATCCATGGGATTCCTCGGAGAACGACCAGGTCGCCCGTCCCCTCCCGGGCCATGACACACCCGGACGGCCCGCCCGGTACTATCTGTGACCCTACCTGACGTGGCCATCCGGCAACGCCGGGAATCGCCGCCAATAACCTACTGTCGAGAAACTTACTATATAGTAAGGAATGGTCGATAAGGTAGCACTGCACCCAGCTTGACCTGGAGTTGGGCAATTCCTGACTCGCTCCGCACGGGCAAAGACCGACGCTGACTCGGGGCCGGATCGGCCCAGACGTTACAGTGGCGGTGGCGAAATCGGGAGGCTGGGTGTTCTACACGTTCATGACGCGCGTGGTGCGTCCGATCCTCTGGCTGCTATTCCGACCCCGCGTCATCGGCGGAGAGCACGTCCCCCACTACGGTCCGCTCATCGTCGCGAGCAACCACCTGTCGTTCATCGACAGCTTCATCATCCCCCTCGCCGTCCCGCGGCCGGTCACCTACATCGCCAAGGCCGCCTACTTCGAGGGCAGCGGGCCCAAGAAGAGCTTCGTCCGCTGGTTCCTCACCAATCTCGGGCACGTGCCCGTCCGGCGCGGCGCCCGGCGGGCCGCGATGGGCGCGCTCGAACAGGGCGCGGAGGTGCTCAACAACGCGGGTGCGTTCGCCATCTACCCCGAGGGCAGCCGCTCCCCCGACGGACGGCTCTACCGCGGCCGCACCGGCGTGGGGTGGCTCGTCCTGGAGACCGGCGCCCGCGTCCTGCCCGTCGCGTTGGAGGGCACCGAGAAGATCCAGCCGATCGGCGCGTCCATGCCGCGCGTGTTCGGCCCCCGTCCCACCGTGCGGATCGGCCCGCCGATGGACTTCTCCCACTACCGCGACCTGCCGCCCGGCAAGGCCCGCCGCGCCATCGCCGACGAGATCCTCGAGACGATCCAGAAGATGTCCGGCCAGGAGTACGCCGCCGAGTACAACGACCGCGCCGAAGAGAGCTGACCCGCCGACCCGGAAAACGAGGTCGTCGGGGGTCAGGTGCGGTGCGCCGCGTTCGACACGTTCACCCACGCGCCGTCCCGAGCCGAGCCCGCAGTCGCCGGACGTCCACGGGGTACGCGCCGGACGCGCTCGCGGTTCGGGTCGTATCGTCCGCATCGTCCGCGAACTCTCGGGTGGGCGCTGGTGTTCGCTTTCGTCGGGAAGTGAATTCGTCCGGAAGGCGTGTCTTCCGCCGTCTCCCGCCCCCGCTCCGCCTAGGGTCGCGGCCATGGCGCACAGGCTCTTTGGGATCATGCTGCTGTCCACGGCCGCCGCGATCACCGCATGCGGTGGCGACGCCGAACGCGCCCGTCCGGTCCACGGGACCGCGCCCGCCGATGTCGCCGGTGTCGGGTACACGTCCGCGCAGCTCGCCCAGGCGCTTCTCACCCACCTGCCCGGCTACCGCCGCGTCGGCGAGCCCGACTCCGGGGAGTACGGCACGCTCACCGCGATCCAGAACGCCGCCAGGCTCCAGCGGGAGACCGAGACCGACAAGCGCGCCTGCGGGACGAGTCGTCCCGCCGCCACCGTGCCCGGTGACGCCCCGGCCGCGCTCACCACGTTCACCAGCAAGGGCCTGACCGTCACCGAGACCCTGATGGGCATGTCGGCCGCCGACGCCGAGAAGCAGGTCAACGCCCGCGTTCCAGCCGACTGCCTGCGGTTCCGTACCAGGGTCGGCACCGGCCGCTGGGCCGAGCACCGCATCGTCGAGGCCCCGAAGGGCGACATCGGCGAAGGCTCCCGCACCGTCGGCGTCTCCACCGTGACCGGCACGGAAAGCGGCACCGCCGGCGGCACGGCACGCGGCACCACGGCCGGGGGCGCCGTCCGCACCCGCACCTGGTACGTCGTCGTCCGGGGCCGGCACTACCTCGCCACGATCACCGTCCACGGCCCGTCCGCGACCCGGGCCGACGCCGAGGACCTGGCTCGGGCGGCCGTGGAGCAGGCCGGGCGCATCCTCTAGCCGCTCAGCCGTCCCGTCCTGGAGCCGCTAGCGGGCCAGGGCGTGCGCCACGTACACCGTGCGCGGCGGGTGGAACTCGACCACGACGACGATCGTCCCGACGCCGATCTCCTCGCGCGGATCGACGGGGTGCGCGTAGAACGCCTCGACCCCGCCCCGGATCGGGATCATCACTTCCCCGACCGTGCCCGGACCGACTCTGCCGGTCACCCGGCCCTCCCTACCGATCAAAGGGAAACCCCCGGTGGTGCGACACGCCCGGAGCCGTTCTCCGCGCATCAGTAAAGCGAACGCTATCCGTAAGACCCCGTCTCCCGCACCGCCGCACGCCCCGGTCTCCGGCTCCGGCAAGCGTGGAAGACGACACGGAACGTTCCCGCACAATGAGGTACATCTAAGACGAACCAATCAAGTGTCCGCTGCGTCTATGGGTGAACGCAAACGAGCCTGACCCGGGGGCAGGCCCGCTCACAACAGAAGAGGAGGGGCGTTATGCCCGTGCTCGTGGTGGCGATCGCAGCCGTCGTCGCCCTCATCGTATTGATCATTCTTTTCAAGATGGTCTGGCGTGTCGCCGAGCCGAACGAGGCGCTGATCATCTCCGGACTGGGGGCCAGGTCGAAGTCCACCACCGGTGTGGACAGCCTTGGATTCAAGATCGTGACCGGTAAGGGCACCGCGGTGTTGCCCGGCTTCCAGACGTCCCGGCGGCTGCGGCTCGACAGCCGCGCCTCCAACCTCGAAGTGAACTGTGTGACGCAGCAGGGCATCCCGGTGCGGGTCCGCGGCGTCGTCATCTACAAGGTCGGCGACGACTTCGTCTCGATCGCCAACGCCGCGCGCCGCTTCCTTGAGCAGCAGAACTCCATGGACGGCGCGATCCACGAACTGTTCACCGGCCACCTGCGGTCGATCATCGGCAATCTCACCGTCGAGGACCTCATCCTCAACCGCGAGCGGCTGACGTCCGAGACCCGCACCTCCGCCGCCGACGAGATGAGCAAGCTCGGCCTGGTCGTGGACTCGTTGCAGATCCAGGAGATCGACGACGAGACCGGCTACATCGTGAACCTCGGTCGTCCGCACGCCGCCCGTGTCGCCGCCGCGGCCCGGATCGCGGAGGCCGAGCGCAACCAGGAGGCGACCGTCCGCGAGCAGGAGACCGAGCGGGAGAACGCGGCGGTCATCCGTGACACCGAGATCAAGAAGGCCGAGTACGACGGCCAGGTGAAGCAGGCGGCGCAGCAGGCCCGCCAGGAGGTCATCCTCAAGGAGACCCGCAACGCCGAGCTGGAGGCCGAGCGCACCGAGAAGCGGCTGGAGAGCGAGATCCGCAAGCCCGCGGACGCGCGCGCCTACGAGCAGGTCAAGCTGGCCGAGGCGGAGCGCGAGGAGAAGATCGCGCAGGCGCAGGCCGCGGCGACCGAGATCCAGTTGCGGGCGGCGCGGGAGGCGGAGGCCACCCGGCTGCGCGGTGAGGCCGAGGCCCACGCGACCCGGCAGAAGGGTCTGGCCGAGGCCGAGGCGATCAAGGCCAGGGCGGAGGCGCTGGCCGAGAACACCGACGCCGTCATCGCCCAGCAGCTCGCCGAGCAGTGGCCGCAGATCGTCGAGGCGGGCGCGGGCGTGTTCGGCAACGTCGACAACATGGTCGTGCTCAACGGCGCCCAGGGCATCGAGGACATGCTCGCCAAGGCGCTCACGCTCGGCGGCACCGGCCTCGGACTCGCCCGCCAGCTCCTCGGCAACCTGGAAGTCCAGAACGGCGCCCAGAAGGCCGTGAACGCCCACAACGGCGCCGCTCCGGCCGTCCCGACCACCGTCCCGACCGACCCACCGAAGGACGAAGACTGACATCCCTCATCCACGAAGGCCCGGCCCCCGCCCGGGCCTTCTCCGTTCACACCGGTGGATCGGAGACGTCCTCCCCCTAGGATTTCGAGCATGCCCGTCCCGCGCCTTGCCGTATCCGTCGATCTCGTCGTGCTCACCGTGCGGGAGCACCGGTTGTGCGCGCTGCGGTGGCGGCGGGACCGTGAGCCCTACCTGGGGGCCTGGTCGCTGCCGGGCGGGTTCATCCAGCTGGACGAGGACCTCCCGGCCGCCGCGTCGCGGTTGATGGCGGAGCGGGCCGGTCTCGCGGACGTACGGATCCACCTGGAACAGCTCGCCACATACGGATATCCCGACCGTGACCCTCGGCAGCGAGTGGTGAGCGTCGCGTATCTGGGGCTGGCGCCGGACCTGCCCGCGTCCAGCCGCGCCCAGGTGCTGTGGACGGCCGTGGACGACCTGGTCCACCGCGACAAGGCCGCGTTCGACCACCGGCGGATCCTGTGCGACGGGATGGAACGGGCGCGGGCGAAACTGGAGTACACGTCACTGGCCGCCGCGTTCTGCCCGCCGGAGTTCACCGTCGCGGAACTCCGCCGCGTCTACGAGATCGTTTGGGGCACCAGCCTCGACCCGCGGAACTTCCATCGGAAGGTCACCGGAGCGGACAGATTTCTCATACCGACCGACCGGACGACGACCCGGGACGGCGGCCGTCCGGCCCGTCTGTACCGGCGCGGGGACGCCGAACAGCTGCGTCCGCCGATGTTGCGGCCCCGGGGCCGTGACCTGGGGTGACGTCGCGGTCATCGGGGGACGGTTGCTATTTTCGCTGCCTATGAACGGTGAGTCGCCCGAAATGCTCAGCCTGCTCGTTCGGGACATCGGCGAGGCCGGCGTCGCGGAGATGGCCGGGTCGCCGGGGCTGGCCGCGGCCGTCGACCAGCATGTCGCGGGCCTCATGGAGGAGCTCGGCCCGCCCGGTGAGCCGCCCGGCGAGGACGACCTGATGGGGTACCTGCGGGATTTCGCCGAGGACGCGTTCAACCGGGGCTGGTGGCCGGACAACACCCGCGACTGGGAGTTCGTCCGCATCGTGGCCCTTTGCTGGATGATGAGGGACGCTGCGTAGGCTGGGGCCCAACACCCCTGTGCTGACTGGAGGACATCGGTGTCCGAGGCAACGACTCCGCGCTTCCGCTCCGTCCTCGACCGGTTCGTGGCTTACAAGCCCGGCAAGGTCGCCATGTCACCCGACGGCCGTTCGTTCAAGCTGTCGTCCAACGAATCACCGCACGGCCCCCTCCCTTCGGTCGTGGAGGCGATCGGCGAGGCGGCGCGGAACGTCAACCGGTACCCCGACAACAATGCGACCGCGCTCACAGAGGCGATCGCCGCGCACTACGGCGTCCCCGCCGACCATGTCGCGGTCGGCTGCGGCTCGGTCGGCATGACCCAGATGCTGCTGGAGGCCGTCGCGGAGCCCGGCGCCGAGGTCGTGTACGCGTGGCGCTCGTTCGAGGCGTACCCGCTGCTGGTGTCGCTGTCGGGCGCGACGCCCGTCCAGGTGCCGCTGCGGGACGAGACCCACGACCTCGCCGCGATGGCCGACGCCATCACCGACCGGACCCGCCTGATCTTCCTCTGCAACCCGAACAACCCGACGGGCACGGTCGTCCGGCGCGCGGAGATCGAGGCGTTCCTGGACCGCGTCCCGGCCGACTGCCTGGTCGTCCTGGACGAGGCGTACCGCGAGTACGTCCGCGACGACGAGGTCCCGGACGGCCTCACCCTCTACGGCGACCGCCCGAACCTCGCGATCCTCCGCACGTTCTCCAAGGCCTACGGCCTCGCCGGCCTCCGCATCGGCTTCCTCGTCGCGCACCCCCTGGTCGCCGGGGCGATCCGCAAGACGTTCCTCCCGTTCAGCGTGAACTCCGTCGCCCAGGCGGCGGGCGTCGCGTCCCTGGCGGCGACCGACGAACTCCTGGAACGCGTCGAGGGCACGGTCAAGGAACGCGACCGGGTCCGCGCCGCCCTCCTCGCGGACGGCTGGAAGGTCCCCCCGACCGAGGCCAACTTCGTCTGGCTACGCCTGGGCGACCGAACCATGGAGTTCTCCGACGCCTGCGACGCCCAGGGCGTCAGCGTCCGCCCCTTCCCCGGAGAAGGCGCCCGAGTCTCCATCGGCTCCCCCGAAGAGAACGACGCCTTCCTCGCCGTGGCCACCACCTTCCCCCACCGCAACTAACCCCACCGCGGCCGTCTTCGGGGCGGTGGGGTGGGAGCGGGCGAAGCCCCGGGCGTGGCCCGGGGCTTTGCTGGTGTCAGGGGGTCTTGGTGGGACCCAGTTTTTCGACTATGAGGCGGTAGAGCTGGCGGGGTCGGCCGGGCTGCGGGGTGCGGTTCGGGGGGAGCGGCCAGGCGAGCCCCTCTTCGACGAGGGTGCGCAGGAGGCGGCGGGCCGTGCGCGGGGTGACGCCGAGCATCTTTCCGGCGTTCTCCGCGTCCACGATCAGCGGCTGTTCCTGGTCGCCGAGCTTGTCGGCGAGGCGGGCGAGGATTTCGAGGCCTTTGGGCTTGGCCTGGGGTTGGGTGCGTGGCGGTGTTCGGGGAGCGGGGACGAGGGCTCGGCCGTCGCGGTCCAGGGCGAAGCCCTGGGCGCGCTGGGAGCTCTGGGAGCGGGCGAGGGCGGCGCGGGCGTGGTTCTCCGCCTCGTGGGCGGTGCGACCCATGCCGATGCCGACCTCGATGGCGAGGCCGAGTTCCTCGCGGACGCGTTCGACGAACGGCGGCGTCCGGAAGCCTTCGGTGGACGCGGTGACCGAGCCGCGCGTCGCGATGACGAGGTAGCTGTGGTCGTCCAGCGGCCAGACGGAGGCGTTCATCCGGTGCGCCTCCTGGAGGAGGACGCGGTGCAGGGCGAGTTTCAGCTCGTCGCGCCAGTAGCGAGGGGTGACGCGGCGGGGTGTCTCGCGGAGGGTCGGCACGTCCACCAGGACGACGACCAGTTGTGACTCTTCCAGGCGGTGGTGGGCGCCGAGCAGTGCGGCGGTCTGCAGGGAGCTGCGGATGGCCGCGCCGGTGGGACGGACCCGGATGGTCGGCACCCCGGCCATCTCCATCCGTTCCGCGGTGGCGTGCACGCACGTCATCGCGACCGTCGTGGCGCCGCGGCGCCGCGGCGCCACAGCCGTTCGTGGAAGGCGGCGAGCGTGCCGGGGCCCGCGGACTCCTCACGCAGATGCACCTGTTCGGTGCCCAGACTGATCTCGGAATACGCCTCCTCGACCTCGGCACGGCCGAGCACGTCGATGCTCACCCTGGCCGGGTCGAATCGGTCGTCGAGTGAGGCGCGTAGTAATGCGCCCTGGAGTGCGGCGCCGTTCAGCGGCACATACGTGGCGGGCATGGTGAGTACGCCCGCCTTGCGGGCGAAGTCGTACGGGACGGGACTGGCGAACAGGCATACGTCCACGCCCGATCCCAGCCGTACTACCTTGTCTGCGGCCTCCTGTTCGTCTCTGTATGCGGCGGCCACCAGCCGGCTCGGTACCGGCGTGGGGCCGTGGCCCATCAACATGACTCGTTCGACCAGGTCATGCGGGCCTACGACGCCGATCGTGAGGTCGGGGGTGACCGACCCCGTTCGTGCGGCCGTCATCGATGATCGCTCGCTTCCGGTCCATCCTCTCGGCGGGGGTCCGGCCCCGACCACGCGTTCGCGCACGATCCGCCCAACGGTTGTCTCATGGCTTTCGCCCCTGCCTTCTGACCCAGCACCGCGGTCCTCGTTCGGTATTCGCCTCCGCTCAGGCCCCCCAGCCGTGCGGCCTCGGCCGCCGACCGCCCCGGAAGGGATGGGAGCCCCTTAGCGGGCAGATCGGGTCGGGGCCACGGTGTGTGACGCTCAGACGCGAAATCGAATCAAGGGTGCGGCGAAAAAGTAACCTACGGGACCCCCTAGTCAGTAATTTGTCACCATTCGGCCAGTCTTGATCCTGCATCTTCGGTCGTCCGAAGTTGAAAAACAAGACCCGAAATCTACCGGGAAGGGTGCTTCTGGCGCAGTTGCACCCGAGGCGACTTCCATGATGCCCCTTCGAGGCGCGTGAGACCGAAACCCGTCCGTCCTGATGACGCCACGGACCGAAAGACGAGTGATCCGTTGGCACCTGGGCGTTCGAGGAGACCGGTGATTTTCTACCGGGTTTCGGCCCGTCCGTACCGGACCGTTCCAGGGGTTTCTTCCCAGTTCAGCGAGGTATGCGGCGGCCGGTGAGCGTGTTATGCGCGAGCCATGAGTAGCCGGAGCATCACACAACGCTGAACATTTTCCGCGCCCGAAGTTACTCGGGTCGTCAGGAGCCGCGCCCGAGTTGGTCAGGACGGGGCCACATTCGGCCGAAAGAGGCCGTCGGCGCGGCGTCGCTCGGAACGACGCCGCGCCGGGAACGGCTAGCCGACCTCGCGGACGATCTCCGCGCCGAGCTGGGAGAGGCGCTCGGCGGTGTGGGCGTGGCCGCGGTCGAGGTAGTAGGCCGAGGTGATCGTCGTCTCGCCCTCGGCGGCGAGTCCGGCGAGCACGAGGGCGCTGCCGCAGCGCAGGTCATGGGCCTCGACCTCGGCGCCGCGCAGGCCGCGCGGGCCGTTCACCTTGGCGCGGTTGCCGTCGACCTCGATGTCCGCGCCCATCTTGGTCAGCTCGTCGGCCAGCTTGAACCGGCCGTCGAAGATCCGCTCATAGATGTAGGAGGGGCCCTCGGCAAGGCAGGACAGCGCCATGATCGGCGACTGGAGGTCGGTGGCGAAGCCCGGGTACTCGTCGGTGATGACGTTTATGGGACGCAGCGTCCGGTTCCGGCGGACCTGAAGGACCGCGCCCTGCTGGTGGAAGTCGACGCCCATCTGCTCCAGCTTGTCGGCGGCGACACCGAGGTGCTCCAGCGTGGCGCCGACGAGGTTCAGGTCGCCGCCGGTGATCGCGGCGGCCATCACGAACACGCCGGTGTCGATCCGGTCGGGCATCACCGTGTGCTCGACGGCCGTCAGCTCGTCCACGCCCTCGACGGTGATGAACCCGGTCCCACCGCCGCTGATCTTGGCGCCCATCGCCTGCAGGATCGCGATGTTGTCCAGCACCTCGGGCTCCAGCGCCGCGTTCTTGATCAGCGTGGTGCCACGGGCCAGGGCCGCCGCCATGATCAGGTTCTCGGTGCCGGTGTGGGACGGGGTGTCGCAGTAGAGCGTCCCGCCGCGCAGGTCACCGGCCTTGATGTGGATGATGCCGTCGCCGTTGTCGGCCACCTGCTCGGTGACCGTGGCGCCCATCCGTTTGAAGCCGTTGTAGTGGAAGTCGAGGTTGCGGCTGCCGAGATTGCAGCCGCCGACGCCCTCGATGACCGCCTCGCCGAGACGGTGCAGCAGGGCCGGGACGAACAGGAACGAGCCGCGGAACCGGGACGCGATGTCGGCGGGCAGCACCGGGCTGCTCAGCGACGAGGCGTCGATCACCAGCGTGCGTTCGGTCTCGTGCAGTTCGGCCTTGGCGCCGATGGCCCGCGCGAGTTCCACCGCGCGCCGGACGTCCTCGATGATCGGTACGTTGCGCAGAACGGTCCGTCCCGTGCTCGCCATCAGCGAGGCGCCGATCATCGGCAGAACGGCGTTCTTGGCTCCCTGGACGAAGACGGTGCCGTGCAGTTGACGACCGCCGCGCACGCGGTAGCGAACCTCGTGGCCCATGCTGCCTTACTCCTTTTTCGGTGCGGGAAACGTGCCTGCCAGTGGGAGCACGAGGGCCGAGCGCGCCGAACGGTCCCCCCTCTGCGCCAACGCGACCCCAGTAAACCATCGGGCCGGGGGTGTGAGATCCGGCCCGCTGTTCTGTGGGCATCAGTCTGTCCGTTGGGATGCCCGCCGAACAGAGAAAGTTCGCGGTCACCGCAACCGAACTACCCGGATCATGTTCAGGAATGCTGTTCTGACGGGCGACGGTGTTCCAAGACTTCCACCGGATCGCCAAGGGTGAGCCGACCGAGAGTGCGGGGCACACAGTTCTGACCGAACCGGATTCCACGGTCGCGGGTGCGGTAGGTGGCGAGCGTCCGTAGCGGTTCGCGGCCCCGCTCACCGGTGTCCTGGTCGGTGGTGGTGACGACGCAACGGCCGCACGCTTTGACCATCTCGATGACGGTCTCCCCGATGCGCAGCAGACGGACCTCGTCCTCGGCGAACGCGCCGAGCCCCTCGATGACGAGGCTCGGTCGGAACCGGTTCATCGGGAGCGGCTCGTCCAACCGGGAGTTCAGGTCGTCGAGCGACTCGGCGGAGATGACCAGCAGCGGGTACGCGTCGGCGAACATCAGCTCGCCCTGACCGCGTGAGGTGGCGCGGTTTCCCGTGAAACGAACCAGACGGCAGTCCTGGTCGAGGAAGGACGTGAACCATTCCGCCGCCTCATCGCCCTGGTCGACGCCCTGGCACTCCGTCCGGTGGACGGTCACGTCCAGAACGTCGCCGTCGTCCACGGCCTTGTGGACGAGCGGTGCCGCCGCGCCCACACCGTTCACCGTGAGGACCTCGCCGTCATAGGACGGACGCAGCAACGCCATCCGCCCGAGATCCCGCTGGGACATGAACCGCCCGCCCGGACCGACGAGCATGAACTCGCGGTCGAACGGCACGCCCCTGGCGGTCAGTTCCGCGCTTTGCAGTGCGGTGCCACGGGCGCCTTTGAGTGGATAGGCGTTGATCTCGGTGAGTGTCGCCGTCGATGTCGGCGTCGATGTCGCCGTCAATGTGCCTCCGGTCGCGTGTCGGTCACTGGAGAGCGGTCAGGCGGGCGAAGACGGGACCGAGCCGCTCGACGAACCGTTCGGGACGGCAGACCTCGTCCAGGCGCGCCTCGTCCAGCTTCAGGCCCTTCTCGGCGGCGTGCCTGCGGAGCGTCTCGCGGAACGGCGTGCCGGTCTCCCAGGTGTCCATCGCCGCCTGCTGGACGAGCGGGTACGCCTCGTCGTCGCGCGACATTCCGGCCTCGACCAGCTCCAGCAGCACGGTCGAGGTGTAGATGAGACCGCCGGTCGATTCGAGATTGGCCCGCATCCGCGCCTCATCGACGACAAGTCCGGACATGAGGCGGTTCGTCAGGTTCAGCATGTAGTCGAGCGCGATGGACGCGTCCGGCAACGCGATCCGCTCCGTCGACGAGTGCGAGATGTCGCGTTCGTGCCAGAGCGGAATGCCCTCCAGCACCGGGACGATCTGCGCCCGCACGATCCGCGCCATCCCCGCCAACCGCTCGGAGATGATCGGGTTCTTCTTGTGCGGCATCGCCGACGAGCCCTTCTGGCCCTTCTCGAACGGCTCCCACAGCTCGCGGACCTCGGTGCGCTGGCCGTGCCGCACCTCCAGCGCGATCGCCTCGCACACCGTCGCCATGATCGCCAGCGTCGACACCCACTCGCTGATGCCGTCCCGCAACACGACCTGCGTGGACACGTCCGCGGGCCGGAGGCCGAGCTTGCGCGCCACATGCAGTTCGACGGCCGGGTCGATGTTGGAGTACGTGCCGACGGCGCCGGAGATCGCCATCACGCCGACGGCCTCACGGGCCCGCCACAGCCGATCCCGGGACCGGGCCATGGCGAACGCGAAGTCGGCGACCCGGTGACCCCAGACGTCCGGTTCGCCGTGGATGCCGTGCGTCCGTCCGACCCGCAGCGTCGCCTTGTGCGCCAGCGCGTGGTCGCGCAGCGTCGCGACGAGCGTGTCCGCCTTGGCCAGCAGGATGTCGGTCGCCTCGACCAGCTGGATCGCCAACGCCGTGTCGAGCAGATCGGACGACGTCATGCCGAAGTGGACGTACCGGGCCGCCTCACGGGGCTCGGTGTTGTCCGCCCATGCCGACAGGAACGCGATCACGTCATGCTGTGTGACCGCCTCGATCGCGTGCACCGCCTCCGGCGTCGGCGGCGGCGCCGCGCGGACCGGCTCCACCACCTCCGGCGGGATCGTGCCGGCCTCGGCGTGGGCCTCGACCACCAGGGTCTCGACCTGGCACCACAGCTCGTACTTGTGCGCGTCGCTCCAGACGCGTCCCATCTCCGGAAGCGTGTACCGTTCGATCACCCGACGATTGTCCCAGGTCGCACGGCCCGCCGTCCGGGCGGGTCGTCACGCGTCGTCCACAGGGCGCGGCGCGGCGTCGCCCACCGCGCGCAGCGCGATGTCGGTGCGGTGATGCGAACCCCGCATACCGATCCTCGACACGGCGGCATAGGCGGTCTCGCGGGCCGCGGCAAGGCCGGGGCCGGTGCCCACGACGTTCAGGACGCGCCCACCCGAGGAGACGAGCCGTCCGTCCTCGTCCCGGGCCGTGCCCGCGTGCAGGACGTACGCGCCGTCCACCGCGGCCGCCTCGTCCAGCCCGGTGATCTCGTCGCCCTTCACCGGCGCGGCCGGATACCCCTCGGCGGCCACGACCACCGTCACCGCGGCGCCGGGGTGCCACTCCGGCCGGAACGCCGGGTCGAGGCCGCCGAGCGCGCACGCCTGGAGGAGCTTCCCGATCGGGGTCGCCAGCCTGTCCAGGACGACCTGCGTCTCCGGGTCGCCGAACCGCGCGTTGAACTCCACGACCCGCACGCCCTTGGACGTCAACGCCAACCCCGCGTACAGCACCCCCACGTACGGGGTCTCGCGGCGGCGCAGCTCGTCCACGGCGGGCTGGACGACCGTGGTCATGACCTCGTCCACCAGCTCGGGCGGCGCCCACGGCAGGGGCGTGTACGCGCCCATCCCGCCGGTGTTCGGACCCTCGTCGCCGTCGTACGCGCGCTTGAAGTCCTGCGCGGGCAGCAGCGGGACGGCGTGCTCACCGTCGCACAACGCGAACAGGGAGACCTCGGGACCGTCCAGGAACTCCTCGATCACCACCCGCTCGCACCCGGCGGCATGCCGGGACGCGGCCGCCCGGTCGTCGGTGACGACGACGCCCTTCCCCGCCGCGAGCCCGTCGTCCTTCACCACGTACGGCGGGCCGAACGCGTCCAGCGCCTCCTCGACCTGCGCGGACGTCTCGCACACCCGCGCATCCGCGGTGGGGACGCCTGCCTGCGCCATGACGTCCTTCGCGAAGGCCTTCGACGCCTCGATCCGGGCGGCGGCCGCATCGGGCCCGAAACACGGGATGCCGACCCTGCGCAGCGCGTCGCCGACCCCCGCGACCAGCACCGCCTCCGGCCCGACCACCACGAGTTCCACGCGCAGCCGTCCCGCCAGCTCCGTCACCGCCACGGGATCGGTCGGGTCGAGCCAATGATTCTCCGCGATCTCCGCCGTGCCCGGGTTGCCCGGGGCACAGTGCAGAGCGGTGACGACGGGGTCGCGATGCAGGGCGCGGGCGAGCGCATGCTCGCGGCCACCCGATCCAAGGACGAGTACTCGCACGTGACGCGAGCTTACTGGGCCCGCCCCACCGGTAAGGGGCTGAGGCGACCGTCACACCGCGCGGTGTGAACCTCGCCGTTCCGGACGGCGTCCTAAATGTCGGCTGGTAAGCTTCCACGGGCTTGACGGCCCGCTGTCTGGACGCGTGAAAGGAGGTGGTCGGGATGAGTCCTGGTGATCCTTGCGGTTCGCCGGAAAACCCTCACAGTCCGAGCAGGACTGTCCGACCGTCCGCCTCTCTCTGGCGTCCGGCCACGCCTCCAGCGCGCTCCCCTCTCTAACCCCCGGGTCGAGCGCGCGCTGCGTGCGTGGCCGGCGGGTTAGGAGCACCTCATGGCCATGACACGAGTCCGCCCCGGTCGCGTGCTGTTCAAGACGCGTGGCCGCCCGAACGGCGTCCCGGCGCCGCAGCGCGACTCCGCCGTGATCGACTGGGCCGCCTACATCGACGGGCACCGGGCCTCGACCGAGACCGTCGCCGACGCCATCCGCCTCATCCGCGACGGCCGCCTCACCTCCGACGGTGACAGCGCCGGATTCGTCTGGGTCGGCCTGCACGAACCGTCCGCGACCGAACTCACCGAACTCGCCGAGGTCTTCGGCCTGCACCCCCTCGCCGTCGAGGACGCCATCCACGCCCACCAGCGTCCCAAGCTGGAGCGCTATGACGACGTGCACTTCGTCGTCATGAAGACCGTCGGCTACGTCGCCAGCGACCCCGGCGGCACCGAGGCCGTCGAGACCGGCGAGATCATGATCTTCTGCGGCCCCGACTTCGTCGTGACCGTCCGGCACGGCGCCCACGGAGCCCTCGGCCCCGTCCGCCGCGACCTCGAAAAGGACCCGGCCCGCCTCGCGCTCGGCCCCGCCGCCGTCCTGCACGCCGTAGCCGACCGCGTCGTCGACGGCTACGTCGGCGTCGCCGACGCCGTCATGGAGGACATCGACGAGGTCGAGGAGGCGGTCTTCTCGCCCGAACGCACCGACGAGTCCCGCCGCATCTACCGCCTCAAGCGCGAGGTCATCCAGCTCAAGCGCGCCGTCGGCCCCCTCGCCGGACCGCTGCGCAACCTCTCCGGACGCCGCTTCGTCCCCGCCGAGATCAAGGAGTACCTCCGCGACGTCGAGGACCACCTCACCCGCGTCCGCGAACAGGTCGAGGCGTACGACGAACTCCTCAACCCCATCCTCCAGGCCCACATGACCCAGGTCACCGTCGCCGACAACCGCGACATGCGGAAGATCTCCGCCTGGGGCGCCATCTTCATGGTCCCGACCGCCATAGCCGGCGTCTACGGCATGAACTTCGACTTCATGCCCGAGACCCAATGGCGCTACGGCTACCCCATGATCCTCGCCGTCATCACCCTGGCCTGCTTCTCCCTCTACCGCGGCTTCCGCCGCAACGGCTGGTTGTAGCGCTTATTGTATTTTTCTCCTCCTTCGGCCCTGGCGGGCCTCCATCGTCGAAAAACACGGTGCGATCGCTGGCATCGCTCCGACTCGCCTTGCGGCTCGCTGCGCGATCAGGTTTCTCGCAGGCTCGAAACCTGCCTTCGGACGCGATCGCAGTGGTCGAGGTCGTTGCGGGGTTGCGGAGGCGAGCTGAGGTTGGCGCGTTCGGCGGGTTGCTGTTGGCGGTCAGGGCGGCTCCTGGCCGGAGACTCGGGGCTTAGTGGCGGTTGGTGAGGGTTTGTTCGATGCTGGTGAGGGCGTCGAGTTGGGCCGGGGTCAGGTGGTCGGTGAAATGGCGTTGGACGGACGCCAGGTGCGTCGGAGCGGCCTTCTCGTAGGCGTGGCGGCCTGAGTCGGTGAGCAGGACGTCGTCGCCGCGTCCGTCGAGTTGGCAGGGTTCGCGGGCGATGAGGCCACGGCGTTCCATCCGGCCGAGTTGGCGGGACAGGCGGCTGTGGGCCCAGCCCATGCGGGCGGTCAGCTGACCGACACGGATGCAGTGCTCGCCGCTCGACATCGCCGCCACGGCGGACAGCACCTCGAAGTCGGGGAGCGACAGGCCCGACTCGCGCTCCAGGTCACGGGCGATCTCGGCGTCCACGAGCAGTTGAAGGCGGCGGTACGCGCGCCAGGCGTCCTGGGCGGCGGTCTCCGGCTGGGGGCGGGACATGTCAGGGAGTCTACGAGGATTTTTCTTTACATGTAACGGACTCCGGGTCTAGCTTGTTCGTTACATGTAACGATCTGAAGGGACGTGGGATGTCGACCGGTGAGCGGATCGTCAAGGTCAACGGCGTGGAACTGTGCGTGGAGGCGTCCGGCGATCCGGCCGACCCGGCCGTTCTGCTGATTCACGGCGCGGGCCATTCCCTGACGGCGTGGGACGAGGAGTTCGTGAACCGGCTGGTGGCCGGGGGCAGGCGGGTCATCCGTCACGACAGCAGGGACGCGGGCCGTTCGACCGCCTACCCGGTGGGATCACCCGCATACGGGCTCCGCGACCTGGTCGCGGACGCCGCCGCGCTGCTCGACGCGCTCGGTGTCACCGCCGCCCATGTGGTCGGCATGTCGCAGGGCGCGGCGGTCGCCCAGCTCCTGGCCCTGGACCACACCGACCGGGTGGCCTCGCTCACCCTCGCCTCCGGCACGCCCGGCGGTCCCGGCCACCACCACCCCGACCTGCCGGGGATGTCGCGGGAGATTCAGCAGCTCTTCGCGGACGAGCCCGCCGAGCCCGACTGGTCCGACCGGGCGGCGGTCATCGATTATCTGGTCGAGGCCGAACGGCCCTTCGCCGCGCGTTCGCGTCCCTTCGACCGGGACGGCATGCGGGCCGCGGCCGAACGCGTCGTGGACCGGACCGTCGACGTGGCCGCGCAGCTCACCAACCCCTTCCTGATCGACGCGGGTGAGCCCTGGCGCGGACGGCTCGGCGAGGTCGGCGTTCCGACGCTGGTGTTCCACGGCACCGAGGACCCGTTCTTCCCGGTCGGCCACGGTCGCGCGCTCGCGGCGGAGATCCCGGGCGCCCGCTTCATCCCGCTGGAGGGCACCGGTCACGAGGTCTTCCCCCGGCACCGGTGGGACGTGGTCGTCCCGGCGATCCTCGACCACACCGCGGGACGCTGAGGTGATCGCCATCGTCCTCGCGCTGGGCGCGGCCCTCGGCTGGGGAGCCTCCGACTTCCTCGGCGGGTTGAAGAGCCGCGCCGCGCCGCTGCTCACGGTGCTGCTGATCTCACAGTCGGCGGCTCTGGTCCTGGTCACTGTTCTGGTGACCGTACGCGGCGCCGGCCCGCCGGGCATGGGATCGCTCGGTCAGGCCGCCGCGTCCGGGCTCGCCGAGACGGTCGGGGTCGCCGCGCTCTACCGTGGCCTCGCGGTCGGCAGGATGAGCGTCGTCGCGCCCATCGCCGCGACCGCGCCGGTCGTCCCGCTCCTGGCGGGTCTGGCGACCGGGGAGGTCCCCGGGACGATCCAGTTCGGCGGGCTGGCATTGGCGCTGCTCGGGCTCGTGATCACCTCGCGGCGGGCCGGGGGCGAGCAGGACGCGACCTCGCGGGCACTGCCCAGTGTCCTGTACGGACTGCTGGCAGCCCTTGGGTTCGGCGCGTTCTTCTTCGCCATGGACGGCGCGAGCAAGGGCGACGTCGGCTGGGCCCTGCTGACCGCTCGCCTCACCGCGACCGCGGCCGTCGCGACGGTCGTCGTCCTCAGCCGCCATCGCGTCGCCGTGTCGCGAACGGACCTCCCCGCGGTCGCGTCGATCGGCGTCCTCATCGTCACCGCCGACACCCTCTACGCGACCGCCTCGACCCACGGTCTGGTGAGCGTCGTCGCGGTTCTCGGCTCGCTCCACACCGTCGTCACGATGGTCCTGGCGCGCGTCTTCCTGAAGGAGCGGCTGGCGCGTCCACAGCATGTCGGGATCGCGACCTCGCTGCTGGGCGTGCTGACCATCTCCGCGGCGTGACCGGCCTCAGTTCGTGATCCGGTCGGGGTAGTCGGTGACGACGGCGTCCACGCCGTAGGCGGTGAAGCGGGACAGGTCTTCGGGGGTGTTGACCGTCCAGACGATCACGGGGAAATCGGCGGCGTGAGCCTGGTCGACCAAGGCGGAGGTGGTGATCGCCGCTTCGGGGGAGATGGCGGTCGCGCCGATGGTCGTGGCCGTGGCGACCGGGTCGTCCGGTGGATGGCCCGCCAGCCAGGCGGTCTCCGGCGCGAGGGTCTTGGCCTCGAACAGGGCCACGCGGCCGAAGTCGGGGTGGTGTTTGCGGGCCGTGGTCAGGACGCGCCAGTCGAAGGCGAGGAGGCGGGTCCGGTGTGTGAGGGCGTGGGACGTCAGGACGTCGGCCACGGCGGCGGTGAAGTGCTCGATCTCGGCGAGCGGCCAGGTCGGGTCGGTCTTCAACTCGACGGACAGGGTCACGTCCGTCGCGGCCAGCAGCGCGCACGCCTCATTGAGGGTGGGGATGCCGGCGCCCGGGACGGGCACCTGCGTGAACGCCTCATGAGGTCGGGAGCCCGCGTCGATGGTGCGGAGTTGGGCCAGGGTGAGTGAACGGATCTGCTTTCCCACGTAGGGGAAGGCGGGATCGTCGGGCCACGCGGGTGCGGTGTCGGTGAGGTTGGCCGGTGAAAGAGCCTGGTCGTGGTTGAGGACGACCATGTCGTCCGCGGACAGGCCGACGTCGAGTTCGATGGCGTCCACGCCGAGGGCGACCGCGTGGGCGAAGCCGGGAAGGGTGTTCTCCGGCCGCACCCCGCGGGCGCCTCGATGCCCGTGGATCTCCACGCTCAGACGAGCGGGCGCAGGGAGAGGGTCTGGTCGCGGCCCGGTCCGACGCCGATCGCGGAGATACGGCAGCCGGACATCTCCTCCACGGCCCGGACGTACGCCTGCGCGTTCTTCGGCAGGTCCTCGAACTTCTTCGCGCCGCTGATGTCCTCGCCCCAGCCGTCCAGGTGCTCCAGGATCGGCTTGGCGTGGTGGAACTCGGTCTGGGTGGTCGGCAGTTCGTCGACGCGGACGCCGTCCACCTCGTAGGCGACGCACACCGGGACCCGCTCCAGCCCGGACAGCACGTCCAGCTTGGTGAGGAAGTAGTCGGTGATGCCGTTGACGCGGGTCGCGTAACGGGCGATGACGGCGTCGAACCAGCCGCAGCGGCGGTCGCGTCCGGTGGTGACGCCGTACTCGCCGCCGGTCTTGCGCAGGTACTCGCCCTGCTCGTCCAGCAGCTCCGTCGGGAACGGCCCCGAGCCCACACGGGTCGTGTACGCCTTGATGATGCCGATCACGCGGCTGATCTTCGTCGGGCCGATGCCGGAGCCCGCGCACGCGCCGCCCGCGGTCGGGCTGGACGACGTCACGAACGGGTACGTGCCGTGGTCGAGGTCGAGGAGCGTCCCCTGGGCGCCCTCCAGCAGGACGACCTTGTCGTCGTCCAGGGCCTGGTTAAGGATCAGCGTGGTGTCGGCGACGAACGGCTTCAACCGCTCCCCGTACGCCACGTACTCCTGGACGATCGGGCCCGTCTCGATGCGGCGCCGGTTGTAGACCTTCGTCAGGACCTGGTTCTTCTCGCGCAGCGCCAGATCGAGCTTCTGGGTCAGGATGTTCGGGTCGAACAGGTCCTGCACCCGGATGCCCATGCGGTTGATCTTGTCGGCGTAGGTGGGGCCGATACCGCGTCCGGTGGTGCCGATCCTGGCCTTGCCGAGATAGCGCTCGGTGACCTTGTCGAGGGCCCGGTGGTGCGGCATGATCAGATGCGCGTTCGCCGAGATCAGCAGGCGTTCGCAGCTCACCCCACGATCGCGCAGCCCGTCGATCTCCTGGAGCAGCACGGCCGGGTCGATCACCACGCCGTTACCGATCACCGGGACGACGTCGGGGGACAGCACCCCGGACGGCAACAGATGCAGCGCGTAGCTCTGGTCGCCGATGACCACGGTGTGCCCGGCGTTGTTGCCACCCTGGTAGCGGACGACGTAGTCGACGTCCCCGCCGAGCAGGTCTGTGGCCTTGCCCTTGCCCTCATCTCCCCACTGGGCCCCGACAAGAACGATGGCAGGCATGCCACTTTTCCTTCCCACGACGAAGGCCCCGGTCGCCGCAAGCGCGAAGGGGCCTCTTGCGATCAAAGCGTACCCGGACCTGGGCGCCAAGGAAACCGGACACCGGCTCCCCACCACCCCCGACGACTCCGGGCCCAGCAAGAGCGGGCCGTACAGCAGGGCCCCTCGCCAACGTCCCGGCAAGCCCTTGCCTACTCAACCAACACGCCTAAGCCGCGCCTTGACCTCAACAGCGACCGCCCGCCACCCGCGCGGCCCCTGCGCCCTGCGGGGCGGAGAGGTCTTGCGGCGTCGGGCCTCGCCGTCCTCGGGACGCGCGTCGAGCGGTTCTGGGATGACGCCTTAGGACGCGGACAGGGTGTCGGCGGCGGTCGGGCTGCTGTCGCGGAGGAAGGTCCTGCAGCGTTCGGCCTCGTCGTCCTCGCCGATGGCGGCGGCGGCTCGGCCGAGGGCGTGGAGGGCGCGGAGGAAGCCGCGGTTGGGCGCGTGCTCCCACGGGACGGGGCCCTGCCCCCGCCAGCCGGCGCGGCGGAGTTGGTCGAGGCCGCGGTGGTAGCCGGTGCGGGCGAAGGCGTAGGAGTCGATGACGCTGCCGTTCGCGAAGGCGCGGTCGGCAAGTTCGGCCCAGGCGGCCGGGTAGTCGGGGTGCCGCGCGGCGACCTCGAACGGGTCGAGGCCGCCCTCCAGGGCCTTGCGGGCCTCGGGGTGGTCCGGCAGTTCGGTCGGAGGAAGGCCGCCGAGCAGGTTCTGGGTCATGCGGGTCATCGTAAGCAGGCCCAACGTGATCGGTTCAACCGGGCTCGACGGCGCGTTCACACCGGGAGGGGGAGGTGGAAATGCGTGAGGCCGCCTTCCCAGGTGGAGCGCACGGCGGGCCAGCCGCGCCGGATGAGTCGGACGGCACCGGTGTTGGACGGGACGACGTCCGCGTCGAACTCGGTGATGCCGCGCCGTGCGGCGAGTTCGGCGAGGTAGGCGACGAGGACGGTGCCGATGCCGAGACGCTGCCACGGGTCGGTGACGAGGACGGCGATGTCCGCGCGCCGGGGCCGCTTGCGGTGGCGGACGTACTCGGCGATCGCGACGATCTCGTCTCCGTCCAGCGCCACCAGGGCGTCGCGGTCCCAGTGGTCGAGGCCGTCCAGCAGGGCGAGGTAGTGGCGGGGGAGACGGGGGGTGCCGGAGGAGAAGCGGGTGTAGAGGCTGTCGGAGGACAGCCGGTCCGACATCCGCAGGACGCGGTCGCGGTCGGCGAGCCCGTACGGCCGGATTCGCAGGTCGTCCGGTGGCACGGTGAGTTGTTCCATACAACTCATTGGACCGTAGAAGGTTGCGTGAAGCAACCGAGATTCCGATCAGGCGCTCGGGCCGGGGCGCGGGTCCACATCGCCCGGTCCGAGGAACGCTCCACAGACGTCGCAGGTGAACCGCGGGGTCAGGACGCCGGCGCAGCCGCGGTGGCCGATGATCAGAGGCGGTCCCGCGGGCGCGTAGTGGCGGTCGCCCCACATCATCAGCGTCATCACCGCGGGCCACAGTTCGACGCCCTTGCGGGTCAGTCGGTACTCGTGCCGCTCCGGCCGTCGCTGGTACGGGACGCGGCGCAGGACGCCCTCGTCACAGAGCCGGTTGAGCCGGTCGGTCAGGACGTTGCGTGCCACGCCGAGCGCGTCCTGGAAGTCGTCGAAGCGCCGCACACCCTGGAAGGCGCTGCGGATCACCAGCATCGTCCACCGGTCGCCGACGATCTCCAGCGAGCGCGCGAGCGAACAGTGCTGTGACTCGTAGGTGCGGGGTAGTGCCATTCTCTCGACACTACCCAGGTTTCGTCACACAACGCACTGGTCACGACGTGGTCATGAGCTCGCGAAGTTTGGTCATGCCCCGGGACACGGTCGACTTGACCGTTCCGACGCTGACGCCGAGGGTCTCGGCGATCTCCCGTTCCGACATGTCCTCGTAGTAGCGGAGCATGACGGCGAGGCGTTGCCGTTCGGGGAGGCGGCGAAGCGCGCGGCCCAGCACGTCGCGCATCTCGCTGCGGCCGGCGTGGTCCTCGTCCACGGGACGGTCGGGCAGCCGGTCGGTCGGGTACACGTCGAGTTTGCGGCGGCGCCACCAGGAGATCTGTGTGTTGACCATGGCGCGGCGGACATATCCGTCGACGGCGGACGGGTCCTCGATGCGGTCCCAGGCGAGGTAGGTCTTGGCGAGGGCGGCCTGGAGGAGGTCCTCGGCCTCACCGCGGTCGCTGGTGAGCTGGGTCGCGGCGCGGAGCAGCACGGTCCCGCGTTCCGCCACGTACTCGCGGAACTCCTCGTGCCGCGTCCCGTTCACCTCACCACCGGACCAGGGGTTGCGGAGCCGCCACCGGCTCCCGGTATGTCGACGATCGCATGGGAATCGTAATTTCGGGCATACGAAAAATACATATCCGGGTCAACCAGAGAATAATCTTTCTCCCAGGTGGATCGAACGTCCTCCACTCGCTGACTAATCGCGACAAATCCGTCGACAGCGAGAGTCACCGCGCGTGACGCTTGACTCACCGTCCTCACAGCGGTGAGACGGAGTGATGATGGACGCCGGAGCCCCCTGATGCCCCCACCCCCACCCAGTGGTGCCAGCCGCCGCCGACGCCGCGCCGCCGTCCTCGGCACACCCCCCGACGACGCCCGACCGGAGCGGGCACGGCGCCCGCTGGACGTGGTGACCGGGATCGTGCTGGACGCGAGCCCGCACCTGCTCGTGGTGGGCACGTCCGGCGGGGAGGCGCGGCTCGCGATCAGCGAGGCCACGACGGTCTGGCATGGCGGTCGCGGAGGCACCGCCCTGCTCCGACCGGGTCGCCGGGTGGTCGTCCGGCCGCGGGACGCCGGGCCCGGCGCCGCCGATGACGGCCGGACGCCCGCTCGCGTCCCCGGCGGTGCACGCGCCGCCGACCGGATATGGGTCGACATCGCCCGGGTCACCGGAACGATCCTGGCGTGCGGCAAGGGCACCGTGGACGTGGACATGGGCCCGCACCGGGGCCGAACCCGGGTGGAGATCCCGTCACAGTCCCTCGAACGGGTCCTGGTCCGGCATCCGCGGCTGGAACCCGGTTACCTGATCGACGTGATCTGCGTCCGGTCACCGGACGGTCCGCGGGCCATGCTGCCGGGCACGTCCCAGCCGGGTTACCGGGTCAACGATCTCGCCGCGCCGGAGCACGGCGCCCCGGTGCCCGACGTGCTGCGCGGAACGGCGACCTGGTTCGGGGGGCTCGAGGACCGGGGGGACGAGGGGGACGCGGCGGACGGGGCGGCTTACCCGGCGGTCGATGCCGAGGGGGACGCCGGGGGATGCGGAAACGCCCCGTCCGGCTGCGTCGCCTTTCCGTTCCTGTCGCTCGGCAGCGAGATCACCGTCCACAACGAGTGCGACGGGCGCGCCGCAGCGGTGCCGGTCGTCGAATGCGGCTGCGTCGCGGCCCACTACTGCGACCGGTGCGTGGAGTGCGGCGCGTCACCGCGCGGGCGGATCGTGGAGCTGACACCCGCCGCGTTCGCGCGGCTCGGCGGCGACCTGGAGTCCGGCTGCTTCAACACAGCCGTCCGCCCCCTGCCGGACCGGCCGGAAGAGCAGTGCGCCCTCACCAGAGCATCGGGAGTGGGGGCGTCATGGTGACCTCGTTCCAGAACACGCAGGTGTTGCTGCTGGCCTCGGTGCTGCTCGCCGCGTGCCTGGCGAAACTGGCGGTCCGCGAACCGGTGGTGGCGTCCCACCATGTCCACGGTGTGCCGGTCCCGGCGGGGCTCGCCCGGCTGACGGCACTGCGCGGCAGCCGCCGGATGGCGGTCGGGCTCGGCGTCGGCGAGGGGATTCTCGGGCTGGCGTTGCTGGTGACGTCGCACCTGTCGGTGCGCCTGGCGACGACGGTGGCGTTCGCCGCGGCCACCTGGGTGGTCGGCGAGTTGCGGGTCCGCCGCCCCGACGCCGGGTGCGGCTGTTTCGGCGGCCTGTCCAGCCGGAGGGTCGAGCGGCGGAGCGTGCTGCGGGCCATGCTGTTCACCGCGGCGGCCGTCGCCTCACTCGGCGCGCCGCTGGCGGGCCTGGACGTGCTGCGGGACGTCCAGGCGCAGGTGTGGCTGGTGTTCGCGGTGGAGTTGGCGCTGTTCGCGGCCCTGTCCCCCGAACTGCCCGCCCTGCTGGAAAGAGGCGCGCTGCCCCGATGTCCGGGCCGCACGTCAACGCCGTGCGAACGACGACGCAGCCCGATCGAGGAGACCTACACGACGCTGCACGCCAGCGCCGCGTGGTCCGCCTACGAGAACGTGATCGCAAGCGCCACACCGCTGGACGTGTGGCGAGAGGGCTGCTGGCGCTTCGTGGTCTTTCCCGCCCATGTGGACGGCCAGAACATGGAGGTCGTCTTCGCGGTCTCAACGACCGAACGCGACCGAACCGTCCGCGCCACACTCACCCCCTCAGACACCCCCACCCTCTCCACCGCCCTCTAACCCTTCTCAGCTCACCTGGATGCCATCGATTCAGCCTCCCCGCCCACGCAGACGAACACACGATGGTTCGTCCTCCCCGCGCCGACCACCCAACACAACCGAACCACCGGACGACACCACTCCCTCGGAACGAAGGCCCCTCCGCCGTTCCTTGATCTTCTCGGCCGCGTCTGAACGCGCAGCGGAAGGGGGTGCTGGCGGTTCGCGATCCTGCCGCGCACTGACGCCGACGGAAGCGGGCGACCTCTGCCGCTCTATAGGTCTTTCTTGGACGTGCCCAAGAAAGACCTATAGAGCGTTAGGGGCTATTGCCAGCCGCGTTCGGTGTCGTCCTTCGGTAGGTCGCTCTCAAGGTCGGCGAACTCGTCTTCCGGATGCTCGTCGGTTTCGTCGATGCCACCGGCCATGTCGGACGGGTACTCGTCCTGGCCGTAGTAGTCCTGTTCTGGTGCGCCCGGGTCCTGCTGGATGCCGGCTTCGTCGTAGCCGCCCATGGAGGTGGAGAGGTCGTCCTGGGTGTAGTCGCGGTCTGGATCCTGGTGGCGGAACCGATCGTCGTGCTCCATGTCTTCCATTCCCCCGAATTCTCCGCTTCGCGCCCTGAGGACGGGCGCGCCCTACGGGGTGCCATACCCAGGCGACTCCACGCCTCTCTACGCCCCTCTAGAGAAAAACGTAGAGAAGCATAGAAAGAACCAGAGGCAGGCGAGAGGAATCTACGGCTTTCTACTCCTGACGCTAGAGAGTCGAAGATTTCTCGAACAACACGACTCCATGCGGCTCTCTACCGCTCTCTAACCTTCGCGCTAGAGAGCGATATGAAGCCGAACGGTCGGGTCAGGCGGGCTGGGAGCGGAGGAACTTGCCGAAGTGCGGAACCGTGAACGCGACCATGCCGCGTTCGGCGCTGTAGATGAGTCCCTTCTTGATGAGGCCGTCGCGGGCGGGCGACAGGCTGGACGGTTTGCGGCCGAGTTCGTCCGCGACGGACGCGGTCGGCACCGGGTCGTCGCCGAGCATGGCCATGGCGCGCATGTAGTCGCGCTCGGCCGGGGTGGCGCGTTCGTAGCGGCTGCCGAAGAAGCCGACCGCGAGTTCACTCTCCGCCTCCGGAGCGGCGACCTTGATGTCATCGGCGGTGATCGGGGTGTCGGGCGCCACGTCCCAGACCACCTTCGCGTATGCCTGGACGAAGTACGGATAGCCGTCGGCCGCGCCGTACAGCGCGTCGAGGGCGTCCTTGGTGAACGTGACGTCCTCCCGCTCGGCGGGAGCCAGCAGGGCGTGGTCGGCGGACTCGCGGTCGAGACGGTCGATCCGGGCGTAGCGGAACAGCCGCTCGGAGTACGACTTGCTCGCGGACAGGACGGCCGGTAGATGCGGAAGCCCGGCACCGACCACGATCAGCGGCCCACCGACCTGCGACAGCTCATGACAGGCGGCGCACAGCGCGGACACGTCGTCGGCGGGGATGTCCTGCATCTCGTCGACGAACAGGGCGATTCCGACGCCCACATCGGTGGCCACGGACGCGGCGTCCACGAAAAGCTCGGTGAGGTCGATCTCCAGGTCGCCGGAGTCGGCACGTCCCCGCGAGGCGGGCACGTCGATGCCGGGCTGCCACCGGTGCGCCCGCGCCTTCTCCTTGCCGGCCGGTTCCGGCCCCGACTGCGCGAACGCCTTGAGCACGCCCAGGAAGTCCTCGATGCGGTCGGGCGCCCGATGCCGGGGCGCCAGTTCCCGTACGGCCCGGTGCAACGCCGAGGCGACCGGCCGCCGGATCGACTGGTCGGGACGGGCCTCGATCTTCCCGGTGCCCCACAGCCGCTGGATCGCCATCGACCGGAACGCGTTGAGCAGCACGGTCTTGCCCACCCCGCGCAGCCCGGTGACGATCATGCTGCGCTCGGGACGACCCCGGGCCACCCGTTCGAGGACCACCTCGAACTGCTTGAGCTCACGGTCGCGACCGGCCAGCTCCGGAGGGCGCTGCCCGGCGCCCGGGGCATAGGGATTGCGCACGGGGTCCACGCTCTCGGACTCTATGAGGCGATATAGCTGAGGCCGTAGATTTGCGTAGAAACCGCTGCGGCGTGTCGCGTGCTCGCGTCGCCGTCCGCAGCGCGCCGGGCCGTCCGGCCCTCGCGTGGCCACCGTCGCCACCATGCCGCCTCCCCGGCGAGCGCGCCCTTGACTCATCGAACTTCTGTTCGACTATTCGAACACACTAGCGCACGCCGCCCCCGTCCGTCACCCGGACCCGAGAACTTCCGGACCAGGTCTTGCTACCGTGAAGATGACGCGCATTAGTTGAATCTTCAATCATGACGTATACTGGACATCATGAGTGAACCTCGCTGGCTCGATGCCGCCCAGCAGCGCGATTGGCGAGCGTACGTCGACGGCAGCGTCCGGCTCACCGAGATCATGGATCGTGATCTGAAGACGCGGCACGGGCTGTCGGTCTCGGAGTACGAAATCCTCGTCCGGCTGTCGGAGGCTCCCGATCGACGGCTGCGCATGGCGGAACTCGCCGAGAACGCCAGCCAGTCCCGCAGCCGCCTGTCCCACACCTGCTCCCGCCTGGAGTCGAAGGGCCTGGTCAAACGGGACAACTGTCCGAACGACAAGCGCGGCGTGTACGCCCACCTGACCGACGAGGGCTTCGCCGCGCTCGACCGGGCCGCCCGCGACCATGTCGAGACCGTCCGGAACTACTTCATCGACATCATCGACCCGCACGACCTCGAGGCCATCGGCCGCGCCTTCTCCCTCGTCCTCAAAAACCTCTCGTCCTGACCCGCCCCTACAGGGGGACGGTGATGCCGGTAAGAAAACCGACCGACAGCAACGTCAGGAACACCCAGGCGAGCATCATCCCGAACCCGAACGTCCGCCACCGCCCCCCGACCTTCCACACCAGCAGCCCGCCGAGCCCGAACGCCAGCACCAGCAAGGTCACGAACTGCGGCAGAAGGCTCGGCCTACGGCTCGTCATCAACGGCGCGTACATCATCACGGCGTCAACGAACAGGAAGATGCCGAAGCCCGCCCCCAACGCCTTGACGTCGCGTCCGAGGAAGGCCCGCGCACGTTCCGCGTACGCCTGGGCCCGGTCCGTCCGCAACCGCGGACTGACCGTCTCCTCCACCTCGACGTTGTGCGCCACGGCGAAGATCTCGTCTTCGAGGCTGGGGAAGTCCCGCTCCCGAGGTTCCGCCATCCCGGCTCCCCCCTGGGCCGTACACCGCCGGCGACATGCCCGGCGGACGAATGAGTTCACGGCCCGTCCGTTCCGGCCCCTTTCCTGCGGACGCGCCGTCAAACGCACCGTAGCGAATCCCCGGTGGCACGTGCAGGCCACCGGACATGCCATGCTGGAAAGATGCCAGGTAGAGGGCACCTTCGCAGCGCGGCTCTGCTAGCCGCGGTGATCATGACGGCGCTGGCCGGTTGCGGCGGCGGCTCCGACGACACGGGCGAGTCCGCTCCCCCCACACCCCCGCCCACCGCGCCCGGCACCACCACACCCACCGCACCCGCGACGTTCCAATCGGAGATCAAAAAGGTCACCGCCGCCGACCTGAAGCACTCGTGGCGCAGGGGCTGTCCGGTGCCACCGTCCGGCCTACGGATGATCGAGATGACCTACTGGGGCATGGACGACCGGCCGCACCCCGGCGGACGGCTCGTCGTCAACGCCGCCGAGGCCGAGGACCTGGTCGGCGTGTTCAAGAAGCTGTACGACATGCGCTATCCCATCGAACGCATGGAGCCGGTCGACAAGTACAAGGGCAGCGACTTCCAGTCGATCGAGGCCAACAACACCTCGGCCTTCAACTGCCGCGCCGCAACCGGATCGAGCTCGTTCTCCCAGCACGCCTACGGCCTGGCGATCGACATCAACCCCTGCCAGAACCCGTACGTCTCCGCGAACGGCCGCATCGCGCACAAAGACTGCACCAAGTACAGAAACCGCAAGAACGACGACCCCGGCGTCATCCACGCCGGCGACAAGGTCGTCAAGGCCTTCGCCTCCATCGGCTGGGGCTGGGGCGGCAAGTGGAGCGGCACCAAGGACTACCAACACTTCTCCAGGTCAGGCCGCTAGTCCTTTCGCAGGCCCGGCCCACTCCGCTCGCCTGGCGGCTCGCTACGTGACCGTCCCTGAGGCGAACGCGACATCGCTCCGCGATCCACCCGGCTCCGCTCGCCTCCGGCATCGCTCCACCGGGCAGGTCACGCGTCCGCGCGCGGGGCAGAGGCCACGTCGAAACAGGCTTTGCCCTCACCAGCGCGGCCGGGCCGATCACCCCATAGGGCCGAAGCGATGCACCGCAGCCACGGCGCTCAAGGCCCGACAGCCTGTACGGGTCCTCTAACCAACAACCCCAACCCGCCACCGCAACCCCGCAACGACCTCAACCACTGCGATCGCGTCCGAAGGCAGGTTTCGAGCCTGCGAGAAACCTGATCGCGCAGCGAGCCGCAAGGCGAGCCGAAGCGAAGCCAACGACCGCCCCGCGGCCAAGACGCTGGAGGGCCGCCAGGCCCGACAGCCCGAGTGGGTCCTCTAACCAACGACCCCAGCCCGCCACCGCAACCCCGCAACAACCTCGACCACTGCGATCGCGTCCGAAGGCAGGTTCAAGCGAAGCGAGAACCTGATCGCGCAGCGAGCCGCAAGGCGAGCCGAAGCGATGCCAGCGATCGCACCGCAGTTCACGACGATGGAGGCCCGCCAGGGCCGAAGGAGGAGTGAACTGCAATAAACACAGCGGAGAGTGTGGGATTCGAACCCACGAGGACTGTCCCCAGCCCTGGGCGCTTTCAAGGCGCCTGCACTAGTCCACTATGCGAACTCTCCAGGTGGCCAACGTCAACGATAGCGGTCGAGGGCCACTGGCTTCGACCGCATATCGTCGGTTACATCAACGCGACGTCGGCGCGTGAGTAGTCGCACTTGCAGGGCTCCCCCCAGTTGACGTATGTCATGGTCGCCTCACCTTGCCGTTGCCCTTTTCTGGTCGACGCCGTTACCCGCACGGGTAGGTTTGCGACCTTCCGGGCGTCCGTCTGGTTGAGGGTGATTTGCAGTCGGCGTGGGCTGCCCGTCTCGTTCAGTGAGCAGGCCACGGCTCCACAGGACACCAGGTCGTTGCGGCGTGTGAGCCGGAAGCTCGTGCAGGGCTGCTCGCCGACACAGAGGCGCATCCGCACACCTTCGGCGGTCACCTGGTCGAGCCCGGAGACGCTGAGCGTCACGGGCATCGGGCAGGGGCCGCAGATCGCTCTACCGTCGGACGAGGAGCAGCCCACGCACAAGGCCAGCAGCGCGGCGGCGACTGCCGGTCGTGCTCCACCGATCATGGCGCTGGGACGCGGTCCGCGTCCCAGCGGTTCCAACGGCTACTGCGGACGCTGGTACGCGAAGCCGTCACCGACCACGGCCGCGAGCATCAGGTACGCCTCACGTGTGCCGGGAGCGAGCTGCTCCAGCTCCACCTCGGCGCCCTCTTCCAGGTGGTCGTCGTACGGGATGCGGACGACGGCGCGGCACCGGCTCTCGAAGTGGGCCTGGAGCTTGTCCAGGTCGACCTGACTGCGGGTGCGGTTGCGGACCATCGACAGCACGACCACGCCGTTGCGCACCAGATGGCCGTGGTTGTGCGCCTCCAGCCAGTCCAGCGTCGCGCTCGCGGAGCGGGCACCGTCCACGGACGGGGAACTCACGAGGACGAGCTGGTCGGCCAGGCTCAGGACGCCCGCCATCGCCGAATGCAGCAGCCCGGTTCCGCAGTCGGTGATGCAGATCGAGTAGAACTGCTCCAGGACGACGGCCACGGCGGCGTAGTCCTCGGCGCTGAACGCCTCGCTCACCGCCGGGTCACGGTCGGACGCCAGGACCTCCAGCCGCGCGCTGTTCTGGGACGTGAACGCCCGGACGTCGGCGTACCGATGGATCTTCTCGCGGTTGTTCAGCAGGTCTCGGACGGTCGCCGCCGTTTCCAGCTTGACCTTGTCCGACAGCGTCCCGCGGTCGGGGTTGGCGTCCACAGCGATGACGGTGTCGCCGCGTAGCTGGCCCAGCATCGAGCCGAGCCCGGTCGTAGTGGTCGTCTTTCCGACGCCGCCCTTCAGCGACATGACGGCGACCCGGTGATGCCCGCCCGCCACCGGGGTCCGCGCCCGCGCGATCAGGTCCTTGCGGCGAAGGTCGACCTGCGACTCCCCCGGGTGGATGTTGCCCGCGGTCGCCTTGTAGACGGCGCGTCGCCAGCCGGAGGACGGCGCGATACGACGCTCGCCGAGCAGGTTCTCGGAGCTGAGGCTGTCGGCGTTCTGTGGCTGCTCATGCTGGGCGTACTGCGCGGGATGGCCCTGCGGCGGCTGCCCCGGGTAGCCGTACCCCGCCATGGGCTGTCCGGTGTTCGGATCAATCGCCGGGTATTGCTGCGCTGCGGCATTCGTGCCCTGCGCATACGGCTGACCCGCAGCGTTCGGCCCCTGCGGATACGGCTGGCCGGTGTTCGGATCGACCGGCGGGTAGGGCTGGGCCGCGGCGTTCGGGTCCTGCGCATACGGCTGGCCCGTGCTCGGATCAACCGCCGGATACGGCTGACCTGCAGCGTTCGGATCCTGCGGATACGGCTGTCCGGTGTTCGGATCGACCGGCGGGTAGGGCTGGGCCGCGGCGTTGGGGTCCTGCGCGTACGGCTGACCGGTGCTCGGATCAACCGCCGGATACGGCTGACCCGCGGCGTTCGGATCCTGCGCATACGGCTGACCCGTGCTCGGATCAACTGCCGGATACGGCTGGGCCGCGGCGTTCGGGTCCTGCGCATACGGCTGACCCGTGCTCGGATCGACCGCCGGATACGGCTGGGCCGCGGCGTTCGGGTCCTGCGCATACGGCTGACCCGTGCTCGGATCAACTGCCGGGTACGGCTGACCTGCAGCGTTCGGGTCCTGCGCGTACGGCTGACCGGTGCTCGGATCAACCGCCGGATACGGCTGACCTGCAGCGTTTGGATCCTGCGCGTACGGCTGGCCCGTGCTCGGATCGACCGGCGGGTACGGCTGGGCCGCGGCGTTCGGGTCCTGCGCATACGGCTGGCCCGTGTTGGGGTCGAGCGAGGGGTAGGGCTGTGCGGCGGTGTTCGGGTCCTGTGGGTAGGGATGGCCCGTGTTGGGGTCCATCGGCGGGTACGGCTGGCCCGGGGCGTTTGTGTTCTGTGCGTATGGCTGGCCCGTGTTCGGGTCGACCGGTGGGGTGGGTTGGGCCGCGTTGGGGTTGTGTGGGTCGGACGGGTACGGCGGCAGCTCTTCAAGGGGTGGTGCCGTGTTGCCGTTGGCCTCGTAGGGCGGCTGGGGAGCGGCCTTGGACGGGTCGTTCTCCGAGTAGCCGCTCGGGGTCGCGTACGGGGGCGGGAGCATGCCGCCGTCGAACGGCTGTGGCATGGGGCCGCCGTCGTAGGGCGGAGGCTGTGGCGGGCCGGGGGTCTCCGGCGCGTACTTCTCGGACGGCTGCTGGAAGGTGGGGGGCGGCGGGGGCGGGGGCGCGGAGAGCCAGGGGTTGGCGTTGGGGTCGAACGGTTCGTTCTCCGGTGGAGCGTTCTCCTGCTCGGCGGGAGGCTGTTGGTTCGAGTCCCCGCTCAGTGCGTCGAGTGAGGCCAGCCGCTCCTCAAGGGAACGCCCGTCATGCTCGTTCCTCGCCACCGTTCTTCCCCCTAGTGCACGCCTTTGATGATCAACACGGTGCAGGTGGGCAAACTGGCCCCCACGCAGGATACCCGTGCGCCAACGGCGTGTATCCCCCGTGGAGATCGGGCTTGGCGCGGTGTTGACCTGGTCCGGGTGAGACCCGTCCGTGCCCGGTAGCGTGGCCGGTATGCATGCGATCGTGATCCGTGAACCGGGGGACGCGGACGTCCTGGAATGGCGGTCGGTCCCGGATCCGGCGCCGAAGCCGGGCGAGGTCCTGATCGATGTGGTGGCGAGCGCGGTCAACCGTGCGGACGTCATGCAGCGCAGGGGCCTTTACCCGCCGCCGGACGGCGCCCCGCCGTACCCGGGCTTGGAGGTGTCGGGCCGGGTCGCCGAGCCGGGTCCCGAGGTGACCGGCCTGCGGGTCGGGGACGAGGTGTGCGCCCTGTTGAGCGGCGGCGGCTACGCCGAACGGGTCGCGGTGTCCGCGTCGCAGGTGCTTCCGGCGCCGCGCGGGGTGGACGTCGTCGACGCGGCCGGGCTGCCCGAGGTGGCGTGCACGGTGTGGTCGAACGTCTTCATGCTCGGTGGGCTTCGCGCCGGGGAGACCCTGCTGGTCCATGGGGGCGGCAGCGGCATCGGAACGTTCGCTATCCAGCTCGCCAAGGCGCGTGGCGCACGGGTGGTGACGACGGTGGGCAGCGCGGAGAAGGCGGCCCGCTGTCGGGAACTCGGCGCGGACGTGACCGTCAACTATCGTGAGGACGATTTCGTCCGGCATGGGCCGTACGACGTGATCCTTGACCTGATCGGGGCCAAGTACCTGGCGAGGAACGTGGACGCCCTCGCCGTCGGCGGACGCCTGATGGTGATCGGGTTGCAGGGCGGCACGCGGGCGGAGTTGGACATCGGAAAGCTGCTCGGTAAGCGGGCGCTGGTGCATGGGACGACGTTGCGGGCCCGTCCGTTGGAGGAGAAGGCGGCGATCGTGGCGGACGTCCTGGAAAATGTGTGGCCGCTGCTGGAGTCGGGCGCGGTCCGGACGGTCGTGGACCGTCGGATCCCGATGCGGGACGCGTCGAGCGCGCACCGACTGCTCGAAGACAGCGGTCATGTCGGAAAGATCCTGCTGACCGTGTGAGGATGAATGGATATGAGCGAGCCTTCGAACAAGCAGTCTGACAAGGATCCGCAGGTGCTCGTGGTCGGCCCGAACGGCATCGCCGTCGAGGGCGGCGGTGGCGGTGACTCCGAAGGCAAGTCGGTCACCGACATGGTCGAGCAGCCCGCGAAGGTGATGCGGATCGGCGGGATGATCCGGCAACTGCTGGAGGAGGTCAAGGCCGCGCCGCTGGACGAGGCGAGTCGGGCGCGGCTCCGGGAGATCCACAAGTCGTCCATCAAGGAGTTGGAGGACGGTCTCGCGCCGGAGCTGGTGGAGGAGCTGGACCGGCTGTCGTTGCCGTTCACGGACGGCACGGTGCCGAGCGAGTCGGAGCTGCGGATCGCGCAGGCGCAGCTCGTCGGCTGGCTGGAGGGCCTTTTCCACGGCATCCAGACGACGCTGTTCGCCCAGCAGATGGCGGCGCGCGCCCAACTGGAGCAGATGCGGCGCGCCCTGCCCGCGGGCATGATGCCGCCCGGCGCCGAAGAGGACCACAACCCCGGTTCCCGCTCGTCCGGCCCCTATCTGTAAACCCCGGCGTACACGGCCGCGCCCCACGCGGGCGCGGCCGTCGCTATGGGAAGAGGCGTTCGAGGACCTCCGCGACACCGTCGTCGTCGTTGCGGGACGTCGTGTGCGTGGTGGCCGCCAGCACGAGCGGATGCGCGTTGGCGACGGCGTAGGAGGTACCCGCCCAGGTGAGCATCGCCAGGTCGTTGGGCATGTCACCGAACGCGGTGACGTCGGCGGAGGTCACGCCGTGCTCGCCGCACAGCGCGGCGAGGGCGGTGGCCTTGGTGACACCGCGGGCGCTCATCTCCAGCAGCCCCCGCCCGGACGAGTGGGTGACGGTGACGAGGTCACCGACGGCCTGTTCCGCCTTCTCCGCGAGCGTGTCGGGGTCGGCGTCGGGCTGGAACGCGAGCAGTTTCGTGCCGCTGCGGTTGACGAGGTCGTCGCCGTCGACGGGACGTCCACCGAAGGCCTCAAGGTCCCAGCGTTCCAGGGTGTAGGAGGACTCGAACACGAACCCGGTCGTGTGCTCCACGGCGAACCGCAGTTCGGGGGAGATGCCGCGGAGCCGACCGACCACCTCGGCGATCACGTCCGGGCCGAGTTCCCGGGTCTGCAGGACGGTATCGGTGTGCAGGTCGTACACGACGGCGCCGTTCGCGCAGATCGCGACGCCGTGATGGCCGACGGCCTCGGCGATCTCCGTCATCCAGCGCGGTGGGCGTCCGGTCACCATGACGAGCATCGCCCCGGCCCGTTCGACACGGGCCAGGGCGGCGACCGTCCGGTCTGAGATCGTTCCATCGGAGCGCACGATCGTTCCGTCGAGGTCCGTGGCGATCAAGCGCGGCGAGGTAGATGTCATGTCACCTTCCAGGGCAGATGAGACAAACCCTAAGTGACGCGTCCGACAGCTCGCCCGGTGGGCTTCAGCGCTTGATCGGTTCCAGGACGTCCTGGCCCAGATATTTCTGGAGGGCCTTGGGGACGTGGACGGTCCCGTCCGCCCGCTGGTGGTTCTCCAGGATCGCGACCAACCAGCGCGTGGTCGCTAGCGTCCCGTTCAGGGTCGCGACCGGGCGGCTTCGGCCGTCGTCGCCCTTGAACCGCACCGCAAGGCGCCGCGCCTGGAACTCGGTGCAGTTCGACGTGGACGTGACCTCCCGGTACGTGTTCTGCGTGGGCACCCACGCCTCGCAGTCGTACTTGCGCGCCGCGCTGGACCCGAGGTCGCCCGCCGCCACGTCGATCACCCGGTACGGGATCTCGACCTTGGCGAGCATCTCCTTCTCCCACTCCAGCAGACGCAGATGCTCGGCGTGCGCTTCGGCCGGGTCGCAGTAGGAGAACATCTCCACCTTGTCGAACTGGTGGACGCGGATGATGCCGCGCGTGTCCTTGCCGTAGGACCCGGCCTCGCGGCGGAAGCACGAGGACCACGCCGCGTACCGCCGCGGCAGCCCGTCGATGATCTCGTTCATGTGGTAGGCGGCGAGTGGGACCTCCGACGTCCCCACCAGGTACAGCTCGTCCTGCGGAAGGTGGTACACCTCCGCGGCGTGCGCGCCGAGAAACCCGGTGCCCTCCATCGCCTCCGGCTTCACCAGCACCGGCGGGTACATCGGGACGAACCCGGCCGTGACGGCCTGTTCCATGGCGAGGTTGAGCAGCGCGTACTGGAGCCGCGCGCCGACGCCCGTCAGATAGTAGAACCGGGCTCCCGACACCTTCGCGCCGCGTTCCATGTCGATGGCGCCGAGGCTCTCACCCAGCTCCAGATGGTCCTTCGGCTCGAAGTCGAACTTCGGCGGCTCGCCGACGTGTTCCAGGACGACGAAGTCCTGCTCACCACCGGGTGGGGCACCGTCCTCGATCAGGTTCGGGACACCGCGCAGCACCGCGTCGAGTTCCTCACCGAGCCGGTCGGCGTCGGCCTCGGCCTCCTTGACCTGCTGCGCCAGTTCCTTGGCGCGGGTCAGCAGCCGTTGCCGCTCGTCGCCCTGGGCCTTGGACACCGACTTGCCGAAACTCTTCTGTTCCGCCCGCAGCCGCTCGAACGACGTCAGCGCCGTGCGGCGCCTTTCGTCCAGGTCGAGCAGCCGGTCGACGACACCGTCATCCTCCCCGCGGGCGCGCTGGGAGGCGCGCAGCCGGTCGGGGTCCTCTCGAAGAGCTCGCAGGTCGATCACAGACCCGAGGCTACCGGCCGGACCCCCCGGTCCGCGCGTAGGTATCGCCGGTTCAGCGGACGCCGCTCGCGAGCAGCGCGTGCGCCGGAAGCTCGATCGTGCCGTCCGCCGTCGCGTACTCGGCGACGATCTCGTCGTAGGCGTCCTTGATCCGCGCGACGGTCGGGGCGTCCTGCCGTCCGACGATCACGCCGTTGGTGCCGACCTCGGACAGCGCGCCGAGCCGCCACCACTCCTCGGGGTCGACGGCGTGCTTCCAGGACACCTCCTCGACGGTCACCTCACCGAGCCCCGCCTCCGCCACCAGCCGCCGGAACGCCGTCGCCTCGCCGTACCGCATGAACGGCGACTCCGGAATGTCCTCCGGCCACGGCACACCGACCCGCTCGATCGCCTCCCGGACGACGCCGAGGGCCCCGCTGCCGGGCATCACCCAGCAGCTCAACGCGAGCCGCCCGCCGGGCCTCAGCACCCGCCGCAGCGCGCTGATCGCCACGTCCGGGGCGCCCACATGGTTGATGACGAAGTTCCCGGCGACGGCGTCGAACGTCTCGTCCGCGAAGGGCACCTCGGGCAGGACGGCGACACGCACGTCCAACCCGGGAACGTTCCGGCGCGCGGCCTCCACCATCCCCGGATCGGCGTCCAGGGCCGACACCTCGGCCCCCCGCCGCACCGCCTCCGCCGACACGAACCCGGGCCCCGCCCCCACATCAAGAAACCGCGTACCGTCCCCAACCCCCGCGGCATCCAACAGCGGCCCGACCATATACCGCGTGACCTGCGCGAACCCCCGCTCATAGGCGGGCGCCCGCCCCTCCCACAACTCTCGCTCATAAAGATCGAAGTCCTTCACCACCCCCGCACCCTACGCCCCCGTCCGACACCGAGCGCGGTCACTTGCGATTCCTTCGGCCTGTGCGAAAATCGCACTATGGGCAGCGTCGAGAACTGGGCCGAGGTCGGTGGCCGTGTGCGTGAAGCACGGCTCGCACACGACCTGTCGCAGACCGAACTCGCCCGCCGACTCGACCTGGAGCGAACCGCGGTCGTGCGGATCGAGTCGGGCCGACGGCAGATCTCGGCCATCGAGCTCTTCAAACTGTCGGACGTCCTCGGTGTGCCCGCCGCCCACTTCGTCACACAGTCGCCTCCGGCGGTGGTCTCCCAGCGGCAGGCACTGACGGAAGACGCCGACTCGGCCTCAAGGACCCGGTTCCAGATCGATGCCGCTCTGGAGAGTCACGCACGTGACACAGGCCGGCTGATCGACCACGAACTGCTCGCCAAGGCGGCACCTGCTTCGGCTCTGAGGGCCAAGAACAGGAAGGAAGCCAGACGGCTGGCCGCCGACATCCGCAAACAGGCGCGATTGGGCGACGATCCCATCGGTGGCATGGCCGAACTGTCCGAACGGTTCGGCCTTTACGTGCTCGTCCTCGACACGGACACCGAAGGGGCTTCGCTGCTGCTCGACGGCTATGGCGTGGCCGTTCTCGGCGGCCGTCGAGCACCGGGCCGACGCAGGTTCACCGCGGCTCACGAACTCGGTCACCATCTCCTCCACGACGCCTACCACACTGACATCGGCGTCGCCGCCAGCCTCCAGGAGCGCGAGGCGGTCATCAACGCCTTCGCGGCCGAGCTGTTGTTGCCTTCACCCGTCCTGAAACGCATCGCCAGGTCGGAAAACCCACGCGAAGAACTGATCCGGCTCGCCGGCATGTATCGGGTCTCGTGGTCGGTGGTCGTCGGTGAAGCGGAGCGAATGAAACTGTTCTCCCCTGACCAGCTCACAGCCCTGCGGACGGACACTCCGGTCAAGGGTGAGTTCCTCGCCGTCCTCGGCGAGGAACCCAAGCCCGACCTGGAAATCGGCGACACGGGGCCCGCATGGCGCCGTGCCGTCCTCGCCGCATGGGAGCGATCACTCATCACCGCGTCCAGAGCGGTGGAGCTGCTCAAGGGGCAGATCACCGTAGCCGAACTCCCGCCCCGGCCGTCCCACCGCGACGCCGAATGACGAGACGAGCCGTCTCGATGAGCAACGGCCTCCAGGTCTGGGACGCCTCCGCGCTCCACGCCGCCGCCACAGCCGACCGCCTCGACGTCCTCGGCGACAGGCACGTCCAAACTGGGAACTTTCCGGCGCGCGACCTCGGCTGATCTCGCGATCGGCGTCCAGAGCCGATACCTCGGCGCTCGCCGTGCCACCTCCGCCGACACGAACTCGGCCCCGTCCCCACGTCAAGAAATCGCGTGGCCCCCCGACCCCCACAGCATCCAACAACGGCTCGACCATCTACCGCGTAAGCTGCGCAAACCCCCGCGTCCTACGCCCGTCCGCTGGTCGCTTGGGTGGTCAGGTGGTTTTGGTGAGGGTGCGGATTTCTCGGGCTTCTGGGAGGGCGCGGGCCGGGGTGGGGAGGAGGTTGACCACGGAGCCGGCGAGTAGGCGGGCGCCGCTGTTTCCTCGGCGTTGCGTCTGGAGCGTGTTCAGCGCCAGTTGGAGGCCGTCGCGTACTTCTCGACTCTTGACCAGGGAGACCGATTCCATCAGGTCGAGGTTGGAACGCGCAGCGACCGCGTTGGCGGGATACAGCGCGCGGGCCTGGGACAGGGACGCTTCAGCGCGCCTATCTCCGAGATGAACGTATGCGTACGTCTCGCTCCAGAGTCGCTGGGTTTCACGCTCCTCGAAAACCGACTGGGTGACGTTGGAGCCGGAGATCTGTTCACATGTGCGATTCAGGTCGGCCAGTCGCGCATGGGCGCGTGCTTGTTCGCCCCGCTGGATCGCCAGACACGTGCGGGCGGTCTGGGCCTTTGCGAGGCCGGGTGAAGATTCTCCAGCCGCGATGCGCTCGGCCTCGTCGGCGAGAGTCGTCACCACGGCGGGTGCGCCTCCGGCGAAGAAGGCGTCCTCGGCTGCGCGGCCACGCGTCCATGTCCGCATTCTTTGGTCGCCGGACGCGTCCGCCGCTTTGATGGCGGTATTCCATATGGTGCGCGCGGACCGCTGGTGATTCGCGTCGCCGAAATCGATGGCCAGTATTCCGGAGAGCGCGGCGTAGGCTCGTAGCAGCCCCGCCTGCTGCAACGGTGGAACGCGGCGCTTGAACAGTTCGCCTAAGGCGACGACGTCGGCGGTCAAGTCGCCGATCAGAGCGCCCGCGGGCGATGCGTGGATCCGGTGGTCGTAGTCGGCCACCAGACGTTCCCATTCGGCGACGTCGAGCGGATCGCCCAGCGCGTCCTCGATTCCCGACAATGCGGTTTCCAGGACACCCGGCGGAATGGTCACGCCCGCACCGAGCGCGGCGATCACCTGGAGTGCGGCACGGCGTCTCACTTCGTCCTCCTGGTGGGGGGTGGACCTCCTGGAGTCCATACCCGCCGGAGGCGCGGTTCGACCTTTGCCACGCCCCGGGAGGAGGGCGACCAGTTCGCCACCGGCGTCGAGGGCGTCATCGAGGACCTGGGCCAGCTCCGCCGACGGTCGCTGGAGCCCGTTGACGATCCTGCACATGTATCCGGCGTCGTAGTGGACCTGCTTGGCCAGCCCACGCTGGGACACGCCGCGCTCGGCCATCAACTCGGCCAGCTTCTGACCGAACATCGAGTCCATCCGTCCTCCCGCCGATCATCTGTGACCGCGTGCGATCAGTCAGTGACACTGTGCAGCAGATTAGCCCGGGTGCGGCTGACCTGTCGGCGAAATGGGGATGTCGGCTACTGGTGGCCGGTGCGGATTGATTGGAGCCAGGCGGCGGCTTCGGTGAAGTCGTTGTCGTGGGTGCCGCGGCGGATTTCGGGGCGGACGCGGTCGGCGCGGGGGTAGGAGCCGACGAAGCGGACGTCGGAGCAGATGCGGCGCAGGGCCATCAGGGCCTCGGCGACGCGGGCGTCGGCGACGTGGCCCTCGAAGTCCATCCAGAAGAGGTAGGAGCCCAGTCCGGCGCCGGTGGGGCGGGACTGGATGAGGGTCAGGTTGATGCCGCGGACGGAGAACTCGGTGAGGATCTCCAGCAGGGCGCCCGGGTGGTCTTCGCCGATGAAGGCGACGATCGTCGTCCGGTCCATGCCGGTGGGGGTGGGCGGCGGGCAGGGGCGGTGCAGGACGACGAAGCGGGTGACGGCGTCGGCGACGTCGTGGATGTCGTCGGCGAGGACGGTCAGGCCGTAGCGGGACGCGGCGAACGAGCCCGCGAGGGCGGCGTCGTAGTGGCCGTCGGCGACGTGTTGGGCGGCCTCGGCGTTGGACGTCGCGGCGCGCCATTCGGCGTCGGGGACGTTGCCGAGGAGCCAGTGGCGGCACTGGGGCTGCGCGATCGGGTGGGACGCGACGGTCTTGATGTCGGCGAGCGTGGTGCCGGGACGGACGAGCAGCGCGAACGAGACGGGCAGGTGGATCTCGCCGACGATGTGGAGGGGTTCGCCGGTGGCGAGTTCGTCCAGGGTGGTCGGGACGGAACCCTCGACGGAGTTCTCCAAGGCGACTACGGCGGTGTCGGCCTCGCCGCTGCGGAGCGCCTCGAGGACGGCCGGGACGGTCGCGAGCGGGAGGTGGTCGCCCTCCGCGGCGCCCGGCAGGGTCAGTAGCGCCGCCTCGGTGAACGTGCCCCGCGGACCCAGGTAGGCATAGCGATGCGGCCTGTCGTCTGCGGTCACGGGGTCTCCCGGGGCATGGGTCACTGGTGTGACCTCGAGTCTACTGTCCCGGGAGGGCCGTCAGCTGCGAGCGGAGGTGCGGTGGCCGTTGCCGAAGTCGGGAAGGGGGTCGTCCATGGAGACGACGGGACCCTTGCCGAGGCGGGCGGCGCGCAGGGCCTGGTTCTCCTCGGGAGAGAGCACCTCGACGGAGTGTCCGGCCCGGATGGCCTTGGCGTAGGTCCGGGTCTCGGTGCGTCCGTTGATGGAGCTGATGACGATTCCGTCCCCGACCGCGTTGATCAGGGCGAGGGAGAAGGACCGGTGCCCGGACATCTCCTTGAGGGCGTCGTAGTGGACGATGGCGAGGTCGCGCATGGCGCGCTCGTCCGCCGAGCCACTGGCGACCTGGAGTTGGCGCCTGAGCATTTCCCCGCACTCGTCGACGACCTGGTTCACCCGGTTGTGCGCGACCACGGCGATGGACAGCCCCGCAACCCCGGCGACCAGGCCCGCGACGGCCACCGCGACAAGCATCACGGGGTGAGCGTACCCATCCGGACCTCGCGTTGCGAAGGATCTTCGGCGGCGATCCGTGATTCGAGACGTTTGACCAGCCACGTTCCCAGCAGGACGATCGCCGCGAGCGCGGCGATACCGAACAGATCGCGGACGACGTGGCCGGCGAAGACGGAGACGGCGGAGTGGTCCGGGCCGATCAGCGATCGTCCCCACCAGGGGATCGGGAAGAGGAACAGGAGCCACAGGCCGAAGGCGGCCAGGCAGCGTCGGACGTCGCGGCCGTCGCCCAACAGGGCGCCGAACACGGCGATCATCCAGACCAGGTGGTGGATCCAGCCCACCGGGGAGAGCATGACCGACAGGAGTCCCACGATCGCGACGGACGCCAGGAGGAGGCTGGAGGAGGCGGGTCCGGTCTGGCGTTCGGCGGCCTCGGACGCGCGTCGCGCCCAGGTGAAGCCGTAGTACGCGACGATCGCGGCGAGGACGAGCCACACGAGCGTTCGGGCGGGTCCCTCGTCCAGGATGCGGGCCACGATCCCCTGGACGGCCTGGTTGGTGGTGCCGTCGACCGCGCCCGTCCGGTCGCCGCCCTGCAACAGCGCGCCGAACCAGTAGTCGGACGAGTCGGCCGGCAGTAGCGCGAACGCCCCGAGGGTCGCGGCACCGGCGGTGAACATCGCGTTGGCGAAGGCGTCCCGGCGTCCGGTGATCAGGAAGTAGATCAGGAAGACGCCCGGCACCAGTTTGATCGCGATGGCGAGGCCGACGAGGGCGCCGCGCGGCCACCGGGCGGTGCGGGTGCAGCAGTCGGCCAGGCACAGGGCGAGGAGGAACAGCCCGACCTGGCCGAAGCGGAACTGGTCACGGACGGGGTCGAGCCACGCCATTCCGGCGACGAGGATCCCGGCGGCGAGCGGCGCCCAGCGTCCGGCGCGGTGGAGGAGGTCGCGGAAGGCGTACAGGACGCAGATCACGAGCGCGACGCAGATGAGGCCCGTCCAGACCAGTTGCGCGGCCCGCCACGGAATGACGGTGAACGGGACGGCGAGGACGGCGGCGAACGGCGGATACGTGAACGGCAGCAGTTGCGGCGGCTGGGTGAGGACCTCGTACAGCGGCGCCCCGCGCAGGATGGCGGCGCCGCCGTCCCGGTAGACCTCAAGGTCGACGAGCCGCTGGTCGGGTTCGTTGCCGAGCCAGCGGGTGACGATCGGGGAGAGCGCGCCCACGGCGACGGTGACGCCCGCGAGGACGATCAGCAGATCGGCCGCCGTCCACCGTCGCCCGCCCGCCCGCTGCCTGGGATCGTCCACAGCCCGCAGGATAAGGCCCCTTCGCGGTCATCGCCCTCTTGTACCCTGAGCGCCATGACTTCGCGGGGGGCCAGGATCGGTGCGTTTCTCGCCATCTTGGGCACTTCGCTCATAACGCTGCTGATCGCGCCGTCGGGCCAGGCCCGGGCCGAGACGTCGGCCCCGACCACCGGGCGGGTCGTGGTCGTCGGGGTTCCCGGGTTGATGTGGAGCGACATCGACCGGACGACGACACCCGCGCTGTGGAAGCTGACGAAGGACGGCTCCGCCGCGGCCCTCAGCGTCCGGACGACACGGACCAACACCTGCCCGACGGACGGCTGGCTGACGCTGTCCTCCGGGCAGCGGTCCCGGCTCCAGCACGCGAACTGCGCGCTGCCCGCCGCGCCGATCCTGCCGGGCGAGCGCTCCCCCACCGGTCCGCCGCCGCAGGAGGGCGCGATCGCGCCCGGCTGGCCCGCGATGAAGAGCGACAACGCCGACACCAACTACCACGCCCGCATCGGCCTGCTCGGCGACGCGGTGAAGGCGGCGGGCGGTTGCACGATGGCGGTCGGGCCCGGCGCGGTGTTCGGTGTCGGAGACGGCGGCGGGCGCGTCGACCGCTACGTCGCGACCCCCGACCGGGCGACCACCGCCGACTGGACGCGCTGCGCCCTCACCGCCGTGGACGTGGACGACCTGTTCCGCGCCTACATCACCGTGGGCGTTGACGCGAAGGGCGAGCAGATCCTGCTGTCGCCGCGCAAGCGGGCCGCCGCCGCTGCCGCCGCGGACCGCCGGGTCGCGCAGGTCATGGCCGCCGTGCCGAACGGGACGACGGTCCTGCTCGCCGGGCTGTCGGACGTCGGCCCCGACCCGCATCTGAGGGTCGCGCTCGCGATGAGCAAGACCGCCGACGGCGCCCGCCGGTACGGGCCCGGGTACATGACGTCCAGCGCCACCCGCCAGGACGGTCTCGTCACGCTCACCGACCTCACCGCGACGACGCTGAACCTGCTGGGGCTTAAGCAGCCGGAGGCGGCCGTCGGGTCGGTGTGGCGGCCGCAGCCGTCGGAGGCGTCGACGCAGGAGCGGGTCGAGGCGCTGGAGGACGAGAACGTCGCCGCGCAGGCGATCCGCAGCGTCCAGACGTCCTTCTACTGGGTGCTGTTCGCGGCACAGCTCGTCCTGTACGGGATCGCGGCGCTGGCGTTGCGGCGGCTCGGCGACGACCGCAGTTCCCGGGCGCGGATCCTCGGCGGCACCCGGGTGATCGCGTTGCTCGGCGGCGCGGCGCCCGGCGCGTCCTTCCTCGCCGGGCTGCTGCCGTGGTGGCGGGCGGGCAACGCGACGCCCATCCTGATCTGCACGGTGCTGGGGTTCGCCGGGCTGCTGACGGGCCTGGCGCTGGCCGGGCCGTGGCGGCGTTCGGCGTTCGCGCCCGGCCTGGTGATCACCCTGGTGACGGCGGTGGTCCTCGCGGTGGACGTGATGACCGGGTCGACCCTCCAGATGAACACGCTGATGGGGTACACGGCCCTCGTCGCGGGACGGTTCTACGGCTTCGGCAACCAGGCGTTCTCGCTGTTCGCCGTCGCGGCGATCCTGACGGCGGCGTGGCTGACGGAGTATCCGCTGCGCGCGGGACGCAGAAGGCTCGCGCTCGGCATCGTCGTGGCGATCGGCGCGTTCGCGGTCGCGGTGGACGGTCTTCCGGCGTGGGGCAGCGACTTCGGTGGCGTGCTGGCGATGGTCCCCGCGTTCGCGGTGCTCGCCCTGATGGTCACGGGGCAGCGGGTGTCGCCGCTGCGGCTCGGGCTGTTCTGCGTGGCCGGGGCGGTCCTGGTGATGTTCATCTCGTACCTGAACTCCAGAAGCGACAACCCGACGCATCTCGGCCGGTTCTGGCTGGACGTCGTGGACGGCGACGCGTGGGGCGTCATCGCCCGCAAGTTCGACGCCATGCTGAACAGCGTCGGGTACTGGCATCTGACCCTGCCGCTCGCCGCCGCGATCGCGTTCCTGTTCTTCGTGCTGGCGCGGCCGACGCGGTGGCGGGTGTCGCTGTTGCAGCGGGCCTACGAGCACAGCGTGACGATGCGTCCGGCGCTGCTGTGCGCGCTGACGGTCGGTGTCATCGGCACTCTGGTGAACGACTCCGGCACGGTGATCCTGTCGGTGTCGTTCAGCCTGGCGACTCCGCTGATGCTCGCCGCGGGTGTCCGGGCGCTCGAGATCGACCTGTGGAACGAAGACTCTGAACCACCAGCGCCACGAGAATCAGGAGAAGGGTCCAGGGAACCACGGTCGGCCGAACAACGGTGAACAGCCATGACAGGTCGTCCGGCAGTCTGATGCGGGCGGGCGCGCGGGCCGGGAGGTAGGCGAGGCTCAGGGCCGTGGTGTGGGCGAGCAGGATCCAGTCGACCCGCGTCCAGGGCAGCAGGGCCAGCACCGCCCAGCCGAACCCGTCGTACCACGGCAGCGCGTAGGGGGCGGCGAGGAGCCAGGCGAGGATGAACGCGGCCGCGACCCGCCGGTTCTCCTCGTCCCGGGACGCCGGCTCGTCCGGTCGGACGGTTCCGTTCCCGCCGTGCGCGGGCAGGACGCGGACCAGCAGCGCGAACAGCACCAGCCCGAGCAACAGGGCGCCGGTCTTGATGACGGTGCGCTGCGAGCCGCGGCCGAGGAGTTCGTCGAGGAGATGCCAGGGCGTGGCGAACGAGACCATGTCGCTCGCCTCCCGCACCCGGTCGAGGGCGTGCGGCCCGGCGAGCGCGTAGGCGATCACCGTGACGGCTCCGGCACCGCCGAACAGCGCGGCGAGCCCGCCGACCGACCGCCATCGACGCTCGGTCCACGCCTCGCGGAGCAGCGTCCACGCGGGCCCGCCGCCGACGAGCGCGGCCGGCACCTTGATCGCCGCACCGGCTCCGGCGAGGGCGCCCGCGGCGAGCGCCCGTGCCCAGCCGGGGTGGACGCGTCCGCCGAACACGGCGAGCGCCGCGACCATCGGGGCGACCGCGATGACGTCGTTGTGCGCGCCCGCGACCAGGTGGAACAGCACCAGCGGGTTGCACGTCCACAGCAGCGCGGTGCGGAGTCGCCGTTCCTCGTTCTTGGACGTCCGGTAGAGGATCAGCGCCGTGACCGCGAACGCGAGCGTGTTGACGACGGACAGGACGAACACGGTCAGCCGCACGGATCCGCTGCCGATCCACGCGGCGAACGCCTGCTCGCCCGTCGCGATCGGCCCGTACACCGACGGTGTGGTGCGCCACTCCTCGGGCGCCCCGGCGACCGGGTCCTGCGGGAGGTCGACGGCGCGGGTGGCGTACGGGTTGTGGCCGGTCGCCGCCATCCGCCCGTAGGAGGCGTAGTTGAGATGGTCGGTGGACCCGACCGGTGGCATCGCCATGAACGCGACCGCCGCCAGCAGCCCAGCGATCACCAGGGGCCGCGCCGCGATACGCCAGCCTTTCCGGACGGCGACGAAGCACAGCGCGAGCCCGGCCGAGCCCGCCGCGACGCCCGCGACGACGAGCCCGATCACCAGGTAGGGCGACGGGTCGACGTGCAGCGAGAAAGGCGGCTCGCCGGAACGTCCCTCCAGCACGGGCTGGAACACCGACGGGCCGAGAAGCGCGGTGACGAAGAAACACGCCAGGCTGAGCCCGATACAGCACAGCCCGACCCTTCCGAGTCGGGTCACCGGCCGCTGCCGCGCGGGCCGTCGATACGGCGGGTCGCCCGCCCGGTCAGCCGGGCCGCCGCGGGGTCGCGGACGGCGAGCGCTCGCGCGACGTCCCGGAACTGCCGGGCACGATGCACTTGGGAGCGCCAGTCGGTGCCGGTGGCGCGGTGCGCGAGCGGCACCTCGACCTCCGTCACGCGGAAGCCCTGGCGGAGCAGGTCGATGGTGAGCGCGGTCTCGACGCCGAACCCGGCGGCGAGGGGAAGCGCGGCGTCGAACGCGGCGCGGGTCAGGCAGCGCTGCCCGTTGAGCGGCGCGGTGGCCTCCCAGCCGGTGGCGCGGCGGATGCCGTCGCGGGACAGCCGGACGACGAACCCGTGCCCGCCGAGTTTCACGGTGGTGGTGAACACGGCGATCGTCATGTCGGCGTCGCCGGCCCGGACGGGTTCGGTGAGCGGTGCCGCGTCCCGGGCGGTCTCGGCGAGGTCCGCGTCGAGGAACAGCAGGTGGCGGGGTTGTTCGCGGCCGTCGTCGAGAAGCCGGACGGCCTCGGCGCCGGTCTCCATCGCGGCGCCCTTGCCGCGGTTGCGGCTGTGCCGGACGACCCGGGCCCCGGCCTCGCGGGCGACACGTCCGGTGCCGTCGGACGAGCCGTCGTCGACGACGACGACGAGGTCGGCGCCGGGAAGGTCGGAGGCGGCCTTGACCGTGGCCGCGATGCGGTCGGCTTCGTCCTTGGCCGGGATGATCACCGCTACGTCCTGCATATCGGCGATCGTAGTCCGCGGCGGTGGTGCGGCGGGCCGGTGCGGCATGGATCGATCGATCCCGTCACCCGCGCGCATGGGCGACGTCCCCCGGTGTTCACCCCGGGGGGCACTGGTCGGCGGAAGGGTCGGTGGTTTCGGCGGAGGGTCAGCCCGCGTCCAGGGCGGGCACGGCGTCGTTCACGGTGAAGACGGTGTCGAGCCCGGTGACCTGCAGGATGCGCCGCACGGCCGGACGCGGGGCGGCGAGGTCGAGCGAGCCGCCCTGCTCCTTGAGTCGCTTCATGGCGGCGAGCAGCACGTTCATGCCGGTCGAGTCGCAGAACTCGACGCCGCTGAGATCGACCGTGATGCGGTCGATCTTCTCGCGCAGCAGCCCCGCGAGGGCCGCCTGCAGCCTGGGCGCGGTGTAGAGGTCGAGCTCACCGGTCGCCGTGACGACGGCGTGACCCTCCTGAGACGCGGTCGAAACGTTTAGCTCCACGTCCGGAACACTATCTCGGGATCGGCCCATGGGCCAGACGGTTCGCCAAGTCCCCGGTGGCGCGGGCGTGTCGTGGCGCGGGCAGTCCCGTACGCTTTGAGAACTACGCTCGGTAATGTACCGGTTTCACCGTTGAGCCCATGCCGGCACGCGCCCGGGACGATCTCAGCGGTTCCCCTCTCGCGGAGCCCGAGATTAGGAGAGGCTGAGCACGTGCAACAGCGGAGGTGGTGTGCCGCACATGGAGGCTGACCCGAGAGAGACCCGGCTGCGCGAACGTCTGGAGCTGATTCGCGCGCGTTCGGCGAAGTCCAGTTCGTGGCGGACGTCCACCCGGTATCTGGGCCGTCTGGTGAACCGGAACGGCTTCGTCCCGATCAAGACGCAACTGTCCCGTGAAGACCTCGCGTTCCTCTCCGGTGCCCGCGAGGAGGTCCTCACGTTCGCCGACCTCGGCGTCCGGCTGCTCGACCTGCACCGTCCGCAGGAGGCCGGGGGCATCTCCAGCGACCCCGGCAACCCCATCCGGCGGTGCCGCGCCTGCATGTCCCGGTGGCCCTGCCCCACGTTCCGCGCCATGGCCGAGACCCTCGACCCCTGACGATCCCGCGGCCCGGTTCAGACGGCCGGTTCGGACGGACGGTTCGGACCGACGGCTCGGACCGACGGCTCGGACCGACGGCTCGGACCGACGGCTCGGACCGACGGCTCGGACGGACGGTTCGGACGGACGGCTCAGACGGACGGCTCGGACGGACGGCTCAGACGGTCAGCGGCAGGCGGACCTCGAACCGGCAGCCGGGCCCGTCGTTGGCGACACCGATCTCGCCCGCGTGCGCCTCGACGATCCCGCGCGCGATGGCGAGACCGAGGCCCGCGCCACCGCCCGGCGTCCGGGCCGCCTCGCCGCGGAACGCGACGTCGAACACGCGCGGCAGGTCGTCCTCGGGGATGCCGCCGCAGGCGTCCGCCACCGTCACCCGCGCCTCGCCGCCCCGAACCTCACCGATGATCTCGACGGCGCCGTCGCTCGGCGTGTGCCTGATCGCGTTGACGACCAGGTTGCGGAGCGCGCGGCCGAGTTCGCCGCTGTCGACGTCGACGGGCAGGCCCGCCCGGACGTCGCCGTGCAGCCGGACGCCCTTCGCGCGAGCCAGCGCCTCCGTGCCCGCGACGGCGTCGGCGACCAGGTCCGCGAGACCGACGCGCCGCCGCGACAGCCGCAGCGCCCCGGCGTGGATGCGGGACAGTTCGAACAGGTCGTCCACCATCTCGGTGAGCCGCTCCACCTCCACCCGGATACGGCCGTGGTACCGCTGGACGGTGCCGTGGTCGGCGACGACCTCGTCCTCCAACGCCTCCGCCATCGCCCGCAGCCCCGCCAGCGGCGTGCGCAGGTCGTGGCTCACCCAGGCGACCAACTCCCGGCGGCTCGCCTCCAGGGCCTGCTCGCGTGCGTGGGACGCGGCGAGCCGGTCATAGGCCGCCGCCAACTCGTCGGACAGCTCCGCCAACTCGGCGGGCAGCGGCACGGACGGCGCCCGGAAACGATCAGCCCGGACCGCCTCGACCAGCGTCCGGTTCGCGGCCACGAGACGCCGTCCGAGCAGGACCGACACCGCCATCCCGACCAGGCCCGCCGACACCACCACCGCGAGGACCACCGAACGGTCATGGTCGTTCAGCAGCATCAGGAACGAGATCACCAGAATCCCGGAGATCGTCGCCAGCACGGTCGCCCCGCACACCACGACCAGTTGCGTGGCGACCGACCGGCTCCGCAGCGCGAACAGGACACCGAGCGCGACCGCGGCGACGACGGACGCGGCGAGGGCCGCGTAGAACACGACGAGAAGAAGGTCCGGAAGCGGGATCATGAGGCGTCCCCGCCGCCCGCTCCGGTGGGCTCGTACCGGTAGCCGACGCCCCAGACGGTGACGATGCGGCGCGGCGCGGTCGGATCGTCCTCGATCTTCTCGCGGAGCCGCCGGACGTGGACGGTGACGGTGGACGAGTCACCGAACGTCCAGCCCCACACCCGTTCGAGCAACTGCTCCCGTGTGAACGCCTGCCGGGGGTGACGGATCAGGAACGCCAGCAGGTCGAACTCCCGGGACGTGAGCGACAGCAGCTCACCGCGCGACTCCACCTCGTGGGCGCTGACGTCAACGACGAGATCACCGTCGCGCAGCGGACCCGCGGGCCCGGTCGGGCTGAGCGCGCCCCTCGCCCGCCGCAGCACCGACCGGACCCGCAACGCCAACTCACGCGGACTGAACGGCTTCGTCACATAGTCGTCGGCGCCGGTCTCCAGTCCGACGAGCCGGTCGGTCTCCGTGCCGAGCGCCGTCAGCATCACGATCGGGACGGTGGAGGTCTCGCGGAGCCGTCGGCACACCTCCAGGCCGTCCATTCCGGGCAGCATCAGGTCGAGGACGACGAGGTCCGGCGGATCGTCCACGGCCGCGCGCAGCGCCGCCGGTCCGTCCGCGACACAGGCCACCTCGTGTCCGTCGCGGGCCAGGTAGCGGGCCACGACGTCCGCGACCGTCGGGTCGTCGTCGACCACCCAAAACGCGGCCGGGAGGGGTCACCGAGTTCACGACATCACGTTACGGCGATGGGAGGCCGGTTCACCTCGCCCGTCATCACCTCGTAAGACATGAGTACGACATGCGAGCAACGAAGATCGCCGGTTTAATGGCCCGATGGCTCGCTCCCGTACCAACACCCCCCTGGCCGGAGTCCTCGCGCTCGTATTCGTCGGCGGCGCGGTCGCCACCGTCATCGGCGTGATCATGACGGTCGTCGGCCTGTACGAGACGACCCTGCTGGTGGGTTTCCGGCACTCGACCGCCTACTACGCGATCCAGTGCCTCATCGTCGGCGTCATCACGGCGGCGGGAATCATGCTCACCCGCCCGCGCGGGCCGGTCGCGCCGATCTTCGCGGCGGTCAGCGCGTACTTCGCCCTGTACGTCGCCACCCGGACGGGCCTGCTCATCTACATGTTCTACCGGGGCTCGGTGCCGACCGACTTCATCGTCGAGGCGCTGAAGCCACGCTTCTACGGCTGGGACCTGCTGGCGCCCCTCGCCGCCGCGGCGGTCGGCGGCCTGCGCGTCCTGATGGTCGCGGGCGCCTCAACACCCGGGCCACAGCCCTTCACCCCGCCCGGCCAACCCTTCACACCGCCCGGTCAGCCCTTCGCCGCGCCCGGCGCACAGCCTCCCGTCCCCGGCCCGCCGATGCCGCCCCCGCCCTACCAGCCGCCTCCCGCCCCAGGTCAGGGTGCGACCCCGGGGTGGTCTCAGGGTGGCCCTCCGCCGAACGTCGGGGGCTGAGCCGGGAAGGGTCGTCCCGCAGAGTGATGACCTTCGCGGGACGAGCGCATACGGTGGTGCCCATGGGTAAGACGATTCTGACCGTCCTCGGTGTCATCCTCGCGGTGTGGCTCGCGATGACCGTCATCGGCGCGGTCCTGTCGATGCTGAAGCTCTTCTTCTTCGTCGGATTCATCGCCGTCCTGGTGGTCCTCGCCGTGACGGTCGTGTCCAAGATGTCGAAGAGCCACTAGCGATAACGAACCACGGCCGACAGCGGCCGGTGGTCGGACGTCTTCACGCGCTCCGTGGGAACGCTGCACGACACCGCCGCCGACCTGCTGATGAACAGGTAGTCGGTCTTCGCCACCGCGGCGCCCGTCCAGTCCTGGCGGGTGCCCGCCCCGGACCGGGACGTCCCGGACTGGTCGCACTCGGCGTACGACCGGTACAGCGGGTCGAGGGGCGAACTGTCCGGTGTGTCGCCGAGGTCGCCGCCGAACAGCACCCGGCCGCCGCCCGCGAGTTCGGCGAGCGCGGCGGCCTGCTTACGGCGCGTCTCGGCGCTCCCCGTCTCAAGCCGAGTGACGCACACCCGGGTCGCCCACGACGGCACCTCCCCGCACAACGCGATCTGCGCCCGTCCGGGCAGGTTGGTGGACCGCGGCTCGACGAGCGGCGCCTCGGTGGCGATCGCGACTCCCCGGCGGCCCTCTCCGTTCGAGCATGAGGGGCCCTTGGACGGCGCGGCGAACGCCCACGTCCAGGAGGACAGCCACGAGACCTTCTTGAACGCGCTCACGTGCCCTTCGCAGACCTCCTGCAGTAGGACGGCGTTCGGCGTGACCTCGCGTCCGCCGACCTCCGTCGTCCGCATCCGCTCGGCGACCTCCTTGGTGAGCCGGTCGGGAGCGGCGCCGAGCGGGCAGTCGGGCTCGGCGTCCCCGCACACGTTCCACGTCATCGCCTTGATCGTGACGGCCTTGGGGCTGGTCACCGCGCCGTCGGCGAGCGCGGATCCACCTCCGCCCGGCAGGCCCTCGATGCTGGCACCGGTGGCGGCCGCGGTGACGACCGCGGCGGCGGCACAGATCGAGAGAAGGGGGATCAGGGCGCGGGGAGATCGCACGCATTCTCCAAAAGAGGGGGTCAACCGGGGACGATGTCGAAATCCCACCACATCAAGATCGCCCTCGCCAGTGATTCGCCCCCGAAGCCCGCCTCACTCTCCCGATTCCACGCGAACACCCGCCTCCAGCACGTCAGCCGCGGGCACACGCAGGAGCAGCAGCCCGACAAGCGCCCCGCCCACCTGGAACGCCGCGATCGCCAGCACCAACCCGACCGCCCCGATCGCGTCGGCGGAAGCGGCGGTCAACGCGGCCCCGACCGCCGAAGCACCGATCTTGAGGCTTCCCGCGGTCGTGTTGACCTGACCGAGCCGGTCGGGCGGGGCCTCGCGCTGCCGGAGCATCAGCGTCGCGGCGAACACCGGCCCCTCAAAGACACCCGCCGCGACGAACGCGACCGTCGCCCACGTCAGCGACGGAACCACCGCCAAGGAAGCGAGCGAGGCACCGAACGCGACAAGCCCCACGAGCATGACGGGTTCGGCATGCCGGGGCTTCAACCACCTACTGGACGCCAGCGACCCGATCAGTGAGCCGACCGCCAGCGCGACGAGAAGGCGCCCGCCCGCGCTCGGCGCAGCGCCGATGTGCTCGGCGAGCAGCACCGCCATCACCGCGACTCCGCCGAAGCCCGTCCACGCGAGCGTCGTCGCCGCGGTCAACGCCCGCAGCACCCGTCCCTCGACGAGAACCATCAGCCCACCCGTGATCATCGACGTCATCCCGGCCCCACGACCGCCGTCCACGTCCACCCCGGGAAAAGGCAACAACGGAAGCGTCAGCAGCCCGAGGACCCCCACCGCCACCACGGCTGTCCCGGCGTACTGACCGCCCGCCACGGCGGCGAGCCCCGCGGCGAAGCCGGGCCCCGCGATCGCGGCCACGTTGTAGCTGGACGCCTCCAGCCCATAGGCACGCGCAAGCCTGTTCTCGGGGACGAACCGCGGCAGCAGGCTGGTCAACGCCACCACGATCGGCTCGGTACAGCCGATCACCGCGGCGACGAGCAGCGCGAGGACCAGCGGCGACCGTCCGGCCGTGGCCAGCAACAGCCCGGTCGCGACGACATACCCGGCGGCCAGTGCCACGGCGATTCCGCGCGGACGTCCCACCCGGTCCAGCGCGTTTCCGATCAGGGGGCCGCTCAGCACGTAGGGGAGCGTCATCGCGGTCTGGAGGTAACCGGCGGTTGCGGCGTCCCCCGTCCGCGCCTCGACGGTCAGGACCAACGCCGTCGCGACACCCTCGGCCGACACCCTCAACAACGTCGCCGATCCGAGATGAAACGGCAGCGCAGCCGATTTGATCATTTTCGCATGGTGGCACAGAGATTTCCGTGAAGATCCACGGCCTACACTGCGAGGGATGAGGGAGTATCGGGTCACCAGCGAGGTGGGACGGCTCCGTACCGTCCTTCTGCACCGTCCCGGCGCCGAACTGAAGCGGCTGACCCCGCGCAACAGCGACAAGTTGCTGTTCGACGCGATCCCGTGGGTGGGCCGGGCGCAGGAGGAGCACGACGCCTTCGCGGAGGCCCTGCGATCACACGACGTGGAGGTCCTCTACGTCACCGAACTCCTCCAGGACGCCCTGGAGTACGAGTCGGCACGCGACCAGGCCATCGCCGACGCCACCGCCGACCTCCGCCTCGGCGACCAACTCCGCCGCGTCGTCGAGGCCTACCTGCGCGACCTCGACCCCGAGAACCTCGCCCACACACTCATCGCGGGTCTGGCGCACGAGGAACTGAAGGCGGGCCACGGTCTCGTCTACCGCCTCATGGACCGCCTGGACTTCATCATCGACCCCCTGCCCGGCCTGCTGTTCACCCGCGACAACAGCACCTGGATCGGCGACCGGGTGGCGGTGACGAGCCTGGCGATGGAGGCCCGCCGCCGCGAGTCCGCGCTCACGGGCCTGATCTACGCCCACCATCCGCGGTTCGCCGACGTCCTCCCCGTGTACACGCCGTCCCTCGAACACCTCGAAGGCGGGGACATCCTCCTCCTCGGCCCCGGCGTCCTCGCCGTCGGCACCGGCGAACGCACGACCCCCGCGGGCGTCGAACGCCTGGCCCGCCAGGTGATCGGCGCGGGCCTCGCCCACACCGTCCTCGCCGTCCCGATCGCCCAGGAACGCGCCACCATGCACCTGGACACGATCTGCACCATGGTCGACGTCGACACCGTCGTCATGTACCCGCCCGTGGCGCACTCCCTGACCGCCTACAAGGTCACCCTCACCAACGGCGACCTCAGCATCGCCGAACCCCGCCCCTTCCTCCAGGCGGCCGCCGACGCCATGGGCCTGGACCGCCTCAAACTGATCGACACCGGCCTCGACCCCGTCACCGCCGAACGCGAACAGTGGGACGACGGCAACAACACCCTCGCCGTCGCCCCCCGCCTCTGCGTGGCCTACGAACGCAACATGGAAACAAACGCCCAACTAGAGGCATCCGGCATAGAGGTCATCCGAATAGCAGGCAGCGAACTAGGCACCGGCCGCGGCGGCCCCCGCTGCATGTCCTGCCCGCTGTATCGATTGGAAGTTCACTCCTCCGTCGGCCCTGACGGGCCTCCATCGTCGTGAACTGTGTTTGTTGGCAGTGCACTCCTCCTTCGGCCCTAGCGGGCCTCCATCGTCGTGAACTGCGGGCGATCGCTGGCATCGCTCCGACTCGCCTAACGGCTCGCTGCGCGATCAGGTTCTCGCTTCGCTCGAACCTGCCTTCGGACGCGATCGCAATGGCCCAGGTTGTCGCGGGGTTGCGGAGGCGGGCCGAGGTCGCTGACCAAAACGCGCCAACTCGCCACCACGCTCACGTCCTACGACAGGCAAGGCCACAAAGAGTCGATCCACCCCGCCATCGGCCGCAAAGCGGCCGATAGACGAAATAAGCGATGCGGACCGCCAACAGCAACCCACCGGACGCACCAACCCCGGCCACCACAGCAACCCAACAACAACCTCAGGGTCTGCGATCGCGTCCGAAGGCAGGTTCGAGCCTGCGAGAACCTGATCGCGCAGCGAGTCGGAGCGATGCCAGCGATCGCACGTGTTTTTCGCCGATGGAGGGCCGCCAGGCCCGAAGGAGAAGAAAAATACAATAAATACAGCTCGGGCGGTGTCGACGGGGGCACGACATCGCCCGAGCTTGATGAGGACTTTACAAGGTCTGTGCCGGTTCTTCCAGGCGGCGTCCCGTTTAGGCCGGATATGCGCGGCTTGGCGCGGAACCGTTTCTCGCCTCTTCGCGGCGTTCGTCGCCGGGTTCGTCGAGGAGGTCGGGGAAGTCGGCCAGGTCAGGGACGACCGTGGGCGCGCAGGCCGGCGCGGCGGCGCCGTTTCCGGTCGCTGATCTTGGTGCGCGGAGGACGGCCCAAACCGTGGTCGCGCCGTCTTCGTGGCGGACGCCCCAGCCGTCGGCGAGGGCCTCGACGATGCCGAGTCCGCGTCCGCCGAGGGAGGAGAGGGTGCCGGGGCCGCGGCGGGGTTCGGTCATGGCGCCGCCGTCGCTGACTTCGAGTTCGAGGATGTCTCCGCGGCGCAGCCAGCAGACTCTGACCTGGCCGGACGGCAGTGGGCGCGCATGGCGGAGGGCGTTGCTGAGGAGTTCGCTGACGATGACGCTGGCGTCGTCCACGATTGATTCGTAGACGCCCGAGTCGACCAGCTCGGAGCTGAGGCGTTTACGGGCGACCGCGACGCTGGACGCCGCGTGTGGGAGCAGTACGACGCTCGACGTCCTCACCTCCCCGTGTTTGCTGTCCTTGAGCGAGTCCCGTCACCGCTGTTCCCGTATGTCCGGAATGCCCTGTTGGACAGGACCGGAAACCAGAGCGGGTCACTTCGCCGCCTGTACAACGAGTCACCGGCCATCCGGTCACGGTGATCACCTCTGGTTCGGAATCCGGTTACCAACGGCAACCATCAATGGATCTATCCAGCCAACGGTGGATTTACTCCTCACGCGCGCGTTTCGTCCGTCACACCCCGTAGACACCGTACTTTCCGGCAGAAGGCCGCTGTGACCTCCCTCGGAACCCCACCTTGCCACCCCTTGAACTCGGTGAACGGCCTGGTCATAGCGGTCTCACCGCACCGTAGTGGATGGTCTTTCCTTACGGTGAGTAATCGCCGCGCGTCGTCGCGGCGGGGGCGTCGCGGGCCCTCTCAGGGCGCCGCGCGAAGGACGAGCCGCATGCACGTTCCGCGCCGGATGTCCGCACCACCTGCGCGTCCATGCTTCTCCGCCTCGCGCAGAAGGACGTTCGGACGACCCCCCGCCGACCCGATCCGTCGGGTCTCGTCCGGTCGCGGCGATTCGATGTGAGATCCGTCACTCTTGCCAATTTCGGCCGGATGTGCGGAGATCGTTCCGCCCTGCTCTTCGGTGAGCCGTTTCACGATGTACAGCCCGAGCCCGATGCCGCCGAACCTGCGACGATCCCCGGTCTCCCCCTGAACGAACCGCTCGAAGATCCGCTCATGGTCGCCGTCCGGGATCCCGATGCCCTCGTCCGTCACCGTCACCACGATCCCGGTGCCCTCCCGGACGGCCCGGACGAACACCGTCCCGCCGTCCGGCGAGTACTTGAACGCGTTCTCCAGAAGCTGCCCGAGGATGATGTCGGTCGCCATCGCGTCCCCACGGCAGGGCGGCAGGCCCGGCTCGATCTCCAACTCGACCCGGTGCAGCGGCGACAGCGACCGGAACCCGGCCACCACGCCCTCCAGCACCCGCGTCAGGTCGAACGGCTCGATCGTCACGGTCAGCTCGTCCGCGCCCGCGCGGGAGCCGAGCAGCAGGTGCTCGACGAGCCGGCCGAGCGACTGGGCGCGTTCGGCGATCGTGGCGACGGCGGCGCGGCGGTCGCCGTCCGCCATCTCGTCCCACCGGTTGACCAGCGTGGACGCGAACCCCTGCACGACCGTGATCGGCGTGCGGAGCTCGTGGCTGGTGGTGGCGAGGAACAGGTCCTTGGCCTCCTCCAGCGCCTTGGCCTCCGACACGTCGCGGAAGTCGACGACCAGCTCGCCGGTCTCCTCGATCTCGGCGGCCAGGACGTTCAACCACCTTCCCGACTCCAGCCGGAACGTCAGCATCTCGCCGAGCGCGGGCATGTCGAACGGCAGCGGCCGCCCGAGGGCGTGCTCCGGCGCGATGCCGGTGAGGGAGTGCGCGGCGGGGTTCCACTGCCGGACGACGAGGTTGTTGTCGAGCACGGCGATCCCGTCCGCGCTGGAGTCGATCACGGCGCGTTCGTGCGCCCGCTGCCGGACGACCTCCGCGTAGGCGACGGCGTTGCCGACCGCGACCCCGGCGTGTCCGGCGAGCAGTTCCAGCAGTTCGAGTTCGGTGTGACCGATCTTGCGGCCGGAGAACAGGGCGTACAGCGCGCCGTACGGACGGTTCTGGAGGTACGACAGGCCGAGCGCGATCGTGTGCAGCCCGGGAAGTTCCGACCAGATCAGATCGCCGAGGCGCCGCTCGCCCGTCGCCAGCTTCACGGTCTTCCCCGACCGCAGCAGCTCCCCGACGAGGCTGGAGCGCAGGTCGGCGGACGTGCCGCGCATCCGCTCCGGCAGCCCGGACATGCTCACCAGCCGCAGCCGATCACCCTCGATCCGGACGAAACCGCCCGCGTCCGCGCCGGTCAGCTCGATCAGCGCCTCGGTGATCCGGTCGAGGACGACGGCGAGGTCCAGTTCGGCGTTCAGGTCGGCGACGATGTCGTTCAGCCGCCGGACGAGCCGGGCCCGCTCCGTCATGTGATGCTGGACGATCTCGTTCTCGTCGACCGGGTGGTACACGCCGACCCAGCCGAGCGGCGTCCCGGACGGGTCCTTCAGCAGGCTCGTGTCGATCCGGACGTCGATGAGACGGCCGTCGCGATGGAACCTTCGGGTCGCGAAGGAGATCTGCCCGCTTTCTCCGTCGCCGTCGTCGCCGCGCCGGGTGAGAAGCCGTTCCTGGACGGCGTTGTGCTCGGCCTTGAGCTCGTCCGGGACGATCGGCGGCACCCGTCCGACCATCTCCTCGGCCGTCCAGCCGAACATCCGCTCGGCGGCCGGATTCCACACGGTGACCTGGTGGGTCTGGTCCACGGCCACGATGGCGTCGGCGGCGCTGTGGATGACGGCCCGCGCTATCGGATCATGGACGTGGTGCTGCACGTCTGTCATCGTGCCATCGGACCTGGCCGTGGCGCCGGGCAACTTACGCCGAAACTTTCTCCCGCCGGGCCATCGATAGAGAAACCTTACTTACTGGTAAGTCTGCCAAGAAGGAGCGCGGCGGCTCCCGCGACGAGGAACGACAGCAGCGACGCGCTCATCCAGCTCTGCGGAACGAAGTGCAGAACATCCCGGACGTCCTCCCAGAAACCGCCCCATCGGCTGACCGTTCCGGGGTTGATGAGCTGGTATACGACGAAGCCCACCGCCCAGGCGACGATCATGCTCCAGCGGGACGGCGCCGTCCGCGACACGTCCCAGCCGCGGCGCCGACCGAGGAAGAAGTCGGCGGCCAGCACGCCCAACATGGGCACGAACACCGAACCGATCAGCAACAGGAAGCTCGCGTAGTCGCCGATGTCCAGCGCCAGCGCCAGCACGGTGACGATCACCCCGAGCGCCACGCTCAGCACCCGCCGGTCGGCGCGCGGCACGAGGTTCTGGATCGACACGGCCGTGGAGTAGGTGTCGGCGAACGACTGGTCCGCCTCCCGCAGCACGAAGATCGCGAAGAAGACCACGCCGAACGTGACGTTCAGGAACGGGTCGAACACCTTCGTCGTGTCGCCCGCGACGAGCGCCAGTGCCAGGAGACCGAGCACGTAGGCGACGATCTGCGTGACGGAGTAACCGACGGCCGCCGCACCGAAAGCCGCCCGTTCCGTCCGGGAATGCCGGGTGTAGTCGGCGGCGACCGGAACCCAGGAGATCGACACCGCCAGCGCCGCGTCCGCCCCGAGCCAGAACCCGCCCCATGACCCCTCCGTCAGGTCGGGCATCGGCTCTCGCAGAAGCTGGACGTAGAAGTACACCAGCGCGATCGCCACGGCGACCGTGACATAACGGCGCAGCAACCGCACCGAGCCCAACGGCCAGACCGTCAGCACCGTCGTGATGACCCCGGCGGCGACGACGTACGTCCAGCGCGGCACGCCGTCCCACAGCTGCCGGGCCGCGTCCGCGATGACGATCAGCTCGAACGTGCCCCAGCCGACGAGTTGCGCGATGTTCAGCACGGTCGGCGCGTACGACAGCCGCGCGCCGAACAGCCCGCGCAGCAGCACCATCGCCGGTTGCCCGGTACGCGCCCCCGGAACGGCCGCGAGCCCGAGCATCAACCCGCCCAGGACCGTTCCAACGGCCATCGCGACGATGCCCGCGACGATCGACAGCGTCGGCCTACCATCGGCACCGGGCGCGAGGACGGTGTAGGCCCCCGAGAACGCCAGCAGGCTGACCCCGAGATTGGCCCAGAACGCGCTCTGATCCCAGAAACCGAGCACCCTGGGCGCCGGCTCATCAAGCGTGAAAGGGGCTTCCGCCCGCTCGACCTCGGACGTCACCGGACACACTCCCTACGCCGGCATTACCCGGACAGGTTCATGCGGTCGGCGACGCCTGGAAAGGTCGCCCTCTCAGCCCGGCTTGCACAATGCGGCCCGAGCTCCCGCGGACAACGATCGCGCCCGATCGTACAACCACCAGTTCTTGCTCAGGCCACGTAGGGGGGACCGTCTCCGTCCCTCTCCATCGGACGCCCCACCTCGGCCCAGTCCTTCATTCCACCGTCGACGTTCCTGGCGAGCCAGCCCGCCTGGTTCAGTGCCACCGTCACCTGCGCGGACCGCGCCCCCGACCGGCAGATCACGAAGACCTCCCGGTCGCGCGGGACCTCCGCGGCACGGTCGCCGAGCTGGCGCATCGGGATGTGCACCGCCGAGGGCGCGTGGCCCGCGTCCCACTCGTCCTGCTCCCGGATGTCCAGCAGGTAACCGTCCTGCGGAACGTCAGCGGCTCTCACGGCCGGCACGTCGTCCCCGAAAATCATCACACCCCCATGGAACCGCGCGAAGTACCCCCGCGTCGAATCACGTATGCGGTATCGGACGCTCCTGTACGCCGCACCCGGGTTGGCCATGCTCCTATCTCTGGCCGCCTGCGGCGACGAACAGGCAAACGGAAACCCCGCCGGCGCGCCTTCGGGCACGACGTCCGTGAAGCCCTCCGGACCACCGGCGAACACGCTGACCGTCAATGTCAAGGCCTCCAAGGAGGCACCCGCGAAAACCTGGACCCTGACCTGCGAGCCGCCGGGCGGCAGCCATCCCGAGGCCGCCAACGCCTGCGCGGCGCTCACCAAGGTCAAGGATCCTTTCGCACCCGTTCCCAAGGACCAACCATGCACCTTGATCTACGGCGGTCCGGAGATCGCCACGGTCAAGGGCACCTGGCAGGGCAAGGAGATCGACACCGAGTTCTTCCGTGACGACGGTTGCCAACTGGACCGCTGGTCGAAGATCGGCCCGCTCTTCGGCAACGTCCCGAAGGTCCGCTGAAACGAGCCATCCCCGTTCCGGCTCGCTTCACCCTCGGCCCCGCCCGGCCCACCGGGCGGGGCCCTTGCTTGCGATCATGGTCTTCCGCCCGCCGACAAGGAGAGCGATGGATCTGCTGGCGGGGTGGTTGTGGTGTGAGTGGTCGGACGGCGCACTGAGGCGCGTTCTGGTTGGCTACTTCAGCAAACGTGACAGGCGGCGGTCGGCTAGGGGTTTGCCGCCGGTCTGGCAGGTGGGGCAGTACTGGAGGGACGAGTCGGCGAACGACACCTCGCGGACGGTGTCGCCGCAGACCGGGCATTTCTGGCCGGGTCGGCCGTGGACGCGCAGGCCGGTCTTCTTCTCGCCCTTGAGGTCCTGAGCCTCCAGGCCGCGGGATCGCTCCACCGCGCCCCGCAGGGTGGTGACGATGGCGGTGTGCAGCGCCTCGACGTCCTCGGCGGTCAGCGATGCGGCGATCTTGAACGGGGACATCTTCGCCACGTGCAGGACCTCGTCGGAGTAGGCGTTGCCGATCCCGGCGATCACCTTCTGGTCGCGCAGCAGCCCCTTGATCTGGGTGCGTTTTCCCTCGACGATCGCGCCCAGCGCCTCGGGGGTGAACGTGTCGTCCAGCGGGTCGGGCCCCAGGGACGCCACACCGGGGACGTCGGCGGGATCGCGCACGACGTACACGGCGAGGCCCTTCTTGGTTCCGGCCTCCGTCAGGTCGAAGCCGGATCCGTCGTCCAGGTGGACGCGCATCGCGAGGGGGTTCTTCCCCCCGGGCCGGACGGGCCTGGACGGGATCTCGTCCCGCCATCGCAGCCACCCGGCGCGAGCCAGATGGATCACCAGGTGCAGCCCGTCGACGTCCAGGTCGAGGAACTTGCCGTGCCGCGCGGCGCCGGTGACGGTCAGTCCGCCCAGGGCGGTCACCGGCGGGTCGTACGTCTTCAGCGCGGAGATGGCGAGGACGTCGACACGGGCGATGACGTGCCCGACGACACGCTCCCGCAGAAACTCCGCCAACGCCTCCACCTCGGGCAACTCGGGCATGGCCCCTCGATCCTTCCGAGAACGCAGGTCACCCCTGCATCGCGTCCGTTTGCAAGGTACCCGCTCCGGTATGCGGCGACGGTCGGCGAACGCGCGTCCGCCAGACCGCACATCGGGCCGAGTCCGTGCGGAACAATCGGGTCGGAGCGTCCTCGGCGATGTCCACAGGGGTGTGGAAGCCTGTGGATAAGGTTGTGCATAACTCCGCGCGGGGCGTGGGACGCGGCGTTTCCAGCGGCGATACCTCAGCGTATTCGGGCAAAGCGGCGGGTCCTGAGGGGGACGGCCGGTCACACAGGGTGTGGATAACTTCCGGATAACGACCCCTCGGTAATCGCCACAGGAGGCGCACGACGGATGTCGGGGCATGTGACCCGGATCTCGAAATAACCCCTAGGGGGTACGGGTTGTCCGAGACGTTCCGTTATGGCAGCATGAGGGCAACGAGATACCCCCTGGGGGTACAGAACCGAAGGAGCAGCGAGATGAGCACCGCCACCTACACCGTCACCGGAATGACCTGCGGCCACTGCGTCGGCTCCGTCACGGAGGAGGTCGGGCAGATCGCGGGCGTGACCGGCGTCGACGTCGACCTCCAGACCGGTCGGGTCACCGTGACGAGCGACGCCCCCCTCGACGTCGCCCAGGTCAAGGACGCCGTCGAAGAAGCCGGTTACGAACTCAAGGCATGACCGGAGCGCATCCCGCGGCCACGCGGGGCGCGCTCCCCGAACACACGTGAGTGGAGTGGATCGGAATGAACAGCGCGACCAAGCTCGGAGCCTACGCCGTGGGACTGGCGGTCGTCTTCGGCGGCGCGGCAGGTGTCGGCAAGGTCGTCGGTCCCGTCGGCGCGTCCGCCGAGACGGCGTCCCATGACGGGGGCGGCCACGGCGGCGGGGGTCACGGCGAGGGCGGTACCGCTTCGGCCGCACACGCGCCGGGCGGCCTTCAGGTCTCCGAGGACGGCTACACGCTCGTCCCGCGCAGCACGACGCTGACGCCGGGCAAGCAGACGGACTTCCGGTTCACCATCAACGGGCCCGACGGCAAGCCCGTCACCGGGTTCAAGCCCCTGCACGGCAAGCGACTCCACCTGATCATCGCGCGCCGTGACCTGGCGGGCTTCCAGCACCTGCACCCGACGGAGGCGGGCGGCGGCGTCTGGACGGTGCCGATCACGCTGCCGAAGGCGGGCGTGTACCGATTCTTCACCGACGTCCAGCCGGACGGCGCGAAGCGGCAGCTCACCCTGGGGACCGACGTGTTCGCCGAGGGCGACCTGCGGACGACCCCGCTGCCGAAGCCCGAGCGGGTCGCGAAGGTCGACGGGTACGAGGTCACGCTGTCCGGCGGCCTCACGCCCGGCAAGTCCACCGGACTCACCCTCTCGGTGAGCAAGGGCGGCAAGCCGGTCACGAACCTCGAACCGTACCTGGAGGCGTACGGCCACCTGGTGGCGCTGCGCCAGGGCGACCTCGCCTACCTGCACGTCCACCCGGACGGTGAACCGGGCGACGGGAAGACCCCGGCGGGCCCCGGCATCACGTTCTTCGCCGAGGCGCCCAGCACCGGCGCCTACCGCCTCTACCTGGACTTCAAGCACGGCGGCAAGGTCCGCACGGCCGAGTTCACCGTGCACGCCGGGGACGCGCGGGTGCCCGTCCAGACCGGCGGCCACGACGACCAGCCCCACACCCACTGACGAGCGAAGCGAAGGAGGAGCGATGAGCACGGACGCGGCGTCCGAGCGTATCGAGCTGGCGATCGGCGGCATGACGTGCGCGTCTTGCGCCAATCGCATCGAACGCAAGCTCAACAAGCTGGACGGTGTGACCGCCACGGTCAACTACGCCACCGAGAAGGCGAAGGTCGAGTTCACCGCCGGGGTGTCCCCGGAGGAGCTGATCGCCACGGTCGAGAAGGCCGGGTACAGCGCCGAGCTGCCCGCGCCGCCGAAGTCGTCCGGGGAGGTCGAGGAGACCGAGCCGGACGACGGGCTGCGCCCCCTGCGGCAGCGGCTGATCACCGCGGTCGTGCTGTCGGTCCCGGTCATCGCGATGGCGATGATCCCGGCCCTGCAGTTCGACGCGTGGCAGTGGCTGTCGTTGACCCTGGCCGCCCCGGTCGTGGTCTACGCGGGCTGGCCGTTCCACAAGGCCGCGGCGACCAACCTGCGGCACGGCGCGGCCACCATGGACACGCTGATCTCGCTGGGGACCCTGGCGGCGTTCGCCTGGTCGCTGTGGGCGCTGTTCTTCGGCACGGCCGGGGAGATCGGCATCAAGCACGGCTTCGAGTTCTCCATGCCCCGCGCGGACGGGTCCATGAACATCTACCTTGAGGCCGCGGCCGGCGTGACCATGTTCATTCTCGCGGGCCGGTACTTCGAGACGCGGTCCAAGCGCCGTGCGGGCGCCGCGCTCCGGGCGCTGCTCGAACTGGGCGCCAAGGAGGTCTCGGTCATCCGGGACGGCCGCGAGGAGCGGATTCCGGTGGACCGGCTCGCGGTCGGGGACCTGTTCGTCGTCCGTCCCGGCGAGAAGATCGCCACGGACGGGACGGTCGAGGAGGGCTCGTCCGCCGTGGACGCGTCCATGCTGACCGGCGAGTCGGTTCCGGTGGAGGTCGGGCCCGGCGACACCGTGGTCGGCGCGACGGTGAACGCGGGCGGGCGGCTGCTGGTGCGGGCCACCCGCATCGGCTCCGACACCCAGCTCGCCCAGATGGCGCGGCTCGTGGAGGACGCCCAGACGGGCAAGGCGCAGGTCCAGCGGCTCGCCGACCGGATCTCCGGCATCTTCGTCCCGATCGTGATCGCGCTGGCGCTCGGCACACTCGGCTTCTGGATCGGCACCGGCGAGCCCCTCGCGGGCGCCTTCACCGCCGCGGTCGCCGTCCTGATCATCGCCTGCCCGTGCGCGCTCGGCCTCGCCACCCCCACCGCCCTCATGGTCGGGACGGGACGCGGCGCCCAGCTCGGCATCCTGATCAAGGGCCCGGAGGTGCTGGAGTCCACCCGCCGGATCGACACGGTCGTCCTGGACAAGACGGGCACCGTCACCACGGGACGGATGGCCCTGGTCGACGTCATCACCGCCGACGGGGTCGACGAGGCCGACGTCCTGCGGCTGGCGGGGGCGCTGGAGAACGCGTCCGAGCACCCCATCGCGCAGGCCATCGCGAAGGGGGCCACGGAACGCGTCGGTGACCTCGGCACGGTCGAGGACTTCGCGAACGTCGAAGGCCTCGGCGTCCAGGGAGTCGTGGACGGTCACGGCGTCCTCGCGGGACGTCCCCAACTGCTCGCCGAGTGGGCGCAGCACCTGACCCCCGACCTCGAACGCGCGATGGAGCAGGCCCAGGCGGCCGGCCACACCGCGGTCGCGGTCGGGTGGGACGGCCGGGCCCGCGCCGTGCTCACCGTCGCCGACCAGGTCAAGCCGACGTCGCGGGAGGCGATCGACCAGTTCAAGGCCCTCGGTCTCCGTCCGGTCCTGCTGACGGGCGACAACGAGACCGTGGCCCGGACGGTCGCCGACACGGTCGGGATCGAGGAGGTCATCGCCGAGGTCCTGCCCCAGGACAAGGTCGACGTCGTCAAGCGGCTCCAGTCCGAGGGCCGGACGGTCGCGATGGTCGGCGACGGGGTCAACGACGCCGCCGCGCTCGCCCAGGCCGATCTGGGACTCGCGATGGGCACCGGCACGGACGTGGCGATCGAGGCGTCCGACCTGACCCTCGTCCGTGGCGACCTGCGGGCCGCGGCCGACGCGATCCGACTGTCGCGCCGCACGCTCCGCACCATCAAAGGCAACCTGTTCTGGGCGTTCGCCTACAACGTGCTGGCCCTTCCGCTGGCCGCGTCGGGCCTGCTGGTCCCGATGATCGCGGGCGGTGCGATGGCGTTCTCCTCGGTCTTCGTCGTAGGCAACAGCCTCCGCCTCCGCCGCTTCCAAAGCCTCAACACGCAACCCGACACGGCAACCACAAAGCCCATCCGCCCCAAGACACCGGCAACCCACTGACCCAAGGCGCGCGGCCCCACCCAGGGGCCGCGCGCACGCATTCCACGACCGGAACCCTCCAGCCCGTCACGTAAATCACCGAGCCTCACCCAGCACAAGGCGCCCAACGCTCCGCTCAACCCGCCACCGCGCGTACGTGCGCGCTCCGCAGGCGCCGGTGGTCACGAATCCGTCGAGCCCGCTGGCACAAGACACCGACAACCCACTGGGCTCACCGAACGCGCGCCCCTGAGCGGGAACGCGCGTTGCGGGGCTGACAGCGGCGAAGACCATCGAGGCCGCCCGGCAGGCGTCCAAGCAGCGCCGGTGCAGTCGGGCGGAGACGGCCCGGTCCGCGGTGAGCGCTCTGGCGCCATGCGCGGCGTCCAAGTCCCGCGATCCTTCGCGTGGGGCGTCCTCGTCGTCGCGACCGCCGGACGCTCGCCCGCCGAGCCGGTCGGCACATGGACGCGCGCCCCCGAGCGGGGCGCGCGACGCGTGTGTCGCGGGGGTCAGGGGCGGAGGGTGGCGATCAGGGGGGCCAGGGACGGGTCGGTGGCGGCGGCGTCGAGGGCCTCGGTGAGGGTCTCGGAGTAGGTCGGGGCGGCCTTCTCCTGGACGATCCGTCCCTCGTCCGTGATGACGGTGTAGACGCCACGGCGGTCCTTGGGGCACATCGCGCGGCGAGTGAAACCGGCGCTCTCCAGGCGGGCGACCAGGCGGCTGACGGAGCTCTGGTTCAGGCCGATGAGGTCGGCGAGTTCCTGCATCCGTAGCTCACCGTCGTCGGCGCGGGCGAGGCGGCACAGCGCCCGATACTCCGACAGGCCGATGCCGTGGCGCCGTTGCAGCGCCTTGGCCAGCTGATTCTCGACCCGTCCGTGCAGGGTCACGACACCGTCCCAGAGGATCGCGTCCGCGGTGATCGTGCCCGCCGTCGTAGCGCCAGCGCCCATCTCGCGCCTCCTTCTCTTGACATCAGCATACATGCACTGCGAATATCTGCATGTACATGAAATGCATGTACATGCATGAAAGGAAGGCATGTGATGACCAGTCCGCTGCTGCTGCCGTATGACGGGCCGCGCCTGAGGCTCCCCAACCGGATCGCGATGGCGCCCATGACCCGCGCCCGGGCGGACGACGCGACCGGCGTCCCGCATGCGTTGACGAAGCTGTACTACGCGCAGCGCGCCACCGCCGGACTGATCGTCACCGAGGGGATCTGGCCGAACATCCTCGGCAAGGCGGGACCCGGCATCCCCGGCCTCGTCACCGACGCGCAGGTCGCCGGATGGGCCGAGGTGACCGAGGCCGTCCATGCCGCCGGTGGGACGATCTTCGCCCAGCTCTGGCACGTGGGACGGATGACGCACCCCCTCAACCTGCCGGGTGGCGCGACGCCCCTCGCCCCGTCCGCCGTCCGCATCGAGTCCGAACGCATCTACACCGCCGCGGGCCGCGTCGAGCACGTCACCCCGCGCGCCATGACGACCGCCGAGGTCGAGGCGACGATCGCCGACTTCGCCGCCGAGGCCCGCAACGCGATCCGGGCCGGGTTCGACGGTGTCGAGGTGCACGGCGCGAACGGCTACCTCATCCAGCAGTTCCTCGCCGAGAACACCAACCGGCGCACCGACCGGTTCGGCGGCTCGCGGGAGGGCCGGCTCCGTCTCGCCCTCGACGTGGTCGAGGCCGTCGTCGCCGAGGTCGGCCCCGAACGCGTCGGCCTGCGCATCTCCCCGGACAACCCGGAGAACGAGATCGCCGAGCAGGACCCGCAGGGCACCTACCGGGCCCTCGTGGACGCCGTCGACCCGCTCGGCCTCGCCTACCTGCACATCATCGAGCGCGGCGCGTACGGCGCGCTCGCCGACCTGCGTCCCCGCTGGTCGGGCACCCTGATCGGAAACTTCAACGGTCCCGAACCGACCTCGCGGCGGGCCGGGGAAGAGGCCGTCGCGGCGGGCCTGGCCGACATCTTCTCCTTCGGCCGCCTGTTCATCTCGAACCCGGACCTACCGCACAGGTTCGCAACGGACGCGCCGCTCACCCCCCACATTTCCGAACTCGTCCACGGCGGCGACGCCGAAGGCTACGTCGACTACCCGCCCGCCTCCGCGGAGGTTCCGTCCTTGGGAGGCTGAGCACCTCAAGCGTCAGGGACGTCCCAGAAGATGTCGAAGGCCACGTCGCCTACCCGACCAGCTCCACCGAGCCACCCTCCATGAGGGCTGCGCCTCCAGATCCGCGACGTCCCAAAGAGAACGAAGGCCGCGTCGACTGCCCCTGCTGCCTTCCCTCCCGCAGAGCTGGGCCCCTTCAGCATCAGGGAGTCCTAGAGGACGCCGTAGGGCGCGTCGACCATCCGGCTGACTCCTTTGGAGTTCCGTCGTTATCGGCTGAGCGCGTCCAGGGTCAGGGGACGTCCCAGAAGGCGATTTCGTGGTGCATGCCTTGCAGGAACAGGCGTTCCGCGGTTTCGGGGTCGGCGCCGGACTCGTCGATCATCTGGGCGATGCGGGCGGTCAGGGACGCGAAGCCGGGGTCGGCGTAGGTGTCGACCCAGCGGCGGTAGCGGGGCTCCGACGGCGGGTTCTCGGCGAGGTGCCGTCCGAGCGTCGAGTAGCCCCACATGCAGGGGTAGAGGGCGGCCAGACCTTCGGCGTAGATGGCGGCGCTGTCCAGTAGGAAGGACGTGTACGCGGCGCACGCCGGGCCCTTCTTCGCGCCGTCCAGGTCGGCGGCGAAGCTCGCGGAGAGCGAGCGGTGCAGGTCGAGTTCCTCGTGGAACGTCGCGTGGGCGAGGTCGACGAGGTCACCGAGATGGGCGGCGGGGGCCTGCCAGGCGAGCCGGGAGAACACGCGGACGTAGTCGTGCAGAAAGAGGTAGTCCTGTTCCAGCCAGGAGCGGAAGACCTTCTCGTCCAGGTTTCCTTGGGCGATGCCCCGCACGGTGGGGTGTTCGAGTTGTTCGTCGACCAGCGGACGGCCGAGCTCCTCCAGATGCGCCGCGAGACTCATGTCCGCAAGTTTCGCACCCCGAAAACGACCAGACCCCGCCGGGTCATATGACCCGGCGGGGGCCCGATCTTGCACCGGTGTGTGGGTCGCCTCTCGGCGAAAGGCACGACACGGCTCCAGCCGGACGGTATTCCGTGAAGGCAAAAGGTGAGGCCCGGGGACACCAGGCACACCGGCTGTCATGTGTAACCGACCGGTCCCTCCGATTGTTCCCGGAGATCCGCCAGCGTGCCCGTCCGCCGGATGGTGTGCCAGCCCAACCGTGCGCCCAGCAGTGCGGTGACGACGGACTGGACGACGACCAGATACATCAACTGCCGGTACACGAACTGCTGGAGCGGCAGCGTCCACAGCGGACGGATCGGTTCGCCGTCCAGCCACAGCGCGTAGGCACCGGCGGCGGCCTGCGCGGCGACGAACGCCGTCCACATCAGGATGGGCACGGCCGGATCGAGGAACAGCAGTCCGTACAGTGCGAACAGGTCGATGGCGGGTGCGAACAGGGGCAGGAGGACCTGGAAGACCATCATGTAGGGGAGGCAGCGACGTCCGAACCGCCCCGAACCGCCGTGCTCGATCACGGAGCGGCGATGCTTCCACATCGCCTGCATCGTGCCGTAGCACCAGCGGTAGCGCTGCCTCCACAGTTGACGCAGCGACGACGGTGTCTCCGTCCACGCCAGGGCCTTCTCCTCGTAGACGACGCGCAGCCCGGTACGGCAGATCGCCATGGTGAGGTCGGTGTCCTCGGCGAGCGTGTCGTCCGGGACGCCGCCCACCTGCGCCAACACCGATCCGCGGAACGCGCCGATCGCGCCCGGGACGGTCGGCATGCACCGCAGGATGTCGAACATGCGCCGGTCGAGGTTGAAACCGATCACGTACTCGATGTGCTGCCAGCGGCCGAGGATGCCGCCCCGGTTGGCGACCTTGGTGTTCCCGCTGACCGCCGCGACCCGCGGGTCGGCGAACGGCGCGACGAGATGCCGGACGGTGTCGCGCTGGAAGACGGTGTCGCCGTCCACGAGCACGAGGATCTCGGCGCGGGCGACGCCGATGCCGGTGTTCAGCGCGCTGGGCTTGCCGCCGTTGCGCTTGCGGATCAGATGGACGGTAGGCAGCGCGATCGACTCGACGAGCAGCGCGGTGCGGTCGGTGGACCCGTCGTCCACCACGATCACCTCGACGGTGCCCGGATAGTCGGTGTCCAGGAGCGAGGCGACCGTCGCCGCGATGTTCGCCTCCTCGTTGTACGCCGGGACGATCACCGACACGGGCGGGAACGGATCGGGCGGCATCTCCCCCGGCTCGTGGAAGCCGACGAAAGGATCCGGTGCGGCCTGGCGGTGGGCGCCGCCGCGCCGTACCCGTCTTCGACCTCTGACCCGGCGGACGTGGACGTGCGCCAGCAGCACGAGCGCCAGGAGTCTCAGCACGTACGCGATCCCGGCCACCGCCAGCAGCAACCCCATGGTCCCGGTGAGGGCGGACGCGGCGCGCTGTGCCGTGATCAGCGTCCAGCCGAAGGCCCTCTCCGGCGCCGACACCCGAACCTGCGCCGGGGGCAGGTCCAGGGCCTCGGTGAGCGTCGTGAAGCGGTACCCCTGCGGTTGGAGCCGCCGGATGATCTGCTCGATGGCCGCGACCGTCTCGGACCGGTCGCCGCCGGAGTCGTGCAGCATCACCACCGCGCCCTCGTCCCGCCGCTCCCCGGCGAGCGCGGCCCGGACGATCCCTGCGGTGCCGGGACGGGCCCAGTCCTCGGTGTCGCGGTCGGTGAGGACGACGACGTAACCGTCTTCGCCCGCCCGTCTCGCGGCTCCCCACTCCGGGCCGGTCAGGCCGTCCGGACGGGACGAGTACGGCATCCGCATCAGCCTCGTGTGGACGCCCGCCGCCCCCGCCAGCGCCCGCTGCGTGAGATCGAGCTCCAGCCGCGCCCGCCACGCGGGCACCGCCGCCAGATCCGCGTGCGTGTACGTGTGGGAGCCGATCTCGTGGCCGTCCCGCAGCACCCGCCGGGTCAGCTCCGGATGCTCGGCCACACGCGCCCCGACGGTGAAGAACGTCGCGCGGGCGCCGTGGCGGCGCAGGACGTCCAGGAGCCGCGGGGTCCATTCCGGGTCGGGGCCGTCGTCGAACGTCAACGCGATCGTCTTCGGGGGCATCCGGCGGGCGCGTGGGACGCCGTCCGCGAGGCTGACGACCGGCCCACCGGACGCGACCGCCGCCGGAACGGACCCGGCGACCGGACGTGCGTCCCGGGGCGCCTCACCGACGATGTTGTGCGCGAACCCGTCCAGCAGCAGAAGCACAGCCAGTACGAAACCGCCGAGCATCAGCAGAACCCAGTGCCCCCTGGGCTCGGCGCGTCGTGGGGTCAACGGTTCTTCTTCTTACGTCCCCAGGCGGGTGGGGTCGCGTTCGACTTGCCCGGACGGCTCGTGGACGCCGACACGGCAGGTGCCCGCCGCGTCGGGAGAACGGCCGCGGACGACCCGGGCGCCACGGGGGTCACCCGTCCGGGACGCCCGACCACGCCGGCGCGCCGCTCGTCCGCCCCGACCGTCGGGCCGTCCGGACGGCTCGACTTCACACTCGGCCGCGGCGACGGATCGTTCCACGGCGTCAACGGCACGTTCGGTTCGGTCGCCAAACCGAGGCCGAGCGCGCCCGTGAACACCACGAGCACCGCCCCGGCGGCGAGGCCGAGCCGCCGTCCGAGCCGGGCACGCCCGCCGGTCGCGTCGACGAAGACCGGCTCGGCCGCCGCGACCGGCAGCGGTCTCGTGCCCGCCGAACCGTCGCCGACGTGCAGGTCATCCAGGTCGCGCGCGGGGCCGCCGACCAACGGATCGCGGGTCATGTCCGTCCACATCTCGTCATGCTTCACACGGGAAGGGGGAGCGCCCGGACACCGGATGCCGTGGGCGCTCAATGCTTCAGCGCCGAACCACCGCGTACATGTCACACGATCACGTGAATCCCTGCACAATGGTGGGGGTGGATCGGGCCGGCGAGGAGACACTCGGTCGTGCCCTGCGGGCGGCGCAGGAGGGCGACGAAGAGTCCTTCCGCATGCTCTATCGCGACGTCCAGCCACGGCTGATCCGGTTCGCCGGGGCGATCGTCGGCGGGGACGCCGAGGACGTCACGTCCGAGGCCTGGCTCCAGATCGCCCGTGACCTCCCCTCGTTCCGCGGCGACCTCGACGGCTTCCGCGGCTGGACGGCCACGATCACCCGGCATCGGGCCCTCGACCATCTGCGTCGCAGGTCACGGCGTCCCGGCTCCGACCTGCCCGTCGAGGAACTGATCACGATGGCCGCCGACGGCGACACCGAACTCGACGCGCTGGACGGCATCGCCACCCGGGACGCGCTACGGCTGATCTCCGAACTTCCCCGCGACCAGGCCGAGGCGGTGCTGCTGCGCGTCGTCGTCGGTCTGGACGCCAAGTCGGCCGGCAAGGTTCTCGGAAAACGTCCGGGCGCCGTCCGGACGGCCTCCTACCGTGGACTCAAGCGCCTCGCCGAACGGCTGTCACCCCCCTGCGCGGTCGGCGAGGACGCGACGCCCGGGGTCCCTCCCTTCGCCCAGAGTGACAAAAGCGGTGGTACCGGCGCTGAAGAGGTGACATGAGCGAGCATCACCAGGCCGGAGGCTTCGACGAACGCGCCGCCGAGCGCCTCCTCGACGGTGTGGGCGGCGACGCTCGGCTGCGCGCTCTTCTCACGGCCGCGGCCGCGCCCGCGCGTCCGGCGGAACTCGCGGGCGAGGACGCCGCCGTCGCCGCCTTCCTGGCCGCACCACGTCCGGCCCGCGGCTCCCGCGCGGCCGCCCTGCGCCGCTTCCTGACGATCAAGGTTCTGGCCGTCGTGGGCGGTTCGCTCATCCTGACCGGAGGCGCCGCCTACGCCACGATCACCGGCCAGCTCCCCGGCGGCCGGGACCCGGCGCCGTCCCCCAGCCCGACGATCAACAAGCGGGAGGGCACCCGCGGCGACGCGACCCCGGCCACCCGCCTGGAGCCGCCCGCGCCGACGCCCAAGGAATCACCGAAACCGTCACCGTCGCGGTCCACGAAGAAGCACGGCCGGGACGGCGCACCCGGCCAGCAGAAGAAGACCAAGGGCCCGAAGTTGCGGCCTACGCGCCTCCCCCAGACACCTCCGCGCGGCCCCGGCGACAACGGCAAGCCACCCGACGCCGGCACAGGCAACATCACGACCAGCGGCGGAGGCCTGGGCGGCGGGACGGGCGGCGGCGGCATGGGCGGCGGCGCCGTCGGCGGCGGCGAGGGCCCCAACCCCCCGACCACCTCCGGCAGCGGCAACCAAGACTAAGCCGCCACGGCCCGGGGCGAAGCGTCCAAGCCACCCGACGCTGACACAGGCAATATCAGGACCAACGGCGGAGGCCTGACCGGCGGGACGGCGGCGGCGTGAGCGCCAACCCCCCGACCGCCTCCGGCAGCGGCAACCAAGACTAAGCACCCACGACGAAGCAGCCAGGGCCCGCGGCGAAGCGTCCAAGCAACAGCAGCACCCGACGCTGACACAGGCAACATCACCACCAGCGGCGGAGGCCTGACGGCGGGACGGCGGCGGCGTGAGCGCCAACCCTCCGTCCACCTCCGGCAGCGGCACCCAAGGCGAAGCAGCCAGGGCCCGGGGCGAAGCGTCCAAGCCACCCGGCGCTGACACAGGCAACATCACCACCAGCGGCGGAGGCCTGACGGCGGGACGGCGGCGGCGTGAGCGCCAACCCTCCGTCCACCTCCGGCAGCGGCAACCAAGACTAAGCCGCCACGGCCCGGGGCGAAGCGTCCAAGCCACCCGGCGCTGACACAGGCAACATCACCACCAGCGGCGGAGGCCTGACCGGCGGGACGGCGGCGGTGTGAGCGCCAACCCTCCGTCCACCTCCGGCAGCGACGACCGAGGCTGAGCGGCCACAAGCCGAGCGAACGGCCACGAGCAGGGGCGAAGCGGCCGGGGCAGAGCGGGCGAGATAGAGCGGCCGAAGGGTCGGGACGGGGTTACAGGCAGCCCTCGAATTGGGGGACCTCGACGTCCGACAGGTTCAGGCCTGAGGAGCCAAACCATTTGCTCATAAATCTGGCCATTGTTCCGTCCTGGTACATCTGGGTGATGGCTCGGTTGAGGGCCTCGCATCCGTCGGGGTCGCCCTTGCGGATCGCGATGCCCGTCCGCCGCTCTCCGAACCGGGAGTTCAGCAGGCGGAAACCGGTGCCCTTCCGGGTCTTCAGCCCGGCGAGGATCGTGTCGTTCGTCGTGATCGCGTCGATTCGCCGGTCGGCGAGCATCGTCATGCACTCGTCGTAGGACCTGGCGGCCACCGGCACCGCCGCCACCTGCCGTTCCCGCGTCACCGCCTCCGCGGCGCCCGATCCCGTGACGGCGCAGATCCTGCGTCCCGCGAGGTCTCGCACTCCGCGGACCTCGCGTTCGCCGTCCCGGACGAGGATGTCCTGGTACGACAGCAGGTACGGGCCCGCGAACCCCAGCCGCTGCTTCCATTCCGGCTCCAGCCAGAAGGTCAGCACCATGTCGACCTTCCCGTCCCGCAGCAGCCGCTCCCGGTCCGCCGCCAGCGCCGGGACGAACCGAACCTTCTTCCCCAACCGGGCGGCCAGGTAGCGCGACACGTCCACGTCCAGGCCCTCGAAACGCCCGTCCGCCCGCTGGAACCCGATTCCGGGCAGGTCCGGCCGCACCCCCGCGACCAGCGTCTGCGTCCCGAGGATGGACGGCTCCTCGCCGCCGCCGCACCCGCTCACCAAACAGCACCCAGCAAACCCCAGCGCGAGCAGCCGTCGCCGCATCCGCAGACTCCCAACCCGTGACACACCACGTTCCCTGGCATCGAACTCCGTGACCAAGGTCTCAAATACTGATCAACACAGCCATACCATGACCGCTCCCCGCGCTGACCGCACCGCCGATCGGTGTCCCGAGTCCGAGAACCGGATCTTGGGTGTGGTCGAGGTTCTAGGTTCCTCCGGGTCGAACCGATTTCGGAGGAACGCGTGGATTTGGATGCCATCACGGCGAATGTCTTGTCCGAGACTCGTGTCTTGGAGTTCACCAGCCTCACCAAGTCCGGAGGGCTGAACACCAGACCGATGTCGGGGACATGGCTCCGCAATCGGGGAGAGATCGTCCTCAGCACACCGGTGGCCTATCCGCAGCGGGCGCGCAACGTCCGCCGCGACGGCCGCGTCGCTCTCCTGTACTCGGACCCCGCCGGAAGCGGTCTGGCGGACATGCCCACGGTCCTGATTCAGGGCATCGCCACCGCCCCGGAGATCGTGGCGTCCCCGCAGGACCTGGAGGAATACTGGCGCATCCTTTTTCACAGGCGTTTTCCGCTGGCCGACGGAATCGCCGCGCCCGACTACCGCCACGCGATGGCCTGGTTCTTCTGGCGGCTGCCGATCTTCGTGAGGCCGCTGCGCGTGCACGTGGGACCACCCGCCGCGACCGGCGGCGCCGGAAAGCCCCCGCCTCCGGACGGCACGCCTCCGAACGAACAGATCACCGACGCCCTGACCCGATACCCCACGGCAGTGTTGGCAGTACGCGACGAACAGGGATTCCCCTGCTCGACGCGGGCGCGGGTCTCCTGGTCGACCTCGGCACCCGGAACGCTTCAACTGCGCCCGTCCCAGCCGTTCCACGGGACACCAGGACCGGCCAACCTGCTGTGGCACCGACACAACGGGCTCGTCGACGACAGGACGACCTTGCTCGTCGCCGGTGAGGCGTCCAAGACGGAAGGCGAGTGGACGATGACCCCGGCGCGCATACCGGGCCTGCTCCCTTCAGGCCGCCGCGAACCGTCGTCCTTCGAAGAATGGATCGAGGACGGCTGGAGACGCACCCAGACCTACTTCGCCACCCACGGAATCACGCCCCCGGACATCGACTGGGACACCCTGACCAGCTACGCCAACCCCTGAACCACAAGCTCCTCCGGAGCGGACGAAAGCACGCCCGCCAGTGGGCGTCGTCGCCCATGCCCGCATCCCGCCGTCAGAACGGGTCAGCCGGACGCTCCGGCAGGCCGTTACGGGGTGGCGGCGACCTCGGGAGCGACGTCCAGGCGGGCGTTCGCGACGAACGCGTGCAGCGCGCGCAGGGCCGCACCGGCGTGGTTGCCCCAGTGGTTGAAGTACGAGTACTGCCACCACCAGAGCGCCTCCAGGGGACGGTCCTGCTGGTAGTGCCGCAGCCCGTGGACGAGGTCGCTCGCGACGTCCACAAGGTCGTCCGACAGCCGGTACGACGTCGCCTCGGTGTCCTTGTACGGGTCGAAGACCTCGATGTACTCGTCCATCACGCTCAGCCGCTCGGCCAAACCCTGCCGGACGGCGTCGAGGTCGGGATCGTCACCGACCTCGGGCTCCCAGTTGTCCGGAAGGATCACGTCGGCACTGGCTCCGAGCTGCGCCCCCGCCAGGATCACCTGCGACACCTCGAGGAGGAGCAACGGGATGGTGTGCGGACCACCGTCCCCGCGCGCGACCGCCTCCAGACCGTTCAGGTAGTTCTCGACATGGCGTGCCACACGCTCGGCCAGCGTGTTCCAGTCCTGCGGGCTGTTGGCTTCAGACATCGAGCAGCCTCCGTCCTTCGAATGCGCGGCCAAGCGTCACCTCGTCGGCGTACTCCAGGTCGCCACCCACCGGCAGGCCGCTGGCCAGTCGGGTGACGGTGAGCCCCATGGGTTTGACGAGCCGGGCCAAGTATGTCGCCGTCGCCTCGCCTTCCAGGTTGGGATCGGTGGCGAGGATCAACTCGGTCACCGTCCCGTCGGCGAGGCGCTGCATCAGCTCGCGGATGCGCAGATCGTCCGGGCCGACGCCCTCGATCGGGCTGATCGCGCCGCCGAGGACGTGGTAGCGGCCACGGAACTCGCGGGTCTTCTCGATCGCGACGACGTCCTTGGACTCCTCCACGACACAGATCACATGGGGATCGCGGCGCGCGTCACGGCAGATCCGGCATTCCTCTTCTTCCGCGACGTTCCCGCATGTTTTGCAGAAGCGGACCTTGTCCTTGACCTCTTTGAGCGCCTTGCCGAGACGCTCCACGTCGGCCGGGTCGGCGGCGAGAAGGTGGAAGGCGATCCGCTGCGCGCTCTTGGGACCGACGCCCGGCAGCCTGCCCAGCTCGTCGATGAGGTTCTGAACCACCCCTTCGTACAACGGACCCCTCCCTTCTGTTCGTTCGTCCGCTCAGGCCCCGGAACCGCCGCCGAGCCCGGGGAAACCGCCGGGCAACCCACCGCCGGGCCCGCCGAGGCCGGGAATGCCGCCACCGCCGCCCAGCCCCTGGGCGAGCGGGCCCATCTTCTCCTGCTGCAACTCCTGCACCGCACGTCCCGCGTCACGGACCGCGGCCAGGACGAGGTCGGCGATGGTCTCCGCCGTGTCCGCCGGATCGTCGACGTCGATGGCCTTCGGGTCGATCGACAGGCCGGTGATCTCGCCCTGCCCGTTGACCGTGGCGGTGACGAGCCCGCCGCCCGCGGTCCCCGTCACCTCCGCCTCCGCGAGTTCACGCTGCGCGCTGAAGAGCTGCTCCTGCATGGCCTGCGCCTGCTGGAGCAGTTCCTGCATGTTCAACTGACCACCGGGTTCCACGGTGCACCTCCCTCTTCCGGCCGCCCGCACGGACCTTTCTCTGGCACTCCGCCAGCCACCGGATGTCCGTCCCCCGAGACTACGGGTTCGCACCAGCATGGGGTAAGTGCGCCCGCCGGTGAGCCGACTCACCGGAACGTCCCTCCGCTCCACCCGGGGGCCCGGCGTCCCCAGCCGCCCCCGCCCCGAATCCGTGCCACCGAACCACACCCGTGCCACATCCCTAAGGGTCCGATTCCGGTTCCCGAACACGCAAAGACGATCTTCTCCGAAAATCGAAATTTTAGCGTTCCGAAGTAAGACACACCGGTCCTGAGCTGCGCTTTCGAGGACCATTCAACTGTTATTCTCGCCGGTCAACGGAGGCGACAAAGGTAGAAGCCAAATACCATCCCCGAATCGCGCCATGTCGGGTCGCGACCGGCACGGCCACCGCCGAAGCGAGGTCCCCGTGAAACGTACCGGCCGTCTGACACTGTTGTCCGCCACCGTCGCCCTGTCCCTGCTCCCCGGCCACGTGGCCGCCGCCGCACCCACGCCGAAGGCCCCCTTCTGTTACGAAGAACCCTCGACCCCGGCGGCCGACATCAGCGACCTCAAATCACGCTTCAGTGCCACGAACTGGATGCCGACCCTGCAGGAGATGTACCGGCGCCGCTGGCCCAGCGGGGAGAAGCTCGCCATCGCCCAGGAGAAGGACAAGTACTGGGACCAGTTCGTGAACAAGCGGAACTTCGAAGGCTTCGCCGAGTCGATGATGGTCGCGATCCACGAGGAAACCCACATGTGGGACCTGGACCCGGCCCGGACGAGGTGGGACGTGCACATCGCGTCCTGGATCAACGCCTCACAGCAGGCGACCGCCGTCCCGCTGCACGGCGGCTTCCCTCGCCGGGAGATCCTGCCGCTCATCACCGACAAACTGAGCGACAGCATGGACGGCATCTATCTGCGCGACTCCCAGCAGGGCACCTACAAACTTCAGGGCGTCCTGGCGGAACTCAACGCCGGACTGATGGGTCTGCCCGCCGCCACCGTGGTGCAGGAGTACATCAAGGGAGTCGGCGCGAGCAACTCCCGCGACATCGCGGCCACCAACCTCCGCTACCTGCTGCTCTACCTGCGGACAGCCAAGGACAAGCACCCCGACTACTGGGCCAAGATCAAGAACGAGCCGAAGCTGCGCGAACTCGTCCTGATCCAGTTCCTACGCACGGCGTACTGGCTGGACAAGTCCGCCCCCTACGCCGACAAACTCGGCAGCCCCGACGCCGACAAGATCACCGCATCGAACTACTCCGCCCCGAACCTCGCCATCGTCGAGGAGTTCACCGGCGCCACCGTCCGCCGCGACACCGACAAACACTGCACAACCTGACCCACCCGGCGTCCTTCCGCATCGAACCCGAGCGTCAGGACCCTGCCGTCTAGGGGCACCAGTTGCGGACATGGCCACCCAGGTCGCGCGGCTCTTCTGCTTAACAGGCTCGGCAACGTCCGACGAAAACCGCTGAACAGCGGAAATGCCCGTCCCGAACCCGCGGGCTGCGTGGGCGGGAGAGCCGCCACCGGGCACCGCGCGGCGGTTATCCACAGACTCGTGTCTCGGTGGCGCCGTTGTAGGACGGGCGTTGACACTGGGCGGGCCGCGGCGGCGGTGGACGAGGTGCTGGACGCGGTGCCGGGGGGTGAGCGAGCCGCGGCTGGCCCGTCGAACTGTCCACCGCCGCGCTGCGGCACTCCGCCACCGGAACCCTCACCCGCATCGACGCCGACCTGGCGGCCCGTGGTGGATGAGAAGGCGCTGCGCCGTTGGGAGGCGCCCGACCAGGTCGGATCCGTCGGCGCGGTCGGCGGCGCGGTCGGCGGCGGAGTGGGGTCGCCCCCTGGGTGGGGGTTGCTCTCCGCCGTTGTGTACACCGGCCGCGCCTTGGGTTGCGCCTTGGGACACACCACCCTGGACCCGCCACCTTCGGTTGCGTCTTGGGACGAGCCGCCCTGGGACACACCACCCTGGGCGCGCGACCCGGGGGTGCGACCCGGGGGTGCGACCCGGGATCTGCGACCCGGGGTGTGCGGCCGGGGTGTGCGGCCCTGGGCGCGCGGCCCTGGGCGCGCGACCCAGGTGTGCGACCCAGGTGTGCGACCCAGGTGTGCGACCCAGGTGTGCGACCCAGGTGTGCGACCCAGGTGTGCGACCCAGGTGTGCGGCCCGGGCGTGCGGCCCAGGGACACACCACCCTGGGTGCACGGCCCTGAGTGCACGGCCCTGGGTGCACGGCCCTGGGTGCGCGGTCCCGGGTGCACCACCCGGGGTGCGCCCTCTGGGACGGACCGGACCCGTGCGCGTCGCGCGAGCAAAGGCGTAGGGCCCAAGCGGGACTCAGGGATGGGCTTCCGACCAGCTTGACGCGCGTTTTCTAGGACGATCCGTAGCGCAACGGTGGCCGATAGCATCGGAGGGCGTTGGCCCTCTGGTTCGTTCAACGTCCGGATGCGGCCCTGTTCCCATTACTTGTCTTGTCGCGTTAGTCAGTTACCTTGGTCAGGAGTTGCCATGGCGTCACGACAGTTCGAGCCCCCATCAGGCACCCGTGACTTCCTCGCCGGTGCGCTGCGCACCCGCGAGCGCGTGTTCGCACGAATTCGCGAGGTCTTCGAGCGGTATGGGTTCGAGCCGTTGCAGACGCCCGCCTTCGAGCGGCTGGAGACCCTGACCGGCAAGTACGGCGACGAGGGCGACAAGCTGATCTTCAAGATCCTGCGCCGTGGGGAGCATGAGGCCACGGGAGAGGCCGACCTGGCGTTGCGCTACGACATGACCGTCCCGCTTGCGCGGGTCGTCGCCGGTTACGGTTCACAGCTTCCGACACCGTACAAGCGGTACGCGATGGGGCCTGTGTGGCGGGCCGACCGTCCGGGCAAGGGCCGGTTCCGGGAATTCGCACAGTGCGATGTGGACGTGGTCGGGTCGGGGTCGCCGCTCGCCGACGCCGAGGTGGTGTGCGCCCTCACCGATGCGCTGGACGCGGTTGGCGTGCGCAACTATCGGGTCCTGGTGAACTCGCGGCAGGCGTTGTCAGGACTGCTGGAGGCCTATGGCATACCGGCGGATCTCGGCGGTGGCGTGCTCATCACCTTGGACAAGCTCGACAAGCTGTCGCCGGAGAAGGTGTCGGCCGAGTTGGTGGAGGCCCGGTCGCTGGAATCCGACATCGCGACTGCGCTGGTGGGCGACCTGACAGCCGCCGATGCCGTGGAACGAATGCAGACCGTGTTGAAAGACAGCGAAGTCGGACGCGCGGGACTGGACGAGATCGGCCAGTTGCTGGAGTTGGCGTCACCGAGGGTAGGAGCCGAGCGGATCGCGTTCGTCCCGAGCCTGGTCCGGGGCCTTGACTACTACACCGGCGTGATCTTCGAGGTGGTCGCCGAGGGAATGCCGGGATCGATCGCCAGCGGAGGCCGCTATGACGGCCTGATCTCTGCACTCGGCGGTCCGGACGTCCCGGCCTGCGGCGGCTCCCTCGGCGTCGAACGCATCATCGGGTTGCTCAGCAGCGACGACGGCGCCGAACACCGAATCGATGTCGCCGCCACGGTGATCGCCGAGGACACCGCGTCCGAGGTCATGGGCTTCGCCGCGCGTCTCCGGGACGTCGGCCTGCGGACCGAGGTGTATCTGGCCGCCAGCCGCAAGCTGGCCAAGCAGCTCAAATGGGCGGCCGACCGCAAGGCGCGATTCGCACTGATCTACGGGGCGGCCGACAAGGACGCGGGGGTCATCACGGTACGGGACATGGACACCGGCGAACAGGCTCAGGTCCCGACCGATGAGCTTGCCGCGTACCTCACCGGGAGGTGCGCGCCGTCAGAGTAACTCCATGATGGGAGCCAGGATGGGTGTGCAAGGCGATCGCATCTTCGCGACGATCCAGCAGAGGGGATTCCCCGACCCATGGTCGGCCTTCGGGGAATGCCTGTCGTGGGAAGCGGCCTACGCCGTCCAACTCAAGCAGGCCATCGACCAAGCGCGTAAGAAGCCCGACGAACAGCTCAGCCGGACCGTTTCTGGTCTGTTCGACGACAAGGCCCGCAACCTCGGCAACGCCCGCACGCTCCTCGACGATGTACTCACCGAGTACGACCAGAAAGGCATGTGGCAGATCCTGGACCAGCGCGCCGCGCGCCTGGACATCGACGACGTCTCCGAACGCTGGGCCCGAGGCCTGGTCGAGCACCCCTTCCCCATCGCGCTTCTGTCGCTCCAGTTCAACTGGCGCTACATGAAGGAACACGGCGTCCGCGCCTTCTACGAGATGACCGGACGCTACGTGGATGACCTCGCCGCCAACACCCGCCGCTGGGCTCAGGCCTGGGCCACCGAGGCGGCATCCGGAGTAATCGATCGGGTCACCACCGTCGAGTGCGACCTCGCCTCCGAGGAGGCCCCCATGCATTGCGACATCTGCAAGAAGACCATCACCGCCCTGCTCTACCTGGACGAGTAACCCGCCAGCTCCGGGCCCTTCGCCACCTCAGCGAAGGGCCTGGAACCCGCGGAGAACCAGAGGGGCGGCCCCGAAGAGCCGTCACAGCCCTAGAGGTTCAGGTCGCTGGATTTGATTCGGGTGATGAGGACACGGAAGGTGTCACGAGAGACGGCGAGGTGACCGTGATGGGGGTTCTTGCTGTCGCGAATACCGATCTTGCCGCCAAGCGAGGCCAGCTCGACACAGTCACCAGCCGTCCCGCCCATGCCCGATCTACTGCTCTTGCGCCACTCGACGTTCACTGAGGACGCTCCATCCTTTGCTGGCAGGGCTACAGGTCCAGGCCCCCGGACTTGATCTCGTTAACGAGGTCACGCAGGGCGCCACGGCCAACCGTCAGGTGGCCCTTGCGAGGGTTCTTGCTGTCGCGAATGCTGATCACACCGCCCAGCAAGGCCAGCTCCACACAGTCACCGGACGTCCCGCCGGTGGTGCCTGACTTGCTGCTCTTGCGCCACTCGACGCCCATTGAGGACGCTCCATCCTTTGCTGGAAGGGCTACAGGTCCAGGTCGCCGGACTTGATCTCGTTGACCAGGTCACGGAGGGCATCACGACCAACCGTCAGGTGACCGTGATTGGGGTTCTTGCTGTCGCGAATACCGATCTTGCCGTTCATGGAAGCCAGTTCGACACAGTCGCCCATGGTGCCCCCGCCGCCGCCTGACCTGCTGCTCTTGCGCCACTCGACGTTCACTGAGGACGCTCCATCCTTTGCTGGCAGGGCTACAGGTCCAAGTCGCCGGTCTTGATCTCGTTGACCAGGTCACGCAGAACATCACGGCCAACCGTTAGGTGGCCCTTGCGAGGGTTCTTGCTGTCGCGGATACCGATCTTGCCGTTCAAGGAAGCTAGTTCGACACAGTCGCCAGCGGTCCCGCCGCCCGCGCCGGATCGGCTGCTCTTGCGCCACTCGATGTTCACCAGAGACGCTCCATCTCTTGCTAGGAGGACTAGAGGTCCAGGTCGCCAGCCTTGATCTCGTTGACAAGGTCACGCAAGGCGACGCGGCCAACCATCAGGTGACCGCTGTGGGGGCTCTTGCTGTCGCGGATACCGATCTTGCCGTTCATGGAAGCCAGTTCGACACAGTCGCCCATGGTGCCCCCGCCGCCGCCTGACCTGCTGCTCTTGCGCCACTCGATGTTCATCGGAGATGCTCCAACCTTTGGGCTATCAGCTCTCGAGAGCTTTCTTCGGTCAGGGCCTTGGCCCCAATTCGGTCATACCGTAGGGCCAGTTCCCTGACTTCCACGGCGTCATGAACCAGTTTGCCCCCTAGCTGCGCCCACATGTAACCCACATTTGCCCCGGATGATGTGGTGATCAGCTCGAAGTTCCCGTCTGAGCCAACATGCCAGGTTCTTGCCGGGATGATTCTCACGCTGGTCTGTTCGGTGAGGCCCAGAAGCGCTTGGAGTTGCCCCCGCTTGTCCTCGACAGGGATTGGTGGGTCAAGAGCCTCCTCGTCGATCAGGGCCCAGAGTTCCAGCTTCGGGAGCTGGCCCAGCAGAAGCTTAGACCGGGCCAGTCGCTCCCGGACGGCAGCCTCAACATCTCGGACGACACGTACGGTTGTCAGCAGATGCCGTGCGTACGCCTCCGTCTGGAACGGGACCGGGATGTACTTCGAGATGTGAAGCTTGATGATCAACGCGTCCATCTCGAAGTCGACCAGTTGCTTCCACCATTCTTGGTCGCGGCCGAGGGCGACGGCGTACTTGCGGAGGACTCGGAATAAAGTACCCCAAGCCTCGTCAAGTAGCTCGGCTTGGACGGAGGTCATGTGGAGGCGTCCGGCCTCTGTGTTTGCTACTCGCTGTTTGTCGGCCTGAATGATCTCGGCGACCTGGGACTGCGAGAGCCCGCGTCGTAGACGCTCTGTTCGCAGGTAGACGGCGATCAGATTCCAGAACGAGTCCTCTGGGCGAAGATCGTCGGCGGCACTCATGTGGCACTCCGGGGGGTAGTAAAAATGCCCGTACAACTAGCGCGCGTCTTCTCCTGTGAGCATTCTATCCCTCGGATCGCGCGACCGGGAGCCAAATCAGGCAAGTGTTCCCTTGCCCCGCTATCGAAAGTCCGAAGAATGGCAGATGGAGCCTTATATGTGGAACGGAAGCGTATGGTCAGTTATTGTCCGCTTTCTACCGGCCCCATCGCTGATCCGAACCCGATGGCAGAACGCGTCCCGGAACGTGGGGTGACTGCGATGCTCGCCCAGGTCATATGGCAGTCGGCACTGCTCGTCGGGGCCGGTCTGATCGGGTTTCTGCTGTACCCCTGCTTGTTCCTGCGTCCGACCGGCGTCCACAGGAAGCGCGCCACGACCGCCTCACAGGGTTCTGCGCCGGTCCGGGCTCGTTCTGCCGCGAGCGCAAGGGAGAAGCGGCCACGCCAGGTGCAGAGGACGCGGGGAGCTGTCGCACGCCGATGACGACCACCGGCGGAGGCGCGGTTTCGGATCGCTCTCTGGCGGGCGCCGCGCGGCGCGGCCGACACAAGTGAAGAAGCCGGTCCTCAGGAAGGTGTCACCAGCACTACGTCCTGGGGACCGGCCCCAAAACAGCCCGACTGGAAGGAGCCGGACTAATGGTCGATGTTACGGGGAGGCCGCTGGAGAAGTTGGCGGTCGAGTTCAAGCAGCGGGGATACCCCGCCACGGTGAACGGGGAGACGCTGGTTACCCAACGTGGGCGGGTCATCGTGTGCGACGGGCGGCGATTCCGGTGGGGCGGTGCGCGCGGCCACGTCATCGGGGACGTCGGGGCTGAGTCGGCGGTGGCGGAACGGGCGATCCTGGTCCTGCGGCAGATCGCGCGGGGGTCGTGATGGCGGGCAGCGGCGTGGACGCAATGGACGTCCAGGTCCTGGACGTGACGTTCCGACCCGCACCGACGGTTCCAGGGCAGGTTCGGATGCTGGTGGAACTGCGGCTCATCGAGTGGGGTCTCGCTCAACTCGTCGACGATGTGACGCTGATCGCCAGCGAGCTGGTTACGAACGCTGTGCAGCACACGTTCGGCCCACAGATCCGGGTCAGGTTCACGCGCGAGCCGCACGGCGTGCTGCTCGGGGTGTGGGACGGCTCGGACGTGTTGCCTCTGCGCGGACGAGTCGCGGAGACTGCGTCCAATGCGACGGGTCCGCTGGAGGCAGGACTCGAAGACGAGACGAGCGGCCGAGGGCTGCCGATCGTGGCAGCGTTGGCGACCAGGTTCGGTGTGTCCCGGACACAGCCCCACGGGAAATGGACGTGGGCACGTGTGTCGGAGTGACGCGGTCGAGGTGGCGCGAGGACTGCGTCAGATGATCGGCCGGTCTCGGGTCGTGCTGGAGTGGCGGACGTTCGCGGGACACGATGCGGCGGTACAACGGCTGGAACTGCTCCGGGTGGCGCTGTTGCCTCTGGGCTGGTGTTGTGTCGGCTTGTACGACAAGCAGGAGTTCCGGTTTCCTGTACCGCTGCTGTGGGTGTACGCGAGCGGAGCGGCCGATGCCGTGGGGGCCGCGGTGACCGTCCGAGCGATGCCGAGGCAGGCGTGGGGCTACTTCGAGGCAGGAAACGGACGCGACGGGTTCGTGTCTCCGTGTGGGGATGTGAAACAGGCAGCCGAAGCGCTCGACCTCCTTTTAAGGCATCGCATGTCCCCGCGGAGTACATGGGTCTGATCGCAGTCGCGGACGGCACGATGCGCGGGTCGGGTCCTGGCCGTCCGGGACGTGGCCGGGGCGGGCGGGACCGTAGAAGACGCCCCGGTGATGCGGCCTGCTGTGGTGGAGGCGCTTGATCGGCTAGTTCGGTGGCCAGCGAGGTTGAGCGGCATCTCGCGTGGACCAGCGGCCGAACACTAGCCGAGGTGAGGCGAGTTTCCACCTGCGTGGAAATGGCGCAGTCTCAGCCGCTGCGTCGGGTGCATCGACAGGTCGTCCAACTCCTCGGTCGGCGTCCAACGGACTTCCAGTGATTCGTCACTGACCTGGAGGTCGCCGCCCAGCAGGCGGGCCTTGAAGCACACGTTGAACTGGCGACGCACCTCGCCGTCCGAGTAAGCGATGATGTGGCGCGGGTCGGTGTAGATGCCGACCAGTCCGGTGACCTCGATGTCGTAGCCAGTCTCTTCTTTGACTTCCCGGACGGCCGTCTCCGGTAGCGACTCGTCCAGGTTCATCCCGCCGCCGGGCAAGGCCCAGAGCCCAGAGTCCGCACGTCGTTGCATTAGTACTTCTCCGTGCTCGTCGGTGACGACGGCCGAGGCCGCCACGACCATGGAGTTCGGTGCCGGTGCGTCTGGATCGTCGTAGTACTCGATGCGAGCCATGGTCGTTCCTACCCGGCGACCGGTGCGGGTGGTGGTCGTTGGGTTAGGGCTGGGTGGTGGAGGTGTCGAACTCTCGGATGATCTGGCCGCCGAGTTCGCGCTGGAGGAGCGCCATGCCGCTGGTCTCGGCCTCGACGCCGTCGGCGTCCGCGTCGCCTTCGGGGTCGACCTCGTCGCTCTCGTCCACCGGTACCGGTTCGGGTGGCGGAGGCGGCTCGTCCGGCGGAGGCGGCGCTTCCTGGGCCTGTTCGGGCCGTGGCGGGTTCGGCTGGACGGACGACCGCGGCTGCGGTGTCGGGTTCGGTGCCGCCGCCGCACCGAACCCGGCGCTAGGGCCTGATCGGCCGGGCGGGGGCGCTGCGCCGACCACGGTCTCGATCCGCCAGTCGACCCCCATTCGCTCCTTGAACACCTCACGCAGGACGGCGTCACGGCCGCCGTTGACGAAGCCCAGGCGGCGTCCTTCCGCATCGAACCCGAGCGTCAGGACCCTGCCGTCCAAGGCCACCGGCTGCACGCCGGACATGATGACCATCCAGGTCGCGCGGCTCTTCTGCTTAACGGCCTCCACAATGTCCGGCCAGAACCGCTGAACAGCGGAAATGTCCACCCCGCCGCCCGAACCTGCGGGCTGGGTGGTCGTTTCACCTGCGCTGGCGGGAGTGCCGCCAGCGGATGCCGCGCGGCGGTTATCCACAGACTCGTGTCCTGGTGGCGCCGCAGTAGGACGGGGATTGACACTGGCAGTGGGGTCGCCCCCTTGGACAGGTGGGGGTTGCTCTCCGCCGTTGTGGTTACCGCCCGCGCCCAGGGTTGAGCCTGGGGACGCGCCGCCCTGGAGGGAGCCGCCCTGGGGTACGCCTCCCTGGGGTGAGCCTCCAAGTGATCGGGTGCCTTGCGGCGGGGCCCCATGGGGTGCGCCGCCTTGCGAGGGCGCGCCTTGGGTCGAGCCGCTCTGAGACGGACCGCCGTGGGGTTGGCCGCCTTGAGATGGGGCCTCCTGGGACGGTCCGCCTTGAGACGCACCGGTTCCAGACGGGCTGCCCTGAGGCGGGCCCCCATGTGATGCGTCACCGTGGGACGGGGCGCCTGGGGTCGAGCCTCCATGAGGCGGGCCACCCTGGGGCAGGCCGCCGTTCTGGAATGCACCGCCCTGAGAGATGCCCTGGGGTGCTGGTGGGGGGGTGGACTGGAACGTTGGCGACGGAAAGCCCTGGGCGCCTGAGGCGGGGAAGCCGCCTTGGGTGGCCTGGCGTTCCAGGTGGTCCAGGCGGGCGAAGACGGACGACTCGTCCTCGTATGCGGCCGGGAGGAGGATGCGGGCGCAGATCAGTTCGAGCAGCAGTCTCGGGGACGTGGCGCCGCGCATCTCGGTGAGGCCGGTGTGCAGCAGGTCGGCCGCGCGGGTCAGTTCCCCCGGGCCCAGCGACGACGCCTGGCGTTGCATCTGCTCGAGTTGGTCCGGCGGGACGTTCAGCAGCCCCGAACCGGCCGCCTCCGGGACATTCGCCAAGATCACCAGGTCGCGGAAGCGTTCCAGCAGGTCGGCGGCGAATCGGCGCGGGTCCTGGCCGCTTTCGATCACCCGGTCGATCGCGGCGAAGACGGCGGCGCCGTCCCGGCCCGCGAAGGCGGCGATGACCTCGTCCAGCAGTGCCGAATCGGTGTATCCGAGCAGCGAGACGGCGCGGGCGTAGGTGATGCCGTTCTCGTCCGAACCGGCGAGGAGCTGGTCGAGGATCGAGAGTGTGTCGCGGGCGGAGCCCGCACCGGCCCGGACGGCCAGCGGCAGCGCGGACGGCTCGTACGGCACGTCCTCGGCCTGCAGGATTTCCTCGACGAGCTCCTGCAGGACGCCCGGCGGAATCAGCCGGAACGGGTAGTGGTGCGTGCGCGACCTGATCGTGCCGATGACCTTTTCGGGCTCGGTGGTCGCGAACACGAACTTCAGGTGCGGCGGCGGCTCCTCGACGAGCTTCAGCAGCGCGTTGAAGCCGCCGCTGGTGACCATGTGCGCCTCGTCGATGATGTACACCTTGAAGCGCGCCGACACGGGGGTGAAGAAGGCTCGTTCTCGCAGGTCACGGGCGTCGTCGACACCGCCGTGGGACGCGGCGTCGATCTCGATCACGTCGATGTGGCCGAGCCCGCCGGGGCCGAGCGCCACGCACGACTCGCACTTGCCGCACGGGTCGGGGGTCGGCCCCTGTTCGCAGTTCAGCGAGCGGGCGAGGATACGGGCGCTGGACGTCTTGCCGCAGCCGCGCGGACCACTGAACAGGTACGCGTGGTTGATCCGACCGTTGCGCAGAGCCTGCTGGAGGGGCTCGGCGACGTGCTCCTGCCCTTTCAGCTCGGCGAACGTCGCTGGCCGGTACTTGCGGTACAGAGCCAGACTCATCGGGGGCCGCCCTCCTCGGGAAGCAGAGCGTCGAACTGCGGTGGTCGCCGTCAAACCAAGGGACCCCCCGCACACCCGCCAGAGCCTGCTTATCCTTGCTGCCTTCCGGCCCTGGGGAGGTTCACAGGGTGACGCCGTGCGAGGGGTCCACCTCAGTCTATGGCATCCCCCGCCCGGGATTGCCACGCTTCACGCGCGTAGTCTCCGCCGCATGCCTCCCTCGACGCGCGACACGCTCCTGCACATCGCCCAACGGTCCCATTGGCAGGCCGCTCAGGACACAGGAGGGCCGTACAGGATGTCGACCCTGGGCAGAACGCTCGACGACGAGGGCTTCATCCACTGCTCGTCCGATATGCCCCAGGTGGACGGCGTCCTGGACCGGTTCTACGCCGCCGTCCCTCCCTCTGAGCTGGTCCTGTTGGTGATCGACGTGTCCCGCCTGGACGCCCCCGTCCGCTATGAGCCGGTCGGCGATGAGGTCTTCCCGCACGTCTACGGACCGATCCCCGTGGCCTCCGTAATTGATGTCAGGTCACTGCCCCAGAACCGGTAAGCTGCCCCGTGGAGGATTCGCCTAGTGGCCTAGGGCGCACGCTTGGAAAGCGTGTTGCGTGCAAGCGCTCGCGAGTTCGAATCTCGCATCCTCCGCCAGGCCCAGTGAGGCAGAAGGTCGCCGGTACCCGTACGGGTGCCGGCGATTTGCTTGTGTCCGCCCTTCTGCGGGCCAGGGCACGATCGTCGGTCAGCCTTCGGCCGTGTTCGAGTCGTCGGGCGGGAACAGTGCCTCGCACACGCTCGTCACCAGCGGGGCGAGGGTGTCGCCGAGGGCCGGTGGCGGGCCGTCGCGGTGAATGCTCAACCCTGGAGCCTCCCGGACGGGGACCCAGGGGATGCCATCCCTGTACACAGGCGCGTCCCGTAGCCGACCGTCGTGTTCGACCAGCACCGCGGAGACATGAAGGACGTCCCGGTCGGCGGGCCCGTGATCGTGCACCCGAACCCGGCGGGTGAGCGCAGCGTCCGTGCGGAGCAGCTCCGCTACGACGGGTGCCGCGTAGTTCCTGTCCCGGCCTCGATGCAGGTCTCGGCGACGGCATTGCTCTCGGTGTAGAGGGGTCTCCGTGAACACCGGCGCGTACCCGGCGGCCACCAGCAGCAGGTTCCGGTCGCGCAGCGGGACGCGACGCGGCGCATCTCTCCAACGGCCGACGCCAAGGCTTCCTCGCGGCGCAGCAGGCCGACCGGGCCCACCTGCGGTCGCCGTCCTCCAACATCTTCTTGGACGTTCTCCGGGACGACCATCTCTTGGAGTCGACGACGACCACGTGACCGTTCGGCGTGATGACCAGGTGGGGGGAGGCCGGCGTGGAACCCGGGTATCGCCCGGTCGTGCAGGACGACGAACCCGCGCGTCTCCAACCGCCGGAGCATGCGCGCGGACTCGCGTTCGGGGGCGCCCCCATGGCCTCCGCGGATGGTCCTCCGGTCAGTCCACGGGGAAGTCGTCCGGTTTACCGCGGGTCGTGACGCTGTTCCCGCCACTGGTCGGACTGATGGTGTACGTCCAGTTCTGCCAGCGGATATAGCCGCCGCTGACCGTGGTGGAGAAGGTCGTGTCGTCCACGCTCTGTTGGACGTCGCAGTCTCGGGAGAAGCGTTTGGCCTTGGTGTCCCAGTCGCTGCCCGTGGTGTACATGATGCGGTAGGACCCGTCGGCGATGTCCTTGATCGTGGTCTTCCCCTTCTTGCGGACATAGACCGTGAACACGGCCTTTCCGCTGCGGGTGAGGGAGACGACGGCGTCACTCTCACCGTTGTTCTCGACGATCAGATCACCCCTGCCGCCGCGGGGGCCCTTCTTGAGAAGGCGGCCGTTGGGTTCGCGATGTTCGGTCCGCGGGCCGGGATCGGCGATGGTGGCGGGGAAGGCGTGGCCGCCGGGGGCCGTCTTCAGCCGGTCGGCTGCCTCACGCAGCAACCGCGCCCCGGTCGCCGAGCCCACCCGATGCTGGACGGCCTGCACGGTGCACAGTCGTTGCCCCTGCACCTCCTGGTCGATGACGTTCATGTCCCGGCTGAACTGGAACAGGGCGACGACGAGTTGGGAGTGCGCGGTCCGGGCGTCCTTCGGAGGGGTGAGCTCGTTCAGGGCTTGTTTGGTCCGGTCGGCGGCGTTGCGGGCCTCGCTGAGACGCGCGGAGACATCGGAGTACTTCACCGCTCCCCCGATCACCTGCAGCGCGTTGCTGAGCGACTGCGCCGACTCGGTGAGCTTGCGCGTGTAGGCGTCGGGCGTGAGCGGGCCGCTCGCGTCCACCAGCTTCAGCCCGCCGGGGCCGGAGTCGACGGCGCAGGACGTCACCGTCAGCAGCGCGCCCGCGGCCACCGTTAACCGCCGGAGCCGTGCGCGGCGATCCCTGCGGGACGGGGCGCGACCTGGTTTCTGAGGGGTCATGAAAGATCCTGCCCTGATGTCATGAGGGGAGACTGGAGACGTCCGACAGCCATGCGTCGGCGGTCGTGCCCCCGGCGATCACTGTCCGGCCGTCGGGGCTGTAGGCGACCGAGGTGACGCCCTGGGCGTGGCCGTCGAAACGTGCCGCGGCGGTGCGGCGGCCGACGTCCCAAAGCCGTACCGGGGACTTCGACCCGCCGGTGACGAGGGTCTTGCCGTTCGGGCTGAACGCCAGCGACCGGACTTCCTGGTCGTGCCCGGTCAGCATCGCCGTCTCCGTCCCTGCGGGCAGTTGCCACAGCCGGGTGGTCCCGTCCGCGGATCCGCTCGCGAGCAGTTCCTTGGTCGGGTGGAACGCGACGGCGCCGACGTCGTCGAGGTGCCCCTTGAGCGTGAGGGTCGCACGGCCGGACGCCAGGTCCCATACCTGGACGCTTCCGTCGGCGCGTCCCGCGGCCAGGAGTTTCGCGTTGTCGCTGACGGCGACCGACCGCACCTGGGTCCCCGAACTGTCGAGGGACTGCCGGGGTGTGCCGCCGGCGACCTCGTAGACCTCGACCTTCTCTCCGGCCGCCACGGCGAGCCGTTCGCCGTCGCCGACGAACGCCACGAACGCGGACCCCTCCGGCGCCCTGGTCGGAAGCGGCGCCGGCGCCTTGGACGGACCGTGGGAGCTGCGCTTGAAGCCGGGCTCCAGGTCGGTGGGGATGAGGCCGCTCGGGAAGGGGAGCGGAAGACTCGGCGTGGGAAGCGGAATGCTCGGATAGGGCAGAGGATCCGTGGGGTACGGATCGGCCGGATATGTGGGGGTGGGGGGCGACGACGGCGTCCCGATCACCTGGCTCCCGCCCGCCTCCAGGGACCACACGTGCGCGCTCCCGTTTGCGAGACCCGCCGCGAGAGTGTCGCTGTCAGAACTGAACGCCAAGGACATGACCTGGGCCGGGACGTCGATACGGCCTTGCGAGTCGGAACTCTTGCGGGACTGCGGACGCCCGGTCTCCGCGTCCCAGAGCTTGATCTGTCCCGCGTCCGTCCCCACGGCCAAGGCCGTGGCCACGAGTTTCCCGTCCGGACTGAACGCCACCGCCGACACCGCCCCGTCGAGCGGCTTCAGCGGCCCGAGGTAGCGGTGCGGGCCTAACGCCCTCGCCACCACCGCCGTGAGCACGACCACGACCAGCAAGGCCGCCGCGCCCCCGGCGATGATCACTGTACGGCGTCCACCCGGAATAGTGAGGCGTGGACCGGACGCCACCGGCGGACTCGAAACCGGAACGAACCCCGGAGGCAAGCCCGCAGCTAAGCCCGCGCCCTCGGCCCCACCTCCCGGCGGACCACCCGGACCAAACGGGCCACCGGGAACACCCGCAGGCGGGCCGTCCGGAACACCAGCGGGAGCGCCGCCAGGAAAACCCGCAGCCGGGCTGCCGGGAACACCTGCGGGCAGGCCGCCGGAGACGTCCTCAGGCGGGCCGCCGGGAACACTCGCGGACGGACCATCGAGGATTTTCGTAGGCGGGCCGTCAGAGGCACCCCCAGACGCACCGGCGACAGTGTCCACCGGCGCGTCATCGGAAACTCCTGCAGCCGCAGCCTCAGAGACGGCACCAGGAGGACCACCAGGGACCCCTGCAACCGGCTCATCGGGAACACCCGGAGGCGGAGCATCAAGGACCTTTGTAGGCGGGCCGTCAGAGGCACCCCCAGACGCACCGGCGACAGCGTCCACCGGAGGGTCATCGGAGACTCCCGCAGCCGCAGCCTCAGAGACGGCACCAACCGGCCCATCGGGAACACCCGGAGGCGGGCCGTCAGAGGCAGTCGCACGCCTGATGGCAACAGTGTCCTTGTCGGAACTCCCCGCGGGCGCGGCCTCAGAGACGCCACCGGCCGGATCGTCCGGAACGGGCGGGCCCTCATCGACGCCTACCGGCGGGCTCTCGGGGACGCCCGCCGAGGGGCTCTCGGGACCACCCACCGGCGGGCCGCCGGAAATACCTGCGGGCGCAGCCTCAGAGACGCCAGCGGGCGGATCATCCAGGACACCCGCGGGTGGGCCAACAGCGACGCCTGCCGAGGGGCTCTCGGGACCATCCACCGGCGGGCCGCCGGGAACGCCTGCGGACGCAGCCTCAGGGGCACCGGACGATCGGCTGTCGGGGACGTCCGCGGGCGGGTCGTCGGGGGCGCTCGTCGGCAGGTCGTCAGCGGCGGTCGCGGGTGGGGCGGCGACAGTGTCCACCGGCGGTTCCTCGGGGACGGTCGTCGGTGGAGGATCCCCGGAGGGCGGCTTTGTGAATCCCTCGCCCGTTCCGTCAGGCGGTGGGGATGGCGGGGGGTGATTCGAGGTCATGTGACCATCCCTGTCTTTCGGAGGTCCTGAACGGCTCGGGCGGACCAGACGATCTCGATACCGCCGACGCTAAGGTATTGTTCAACAATCTTCCAGACTCGGGGCCTGACCCAAGTCGGCCACCAGGTTTAGGTTCGCTATGTGTCATCTGACATGGACAAGGCAGACGCCATGCCCGCCGACCCGGTCCTCACATGGTTCCGCGACAACCCCCCGCAGCCCATCGACGAGGGCGACGGCGACAGCGCGGTGATTCGCACGGTCAGGCGGTTCCGGGAGATGGTCGCGGGGGGCGGCGCCCGTCCCGGTCACCACCTGCGCGAAAGGGAACTGGCCGAGGCCCTGGGCGTCTCCCGCAACACGTTGCGCGAGGCGTTCCGGCTTCTCGCCCATGAGGAGCTGGTGGTCCATCGCCTCAACCGCGGTGTCTTCATTCGCCGGATCACCGCGGGCGATATCGCCGACATCTTCCGGGTGCGCAGGCTCGTCGAGCTCGACGCGGTACGCCGCGCCAACGGCGCGCCCCGGGTGTTGCTCATCCCGCTCACCGACATCCTCGACGACGCCGACCGTGCCGTGACCGACCGGCGTTGGGCGGACGTCGCGACCGCCGACATCCGGTGGCATCAGGCGATCACCCAGCTCAGTGGCAGCCGCCGCCTTCAGGAGACGATGACGCGGGTGCTGGCCGAACTGCGTCTGGCGTTCGCCGCGTACGGCTCGTCCACCGAGCAGGAGCAGTTCCACCGGCCCTACCTGGCCTTGAATCGGCAGATCACCGAACTGATCCTCGTGGGCGACACCGAGACGGCCGAAACGGCGCTTGCCGCCTATCTCGCCCGTGCCGAGCGGCAGCTCCTCGCCGCCTACCGTTCCGCCGCCCCGGGCATCTTCACCAAGGAGCCGTCACCGGGTGCTACCAGTGTTGAACAATTCTTCTCACCGGCGCCGGAGTGGTGATCACCTGGTTCGACGGGCGACGCGCTGGAGCCGAGCCGCAAGCCGACCCTCCCGGCGCCGTAGGTAAACCGACCAGGGCCCGGACGTTACTTACTAACGAACCCACTGAGCTGCCAGGTAACCATTTACCATTTGTGGTAAGTCATGTGACTCATGTTGTTGAGTCGCCTTCTCGGGGTCAGGTCGACACCGTAGACTCGGAGGGTGATCTTCAAGGCGGTGGGTGATGGAAGGCCCTATCCCGAGCACGGTCTCACGTCCCGGGACTGGGCCAAGATCCCGCCTCGCCAGGTCCGCCTCGACCAGCTTGTGAGCACCAAGCGCGAGATGGACCTGCAGTCCCTGCTCGCCAAGGACTCCACGTTCTACGGCGATCTGTTCCCCCACGTGGTCCAGTGGCAGGGCGAGCTCTACCTCGAGGACGGGCTCCACCGGGCGTTGCGGGCCGCGCTCCACCAGCGACTCGTCCTGCACGCCCGCGTCCTGGACCTCGACTCCGTCGACATGTCCTGACCCTCAGCGGACCCCGGCCGGTTCCGGCGCGGACTCGTGCGTCCGGGCCGGAACCGGACGCGTGCGAGCATCGCGGGGCTCGGCGGGACGAACCAGCCCCGGCCGCGCCGCCAGCAACCCGAACAGCACCTCCGGCACCACCAGCACGAGCAGCAGCAGGAGTGGCACGGTCCAGCCACCGGTCGCGTCGTGCAGGACGCCGACCACGAGCGGACCGAACCCGGCGAGCAGATATCCACCGGTCTGCGCCATCCCCGACAGACCCGCCGCGATCATCGGGCTGGACGAGCGCAGGTTCAGCAGCGTGTACGCGAGCGGGAACGCGCTGCCGATGGCGAGGCCGAGCGCCACGACCCAGATCCAGCCGGCGGACGGGGCGAGCAGCAGCCCGCCAAGGCCGGTGACCATGGCGGCGGCGACGGCCACGACGAGCGAACGCTGATCGCGGAGTCGGGCGGCGAACAGCGGGACGACAAAGCCCAGCGGAACACCGACGATCAACATGGTGGACGTCATCATTCCGGCGGTGGCCGGTGCGAACCCGGCATCCCGCATGATCTCCGGCAGCCACGACATCAGCACATAGAACATCAGCGACGCCAGGCCCATGAAGATCGCGACATACCAGGCGGTCGGCGAGCGCAGAAGTGACCTCGCCGAAGGCGCTTCCGGCGACCGCGGCGCGTCAACCGGCTCCGGAGTCCGGCGGCGACGGACGGCGAGCGGCCCCCACACGAGCAGCGCGATCGTCGACGGGACGGCCCAGACGGCGAGGGCGAGCCGCCAGCCCCCGGCCGCGTCCAACGGAACCGCGAGCCCGGCGGCGACGGCTCCGCTGGTCGCCATCAGCATCATCGCGAGGCCGGTGAGCGAGCCGATGCTGGACGGAAACGCGCGCTTGATGACCGCGGGCGCGAGCACGTTGCCCATCGCGATCCCGGCTCCGACCAGGACCGTTCCGGCGAAGAGCGTGATCGGAGACTGGACCACGCGCACCAGGATCCCCAGCGTGATCAGGACGAGCGATCCGGCGATGGCGGTCTCGGTGCCGAACCACCGCGCGACGGCCGGCGCGACGGAGGCGAAGATGCCCAGGCAGAGCACCGGAAGCGTGGTGAGGACGCCGATCTCGGCGCCGGACAGGCCGAACACGTCCCGCAGGTCGCCGAGCACCGGCGCGATACCGGTGATGGCGGCCCGCAGGTTGATCGTCAACAGCACCAGGCCGATGAGCGACCAGAGGGCCGTGGCGCGGGAAACGGGGGTTCTCATCTCTTCCTTCGTCGTCTGCCGGGAGGCACGCCTGAATCAGCGCACGTCTGACCGGATACGTGACCCACCGGGAGGCGATGGTCGTCGCGGACGGAGTGGCGCCGCGCGGTCGTGCCCAGCGGGTGATGTGGCTTGTGGGTGGTCGTTGCGGGTTAAGCGGTCGGTTCGGGGTGACCTGTCGGAGCGAGGATCTGGTCCGGTTATGCGGTCGGTTCGGGATGACCGGTCGAGGCGAGGATCTGGTCCAGACACGCGTGGGTGGCCTGCGTGGCGGCTTCGGCGTCGCCCGCTTCGATCGCGGCGGCGATGGGGCCGTGTGGGACGTCCACGTGCTCGAGGAGGGTCCCGGCCGCGCCGATGCTGGCCCGGAGCGCGGCGCTGAAGTCGTGGTACAGGTCGGTCAGTACCCGGTTGTGGGTGGCCTCGACGACGGCGGTGTGGAAGGACAGGTCGGCCTCGACGAACGCGGCGTGGTCGCCTTCGGCCCAGGCCGCGTCCCGGCGGGCGAGGGCGCCCGCGATGGCGGCGATGTCGCCCTCGGTGCGGCGGGCGGCGGCGAGGCGGGCCGCCTCGACCTCAAGTCCGCGCCGGACCTCGAGGATGTCGACGAGTTCCGCGGTCGCCAACCGGCGCCGGACGGCCCCGGACAGCTCGCTCGTGGCCCGCACGTAGGTGCCGTCGCCCTGCCGGCTTTCGAGCAGCCCCGCGTGGGTGAGCGCGCGGACCGCCTCCCGGACGGTATTACGGCCCACTCCGAGGGTCTCCGACAGAACCGGCTCCGGCGGGATCTTCGCGCCGACCGGCCAGCCCCCGCCGGCGATCTCGCCCCTCAGCTGGTCGATCACCTGATCGACCAGCGACGAACGCCGTGCCGTGCGCAGAGTCACCTTTACCTCCGGTCAGCGAGTCATCCCATGTTTCGATGATAGGACACTCGTCGACCGGGTTTTATTCCGCCCCGACCACCACCCCTGTCGCTCGAGGGGGGACGGTCAGACGGTGGCCCTGTCGTTGGACGGCGAGGACGACGCCGACAGGCCCGCGGCCTCCAGCGCCTGGCGGTATGCGGTCGCCGCCGCGTCAGGATCCTGGACGAGTTCGAACAACTCGCCCAGTTCACGGAAAAGATGCGCCGCCGGACGTCCGGACGGCATGGTCGACAGTTGTTCGGACGCGGCCCGCAGAACGACTTGGGCGGCCCGCGGATCTCCCTGGGCGACGCGTGCACGGGCCAGGACAAGTCGGGCCAGAACGGTCTTCTGGGTGCGTGCCGCGAGGTCTGTGCCGGGCGGCGGGGCAACCGAGCGCGGTGCCTCCGGCGGAGCCAGCGCCGAGCCGGTGTCGAGGAACTGCTCCAGGGTGGCGATGGCCTCGTCCAGCTCACCGATCAGGACGAGCGCGCGCGCCCTGGCGATGGTGCTCTCGGTGGACTCCGCGCCGTTGAGGCCCGTCGCGCCGTCGAGAAGCTCCAGCGCCTCCTGCGCGGCCTCCGGCGACCCCTCGGGACGGGGACGCTCGAACCCGTGCCCACCGGCGGGCGCGATGCCGGGCTGCACGGCGGTCGAGAACGGCATGACGCCCCTGAGCAGCGCCTTGGCGGCCGCGAGGGAGAGCCGTGCGCGCGACTGCGCCGGGCCCGCGTCGCCCCGTGCCGCGAGGGCCTGGTCGGCGAAGTACAGCGAGTCGCCGATCGTGCCCTCGTCGAGTGCGCGCACGCTGGCCCGCTGGTAGTGGACGCTCACCGGTTCGTCACCGGCGCCCTCCGGGTTGAGGAGGCGCTGGCCGAGCTGGTGGGCCCGGACGGGATCGGAGCGATCCACGTAGGCGAGGAGCAGAATCCGTCCGACCTCGGTGTACTCCTCGCCGACGGCGACGCCGAGCTGGGTGAGCCGGTCGATGGCGCGTTCGCCGAGCGCGATGGCCTGACCGAGGTCGCCGACGGCGTGGTAGCAGCGCGCCAGCGCGATCACCGGCGGCAGCCAGCTGGCCCGTCCCGGGTCGCGTTCGGCCTGTTCGCGCAGCTCCTCGAACAGCGCGATCGCCTCGTCGACGCGTCCGAGCTCTTCCAGGGCGCGGGCGCGTCCCCATCGTGCGCGGGACGTGAGGTCGGGGTCGTCGCTGCGGGCGATGACCTCGTCGAAGCCCGCCTCGGCGGTGACGGGGTCGCCGCGCAGCAACGCCAGATGCGCGTGGCGTTCCCGTACCTCCAGATGGGCGCGCTGCTCCGGCTCGACGCCCTCGGCGAGGTACTCGGGCGTACAGCCGAGGCGCTCGGCCAGCATGCGCAGGACGGTCGGAGTCGGGGTGCGCTTACCCGACTCGATCAACGAGATATAGCTGTCGGAGAGGTCGTGACCGGCGAGCTGTGCCTGCGACAAGCGTCTGGTCAGCCGCAGGTTGCGGACACGTTCGCCGACGTTGCCTGGACCCGGCATGTGGACTCACTTAGCGGAAGTAAACAGGCGGCTGGGGTGCCGACATGATTGCACATTGCGGGTTATCGCACATCGAGAGTAATGAAGCGGCGCGAGAAGAGGCCGTCTGGTAGGGCTTGACGGGCCGCCGCTCGCACGTCGCCACGCCACCGTGACACCCCGGTGGGCCCGGTGGGACCGGTCGGACGCTCCGGCGGGCGCGACGCCTTCACACTCGGACGGTATCCGACCATCCCCAAAAGATCGCGAGAACCGCCGATATTGACCAGGATGCCGCGCTTCCGGGCTGTGTTGATCGCAGTCCCGCCCAGCTCGGCCAGCGGCGCGTTACGGTGGGGCACAAGGACTGGCTGTGCTGCAGGTCGGTCGTCTCCGTGGGAACACGGACGGCCGGGATCCGGCGCAGCGCTTCGGCGATCTGCGGGAAACGCAGATCGACCCCTGCCCGGCTTCTACGGATCAGGTACTGGTTCTCCAGCCTCTGGAGCACCGACCCGGGCATCTCCCTACGCGCGACCGTCTCCGTGACCGTGCGCGGTCTCCGGGGCGTGGAGTGGCTGTGTGGTAGCTCCACACCACGCCCGGAGGTCCTCCCTATTTCAAGACCATCCACCCCGTGTCGCCGTCACCAACGTCCATGGGCAGTACACCTAGCGGCTCGCTACGTGACCGGTCCTGGGGCGAACGCGACATCGCTTAGCGATCCACCCGGCTCCGCTCGCCTCCGGCGTCGCCGCGCCGGGCGGGGCACGCGTTCGCGCGCGGGGCCGAGGCCGCGTTGGGAGAAGCTCTAGGCCGGGTCGTCCGGGCCGGCGGCGGTGGGGACGTCCTCCGCATCGACCGGCTCCCTCGGGGGCCTGCGCGGCGGTGGGGGCGGCGGCAGCGGCTCCTCGGGCGCCGGGTTCTTGTTCGGGAAGATCATCTCGCAGACTTCGAGATAGAGCTGCTCGGGGTAGGGCAGGAAGTCCACGTTGGTGAGCGCCTGGTCCTGGCCCGCGGACTCCAGGATGAACTCTCCGTAGCCGAGCATGCGGCCCGCGATCGTCCGCTTGAAGCTCATGTCGGTGACCTTGGCCAGCGGCATCATCGCGACCTTGCGGGTGATCAGCCCGGTGGTCAGCAACATGCGCTGGTTGGTGATGACGAAGTAGTCGACCGACCACTCCGCGACCCGCCACACGAACCAGCCGAGCAGGGCCAGCCAGCCCCACCACACCCAGGTGATGGCCGCGGTGACGGTGTTGCTGAGCACGCCCGCGAGGATCAGTCCACCGAGGACGAGGGCGACCGGGACCATCAGCACGGCCGGATGCCGCCGTACCGTGATCACCTGGGTTTCGTGCGGGAGGAGGTACTTGTTCACCGACGCCGGTGCGGAGTCCCCGGGGGTCACGAGCCTCATGGCGGCCTCAGGCGAGCGCGTTGACGAAGGTGGCCAGGGATCCTGCGGCGGAGGCGAGGCCGTTGGCCGCGTTCTCCACCGACTGTGCCGCGCCGTCCGGCTGTTTGATCACATAGAACGCCACGAAGGCGACGGCGACCCATGTCATGTACTTCTTGGCGGGCACTGCTGCCTCCCGGAGCATCGACACAGACCCCGGTTCAGTTTCGCACAGCCCGAACGGCCCGCAAAGCACGCGCTATGGCGCGTTGTCGAGTGACGAACGGCGCGTTCTGCGGCGCTTCTCCGCGGCGACGGCGGCGAGCACTTCCAGGTGCCTGCGCGCGATCCGTTCCACCAGGTCGGGCGGCGCCGATCCGGTGACCTCCTCGGCACCGTAGCGTGCGGCGGACACGCACCGGTCCACCGTCTCGGCGGCGTGCACGCCCTCGAACTCCGCGGTGAGCCGCTCCCCGATCACGGCGTAACGCGGCAGGTCGCCTTCCCCTTGGTGAGCCATCACGTGTCCCTGCGGTCGCTCGCGCCGCCCGGTCCGTTACGGTCCCCTGTGCCGGGACGGCGGAGGGGAACGCACACTGGCGTTCCGTAGGACACCCGTACCCCCTGCCACCGGGAACGAACATCACCGGTTGGGCACACGCTCAAATCAGAACGTTCCAACAGCACAAGTCCGACCGATCCAGGACCTTCCGGAGCCGTGGGTCAGACGACGCCGTAGAGGCGGTCTCCGGCGTCCCCGAGGCCGGGCTCGATGAAGCCCTGCTCGTTGAGATGGGAGTCGATCGCGGCCGTCACGACCCGGACGGGCGCCGCGTCGCCCGCGAACGTCCGCTCCATCTGCTTCAGCCCCTCCGGCGCGGCGAGCAGGCAGATCGCGGTGACGTCGTCGGCGCCGCGGTCGAGCAGCAGCCGGATCGCGGCGGCGAGCGTCCCGCCGGTCGCGAGCATCGGGTCCAGGACGTAGCACTGCCGCCCGGACAGGTCGTCGGGCAACCGGGTCGCGTAGGTCTGGGCCTGGAGCGTGCCCTCGTCCCGCAGCATTCCGAGGAAGCCGACCTCGGCGGTCGGCAGCAGCCGCGTCATGCCGTCCAGCATCCCGAGGCCCGCCCGCAGGATCGGCACGACGAGCGGTTTGGGGCTCGCCAGCTGGACGCCCTGGGCGGCGACGAGCGGGGTCTGGACGGTGGCCTCCGCCACCCGCACGTCGCGGGTCGCTTCGTAGGCGAGCAGAGTGACCAGCTCGTCGGTCAGACGGCGAAACGTCGGGGAATCAGTGCGGACGTCCCGCAATGTGGTGAGCTTGTGCGCGACGAGCGGATGATCGACGGCCAGGGTCTGCATCCGCTCACGGTAGCCCAACCCCGCCGATCCGCCCCTCGTCGTCGAATCTGGATAGACGCCGTTGAGCTGGGCAGTATGGCGATATGCACAGCGAAAGCGATCAAGGACCGGGAGGTCCGACGCGGGCGCGCGAGTCCGCGCCCGACCCACCCGCGCAGGTGACGCCCCCCGCCGAGGCGACGATCTCCCCACCAGAGGCCGCCGAACCGCCTCCCGAATCCCCCGCCGCCGAGGCGAAGGTGACCGAAGTCACAGGACGGGACGCCGCGCCGCGTCCGGGCCCGCAGGGCGACCTCTCCCCCGAGGAGGTGCGCGAGCATCTCCGCCGCCGGGCGATCTTCCTGCGCGAACTGGCCGAGGCCCGCGAACTGCGCCGCCGGGTCACACCGCACCGCTCCCGCCGCGCCCGGATCCACGCCGCGCTGCGCCGCCGCACCTTCCGCATCAACTGACCCGACCCGGTCGGGGGATTTGCTCAAAGAGGCCCCGAAATACCCTGTGCGGCCTCGGATTCCGTGGTGCTGACTCCCAGTCTCACGGAGGGGTGCGGCACCTAGTTTGGCGGTCGGGCGCACGCGCGCGGGCCGCATCTGGGACCATGCCCTGGCAGGAGACGGGCCGGTGGGGTGGAAATGACAGATGTGGACGCGACGGACTTCGCCGTCGTGGTGTACCGGGAAGATGAGGGCTGGGAGGCCGAGATCCTCCCGGTGGCGTTGACCGAGGACCTCGCGGGCCTCGTCCACGCCCTGCGCCAGCAGCCGAGCCTCGGCGGCACGATCGGCCTGGTCTCGGTCGGCGACGACTTCTTCGTCGCGATCCGTCTGCTCGGCGACGAGGTCATGGTCTTCCTGTCGGACGTCACGGCCTCCGTCGACTGGCCGCTCGCGGGCCAGGTCCTCGACTATCTCGACATCCCGATCCCCGAGGACGAGGAACTCGACCAGGTCCTTCCGGTCGGCGACATGTCGATCTTCGCCGACCTCGGCCTGGACGAGATGGAACTCGGCGCCATCTCGGGCGACCTGGAGTTGTATCCGGACGAGATGCTCCTCAGCATCGCCGGTCGCATCGGCTTCGCGGCCGCCTTCGAACGCGCCCTGGACACCATCTCCTGACCCCGCCGGTGAACAGCCGGATCCACGGCGACGGAAGCCTCCCACCCAACCAAGCGGAGGTGAGGGGGTGTGACCGGGGCGACCTCCTGGGCCACAATGAGCAGGTGTCCTATTTCGCCGCCGTGTTCGCGCGGACCCCGCAGGGCTGGGTCGGCACCGAGGCCCTCCTCGCCGAGGCCGAACACGTCGACGACGTCGCCGACCTGATGCGGGAGGCGGCCGTCGAGTCCTACGGCGACCCGGTGGTGCTCCTCGTCGAACAGGACGACGACTGGTTCGCGATCGTCCGGCTGGACGACGACCAGGAGCCGCGCGCCTACGTCTCCACCGTCCGCGAGGACGGCCTCGGCTCCCTGTTCCAACAGCTCGTCGGGGACGTCCCGGACGGCGACCCAGGCGGCGACCCGGCCCTGCTCGACGACCTCGGCCTCGACCCCAAACAGCTCAGCGACCTGGGCGAACGCGCCCTGCCCGGCGACGCGCTCCTCGCCGTCGCCGAACACGCCGGCTTCGGCGAGGAGTTCGACCGCCTCCGTGACTGACCCAGACCACCCCACCCCGTCGCCGGACACCACCCTGGACGCGTTCAGACCACCCATGAACCGCGCCCTGGACGAAGCACGCCACGCCTTCGAGCACGCAGAAATCCCGGTCGGAGCGGTCATCCTGGACGAGTCCGGCACCATCCTCGGAACGGGTCACAACAACCGCGAACGAAGCGCCGACCCCACCGGCCACGCGGAGATCGTCGCGATGCGCGCCGCGGCATCGTCCCTCGGAACCTGGCGACTCTCCGGCTGCACGCTGGTCGTCACCCTGGAGCCGTGCACGATGTGCGCGGGAGCGTCCGTCCAGGCCCGACTCGCACGCATCGTGTACGGCGCCGTAGACCCGAAGGCGGGCGCGGTCGGATCCCTGTGGGACGTCGTCCGCGACCGCCGCCTCAACCACCGCCCCGAGGTGATCGCCGGGATCATGGCGGACGAGTGCGCGGCCCTGCTCACCGAGTTCTTCGCCCACCGCAGAGTCGGGTAGGCTCTCCCGCGGTGGTGTCGCCTAGTGGACGAGGGCGCACGCCTCGAAAGCGTGTGAAGTGCAAGCTTCCGTGGGTTCGAATCCCACCACCACCGCAGCGCGAAGGCCGCCGCCCCATCCCCGGGACGACGGCCTTCAGACGTTTCACCCCACCGTCACAACCACCACCCCGGCCCCGCAACGGCCATGCCAACGCACTCCACAGTGCGAAGCCGCGCTCCCGATGACGCAGCTCTGCCCAAGCACCGCACCGCTGTGGGGACGCTCGACCGCCGGCAGGGTCGGCGCCGGTGAGATTCAGCCTGCTGTTACGGGTACTACGCCGGCGACGGCGATGGCCATGCCGATGCGTTGGACGGTGCGGAGGCCTCGCCGCCTGCGTGGCCGGTCAGGGTGTCAGCGGCCTTCTGCAGGGCCCGGGCACGCTCGCAGATGCGGTCCGCAGTGAGGTTGTCGATGTAGTAGGAGCAGTCGATCTGCGAGTCGCCGGCATCCCCGGCCAGGTACCCGATGCCCTTGTCCAGGAGGCCGACAGCCGTGGCTCGGAGTCCGTTGCGGTGCGCCGAGGTGCCGAGAACCATGTCGTACTCGACCTGCCCCATAACCCGCGGCAGAACCGGTTCCCCGCATTTGCTGAGACGCCGGTCGGTAGAGAGGCTTTGTCGGGGCACTGCGTGCCCAGAAGCAGAATTACGTCGAAAACCCGGCCGAGTTCGATGATTGCGGTCCACGCAGGGGCACGTATGTTGCCGACTTGCCCCGGGACGACGCTGGCGAACCTCCCCAGGCCGGAAGTGAAGGCTCAGGGCCAGGAACTCTGCATAGGGATTCGACTACCGGGATCAATCTGACGTCAATTGAAATCTTGGCTCCGCCAAAGCAGAGGCTCTGCGACCACCCTTAACCTTTTACCTTGGGTAGCCCACAACTGCTATTATGAAACGTTCCATCACCGCCCCATTGTGTTCGCTAAGTGGCCATTTCGAGCGTCCGGGGCTGAACATGCAGTCTCCTTCAACCGACGCGACCGGCTCTCCGGCGTGCAATATTCAGCTGAGGTGTCGCCGTTCCTCGCGCTCTTACAGGTGTGCCACATGGCCAAAACGGCAAGCTTAGCAAAGAGCAAAGGCCACCGCAGACAGGAAAGCCCGGCCCCATCCCCGGACCACTCGTCAAGTGGCACGACTAACTGTGCTGGCGCGTCGCCGACACTTTTCAAGATCTTTACACTAGACTCATCATTCCTTGTAGGACCAGGAGCACAGACATGGACATAGAGGACATTTTACTCAAGGCGGTTCGTAACAGGACCACAGTGAAACTCCGCTACCGATCCAGTTCGGGTAGAATCAACGATCTTGGGTGGCGCCTTGCGCAGCCTCATGTCCTCTATCGATCCACGCACGGTACTTATGTTGACGTGTATCAGATTTCGGGAGCCACTTCCTCGAAGTCACTACCGGGATGGCGGCCTTTGTTAGTCGAAAATATCCTTGACCTAGAAGAACTAGAGTTCACTTTCACGCCTGCTCCCGGCCTGAATCTTTCTTCTAAGAGGTATGCACATCTAGTAGCGCACTGCATGGAGGACGCTCGCTAATGCAGCTGGAATCTTTCAATGTCCAGGGATTCCGTTCACTCTCTTCTGTAAGCGGTATACCGGTCCTCTCTCCAACCATCATTACCGGCCATAATGACGGCGGAAAAAGTGCCACCCTTACTGCCGCAGGTTTCCTCCTAGGGGCCAATGATGCCACCGAGAACGACCTGACCTTCTCTATTGCCGAAGATGGAAGCGCTTCGCGGACTGAACGGGAAACTGAAGTATGCGTTGAAGGAACATTTATTCTTTCAGATGCAGAGCGGGCCGAACTGGGGCTGCCGGCGCATGTACGCATACGACGCACGTTCTCTCCCGAGGTCGGTTCGAAGCTAGAGATTTACCGCGAGGTTCCAGAAGACGCACGTCTGCGCGAATTGCCTAAGCTAAGGGTTCCAGAGCTCAAGGCACTCAACGCTGAGTTCGGCCTCGATGTCCGTGGCCTTCGAGCTGATCTACTTAAAAGGCTCGAGGAGTATGCAGCTCGGGGCCCAAAGGTTCTTGAATGGGTCCAGGTGGAGCCGACTGTCAAGAGACGAATGCCACAGTTTCTCTATTTCGGTGGATTGATCCCTGATGCAGATGAAACAATTAGGGCGGCTCTACACAGTCGCTACCGGACACACTTGCAGGACGAGAATCTCCAGGGAAGAATCAGCGAACTCGAAAATACTCTTTCGGAGAAACTTCGCGGGGACGCAGAAGACCTGTGCACGCATGTGAGGGAGAGGTGTCCTGATCTAATCGGGGCCGAAGTGAGGCCCGAGGTTTCGTTCCAGGCTGGCCTGAAGCGCACTGAGCTCATCTTGTCTCAGGTGGAGGGGGAAGATGTCAGCTTGGCAAGTACTGGTTCTGGACGGGCTCGCAGAGTGGCTCTTGCCGTCTGGGAATGGACCAATGACATTCTGCGTCAGCAAGAGGAAGCTCATACTACAGAAGAGACCAAAGACGACTCGCCCAACTTGCTTGTGGCTTATGACGAGCCAGACACCCACCTGGATTACGTACACCAGCGGCGCGTGATGGATTTGATTCGCTCCCAATGTAAACTGTCTCATATACAAGTTCTAGTGGCCACTCACTCACTCAATCTGATCGATGGCGTCGATATCTCGAACATCGTACACCTGCGCCTACTTGAGCAGCGTACATCTATGGAGAGGCTGGAAGACGCAGGCGATCCGGATATACATCTGGGTAACATTGCAAGCGCACTAGGAGTGAGGAACTCGGTACTCCTCCACGAAAGATGCTTCGTTGGAGTAGAGGGCCCAACGGAACAACAGGTGCTTCCCCTGCTTTTCAGGTTGTCGGAGCAAATGCATCTTCAGTCTGCCGGCATCGCCCTATGGGCTTGCAACAACAATGAAGGTGCTCTGCATTTTACTCGCTTCCTGCTAAAGCATGGTAGAACTGCCATGCTGGCGGTGGACGCAGACAGTAAGACTCGGCCGCGGGGTCTGTTTACGCCCGACAAGCTGGCAAGGTTTGGCATCGACCCCGGTAAAGATGTTACCTGGCTAGGCAATCCCAATGAGATAGAGGAGCTGTTCTCGGGTGAACAGTGGGCGAAGGCCGCTAATCTTCTCTGGAAACGGGTCGACGGTGCAAGTTGGAAGGCCAGCGACTTCAATCAACTACGCAACGAAAAAAAGTTCAGTCAGAAGGTTTTCGACATGGTCAGAGAAAGAAGTCAAGCGGCGCCAGGCGGAAAGCCGGAGATGCTTTACCAGCTTGCCAAGACCCTTCAATGCCCAGAAGATGTGCCCCTGCAATTGCGGCAATTGTTCGCCAGCCTCATTAAGCTAGCTAACGATTAAGATTCAACCTGCCTGCTTCTTCTGCGGGAGAGCATTCGCATCTTTCTCTGCTTATCGGTGGGAGCAGCCCAGAAATGCCATCCCACCGAGCTAACCCAACGTCGACCGTGGCCGCGATCAGGCTCACCGCACCATCTGCAGCCAGAAGGAGAAGGAGTATGTTCGTGGCGGATGATGACTGTACCTGCCATGTCGACCTCCTTACCTTAAACTCTCGCATACGGGTCTGACAGGACAAGCTCCTTGAGGTACTTCTTCCCCGAGATCCAGTGGAAGATCCCTAGATCGTTGAGAAGTTGATCACCTCGCGGTGCAACGCTGAGGTATGTGAGATAGTCGAGGCAGTTGGGACTACCTTGGCCGCGTTGTGGCAGCTGCCTACGTACAGGGTTGACCACGGCTTGAGCGTGTGCGGAGCACTCGGCCGATCATGGGCGGACAGACATCCGCAGACCTCGAAAGCGTGTGAAGTGCAAGCTTCCGTGGGTTCGAATCCCACCACCACCGCCACGCGAAGGCCGCCGCCCCATCCCCGGGACGACGGCCTTCAGACGTTTAGCCTGCTGTTACGAGTGCTACGCCGGCGACGGCGATGGCCATGCCGATGCGTTGGACGGTGCGGAGTCGTTCGCTGTAGGCGATTCTGGCCAGCAGGACGGTGATCGCCGGGTAGAGGGACGTCAGTACGGCGGCGAGGCTGAGCATTCCCTCGTGGGCGGCGAGGAAGTAGAGCACGTTCGCGCCCGTGTCCAGGGTGCCGGACAGCAGCGCCAGGGCCAGCAGCGTTCGGCCCGGTACCGGCGGGCCGAGGTCGCGGCCGCGGAGTGCCATGACCAGCAGTGCCGCCGCCACGACGGTGAGGGTGCCGGTACGTGCGCCGACGATCGGCCAGAGCCCGTTGTCGTCGCCGGCCTCCTTAAGCACCACGAAGAAGACTCCGAAGCAGATTCCGGATGCCGCCGCCATCAACGGGCCCGAGTCCAGCAGGCGCCGCCGGGCGCGGACGGAGGCGTCGCCGGACTTCTCTGCGGTTCCGGCCTCCATGCTGACCAGTCCGATCGCGACGAGGCACAGCAGGACGCCGACCACCACGGACCGGTCCAGTCGCTCGCCGCCGACCACGCCCACCGCGACCGGGAGGACGGCCCCGGCCAGCGCGGACACGGGGGCCACCACGCTCATCGGGCCGCGGGCGAGCGCCCGGTAGAAGGCGATCAGGCCCGTTCCGCCGCTGAGACCGCCCAGGAATCCCCAGGCCATCGGTGCGGCCCCGATGCGGCCGCCGGTGAGCAGCGCGGACACCAGGACGACCACCAGTCCGGCCGGGACGCACCAGGTCAGGGCCCTGAGCACCGTTGACTTCCGGGCTACCGCGCCGCCGAGAAAGTCCGCCACCCCGTAGGCGAGCGCCGCGCCCAGCGCGAGAACCATGACCATCACGGCCCGCCGACGAGTCGGCTCGTGACCCGGACGTCGGGTGCGATCTCCCGGAGCAGTTCGGTCAGGCGCTCCCCGGCCTCGGTCAGCCGCTCCATCGGGTACGGCTCGAGGCGTTCGAGGAGGAAGAAGCCGTTCTTCGTGGTTTCGGTGAGCCGGGTGCGGACACACTGGCGCCAGTTCCAGCGCCGGCAGGTCACGCCCGCGTCGTCCCGCCAGACGACCTCGCCCGGGTCGGGGTGGTCGACGGCGGGTTCGCCGTCGACGACCACGTCGAACGGCTCGTCCCCGGTGGCGCGCACCAGCCGCGCCGCCCCCTGGTAGGCGTCGAGGTCCTCGCCGCCGATCGGCAGGGCGTACTCCACGCTCACCGCGTTGTAGGCGTCCACCACCCTGTTGATGGACGGGAGCGAACCGCCCCGCCGGAGCAGCGCGTCCACCGAGGGCCGGGTTCGCTTCGGTTTGGCGCCGAACGCCCGGTAGGCCTCGTGCCAGGCCTCCACATGCGGATCGTTCGCGTCGGCCTTCGTCGCCGCGTCGGCCAGCCAGCCCTCCGACACGTGATCGCCGGGCCCGTTCGCCAGCCCCTCGGCGATCACGACGAGCACGGCGAAGTCGGGCCGTAGCTCCCGAACGGCCTCGTCCACCGCAACCCGGTCCAGCATCGCTCACTCCCTCACGCCGGTCATTTTAACGAACTCTACATATCATCATACCGACCATGGTCGGTGATACGGACGTCTCGTGGTCACCGCCGACCCGGCATCGTGGGATCGTGAGGGCCTGGTGATCGGGAGGTCATGTGAGCGAGCAAGAGGCCATCGGCGAGGCCGTGGCTCGGACCGTCCGGGCGCTCCGGGCGAGCCACGGCTGGAGCCTGGACGAACTGGCCGGACGCGCCGGGGTGAGCAAGGGCGTCCTGGTCGGCCTCGAACAGGGACGCGGCAACCCGAACCTGGGCACGCTCATCCGCATCTCCGACGCCCTCGGGGTCCCGCTGACACGACTCGTCCAGGTGGAGGAAGAGCCGCCGGTGAGGCTGTTCCGCCCGGAACGACACGTGGTCCTCTGGCAGGGCGAGAACGGCGGCACGGGGACGCTCCTCGCCGGAAGCGACCCGCGCCCCTCACTGGAGCTGTGGCGTTGGGAACTCCAACCCGGCGAGACCCGCGATAGCGACGCCCACGTGCCGGGCACCAAGGAAATCGTCTACGTCAACCAGGGGACGCTCACCCTCGGCGTGGACGGCCGGACAGACCTCGTCGGAGAAGGAACGGCGGCCGTCTTCGTCGGCGACCGCCCCCACTCGTACGCCAACACCACAGACGGCGAAGTCCATTTCATCCTGGCCGTCCTCGACCTCTGACAGGCCAGAACCGCCGAGCGGTGGCCGATGAGGGCCGTTTCCGACCACCGACACCCTGAGTAGTGGTGATATGGCGATGTGGAGTCGGAGCGACCGTCGGAGCAGCAGGCGGAGCTGATGCGCGCCGGGGTCCGGGCACGGGTCGCGCGGCTGGCGCACGGAACGGGCTCCGCCGCACGGCAGTGGACGCCCCCGGCGCTGCTCGCGAACCTCTCCGCGGGCGCGTTCGGTCCGTTGTTGGAGTCGGGGATCGGCCCGGCGGCGGTCACATCGGCCGGGATCGGGGCGTTCACCTCCGTAGGCGGGAACGTCCTGAGTGACCTGGTGCGGGCGGGCGTCTCCCGTCTCGGCGACGGGCCTGCGGAACGCGCGGAACTTGAGGACGAGGTGGAGCGCCAGATCCTGTGTGCTCTGCAGGCGGGCGGAGAGGACGCCGAGCGGCTGCGCGGCGAGATCGCGCGGGTGTTGGGGGAGATCGGTGCGGTCGGCGCCGCCGTCGAGGCCGCGGTGGAGACCGGTGACCATCACCTCCAGGAGCAGATCGCGACCGGGTTCGCGGCGCTCGGGCAGGAGTTCGGCGAGTTCCGGTCGGTGCTGACCGACCTGCGGGCGCGGCTCGACTCCATCCGCGAGGACACCGACCGCCAGAGCGCCGCGCTCCAGGTGTCGGTCGGGTTGCAATACCAGCAGTCGACCAGTACCCGGCTCCTCCTGGAACACGTTGCGGCCATCGAACGGCGCACACGCTCCCTGGCGCCGGGCAACGGGGCTCACAGCGTCGATCCGCGCTGGGCCGAGGAGAGCCCGTACCGGGGGCTGGCGCCGTTCCGGGAGAGTGACGCGCCGGTGTTCCACGGACGGGAGCTGGTGACGGCGCAGCTCGTGGCGACCGTGTCGCAGCGGCTGGCCGGGACGGGAATGCTGGTGGTGACCGGCGCGTCCGGGGCGGGCAAGTCGTCGTTGCTGCGTGCCGGGCTGTTGCCCGCGATCGGCCGGGGTGAACTGTCGCGATCGGCCGCCGACTGGCCCCGCTGCGTCCTGGACCGGCCCACCGGCTCACCCCTCGCCCGGCTGGCGACGCTGCTGGCCGGGTTCTCGGCGGTGGACACCGGAGGCAAGGAACCGATGGAGGCGGTGGCGTTCGGCCCGGACGACAAGAGCCTCATTGCCGGCAGCCTCGCCGGAGGCGTCCGCACCTGGCGGATCGACCTGCCGAGCGACCCCCTCCGCTCGCTGTGCGCACTGGCCCGCGGTGCTGTCACCGCCCAGGAGTTGCGGCGGTACCTGCCCACCGGAGAGCCCGCCCGAGACCCCTGCGCCTGAGCCCGCTAGCCGTACCGGCGCCGCAAGGCGCTCCGCGCTGGGGGTCAGGGGGTGAGGCGGACGGGCATGGCCAGGTAGCGGAAGCCGGTGTCGGAGGCGTCGTCCTTGGCGTCGTCGGAGTCTTTCTTGTCCGGGATGCCGGTGAGGAGGGCGGCCTTGGTGGGGCCCGCGCATTCGAGGCGCGCGTATTCGGTGTCGATGCCCGCCAGGCCGTCCAGGAGGTACTGGGGGGCGAAGGCGATGTCGATGTCGTCGCCGGTGAGTTCGACGGCGAGGCTCTCGTTGGCGCGGGCGGAGTCGCCGGTGGCGGCGCGGATCCGGACCTCACCGGACGTGAAGGCCAGCTGGACGGGCGTGCCGCGTTCGGTGACGAGGGCGGCGCGCTTGATCGCCGCGACGAACGGGGTGACGGGGATCTCGGCGACGGACGACCAGGTGCCGGTGAGGCGGGACCGGTAGTTGATGTACTGGTCGTCCAGGAGGCGGCTGGTCATGCTGCGGCCGCCGCCGGAGACGCCGATGAGGGTGTCGGCGCCGCCGCCGAGGTCGATGGCGACCTCCGCGCCGCGCTTGATGGCCTTGGCCGTGTCGGCGAGGGTGCGGGCGGGGACGACGACACCGGCCGTGAAGTCGGGGTCGGTGGGGGACCAGGTCAGTTCACGGGCGGCGATGCGGTAGCGGTCGGTGCAGGCGAGCCACATCGTGTCGCCGTCGAGGTCGATGCGGACGCCGGTGAGCATCGGGAGGGTGTCGTCGCGTCCGGCGGCCGGGGTGACCTGGGCGACGGCGGTGGCGAACAGGTCGGCGGGGACGGTGCCCGCGCGGGCGGGCGGTTCGGGGAGGGTGGGGTAGTCCTCGACGGGCAGCGTGAGCAGGCCGAACTCGGCCGGGCCGCAGCGGACCACCACCTCCGAGCCCTTGGTGAAGACCTCCACGGGATGCGGGGGGAGGTTGCGGACGATGTCCGCGAGGAGCCGACCGGGGACGAGCGCGCGGCCCGGCTCGGTGACGTCCGCGTCCTCCCTGGCGCGGGCGGAGACCTCGTAGTCGAAGCCCGCGAGGGTGAGTTGGCCCTGCTCGGTGACGTCGATGAGCATGCCCGCCAGGACGGGGAGCGCGGGGCGTGCCGGTAGCGTCCGCGCCGCCCACGCCACGGCGTCGGCGAGCGTCTGCCGGTCGACTCGGAACTCCACCTTGATCAGCCTTTCCGCGAACCGCTTGACCGGCCGGGGGCACCGGCCATGACAAGCACGGTATCCCCCCGCTCCGACAAACCTAGAAGAGCGCGTCCTGGGTGATCTTGGTCTTGCGTTCGAAGTCGAGGAGGTAGCGCTTGCGGTCGAGGCCACCGCCGTAGCCGGTGAGGTCTCCGGTGGAGCCGACGACGCGGTGGCAGGGGACGATGACGCTGATGGGGTTGCGTCCGTTGGCGAGGCCCACGGCTCGGGACGCGGACGGCCTGCCGAGTTCGACGGCGATCTGACCGTAGGTGGTGGTCTCGCCGTACGGGATTTCTAGCAGCGCCGACCAGACGCGCTTCTGAAACTCGGTTCCGCGAAAGGTGAGGGGGAGGTCGAACTCGGTCAACTCCCCCGCGAAGTAGGCGGAGAGTTGTTCGACGACGCCCGCGAACGGTTCGGCGGTGACGTCACCCGGCGCACCGAAGGTCTCCTGGAGCGGACGGTGCCGTTGCTCCTCCATGTAGAGGGCTGACAGAGCGCCGTCCAGTTCCACCAGTGTGAGTGGCCCTACGGGACTGTCCACGACGACATGCGTCGGTTCCATGTCGTTCCTTTCCAGGGTCAGGACGCGGGAAGCAGGTTGATGGCGTGGTCGCCCGTGGCCCACAGGTACTGGACGGCGTAGGCCCGCCAAGGACGCCAGTGTGCGGCACGGCGCGTCAGGGCCGCAGGCGTGGAGGGAAGGTCGAGTGCCTTGGCGGCGGCGCGGATCCCCAGGTCGGTCGGAATGAACGCGTCGGGGTCGCCGAGGGCGCGCATCGCGATCGACTCGATGGTCCACGGGCCGATGCCGGGTACGGCGGACAGGCGAGCGCGGGCCTCCTCCCAGTCGCTCCCCACACCGAGGTCTATCTCGCCGCTCGCGAGCACGTCGACGAGGCTGGTGATGGTGGTGCGCCGGGTTTTCGGGAACGCGAGGGTCTCCGGGTCGAGTTCCGCCAGCGCGGACGGGGTCGGGAAGAGGTTGGTGAGTCCGCCGCCCGGGTCGTCCACGGGGTCGCCGTAGGCAGTGACGAGTCGTCCGGCATGGGTGCGGGCCGCCGCCGTGGACACCTGCTGCCCCAGGACGGCACGCACCGCGAACTCGGGGGCGTCCACGGTACGCGGGACGCGCCGCCCGGGCGCTTTGTCGACCAGCGGGGCGAGGACGGGGTCGGCCCGCAGGAGGTCGTCCACGGCGACGGGATCGGCGTCGAGGTCGAGCATCCAGCGGCAACGGCTGATCGCGATGGTGAGGTCCCGCAGGTCGCTGAGGGTGAGCGTGCAGGCGACATGATCGGGCCGGGGGCGCAGCGCGACGATGCCGTGCCCGTGGGGGAGGCGCATGGTCCGGCGGTACGCGCCGTCCCGCCATTCCTCGACGCCGGGGACGGCGGTCGCGGCGAGATGACCGAAGAGGTTGTCAGGGCATAGCGGCGCCCGGAACGGCAGCCGAAGCGACAGTGCCCCGGAACCGGCGGGCGGGTGTCCCTTGGCGACACGGTCGCGTAGAGCGGTCGGCGTCAGTGCGAACACACTTCGCACGGTCTCGTTGAAGGCTCGGATACTGGCGAAGCCCGCCGCGAACGCGACATCACCCATGGGAAGGGACGTCGTTTCGATGAGGAGCCTCGCCGTCTGAGCGCGCTGTGCCCGCGCCAGTGCGAGTGGCCCCGCACCCAGTTCCGCGTTGAGTTGGCGTTCGATCTGGCGTGTGCTGTAGCCGAGCCGCCCTGCGAGCCCCGGAACTCCTTCACGGTCGACGACACCGTCCGCGATGAGGCGCATCGCGCGGGCGACGACGTCCGCGCGGTGGTTCCACTCCGGCGAGCCGGGGGAGGTGTCGGGACGGCAGCGTTTGCACGCCCGGAAACCGGCCTGCTGCGCGGACGCGGCGCTCGGATGGAACCGCATGTTCTCGGGCTTGGGCGCCACCACCGGGCAACTCGGACGGCAGTAGATCCCGGTGGTGACCACCCCGACGAAGAACCACCCGTCGAACCGAGCGTCCTTCGCCTGAACAGCCCGTACGCATCTTTCCGCGTCCTCGTGCATGTCCCCCAGCATCACCGACGGTCAGATGGTTCCACTAGCGGAAATCCGACATCATCGTGCGGCGACTCCCGAACGGTGGGACGCGACGTGGAAGCGGGCCTCGCGGTCGGCGGTCGCCAGGGCGGTGTTGAGGAACGCGACCACGGCGAAGGTGACCGCCCACACGGGGCGGTCGACGCCGTAGAGGGCCAGGGCCCCGGCACCGAACACCAGGGCCTTCACCAGCAGTACGAACGGGAGCGCGACCTTGAATCGCGCTTTCGGCGCGGCGAACAGGCCCCAGAGTGTCATCGCGGCGGTCGGCGTGCCGATTCCAAGGACGATGTCGACGAGCACGTTTCCACCGGTCGCGAACCCCCACCAGACGAGCCAGACGATCGTCGCCATCTCCAGCAGGAACGCCAAGCCTTCGTTGACCACATGCAATGGCCCAGGTAGTCGCACGTCGGTCAGCGTACCGGCGTGCGTCAGGTCCCCGTGGGAGGGCGCCACTCTGGCCAGCGCGAACCGACGGGAACGGGCGCGCCGGCCAGGGTGGGTCAGAGTTGGCGGAGGGCGCCGCCGTCCACGGTCCATTCGGCGCCGGTCACCTGGGCGGCCAGTGGCGACAGCAGGTAGACGATGACGCGTGCGACGTCCTGTGGTGTGCCCAGACGTCCGACCGGGAGGCGTCGTTCCTCGCGGACAAAGCGTTCTATGGCCTCCTCGACAGGGAGTCCGTACTGTGCGGCGAGTTGGTCGGCGAAACCGCCGGGCTCGTCCCACAGCCGGGTCCGTGTGGGTCCGGGCGTGACGACGTTGGAGCGGACGCCGCAACGGCCGAACTCCCCCGCCAGCGTCTTGGACACCGACAGCAACGCAGTCTTGGACGCCGCGTAGTCGACCAGTGGCGTGTCGGGGAACCGTCCGGCCTCGCTGGACACGTGCACGATGCTCCCGGCGCCCTGGTCGATCAGCGCGGGCAGCGCGGCCCGCGCCATCCGGACCGCCGCGTGGAAGTTCAGCTCGAAGGTGGCGTGCCACTGGTCGTCGGTCACGTCGAGGAACCCGATCCGGGACTGGAGGGCGCCCGCGTTGTTGACCAGGCCGTCGAGGCGGCCGTGCCGTTCCAGGGCGGTGTCCACGATGTGCTGGGCGGAGGCGGGGTCGGTCAGGTCCGCGGCGACGCCACCCTTTGATGGCTTGCGGGCCACACCGATGACGTGCGCGCCCTCCTCGGTGAGGAGCGCCGCGGTCGCCTCGCCGATCCCGGCGGACGCGCCGGTGACGATGAAGACCTTGCCGGCGAGTTCGAGATTCATGGCTGATCCGTTCAAGAGCGACGCAGGAACGAACCCACGAGGGCCGCTCCCACCAGGATGAGAGCGACGTTCACGGCCGTGGCCGTGTGGACGCCGCCGAGGACGGACCCGCCGGTGTTCGCGGTCGCCACCGCGCTCATCACGGGGATCCCGAGCGTGATGGCGATCTGCTGCGTCATGGTGGCGAGCCCGGTCGCGAGGCCCTGGTCCCGGTCGGGGAGCACGGACGTCGCCGTCCCCATGAACGCCACGATCGCGACGAGGTTCCCGAAGCCGCCGATCGCGGTCGCGACGAGCAGGAGCCCGAGCGCGCCCCGCGACTCGCCGAGGCCCAGCAGCGCCGCCGTCGCCGCCGCCTGCAGGACGAGCCCGCCGACGAGGGTCGTGCGGCCGCCGAACCGTCCCATGATCCGGGGCGCGGCGACACCGCCCGCGAACGTCCCGACGCCGAGGACGCCGAGCGCGAGACCCGTCGCCAGCGGGGAGAAACTTAGAACCTTCTGGAGGTAGAGCGTCATCAGGAACACCAGCGACGTCTCCGTGGCGAACGCGACGAACCCGCCGACATTGCCCCAGGTGACGGTTCGCCGGGTGAGGACGCTCAGCGGCGCGAGCGGCGCCGGTGAACGCCGTTCCACCAGTACGAACGCGCTGAGCAGCACGGCGGCGGCGGTGAGCGCGCCGACCGCCCCGGCGGATCCCATGCCGTGCTCACCGGCGGAGGTGATCCCGTAGACCAGGGCGAGGAGCCCGCCGGTCACGGTCACCGCGCCGGGAACGTCCAGCTTCGCCCGGTCCCGGGTACGGCTCTCGGTGACCACCAGCGGAACCACGGCGACGATCACCACCGCGACCGGCACGTTGATCAGGAAGGCCCAGCGCCAGCTCAGCAGGTCCGTGAGCACGCCGCCGAGGATCGCGCCCACCGTGAACCCGGCGGACATCAGCGCCCCGCTGAGCCCGAGCGCCCGAGCCCGCAGCGGTCCCTCCGGGAAGGACGTGGTGATCAGCGACAGTGCCGCCGGGGTCGCGATGGCCGTGGCCAGACCCTGGAGGACGCGCCCTGCCAGCAGCACCTCCGGTGACGTCGCCAACCCACCGATCAGGGAACCTCCGGCCAGGAGGAGCATGCCCGCGATCAGCATCCGTCGCCGTCCGAACAGATCGGCGACGCGGCCGAACAGGAGCGTGAAACCGGCGGCGGGAAGCGCGAATGCGGTCGCGATCCACTGCAACTCGTCCAGGCCGAAGCCCAGTCCCCGGCCGACGACCGGCAACGCCACATTCAGGATCGAGAAGTCGATGGCGAGCATGAACTGCGCGCCGAGGAGAAGGGTCAATACCAGTTTGTGCCGTGACGTCATCAGTCCGGTAGGAGCCGAGACGTCCGTAGTGAGTGCGGTCATGCAGATGACTGTCGTTCCGTTGGACGCGGCTACCCAGCCACCGCTCGTTCGTACTACTGGCAGGGGCAGGCTCAGAAATCGGCACCTGGGAGCCAGAGAAAACCTCGCTCCTCAGCGGGACGGCCGTTCGCACCGCTTCTTCCTACGCTCGACAGCATCAGGCCAAGAGCCAAGGTCAGCGGGAGGAACTCGTGCGTCGCCAAGTATCTGCAATCGTCGCCATCGTGGTCGGCGCAAGTGCGCTGAGCGCCTGCGGCACGGCGTTCGCGTCGACGTTCGAGGACGACGCCGCGCTCAACGGCGACATCACCGCCGTGCACCTGGACGCCATCGATTCCGGCCGTGTGACGCTGCGCGGTGGCGCGTCCAAGGCGTCCCTTCACCGCACGGTCGAGTATCGCGGTGACCGGCCGGAGGGAGCCACGCACCGGATCGAGAACGGTGTCCTCAAACTCAGCGACTGCGGATCGAACTGCTCGGTGAACTACACGCTCGACCTCCCGGCGGGCCTGCCCGTGACGGGCAGGACGGACAACGGCGCGATCAACCTTTCCAAGGTGGGCGCCGTGAACGTGTCGACCGACAACGGCGCCGTCCGCCTGGACGACGTCACCGGCCCGGTCAGGGCGAGGACCGACAACGGGAAGGTCGAGGGACGCAACCTCAAGGGCGACCGTATCGACGTGCGCACCGACAACGGCAAGATCATCCTCACTCCGGCGAAACCGCAGAACATCCGCGCGGAGACGTCCAACGGGTCGATCACTCTCACCGTCCCGCAGGGCCGGTACCGGGTGTCCTCGCGGGCCGACAGCGGCGACCGGAAGATCGGAATCCAGAACGACGCGTCCGCTCCGCACCACCTCGAACTGGTCACCGACAACGGCGACATCACCGTGAAATCCGGGGGATAACCTCGGCGGCATGGGGCGTAACGGCGAACTCGGGGAGTTCCTCAGGACGAGGCGGGCACGGCTACGGCCCGAGGACGTCGGCGTCACCTCCTACGGGACACGGCGCCGCGTGCCCGGCCTGCGGCGGGAGGAACTGGCGCAGGCCGCGGGCGTCAGCGTCGCCTACTACATCCGGCTCGAACAGGGCACGGCCGACGGCGTGTCCACCGAGGTCCTCGACGCGATCGCGCGGGCGCTGCGCCTGGACGGCGACGAACGCGCCCACCTGCACCGGCTCGCCCACCCGCCGCGCCGGACGCCCGTCACGGACCCGCCCCGCCTGCGCGCCCCGCTCCAGCACCTGCTCGACGCGATCACCCACGCGCCCGCCTACATCGTCGGGCCGTACACGAACGTCGTCGCGTGGAACCGTCTCACCGCCGCCGTGTTCGTCGACCTCGCCGCCGTTCCCCCGGAGGAACGGACCTGGTCGCACCAGATCCACCTGAACGACGACTACCGGGCCCGGCTCGGCGACCACTGGACGTCCGTCGCCCGCCGAAACGTCGCTCATCTGCGGTTCCGCTCCGGGCAGGACCCGGACGATCCGCGGCTCCGCGCCCTGATCGACACGCTTCGCGACCGAAGCCCCGGTTTCCGGGAAATGTGGTCGGCGCACCATGTGACCGACCTGACGCATGGCGAGGCCCGCATCGACCATCCGCGGGTGGGACGGCTCGTCCTGCCGTTCGAGACCCTGCAACTGCCCGGCGACCCCGACCTCAGCCGACTCATGCTGTACGCGGCGGAACCGAGATCGCCGTCGGAGAAGGCGCTGCGGGAACTGTCGGAAACGTCCACCTGCCTCTCCTCCGCCGACCTGGCCACCGGAACGTCCGTCCCACGGCCGTAGCTCGATACGGTGTCGGTGTGGACGAGATCTCCTGGCGGGACGGCCGGGACCATCGCGTCCGATGGCGGTCGCAGAGCGGCGCCCCGGCGCCCCGGCGCGTCGTGGTCGCCGACGACGCGACACGCGCGGACGACGCGTACCGGTTGGCCTGCGAAGGCACCGCGCTGCTGTGGCGCGGCGACTTCCAGAACGCGCGCCAGCTCCTTCGAGCGATGGCACGCCGGATCGACCGTCCACCGCGACGGCGCAAACGACGGCCTTCGGAGGTACCGGCGTTCCACCTGTACCGGCAGGCTCGTGCCCAGCGCGCGCGGACGCTCGGCATGCTGCTCATACCGTTCGAGCCGGGGCACGTGATTCCGCTGCGCCGCGCCCCTGACGTCCGTGACGCCTGTACCGAGGTGTACGGGCCGGACGACGAGCCCTACGTGACGTCCTTGCGCGAACTCCTCGGACTCATCGGCGCACACGAATGGCGGGAGAAGGGCGTACCGATCCCGGCACTGGGCGGCGACCACGTGTACCCGCATTACGGGGTCTTCTCGCCGATCAGAGGCGAATACGTGGATCTCGTCGGCGAAGCACCGTTGCCATCGACGAAGACGGCATTCGACATAGGAACCGGCACCGGCGTCCTGGCGGCCGTCCTTGCCCGACGCGGCGTGGAACGGGTCGTCGCCACTGACAACGACCCGCGAGCCCTTGCCTGTGCCGAAGAGAACATCAACCGGCTGAACCTGGCGTCCCGAGTCGACGTCGTCCAGGCCGACCTGTTCCCTGAAGGACGAGCCGGGCTGGTCGTCTGCAACCCGCCCTGGCTGCCCGCGAAACCGTCGTCCCCGCTCGACCACGCCGTCTACGACCAGGGCGGTCAGATGCTCCGCGGCTTCCTGACGGGCCTCGCCGACCACCTCGAACCGGGCGGCGAGGGCTGGCTGATCCTGTCCGACCTCGCCGAACATCTCGGTCTGCGGACACCCGACGAACTGCCCACGCTGATCGGCTCGTCCGGTCTACGGGTCGCGGGACGCCTCGACACCAAACCGCGTCACCCACGCGTCGACGACCCCGACGACCCGCTGCACGCCGCCCGCGCCGCCGAGACCACCACCCTCTGGCGTCTCACGACCTGACCGCACCCAGGTGGCTGCGATGGGCGGTCTCGGGGCCGATCGTGTGGAGAAGCTCCAGGGCCTCGACGGTCGGGCTCCCGGGCGGCGGCGTGTAGACGAAGAGCCGCTGGTCCTCCGCCGGGGTGAGCAGGGTCTCCGCGTCGAACTCGATCAACCCGATCTCCGGATGCAGGACCCGTAGCCGGGCGGTGCGGCGCACGGCCACCTCATGCCGCGCCCAGAGCCCGCGGAACTCCTCACTCGCCCGGCGAAGCCGCTCGACCAGGGCGGACGCGGCGGCGTCATTGCCCCGGCGGGCCACCGCGGCGCGCAGGTCGGCGACATGGACACGGCTGTGGTACTCGTGCTCCTCCGCCGGATAGGCCGCCCGGATGGTCGGGTCGGTGAACCACCGCCAGACGATGTTCCGTTCCCCCGGCTCGGTCGAGCAGATGCAGCCGAAGAGGGAACTGGACATCGAGTTCTGTGCCAGAACGTCCCCGAGGTCACCGATGATCTGCGCCGGTGTCTCGTGCAGCCGGTCGAGCAGGTACAGCAGACTCGGCCGGACGTGTTCCCCTGCGAAGGGCCCGGCGGGCGGACGGTGCCCGGCGAGAACGTACAGATGGTCGCGTTCGTCCGAGGTCAGCCGGAGCGCACGGGCGAGAGCGCCGAGCATCTGGACGGACGGCTGCGGGCTCCGCGCCTGCTCAAGCCGCATGTAGTAGTCGGCGGACATCCCCGCGAGCTGCGACACCTCCTCGCGGCGCAACCCGGGCGTACGGCGCCGCGGCCCCGCGGCCAACCCGACCTCGTGCGGTCGCAGCCGCTCCCGGGAGCGGCGGAGGAAATCGGCGAGTTCGCGGCGGTCCATCTCCATGCCTCCCATGATCTGCGATACGCACCGGCTCAGCCTGGGATCGTTTGTCCTAGCCAAAACGGTCCGCTCCTCATGGCCGTTCCGAGCGGACACCGTGGGGGCATGACGAAACTTACTGTTGGAAACGCGCAGATCACCTACCGCGCGGAGGGTTCGGGGCCCGCCCTCGTCCTGGTCCACGGTGTGGGCTCCGGCTCCGCCATGTGGGACGGGCTCCTTCCACAGCTCACCGACCACAACACCGTGCTCCTGCCCGATCTGTCCGGCAGCGACGCGGCCGAGGACGACGGCGCGCCACTCACCGTCGAGACACTCGCCGAGCAGGTCATCGCCGTGATCGAACACGCCGGGACCGGACCCGCCGACATGCTCGGCTTCTCGCTCGGCGCCCCCACGGCAGCCGCCGTCGCGGCACTGCGGCCGGACCTCGTCCGGCGGCTGGTCCTCGTCGCCGGGTTCCCCCACGCCGAGGACGAGTACATCCAGCAGCTGATCACCGCCTGGCTGACCCTCACCGACAACCCCGAGGCTTTCGGCCGTCTCGGCACACTGACCTCGTTCACCCCCCGGTACCTCAACGAGATCGGGCACGACCTCGCCGAGCAGGCGCGCTGGTTCATGAGTCCCGTCGACGGCCGGTTGCGGCAGCTCGACCTCGTCCGGCGGGTCGACGTCCGGTCCCTGCTCCCGCGGATCGAGGCGCCCACACTCGTCATCGGCTGCACCCGGGACCAGTTGATCCCCGTGGAGAACCACCGCGAGTTCTCCAGCGCCATCACGGGCAGCGAGTACACCGAACTCGACACCGGCCACGTCCTGATGGCGGAACGTCCCGCCGACTTCCTGAAACCCGTCCTCGACTTCCTCGCCTGACCGTAGACGACGAATTCATCTGACGTGACGCGCGAATCTCGTGGCGGAGTTGAGGAGGTACTCCAGGGGCCCGCGACGAAAGTGGCGGGTCCACATCACGGCCAAGGCCAGGGCAACGCCGATGAAGACGAACAGATCGAACAGTCGGGACGGGGTCACCTCGGTGTCCAGGGCCGCAAGCGCCAGGACGTGCCCGACATAGCACGACAACGACATGGTGCCCACGGCGATCACCGGACGCAGTGCCCGGGTCGCCCACGGCCGTAGGTCGACGAGCGCGACGGCGCACACGACAACGGTGATCGCCACGCCGATGTTGGCGACGACCTCGAAGGGCGTACCGCTGTGCGGCGCGGCGACCAGCAACAACGCGGGTGTGTGGGGATCGACGGTGCCGGTCTCCGGCCCCGTCCACCAAGCCGAGGGGTCCATGTCGTACCAGCCGGAGCCCCCGATGTCCGCACGGACCCCCGGAAAGACATGCAGGGCCAGCCAGGACGACCCGTAGCCCACCAAGGCGAGCACCGGACCGATGACCGCCAACCGCCAACGTACCCCGGCGGCCCTCAGGTCCAGCCGTCCCAGGGCCATTCCGGCGAGCACGTACGGCATCCACGTCATCGCCGGGTAGGCCCCGGTGAGGAAAAGGTCGATGACACCTTCGTGGCTCAACCATTCAATGGGGTCGTGGGCGTTGACGGCTCGTCCTCCGGAAAGCGCCCACGTCCGCTCTTCCAGGAAGGCCCGAGCCCCGAAGGAGAACAGCGGACCCGCCACGGCCGACACGGCGGCCAAGACCGCCAAGGCCGTGGCGGACAGCCGCAGCAAAGGCAATGCCAGCAGAAAGTAGAGCCCGTAATAGGCGAGGATCACGTCCACCGGCGTCGGGATCATCGCCACGGCCGTCCCCAGCACGAGCAACACCACGGCGCGGATCGCCACCTTCGCCGCCGCCTGCCGCCCCTCCCGCCCGGTCTTGGGGCGCCGCCGACCACTGATGATCACCAGCGCCACCCCCGCCAGCAGGGCGAACAACGCGGCCGACCGTCCATGCGCGACCTGGAGCACCGCACCCCCGTCCTCCGGGTCCGGGCCGATATGGGCGGCGAACATCCCGAGCACGGCGACCCCCCGGGCCAGATCCAGCCCGATCAGCCTCTCCCGAGGAGCCACGGTCGGGGATGCTTCCGAGGACGGCTTCGGCCGGACGGGCGCCCCGCTGCCGCCACTCGGCTCCGCTCCGGGCCCGACGGCCTCCATCAGGACACGTCCAAGCCTGGGCCGCGCGGTCGAGTCGCGGGCGCGAGACGGGATAACCGCCCTGGGCGCCTCGGTTTCATTTCCCTCCAAGATTCCCCGAGCGGGAAACTGCTCACCCGTGATCGTATCCGGACGTTCGGCCGGCCGTTTCCCCAAACAAAGGACCGCCCGAATAGCGCTCCAGCGGGGCACGCGAACCAGGAGAGGCTAAGGTCTTGTGAACTATTCAGGTGTGATCAGGTTACCGCAGCAGCCCATCGGATCGGACGGGCAACGCCACACCTTTCATTTCGGGAGTGCGGACGAATGAAAGTGACCGTTTCAATCGCAGAGGCCGGAAACGGCGCTGACGAACTCCGTGCACTGCGGTCGTGGTTGGTGGCGGAGGACGAGCTGCGCGGCCGTGTCCGACACGTCGCGCAACCCCCGGAACCGGGCACGCTCGGCGCGACCGTCGAGATACTGACGGTCGCGATCGAGTCCGGCGGAGCGGCGGTCGCCCTGGTCAGTGCACTGATCACGTGGCTTCAGCAACGGCGCGGCCAGATGACCGTCAAGGTGACCCGTCCGGACGGCACCTCCCTCGAGCTGACGACCGACACGTCGACGACGGAAGATCGAGCGCGGGAACTCCTCACAGAACTGCTCCACGCGGGCACCGAGCCGCCCGCCGAACAGTCGGAGCGAGAGAACCCGGACGACACGGACTGACATGTCCGGAGAACGCAGGGTCGTCGCACTCGACTCCCCGGGTTCGCGAGCGCTGGTCGTCGGCACCGGCGGTCACACGAACGGGTCTCGACTACCCGACGTGCCCTCGATCGCGCCGACCGTCCACGAACTGGGCCGCGTGCTGGCCGACCGATGCGGCATGCCGCACGTCTCCGCGCACGTCGATCCGACGGACCCCAGGGAGTTCCTGCGGTTCCTCGTCGCGGAGGCCGCCGCGGCGGAGGACGTCTTCCTCTTCTACTACGTCGGGCACGGCCTGATCGGCCCGGGCGGCGACCTGTACCTGGCGACACACGCGACGGAGGGCCACGGCGTCGGGCTCGCGGTCGACGCGCTGGCTTACGCGACGGTCCGCGAGGCGCTCACCGAATGTCCGGCACGCTCCATCATGGTCGTCCTGGACTGCTGTTTCTCCGGCCGCGCCCGCGGTTCGTTCGGCACCGCGGTCGCGGAGGCCTTCGAGTTGAGCCACGTCCGGGGAAGCTTCCTGCTGAGTTCGGCGTCGGCGACGGAGCAGGCACTGGCGCCCCCGGACGAGCCCTACACGGCGTTCAGCGGGGAGTTGCTGCGGTTCCTGCGTGAGGGCGACCCGGCCGCGCCGCTCGACCTCACCGCCGACGACGCCTTCCGCTACCTGACCCGCGCGTTACCGGCCCGAGGCTTCCCGGTGCCGCACCGCCGCGCCGGTGACCGTGCGGGCGAGGTCGTGCTGGCCCCCAATCCGGTCGCGCCGCCGGTCACCGCTCACCGACCGTCCAGGCGCGACGAGGCGCCGTCCACGACGGAGACGCCCTGCCCGTACCGTGGCCTCGAACCGTTCACCGCCCTCGACTCCGGGTTCTTCTTCGGACGGGACGCGCTGGTGACGGACGTCCTCGACCGCCTCGCCGAGCGTCAGGACGCCGGTCCGGTCGCGGTCGTGGGACGTTCCGGCTCCGGGAAGTCCTCGCTGGTCCAGGCCGGGGTGCTCTCCGCGATCCATGCGGGACGGTTGCGCGTTCCGGGTTCTCGCACCTGGCCCCAGATGGTTCTTAAACCGGGCGAACATCCACTGCGCGCGCTGGCGGACCGGCTGGCGGACGGCACAGAATCGCTGCCCGCGGACGACATCGCCGACCGGCTGCGCAACGACCCGTCGGAACTGACCGACATCGTCCGCACCGTACTGCGGCACCGGTCTCAAAGGCGGCTCGTGCTCGTGGTCGATCAGGTCGAGGAACTGTTCACCGCGTGCACCGACGAGGACGAGCGGCGCGCGTTCGTCCAAGCCGTCCACGCGGCGAGCCGGACGACCGGGACCGCCTCACCGCTCCTGACCCTGCTGGTCGTCCGCGCGGACTTCTACGGCCACTGCACCGACCACCCGGAACTGGCGGACGTCCTCCGCGACGCCCAGATCCCGGTCGCCCCGATGAGGACCGCGCAACTCAAGGACGTGATCGAAAGACCGGCCGAGGCCGCCGGGCTAACCCTGGAGGAAGGTCTCGTGGACCGGCTGCTCCAGGACCTCCGCGTCGGACCGGACGACACCGAAGAGATCGGCACGACACTGCCGTTGCTGTCGTACGCGTTGATGGAAACGTGGCGGCAGCGTGAGGGCAATACGCTCACCCTGGCCGGATACCAGGCCACCGGCGGAATCTGGCGGGCCGTCACCCGTAAGGCCGACGAAACCTACGCGGCGCTCGACCCCGAAACGGAACAGCGCGCCGCACGCGCGACGCTGCTCCGGATGGTCCGGCTCGGCGACGGAACCGAGGACACCCGGCGCCGGGTCGATCTCGCCGACCTGGAAGCCGACCGTCCCGGCGCGGGGTCGGCCGCCGTCCGCACCGTGCTGGACGCGTTCGTGACGGCCCGGCTGATCACGGTCGCCGACGGCACCGCCGAGCTGGCCCATGAGGCGCTGCTGCACGCCTGGCCGCTGCTGCGCCGATGGATCCAGGACGATCGGGCCGATCTGCTCCTGCGCCAGGAACTCACCGAGGCCGCCAGGGCCTGGGATCATGCCGGCCGGGACCCGGATCGGCTGTTCAAGGCGAGCATGCTCGGCCGCGTCCACGGGAGTTTCGGCGACCACGGGCGTCGCGCGACGCTGAGCCCGCTGGAACGCGAATTCCTTGACGCCAGCGCCGAGGAGGTCCGCCGGCAGGCACGGAACCTGCGCCGGCGGCGTGCGGGAGCCCTCGCCGCGGCGCTGCTGGTCGTCACCGGCCTGGCCGTCGCCGCGCAGAGCCGCGTCTACGCGCAACGGCAGCAACGCGCTGCGGCGAACGTCCAGCTGGTGCGGTCCTCGCAGGAACTCGCCGCGACGGCGGCGACGTTGCGCGAAAGCGACCCGGCGGCCGCACTGCGACTCAGCCTCACCGCGTACCGCTCCGCGCCCACCCCGGAGGCCCGCGCGAGCGTTTACACGTCCTACGTCACCCCCTTTCCGACGCCGCTGGGTCGGCACGCGGGGGCGGTCCCGGGCGTCACCTACGCTCCGAACGGCAGGTTGGTCGCCAGCACCGGCAAGGACGGCAAGCTTCGCTTGTGGACGGTGACGGACCCGTTCCGTCCCGTGGCGGCGGCCACCCTGCCGGTCGACGGCGAGGCGCTGGCCGAGTTCAGCCCGAACAAGCGCCTGCTCGCCGCGCACACGCAACGGCGACTCCACCTCTGGGACATAAGCGACCCCACCCGACCGCGCCCGTTGGCCACCGTGCCGCTGCGCCCCCACGGTGCGGCGTTCCGCCCGGCGCTCGACTTCGCCCCCGACGGAACGACACTGGCCATCGGCACCCGCGACGGCGGCGTCGAGCTTTGGGACGTCCGCGACCCCCGACGCCCGCACCGCACGACGACCTTCACGGCGGGCGCCCGGAACGTGACCGCCATCGCGTACGGTCCAGACGGCACGCTCGCAGTGGCAAGCGACACCCGAAGCAAGAACGGCGGGCGGATCCGCCTGTGGGACGTCCGCGCCGGACGCGAACCCAGGCAGCGCGCCGCCCTCACCGTCGGTTCCGCGCTCGCCCTGTCGTACAGCGGACACCTGCTGGCTTCGGCCGGCGCACTGAACGACCTGCACCTGTGGGACGTCACCGATCCGCGTCGTCCCCGGGAGACCCGGCGCAGCCTGCCCTCAAACAAGGATCAGGACAATCGCGGTGTGTCACTTCGCCCTGACGGCCGGGGACTGGTCGCCGCAGGATCGACCGGGACACTCGACTTCTGGGTTCGCGACACCGATTTCACCGATGGACTGAGGGAATCGCCCCCCATCAGCGGCGCGGCGGGTTACGACTCCGTCGCGTACAGCCCGGACGGTCGTCATCTCCTCGCCGGCCGCCGCGACGGGGTTGTCGAACTGCGAAGCATGCCCACGGTGCTCCCCAGCGGGTATCTCGCACGGCCACATACTGGCACGAGAGCGTTCGGCCACGGCGGAGCCGTACTGATCACAGGGGCCTCCACGACGGACAGTGGGCCCCGGATCTGGGACGTGCGCGACCCGCCCCGTGCCACGTTGCTCGCCGCTCTTCCCCGGCGCTGGGATAGCGGCACCTTCCTCCGCGACGGCAAGACCCTGATCAGTGCGGACACGAACGGACACGTCGGGCTCTGGGACGCCTCCGATCCGCGCCGTCCCCGCCTCACGGCCACACTGCCCAACGCAATGCCGGTCGCCGCCGGTCCGGAAGGACTGCTCGCCACCACGAACCGCAACGGCGGAATCGACATGTGGAACATCCGGGACCTGCGCCTTCCCAGGCGGACCGCCACCATCTCCGTGGGCGCGACCTCCCGACTGCGGCGGTTGATCTCACCGGGGTTTCTCAGTACTCACATTCTGGGCGTGCACTACGACAGCACCCTGTTCTTGTTCGACGTCCGCGACCCGCAGCACCCGATCCGGCGCGGAACCGTATCCCCCTTCTTCAACACCTCTAGTTACATTCCGTCCCGCCGCCTCCTTGCCACCGGCAGGATCTTCGGGAGGGGAGCCGTCCAACTGTGGGATCTGTCGGATCCCGGATCACCGGTCGACATCACCGCCGAACAAGGTTCTCCGAACGCACTGACCACCGAAGCCTCCTCCCTCGTCTCCTTGTCCCCGCAGGTCTTCGCCGGTAGTGCCGAGCAGGGCCGGATGCTCCAACTCTGGGATACCAGGGATCTCACACGTCCGACCGTCATCGACAGCCTCAGTGTTCGGGGCTCTGACCTTTCGATCTTGAACATCAGTCGGGACGGACATTTTCTGATCGGTAACTCCGGAACCAACGGGTGGCAGTTGTGGCGCGTAACCGGGGCCGATCGGCCCGAGCTCAGCGAATTCGCCGAACTTCCGGTGGACACTCCGATGGAGTTTCGAGCGGACAGCAAGGCCCTGGTGGCCAACCTCCCGTACGACTCCAATCGCCGCGGCAACGTCCTGCTTCCAAGCTCCTTACAGTTCGTCGTCTGGCCACTAGACCCGGACCCGATCTACCGGCACCTTTGCACCGCGGTTCGCGACGGCCCAACCGATCCGGGCTGGCGGAAATACCTGCCGCCCCGGCACTACCGCTTGGGATGTACCTGACCGGACGCGGGCACCTGGTCATCACGGGGGCTCCCGAACCACCCGGGCAGATGGTCAAGGAGGTCCTGCTGCTCGTCGCCGACCCAGGCCACGTGGCCGTCCGGGCGGAGGAGCACGGCGGGGACGTCCAGTTCCTCGCTCACGTCGTGAACGAGGTCGACACGGTCCGTCCAACCGGCGACGGAGAGGCGGCCGGTCTGGTCGAGGAGCAGTCCACGGCCGTCGTGCGTCAGGTCGTAGAGGCGACCGCGCTTCAGTTTCACGTCCCGCAGGCGTCGGCCGAGCAGTTCGTGGCCGTCGCCGAAGTCGTAGCGGACACCGATCGCCGTGATCTTCTCGATGAGGAAGCGGTTCACGTCCTCGAAGTCCATCAGCTCGGCGATCAGCCCGCGCACGGCCTGGGCGCCCGGCCTCAGGGACAGCAGCTCCGACTGCGCGCGGGTGTTGTTCAGCACGTCGGCGGCCACCGGGTGCCGTTCCGTGTGGTAGCTGTCCAGCAGCCCCTCGGGAGCCCAACCGGCGACCGCGGCGGCCAGCTTCCAACCGAGGTTGAACGCGTCCTGGACACCGAGGTTGAGCCCTTGCCCGCCGAGGGGCGGATGGACGTGCGCCGCGTCACCGGCCAGCAGCACCCTGCCGACCCGGTAACGCTCGGCCAGCCGGGTGGCGTCACCGAACCGGGACAGCCAGCGCGGGGAGTGCGCACCGAAGTCGGTGCCCGCGAACGTCCGAAGCTGCCCTTTCAGCTCCTCAAAGGTCGGCGGGACGGTGGAGTCGTCCGCCACCCCGGCGGCAGGCACGACAACGCGGAAGGACCCGTCGCCGAGCGGTCCGGCACCGAAACCACGGTTGGTCTGGCGGACGTCCGCGACGACGGCGGCGATCGTCGCCGGATCCTCGGTCATCTCCATCTCGCCGACCAGCCATTCGGTTCCGGCGGGCTCACCGGGGAAGGCGACGCCGAGCAGTTTGCGCACCGTGCTGCGGCCACCGTCGCAGCCGACGAGGTAGCGGGCGCGCAGCCGCGTGCCGTCCGCCAGTTCGGCGGTCACTCCGTCGTCGTCCTGGCTCAGTCCGACCAGTTCACGGCCGCGCCGAATCTCGGCGCCCAACTCGGCGGCGCGCTCGGCCAGCAGCCGGTCGGTGACGGGCTGCGGGATGCCGAGAAGGTAGGAATGCGCGGTGTCCATCCGGTCGGGCTGCGGCTTGTCGATACCGGCGAAGTGACCGTGGAGCGGGTATTTCCGACCGTGCGCGAGGAAGCGGTCCAGGAGACCGCGCTGGTCCATGACCTCGATGCTGCGCACGTGCAAACCGAGCGAGCGAGCGATTCCGGTCGGCTCGGCGTCCTTCTCCAGGACGACCACGTGCACGCCGTGCAGACGCAGTTCGGCCGCCAGCATCATGCCGGTCGGTCCGCCTCCGATGACCATGACGTCGAACATGAAACCCCCCAACGAGCCCTCCGCGAACCTTGATTTCCGCGGGCCTTTCGGGCATCGGCCGACGATTCTGCAACACGACCGGGGTCTTGCCACAAGCCCCCCGGTGCGCTATACATTGAAAATGGCAAGGAGCGCGAATCGCGTCCTTGCCATCGTCGTCTCCGGGGCCGGCGACGGACTCCACCCGGTCGGAGACGGAAAACAGCGACACGAGTTTCAGAGATGACGGGTGCAGCAGCAACCCACAGCCGTACCCCGTGCCCCCAACACCAGGGCGGACTTCTACCGGTCATTCGAAGAACATGAGACGACGGAGAGATTCCTACCGATTAGTCTGCACCTATCGTCCCCAGCAGCCCCCAAAGATTCCGGCGCGAGCCCGACCAGCGCCCCAGTTGTGCTTCCGTGTCGCGCTCGCCGCCGCCTACCGAGCAGGTCACCGGCCCGCACAACACCATGGCGCCGGCCACCCACGCCGAATCGCCGCGCGTACTGGCGCCGATCCACGGCAGGCCCACGATCGCCGTGCGCCCCTGCCGGCCCTGCCGGCTCGGCTCGGCCACGCGCCACAGATTCGGGTACAGGGAAAGCTTGCCAAGGACTTCTCGTGGGACGCCAGAGTGTCCCGGGCGTAGGACGGTTGGAGCGTCAGGGCGATGATGTCGGCGACCTCCGCGGAGTCCTCCGAGGTGAAATCGCGGGTGGCGAGGGCAGCCTCCCGTCCGCGCCGGCGCCGGATACCTTGCCATCCAGACTTCTCCGAAGGGCGTTCCTGCGGTTCATCGGGGAGGTGTCGCGTCGGGCGCCTCACCGGCGCAGCACCATTACCGACGCCCAGGTCAGCTCTACCTCGGGTAGCCGCATATGGCCTACTTGAACCACTGAAGACATTTTGGAAATCTGCCAAGGAAAACAATGCGAATAGCGTTCATCGGTGATGTCCATGGGTGCGTCCTGCACGCTCTAGGAGCCGCCGTTGCACTTTCCCGCCACCGAGGAATCCGGCTTGACGCCGTCATTCAGGTCGGAGATCTCGGTGCCTTTCCCAGTCCCGACCGGTGGGACGACGCAAGCCGCCGGTTCCGAGCCGACAATCCGGCTCAGGACGCCTTCTTCGACCTCCTCGATCCTTCTCCCCACCTGGCCGAGGGCGTCCGGCTGGCGCTCGCGCACATTCCCCCGATCCTGTTCCTCAGCGGCAACCACGAGGATCACACATGGCTCGCCGGCCTCCACAAGACCCGTGCCGCCCCCGTGACACCGGTCGACCCGCTGGGCGCCTACCACCACGTCGCCTGCGGACACATCACCGAGGTCGCGGGGCGGCGCACGGCATTCCTCGGAAAGATCGAGCTGCCGGGCCCCACGGACTACGACGCCGCCGCCTACGACCGCCTCCTCCACACCGAACCCGGCAGCGTGGACATCCTGGTCACCCATGACGGGCCCTACGGCATGTCGACCTACCGCGACACCGTCCAGGGATCACCGAAGCTGACCCGCCTCCTCGAACACCTGCAACCCCGCCTGCACGTCGGCGGCCACTACCACCACGAGAACGGGCCACGCCGATACGGGACGACGACCTCCTATGCGCTCGCCCAACTCGTCCCGCCCAAGGTCCACCGGAGGTCCCCCGACCCGATCAATCCCCGGCAACAGGTCGCGGCGGGCGGCATCGGCCTCCTCGACACCGCGACCTACGACTTCGAGTACGTCCACGACCCCTGGCTCGCCGACGTCCACGGCGACACCCCCGACCTGACCGCGCTGATCAACGCAATGCCCTCCTGAGCAGCCCCCTGCCGGTCCGAACGTTGATCGCGGCCGGCGAGCCCGGACGGCTCACCGACCGCGATCGAGGACGGCCTTAGCTTCCGTCGTCCGTCACACCGGACTTCGTCGGCTTGGACGGCCCCTGATAGATCGAGTTGACGACGATCGGCCAGGTCTGCCGCGGCCAGCTCCGGAAGGTGATCTCGCTACCCGCGATGGTGGCATGCCCCTTCCCGACCTCGAACGACACCACATTGGCCAGCCCGTGCAGCGTCGCCGTGCCCTGCGCGTAGCCGCTGACCAGCAACTCACCGTCGCCGGGGTACCGGGACGCGACCCGGCCGTCGCCGGTGACCTTGTACGCCGCGTCCCGGTTGAACCAGACCGCGCCGGACTTCGGCATTCCCCAGGCCGCCGGGACCTTCGGGTCGTACGACGCCCGCAGCAACGAACCCGGCGCGCTGAGCTGGGACGACGCCGCGTTCTCGACCGGCAGATCGAGGAGTTGCCGCGCGGTCTCCGACGCGCTGCCGATCGCGACCAGGTTGCCGCCCGCGGAGACGTAGTCCGCGAGCTTGCCCCAGCCCTCCTCGCCGACACCGCGCGCCCACCGGAACTCCGGCGGGTTCTTCGCCGGGTCCAGACCGGTGACGATGGTGTTCTTGGACACCCCATCGGCCAGGACGATCGTGTCGTACTTCCCGGCGAGATCGGCGTAGTCGTCGGCGGAGACCACCTTGTAGTCGATGCCGTAGTGGTCGAACATCCACGTCATCCAGCCGCCGGGCATGTTGTTCGCCCCGCGGATCAACCCGACCTTGGTGCCGGGTTTGAGGGTGAAGCCATCCACCTTGGGCGCTTTGTCCGTCCCATAGACCGGCAGCCCGGTGTCCGCCGAGACGCGCTGGAGCACCTGCCGGGCCTGCGCCGTCGGCGGGACCACGACCGTGCCCGGCGCGAACGTCCGGTCGACGGCCTTGAACTCCTCCGCCGACCGGAACGTCGGCACGTTCGCCTTCTGCAATCGGGACAGCACGTGCGCGACGCCATACGACTCCGGCCCGACGAGGTAGGCCCCCTGCGGCGACGCCGGCATCCGCACCTGCTCGGGACGCACCTGCTGGACGCGCCGCAACGACGCCTTGACCTGCTCCTTGATCGGGTCGACGTCCACCCCGAGCAACAGGGCGACATTGTCGGTCGTCTCGCTGTACGGCATGATCAGCGGACACTGACCGCACTTGCGCGCCGCGGTCTCCGGATACTTGTCGATCTCGAGCAGCTGGTTGATCCAGCGGCCGAGCGGCTGCCGGGTGCGCAGCACGTACGAGCCCGCCGGGTATGTCTTGCCGCCCGCCGTGAACGGAGCGGTGGCCTGGTCGATCTCCACGCGTCCGAACTCGAAGATCCGCATCATCTCCAGGACCGCGAACGGGTCGCGCTGCCCGGCCGGGACCACGTACGCCTGCGGAGTGCCCGGCTCGACATCCGGCAGAGCCACCCCGTTCCGAGCCGTCTGGTAGAGGTTGTTGAACAACCACGACTCAGGATTCTTCGCGACATTCTCGATCCCCGCGTAGGCGGCCGTCTTGGCGTACGCGACGATCTGCTCCAGCGTCCAGGTGTCCTTGTCGTACGGCTGAAGCATCCGCATCGTCCGGTTCTGCGAACCGAGCGGCTTACCGTCGGACGACGTGTACGGGTACGCGAGATCCCGGGCGCTGGCGATCTCGGTCAGGAACAGCGACGTGCCGAGGAACGTGGAGAACCCCATCACGTCGGCGTTCCAGAAAATGCCGTACGCGTCGTCGGTGCCGACGCCCTTCTTCCCCTCGGCGGTCAACGCGCGCGCCGCGTGCTGCCCCTGCAAGGTCGCCGACTGGAGCGTGATCGGGTCGACGCCACTGCCGAGCGGCTCGTCGTAAGGAGGCGTCCACAACCGTGGACCCGTAGTACCGGCCTGGTGCATGTAGTGCGCGACGACCGGCCGGTACGTCTGCTCCAACAACACACGAGTGCGGGACTCCCGCTGCGTGAACATGAACCAGTCACGGTTGTTGTCGTGACCGACATACCGGTGGTACAGGTCCGGGTAGACGCGGTTGTAAGCAGTACCCGCGGTCTTGTTGAAATGGTCGACGACAAGATGTTGACCGTCCGGGTTCGCGGACGGGACCACCAGCAGAACCGCGTTGTCGAGCACGGTATCGGTGTAGTCGGAATCCTCGGTGGCGAACCGGTGGACGATGTCCATCAACGCCTGCGTGTTGCCGACCTCCGTGGAGTGCAACGTGCCCTCGATCAGGTAAATGGGCTTACTCCGCTCGGACAGTCGGCGGGCCTCCTGCTCGGAGATCCCACGCGGATCGGCGAGCCGCTGGTTGTCCCGCACGATCTGATTGAGGTTCCGCAGATTTCGAGGCGAACTCACGAACAACACGGGGTAGTCGTTACCCATCGTTGTTCTGTCGACGACCTGGTAGTTCACCCGGTCGGACCGGTCGGCGATCAGTCGGAGATACTGCTTGATCTTGTCGAATCCGGCGAGCTTTCCGGTCGTGCCCATGGCGAAGCCGAAAAAACTCTTGGGCGCTGGGATGTTCTTGGCCTGCGCGGTCAGTCTCACCGAGGCGCCCGCGCCGAACGCGTCGGCGTGCACAGGCACGCCGACGAGCACGACAAGGGCCACCAGGGCGGCCGCCGCGCGGGATGAAACCCGCGACAGCATCCAGTCTCCTGATGAACGTGGGGGAGGGGACACTGACCGGTCAGTTGCGCCAAGCGTGAATCGGCTTTGTCGATCAGTCAAGACACTGATCACTACTGACCGCGACCGACCCGCCCTTCACCCCCCGATGCCCGACCCCACCAGCCCCTCCCCAGGACGAATGATCAACCGCCAAGGCAACACCCACAGCCGAGACCGGCCGCGGACAACGGCAAAAAAGCGCCCATGACCAGCCCGAAAAGACCCAGGACCGCACTTGGATGGCTGTCGGTAGACCAGCCTCGCAGGGGCGCCTCCGATGCTCAACGATGCCAAGCCGACGCGTGTCACCGTCCCGCCCCGCTCCGCTGTAATTCCAACCGGCGCTGATCACCAGCCAAGCTGCTGGCCGGCCAACCACAGGACAACCAGCACACCCAAATGCGGCGTTCGCCCTAGGACGCAGGCCCCGCACATCGTCCTGCTGCGGCAACACCCGCCCGGCAAATGTTCTCCTGACGGCACTGTCGGTGAGATCGCGGCCGGTAGTGACCCCGGCGATGACCTTGGCGGACGAGCCGCTTCGCCCTCGCCCCAACGCGATCCGCCACCGGACGGCCCAACCCCGTACCGCTCACACAGTGGCGCGTTACGGTGGGGCACAAGGACCTCCGGGGTGTGGAGTGGCTATGTGGTAGCTCCACACCACGCCAGGAGGTCCTCCCTATTTCAAGATCATCCACCCCGTGTCGCCGTCACCAACGTCCATGGGCAGTACATCCAGCGGCGACGAGGAGCGGAGATATAGGCCCCAGATCAACGCCCCGATCAAACGGTCACTGACCGCCTACAACCACCAACCAGGCCGTATCTCAAGTGGCCAGTCACCCACCAACCCCCAAACAGGCGACGGGCAGCCGGACATAAGTGACACCTGCGAGGTGACATCAACATTGCTGATGACCTAGCTGCGGCGTGAACCCGAAGGCGCGCCCTCCGACGGCACCTCGATACCCGCCCCTAAGCAAGCAGCGGACGAAGGTGGGTGTAGGCCCAGGCCGCAAGTGGTGTGGGCGTCGTGGTCACCACGTCGCGCGGCTGCTCGGGCACCAGATCGCGCGTACCGGCGGCCATCCCGACGATGCCCTCCACAGCGCCCGGCGGCAGACCGGCCGAACGCAGCGCGGTACGAACATCGTCGTCACCGACGACGTTCAGCCGGATCGGCTTACCCAGAACCTCGGTCAGTGTTTCCGCCACCTGCTCGAACGTGAGGTCCTCAGGCCCGTGGACGCCCTGCACCACACGACCGGTCCACGAGTCGTCGAGCAGCCGCGCGGCGACGACGTCCCCGACATCACGTGGATCGACCCACGCCATCGGCCTGTCGGGCCGGAAGGTCGTGGTCAACACGCCCGCGGCCAGGCCGTCCAGATCCAGGAGAAGGTTGGTGAAGAAGTAGCCGCAGCGCAAATGAAGCGTGTCGGCGCCAGTAGCGTCGAGCAACTGCTCAATACGCGCCAGCCCATCGATATGGCCGACACCGTGACGCTTCTCGGCCCCGACACTGCTCAACAGCACGACCCGCTGGACGTCCCCTGCTCGGGCGGCGTCGACCAGGGCGGAGGCGGTCCGCTCCGAGGTTCCGATCGGGTCCTCGGACATGTGCGGGGTCGGGTCGACCCAGAAGACCGTCCGCGCACCAGACGTCGCCTTGCGGACGAACGCGGCATCCGTCATGTCGCCGCGCCGAACGTCCACGCGCTCACGGGTGCCCGCGTCCAACCGCCCCGGGTCCCGCACCAGCACCCGCGGACGAACACCCGCCTGCAACAACAACCGGACCACCCGTGACCCCACATGTCCGGTCGGTGTAGTGACAACAATGCTCATCTCAACGTCCCCCTGTCTCAACGCCGGTCACCTAGCACCCTAGAAACCGGCACCGACACTTTCCGCCCTCCCTCCCCCTCCCAGCCTCGCCACGTCCCCCAACTTTAAGTCGCTCACCTCGCACCCAAGAACCGGCACCAGCACTTACCGGCCGGGCTCCGCGCCACGGCTCCAGGGCGGCCATTGCGTGGACTTCCTCATGCCGCGAAGCACAGGCGTCGGGCCTGGGGTCGGACGGTTTCGAAGTCACGCGTCCGCTCGCCTGCGCGACGTCTGCGACAAGCGCGCGTCTAGGACGATCTCCGCTGCTCTTGGGGAGGTCGTCACCTTGAATTGGGGACTGGCGCCCGTGAGGTGACTGCCCGCGCTCCACAACACGGCCTCCGCAAGAGCCATCTGCATCCCGCGATGAGGACGCGTCAGGCTTGCTTTCAAGGCCATTCGTCAGCTCAATCAGGTCGGTCGCCTGGCGGCTCGGGGGGGTCGGCGCCGCAGTTCACCGTCCTCGGTCGGCATCGCGACCAGCACGGCTGTGCTTCGACGAGCTGTCAGGGCTCCGAGACCGGATGGTTGCGCAGCCATGCGTCCGCTCGTCTGCGTGATGCCTGTGACAGCCACGCGTCCTGGACGACCTCCGTCAGCTCTTCCAGTGTGAGCTCGCCGACGCGGCTCGCGCGGAGGAGCACTGAGCGGTGGCCGTCGAAGTGGGGGGTGGTGAAGAACGGCGAGTTCTCGTCCTGGACGAGGGCCAGCTTGTCCGACTCGGACGGCACCCAGAACACGATCACGTCCGGGTAGCGTTCGCCGGTGTCGGGATCTACCGCGTCGGGGCGGGGAGTGCGGAAGAACACGAATGACTTTCCGCCGACCTGGTAGACGGGGTTGCCGCTCTTGCCGTGCTCGACGGTGACATGAGGCATCTCCATGGCCAGGGCATGCACGTCCTCGACCCGGGCGCGGCGCTTCCCTGCCACCATTCCCCCAGCGTAACGTCCTGCCGTCGAGGCGATTTCGGCTACTGGGCCATGTCGACGAAGCGGCTGTAGTGGCCCTGGAAGGCGACGGTGACGGTCGCGGTGGGGCCGTTACGGTGCTTGGCCACGATCAGGTCGGCCTCACCGGCGCGCGGTGACTCCTTCTCGTAGGCGTCCTCGCGATGCAGCAGGATCACCATGTCCGCGTCCTGCTCGATCGATCCCGACTCGCGCAGGTCGGAGACCATGGGTTTCTTGTCCGTCCGCTGCTCGGGACCTCGGTTGAGCTGCGACAACGCGATGACCGGAACACCCAGCTCCTTCGCGAGGAGCTTCAGCGAGCGGGAGAACTCCGAGACCTCGACCTGACGGCTCTCGACCCGCTTTCCCGATGTCATCAGTTGCAGGTAGTCGACGATGACGAGGCGCAGGTCGTGCTGCTGTTTGAGCCTTCGGCACTTGGCTCGGATCTCCATCATCGACATGTTCGGCGAATCGTCGATGAACAGCGGGGCCTCGGCGACCTCGCTCATTCGCCGGGCGAGGCGCGTCCAGTCCTCGTCCTGCATGGTGCCCGATCTCATCGCGTGCAGCGCCACCCGCGCCTCCGCGGACAGCAACCGCATGGTGATCTCGTTGCGCCCCATCTCCAGGCTGAAGAACGCCGAGGTCAGACCGTGTTTGATGGACGCGGCGCGCGCGAAGTCAAGGGCGAGGGTGGAGTTGTGCGTCGGAATGCAGGAACGTCCGGCCAGGTACATGTGGTCGGCGTTGTCGACCTGGACGCATCGCACCGGCACGCTCTCGACCGGCCGGACGTCCACGATGTACCGCACCCGCGTCGAGGGGTGGACGCTCTTACGCTGCCGCGCCGCCTTGCGCGGCAACCGGAACACCGTCTCGGCGGGCGTGAAATCGATCCGGTGGACGGTCGAGGTCTCGGTCGTCATCGTCGCGCGGTGGCCGAGGCTGAGAATCAGCTCGTGGACGCCCTCGGCCAGCCGCTTGTTGACGAGCGCGAGTTGCACCCGCCCGGTCTCGGTCACGTGTGCGGTGGTGTCGAGCATCCCCGCCAGCAACGCTCGCCGCTGGTCCTCGGACGCCCGCAGGTACGCAGCCGGGATGCGCTTGTTCCGCCACAGACCCGCTTCTTTGATCTTGCGAGTCAGGCCCGGGAGATCGAACTGGCCCGGGGTGGGGTGCCGCTCGACGGGCTGTCCGGCCGCCTCGATCTCCTCCAGGATCTCCTTGTCGAAGCAGGTGAGGCCACCTTCCCAGCTGCGTCCATCCCCGAGCCATGCTCCGAGCACGTAGGGCTCGATGGGAAGGTCTGCATTCGGAAGCTGGAAGGGGGCGGCCACCTCGACGGCATGGTTCGGGCGGTCGTCGTCGGCGCAGCGTACGGTCGCGGCGATCTCTTCGGTGGTCTTGATCGGTCGAGGCCGCGTCGGGGCCGCAGAGTTCGTCGGACGTGCCGCTCGGTGTGGGAGCCCCTGGTTAGGACGGGTGCATTCGTAGCGAATCTGGGGGCTTGTGGTGCTCGTGTCTGCAACGCCGAGATGGCCCGATTGCCCAGTGACCGCGGGCAAGGCGCTTCTGGAGCCCGCACCGACGTCCACCACCCCAACAGATCGCCGGTCGGCGTCCGGAGCCGCCCATTGATCGCGGTCGATCTCGGCGACGGACCAGCTGCGGGTCGCCCTGGTCTCACGCGCGTCGGCCTCGGCACCGTCGCCGAGTTGCTGAGGGACCGCGTGCAGGGCGTGGTTCAACGCTGCACCGACCTCTGCCATCGCCTGGCGATACGAATCAAGCTGGTCGTCAGCGGCCGCCGGCGCCGAGAGGACACAGTTGGCTGCGACTTCGGACCGGGCATGGGTCGCCCTGTTCTCACTGCTTGCGTGGGCCTCGGCGCCGTCGCCGAGTTGCTGAGGGACCGCGTGCAGGGCGTGGCTCAACGCTGCACCGGCCTCTGCCATCGCCTGGCGATACGAATCAAGCTGGTCGTCAGCGGCCGTCGTCGCCGAGAGGACACAGTTGGCTGCGACTTCGGACCGGGCATGGGTCGCCCTGATCTCCGTGCTTGCGTGGGCCTCGGCGCCGTCGCCGAGTTGCTGAGGGACCGCGTGCAAGGCGTGGCTCAATACCGAAGCGACCTCGGCCATCGACTGTCGATAGGAGACGGCCCCATGAGGCTGGTCGTCGGAGCCCGATGTTGTTCGTTGGACGCGGTTGATCGCGGTGTGGGGCCGGGCCTTGGTCGCGCTGGGCTCGTCGGGTTGGCGGCGGGTGGCGCGGGTCGTGGTGCGCCACTGGTGTTGGGCGTCGGCGACGATCACTTCGCCGTCCGAGAACTCGATCTCGTAGCAGGGACGGTCGTGCATGACCTCGGTCGCGGCGACGACACGTGTCGGCTTGCCGTCGGCTCCGATCAAGTAGTCGCCGACGGACACCTCTCCCATCGTGGTCCACCCGGTTGGGGTAGGGAGGGGTGTGTCCAGACTTGTCGCCTTTCCCATGGCGGGTCGGGCGGCGACCACGATCATTTGGCCGGGGTGGAGGCCGTTGGTGAGGGCGTCGAGGTCGGCGAAGCCGGTGGGGCAGCCGACCATCTGGCCGCCGCGGCTGCCGATGGCCTCGATCTCGTCCAGGGCGCCGGGCATGATCTCGCTGAGGGCGACGTAGTCCTCTCCGGCGCGTTTCTCGGCGATCGCGAAGACCTCGGCCTGGGCGCGGTCGAGGACCTCGTCGGCGTCCGCCCCGTCAGCGGCGTAGCCCATCTGGACGATGCGGGTGCCGGTCTCCACCAGGCGCCGCAGGATCGCCCGCTCATGGACGATCTTGGCGTAGTACCCCGCGTTGGCCGCGGTGGGCACCGAAGAAATCAGGGTGTGCAGGTAGGGGGCGCCGCCGATGCGGCCGATCTCGCCGTTCTTGGTCAGTTCGCCGGCCACGGTGACGGCGTCCGCCGGGTCGCCACGGCCGTACAGGTCGAGGATCGTGTCGTAGATGATCTGGTGCGCCGGACGGTAGAAGTCGGGCGTGCGCAGCAGCTCGACGACTTCGGCGATGGCGTCCTGGGAGAGCAGCATCCCGCCGAGGACGCCCTGTTCCGCGGAGATGTCATGCGGTGGGGTGCGCTCGAACTCGGGGTCGGGAGGTCCAATCTCGGCCACGCTCACCGTCCGCACCCCCTTCGTCTCGGTCGCCGGCGGCCCCGTCCGCCCATCACCGACCGTCCAGTCACACGTCTACCGGAAGCGTCGGACATTCTCCCGAGCCAACGCCGCCGCGAGCAAAGCAGCCTGTGGATAACACTGTGGACAGCCTGTGCAGACACGCCGAGCGGGTTGTGCACGACCTGTGGACAACTCTGTGGAAGTTCTGGGGAGTGCCCTTGCACCACCCTGGTTGACCTGCGAGAACTTCATCCACCGGGTGTGCGCGAAGAAAAGTCGACGATCCGACCGAATGTAAGGCGTGAACTCGCTAGGAAAATTACAGCCTGGTAGCCTCGGGCGGTGACGACGACTTCCCGGCGGCGGCTCGCGACCGCGCACGACCGCGAGATCCTGCGGCTGGCCGTGCCCGCCTTCGGTGCGCTCGTCGCCGAACCCCTGTTCCTGCTCTCGGACGCGGCGATCGTCGGACACCTCGGCACCGCGCCGCTCGGCGGCCTCGGCGTGGCCGGTCAGGCCCTCAGCACCCTCGTCTACCTGTGCGTCTTCCTCGCGTACGGGACGACGGCCGGGGTCGCCCGGCAGGTCGGCGCCGGGGACATGCGGGCGGCCGTCCGGCAGGGCATCGACGGCATGTGGCTCGCGCTCGCCCTCGGGGCCGCGTTGATCGTGGTCGGCTGGCCGCTGGTGCCCACGATCGTCGACGCGTTCGGCGCGTCCGCCACCGTCGCCCCGTACGCCGAGACATACCTGCGGGTGAGCCTCTTCGGGATCCCGTCCATGCTCGTGGTCCTCGCCGGGACGGGCGTGCTGCGCGGACTCCAGGACACCCGCACTCCCCTCGTCGTGTCCATCGCGGGCTTCTCGCTGAACCTGCTGCTCAACGTGGTGTTCGTGCTCGTCCTCGACTGGGGGATCGCAGGCTCGGCGTGGGGCACGGTCCTCGCCCAGACCGGCAGCGCCGCCGTCTACGTCGCCGTGGTGCTGCGGGCCGCCCGACGGTACGGCTCACCGGTTCGTCCCGATCTGGCGGGGATGCGGACGTCGGCCACGGCGGGCTTGGCCTTGGTGGTCCGGACGGCGGCGCTCCGCGTCGTCCTTCTCGTCGGAACGTCGATCGCGGCCCGCATGGGGGACGAGGAGATCGCCGCCTACCAGGTCGGTTTCCAGGTGTGGACGCTGCTGGCGTTCGCCCTCGACGCCATCGCCATCGCCGGGCAGGCGATCACCGGACGCCATCTGGGCGCGTCCGACGTTCCGGGCACCCGCGCCGTCACCCGCCGGATGGTCTGGTGGGGTGTCGGCTGCGGCGTCGTGTTCGGCCTGGCGATCCTCGCCGTCCGGCCGTGGCTGCCCGGCCTGTTCACCGCGGACGGCGGCGTCCGCGACCGGCTGCTGGTCTCGCTGCTCCTGGTGGCGGTGCAGCAACCGGTCGCCGGAGTGGTCTTCGTCCTGGACGGAATCCTGATCGGCGCGGGCGACGGCGCGTATCTCGCCGTGAGTTCCCTGCTCGCGACGATCGTCTTCCTCCCCGCAGCCATCGTCCTCTATCAGGTGGACGCGGGCCTGATCGGGCTGTGGGCGGCGATCGGGCTCTGGATGCTCGTCCGGATGCTCACCCTGGGGCTCCGCGCCCGTGGCGATCGCTGGTTGGTCACCGGCGCCGTCCGTTGATCGGTACCCCTCGCCGATCCGCGCCGATTCCGCGATGCGCACCCGCACCGGCCATCACACTCGCTACTATTCGAACATGTGTTCCACACACGGCGAGCGGATGGCCCGGCTGACCCAGGCGATCGACGACCTGGCGGCGGAGGGCCTCACCGGTCTGCCCCCGGAGACGCTGGTGGAGCGGGTCGCGGGCATCTGGTCGCTCGTCGAGGGCATCGACCCCGAGATCGCCCGCCGCCGCACCCGCTACACGACCCCCGAAACGTGACCGCCTCGCGCGCCCGCACGGCCTCACGACGGCAACGCGGGCCAGCTTCCCGCCGTTCCTCCCATCACCGACGGCGGTTCGCGTGATCACTCCGGCGCGAACCGTCCGACCGCGGCAGGCTGGGGCAAGAGCGCGGGCGAATCATAAGCATGACGACGCGGAGGCGCGGGACGCGCACGAAGCGGCTCGCTGTGCGGTCACGCACGATCTCCCGGCCCGGTGTGAAGGCGGCCTCGCACGGTCGGGCGAAGCGTAGGGCGCAACGTCAGGTGCCCGGTCGCCGGGGAGGCGAAGTCGAGGGCGTCGCGATCGGTGAGCGACCTACCCCTATGTCTGGCCCCGCTCGGACCGCGAATCAATGGCCCGCCCGTCCTGACCACCATGAAACCGTTGACCGCCGACCCGACGGCAACGGATCGCCACCGGACAGGCCTCGCTCGGCAGGTGTCCAAGGCTTGTTGAGTCCCTGACGGACGACTCTCAGCCAGAGTCCATATACGCCGACCGACCACTCAAACCGGGAAGACTGGTCAGAACGTGTTTCCAGAGTGGCGAAGAAGGCGCAATGCCCGTCAGTGGAGACCGTCCAGCCGCGGGAGAATCGGCAGAATGGGGCCGGAGGCCTCCACGCCATTACCCGGAGACGGCGACATGCTCAGGCGCTCCGCCACCACCCGCCGAAGTTCGGGCAGACGGGCGTACAGGACGTCGCCCGGACAGCTGGTGTTGTTGTAGTCGCGGTGCCCGACAATGGCGTCGGCCGGATCCAGCGAATACGCCTTACAGAGCCAGACGCACACCTCCACCAGAGATGTCCACAGGTCCTGCGGCACCCCCTTCTTCATGTAGGTGCCCTCGTTCTCGATACCGATGGTGTGCTCGTTGTGGTGCAGGACCTGCGCGCCGACGGCGAGAGCACCGGTCTCGACGGCCTGCAGGCTCCTGTTGCGGCCCTCCATCACGATGCCGCCGCGGCTGATGGTGAGCTGCTGGCCGGTGTCGTCCCAGCCGTTCTTGTTCATGTGGAAGTCCTGGATGTACCGGGACAGCGCGAATGCGTGGGCGAGCGAACGATCCTTGGCGTTCGGGGTGGCCGTGTGGTGGACCACGATGCGGTCGGGACGGCGGTTGATGACCCGGGCGGTGCGGCGCGGTGGGCGCGCCTGCCATTGTGCGCGGGTGTACACGCGTGGGGCGTCCGCCGTGAACGGTGCCGCGTCGCCCGCTCCGGGATGCGCATTCGGGCCTCCCGGAAGATCATCTGCCATGGCTCCATTGTGGCCGGGGCACGCGATGGACATCACCTCCAACAGCCCCGCTCCTACCACACCGCCGATGACCGCCCGGCGCGTCACCGACGCACCATTCCGTCCCTGGCCGTCCGCTTCCTCCTCCGAATGCGCGTTCAACACCGTCCCCCTTCATCCCGCGATGAACTAGTTACGGAACGTAGTTAGACAGTTACCGACACTTCAAACACTGGGCGGTTCAGGGACGTTTCACATGAAACACCGAGAAAGCACAACGGCCCCCGCGCCGCCTCGAAAGACATGGGGTCCCTGGACGAAATCGGACGAACCGTAATCGCACCCGCCTATCGAACCTGGTCGGGACGACGGCGTCGCGTCGATCCGGCCGAGCCGATCGCGGCCAGGGACCCCCGGGCGCGGGGGCCGTTTCGTGCTATGCCTGGTCAGGCCTCGCTGACATTGATGTCGATCGTGGCGGTGACCTCGGTGTGCAGGCGCACACTGACCCGGTGGTCGCCGACGGTCTTGATCGGGTTGCCGATCTCGATGCGGCGACGGTCCAGGTCGGGGCCACCCGCCGCGCGGACCGCGTCGGCGATGTCGGCGGCGGTCACGGCACCGAACAGGCGGCCACCGCTGCCGGTACGGGTGCGCAGCCTCACTCGCACCGCCTTGAGCTGCTCGGCGACCTCCTTGGCGTGCTCGACGGTCGCGATCTCGCGAGCCGAACGCGCCTTCTTGATCGACTCGATCTCCTTCTCGGCGCCGCGCGTCCACCGGATGGCGAACCCGCGGGGGACGAGGTAGTTGCGGCCGTAGCCGTTGCGGACGTCGATGACGTCACCGGGCTCGCCGAGCCCGGACACCTGCTGGGTCAGGATGAGCTTCATGATCGTTCCTCCTGCCTCAGCGCGCGGTGCTGGTGTACGGCAGCAGCGCCATCTCGCGGGCGTTCTTGATCGCCGTGGCGACGTCCCGCTGGTGCTGGGTGCAGTTGCCGGTCACCCGCCGGGCGCGGATCTTGCCGCGGTCGGAGATGAACTTCCGCAGCAGCCCGGTGTCCTTGTAGTCGACGTAGGAGATCTTCTCCTGGCAGAAAACGCAAACCTTCTTCTTCGGCTTGCGGGGAGGTGGCTTCGCCATCGTGGTGCTCCTTTGGGAGAGCCCCGCTCACGCGGGAATGGACGTGTACATGGTCTTACTGGTCACGCCGGAACGACGAGATCGACGTCGACGCGGCGTCCGAGCCTAGAACGGCGGGTCGTCGGAGTAGCCTCCGCCGCCGCTGCCGCTGGTGGCCCAGGGGTCGTCGGCCGGCGGGGCACCGCCTCCGCCCTGCTGGCCGAAGCCGCCGCCTTGCTGGCCGCCGCCGCCGAAACCGCCGCCCTGCTGGCCGCCGCCGAAGCCGCCGCCACCCTGGCCGCCGCCCCCACCGAAGCCGCCTCCGCCGCCACCCTGCCGCTGGGTCTTGTTGACCTTGGCGGTGGCGTTGCGCAGCGACGGGCCGACCTCGTCGACCTCGACCTCGAAGACGGTGCGCTTCTCACCTTCGCGGGTCTCGTACGACCGCTGCTTGAGTCGGCCCTGCACGATCACCCGCATGCCGCGCTGCAGGGTCTCCGCCACGTTCTCGGCGGCCTGCCGCCAGACGTTGCAGGTGAGGAACAGTGCCTCGCCGTCCTTCCAGTCACCCGACTGGCGGTCGAAGAACCGCGGGGTCGAGGCGATGCGGAAGGACGCGACCGCCTGGCCGCTCGAGGTGAAACGCAGATTCGGGTCCTCGACGAGGTTCCCGACGATCGTGATTACGGTGTCGCCTGCCATGGGGCTCGCTCCGGCTGCTGTGAGGGCTGAGCCTGGCTCAGTGGACCTCGGGGCGGATGACCTTCGTGCGGAGGATCGACTCGCTCAGGTTGAGCTGCCGGTCGAGCTCCTTGACCGTGGCAGGCTCGGCCGACAGGTCGATCACCGCGTAGATGCCTTCGGACTTCTTCTGGATGTCGTACGCCAGGCGCCTGCGGCCCCAGACGTCGACCTTCTCGACGGTGCCGCCGCCGTCCTTGACGACCTTCAGGAACGGGTCGAGCGCGGTGGTGGCAGTGCGCTCGTCGATGGCGGGGTCGAGAATGGTCATGAGTTCGTAACGACGCATGCTGTCCCTACCTCCTCTGGACTGATGCGGTCACGGTCTCTCCGTGACAGGAGGGCTGTTGCGTCTCCCGCGGCGGCACCGGACTCCGGATCGCCGGACGCACCGGCCGCGAGACCGATACAGGCTACCAACTGTCGGCACCGTACGAGCCGGTTCCCAAAGCTCAGCGGCCGAACGGGAGCGAAAGCCCGCCCCCGCGCCCTCACCGGCACTCGGGGGACGCCGGGTGTGCAAGCCGACTTGCGCACCTCCGGCACCAACCGCCCCTGGGGACAAGGGACAGTACCGCGCACGTTCCTCCCGTCCGCCCTCACCCGTGCCCGCAAAAGGGACAGCCCTCCTGTTGGACGCCGCCGCCTGCACATGTGGGACGCCGCCAGTCCCAGGCGCCAGCCGCCGTCCATTCGTGCAACGGCCCTTTGATCCGTGCGACGGACCGCTGGACGGCGGCGCGGCTCGCAGCGGGCTCGGGCGGCGAACGTTCGGCCGGCACCGCGCACACGACCCGCGCCGTCTCCGGTGACGGCCTTCGCCGGGGTCGCCTTCCGGATCCCCGCCCACGAGCTGACCGGCGCCGCCCCCCGGCAAGGACGGAGTGTCAGCCGGTGGCGCCTCGTGGGGCCTTGCGGCCGCCGCCACGGGTTTCGCATCGGTCGCGGGACGTCGTCATCGCCTCGCTTTCGGCTGGACGGACCGCGCGCAGCGCCGCCGTTCCAGCTCCGCCATGATGTCGGCCATACGAGCGCGCATACGAGCGGTCTGGGTCGTGAGCAGCGACAACTCCTCCACGAGCTCCGCGTCACCGATCAGTCCCAACTGCGCCTTCGTCACGATGGTGCACCTCCTGCTCCCCTCCCGCTTCCCCTCGGGAGGTCTGAACCGAGCCGGCGTTCTTCGAATCCATGTTCGACAGTACCGCCTGCCGCGGACATTTTCCGTCCGCCCCCGCAGGTTGATCCCCGGCCGTGCTGGGAACCCCTTAACTGGCATGGTCCGTCGGTTCCCGTGTGCGCCGTGCGCCCCCTACGCGGGAAACCTGACCTGGAGGAGGATCCCGATGCCACAGGAGGCAACAAGGACTGAGCGGCAGGCGACCGCCGTCCCCAAGGCCGAATCCCACCGCTACCAGGACATCCTCGCCGTCGCCGCGGTCACGATCGGGCTCGCCGCCCTCATCATGGGCTGGATTCCGGCGACCCACCTCCCCGGCGCGATAGCAGGCGTGATCGGCCTACCACTCGCCCTGTACTCCCAGATGATCTCCGCGACGACGAACGAACGCTGGCTGAACGTCATCGGCATGGTCGCCTCATTCATGGGCACCGCCTTCGCCCTGAACAACGGCGGCTTCTCGATCTGACACCTGTCCCCGAAGGCCGCCCGCCACACCACCACGATCACCACCGCGGACGCCACCACCGCGAACCCACACACGTCCCGCAAGGGCAGGCCCCACGCAAGGACGGGCCCCGCGCAAGGGCAGGCCCCACGCAAGGGCAGGCCCCACGCAAGGGCAGGCCCCACGCAAGGACGGGCCCCGCGCAAGGACGGGCCCCGCGCAAGGGCAGGCCCGACGCTGACGAAGGCACAGAGCTTGATGCGGATCCGGGTTGGCGGGGGCCTGGGGTTGTCGGGGGGCGGGGTTAGGCTCGGGGGATGCGCATCGGAGCCCACGTCGATCAGATCAACCCGCTTGATAGCGCCCGCGCGGTCGGCGCCGACGTCGTTCAGTTCTTTCTCGGTGATCCGCAGGGGTGGAAAAAGCCCGTCATGCCGGAGGGTGTGGAGGCGCTGGCCGGGTCCGGCGTGGACGTCTTCATCCATGCTCCGTACACGATCAACGTGGCGACGTCCAACAACAGGATTCGCATCCCGAGCCGGAAGAATCTCACCCAGCAGTTGGAGGCGGCCGCGTCGATCGGTGCGAAGGCGCTGATCGTTCATGGCGGGCATGTGTTGAAGGACGACGATCCGGAGTTGGGGTTCGAGAACTGGCGCAAGGTGTTCGAGAGGGTCGAGTGCCCGGTGCCGGTCTACATCGAGAACACCGCGGGCGGCGGAAACGCGATGGCGCGCAAGTTCGATCGGATCGCCCGGCTGTGGGAGGTGCTGTCCGGGGTCGCGGGGCTGGAGTCAAAACTCGGGTTCTGTCTCGACACCTGCCACGCGCACGCGGCGGGGGAGGAACTCGTGGACGCCGTCGACCGGATCAAGGCGATTACCGGGCGGATAGATCTGGTGCACTGCAACGACAGTCGCGACTCGTTCGGGTCGGGCGCCGACCGGCATGCCAATCTGGGCCGCGGAACCATCGACCCGGAGGCGATCCTGGCCGTGGTCAGGGCGGCCGACGCTCCGGTCGTGGTGGAGACGCCCGCGGACGGCCAGGCCGAAGACATCGCGTGGTTGCGTTCCAGACTTTGATCGGCGATGCGGTGGGAACCCGCGCGTGCGACACAACATCTAATGCACGTAACAGACCACGAAGACGACACAAGCCGAAGGTCACGTCAGACTGACATAATCCGGAATCCAGTCTCCAGCGCACGCGCGTTCTCTTCGGCGGCGGGCGCGCGAACCGATCGGGAACTCTATGGCACAGCCTCCGTACGACCCCTACGGTTACGGGTCGCAGGATCCGTACGCCCAGCAGTACTCCCAGCCCCAGTCCGTCCAGCACCATTACTACGGTTCGGGCCCGCCGGTCCCTCCGCGCAACAACGGCATGGCCATCGCTTCGATGGTGCTGGGCATCGTCGGCGTGCTGTCCTGCGGCGTGCTGGTCTTCTCCCTCGGCGCCGTCATTTTCGGGCACGTCGCGCAGAGCCAGATCAAGCGGACGGGTGAGGGCGGCAACGGCATGGCCGTGACCGGGCTGATCCTCGGTTACCTCTTCTTCGTGATCGGACTGCTCTACTGGATCGTGATCGTGGGGATCTACGGCGCGGCATGGTGGAGCATCTCTCAGGACCCCACCTACTAGACCTTCTGGGCATTTCCGCCGTCGTTTCATGATGGTGCCGTGTTGACTCTCTAGTCACTGGAGCCCCCATGGTGGACGGCATGGACGGCGACACCCTGTACACGATCGGGGATCTGGCACGCCGCACCGGGCTCGCGGTGCGGACGATCCGGTTCTACTCCGACACGGGCGTGGTGCCGCCGACCTGCCGTACCGCGGCCGGCTACCGGCTGTACGACGCGGCTGCCGTCGCGCGCCTCGACCTGGTGCGGACGCTGCGCGACCTCGGCATCGATCTCGGCACGGTCCGGCGGGTGCTGGACCGCGAGATCGGCGTCGGGGAGGTCGCGGCGGCGCACGCGGAGGCCATGGACGTGCAGATCCGGACGCTCCGACTGCGCCGGGCCGTGCTGCGGGCGATCGCGAAACGCGGATCCAGTCCAGAGGAGATCGAACTGATGAACAAGCTCGCCCGGCTGTCCGATGAGGAACGTCGGCGCATCATCACCGACTTCATCGACGAGTCGTTCGCCGGGCTCGACATCGACCCCGAGTTCGTGGCGAGGATGCGGTCCGGGCTGCCGGACCTGCCCGACGACCCCGAGCCTGAGCAGGTCGACGCGTGGGTGGAGCTCGCCGAACTGGTCGGCGACCCCGATTTCCGCGCGTCGGTGCGGCGGATGGCCGAGTTCCAGGCGGCGGACAACGCCCGCGGCTCCGGCCCGAACGACCCGCAGGCCCTCGCGCAGTTGACGGGAGAGAGGGTGGGGGCCGCGATCGCGGACGGCATCGCACCCGACTCCGAGGCGGCGCGACCCATCGTCGACGAACTGGTCGCCGCCTACGCGGCCTCGTCCGGAAGCACTGACAACACCGAGTTCAGGCGGGAGCTGCTGGAACGCCTGGAAGTCGGCACCGACGTACGGGCGGAACGCTACTGGCACCTTCTCGCCACCATCAACGGCTGGCCCGCCCAGCCACCGGTCACACCGATGTTCGAGTGGTTCATAGACGCGCTGCGCCACTAAGGCCTCTTTCAGAGCGCCACAGCCAGGCCCTCAGTGAACTCAGCATCACTGGATAGAGCGCCCTCATGCCCGCTGCCTGCTGCCTGCTGCCTGCTGCCGCAGCGCATGGCAGCGGGCGCTCTAGCCGTCCACAGACGTACCTCGAAGGACCTCCAAAGCCCCCGCTTGACCGCTCACACTGCAGCTTCCAAGCCCTCGTCGGACTAGCCGTCCATGCTGCCTGCTGCCACCGATGCAGGGCAGCGGATGGGTTGGGCCAGGGGCGCAGGCGTGCCTCTAAGTGCCGGTAGAGCCCTCGTCCGGCCACTCATACCGCAGCCGGGTGCCTGGGGGCGCCCTCGGCGGTGTCCCAGACCGCGAAGACGACGTGCTCGAACCGGTCGGCGAACTCCCCGCCCGGACGCAGCAGCCCCGCGAACACCTCCGCAACTTCGCGCGGGTCCTTCGGTGACCTCGATGCGCGTTCTGGTGGTGGGGTCGGCCGCAGGCAGGTTCTCCAGCAGGTCGTCCAGTTCGTCCGGCCCTCCCGCCCTGGGACCCGCACGCGGACACCCCCCTGCCCACCCCCGACGAGGTGCTGGCCGACCTACGGCTGCCGGACGGCGCCTGGGACGTCCTGCACAGCGGCGAGCACGAACACGTCCAGACCACCCACGACGGAAGCACCGTCACCCGCAACGACAACTTTCTCAAGCTCCGCCGACGCCGGACCTGACCACGCCACGAAGAAGCCACCAAGAAGCCACCAAGAAGCCACGAAGAAGCCACGAAGAAGCCACGGGGACGGCCTCAACGGCCGGCGGTCCGCTCCATCAACGCGGCGAACTCCTCCAGGGAGATCTTGCCGTCCGCGTTGGCGTCGGCGGCCACGACCACCTCCACGGCGCGGGTGGCGGTGATGTCCTGTCCGAGCCTCCTCATCAGGTTCCGCAGCTCGGCCGTCCGCGAACTTGGTGTTATTGCGCAAGTGCTGTCCTGCTGCCTGTTGTCGCAGGCAGCGGGACGCTTTGAGTCGTGGCTTCGGCTTGTTTTGGGCGTGGCGTCAGATCTGTCGCCTTGATTGGACGGTGGCGCGTGGCTGGAGGGTGCGGACGCCCGGGGCGCTTAGGGTTGTTTGCTAGGGGGTCAGGGGGACGCTGGTGTGGTGGGTGCCGCGTCGGCGTTTCAGTCGGTTCAGGGCGATTACGTCGTCCGCGCCGTCCAGGAAACCGCCGGACGGGTCGTCTGCGCCGTCCGCACGGATGAGGTCGCTGGACGGGCGCAGCACGTCCCACACCACCAGGGCGGCCAGTGCCAGGACGGTTACGAACCGGGCGAACAGGGCCAGATGGTAGACGTCCTCGTTGATCCCGCCGTCCGGGGCGTCCAGGCTCAGCACCGCCGACATCGTGCCCGACAGGTCCTGGCCCGGGGTCTGTGCGGACACCGACAGCAGGAACCACCAGATTCCGAAGAAGTAGGCGATCTCGCCGAGTTGCCACACCACGAACGCGGGGAGCTTCGGACGGGCCAAGACCGCGAGTGGCAGTAGCCACAACACGTACTGCGGCGACCAGACCTTGTTCGGCAGCATGAACGCGACCAGGACGAGGAACATCAGCTGCGGCAGGCGGGGTCGCGTCGGTGCCACGAATGTGAGGACGGCGATTCCCGCCGCGAGGACGAGGAAGGTTCCCGTGCCCAGGAGATTGAGTGTTTCGGTGTCGGACGTGGCCTTTTCCAGCCCGTGGTCTTGCAGGTAGAAGAAGATGGAGCCCCAGTCGACGCCGCGTTTCTGGCTGAAGGAGTAGAACTCTCGCCAACCGTCCCACGCGAAAATCATCACGGGCAGGTTGACGAGTAGCCACGCGGCGGCGGTGCCGACGAGCATGCGGCCCATGGCGCGCCACTGCGCGGCGCGTATGCACAGCAGAATAAGGGGGCCGAGGAACAGTAGCGGGTAGAACTTCGCCGCGATCGCGAGCCCCAGCAGCGCCCCGGCGAGCGTCGGGCGGCGCGCCGACCATGCGGCCAGGGCGAGTGCGGAGAGTGCCACCGCCAGCAGGTCCCAGTTGATGGACGCGGTGAGCAGCAAGGCCGGTGACAGCGCCACCATCAGGCCGGTTCGCAGTGAACGGCGTCCCGCCACGTACGCGGTGGCGAGGACGGCCACGATCGCGAGGACGATGAGGATCAGCACGGTCACGTTGAAGAACGCCATGCCGCGTTCGTCCACGCCGAACGGTTTCACCAGCCACGCCACCAGCTGCATGAAGCCGCCACTGAGGACCGGGTATTCGACGTAGTGGATGGTGTCGGAACCGGTGAACGAGTCGAAGTACGGGACTTTGCCGTCGTTCAGTCCGCGCACGTAGTACAGCGGATAGATGTCGGTGTAGCAGGCGTTCGTCGTCGTCTTGATGAAGTCGAAGTTCGCTGACGCGCACGGCTGCTTCTGCAACCAGCCCAGCAATCCCATCAGGGCGGTGAGGCCGGTCAGCACCGGGATCAGCCGCGCGAATCTGCCCGGACGGCCGTTCCCGTCGTCACTGTCGTTTCCGGCAGCGGACTTCCCGAGCCTCTTAGAAGGCGACGCCATGGACAGCAAGACTATTGGTCCGTCACACCCACCTCGGCCGGGCACGGTCTGAGCACGCGGAACGGCCCGGAGCCGATGGCGGGCTCCGGGCCGTTCCACTTAGTGCTAGTTGCCGTTCGGGTCGTTCGGGTCCGGCGGTTCCACGTCGCGGCACTCGGGATGATTCTGGTGGGCCGGTTGCGCGCACCACCAGGTCTTGTCGCCCTTCGGGGGAAGGTCCGGATTGCAGCCGATCGGCATGTTGAACCGGTCGCACGGCACCTCACCCGGCGACGGCGGCGACGGCGAGGTCGGCGGAGTCGGCGTCTGCGACTCGCAACCCGGCCGCGGCCTGTCCGGCTCGCACCTCGGCGTCTCCGACGCCTTCGGTGTCGGAGACGTGGTCGGCTTCGGCTCGGCCTTCGACCACGGGGCGAGCTGGCCGACATTGGCGGGCGGCCCGAATTGCGTGATCTGCTTGCCCTCCAGGGCCTTCAGCATGAACCGCTTGAACAGATCGGCCGGGACGGTACCACCGTAAACCTGGTCGTAGTTACCGACCCCGATCAGCGACTTGCGGTTTCCGGCCTTGTCCTGCCGCCACATCGCCGACGCCGTCACGAGCTCCGGGGTGTAGCCGACGAACCAGGCGGACTTGTTCTCGTCCGTCGTACCGGTCTTGCCGGCCACCGGACGGGCGCCGAGGCTCGCGCGCTGACCGGTACCGGAGGTGACGACCGCCCGCATCGCGGACGTGGCGTCCCGGGCGACACCCGCCGAGAAGACCGTTCGGGGCTTCTCCCAGGGCAGCTTCTCCAGGAGCTTGCCGTCCTTGTTCGTGACCGGGCCGTTCTTGTTGGTGGTGATCTCGGCGATGACGTGCGCGTCCCGGTGCTTGCCCTCCGCGGCGAACGTCGAGTAGACGGACGCCATCGTGACGGCGCTCGCGTCGATGACACCGAGCGGCAGCGAGGTGTACGAGGGGTCGAGGTTCTCGGTCTTCTCCGGGATGCCCATCTTCTTGGCCATCTCGATGACCTTGGGAAGCTGGACCCGCTGCCCCAGCTCGACGTACGACGTGTTGATGGACATCGCCGTCATCTGCTTGAGCGAGTAGACGCCGTTCTCCGACCGGTTGTCGTTGGTGAACGTCGCGCCGTTGATCGTCCGCTTGTAGGAGCCGTCCATCATCGTCTGGAGGCTGATGCCCTGGTCGAGCGCGGTGGCCAGCACGATCGGCTTGAACGACGAACCGGGCTGCACCTCACCCTGGAAGGAGTTGTCGAACTGCTGTTTGCGGTAGTCGGGGCCGCCGTACGCGGCGATGACCCCGCCCGTCTTCGGGTCGATCGCGGCCAGCCCGAACTTGATCTCCGAGTTGAGCCCGTTCTCCTTGTGGATCTGCTTGACGGCCTTGTTCATGTAGTTCTGCAGATCCTTGTTGAACGTCGTCTTGATCCGCAGCCCGCCGGTCTCCAGCATCTGGTCGTCGATGCCGAGCCGGTTCAGTTCGGCGATCACGCGGTCGCGCAGGTAGCCGGTGTTCGGGTCTTCCGGGACGTCGCTCCAGTTCTCCTGGGTCTGCGGGAACTGCGCCGCGGCGCGCTTGCCCGAGTCGAGCCAGCCCTCCTCGACCATGCCGTCGAGGACGTAGTTCCAGCGGTTGATCAACGCCTGCTTGGCCGGGTCGGACGCCGGGCCGAAGGTCTTGAAGTACGACGGCCGCTGGATCAGCGCGGCGAGCATCGCCGCCTCGGACACGTTGACGTCGGTGATGGGCTTGTGGAAGTAGGCGCGGGACGCCGCCTGGATGCCGTACGACCGGCGCCCGAACGGGACCGTGTTCAGGTACAGCTCAAGGATCTTCGCCTTGTCCATCTCGCGGCCGAGGCGGATGGAGATGAGGATCTCCTTGATCTTCCGGCTGGCCGTCCGGTCACGGCTGAGGCCCGCGTAGTAGTTCCGCGCCATCTGCTGGGTGATCGTCGAGGCGCCGGCGACCTCGCCGCCGACGACCGCCCGGTAGAACGCGCCCGCGATACCGGTCGGCGAGATGCCCGGCTCATGCCAGAAGCCGCGGTGCTCGGCGGCCAGGACCGCGTCCTGCACATGCTTCGGGACCTTGCTGAGCGGGATGTCCTCGCGGTGGGTGCCGATGCGGGCGAGCGGTGACCCGTCCGAGAACATGATCACCGACTCCTGGCGAAGCGCGTCCTGCTGCTTCTCCGTCGGGATCGGGGTGTTGGCGTACGCGACGATGACCAGCGCCGCCATGCCGAGGATCAGCACGCTGACGACGGCGACGACGACCTTCCAGGACGGCACGTACCGCCGCCAGCCGGTCTTCTTCTCCTTGCCGCCGTCCGAGCGCCGGTCGCTCTCGCCCCAGAAACCGGTGTCCCCGTTGTCCCCGGGACCGCCGCGTCGCCCCGGACCGCCGGGACCTTGCGGCCCACCAGGTCCACCAGGTCCACCAGGTCCACCCGGACCGCCTGGCCCACCCGGACCGCCGGGACCCCTCGGGCCACCGGGCCCGCCAGGTCCACCGGGACCCATGGGCGGGCCGGGAGGTCCGCCAGGGGCGCCTTGCGGGCGGCCGGGACGACCCGAACGGACCGGCGGAGCGCTCGGCCCCTGACGCATCGCCGCGGGCGTACCGCGACGCCGGCCGTTGCCGCCCATCCGTGCGGGCCCGCCACGTCCACCCGACCTCCCGCCACCGGGGCGTGGGGTCCGGCCGGGGTCGCCGGACGCTCCGCCCCGCGGCGCACCGGACGGCGATCCCGCGCCGCCGGAGCGGCGGGCCCCCCTCCGGTCGGGGCCATCTCCGAATTCCGGTCCGTATGGGCTTCGGTTACTCACGCGTCCTCATCAACTGGGGTACGGCTGTGCGTCGTCAGAGAGTACTGCGCGCCCGGCGGCGCGGGGGCCGGGGATGCAAGCCTGGTAGGGCTTCCGGCCACCCCGCGGGCATGGTCTCGCCCGCTGACATGCGGCCACGCATGGAGTCGTACTGATATACGGACATGTGTTGATTTTCGGCTCGCCCCGTCGGCACGAGGCGAGCCGGTCGAATCGTTCGGGCTGGACGGCCCTCCGGTTCATTCCGGGGGCCTTCCCGGCGGCATCAGCGGAACGACGGTCGCCGCGTTCGGACGGTTGAGACCGCGGCCGTCACCGTCCCGCCGGAACCGGCAGGCGGGATGGCCCTGGTGCATGTTGCACCACCACTGCGGCGGCGGATCGCTCGGCGGCTTGTTCGGGTTGCAGTTGGGGTCGGGGAACGGCGACTGGCACGGCGGCTTGTCGCCGCCGGGGCCACCGGGGCCGCCGGGGCCGCCGGGGCCGTCGCCGTCGTCCCGACAGCGCGGGTCGTACTGGCCGAGCGGCCCGTCGCACCACGGCGGCCTCTTCGGCTTCTTCTCCTCCGGGGGCTTCGCCCACGTCTGGGTGATGCCGCCCCACACGGGCGGTGGGAACTGCTTGGCGTCGATCCCGCGCAACGCGTCCGACATGTAGGACCGCCAGATGCGGGCGGGAATCGTACCGCCCTCCACCTGCCCGATCCCCGGCAGGACCACCGACTTCTTCCTCTTGTCCGGCCCCACCGAGTCGTTGTAGAGCGTCACCGCGGTGGAGACCTGGGGCACGTATCCGACGAACCACGTCGCGACGTTCCGGTCGGTCGTTCCGGTCTTGCCGGCGGCCTGGCGTCCGTCCGGCAGCCGCGCCGCCGTCGCGGTACCGCCCAGGATGACCTGGCGCATCGCGTAGGTGGCGTCCGCCGCGACCCGCGGGCTGAAGACCCGGCGCTTGGTGTACTTCGGCTTGAGCCGCACCGTCTTGTTGTCGGTCTGCTTGACCTGCCGGATCACGTGCGGCTGGTGGTACATGCCGCCGTTCGCGAACACGGCGTAGCCCGCCGCCTGCTCGATCGGACGGATGTCGTTGACGCCCAGCGCCAGGTTCAGGCAGCAGTCGTGCGGCTTCAGGAGATCGGACGCGACACCGGCGTCGGTCGCGGTCTTGATGACCTCCTGGATACCCACCTTGCCCATCAGCTGGATGAACGCGGTGTTCACCGACTCCTCCGTCGCCGTGATGAGGTTGACCGCCGGCGCCACCTCATGGCTGTTCGGCACCTTCACGCCCGACGAGTCGCTCTCCGGGACGACGTTGCCCTCGGGGTTGATGGGGATCCTCGACCGGCCCTCCACCATGCTCTTGAGGCTGTAGTTCTGCTTCAGTGCCGTCGCCAGCACATACGGCTTCATCGCCGACCCGGCCTGCGCCCTGCCCTGCCACACGTTGTCGAACGCCTGGTCCAGGTAGTCGGGGCCGCCGTAGAACGCGACGACCTCGCCGTTCGCGCTGTTCACCGAGACCAGCCCGACGCGGATCTTCTTCTGCGCCAGCTTCTTCGGATTGACCTGCGGGACGGTCTGCTCCGCCGCCCGCTTGGCCATCGCCATCCGCTTGCGGTCGAACGTCGTGTAGACGCGCAGGCCCTTGGTCGTCAGCTCCTTGTTGTCGATGCCCAGCCTGCGGAGTTCCTCCTTGGCCCGCATCAACATGTAGCCGCGCTGCCCGCCGTACAGCTGGTTACCGGTGCCCGCCTCCTTGATCGCGGGCAGCTTGTTCATGTACTTGTCGGCCTCGGCCTGGCTGAGCTTGCCCATCGAGACCATGCCCTTGAGCGTGTACTGGTACCTCCCGGTCACCCACGCCTGGTTCTCCTTTTCCCCCGGGTCTCGGTTGGGGTTCTGGATGATGCCGCCGAGGAACGCCGCCTGGTCGGGCTTGAGCTTCCACACGTCCGTCCCGAAGTACTCGCGGGACGCCGCCTGGATGCCGTACGTGTCACGGCCGAAGTAGATGGTGTTCAGGTACAGCTTGAGAATCTCGTCCTTGGTGTACCGCTCTTCCAGCTTCAGCGAGATGAACAGTTCCTTGAACTTCCGGTTGACGGTCCGGTTGTTCGGGTCGGAGTAGTAGTTCTTCGCGAGCTGCTGCGTGATCGTGGACCCGCCGCCCGACCCGCCGGTCAGGTTCTTCCACACGGCCCGGGTCGTCCCCTTGACGGAGAAGCCGGGGTCGGTGCGGAAGCTGCGGTTCTCCGCCGCCAGCACCGCGTCCTGGACGAACGGCGGCACCTTGTTCAGCTCGACGCTCTGCCGCTTCTTGCCGATCCGTCCGATCTCGGTGCCGTCGGTGTAGTAGAAGATCGACGCCTGGTCCTCGACACCGGCCACCGTGGGTTCGGCGGGCGTCGGCGTGTTGGCGTAGGCGACCCAGATCAGCGTGATGAACGCCGCGATCCCGAGCCCGCACACACCGGCCACGACCTTCCAGGACGGAAGGTACTTGCGCCATCCCGTCCCCCGGGACCGCAGATGATCGAGCAGCTTCTTCGGTGCGGGCTTACCCGTCCCGGGCGGCGTCCCTCCAGGCCCACCGGGACCCGCGGGCCCTCCAGAACGACGGGCCGCGCGTGTGCCACGGCCACGGAATCTGCCGGTGACCTTGGACCCGAGCTCCTGCCCGACCTTCCCGAGCCCACCGAGCTTCTCCCGGACGCCGTTCCCGACCGTCCCGAATCCCGCGGCACCGGCCATTCCAGCCCCACCGGCGGCATGCCGCCCCGGCCCACCGACCGCTCCCCCCGCACCGAACGCCCCCGGCGTCCCACCGGACACGCCCGCACCCGGCCCCCCGGGCCCTCCAGGTCCGACACCTTGAGGCGGCGCCCCGGGCCCGGCGGCATTGCCCATCGCGGAGTCCATGGGCGCACCGGCATTCGGCAGACCCGGCCCCCCGGGCGGAGGCGAGCCCATCGGCCCGCCCAGCGGCTGAGCCCGACCGGCCGCGAATCCACCCGAATCAAAACCACCGGAGCCAGCGCCCCCCTGCGGCACGCCACCTGCACCGGGAACCGGAGGCTGCGGCCCATCAACAGAACCGGGCCCACCCGGAGACACACCCGGCGTACCAAAGCCCGGCGTGCCACCACCGCCCGCCGACGCCGAACCGAACGGCGCCTCACCAGCACCCGACCCGCCGGCAGGCACACCCGGCGTACCGAACCCCGGCGTACCACCACCACTCGGCGGCGCCGAACCCATCGGCGCCCCGGGCACACCCGACTCAACCGGACCGGGGCCGAAGCCGGGATCACCGGCAGACACACCGGGCGTCCCGAAACCCGGCGTACCACCGCCCGCGCCGAACGGCGCCTCGGACGCACCCGACTCGAGCGGGCCAGGCCCGCCGGCAGGCGCACTCGGCGTACCGAAACCTGGCGTGCTACCGCCGCTCGCCGACATCGCGCCGAACGGCGCCTCGACCGGACCAGGACCACCTGGCCCGCTGGAAGGCACACCCGGCGTACCAAAACTCGGCGTGCCGCCGCCGCTCGCCGGCAACGCACCGGGAGCACCCGGTTCACCGGGAGCGAAAGCGGGGTCACTGGAAGGCGCACTCGGCGTACCGAAACCTGGCGTGCTATCGCCGCTCGCCGACATCGCGCCGAACGGCGCCTCGACCGGACCAGGACCACCTGGCCCGCTGGAAGGCACACCCGGCGTACCAAAACTCGGCGTGCCGCCGCCGCTCGCCGGCAACGCACCGGGAGCACCCGGTTCACCGGGAGCGAAAGCGGGGTCACTGGAAGGCGCACTCGGCGTACCGAAACCTGGCGTGCTATCGCCGCTCGCCGACATCGCACCGAACGGCGCCTCGACCGGACCAGAACCACCCGACCCGCTGGCGGCCACACCCGGCGTACCAAAAGCCGGCGTGCCGCTACCGCTCGTCGGCGCCGAACCAAACGGCGCCTCGCCGGCGCCTGGCTCGACCGGGCCGGGAGCACCCGACCCGCTGGCGGCCACACCCGGCGTACCGAAACTTGGAGTACTGCTGCTGCTCGGCGGTGCCGAACCCATCGGTGCCCCGGGCGCAGCCGGATCGAGGGGGTCAGGGCGGAGGCCGGGGTCGTTGGCAGGCGCACTCGGCGTGCCGAAAGCCGGGGTACTGCTGCCGCTTGGCGGTACCGGGCCCAGCGGCGGTTCGCCGGGGCCGTTTGGGGGGGTCGTGGCGTTCGGCTCGTTCGGGGCGCCCCCTGACGGGGCGTTCAGCGCGCTTGGGATGCCGTGGCCGCTTGGCGGGTCGGGGGGAAGGGGAGTCCCGGGCGGCGGTGTGGAGCCCATGGGGAAGCCCGGCGGCGTCGAGGGAGCGGCCGGGACGGCGGGGGTGGGGGCGGTCGGAGGGGAGCCGGGGTCGCCCATGAAGTTCGGTGACTGGTCCTGCTGCCCGGGCGCGACGTGCTCGCGCGGGGCATCCGGCTGTCCGGGCTCGCCAGAATCGCCGGGACGGGGGTTGTGCTGCCCGCCCGGCCTCTGCGACCCGGGTTCCGGTCGGGGCTGGCTTGGATTACTCACGCGACCTCATCAACAGGGGACAACGGTTGCTGCCGAGGGCCGGGGTCACCCACCGGCTCAAGGCGGCTCGAGCGCCGTCCGAAGCGTACTGTGCGGGCTGGTGAGCGGGAGGAGCATGTGCACGGCGAAGGGGTGTTCCGGCTGGTCAACGCCCCGGCCGGACGCTACGGCCGGTGTTTCCTCCTTACTTGTCTACCGCTCGGGGCTCCGCACCCCGGGGCCGAGGACATACGACATGGCCAGATGGTTCCATGCGCAACTTTGGCATACTTCCACCACATACACCCTGAATTCTCCGGATTTGCGGTCCGACCAGGAGAGTTCGGCGGTGGTCTCTCACGCGTCCGGCGCGGCGGCCGGGTCGTCCCCGTAGATCCGGGTGACTTCGGCGAGCGCCGCCCTGTGGACGACGATCAGCCTCGAGCGTCGGATCCGCGTTACCGCAGCTCAGAGCCCGGACGAGCCGGACGGACAACTCGCCACTTGCCAGGGCGGGCCGGACTACGTATCTTGGCGATGTATCGAGTCGATACATTCACTCGATACATCGGATCGAGACATCCGGCTCTACGGGGGTGGGACGATGGCGGCGGCCAAGAAGGGCGCGGGCGTGCTGGAGCTCGCCGTGCTCGGCCTGCTGCACGAATCCCCGATGCACGGATACGAGCTGCGTAAGCAACTCAACACCCTGCTGGGCATGTTCCGCGCCTTTTCGTACGGATCCCTCTACCCGTGCCTCAAACAGCTCCTTGCCAACGGGCTGATCATCGAGGATCGGCCGGAGGAGCCGAACACGGCGCTGGCACTGCAGAGCCGCCGGTCGAAGATCGTTTACAAGCTCACCGCGGACGGCAAGGAGCGCCTCCAGCAGCTCCTCACCGAGGCCGGTCCGGCGTCGTGGGAGGACGAGGGGTTCGGCGTGCACTTCGCCTTCTTCTCGCACACCCGCGCCGACGTCCGGCTGCGGATCCTCGAGGGTCGGCGCAGCCGGCTGGAGGAACGCCTGGAGAGCGTCCGCGCCGCGCTGGCGCGGACCCGCGAACGAGTCGACTCCTACACGCTGGAACTGCAGAACCACGGGTTGGAGTCGGTCGAACGCGAGGTCAGATGGCTCAACGAGCTCATCGGACGCGAGCGGGCCGAGCAGGAACAACAAGCAAGAAACGACCAGAGCAAACAGGACAAGCCTCGGGACAGGGGCCGCTAGGGCGGCCCACCCCGGAAAGGCGAACCCCACCGCGGAGGTGGCGGGCGCCCTCCGGGCGGGCGAGGATCGCAATCGCAAAGAGAAGGAGCAACCGGATGGGTTCGGTGCGCGTGGCCATCGTGGGTGTGGGCAACTGCGCCTCTTCGCTCGTCCAGGGTGTCGAGTTCTACAAGGACGCGGCCCCCGATACGCGAGTCCCCGGCCTGATGCACGTGCAGTTCGGCGACTACCACGTGGGTGACGTCGAGTTCGTCGCGGCGTTCGACGTGGACGCCAAGAAGGTCGGGATGGACCTGTCCGAGGCCATCCACGCCAGCGAGAACAACACGATCAAGTTCGCCGACGTCCCGCCGACCGGGGTGACGGTCCAGCGCGGCCACACGTTCGACGGCCTCGGCGAGTACTACCTGGACATGGTCGAGGAGTCCGACGCCGAGCCGGTCGACGTGGTGCAGGCGCTGAAGGACGCCGAGGTGGACGTCCTCGTGTCGTACCTGCCGGTGGGCTCGGAGGAGGCCGACCGCTTCTACGCCCAGTGCGCCCTCGACGCCAAGGTCGCGTTCGTGAACGCGCTGCCGGTGTTCATCGCCAGCGACCCCGAGTGGGCCCAGAAGTTCACCGACGCGGGCGTTCCGATCGTCGGCGACGACATCAAGTCGCAGGTCGGTGCGACCATCACGCACCGGGTGATGGCCCGGCTGTTCGAGGACCGCGGTGTCGAGCTGCTGCGCACGTACCAGCTCAACTTCGGCGGCAACATGGACTTCATGAACATGCTGGAGCGCAAGCGTCTCCAGTCGAAGAAGATCTCCAAGACGCAGTCGGTGACGTCGCAGATCCCGCACGAGATGGCGAAGGCGGACGTGCACATCGGCCCGTCCGACCACGTGCCGTGGCTGGACGACCGCAAGTGGGCCTACGTCCGGCTGGAGGGCAAGTCGTTCGGCGACACGCCCCTCAACCTGGAGTACAAGCTCGAGGTCTGGGACTCCCCGAACTCCGCCGGCGTGATCATCGACGCGGTGCGCGCCGCGAAGATCGCCAAGGACCGGGGCATCGGCGGACCGATCCTGTCGGCGTCCTCCTACTTCATGAAGTCGCCGCCGGAGCAGTACAACGACGACCAGGCGCACGCCGCCGTCGAGAGGTTCATCCGCGGCGAGATCGACCGCTGACCGAAGGCCGGCGCGCGCAACCAGGCGCGCCGAAGGCCTCGTCACGAAGTTCTCAAGGGACGCCCTGGCAGTGGACATCCACTGTCAGGGCGTCCTTACTTGCGCAGAGAAACGGTGATGTACCAGTCCTTTGTCACGCTCTGGCCCTACTGTGACACCACGGGTTACTGCTCGCCACGTCCCGATGTCGTGAGGTGAGAGCGTGAGGGCACGCGAGATGATCAAGGTGATGCTGGGGCTGACCGGTCTCGCGCTCGGGCTGGCCGCGTGCGCCGGGGGAGGCGATGACGCGTCCGCCGCCGGACGGCCCCGCGACGGCGGCATGCTGCGGATCGTCGGCTCGTCCGACGTCGAACACCTCGATCCGACGTCGGCCGCGAGCGTCGGCGCGTACGGGCTCGTCCGCACGTTCGCGCGGACGCTGTTCGGGACGCGCGCGGCCAACGATCTCCAGGAGACGATTCCCGTACGGCCCGACGTGGCCGCCCGGATCCCGACGCGAGAGAACGGCGACATCAGCAAAGACCACCGCGTCTACACGGTGACGTTGCGGAACGGCGTCCGGTGGAACACCAGGCCGCCCCGGCCGGTGACCGCGCATGACTTCGTTCGCGGCTTCGAACGGCTGTGCAACCCGGCGTCGCCGTCCGCCGGCAAGGGGTACTTCATCTCCACGCTCAGGGGCATGGACGAGTTCTGTCGCGGCTTCGGCGCCGTCAACGCCCACGACGCCGCGGCGATGGCCGCCTACCAGCGCGACCACGACATCGCGGGGGTTCGCGCCAAGAACGACACGACGCTCGTCTTCGCGTTGAAGCGTCCCGCCAGCGACTTCCTCCACCTGCTGTCGCTGCCGTCCACCGCCGCCGCGCCCCAGGAGTACGACCGGTACATCCCGGACGGACCAGAGTTCCGGCGGCACACCATCTCGAACGGCCCGTACCAGATCACCGACTACCGGCCGGGCATGTCGTACCTGCTCACCCGCAATCCGGCGTGGCGGCCCGACGGCGATCCGCTTCGCGAACGGCATGTCGAGAAGATCCGGATCACCCTCGGACAGGACTCGCCGGAGGCCGTCCAGCAGCAGATCGAGCAGGGCGTCGCCGATCTCGCCTGGGACCAGCCCGTTCCGACGTCCGCGATCCCGGACCTGCGCGACGACCCCCGCTTCGCGATCATGGAGACGCCGAACAACAGCCCCTACCTGGTGTTCAATACGCGCAGCCCCAACAACGGCGGCGCGCTCGGCAGACGCGAGGTCAGACAGGCGCTGGAGTACGCCATCGACCGCAGCGCCCTCGTCAAGATCGTCGGCGGTCCCGCGGTGGCCAGACCCCTGCACACGGTCATTCCGCCGGGCAACTCCGGATACGCTCCCGCCGACCACTACCCCACGCCCGCCGAGTCCGGCAATCCCATGAAATGTCGGCAGCTGTTGGGCCGGACGGGTCATCCGAGTCTCACGCTGAGGTTCCCGTACCGCACCAACAGCGTCCACAAGCTGATCGCCCAGTCCATCGCGGAGAATCTGGACTCCTGCGGCGTGAAGACCGTGCTCACGGCCGACTCCAGCGGCTCCTTCTACGCCGACACCATCGCCACCCCCGCGAAGGCCCGCGCGGGCACCTGGGACATCGCCGCCCCCGGCTGGACGCCCGACTGGTACGGCAACAACGGCCGCTCCATCATCCAGCCGCTCTTTGACGGACGCGGCTATGGCCAGAACTCCACCAACTACGGCGGTTACAACAACCCGCAGGTCAACGCTCTGATCGATGCGGCTCTGACCGCGCCGGACCCGTCCCGTGCCGCCGTCTTCTGGCAGCGGGCCGACCAGAAGATCATGCAGGACGCCGCGATCGTCCCGCTGCTGAACCGCTCCCACACGCTGTACCGCTCGTCCCGCGTCCACGGCGCGCACTTCCTGCCCACCACCTCCGGCTACGACTACACCCGCCTCTGGTTGGACTGATCGCGGAGCGCCCATCGCCGGAGCGCATAAAGTGATCAGGTGAAGGCAGCTGAACTGCCGGCGATCCTGCGCGGTCGGGACTTCCGGCGGCTTTATGGAACTCGGCTGGCCTCGCAGCTGACCGACGGCGTCTTCCAGGTGGCGCTGGCGGGCTACGTCTTCTTCTCACCCGAGCGGCAGACGACGGCGGCGAAGGCGGCGGCCGCGTTCGCGGTGACGTTGCTGCCGTACTCGGCGCTCGGCCCGTTCGCCGGGGTGTTCATCGACCGGTGGCGGCGGCGGCAGATCCTGGTGTGGGCGCCCGTGCTGCGGGCCGTCCTCGTCCTGCTCGTCGCGGGCGTGGCGGCGGCCGGACGGGACGGCCCGGCCCTCTTCGCCGGGGTGCTCGTCGTCCTCGGCGTGAACCGGTTCTTCCTCGCGGCGCTGTCGGCGGCGCTCCCGCATGTGGTGCGGCGCGACCATCTGGTGACGGCGAACGCGTTCTCGGTCACGTCCGGGACGGTCATCGCGTTCGTCGGCGGCGGCATCGGCTACCTTCTGCGCCGCGTCTTCGGCGCCGGCGACGGCGGGACGGCGCTGATCCTGGTGTCGGCGGCCGGAATGTTCCTCGTCGCCGGAATCATCGCGACAAGGCTGCCCCGGCAACTGCTGGGGCCGCACCCGCCCGAGGACGCCGTCCTCGACACCCGCCCGAACGCGCCACGGATCACGGAGTCCCTCAGCAGCGTCGTGGACGGCCTTGTCGACGGGGCCCGGCACCTCGCACGGCGACCGCAGGCGGCACTGGCGCTCGGCGCGATCGCGTTCCACCGCTTCCTGTACGGCGTCATCCTGATCATGACGTTGCTGCTGTGCCGCAACCACTTCGCGGACGGCCCCAACGCGGGCCTGGAGACGTTCGCGGTGATGCTCGGCCTGACCGGCGCCGGCTACTTCACCGCCGCGCTGATCACCCCGCCGGTGGTGCGGCGGATCAGCAAACAGGCCTGGGTGTCGTGGCTGCTCGCCGCGGCCGCCCTGAGCCTGCTCGGCCTCGGCCTCCCGTTCGCCGAACGCTCCTGGGCCGCCGCCGGGTTCGTCCTGGGCGTCGTGTCGCAGGGCGTCAAGCTGTGCGTCGACACGACCTTGCAGGAGAGCATCGACGACGCCTACCGGGGCCGGGTCTTCGCCGTCTACGACATGCTGTTCAACGCCATGTTCGCCGCCGCAGCAGCGGCCGCCGCGACCTGGCTTCCCTCGGACGGCCGCGCCGAGATGACCCTCCTCGCCGTAACCGCCGCCTACGCCGCAGGCGCCGTCGCCTACCGCACAGCCACAGCCCGCGCCCGCCGTCCCGCCGTACTCCTTTAAGGCTCATCAGAACGTTCGCCTGACGGCTGTTTCGCTCCAACTGTTCAGGGCTGCTCGCCTGGCGACTCGCAACCTTGATCGTGACGGCGCGAACGCTGCCCTTGCGGTACTTACGGCCGTTCTGGGCCGCTCACCCGGCGGCTGTGTCGATCCGAGGCCCAGGACTGTGTGTAAGTGCGGTATCGCTTCGTGCTCACGATGTGGCTGGGCCTTCGACCAGACCCTTGGTCTGTCAGGGCGCTGTGGGTCAGAGGGATTCGGCGATGGCGTTGATGGCGGTGGCGATGTGGTGGACGTCGTCGTCCGTGCAGATGTACGGGGGCATCGTGTAGATCAGCTTGCCGAAGGGGCGGAGCCATACGCCGTGTGCCATCGCGATCTCCTGGACGGACGGGACGTCCACCGGTTCACGCGCCTCCATCACCCCGATCGCGCCCAGCACTCGGACGTCCGCCACCCCGGGCAGGTCGGCGGCGCCGAGGAGTTCGCTGGTCAGGATCGCCTCGATGGTGTCCACCTCGTCCCGCCAGTCGCGGGACATCAGCAGGTCGATGGACGCCGACGCGACCGCCGCCGCCAGCGGGTTGGCCATGTACGTGGGGCCGTGCATGAGAACACCGGCCTCGCCGGAGGTGATCCCGTGGGCGACGCGGTCCGTGCACAGCGTGGCGGCCATGGTCATGTATCCGCCGGTCATGGCCTTGCCCAGGCACATGATGTCGGGGACGACCTCGGCGTGGTCACAGCCCCACAGTTCACCCGTCCGGCCGAACCCGGTGGCGATCTCGTCCAGCACCAGGAGAAGCCCGTGCTCGTCGGCGATGTCGCGCAGCGCGCGCAGGTACTCGGGGGCGTAGAACCGCATGCCGCCGGCACCCTGGACGATCGGCTCGACGATGATTCCGGCGAGTTCGTCCGCGTGCTCGGCGGCGAGGCGGGACAGCTCGTCCAGGTACTCGGCATCGGGTTCGGCGGAGTAGCCGAGCGGCGGTTGGGGCGCGAACACGTGCTGGCTGAGAACGTCGGTGAACAGGTGATGCATGCCGTTCACCGGGTCGCACACGGCCATGTCACCGAAGGTGTCACCGTGGTAGCCGCCGCGGACGGTCAGCAGCCGCCGCCGCTCGGGCCTCCCCTGCGACCGCCAGTACTGCAACGTCATCTTGATCGCGACCTCGACCGCGACGGACCCGGAGTCGGCGAAGAACACCTTCGTCAGCGGCTCAGGCGTGATCTCGACCAGCCGCTCCGCGAGCCGGACGGCGGGCGGGTGGGTGAGCCCGCCGAACATCACGTGCGCCATCTTGCCGAGCTGCCCGGTGACGGCCGCGTTCAGCTTCGGGTGGTTGTAGCCGTGCACGGCCGCCCACCACGACGACATCCCGTCGATCAGCTCGGTCCCGTCGGCGAGCGTCAACCGGACCCCGTCCGCCGACACCACCGGCTGGACGGGCGCGGACGCCGGCATCGGCGAGTACGGATGCCAGACGTGCTCACGGTCGAACTCCAGCAGCCGCTCGGTCTCCCGGGGGCTCATCCGACCAAGCTGCAACGGGATCATTCGGCGCCGCCCTCGTCCGCGGCCCGCTCCGCCTCGTCGTCGGGGAGGATGCCCTCCTTGGCGGCCCAGCGGCGCAGTTCGTCCGCGGCCGCGTCCTTGCCGATGATGCCACGGTCCAGGCGCAGGTCGAGGAGGAAGCGGTACGCCTTGCCGACGAGCGGGCCCGGGGTGATGCCGAGAATCTCCTGAATCTCGTTCCCGTCGATCTCCGGGCGGATGGAGGCCAGCTCCTCTTCCTGCGCGAGCCGCTCGATCCGGCGTTCCAGGTCGTCGTAGGTGCGGCGGAGGCGGTCGGCCTTGCGCTTGTTGCGGGTCGTGCAGTCGGCGCGGGTGAGCTTGTGCAGCCGCGAGAGCAGCGGGCCCGCGTCACGGACGTAGCGGCGGACGGCAGAGTCCGTCCATTCGCCGGTGCCGTAACCGTGGAAGCGCAGGTGCAGTTCGACCAGCCGGGACACGTCGGCGATGACGTCCTTCGAGTAGCGCAGCGCCGACAGCCGCTTGTTGGCCATCTTCGCGCCGACGACCTCGTGGTGGTGGAACGACACTCGTCCGCCCGATTCGAACCGGCGGGTGCGCGGCTTGCCGATGTCGTGCAGGAGCGCCGCGAGCCGCAGGACGAGGTCGGGCCCCTCCTTCTCCTGGGCGATGGCCTGTTCCAGGACGATCAGCGAGTGCTCGTACACGTCCTTGTGCCGGTGGTGCTCGTCGATCTCCAGCCGCAGCTTCGGCAGTTCGGGCAGGACGTGCGCGGCGAGGCCCGTGTCGACGAGCAGCGCGAGGCCCTCCCGCGGATACCGGCCGCAGATCAGTTTGGACAGCTCGTCCCGGATTCGCTCCGCGGAGACGATCTCGATGCGGTCGGCCATGTCCGTCATCGCCTGGACGACGTCAGGCGCGACCGTGAAGCCGAGCTGGGACGCGAACCGGGCGGCGCGCAGCATCCGCAGCGGGTCGTCGTTGAAGGAGTCCTCGGGACGGCCCGGGGTCCGGAGCACCTTGCGTTGCAGGTCGACGAGCCCGCCGAACGGGTCGACGAACTCGTGGCCGGGCAGCCGTGCCGCCATCGCGTTCACGGCGAAGTCGCGGCGGCGCAGGTCCTCCACCAGGGACGTCCCGTACGACACGCTGGGCTTTCGGGACTTCGGGTCGTAGGACTCGCTGCGATATGTCGTGATCTCCAGCTCGACGCCGTCCTTGCGGAGACCGACCGTGCCGAACTCGATGCCGATCGTCCAGTGCGCGTCCGCCCAGCCCTTGATGATCTCCAGGGTGCGTTCGGGCGGCGCGTCGGTGGTCAGGTCGACGTCCTTGGTCGGACGGCGCAGCAACGCGTCCCGGACGGGGCCGCCGACCAGCGCCAGCTCGTGACCGGCCGCCGCGAACCTGACGCCGAGATCGTCGGCGACAGGCGCGATACGGCGCAGCAGCTCGGCGATCGCGGTGCGCCGCGAGGCCTCCGGGGTCACGTTCTGGTTGGGCACGGCCATCGAGCGTATTTCCTTGGTAGACGGGCTGACAAAAGACTTTCCGGTGATCAGCGGGGTGCCGCACGGAGTCCTTGCGGGGCCGAGGCCCGAGGCTCTTCACAGGTGACGATCCCCGAGTTACGTTCTGGGCACTCCGTTGAACGCCGGGGCGACCTCCGATGAGCCTCCCGCACGAACAACGGTAGCGGGATCTCGAAGGGCCACGGTCCGCCGCACCCTGCGGCGCAGCCGTATCGGGAGGGCTTCACGCACTACACGCGCTGGGTTAAGCCAGACGTCTCGGGCATATGGGGATATTCCACAGCATGTGGAGCACGGGGTGTCGGGACAACTCGGGTCCGGGGGTCAGCGGGACGAACCCCGCGGGATGGAGCCAACATGAAGGACGCCCTCGCCATCCACCGCGCGCTGCTCGAACTGGAGACGGTCCACGAGATCGTGCGGCTCCCCGTCGCGTTGGCCCATGCCGACGAACTCCCCAAGGCGCTCGGCCTCCCGGCGGACCGCTGCCTGGTGACCCGCGTCTACGCCTGCGACGGGCGGGAGCGGCCGTTCCTGACCGGTGTGATCGTCCCGGCGGGCGTACGGCCGTCCCTGGACGCGGTCGGACGCGCCGTCGGCGCCGATGTCGTCCGTCCGGCCCGCGCCGACGTCGTCAACGCCGTCACCGAATACGCGGCCGGACTCGTCTGCCCCCTCCTCCTGCCGGACGACATGCCGCTCCTCATCGACCAGCGCTTCGTCGACGGTCACCCCGCGGACAAGGTCGTCTACACGGCCACCGGCGAGGCGTCGACGGCACTCGGCATCCGGGGACGCACCCTGTACGGGCTCTGTCGCGCGACACCGTCCGTTCTCTTCCACGAGCCGTCCTCGTCCCCTGCCACACGGAGCGAACCACGACGCACGGTCGCCTGAACTCACCGGAGTCACAGTCGCGGCGGTCGAGCGATACCGATCCGTGCCACAGGTGGACCGGACGGTCTGACGGAGCCCCGCAGCGGACTACCATCGGGGCCGTGGTGGGGGAAAACGACGCCCGCCGTTCCGGGGTGGGCACGGCCTCGGACGGCTCCTGGCCGGACACGGCGTGAGGAGAGTCAAGCGCGCGGTCGCGCTGGCCGCCCTGCTGCCCTGGATCGCGATGGCGGCACCCGCGACCCTGGCGTCCCCCGCCACCGCGAAGACCGCCCAGGCCCCGGCACAGGCACGGGAACGCACGCCGGTGGGGCTCGCGCTCACCAAGGTCAGCCCGAAGCCCATCCGTGAGAACTCCCGTATCGAGATCTCCGGACTGGCCAGGAACCGGACGGACGAGCCACTCCCCGGCCTCACCATCCGGCTGCGCTACAGCGCGCAACCCGTCAACAGCCGCAGCCAACTCGACCAACTCGCGTCCGGCCAGCCGAATTCGCTGCCCAACATCGGTCCACAGCAGCAACTCCCCGGCGCGACACAGCCCGGCGCGCAGCAGGCTTGGACGTTCAAAGCCACCACCAAGGCCCTACGGCTGCGCAGCCCGGGAGGCGCGCCCGGCGTCTACCCGGTGGGCGTGGAAGTGCTGAACTCCGCGCAACAGGTCGTCGGCGGAATGACGACCTTCCTGACGTTCATGCCGAAGAACAGTCTGTCCAAACCGGTGACGGTCGGTTGGGTCTGGCCGCTGATCGACCGGATGCACCGAACCAGCGACCAGACCTTCTTCGACGACCAACTCAGCAAGGACATGTCGCCGGGCGGACGGCTCTCGAAGCTCGTCCGCGCGGCCGGTGCGAGCGACACGCCGATCACGTGGGCGATCGATCCGGCGCTACTGGACGACGTCCGAACCATGGCGTCCGGCGACTACAGCGTGAAGCCCTTCAACGGGAAACGCGCCGGTAAGGAGAAGAGCACCGTCGCGTCGTCCTGGCTGACGGCGCTGAACACGGCGTCCAGGGGCGACCCCTACTTCACCGTCCCGTACGGCGACCCCGACGTCGTCGCTCTCGTCCGGCACAAGATGTGGGGCGACATCTCTGACGCGTTCGCCACGAAGAACACCGATGTCGCGACAAAGGCGCTCGGACGGGCACCGGACACACATGTCGCGTGGCCGCCGTACGGCATGGCGGGCGGCGGGACCATCGGACAACTCGCCAAGCACGCCCTCAAGGACGGCGGGACGTTCTTGATGAGCAGCTCGCAGTTCCAGAACCCGCAAACGGGGGCGATGCCGAACGCCACCACGACGGTCGAGACGAATGCGGGCCGGAAGACCGCGCTCGTCTATGACGAGAAGATCAGCCAGATCGTCAGCAAGGGAACGAAGTCCGCCGCCGGTGCGGCCTTGGCCGAGCAGCGGTTCCTCGCCGAGACGGCGATGATCGCGGCGGAGACGCCGAGCGTGTCGCGCACCATCGTCGTCGCGCCCGACCGGCAGTGGGACCCCGCGCCGGGATTCGCCGACCGCCTGCTGTCCTACACCAAGGACGCGCCCTGGCTACGGGAACAGCCGCTGAGCAGGATCGCGTCCCTGAAGCCGCAGGACAGGGTCCTCCAGATCTACGACGACGACAACGAGGCCCTGGAGCTCAGCGACGCCCACCTGGAGCAGACGCAGGACATCGCCCGGGAGGCCGCGGAGTTCCGCGCGGTCATGACCGGCCCCATCGAGATCTCGTACGAACGGGCCGTCCTGCGCATGCAGTCGGTTTCCTGGCGCAAGAGCCCCGGCCGCGCCAAGGTCGCCCGCAGGAGCCTCGCGACCGAACTCGACGGCCACATGGAAGGCGTCCGCATCGTCACCACCAAGAACAAACGGGTGTTGATGGGCGGCAGCACGGGCAAACTGCCGGTGCTCGTGGAGAACACGCTGAAGAACCAGTCCGTGAAGGTCCGTCTCGTCGCGAAGTCGGAGAACAAGGCGAAACTGCGGCTCGGGCAACTGGACCCCGAGGACGCGGTGATCGAGCTGCGCCCCGGAGAACGGGCCCAGCGCTGGATTCCCGCGAAGGCCGCCGGGAACGGCAACTTCGAGGTCAAACTGACGCTGGTGATCCCGAACTCGGGCGGCCGGACGTTCGGCAGCGGCGAGACAATCATCGTCCGGACCACCGGATACGGACGTCTCGCCCTGCTCATCACCGGTGGCGGACTTGCCGTACTCTTCGTGGGCGTCGGAGTGCGGGCCATCAGAGCAAGGCGCCGCCGGAAATCGGAGGCAGCCGGTGACGGGTCGATCGGATCGGGATCGGCAGGGACGACGGGACAAGGGAACGGATACCCCGGACCCGGCTTCCCAGGGCCCGGGCTACCCACCGCCGGATTCCCCGGAACACACGGGACAGGGCTCCCCGACCCAGGGCCCGCCCCCACCCCCGGGCCAGAGCGCTTCCCCGGCGCCGGGCTACCCCACACAGGGCACCCCCCAGGGCCCGGGGTATCCGGCGCAGGGCATTCCCCCGGCACCGGGCAACCCGACGGGCCCGGCTGACCCACCGGAGCACCGCCCGTCCCACGCACGTCCACCCCAGGCCTACCCGGCACAGGGACACCCCCAAGCACAACGGGGCCCGTACCAAAGGCCGCCCCAACAAGAGCGACCTCCCTACGGCCAACCGCCCCAGGGACCGCCGCCTCAAGGGCACTCGCCCCAACGACCGGCACCCCAAGGACCCTCCCCTCAGGGACACGCGTCTGAAGGACCCGCACCCTATGGGCGCGCGTCTCAAGGCCGCGCGTCGCAAGGACCGGCACCTCAAAGACCACCGTCCCAGGGACCCCTACCTCAAGGACCGGCACCTCAGGGACCCGCACTCCAAGGACCCGCGTCGCAAGGGCACGCGTCGCAAGGACCGGCACCTCAAGGACCCGCACCTCAAGGACCACCGTTCCAAGGACCCTCCCCACAAGGACACGTACCGCAGGGACCGGTGCCCCGGGGACCGGTGTCTGAAGGACGCCCACCCCATGGGCACGCGTCGCAAGGACCGGCACCTCAAGGACCGGCGCCCCAGGGACCGGCGTCTGAAGGACCCGCACCCCATGGGCACGCGGCTCATGGGCGCGCATCCCAAGGACCGGCGGCTCAGGGTCCCGCATCTCGAGGACCGGCTTCTCAAGGACCGGCATACCAGGGGCCGCTGTCTCAAGGGCCCTCGCCTCAAGGACCGCATGGTCCCGCGTCTCACGGGTCCGCGCCTCAGGGGCGGCCGGCTCCGGGGGAGGCGTTCTCCGGGTATCCGGAGCAGGGGCCGCGGCATGGACGGCATGCGCCGCAAAACCCGCCGATCCATCCGGGGACGCCGCCGGTTCCGGGTGCGCGGAATCTCGCGGCCGAGACGGCGCTGGACATTCCCGCCGCAGGTGGCCGGGCGCCCGTCGGCGAGACCGTCGTCGACCTCGCCCCCGGCGAGCCGTCGGGGGACGACGGCGGGAAGGACGGCGGGTCCGGTGGGATCCTGCGGTCCGGCGCGATCATGGCGATCGGCACGATCGCGTCCCGTGTCACCGGCTTTCTGCGGACCGCGGTCATCGTCGCCGCGCTCGGTACCGGGATGCTCGCCAACGCCTACAACACGGCCAACACCATCCCGAACCAGATCTACGACCTGCTGCTCGGCGGCATCCTGACGAGCGTCGTCGTGCCGATCCTGGTCCGGGCCAAGGAACGCGACCGCGCCTACGGCGAACGGTACGAGCAGCGCGTCTTCACGCTCGCGGTGCTCGGTCTCGCGGCGCTCACGGTCATCTCGGTCCTGTGCGCGCCACTGTTCATCGATGTCCTCGCCGGCAGCTACACCGGTGACCAGCGCAGGGTCGCCGTCCTGTTCGCGCAGTTCTTCCTGCCGCAGATCTTCTTCTACGGTGTCGGCGCGTTCGCGGGGGCCATTCTCAACACGCGCGGGAGCTTCGGGGCGCCGATGTGGGCGCCGGTGCTCAACAACATCGTGGTGATCGCGGTCGGCGGCGCGTTCCTGGCGATCACGTCCGGCCGGGTCGATCCGTCCACGATCACCGACGGACAGCTGATGCTGCTGTCCATCGGCACCACCGGCGGGATCGTTCTGCAGACGGTCGCGCTGTGGCCGTCGCTGCGCCGGGTCGGGTTCCGGTGGCGGCCCAGGCTGGACTTCCAGCGCGGCGAACTCGGCGAGGTCGGGCGCATGGCCGGCTGGACGCTGGTGTACGTCCTCGCGACCCAGGCCGGGCTCACCGTCGTCACCGCCCTCGCGAACCGGGCCGGGAAACTCGCCAGCGCGGCGGGGGCCGGCGAAGGGTACGGGTACACGCCGTACTTCAACGCCTACCAGCTGTTCCAGCTCCCCTACGCGATCGTCGGCGTCTCGGTGATCACCGCGTTGCTGCCGCGGATGAGCCGGTTCGCGGCCGAGGGGAAGACCGCGGACGTGCGCGCCGCGTTCTCCAGCGGGCTCCGGCTCTCCTCGGTGATCATCATGCCCGCGGCGGCGCTGATGCTGGTGCTCGGCCCCGAGATCACCACCGTGCTGTTCGCGCATGGCAACACGACGTCCGAGGACGCCCTGGTCATCGCGCGCATCATGCAGATGTTCGCGATCGCGCTCGTGCCGTTCTCCACGTACCAGCTGATGCTGCGGGTCTTCTACGCGTACGGCGACACCCGGACGCCGGCGCTGGTCGGCCTCGTCGCCGTCTCGTCCAACATCGTCATGGCGTTCGCCGCCTACAACGTGCTGGACGTCAAGTGGATCGTGATCGGCATCGCGGGCGGCTTCGCGATCACCAACACCGTCGGCGCCCTCACCTGCTGGCTCGTGCTGCGCCGCAGGCTCGGCGGCATCGACGGGCGCCGTATCGTCGGTGGGCATCTGAAGTTGCTGGTCGCGCTGTGGCCGCTGATCGGTTTCGCGTACGCCGCCCGTACCGTCGCGGACGCCCTCGGCGACACCGGGACGCTCCTTCCGGCGCTTGTCACCCTGGTCGTCGGCTCCGCGGGCGGTGGCCTGCTGTACGTGATCTTCGCCAGGCTGCTGCGGGTGGAGGAGGTCCAGTCGACGATCGCCATGTTCGCCCGCCGACTGCCGGGCCGCTGACCGTCCCCCAGAAGATTTGTCCGACTTGTCCGAAATCGCACGGTGACCCGGCCGGACGTCGGAAAGCCGGGCAAAGGAAAGCCGCAAAGTAAAAAGGACGCGCGGCGATAAGGCGGCCACTCGGACGAGTAGCCACTACCATGTGGGGGAGCACGGCTTGCGGGGCGACACCCTGGGGAACGCAAAGAGGAGGGTCGGAGGCGTAAGCTGCCACGCCACGAACATGGGATCTGACCACCTGTGCAGGACGTTGCCGTGAGCACGTCAGTCATTGAGCCCGGTACCCGTCTCGCCGGCCGCTACCGTCTCGAGGAACGCATCCGCGACTCCGGTGGATCGTCCCTCTGGAAGGCCATCGACGAGATCCTCGCGCGGGCCGTCGCCGTCCGCACCTTCGATCCCGAAAATCCCAGGATCGCCGATGTCGTCACGTCCGCCCGCGCGGCGAGCCGGCTGACCGACCCGCGCCTCACCCAGGTGTTCGACGCCGACGACAGCGGCGAAAGCGCCTATGTCGTCAGCGAATGGGTCGCCGGCGAGACCCTGGAGGGAATGCTCGGCAAGGCGCCGCTCGAACCCGGGCGCGCCGCGACGCTGCTGTACGAGGCGGCCGAGGCGATCGCCGCCGCGCACGCCGCGGGCCTGTCGCATCTGTGCCTCACGCCCCGCGACCTGGTCTGGACGACCGGCGGCACCGTCAAGATCCTCGGTGTCGCGACCGACGCCGTCCTCGGCGACCGGCGCTCCGACGACCCCGCGGGCGACGATGTCCGCGGCCTCGGCCGGATGCTCTACGCCGCGCTCACCGCGCACTGGCCCGGCGACGACGACCGGTCCGACCTGCCCGCCGCACCCGCCACCGACGGCGTTCCGCACGCGCCCCGCCAGGTCCAGGCCGGCATCTCGCACGCGATCGACGCGATCGTCTGCCGCTGCCTCGGCATCGGGCCGGGCGAACCGCTCGCCACCCCCGCCGACCTGGCCAGGGCGCTGCGCGGCGTGCCCCGCACCCCGCTGCCGCTGTTCGCGGGCCTCGGCCACCCCCAGCCGCCGACGCCGCGTCCCGCCCCGCCGGCCGGACGGCACAACGCGCAGCACCCGCCGTCCCACCGCCACGGCGCCGCGCCGACCGCGCAACACCACCAGCCTTCGCACGAGACGACGGTCTCGTCGCACGTTCCTCCGCCACGGACCCGCAACCGCCGCGAACCACCGCCCCCGGCGGCGCCGACCACCCGCCCGACACCCGCCCACGGCTCCGGCGCGCACGGCGCCTCACGCCGCCTCGGCAACCGCGCGCTCATCGGCGTCGCGGCGGCCGCGCTCACCGTCATCGTCGGCCTCGGTGCCTGGGCCCTCTCCAGCAAGGGCTCCACGGACGACCCCGGCACGAAGGGCGTCGCCGATCCGAAGAAGTCCAGCGCGCCCCCCACCCCGTCCGCCACCGCCCTCGACATCCGGAGCGCGGAGGGCATCGACCCGGAAGGCCAGGACGGCGGCAAGGGCCAGGCGAGGGGGCGTCTGGCCATCGACGGCAAGGACGGCACCGTCTGGCGTAGCTCCTTCTACACCTCACCGGAGTTCGGAAATCTCAAGGAGGGCGTCGGGCTGCTGCTCGACATGGGCCGACCGGTCACGATCAGAGAGATCAAGGCCGGGCTCCCCGAGTCGCCCGGCGCAACGATCCAGGTGAAGGTCGGCAACACGGCCGACCCGAACGCGATGCAGAAGGTCCAGACGATCACCACGTCCGGGTCCGGTGCCACGTCGATCAAGCTCCCCGGCCCGCGTACCGCCCAGTACGTGATGCTGTGGTTCACCAAGCTTTCCAACGGTACGGACGGGCGGCTGCGCGCCGAGGTCAGCGAGGTCACCGTCCTCGGTTCGCGTAACTGACCCGTTCCACCCGGCGAAACTTGCGGCTGTGACGTGGTGCGGCGCTTGTCTGTATCGTGCCTGTGAGCAGATTGTCCCTTCGCCCCCCAGGAACCTGTGGTGCCAACCCCAGCAGCCGGTCGTGGACGTCCGGCGCCTTTTGGGCGTCCCGAACGAGAAAGCGGTCGCTCATGACGTCGGTGAGCATGCGTCGCGTCGACGAGGTGCCCGACAAGGAGCTCCTCGCCCGTCACGCCCAGGGGGATCCGCACGCCTTCGCCGAACTCGTCCACCGCCATCGCGACCGCATGTGGGCCGTCGCACTACGCACCCTCGGCGACCCCGAAGAGGCCGCCGACGCGCTGCAGGACGCCTGCCTCTCGGCGTTCCGCGCCGCCGGACGGTTCCGTGGCGACGCCGCCGTCACCACCTGGCTGCACCGCATCGTGGTGAACGCCTGTCTGGACCGCATCAGGCGCAAGTCCGTCCGGCCGGCGACCCCGATGGGCGATGACGCCGCGTTCGACTCCGTCGCACCGAAGATGCCCGACCCGACCGACGCGCACGGCGTGTCCCTCGACGTCCACACCGCGCTCGGGCAATTGCCCTTCGAGCAGCGCGCCGCCCTCGTCCTCGTCGACATGATGGGCTATTCCGTCGACGACGCCGCGCAGGTGATGGAAGTCCCACCCGGAACGATCAAAAGCCGTTGCGCGCGGGGACGCGCCAGGCTGGCCCCCCTTCTCCACCACCACCGGAACCGACGGGAACGCAAAAACGTCGGAGGTGTGGAAGGAGGTGGCATGCCCAAGTGAACCCCGCACATCTCGACTACGACGTCTTGGCCGACCTGGCCGAGGGACTACTCGAAGACGACGAAGCCGCCTCCGTCAACGCGCACCTCGACACCTGCGCAGAATGCCGTGACCTGTCCGCCGACCTTGCGGACGTGTCCCGGCTCCTGGCGGAGGCACCCGCGCCGTCCATGCCCGCCGAACTGGCCGAACGCATCGACACCGCCATAGCGGCGGAGTCGCTGAACACTGCCACCGTGGTGAGCCTGGAGCAGCGGCGCGGAAGGCGGCATTGGCGGATACTGTCGGCCGCCGCCGCGGCCGTGGTCGTGCTCGGCGGCGGAGCGGCGGTCGGAATGAGCGCCATGGACGACACCGGCGGCGACAGCACCCGGGCGGCGACACCGCCGCAGGACAAGGCGCACCCCAGCATCGCCGGAGAGCGCGGCCTCGCCCCGAACGCGGAGCCGGTACCCGCGTTCGCGGTCACCCACAGCCGCACCCACTACCGGGCCGGGACGCTCGCCCAACAGGCCGGCCAGGTCATGTCCGGCAACCGGGAACTACGCGCCGCCGACGCACCGGACGCCCGTCTCCGCGGCTGCGTCCTCGGCATCGTCCAGGAACGGAAACCCGTTCTCGTCGACCGGGCCGAGTACGAGGGCAAGCCGGCGACCGTGATCGCGGTGCCCGGTGACCGGCCGGGCAAACTGCACCTGTGGGTCGTCGGCCCCGAATGCTCGGCCCAGAACCAGCACGTTCTCCGCACGCTGAAGAACGGCTGACCACCCGCCTCGAAGGTCTGTGGACGGCGGCGGGCATGTCGCTCGCCGCCGTCCGTCCTCAGCGGGACGCGAGGAAGTCCTGCGCGATGGCCCAGGCCCGTTCAGCGGACTCTTCGTCGTAGTCGGGCAGGTCCGGGTCGGTGAACAGGTGCCCGGCGCCCCGGTACTGGAAGACCTCCACGTCCGCGCCCGCCTTCCGCATCCGCAGATACCAGGCGTTCAACCAGTCGACGGGCTCCCACGTGTCCGGGTCGGCGACATGCAGTTGCACCGGTATGTCGGTGGACGCGTCGTCCGCCATGTCGGACGTCCCGTGCATCAACAACAACCCGCCCGCGTTCGCGTCGGCGAGCGCGAGGTTCTGGGCCAGGGCCCCGCCGAGCGAGAACCCCGCGTAGACGAGGCCACCGTCGTCCACCAGCGGGGCGGCCGCGGCGATCGCACGGCGCAACAGCTCGTCCCGTCCGATCTCCTCCTTGATCTCGATGCCCTCCTCAGCCGTGTCGACGACCCGGCCGCCGTACAGGTCGGGGACATGCACCTCATGCCCCACCGCCCGCAGCCTGTCCGCCGCCTGCCGCACCGCGGGCCGCAGCCCATACATCGAGTGAAGAAGCAGAACCCGTGCCATACCCCCACCCTAGAAGCCCCAGCAATCCCACCCGGCAAAGGACGGACTACGACAACGGGCCCCAGCACAGCGCACAACGTTCCCAACCTCAATCGGTCTGAGGAACAGCACGCGCGATCGCGGTGATCCACCGAGGCCCGGTCTGCGCTGCGACGTCCACCACACGCTGAAGCAAGGACGTCCCCGCCGCCCAGGCCGTAACGAAAACCGCGACGCGCCCACAAAGCGCGGCCCACGGCGGTTCCAACTTCGGCCCGCCCCCGGACGACAGGGCAACGGCACATGCGGGCGCAATGATCCACCGAGGCCCCGTATGCGGTGCGACGCCCACCACACGCTGAAGCATGGACGTCCCCGCCGCCCAGGCCGTACGAAAACAGGCACGCGCCCACAAAGCGCGGCCCACGGCGGTTCCGATTTCGGCCCGCCACCGGACGACAGGGCAACGGCACATGCGGGCGCAATGATCCACCGAGGCCCCGTATGCGGTGCGACGCCCACCACACGTTGAAGCAAGGACGTCCCCGCCGCCCAGGCCGTAACGAAAACCGCGACGCGCCCACAAAGCGCGGCCCATGGCGGTTCCGACTTCGGCCCGCCCCCGGACGACAGCGGCAACAGCACACGCGGGCGCGGTGATCCGCCGAGGCCCGGTCTGCGCTGCGACGTCCACCACACGCTGAAGCAGAGACGTCCCCGCTGGCCCCCCTACAGCGTTCGAGACCGCCGAGGCAGAGGCGGCCACGCCGAAGGCGGCCGTCTCAACCGACGTGGCGCTCGCCCATCGCGTGCAGCACTGCGAGCCGCCCTTGCGCGTGGTTGCTGTGGACGCGACCACCGGGCGAACAGCCCTGACGGGATCAGCCCGGCACAGGCGCCAGGAGGGCGGCCTGGCACGGGAATTCAGTAGACACAGCGGCCGGGTGGGCGTGCCTGAGCGGGAGCGAATAAATACAGCCTAGGATCTGTTGACGCGACTGGCAGGCCGGGTCGCGCGGCACCGGCGGCCATGGAGGAGAGGCAGAACTGTGAGCGACGTCCGCAACGTCATCATCATCGGCTCGGGCCCCGCCGGCTACACGGCCGCGATCTACGCGGCCCGCGGCGACCTGAAACCGCTGGTGTTCGAAGGATCGGTCACGGCCGGTGGTGCGCTGATGAACACCACCGACGTGGAGAACTTCCCCGGCTTCCCGGACGGGATCATGGGGCCCGATTTGATGGACAACCTGCGCAAGCAGGCCGAGCGGTTCGGCGCCGAACTCGTCACCGACGACGTCACCGAGGTGGACCTCACCGTCGACCCGAAGGTCGTCAAGGTCGGCGACGAGACCCATCTCGCCAAGACCGTGATCGTGGCGACCGGGTCCGGTTACCGGGAGCTGGGCCTGCCGGACGAGAAGCGGCTCTCGGGACGTGGCGTGTCGTGGTGCGCGACCTGCGACGGCTTCTTCTTCCGCGAGCAGGACATCGCGGTCGTCGGCGGCGGCGACACGGCGATGGAAGAGGCGATCTTCCTCACCAAGTTCGCCCGCTCCGTCACCGTGATCCACCGCCGCGACCAGCTCCGTGCCTCGAAGATCATGCAGGATCGGGCGTTCGCCAACGAGAAGATCAAGTTCCTGTGGGACAGCGAGGTCACCGCCATCCACGGCGATGACCGCGTCACCGGTGTCACCGTCCGCAACACCAAGAGCGGCGAGCAGTCCGCGCTGGAGATCACCGGTCTGTTCATCGCGATCGGCCACGACCCGCGCAGCGAGCTGTTCGCGGGCCAGTTGGAGACCGACACCGACGGTTACCTGCTTGTGGACGCGCCGACGACGAAGACGAAGCTGCCCGGCGTGTTCGCCTGCGGGGACGTGGTGGACCACACCTACCGTCAGGCCATCACCGCCGCCGGCACCGGCTGCGCGGCCGCCATCGACGCCGAGCGGTGGCTGCAGGACCGGGACGCCGCTGAGACCGTCCCCCAGGTTTGAGGAGAACGATGAAAGCGGTGACCGACGCGGACTTCGCGTCCGAGGTGTTGGCCAACGACAAGCCCGTCCTGGTCGACTTCTGGGCCGAGTGGTGCCCCCCGTGCCGCATGGTCGCGCCGATCCTGGAGGAGATCTCCAAGGAGCACGGCCACAAGATCGAGATCGTCAAGCTCGACATCGACCACAACCCGAAGGTGCCGCAGGAGTACGGCGTCATCCAGATCCCGACGATGAACATCTACCGGAACGGTGTGGTCGTCAAGCAGATCATGGGCGCGAAGCCGAAGGCGGCCCTGCTCCGCGACCTGGCCGAGTTCATCTGACCGCGCACAGCCGTGTGGCCCGCACTCCGTCCGGGAGTGCGGGCCACACGTGCAAAGCGCCTCAGAACACCTCAGACGGGTCGTAGCGCCCCTTCCGGAGTCATGGACCCCAGGAGCCTTTCCAAGGCCACCTCGACGTCCTCACGCCACGACAGCGCCGACTTCAACTCCAGCCGCAGCCGCGGATACCGGTGATGCGGGCGGACGGTCTTGAACCCGACCGACAGCAGATAGTCGGCGGGCACCATGCACCCGCCCTCCTCGCCCTTCAGATCACCGAACGCCTCGATCGCCTTCACCGCGCGCCGGGTGAGGTCCTTCGCGACGCCCTGGACGAGCATCCGGCCGAGCCCGCCGCCCGAGAACTCCGGCAGGATGTGCGCGGTCATCAACAGGACCGCGTCCGCGCTGACCGGACTCGTCGGAAACGCCACCGAGCGCGGTACGTACAGCGGCGGCGCGTACATCACGAACCCCGCCGGAACGTTGTCCACGTAGACGATCTTGCCGCAGCTGCCCCACTCCAGCAGCGTCGAGGAGATCCACGCCTCCTTCTCCAGGCCCGAGTCGCCGCTGTCCAGCGCACGGTCCCGGCTCACCGGATCCAGTTCCCAGAACACGCAGCCTCGGCAGCGATGCGGCAGATCGCTCAGATTGTCCAGCGTGATGTTGACGAGACGACGCGACACCGGGACGGCACCCCCTGTTGCGATCCTCGTCCGCCGGTCTGGAAACCCGTGGCCTCTCGGCGGAACGCCTCTTCGCTGAAGCTCCCGGCACGTTCCGGGATCCTCGGGCATCGTATCGGACGGCACACCACGCCCCCATCACCCGCAGCACCACCTCCCCGCAAAGAACGCGTTTCCCAACGAGACGGACGCGTGGCGGGTCCGAACTCGTCTCTGGCGCCGTCCGTCCGGGGGTTCACCAAGGTCCAGGACGTTCGATGCCGTAGTTTGCAGGAAGGCCAGTTCATTCCGGAGGTGCCTCGTGGAACAGCACTCGCGTACAGATGCCTACACCGATCGCTACGCCGCCCGTGCCGCCGGCATGGTGCCTTCGGAGATCCGGGCCCTGTTCGCGATGGTCGCCCGTCCCGAGATCGTCTCGCTCGCGGGCGGCGCGCCGTACGTCTCCGCGCTGCCTCTCGACGCCGTCGGTCAGATGATCGGCGACCTTGTCGCGGGTAAGGGCGCCGAGGTGCTGCAGTACGGCTCCGCACAGGGCGACGAACGGCTCCGCGAGCACATCTGCGAGGTGATGGCGCTCGAAGGCGTCCAGGCGTCCGCGGACGACATCGTCGTCACGGTCGGCGCCCAGCAGGCGCTCGACCTCATCACCAAGATTTTTGTGGACCCGGGCGATGTCGTCCTCGCCGAGGCTCCCTCCTACGTCGGAGCGCTGGGGACGTTCGCCGCATATCAGGCGGACGTCGTCCATGTCCCACTCGACAACGCGGGCCTCATTCCCGCCGCCCTCCGCGAAACCCTGGCCCGGCTCCGCGCGGACGGCCGCCGGGTGAAGTTCCTCTACACCGTTCCGACGTTCCAGAACCCCGCGGGCGTGACCCTCACCACCGCCCGCCGCGCCCAGATTCTGGAGATCTGCGCCGAATACGACGTGCTCATCGTCGAGGACAACCCCTACGGACTCCTCGGCTTCGAGGACGACCCCATGCGCGCCCTCCGCGCGGACGACGCCGAGCGCGTCATCTATCTCGGTTCCTTCTCCAAGACGATCGCGTCCGGACTCCGGGTGGGATGGGTGCTCGCCCCCCACGCGGTGCGGGCGAAGCTCGTCCTGGCCGCCGAGTCAGCGATCCTGTGCCCGTCGAACTTCTCGCAACTGGCCGTCCGCGAGTACCTCGCCACCCAGCCATGGCGGGAGCAGATCAAGGACTTCCGTGAGCTTTACCGGACCCGCCGCGACGCGATGCTCGAATCCCTCGACCAGCTCATGCCGGACGGCTGCACCTGGACACGTCCCGCGGGCGGATTCTTCGTCTGGCTGACCCTCCCCGAGGGCCTCGACGCCAAGGCGATGGCCCCGCGCGCCATCGCCGAACGCGTGGCATACGTCCCCGGCACCGGCTTCTACGCCGACGGGACGGGCCATCGGCATATGCGCCTGTCCTACTGCTTCCCCGAGCCCCACCGGATCAAAGAGGGCATCCGCCGCCTCGCCGCGGTGGTCGAACAAGAGATCCGCCTCCGCGACATGTTCGGCGAGACCGCCGCGCACGATTCCACCGGCTTCCAGGCTCCGGGACCGGACATCATCTAAATGTTTCACGTGAAACGCGCCCCCGCCGAGGGGTGAAATGATCGCATCGGACGCTCCGGCTCCGAACGCCGGCGCGTGATCACCAGCTAAGGGGCATCAGTGGAACTCGGGCATGTCGTCGTCCTGGCCGGAGGGCTCTCCTATGAGCGAGAGGTCTCGCTCCGCTCCGGTCGCCGGATCACTGACGCGCTCCGCGCCCTCGACATTCCGGTCGAACTTCGCGACGCGGACGCGACACTCCTGGATTCGCTGTCCGACGACCCGCCGGACGTCGTGTTCCCCGTCCTGCATGGCGCCGCCGGGGAGGACGGCTCGATCCGCGACGTCCTCGAACTCCTCGATGTCCGCTATGTCGGTGCACAACCCGACGCATGTCGCGTCGCGTGGGACAAGCCGACCGCCAAGTCCGTCGTCCGTCGCGCCGGCCTACGCACCCCCGACTCGGTCGCATTGCCGAAGGAGGTCTTCCACGACCTCGGCGCCTCGTCCGTCCTCGACCAAATAATCCGCAGCCTCGGCCTCCCGCTCTTCGTCAAACCGACCCGGGGCGGCTCCGCACTCGGCGCCTCCGTCGTCCACGAGGCCGCCGACCTGTCCGCCGCCATGGTCGGCTGCTTCGCCTACGGCGACGCCGCCCTAGTAGAGCAGTACGTCTCCGGCACCGAAGTCTCCGTCAGCGTCATCGACCGCCAAGGCGAACCGACCGCCCTGCCCGCCGTCGAGATCGTCGCCCCCGGCGGCCTCTACGACTACACCGCCCGCTACGACGCCGGAGACACCGAGTTCATCACCCCGGCCCGCCTAACCCCCGACGCCACCGCCCGCGCCACCGCCGCGGCCGTCACCGCCCACCGCGCCCTGGGCCTCCGCGACCTCTCCCGCACCGACCTCATCATCTCCCCCGACGGCGAAGTCCACTTCCTGGAAGTCAACGTCGCCCCCGGCATGACGGAAACCAGCCTCTTCCCCCGAGCCATCAGCGTCGCCGGCCTGGACCTGGGCGAAGTCTGCCGAGACCTCCTCCTAACCCGCCTCCCCTGACCCCGAAGCCCCCGTCGAAGCCAAACCGGTCGCAGGGCGACCGATCGCCCATCCGACCGGCGACGTTTCACGGGAAACCTCGCGGCGCCAACAGGCGGCCGGGCCGTCTGCAGGACGGCTACAAGGTGGACGAAGGCCCCCTCCTCCCGGTGGGAGGAGGGGGCGGTGCCCGTAAGGCCCGCGTGGTCGAACTGCCCCAGGCTGGGGTGCCGTTCGACGGGTTGTCCGGCCGCTTCGATCTCCTCCAGGATCTCCTTACTTGGCGGGAGGCGTTCGTTGGGTGGGGCACGGCTCATGATTTCCGCGAGGACACCGCTTGCGGGAGGCCGACAGCCTGCGACCGACGCCTCACCTCTCGACGCGTCGCCCTCAGCGGGGCGTCCGCGGGCCAGCGAACGCCCTATTCAATCCGCGATGTTTCCCGTGAAACATCGCGGCGCTCGCGGGGCGAGGCGCCAAGTTGGACGAAGACCTCTTCGACGCGAACACAACTCGCCACGTCGTGCGCAGCACGGGTGTACGACCGCCGTCGTCGATTCGCTGGTTTCCAGCGGCCCTTCCTGGTGCGAGTGGCCGAGCAGCATTGCTTCCCAGCACCCCCACGGACGTCCCGCCCAACACTGCTCGGTTCCGTCAGCGGGCGTCCGACCGGCGTTTTGTTGGGAGGAGTGCCATGGTGCCCGCCCGCTTGGCAGTGGGACGAGCGGGGCTTCGTCTGCCGCTCGATCAGCGGTGTATCGGGGGACATGATGCGGTTCGTCTCTCAACGACGCGTCACGGTCGTGCCTTGTTTGCCCATGGGCAGAGGAGTGAGAGAGGTTCAGGAACCGAAGGTTCAGTTGGTGGGCAGGGCATGTGGGGTGCGCCGTTCGCTGCCCGAAGACGGCTTGCTCTGCCAGACCGTGGAGCTGTGCGGCCCCTAGTTGTAGCGCTTCCGTCGTCGTCGGGTGGATGCGCATGCGGATGGGGCGTCGACGTCGCTGTTGGTTAGGCGCGGTTGCCTTCTCGTGAGGAGTGCCGACGATCGGATGGAAGTCGAGGAGCCTCAGTGTGGACAGGGGCTGAGGAGTGTGGGCGCTGTCGGCTTTGACGAATGCTTTGTCGAGGACGATGACGCGTAGCCGGGTGGAGCATCGCGGCAGTGAATGCTGCGGTGGCCGGGTGCGGTGTGGGGTGCCCCGGCGGCTCGGGTGGGCTGCCGGGGTGTCCGAAGGGGAGGAGGGTCAGGTTTCGATGCCGTTGTCGTCGGGGGCCATGGACTTGATGATGCGGTCCAGGTCCTCCAGCGTGGCGAACTCGACCACGATCTTGCCCTTGTTGCGGCCCATGTCGACACGGACCTTGGTCTCGTAGCGGTCGGAGAGGCGGTCGGCGAGTTCCTGGAGGCCGGGGGCGACGGGCTTCTTGCGGCGGGCCGGGCGGGGCGACTTCGGTTCGTCGACCTCGCGGAGGGCGATGATCTCTTCGACCGCGCGGACGGAGAGGCCCTCCTGGACGATCCGCAGCGCCAGATGCTCCTGGGCCTCGATGCTGTCGAGCGACAGCAGGGCGCGGGCGTGTCCGGCGGACAGGACCCCGGCGGCGACGCGGCGTTGCACGGTCGGGGGCAGGTTCAGGAGCCGGAGCGTGTTGGTGATGTGCGGGCGCGACCGGCCGATGCGTCCGGCGAGTTGCTCGTGCGTGGCGCCGAAGTCCTGCAGCAGTTGCTGGTAGGCGGCCGCCTCCTCCAGCGGGTTGAGCTGCTGGCGGTGGAGGTTCTCCATGAGTGCGTCACGGAGCAGGTCGTCGTCGCCGGTGTCACGGATGATGGCCGGGATGACGGCCAGTCCGGCCTGGGTGGCCGCCCGGAGGCGACGCTCACCCATGATCAGCTCGTAGTCGGTCTCACCCGAGGGGGACCGGCGAACCACGACCGGCTGGAGGAGCCCGACGATGCGGATGGACTCGGCGAGTTCTTCCAGGGCCGCGTCGTCGAAGTGGGTGCGGGGCTGACGCGGGTTGGCGGTGATGGAGCGGACGGGAAGCTCCGCGAAATGGGCGCCCGCCACCGGCTCCAGAGCCGGGTCGGACACGCCGATGCCGTTCGTCCCGCCCGGCAGGCCCGGCTCGCGCACGCCGTCCGGGTCGCCGGACGGCGGTGGGACCGGGGCGGTGGGGATGAGGGCGCCGAGTCCCCTGCCGAGACCGCGTCGCTGCTGGCTCACTGGACGGCTCCTCCATGGGCCATTTCGGAGGCGGCTTCGCTGTAGGCGAGCGCGCCGCTCGAACCGGGATCGTAGGTCATCACGGACTGCCCGTAGCTCGGAGCCTCGGACACCCGGACGCTGCGGGGAATGACCGTGTTGAGGACGACGTCACCGAAATGGCTCCGGACGTCCTCGGCCACCTGCGCGGCAAGACGCGTCCGGGCGTCGTACATCGTGAGCAGGATCGTGGACACCCGCAGTTTCTGGTTGAGGTGCGCCTTGACGAGATCGACGGTCCGGATCAGCTGCCCGAGACCCTCCAGTGCGTAGTACTCGCACTGGATGGGGATGAGCAGTTCGTCCCCGCCGACGAGGGCGTTCACGGTCAGCAGCCCGAGGGACGGCGGGCAGTCGATCAGGACGTAGTCGAACTTGTTGGTGTCATATGCGTCCAGCGCCCGCCGCAGCCGCGACTCCCGCGCCACCTTGGAGACGAGTTCGATCTCTGCCCCGGCGAGGTTGAGCGTCGCGGGCGCGCAGTACAGGTTGGGGATCTCCGGGGCCGGGACGACGATGTCGTCCAGCGGCATGTCCTCGATCAGCACCTCGTAGATCGACGGGACCTCCGCGTGGTGCTCGACACCGAGCGCGGTGGACGCGTTGCCCTGGGGGTCGAGGTCGACCACGAGCACCTGGGCGCCGTGCATCGCGAGCGACGCGGCCAGGTTCACCGAACTGGTGGTCTTCCCCACGCCGCCTTTCTGGTTGGCGATGGTGATCACACGGCAGTGGTCGGGCCGCGGCCATTCCCTGTCCCTGCGGCTCGAAGCCGTCTTCACCGCCGTGGCCGTTGTTTCACGTGAAACCTTGGCGTCCTTGAGCGCCTCGCGCACGAGTTCTGACTCCCCCTGATTTGATCCTTTGCGCGGAGCCGGCGGCCGAGCGCCACCGGCGTTCGTCGGTACAAGTCCGACGTTCTCCGCGGTTCCGGACGTCGTGGTGCTCCACATCGCGTGTCCGGAGGGCGCGGACGCCGGTGACGTTTCCGGAGCCGCCTCCCCCCGCGTCCCGGCGGGCACGGCCGTACGAGCGGCTTCCTCACCCGGCCCGGACGGCTGTTCGTCGGGGGATTCGTCGGCGCGGTCAGGCCTGCCAAGCCCTGGTCCCGTGCTCATGAAGACCTCTTCCTCGACCCTTTAGCACGCCGGGGCGCGCGCTGTCGTCGCCCGACGACCTCGCCCTGGCCGGCGACGACACGGACGAGCGTTGTCGGCGAATCGACCATACCGCGCCCGACTTGAAGCAGTTCCGTGCTCCGCACACCGAAACGCTTCAGGACGGTCTCCGCCTCCTCCAGTTCGACCGCGGCCCGTTCCCCCTTGAGCGCGAGCAGTTCTCCGCCCGGCCGCAGCAACGGAAGCGCCCATGTCACCAGGCGCTTGAGCGGTGCGACAGCGCGTGCCGTGGCGACGTCGACCGTGATCTCCCCGACCATGTCCTCGGCCCGTCCTCGCCGCACCTCAACATTGTGCAGATCGAGCATTTCGATGCATTCGGTCAGGAAGGTGGTGCGCCTCAGCAGCGGCTCCAGCAGAGTGATCCGCAGATCGGGCCGGACGATCCCCAGGACGATCCCCGGAAGGCCCGCCCCGGAACCGACGTCCACGACCCGCGCGTCCGGCGGGATCACGTCCGCCACCACCGCGCAGTTGATCAGGTGGCGTTCCCAGAGGCGATCGGTCTCCCGTGGCCCGATGAGCCCGCGCTCGACCCCGGCCGTCTCAAGGAACGCCGCATAGCGTTCCGCGACCGGGAGCGCATCACCGAAGACCACCTCACGTCCAATCCCCACCCGACGAATCGTTCCACAAAAGCACCGGGCAGCGTGCACGCGAAACGTCCCGGCGAACCGGAGCGCACGCGCCGGGACCCTCACGCCAGGGCAAGAACCACATCACCTGTGGCATATCCCGCACCTGTCGGGTATAGGGCCCGCTGTGTCGCCCCCCTAGCCCCCGGAAGGAGCTCCGACAGATGGGAATCGGAGTCAGTCTCGCATTCATCGCCCTTGGTGCGATCCTCGCGTTCGCCCTTCGCGTCGATCTCAGCGGCATTGACATTCACCTGGTCGGCTGGATCCTCATCCTGGTTGGGCTGATCAGCATGGCCTTCACCCTCAAGTACACGCGCCCCCGGCGCCGTGTCGGTCGTGTCGTCGGCGCCGACCCCGCCTACGGGGACGAGCCCGGAACAATAGTCCGCGAGGAGCACATCATCGAGGACCCGGCGCCGGTCGGACGTCCCGCCGAACGAGTCGAACGTGTGATCGATCACCCGGCGGACGCGGGCGACCGAACCGGCCACCTCGCGCAGGACCCGGCATACGCCCAGGACCCGGCGCACGCGCAGGACCCTGCCGCGGAGAACACGACGTCCATCGTCCAAACACCTGTCACCCAGCGCCGCAGGTGGCGCCGAACGACCCGCTGACCCGGACACCAGATCCGATCCCGCTCGGTGTGTCTTGGGCGGCGGTCACACCGAGCCCCCGGGCCCCGCGTCCCACGACGCGGGGCCCTCCCCTGTATCCCGCGTCCCGCTGCACCAACTTCCATGGACGCCCATCGAGCAGGTCACCCGGGTCGGCGCTTCGCAAGCCGCGGAGGCACAAGAGTCAGGTTCTGGTGGACGGTCCGTACCTGGTCGTCGTCGACGAGCAGTGCGGCCGGCGATCCTGTGACGCGGCTCGCGGAGTTGTCGGCGCGGCACGTCCGGCCGAACGCCGACGGCGGTGTCGCGATCGGCCCGCCGCCTTCATGTTCTGGTGATGGCGAACATCTGGCCGCCCGTGGTCTCGCGCCCGGAGCAGGAGCGCCAAGGCTTTGGCAGCGTCAGACGCTCCTGGTGAGGGGAGTACCAGCTGACGGTGCTAGGGGCGCCACCTAAGGCATGTGGGCTCTTTCGCTGGTCAACTGTAGGGCGATGACTACCCGGGAGGTTGCACGTCCGCAATTGTGGACGCCTGGACGTCGGCGGCGTCCTCGGGCAGGGTGGCGCAGCCGTGACCGACCGCCGATTAGAGAAGTCGCCCGCTGTATAGGGCTTGGTGACCTGGTGCTCTGCCGAGTGCCGTACGAACCGGGGCGGGTCCGTACGCGGAGGCCCTTGCTACGGTGCGGGCTTCACACTTGCCGTGCTGGTCACAAGCTCGACCATGACAGGGGACCTCATGCCCAGCGAAACCTTGCGGATACTTACCGCGGACGGTCAGGCCGACGCTTTCGTCGCCTTTCCCGACGATGGAAGGCCGCACCCGGGCGTGCTGCTGTACACCGATGCCTTCGGTCTTCGGCCCGAACTCGAAGGCAAAGCTCGCGAACTGGCCGAGTACGGGTATTACGTGCTCGTCCCCAACATCTTCTACCGGCATGGCCCGGCACCGGTGGTCGAGCTTCCCGAACACCTCGGCGACGATGTCCGGCCCGCGCTCATCGCCCAGATAATGCCTTGGATCAAGGAGCACACTCCCGAGCGGATCTTGCGCGACGCCGACGCCTATCTCAGATTCCTGGCCACACGACCCGAGGTCGGCGCCGGACCGGTCGCCGTGGTCGGCTACTGCGTCGGCGCGGTCCTCGCGTTGCGCACCGGGGCGGCCCACCCCGAACAGGTGGCCGCCGTCGCCGGATTCCACCCGGGCGCCCTGGTCACCGACGCGCCCGACAGCCCGCACCGCCTCGCCACCACGCTCACCGCCCAGGTTCATCTCGGCCTCGCCGAGGGCGACCTGTCGTCCGATGCCATCAGCGAACTCAACCGATCATTGGACGCCGCAGGCGTCGACTACACCATCGATACCTACTCCGGCACCCGCCATGGGTTCACCATGTCCGACACCGACGTCTTCGACCCCTCCGGACATCGACGCCACTGGGAAGAGTTGCTCCAACTCCTCAACCGCACTCTGCCCAATATCTGAGACCTCGTCGAGAGGTCGACCCCGTCGAGGATCCCGCGCTGATGCGCGGACTCCTTCTCCGATGGGAGAGTCGATGGCCCACACAAACCCGACATCCGCAGCTTGCGAGCGAGGACAACCTTCCAGCCACACAGCGGGGTGTCACCGGCGACGGACTCGCCGAAGTCCCGGCCTTCCGGCGGTTTGCCTTGACGGCGTCCACGAACGTACGCGTACTGCGGATTCCCAGCGCGTCTCGGTGCCACCGGCGCCGGTTCGTCGACCGCACTCCTGACCAACCAGCGAAGCGCTACCAGCAAACTGTTCATACCGAGGACTCCGCGCTGCTGCGCCGCTCAGTCTCGTCGGCACCCGACTTCGAAAGCAACCACATGAACAATGCGATTCCTGCGGACGCCCTGCGCGCCACGGCATTCCTGAGAACGACCGCGGTCTGACCAACCGGCGAAACACCGCCGGGAAGCCGCCCATACCGAGGTCCCGCGCTGCCCCGCTGCTCTGTCTCGCCTGGAGGGACCACCTCCAAAGACCACATGAACGGCACGACCCTGCGGATGCCCGTGCGCCTTGGCATTACTCGCGAGCTGACCCATCGCTGAGGGGGTTGTAGCTGTCGAGGGCTGGCGTTGGGGTGGGTTGGTTGTGGGCGCAGGGCTCTGCGCGGGTGCGGTCCTGCCTTGGGGGTTGGGAGCGGGCGGGTTCCTGGATGGTGGTGACGATGCAAAACGGCCCCGGGCCTGGGGCGCCGGGGCCGGTTAGATGGAGCGGGTAAGTCAGGCGGGGTAGACGACGACGTAGCGGTCCGGTTCTTCGCCTTCGGATTCGCTGCGCAGGCCCGCGGCGGCCACCGCATCGTGGACGATCTTGCGTTCGAAGGGGGTCATGGGCGCCAGCGGCTTCGGCTCGCCGGCCTGCTTGACCTCGTCCGCGACGTCCGTGCCCAGTTTGGTGAGTTCGGCGCGGCGGCGTTCGCGGTAGCCGCCGATGTCGAGCATGAGCCGGGTGCGGTTGCCCGTCTGGCGGTGCACGGCCAGGCGGGTGAGTTCCTGCAGGGCCTCCAGGACCTCGCCGCGCTTGCCGACCAGTTCGTCCAGGGAACCGCCGACGACGGCGACGATCGCGCGTTCGCCCTCGACGTCCATGTCGATGTCGCCGTCGTAGTCACCGATGTCCAGCAGGCCCTCGATGTAGTCGGCGGCGATCTCGCCTTCCTGCTCGAGCGCCTGGACGTCGACCTCGGTGGTGTCGGTCTGACTCAACGGGGTTCTCCTTCTCCGGCACGTACTCGGGGTTCAAACTAGCGCTTCTGGGTGCCGCTGCGCTTGCTGCGCGGCTTGCGGGTCGGCTGGTTGCGGACGACCTTCGGCTTCTCGTCCGGCTCGGGCACGGGCTCGGCGTCTTTCCGCAGCTTGGACTTGGTTCCGGCCGGAGGCTGCCCGTTCTTGGACCCGGCGCCCTTGGCGGAGGTCTTCGGACCCGTCTTGCCGGTGGCGGTCGGCGCGGGCTCGCCGTCCTTACCGAGCGGCGGGTACTTCTTGTAGATGTAGTGCTGCTGCGCCAGCGTCCAGGTGTTGGACGTGACCCAGTACATCAGGACGCCCAGCGGGAAACCGAGGCCGAAGAGGCCGAACAGCGGCGCGAGGAAGACCATCATCTTCTGCGCCTGCATCATCGGGTTGGCGTCGTCGGTGATGGGCTGGCGCTTGATGCTCGCCCGGACGGTGAAGAACGTGGTGCAGGAGCTGATGATCACGGCGAGGCCGGTGACGACGATGGCCGTCCAACTCTTGGGGTCGTCGCCCCAGGCGTTGAGGAAGGTGTCGGGGATGTGGGCGCCGAAGATGCTGGCCTTCTGGGCGCTCTGCACCAACTCGGCGGAAAGGGCGAAGACGGACTCGCCCTCCTTGGCGTCCGAGATCTTCTTCAGCGTCTGGAAGAGGCCGATGAAGACGGGCATCTGCACCAGGAGCGGCAGGCAGCCCGAGAGCGGGTTGGCGCCGTTCTCCTGGTAGAGCTTCATGACCTCCTGGTTGAGGCGCTGCTTGTCGTTCTTGTACTTCTTACGCAGCGCCTGGACCTTGGGGTTCAGCTCCTGCATCTTCCGCGAAGCGTGGATCTGCTTCACGAACAGCGGAACCATCACGAGCCGCAGCAGGACGGTCAGCAGAATGATCGTGCCGCCCCAGGCCCAGCCACTGTCCTCGGGGAGGACGGTGCTCAGCCCCGTGTGGATCCACGCGATGAGCTGAGCGACGATCTCGTACAACCAATCAAGCACCGGGCAGCTCCTTGGGCTCTGCTAGGGCGGGGCCGCTCTCTTGGCGGCCGGAGTTCGAGGAAGCCGCCGCGGATCGCGCCTGGGGGGTCGTCCCCTCAGGCCCCCCGGAGAAGTGCGTCCTGGACGACTTCTTCGGCGGCACCGGGTCGTGACCCCCGGGATGGAAGGGGTGGCACCGCGCGATTCGGCGGGCCGTCAGCCACGTGCCGCGCAACGCGCCGTGCACCTGGAGGGCCTCCAGGCCGTAGGCGCTGCAGCTGGGCTGGAATCGGCACTGCTGCCCGAGCAGGGGACTCAAGAAGCGGCGGTAGGCGCGGACGAGAAGGATCAGCAGGCCCGCGACGGGGCCCGGGGGACCCGCCGGGTGATCCGAGGGGAACGTCATCCCCTGACTCCTCATCTCCGCCCCTTGGACGCGGGCCGCAGCAGTCGGTCGAGCGCCGACTCCAGATCCGCGGCCAGTTCGTCGGGACGCGCCGTTCCCGCGGAGGGGGTGGCGCGTACTACGAGCAGGCTACCCGCTGGGAGCCGGTCCAGGTGCGAGCGCATCAGATGGCGCAGCCGCCGCCGTGTGGTGTTGCGGACGACCGCGTTCCCCACGGTGCGCGCCACGATGAACCCGACCAGCGGCGCGGTGGCCGCATCGGGAGCCTGGTCCGGGTGAAGCAGGTGAACCACGACGTTTGGCCGTCCGGCGCGGCGACCGCGCCGGACGGCCAACGTGAAGTCGTCCCGCCGCCGCATCCGGTTTCCGGACGGCAGCACAGTGAGCGGTGGATCAGACCGCGATACGAGCGCGGCCCTTGCCGCGCCGGTTGGACAGGATCGCGCGGCCGGCGCGTGTGCGCATGCGCAGCCGGAAGCCGTGCTTCTTGTGGCGACGACGGTTGTTCGGCTGGAAAGTACGCTTGCTCACTTGAGGCTCCAGTGCTGCGGTCGGTTGGTCGGCAATAAGGCTCGATAGTTCGCATCGAGGGCCGCGTCCGGTCCCCCGCAGCGGGGGCCCACCCGAGCCTGTCTGGAGGGGCTGTCGGCGGGCACGCGTCATCCCCGTCGATGCGACTCGACCTCAGAACGTTACGGGCTGCGGCGCACACGGTCAAACCGGAGCGCCCGCCGCCGACCCCGGACAGACCATGATCAGACACGTCGGAGGGGTCGTGATCGTGTTGCGGGCGGGGGCCGCAGCGGTTAGGGTCATCCGGGCGAACCGACGTCCGTCGACCCCCTCGGGCACTCTGCCCACTCAAGCCCCCGTTCCAGAACCACACCCCGTACCGGCCGCGCGAAGGCCGGAGACTCCCGACCCTGTTCACAGGACCCGCGTGCCGGGTTTTACACAGGGCGCCTCATGCTTATGCACAGCATGTGGACAACTCTGTGGACAACTCGTGAGAGAGTAAGTCTTCCGCGTCGCGGCCGTGCTCTGTGAGGCCGGACGTGTCCCGTGGGAGAGCCAGCCAGTCAGGCTCCGTCGGACGGAGGGGGAGGGGACCTTGCGCATGGACGGTCAGGATCTCGGATCAGTCTGGGCCCGCACCCTCACCGCCCTGTCCGAGAGCGATCTGTCGCCCAGTTACCGCGCATGGCTTCCGATGGTCCGACCGCTGGCGCTCGTGGAGGGGACGGCCCTCCTCGCGGCGCCGAACGACTTCGCCAAGGACGCGCTGGAAACGCGGCTGCGCAACCTCATTACGCAGGCCCTTTCCCGTGAACTGGGCAGGGAGATCCGGGTCGCGGTGACCGTCCAGCCGGAGCCGCCCGGCGGGGCGCCGCGGGCGGGAGCGGGTGAGCCGCTGACGGCGCCGCTCCCGGGTCCGGGCCCCGGAGGCGGGCTCGGAATGCACGATCCCGCACCTTCTTCTTATGGCGACTCCTACTCGGACTCGTCGCGCGACGATCGCGACCGGGAACGGCCGTACACGGAGCAGCCCTACGGCGAACGGTCGGATCGTCCGTACATGGAGCAGCCGTACGGCGACGCTGGGTATCGGCCGCAGCAGGGAGTTACCCACAGCCCCGGCGGCGGCCCCGGAGGTTATCCACAGGCTCAGGATGACGAGCGCGAGTCGTACTCGTCCCCTTATGGTGGTCCGGGTGGGCGGGGCCCGGGGCCGTCGTCGTACGAAGGTCGGGGCCCGCAGGGCTATCCGGGCTACGGCGCGCAGGAGGGCTTCGGTGGCGAGCCGCCGGGACGTCCCCCGCACTCGCATCTGAACGACCGCACACTCGGGCCGATGCGTCCGGGTGGTCGCGGAGAACAACAGGGTCGCGAACCCCAGCACGGCGGGTCTGATCCGTCGCTCGGCCACGCGGAAGACACCCTCCAGGCCGGGGAGCCCCCGTTCACCGGCGGAGAGCAGCCCTTCCCGGGGACGGACCAGTACGGCGGCGGCTCCGAGCAGTACGGCGGTGGCGGCGATCCGTACCGCGGTGAGGAGCCGTACCGCGGCGAGGGCGGGTTCCGGGACGAGGAGGGCTCCGACGCCCGCCCCCCCGGCGCCAGCGGCCCCACGGGCCCCGGCGGGCCAGGGCCAGGCGGGCCCGGCGGGCCAGGGCCAGGAGGCGGGCCGGGCGCTCCGGCCGCCTCGGCGCCCGGATCCGGCGGGAGCGCGGGCTCGGGGGCGTCCGAGCACGCACGCCTCAATCCCAAGTACACGTTCGAGACGTTCGTCATCGGCTCGTCGAACCGGTTCGCGCACGCGGCCGCCGTCGCCGTCGCCGAGCAACCGGCCAAGGCGTACAACCCACTGTTCGTCTACGGCGACTCCGGTCTCGGCAAGACCCACCTTCTCCACGCAATCGGGCATTACGCGCAAAGCCTCTTCAATGGCGCGCGTGTCCGTTATGTGAGTTCTGAAGAGTTCACGAACGACTTCATCAACTCGATCCGCGACGGAAAGGCCGACGGGTTCCGCCGCCGCTACCGGGATGTGGACATCCTCCTCGTCGACGACATCCAGTTCCTGGAGGGCAAGGAACAGACGCAGGAGGAGTTCTTCCACACCTTCAACACCCTCCACAACGCCAGCAAGCAGATCGTGATCTCCAGCGACCGTCCGCCCAAGGAGCTGGTGACGCTGGAGGACCGGCTGCGCAACCGGTTCGAGTGGGGGCTCACGACCGACGTCCAGCCGCCCGAGCTGGAGACGCGCATCGCGATCCTGCAGAAGAAGGCGCGCCAGGAGGGCCTCGCCGCGCCGCCGGACGTGCTGGAGTTCATCGCCTCCCAGATCGCGACGAACATCCGCGAGCTGGAGGGCGCGCTGATCCGGGTGACGGCGTTCGCGAGCCTGAACCGGCAGTCGGTCGACATGAAGCTCGCCGAGATCGTCCTGAAGGACCTCATCCCGAACGACTCCGGGCCCGAGATCACCGCCGCGATGATCATGGCGCAGACCGTGGAGTACTTCGGCACGACGATCGACGACCTGTGCGGGCCGTCCCGCTCCCGGATGCTGGTCACCGCCCGGCAGATCGCGATGTACCTGTGCCGTGAGCTGACGGACCTGTCGCTTCCCAAGATCGGGCAGCAGTTCGGCGGCCGCGACCACACCACGGTCATGCACGCCGAACGCAAGATCCGGTCGCTGATGGCCGAGCGACGCGCCATCTACAACCAGGTCACGGAGCTGACCGGACGCATCAAGCACCAGGCCCGCAAACGCTGATCGTTCGCCGTTGTGCACACTGTGGACAGACCGGCCCACAGGCCTGTGGACAGCCTCGGATCGACTTGTCCACACCCGTCCGCCCGGACGGATCCGGCAAAAGACGCGCTTCGCCCAAGACGCCCGGTCGCTACTCACAAGTTGTGGAAAACTCTGGGGATTTTCGTGGATAACCCGGTGGGCAACCCCTGGAAAACCTGAGGATGAACAGTGGACGGATGTGGATTACCGTGCCCGGGCACCCGGCGCCCTGGGGAAAACCGGTGGATGACCGGTGGACAACCTGGGGAAGGGCTGGGGACGGCCGGGCGGGCCGACCACGTGGTCATCCGCCCAGTGTCCACAAGCCGCCGAAACAGACGGCATACCCGTGGAGAACTCGTGGAAAACCGGGGGATAGCTTGAGGATGACGTGTGGGGACGATTTCGTCGTCCCCAGGCGCCGTCGCGCCGTCCACCGCCCATGCACAGCCCCAGTGGACAAAGAAACGCGGTACCACCTGGGCGAACGCCGTTTGTCCACAGTATCCACAGCCCCTATTACTGGTACTGCACTACTTCTCTACCAAGGAAAAGATCCATCTCAAGTCAGGGCCTGGGGACAACCCGACCCGAGCGCCCCGGACGTGCCAGGATCACCTCAGCCTTGTCCGACACCTACAGGAGGCGGGTCCCCTTGAAGTTCCGCATCGACAGAGACGCCCTCGCCGACGCCGTGGCCTGGACCGCGCGCACACTCCCCGTACGCCCGCCGGTGCCGGTCCTCGCGGGCATGCACATCGTCGCCGGTGGCGAGGAGAACAGCGACCGGCTGAAGCTGTCCGCGTTCGACTACGAGGTCTCCGCGCAGGTGTCCACGGACATCGACGTGGAGGAGGCGGGCACGGCCCTGGTGTCCGGACGCCTCCTCGCCGAGATCTCGCGCAGCCTTCCTCCCCACCCTGTGGAGGTGACGACGGACGGCGCGAAGGTGATGCTCCGCTGCGGCAGCGCGAAGTTCACACTCCTCACCATGCCTGTGGAGGACTACCCGACCCTGCCGGAGATGCCCCCGGCCGCCGGATCCGTGGGCAGCGACGAGTTCGCCGCGGCCGTCGGACAGGTCGCGATCGCCGCGGGCAAGGACGACACGATCCCCATGCTGACCGGCGTCCGGGTGGAGATCGAGGGCGAGACCGTGACGCTGGCGTCCACGGACCGCTACCGTCTGGCCGTCCGTGAGCTGCACTGGAAGCCCGAGCGCCCGGACTTCTCCGCCGTCGCGCTCGTCCCGGCCAAGACGCTCGCCGACACCGCCAAGTCGCTGACGGCGGGCGCCGAGGTGTCGATCGCGCTCGGTGGGACGGGCGGCACCGGCGAAGGCATGATCGGTTTCGAGGGCGGCGGCCGACGGACCACGTCCCGCCTCCTGGACGGCGACTTCGTCAAGTACAGGTCGCTGCTGCCGAGCGAGTACGCGGGCCTCGCCGACATCCAGACGGCGCCGTTCATCGAGGCCGTGAAGCGCGTCTCCCTCGTCGCCGAGCGCAACACCCCCGTGCGGCTGTCGTTCAGCCAGGGCGAGGTCGTCCTGGAGGCCGGAACCGGGGACGAGGCACAGGCCGTGGAGGCCCTGGAGGCGACGCTGGAGGGCGAGGACATCGACATCGCCTTCAACCCCGCGTTCCTGCTCGACGGGCTCTCCGCGATCGGCTCGGACGTCGCACGGCTGTCGTTCACCACACCGACGAAACCGGCCGTCCTCACCGGCAAGCCCCCGCAGGACGGCGAGAACCCGAACTACCGGTACCTGATCATGCCGGTGCGGCTGTCCGGCTAGGGGCGGTGAGCCTTTCGTTCGCGGTGACGCGGTAGGAGCCGTCGGACAAGCCGGATGAAAGGCTCACCTCAGGGCATGCACCCCCACAGGACGGCGACGCGCGCGGGCTCCGGGCCCGCGTGGCCCCAGCGGCGACCGCCCCCGAAAACCCGCACCCGCGAGCGCTCCCGGGGCCGCACCCGCGGACGAACGTGTCCGCGGGGGAGCCGCCCGCACGGCCCGCACGCGCGGAGATCTGCGACGTGCAGTTATCCACAGGGAGAGTTTTGATGGAGCTTGGGATCATCGGCCTGGGCAAGATGGGCGGCAACATGGCCGAGCGGCTACGCCGCGGCGGTCACACGGTCATCGGCTACGACCGTGATCCGGACGTCAGCGACGTCGGTTCGCTGGAGGAGCTGGTCGAACGGCTGTCCCCGCCGCGGGCCGTGTGGGTGATGGTGCCCGCGGGCAGACCCACCGAGGACACCATCCACAGGCTGGGGGAACTGCTCCAGCCCGGTGACCTCGTCGTGGACGGCGGCAATTCACACTATGTGGACGACCAGAAGCACGGCGAGCAGCTCGCCGCGAAGGGGATCGGGTTCGTCGACTGCGGTGTGAGCGGCGGCGTCTGGGGTCTGGAGAACGGCTACGCGCTGATGGTCGGCGGCGACGACGACCAGGTGAAACGGCTGATGCCGATCTTCGAGACGCTGAAGCCGGAGGGGGAGTACGGCTTCGTCCACTCCGGCAAGATCGGCGCCGGGCACTTCGTGAAGATGGTCCACAACGGCATCGAGTACGCGATGATGCAGGCGTTCGGCGAGGGCTACGAGCTGATCGAGGCCAGCGATCTCGTCACCCGGGTGCCGGAGACGTTCCTGAGCTGGCAGGAGGGCACGGTCATCCGCTCCTGGCTGCTCGACCTGATGAACCGCGCCCTCGCCGCCGACCCCGAGTTGGACGACCTGCGCGGCTACGCCGCCGACTCCGGAGAGGGCCGCTGGACGGTCCAGGCCGCGGTCGAGCACGCCGTCCCGCTGCCCGCGATCACCGCGTCACTGTTCGCCCGCTTCGCGTCCCGCCAGGACGACTCCCCCGCCATGCGCGTCGTCGCCGCCCTCCGCAACCAGTTCGGCGGCCACGCCGTCCAGGGCGTCGCCGACGATGGCGACTCCCCCGGCGCCGACGTGACTCCCCCACCCGTCTGACCGAAGGTGGAAAACCGGCCGAACACTTGCTGACGCCGGTAGGCGACTCACGCAAAACAAGAGCTGGAACGGCAGTCAGCCTCGTCAACCCGCACCGCGACGAACTCGTCCTGCGACTGGGAGAGCCGCCCGCACGCGGCTACGCCAGCCACGGTGAGTCGTGGTTGTTCGCGATGGGTCTGCGAGCAGAGTCTGTCCACAGGCTCGTCGGCAGGGTTGTCGACAGGGGCTTGTCCACAGGTTCGCGTCCGCGCCCCACGAGGTTGTAGGGGCGCGGGAGGCTCTACGCTCGTGTCTCGTGCACGTCGCCCACCTCTCCTTGCAGGACTTCCGTTCCTATCCGACCGCCGAGGTCGCGCTGGAACCGGGAGTCACGGCGTTCGTGGGTCCGAACGGGCAGGGAAAGACGAACCTGGTCGAGGCCATCGGATATGTCGCCTCACACGGCAGCCACCGGGCCTCGACGGACGCGCCGCTCGTCCGGCATGGCACGCCGCGCGCGATCGTGCGGGCCGGGGTGGTCAAGGACGACCGCAGGGCGCTGATCGAGCTTGAGATCAACCCGGGGAAGGCGAACCGGGCGCGGCTCAACCGGTCCCCGGTCCCCCGGCCGCGCGACATCGTGGGCATGCTGCGGACGGTCTTGTTCGCCCCCGAGGACCTGGCGCTCGTGAAGGGCGACCCAGGGGAGCGGCGGCGTTTCATGGACGAACTGCTGACCGCGCGAACTCCCCGGTTCGCGGGCGTCCGTTCCGACTATGACCGCGTCCTCAAGCAGCGCAACGCCCTGTTGAAGTCGGCGGCCGCGCACAGACGTTCGCCCGGTCCCGAGGTGCTTGCGACGCTGGACGTGTGGGACTCGCATCTCGCGCGAACCGGGTCGGAGCTGCTGGCGGCGCGGCTGAGTCTCGTCGAGGCGATCCGTCCGCTCGTCGTCCGCGCCTATGCGGCACTCGCGCCGGGCAGTGAGGCGGCCGACCTGCTCTACAAGAGCTCGTTGGGGGACGCCGAGTTGTCCACAGACCGTGGAAAACTCGCCGAACAGTTGCTGATGGCGGTAGGCGACTCGCGCAAACAGGAACTGGAACGGGGAGTGAGCCTGGTCGGCCCGCATCGGGACGAGCTGGTCCTGCGGCTGGGCGAGCTGCCCGCGCGCGGCTACGCCAGTCACGGCGAGTCGTGGTCGTTCGCGCTGGGCCTGCGACTCGCCGCTTTCGACCTGCTCAGAGCCGACGGCGACGACCCGGTGCTGATCCTGGACGACGTGTTCGCCGAACTGGACACCGGGCGCCGCAGCAGGCTGGCGGAGATGGTCGCCCCCGCCGAGCAGGTGCTCATCACGGCGGCCGTCCCCGCCGACGTCCCCTCCGAACTGACAGGGGGCTCGTATACCGTCTCCGACGGCCAGATCGTGCGCGATTGACCGGGAGGGCGAGCGCGTGAACGACGACCCACAGGATGTGCACAACTCCCCCGAGCCGTCCCCGACGAAGCCGGAAAGCGGGGTGTCGGGAAAGTCCGGGATCGAGCTGGCCCGCGAGGCCCTCGCCCAGGCGAAGGCCGACGCGGTGAAACGCGGTTCCGTGCCGGGGCAGAACGGCAGGCGCAGAAGCGGAGGACGCGTCGTCCGGGTGAGAGAACCGGGACGCGGCGGTGACCCTAAAATGTTCGGGGCGGCGATCCGTGACCTGCTGGCGTCCCGCGGGTGGGAACAGCGGGCCGCGGTCGGCGGAGTGTTCGGCAACTGGCCCGGCATCGTCGGGGCGGAACTGGCCGAGCACACCCGTCCTGACCACTTCGAGGACGGTGAACTCACCGTCGTCGCAGACTCGGCCACGTGGGCGACGCAGCTTCGACTGTTGTCGTCCACGCTCGTCCGACGACTGAACGAGGAACTGGGCCACGGCACCGTCCGCCGGGTCAAGGTGGTGGGCCCGTCCGGGCCGCGCCGCACCGGAGCCTGGCGCGCCCGCTAGACCGGTGAACCGCACGTCCATGTCGAGCCGTCCCACGAATCCCTTACGGCTCAGGGAGACCCGCGAGCCGGGCGCGGCGGACCCCGGCACGCCCCGGGGCGGGGCACGTCCGGGACGAAACGAACGTCGGTGGCGGGTGAGAACATCTGTTCGGGGTGCCTGATGGTGATTCAGCGGCGAGCGGCGCGTAGGCCAATGAACACCCCCGGTCCTGTAGGGGGATGTGTCTCTGGGGACGCTCGGCCGCCACACGCGCACACAGCGCTCGACAGTGCCACTTTTCGTCGCCTCACCCGGTAGAATGAAATCGGTTCAGGATGCTGCGCCGCCAGCGGGTGCCCAGGGCTCTGACCGAGCACGAACAGAGCACGTGGGCGCCCTCGTCATGTGTGTTCGGGGCACACCGTGCCTCCCTCGGGCGCGGAGCGGCAGACATCCCCGGCAGGAGGATCTCCTTTGGCGTACGACGCTAGTTCGATCACTGTGCTTGAAGGGCTTGAGGCTGTTCGCAAGCGCCCTGGCATGTACATCGGTTCGACCGGTGAGCGCGGCCTGCACCATCTGGTCTACGAGATCGTGGACAACGCGGTCGACGAGGCCTTGGCGGGATATGCCGACGACATCGTGGTGACCTTGCTGGCCGACGGCGGGGTGAGCGTGCTCGACAACGGGCGCGGCATCCCCGTGGGCATGCATCCCGTGGAGAAGCGACCGGCGATCGAGTTGGTGCTGACCACGTTGCACGCGGGCGGCAAGTTCGACGGCAAGTCCTATGCCGTTTCGGGTGGTCTGCACGGGGTGGGCTCCGCGGTGGTGAACGCGCTGTCCACCCGGATGGAGGCCGAGGTCCGCTGCGACGGCCACGTATGGCGCCAGTCGTACACGTGGCAGGGGCCCGAGACCGAGCTTCGCAAGGGTGAGGAGACCGACGAGACCGGCACCCTGATCAGGTTCTGGCCGGACCCGGAGATCTTCGAGACCACCGAGTGGAACTTCGAGACGCTGTCGCGGCGCATGCAGGAGATGGCGTTCCTGAACCGCGGCCTCGCCATCACCCTCCGCGACGAACGTCCCGACCATGTGAACGGCGAGCCGAACGTCATCCGCTACCACTATGACGGCGGTATCGAAGACTTCGTCCGGTACATCAACGCGCGCAAGGACGCCGTCCACGAGTCGGTGGTGTACTTCGGCGACGACACCACGGGCATGTCGATCGAGATCGCCATGCAGTGGAACTCGTCGTACGCCGAGTCCGTCCACACGTTCGCGAACACGATCAACACGGCGGAGGGCGGCACCCACGAGGAGGGGTTCCGCGCGGCGCTGACCACGATCGTCAACCGTTACGCCCGCGATAAGGGTCTGTTGCGCGACAAGGACGACAACCTCACCGGTGAGGACGTCCGCGAGGGCCTCACCGCGATCATCTCCATCAAGCTCGCCGACCCGCAGTTCGAGGGGCAGACGAAGACGAAGCTCGGCAACACCGAGGCCAAGTCGTTCGTCCAGAAGGCCTGCAACGAGCATCTGCGCGACTGGTTCGAGGAGAACCCCGGCGAGGCCAAGGAGATCATCAACAAGGCGTCGCAGGCGGCGCGGGCCCGGGTGGCGGCGCGGCAGGCGCGCGACCTGACCCGCCGCAAGAGCCTGCTGGAGTCGACGTCGTTGCCCGGCAAGCTGTCGGACTGCCAGTCCACCGATCCCAGCAAGTCGGAGCTGTACATCGTCGAGGGCGACTCGGCGGGCGGCTCCGCCAAGGGCGGCCGCAACCCCCACTTCCAGGCGATCCTGCCGATCCGCGGCAAGATCCTCAACGTGGAGAAGGCCAGGATCGACAAGATCCTGAAGAACAACGAGGTGCAGGCGATCATCACGGCGCTCGGCACCGGGGTGCACGACGAGTTCGATATCGCCAAGCTCCGCTACCACAAGATCATCCTGATGTCGGACGCCGACGTCGACGGCCACCACATCAACACGCTGCTGCTGACGCTGCTGTTCCGGTTCATGAAGCCGCTGATCGAGGCCGGGCACGTCTACCTGTCCCAGCCCCCGCTCTACAAGATCAAGTGGGACGCCCGGGGCACGGAGGCCGACTACGCCTACTCCGACGCCGAACGGGACGCGATCATCGAGGCCGGTGTCGCCGCGGGTAAGCGCGACCCGCGTCCCCGCGACCTGGTGCAGCGCTTCAAGGGCCTCGGCGAGATGAACGCCAACGAGCTGTGGGACACCACGATGGACCCCGACAACCGGGTCCTGCTCCAGGTACAACTCGACGACGCCGCCCAGGCGGACGAACTGTTCAGCGTGCTCATGGGCGAGGAGGTCGAGCCCCGCCGGGAATTCATCCAGCGCAACGCCAAGGACGTGCGCTTCCTTGACATCTGAGGACGGCCCACGCCCAGCTCCCAGCGGCCGGACGGCCGAGCTCCCGATGACCCGCCCCTTAGCGGCCAGGCGTCCCGAGCCGGTGCCCCCGGCCGCCGGAGCCGGAGTCCCCCGGCGGACGCGCCGCAGCCGACGGTCGGTCAGAGCCGGTCGAGCCGCGCGCGGCGTCCGGCCAGGACACCGGCGGACGACCGGACCGCGATCGGAACCCGCGACGAAGGGCCCGGCGGACGGTTGAGTTCCCGGCCTGACTCCCACAGGCGACCGTACTTGCATCCCAACGAGCAGAAGAGGTCTTCAGAGTGACGGACGTGACCACAGAGGGCGGCGGCCCCGGCGAACGGATCGAACCCGTCGACATCCAGGTCGAGATGCAGAAGAGCTATCTCGACTACGCGATGTCGGTCATCGTCGCGCGTGCGCTGCCCGAGGTCCGCGACGGCTTGAAGCCCGTGCACCGCCGCGTCCTGTACGCGATGTACGACGGCGGGTACCGGCCCGACCGCGGATACTTCAAATGCGCCCGCGTCGTCGGCGACGTCATGGGGAACTACCACCCGCACGGCGACTCCGCCATCTACGACGCGCTGGTCAGGCTGGCACAGCCCTGGTCGATGCGGTACCCGCTGGTCGACGGGAACGGCAACTTCGGCTCGCGCGGCAACGACCCCGCCGCGGCGATGCGGTACACCGAGTGCCGCATGGCGTCCCTCGCGATGGAGCTGCTCCGCGACATCGACAAGGAGACCGTCGACTTCTCCCCCAACTACGACGGCCGTTCGCAGGAGCCGGACGTCCTGCCGTCCCGGTACCCGAACCTGCTGGTCAACGGGTCCGCGGGCATCGCGGTGGGCATGGCGACCAACATCCCGCCGCACAACCTGCGGGAGGTCGCCGAGGGCGTCCGCTGGTACCTGGACAACTACGGCGCGTCCGACGAGGAACTCCTCGAGGCGCTGATCGAACGGGTGAAGGGCCCCGACTTCCCGACCGCCGGGCTGATCGTCGGCCGCAAGGGCATCGAGGAGGCGTACCGCACCGGCCGCGGCTCCATCACGATGCGCGCCGTCGTCGAGGTCGAGGAGATCCAGGGCCGCACCTGCCTCGTCGTCACCGAACTGCCCTACCAGGTCAACCCCGACAACCTCGCCCTGAAGATTGCGGACGGGGTGAAGGAGGGCAAGCTCGACGGGATCGCGGACGTCCGCGACGAGACGTCCGGCCGGACGGGTCAGCGGCTCGTCATCGTCCTCAAGCGCGACGCGGTCGCCAAGGTCGTCCTGAACAACCTGTACAAGCACACGCAGCTCCAGGAGACGTTCGGCGCGAACATGCTCGCGCTGGTCGACGGGGTGCCCCGCACGCTGCGCATCGACCAGTTCGTCCGGCACTGGGTCGCGCACCAGGTGGAAGTCATCGTCCGCCGCACCCGGTTCCTGCTCCGCAAGGCGGAGGAGCGCGCCCACATCCTGCGCGCCCTGCTGAAGGCCCTCGACCGCATCGACGAGGTCATCGCCCTGATCCGCCGGTCGCCGTCCGCGCAGGAGGCGCAGCAGGGTCTGATGGGCCTGCTGGAGATCGATGAGATCCAGGCTCAGGCCATCCTCGACATGCAGCTGCGCAAGCTCGCCGCCCTGGAACGCCAGCAGATCACCGACGAGTACGACAAGCTCATGGCGGAGATCGCCGACTACAACGACATCCTGGGCTCGCCGGAGCGGCAGCGCCGGATCGTCGGCGACGAGCTGGCCCCCATCGTCGAGAAGTTCGGCGACGAGCGGCGCACGCAGATCATCCCGTTCGACGGCGACGTGTCGTACGAGGACCTCATCGCCGAAGAGGACGTCGTCGTCACGATCACCCGCGGCGGCTACGCCAAGCGCACCCGCACCGACCTGTACCGGGCGCAGCGGCGCGGCGGCAAGGGCGTCCGCGGCGCCCAGCTCAAGCAGGACGACATCGTCGACCAGTTCTTCGTCACCACGACGCACCACTGGATCCTGTTCTTCACGAACAAGGGCCGTGTCTACCGGGCGAAGGCGTACGAACTGCCCGACGCCGGACGCGACTCCCGCGGCCAGCACGTCGCGAACCTGCTGGCCTTCCAGCCGGACGAGCACATCGCCCAGGTCATGGACCTGCGCGACTACGAGGTGGCGCCCTACCTCGTCCTCGGCACGAAGAAGGGCCGCGTCAAGAAGACCGCGCTCCAGGACTTCGACTCCCCCCGCACCGGCGGCATCATCGCGATCAACCTGGTCGAGGACGACGAGGTCATCGCCGCACGGCTCGTCTCCGCCGACGACGACCTGCTGATGGTCTCCACCGGCGCCCAGGCGATCCGCTTCCGCGCCGACGACGAGTCGCTGCGGCCGATGGGACGCGCCACGTCCGGCGTCATCGGCATGCGGTTCGACGAGGACCAGGAGGTCCTCAACATGCTCGTCGTGCAGGACTCGTCCCAGGACGTCCTGGTCGCCACCGAGGGCGGCTACGCCAAGCGGACCCCCATCGACCAGTACCCCTTGCAGGGACGTGGGGGTAAGGGCGTTCTCACCGCTAAGATCGTGCAGTCTCGCGGAATGTTGGTCGGCGCTCTGATGGTGGGCCCGGACGACGGTGTGTTCGCGATGACGTCCAACGGCGGCGTCATCCGTACCACGGCCGCGGAGATCAAGCAGTCCGGCAGGCAGACCATGGGCGTCCGCCTGATGAACCTCGCGGACGGGGACAGCGTGGTGGCCATCGCGAGGAACGTAGAGTCCATGGAGGACTCAGACGAAGCAGAGGGGAGCGACGGTGAATGACGCACATCACTGTTTCGGTCGTGTCACCTCCGTCGCCTTCGTCACCGAACCGCTAGGCCAGGAGGACACGTGAGCACCGAGCCCGGCAAGGGCAAGGACGAGCCCGGCACGGGTAAGCCGGACGCTCCCGCCGAGAAGTCCGGGGCCAAACCCGGCGCCAGGACCGGCGCGAAACGCCCCCGCAAGTCCGCGGCCAAACCGGGCAAAGTGGTGTCCGCGGCGTCCGCCAAGCCGGGCCGTGACGAGGCGACCGTCGAGATCAAGCCCGGCGCGGACGAGACCCGGACAGACCTGACCAAGGTCGACGAGCCGGTGAAGCAGACCGACTCGCCGGAGATCGCTCCCGTCAAGGACACCACCGAACCGCCCAAGGACGACAAACCCACCGAGTCGAAGCCGACCGCCACACGTCCCACCGACTCGGCGACGTCCGGCAAGGCCTCCGACAAGTCGTCCACCGGACGGTCCACCGGTTCGACATCGGAAACGGCCACGAACTCCACCCCTGCCCGCTCGGCCACAGCCACCTCGACCACACCCAGCCGATCCTCCGCTCCGTCCGGAGGGCCATCCGGCCGACCGAAGCCGACCGAGCCGCCGCCGAAGAGGCCGTTCAGCACATCGCAGCCGAGCAGCTCACCCGGCACGAACTCCGGCACATCGACCTCGGGCGGCTCGAACCGCCCGGGGTTCGCCGGCACCGTCCTCGAAGACCGCCCCCCGTCGACGAGCCCGGTGAAACGCACGCCCACCGCCACGACCGGCGGCAAGTCGGCCCGCAAGGCCCAGCTGCAACTCGCCCGGCTCGAACCGTGGTCGGTGATGAAGTTCAGCTTCGTCATGTCGCTGGTCTGCTTCGTCGTCCTCCTCGTCGCGGTGATCGTCCTGTACACGATCCTGTCCGGCCTCGGCGTGTTCGACTCCATCAGCGAGACGATCAACAGCCTCACCAAGGAACAGGGCGAGACGACCGGCAGCGTCGACGCGGGCAACTGGTTCTCCTTCTTCCGCATCTTCGGTTACACGGTGCTCGTGGGCGCCCTGAACGTCCTCCTCATCACCGCCCTGTCCACGGTCGGCTCCGTCATCTACAACCTCGCCGCGGACCTCGTCGGCGGAGTCGAAGTGACCCTCAAGGAGGCCGAGTAACCGATTTCCGGTTGCCCTGCCAGATGGGGTAACCTCACGTTGCGCCGCCAGCACAGCGGCACAACCCGGGCCTATAGCTCAGTCGGTTAGAGCGCATCCCTGATAAGGATGAGGTCGATGGTTCAAGTCCATCTAGGCCCACCCCGAGCAATCCCCCTTTCGACGCCGAGTCCGAAGAACCGGAACTCTCCCCTGCGGGAGAAAGCGCCTCGGTAAGTCCCACCACCGTCCGTGCCGCGTCCTTCAAGCTCGCCCAGCACCGGCGCCCGCCCCTCAGCGACACTCGCACACCTCACCGCCACTTTCCCGGCCCTGCTACCAGCTCCGGGGCGACGACACGGACGCAGCGCCAAGGTAGACACGGTTCACGGCGGCGGAAAAGGGCGTACCGCCGACCGAGGATGGCTACGCGGTCATCCGACACGGCGTCAGCTTGGCCGCGGCAGCCCTGCGGCGTCCCTCACCGTCACCGCTCTTTCAGGCGGTCGTGCCGGCCTTCCTGGACCTTGGCCGGGACCACGACAGCGGCACGATGACCCCGCCTCGGCATCTCGCTGTGTGCGCGTTCTCGCTACTGGATGGGCGCGTCGGTAGCGCAGCCCCGGCGGCCGGATCGTGTCAGCAGCGACCGGCCCGGCGGTCTTCCGCACCATCGTCGACGACGGGACGAGGGTCGACGGCGGTGAGCCCCGCCGGTCATCGACCAACGGGGCTCGTCCGCGTGATCTCGCGGTCTCGACCTCCCGAACGACCTTCAGCGTGGGCCGCTCGGCGGACCCTGCCTGGTCCCGCGCCTGGACTAGCGCATGTCTCGAAGTGGAGGCTCGGCCGCGGCCATGTCATGAGCCGCGTCAGCGACCCTTGTCGACGTACAGGCAGTAGGCCGTGCCCTGCCCGACCACGACGTTCGTCCAGACGTCCCGGACCTTGAACGTGAGCTTCTGGTCGTAGTAGTAGGGATCGCTGCTGATGTTGTGGACGTATCCGGTATCCGACCAGGACCCGGACTCGGACACCGTGACCCTGCGGGTCACGAACGGCCGGTCGTCCCCGTGCGGGCCGGAGAACCGCGGGCTGTCCTTCGTCGCCTGGTGCGTCGTGATCCAGCGGTACTCCGTCTGAGTTGGACGGTTCTGGGCGAAGTTCACGCCCGTCGTGGTCGCGGTGATGGTGTGCGCCTCGGGGTCACAGTGGAGCTGAACCGTGGTGCGTTCATCACGAGTGCAGGTGGCATCTCTGTATGCGCTGTACTGGGCCCCCTCCGGGGTCAGGAGCGTCACCCGGACGGTCTCGCTGTAGTAGGCATAGTCGGAGGCGTTCCAACTCCTGGTGTAACCCGCGACGTCCACATTCGGGTCGGACCCGGTGGTGATCGGCACCGAGAAGCTGCGTCCTACCTCGGGAAGGGCGCTGACCGTGCCGCCGGTGGTGACCCGACCACCGGTCAGGACCGTGAACCTCACGATGAACGAGCGGTTCGAGATGAATGGCCCGGTCAGCCGGGTGGAGATTTGGTTGGTCGCGCTGTCGCAGGTGATGGACGCCTGCAAAGATGCGGCGTTCGCCGTGCCGGTACTCAGGACCCCCACGCCGAACGTCGCCATGGACAACGCCAGCAGAGCCGAGCGCATGCGCATGCGGCTTCCTTTCTCGGACTTCGTGCTCGAAACGGTCGCCGGTAGCCTCCTCGACCACGCTGCGGCAGCGCTGCGGCAGCACCGCCGTCCACTGCGCTCCGGCTGCCTCTCCCCGTCAGCACGCCGCCAGTCATGTGGCAGCGCCCCCGACCAGCCCCACGAGATCCCATCCCAGCCGCCCGAGCCGCCGCGCAACGGCCTCCACTGCTCTGCCAGAGCCGGCGCTTACCCCTGGCGCTCGATCTTCCGGGGCGACGTCGGGGGCTGTACGGCCCCTGGTCATGCGGGCGGTGTCGGTCGCAAGCGGCTTTGTCGAGTTGCCGACGAGCGTCCGTTCGTTCCGTTCGAGCCGCTGTGCGGCGGCCTCCCACTGCTCTGCCCGGGGGGCGGCCTTACACCCTGAGGCTCGATCTTCCGGGGCGACGTCGGGGGTCTGCACGGCTCCTGGTCGTGCGGGCGGTGTCCGTCCCGAGCAGCTTCGTCGAGCAGCTTCAGGAGCTTCCGTTCCTGTCGTTTGAGCCGCTGTGTGGTGGCCTTCATTTGCTCTGCTAAGGGCGGCGCCTACGACCGGCGCTCGACCGCCCCGGCAGTACGGCCGCCCAGTCGCAGACGGGGGCTCTTTCGACGCGGCCTTGTCGAGCGCCATGGCTTCCGTTCCCGCTGGTCGAGGTACCGCGCGGCGGGTTGGTGTCTACGCCCGACGCTCGATCTCCCGGCGACGTCGATGATCTCCCTGGCCAGAGCGGACCGGTCGTGAGCACCGGGGCGAGATAGCGCCGGCAGGTACGCACTGTCGGATCTAGGGGCGTCCAGGCGTGTTGGGCACAGTCGGGGTTTCACAACAGAGTTGCATTGCGGCCTTGGCCTGGTGGGGTGTCGGTGCAGGTCAGGGGTGAAGGGGCGGGGTCTTCCACAGGTTGTGGATAACTTGATGCACAGTCGCGGAGTCGGCCCTTGAGTCGGGTGTGGAACTTGTGCGTGGACCGCGATGTTGATCTCGGATCTCAGGTAACCCGAACCGTGCGTGAACTTCCAGTCTGATCATGGGCGGTTGGGGACATGGCTGGGGATTGTCGGTGGGTAGCGTTGTCCACCGGTCGGCCGGGGTTGTGGAGGCCGGTCGTCCACAGTCTGTGAAAGGGGTGTGGGCGGAGGTGGCGTGTAGGGGGCCTTTTCACTGGTCAACGGGTTATCCACGGTGTGGACGAACGGTCCCACTGGTTGGGGACGACCTGGGGAAGAATGGTGGACAGTGTGATCGCCAGTTGTACCCAGGCTGTGCACAATAGTTATCCACAGGTTGTGGATTTCGCGCACGGCCCCCCGCTCTGACGGATGCTGGAGGGGCTGACGCACCAAGCGTCGCGAGACCCGTGGAAGAGCGGGCTGTTCTGGGAATCCGTCTGTGGACGAGACTCCCCCGAACGCCTGTCGACGTGGCAAAGGAGGTGTGTACGGCGGTTGTCCCCAGCCTGTGGATAAAGAGGTCTAGAGGTCCTTCGCCACCGGATGGCGCGGCTCGTAGATCGGCAACTCCCCGCCGCTGGGGGAGTCTGATCGCGGCGAGCAGGCCCCAACTCTGCTCGGTGACGGGCACGTCCACCTGGACGCCACGGGCGCCCAGCCCTTCGAGCGTGCTCTGGAGGTCGTCGCACATCAGATAGAACTCGTGCCGCGGCTCACCTTCGGTGGGGTGGGCGGCGAGCTCCGCCGGTGGCAGTTTGAAGATCAGCCAGCCGTGGTCCGCGTCGACGTTGGCGAACCCCAGAACGTCTCGGATGAACGCCCGGTCGGCCTCGGCGTCGCGACTGTAGATGATGACGTGCGCCCCGTTGATCATTAGCCCCCCTCGATCCCCTGTTCCGATCCTTTCCCGGCGGTACGCGCCGAACCGCCGGACCGACGGAGGTGATCCCCGATCGCCCTGTACATGGCCGACCCGTCCCGACCGCATGACCCCATGACGTCAACCCTCGCGCCACGCCCGGCCTCACGAGGACGCGCGGGCTCGCGATGGCCCGGCACCGGTGCCGGACGGCTCCGAAAACCCCTCCTCACCTGCGAACACCAGTTCGAATACGTGCTAGCCTCCCGGCATGGGGAAGCTGCTGAACGAGCCGGTCCGGGCCGAACACGACACGGTGGGAAGGCTCACGGCCTACGAGTGGCGGGGAACGCGCTACGCCGTGAACGAGGTTCTGAAGACCTACGGGACCGCGCAGGAGGGCCGGGTCTACCGCGTCCGCGTCACGGGCGCCGATGGCGTGGCCGTCGCGGAGCTGGGCCGCGACGAAGACCGCTGGCGGATCCGTCACGTCTTCTCAGCCTGACGGCTCTCCCCTCGGCCCGCCGCCTCGCAGCCCGACACCAGTTGCTCGGCCGAACGACGTAAACCCGATGGCCACCGCACCCGGCGTCCGACACTAGCTACTGCACCCCGGCGGACGTCCAGCGCCCGGTTCGCCACGGTCCGAATGCCACGGCCGGGCGCCCACATGATTCCGTCACGGCTCGGCGTTCTCCTTAAGAGTGCCGCCAACACACCACGCACCGGTTGGATGACCACCGGCGAAGGACGCCGGTAGCCGGACGGATGGGCCTCCTGCTTCAGCGGCGCCGCCGAGCGGGTTGTGGACGCCCGGCCGCAAGCGCGTCGAACGTCGACTTCCACGCCCGGCCGAACCGCAGGGTGTGATGGGCGTGTCCCGGTATCCGCCGCGCCAACCCGAAATGCATGACCAGGCAGGACGGCGAGTAGCGGGGACGGCGAAGCCGCCAGTCGTCCGCGAGATCGGGCAGCAGCTCCGCCTGGGCGCGCACCCGATCACAGGCGATCACCACATGGCTCGCCGCGATCCGCTCCCCGGTGTCCAGCCGCACCGCCCGCACCCCGGCGCCGCCGGCCTCGACCCGCTCGGCGCGCCACGAAGCTGCCGCGTGCCACCGGCAAAGAAACCTCGGCTGCCCGGACGAGTTGGCGCATTCCTTCAGCCGCGCCGCCGAGCGCACCGCGCATCGGCTGGAAGCCACCGGCGAAGGACACCGGGAGGGTGGACGGGGCGGCGTGCTCCTTCAGCAGCGCTGGCAAGGGCGCCGAGCGGGTGGACGGGTTGGCGTGCTGCTCGGGGGGGGTGCTGCCGAGTGTGCCGTGTATCGGCTGGAGGTCACCGGCAAGGGGATCTCGGGCGGGCGGACGGGTTGGCACGCTCCTTCAGCCGCGCCGCCGAGCGCACCGCGCATCAGCTGGAAGCTACCGGCGAAGGACACCGGGTGGGTGGACGGAGTTGGCGCGCTGCCTCAGCGGTGCCGCCAAGCGCTCCACGCATCGGCTAGGGGCTACCGGCGAAGGGGCCCGGGTGGGTGGACGGTTTGGCGTGCTGCCTCAGCGGTGCTGGCAAATGCGCCCGTGCATCGGCTGGGAGCCACTGGTGAAGGGGCCCGGGTGGGTGGACGGGTTGGCGGGGTTCCTCGGGGGTGCTGCCGAGTGTGCCGTGTATCGGCTGGAGGTCACCGGCAAGGGGATCTCGGGCGGGCGGACGGGTTGGCACGCTCCTTCCGCCGCGCCGCCGAGCGCACCGCGCATCAGCTGGAAGCTACCGGCGAAGGACTCCGGGTGGGTGGACGGAGTTGGCGCGCTGCCTCGGCGGTGCTGCCGAGTGTGCCGTGTATCGGCTGGAGGTCACCGGCAAGGGGATCTCGGGCGGGCGGACGGGTTGGCACGCTCCTTCCGCCGCGCCGCCGAGCGCACCGGGCATCGGCTGGAAGTTGCCGGCGAAGGACACCGGGTGGGTGGACGGGTTGGCGTGCTGCCTCAGCGGTGCTGGCAAATGCGCCGTGCATCGGCTGGGAGCCACTGGTGAAGGGTGGATGGGGTGGCGGGGTTGTTCGGCGGGGCTGGCAAGTGTGGCAGGCACTGGCGAATTACTCGGGGACGTGGGGCGTTGATGGGCGAGGGGGCTTCGGTGGAGTCTTGGTAGGTGCAGGCCCGGGGGAGAAGCGTGTATCGAGCTGACGAACTGCAGGATGGGCGGCCTGTCGGGGAGAGAGCGGCGGGTGGGCCTAACGGTGATCGGACGCTGTGGACGCGGGTCGACGGGATTCAAGGGGCGCCGCTCGATCTGCTGTCGGCGCGGATCGGTCGTCGGCACTACGCGCCGCACATCCACGAGGAGTACGCCATCGGCGTGACCCTGGACGGTCTGGAGACGATGCACTACCGGGGAGAGCGGATCTACTCGGGTGCCGGAACCGTGGTCATCGTCGAGCCGGGAGAGACGCACACGGGTGGTCCGGCCCGCGCTGACGGGTTCTCCTACCTGTGCATCTATCCCGGGGCCGGGTTGTTGGGCGCCGCGACGACCTCCGACGAGGAGCCGGTGTGGCCGCACTTTCGGGATGCGATCGTCGACGATCGGCAGCTCGGTGAGGCGCTGCGGCTCGCGCATCGGGCCCTGCGGCGCGGCGAGGACCCGCTGGAGAGCGAGTCCCGGCTGCTGGGGGTGTTGGGCACGCTCGTCCGGCGCCATGCGGGCTCAGGCCCGAAGGAGGTTCCGCGACACCGCGGGGGCGAAGCCAACCGGATCGCCCGATTGGTCGCGGCACGCCTGTCCGACCAGATGCTCGACCCGCCGACGCTTGCCGAGGTCGCCGCCGACGTGGGCCTTTCGCGTTACCAGTTGCTGCGCGCGTTCCGTGACGCCGTGGGCATGCCGCCGTACGCGTGGCTCGCCCAGCATCGGGTGACGCGGGCCCGTGCGCTGCTGGACGCGGGGCACCGGCCCGCGGAGGCGGCGTCGCTCGTCGGGTTCGCCGACCAGGCGCACCTCACGCGATGGTTCCGACGTGTCGTGGGCGTCACACCCGGCGCGTACCGCAACAGCGTTCAAGACGGCATCGCGCGGTTGCGCGCATCCTGAGATCCGTTCCCCGGAACTACAGCGACGGGTGGACGGAGAACGGAGGTCGTGGTGAGTCGTCGTGGTTGGGTGCTGTTCGCGCTGTTGAGCGTCATCTGGGGCATCCCCTACTTGCTGATCAAGGTGGCGGTCGAAGAGGTCTCGGTGCCCATGGTGGTGTTCGCCCGGACCACGCTCGGCGCCGTCGTGCTGCTGCCGCTGGCGATCAGGGCCGGGCGGTTGGACGTCGTCCGCCGACACTGGCGTCCGCTCCTGGTGTTCACCGCCATGGAGATCCTCGGCCCGTGGGCGCTGCTGTCGGACGCCGAGAACCGGCTGACCAGCTCCATGACCGGGCTGCTGATCGCCGCCGTGCCGATCGTCGCGGTGCTGGTGGCCAGGCTCGTCGGCGACGGGGAGCGGCTCGGCCCGGTGCGGTGGGCGGGGCTGCTGGTCGGGCTGGCCGGTGTCGCTGTGCTGGCCGGACCGCACCTCAGCGGTGGCAGCGCGTGGGCGGTCGGTGAGGTCCTGCTCGTCGTGCTCGGCTACGCCATCGCCCCGGTGATCGCCGTCCGGTACATGCGGGATCTGCCGAGCCTGCAACTGTCCGCGTTCGCGCTGGCCATCGCCGCGCTCCTCTACACCGTCCCGGCGGCCGCGACATGGCCCGGGTCGATGCCGAGCGACCGCGTCCTCGCCGCACTCGTCGGGCTCGGCCTGGTGTGCACGGCACTGGCCTTCATCGTGTTCTTCGAGCTGCTCCGCGAGGTCGGCACGTCCAGGGGCATGGTTTTCACCTACGTGAACCCGGCGGTCGCGGTCGTCGCCGGAATCGTCTTCCTCGGCGAGCCCATCACCGGGACGATCATCGCCTCGTTCGCGTTGATCCTTGGCGGCTCCGTCCTCGCCACCGCCAACCGCAGCGCGGACCGCACGTCCACGAACACGACAGAGGTGCAACCTCGGCGCCAAGAGGACAAAGCCACCCAACCGAGGTGACGGTCGAGATGTAGGCCGGCCCTCGGGGGTGCCCGTCACCAGCGCGATCAAGGCCGACACCAACGAGGCCAAGGACGCCCGCAACGCTCGGGCATAAGGCCTGCGTTCCCGCCGTACAACCTGACGCCGCTGGCGAGACGAGCGCACCTCCCGCGTGTGGATTCAGGGTGACCTGCACGCGCAGAACTTCGGCACCTCCATGAACGGCGACAGCCGAGGTGACGGTCGGGGCCCATGCGGCCGGTGGACTGACCGGTCGGCGTGATCTGGGGGTGAGAGGTGGCTTAGCGGAGGGTGACGATGAACTGTCCGGGAGAGCCGATGTTGCCTGCGGGGTCGATGGCGCGGTACTCGATGGTGTGTCGGCCCTTGCCGAGCTTGCCGTGGGTGAGGCCGTCGATGACGGTGCCGTTCTCAGTGAAAAGCCAGGGGGCGGACGAGTCGGTCGGCCAACCGAAGTAGTTGAACCAGCCGTCCCCGTCGACGCGGAACTCGGAGACCACCACCCCTGGACGGTCGTCGGTGCCCGTCAGGCGCATCGTGAACGGTCCGTCGAAGACGTACTCAGGGGTGCGACCCGGGCGAACCTGAGTGCGGGCGGCCTTGGACAGTTCGTACTTCACCGTGGGGGCCTGGGCGTCGATCGTCCAGGTCAGGGTCTTGGAGCCGACTTGCGCCACCAACTGGTGGGTGCCCTTCGACAGGCGGAACCGTCCCAAATCGATGTCCCGGTCGCCGATCACCCGTTTCCCGTCGAGACTCCACTGGATAACAGGCGCGCTCTTCACGGGATGAGTTGTTTCCGCGTACACGACCGAGTCGCCTCCGACCGGCTTGTCAGTCGGTGTGGACGAGCTGAAATCGACCGGCACGTTGTCAGACGGGGTGGTCACCCGGGTGTCGACCGTCCACGTGCGTACCTGACGGAGCGCGGCCGACGAACGTATGGCCGGGTCGCGGACGAAGTCCGTCGGGTCGGCCACAGTGGCCTGGACGGTGTGCGTTCCGTCCTTCAGACCCAACTTCGACAGGTCGAGGTTCGCTCCGTTGCCCACGGCCTTTCCGTCCACCGTCCATGTGACGGTCAACTGGTGACCGGTCGGATGCATCGTCTCGACCCACAGAACGCGGTCGTCGCCCACCGGCGCGGTCGTCGGGGTGTGGTCCTGGACGAGGTTGACCTTAGACGCGATCCGTTCTGTCATCCGCTCACGCGAGACCTGGTCGAAGTAGTAGCCGAGCGATTTCATCATCGAGTGCTGGCTCGGCCGCCACACGCCCTTGCTGAAGTAGAGCCCGCCTTCGTAGCGGCCGATGGTTCCACCGGACTCGCTCCGTTCACCGAGCCACCGCCACCACTTCTTCTTCTGTGACTTCATCTCCTGCTCGGTCAGCAGCGTGTGATGGATGGATTCCGGCTCAGGACCGGTGTACGTCCCACCGGGCACACCACGCTGGTAGTAGTCGTACTCGTCCTCCAGGGCACCCAGGGAGTGACCGAGTTCATGCGGCGCGATGAGAGCGGACATCGCGTTCCCACCCGACGCCGTCGCGTACGTACCTCCCGCACCGCCGTAGGTGTCGCTGTTGGCGAGGGCGAGGATCTGCCGGTTCGCGTTCGTCGTTCCCCGGACGAGGTCCGCGTACGTCTTGCCCGCCGCGGAGTCCATGACGAGGAGTCGCTGGACGCCGTCCGCCCGGCAGCCACTCCAGAACGCCATGCTCAGTGGCGTCTTGCGGCGCGGGGACGACAGCGACGGGTCGCAACTCACCCCCGATTCCCCGGACGGTATCTCGACCGCGTACACGTTGATGTAGCTGCGGTACGACTTGAACGGCTCGATCGTCCACAGGTCATTGAGGTGTTCGGCGTAATGGGCGCGGAACTTCGGCATGTCCGCCGTCGTGTACCCGTCGCCGAGGATCACCAGGTTGAAGCGCTTGGCGGGGTCGCCGGTGACCTGGACCGGCACGACCTTCGCGTCCGCAGGGTCCGCCGCGCGCGCGGGCACCGCCGTCAGGGAGAGGACGGTCACGGCCGCCGCCCCGATCGCCATCGTCCGTCCCGTCCACATGGCAGACCTCCTCGCGGCGGCGCATGCGGCAGGCGGGGGGTGCCGCCCGGGGGGACGCTGCGCCCGACTCGTCCCGTTGATCAAGCGGGACTGTCCGGATTATCACCTGGAGATCCGGATTTGTCCCTACCGTTCAGCGCCCAATCGCGGCCAGGTTTCGCGCGACGTCCGGCGCACATGCCGTGCGACCGGCCTAGCGGAGGCGGATCAACAGGTGTCGCGGCACGTGGCGTGGAGGTGACGGCACCCGCACCAAGTGTGGACGTTGGGTCCGATAACGGTGACGGGGTGCGGATCGCCCGGGAACGGTTGCTAGGCTGCGGAGAGCCCGGGGGGAAGCAGGCACTGAGGTATTCCTTCCCCTGGGGCTGACTGATTAGCCGAGGTGAAGGGGTCCCACCGTGAAGAAGTTGCTCATCCTCGCCGTCGTCGCACTCGGTGGTTTCGCTGTCTGGCGCCGGCTGCAGCAGGACCGCGCTGAGCTGGACCTGTGGACCGAGGCCACGTCGTCCGACAACTGAACAACTTTCATCCGGCCTGTCCGCACGGACACGGAGGATGACAAGCGTTCACCCGGAAACCGGCGATCAAGGCCCCGGCGTGAGCGAAGCAGCCCCGATCACCGTCGCCTGCCTCGATCTCGCCGGGACCACTGTCGTCGACGGCGACGCCGTCCGCACCGCCTTCGCCGAGGCGATCGCCGCACTGGGGATCGTCTCCGGCACGGCGGCGTATGACCGTGCCCAGGCGCGCTTCCTCGATTCCCGCGGCACTTCGAAGCTCGGCGTCTTCCGCTCGCTCTTCGACGAGGCCCGCGCCCAGGCCGCGAACCTGGCGTTCCAGCGTTCCTACGACGGTCTCATCGACCGGCGCGGCCTGGAACCCGTTCCGGGCGCCGCCGACGCCCTCTTGCGGATTCGTGCCGCCGGTGTCCGCGTCTGCCTGCTCACCGATTTCGGACGCAACACGCAGGCCCGCATCGTCGACACGCTCGGTTGGTGGGACCACGTCGACCTGACCCTCTGCCCCGAGGACGTCCCGCGCGGCCGCCCATTGCCCGACCTTCTTCTCACCGCCGCCCTTCGGCTCGGCGTGGACGACGTCCGCCACATCGCCGTGTGCGGTGACACCGCGAACGCCATGCTGTCCGGCCGCCGCTCCGGCGCGTCCATCGTGGCGGGCGTCCTCACCGGCGCCCACGACCGCGACCGCCTCACCGCCGCCGGTGCCACCCACATCCTCCCCAGCATCGCCGCGCTTCCCGACCTACTTATCTCGACCCCCGTAAACGACACCCTGAGCGCCGACCACGGCTAGGCTTTATCCCGCCGCACAACCCGCGACCACCACAAGGGGCCTAGCTCAGTTGGCAGAGCACTGATTTGCAGCACTCCCAGCTCAATCGGTGCACGACCACCGATTCCGCAAGGTCACTGGAATCGGTACGCAAACAGGCCAGGGCTGTAAAAACTCGGCTTCACTCGTCCCCGGTCAGCAGACGACATCTTCACCGACGACACCAGCCGAACCCACCACTACACCCGTCTCAACGCGAAACGACGCGCCCGCAGGGCTCCGCGGCAGACGTCCGGCGGCCCCCCGACCAGTTCGCCGTGCTCACGCACGTCCCCGACGGCTACCTCTACTACTACGACGACGAGCCCACCCCCGACCCGCACCACACATCATCCCTGCCAATCTGGCGCCGAACCGCCGTCATGGCCGCGTGGACGACGGCCTTCTACACAACCCTCGCCACCACGGTCGTCCTCCTAGGCATAGTCGGCTACCTGTAGCACTCGGGCCAGACGTGCTGAGGGCGACGACAGCAGCCCCGGCGTTCACCCTCGGCTGGATCGGCTACCTGTAAGCCTGACGCCGGGTCGTGGCCCGAGTGGTCGTGGTCTGCCGCACGACCGACTTCTTGGAGGTCTCCACCGCTCGGAGACAGACGCCCCGCGGCTGCCCAGGTCGATCGTGTCGCCAACGTGCGGGACCGTCGTCGGTGTGAGCTTCGGTTGGCCAGGTCAGGTGCAGCTATATGTCCTGCGTATGGGTGTCGTTGTATCGGTCGGGTGTCGAGGCCAACGCCGGTGATCTGGCATGGTGTCGCCGACGTGTGGCGTTGTCAGCGTAGGGCGGCGACCTCCCGTGCGAGGATGCTCGATCCGGTCGCCTGCGCAATCTGGTCAACTTCGTTGATGATGCGGTCGGCCTCTCCGTCCTCGTGGAAGTCACGGTAAACACGGGCAAGGTCGGCGAGGTAGTGCGCGATCCATTCCGACCGCCGCATCTCGGTGGGCATCCCTGCCAAACCCGCTTCGAGCAACTCGGCCGCAGCCTCGGCCCGCTCAGGGACATATAGATACGCACGGGCACGCTGTAACGCGAACATGCTGGCGTCGAAGAAGTAGATCCATGGCGGCTCTTCGTCTGGCGCCGCGGCGGCCTCCAGGGTCAGTGTCTGCGCGAGGTCGAGTTGCCGGTCCATGGCGTCGAGGTCGCCGGTGATGGCGTGTCCACGAGCTTCTTGTTGCGCAGCTAGGGCACGCACCCCAGGTGTCGCCCTTCGATCTCGTAATGCGGCCTGAGAGAGACCGATCATCGGACCGACCGCGCGGCGCACCCAGGCCGTGTGACCCTTCATGTTCCACGCCGTTGCGGCCATGTCTGGGACGTCGGCTTCGGTGGCCCAAACGATCGCCCGGTCATAGAGCCGGTCGGCCTCATCGAGTTGGCGACAGGACGCGTGTAGCCACGCGGCGAACTGCGCCCACTGGGACGCGACGTCCACGACCCTCTGGCGCAAGGTGCCGCGAGCGCCGTTGACGAGGGACTCGATGACGGCGAGTTGTGCCCGGACGGGCGCTATGAGAGGCGCCGACCCAATGGTGTCCTCTAGACGGCGTTGCCCGGCGAGGACGGTTGAGAGGGCGTCCAGTGCCGCCGTGTCGAGGCGGGTGGGGCGGTGGGTGGCGAGGGCGAGGCGTTCCTCGTCGTCCGGTGTGATCGACCCGTTGATGCCGTTGGGACGCCACAGCGCGCCGTGGGCGGGTGGGTAGTCGCCGAACAGTTCCGTCTCGCCCTTGCCGGTCGCGCGAGCGTAGAGGGCCCGGTAGTCGGGGCGGGGGACGTACTTGCCCGCCTCCCATTCTTTGATCATGTGCGTGAGGGATTCGACGCCGGGGAGTGCGGCGCGGTCGGCGGGTGCGGCGGCCGCGCGCAGTCGTTGCGCGAGGGTTTTGCGCGACCAGTAGGGCGGGGCTTCCCGTGCCGCGCGTAGGCGGGCGCCGATGCTCTTCTTGTCGGGAGAGGACACTGCGATGCACCGTTCCGACGTCCTGGGGGAGGGGTCATCCTCCCCTGTTCCTCCCCCAGTCTTCCTCTAGTTGTGGTGGCGCGGACAAGCCCGCGGCAAGGTGCGTCGGCTGTTCGTGCCAGCAGCCGGGCCCGTGGAGGTGGGCCGGGCGGTTCCTAAGTCTCTGACTCCTGCGGCCCCGGTGGAAAGGCGGCGGCCGGGGGTACGGCTGGGGAGGCGTGCCCGGGGAAGGTGTCGCAATGGAGGCACGCCGGGGATCGGCTGGCGTCCCGTCTCCCTCGTTGCGAGGGTGGCGGGGCGCCGGTGCATCGCCCCGTCAGCGTAGCGCGTCCAGGCGGCGCCGGAGCGGATCCGACCTGAGCCGGTTCACGATCCTCTCCAACTCCTCCACGACCCGCATGACCTCCTCTGGCTCCTCGGCCTGCCTGTAGGCGAGCGCGAGCTGGTAGAGGAATGCTCCCGCCCATTCCGACGACCGCATGTCCGCCGACAGGACGTTCAAGCCCGCGTTCAGGTGCTCCACGGCGGTCGCGTTCTGGGACCGGTCGGTGCGACCGAGGATGCGGTAGATGAGACCGTGCTCAAGGCCGAAGATGCCGGGCCTCTCGTAGTAGTACTCCCAAGGCCGGGCCTCCGCAGGTTGTGTCTCCTCCGCCTCGGCCGCCGCGGTTTCCGTAAGCCTGTCCACCTCGGTCGCCTCGCCGAGCAGCGCCCGCGCCCGCGCCTCCTGATAGAGCGCGGTCACTCGGTCGGCGGTGCCGCGCCGGACCCGTTGCCCGGCCTGCGATAGGCCGATCATGGACCCGATTTGCCCCCTCCGCTCGGCGATGTAGCCACGCCAGGACAACACCGACCCGATGAGGTGCCGGTCGTCGATCTCGGTGGCCCACTCCAGCGCGCGGCCGAAGCAAGCCAGCGCGTCGGAGTACTGCTCGTTGCTGGTGTGGAGCCACCCGGCGAACTGCGCCCACTGCCCGGCGACGTCGAGCAGCTCCCCACGGACCGGCGCGCGGGCTTCACCGATCATGTCCTCGATCGCGGCGAGCTGTGCCCGTGTCGGGGCGATGAGTGGCGCCGACCCGATGGAGTCCTCTAAACGGCGCTGCGCGGCAAGGATGGTTGCAAGGGTTCTTACGACGACCATGTCCGTCCGGACGGGACGGGCAGCGGCCAAGATGAGCCGCTCTTCGTCGTCGGGCGTGAACGACCCGTTGAGGCCGTCTGGACGCCAGACGGATGGCGCGGGCTGGTCGGTCCCGAACAGGTCCGCTTCGGGCTTGCCCGTGACGCGGGCGTACAGCCTCCGGTACCGGGGCCCGGGCGTGTGCTTCCCCGCCTCCCATTGCTTGATCATGTCGGTGAGGGGCGGCACGTGTGCGACGTGCGGCAGTTCCTCGGGGGTGGCGGTAGTGCGCATCAGGCGGGCCAGGTCGCCACGCGACCAGTACGGGTCTGCCTCGCGTATTTCACGCAGGCGTGCACCGATGATCTTCCTTGCGGCGGACATGTGCGATGCGCCTCTCGCCGGTGAGCGGAGGTCCTCCTGGTCCCTCCCCTTTCCTCCATCAGTCTCCCCTGGCTGTGTGGCGCCCGCCACAAATTCACTGATGGTGACCGCATAAACGTGTATCGCTATCAGGGGTGGTCGGATGGCCTCGAATTCAACAACTACGGCCGACGCACGGGCCCGGCTCAAAGCGGACTTTCCCGGCTGGTCCATCATTCACTCCGACCGTGGCCGGTGGTGGGCCACTCGGGGGCCACTGGCCGACAAGGACCTCAACCGAGAGGCGAGCGTCGACGCGGACACCCCCGAGCAGCTTGCCGAGCAGATCCGGGCGGTGACCCGGTGATCGATGATCGGCTGACCGACGACACGGCACGCGTCGACCCCATACCCGTCCGGGTTGCGGAGGCCCGCCGTATCCAGGCCCGATATGGCGCCACGACGGTGTGGTTCGGGTACTTCACCCGCGAATGGTGGGCCCTCGTCGACAAGGCCCGACTTGTCGAGGGCGCGACGCCGGATCGGCTCGGCGAAGCCATCATGGCGGCAAGGCGGAGATCATCATGACCCGCGATTGCGGCTACGAGGTCGATGGCGAGGACGGGGCGTATCTGATCACCGACCGGAGGGGTGGACGGATCGTCGGCGTGTTCTACGCCGAGGAGAACGCGCCGGGATGGTGGCGCGGCCGTGCCCATGGAAAGGTGCGGCGCCTGTTCGTCCCGGTGAGGTGGCCGGGCGGTTTCTGAGTTCCTGACTCCCGTGGCCCCGGTGCAAAGGCGGCGACCGGGGTCGCGGGTGGGGCGGCGTGCCCGGCCAGTGTCCCCCGAGGCGCGGGCGCGCCCCCCTCGCGTGCCGGTCGCGAGTGCGCCGTCCCCCCAGAGGGCACCTCGCGACCGGCACGCCCCGGCGTACAACCATGGTGCCGCCGGTTCCTGACCGTCCGGCTGACCTCGCCGGAAAGCTTGTGCTTGCTCAACGGTGTACGATCGACGTCGGTTGCGCCGACCTTGTGTCAGCGCAGGTCAATAGCAGGATGACAAGGGGCCTTAGCTCAGTTGGTAGAGCACTGGCTTTGCAAGCCAGGTGTCAGGGGTTCGAATCCCCTAGGCTCCACCCGGTAGAGAGCCAGGTAAGACACGACCTGGGCTCTCGTCTCTTGCGATCGCTTCTTTCGCTTCCGTGCCCGTTGCGTGCCCGATCGCTTTTGGTTGTTGAGCCCAGCCTTGGTTATCGCGCTGAGCGAGTCGGCGCTCGCGGTGTCGCTTCCGCTTTGGACATGGCGCTGGACGAGTCGGTGTCATTTATCTATCGCGTGCAGGCAAGACCCCGCGGTCGCTCACTGCTGAAACCCGGTGAAGGCGGAAGGCCGAAGGCGTGAGTTGCGGGAGTTCTCGAGTGATCGCCGGGGTGTGGGAGGGTTAGATTTGGTGGATTTGGATGTCTGCGTGGTCGAGGGTCGCCGTGTAGGCGGCCATGTCGGCGGGGTCGCTGGTGAGGATTTGGGCGGGGACGTGTAGTGCTGCCGTCACCACGACCAGGGCGTCGATGGCGTCTGGGCGCTTCTTGGTCGGTAGGTTGGCCTTGGCGAGCATCGATCCGGCCCGTTTGTAGACGTCCAGGGTGGCGGTCCTCGCGCACGCCACGCATCCTGAGGTCGAGACCGCTCCTCGGACCGGTGCCGTGCTGCCGCGTGTCTGGGGGACCGTGCAGTCTTTCAGGTAGCCGCTGAAGGCGTGAATGTTCTTCGGGTCAGGTCGCCAAGCCTGTGCCAGGACGGGGCCTATGACGATGGGCCGGTGTGGTGCGGCGCGCAGGCCATGGTGCAGTGTCAGGGCCCGTGGGTCGCGTGCCAGCATCGCCAGGAGCATGCCGGTGTCGTAGACGACCGTTCGGGTGGTCACGCGACGTCGGCTTGGTCTGTGCCGAGGGCCGAGGAGATTATTCTGCGGACCATTGCCTGATCTTCGGCGCTGAGGTCTTCGAGCGTCGGCTGCGGGGGCGGCTGGAGTGTCGCGCCCTCCTTCAGTGCTTCGGAGTTGTCGGCGTCCAGGGGGGCGAAGACGGCCTCGGCCGCGTCGTCCGCCGCCATCTGGGCCACGGCCGCGGCGACCATGTAACCGGAGATGTCGAGGCCCGCCGCGTCCGCGTGCTCCTTGATCGCCGTGTGTACCTGCGGATCCATCGAGATGCTGAACCGCTTGTTGGTCATACGGCTAGCGTAACACGGCGTGTTACGCCGGTTGGGTGAGTGGCGGCGTTGGAGTTTGTTCGTGGTGCCAGAGGGTGCGGTAGAGGCCGGGGCGGGAGAGGAGGTCGGTGTGGGTTCCGCGGTCGATGACCTGGCCTTTGTCCAGGACGATGATTTCGTCTACGGCGTCCAGGCCGGTGAGGCGGTGGGTGACTAGGAGGGTCGTGCGGCCTTCGGTGGCGGTGAGGAGGTCGGCGGTGAGGGCGTCGGCGGTCGCGATGTCGAGGTGCTCGGCGGGTTCGTCCAGCAGGAGGATCGGGAAGTCGGCTAGGAGGGCGCGGGCCAGGGCGATGCGCTGGCGTTGACCGCCGGAGACCTGGGCGCCGTGTTCGCCGACGTGGGTGTCGAGTCCCTGGGGGAGGGTGTCGATCCAGTCGAGGAGGCGGGCGCGGCGTAGGGCGTCGCGGATCTCCTCGTCGGTGGCGGTCGGGCGGGCGAGGCGGATGTTGGCGCCGATCGTCGAGTCGAACAGGTGGGCGTCCTGGGCGCAGAGGCCGATCACGCGGCGGACGTCGTCGCCGGTGAGGTCGCGGATGTCTGTGTTGTTGAGGGTGGCTTGGCCGCCTGATCGTTCCAGGAAGCGGAGGAGGACGGCGGTGAGGGTTGTCTTGCCTGAGCCGCTTGGGCCGACTATCGCGCAGCGGCGGCCTGGCGTCAGGGTGAGGGAAATGTCGTTGAGGGCTGGGGGTGCTGTGGGCGTCCAGCGGGCTTGGAGGTTTTCGATGCGGAGGGTGTAGGGCGGTTTGGGGAGGGGGGTGGGTTTTTGCGGGTCGGGGACGGGTTCGGGGGCGTCCAGGACGGCGAAGACGCGGGTGGCGGAGCGGTGGACGCGTTCCCTGTACTGGGCGGCGAGCGGGAGGCCGTTGACGACCTCGAAGGCGGCCAGGGGCAACAGGACGATGACCGCGAGGAGCACGCCGTCCAACGCCCCGGAGCGGACGGCCGGTACACCGACCGCGAGGCTGCCCCAGACGGCCAGGCCGCCGGCGAGGGCGGAGACGGCCGCACCGGCACCGGCGGTGGTCGCGGAGCGGGCCGAGGCACGGGTGAAGTCGCGGTCGAGGCGGGCCGCTTCGGCGAGTTGGGCGGGCGCGGCGCCGTAGGCGATGAGTTCGGGGGCGCCGTGGAGGGTGTCGACGACATGGGACGTCAGTTCGGCGCGCAGGTCGGTCGTGCGGTGTTCGGCGCGGCGGGCCGTTGCGGCCGTGAGCCAGGGGACGACGACGCCCGCGATAAGGAGAGCGCACAGGAGGACGGCCCCCGCCGAGGGGAGCAGCGCCCAGGCGAGGCCTACGGACAGGGCGCCGACGACGGCGGCGACCGTGCAGGGCAGCAGGACGCGCAGGAAGAGATCCTGGACGGCGTCGACGTCGGCGACGAGCCGGTTCAGCAGGTCGCCGCTGTGGAAACCGGGTCCGAGTCGCTCCAGCCGTTCGTAGACGCGGGCGCGGAGGTCGGCGAGGATCCGGAATGTCGCGTCGTGTCCGGTGAGGCGTTCGAGGTAGCGGAAGACGCCGCGTCCGAGGCCGAAGGCGCGCACGGCGACGATCGCGACCATGAGCATGAGGACCGGTGGGTGTTGCGCGGCACGGGAGATCAGCCAGGCGGACGTGGCCATCAGGGCGACGCCGCTGCCGAGCGCCAGCACGCCGAACAGGACGGCGAGGGCTAGCCTTCCCCGGGCGGGACGCGCGAAGGACAGAAGCCGGAGGATCATGCCGTCACCGCCGCGGGTTCGAGGGGCACGACACGGTCGGCGAGGGCCGCCAGGGCGGGACGGTGGGCGGCCAGGACGACGGTGCGACCGATGGCGAGTCTGCGGACGGCGTCGATGACGGCGGCCTCGCTCTCCGCGTCGAGGTTCGAGGTCGGTTCGTCCAGGAGCAGGAGCGGCGCGTCGCGGAGGAACGCGCGGGCCAGCGCGACCCGCTGCCGCTGCCCGGCGGACAGGCCGAGGCCGCGTTCGCCGAGCGGGGCGTCGAGGAACTCCAGTGCGTTGGCGGCTCGTGCGGCCTCCCGGACGTCCGCGTCGCTCGCGTCGGGGCGGCCCAGGCGGATGTTCGTCGCGACCGTCCCGGCGAAGAGGTGCGGCCGCTGCGGCACCCAGGCGATCCGGGCGCGCCAGGCGTCGGGGTCGAGGTCGACGAGGTCGTCCCAGTCGACGAGGACGCGACCGGAGTCGGGCCGGACGAACCCCAGCAGCGCGGCGAGCACGGTCGACTTGCCCGCGCCGCTCGGGCCGGTGAGCGCGACCGTCTCGCCGGGGTGGACGGTGAGGGAGAACCCGTCGAGCGCGGGCGTGTCGCGTCCCTCGTAGGCGACGGTGACGGCGTCGAGGCGGATGGTGGGGTTCGCCGGGATGTCGGTGCGCGTTCCGGTGGGCGGGGCGGGCGTCTCGATCACCTCGAAGATCCGTCCGGCGGCGGTGAGGCCCTCGACGCTGGCGTGGTACTGCGCGCCGACCTGCCGCAGCGGAAGGTACGCCTCCGGCGCCAGGATCAGGACGAGCAGCGCGGTCTCCAGCCCGAGCCCGCCCTCGACGAGACGCAGGCCGATGGACACGGCGACCAGCGCGACGGAGAGCGTCGACAGCAGTTCCAGGACGAGCGCCGACAGGAACGCGATGCGCAGGGTCGACATCGTCGCCCGGCGGTACCGGTCGGTGACCTCGCGGATCTTGTCCGCCTGGGCGCGGGCACGACCGAAGATCTTCAGTGTGGGCAGCCCGGCGACGACGTCCAGGAAGTGCGCGGACAGGACGGACAGCGTGCGCCACTGCCGGTCCATCTTCCGCTGGGTGGTGAGCCCGACCAGGATCGCGAAGACGGGGATGAGCGGCAGCGTTGCGGCGATCGTCACGGCGGACAACCAGTCGCCGAGCAGGATCCGCGTCCCGACCGCCACCGGGACGATCACCGCGAGGACGAGCTGCGGCAGGTAACGGGAGAAGTAGTCGTCCAGCGCGTCGATCCCGCGCGTGGCGAGGGTGGCGAGTTCGCCGCTGCGCTCGCCGGACAGCCAGCGGGGGCCGAGCCGCAGCGCGTGCGCGAGCAGCCTGCCGCGCAGTTGCGATTTCACGGCGGCGGACGAGCGGTGCGCCGCGACCTCCTGGAGCCAGGCGACGAGCGTCCGGCCGAGGACGACGGCGAGCAGCAGGAGCAGCGGCGTGCGCAGGTCGCCGAGCGTGGCGCCGCCGAGGAACGCCCGGGTGATCATGTCGGCGAGCAGGGTGGCCTGCGCGATGATCAGCCCGGCGGTGGCGGTGCCGAGCACGACGGACGCGACCAGGAAGATGCGGGTCGTCCTGGCGTGCTTCAGCAGCCTGGAGTCGAGGGGTTTCATCGCACCGGCTCGTTCTTCGGTCGGGGGATCTGGGCGGTGCCGATCCGCTTCCGGAACACCCAGTACGTCCAGCCCTGGTAGACCAGCACGATCGGGGTGAACACCGCGGCAGTCCACGTCATGATCTTGAGCGTGTAGGGGGTGGAGGACGCGTTGTCGGTGGTCAGGCTGTTCGCCTCGGCGAGGGTGGACGGCAGGACGTCCGGGAACAGCGCGACGAACAGGGTCGCGACGGCGAGGACGATCGCGGCGCCCGTCCCGATGAACGCCCACCCCTCACGGCCCCGCCGGATCGCCCCGGCGGCGAGGACCAGCCCGGCGGCGGCCCCCGCGGCGGTCAGCCAGGTCACGGGCTCGCCATGCTTCACCTGGGTGATCAGCAGGAAGCTGCCACCGGCGGCGATGGCCCCGATCGCGGCGACGCCCGCGACGAACCGGGCCCGCGCCCGGATGTCCCCGGTGGTCTTGAGCGCGAGGAACACCGCCCCGTGCAGGACGAACAGGATCATCGTGGTGAGCCCGCCGAGCAGCGCGTACGGGGTGAGGAGATCGCCGAGCGTCCCGGCGAACTCGTGGTCGGCGTCCAGCGGCACACCGCGCACGATGTTCGCGAACACGACGCCCCACAGGAACGCGGGCACGAGGCTGCCCCAGAAGATCGCCTTGTCCCAGCGGGACCGCCACCGCGCGTCGTCCCGCTTGCCCCGGTACTCGAACGCGACCCCACGGATGATCAACGCGAGCAGGATCGCGAGCAGCGGCAGGTAGAAGCCGCTGAACAGGGTGGCGTACCACTCGGGGAACGCGGCGAAGATCGAGGCCCCGGCGACGATGAACCAGACCTCGTTGGCGTCCCAGACGGGCCCGATGGTGTTGATGACGACGCGGCGTTCGACGTTGCTGCGGCCGAGGACGGGCAGCAGCATCCCGACGCCGAAGTCGAAGCCCTCCAGGAAGAAGTAGCTCGTCCACAGGAACGCGATGACGATGAACCAGACGGTGGTGAGTTCCATGACCGGGCGCCCTCTCAGTAGGCGAACGCGAGCGAGCGCTCGGAGTCGCGGTCGGGGTCGTCATCGTCGGGCGGGGGCGGCAGCACCTCGTCCTCCGACGGCGGTCCGGCCTTGGCGTACTTGAGCATCAGCCCCGCCTCGATGACGGCGAGGACGGCGTACAGCGCGGTCAGCGAGATGACGGAGATGAGCATCGAGGTGGCCGTCACACCGGGTGACACGCTCTCCGACGTCTTCATCACGCCGTACACCGACCAGGGCTGGCGTCCCATCTCGGTGAAGATCCATCCGGCGGAGTTGCCGATGAAGGGGAGCGCCAGCGACGCCATCCCGATCCGGTACACCCAGGGATTGGACGGCAGGCGCCCGCGCCGCAGCAGCCACAGCCCGGCCAGCGAGAGCAGCGCGGTGATCATCCCGACACCGACCATGAGCCGGAAGTTCCAGTAGATGGCGGGGACGAACGGTCGGTAGTCGCCTGGCCCGTACCGGGCCTCCTGGGCGGCCTGGACGTCGTTGATGCCCTCGACCTCCCCGTCGAGGCTGCCGGTGGAGAGGAACGACAGCACGCGCGGCAGCTTGATCCCGAACAGTTCCTCGTCGCCGTCGAGCGTGCCGACCGTGAGGATGGAGAGCCCGGCGGGCCGCTCGGTCTCGTAGATCGCCTCGGCGGCGGCCATCTTCATCGGCTGCTGCTCCGTCATGACCTTGCCCTGGAGGTCGCCGGTGACGGCGACGCCGATGGACGCGACGGCCGTGACGGCGAGGGCCAGCCGCAGCGACGGCCGGAAGACCTCGACGTTCTTGCGGCGGGCGAGATGCCAGGCGCTGACGCCCGCCATGAACAGGCCGCCGGTGACGAACGCCGCCGTGATCGTGTGCGGGAACGCGACAAGATGGGTGGAGTTGGTCAGGACGGCCCAGAAGTCGGTGAGGACGGCCCGTCCGGTCTCCTCGTCGATGCGGTAGCCGACGGGGTGCTGCATCCACGAGTTCGCGGAGAGGATGAAGAACGCCGACAACTGTGTGCCGATGGCGACGAGCCAGATGCAGGCCAGGTGGATCTTCTTCGGCAGCCTGTCCCAGCCGAAGATCCACAGCCCGAGGAACGTCGATTCGACGAAGAACGCGAGCAGGCCCTCGATGGCCAGCGGGGCCCCGAAGATGTCGCCGACGAACCGGGAGTAGTCACTCCAGTTCATGCCGAACTGGAACTCCTGCACGATTCCGGTGACGATCCCCATCGCGAAGTTGATCAGGAAGAGCTTGCCCCAGAACTTGGTGGCGCGCAGGTAGGCCGTCTTGCCCGTTCGCAGCCAGGCCGTCTCCAGCCCCGCGACCAGCGCGGACAGTCCGATCGTCAGTGGGACGAACAGGAAGTGGTACACGGTGGTGATCCCGAACTGCCACCGTGCGATGTCGACCGTGTCCATGGGCGCGGGCCTCTCCGGCTATCTACTACAAGCTGTAGTACTACGACCTGTGAGACATACTACGGGCTGTAGTACTACCTCGCGTCGTTACCCCGCTCACAGCAAGAGCCCGCGGCCGGTGCGGGCCGCGGGCTCTGGTCCTCGGAGACTTCGCCGAGGGTTACCGGGGGGCGGTGCAGCCCGGACGGTTCATGTCGAGACGGGTGCCGGGCGCGATGCAGTTGGCCAGCGTGTAGGTCTGCTGGGCGTAACCGATCTGGCGGCGGACCGTGACCTGACCCTGCTCGTCCACCTCACAGGGGTTGTTCATGGTGCAGCGGCCACCGCTCTCGTTGATGGTGTTGTTGACACCGATGACCTTGCCGGACGCGTCGTCGATGGCCGGGGAACCGGACGTCCCACCGATGACGTTGCACTCGCGCGTGTAACGCAGGGAGTCCTTCCACGTCCAGTTGGCCTCACGAATGCGGTAGGCGAAGCCGTCGAGCCTGCAGGTGTAGATGCGCTTCCAGTAACCGGAGACCACATGCAGAGTGCCACCGGACGACGGACGCGACAGCACCATCTCCAGGGCGGGGGTGCTGTACTGCCGCTGGATGTCGGCGTAGGTGCTGCTCAGCTTGTACAGGGCCGCGTCGGTGTCGGTCATCGTCGCGTACAGCAGCGACGTCGCGCGCAGAGTGCCGAGGTTCCCGCCGCTGGAGTTCAGCAACGTGAACGACCGGCTGGACGACTGGTTCTTGATGACCTGACCGGCGGAGGGCATTCCGCCGTCGATGCAGTGCCCGTTGGTGAGCACGAGCGCGGGATCGGTGTCGGCCGCACCGGGAACGCGCACCAGCGAGCCGGAACAGTTGCTGAGCGCGATGATCGAAGTGAAGTTGGGAGCCTTGACAGGCCGTGGCGCGGTCGCGGACGCGGGTGCGGGCGCCGGTCCGGGCGCCGGGGCGGCGAGCGCGACGGACGACGTACCGGCGGTCAGGGTCGCGGCACCGAGGAACGCTGCGGCGAGTGCGCCGATAATGCGTCGTTGCATGGCGGGGGTCCTCTCAGTGAACTCGGGTGGCGGGTGGGAGCGAGGCGGATCGGCAATGGCGGTATTTCGGTCCCCCCGGGTACCGACATCGCTCGTACCGGCGTCGAGCGTGCTGGCAGCGCGATGGTAACCAGGCTTTCGGCACGCAGGAAGAATCAGATTCGGCCGACCTGGACAGACCCGACAAATTGGGCAGAAATTGCAAAGTCAACGCGCCGCCGAATCCGCCTGTCACCCGCTGCACAGCACAGAGTGTAACTGTTCATAAGCTCTCCGTGTTGTCATGACAGCGTGCCACATCTACCCGCCCGGTCGAACTTGTTGATCTAAACTCTCGGAATGGACCTCAGGGATGCGGCGCGCATGATCCTCACCGAGTCGGCGGCGCACCCAGAACTGCTCCGGGTGACCCGGCAGACCCACGACCGGCTGGCTCAGGGACTACGCGTCCCGCATCAGGACTTGAGTTGGATGCTCAAGGAAGCCGCGCGTAAGAACATCTTCCCCGCCGTCCATGCCCGCTATGGCGCCGCGTCCTTCGACGCGATGGTCACCGTCCTGAGCCGCGAGATCGACCGGCAGACCCCCGTCCCGGCCTCCGCGTCCGCCGCTGGGCGAGTCGCCATCTAGGGAGATCGACCCGAGACGATGCGGACCAAGGGCAGGAGAGTGCCGGACGCGGAACATCCGTGGAACGAGATCGTCCCGGGCCTGTGGATGGGCGGGCACCACTACACCGGCGCGTCCGGGGAACGGGCCCCCGTGATCGTCCGGGACGAGTTCGACACCGTCATCAGCCTGCACCGGCAGGACGGGCACGGCCCGCCTCCCCACGTCGACCACCACTACGAGGACATACCCGACGCCCCGCTGACCGCCGCCCAACTGGAGACGGTGTGTCGGCTGGCGGACATCGCCGTGGAAGCCGTCGCGCAAGGACGACGCGTGCTCGTCCGCTGCCATTCGGGCTACAACCGGTCGGGCCTCGTCATCGCGCAGAGCCTCATCAGAACGGGTTACACGGCCGACGACGCGGTGTTCCTCATCCGGTACCGGCGGTCGAAACAGGCCCTGAACAACCATCTGTTCGTCGACTACCTGACCTCCGGCCTGGACGTCGCAAGGCTTCTGACCGGCCTCGACAGCCTCCAATAGCCGCGCCTGGTCACCCCGGAGTCGTCCCGTGGAAGGTGCGCCGGTAGGCGGACGGTGAGGTCTTCATCGCCCGGACGAAATGGTGCCGGAACGTCACCGGACTCTCGAAGCCGACCGCCGCACCCACCTGCTCGATCGGTATGCCGCCCTCCTCCAGCAACGGCAATGCCGCCATGATCCGCTGCGCGATGACCCAGCGGAGCGGGCTCGTCCCCGTCTGCCGCCGGAAATGCCGGATGTAGGTGCGCGGCGCGAGACATGCCTCCCGGGCCAGCCGCGCGACCGTGATCGGCTCGGTGAGATGCGCGAGCGCCCACGCCATGCTGCGCGCGACCGCGTCGCCGTCCCCGTCCGGGCGGTTCACGGCGGCCTCCACGAACTGCGCCTGCCCGCCCTCCCGGTGCGGCGGGACGACCAGCCGCCGCGCCACCGCGTTCGCGACCCGGGCGCCGTGGTCCTTGCGGACCAGGTGCAGGCACAGGTCGAGCCCGGCGGCGCTCCCGGCCCCGGTGAGCAGGTCGTCGCCGTCCACGTAAAGGACGTCCGGGTTCACCCGCACCTTCGGGAACCGGCGCCGCAGCAGGTCGGCGTACCGCCAGTGGGTGGTGGCCTGGCGTCCGTCCAGCAGACCCGCCGCCGCGAGCGCGAACGCACCCGAGCAGATCGACACGACCCGGGCGCCGCGTGCGCGGGCCCGCCGCAGCGCGGCGACGACCTCGGGCGCGGGATCGTCCCGAACATCGGGAACGGCGACGACCATCACCGTGTCCGCGGACGCGAACGCGTCCAGCCCGTGTTCGGCGGTCATCGAGAGGCCGCCGACCGTGCGCATCGGACCGCGCTCCAGCGAGCAGATCCGCAGGTCGTACCAGGGGACGCCCAGTTCGGGCCGCGGCAGCCCGAAGATCTCCACGACCACACCCAGCTCGAACGGCGCCATGCCGTCGAAGGCCAGCACCGACACCGTGTGCCGCCGCCCCGGCGAAGCGACCCGCATGGCGAGATCTTATCGACACCAGGCATTCACGCCACTTTCGCGACAACCCGACCACCCGCAGCATGAAGGCACACAGACCCAAGGAGCCAAGCCATGAACGCCTTCCCGCCCGCCGCCTCCCCCGAGGAGGCGATCCGACACTTCTCGGCACGCCTGTCGTTCGAGACGGACGTGTCCGACGTGGCCACCCAAATGAACAGCCACGACATCGTGGTCATCGACATACGCAACACGCGAAGCTGGGACCAAGGGCACATCCCCGGCGCCCTCCACCTCCCGACCGCCGAGATCGCGCAACGTGCCGCGTCCCTCGTCCCCACCGGCGCGACCGTGGTCGTCTACTGCTGGGGACCCGCCTGCAACGGCGCCACAAAGGCCGCGCTGGAGTTCGCCAGGCTCGGCTACCCGGTCAAGGAGATGATCGGCGGATTCGAGTACTGGGCCCGCGAAGGACTCCCCGTGGAAACCGCTCCCGGGGCCGTCAGCCGCCGCTCTCCCGACCCGCTCACCGTGCCCATCGACGCCGCCTCCTGTGCCTGTTGAGGCAACGATGTGACGAACGATCCGGAATGTTCCCTTAGGGACGGGGCATAACGCGGTACCCCACCGCCGTTAGACTTGAGGAATCATTCTTCGACGCCTCCAGGGCGTCCGGCTCGTCCTTGCAGCCCACATACTCCGTGGTGCCTCCCGAGACGTGCCCCCTCTCGGAAGGTAATGCGTGACCACAGCTGCCCCTGCACCGAACCCGACCATGCCCGCCGACACGGGCGACGAGCGGGTTCCCACGTTCGCCGACCTCGGTATACCGCCGGCGCTGGTGAACACCCTCAGCCGTCAGGGCATCGACACACCGTTCCCCATCCAGGCCGCCGCGATCCCCGACATCATGGCGGGACGTGACGTCCTCGGCCGCGGCAAGACCGGCTCCGGCAAGACCCTCGCGTTCGGTCTGCCGCTGCTCGTCCGCCTCTCCGGCCGCAAGGCCGCCCCCAAGCGCCCGCTGGCGCTGATCCTCGTCCCCACCCGTGAGCTGGCCCAGCAGGTCCAGAAGAACCTGGAGCCGCTCGGCCGCGGCCTCGGGCTGCACTTCAAGACCGTCATCGGCCAGACCTCCATGTTCAAGCAGATCGACGCGCTGCGCCGCGGCGTCGAGGTCCTGGTCGCCACCCCCGGCCGGCTCAAGGACCTGATGCGGCAGGGCGCCTGCGACCTGTCCGACATCGAGATCGCGGTGCTGGACGAGGCCGACCACATGGCCGACATGGGCTTCCTGCCCGACGTCACCGACATCCTCGACGCCGCCAAGCCCGGCGGGCAGCGGCTGCTGTTCTCCGCCACCCTCGACAAGGACGTGGACGTCCTCGTCCGGCGGTACCTCGACGACCCGGTGACGCACGCGATCGGCCCGGTGGACGAGTCCGTCGACACGATGGAGCACCACCTCCTCCTCGTCGCGCCGAAGGAGAAGGCCGCCATCACCGCCGAGATCGCCAACCGTGAGGGCCGGACGATCCTGTTCGCCCGCACCAAGCACGGCGTCGACCGGCTCGCGAAGCAGCTCGTTCAGGCCGGTGTCCGCGCGGCGGGCCTGCACGGCGGCAAGAGCCAGGGGCTGCGCACCCGCACCCTCGCCGAGTTCCGCGAGGGCACCATCAGCGTGCTCGTCGCCACCGACGTCGCGGCCCGCGGCATCCACGTCGACGACGTGTCGCTCGTCATGCACGTCGACCCGCCCGCCGACCACAAGGACTACATGCACCGCGCGGGCCGCACCGCACGGGCCGGCGAGCGCGGCACCGTCGTCACGCTCGTCCTGCCCCACCAGGTGCGCTCCACGTCCGCGATGACTCGCCGCGCCGGGATCGAAGCGCCTCGCGTCCGGGTCACCACCGGCGACGAGGAACTGGTCAAGCTGACCGGCGCCCGCCCGCCGTCCGGGATCCCGATCGAGGGCCCGATCATCCCCGAACGCCCGCGCCGCGAGGGCGGCCGGGGCCGTCCGGGCGGCCGTCGCGGCGGCCGCGGCCCACGCTCGTTCGACCGTAAGGACGGCCGCCGCGGCTCCCACGAACGCCGCGAGGGCGACCACCGAGGCTCCTACTCCGGCAACGGCGAACGCCGCGGCGGCCCCCGCACCAGCAGCGGCTCCCACGGCAACCGCCGAGGCAACACCCCCTACAACTCCGACCGCCGCGACCAAACCGCCCGCCACAACTAATCCACCGATGCCCTGCCCGAGCACCATGCTCGGGCAGGGCTCGGTTGGTTATCCGGCCTCTTCGCTGAGTAGACCGTCGTCGCGGGAATTGGTGGGGTCTTCCTCGTCCCGGACGATTTGAAGGCCGTCGACGGTGGGCATTGGCAGTGACGCGAGGTCGTTCAGGGAGGCCACCGGTGTGCCGCGCAGCGGGGGTTGCCAGCTCTCGCCGTCGTGTCTGCGCAAGATCTTGGCGGGTACGCCGCCGATGACCGCATGGTCGGGGAACTCGCCGCGGACGACGGCGCCGCCCGCGACCGCGACATTTCGCCCCAGGCGCGTGCCCGGCAGGATGATCGCGGCGGTGCCGATCCAGCAGCCGTCGCCGATCACGACAGGGTTGTTCTCCGGCCACTGCCGTCCGATGGGCATGTTCAGATCACCATAAGTGTGGTTCTGGTCGGTGATGTACACGTTCGGCCCGGTGAACACGTCATCGCCGATCTCGATCGACTGGTGGCCGACGATGTGCGTCCCGCGTCCGATCGAGCAGCTCCGGCCGATGCGGACGATGACGTCCGGCCCCAGGTCGAGGCCGGGGACGAATCCCGCCGAGATCGTCACATGCGTCCCGACGAGGGTGTGGTCGCCGATCGAGATCCACGGCTCGCCATAGATGGCGCCGACCGGGAATCCGATGCACGCGCCTTCCCCCAGATACGCGAATTTTCGGCCGCCGGGCGTCTGCGGTGTGATCTCGCCGTGCCGCCGGACCCAGTCCCAGGCATGGTGGACGGCCCGGTGCACACCCTGGCGGGTTCGCCGCTCGACCCGCGCCGCAACCTCACGCCGGATCGAGCGTCTCCGCGACATGGCGTTCACCGTACCGGTTGGTAGTAACCGACGGTGATGCGGCGGAGGGCCCGGCCGTTCGTGGCCGGGCCCTCCGCCGAACAACCTGTCCAGGACGGCTCAGTGCGGCGACTGCACCTGACCGTCGACATCGGAACCGCTGACGGTCATGGAGTCGGCCGAGGTGGCGTCCGCTCCGTGCTCACCGGAACCCTTGGTCAGGTCGCGGATGACGCCGCGCCGGGTCGCCACCGCGCCGGCCACGCCGACGGCCGCGACCACCCCCATCATCGTCATGAGGCCGCCACGTCCGGGCTTCGCCGGTTTCGGCGGCTCGACCCGATGGGCGACATCGCTCAGAAACGAACTCACCCGCGGAGCCAGCCCGGTCTCCACATACCGGGCGGCAAGCCGGAGCCTCGGTGCGCTCCAACCGCGGACGATCATGACCCGCTCACCCGCGACGGGCATGATCCGCTCCGCCGCCGAGGACGCCCCCTGTCGGCACAGTTCGGCGCCCTGGCGGGCCACGTCCTGCGCGCGACCGATGGGCGTCCGTACGTCCTCCGGCGGCTTCCGGCGGATATTGATCATTAGGGACACGCTAACCTCCCTGTTTGCGAGGTCCTGTCATGCAGCCTTCCCAGAGTCCGGGGGGTAAACCCAGAACACGCGACCGGTCAATCACTCAGCGTGACATATTCGGGCATGACCGAGACCGCGTCATCACCATCACCGAAATCGGAGGAGAGAGCGTGGCCAACGAGATCTTCGCGAGGCTGACCACGTCCATGGGCACGATCGTCGTCCAGCTGTACCCGGAGCAGGCGCCGGAGACGGTGGCGAACTTCGTCGAGCTGGCCGAGGGCACCAGGACCTGGCATGATCCGCGGACCGGCCAGAAGACGAACGCGCCGCTCTACAACGGCACGATCTTCCACCGCATCATCGACCAGTTCATGATCCAGGGCGGTGACCCGCTGGGCACCGGCACCGGCGACCCCGGCTACAAGTTCAAGGACGAGTTCCACCCCGACCTGAAGTTCAACAAGCCGTACCTGCTGGCGATGGCCAACGCCGGACCCGGAACCAACGGCTCGCAGTTCTTCATCACGCTCAGTGTCGGCCACACCCAGCACCTGACCGGTCGGCACACCATCTTCGGCAAGGTCATCGAGGGCACCGACGTCGTCGACCGGATCGGCAAGGTCGAGACCGGCGCCCAGGACCGTCCGAAGACAGACGTCGTTCTGGAGTCGGTGACAATCGAACGACGTTAGTCGTTCACAGGGTGAGAACCCGCGACGGCCGGAGTCCCAGATGAGCACAGAACAGAGTCATCCGTCCGAAACCTCGGTGCCGACCTGTTACCGGCATCCGGGGCGGGAGACGTACGTGCGCTGCACCCGGTGCGACCGCTACATCTGCCCGGAGTGCATGCGGGACGCGGCCGTCGGGCACCAGTGCGTCGAGTGTGTTCGCGAGGGCAACCGCGGCGTCCGCACGGCCGTTCCGCGGACGCCGGTCGGAGCGCGGGCCGCCGCGTCGACCACACCGGTCGTCACCTACACGCTCATCGGCGCCTGCGTGGCCGCCTACCTCGCCGAGCTGGCGTCGTGGAACGTCGTGCGGGAGTTCATGATGCTCGGCCGCGCCATCCTGCCCGACGGCGAGGTCGGCGGCGTCGCGGAAGGCGAGTGGTACCGGCTGTTCACCGCGATGTTCCTGCATCAGCGCGGCGGGACGTTCGGTGTCACCCACATCCTGTTCAACATGTGGTTGCTCTGGGCGGTCGGCCCCGCCTTGGAACAGGTGCTCGGACGGTGGCGCTTCCTCGCCCTCTACCTGCTTTCGGGCCTGGGCGGCTCCGTGCTGCTGTACATGGTCGGTGCCCCGCAGTCCTCGGCCGTCGGCGCGTCCGGTGCCATCTTCGGCCTTCTCGGCGCGTACTTCGTCCTCGGCCGCGCGCTGGGCCGCCCGGTCGGGTCCATCGTGTTCCTGCTGGGGATCAACCTGGTGATCACGTTCTCGGTGCCGAACATCTCCTGGGAGGGACATGTCGGCGGGCTCGTCATCGGCGCGGCCCTGGCCGCCGCGTACGGCTACGCGCCGTCCGCCCGGCGGAACCTGTTCCACATCGGGGCGCCCGTCCTCGCCTTCGCGTTGATGACGGCCCTCGTCCTGCTCAGAACGGCGGAACTGAACCCGACGTTCTAGCCACGGACGCCGCTGCCCGCACTACACGGCAGCGGCGTTCCTGTGGAAAACCTGGGGATAGCCGGGGTGGGAGATCCCCAGCCTGTGGATAACTGGCGGGTCAGCGCCAACGGGTCGACAGGATCACGCCGAGAATGATCGCCGTGAAACCGATGCCGAGGTTCCAGTTGTGCAGGTCGGTCATGTACGGCACGTCGGTGCCGGTGCTAGCGGTAACGTAGAAGACGGCGATCCAGATCAGGCCGACGAGCCACAGCGCGACCATCGTGGGCACCAGCCAGCGCGGGCTGACCTCGGGAGCCTTGGACTTCTGCGGTGGCGTGTAAACGGCCTTCTTGCGCACTTTCGACTTGGCCACGGTGGATTCGATCTCCTCGGGCGTCCGGCGGCCGGAGCGCCGGACCGCGCATGGGTGTTTTGTCGGTTAGCGTAGTCGCTGGTGTGCAGAGTACGGCTTCCAGCGTGGGGAAGCATCATCCCAGTTCTCACGCTCCTTGCGGGGACCCTGTTCGCGGCGAGCGCGAGCACGGCCCGCGGTACGAGCCTGCGCGAGCAGGGCCGCACCCGGATCACCGAGCTCATCGCCGCCGAACAGCGTGCCATCCGCCAGGAGCGCGCCGAGTACCGGCGGCTCCGCCACGAAGTCGACGGTATCTCTCGCGAGGCCGGACGTCACGACGCCCGAGTGAAACAGGCCCAGTCCAACGCGGACCGCTTGGCGGCCGGCGCCGGATTCACCCCACTCTCCGGCACGGCGGTAGAAGTCTCACTCGATGACGCACCACCACGGGATGATCTTCCCAGCGGGGTCCGCCCCGACGACCTCGTCGTCCACCAGGCGGACGTTCAGGCCGTCGTCAACGCGTTGTGGGCGGGCGGCGCCACCGGCATGCAGATCATGGACCAGCGCGTGATCTCGACGAGCGCCGTCCGTTGCGTGGGCAATACCCTGATCCTCCAGGGCGTCGTGTACTCGCCGCCGTTCCGGATCACCGCCGTCGGCGACCCGGACCGGCTCCGCGCGGCGCTCGACGCGTCCCGCGAGATCGCGATCTACCGCAGGTACGTCCGCGCCCACGGGCTCGGCTACGCGGTACGGACCGTGGAGCGCGCCACATTGCCCCCCTACACCGGCAACGTGACGATGAAGTACGCGACACCGACCGGCTGACCGAGAGGACACGAGTTGCGGACGATCATCCGTGGCCTGGGCGAACTGTGCATCACCGCCGGACTGATCGTCATGCTCTTCGTCACCTACGAACTGTGGGGCACCGGCCGCTACACCCAGGCCCAACAAACCCGCCTGGACACCGAACTCAAGAAAGACTGGCGCAAGGTCACCACGGAACAGGTGAAGCTCGGCAAGGGCCTCGCCACGATCCGCATCCCCCGCTTCGGCAAGGACTACAACTACGTGATCATCGAGGGCGTCGACCGCAAGGACCTCCGCAAGGGCCCCGGCCACTACCCCGGCACCGCCCTACCGGGCCAGATCGGCAACTTCGTGGTCTCCGGCCACCGCACCACCTATTCCGCCCCGTTCAACCGCCTGGGCGAACTCGACCGCGGCGACAAGATCCTCATCGACACCCGCGACAAGCAGTACATCTACCGGGTGACCGACCGCGCTATCGTGAAACCGTCGGCGACCGAGGTGACCGCACCCGTCCCGCGCCATCCGAAGCGCACACCCACCAAACGGATGATCACACTCACCACCTGCCACCCCAAGTACTCCGCCGCCAAACGAATGATCATCTTCGGCGAGTTGGCGTCGACGCTGCCCCGCGTGACCTAGGAGACCCTCGTGTACGCCTGGATCTGGCGCCGCCTACCGGGCGAGTGGCCGACCAAGACCGCCACCGCCCTGGGCCTCATCATCGTCGTGGCGGCCATCTTCTGGTACATGATCTTCCCCTGGCTGGAGCCCAAACTCCAGTTCGACCACGGCGTCGTCGACCGTCCCACACCCACCGGCTCCACCATCCCCGAATGACGACAATGCGCATCCTGATCGTCGACAACCACGACAGCTTCGTCTACAACATCGTCCAGTACCTGCTCGAACTCGGCGCCGACTGCCAGGTCAAGGACCGCTCGGACGTCACCGTCCAGGACGCCGCCTCCGTGGACGGCGTCCTCCTCAGCCCCGGCCCCGGCCACCCCGCCGACGCCGAAGTCTGCCTGGACCTCGTCCACGACGCCGCCCACCGCGGAACCCCCCTCCTGGGCGTCTGCCTTGGCCACCAGGTAATCGCCCACGCCTACGGCGCCACGGTCTCCCGCGCCCCCGAACTCCTCCACGGCTACACCAGCGACATAATCCACGACGACCAGGGCGTCTTCCACAACCTCCCCTCCCCCTTCCCCGCAACCCGCTACCACTCCCTGACCGTCGCCCCCGAAACCGTCCCACCCACCCTCCAGGTAACAGCCCAAACCCCCAACGGCGTGATCATGGCCCTCCGCCACCGCACCCACCCGATCGAGGGCATCCAGTTCCACCCCGAATCAATCCTCTCCACCCACGGCCACCACCTCCTGAACAACTGGCTAACCACCTGCACCCCAACCCCCCACACGTAAACACCCCACCGCCCCCCATCTGATCGCGCAGCAAGCCCCTGCGATGCACCAATCACCCACAGCGCCCAACGAAGAAGACTCAACCCCCAGCCGTCACACGGTTGCCGCGCTGGCTGTCAACGCCCACGCCCTCTAAGACGCATCCATCTAAGAGCGCCACGGCGACCACGCGACAATCTCAACCCTTGATCGCCCAGGCGAGCCGGAGCGCCGCAGCGATCATTCGCAGCACAGAACGAGAGACTCGGCCTACAGCACTCATGTGGATGCCGCACCAACCGATCGGCCCTGATGAGCAGCGATCCCCGACCGTTGATCGCGCAGCGAGCCGCCAGGCGGTTGCAAAGCACTGCCCTAGGCGCAGAACCACGCAGACGCCGCGCTGACGGGACGTGTTCAGCCTTCGGGGCGCAGCAACCTCAGCCCCCACAGCAACCGGGCAACCACCTCAGGGTTTGCGATCGCGTCCGAAGGCAGGTTCGAGCTTGCGAGAACCTGATCGCGCAGCGAGCCGTTAGGCGAGTCGGAGTCGATGCCAGCGATCGCACCGCAGTTCACGACGATGGAGGGCGCCCAGCGCCCGAAGGAGGAGTGCACTGCAATGAACGTGCCGCGTTGACGGGACGTGTTCAGCCTTCGAGACGCAGCGACCTCAGCCCGCCTCCGCAACCCCGCGACAACCTGGGCCACTGCGATCGCGTCCGAAGGCAGGTTCAAGCGAAGCGAGAACCTGATCGCGCAGCGAGCCGTTAGGCGAGTCGGAGTCGATGCCAGCGATCGCACCGCAGTTCACGACGATGGAGGGCGCCCAGCGCCCGAAGGAGGAGTGCACTGCAATGAACACAGTGCCTCGCCCTCTGGGACGCGACTACCTCAGCCCGCCTCCGCAACCCCGCGACAACCTCGACCGTTGCGATCGCGTCCGAAGGCAGGTTCAAGCGAAGCGAGAACCTGATCGCGCAGCGAGCCGCTAGGCGAGTCGGAGTCGATGCCAGCGATCGCACCGCAGTTCACGACGATGGAGGCCCGCCAGGGCCGAAGGAGGAGTGCACTGCAATAAAAACGAGGGCTTCCGCCACTCGGGGGCAATGGCGGAAGCCCTCGTTATGGTCTTCGTCACGGCGGGGTGGGACGTTACGGATTTGAACAGAAATTTTCAGATCTTCCGTAGCGCCGGACGAACGCCCAGGTCAGCCTCCTCCGCCACCGCCGGGTGGCCAGGGGAGGGTGGTGTTCGGGGGGCCGGTCGGGCCGTCGGTCGGGGGAGGCTGTTGTTCTGCGGCCACGAAGATGGTGACCGTCTCGCCCGGGGCGACGGTCGCGTCCGGGGTCGGGCGCTGGTCGTAGACGAAGCCGGGGGCGACGGTCTTCTCCGGCGGGGGCGCGCCCTTCTCGACCTTGCATTTCAGGCCGAGGCGGACGAGCTTGCCGCAGGCTGCGCGTTCGCTGTTGTTGAACAGGTCCGGCACCTTGAGGTTGGTGGGGCCGTTGGAGACGACCACGGTGATGGTCGCGCCCTTGGGTTCCCTGGAGCCGCCGGCCGGGTTGGTGCTGATGACGCTGTTGCGTGGGACGTTGTCGTTCGACTCGACCTTCTTTTCGACGTCGAAGCCGCTCTTCATCAGCAGGGCCCTGGCGGCCGCGTACGGTTTGCCGGTCACGTCCGGCACTTCGACGTCTTCGGGCGGCTTCTTGCCGTTGGAGACGACCAGTGTCACCGCCGCGCCCTTGGCCGCGTTGGTTCCGGGCTTCGGGTTGGAGCTGATGACGTAGCCGCGCTTGATCTCGTCGCTGTACTCCTTCTCCGGCTCGCCGACCGTGAAGCCGAGCTTGGTGAGTTCGGCGGTGGCGTCCTGTTGGGAGACGTTGACGATGCTCTGCGGGATGGCGACCTGTTCGGCCTTGTCGCCGCCACCGCCGCTCAGCATCCAGCCGATGAGGGCGGCGCCGCCGATGAACAGGACGGCGAGGCCGACCCACAGCGCGGCCTTCTTGCCGGCGCCGCCGCGTTCGGGTTGGTCGTCGTCGTACCGGACGGGCGGCAGGCCGTAGTCGTCGGGTGGGCGCCGCATCTGGGTGTGCGCGGGACCGGGGTACCCGCTCATGACCTGGGTGCCCTGGGGCTGGGCGCCCATCAGCATCGTGGACGCGGCCGTCGACGCGACCGGCTGGCCCTGCAGGACGCGTTGGATCTCCTGCCGGAACTCGTTCGCGTTCTGGTAGCGGTGATCGGCCTCCTTCGCCATGGCCTTCAGCACGATCGCGTCGGCCCACTGCGGGATCTGCGGGTCGACCTGCGACGGCGGGACGGGTTCCTCCCGGACGTGCTGGTAGGCGATGGCGACGGGGGAGTCACCGGTGAACGGCGGTTTCCCGGTGAGCAGTTCGTACAGGACGCAGCCCGTCGAGTAGATGTCGCTGCGGGCGTCTACGCGTTCGCCGCGGGCCTGTTCCGGTGACAGGTACTGCGCCGTTCCGATCACCTGCGCGGTCTGCGTCATCGTCGCGGCGGAGTCGGCCATGGCGCGGGCGATGCCGAAGTCCATGACCTTGACCTCGTGCTGCCGGGTCAGCATCACGTTCGCCGGTTTGATGTCGCGGTGGACGATCCCGCCGCGGTGGCTGTAGTCGAGGGCCCGGAGGATGCCGTCGGTGACCTCCAGGGCCTTCTCCGGAAGCAGCGCGCGGTTCTCCCTGAGCAGGTCGCGCAGCGTGCTTCCGTCCACGTACTCCATGACGATGTACGGGATGGAGGTGTCGCCGATCATGTCCTCGCCGGTGTCGTACACGGCGATGACGGAGGGGTGGTTCAATGACGCCGCCGACTGGGCCTCGCGCCGGAACCGCGCCTGGAACGTGTGGTCGCGGGCCAGGTCGGATCGCAGCGTCTTGACCGCGACGACGCGATCGAGGCGCAGGTCTCGGGCACGGTAGACCTCGGCCATGCCGCCTCGCCCGATCACCGTATCGAGCTCGTAGCGGCCGCCGAGCAGCCGAGGTTGACTCATATGCGCACTTTCCCTCGTACGTCTACACCTTGTCTCCTGAACCTAGCTTCCCGCTCTCGGTGGGAGAGGGATCCGGGCTCGGAGTTGACGGAGTCCTGGGGTTCTCCGGCAGGGTCGGTGTCGGCTCGGGGGCGGTGGGGGTCGCCCCGGGTGGTTTCGTGGGTGTCCTCTGTGTAGGGGACGCTTCGGACGTCCCCGGCGTTGACGGACGGATCCTACGCGTCGGTTGCCGTGGCATGACAGTCGGCCTGGGTGTGGTACGTGACCAGTGCCTCGCCGCGCCGCCCGGGGAGGCGACCGGATTGTCGAAGGTGCCGTCCCCGACCGGGCGTGTGGCGGGTGCGCCGGGCGGGTCGTGCCTGTTCTCGCTGAAATCGTTGAAGCCGCGCCACAGCGAACCGGCCATGACGACGCACACCACCAGCAGCACCGCCGCCACCGACGTGTACGTCATCACCGGGCGCCCGCTGAGACGGTGCTGTCCGCGCCACGGCCTCGAAGCGAGGGTATCCATCGCCTCGGACGCGTCAAATCCGGACAGTGTGGTCGACTGGGTGACGACGGTGGGTCGCGAGCGCCGTCCGCCCACGTCCACCCGGGGCATCCGGCCGGAGGCGAGGCTCGCCCGGATCTCCAGGGCCCGTTCGGCGACGGTCGCCGCGTCGGCCGGACGGTCCGTGGGCCGCTTCGCCAGCATCTCCATGATCAGGTCACGGGCCGCCACCGGGAACCGCGCCGGCAGTTCCGCGGGCGCCTCCCTGACATGCCGCAGCGCGACCTCCACCGGGGTGGAACCGTCGAACGGGGGCGCTCCCGTCAGGCACTCGTACGCGACCACGCCCAGCGAGTACAGGTCGGCGGCCGGGGACAGCTCCAGGCCCTGCGCCTGCTCCGGCGAGATGTAGTGCGCCGTCCCCATGACCATTCCGGTCGCGGTCTGGGACGCCGCCGCCAGCTGCCGCGCGATCCCGAAATCGGTGATCTTCAGGATTCCGTCGGGGGAGACCATCAGGTTCGCGGGCTTCACGTCGCGGTGCACGACGCCCGCCCGGTGCGCCACGGTCAACGCCCGGCCCGCCTGGGCCAGCAGGTCGAGGACGGCCTCCAGCGGCAACCCGCCGTCGCGGGCGAGGATCCGGTCCAGCGGCTCGCCCGCCACCAGTTCCATCACCAGGAACGCCCGGTCGTCCTGCTCACCGAAGTCGAACGCCCGCGCGATCCCGGGGTGCCGTAGCTCCGCCGCGAACCGTGCCTCCGCGGCGAACCGGCCCCGAGCCGTCGCGTCCGAGCCGAACTCGCGACGCAGCAGCTTCACCGCCACCAGACGTCCCGTCGCGTCATCGGACGCACGCCAGACCTCGCCCATCCCGCCGACCGCCAGCCGCTCGAGCAGCCGGTAGCGACCGTGTAGGACGAGGCCCCCGTTCACTTCTTCAACACCTTGGCCATGATCGCCGCGGCGATCGGTCCGGCGTTGGCGGCGCCGTCGCCGGGACCCTCGGTCGCCACGGCGAAGGCGTAACGCGGGTTCTCGACCGGGCTGAACCCGACGAACCACCGGGAGTTCGGCAGACCGGACGCGGGGTCCTGCTCGGCGGTACCGGTCTTACCCGCGACCCGCTGGCCCCGCAGGTTCGTGGCGGTACCGCTGGCGACCACGGCCCGCATCATGTCCGCGAGCTGTTCCGCGTGATCTTCGCTCATCGCCTTACCGAACTCCTTCGGGGAGGCGTTGTACAGCTCACTCTGGTCCTTGGCGCGCACCTTCTGCACCACATACGGGTTCATGATCTTGCCTTTGTTCGCGATCGCGGCCGCGACCAGCGCCATCTGCAGCGGGGTGGAGCGCACGTTCTCCTGGCCGATGCCGGACCGGGCGGTCCCGTCCTTGCCCGTCGGGACCGTCTTTCCCTCCGCGTCGGTGTACGACACCGGCACCTCGCTCTTGGCCGCGAACATGTCGGGCTCCAGCTTGACGCGCTCCCCGAACCCGAACTTGGCGGATCCGTCGTGCAACTGCTGGATGCCCATGTCGAGCGCCATCTTGCCGAATGTCGTGTTGCACGACTCGGCGAACGCGTTCTTCAACGTGGCGGTGCCGGCACAGCTGCCGCTGTCGTGGGAGTTGGGCAGCGGTCGGTTCGACTCCGGCAGGATCAGCTGGCCGGTGTTGACGGTGGTCGAGCTGCTGAGTCCGTCGCGCTCCATCGCGATCGCCGACGTGACCGCCTTGAAGGACGAGCCGGGCGGGAACGTCTGGCTCAACGCGTTGTCGACCAGCGGCCGCAGGACACCGGTGCCCTTGTCCAGCTCCTCCAGCCGCTTGGCGCCCTTCTCACCCGTCTGCGGCGCCACCTCGTTCGGGTCGAAGGACGGCCATGACGCCGCGACCTTGATCGCGCCGGTCTTCACGTCGATCACCACGGCGCCGCCGCGGCGGCCCTGCTGCGTCTTCGCCTTCAGCTGCTCGTACGCCGTCCGCTGCGCGTCCGGGTCGATCGTCAGCTCCAGGTTCGCGCCGTCCGCCTTCTTGCCGATGAACGTGTCGAACCAGTGCTGCTGCGTGATCCGCTTGTCCTTGCCGCCCAGCAGCGAGTTGTAGGCCCGCTCAAGCTGGGTGGCGTTCCCGTTGAAGTACCCGGTGATCGGCGCGAAGACCGGGCCGTCCTTGTAGTTGCGGCCGTACTTCGGGTTGTCCTTCCCGGTCTTCGTGGACGTCACCAGCACCTCGCCGCCCGCGGAGATCTGCCCGCGCGGCGAGTTGAACACGTCGGCGTACTGCCGGGCGTTGTTGGAGTCGGTCCGCAGATCTTCGGCCTGACTGCCCTGGACGTAGTTGACCTGCGCCATCAGTCCGAAGAACAGCAGCAATGCGAAGATCGCCACCCGTCGAACCGGCTTGTCCATGCTCATAGGGCGCCAATCACCTCGTGCTCACGATCTGGGTCATGCCTTCGTCCTGGATCGCCTGCGGGGCCGGCTTGCGCGCGTCATGGCTCATCCGCACCAGGATCGCGATCAGAATCCAGTTGGCCATCAGCGACGAACCGCCCTGCGACAGGAACGGCGTCGTGAGACCGGTGAGCGGGATGAGTTTCGTGACGCCACCGACGATCACGAAGACCTGGAGGGCCAGGACGAACGAGACACCCCCCGCGAACAGCTTCAGGAACGGGTCACGCGCGGCCACGGCCGTCTTCATCCCGCGTTGCACGATCAACGCGTAGATCAGCAACAGCGCCATCAGCCCGGTCAGCCCGAGCTCCTCGCCTATCGAGTCGAAGATGAAGTCGCTGAAGGACAGGGGCGTCCGCCACGGCTCGCCCTGCCCGAGCCCCGTGCCGAGCACCCCGCCCTGCCCGAGCGCGTACAGGCCCTTCATCAGCTGCGCGCTGTCGGCGTACGTCCCGCCGAGATCGGCGCAGGCGGAGTAGCCGGGCGAGATCGCGCCCTCGGTGTCGAACTTCTTGTAGATCTCGGTGTTCGGGTTGACCGGGACGACCTTGCCGCTCTCCAGCAGGCAACCGCCGTCGAAGTACGGCTTCGGGTTCTGCCAGATGTCGATGCGCTGGTTGACGTGGCCCATGAACGGCAGCAGCGTCGAGACGAACACGCCCACCGCCAGCAGCCCGACACCGATGAACACCCACGACACCCGCTGTGTCGCGATGTACAGCATCGACACGAACAGGCCGAAGAACAGCAGCGCGGTACCGAGGTCCTTCTGCATGAACAGGACGCCGAGGCAGAAGAACCAGATGACCATGATCGGGCCGAGGTCACGGGCCCGTGGCAGGCTGAGCGGCCCGACCTTCTTGCCGATCAACGACATGGCCTGCCGCTTGTTCACCAGATAACCGGCGAAGAACACGACGAGCAGCAGTTTGGCGAACTCGCCCGGCTGCACCGAGAACCCGCCCACCCGGATCCACACCCGGGCGCCGTTGATCTCCGCGCCGATGCCGGGGACGATCGGCAGCATCAGCAGCATGAGGGCGCTGAGGCCGATCAGGTACGTGTAGCGCTGCGCGGTCTTCGGCGTGAACGACAGCGGCGCGTCGGTCTTGTCGGTGTCCCGCATGATCAGCACCGCGGCGACGAACAGGCCGATGCCGACGAACGTCCACATCAGCTGGTTGGGCGCGTCGGCGGCGTCCTTCAGGATCTCCTTGCCCGCGGCGACGGCGATCTTGCGGTCGGCGCTGGTGTCGAGGTCCAGCCGGTAGATCATCGCGAGCCCGAGGCCGTTCAGCGCCACCGCCAGCGGCAGCAGCAGCGGATCGGCGTACGGGGTGAAGCGCATCTGGACGAAGTAGGCGATGAAGGCCAGCACGGCGAGGCCACCGCCGTACACGACCAGACCGCCGGGAATATTGCCGTCACGGGCCAGCCCGACCTCCGCGAACGCCGACAGCGTCAGCACCATCGCGAAGATCAGCAGGGCGAACGAGGCCGCGTTGCGCCGCTGGTACGGCAGACGCGCCCGGATCTGGTCCCCGATCGACTGCATCTAGGACTTCCCTCCGCCGGAGGGACAGTCCGTGATGCGCGGGTCGCGCTGCTTGCACTCGTCGCGACGGGCGGTCAGGTCACGTACCTTCGCCTGTGCGGCCTCGGCCCCGATGATGTTCTTGACATCGCCCTTGGTGATCGCCGTGGCGTCGGAGACGGGCAGTTCGGCGATCGCGAGGGCGGCGGTCTTGACGTTCTTCTCCTTGCAGTCCTGCTGGCCGCGGCCGCGCACGACGCCGACGTTGCCGGACTGGTCGACGAGGCTGTACTTGCAGACGCGGTCGACCAGCATTCGCCACTCGCCCGGACCGTCGACCGTGTAGGTCGCCTTCACCTGCTGCTGGAGGTCCTGCGGGAGGTCGTCCACCATGATCTTCTGAAGGTTCTTGGCGTTGGCGCGACGGGACATGTCGAAGCCCAGTACCGTTTGCGGCGTGCCCCGGAACAGGAGGGCCTGGCCGTTCTCCTGTCCGATGTAGTAGCCGTTGCGGACGTTCTGCACCAGCACGAACCCGCCCACCGCGACGGCGACGACGACCACGCCCGCCACCACGATCAGCCACGTCCATCTACGGAGACCGCCCCGCCGCAACTGCTCCATCGGCGCCTGCTGCATCCCGCCCGGCATGGGCGGGCCGCCCCTCGGGTCGTGCAGCGGCGCGGGGGCGGGCGGGGGCGGCATCTCGTCCACCGCGACCGGTGGCTGTGGTCTGGTGTCGCGTAGTTGCGCGGCGCGTCCGGCGGGGGTGTCGGCCGCGGTGGTGTTCGCGCCGGGTCCCCCGCCCGGCGGCTCCGGCGGCGACGTGTTCGCCGCCGCGCCCACCGCGTGCCCGGGGCCGCCCGTCGGTGGCTGCCGCTCCAGGTCGATGACGTCGGCCACCACGCAGGTGATGTTGTCGGGACCGCCGCCGCGGTTCGCCAGGTCGATCAGTTGCCGGACGGCCTGTTCCGGCTCGTCCACGTCCGTCAGCACCTGGAAGATCGTCTCTGCCGTGACGACGCCGGACAGACCGTCCGAGCACAGCAGGTAACGGTCGCCGACCTGCGCCTCCCGCAGCGACAGGTCGGGGTCGACCTCGCCGCGGCCGTCCAGGGCCCGCAGCAGCAGCGAGCGCTGCGGATGCGACGCCGCCTCGTCCGGGCTGATCCGTCCCTCGTCCACCAGGGACTGGACGAGCGTGTGGTCATGAGTGATCTGGAACAGGCTGCCGTCCCGCAGCAGATACGCCCGAGAGTCCCCGATGTGGACCAGCGCGACCTGGTTGCCCGCCCACAGCATCGCCGTCAGGGTCGTGCCCATGCCCTGGAGCGCGGGATCGGACTCCACGATCCGGTGCAGGTTGTCGTTGGCCGCCTTGACCGTGCGTTCCAGCGCGGCCAGCAGTTCCGTCGCGGGCAGATCCTTGTCGAGCGCCCGCAGTGCCTCGATCGCCGCCGCGCTGGCGATCTCGCCGCCGACGTGCCCGCCCATGCCGTCGGCGACCGCGAGCAGGTGCGCGCCCGCGTACGCCGAGTCCTCGTTGCCCTCGCGCAGCATGCCGACGTCGGAGCGCGCGGCGTAGCGGATTCCCAGTGTCATTTGCGCAGCTCGATCACGGTCTTGCCGATACGGACCGGTACGCCGGGCGGAACCGGCATCGGCCGGCTCACTTTCGTGCGTCCGAGATAAGTGCCATTGGTCGAGCCGAGATCTTCCACGATCCACTGACCGTCCTGCGCATAAAGTCGGGCATGCCGGCTCGAAGCGTAGTCGTCGGTCACAACGAGTGTGGCGTCATTCGCCCGACCGATGGTGATGGGCACCCCGGTGAGGTCGATGACCGTACCGGTCCGTTCGCCCTGCACGACCACCAGCTTCGTCGGGGCGCCCTGCTGGGCGCTGCGCGGCTCACTCGGCTGCCTGGACTGCCGGGGCTGCCTGGGCTGCCGCGACCGGCTCGGCCCCGGCTGCGACGCGCGCTGCGCCGCCCTGGTCGCGGCCCTGGAGCCGAACAGGTCGGCCCTGATCACGCCGACGGCCGCGATGACGAACAGCCAGAGGACCGCGAGGAACGCCAGCTTGATCAGGGTGAGGGTGAAAGGGGACATCGGAGTCGGGGTTACTCCCTATCGCGGCGGAACACAAGAGTGGTCCGGCCCATCGTGACTCGGGAGCCGTCCACCAGCGTGACCCGCCGGATCGGCTGCCCGTTCACGAACGAGCCGTTGGTCGACCCTAGATCCACTAGAGCTATTTCGGGACCTTCTACGCGTATCTCAGCATGGTGCCGGGACACGCCGGGATCGACAAGGCGCAGATCGCAGTCCGTACCGCGACCCAGCAGGGTCACGGGCGTATTGATCTCATAGGTGCGCTGGGTCGTGTCCGACCCTTCGACGGCCGTGGTCACCAGCAGCCGCGGGTTCCCCCCGAAAACCCCGCCACGTGTCCCACGGGGGACATCGCTCACCGGCTGGCGGATCTCCCCGCCCTCCACGGTCGACCCCCGGATGACCCCGGACCGGATGCGGAACATGCCGGTGGCGAGGTCGCCGGCGTTCTCGAACCGCACGCGCACCGGACCCACGAAGGAGTACCCCTGTTCCTTCGCGTACTCGCGTGCGAGGTTCGCCAGCTCCTGGCTCAGGCTGTCCGCGTACACTTGGAGCCGCTGCCCGTCCTGCTGAGAGATCTCCACGACGAAGTCGTTCGGAACGAGCGTGCGACCCTGCGCCACGATCGCCGCCCGATCGTCCATCTCGCGCTGCACAGCACTGGCCACCTCGACAGGCTGCAGCTCAGACTTGAAGGCACGGGCGAAGGCCCCTTCGACCATGCCCTCGAGCCGTCGCTCGAAGCGCTGAATGACGCCCACGGGCACCTCCCTTCCCCACTGGTAGACGATCGTATCGGTGCGAAGGTTCGCGCGGCGTATCTGGGACCTAACCACTGTCATACCCGTGCTAGCCTTTTCAGCGACCCGAAATCGGGTCGACGCCCAGGGCGGGTGGCGGAACGGCAGACGCGCACGGTTCAGGTCCGTGTGTCCGAAAGGATGTGAGGGTTCAAATCCCTCCTCGCCCACTTGTCGGGGTGGCGACGCAAGTCGGTACCCCGCGGTGACGGAACAAACCCCGGAGCGGCAGGCTCCGGGGTTTTCGCATGTAGGGGCGGTCCAGACGGACCGCCCGGTGGCCTGCGCCGGTCACCGGTCGTAAGACGGGGGCGCGGGCCGGTCAGCCGGCGATGCGGCGGCGTAGGTGGTCCTTGCCCTGTTCGGCGCCCTTGCGGCTTTCGGCCTGGGCACGGCGGAAGAGGTCGGCCAGTTCGCGGTCGCCCGCGCGTTCGGCGTCGTCGATGTAGGTCTCCAGCCGCAGTGCGTTGCTCAGGCACTGTTCGACGAACCAGATCAGGTTGTAGTCCTTGTCCTTGGTGCCGGTGATGTCGCCGGTCTCGTGTGTCACGGCCATGGGTTGTGCCTCCTTCGGATTTCGGGTTTGGCGTCCCCTACCCGATGGGGCGTGCCCCATGCCCGGTGGCGCGGCGGAGTCCGTAGAGGGCGGCGCCCGCGGCGAGGACGGCGGCGCCGAACGTCACGGACGAGAACGGCAGCGCGAAGGCCAGAAGGAGACAGCCGACCAGGCCGAGGGCGGGGATCAGGCGGGGTGGACGGCCCTCGTCCGCGGGGAGCGTCCAAGCGGACGCGTTGGCGATGGCGTAGTACACGAGCACGCCGAACGAGGAGAAGCCGATGGCGCCGCGCAGGTCCGCCGTCGCCGCCAGGACGGCGACGACGGCGCCGACCGCGAGTTCGGCGTGGTGCGGCACCTTGCGGCGTGGGTGGACGGCGGCCAGGACGTGCGGCAGATGGCGGTCCCGGGCCATGGCCAGGGTGGTCCGCGAGACGCCGAGGATCAACGCCAGCAGTGATCCGAGCGCGGCGATGGCGGCGGCGGTGCGCACGGCGGGGGTGAGGGTGGGAACCCCGGCCCGTTCGACGGCGTCGGCCAGCGGCGCCGTCGCGGTGCCGAGGTCGGCGGGGCCGAGGGTCGCCAGGGTCGCGACGGCGACCGCCGCGTACACGGCCAGCGCGATGCCGAGCGCGAGGGGGATGGCTCGGGGAATGGTGCGGGCCGGGTCGCGGACCTCTTCTCCGAGGGTGGCGATACGGGCGTATCCGGCGAAGGCGAAGAACAGCAGGCCCGCCGCTTCCAGGACGCCGCCGGGCGAGGCGCCGGAGGCCACGTCCAGGCGTCCCGCGTCGGGGGCGCCGGAGGTCAGGCACGCGACGACCACCGCGGCGAGCACGGCCAGGACCACGGCGACGATCACGCGGGCGAGCCATGCCGTCTTCTCGACGCCCGCGTAGTTGACGGCGGTGAGCAGCACCACGGCGGCCACCGCGACGGCGTGCGGATGGTCCTCCCAGACGTAGGACCCGACGGTCAGCGCCATGGCCGCACAGGAAGCGATCTTGCCGACCACGAACGCCCAGCCCGCCAGATATCCCCAGAAGTCGCCGAGGCGTTCCCGGCCGTAGACATAGGTGCCGCCGGACGCGGGGTGGCGGGCGGCGAGCCGGGCCGAGGACGTCGCGTTGCAGTAGGCGACGACGGCGGCCACGCCCAGCCCGAGGAGCAGACCGGCCCCGGCGGCGCGGGCGGCGGGGGCGAGGGCGGCGAAGATGCCCGCACCGATCATCGACCCGAGGCCGATCACGACGGCGTCGGGCACGCCGAGGCGGCGCCGCAGCTCGCCGTCGGCCGGGAGTTGGCTCATGAGGTTCTCCTCGCCGTCACGTCAGCGGGTCTCCCCCGAACATGCCACGTCCGGCTTGGTGGTGGCTTCACGGCGGTCGGTGTTCCGTCGGCGTCGAGTGCAACCGGACGGTGCGGGGTGGGGTTCATGGGGCGAGGCGCGTCCGGGAGGGACGTGCCCGAACCATGAGGGGCGAAGAACATGGACTTGCAGCTCGCCGGGCGCGTCGCGCTCGTCACCGGGGCGTCGAAGGGGATCGGGCTGGCCGTCACGCGGACCTTGCTGGACGAGGGCGCCCGCGTCGCGGCGGTGTCCCGGAAGTCGAACGGGGATCTGGACGCGCTCGCCGGTCCGAACCTGCTGCACATCGCGGCGGACCTCATGGACCCGGACGCTCCCGCGCGTGCGGTGGAGCAGACCGTGGAGGCGTTCGGTGGTCTCGACGTGGTGGTCAACAACGCGGGCGGCCCGCCGCCCGGCGCGAGCCTCCCCCGGTTCGGTTTCCTGACCCTGGACGACGCCGACTGGCGCGACATGGTCGAGTTCAACGTGCTCGCCGTCGTCCGGACGTTGCGGGCGGCGCTCCCCCATCTGCTGAACAGCGACGCGGCGTCGATCGTGAACGTCTCGTCGGGGAACGCGCGCCGGCCCGTGCCGATGAACTACGACTACAACGCGGCGAAGGCGGCGGTGACGAACCTGACCAAGGGGCTGTCGGAGGAGTACGGCCCGCAGGGCGTCCGGGTGAACACGGTGTCGCCGGGGCCGGTCCGGACGAACTGGTGGACGGACGAGGGCGGCGCCGCCGACATCATCGCCGGGGCCACCGGCACCGACCGGGACTCGGTGCTGGACGGCGGCGCCGCCGAGATGATGAGCCTCACGACCGGCCGTCTGGCCACCCCGCAGGAGATCGCGGACGTCGTCGCGCTGCTGGTGTCGCCGCGCTCGGGCAGCACGACCGGCGCGGACTTCGCCGTCGACTCGGGCTTCCTCAAGGAGATCTGACATCGCCGACGAACCCCGGGGCCGAGCACCCCGGGGTTCGCTCGTTCCGCCGCCTCCCGACCCGATGTGCAAGGGTTTGATCATCAGTGGTCGGTTCCTCCCCGGTTCAAGGCGGGGGCGTCCTTCGGAGGATCAGATGAGGCTGAAGACGTGGTCGGCCCTCCTCACCGGCGCGGCGCTCGTCACCGCGGTGACGGTGTGGCATGAGTCTTGGCGGGTGTGGCCGCCCTTACCGGAGGTCGACCAACGGGTCTCCGCCGCGGCACTGCCGGTGATCGACCGGTATCTGGAGTCCGGTGGCGCGGTCGTGTGGCCGAGTTCCATGCCCGCGCGGATGGGGCCGCGCTGGTTCTGCGCGGAGGTTCCGATCGAGACGGAGCGGCGCGGTTCCCAGGTGCGCGTGTCGCTCGAAGTCGATTGCGGTGACTACGCCCGTGTGGGTGGGGGCCTGGTGAATCATGCGGGGACGCGCACCCACGTCCTGGCGACGTTGGATCACAGCGGTGCCGTGCCCGTCGTCCGGGACGTGGCGGAGCCGGACGACGGCGCGTTTTGGCGTCCCTCCATGAAACGCCTCTTCTCCGAGCGTGCCCTCGCCGAATTCGACCGGCGCGAGCGTCAAGGCAGATATGTGGAAGAACCGGACTCTGAAGCGGCCCGAGCGTTCGGGCTTCCTCCCGGTACCAAGGCACGTCGGTACGAGATGTAGGTCGGGGCTCCAGAGTTCCGGTCCTTGATCAGGTCGCGTTGATGTACTGGTGGTCGCTGCGGATGCGGCCCTCGTCGTCCAGGGCGAGGACGTCGAGGCCGCCCCCGACGACCTCGCGGGCGCCGGTGGTGAGCATCGCCCAGCGGAACGCGATCACATGGGGCAGCAGGACGGACGGCTCGCTCGCGGCCTCGAAGAAATGCTCACCCGACGCGAGGAACATCGTGTAGGCATGGGCCACCCGGACGTCCAACGCCTCATGGCCACGGACCTCAAGCGGCGGTACGGGGAACGCGAGCGCCGTGGCGGCCTCACGCATCGCCTGCGGCGGGTCGACGAGCACATGCACCCCGTCCGGCGCCCAAAGCTCACGGATGATCTTGCTCCGGACCGTCGGATCGGGCTCGTTCCACTGCGCGACGTAACGTTCGACCAACTGCTTCGCTTCAACTGAAGGGCTCATGCGCAGCAGTGTCGGACCCGCCCCTGCGACGGCGCGATTCCCTACAGGGAATCGGCGGCGCAGCGAACGTCCAGTATGAAGGGAGCCATGACGGTGCTGGTGGAACCGGGCCGGTTCGGCAGCGAGCTACGGCGCTGGCGGACCCGGCGCCGCGTCAGTCAGCTCGACCTGGCGATCAGGGCCGACACGACCCAGCGTCATCTCAGCTTCCTCGAACGAGGACGGTCACGTCCCGGACGCGCCATGGTGGTGCGCCTCGCCGAGGCCCTCGGCCTGTCGTTGCGGGAACGGAACGAACTGCTGCTCGCAGGTGGTTACGCGCCGATCTACGCCGAGTCGGGGCTGGACGCCCCCGAACTGGGCCCGGTGCGGGAGGCACTGGACCGCATCCTCGACGGGCACCTGCCGTATCCGGCGGTCGTCGTCCGCCCGTACGGGGAACTGGTCGCCGCGAACGAGGCGTTCGACGTCCTCACCGAGGGCGCCGCGCCCGCGCTGCTGGAACCGCCGGTCAACGTGCTGCGCCTCGCCCTGCACCCGGACGGGATGGCGCGCAGGGTCGTGAACCTCACCGAGTGGGGGCGGCACATCACCGGCAGCCTCCGCGACCGGGCCCGGCGCAGCCCCGACCCTCGCCTGGACGAGTTCATCGCCGAACTGGACGCCTACGTGCCCGAGGTGGAGCCGTCCGCCGACCATCTCGGGTTCGCCGTGCCGCTGCGCCTGCGGGCCGCGACCGGGGCCGGGGCCGCGACCGGTGCCGGGGCCGGGGCCGGGGAAGGCGAACTGCGACTCATCACGACGCTGACGTCGTTCGCGACCGCCGTGGACGTGACGCTGGCAGAGCTGCGTCTGGAGGCGTTCCTGCCCGCCGACGAGAAGACGGCGACGTTCCTCACGCAGCGGGCCTGACCCGGATCCTGCGCCGGCGGGTATCGCCTCGCGAAATGCCCTCAGGAGCCCGGCCGCCGCTTCCGTCAAAGTCACACCGCGCCAGACCGTTCACCCGAGTGACGGTTGAGGCCACCGTGAATTGCACGGAAGGTGCCCGGCAACGCCGATCCTGAATGCGGGAAGGCAACAGATCGCGAGTCGAAACGGCTGTGTACCGACCTGGTCGGCGTTTTCTCTACCCACCAAAGAAGATCATTTAAATTCAGGGAAGGATGAAATTTCATTACCTGCTGATATCTGGTCGTTTTCGCGCTGTCGGCGTACGTTTGCTCCCATCACGAAGCCTTATACCACCGGGCTCGTGACCCCCGCCAACTCCCAGAGATGCCGCCGACAAGGTGGTCGGCGGCGAAAGGTGGACCAGAGTGAATCGTCCATCGCACCTTGCCAAGGTGCTCCCGCTGATCGGTGCCGCGGCGCTGGTCACGCTCCCCCTGTTCGGAACCGTTCCCGCATCGGCCGAGACCCGGCCCGCCGCCACCGTCCGGCTCGCGCACCTCCCACTCGCCCGGCTGGCCGACCGGCTGACCGGACGGCTCGGCTCCCAACACGCGGGTTCGTTCGTCGACGGCAACGGCACCCTGGTCGTCAACGTGACGAGCGCGGCCGTCGCCCACCAGGTCAGAGCCGCCGGAGCGACGCCACGGATCGTCCAACACGGCATCACGCCGCTGACGGACGCCAAGAGACGACTCGACCGCCTCGCCGGAAGCGCGGGCACCATCGGCCTGTCCTGGGGCATCGACGTCGCCTCCAACGCCGTCGTCGTCAGCGTGCCGGAGGACGACGTCGCCGACGCGACCGACGCGTTCGTCAAGCGGGCCCGCGCCCTCGGACCCGCCGTCCGGATCAAGCACGTCCCCGCGGCGCCGCGCCTGCACCTCGGCCCCGGCGACGCGATCCACACCGGTTCGTCGCGCTGCTCGGTGGCGGCGATCGGGGTGGGTGGCGGGACGGAGTACGTCGTCACCGCCGGGCACTGCACCAACATCGGCGCCGAGTGGCGGACCGGGGACGGGCAGCTCGTCGGTACCAGGCAGGCCAGCAGCTTCCCCGGAAACGACTACGGCACGATCCGCAGCGCCGGCCAGGTGCCGCTGGACAACGCCCAGCTCACGCAGGTGGGACGTCCACCGGCCGGTACCCAGATCCAGAAGAAGGGCTCCACCACCGGCACCACCTCGGGAAGGCTCGTCGGCTACGGCCGGACGGTGAACTACAGGGAGGGCACGGTCACCGACATGATCGAGACCACCGCCTGCACGCAACCCGGAGACAGCGGCGGATCACTGCAGAGCGGCACCACCGCCATCGGCATCGTGTCCGGAGGAACCTCGGGATCCTGCCGGGCCAACTACCAGTCGTTCTTCCAGCCGCTGGACGAGGCGTTGCAGTCCCAGGGGCTCACCCTGAAGTGACCGCGCGCGGGGCACCCGGCCCACCGGGTGCCCTCGCCGCCGCCACAACGCGGGTTCAGCGGCGGGTCATGAGGACATCGCGGGCCACGGCAGCGCGCTCGGCGGCCTCCTCTTCGGCCGCCTTGCGTTCCGCCTCGACGCGAACGTCGTAGGCGGCGCGCGCGGCGGCGATCGCGTTCTGGTGCTCCTCGGTCCAGGTGACCAGCGAGCGGATCGTCTCGTGGAGGGTGGAACCCATGGGCGTCAGGGCGTAGTCGACGCGCGGCGGGACGGTCGGATGCACGGTCCGGCTGACAAGGCCGTCCCGCTCCAGATGCCGGAGCGTTCTGGCGAGCATCCGCTGACTGATGCCGTCGATCAGGCGGCGCAGCTCGGTGAACCGGAGCGACTGCTTGTCCAGGAGTGAGATGACGAGCAGCGACCACTTGTCCGCTATGCGGTCGAGGATCTGCCGGACCTCGCAGTCGTTACGGGTGTCCCACTGGAGGACGTCGTCGTCGACGACGGTATACCCGCAGTCACCAGGGGGCGTGAAAGTTCCGTCTTCCATGGAATCTGATGGTGTCCCAGGATGTGGCCGGTAACAAGAGGGAACCGGCCTCCCCTTCGGGAACCGGGCTCTCCTGCGAGAGGAGCCTGCTCATGTCCACATCCCCGGCCCGGACAGGCGGACGCGCCTGGGCGTCGCTGTTCGTGCTGTGCGGCGCGGTCTTCCTGGAAGGCATCGACGTGGCGATGCTCAACATCGCACTCCCGTCGATCCGGACGGACCTGGGGCTGTCGACCGGAATGCTCAGCGGCGTCATCAGCGCCTACGTGCTCGGCTACGGCGGGTTCATGCTGCTCGGCGGGCGCGCCGCCGACCTGCTGGGCCGCCGCCGCGTCTTCCTCTTCTGGCTGGTGGTGTTCCTCGTGTTCTCCGGACTCGGCGGATTCGCCACGGAGGGCTGGATGCTGCTGCTCGCCCGTTTCGTCACCGGTGTCGCGTCGGCGTTCATGATGCCCGCCGGGCTCGCGCTGATCACCGCCACGTTCCCGGCCGGTCCGGCGCGCACCAGGGCACTCGGCTTCTACGCGGGAACGGGCGCGGGCGGTTTCACGCTCGGTCTCGTCGCCGGCGGGCTGCTGACCTCGATCGGCTGGCGCTGGGTGTTCTTCGCCCCCGTCATCGTCGCGGCGCTGCTCCTGGCCGCCGCCATCCCGCTGATCAAGGAACCGGAGAGCGCGGACGAACCCGGCCCCGCGACGAGCGGCGGTTTCGACCTCGTGGGCGCGTTCACCGTCACCGGTGCGATGCTGCTGCTCGCATACGGGGTCGTCCGGCTGGAGCGGCCCGGCCACGGGGTCGCGCTCACCGCGTCCGCCCTCCTCGGCGGACTACTGCTGCTCGCCGTGTTCGTCGCGGTCGAGCGCCGGGCCGCGAACCCGCTGCTGCGTTTCGGCATCCTCCGGTCGGCGCCGCTCGTGCGGACGAACCTCAGCGCGGCGCTGTTCCTCGGCGCGTTCGCGGGCTTCCAGTTCCTCATGACGATCTACCTCCAGGAACTCCGCGGCTGGACGACCTGGCAGACCGGCCTCGCCATGCTCGTCCTCGGCATCGACACCGTCCTCGCGCCCACGCTCACCCCGCGCCTGGTGGAGCGCTTCGGCAACCTCCGCGTCCTGTTCGGCGGGCTCGCCCTCGCGGCCGTGGGCTACGGGCTGTTCCTTCCGCTCGGCCTCGACTGGGCGTACACCACCATGCTTCCGATCATGGTGGTGCTGGGGATGGCGTTCACCTTCGCCTACGGGCCGTTGACGATGGCCGCCACGGACGGCGTCGCCGAGCGCGAACACGGCCTGGCCGGGGGCCTGTTCTACACCGCGATCCAGTTCGGTACCGCGCTCGGCCTCTCCACGGCCACCGCCGTCCAGGTCGCCGCGCTCGGCGGTGACGGCTCCCCGGCCGCGGGCCTCGACGCCATCAGGACCGCGCTGATCGTCCCGTTCGCGGCGGCCGCACTGGCTGCGCTGATCACCGCGTTCGGGTTGCGCGCCCGTGCCGCGCGTCCGGTGGAGACCGTCCGCGACCCCGTCGTACCCGCCGAACCCGTCGATGTCGGCTGAGCGCCGTCCGACCCCGGCCGTTACCTGCGCGTAACGCACGGGCGGCGGCTCGGTAGACTCGACGTCCGGAACGCCTGACCCCGATCCGAGGAGCGCCACTCGTGGCCCTAGTCGTGCAGAAGTACGGTGGCTCCTCCGTCGCCGACGCCGACGGCGTCAAGCGGGTCGCCCAGCGCATCGTCGCGACGAAGAAGGCGGGCAACGACGTGGTCGTCGTGGTGTCCGCCATGGGTGACACGACGGATGATCTCATCGATATGGCCAAGCAGGTCAGCCCGCTGCCACCGGCCCGTGAGCTGGACATGCTGCTCACGGCCGGCGAGCGGATCTCGATGGCCCTGCTGGCCATGGCCATCGCGAACCTGGGCCATGAGGCCCGCTCGTTCACCGGCTCCCAGGCCGGCGTGATCACCGACGGTTCGCATGGCAAAGCCAAGATCATCGACGTGACGCCGGGACGGATCCGCACCGCGCTGGACGAGGGCTCGATCTGCATCGTGGCCGGATTCCAGGGCGTCTCGCAGGGCACCAAGGACATCACCACCCTCGGCCGCGGCGGCTCCGACACCACGGCGGTCGCGCTGGCCGCCGCCCTGGACGCCGACGTCTGCGAGATCTACTCCGATGTCGACGGGGTCTTCACCGCCGACCCGCGCATCGTCGGCGCCGCCCGCAAGATCCCGAAGATCTCCTACGAGGAGATGCTGGAGATGGCGGCGAGCGGCGCGAAGATCCTGCATCTGCGCTGCGTGGAGTACGCGCGCCGGTACAACATCCCGATCCATGTGCGGTCCTCCTTCAGCCAGAAGGAGGGCACATGGGTCGTCGACAGCAGCGAGATCGAAGGACAGGACATGGAGCAGGCGATCATTTCCGGTGTCGCGCACGACCGGAGCGAAGCCAAGATCACCGTGGTGGGGGTGCCGGACAAGCCCGGTGAGGCCGCCGCGATCTTCGGGGTGCTGTCCGACGCCGAGATCAATATCGACATGATCGTGCAGAACGTCTCGGCCGCGTCCACCGGACGCACCGACATCTCGTTCACGCTGCCGTCCACCGACGGGCAGAGCGCGCTGACCGCCCTGAACAAGCTGAAGGAGCGGATCGGCTTCGAGTCCCTGCGCTACGACGACCGGATCGGCAAGGTCTCGCTGATCGGCGCCGGAATGCGCTCGCACCCCGGCGTCACCGCCACCCTGTTCGGCGCGATCGCCGACGCCGGCGTCAACATCGAGATGATCTCCACCTCGGAGATCCGGATCTCGGTCGTGGTCGCGCAGGACGACATCGACACCGCCGTCGCCGCCGCGCACCGCGCATTCGACCTCGACGCCGAACAGGTCGAGGCCGTCGTCTACGGAGGCACCGGCCGCTGATTTTTAGCAGGCCAGGCCCACTGTGTTTATTGCAGGACCGGCCCACTTCGCTCGCCTTGTGGCTCGCTACGTGACCTGTCCTGAGGCGAACGCGACATCGCTTCGCGATCCGCCCGGCTTCGCTCGCCTCCGGCGTCGCTGCGCCGGGCGGGTCACGCGTTCGCGCGCGGGGCTGAGGCTGCATTTATTGCAGGACCGGCCCACTTCGCTCGCCTTGTGGCTCGCTACGTGACCTGTCCTGAGGCGAACGCGACATCGCTTCGCGATCCGCCCGGCTGCGCTCGCCTTCGGCGTCGCTGCGCCGGGCGGGTCACGCGTTCGCGCGCGGGCTGAGGCTGTGTTTATTGCAGGCCAGGCCCACTGCGCTCGCCTGGCGGTTTGCTGTGTGGCCGGGCCTGGGGCGAACGCGGCATCGTTTCGCGATGCGCCTGGGTTCGCTTGGCTTCGGCGTTGCTGCGCCGGGGCCACTTCTTGACAGACCTCGGCCGGGCGCCCTGGATCTGCGGCAGCCGCGTTCGTGTGCGGGTGCGCGTCACGTGACGCAGCCGTACGTCCTGGACGGTGGCAGCATCCCGTGTCCGGGAACCGGGCGTGGACGACGGTAGTTCTGAGGATGTGAGTGCGACGATGGACTCGGCTTCCGGGCTGCCCACCCTCGCGGTCGTCGGCGCGACGGGCGCGGTCGGCGCGGTGATGCTCGACCTGCTGTCGACACGGCGCGACATGTACGGGGAGATCAGACTCGTCGGCTCCGAACGGTCCGCCGGACGGACCCTCCGCGTGCGCGGCCGGTCGGTCGAGGCCGTGCCGCTCACCCCGGACGTCTTCGACGGCGTCGACATCGCGGCCTTCACCGTCCCCGCGCCCGTGGCCGCCGACTGGGCACCGGTCGCGGCGGCCCGCGGCGCGGTGGTGGTCGACGGCTCGCCCGCGTTCCGATCCGGCCCGGGTGTGCCGCTCGTCGTTCCGGAGGTGAACCCCGAGCGGGTGCGGGAACGTCCGCGCGGCATCGTCGCGGGCCCCGGCTGCACGACCCTGTCGATGATCGTCGCGCTGGGTGCGCTGCACCGCCGGTACGGGTTGCGGGAACTGGTCGCCGCGACCTACCAGGCGGCGTCGTCGGCGGGCCGGAGCGGCACCGAAACGCTGTACGCGCAGCTGGAGAAGGTCGGCGGCGACCGCGCCCTCGGCAACCGCGCGGGCGACATCCGCGGCGTGGTCGGCGAACTCGGACCGTTCCCGGCGCCGCTCGCCATGAACGTCGTCCCCTGGACGGGAACGCCCGCACCGGGCGGCTGGACGTCGGACGAGATCGCCGTCCGGAACGAGACCCGCAAGGTACTCGGGCTGCCGAACCTGAAGGTGTCGGCGACGTGCGTCCGCGTCCCGGTGGTGACGGCTCATTCGGTGGCCGTCCACGCCGTGTTCGAGGAACGCACCGACCAGCGTGAGGCGCAGGAGATCCTCGCCCGGTCCCCGGGCGTGGTGCTGTGCGACAACCCGGAGACCTACGAGTTCCCGACACCGTCCGACGTCGTCGGCACCGACCCGACATGGGCGGGCCGCGTCCGCCGCTCCATCGACGACCCGCGGGCCCTCGACCTTTTTCTCTGCGGCGACAACCTCCGCAAGGGCGCCGCCCTCAACATCGCCCAGATCGCCGAACTCGTCGCCGCCGAACGGACCGGGTGACGGCGGGGACGCAGGTGGCGCGACGCGGGTCGTAGGGTGGCAGGCGTGACCGAGACGAAGGCCGTGAAGTCGGAGCAGACACGGTCCCTGATCGTCGAGACGGCGCTGCGGCTGTTCAGGGAGCGCGGATACGAGGCCACGACGATGCGCGCGATCGCCAAGGAGGCGGGCGTCTCGGTCGGCAACGCCTACTACTACTTCGGTTCCAAGGAAGAACTGATCCAGGCCTACTACGACGAGCTGCAGGACGAACACGTCGCCGCCTGCCGTGCCGTCCTGGACGCGGAGACCGCTTTCGCGCCCCGGCTGCTCGGAGTCCTGAAGGCCCGGGTCGACACGATGGTCCCGTACCACGAGTTCGCGGGAAAATTCTTCAAGTTCGCCGCCGAGCCGACCAGCCCCCTCAACCCGTTCAGCGCCGAGTCCGGCCCGGCCCGCGAGTCGGCGGTCGCGATCTACCGCGAGGTCGTGAACGGCTCCGATCTGAAGATCGACAAAGAGTTCCGTGAGGAACTGCCGGAACTGCTGTGGATCTACTCGATGGGCATCGTCCTGTACTGGGTACACGACAGCTCCCCAGGCTGCCGCAAGACCTACCTGCTGGTGGAACGGACGGTCCCACTGGTCAACCGCATGGTGTCGATGTCGCGACTGCCGGGCTTCAAGTCGGTCACCCGCGAACTGGTCGGCATCATCCGCGAGGTCCGCGCCTGACCCGCCCCTCGAGAAACTTAGCGACCCTTCCCACGAACGAACCGAACACCGCCGGGCGACCGGCAGACCGCACACCATCACGCCACGCCCTGGCGGCCGGGTACCGCCTGACCGCCCGGTCGACGCACGTGCCCACGCGATGTCGAGCTCTTAGCCGTTCCAGTGGCTACGGAGGCGCCGGTGTTGGTGGAGCTGGTCGGCAGTATCCGCAGGGTGCGCGTACGAGTGGGATCTTCAGGGGAAGGCGATGTCCCAGTGGTTCTTTTCGCGGGCGAAGAGGGTGCCGTCGGGTGAACGGTAGAGCCGTGCGCCGTCGCGCCGTACCCCGGCGGACGGGTGACGCGTGACCGCCCGGTCTACGCATGCGCTTCGGGCGATGTCGAGTTTGTAGCCGTTCCAGTGGCTGCGCGGGCCACTTGCGTGCCCTCGCTCGGTGCCGCCGGTCACGGTGATCTCGCAGCCGCTCGACGCGGCGAAGCGGATCAGGCCCTGGACCGTCCCCCATCGGATCGTCTCGAACGACGTGCATTTCGCGATCTTTCGGTCGGAGCAGCCTCCACTCGACCGCCAGCCGATGCCGTTGGCCCGCAGTACCTCCTCCACGAGCCGGTGCTCCAGCCGCGCCGACGCGGGCCGGTTGGAGAGCGCCTCCAACGCTTCGCCGATGCCCGCCTCCACCCCCGGCGGCGTCGCGGCGTGGCCGGGCACCTCGCCCTCGGAACGGGGTGGAGCGACGACCGGTTCACGCTCCGGGACGGGTGGGCCAGACGAAGGGGGTGGAGTCGCGACGGTTCGTTCGCCGGGGACGAAGGGGCGCGCGGGTGATTCAGTGGCGGCTGCGGGGACCGGTGCGACGCCGGGTTCGCGCTCCGAGGCGGACGAACGTGTCGGAGTCGCGATGGTGCGTTCGCCGGGGACGGGTGGCGGCTCGGCGGCGGTCGCGGGAGGCGGTGCGACGACGAGGGCCGCGATGATCAGGGAGAGTGTCGTCGACGTGGCCGTCTGGCGAAAGAGCGGGCCGGGTGCAGTGACGGTCTTGGGTGGCCGGAAGCGCGATGGCCGGGGTGTGCGCCGGGCGCGGGTCGGATATGGCCGTGACATGTGATCCCCCCGATCGGTGATTTCCGGTAACCGGGGGGTGGCCGGTGGGAGCGATGCCCGAGCTTTGATCTTGTAAACGCGGGGGACGGACGGGCCTCCGTCCGTCCCCCCGAAAGATCAGGACATGCCCAGATGTTTGCGGGCGAAGTCCATTTCAGCGGCCATTTGTGTGATGCGTTCCTCCACGACAAGGGAGCCGTGCCCGGCGTCGTACCGGTACACCTCGTGCGGACGGTCCAGCTCGGCGAGGCGGCCCAGGTAGTTGTCGATCTGCCGGATGGGGCAGCGCGGGTCGTTCTCCCCGGCCAGGATGAGCACCGGCGCCTTCACCTGGGACACATACGTGATCGGGGAAGATTCGCGGTACCTGTCCGGAACCTCGTCGGGTGAGCCGCCGAACAGCGAGCGGTCGAACGCCTGGAGTCCTTCCATCTCGTCCTCATATGCGGCGACATAGTCGGCGACCGGGACGGCGGCGATCGCGACGCTCCAGTCGTCCGGCTGCGTTCCGATACCGAGGAGGGCGAGGTACCCGCCCCATGAGCCGCCGGTCAGGACGAGCCGCGACGGGTCCGCGAGGCCGCTGGCCACCGCCCAGTCGCGGACGGCCTTGATGTCCTCCAGTTCGGTGAGCCCGACCCGTCCCTCGATGGCGTCGCGCCACGCCGACCCGTATCCCGTGGAGCCCCGGTAGTTGACGCGGACGACCGCGAACCCGTGGTCCACCCACGCGGCGGCGGACGGGACGAACGAGTCGTCGTCCTGCGCGGTCGGTCCGCCGTGGACGTCGAACACGGTCGGGTAGGGGCGGTCGCCGTCCGGTTTGCTGACCAGCGCGTGGATGCGTCCGGCGGGGCCGTCCACCCACACGTCCTCGACCGGCACGGACGGCGGCGCGACCGGACCGGGTGGCGTGAGGACCACCGAACCGGACGTCGAACGGATCACCGGCGGTTCGGCGGCCGACGACCAGGAGAACTCGACCGTCCCGTCCGGCCGGACGGAGGCTCCGCCGATCACCCCGCGCGGGGTGTCGACCCTGGTCAGGGTCTCCTCGGCGAGGTCGTACCGGTACAGCTCGTCGCGGGCCTCATGCGAGTGGGAGATGAGCAGCGCCGTCCCGTCCGGATACCAGCCCGCGCCGATCTCCCCGGGCAGATCGAGGACGATCTCCCGCTCGGTACCGGAGACCGGGTCCCAGATCAGCATCTCGTCCCGGCCACGCCGTTCATGGTTGACGAGAAGCCGTGAATCGCCGTCAACCGGGGCGAACCCGGCTCCGTAGACGCCCTTGCCGGGGCCGTCCCACAGGTCCGCGACCGTGGATCCGTCGGGACGCAGCACGCGCAACGCCATGTGACGGCTGTCGCCGTGCTCGCTGTGCCCGACCGCAATCAGGGACTCGTCCTGCGACAACGCCGCGACATGCGCGTCCTCCGCATGGTGGTAGAGCACCTCCGGCGGCGCACCGGCGCGGCACAGATGGATCGTGTTCCCGGCGTCAGTGGTCCGTCCGATGACGGCGAAACCATCACGGCCCAGACAAAGCCCGGACGGGTACGACGGCTCCAACCCTGGAACGGCCGGCACGCTCTCCGTTCCTTCATCCGCGTCGAACGGCACCCGGTTCCACACACCGAACTCGTTGCCGTCCGTGTCGGCGAACCACCACACCCACTCACCGGACGGGTCGATCTTTCCCATCCACGTCCCGTTGGGCCGATCCGTCACCTGACGCTGCGCGCCGGTGTCACGGTCCCACGTGTAGATCTCCCACGTCCCCGTGATGTTCGACTGGTAGATGCTGCGGCTCGGGGCGTCACGCGCCCATCGGGGCAGGCTCATCCGGGCGGCCCGGAAACGCGCCTTCCAACGCTCGTCGTCGACCATGCCGTCCAGTATCGCGCCCGGACGCCGCCACGTTTTCAGCCCGCTGGAAGACGGCCCGGGGCTCGCGCGAGGCCCGCCTCCACAGTGAGCCGAATTCCGGCCCACGATCTCTCGGCCGTTTCACCGTGGGCCTGGCCGCCGACGCGCGCAGCGAACATCCCGGCCGGGTCGTCCATGCCAAGCCGGACGTCCCGTCCGGCCGACAGCGCGGCCAAGACAGCGGCGACACCACTAAGTGGCCTCCGCCCTCCCACCCCGAAGCGGCAGGAAATCCACCCGGAGTGTGTGTGTTAGGTGGCGCCTCGGGTGGTGTTCGTTCTTCGTTGTCGGCGCGGGCGCTTTCTGTTCGTGGGCGGGGACGGGTCGGTGGTGATCAGGTCGCGGAGTGTGCGCGGGATGATGTCCTCGGGCCGGTCGGTGAACGGTGAAAGCATCAGATGGGCTCCCTGTGGTGGTCAGGCGGCGGAGGTGAGGTCGCGGTAGGCCGCGGAGACGGTGGACAGCGCCCAGCGCATCCGAAGGGTGTAGGTCTCCGGGTGGTCGCCCGCTTCCTGGGCGACCAGGGCGACGCAGGCGGTGCTGTCGCCGCCGCAGGCGCCGATGCGGTCGTCGATGGCCTTGCGGACCTGCTCGGCGGAGGGGTGATCGGACTCCTGGAGGCCGCAGCAGAACAGCACTTCGGCCAGGTCGGAGGTGTTCAGCGAGGTGGGGGGTGGCGTGTGTGACATCGTCTGCCTTCTTCCTGCGGAGGGGGCCTCGTCCCCCTGCTGCTGAATACGACTCTGCCGGTTCGGCAAACTCATCGCCATAGGGGAAAACCCTCATCCGTGGTGGAGTAATCCCCCGGGAGACCCGTAGTCGGGGTGTTCGTACTTGTCTCAGTGTAGCAGAACGGAATGCTTTGTTCCACAAAGTGTGGAGGCTCTGACCTGCGGGGTTGTCGGTCGGGCGTGATGGTGGGTGACCCTGAGCCGACCCTGAGCGCACTGACCGGCCGTGCGGTCGGGCAGTGCGCTCACCGGCGTCGTCTAGCGGTGCTGGACGGCCCGTTCGTTCGGGACGCAGTGCGTCATCTTCAGGCCGTCGACGTCACGCGGGCCGTTCTTGCCGAGGTTGCGCAGCCGTTCCCTGTCCTCGTCGGTGAGGTCCTGGCCGGGCAGCGGTTCAAGGTGTTCGATGTCCTCCGGGGCGATGCCGAGTCCCTTGCCGACGCGCAGGCCGAGATCGTCCTCGACGAGGAGGAAGTGCCACACCATCCGCTCCTGGACGGGACGAGCACACTGGGAGATCAGCTCGACGAAGTTGTGGACGAGATCGTCCCGCTCCCAGTCCTCCAACAGCAGGTAGCGCTGACCGGCCTGCTTGTAGTCGTTCGTCCGCTGGATGCGCATGCGTGTCAGGCGTCCCCGGATCTCCGGGCCCTGCTCGTCGTGCGTCGGATACTGGCCTTCCCGCAGGCCGCCGGTGATGGACGGCTCGTAGTTCACGTGCGGGTTGTCACCGGCGTTGTCCACGTAGTAGGTCATCTGTCCGTCGCGCTGGTTCGTGCGCACCTGCGTGCTCTTGGCCTGGTTGACGGGCAGTTGCAGGTAGTTCGGGCCCACGCGGTGCCGCTGCGTGTCGCTGTAGGAGAACGTCCGTCCGACGAGCATCTTGTCGTCGGAGAAGTCGAGACCGTCCACGAGGACGCCGGTGCCGAACGAGATCTGCTCGTTCTCGGCGAAGTTGTCCTCGACATTGCGGTCGAGGACGAGGCGGCCCACCGGTTGCGCGGGGAACTCGTTCTCCGGCCAGACCTTGGTGTCGTCGAGCGGGTCGAAGTCCAGTTCCGGGTGTTCGTGGTCGTCCATCATCTGGACGAGCAGTTCCCATTCCGGGAAGTCGCCGCGGTTGATGGCGTCGTGCAGGTCCCGGGTGGCGTGCCCGAGGTCGTGGGCCTGTATCGCCGCCGCGTCCTCCTCCGTCATGCTCCGCACGCCCTGCTTGGGCATCCAGTGGTATTTGACGAGCTTCGTGTCACCGGCCTCGTTCACCCACTTGTAGGTGTTCACGCCGAACCCCTGCATGTGCCGGTAGTCGGCCGGGATTCCGCGCGGACTGAAGAGGTTCACGAGCATGTGCATCGACTCCGGTGTCTGCGACATGAAGTCGAAGATGCGCGCCGGTTCCTGGCGGAATGTGACCGGGTCCGGTTTGAGGGCGTGGATGACGTCGGGGAACTTGATGGCGTCGCGGATGAAGAAGACGGCCAGGTTGTTGCCGACGAGGTCCCAGTTGCCGTCCTCGGTGTAGAACTTGATGGCGAACCCGCGCGGGTCCCGGGCCGTCTCGGCCGAGTCGCGTCCGCCGATGACCGTGGAGAACCGCAGCGCCACCGGCGTGCGCTTCCCCTGCTCCTGGAACAGTTTCGCCCGCGTGTACCTGCTGACGGGTTCGTCGCCCCATTTTCCGTACGCCTCGAAGAACCCGTACGAGGTCACGCCTCTCGCGTGGACGACCCGCTCCGGAATCCGCTCCCGGTCGAAGTGGCTGATCTTCTCCAGGAACTGGTAGTTCTCGAGGGTCGCGGGGCCACGGGAGCCCACCGTCCGCTGGTTCTGGTTGTCATAGACGGGATGACCCTGTCGGTTGGTCAGTACCGGACGGTCGTCCCCCGGCTCCGGTCCCCTGCTCGAAACGTCCGTCACGACGCTCTCCTCTCGCTGCTTCTGTGCCGCCCTACCCGAGAGGGGAGCGCCCCAACGTCCGAAGTTGGTAAACCCGCCCAAATCCGACACGCCGGGACGCAGAAGCCGATTCGCCCTACCCCTTGGCGAGGTCGTGTACGTAGCCGGAAACGGGGCCCAGGGTGAGGAGCCCGCTGCCCGCACCGGCCAGTTCCGCCACCGCGGGCGCCAGTTCGTCGTGGGCGCGTGCCATCGTCTCGCGGTCGCCGACGGCCATGGCGGCCCGCGCGGTGAGGCACCACATGGCTTCGAAGAGCAGGTCACGGGGTGGTTCCGGAGTTGCCCGCAGCGCCGCCGCAGCTTCGTTCGTCCGGCCCTTCGCCAGGAGGACCAACGGACGGGCCCACGGCTCGTAAGGGCCCCACCGGGTGTCGTCGCCGACCTGTGCGGGCCGTCCCTCCCGCACGCGCAGGGCCAGCGTCGCGAGCGCGGGCAGCCCGTCGGTGAGGCCGGGCATTCCGGAGCCGTCCAATCGCGCGATCGCCCGGTTGTAGGCGGTTTCGACCTCGTCGGCCGTCGTTTCGTCGGACGCGGCCAGCCGCAACGCCCGGTACCAGTCGGTGAAGACCCCCACCAACGGCCGTTCGTGCCGTTCGGCCAGCCGGTCCGCCGCGGCGGCATGGTGGTCGGCCGCCGCGAAGTCTCCTAGCGCGCTCAGCGCCTGCAGACGGACGAGATGACCGAGAACCTCGAACGCGACCAGGCCATGCCGGACGGACAACTCGACCAGCTCGGCCCCGATCTCGTCCCGCCGTGGGGCCAGCCCCGCCCGATGGAACGTCTGCATGAACAGGCCGTTGAGCGCGAACGCCAGCAACGCGGGATCGTCCAGGCGACGCGCGATCCGCTCCGCCTCCAGCGCCGCCGCCCGCGCCCGTCCGGTGCCTGACCCGCGTGACTCCAGTGCGATCGTCGCCAACAAGCGTGCCCGGACGCCCTCGTGCTCGCCGGGGAGGGCGGTCAGGGTGCGCTCGGCCGCCGCGACGATCTCGGCCGCCTGGCGCGGATCGTCCGAGCGGGTCCAGATCGCCGGAACGTCGAAGGAGCCGATCACCCGGGCGGTCAGTTCCGCGTCGCCGAGTTCCTCGGCCGCCGTGATCGCCGCCATGCGCTGGTCACGTGCCGCCTCCAGGCCGCCGCCCCCGGTCACCGCGAGGTTGCGCAGCAGGCCGACCGTCGACTCCAGCCGGTCCCGCGCCCCGGACGCGACCGTCCGGTCGTAGGCGGCTGCCGCCCGTGCCCACACCCGCGCCGTCGCGTCGCCGCCCAGATCCAAATGGTCGGCTTGGCGAAGGATGTCCTGTTCCAGCCGCCGGAGCGCCGGACCGGGGTCGATGCCGAGCCGGTCGACCAGCAGCGTCCGCGCCCGGCGCAGCACGTCGAGCGCGTCCGCCTGGCGTCCCGTGCGGTACAGCCCGAGCGCCAGGAGACCCCACGCGTCCTCCCGCCAGGGGTGTTCGGCGAGGTGCGCGTCCAGGTCGGGTACCGCGTCGGCGGCGCGGCCCGTTTCCAGCATGGCCTCGGCCCGCCGCTCGACGGCCCGCAGCCGCAGCTCCGTCAGACGCGAACGTTCCGCCCGCGCCCAGCCGTCGTCGGCGAACTCGGCGAACGCGGGCCCGCGCCACCAGCCGAGCGCCTCGTCCAGGCTCGTGACCAGGTCTCTTGCCGGACGGTCCGCGCCGACCGCCCGTTCGAAGCGCCACGCGTCCACCTCGTCCGGCCCGGCCCGCAGCGCGTAACCCGGCCCCTCGGTGACCAGCGTCCGGGACGGCGACCTCGGTGGACGATCAGGTTCCAGCGCCCGGCGCAGCGCCGCCACGAACGTGCGGACCGTCCCGACGGCGTCCGCCGGAGGATCGATCCACAGGTCGTCGACCAGCCGCGTCACCGGGACGACCCGACCACGGGCGACGATCAGCCGCGTCAGCACGGCCCGATGCTTCGGCCCCCTCAACGCGATCACGTCGCCGGAGCCGTCCCAGGCCGTCACCGGCCCCAGCACCCCGAACACGACCCCCACACCGGCCACGCTATAGCGCGCTCATCGGATGCTCATCCACACCCGTCAACCTGGGGACATCCCACGAGAAAGGACAGAATCGTGCCGACCATCCCCGGTTTCGAGCAGTACCGTGTCCCCGTCGCCGACGGGGTCTCCCTCCACGTCGCCGTGGGGGGCTCCGGCCCTCCGATCGTCCTGCTGCACGGCTTCCCGCAGACGCACCTGATGTGGCGTCACGTCGCCGCCGACCTCGCGTCCGACCACACCGTCATCTGCCCTGACCTGCGAGGTTACGGCGCCAGCGACAAGCCCGCCGAGGGCTATTCCAAACGCGCCATGGCCGCCGACATCGTCGCCCTGGCCCGCGCACTCGGCCATGAACGGTTCGCTCTGGCCGGTCATGACCGCGGCGCCCACGTCGCCTTCCGCGCCGGGCTCGACCACCCTTCGACGATCACGCATCTCGCGTGCCTCGATGTCCTGCCGACCCTCGACATGTGGGACGCGATGCACGGCGTCACCGCGGCGGTCGGCTTCCACCTCTACCTGATGGCCCAGCCGCCCGGCCTGCCCGAACGGTTGATCGGCGCCGCGCCCGACGCGTTCTTCGGGCATTTCCTCGACCTGTGGGCGAACGACCCGTCCGCGATCCCGCCCGACGTCCGCGCCGCCTACCTGGACGCCTGCCGCGACGCGGTCCCGTCGATCGTCGCCGACTATCGCGCGTCCGCCGGTATCGACATCGACCACGACCGGGCCGACCGGGACGCGGGCAACCGGCTCACCATGCCGGTGTCCGTCCTCCAGCAGGACTGGGGCGCGGCCCTGGGCTTCGACGCGGTCGCCCTGTGGCGCGCGTGGGCCGCTGACCTGCACCACAGCACCGTCACCTGCGGCCACTACATGGCCGAGGAGGCCCCGGCCGAGGTCACCAAGGCGCTGCGGACGCTGCTGACCCGCTGAGCCCGCTACCAGGGCGGTCCGCCCTGGGTGGCAGCCCATACCCACAGGTAGATGAGGAACCCGACCGTCACCAGCCCCAGCAGCAGCTCCCAGTTGAGCGGTACGCCGCCGCCCCCGCCTCTTCGGGCCATGCCACCTCGCCTCCGTCCGGCACTTCTCGTTCTTCCCCCCTTAGCCGGACGATCTCCACATAACCTAACTGGTCGGTCATGTTTCGGTCAGCCGTCACGGTGCGCGTTCGGGGGCGGCGGCACCGCACCACCTGAATGCCCCGCAAAGGGGCGGAACCAATGAAGGTCGACCAATCGCTTCCAGGGGGGCTAATTGCGCAATCCATAACATTACTGTCTGGGCGCATCACAAACCCGCAATCGGAGCCAACCGCTTTCCGTATTTCTGTGGCCGCCCTTGGCAGGGCCGTCTGCGCTGCTACGTTCGAGATGGCAGCGCAGGCGAGCGGAGGAGCGACGCGCCGTGACCGGCATCCCACCCGAGCTCGGCCGCACGCCCGAGATCGACACATCGGTGGCCCATACGGCGCGGATCTGGAACTACTGGCTCGGCGGCAAGGACTATTACGAAATCGACAGGCTGATCGGCGAGCAGATCAAGCGACTGCACCCCGGCATCATCGACTACGGTCGCGCCGATCGCGTATTTCTGGGACGTACCGTCCGCCATCTCGCCGAAAAGGTGGGCATTCGCCAATTCCTGGACATCGGCACCGGCCTCCCCACCCACGACAACACCCACGAGGTCGCCCAACGCGTGGACCCGACGTGCCGCGTCGTCTATGTCGACAACGATCCGCTCGTCCTCGTCCACGCCAACGCGCTGCTGACCAGCACCCCCGGCGGCGCCACCGCCTACCTGGACGCCGACCTGCGCGACCCCGACATGATCCTCGAACGGGCCGCCGACACACTCGATCTCGACGAACCGACCGCGCTCACCCTCCTCGGCGTGGTCATCTTCATCGAGGACGACGACGAGGCCCACCGCATCGTCCGTCACCTGATGGACGCGCTCCCCTCGGGCAGTCACCTCGTCCTGTCCCACACCATCACCAGCCCCACGATGCCGGACGTGGACGAGGCCGTCGCGTACTGGAACAAGTACGGCACCCCCAAACTGACCCAACGCACCCCGCAACAGATCGCCCGCTTCTTCGACGGCCTGGAACTCCTCACCCCGGGCCTCGTCTCCTGCTCAAGATGGCGCCCCGAAGCCACCCCCTGGGGCGACCCCGCGGAAGTGGCCATCTACGGCGCCGTAGCCCGCAAACCCTGATCCCCGTTCCATGGAGCGCCACGGCCGACCGCCGGGCGGGCTCATCCAGATGGCGGTGCGGCGCGAATTTCGGGTGAGACAGGCGCTCATCGTCGGTCGCCGTAGGCGACGTTTCCCGAAAGGGCGGAACCATGAAGATGCCACGTCGTTCCCACGTCAGCAGGGTGACCTCGGTCGGGCCGGCCGGTGCGATCGCCGCGGGGCCTCTCACTACGGCGCCGGCCTCGGCCGCATCGCCGTTACCGGCGGAGCGGCAGATCTCGCCCCTCGGGGTCCCGCCACCGAACTACACCCCGCCGGACATCAAGCAGACCGGAACGTCCGGGTTCGTCTCCATCACCTGCTGACCCGTCAGGGCGGCCCCGCACCCCGATCCACTCCCGTGACGTCCGGTCGACTGATGGAAAGGAGGCGAACCTAGCCCCTCAACGTTCAGCGCACAGCCCACACCGCCCGTTCGAGGACCCGCCACCAGCGGGGACATGTACCGCCTTCGGCTGGTGGCGGGTCCTCGACCCCCTATGCACAGCACCCCGCAGCGCCCGAAGTGCTCCCTTCCTACGGGCCGGCGAAGGCCGGTATCGACGCCAGGACATCGCGTGTGACGGCCCGATCTCCGCTAGTCTCCGCGCGCACGGTCTCGGGATCGCGGCGCCCTCCGGCCAGGAAGCAGAACTCGATGACGTCCATCCTCACCCGCACGGACGGTTCGACGTCTGCGGCGACCTTGCCCAACGGGACCGTCCACTCTCCGCCGCCCGGACCGTCCAGGATCAGGCGCAGCGTCCGGTCCGGGTGTTCCCGGCCCGTCAACACGAGCGCCATGGGCAGGATTCGCGCGCCGAAGTCCGCGAGCGGATGCACGTGTTCGGCGAGAGGCGGCGGTAGGGGACGGCCCGTCGACCGGCCGATGTCGGTCGTGTGGATCCACGTTTCGAAGGCGCGGGCGAAGAGATGGTCGCTGAGGCGCATTCCGTATCCGCCCATCTGGACCTGGCGGTCGGCGTCCGAGTCGCTCAGCATGTCGCACAGTTCGTCCGCCTGGCGGCGCCACACCCGGCGGGTGTCACGGAGCGGAAGGCGGCGCCCGACCATCTCCGCCGTCCGGGCCGGGACGTCCTCGGCCGACGACTCGACACCCGTGATGGCCTCCACCAGGAGCCCGTCGGTGGCGGTCAGGTGCGCGACCAGGTCCCGCGCGTCCCATTCGTCGACGGCGATCGTCGTCCAGTCGGCCTCCGGCAGGGCGGTGAGCAGCGCGTCGAGCATGGAGACCATCGCGGCGTACGGGCGGGCGAAGTCGGGCGCCGGACGGGCCGGGGCGCGCCTCGACAGCGCGGCGCGGAGCGTACGGGCACGCAGGTCCAGAGGAGGTTCGGTCATGATGCGCTGCCTTCCTCGGCCAGAGTGTCGGCGATGCGACGTAACCCGGAGCGGATGCGCGATTTCACGGTGCCCTCCGGTAAGCCCAGCTCGGCCGCCGCCTGCCGGTAGGTTCGTCCGTGGTAGTAGGCCAACTCGACCGCCTCCCGCAGCCGCTGCGGCAGCGCCGCCACCGCGCGCCGCACCCGCGCTCCCGTCTCCTCGGCGATGATCATGTCGAGGATGAGGGCGGACGGCTCGGAGTCGCCGACCGTGTCCAGCAGATGCCGCTGCCGTTCCTCCCTGCGCACCCAGTCGACGGATCGTCGATGCGCGAGCAGCGCGAGCCATGTGCGCAGGCTCCCGCGGTTCGGATCGAAGTCGTAGGGGCGTTCCCACAGGGACACGAACACGTCCTGCGTTATCTCCTCCGCGGCCTCCCGGCTCCGGGTCACCCGTAACGCCAACCCGTACACCAGCGGCGAACATCGGTCATAGGCGAGCCGCAGCGCGCCGTCGTCACCCGCCGCGAGCCGCTGCCGCAATCGGATGTCCCCGTCCATCGGAACCCTCTTCCCTGACCGGGCGACACAATCGCCCCCAGAATGAAGTTCGCCTCCTCCTGGCAACAGGATGAGAACTGGCCGACACCGGCCGCGCGACGAACTACCCCGGTTCATCGAGCAGTCGGTCGCCGAGGGGACTCGGGTCATACAGGACGCGCCGTCCATCCCGGGTTCGGGTGACCAAACCGGAAGCGAACAGGGCGCGCAGATACTGGGAGACAGCGCTCGGTGTCACCCTCGACCGGTGGGCCAGTTCCCCCGTTGCCAACGGCCCCTCCAGAAGACGGAGCAACCGCGCTTCGGGTTCGTCGGCGAGCGCGCCGAGCAGTATGGGCGCCGTGAGCCGATCGAGGCGTCCTTTCCGGGACGGGGAGCCGCACCCGGGACGGACGACGACGGGATGTTGGTCAGGGCGCATCGGATTCAACGCGTATGTCCGCTGTCTTGGGTAAAGGATCCTTTATGCTCGCCGTATGCAGCTTGTGGCAGTTGGGGATGGCATTCCGGCGGTCTTCGCGATCGGGCCTCAGGCCGTCGGCGTGTTCGCGGCCGGGCAGGAAGCCACGGGGATCATCGCTCTCGGTCAGGTCGCCAACGGCGTCGTCGCCATCGGCCAGTTGTCGCGCGGCGTGGTCGCCATCGGCCAGCTCGCCACGGGCGTGTTCGCGCTCGGTCAGGCGGCCTTCGGCTTCTTCGCCGCGGGGATGGCCGCCATCGGCGTGGTCTACCAGGTCGGGGTCGGTTTCGGCGGCACCAGCGGGGTGTCGTCCAAGCTCGGGTTCTGGGGCAAGCTCCATGTGGAGCGGATGTTCGACCCGCACGCCCGCGGCCCGATCCTCCAGCACGGCGGTCTGCCCGGCTGGCGGGTCGTGCTCGCGACGGTCGGCACCGTGGCCCTGGCCGCGGCCTGGTGGAAGATCACCGGTGAGCCGCTCCGGGAGATGATCCTGGACCTCTGATCAGAGGAAGAGCGGCATGCAGAGCAGGACGGCGAGGACGAGCCCGCCGAGGACGTTGACCCAGACCGGCAACCGTCCGAACAGTTCCTCACCGCCCGGCGACAGGGTCGGCAACGTCTCGACCTCGGCGCTCCTGAGCTTGCCGTGCCTGTCCTTGACCTTGATCGGGCCCCTGTTCTTCGGCGACATCAGCCCGCCTCCGCCAGCCCGCCGGGCAGCAGGGTGAGCCCGGTCCTGCGCGCCTTCTCGACGCTGCGGCGCAGCGCCTCCTCGACCTGCTTCGCCTCCTCGGTGAGCCCGTCGATCTCCGCGATCGCCAACTCGTCCCGGACGGTCCGCGCCAACAGTTCTCCGTAGGCGTCGTTGTTGTCGGCCAGACGCTGCAGGGTCCTCCACTGCAGCAGCGCCCGGTCGGCGGCCCTGACCTGCTCGGCGTACCGCTCGATCGCCTCGACCCGCTCGGTGACCGACGCCGTGGCCAGCTTCAGCGCCTTGGCCTGCGGGCCCATCACCTGGGCGAGATCGGCGTTATGTCCGGCCTGGCGGGCCGTCCGCTGCTCCTCCGACAGACGACTGATCTCCCGCAGGGTCTGCGCGATCTCCCATTCCTGCGCGGGCAGCATGACGGCGTTGCGCAGGTCGTCGAGCAGGCCTTCCTTGGTGACCTCGGCGGTCAGCACCGTACGGATGGCCCGCTGGACCCGTCCGAGCAGGGCGGACGTGGCGGCGTCGAGATCACCCGGCACCACGTACGACCCGTGGAGCCGCCGCGCGAGGGTGCCGACCTGGCCCTGTCCGCAGCGGGCCAGCAGCACACCGAACGCGACGACGGTCGCTCCCATGAGCACGAAGACACCGCCGGGCGCGAGGACCAGCACCGCACCCGCCGCGACCTGCCCGACCGCTCCGGCGACGGCCGCCTTGCGCCCGTAGAACGGCGCGATGACGAGCGGCAGAACAGCCCACAAGGGAGCGTTCCAGAGACTGAAGAGCACGTCCCGTGGGGCCCGCCCACCGAGAGGCCCCGACGACCGCACCCCGGCGGCGGGGTGCAGTAGGTCCGGCCGCGCCTCCAGAAGGACGCGGTCCTCCGCCGTGACGGCAGGATCGAACGAAGGTCTAACGCTCACGCAAGTATCTAAGCATCTACCTTCCGAAAAGCTAAGAGAACTGGGCTCTCACGGACGAATCTCAACCGCTCGGGTCTTGCGCGCGAACCGGACGATGCTTACCCAGCCTCGACCTGGTCAGAGCATCCTGCGGGCTGTAGAAGGGCGTGAAGGCCGGATACACCGTCTGGACGTGGGTGGCACCGTCCTGCTCGTACTCCAGGACGAAGTCGCACCCCGGGCCACTACGGGTTGAGCCGCTGACAGTAAGGGAAGGAGTGGGACATTCCGTGCATCCTTCGATGTACCTGGTCGAACCTTCCGCTTAGGGTTCCGGATTCCGTACCAGGGCCTTGGCGAGCACAAGATCTTCACCGTCCGACCGCCAGCGGTAACCGGGGCGCAGGACCGTGACGGTCTGCCCGTCCCGAGGCGCGCCCAACAGCGCCTCGTGAAGCTCCCGATCGAACGGCGTGTGACCGCCGACGTCGCCGATGGGTTCCAGCCCCTGATCCGACACCAGCGCGCGGACCCGTTCCACCAGCAGATCTGGCTCGGCTCCTCCGGCGGCCAGTTCCTCGGCCTCCGCCGCGAGATCGGCCGGCGACCGGACGGAGTCGATCTTCACCTGGCGTTCCTGGGACGTCCGCATGGCCACCGACTCCCCATGCGACTCGCGCAGACGAGCCTCAAGACGCTCATAGTGGACGGCGATCTCCCGATGCCGCGCCTCGACCTCCGCCGCACGTTCGGCGGCCTGCCGTTCGCCGTCCCGTGCCCGCCTCAGTTCCTCGCCGAGCCGGTTGATCCATCTTCCTGGCCGAGTAGCCGGACCCAGGCGTCAACGGTGGAATCGACCGTGGCCACCCGCCGGAAGGCTTCCGCCATGGCCTCAGGCGGAAGATGTTCGACGAGTTCGGTCGGCAGGGCCAGCAGCCCGGCCAGCCTGACCCGGCTGCTCACCTCCGACAACTCCCGTGCCATGAGCGGAGCGATCACGGCCTTGGCCACCTCGGGACGCTTGGCGACCAGGCCGAGGAAATCGGTCGCGAACTCGGTCAGAGCGTCCAGGGTGAGGCCCCGCCACCAGATCTCGTCGGCGGCCCGCTCCGGCCAGACCTGGCCGACCGCGGCCAGGACGGCCGCTCGCCCGCCCTGCCGGGTGAACGGCAGGGCGGTGAGCAGTTTCGCCACGGCATCGAGGTCGAGGGCGGCGCGTTCCGCGTCCGGCATGTGGAACAGTCGGTCGCCCACCGACTTGGCCATCCGATCCACGGCCTTGAGAGAGGTCTTGCCCCGGTCAACGGCCAGAAGCGCCGTGGCCAACGCGATCAACCCGTCGGACACAGGTGCCGTGGCAGCCCGCTGCACCAACTGAGCGGCCGCCGTCGCGGTGGACCGGTCTTTCCGCAGCTCGTCCGCGCCGACATCCAGAACTTCCCCGAGGACGACCGGATCGGCGTCGTCCCAGCTCTCCACGGCACGGGTGCCGCGCGGAAGCGCCGCGAGCAGCGCCAACGCCGGCCCCCGATCGCTCTCCCGGATCGACGCGATCAGCCGTTCGATCGCCTCGTCGTCGAGCCGCGCCAACCGGACCGCGGTGCCCAGGGGACGCTCGGCGTAGACCTTCGCGTCCGCCCCGGGACCGTCGCGCAACGCGTCCGCGAACGCCCGTGCCCAGGGCGGCGACACGTCCTGGACCTGGATCGCCCCCGCTGCGACGCCCTGCCCGGGAAGCGCCGCCGCTTCCGGGGCGATGTCTCCTTCAGCCTTTCCCGGCGCAGCGGAGGGCTCGCGGTCAACCTGCTCCTCTTGGCGCTTGAAGGCCGGACGGTCGAATCCCGTCGGACGCCATCGGTACTTCAGCTTGTTGACCCGCACATGGGCATGCGTCTTGAAACCGGACTGGGCCTTCCGCCAAGCCTTGTCGAGAACGGTCTGCGCCAGCCCGAGCTCCCCCAGTTTCCTCTTGATTTCCAATGCGGTCAGAGACGACCGGGGGTGTTCGCGGAGCAGTTGCACGAGGACGGGCACCGGGTCGGACTCCAGTCGGGTGGTCAGTCCGTCCAGGTCCACGAACGCCTCGTGCCGGAGCGTGCCCGGTTTCATGAAAGTCGCGTCGGAACTGATCCGGACGTCCTCCCGCCGCCCGTCGTCGTCCCAGCGGACGGTCATCACCGGCCCCCGACGGGACAACAGTGCCCCAGTGCGTATCTTCCCGCCGTCCTCCGGCGACCTGCTAACGACGATCTGCCCCTCATCCACGGCTGTCACTGTAGACGGGCCGGATCGTTCGATCAGGCGCCGGGAGCGTGGGCGCGGAGCTTCCGAACGGCCGCGGTGATCGCCTTCTTGTCGTAGCCGCCGGTGGGCATGGTGGCGCCGTGGACATGCCGGACGATGCCCTGGGAATCGATGAGCACGCTGCCGCTCTGCTGCATCGTGCCGAAGACTTTTCTGTGCGGCCCGACCATCTCGTGCGCGGCGCCCTCCCGGCCCACCAGCACGGGGAACGGAATTTTACGTTTGGCCTTCCACGCGGCCGCTTTCGAACGCCCCTCGGGCGCCACGATCAGCACCTGCACATCGTTGCCCACGAACTCGTCGCGGCTCCTGATGAGGTCCTGGACATGCCGGTTGCAGATAGGGCATGACGTCGCCCGAAGGAAATAGATGAGTACGGCCCGCTCACCTTGATAGTCGGACAGGCGGACGACCCGTCCGTCGGTATCCTCCAGCGCCATTTCGGGCGCGGGCGTTCCAGCTTGGAGCATGGGGAATTTCCCTTTCAGAATTGGGCGGAGGGAGCTTGGGCGGAGCCGTTCGCCGCGGCCAGCCGCAGTCGGAGCCGGGTACGAGCCCTATGGAGGTGCGATTTCATCGCCGCGTTGCTCAGACCGAGCGTCTGCGCGACCGTCCGTCCCGGGTAGCCCAACACGTCCCGCATGATCAGGACCCTGCGCTGAACGTCCGGCAACTCCTGGATCACCTGCGCGACGCGTTCGGCCTCCAACCGCCGGACGACCTCCTCCTCGGCCGACACCGCGACCCCGGCCTCGACCCCGTCATGGCGTTCGACCAGGACCCGGGCACGGCGCAGGCACTCGTTCCGAATGATGCGGAACATCCACGATGCGAGTGCCCCTGTCGCTCGCAGCGAGCCGATCTTCCGGTAGAGGATGATCAGTGCTTCCTGCGCGGCGTCCTCGGCGTCCTGCGGCGACGCGCAGAGATGCTGCGCGAACCGCCGCACATGCGGATGGGCGCCCTGGACGACAGCGGTGATCGACTCGCGGTCACCCGCCTGCGCCGCCTCGATGAGCTGCGCGCTCACCCACGAACGGTCACCCACGTCCACCCCCTCACAGTGTGGTCATCACCCATAAGAGGCCACCACGCCCCGAAAGGATTCACCGAACAATCCACGAGTTCAGCGCATGGACGGCCCGTAGCGGCGCGAACGGCCGCGGCGATCCGGCCTCGTCGAGAAGGGCCGCCCCTTCCCGGTGCTCGCCCTCGGCCGCCGCGATCCCGACCAGCCCCTCCCGCGCCAGGGCGATGGCGCGCGGAGGCCTCGCGGGCCGCGGCGAGCCCCTCCAGATGCAGTGACCCGGCCTTCGTGAGATCACCGCGCTGCTCGGCGACGAAGCCCAGCTCGGCCAGCAGCAACGTCATCCCGAAGGCGAGCAACTGGCTGGCCGACGGCTCCCCAGACACCGAGGTGACCGTCGCCGAAGGCCCGAAAGCGGCCCCACCGCCTTCCTGGGCCCGATACGCGGCAGCAACATCGGCAGGAGGCCGGTAAGGCTCTAACCCGCCGATCGGTCAATCAACGACGGGCCGGACGAGCACAGCGCACCCGACCGGACATGATCGCGTCTTGAGGCAGCGACAAGCCAAAGGCCCGTTCCAGCCCCGCGAAGAACAACGAAACGCCGTCCTCCCAATCCGTGCCTTCCTCCGCACCACGAATATAGGTGTTGAGAAAGGCCAGCGGCGCATCCGGCTCGAACGGCTCCTCACCCGGCGTGTACCAGATGAGCTCGTACATGTCTCGCGCTACAGCGCCGTCCTCAAGCGGATACGGGTTCTGGTACTCGCCATCCTTGAAGTAGCTAAATGTGTAAATGGCCTTGGCCATGATGGCCATCAACGTGACCTCCTGCGCGGGAGCCGGATCAAGGACGCGCGAGAAGGCGTAGTCGGTATCGTGGTACCCCAGCCATGTCCACCCACCCTCTTCCCCAAAAGCCAGTACCTTGTAGACATCCTCAGTGCCTTCGCGCTTATCACGCTCCCACACCTGCTCCAGCGTCAGCCCGTCCCTGACGTCCAGCGCATCGGCCCCATAGGCGAGAGCAGCATCTTCAGCGGCCACACCTTTGATGAACTCGAGCACCGTAAACGGCTCTTGATTCTTCCAACCGTCGGCGATCCAAGCTATGCCATCACCGATCGGAGGCTGCCGGACAAGAAACTTCTCGAACGCCGCCGCCTGCCCCGGACTCATGCGGTGGTCGCCAGAGCACGCGTCTTCATCCTGATCCGAAAGCACGAGCTTCCGACGGCCAACGCGCGCGCATTCCTCTAGCCAGTCGATCTCCTCCACGGGCCGAAACTCGGCCACGACCACACGCCCGCGCGTATACGTGCTCCGCACCCCATCGCCATGCACATACCGGACATACGCACTTTGCTGCTCCGGACCGACAGGAGAGCCCCGCGCCGCCTTCACCCGAGGCCGCCGATAACCCCCACGTTGCGCGTAGTGCTCCAGCTCAGCCAACTCCGCCGCCGCAAGCAGCACACCCACCGGCTCACCACCGTCGCTAACCCGCACCCGCTCGCCGGTCTCCTCAACCCGCCCGACCAGCCGCCCGAACCCGACTAACAATTCACTCAACTCAACATTAATCACACCCCCACGCTACCGACCCCCCACGACACCAGCAAAATCCCAGCAAAACCACATGTCAAAGCACTGGGAAGCCCCTCCCGGCCCGGGGGTTGCCCTGCGACGCCGCGCTCCAAAGAAGAGCCGGGACGCATGGTCGTACATCACCTCCAGGCCGGCGCACGAGCATGGTGATGCAGTTGTCTCCATGCTCGCCAGGCGGTGGCCCGGTCAATGATGACTGGACGGTGGAGACGGGCAGGTCGTAGAACCTCAGTTCGAGTCTGCCGCCGTGGCGTTCCCGCGGACGTAGGAACCATATCGACATGCACCGAAAAGTCAGCCGATTCTAGAACAAGTGCCACGTTAGTAGATCGCTTATCTATGAATAACTGGATCATCCCCTAGTGTGTCAAAGTGCATACACAGATGAAGTGTTTCGGCTTATGCTGCCCCCGTCAAGCTGCAACGGTGCGGGACGGGGAACGATGGCGCGGCGACCGACCAGGGCAGAGAAGCGACGTAATGCGATCTTGACTTGGTGGAGTGCGATCGTCGTGCTGGCGATTTTGGCCTGGCAGTCCGGCCGCCCCGAGTTGTGGATCCTACCGCTGCTGACATGGGCCTACTATGAATTGTGCGCAGTGCCCACACTTTGCGGCGTCGAGACGAGCAGGGGCTTTCCCTGCAGAAATCCCGCGAACGGGCGTCTCATGGCTTGCACACACCAGCCCTCCCACGCGGTCTACAAGACCGATGCACTTCTAAGAATCTTGGGCTTTCGTCGCGGTCCGCGACAGGTGGCCGCACCAGCCCCTCGCCCTCATGAGTCGGCTTCCCACTACAGCGAACCGACACTCGAACAACCGACCATCGAGCGAAAGCAGACCCTTATGACCGCCCTGACGCTAATCGGAACGGTCGCGGGAGTAATCCAAGTGCTCTTGGCCGTAACCACGAACCGATAACGTACCACGCTACCCATTCTGCAAGATAAAAAGTTCGAACCCAGGCCGTTAATAAGATCCGACACAGTAGCAGCGTGCGGCGATCGAGCGAAGATATGCAGGCAGGATGGAATCAGGTCCTGCGAAGCCGGCGGATGATCATTACGAGTGCGATGACGGTCGCCAGAGCGATACCACTACCAATAAGCCACGGTTTCCGGCTCGGCGGAGTGTGCCCGGACACGACCACGATCTCGCTTCTCCCCGTCAGCGCGGTGATTTCGCGGGTCACGAGCATGAAGTCGTCGTACTCGAGCACATCGTTCGTCTCTCGGAAGCCGTCCAGTCCACCGGCGTGAGCTTCCTTGTTGGAATCGACCAGCACCTTGGTGCCATCAGCCTTGTGCACCAGGTAGAGCGAGATGAGCTCGAGTTCGTCATCGTCCCGCTTCACCAGGACCTTGCGTTCGTAGACCCTTCCGTTCGACCCTGCGATCGCGTGGGCCGCGTCCAGCCCCGGCAGTGGCTTGTTGGCACCGCCCTCCTTCCATGGCCGGGCGCACCCGGTCGTACTGCATGGACGCGGTGCCATCAGCCGTCCGATGACCTCTTCCGGCGATCCGATGCTGGCGAAAACGGCCATCCGGGTCTCGGCGCTACCGCTTTCGAACTCGTCGCCGACAACATCCGTCGACCGCAGATACTCGGCGAACATCTCACTGGTAGTAGGCGGCGTCGCACAAGCGGCCAGCGGCAGCATTAGCGCGCACACCGCGACCATACGCACCACGGAGCCCCGCGCGACCCTGCACAACAAGCCCGTCAATCCCGGGCCGCCCTTCGCCCCACCATTCGAACCGATCATGACTACGCCACCTCTCCCTCGCCCGGCGCCACCGACCGCGCGGACGAGGCCGCCACGTCCACGGCCGGTCCCGAACATTGGGGGTATCCGCCCTGCTCATGACCAACTCCACGCATATTATGGAACGGTCAAATGGCCACAAGCGAGGAAGATTTTGCCTGGGGAACGATCAAAACCCGGACAGTGTCCCAGCCGCTTCACGCCGGCACAACCGCCCCCACCCTGCAATATGGCGAGTTTCGACTCTGGCGAAAAAGCGCCACGCGTTGGGCCGGTCGACAGCGACTACCGCGCCCATGGCGTTTCCAAGCGAGCCTCAGACGGGCCACGGCACGCAGCCAGCAAAGCCTCGGGCTGTTTCTGTGCGATTTCGGCCGCCCAATCGTGTTCGAGTAATCTCAGGCGAGTAAGATAGTGGCCCAATCCCGTACCGTAGTGCCAGATACTTTTAAATGGTCATGGCCGTAGCGGTGGGGGTTAGCGCGCACGCCGACTGCAAACGTCAGCAGGCCATCGAGCACATCACGGAACTGCTAGAGCAACTGACGAAGACAAACTCGAGCACGAGCACAACCAACTCGACGGCTGCCGCGACGCCATCGACAAAGCCACCGCCATTTTGCTCGACCAGGGCAAGTTCGGTGTCTCGTTGGGACTGGACTCGGTGTCGTCGCCATCAGCACAGCGCTGGTCGCCGCCGAGCGGCGTCTCGCCAAGTGGCAAAGCGCGCTCGACACGCTAACCGATGGCGCGCCCATCGAGATCGGCACGCTGACCAAGTCGTTTCCCGGCCTCGACGACGACAGTGGTGGCATGTTCCGCGCTCACCTCGAACTCGCCGCACTGGCGATCGCGCTAGAGCGGCGGGTCATCGTCCTCCAGGCTGTCGAGCATGCCCAGAGCGACCCCGGCAACCCGTCCGAGAACTTCATCCGCCAACTCAAGGACCACCAGCAGCGCCTCGACAACCTGGAGTCGGGCGTCGCCGGCGTCCTCGTACGCCTGTCAGAGTTGGAGTTGACAGGGCCGTCCGGTTTGTGGCCCGTCCTCACGACCAGGGAAGTCGAGCGTCTGATGCGCGCCGCGCATAGGATCCGCAAGTTGGGCGCCGGCGTTAAGTGCGACACCCGCGCGACGGACGTGGCGATCGAGATCGCCCGCGACAAGGACGGCTCGGTGGTCGTGTTCCCTGCGCTGCCCGCGTAGGCCTGGCGTGCTCACACGCATTTGGCGCGTTGTCTGAAAGCCCTTGCTCTCACTCCGCAGCCGACTCCCACAATGGCGGCTCCTTCACCTTCACGCTGTACGACTGCGGGAACTCCCTGCGCGGTCATCGGTGCGGGCGCCATCGCCATCCCCACCCACCATGAGGGCTCCAAGGCCGCGACCACCGCCACGGCCTGGTCGAGACGCTTGCCGCCCGCTTCGGCTACAACAGGGCGACGGAGAAAGATCTTGAGGCCGGTCTCCGTGAGGAGAACCGGCCTCTGATCTGGCATTATGTGTCGGGGTGGCGGGATTTAAACCCACGACCTCTTCGTCCCGAACCTCAGATCATGGCCATTTGGGGGTCGTGCAGGTCAAGGCGATTCGCGTTAAAACCCCAGGTGGGCGGCGGGCTCCGGTGCCAATCACTCACGGACAAGGATGGCCGGTTCGCCACCGTCCACGGACAAATCACGGACGGATGATCATGGGGAGATCGCCTCGTGGGATACGCGAAGAAGCGCAAAGGCAACAACGGAAAGTACCACTACACGGCCTGCTACGTCGACATCAAGGGCCGCCTGCGGTCAGTCGGGACATATTCCAACAAAAGGGACGCGGACAAGACATGGCAACGAGCAAAGGTCGAGGTCTCCAGGGGCCGAACGGGAGATCCAGGCCGCGGGAAGCAGCGGTTCAAGGATTACGTCGAGCAGGTCTGGCTCCCGAACCACCAGGTCGAGGCCACCACCCGTGAGAGCTACACGTACGCGATCTACAGGAACATCATGCCGACGTTCGGCTCGATGCGGATGATCGACATCCTCCCCGAGCACGTCCGCGCGTGGATCACGGCCCTCAAGAACCAGGGCATGAAGCCCGTGAACATCCGCTACAACAAGATCGTCCTCAGCGCCATCTTCACCACGGCGATGGACGACCAGGTCACCTTCATCCACCCCTGCCGCGGAGTCCGCACGCCCCCGGTCGTCCGCAAGCCCCTCGAGATCATCACGCCCGAGCAGTTCCAGGTGCACCCAGACGCTGACCGTCATCCATGCCGCGCCGCTACCCTCGGCGCTATCCGCGACACAGATACATGCTCCTTCGGTGGCTCCAGTTTCGAAGCGGGGCATGCCCGGGTAACGGAGGGCGACCGGCGCCAGGCCTTGCGCCATCCACCGGGCGTGTACGCCGAGCCGAGTAAGAGCATGCCGTCACCGTTGCTGACAGAAACGCTGCAATGCGGACATCCCGGCCCGAGGCCGGGCCGGGATGGAGTCGCTGCACACCCGCAGGACGGGTCACGACTCGACGAGCCATCCATCACTTGACGAACGCACCTGCAGCGTTCGCGACGGAGGTGACGCCATGACCATCCGTCTGTACGCCGTCCGTCTCAGCGGCGCCGGTGGCCACATCTCACTCCTCGGTGGCCTCTGATGAGATCGTTGCTCCGAGGGCTTTGATGAGGCGGTCCCTGATCCTCCTCTTGCGCTCCTCGAAGAAGAGGAGGTAGTCGGCCAGGTCGAGCGGCAGTCCGTCGAGGTCGTTTTCACTGAGGTACGTCTTCCGCTTTGCGGCCTCCGGGAACACAGTGTTGGACTTGACCCAGTCGGCAGGAAGCGTGGCCTGCTTTTCAACGTTCACGGTGCCGGGAAGGAGTTGCAGGTTAGGCAGGAGGTTGACCGTCTCCTGGTAGGCGTTGATCTTCTCCTCGGGGATACCGGACGCGGCGAGCTTCTTCCTCGTGAAGCGTGACCTCGGGAAGATGTGGTCCTCGTGGAACTGCTTACTGAGATCCAGCCCCGGATATAGCACGGACAGTACTGGGAAGGTCCGCTGCCCGGCGTACTTGAGATTTAGTAGTTCGTCGATCTCGGCGGCATCGAACGACAGGCTCTTGCCGACAGCGGTCATCGCCGCTTCCACATCGGCGACCGGGAAACGGCCAGTGGTGTTGGCGGTGAGTACTTCGCGGATTCGGGTGAGGGTGGTGTCGAGACCGGAGCCCCACACCCCACGCTTGATCAGCGAGCGCGTGACCCAGTGCTGCAGCGTGAGCCGGTCAGCGGCATCGGCACTGGAGTCGAGGTAGGAGTCACTTGCACCCCGTAGGTGAAGGTAGTGGGCAATCGGAATGATGACGCTGTTGGCCGTAAGGTTGCGTTCGTTGTAGCCGAACTGCTGAAGCAGTGTCGCCGCTCGTAGGAGGGCACCCTCGATCTGCGGCCACGCGGCCTCTACCTTAGCCATGTTCGCTTGTGTGAAGTTCGAGACTTTGAAGCGGAGGTCTACGCCGGCGATGCTGAGTGCCGTCTTGAGGACGACGTCCTTGGAAAAGGAGAACTGACGCCCAGCTTTGCTGTTGAGGTCGCGCACGAGTGTGCGGACCTCCTCCCGAGCGTCGAGTTCCCGCCACTGGTTGGTCGCCATGGACAGCAGCAGATCGGAGTAGGACAGCGTGGTCCCGCCACTGTTGACTCGGACGAAAATTTCTAGAACCTTGTCGGGGTTCTGATCTGTGACGAGGAAGTAGTTCATGGGCTTCAGGACCCGAACCGCCTCATACAGATCGTAGAGCCGCTGAAAAGCGGCACCCGAGTTCGCGATTCTACGCTGCTCCAGCTCTTTCATGATGGCCGGGCCAGCATTGGCAAGGTCGAAGACGGCGCCTACGCGGAACCACTTGTCTTCCGCGTCCTGCCCGGCTGCGGCCTCCTTGTCGGTGAGGAACCGCAGATCATACTTGAGGCCGAGCTCTTCGTCTTTAGGGTCCTCGACCAAGTTGAGATAGAGCTTCTTGACGGGAAACGCCTCCGGACTATTCCACCACGCGTACTTCTTCTTCTCGGCGAAGCTTCCGTACAGGGCAATGTTGAGTGACGTCAGCCGCTGCTGACCGTCAAGGACGGCGGTCGTCCCAGTGCCCGCAAGTACTGTCGCCTTGTCGGCGTATGGATTGTCGCGTTCATGGTAGTGCGTAAGGAATTCGTAGAATGTGTAGGATTGTGCCGTCTCCGGCTTGACGTTCCAGAGCAGGAATGAGCCGACCGGATAGCCGCGCATCAGGCTGTCGAAGAGCTTGACGATCTGGCTGGTACTCCACACGAATTCTCGTTGGATGGCAGGCATGAGGTACTCGCGCCTGTGGATCGCGATGAGCATTTCCTCGACGCTCAGCGGGGTTTGGAAGGACATGCGCAGGCTTCTCCGTTCATTGCGTAGTAGGCCGAGTTATCGAGGAGGATCTTCGGCTCGTTGCGCGAGACTAGTCAACCTTGAGCGTGCTGATGTGCCCTTCGGTGAACTTGACTCCCAGTATTCGGTCTCCCTTGATCGCCGATCCATCATTTCCTATCCAGGCAGCTGGCGCGACCTCACAGGCAGTCGAAGTAGCGGCGGAAATCCTGATGTAGGCCCCTCCAGTACAGGTGGGAAAAGTGGACTCGTGAAACCTCGACTGAAGAGGTGGGGGAAGGTCGAATCGTCCGACGCCTGGATGCCTTCTGAAGCTGGCGTCATGGTGTGGGTCGCCGTCAGCAGCATGTCAACTGCCTTCGGTGTGGGCCATTGGGGGCAGATTTTCGGGTGCAGATGGCACCTTGCAGGAGGAGGTTGCCTCGTTCGCCGTCCCAAGGCTCGCTTGTGACCTGGCGGCTAGGGGATACGTGCTCGGCCGCCTCGACGTCGGCTAAGCCGTAAAACGCCGGATGTCCAGAGAACAATTCGATCTTTCTGGAGCCCATGGGCCGCGCGAAGCTACACATTTCAATCTCAGATAGCTGATCCTGTTCCGGCTGGTTGATCGTATCCGCAACCTACTGCGACGGTAGTCGACTGGTGACTGAACATCAACACCAGGAGGTAATGGCTGTCCAAGAACGTGATGGCGTCAGGAGCCACATCCCCGTCGTGGTGGCCTGCCGAGTCTAGGAAACCCCGAGATGTTCGTGCGTGCGTTGTCGATGGAGGAAGGCCGGAAGCTTCAGGGGATCACGCACTAGACGTTAAAGCGGAACGTTGACCACAACCCTCTTACCTGCCAGAACGGCTGGCTGTCTCGGCAGCCGTCCCAGCACAGAACCGACACGGCTCTCGCGACTCAGCACTGTGCGGCTAGATCGTAGGGCCGCATGGCCGCTTGCATGACCTCGCGGCAGCGGTCCCTAGCGCCCGGCAGGAGGTGGCCAAAGATGTCCACTGTGGTCTTGATCGACCGGGGGGCCTAGTGCGGCAGCCGTAACTAGAGCGGGTCGCCACAACTGCTACAAGTGTCCTCGCCGTTGTCATACATGATGCCGCAGCAGTACATGGGACTGCCGCTGACCTCAAAGCAAGAGTTGCACAACTCGGACTCGTCGTGCCAGTCAGCCTCATTCTCGACGACCTCGTCGCATACTGTACAAACAAGCGTCACAGTGGGTCTCCAGCAATCGGGGAGGTGATCGGAGAGCAGTAACGACTGTCGTGTCGCTCGGAGTAGTCGGTCATGTTGGCTGTCGGCTTACCGCAAGTCGGACATGTCGGGTGTTCGCCCGAACAGGTGCGGCTGTTGTGCCCACCGAGTCCACACACCGTGCATGCCATAACAACATCCTAGGGGGGTCACGCAACCTTACTGGGGTAACTGGTCCGTGATCGGATTGGGGAGCTGGCGACGAAGCTGGTCTTCGGGGTGGCGTTCTGGTTGTGCCAGCGGCGGTTCAGAGACTTGAGGAAGGACAAGAACCCCCGCCATCGTTTCCGGCGGCGGATCCGGTAGTAAAGCTTCCCGGTCGCCAGGTCCAGGGCGCCGAACATGTGGCGGACGCCGTCCTTGCGATGGCAGGTCGCCCGCAGCCGCCGCGGGTTGCGGAGGGGCTGCCACGCCTTGTCGGTGCGCGGCATCGGGTTGAGAGGCCCGAACTCGTCCACGAGATCACCCGGCCGCCCTGAGGCGGGGTGTCGTAGAGTGCCAGGACGGTCCGCATCTTGGCGATGAATTCCGGATCGTTGCTGCTCTTCCAGGTGGTCGTCGTCTGCCACGACACCCCGCCGGCCTTCAGGATCCGGCCCAGGTGGGTTGGGCTGAGCGAGGGACCAGATCGATCTTCTCCAGATGAGAGGCCAGCTTGGACGAGCTCCAGGTTGAGAACGATGCGATGCCCCACTCGGCGGGGTCGTCAGGGCGATCGGGCAGTTGCGCTCGCGCACTCGCTCACCGATCCGTCTAGAACGGCCCCCGCTTCATTTTGGGTCCAATGCGTCGAAGCCCCCGCCCGTTGAACGCGTGCACCACCGACCGCACGACCCAAGAGAGCCTTACCCTCACCAAGGAGGCTTGGCCTGTGGCGGCGTGGCGGCCGCTTCGGGTTGGTCATGGCCTGGAGGTCGATGTGTCGAGCAGCTGTGAGTACGTCCGGACGGGTCACCTGGAGCGGGCGAACGGGCCGCGGATCTGAACATGGGGGCGGTGGAGCAAGTCCGCGCGGTGCTGGTCCGGGGCGGATGGTGTCCGTGGGTGGTGGCGGAGTTCGCGGACGGATGGCGGACAAAAGATCTTGAGGCCGGTCTCCGTGCGGAGAACCGGCCTCTGATCTGGCGTTATGTGTCGGGGTGGCGGGATTTGAACCCACGACCTCTTCGTCCCGAACGAAGCGCGCTGCCAAGCTGCGCTACACCCCGGTGGTGGCTGCCCGGGAGGCGTACGTTCTCCCGGCGCCTAGTACACCTTAGCGGATGGTTGGGGGTGCTCGCGTCCTCTATTTGCGGGCTGTGAAGCCGGTCATGGCGCCGGAGCGGGTGAGTTCGATGGACGTCAGGCCGGCGGCGGTCAGCCAGGTGTGGACGTCGTCGGCGGTGCCGGACGGGCCGAAGAGGCCGCGGCGCTGCATGTGGCGGATGACGCGGTCGCGGGAGGTGCCGCGGACGATGGTCGTGCCGCGGAGGGTGCCGCCCGGGCGGAGGACGCGGGCCATTTCGGCGATGGCGGCGGGTGGGTCGGTCAGGCAGTGGAGGCCGTTGTAGGTGACGCAGGCGTCGAAGGTGTCGGAGGGGAAGGGGAGGGCGTAGACGTCGGCCTGGAGGAGGGTGGACGTCTTGCGGCGGGCGCGGGTGAGCATCGTCCAGGAGAGGTCGACGCCCACGTGGCGGGGGTTGTCGCCGACGGCGAGGCCGCCGCCGCAGGGGATGTCGAGGGTGAGGGCGGACGGGTCCTGGGCGGCGATGTTCTGTCGTAAGTGCGTGATGTCGTAGTTCCAGAGGAGGCGGGCGCCCAGGCGGGAGAGGTAGGGGTTCTGGACGGCGTAGTCGTAGGCGGCGGCTTCGAAGCCGCCGACCTTCCAGCGTTCGCGCAGGTTCATCGGCGTGGGACGAGCGTGAGGAGGGATGCTTCGGGTGGGCAGCAGAAGCGCATGGGGGCCTTCGGGGACGTGCCGAGGCCTGCCGAGACGTGCAGCCAGGCGCCGCGGTGCCGGTGAAGGCCCTTGACGCGTGGACGGTCGATGCCGCAGTTGGTGGCGAGGGCGCCGTAGAAGGGGACGCGGACCTGGCCGCCGTGGGTGTGACCGGCGAGGAGGAGGTCGTAGCCGTCGGCGGTGAACCGGTCGAGGTTGCGGGGCTCGGGGGAGTGCATGACACCGAGGTGGACGTCGGCCTGCGGGTCGACCGGGCCGGCGATCTTGTCGTAGCGGTCGCGGTTGATGTGGGAGTCGTCGATGCCGCCGAACTCGATGTCCAGCTCGCCGACCTTGAGGCGGCCGATGCGGTTGTTGAGGTCGAGCCAGCCGGCGGTCTGGAGGGACGAGCCCAGCTCCCGGTAGGGGAGGTCGGGTTCCCTGCGGTGCCGGTCGTAGTCGGACTTGCTGGTCCGCCAGATGTAGCGGAGGGGGTTCTTGAAGATCGGCGAGTAGAGGTCGTTGGAGCCGTAGACGAACACGCCGGGACGTTCAAGGAGGGGGCCGAGCGCGTCCAGGAACGGGCCGACCGCGTCGCGGTGCGAGACGGAGTCGCCGGTGTTGACGACGAGGTCGGGTTCCAGGGCGTCCAGGGCACGGACCCAGTCGATCAGGCGGGTCCGGCCGGGCGTCAGGTGCGCGTCGGAGATGTGCAGGATCTTCACCGGCGGGCGGCCAGGCGCGAGTATCGGCACCTCGATGCGGCGGAGCCGGAACCAGTTCCGCTCGATCACCGAGGCGTACCCGAAGGTCGCGGCGCCCGCGCCGAGGAGCGCCAGCGGCACGGCGTAGAACTTTCGCACCCCTCCATGCTTCCAGAGAATTGCACGGCGCGGTAATCCTGATGGGGCTTGGGATGCGGGAGGGGCATGATGGTGTGCATGACCTTGAAGGAGAAGCTGGAGACCGATCTTTCGGCGGCGATGAAGGCGCGCGACGAGGTGCGGACCCGTACCTTGCGGATGGCGCTCACGGCCGTGAAGAACGAAGAGGTCGCCGGCAAGCAGCCGCGTGCCCTGTCCGACGAGGACGTCGTCAGGGTGCTGAACCGGGAGGCGAAGAAGCGGCGCGAGGCGGCGGCCGCGTTCGGGGACGCCGGGCGCGAGGAGCAGGCCCAGGCGGAGCGGGCCGAGGGCGAGGTGCTGGAGGGATACCTTCCCGCGCAGCTCGGGGATGAGGAGTTGACGGCGCTGGTGGCGGACGCGATCGCCGAGACGGGTGCGGCCGGGCCCCGCGCGATGGGGCAGGTCATGAAGGTCGTCAACCCGAAGGTCGCGGGACGTGCCGATGGCGGACGGGTCGCCGCCGAGGTGAAGCGCCAGCTCGCGCAGTAGGGCTCTGGGCCTGGCTCGTGTCAGTGTCTGAGGGGGCGGCGGGAAGTGGGCTGAGGGGACGACAACCGTCCTCCTGATGATCCCATCATTGACCGACCGCCCCCGGCCCAAGTCAACGCTTGCTGCATTTCGCTTTGGCGTGGGCCCTGGGCGTCAGTCGCCGTTGCCCGGGGGACGGTCGCCGCCGCGGTTCTCGCCGCTGCTCACGTAGAGGATGACGCTGGTCCCGGGCGGGGCCTCGCTGCCGGCGGCCGGTGAGGTGGAGACGATCGTCCCCTTGGGCTGGTCCGAGGGGACGGAGCCGGGGGCGACACGGGCCCTGAGGCCGGCGGCGTGGAGTTTGGCGGTGGCCTCCGCGATGGTTTTGCCCTTCACGTCCGGGATTCGGGCGGTGTCGCCGAAGTCGCGGGACGGGGTCCGGAACCCGGGGGCGGGCTTCCCAGAGAGGGCGCGCTGCATGCTCTGCTGCCAGATGCCGCCGGGGATGTCGGCGCCGTACACGCCGTGGACCTTGTACCGCCAGGGGCCGCGGTAGTCCCAGTAGGCGGTGGCCGCGGCCAGGTTCGGGGTGAAGCCGGCGAACACGGCGCAGGTGAACTCTTCGCAGGTGCCGGTCTTGCCCGCGGCGGGACGGCCGATCCCGCGGCCCGTGGCGGTTCCCTGGGTGAGGACGCCCTGGAGGATCGAGTTGACCTTGTCGGCGACGTCCTCGTCGAGGGCCTGGTGGCAGTCCTGCTTGGGCAGTTCGAGCTGCTTGCCCTCGGCGTCGACGACCTCCGTCACCGAGATCGGGGCGCAATACTTGCCGCGGGCCGCGAATCCGGCGTACGCGGCGGCGAGGTGGACCATGTCGATGTCGTTGACGCCGAGGACCTGGGACGGGAGCGGCAGCAGCGGGTTGCCGTTGCCCTGCTTCATGCCGAACTTCTCGGCCATCTTCACCGCGTTGCAGACGCCGACGCGCTTCTCCAGGTACGCGTAGAACGTGTTGACCGAGTGCCAGGTGCCGGTCTTGAGGTTGAAGTTGCCCTTCTCGCTGTCACCCGCGTTGGACAGCGTCCAGGTGCCTCCGCCGAGAATGCCGTTGTCGTACTTCTTGCCCTGGTACATCCCGGTGTACCGGCAGGACTGGAAGCCGCCGACGGTGGTGGTCTGCGGTGAGTTGATCGTCGTGCTGACCGGAATGCCCTGGTTGATGGCGGCGGCAAGCGTAAAGATCTTGAACGTGGAGCCCGCGGACACCCCGTTGCCTCCGCCGTGCGCGGCGTCGGCCGGGAGGTTGATGGTGGTCCGTCCCTTGCCGGGGCCGAACTGCTTGCTCAACCCGATCGCCCTGACCTTGCCGGTGCCGGGCTCGACCATCGCCTCGGCGGCGACGCGGTTACCGGCGGGCGGAACCGTGCTGCGCAGGGTCTTGTCGACGGCGCGCTGGCTCTGGGGGTCGAGGGTGGTGCGGATCGTGTAGCCGCCCCGGTTGAGCTTGTTGACGACGTTCTCCTGCTCCTTCGGGGTGAGCTTCCAGTACTTGCCGTCCGACAGGATGTTCAGCAGGTCGTACTTCACGTACTCGCAGAAGTAGGGCGCCTTGCTCGTCTCGCAGCCGCCGACCGGGTCGGTGGTGTTCAGCTCGATCGGCTTGGCGGCCTCCGCGGCGGCCTGCTGCTTCGTGATGTGGCCGAGTTCCGCCATCCGGTTGAGGACGATGTCGCGGCGGCTCCGGGCGTCCCTCGGGTTGCGGATCGGGTCGTAGGCCGTGGGGTTCTGCGTGATGCCCGCGAGCAGCGCGGACTGTCCGAGGGTGAGCTGGGACGCGGGGACGCTGAAGTACCGCTTGGCCGCGGCCTGGACCCCGTACGCGCCCGCGCCGAAGTACGAGATGTTGAGGTAGCCCTCAAGGATCTGGTCCTTGGTCAGCCGCTCCTCGATGTCGAGCGCGTAGCGGAGTTCGCGGACCTTTCGGCCGATGGTCGGCGCGGTGACCTCGCGGTACTCCTCCGGCGTCTTGGCGGCGTCGACCAGCAGGTTCTTGACGTACTGCTGGCTGAGTGTCGATCCGCCCTGCGTCTTCTCGGACTCGACGTTGGTCGCCAGCGCGCGGAGCGTGCCCTTCAGGTCGAGGGCGCCGTGCTCGTAGAACCGCGAGTCCTCGATGTCGATGATCGCCTGCCGCATGACGGGCGCGATCTGGTCGAGCCGGACGGATTCGCGGTACTTGTCGAAGAACGTGGCGAACGGCTTGCCCTCCGAGTCGTACACCACCGTCTTCTCGGACGGTGGTGTCGTCTTCAGTTGGCTGTCCATGTCCTCGAAGTTGTTCGCGGCGTCGCGTGCGGTCAGCCCGGCGCTACCCACGGCGGGTAGCGCGATGAAGGCGGCAAGGACGCCTGCGACGACCCCCGCCCCGAGAAGCCTGAGGACTGTGGATACCGCCTTCGCCCGATCCATATTCGCAACGCGCACGGGCACTAGGGTACGCGGGATGACCAGTGCATTTGGGACGTGCCCCCCGTCGTCGAACCTTCCGGGCCCCCGCTGACCATGAGCTTCGTCCCTTATGCCCTCCTCATGACAACCTGTGCAGTGTCTGGCGCGTCTACTACAGGTAACTAGTCCGTTCCGGCGATATGGCCCCGGTGGGCCATATCGAGAATGGGCCCATCGGGGACTGTCGAAACGTGCCTCGCTTCCGTAAGTTCTTCCCCACGGCTTTCGTTTGGCGGCCTGACGTCCGCGCCCGTCCGGCCAAGGAGCGCAAATCGACACACAGACCCTAGGGGAGTGGGGCCAAGATGTGGATCACGGATTGGACCGCCCGCGCCGCCTGCCGTAACGCGGATCCGGACGCCCTGTTCGTGCAGGGAGCAGCGCAGAACCGGGCCAAGATGATCTGCCGCGGCTGCCCGGTGCGCACGGAGTGTCTTGCCGACGCCCTCGACAACCGGATCGAGTTCGGCGTGTGGGGCGGGATGACCGAGCGGGAACGTCGCGCTCTGCTGCGTCGGCGGCCGGATGTACGGTCGTGGCGCGACCTTCTGGAGACCGCCAAGGAAGAGTACGAGCGGTCGGTCGACGTGGACGAACAGGAACTCGTCGCGAGCTGACCCGATCCGCCGAACGGCGGTCGTCCGATTTCACGGGCTTTGAGAGCGGCCCGTCCAGGCTGATGACCTACCCGGTCCACTCAGAAACGTGTCAGCGGGCTCGTATCCCACCGAGATGCGAGCCTGTAACCACGTTCCCGGTCGTGGACGGGCTTGTCTGGTCGTCACTCACCCTTCGCCACGCTGTGTGGTCCGTGGCCGTGTGCATGTCGGCTGCTTCCTTTCGGACGGCGTAAGCCGCGACGCCGGCGGCCGTCGCCGGACTGCCTGCCTCTGCACAGGCGCGACATCAAGAGGATGAGGACGCCTTCACCAACTCGAATGTGGCTAGATGCTCGTCCATGTCCGCCACCAAGGGTTGTGGGTGTCCTCGGTGTTCGCCAGGGGAGGTCGCCGCGACTGCGATGCGGTGGTGGCGCAGAGGGTGAAGGCCGCATCCTTGACCGTTCGGCTTGTGCGGTGTGACGTCGTTGCGCTGTGGGGGCGGCGGTAGCGCGGGTAAGGGCATCTTCCGCTAGCTCGATCGACTGTCGGCTGGTACTCGTCCGCGTACGCCATCGGGGCTGAGCGGTGCGTGGGGTTCGTTCGTTGTGATTTCGTTGCGGCCGTAGGGACGGTGAGGTGGTGGCGGAGCGGGTCGCGGTGTTGTCTTCAGTCTGGATGTTGCCTGGTACCTGGCTATGTCCATGAGGGGGTGTGTTGGGATTCGTTTGGTTGTGATGTCGTTGCGGTTGCAGGGATGGCGCGGCGGAGCGGGTGAGGGGGGCGTCGACCAGGTCGAGTGTCGGTCGTATTCGTCCAGGTTCGGTTCGGTTGTTGGGAGTGTGCCTGGTGGCGCTGTTGTGGGGGCGGCTGGTCGGTGCGGCGCGGTGTGAGGGGTTTTCCTGTGACGGGAAGGTGAGCTTGCCGATGGTCTGGGTGTGATGTGAGGTGTTGGGCGGTCGGGTGGGTGTGGTCTTGTGGGTTGGTGGTCGGGCTTCGGGAGGGGGTAGGGCCGGCCTTGCTCCGAGGTTCCGTGGTGCCTGTTGGACGGGCTGAGACGGCGCGGCTTGTCGAGGTCGATGTGCTTCGTGGGTTCGCTCTATTTGGCATCTCGGTCGTGAACGCCGTCGGGCTCAGTGGAGCGTCCTCTGAGGGTGCGGGGAACTGGGTTTACGAAGCCCTGTTGCATCAGCGGTTCTTTCCTGTCTTTTCGTTCCTGTTCGGGGTCAGCTTCGGGTTGTTCCTGGACGCGGTACAGGAGAGGGCACAGAATCCGCGGCTGGTCATGTTGGCTCGGCTCGGGTTTCTCGTGCCCTTTGGTGCGGTGCATCGGGTGTTGCAGCCGGACGAGGTGTTGTTGACCTACGCGGTTGTCGGCATCGTCGTCCTGCTGCCCGCGTCGTTTCTGTCGCGACGGGTCGTCCTGATGATCGGAGTCGTTGCCGAGGTGGTCGCGGTGCTGGTCACGGGGGGTGGCAGCGTGTTGATCCCTGGGCTGTTCCTGCTGGGTTACGCTGCCCAGCGTTACGGAATTGAGAGATTGTTGAGTCTCTCTGGGTGTGGGTTCGGCCTGGGGGTCGGGGGTGTTTCCCTGGGGGCCATCGCCTTGAATGGCTGGCAGGTTGAGGGTGGTTCGGGTTTCGGGGGGCGGCTGGCGGGGTTGGTGACTGCGGCCGCTTATGTCGGTGTGATTTTGGTGTTGTTGCGTTCGCGTGCTCGGGGCGTCTTGCTGAGACTTGCGCCGGCCGGTCGGATGGCGTTGACCAACTATCTGGGTGCCACATTGATGGTCGTGGCAGCCGGTCAATTCGTGAGGCTCGGGACGGCGCGTGAGGCCATGGCCCTCGGGGCGTGCGTGTTCGTGGTCGAGGCGGTCTTCAGCGCATTGTGGCTGCGCCACGCGCGGTACGGGCCTGCGGAGTGGGTGTGGCGTTGTCTCACCTGGTGGCGGGTCGTGCCGATCAGGCGGCGAGGTCCTCGCCCACCCGGCGTAGGCCGTCCAGGTCGTGGACGTCCTCCGCCTGCGCCGCGACCGCCGTGACCGGGACGTTCGGATGCGCCGACGCGAAGTGGTCCCGGAGTCGTTCCTCGCGGGCGGACAGCTGCAGCCGGTCGGTGTGGAGGCGCAGCAACGCCGCGGTCAGCGTGTGCTCGCCGCGTTCCTCCAGGGTTTCGGCGGCGGCCTGGCTGCGGGCGGCGGAGAGCGTGTCGGCGGCGGACTCGTGGACGCGGTTGATCACAAGTCCGGCGAGCGGCATGCGCTCCTCCGCGAGACGTTCCACGAAATAGGAGGCTTCGCGGAGCGCGTCCGGTTCCGGTGCGGCGACGACGAGGAACGCGGTGCCGGGGGTCTGCAGGAGCCGGAACGTCTTCTCGGCGCGCTCCCGGAAACCGCCGAACATCGTGTCGAACGCGGCGACGAACGTCTGGACGTCCCGGAGGAGCTGGACGCCGATGACCTTGTTGAGGACGCCCGTGACCATGCCGAAACCGGCGCTGATCACCTTGACGCCGAACCGTCCACCGGTCTTGGCGGGGGTGGCGAGGATCCGCATGAAGCGGCCGTCGAGGAAACGACCCATCCGCTCGGGGGCGTCCAGGAAGTCGAGCGCGTTCCGGGACGGTGGAGTGTCCACGATGATCAGGTCCCACGCGCCGGAGCGGTGCAGTTGGCCGAGCTTCTCCATCGCCATGTACTCCTGCGTCCCGGACAGGCTGGACGACAGCGACTGGTAGAAGGGGTTGGCGAGGATCTGCTTGGCCCGGTCGGGGTCGGCGTGCGCCTCGACGATCTCGTCGAAGGTGCGCTTCATGTCGAGCATCATGGCGTGCAGCTCGCCGTCGCCCTCGATCTCGATCTTGCGCGGGTTGTTGTCGAGTTCGGACAGTCCCATCGACTGGGCGAGCCGCCGGGCCGGGTCGACGGTGAGGACGACCACGTCCCGACCCCGTTCGGCGGCGCGGACGCCGAGGGCCGCGGCCGTCGTCGTCTTGCCGACACCGCCTGAGCCGCAACACACGATGATCTTCGTGCGCGGGTCGTCGAGGAGCGCGTTCACATCGAGGGCGGGTGGGGTCTTGCCGCCGGTCGAGCTCATCGGTTCACCTCCGTCCGACCTCGGGGTCGTCGTTGTGCTCGGTCATGCGGCGCCCTGGGCGCGGAGGGCGGCGGCCAGGTCGTACAGGCCCGCGAGGTCCATGCCGTCCGACAGGAGCGGGAGGGTGTAGCGGGGACGGTCGATCGACTCGAGGCGCTCCTTCTCGCGCCGCTGGAGTGCGGTGCGGCGGGCGTGGTCGGCGGCCTCGGCGGCGAGCACCGCGGCGATCGACTCGGCGTCGTGTTCCAGACCGGCCGCCTTCACGCCCCGGATGATCTCGTCCATGTCGAGGTCGCCGGACGCGGCGGCGGCGAGGGTGTCCTCGGGGAGGACGGGCGGGTGCTCCATGTTGACGACGACGCCGCCGATGGGCAGGCCCACCTCGGTGAGGTCGCGGATGCCGTCCATCGTCTCCTGGACGGGCATCTCCTCAAGCACCGTGACGAAATGCACGGCCGTTTCGGGGCTGCGCAGAACCTTCATCACGGTGTCGGCGTGGTTGCGCACGGGCCCGACCTTGGCGAGCCCGGAGATCTCGTCGTTGACGTTCAGGAACTTGGTGATGCGGCCCGTGGGCGGCGCGTCCATGACGACGGCGTCGTAGATGAACGAGCCGTCCTTCTTCTTGCGCCGGACGGACTCGCTCGTCTTGCCGGTGAGGATCACGTCCCGCAGGCCGGGCGCGATGGTGGTGACGAAGTCGACGACGCCGAGCCGGGTCATCGCCTTCCCGGCGTGCTTGAGGTTGTAGAACATCTCGAGGTACTCGAGGAGCGCCTCTTCGGTGTCGATGGCGAGCGCGTAGACGTCGCCGCCGTCCGGTGCGATCGCGACGCGCCGTTCCCCGTACGGCAGGGGCGGGCAGTCGAACAGCTGGGCGATGCCCTGGCGTCCCTCGACCTCGACGAGCAGGACCTTGCGGCCACCGGCGGCCAGCGCGAGGGCGAGCGCGGCCGCGACGGTGGTCTTCCCGGTTCCGCCTTTCCCGGTGACCACGTGGAGGCGTACGCCGTCCCAGTCGGTGTCTCTCGCGCTCACTCGATCGACCATATCGTTCACTCGACAAACACTTGAGGGTGCGCCCGTCCCGCTGCAGTGATCCCTGACACGGTTCCGGCCACGATCGTTGGCTCGGGCACTGTCAATCGGCGTGCCCGCGCGGTTAGCTGGGAAACGTGAACCGTCCTCCGGGTGGTTCCGAGCTGTCGGGGCCTGGGCGCTCCCCGTGGTCCCGCCGATCACGAGAGAGAGGTGCCCGTGATGGCCGCGGTGGCCCTTGTCGTCTTGCTGATCGTCCTCGTCGGCGGGCTGGTCCTTCTGACGTCTTCGATCCGCGTCGTCCAGCAGTATGAGCACGGCATCGTGTTCAGGTTCGGCCAGGTGCAGCGGGGCGGGCAGCTGCGTCCTGGTGCGGTCCGCGAGCCCGGTATCACGGCGATCGTGCCGATCATCGAAAGGATGCAGAAGGTCAGCAGACAGACGGTCACGATGGGCGTTCCGGGCCAGGACGGCATCACCCAGGACAACGTGAGCGTCCGCGTGGACGCCGTTGTGTACTTCCGGGTGATCGATCCGGTGAAGGCGATCGTGAACGTCCAGAACTACGGTTACGCGGTCTCCCAGGTGGCGCAGACATCGCTGCGGTCGGTCATCGGCCAGGCCGACATGCAGGAGCTCCTCGGCGAACGCGCGAAGATCAACACGCGGCTTCGGGCGATCATCGACGAGATCACCGAGGGGCCGTGGGGCATCCGGATCGAGATGGTCGAGATCAAGGACGTCTCGCTGCCGGAGGGCATGAAGCGGTCGATGGCCCGGCAGGCCGAGGCGGAGCGGGAGCGGCGTGCCCGCATCATCACCGCGGACGGCGAGTTCCAGGCGTCCAAGCGGCTCGCCGCCGCCGCGGAGATCATGTCGCAGGACCCGGCGGCCCTGCAGCTCCGGCTGCTGCAGACGGTCGTCGAGGTCTCCGCCGAGAAGAACAGCACGCTGGTCATGCCGCTGCCGGTGGAGGTGCTGCGATTCTTCGACCGTGTCACGAGCGGCACCGGTGGAGGCGAGGCGGCGGGCAAGCGGGGCGGACCGGGTCTCGGGGAACGGCTCGCCAAGGCGGAGGAGGAGCTGGCGAAGGCGGCGGAGGCCTCCTCGGCGCTGGAGTCCCCCGACGACGTCCCGCCGGTCATCGGCCTGGACGAGCCGAAGCAGCGTGACGAGGCACCGGCCGTGCGGGATGGGTCGTCCCACGATCGGCCCGGAATCACGAGCGGTGACCCCCAGCCCGGCGACCCGCCGACCGCCGCTCCCTGATGCGGTGACCGGGGACCTTGCCCGACGGTTGGCAAGGCCCCCGCTGTTACTGGGCGGGCTCGGTGCCAGGGGTCTTGAGGGGCGCCGGGGGCTCTGGCGTGGGCATGGTCAGTTGGCGGACGCTCGGCACCGGCGCCGTGCCCAGGCAGGACGCGGCGACCAGAACCGCGGAAGCCGTCAGCGGCACGGCCGTTCCCCACGCCGACGCCGCCAACGGCGCGAGCGCGTAGCCGAGCGGCGCCGCCGCGAGGGAGAGCAGCCAGTCGTAGGACGTCACCCGGGCCAGCGCGTGCTGCGGAATGGTCAACTGGCCGACCGTCTGCCAGGTCGGGTTGAGGACGCCCAGCCCGGCGAGCGCCACCCCGTACGAGCCGATGACCAGTGGCGCGGGCGCGGGGACGGCCAGCAGGGCGAGCGGCAGAGCGAAGATCGCGAGGCCGAGGTTCGCGACGAGGACCGGGCGGCGCAGGTGGATGCGGGACGCCGGCAGCGACCCGGCGACGAGCCCGACGGCGCCGACCTGGACGGTCGCGATCCATGTCTCCTCGCCGCCGAGATGGTCGATCGCGATGGCCGGTCCGAGGGTGAGGAGGACGGCGGACGCGCCGTTCCAGACGCCGTGCGCGATCAGGCTCGTCCAGTACCAGTCGCGCGTCCGGACCTGCGCCCAACCTTCGGCCATGTCGCGTTCGAGTCGCTGGAACGCGCCGGATCGGCCGTCCGGGAGGTCCGGCTGCGGCACGTGCCGGACGCGCGTCGCCGCGAGCAGGGCGCCGCTGGCGGCGAACGTGGCGGCGTCGAGGACGAACGTCCAGCCGGGGCCGATGGTGAGCACGAACGTCCCGGCGAGGGCGGGACCGGCGAGCCGGGTGGCGCCGGTGGCGGCGCCGAGGAGGGAGTTGGCCTTCTGTAACCCGGACGGCTCCACGGTCCCGGCGACCAGCGGCGAGATCGTCGGGGTCTGGAACGCCGAGGCGGTGCCGCCGATCGCCTGGCGCCCGGCGCGCGGGCCTGGCCACGCTCCCGGGTGCTTCTGAAGATTCTCGCTGCCTCCCAGGCCGGACTGGACTAGCATGCCCGCGCCTTGCCGGCCCGGGGCGTCCGCGTCCTGACCCTCGGTCAGCCGCCCGCGCACGTTGTCACCGTCCTTCGGAGCGTTGACGTCTGGGTGTATGTCCGGGTGGTGCCCTCCAGAATGCGGGAGGCGAAGGGGAAGATCAGGGTTGGCGGAAGCCCGCCCGGTCGCCGGGGTGTTGCGGCGGGGCGTGAGGGACGGCCACCGGAGGTCATGGTGGAAGACGTGGCGACGCCGACCGCGGCGCAGTTGCAGGCGTTCCTGATGCTGGCGGAGGAATTGCATTTCGGACGGGCGGCGGTGCGGTTGTTCATGACGCAGCCGGCGTTAAGTCGGCAGATCAGAGCGTTGGAGCGGCGGCTCGGGGTGGCCGTGGTCGAGCGGACCAGCCGGTCGGTCGCCCTCACACCGGCGGGGCAGGCGTTGCTGGTCGAGGCGCGCACGGTGGTCGACGGCCTGTCGCGGTTGTGTCGCGTGGCGCGGGAGCACGCGCGTGCGGTGAGCGGTCACGTCGTCATCGGCACGATCGGTGCCGAGGGGGCGATGCCGCACGTCCACGCGGTCCTGGCCGAACTCAGGCGGCGCAGCCCGGACTTGCACGTGGAACTGCGACTGCTGAACCTGATCGAGCACTACCGCTCCCTGGAGCGGGCCGAGGTCGACCTGGCGTTCTGCCGCCCCCCGGCGCCCGACGGCATCCGCACCCTCCAACTTGCGACCGAACCCCGGGTGGTGTGCGTGCCGACCGGGGACCCGCTGGCCGAACGGAACGCCGTCACACTGGCGGATCTCGCCGGGCGCGCCGTCGTGTCGGCCCCCGACGCCTGCCCCGAGGTGTGGCGGGACTTCTGGGCGGTCGATCCACGGCCGGACGGGTCACCGGTGGTGTACGGGCCGGTCGCCCAAGACGTGGAGTCGATCCTGGCGACGGTCGCGCAGGGGCAGGGGATCGCGTTCATGCCGGAGGCGGCGCGCCGGTTCTTCCCCCGACCAGGTGTCGCGTACGTCGATGTCGTTGGTCTGTCGCCGTGCACGTCGGCGCTGGCGTGGTCGGCGTCGCGAGGGAACGAACCGCATGTCCTGGCCGTCCGGCAGGCGGCGTACCGACCGCTTGCCGCGGCGGACCCGGGCCCCGCCGCGCGGGGTGGGCGCGACCGCCGGGACCATCGGCGGTCGAGCCCGGGTCCGGTAAAGCGGTCACCCCGAGGGGATGACGGTGACCGTTATCGGCATCGCCAAACGATGTAGCTTTCCGCCCGGTCGTTGAAGCCGGGGAGGGTGCTGTGCACTTCGTCGTAGCCGATCGTGTAGGTGGCCCCGCTCCAGTCGTCGTTGTCATAGAGCCGGACGCAGAAGTCGAACGAGTTGTTCATCGCCGAAGAGATCTCGTTGTCGCCGTTCCACCAGTCGATCTGGTATCTCCCCGGAACCGCCGTATGGCTGACGTACCGGTCGCCGCGGTAGAGGGCGTCCTCGAACATGCAGATTTCGTTCCATCCACACCACTCTCCCGCCGAAGCCGGTGCGGATAGCCCGACGACGCCGAGCGGCACCATGGCGACCAGTGCCATGGCGGCCTTCAATACTCTCATTGCCTCTCCTTTACCCCGTTTTCCGGCAATGGCCGTGCAGAATTCGGCGCGTCGCCGGATTTGTCGCTTCGATTCTGCGCAGCGGATATGTGAAGATCAACAAAACGGCGATGCTGTCTCGAGCCGCATCGATAGCGGTCCGTGCATCGCTGCGGTCGACGGACGCGCGGTGGCCGGGAACCGGTCGGGTCCGCGCCTGTCGGGGCGTACGGGCGGGTTCCAGGGGGACGTGGCTGGGGCGATCGCTAAGGTGAGGCGCATGAAGAAGTGGGAGTACGCGACCGTTCCGTTGCTGGTGCACGCGACCAAGCAGATTCTTGACAACTGGGGACAGGACGGGTGGGAGCTCGTGACCGTCCTGCCGGGGCCGAATCCTGAGAATCTCGTGGCTTACTTCAAGCGCGAAGTGCAGTCCTGACCGATCGAGCAGCGCTTTCACGAGGAGTGGTCATGAGCACGCCCGAAGAGCGAATCCGCGAACTGGGGCTCGAGTTGCCGGAGGCCGTTCCGCCGGTCGCGTCGTACGTCCCGACGGCGCGGACGGGGTCGCTCGTCTACACGTCCGGGCAGGTCCCGATGGTCAAGGGTGAGCTGGCGGTCACCGGGAAGGTGGGCGCCGAGGTCGACGCCGAGGAGGCCGCCCGGCAGGCGCGCATCTGCGCCCTGAACGCGATCGCGGCGCTCAAGGCCGAGGTCGGCGAGCTGTCCCGGATCGCGCGGATCGTCAAGGTCGTCGGCTTCGTCGCCAGCGCGCCGGACTTCCACGGACAGCCCCAGGTGATCAACGGGGCGAGCGATCTGCTGGTCGAGGTGTTCGGAGACGCGGGCAGGCACGCCCGCAGCGCCGTCGGCGTCGCCGTCCTGCCGCTCAACGCCCCCGTCGAGGTAGAGCTGATCGCCGAGATCGCCTGACCCCAGCGGCCCGACGCCGGGGCGTCCCAAATGCCGGGCCAGCACGCTCGACCGGAACACTCGGAGGGGACGCCGGGCCGAGGCGCTAGGCACGACGCCAGGGCGTTCCAGACGCCGGGCTAGGGATGCTCGGCGGAACGCTTGGCGGGAACGCCGGGCTGGCATGCCGGGCCGAGATGCAGGGCGTTCAGAACGCCGAGCCAGGGATGCTTGGTCGGAACGCTCGGTGGGGACGCCGGGCCGGGGTGCTAGGCCAGAATGTCAAAGCGTTCAAGTCGCCAGGCCAGGGACGCTCGGCCGGATCGCTCGGGCGGGGGCTCGGCTGGCACGCCGGGCTGAGACGCAGGGCGTTCAGAACGCCGAGCCAGGGATGCTTGGTCGGAACGCTCGGTGGGGACGCCGGGCCGAGGTGCTAGGCCAGAATGTCAAAGCGTTCAAGTCGCCAGGCCAGGGACGCTCGGCCGGATCGCTCGGGCGGGGGCTCGGCTGGCACGCCGGGCTGAGACGCAGGGCGTTCAGAACGGCGGGCCAGGGACGTTCAGGCGGGAGGTCGGGTCTGGGTCGGCGGGGCGTGGTCAGGGGATGAGGATGAGGCGGCCGCGGAGGCCGCCCGCCTCCATTCGTGTGTGGGCCTTGGCGGCCTCCGTCAGCGGGAGGGTTTCGGCCACGCGAAGGGTGAGTCGGCCTTCGTCCACCAGGTCGGCGAGGTGGCCGAGTTGCCCGGCGTCGGCGCGGATCCACTGGTTGCGGACGCTGATCCCGCGCAGTGGTGGCGGTGTGGCCCGGGTGCCGCCGACGACCACGAACGTTCCGCCGTTGCGGACGGCGCCTAGCGCGGCGGTGGAGAGCGCGGCGGCGTCCATGGCCCCGTCGACGCCGCCTGGCACGAGATCGCGGACCGCGTCGGTGAGGTGGACGTCCCGCGGTACGAACATCTCCGCGCCGAACCCGCGGACGGCGGCCTCGTCCGCGGCGGCGGCGGACCCGACGACGCGGAGCCCGCGGAGCGCGGCGAGTTCGACGGTGTAGCCGCCGACCGCGCCGGCGGCGCCCGTGACCAGCAGCGTGCTCCGGGGGGGAAGGTCGAGCAGGTTCAGCGCCTGGAGGGCGGTCAGCCCGTTCAGCGGCAGCGTCGAGGCCTCCGCGAGGGAGACCGAACGGGGTGCCCGGACGACGGCGCCCGCGTCGAGGACGATGCTCTCCGCGTAGGTGCCGAGCGGCACGTCGGGCCGGTCCTGGATGCCGATGACGTCGTCTCCGGGGGCGAGCGGCGCCCTGTCACGCCGGACGACGTCAGGGCCGAGTTCGAGCACGGTCCCGGCGACGTCCAGTCCGAGGCCGACCGCCGGTCGCGCGCCGAGGGCGGGCATCACCCCGACGTCCGCCAGTGCGCCCGTGCGGACCGCCACGTCGACCGGGTTGACCGCCGCGGCGGCCACCCGGATCCGCACCTGGCCCGGCCCGGGGACGGGCTCCGGAACCTCGACCTCCTCCAATGCCTCCGGTCCGCCGAAGGCCTTGACGATGATCGCGCGCATGCCGGTACTCCTTGAGCGAAAGTGGTTTCGTGCGGGGAATCCCGCACGAACCACTGTCGGTGGAATTGCGCGGGGCGGGAAGGAGTTACTTCGGAGTGCGTTCGACACCCGGAGGTGAGCCCGCGGTATGGCCACGATGACGGCGGCGCAGCGCCGAGAAAAGGAGAAAGAGGCGTTCGGTGCCTTCATGGAGGCGTGTCCGCTGAATCAGTTCCTGGGCATTGTCGGCAGGCAGTGGACCACGATGGTGCTGACCGAGTTGGCGCGCGGGCCCCGCAGATACGCCGAAGTCAGCCGCGCCATGCCGGGTGTCAGCGCGAAGATGCTCACGCAGACGCTCCGCTCCCTGGAACGGGACGGTTTCGTGGTGCGGACCGTTACCCCCGCTGTGCCGGTTCAGGTGGAGTACGCCCTGACGTCGCTGGGTGAGCGCGTCATCCCGTTGATCCAGTCGATGCTGCATTGGGCGAATAACCACATGAGCGACGTCCATACCGCCCGTGAGCATTACGACGCGCGGTCAACGAAGGCGGCCCCAGATCGGTGACCCTGCCCCGGCAGTCGGGGCCGCTCAGGCAGGTCGGGCGGCACCCGAGCCGTCCGGGCGGGGTTGACGGAATGACGTTCGGTGTGTCCGAATGGGCCGCCAGGGGTGCCGTTTCGGATGGGGTGAAGTGAACGGGCGCAAGTTGCCGGAGTCGTTCCGGGGCCGGGTCGAGGACCTCCGGTCGGGCAGGATCGAGCCCGTTCCCGCACGTCCCGCCGCCACGGTCGCCGTACTTCGCGATCACGAGAGGCATGGGCTCCAGGCCTTCCTGCTGCGCCGCGTCGGGTCCATGGCGTTCGCGCCCGGCATGTACGTGTTCCCCGGCGGCGCGGTCGATCCGCGGGACGGGGAGGCGGACCTCGCGTGGTCCGGTCCGTCGCCGGCCGTGTGGGGCGAGGCGCTCAACGCGGACGAGACGCTCGCCCGCGAACTGGTGTGCGCGGCCGTCCGGGAGACGTTCGAGGAGACGCTGGTGCTGCTCGCCGGGCCGACGGAGCGGACGGTCGTGGCGGATACACGCGGTGAGGGCTGGGAGGCCGACCGCCAGGCGCTGCTGGACCGTTCACAGTCGTTCGGCGGGTTCCTCGACCGGCGCGGCCTTGTCCTTCGTTCGGACCTGCTGCGGCCCTGGGCGCACTGGATCACCCCGAAGATCGAGACGAAGCGCTACGACACCCGGTTCTTCGTCGCCGCGATGCCGGAGGGGCAGCGGGCCAGGGACGTCAGCACGGAGGCGGACCGGGTGGCGTGGGTGCGTCCGGCGGAGGCCGTCGAACGGGCCCTCGACGGCGCGTGGCCGATGTTGCCGCCGACGCTCGCGACGTTGGCCGATCTCGCCGAGTTCGAGACGGTCGCGGACGTGCTCGCCGCGTCCCGTGAGATCGTCGCCCATGAGCCCACCGCCGAGATCATCGACGGCGAGGCGTATCTCGTGCTGCCCGAGTCGGCGGCGCGGCACTACCGATGAGCCGTAGGGACGCGATGTCCAGGGCCGTGCTGCGGTGGCTGGTGGGGACGTCGGCGCTGCGGCGTCTCGAGCGTTTCCGCTGGAACCCGGTCCGTCACCCGGATCGGGCCTCGGGCAGGATGGGTGGCATGTCGGAGATCGACGGGATGGGCACCGAGCGGGCGACGTGCGTGCTCGCCCCGAACCCGTCCGCCATGACCCTGGACGGCACCAACACCTGGATCATCGCCGAGCCCGGCTCGGACGAGGCCGTCGTCGTCGATCCGGGCCCCAAGGACGGCAAGCATCTCAGGCGCGTCCTGGACACGGTCGAGGCGCAGGGACGCCGGGTCGGCCTGGTTCTGCTGACGCACGGCCATCCCGACCATTCGGCCGGGGCCGGGAAGTTCGCGCGGCTCGCGGGCGGTCCGGTGAAGGTGCGGGCGCTCGACCCCCGACACCGGCTCGGCGACGAGGGGCTCGGCGAGGGTGACGTGATCACCACGGGCGGGCTGGAGCTGCGGATCATGGAGACGCCCGGTCACACCGACGATTCGTTGACGTTCTGGCTTCCGGCGGACGGCGCCGTCCTCACCGGCGACACGGTCCTCGGGTACGGGACGACCGTCCTCGAAGGGAGCCTCGGCGACTATCTCGCCTCGCTCGACCGGCTCCGCGCGTTCGCCGCCGATGTCGAGGCCGCCACCATCCTCCCAGGTCACGGGCCGAAGCTGGACGATCCGATCGCCGTCCTCGACCATTACATCGATCATCGCCGTGAGCGTCTCGCCCAGGTGGAGGCGGCCGTCGCCGCGGGTGCGCGCACGGCGCGCGAGGTCGTCGAACGCGTGTACGCGGACGTCGACAGGTCCCTATGGGGGGCGGCCGAGTGGTCCGTCCAAGCGCAACTCGACTATCTGAACGAACGCCGGGGGCCACACGACGCTGTGTGACGCGGGCGCGGCGGTGGCCCGGTGGTCAACCGGTGATCAAACGGGACGGACGGTCACTTGGAGCGCTTGCGGAGGCGCTCGATGTCGAGGATCACGACGGCGCGGGCCTCGATCCGCAGCCAGTTGCGCTGGGCGAAGTCGGCGAGCGCCTTGTTGACCGTCTCGCGGGACGCGCCGACGAGCTGCGCCAGCTCCTCCTGCGTGAGGTCGTGGTGCACGTGCAGACCCGCCTCGGACGGCTGCCCGAACCGTTCCGCCAGGTCGAGAAGCGCCTTGGCGACACGCCCCGGCACGTCGGTGAACACCAGGTCGGCCATGACGTCGTTGGTCTTGCGCAACCGCTGCGCCAGCGCGCGCAGCAACTGGACGGCGACCTCCGGGTGTCCCGTCAACCAGGGCCGCAGGTCGTCGTGGCCGAGCCCGGCCAGGCGGCACTCGGTCACCGCGATGGCGCTGGCGGTACGCGGACGCGGGTCGAACAGCGACAGCTCGCCGAACATCTCGCTCGGCCCGAGCACGCTCAACAGGTTCTCCCGGCCGTCCGGGGCCGTCCTGGTCAGCTTGATCTTCCCTTCGAGGACGACGTAGAGCCGGTCCCCGGTCTCGCCCTCGTTGAAGAGCGTCTGACCGCGGGCGAGCCGTACCTCGGCCACGTTGGCGCGCAGCGCCTTGGCGCCCTGCTCGTCGAGGGCTTCGAAGAGCGGGGCTCTGCTCAGAACGTCCACGTCGCGATCGGTCACGCTTCTTCCTCCTCGAACACCGACATGCCTAGTGTGACGTACGTCCCACCGCGTACGTGAAGGCAGGGTCACGGCGCGCCGAAACGAAAGACCGGGCTTACCGTCCTTCCCGGGGCCGCCGCGGTCCCGTTCGCCCAGTGTACGGACCATTGGGTGAATGCCATCACACCGGTCTCAACACCTGTTACCGGACGTCCCGGGCAAGTATCGGCTGTGCCGTAATCTGATCAGATGTCCGGGATTGCTCCGGGCCCGTGCCCCAGGGGCGAACACGCGCCGTCACGCGGAGTCGAGGGGCCATGTCATGACCGTGGGAGGGTTCGTCCGCCTTCCCTGAAGTGTGGTCATGCTCACGTTGCGTGATATCGGAGTCGAACGGGTCGGGTCCTGACCTTGTGGGTCTCAAGAAGGCCCGGGACGACCCGAGATGGCTCGGGAGAAGCCGGATGGGGCCGGTGAGGCCTTAGGCTGGCCGGTATGGCGACGGAGGCGTCCGCGAGGCCGCGAGCCCGGAAATGGCAGAACGAAACGCGGTTGGGGCTCGTGCGGCGGGCCCGCCGGATCAACCGCATCCTGGCCGAGACGTACCCGGACGCGCACTGCGAGCTGAACTTCGGTACACCGTTCCAGCTTCTCGTCGCGACCGTCCTGTCGGCACAGACCACCGACGTACGCGTGAATCTGACCACGCCCGCCCTGTTCGCCAAGTACCCCACGCCGGAAGACCTGGCCGCCGCCAACCCGGAAGAGGTCGAGGAGATCCTCAAACCCACCGGGTTCTTCCGCGCCAAGACCAAGTCGGTCATGGGACTGTCCGCGGCCCTGCGCGACCGGTTCGACGGTGAGGTTCCAGGGCGGCTCGAAGACCTCGTCACCTTGCCCGGTGTCGGCCGCAAGACGGCGAACGTCGTTCTGGGCAACGCGTTCGACGTCCCCGGAATCACCGTCGACACGCACTTCGGACGTCTGGCCCGACGATTCGCGTGGACGTCTGAAGAAGACCCCGTGAAGGTCGAACAGGAGATCGGAACGCTCATCCCGCGCAAGGACTGGACGATCCTGTCCCACCGGCTGATCTGGCACGGCCGCAGGATCTGCCACGCGCGCCGTCCGGCCTGTGGAGCGTGCCCGGTCGCCCGTCTCTGCCCCTCCTTCGGCGAAGGGCCCACGGACGAGGAGACCGCCCGCAAACTCGTCAAACCCGGACCCTTCTCATGACCCGCGCCTTCGGGCCCGCGGGAAGGAACACGGACGTACCGGAGTTGGGACGGACGTGACCGACATCTCCCCCATCGGCCCTCCCTGGCTGGCCCGATTCCAGGTCGAGGGGCCCCGGATGACGGCGCCGCCGATGGCCGAGCCCGTCCCGGGCGCCCGTCCCGCCGCCGTCCTGATCCTGTTCGGTGAGGGGCCGGACGGTCCCGACATCCTGCTCACCCAGCGGGCCGCCACCCTGAACAAGCACGCCGGGCAGCCCGCGTTCCCCGGTGGCCGCATCGACCCGGGCGACGACGGGCCGGTCGCCGCCGCGCTCCGTGAGGCATGGGAGGAGGCCGGGGTCGAACCGTCCGGCGTGGACGTCCTGTGCATGCTGCCCGAGCTGTACCTGTCGCACAGCGAGCACCGGGTCACGCCCGTCGCCGGCTGGTGGCGCGAACCGTCGGACATCGCACCCGGGCATCCTGGAGAGGTCGAGGCGGTCGCGCGCGTTCCGATCGCCGAGCTGGTCGATCCCAACAACCGGGTGATGGTCCGGCACACGACAGGGCTCAGGTTGGGGCCTGCGTTCCGTGTCCGTGACATGTTCGTGTGGGGGTTCACGGCGGCGCTGCTCACCCGCGTCCTGGACGCCGGAGGGTGGAACCGCCCCTGGAACACCGACCGCATCGAAGAACTCCCGCAGGAGATCCTGAACCTCGCCGCACGCGACTGACGGCCCCCACCGGGTGGTCATATGACCCGCGACGCGTCCGACCGCAGGTCAGACGGCGCCGCTCATCCGGAACGACGACGCGGACGCGAGGACATCACACCGGGCGGCTACCCAACACGGCCCAATCTGGTACATCGAGGGGACGTTAAGCGGCGTCGCGGCACAGTACGGTGAAGCGGTGCTGCACGACCACGTTCTCGATCTCATATTGCTCGTGCTCGTCGTGCTGTTCGGAGTCTCGGGCTACCGGCAGGGCTTCATCGTGAGCCTGCTCAGCTTCGTCGGCTTCGTCGGCGGAGGCGTCGCCGGGGTGCTGATCGCCCCACCGATCGCGGAGGCCGCGGTGGACGGTGCCGCGCAACAGGCACTGCTCGCCATCGTGATCGCGTTCCTGGCCGCCACGCTGGGGCAACTCGTCGCGTCCTCGGTCGGCGCGGTCCTGCGCAACCGGGTGACCGGGATGAGCGCGCGCACGGTGGACGCGGTCGGTGGAACCCTCGTCAGCGCCCTGTCGCTACTGATCGTCGCCTGGTTCTTCGGGAGCCTGGTCGCCAACTCCGAGTTCAAGCCCGTCCGGACGCAGGTCAAGGGCTCCTCGATCATCAACGGCATCGACGACGTGATGCCCACGCAGGCCCAGACCTGGTTCACGTCCTTCCAGGGCTTCGTGAAGAGCAGCGACTTCCCGCAGGTCTTCAACGGGCTCGGCGGCGAGTCGGTGGTGCAGGTGCCGCCGCCGGACGAGTCCGTGCTGAACACGCGGGGACTGCGGGCGGCACGCGCCAGCATCGTGAAGATCGTCAGCACGGCGCCGCAGTGCCAGCGCCGGATCGAGGGCACCGGGTTCGTGTTCGCGCCGAAGCACGTCATGACCAACGCGCATGTCGTCGCCGGGGCGCGCGGCCACTCCAATGTGGCCACCGTGGAGGGCGAGACCGGCCGCGGACGGGTCGTCCTGTACGACCCGAAGCGCGACGTGGCCGTGCTGTACGTGCCGGGGCTCGACGCGCCGCCGCTGAAGTTCGCCGACGAGGCCCGCGTCCGCGACAGCGCGATCATCGCCGGGTTCCCGAAGAACCAGCCGTTCACGCCGGGCGCCGCCCGCATCCGTGCCCGGCAGACGGCGCGTGGTCCGGACATCTACCACTCCGGCCAGGTCACCCGCGAGATCTACGCCATTCGCGGCAAGGTCGAGCCCGGCAACTCGGGCGGCCCGCTGCTGTCCACCGACGGCCGTGTCTACGGCGTGATCTTCGCGGCGGCGTTGGACACCCCGTCCACGGGGTACGCGCTGACCGCCGACGAGGTCGCCCCGGACGTGCGCGCGGGCGCGACCGCCACCGAACCGGTGTCCACCCAGAGGTGCTCCGACTGAGCCGTGTCAGCCGACTGAGTCGTGTCAGCCGCGCGTTAGACGGACCGTGATGGGACCGTCGGCGGGAGCATCGGCAGCTAGTGCGCGTGCACGCCGAACGATCCCCTTGACGTCGACACCGTGCGGAGGAGCGGATTCATATGGGACGAGGCGTTCGGCGGCGCGGCTGAGGAGCGCCTCGGCGCCGCGGGCGTTTCCTCGACGAAGGTGGGTCACCCCTACTGCGACCTGGGCCAGACCCCTCCAGAGTTCCCGTTCAGGCTCTGGAGCGGCCTTCCAGACCGCTTCCAATACCTCGTGCGCGTGGAACGGCCGGTCGGCGTCCAAGAGCCGCTGTGCTTCTGTCAGGGCCTCTTTGGGGGGTATGTCGAGGTCGTCCGGCATTGTTGGTATACCGGTCGTGCCGTGGGGCAGCGGACGCCCGTACGCGTCCCTGGGCCGTGCGTTGCGTGGGCGTCCAGCCTCGTCCCGATCCCGCATGCTTCAAACGTACGTCGGGCGTCCCACAGTCAGTGTTCGGGTTCGGGATCGGAGAGCCAACCGAGGAGCTGGGCGTCGAACGCGTCAGGACGCTCCTGGTGCGGGAAATGACCGGCCCCGTCGATGAGCTTCCAGCGGTAGGGAGCCGAAACGTAACGTCCTGACCCCTGGGCGCTGGCGGGGAGCGTGCACGTGTCCAGCGCACCGTGCAACTGGAGTGTCGGTACCTGGATGGGGGCGCGCATACGGTGCGCGTAGCGAATGCCGTCCGGACGGGCCTGTGACCGGAACAACCAACGGTGGTACTCAAGCGCGCTGTGCGCCGCCCCCGGGATCTGGACGGCCCTCCGGACGAGCCGCTCGGTACGTTCGTCCGGCCACCCCTGGGCCGACCAGTCGTGCAGAAGCTTTCCCACAAGGGCGGCGTCGTCCCGGACGAGGCGCCGTTCGGGCCACAACGGCACCTGGAAGGCGAACGTGTGACGCGCCGCCCACCCCTGCCCGCGCGGGTCACCTGCGAAGGACTGGCGCAGCCGCAGCGGATGCGGGGCGCTCACCACCGCCAGCCGCTGGACGACCTTCAGATGGTAAACGCCCATCGTCCAGGCCAGCAGCCCACCCCAGTCGTGCCCGACCACGATCGCGTTGGCCTCGCCGAGCGCCCGGACGAGCCCGGCGGCGTCCCCGGCCAGCGTGACCAGGTCGTACCCGCGCGGCGGCTTGTCGCTCCCGCCGTATCCGCGCAGGTCCACGGCGGCGGCGCGGAAGCCCGCCGCGGGCAGCGACACGAGCTGGTTGTGCCACGACCACCAGAACTCCGGAAAGCCGTGCAGCATCAGGACGAGCGGCCCCTCACCGGCCTCGACGACATGGAACCGCGTCCCACCGGCACTGACCTGCCGGTGGGTCCATGGCCCTTCGACCTCGACCAGGGACGCGTCGTGCCCCGACATGGCGTCCGGTCACTCCGTCAGTTCGGGGACGTCGGAGTCACCGCCGCGCCGCAGTTTCGCCAGGTCGTCCTTCAGCGTCTTCCGGGTGCGTTTCGCCCCTTCGATCTTCTTGATGAAGCGTTTCGCGACGAGCATCAGCACGAGCGCGAGGATCACGTACACGACCGCGACGGTGAGGAACGCGGCCCATCGCCACAAACCCAGCCCGATCAGCCCGTACGCCAACGAGATCGACAGCAGAATGACGACGATTCCGCCCATCACCGCGGCGATGGTGAACATCACGCTGCTGACGGCGGCCTTCTTGGCGTCGGCCTTGAACTCGACCTTCGCCAGTTCCATCTCCAGCTTGATGGTGTCGGAGACGTCGCTCAACGCCAGCGCGACCAGCTCACCGAGAGACTTGTCCTCGACGCGCTCGTCCGGTACTGCCTCGGACATATCGCTGTTTCTCCTTTAGTCCGGGCGCGCCCGCAGACGCACCCTCCTCCGGAAGACGACGGCCGCGGCCGCCGAGGCGAGAACGCTCGCGATCAGGACCGCAGTCGTCACTCTCTCGAATTGTGACGGGTCGGTATAGGCCAAACCGCCGATCAGCAGCGAAACGGTGAAACCCACCCCGGCGAGCAACGCGACCCCCGCGATCTCATGCCAGTGCAGATCCTCGCCGAGAGTGGCCCATCCCAGCCGCACGGCCGCCCACGCGCCGCCGAAGACCCCTACGAACTTACCGATGACCAGACCGGCGATCACACCGAGGGCCACCCGGTCCTGGAACACGTCCCCCAACTGGGAAACGCCGAGCCCGACGCCCGCCGAGACGAACGCGAAGACCGGTACGCACACGCCCGCCGAGAACGGACGGAGCGCATGGTCGGCGCGTTCCGCGTTCGTGGGTCGTCCGTCCGGGGTCTCCTTCGAGCTGGTGAGCATTCCCAGCGCCACACCCGCGACGGTCGCGTGGACCCCGCTCCGCTGGAGGCAGTACCAGGCGAGAACGGCGAGCAGTACGTAAATCCAGGGGGATCGAACGTTCTTGTACTGCAACAGCCCGTACACGGCGATGAAGACCACTCCGAGGGCGAGCGGCGTCCAGTGCATCTCATCGGTGTAGAACAGCGCGATGATGCTGATGGCGATCAGGTCGTCCACCACGGCGAGCGTCAGCAGGAACGCGCGCAGGGGAGGCGGGCACGCCGTGAACGTCACCGCCAGCACCGCCAGCGCGAACGCGATGTCCGTCGCCGTCGGCACCGCCCAGCCGCGCGCCGCGCCCGTCTCGCCCGCGCTGACCACCAGGAAGATCAGCGCCGGGGCGGCCACTCCGGCGACTGCGGCGAGCACCGGCAACGCCGCGTCCTTCACATGGCGCAGCTCCCCGTGCGTCAGCTCCTCGCGCAGCTCCAGCCCGGCGATGAAGAAGAACACCACGAGCAGGCCGCTGGACGCCCAGTGCTGGACGTCCATATGTCCGAGGTGCAGCCAGTCCGGGCTGATCTCGAATGTTTGGAGACTCTTGTAGGCGTCCGCCCAGGGTGTGTTCGCCCACACGAGCGCCGCGATCGCGGCGAGCAGCATGATCACGCCGCCGATCGTCTCCGTGCGCAACGCCATGGCGACCTGCGTGCCATAGCGAACGGTCGGACGAAACGGCCACGTCGCGGCGACGCGGCGCCGCACAGGAGGGCGCGCCATGGATGAACTCCCGGAAAGGTGACGAACGGTCAGGTCCAGACCCGGCCCGCCATACGCGACGAACCCGGCGTTGCCGACCAGACTTCCCGGCGCACCGTCTCCGACCTTACCTGGACGATCACTGCCGCTTATAGGGCGACACGTCCGGAGTGGGGGATTTCACCAGCCACGTCGCCCCTAAGCTCGCGGTCGTCGAAGCCGCGTCGGTGCAGGCGCTCGACCAAGCCCTCCCCCTCACGCGGCGCGAACCTGACGCCGAAAGGCTCGACGTCGGCGGGCTCGAAGCCGCGCTCGGCCGGGCAGCCCTCGCGGAAGTTCGGTGACTCGGGGTGTTCAGGTACTTGGAGCCGTCGTCCTCGTAGAGCCGCCACGCACCGAACCTGATGACGTCACCGAACAGATCACAGACCGGCCACATCCGTCCTGCGACTGACCGGCTGTGCGGAGGTAACGCGACGGCCCGCGCCCGGTGCGTACCGGGCGCGGGCCGTCCTTGCGGGCCGTCCTTGCGGGTCGTCCTCGCAGGGTCAGTCGTCGGACTTGGCGCTCGGAAGCTTCTCCGAGATCAGGTCCATGACCGTGCTGTCGGCGAGCGTCGTGACGTCGCCGATGCTGCGGTTCTCGGCGACGTCCCGCAGCAGCCGCCGCATGATCTTGCCGGAGCGGGTCTTGGGCAGCTCCGGAACGATCATGATCTGGCGGGGCTTGGCGATCGGGCCGAGCGTCTTGGCGACATGGTCGCGCAGCTCCCGCAGGAACTCCTCGCCCTCCACGTCCCCACCGGCGTCCCCGCGCGGGATGACGAACGCGACGATGGCCTGCCCGGTGACCGGGTCCGTCGCGCCGACCACCGCCGACTCGGCGACCTTCGGGTGGGCGACCAGCGCCGACTCCACCTCCGTCGTGGAGATGTTGTGACCGGACACGAGCATGACGTCGTCGACGCGGCCGAGCAGCCACATGTCGCCGTCCTCGTCCTTCTTCGCGCCGTCACCGGCGAAGTACAGGCCGTCGAAACGGGACCAGTAGGTCTTGACGTACCGGTCGTCGTCACCCCAGATCGTCCGAAGCATGCTCGGCCAGGGTTCCCGGATCACCATGAACCCGCCGCCGCCGTTCGGGACGGACTGGCCCTGGTCGTCCACCACGTCCGCGGCGATACCTGGCAGCGGACGCATCGCCGCGCCCGGCTTGCCCTCCGTCACACCCGGCAGCGGACTGATCATGATGGCGCCGGTCTCCGTCTGCCACCACGTGTCGACCACCGGCGCCTTGTCACCGCCGATGTGCTTCCGGTACCAGACGTACGCCTCCGGGTTGATCGGCTCACCGACCGAACCCAGCACGCGCAGGGACGACAGGTCGTACTGCGCGGGGATGTCGTCGCCCCACTTCATGAACGTGCGGATCGCCGTGGGCGCGGTGTAGAAGATGGACACCTTGTACTTCTGGATGACGTCCCACCAACGTCCCTTGTTGGGGGTGTCGGGCGTCCCCTCGTAGATGACGCTGGTCGCGCCGTTGGCGAGCGGCCCGTACACGATGTAGGAGTGGCCCGTGACCCAGCCGATGTCGGCCGAACACCAGTAGACGTCCGTCTCCGGCTTCAGGTCGAACACCGCGTAGTGCGTGTACGCGCACTGGGTCAGGTAGCCGCCCGTGGTGTGCAGGATGCCCTTCGGCTTACCCGTAGTACCGGACGTGTACAGAATGTACAGCGGGTGCTCGGAGTCCATGGGTTCGGCCGTGTGCTGGTCACTCTGCCGGTCGACGACGTCGCTCCACCACAGATCACGGTCGTTCTCGGTCACCGGCTCACCCGTGCGACGGACGACGATCACATGCTCGATCGTCGGCGTCTGCGCGACGGCCTCGTCGACGATGCTCTTCAGAGCGGACGGCTTACCGCGCCGGAAACCGCCGTCGGCGGTGATCACGAGCTTGGCCTGCGCGTCGTCGATCCGGGTCCGGAGCGCCTCGGCCGAGAACCCGCCGAACACGACCGAGTGGGTCGCGCCGATACGGGCACACGCCAGCATCGAGATCGGCAGCTCCGGAATCATCGGCAGGTAGATCGCGACCCGGTCGCCCTTGCGGACCCCCAGCTCCAGCAGGGCGTTGGCCGCCTTGTTCACCTCACGCTGGAGGTCGGCGTAGGTGAGGGTACGGGAGTCGCCCGGCTCACCCTCCCAGTGGTACGCGACCTTGTCCCCGCGTCCCGCCTCGACATGACGGTCGACACAGTTGTAGGCGACGTTCAGTTCGCCACCCACGAACCACTTGGCGAAGGGGGGGTTGCTCCAGTCGAGGACGTCGTCCCAACGTTTCGACCAGGACAGTCGGTCCGCCTGTTCCGCCCAGAACCCCAGGCTGTCCTCGGACGCTCGCTCGTACGCCTCGGCCTTGACATTGGCCGACGCGGCGAGTTCTGCGGGCGGGGGGAAGCGGCGCGTCTCCTGCAGCAGGTTCGACAGTGTCTCTTGGCTCTGGCTCAACGCGAATACTCCTTGGTAGCTGAAGCGGGGGTCGCCCGGTATCCCCACTTCACCAGGAAGGTCCGCTGTCCCACAAGGCCGCGGTACCGGAAGTCGACCTGCGGAGACGACGGTCGATGGTGTCGTGTGGCGCCCGACACAGCAGACCTTCCCGATATCCGGTCAGGGAATCGCTTCCGTTTTACGCGTCCGCGCACCCTCTCGTCCATGCCGGCGACCCACCACGTAGGGTCGGCCCGTGACCGATGCCCTCGCCGATGTGGCGAACCTGCGCGATGTGCCCGGCGCCGTCGACGACGCGCGTGCCGCCGTGGATCGACTTCTCGGGCATCGAGTTCTGCGTCGGCGGAGCGCCGAGGTGTCCACCGAGTCCGCGTTGCGGGGTGCGCGGGCCTCGGCCGTCCTCGAAGGAGCCTCTGTCACGCTGGACGAACTGCGCTCCACGGAACACCCGTCCGACCCGATCGTCCAAGGGTCTCTGCGAGTATCGGCCGAACTGGGGAACCTGACCGAGACATGGCGCAAGGCGCCCAGGCAGGCCCTCGCCCGGCTCCACGTCCTCGCGGCGGCGGACGCGGTCGACAGCACAGCCCTTGGACGTCCGCGCAACCGGAACCTGGACGAGGCCCCTCCCCCGTCCGAGGTGGCCGCTCGTCTCGATCTGCTCAGCACGCTGCTGACCGCACCGACGAGAGCACCCGCCCTAGTAGTGGCGGCCGTCGTACACGGCGAACTGCTGACCCTGCGACCCTTCGGTTGGGGGGACGGGCTCGTCGCACGGGCCGCACAGCGGCTCACGCTCATCGCCCGTGGACTCGACCCCAAATCGTTGGTCGCCCCAGAAGTAGGACACCTGGAACTCTCCGAGGAGTACGCCGAAGCGCTCCGCGCCTACGCGTCCGGTACTTCAGAGGGCGTCGCCCAATGGATCGGCCACTGCTCCGCCGCGGTGGCCGCGGCGGCCAGGGACTCGCAGGCCATCTGCGAGGCGTTCATGCGCGGCTGAAACCGTCAGTGGTCTCTTGCATGCTGTGCGGATGGCCGAACGCATGCACGGACGCCCAGCCTCGCCCACCGAGACCACCATCGCTTCGGCGAACTGGGATTCGCGTGACCTGACGGGTGAAGAGCACGAGAACGTCCTGTTCGTGGACGTGGACATGACCGAGGCCAGCGGAGTCGGCGCCGTCTTCACCGACTGCACGTTCCGCGGTGTTCGGTTCAACGCGTCCACCCACACCGACGCGGCGTTCGTGAACTGCACCTTCGTGCGCTGCGGCTTCTTCGACGCCACCTTCACCGGATGCAAGCTCGTCGGCAGCATGTTCGACGGCTGCACATACGACCTGTTGAAGGTGAAGGGCGGCGACTGGTCGTTCACCGGCCTGCCCGGAGCCGACCTCCGCCGCGCGTCGTTCACGGACGTCCGCATGCGCGAAACGGACCTCACCGGCGCACGTTGCGCGGGCGCCGAGTTCCACGACGTCGACCTGTCCGGCTCCATGCTCCACCGGGCCGACTTCTCCGGCTGCGACCTGCGCGGAAGCGACATCTCGTCCCTGGACCCGCACACCACCGAACTGAAGCGCACGGTGATCGACACGTATCAGGCGGTCGTCCTGGCGGCGGCGCTGGGCCTTGACGTCCGCGACCGGGCCTCCTGAACAAGCGAACGGCGTCCCACGGCCGGGACGCCGTCGCCGAGCACGTCAAACCGGGTTACCAAGCGTGCACCTCATATCCGTCGGACCGGGTCAAGCCCGTCTCGACGCGCCTCCCGCGGCTGGTCGCGCGTGGGTGCCCGGCTGCCGTGCGCGGACACATGGTCCGTATGACCTGTCTACGCCTCATTTGCCCAGTTGACAAGCCCTTGTTCGGAAAACTCGTCCACCCGCCGAGTGCCACCCCGACAGCGGTACCGGCGGCCCCCGGTGTGGAACACACTATTCCGGACTAACCGGAACTACCTGACGCTTCCGGAATTGATCACTCACTGTGATCGTTTCCATTGGAAAGGGGCGATCTGACGGTGTGGCCGGAAAGATCTTTAGTTCTCCTGTACGCTCCCACTCCTGTTCTGATGTACTCCATGTGCTGGGGATCGGAGTTGCCCCGTCGAGGGCGGGACGGCGCCGCAGGCGCCGACTCGCCGCGTGTCGAAGGGATCGTCCCAACCAGATGAGAAAAATCGACACCTGCCGGGCGAGTTTGCGCCTCGACGGACCTATCAACGATCGGGCAGCATATGTTGTATCTGCCTAGACTGGAGGCAGTGAGTTTGCCTCTCCTTAGGGCAGACTTGTGTTCGGTATACCGAGCCCCCTGAGACTTTCTTGGGAAAGCGGCCCGGCTCTACCCCCCCGGAGCCGGACCGCCCGGCGACCCCCGCTCTCCCCCCCGGCGGGGGTCGCCCAGTCTTCACCGGCCGGGCGGTGGCGCACCAGCGCCACCGCCCGTCCCACATACAGCGACCACATCGCCCTAAGAGCAGCCCGCTCACCCAGCCCCCCACAGGTCGCCGCCCCCGGGTCCACCCTCCTGAACGCCCACGCCGCCCCCACAAACGACGGCGAACCCCCACGCCCCTCAACCAGCCGACAACGCCAACACCGCTCCCGACTCCTCCCCATGCGCTCGACATCCGGCCCCCACTCCAACCAAAGACCCGGCACTGAGCCCCCGCCACACCTCAGCTGAGACCCACCCCCTCAGCAACGCCGCCACCACCAACACCACCCCTCCTCGACCTCCGCATCCCTAACGACCCCGCCGCGCGGCCCCGCTGCGCCCTGTCGCCGTCTTCCCGCGCTGCAGAACACTGCTGAGCACGGCCTGCGGGCGGACGGCGTCCAGCAACTCCGCGCCGTGGACTTTGCAGCGGCCAAGACCACCCCGCCACCCTCCAGACTGAGACGCGAACCCATCCCCGCACCCCCGGCGCCAAGGTCAACACCACGCTTCCTCTGCCCCCGCATCCCTTCAATGACCCGCCGCGTGGACTCGCTGCGACCTGTCGGCGTCGTCCCTGCGCCGGAGAACTCGGCTGTGCATGGCGTTTCTGGAGCGGTTGCCGGGCGAACGGTGTCCAGCAACTCCGCGCCGTGGACTCTGCAGCGGCCAAGACCACCCCGCCACACTCCAGACTGAGACGCGAACCCACTTTGCAACAGGCCGCCGGCGTTATCACCACGCTTCCTCTGCTCCCGCATCCCTTCAATGACCCGCCGCGTGGACTCGCTGCGACCTGTCGGCGTCGTCCCTGCGCCGTAGAACTCGGCTGTGCATGGCGTTTCTGGAGCGGTTGCCGGGCGGACGGTGTCCAGCAACTCCGCGCCGTGGACTTTGCAGCGGCCAAGACCACTCCGTCACACTCCAGGCTGAGACGCGAACCCATCCCCGTACCACCGGCGCCAAGGTCAACAGCACGCTCTCTCTGCTCCTCGCGTCCCTCAACGACCCGCCCCGCTCCTGCTCCCAGCGTCCGAGCAGGACAGCGGCCCGCTCGCTCGATCAGTGCGGCAGCGCCTGGACGTGCCCTACACGCCTAACGACTGTCCCCGACCCGCGACCCGGGCCAACGGAGGCACAGGCTCGCCGTGCCCTGATCCGCACGTCACACGCCGCCGGGGCGAAGTTATCCACAGTTCGCCGAAGGCCTTCAGGGCCGACGCCAAGGGCCGCAAGGTGGAGGTCTCCGAACGTCGAAGGAGCATCCGATGAACCTCGCGGCACTGATCGTCACCGGCGACTCCGCGCTCGCCGACGGCCTGCTCCGTCTGGCGGCCGCCGCCGACGCCCACGCGGAGGTCGCCTACGACGCCGATGAGGCCAGAGCCGCCTGGACGTGGCCCGCCCTCATCCTCGTCGGCGCCGACGTGGCCGAGGACATGGCGTCCGCCGACCTCCAACGCCGACCAGGCGTCGTGCTGGTCACCCCGTCAGCGGCCACGCCTGACACATTCCGCCTCGCGGTGGAGGTCGGTGCGCAGGACGTCGCGACCCTTCCCGACCACGAAGACTGGCTGATCAACGCTTTCGCCACCGCCAGCGAACCCGAAAGCGGGTGGGCTACCACCCTCTGCGTCGTCGGATCCCGAGGCGGCGCGGGCGCCAGCGTCCTCGCGACCGCGCTCGGCCTCGCCGCCGCCGGGCAGGGCCTGCGCACACTCCTCGTGGACGCCGACCCCTTCGGCGGTGGCGTCGACCTCATGCTCGGCCTTGAGAAGCACGAGGGCGTCCGCTGGCCCGACCTGGCCGAGCGGCGGGGACGGCTCAACACCGCCACCCTGCGCGAGTCGCTGCCGCGTTCCGGCGACCTGTCGGTCCTGTCGTGGCTGCGAGGCGAGCCCGTCCCCGTCTCCTATGAGGCGGCCCGGTCGCTCTTCGACGCCGCGATACGTGGCTTCGACCTGGTCGTCGTGGACGTCCCCCGCTACCCCGACGACCTCGGCCGCGCCGCCCTGCGCTCCGCCGACACGACGTTCCTGCTCGTCCCGGCCGAGGTCCGCGCGACCATCGCCGCCGACGGCCTGGCCACCGCCCTCCGCCGCCACACGACCGACCTGCGCCTCGTCGTCCAGGGCCCGGCCCCGGGCGGGCTCACACCCGACGCGGTCGTGCACGCGCTAGACCTCCCGTCCGCAGGCGCGTTCGAACGCGACCGCCGCCTCCCCGCCGCCATCGACGAGGGCGACCTCGAGCGGGCCTGCCGCCGAGGCCCCCTCACCGAGTTCTGCACCGGCGTCCTCGCCGACCTAGCCCTCCAGCCGTACGCGTACCGCGAAGAGGCCGCCTAATGCCCACCGAACAGCGGACCCGCCCCCAACGCGGCGCAAACGACCCATGGACCTGGCTCACGAACCACCTCGCAGCAAGCACCCACATCCCAACTCCGGCGCTCCCCGTCAGCACCGGCATCTCACCGACCCGCCCTCCGACCCGCCTTCCGACCGGTCCGCCTACCGAGAAGAGGCCGTCAAACAGGCACGGAGGTCCTGGTCACCGGTCTCCCAGCCTTTCCCGTGCAACGCACGCAGCGCATGGATCTGGCTCGCGAACTTCCTCGCACCAAGCTTCACATCGCGGCTCCGGCGGTCTTCATTTACACCGGTGTCCTCGCCGACCTTTCCTCCAGCCGTACACGCACCGCAAGGCCGTCAACAGGCACAGACGTCCTGGTCACCGGGCCTCCAGGCGACCCAGCACGGCGCGCATAAGGCCCATGGATGTGGCCCGCGAGACACCTCGCAGAGGGCATTCAGATCCCGGCTCTGGAGTGCCGCGAACGCGCACCGGACAGAGCGAGGGCGGCTTCCGCTTCCGGGATCTCAGGGGGCGTTCGTGCGGACGCGGCGGCCCAGTCGCACGCCGAAGGCTTTCAGGCGTCCCCGTTTCGGGGGTTCGGGTGCGAAGTCTCGGCGCAGCGGTGTCCGGCCAATTCTGGAAGGGGAAATCGTATGACCAGGTTGTCTGATGCCGTGCGCGATCGGCTCGCGGGCACCGGCGGCGAACCGACCACGGGCCAGGTCGCCGCGGCGCTTCGGGCGGAGGAGCGGTTGCTCGGCGACCGCGAGGTGCTGACGCTCGCCGACGAGTTACGAGCCGAGTTCGTCGGCGCCGGTCCACTGGAGCCGCTTCTGCGCTCTCCGGATGTCACCGATGTTCTCGTCAACGGCCCGGACGAGATCTGGGTCGACACGGGCTCTGGCCTTGTCCGCACATCCTTGAACTTTCCGGACGAGCAGTCCGTCCGCCGCCTGGCTCAACGCCTGACCGCCGCAGCGGGACGCCGCCTCGACGACGCCTCCCCGTACGCCGACGCCCGGCTCCCCGGCGGGGTGCGCCTGCACGCCGTACTCCCGCCGGTCGCCGCCACCGGCACGTGTCTTTCCCTGCGCCTTCCGCGCCGCCGCGCCTTCACGTTGGACGAGTTGGTCGCGGCGCGCACCGTCCCACCCGAGGGCGCCGAACTGCTCGCCGCCCTGATCCGATCCCGGGCCGCGTTCTTGATCACCGGTGGCACGGGAAGCGGCAAGACTACCCTCCTGAGCTGTGTCCTTTCGCTGGTCGACCCCGGCGAACGGCTGGTCCTGGTCGAGGACTCCGCTGAACTGCGCCCCTCCCATCCGCACGTGGTCCGCCTGGAGTCACGTCCGCCCAACATGGAGGGCGCCGGGGGCGTCACCTTGAACGACCTGGTACGCCAAGCACTCCGCATGCGCCCAGATCGTCTCGTCGTAGGTGAGTGCAGGGGCTCCGAAGTCGTAGTCCTCCTCCAAGCGCTGAATACGGGACATGAGGGTGGCTGCGGAACACTCCACGCGAACACGGCGGCGGACGTACCGGCTCGGCTCGAAGCGCTGGCCTGCGCGGCGGGTCTGTCCAGGGAGGCCGTCCATAGCCAACTGGCCGCCGCCCTGGACATCGTCGTCCACCTGGTGCGCGACCCGGGTGGAGGCCAGCGGCGAGTCGCCGAGGTATGCCTCCTTCGCCGGGGGCCCGATGGCCTGGTCGGCGTCGTCCCCGCGGTGTCGTTCACAGCATCGGGCGAGATCCGTTTCGATTCCGGCGCCGAGGCCCTGTCCGCCAGACTGGAAGGAGCAACGTGATCACCACGCTCGCGGCCCTCTGCGCGGCAGCCGCAGTGTGGACGTTCCTGGCTCCACCCACCGCCGTCCACCGCCTTAACCGTCTCGCCTTCCCTCCACCCGGCAACCCGTTCGGCCTCCTCCTCGCTGTTAGGGCCAGAACAACAGCACTGCGTGAACGCCGGGCCCTCCCCCGACTTCGACGCACGTCCGTCATCGAACTCTGCGACGCGATGGCCGCCGAACTCGCCGCGGGCCGCACCCCTGACGAGGCGTTCACAGCGGCCACAACCACCCTGGATCCGCGAATTTCCAAGGAACTGCTGAGCATCCCCCGTCCACCTCCCGACCACCTGGCAGACCTCGCGGTCCGCCCAGGCGCCGAGGGGCTGCGTCTACTGGCGGCATGCTGGCGCGTGGGAGCCGAACGCGGCGGAACCCTCGCCACCGTGCTGGACGGTCTGGCCACGGCCCTCCGGGATGAGGAGGCCCAACGCCAGGACGTATCCGTCCAACTCGCCGGTCCCCGCGCGACAGCCCGCCTCCTCGCCGCACTCCCGGTCCTGGGCCTGGCCATGGCCGCAGCCCTGGGCGCGCACCCCTTGCCCTTCCTCTTCGGAACACTCCCAGGCATGGCATGCCTGCTCACAGGCACGACCCTCAACCTGACCGGCCTCTACTGGACCCGCCGCCTAGCCAAGTCCGCCGAGTCCCCCCACTAGAAACACCCACCCAATCCGTTCGCCACTAAGCCCCGGCAAGCCCTACAGATCGCCTCGCACGGTTGCCCCGCGCCACCCGCCCGACCAACACATCCGAGCCACGCCCTCCCCTTCCCCTCCGACACCTTCGACGCCTGCGTCACCTACAACGGCCTCCACTGCCTGACCGACCCACCCGCCGCCATCGCCGAAATGGCCCGCGTCCTCCGCCCGGGCGGCACCCTCCGCGACACGACCATCGTCCGCGGCACCTTCCGCGACCGCGTCATCCGCCACATGCAGCGCCGCGGCCTCTTCGGCCCGTCCGGCACCGCACCAAACCGTGGACGAGCTACCGCCCTCCAACTCCAAACAGACCAAACGAGAAAGCGACCAATACACACCGCCCCGCCCCCGTGCCCCGCCCGCGCCAGCGTGGCTCCCCCTCGACCGTGCGGCGGTCCAGAAGTCGTCCATGTCCCACCAAGTCCGCCGCTTCTCCTCGAGGAGACGGGGTCGGTACCCCGTTGCCGAGCGGTGACCTGCGAGGTGCGTAAATCCCGGCGGCTTGCAGCGACTCCACCCGCACCTGCGCGTCACCGCCGTTCCCTGGTTCCACACGAGGCGGGGCCAGCATGTAGGCGATCGCTTGCGCCGGACGCCCCAGAGACCGGTCGATATCGCGCGTCCGCTGCTGCCCGCGTCCCGTCCGCCCGCCGGGCTGGTGCCGGCGCTGTCGCGTGGAGGGCTGGAGTGTCGAGGGCGACTCCTTCTGACCTCAGGACTTCGACGAGCAGGAGAGATATGACGATTCTGTTGGCCGTGCTCTGCGCGGCGGCTGCGGGCTTCGTTCTTCCCGCATGGCCGACCACTGCCACGCGGCGACTCGCAGCCCAACTCCCGTGTCCATCCCGGCGTCATGGAGCCCCGGGATCCCACCCCATCAAGCATCAAAACGACCCGTCCACACGCGCAGGCCACAACCTCCAGGCCGCCCCCGTCGCCCGGACCAGGAATGACTATCGGGGCTGGCCGACCTTCTCCCCCCGCGTCTCTGATGGGCGAGGAAGGACGTTTCCCGCGCTAGTCGGCGGCCGGGAAGGTGAGAGCCTCTCGCTCCCTACTCCTAGTGACCAGGTACAAGAGGTAGACCACACAGCGAGTGGTTCCTGGGACCGGGGGCGCGGCAGGGCTTATGTGTGGCGCCAAGCCGCGGACGAGCAGACCCCGAGCCGTGCAGACGAGCCGTCGTCGGGCGGACGTCCTGGCCATCGTGATGTTCTTCTCCGGCGCGCGGCAGCGGCCGTTGCTGGGATTGTGTGCGTGGTGACGCTCGGCGGGCCGTTCGGCGCCGTGATCGGAGTTCTGGCCGCGGTCGGCGTCTGGTATTCGTTCGGTCGCCTCGGGGTTGCGGAAAGGAGACGCAGGCGGGCGCGCCTCGTCGCTGACCTGCCCGTGGCCGTCGATCTGTTGGCGGCTTGTCTGCGTGGTGGCGCTCCCTGGCAGGAGGCGGTGGACGCGGTCGCGGATGCGGTGGGTGGCCCGCTCGGCGACGAGTTGCACGCCGTTTCCGTCCAGATCCGGCTCGGAGCGGATCCTGCCGACGCCTGGCGTGCGCTCGCGAAGGAACCAGCGCTTGCTTCCCTGGCCCGGACGGCCGGGCGCGCGGCGTCCACCGGTGCGTCGCTGGCGCCGTCCCTGAGCCGGCTCGCACGAGACCAGCGGCGGGTGGCTCGCACGGCCGCTGCCGCCAGAGCTCGAGCAGCGGGCATCCGCGCGCTCGCCCCACTGGGCCTGTGCTTCCTGCCCGCCTTCGTACTGCTCGGCGTCGTCCCGGCCATCGCCGGGATCGCCTCAACGATCCTCCTCCCCGAGTGAGTTATCCACAGGTCGACGTTCATGCGTCCGCCGGGGCCTTGCCGAAGCAAGCTGAGGACAACCACAAGCGAAAGGAGCCCATATGCGGGCCATACAGAAGGTGGTGCGACGCTGTTCCCGAGCATCCGAGGACCGCGGGATGTCGACCGCCGAATACGCGGTCGGCACGATCGCCGCGGCCGCGTTCGCCGGTGTCCTGTTCAAGATCGTGACCAGCTCGCAGGTGAAGTCCCTCCTCTCACAGATCATCGAGAGGGCCCTCAATCTGGCCGGTTGAAAGACGGCGGGATGGCCACGGCGGAGATCGCCGTGGCGCTCCCCACCCTGGTCCTGATCACAGCGGTCGCGTTGTGGGGTCTGAGGGTCGCCTCCGTCCAACTCACCTGCACGGATGCCGCCCGAACCGGTGCCCGCGCCGCGGCGAGAGGTGAATCCCTCACCGCCGTACGCGAGCTCGTGGTGAGGGCCGTCCCCAAGGGAGCGACGGTGCGGGTGCACCGAGACGAAGCCACCGTCCAGGTCGACGTCTCGGCTTCCATCAGGGCACCCGCGGCCGCAGACCTCCCGGCCCTGACCGTCCACGGCCACGCGACCGCCGCCACGGAACCAGGCGCCTCGGCAAGCGAATGATCATCTCCGACCGGACGCGTGTGCTGGCCGTTCATGGCCGGAGCACCAGAGCGGCCACGCGATTGTCCCAATGAACCCGGCGGGCGAGAGATCTGCTCACTGGCGGTCGCTCAGGCGGCAAATCCTGATCTTTCACGGCCGGACGCCCGGCGCGGTTGGGAGAGTTAGCGGCTGCCGCCGTGGCCCCAGTCGCGCCGGTGAGCGGACGGCCTGTTCGGCGACGGTTGCTTGGCGGCGAGCGCTGGTCGTTTGTGGCTGGGCGCCGGTGCGGCGGGTGACTGCGGCTTGCTCATCGTTGTCCGGTGTGAGCGCTCGTCGTTCAGCGTCGGGTGAAGCGTCGAGGTGAGTTAGTGGCTGCTCGTGTGGGCCCAGTCGCGCCGGTGAGCGAGCCGTCTGTTCGGCGACGGTTGCTTGGCCGCGAGCGCTGGTCGTTTGTGGCTGGGCGCCGGTGCGGCGGGTGGTTGCATGGCTGCTTTGCTGGACCGGGCGCTCGGCCGGCGGGTGACTGCGGCTTGCTCATCGTTGTCCGGTGTGAGCGCTCGTCGTTCAGCGTCGGGTGAAGCGTCGAGGTGAGTAAGTGGCTGCTCGTGTGGGCTCGGGCGCCGGTGGGTGAGCTGCTTGCTTGATGACGGTTGTTGGGCACGAGCGCTGGTCGTTTATGGCTGGGCGGCGTCGTAGGTGGCGGTGAGCAGGTCGCCGCCTGCGGTGGCGGTGAGCATCATCAGGTGGGACGACTTCGGTTCGTGTAGGCCGGTGAGGAGGCCGTTCACGGCCCGGACGCCGTGGTCGGGGGTCACGACGTGTTCCGTCCAACCGGTTGACGATCGGACGTGTCCGGAGGCTTCCACGGTCGTCTCCAGGGCGCGGACGGCGGTCGTTCCGACGGCGATCACCCGGCCACCGCGGGAGCGGACGTGTTCGACCAGCGCGGCCGTTGCTTCGCCTCGTGGCGTTCGGCGTCGGGTGGTTGGAGTGCCGAGGTGAGTGTGGTCGCTGCCGTGGGGACGGGTGCGCCGGGGGGTGAGTTGCCTGGTCGATGACGGATGTGTGGGTGCGGGTGCTGGTCGTTCATGGCCGGGTGGCTGGAGCGGGGGGACCGTTGTGCGACCGCCGCGACTGGGACCAGGAGGTTCGGCTGGCGAGTGAGCCCTGCTTGCCGTTTTCGGGTGCGAGCGCTGGTTGTTCATGGGCGGGTCGCTAGCGCAGGGGTGGTGGCGCGAATGTTGCCGTGGGGAGGGGGCGGTCTGGGGTGGTTGTTCGGAGGGGGTGGCTGGAGGGGCGGTGAGGGAGTGTCGAAGGGGTCGGGTGGAGGGGAGGTAGGGATGTTCGTGCGCAGGGCTCTTTGGAGGGCCGACCGGGGGTCGGGGACGGTCTGGGTGGTGGCCTTTGCTGCTGTCATTTGGGTCGGTGGGGTCGCCGCTGTGGCGGTCGGTGGGGTGCGGGCTGCTCGGCATCGGGCGGACTCGGCGGCTGATTTGGCGGCGTTGGCAGGTGCGGGACGGGTGATGGAGGGGCGGGCGGGGGTGTGCGGGAAAGCGAAAAGCATTGCCGCCGAGTTCGGTGCCGAGTTGGTGCGCTGCCGAGTAGAGGGAGAGGACGTGGAGGTTTTGGTGTCGGTGAACGTTCAGGTGCCGATGGGCCTCGGAGCCGTGACGGTGGGGTCACGGGCGAGGGCGGGTCCCACGGTGCCGATGGCGGAGATCGTTGCGCCGAGTGTGGACAAGGGTGATGGGATGAAACCGTTATGTCACTCTTCGCCACCACTACGCAGTGATACGTTACGCTGCCGTAGCGCGTAATTTCACTCGACACCGTGTCCTGGTCGGTCATCGGCGGGACGTGCCGAACGGACGTTGTCGGAGGGATTCAGGACGTGACCCTCATGCGCAGGATCGGTGCAGTCGCACTAGCCGCTTCACTTGCGATGGGCGTCCCGGTGTTCGGCGCAACACCTGCGCAGGCCGCCGCGCCGAGTGTCCTCACCCCCGCGAACGGCGCGGTCATCACGAGCGGCTCTGAGTTGAGCGCCACGGCTCGCTTCGAGTTGGCGCTCACAATGCAGCTCTGGGTCGACGGTCCCGGGATCGGCAACAGAATCCTGCAGGAGCGGGTTCTCACGGGCAGGTTGTCCGGCACATTTCCGATCCGTCGGAACGGTGACTACACCGTCTACTTGAAAGGTAAAGAGACCGGGCGTATCTACGATTCCAACACCATCAAGGTGCGCATAGCGCCGGCTGTGCCGTCTGGGGTTTCGGTGCGGGTGTCCGGTAGGGAACTCCTCGTGAGTTGGAAGCGGGGGGTTGAGGATGATCTCACCGGCTACACGCTCTCGGGTTCCGGTGTCGCGTCCAAGTCCGGCTCTGTTGGCTCCTTCTGCCAAGGAAAGAGTTGCTCCGCCAAACTTGCGGTGACGCGGGTGAGTGGCCCGGTGTCTGTAGGCGTCCGGGCTCGCCGTTCCTCAGGTGGGGGTGGGGCGCTCTACTCGGGCAGCGCGACCGTGAGCGCGACGGTGAGCGGTGGTTCGGCGGCGCTGCAAGGGGGCAGTCCGTCGTCCGCGGGCGCGGGTGGCGGACTTCCCGGTGTTGGAATTCCGCTGAACAACCAGGCGCCGGTCACCGTGCCTTCTGTTCGGCCCGATGGTGCGGCGCCCGACGTCGCCCATCCGGCACCGCAGGTCGTGAACGGTGTACCGGAGGCGCGGGACGTCGTGGCTACTGACCGCCTTCGGTGGGCCAAGAGCGTCGGCATCGCGCTCGTCCTGCTGATCGTTGCTGCCCATCTCGGGATGTGGACGCGCGGCTTGCGCGTCGCCCAAGCTCGGGTGAGCAGCAGCGGTACGGCAGCCCGCGTGGCGCGTGGTGGGACCGGGCGCGAACGGGTCAGGCGAGCACGGCGACAGATCGCACGTGCTGAGGCACTCGCCAAGACGGCACCTGCCGAACCTGCAGGCGCTGCTGATAAGGGGGCCGAGGGCCTGGATGACTCACGGCTGCCCGGCGACGCTGCGGTTCACATACCGTTGTCGAAGGAAGCGAAGGCCGCTGGGAGTGCTGGTGAGCGAACCGGTGGTGTGAACGTCCGTGCTGCCGGGGCTACCTCGGCCACTGGTGAGGAGTCACGGTAGACCGCCTGTTCTCGGAGGGGTTCCGCAGATGGCCTGCCGAGTGTCTCTGGGGTGGTGATGGATGCCGACCGTGCGGGGCATGCCGCTGGCGATGTTGTAGGCGCGCAACCCACCCGGCTCGAGCCCGCTTGATCGACGACCTCCCCCCGCCCTGCGCTTCGCCGCGATGTCAGTGCCGCTGGCTTCAGGGGCAACTGGTGGGTGCTCGGGTGGGCTCTTGCAGATGTTGGTGGCTGCCGGTGAACCCGTGCTCCTCGGCTGGTTGCGCTTGGTGATCGTCTCCTTGGGGGGCGACTCAGTTGATCACCGGAGCGTGGTCGCGATCATCTGGGGGTGCGGGGGCGGTCGCTGGGGCCTCCTCCTGCGGGTGGTTGTGCCGTTTCGCCAGTTCAGCTTGGTCTTGCAGGCAATCTTTGGAGTCGCCGCCCTCGATTCCAGCGATGCAACTCATGCCAACGGTCGATCTCGGCTCCACCGCGAATGCGTCCGACCTTGATGATCAGAATTTCGGACGTGGTGTCCTGTGCTTTTTGGTGGGTGTGGGTGGTGTGAGGTGGTGCGGCTGCTGGAGGTGGTCTGGTCTGACGGCGCGTCGGGGTCTAGGCTGCCTTGCCAGTCGGAACGCCCGGATCACCCGGCAATGCGTGCCTATCGTCCGACACTTCGGCCCCGTCCCGACCGGGACGAAAGAAAGGGCCTGATGGAGAGGAGATCCTCCGCATGATGTTCTTTGGGCTGATCGTGGTGTTCGCCGCTGTTGCGGCGGGTGTCGCGGTGGTGCTGGACAACTCGGGCGGAGCCCAGATGACCATGTTCGGCAGCGAGATTCCGGGGATCACGGAACAGTGGCATGTGTTCACCGCCGGAGCCGTGCTGGCGATCGTGCTCATGGTCGGGGTGATGATCACGGCGCTCGGGTTCAAGCGCGCGGTCAGCATGCGACGGGAGTTGCGGGATCTCCGGGACGAGCACCAGGAGTCGTTGCAGACGCTGGAGTTGGAGCGGCGGAAGTTGCAGCAGGCGCTGGCCCAGGCGCGGCGCGGGATGGAAGAGCAGGCGGCGGTGCCGGCCCAGCGGGTTGCTTCGACCTGACCGTGTGAGTCACGTGGTCAGGTACTGGGCCTCGTAGGACTCGGTCGGGGCGATGGGCGTGATGATGTCGATGAGGACCCCGTTGGGGTCGGCGACGATGAAGTGGCGCTGCCCGAAGTCCTCGTCGCGTAGCCGGAGTTCCGGGTGCAGGCCTCCCCGGAGGACGAGCCGCTCCCATTCGGCGTCTACGTCCTCCACCTCGAAGTTCAGCAGGAGTCCCTGGGTGGGGACGCGGTAGCCCTCTGGCACCGTCGGGTGGGTGGGATCGAGCAGGGCCAGCTCGTAGGGGGACGTTCCCGGACGGCGCAGGCTCACGTACCAGTCGGACTTGAATGTGGTCTCGAAGCCGAACAGTTCGGTGTAGAAGCGGTGGGATTCCCGCAGGCGCGTCGTGCCGATCACCGGGTAGAAGCTCGTCAGTCGCACTGGTTTCTCCTTTCACATACCGTTGGTATGTGAAGCTACACTGACATACCGGTGGTATGTCAAGGAGGACGTGTGAACGTCAGGGTTCAGCAGCGGGAGCGGACGCGTGCGGTGCTGCTGCGCGAGAGCAGGCGACTGTTCGCCACGCGGGGATACGGCGACGTGAGCCTCGCGGAGATCGTCGGTGCGGCCGGGGTCACCAAGGGGGCGCTGTACCACCTGTTCAAGAGCAAGGAGGACGTGTTCCGAGCCGTCCTGGAGCAGGTGCAGCAGGAGGTGGCCCGGACGGTGGCGCAGACCGCCGACCGCGAAGACGAGGCATGGACGCGTTTCACGGCGGGCTGTCAGGCGTTTCTCACCGCCAGCACGGCCCCGGACGTCCAGCGGATCATGCTGGTCGACGGCCCGGCGGTGCTGGGCTGGAACGAGTGGCGGGCTATGGACGAGTCCGGCTCGGTCCGCCATCTCGCCGACGCGATCGATGAGCTGATCGCGGAGGGTGTGATCGAGCCGCAGCCGGTCGCTCCGTTGACGCATCTGCTGTCCGGGGCGATGAACGAGGCGGCGCTGTGGCTGGCCGCGTCCGGTGACCCGGAGAGCGGCCTCGCCGAGGTCTGGCCGCCGCTCGCCCAGATGCTCGACGCGTTGCGCGTAGGTCGGGCAGACGGTTAGAGCGTGGCTCAAAGTGGCGTCAGAGGGCTCGCCTGAGGACTTACGCCGCAGCGAGTTCGACGTGCTTCATGGAGTGCCTGCGTCCCGTCGTCGGTTCGGATGCTGGCGCGTCTCTGACGGTCACTTTGAGACACTGCCTAGGTAGGGCGGATCGCCGCTTGCAGGCGTTCTGTTTGAGCCGTCGCCCTCGCCGCAGAGCGTCCGGGGCGGTGTGCCTGGGGCCGCGGACGGCGTTCGGGTGGCGGCGCTTTCTGCATCAGGTCTGAGACGTTGCCTGGCTGGGGTGTACCGCCCGTCTCGGTGGTCTTCGTGTTCGAGTAATCACGCTTCGCTGTGCAGTGTCCGTAGTCGGTTTGCCTGGGTGGGTTGCCGGGCGGGTGGATGCGCTTTCGTGGCACGTCTTGAGATGTTGTCTGGCTTGGGCGGACTGATCGTTGGTGGTTTTCCTGGTTGAGTGCCCGCTCTTCGCCGTTGGTTCAGGCTGTGATCGGTACGCCTGGGTGGTGGATGACGTCTGGGTCGAGTGCTTTCGTGGCGGGTTTGAGATGTTGTCTGGCTTGGGCGGACTGATCGCTGGTGGTTTTCCTGGTTGAGTGCCCGCTCTTCGCCGTCGGTTCAGGCTGTGATCGGTACGCCTGGGTGGTGGATGACGTCCGGTCGAGTGCTTCCGTGGCGGGTTTGAGGCGTTGCCTACTGGGGCGGACCGCCCATCTGCGGTCCTTCTGTTTGGGTAGCCGCGCTTCGCTGTGCCGTGTCCCGGGTCGGTGTGCCTGGGTGGTGTTGGCGTTTGGGTGGGTGGGCAGGTTGAGGTGCGGTCTTGATGGGATGGATCGGCCGTCGTGGGGTTTCTGTTTGGGGGTCGCTCTTTGCTGTGCGGTGTCAGGGGGGTGGGGTGGGGGCCTCGGCCAGGAGGATGGCCAGGAGGTCCAAGGCGCCGTGTTTGTCCAGGGGGTCGTTGCCGTTGCCGCACTTGGGTGACTGGATGCAGGACGGGCAGCCGGTGTCGCATTCGCAGGAGGCGATCGCGTCGCGGGTTGCGCGCAGCCAGGACGGGGCGTTGGCGTAGCCGCGTTCGGCGAAGCCGGCTCCGCCCTCGTGGCCGTCGTAGACGAAGACGGTGAGGAGGCCGGTGTCCGGGTGGACGGCCGTGGAGACGCCTCCGATGTCCCAGCGGTCGCAGGTGGCGAAAAGGGGGAGCAGGCCGATGGCGGCGTGCTCGGCGGCGTGGGCGGCGCCGGGGAGGTCGAGGTCGAGGTCGGCGAGTTGGGCGTCGGACAGGGTCCACCAGACGGCGCGGGTGCGCAGAGTTCGGGGCGGGAGGTCGAGGGGTTTCTCGCCGAGCATCTCGCCCGTTTGCAGGCGGCGCATCTGGTACGCGACGACCTGGCGGGTGACTTCCACTGTGCCGAAGGAGAGGGTGGCCTCGCCCCAGGAGGTGGAGCGGAGCTGCTCGATGATGGTGATGTCGGTGACATCGCGGGCGGTGGTGGAGTAGTCGGGGTCGGCTGGTTCGACGAGGGCGACGGAATCGTCCAGGTCGAGTGTTTGGACGATGAACGAGTCGCCCTGGTGAATGTAGACGGCGCCGTCGTGGACGGTGGTGTGCGCGGACGCTTCGTCCACGGTGCCGAGGAGGCGTCCGGTGCCGAGTTCGACGACCTGGATGGGTTCGCCCCCTGCGCCCCGGATGTCCGCCAGGCCGGTGGCTTTTTCACGGCGCGTCCAGTACCAGCCCGCGGGACGGCGGCGGAGGAAGCCGCGGCGGACGAGGTCGGGCAGGAGGTCGGCGGTGGCCGGGCCGAACAGGGGCAGATCCTCCTCGGTCAACGGCATCTCGGACGCCGCCGAGCAAAGGTGGGGTTCCAGGACGTACGGGTTGTCGGGGTCGAGGACGGTCGCCTCCACCGGACTGCCGAAGATCGCCTCGGGATGGTGGACGAGGAAGGTGTCGAGCGGATCGTCCCGGGCCACCAGAATGGAAAGCGATGATTGTCCGGAGCGTCCCGCACGTCCGGCCTGCTGCCACAGGGATGCGCGAGTGCCAGGCCACCCGCAGACGACTACGGCGTCCAGCCCGGAGACGTCCACGCCGAGTTCTAGGGCGTTGGTGCTCGCCAAGCCGATGAGCGAGCGGGAACGAAGGGCGGCTTCCAGAGCGCGTCGTTCCTCCGGCAAGTACCCGGCGCGGTAGGCGGCGACCTGTTCGGCCAGGGCGGGTTCGACCTCATGCAGGGCGCGTTTGGCGCTCAGCGCTACCGACTCCGCCCCGCGCCTGGAACGAACGAACGCGAGCGTCTGAACGCCTTCGACAACGAGGTCGGCCAGAAGGTCTCCCGCCTCGGCCGTGGCGGTACGGCGTACGGGAGCACCGCGCTCACCGCGCAGTTCGGTCAGGGGCGGCTCCCAGAGCGCGAACGTCGCGGGGCCCCGTGGTGAGGCGTCGTCTTCGACGGCGACGACATCGAGACCCGTGAGGCGGGACGCGGTGGTCGCCGGCTCGGACGTGGTGGCCGACGCGAGGATGAACGTCGGGTCCGCGTGGTAGCGGCCGCACAACCGGCGCAACCGGCGCAGGATCTGCGCGACGTGCGATCCGAAGACGCCGCGGTAGCCGTGGGCCTCGTCGACGATGACGTACCGGAGGCGGCGCAGGAACGATGACCAACGGGCATGGCTCGGCAGGATCGACCGATGCAACATGTCCGGGTTCGTCAGCACATAGTTGGCGTGTTGCCGGATCCAGGTCCGCTCGTCCTGCGGGGTGTCGCCGTCGTAGGTCGCCGCCCGCACCCGTGTGAGCCGCAACGAGCGGAGCGCGCGCAACTGGTCGGCGGCGAGGGCCTTGGTCGGCGACAGGTAGAGAATCGTCCCCTCGTGCCGGGGATTGTCGTCTTCGGTGTAGATCGCCGCGACGGAAGGCAGCAGGTAGGCGAGCGATTTGCCGGACGCGGTCCCTGTGGCGATGATCACAGAACGGCCCGCATGGGCATGGTCGGCCGCGATGGCCTGGTGTTCCCACGGGGCGTCGATGCCCGCCGCGGCGAGCCGCTGCACCAGAAGCGGCGTCGACCAGGCCGGCCATTCGGCGCGACGGCCCTGACGTGCGGGAACGTCCTCGACATGGGTGATGCGGTCGCGTCTCGTGGGATCGGCGAGCAGCCGGTCGAGAGGGGGTGAGGTTCTTTGGGCGCCCATCAGGTTTTCAGTTTGCCAGCCGGGGCAAAACAACGGGAACGCCCCGGCGCCGGTGGCTTGGTTCCCCCTATCCTGCCCACGAGATCAGCAGGTCAGGCGGGACGACGCGAACTTACGTCCGTGTGGACGATAACGTGCGTGCCGGGCGCTGGAGCGTGGTTGAATCACGGCGAAGTCTCGATGGCCGGTCGCCTCCCCGGGGGGCCGGAATTCGAGATCGGATAGTGCTGCACGGCGCGCTGGAGGATGGATCTGTGGACCTGAAGGTGAACGACTACACCACCGACGATGGCCTGACCGTCATCAACGTGGAGGGCGAGATCGACGTCTACACGGCGCCGAAGCTTCGCGAGAAGCTCATCGACCTGGTCAACAAGGGCAAGTTCCACCTGCTCGTGGACATGGAGAAGGTGGAGTTCCTCGACTCCACCGGCCTCGGCGTCCTCGTCGGCGGCCTGAAGCGGGTGCGCGCCCATGACGGCTCGCTGGAACTGGTGTGCACCCAGGAGCGCATCCTCAAGATCTTCCGGATCACGGGTCTGACCAAGGTCTTCGGCATCCACGACTCGATCGCCGAGGCCGAGGAGAAGCGCAAGGGCGCCAAGTAGGCGGCCCGCAGCTGAGATGTCGACCGTTGAACTGTCCTTCAGCGCGCTGCCCGTCCATGTCCGGACCGCCCGGCTGATCGTGACCGCCGTGGCCCGCCGCAGCGGCGTCGAAGAGTCGTTGCTGGACGAGGTCAGGCTCGCGGTCGGGGAGGCGTGCTCACGCGCGGTGGAGACACATCGCCGACACTGCCCCGATGAGCCCGTCCGTCTGGAGTTGAGCGGCGCCGACCGCCGTTTCGAGGTGACCGTCAGCGACACCGTCCCCGGTGACGACACGGCGGGCGGCCTCCCGACGGCGCCGGACGCGGCGGACTTCGAGTACGGCTTCGGCGAGGACGCCGCCGAACTCGGTCTGGCCGTCATAGCCGGGCTCGCGGACGATGTGGAGATCGCCGCGACGCCCAAGGGGGTCCAGATACGGATGAGCTGGCCGGCCGAGGCCGAGGCGACCATCTGACGCGCCCGTTTCGACGAAGGCCCTGCCGCACCTGCGACAGGGCCTTCATCGTGACGTCCCGCAGGACGAGGCAATGCCAGCCGAGCCTTGCAGAAGGCCGCCGCTCCTGTACGTGCGGAGGAGCCTAGAGGACGGTCAAGGCCCGTCCTCGTAAGTGCGCCCTTGACATGCGACGACACCAGTGGGCAACCGCTCCATCCCCCCGCACTCTTCGCCATCCGTTGGCCGTAGGGGGACCTTCCCGGCGAGTCGGGGGTCGGGGGCGACTGATGGCGAGGGTGGGGCATGGCGCCCGCATTCGACTTCGACACGGCTCGCTGGTCCGACCAGTACTTAGGCGGTGTCTCTACGGGGGCGTTCAGGCACGCGCCAGCGTCGGAACGGGCAACAAGAAGGGGGACATTCTGCGGGTCGTCGACTCCGCTGACGGTCGGCCGCAGCGTGAGAGCTCTGGCGGCACTTCGAGACACGCCATAGCCGGGCTCGACGAGGTCGCCGAACGCCTGACGTCCTTCAGGTACTTAGGACGTCCGGTGTGGACGGGAGTGGAGTGGTCGACGGTGTGCGGGGCGGGCACTTGGTGCATGTGGTGTTGGGACGTCAGGACGTCGCCGTGTGTCGGCGGGGGCGCTGGTGGTTGGGGGCGGAGCCGTCTCGGAGCGGTGTCAGTGCCGGGCGGGCGTCCGGTTGATCCGATCCGGCGACGAGGCGCGGGCATGACGGGGTGCTCTGTGAAGCGACGTCGGGTCTCCGCTGTGGCGCGTGGGGACGTCGGGCCAGCGCCCTGAAACACGGCGGTGCTGAGCGGAGAGGGGGCCGTCTCGGGGCTTGGTGCGGGTGCGTTGGTTGCAGGGCGTCGGCGGGGTTGGGGCGGGCGTTCGGGGGCTCCGGACGGGGTTCCCGGTGGAGTTTCTTCTGGGGCTGGTGTGACTTGTGGGGCGTGGCTGCTGCGGACGGCCGGCTGTTGATCTTGGCTGAGTTCGATTTGGGCCTAGACATATTGCGATTTAATGCTTAGCTTAAATGGAGTGCTGGTAGGGCGCTGATGTGTGGAGTGTGGTGCGCGCCTGCCGGTGTGGCCGCGGGGTAATAGCGGGCTAACCATGGCTGACCTGCGGAAATGCCGCATGGATCGGCAAGCATGTCAAATTCCGGCATATCGTTTGTTGCAATTCGGCGACATCTCTGTCCATGGCCGTGCGGCCTTAACAATCGACTGTCGCGTGCGTAGACTCCCGGGACCCGCGCTGCCGTGCGAGGCGTTCGAAATCATGACTCGCGGGGTACGCGGTAAAGATCGTCTTTTGACGGTCGAGATCGCAAAACCCCTGTCGAGGAGGACGGATGTCTGGGCTTTCCCTGTCAAGCCCGGCCAGCGCGGAGGTGGATCTCGGCGGCGGCGACCTTTCTTTGGTCGTCGTCGTCGCCGTGATCGCACTGTTGGCACTGGCCGTCGCCGCGGGTCTCGTACGTGAGGTACTGGCCGCGGGCCAGGGCACCACGAAGATGCAAGAGATCGCGCGGGCCGTTCAGGTAGGCGCGGGTGCCTATCTGAAACGCCAGTTCCGAACGGTCGCGGTCTTCGTCGTCCTGATCCCGCTCGTTCTGCTGCTGCTGCCGGCCGACTCCACCGGTGAGCGGATCGGACGGTCGGTCTTCTTCGTCATCGGCGCGCTGTTCTCGGCCGTCACCGGGTTCACCGGCATGTGGCTGGCGGTCCGGGGCAACGTCCGGGTCGCCGCGGCCGCTCGTGAGGAGGGCGGCGAGCGGACCGCGATGCGGATCGCGTTCCGCACCGGCGGTGTCGCGGGCATGTTCACCGTCGGGCTCGGCCTGTTCGGCGCGGCGGTCGTCGTCCTGGCGTACCAGGGCGACGCGCCCAAGGTTCTGGAGGGCTTCGGTTTCGGTGCGGCGCTGCTCGCGATGTTCATGCGGGTCGGCGGCGGCATCTTCACCAAGGCCGCCGACGTCGGTGCCGACCTGGTCGGCAAGGTCGAGCAGGGCATCCCCGAGGACGACCCGCGCAACGCCGCGACCATCGCCGACAATGTGGGCGACAACGTCGGTGACTGCGCGGGCATGGCCGCCGACCTGTTCGAGTCGTACGCGGTGATGCTGGTCGCGGCGCTCATCCTCGGCACCGCGGCCTTCGGCACCGAGGGTCTGGTGTTCCCGCTGATCGTCCCGATGATCGGTGTGATCACCGCGGTGATCGGGATCTTCGCGGTGGCGCCCCGCGAAAGCGACCGCTCCGGTATGACGGCGATCAACCGGGGCTTCTTCATCTCCGCGGCGATCTCGGCGGTGCTCGTGGCGATCGCCGCGTTCGCATACCTGCCCTCGTCGTTCGCCGAGCTGAGCGGCGTCACCGACGCCGAGATCCGCGGCCTGGACGCCGACCCGCGCTGGGTGGCGCTCGGCGCGGTCATCATCGGCATCGTGCTGGCCAGCGCGATCCAGCTGCTCACCGGCTACTTCACCGAGACGAACCGCAAGCCGGTCCAGGAGGTCACCAACAGCGCCCGCACCGGCCCCGCGACCGTCATCCTGTCCGGCATCTCGCTCGGCCTGGAGTCGGCCGTCTACACCGCGCTCGTCATCGGCGGCGCCGTGTACGGGGCGTTCCTGCTCGGCTTCGGCAACACCACCGTCGCGCTGTTCGCGGTGGCCATGGCCGGTACCGGGCTGCTGACCACGGTCGGCGTGATCGTCTCGATGGACACCTTCGGTCCCGTGTCCGACAACGCGCAGGGCATCGCCGAGATGTCCGGTGACGTGCAGGGCGAGGCCGCGGCCGTGCTGGAGCGGCTGGACGCCGTCGGCAACACCACCAAGGCGATCACCAAGGGCATCGCGATCGCCACGGCAGTGCTGGCCGCGACCGCGCTGTTCGGCTCGTTCCGGACGACGGTCATCTCCGCGCTGAACGACGCGTCCGACGACGCCAAGGACGCCCTCGGCGACTTCAGCGTGTTCAGCCTGTCGATCGACAACCCGAACGTCCTGATCGGACTGATCATCGGCGCCGCGGTGGTGTTCCTGTTCTCCGGCCTGGCGATCATGGCGGTCGGCCGCGCGGCCGGACGCGTCGTCGTCGAGGTGCGCGAGCAGTTCCGCACCAAGCCCGGGATCATGGACTACACCGAGAAGCCCGACTACGACCGGGTCGTGGACATCTGCACCCGGGACGCGCAGCGCGAGCTCGCCACCCCCGGACTGCTGGCGATCATGACCCCGATCGCGGTCGGTTTCGCCCTCGGCTACGCACCGCTCGGCGCGTACCTGGGCGGCGCGATCGCGGCCGGTGTCCTGATGGCGGTGTTCCTCGCCAACTCCGGTGGCGCCTGGGACAACGCCAAGAAGCTCGTCGAGGAGGGCCACCTCGGCGGCAAGGGCAGCGAGGCGCACGAGGCCACGATCATCGGCGACACCGTCGGCGACCCCTTCAAGGACACCGCCGGGCCCGCGATCAACCCGCTGATCAAGGTGATGAACCTGGTCGCGCTGCTGATCGCGGACGCGGTCGTGACCTATGCGGGCAACATGGTCCTGCGTGTCGCGGTGACCGCGCTGTCCGTCGCCGTCGTGGTCGCCGCCATCCTCGTCTCCAAGCGGCGCGCCGACCCGATCGCCGAACCCGCCGTCGAGGGCGGCCCGCCCGAGCCGAGCGCCACGGAAAGCGGCGCGGCCAAGGGCGGCGCTCTTGAGAAGGGCGCCCCCGAGGAGGCGGCCGTCGGCGCCGAAAACGGCACCGCGGCCGAGTCCGGCAGCGAAGAATCGTCCACGAACAAGGCATAACCGTCCATCCACGGGGACCGGTGGCAACCCGCCACCGGTCCCCGTGCGCATTTCGGGACCGCTTTGCGCGCGGCTCGCGAAGGTCTGCGCGGTGAAGGGCTTGGAGAGTCTTCGTTCGGGTGTACCTGCCCCGGTCGCCGTTCGTGGAGGTCTGCTCGGACGGTCCTCTGGAGTAGCGGCACAGGTGTCGTCGGGGTCCGGTTGTAGTTCGGGGACGGTGTCTCGGGAGCGTCATGGCCGGGTGTGGCTCAGTCGTGCGGGTGCCTCGTTTATGGTCGGGTGGACGGCGGCCATACGCTGTAGGGGAAGTGCGGGCGTCCATCAGGCGGCGCGGCAGCAGGGAACGCGGGAGGCGCTGTGGCGAGCGGCGGCAAGTCGACGATGTCGGGACCGAAGGGCATGGCGCTCATGCTCGGCGCGATGCTCGGCATCCTGCTCCTGATCTGGGGCCTGGCGGCCCTCGTCGCCCCCTGACGTCAGCCGTGCGGAATCACCGCGGTTCCCGTGAGCACGGCATCCCGCCGGACCCCTCCGTTCCGCGACACCGGCCATCGCAGCAACCCCGCGACGACCTCCAGGTTCGCGATCGCGTCCGAAGACACAGCCGGGGGCTGAAGCACGAGCGAGGCGAGAACCTGATCGCGCAGCCGACCCTCAGGCGAGACGAAGCGATGCCGGCGATCGCGTCGCGTTTCTCCCCCGAGGCCGCAGGAGGAGAGAAATGCCAGAACTGATAGTGCTTCGTCACGCCAAGGCCGTTGCGGGGTTGGGGATCCCGGACGTCGATCGAACGCTCAACGAGCGTGGGCGGCGGGACGCCGCGGCGGCCGGGGAGTGGCTGCGGGCGAATGATCTCGTTCCCGGTCTGGTGCTCTGCTCGACGGCCGCCCGGACGCGGGAGACGTTCGCGCTGCTCGCGTTCGATGCCGAGGTGAGCTTCGAGTCCGGGATCTACGACAACGACCCGGATGGGCTGCTCGACCTGATCGCCCAGGTACCGGACGATGTCGGGCGGGTGTTGCTGGTCGGGCACAACCCGTCCGTGCACCAGCTTGTTCATGACCTCTGTGGGGAGGCGCCGGATTCTTATCCGACCTGCGCGCTCGCCGTGATCGAGGTGCCGGGCGCGTGGGCGGACGTCCGTCGCGGCATCGGAACGCTCCGGACGGTCCACACGCCGAAGGACTAGCCGTACTGCCCAAGGACGTTGGTGACGGCGACACCGGGGCTGAATGATCTTGCACTGGGAGAGCCTTCCGGCGTGGTGCGGAGCTACCACACAGACACTTCGCGCCCGGGACGTCCTTGTGCCCGACCGCGACGCTCCGCTGATCGAGCCAGGCCGACGAGCGGTCCAGGTGCCGCACACCACGGCTGCCCCCGGCGGCGGCGTATCCGGGGCGCTGCCAGGTAGAGGGACTCCGCGTGATGGTCCGCGACGTAGATGGTTCGTCCTGGCGTGGTGCGGAGCTACCACACAGACACTCCGCGCCAGGAACGTCCCTGTGCCCGACCGCAACGCTCCGCTGATCGAGTCGGGCCGGCCGAGGGGTTCAGGTGTCGTACGCCATGGCCGCTCCCCGGGGGCGCTGCCAGGTTGGAGGGGTCCCGGGTGATGGTCCGCGAAGTAGAGGGTTCGTCAGCGAGTTGCAGCGTGGTCCTCAAGGAGCTGGGGCCGGTCAGGTGGGCGCCAGGCGTGGGTGAGGGTCACTGAGGCACGGCTCAGGGGCGTGGGGTGGCGGCGGACAGGGATGACTCGATGACCGTTGCGGTGTCGTGGCGTAGGGCTCTGATCGTGTGGCGGGTGCCGGAGACCTGGAAGAGGGCGTGCTGGACGGGGGTGAAGTCGTCCCGTCCGACGCCCGACTTGATCTCGGCGCGGCGGCGGCGGGTCAGGGCGGACAGGTGGGTGTCGAGGTCGGCCAACTCGTCGCGGAGTTCGTCGGCGGGGGTGGCCGCGTCCGGGTCGATGTCTTCGGGGTCCTCGAGGTTCTCTGCGGCTTCTTCGAGTTGGTCGGCCAGGCGGTCGAGGATCTCGGGGATCGGGCCGGTGTCGACGGCCTCCTCGCGGGAGAGCCTGGCGACGGCGATGAGGTGGTCGCGGGTGCGGTGGGCGGCGGCGACGGTGGTGCGTAGTTCACTGATCAGTTCGAGGTCGGGGAGGCGTTCGTGTCCGAGGCGGGTGCGGGTCTCGGCGACGGCCTCGGCGGAGCGTTCGGCGGCGACGATCGTGTCGTGCGGAAGTCGGACGCGTTCGCCGGAGAGGACGTCCGCGGTCGTCCGGACGAGTCGGGCATGGGTGCCGAGGAGCCGTTCGAGTTGGACGGGTAGCCGTTCGAGGTGACCGGTGGGCCACAGTAGCCGGACGGCGAGGTAGGTCAGGAGTGTCCCGGCGAAGGTCAGGACGATCCGTTCGCCGGCGGTGCGCCAGTCGGCGGGTGTGGAGAAGTCGAGCAGCATCATCGCCAGCGGGGTTCCGAACAAGGCCCAGTAGGCGTAGTTGACCGCGCGCATGGCGAATCCGGCGAGCGCGAACCCGAAGACGATCACGGCGACGGTGGGTGGGCCGGCGGCGAGGGTGAGGATCACGGCGGCGATGACGGAGCCGGCAGCGGTGCCGCCGACGCGCTGGACGACCCGTTCGACCGTCTCGCCGTAGGTGGCGCGCAGGCTCAGCATCGCGGTGATCGTCATCCAGTGTCCGTGGGAGAGGCCGAGCGCGGCGGCCAGCGACATCGCCACGACGGCCGTCACGAAGACGCGTGCTACCTGCCGGAACATCGGGGAGCGGGTGCGGACGGCGCGTCGCACCTGGGCCCAGATCGGCATCGGGTCGAGCGTCTCCGGCATTCTGGGCGCGCGGGGCCGGAGCCGGAGGCCGCCCGCGACGATGCGGCGGGTGGAGGCGACCTCGCCCGCGATGCGGTCGATCGAGCGGCGCACCTGGCCGATCAGCGATACCGCGATGAGGTCCTCGTCGCCGGCGAGTCCGGCGCGTCTGATGTGTTCGGCGGCCCGGCCCATCCGGCGGACGGCGGCGGACTCCTCCCCGCCGAGCGGCGCGTCACCTGCGGTGGCGATGGCGCCGGACATCAGCCGCAGCCGTGCCGCAAGCGCCGAGATCGCGGTCTGTGTCTCCAGTTCCCAGTCGCGGTCCGGCGGATAGTTCTTCGCGGCCTCCAGAACGGCCTGGAGCGTCACCGTCTCGTGCAGTACACGGCTAAGGCCGTCGATGAGCCGTTCCGGTCGGGTCGGGTCGCTGCGGGTGCGTCCCGACCTGTAGAGGCCGTAGGTGGTGCGCGCCGCGGTGAGGGCCTCGGACGCCGCGCGCCGTTTGGGCTCCCAGTCGGGGATGCGGGTGACGGCGAGCAGGTCCGGGTTCGTCAGGTCGACCGCGTCGAGGGGGCTGCTGTCGGGGGCCGCGACGTCCTGCGCGACCGCGTCCAGTGCCTCGGCGACCGCGTCGGCGGCGTCGCTCAGGGCCGCGCGCAGGGGACGCAGCCGCCGCGCGGGCCATGGCGCCAGGAGGAGACCGGCGGTGAGCAGTCCACCGGTCAGCTCCAGCAGTCCGATGCCGATGACGTCGGCGGACGGCGGTCGGACGGCGCTGAGCAGCACCGCGAGCCCGGCCGTGGGCCCGATCCGCGGCACGGCGACACCGAGCGCGATCAGCGGCGGGACGACGATGACCGACGGCCAGGTGTGCCCGGCGAGCAGCCCGCCGACCGCGGCCCCGACGGAGACGACGAGGACCCCGACGGCGAGGTCCCTGGCCCGCGCCCCGTAGGGGCCTTCCGGTGCCCGCAGCGCCACCAGGTACGCGCCCAGCGCGATCATCGACCCCTGCGCGTCGTGCCCGGTCAGCGCGCCGACGAGCAGCGGCACCGCCATGGCGAGCGCCGCCGCGACCCCGTACATCGGCGCCGCGGCCCCGCCCACCTGGGCGTAGGCTTCGCGCGCCCGCCTGTGCACGGTGCGTCCCCCCGAGGGTTCAGCCGGTTCCCTGGGAGTCGAGGGCGTCGGCGGCCTCTACCTCCTCGTGGGAGATGCCGAGGAGGAACAGGATCGTGTCGAGATAGGGGACGTTCACGGCGGTGTCGGCGGCCTGCCGGACGACGGGTTTGGCGTTGTAGGCGACGCCGAGGCCCGCGGCCTGGAGCATGTCGAGGTCGTTGGCGCCGTCCCCGATGGCGACGGTCTGGTTGATCGGGATTCCGGCCTCGCGGGCGAACCGTTCGAGGGCGGTGGCCTTGCCGGCCCGGTCGATGACCGGGCCGGTGATCCGGCCGGTGATCTTGCCGTTCTCGATCTCCAGGGTGTTGGCGGCGGAGTAGTCGATGCCGAGATCGTCGACAAGGGCGTCGGTGACCTGGGTGAAGCCGCCGCTGACGATGGCGAACTTGTAGTCGAGGCGCTTCAGCGTGCGGACCATGGTGCGGGCGCCCGCGGCGAGCTTGACCTTGTCGCGGACGTCGTCGATCGCGGCGGCGTCCAGCCCGGCCAGCAGCGCGACGCGTTCGCGCAGGGAGCCCTCGAAGTCGAGTTCGCCGCGCATCGCCGCCTCGGTGACCTTGGCGACCTCGTCGAGACATCCGGCGTGCTCGGCGAGCAGCTCGATGACCTCGCCCTGGATGAGGGTGGAGTCGACGTCCATGACGATCAGGCGTTTCGCGCGCCGGTGCAGACCGCCCTGCTGGACGGCGACGTCCACCTGCTGCTGCGCGGCCTCGGCGGCGAGCCCGGCGCGCAGGGCGTCGGGGTCGGCGCCGGACACGTCCATCTCGATGCAGGTGACGGGGGTGTGCGCGAGCCGTTCGATGCGGTCGATGTTGGCGCCGTGCGCGGAGATCCGGCCGGAGATCCCGGCCATGGCCGCGGGCTTCAGCGGCGCGCCGAGAACGGTGACGTGGAGTCGGCCGCGGCGCTTCGGGGTCCGCTTGTTGCGGCCCGTGGCCAGCTCGATCTCCATGTCGAGGTCGTTGGCGACGCGTTCGGCGGCGTTCCAGACACGGCCGATGTCGGTGCCCTCGCTGTAGGCGAGCAGCACGCCGAGGACCAGCCGCCCCCGGATGACGACCTGCTCGACGTCGGCGACCGTGAGTGGGAACTCCGCGAGTGTGGTGAACAGTCGCGAGGTCACGCCGGGGCGGTCGCGCCCGGTGAGCGTGATGAGCAGTGTGCGTTGCGCTGACCCGTCCATAGCTGGTCACAACGGTACCGGGCGGAGATGAACGTCCTGTGCACGAGGGTCCGCCGCGCGTCCGCTCAACCCAGAACGAGGTTGATGTCGCCGAATTCGTGCCACAGGTAGCCCTCGGCGAGGGCGGCGTCGTAGGTGGCGGTGAGCAGGTCGGGGCCCGCGATGGCGGTGAGCATCATCAGGTGGGACGACTTCGGTTCGTGCAGGCCGGTGAGGAGGCCGTTCACGGCCCGGACGCCGTGGTCGGGGGTGACGACGTGTTCCGTCCAACCGGTGGACGGCCGGACGTGCCCGGAGGCGTCCACGGCCGTCTCCAGGGCCCGGACGGCGGTCGTTCCGACGGCGATCACCCGGCCGCCGCGGGAGCGGACGTGTTCGACCAGCGCGGCCGTCGCCTCGGGAACTTCGTAGCGTTCGGCGTAGGGCGGTTCGTGCGCCTCGGGCGACGCGACGCCGGTGTGCAGCGTGATCGGGGCCATGAGAACGCCGCGCGAGACGAGCCGGGTCACCAGTTCGGGCGTGAACGGACGCCCGGCGCTCGGCATCTCCGCGCTGCCGGTGGACCGGTCGCGGGCGAACACGGTCTGGTAGGCGGTGGTCGGCCAGTCGCGACGGACGTACCCGTACCGGATCGGTGCGCCATGGCGCCGCAGATACGGGACGACGTCCGTGCTCAACCGCGCTTCCCAGAGCCGCTCCGATCCCCCGTGAGGGGACGACCGTCCACACTCCCCGGGACCGCCTCCATGGCGTCCGACGAGGGTGAGGGTGGCGCCGCCGGGGAGGGGGATCCACTCGCCGGCGCAGCCGCCCGTGTAGGGCTTGCTGGTCTTGCCGGTATTGCGGCGAAGCTCGACGATCCAGAGCCGGTCGTCCGCGCCCGGGACGGGTGTGGAGAAGTGCACGCTGATCCGGTCGAGCCGGACGGCGGCGGGCAGCGTGGCCGACGTGTTGACGACCAGGAGGTCGCCGGGGTCGAGCAGGTCGGGCAGTTCACGGAACTCGTGGTGGGCGATCTCGCCGGTGGCGCGGCGGGAGACGAGGAGCCGGACGCCGTCGCGGGTGCGGCCGCGCGCCTCCGGAGGCTCATGGGCCTCCAAAGCGGTGGGAAGGGTGAAATCGACGGTCATGTCCGGACCTCCAGGCGGAGTGCGGCGATCACGCCGAACGCGGCGATCGCCGCGAACAGCCCCCCGGCGACGGCGAGGCCCGTGCCGAGCCTCTCGCCGCCGAAGCCGGTGACCAGCGCGCCCGCGATCCCGACCACGAGGGAGGAGCCGAGGGTGTCGCTGATCTGCAACGCGGACGAGTTGACGCCCTGCTCGTCCTCGGGCGACAGGTCGAGAAGCAGGACGGAGAGACTGCCGATCGAGAAGCCCATGCCGGCGCCGCCGATGATCCACGCGGGCACGGCGAGCCAGCCGGAGATCTGCAACGCGACCGCGACGGCGATGACCCCGGCGGTGACGAACACGGCGCCGAGCAGCGCGTAGAACTCGCGGGGACGCTCGGACCTGCCCTGGATCTGCGACGCCGCCGACCAGCCGAGCGCCCCCACGGTCAGCACGATCCCCGCCTGTGTCGCGGTGAAGTCGTGCAGCCGGGTCAGCGCCAGCGGGATGAACACGTCGGCGCCGAAGAACGCCCCGGCGAGCAGGCCCCGGACGAGGACGACGCTCGGCAGCCCGCGGCGCAGCCGGAGCGTCCCGGCGGGCAGCAGCCTCGGCAGCCCGTAGGCGAGGCCCGCGATCCCGAGGGCGGCGGCGAGCGGCATCGTCCAACCGGGCCTGTCCAGGCCGTACAGCAGGGCCCCGGCACCGGCCGCCACCGCGACGGCGGCCACGGCACGACCCCTGCCGTCGGACGGGGAGCCCTTCGACTTCTCGATGCCGCGCAGCGCGGGCACCAGCAGCAGCGTCGGCGGGATCACCAGCGGGACCAGCCCGAGGAACACCCACCGCCAGTCGACGTGCTCGGCGACGACCCCGCCGACCCCCGGGCCGATCAGCGACGGCAGCACCCACGCCGCCGACAGCGCGGCGAACACCCGGGAACGCAGCGCCTCCGGGTACACGCGGGCGATCACGACGTACAGCGCGACCAGCGACACGCCCGTGCCGAGGCCCTGCACGGCGCGACCCACGACGAACAGCCACATGGACGGCGCCGCGCCCGCGACCAGCAACCCGACGACGAACGTGCCGAGCCCGATCATGAGCGGCCGGACGGGCCCCGACCGGTCGATCCAGCCGCCCGCCAGCACCGTCGACAGCAGGCTCATGATCAGCGTGGCGCTGAAGCCCCACGCGTACAGGGACAGGCCGTCCAAATCGTCCGCGACGACCGGCATGACGGTTCCGACGGCCATGCTCTCGAACGCCAGCAGCGTGACGACCAGCACGATCCCGAACGTCGTCCCCCGGTATCCGGAGCCGAGCAGGCCTCGCCCGGGAACGGCCCCCGCCGTGTGTTCGGGTTCGAGGACGGTGGTCATCGCGCGCCCGCCAGGTCGGCGGCCCGGTAGCGGCCGCTGGACGGACGGTCGGTCACAAGACGACGCAACGCGGCCGCGGCCTCCTCCGGGGGCGGAGCGGCGTCGGCGTCCTCACCGGCCGCGCGCAGCATGTCGGTGTTCATCTCGCCCGGATCCGCCCACCACACGGCCACCTCGGGCTCCTCGGCGGCGAGGACGTTGGACAACTGTTCCAACGCGGCCTTCGTCAACCCGTAGCCGCCCCAGGTCTCGTAGTTCTCCACGGCCGCGTCCGAGGTGATGTTCAAGATCGCGCCGCGCCGTTCCCGCAGGCTCGGCAGGACGTCCTGGATCAGCGCCAGCGGCGCCAGCACGTTCGTCGCGAACGTGCCGGCCAGGTCGGTGACGGGCAGGGCCGCGAGCCGGTACATCGGTGTCGGGCCGAGCGTGCTCGCGTTGTTGACGAGCAGGTCGAGCCCGCCGTCCACCGCGCGGACCAGTTCGGCGCGGTGAGCCGGGTCGGTGACGTCCCCGGCGATCGCGGTGACGTTCCCGGGGGCGTCGTCGGCGATGGTACGGGCCGCCGCCGACAGTTCGTCCGCGTTGCGCGCGTCGACGACGAGACGCCAGCCGTCCCGGGCCAGCTCGCGGGCCAGCGCCCGGCCGAGCCCCCGTGACGCCCCGGTGATCAGTGCTGTTCTCATGCTCTCGACGCTAGGAATCCGCGGTGTTCGCGGCATCGGCCAACGGGCCGTTCCGACGCTGGTCAGATGGTCCTAGGACCGGCGTCCCGGACGTCCCGACCGCGTGGGCGAAGACCTCCCCCCGGGGGCTGATTCGGGAAGCGCCGTGCAGCGAGTACGGTCTTCACATGTGAGCGCCATCGGGCGCTCGGCCAGCGGAGACGAGAGACCGGATGGAAACGGGCGACGGCCGCCGCGGCGATCAGGGCGCGACCCTGCACGCCGTGAGCTCCGCCGTGCTCGCGGTGACCCGGCACCTGTCCGTCCACGAGGTCCTCCAGGTGATCGTGCGGGCGGCGGCGCGGCTGCTGGACGTCCGGTACGCGGCGCTCGGCGTCCCGGACGACGAGGGCTCGTTCGCCGAGTTCGTCGTCGAGGGCGTCACCGACGAAGAGTGGGACCGCATCGGCCCCCTGCCCCGCCAGCACGGGATGCTCGCCGCGATGCTGCACGGCGACACGCCGAAACGGCTCGCCGACATCCGCAAGGAGCCCGAGTTCGAGGGGTGGCCGCACGCGCACCCCGTCCTGAAGGACTTCCTCGGCGTCCCGATCCGCGACGGCGAGAACGTCCTCGGCATCGTCTTCCTCGCCAACAAGCGGCACCCCGGCGGTTTCTCCGCCGAAGACGAGGAGCTGCTCACCCTGTTCGCCGCGCACGCCGCGATCGCCATCACCAACGCCCGCCTGTACGAGCACAACCGGGAGCTGACGGTCGTCGCCGAACGCAACCGCATGGCCCGCGAACTGCACGACGCCGTCGCCCAGAAACTGTTCTCGCTGCGCCTCACCGCCCGCACGGCGTCCGCGCTGGCCGAACGGGATCCGGCCCGGACCGTCCGGGAACTGGAGCAGGTCGAGCGGCTCGCCGCCGAGGCCCTCGCCGAACTCCGCGCCGTGATCTTCGAGCTGCGCCCGGCCGACCTCGTCGACGGTCTCGTCGCCTCGCTGCGCAAACACGTCGAGGTCCTCGACCGCGCGCACGAGACGAGCGTGCGCATCGCCGCCGACGAGGCCGTCGTCCTCCCCGAGGAGCACGAGGCCGTCGCGTTCCGCATCACCCAGGAGGCGCTCTACAACGCGCTGCGGCACGCCGACGCGCGGACCGTGGAGGTGCGGCTCGGCACCAGGGACGGCCAGGCCGTGCTGGAGGTCGCCGACGACGGCTCCGGGTTCGACGCGTCCGGCGGCACGGCCGAGCCGCAGAACGGGCTGGGGCTCGCGTCCATGCGCGACCGCGCCTACTCGATCGGCGGCGAGCTGACCATCGACGCCGCGCCGGGGAAGGGCACGACCGTCCGGCTGGAGGTGCCGCTGTGACCGCGAACGGGCGCGGGCCGATCAGGGTCCTGATCGCCGACGACCATCCGGTCGTCCGGCAGGGGCTGCGCACCTTCCTCGGCATCCAGGACGACATCGAGGTCGTCGGCGAGGCCGAGGACGGCGTGTCGGCCGTGAAGCTGGCCGAATCCCTGGAGCCCGATATCGTGCTCATGGACCTCAAGATGCCGGGCGCCGACGGCCTGGTCGCGCTGACGGAGCTGCGGGCGCGCGGGGTGGCGGCACGGGTCCTGGTCCTGACCAGCGTCACCGAACGCGGGCATGTGCTGCCCGCAGTTCAGGCGGGCGCTGCCGGGTACCTGTACAAGGACGTCGACCCGCAGGCGCTCGTCCAGGCGATCCGGGCGGTCAACGATGGACATGTGCTGTTCGCGGCCGACGCGGCCGAGGCGATGCTGGCGGGCGGGCCGGAATCGCACGACGACCGCGGCCTGGCCGCGCTGACCGAACGGGAACGGGAGGTGCTCGTGCATATCGCGCGGGGCAGGTCCAACCGGGAGATCGCCCGTGCGCTCGTGGTGTCCGAGAAGACGGTCAAGACGCACGTCAGTAATCTGCTCATGAAACTGGGAGTCCAGGATCGTACACAGGCGGCGCTGTACGCCGTCCGGCACGGCGTCGGCCCGTCCGACGCCGATGGCGACGCCGCCGCCCGTGACTGATACAACTCCTCTGACCGGATCGTCATCGAAATTGGTATGAACGTAGCAATCAGATACGCAGCAGGCAGCGACATCGGCTGCAACCGAGAGAACAACGAGGACTCGGGTTATGCCGGTGCGCGGCTGATCGCGGTCGCGGACGGCATGGGCGGCTACGCGGGCGGCGAAGTCGCGAGTTCCACCGTGATCGGCTCGTTGCGCTCCCTGGACACGGGCGCCCCCAAGGACGACCTCGTCGAGATACTGGGCCGCGCCGTGGCGGAGGCCAACGAGAAGCTGCGCATCGTCCGGGAGGAACGTCCCGACCTGAGCCGCATGGGCACCACGCTCACCGCGATGCTGTGGTCCGGCGACGCGGTCGCCCTCGCGCATGTCGGCGACTCGCGCGGCTACCTCCTGCGCGACGGCGAGCTGTTCCAGATGACGCAGGACCACACCATGGACGAGCTGCTCAAGGCGGAGGCCGAACAGGCGGGCCAGCAGGCCGACCCCGCCGAGACGTCCCGCCTGTCGCACGTGCTCTACCGGGTCCTGGACGGACGCGAGGACCGCGAGCCCGACCTGCGCCTCCGCGAGGCCCGTCTCGGCGACCGCTACCTCCTGTGCTCGGACGGCCTGAGCGGCCCGGTCGACGCCCAACGCATCTACGAGATCCTGTCCGCCGAGGCCGACCCGCAACGCGCCGTCGACCGCCTCATCGAACAGGCCCGCGACAACGGCGGCCCCGACAACATCACGGCAGTGATCGCCGACGTCGTCGAGCCCGACCACGTCACCGGCAACGAACCCCCCCTGATCGTGGGCGCGGCCGCCCAATCCTGACCCCGCCCGCCCTCCCCGCACCAACCGATCAGAAGCCGCCACCCTGCCAACCCGTGCTCGCCCCCCGCCCAGCCCCACCCGCTTGACCCACGACGAATCCGTCCGGCACATCCCGCTCCCATCGGGACCTCGAGCGATCGCCCCACTTCGACCTCGACCGCCCGCACTGACACGTCTTGTGCCGCCCGAACAGGGCTGTCCACCCGCTTGCTGGATTGTGTTCGTGCCTGCCCGGATTTGGCGCGATGCACTGGTCCGGCACGAACGGAGACGACGTGGAGTGCGTCAAGCTCGCGACTTTTTCCAACAATCTTGACCGTCCGCACCCGCACCGCCGAGTGGGGCTGGCTCGGTGGGCTCTTGGGTGGTCCTCTCTCGTTGGGGGCGGGGTTTTCGTCTCGATCAGTGCAGGTTGTCGCAGGTGTTGCAGTGTCGGGGGATCGGGGATTCGTTTGACGGTTCGGGCGAAAGGGTGCCCACGTAGCTGGTGATTTGTCCTACTCTTGCCCTGGGGCGGTGTCGCCGAGCGTGGGGTAACGGTCCGATCGCGGATTGTGGTCCGGGCTTGACCCGCCTCCGGGTGAACCCGATATACGGGTCACTCACCTGTATGTCATCGAGGCGGAGGATTCAGTGGGGGAGTCGCCCGGGACGGCGGTCGCCGGTGCACCGAGAGGTGCGCTCGGCGGGCTCGTCGGCCGGTCCCTCACCGCGGCGCGGCACGGACCCCAGGGTGTCGTGTTGCGGGTCGCGGCGGTGGCCGTGGCGGCCATCGGCGCGGCGTGGATCCACCGTGTCAACGACCCCGGCGTGCTCTGTCCCCTTCGGGCGTTCACCGGAATTCCGTGTCCCCTGTGCGGGGGGACCACCGTCTTCATCGAGCTCGGTTCGGGCCGTCCCGGTCAGGCCGTGCTCGCGAACCCGGTGGCCCTCACCGGCGCGGTCGCGCTGGTGCTCGCGCCGCTGGGCACGGGACGACGGTGGTGGGCACTCCAGCCGACAACCCGTGCCTGGATGCTCGGCACCGCCCTCGTGGGGTCGGAGCTGTGGCAGCTCGTCCGGTTCGGCGTTCTGCGGGTTTGAGCCGCGGTCGGTCCTCGGTCAGACTTGCGGAGCCCACCGGGTCCGGCGGGCGTCACATAAGACAGGGTCAATCAATAAGGAGCAAGTGTGGGTAACCCCTACGACCCCTACGGCCAGCAGCCGGGCTACGGGCAGCAACAGCCCGGGTACGGCCAGCAGCCCCCGGCGCAGCCCGGGTACGGCCAGCCTCCGGCCCAGCCGGGCTACGGGCAGCAGCAGCCGGGCTACGGCCAGCCCGCCGCGCAGCCCGGATACGGGCAGCAGCCGCCTCCCGCCGCGCAGCCCGCGTACGGGGCGCCGGCGCAGCCCGCCCAGGCGGGCTACCAGGAGGTGCACCACCACCACTACGGCTCGACCGGTCAGCTGGCCGAGTGGGGTTCGCGGGCGGGTGGCCTCATCATCGACGCCCTGGTCGTCGCGGCCCCGGCCATTGTGCTCTTCATCGTCGCGGGCCTGCTGTTCGGTTCCGGTAGCGGCGGCGCGGCCCTGATCGGCGTGTTGTTCTACATCATCGCCATCGGTGTCCAGTTCGGTGGCGCCCTGTGGCTGTGCTACCAGGAGGGCACCACGGGCCAGACGATCGGCAAGCGGCAGATGGGCATCCGGCTCGTCAGCGCGCAGACCGGTCAGCCGATCGGGTTCGGCATGGCGTTCGTCCGCAGGCTCGCGCACTTCCTCGACCAGGCGCTGTGCTGCCTCGGCTACCTCTGGCCGCTGTGGGACGAGCGCAAGCAGACCTTCGCCGACAAGGTCTGCAACACCATCGTGGTGCGCAACTGACCTGAGCCACGATGAGCGGGGCGTCCCTTCCGGGGCGCCCCGTCTCTCATTACGGGACGGGGTCGAACGCGCTGTTGCACGCGGCGACGAGCGCTCGCCGGACGGCTCCGTCCAGCAGTCGCAGTGCCTCACCCCGGCGCCGTATCTGGTCGGCGCCGAGGCGACCGTCGTCCATCTGCCGGGCGAGGTCGACGACGAGGGACAGGCGGCGGGCGAGCGCGGCGACACGGTGGGCGCGGGCCGGGTAGCCGGGGGCGAGCGGATGGTCGCCGCGGTCCGGGTCGCGCAGCGCGGCGAGCGCGTCGGTGATCTCGGGCGGGACGGCGGCGACATCGTCGACGGTCACCAGCGCCTCGGTGGCGTCCCGCATCGCGAGGGTGAGTTGCCGGTCGGCGTCCGCGAGGGACGGCACGTCCGGCGGACCGGGCGCCGCGTCATGGGTGGCCCAGCGGACCCCGACGTAGGAGGATCCGCGCCGATCCTCCGCGGGGACGAGCCCGATGGTCCGGTCGCCGAGCACCGCGACGACGGCGGCGCCCGCGTCGATCGCGGCGCGGTTGAGGGCGGGCGGGCCGGTCAGCCCCAGCGGGTCGCCCGGTTCGGGCAGCGACAGCCGCAGCGCCGACATCCCGCCGACGCGCAGGTCGCCCAGGCCGCGGCGCAACGTCACCTCGGCGGACGCGCAGTCGAGGATCTGCGGCCCGGAAACCTTCTCGACCGCGTCGACCGCCTCGTCCAGGCCGACGTGACCCGCCAGCCAGGCATTGCCCCAGGCGACCAGTGCGGTCGCAACGTCCTTGCTCATCGCCGTTCCCAACACTCCCTGATGGGCATGCGACCCACCATAAGCGTTCGGACCGACGACACCACCGGACCGTAAGGAACCTCTTGCGCCGAAGCCTCTCCGACGGCAAACCCGGGCGCCACGTCCACCAAGGCATCGCATAGGTTCTTTCCTGAGAATTCAGGACCAGCGGATTGGACGAAGGCGCGCGATGGCCGGCGAGGTACTTCAGCTCCGCGGAGTCGGGGTCAGGCGCGGGAGGAAGAACCTGCTGCGCGATGTCACATGGACGGTGAACGAGGGCGACCGGTGGGTCATCGTCGGACCGAACGGCGCGGGCAAGACGACCCTGCTCCAGATCGCGGCCGCGATGATGCATCCGACCGAGGGCACGGCCGTCCTGCTGGAGGAGCGGCTCGGCCGGACCGACGTGTTCGAGCTGCGTCCCCGGATCGGCCTCGCCAGCTCGTCCCTCGCGGCGGCGGTCCCGCCCGAGGAAAAGGTCATCGACCTGGTGCTGACCGCGTCGTACGCGATTCTCGGACGCTGGCGGGAGGAGTACGACTCCACGGACGTGGACCGCGCGGTCGCGTTGCTCGACGCGCTCGGCTGCGCCGACCTGGTCCGTCGCACGTTCGGGACGCTGTCGGAGGGCGAGCGCAAACGCGTCCAGATCGCCCGCGCGATGATGCCCGACCCCGAACTGCTGTTGCTGGACGAACCCGCAGCCGGCCTCGATCTCGGCGGACGCGAGGACCTCGTCGCCCGTCTCGCCGCCCTCGCCGACGACCCCGCCGCGCCCACGATGGCGATGGTCACCCACCATGTGGAAGAGGTCCCCGAGGGGTTCACGCACGCGCTGCTGCTGCGCGACGGCGAGATCGTCACGCAGGGCAAGGTGGACGAGGTGTTCACCGCGGAGCATCTGTCGGCCACTTTCGGCCTTCCGCTCGCCGTGGACCGTCAGAATGGCCGTTGGTACGCACGTTCCACCCGCTGAATCCGGTTTAATCACCCCGGAACCGCCACCCCATCGACGGTTGTGGGCGGCGTAGAACCTACGATGTGTGCGCCGTGGGGATTTCATAGGGGCCGGGGTGGTGCGTACGTGGACGTACTGGACGCGGTCGCCGTGTTCGCGGCCGGGGTCGCCGCGGGCGGCATCAACACGATCGTCGGATCCGGCTCCCTGATCACGTTCCCGACCCTGGTGGCGCTCGGCTATCCGCCCGTGGTGGCGAACGTGTCCAACAACCTCGGCCTCGTTCCGGGCGGCGTGGCCGGCGCCTACGGGTACCGCGAGGAGTTGCGGGGGCAACGCGCGCGGCTGCTCCGGTTCGCCGTCGCCTCCGTCATCGGCGCCGTGATCGGCGCGCTCCTGCTGCTCGGCCTTCCGGCGGAGGCGTTCAACGTCATCGTCATCGCCCTGATCATGATCGCGCTGGTTCTGGTGGTGGCGCAGCCGCGCCTGCAAAGGTGGGTGCTGCGACGCCGGGAAGGCGAACATCGTCCGCACGGCGGCCCGGTGCTGTGGGTCGCGATCCTGCTCACGGGCGTGTACGGCGGCTATTTCGGCGCCGCGCAGGGCATCATCCTCATCGCGCTCCTCGGCATTCTGCTGGACGAGGAACTCCAGCGGGTGAACGCGGCCAAGATCGTTCTTTCGGCCGTGGTGAACGGGGCCGCCGCGGTGCTGTTCATCCTCACCTGGCTGTTCTTCGACACGAAGATCGACTGGGGTGTGGTGCTGCTCATCGCGCTCGGCACCACGGTCGGCGGGCTGCTGGGGGCCAGGGTCGGCCGCCGCATCCCGCCGTTGGCGTTGCGCGGGGTCATCGTCGCGGTGGGCGTCATCGCGATCGTCAATCTGCTGGCCTGACCAGCCCGTACGCCCCGTCGTCACACGGTTGGCGACCCGACGTTCCGGGTATAGATCGAATATACGTTCGACTGCCGGAGGTTCGTGCCGATGAAGGGCGACAGGGTCGAGATCGTCATCGATGCCGGGGGCGAAGGAACGCGAACGTACGAGGTCGTGGCGAGCCGGGCGGGTCGCCGTGTGGAGATCGCCAACCGGCGCGGCGTCGTGGAGGTCAGCGAGGTGACCCGCACGGGCACCCCTGTCCGCACGGCCCGTTTCATGTCCAGCCGAGTACTCGCCCTCGTCGAACATCCCGTCTCCGTCACCCCCGACAACGCCTAGAGTCGGGCTCTCCCTTCCTCCCGGTGGACGTTCGCCCCACCGATGAAGGGCCCCTCCCCGGATCGACATCACCCGGCTGGAACCGAAGGGCTGGTTCTTCGGCGTCCAGATCACCGCCTCGACGCGCCGGCGCAGCCGTCCCGTGAACACCTCCCGACGGGCTCGGCTTCGTCGCCGCGGACCGGGCAGGTTCCCAGGTCGGCCGCGGCCTTCTCCGCACCGGCGTCGGCGAATCCCCTGTGGCGCAGGCAGGGCCGAAGGCCGGCGGGGTGCTCGCCGCCGCGCATGCCCGTATGTGGGGATTCCCACAAATCGGACTTCAGGAGTCCGATTTGACTATGATCAAGGCGTGCATCTGACTCAGTCCACCGATCTGGGCCTGCGCGTGCTGATGCTGCTGGGCGCATCCGACGAGCGGCGGTCCGCCGCCGAGCTCGCCGAACGTCTCCAGGCCGCGCCCCAACACATGGCGAAGATCGTGCAGCGGCTTCGCAAACACGGTTGGGTCGAGACCGCGCGCGGCCGGAGCGGTGGCGTCGTCCTCGCCCCCGGCGCGACCGATGCCTCGGTCGGTGCGATCGTCCGGGCGCTGGAAGGGCCCGGCGAGGTCGTCGACTGCGACGGTCCGCCCTGCCCGCTGCGCGGTGCGTGCCGGCTGCGCGGGGCGTTGCGGACGGCGCAGGAGGCCTTCCTGGCGTCGCTGGATCAGGTGTTGCTCGGTGACCTGGTGACCGGTCCCGCCGGCCAGGTCCTGCTCTCGCTGGCTTCGCCGGCGCCCCCCGTCACGTTCCCCCCAGAGAAAGGCCCGTGATGCTCTCGTCCGACCACGCCGAGATCGTGCGCGCCACGCTGCCCGCCGTGACCGCCCACGGTTCGACGATCACCGGTGAGTTCTATGCCGCGATGTTCGCCGCGCACCCCGAACTGCGGAACCTGTTCAACCAGGGCAACCAGGCCAACGGCGAGCAGCGCCAGGCGTTGGCGGGCTCGGTGGCCGCGTTCGCCCGGCACCTCGTGGAGCCGGAGTCCACCATCCCGTTCCAGCGGATACTCGCCCGTATCGCGCATAAGCACGCCTCGCTCGGCGTCCGTCCCGAGCAGTACACGATCGTCGGACGGCATCTGCTGGACGCGGTCGCCGCAGTACTGGGCGATGCGGTGACGCCCCAGGTTCATGCCGCATGGTCCGAGGTGTACTGGCTGTTCGCGACGCTGCTGATCGCCGAGGAGGCCCGGCTCTACCAGGACGCCGCCTGCGACCCGCAGCACCCGCTCCGCCCCTGGCGTGTCTTGGAGCGCCGGGACGAGGCGGAGGACACGATCTCGCTCGTCCTCGCTCCCGCGGACGGCGGCAAGGTGCCGACGCATCGTCCAGGCCAGTACATCTCCGTCGAGGTCACGCTCCCGGACGGGCTGCGCCAGCTCCGCCAGTACACGCTGTCGCGGGCGGCGCGCGACACCGTCCAGATCACGGTGCGGCGGGTCCGCGGCCACGGCACCGCCCCCGACGGCGCCGTCTCGACGCTCCTGTTCGACCATGTCGCGGTCGGGGACGACCTGGCGCTCTCCCGGCCCTACGGGGACGTGGTCATGGACGACGAGGACGACCCGCTCGTCCTGATCAGCGCGGGCATCGGCATCACCCCGGCCGCCGCGATGATCGATCAACTGGCCACCGTGCGGCCCGACCGGCCTGTGCTGGCCGTCCATGCCGACCGGAACCCCCGCACCCACGCGCTCCGCGACCAGATCGCCCGCGCGGGCGCCCGGATGACCACCTTCCGGCAGCTCACCTGGTACGAGGACCCGGAGGGAACCGAGAACGCGAACGTCCGGCCCGGCCGGATCGACGTGACCGCGCTACCACTGCCGAGCAAGGCGCGCGTCTTCATGTGCGGTCCGATCCCGTTCATGCGGGACGTCAGGCGCGGCCTGGTCGACGCGGGCGTCTCAGACGAACGCGTCCACTACGAGGTGTTCGGACCCGACCTGTGGCAGGGAGCCGAGTGAGTCCGCGCTAGTACGGGCGGACCTGGACGGTGCCCTCATCGGTCACGCGGGACTCGAACGCGGGTTGGCGGGCCGTCGCCGGGCCGTGCACGACGGAGCCGTCGTCCACGCGGAACGTGCTCCCGTGCCATGGGCAGATGACACAGGTGTCGGCGTTGTCGTCGGTGACGATGCGTCCCTGGTGCAACGGCCCGGCGAGATGGCTGCACCGGTCGGCGAGGATATGGATGTCGCCGCCCTTCCGCAGGACGAACAGGCTGATGTAACCGAGGCGGCGATGGACGGGCCAACCGTCCGGCAGTTCCTCGACGGCGCACAGGTCATGCCAGCCGAGCGGGACGAGATGACTGATCTGATCGGCGTGGCTCGCGCCCGCGGCCTGCCGGAACGCCAGATGGCCGCCGAGGTAGGCGCCCGCGAACAGGACGGTGAGCCCGGCGAACCCGAAGGCGCGTCCGGCGGCGTCGCGTCCCTGGCCGCGGGCGACGAGCGACGCCGTGTACAGCGAGCTCGCCGTGGCCATGCCGGCCGCGTGGAAGAGACCGACGCGCTGCTGCTCGCGGTGCAGAGCCGACCAGTCGGCGATTCCGGTGAGGACGGTCGGTACGGCGCTCGCGAGCCCGGCGGCCACGAGCGTCTGGGACGCGCGCCGCCCGCCCGGCAGCAGATCGAGGACGGCTGCCGACACCCAGAAGCCGATGGGCATGTCGGACAGGGGCGGGTGCGCGGGATGCCCGAGAGGGACTCCGTGCAAAGCGTCCTTGACGGGCCCGGGACGCAGCGTCCGCCGCACCGTCGTGGACATGACGCGGATGACGCGGTCGAGGCCGCGCATGTGTTCGAGGCTTTCGGTGGCGTCGGCCAGCCGCGTCGATCCCTGCGGCCGGGACATGCGACGGAAGATGTTCACTTTGCGTTCCATGTCCCTCCTCCGCGGTCGTGCTGGGTCCCTGTCGCGACACTAGCTTTCCGCGTTCCCTCACGGCCAGTCATACCTACCTGTAGCGGGCAGGGCCTAAACCCCACGGTCGGCGCCCCCGCCTCCCGGCGCCGTGACGTGGATCTTTAGTCGGTCGAGTGTGACCCGTGGGGTGGACGTGACCGCCTGCCGTGGGATGCTGGGCGTCCGATGGACCGGGTCCGTGGCGGACCGGACGGGAGGTGGGCGATGGGCGGGCGTGCCAGGAGGGTCGCCGCGGCGGCCATGGCCGGGACGATGGCGCTGACCGCGGCGGCGTGCGGCGACAACGGCGGGTCCGTCGTGGAGGGCGCGACGAAGGGGCCCACGTCCGAGGGCCGGGGCAACTCCCCCGAGGGGAAGCCGTCCAAGGCGCCCGCCAAGCAGCCGATCGTTCTGGCGTTCGGCGGTGACACGCACTTCGAGGGGATGCTGCGCTCCCGGCTCGGCAATCCCGAGACGGCGCTCGGCCCGGTGGCGAAGCAGCTGCGCTCCGCCGACCTCGCCATGATCAACCTGGAGACCGCGATCACGACGGGCGGCGGGACGCCCGCGCCGAAGGCGTTCACGTTCCGCGCCCCGCCGACCGCGTTCACCGCGCTCAAGGCCGCCGGGGTCGACGTCGTGTCCATGGCGAACAACCACGGCATGGACTACATGGAAGGCGGCCTGCGCGAGTCCTTGGCCGCCATCAAGCGCAGCGGGTTCCCGGTCGTCGGCATCGGCAAGAACGCCGACGACGCCTTCCGCCCGTATCGCGTCACCGTTAAGGGCAACAAACTCGCCATCGTCGGCGCGACTCAGGTACTGGACGACAACCTGATCCAGGCGTGGACGGCCACCGACACCAAGGGCGGGCTCGCGTCGGCAAAGAACGTCCCCCGGATGGTGCAGGCGGTGAAGGAGGCACGCAAGGGCGCCGACGTCGTCATCGTCCATCTGCACTGGGGAGCGGAGCTTCAGCCCTGTCCGCTGCCGCGCCAGCAGGAACTCGCCAAGCAACTCGTCGCGGCGGGCGCCGACATCGTCGTCGGAGGCCACGCGCACATCCCGCTCGGCGGCGGCTACCTGGACAACGCCTACGTCCACTACGGCATGGGGAACTTCGTGTTCTACTCCGCGAACGGCAAGACCGCGGAGTCCGGAGTGCTGTTCCTGCGCGTGCAGAACGGCAAGGTCGTCAAGGACAAGTGGGCGCCCGCACGGATCTCCGGCGGCCTGCCGATCCCGCTGAAGGGCGCGGCCGCGCAGTCCGCACTCCAGCGGTGGAACGGCCTGCGCGACTGCACCGGGCTCCAGGCCGACCCGCCCTGACGAGCGGAGCCATGCGAGAGCAGCGGGTGAGGTCGGGCGAGGTCCGGCTGGCCGTACGCGTGCGGGGCGAGGAGCACCGGTCGACGGTCGTGCTCGTCCACGGATATCCGGACACGGGCGCGGTGTGGGACGAGGTCGCCGACCGGCTCGCCGAACGGTTCCGCGTCGTCGTGTACGACGTGCGCGGGGCGGGGGCGTCCAGCAGCCCGTCCGACCCGCTCGACTACGGGCTGGACGCGCTCGTCGGCGACCTCGAAGCCGTCCTGGACGGGGTCGGCGTCGGCGTCGACGAGCCCGTCCACCTGGTCGGGCACGACTGGGGCTCGGTGCAGGGCTGGGACGCCGTGACCGGTGACCGGCTGCGGCACCGGATCGCGTCGTTCACCTCGATCTCCGGCCCGGACGGGCGGCACATGTCGGCCTGGATCGCCCGGACCGTCCGATCCGGGCCGCGCGGCGTGCTCCAGGTCGCCGACCAGGCGCTGCGCAGCACGTACATGCCCGTGCTGGTGGCGCCGAAGGTCGGCGAGGCCATGGCGCGCCTGGTGGCGTTCGGGTTCCCGCGCGTGCTGAGGCTGCGGGAGGGCGCCGCCCCACGGAACGGCCATCCGGCCGACACGCTGCCGGTGGACGCCCGCAACGGCCTCGGCCTGTACCGGGCGAACCTGCTGCGGCGCGGCGCCGACCGGGCGGCCGGTGACGGGCGCACGGACGTGCCCGTGCAGCTCATCGTCCCGATCAGGGACCGGTACGCCTCGCCGTCGCTGCTGCTGTCGGCCCGTGGCCACGCGACCCGCCTGTACGTGCGCCGGGCACCGGCCGGGCACTGGGTGGCGCGCAGCCATCCCGACCTGATCGCCCGCTGGGTCGCCGAGTTCGCCGCGCATGTGGACGGCGCCCCGGAGACCCCCGCGCTCGCCCGCGCCCGCGCGAACGGGCGCCCTACGGAGCCGCGTTCCGCCTGACGGTCTGGGTGGGGGTCTCCCCGAACCGCTGCCGGTAGTGGGCGGCGAAGCGGCTCATGTGCACATAACCGGCCGCCTCGGCGACATCGGTGATCGTGCGGGGGCCGGGCCGGGCGGCGAGGAGCGCGGCGCGGGCGTGGTCGAGCCGCACCCCGCGCAGCAGCCGCGTCGGCGTGACGCCCCACTGGTCCTGGCAGATGACCTGGAGTTGCCGGACGCTGATGCCCACCGCCGCGGCGATGTCGGTGACGCCGATCGGACGATGATGATGGGCCTCGATCCATTCGCGGATCACCCCCGCGAGACGGTGCGGGGGCCGGGACGGCGCTTCCGTGAGGCTCGCGGTGGCCGTGTTCGGCAGACCGAGCAGGATGGCGGTGAGCAGCGACTCCTCCAGGTTGCGTTCCGCCATCGGGTGGAGCCCGCCGCTCGCCGTCGCGTGGTCGAGCATGTCGCAGACGTGCCGCCAGGTGCGGTCGATGATCGAGGACGCCAGCGCCGGTTTCCCGGTGCGCAGGAAGCGCAGCGGCGGGGCCTGCTCGCGGCCGAGGTGACCGGACAGATGGTCGGTGAGGCGCCCGGTGCTCGTCGCGATGACGAGGCAGCCCCGCGCCGGGTCGGGGATCACCCGCATCGGCTCGTCGTGAGGCAGGACGTGGCTGTCGTCGATGGTGTGCCGGCTGGTGGAGACCCGGTATTCGATGTCCATGGGCGCGAGGGGCACGCACATGGCGAAGTGTCCCTCGGTGGGCGGCGCGTCCACGACGACGCCGTCGCCGCCGTACCGCACCCAGACGAGGTTGACCGCGCCGACGCCGAGCGCGTTGACCTGGCCGTCCAGCGGCGTGCCCGGGCGGCGGGCCTGGAGGTCGTGGCCCACGGCGAACGGTTCGACCGCGTCGTGCAGGACGTCGATGTCGTGGCTGGCGACCCTCTTGTAGGCGGACAGGGGCGGTGATGTCTCGGTAAGGGTCATCATGGTCGTGTCGACGGGGTGGTCTTCGGCGGCGACCGCCGCGACCGGCTCGGCCTTCCGGTCGGGTGAGGGTGCGGCGGTGCTCGCCCAATATCGCAAGTCCTTCGGCGGCAGGCAACGTCTGGGAGCGGCCAAGGTCACACCGAGATGGTGCCGAGGACGAGCCGATCGAAGGGGACGGCGCCGTTCGAGGACGGATCGTCCGTCATCGCGTACACGACGACGCGCGCGGGCCGCCGCGGCTGGCCCCGCGCCCACAACGCCAACTCGTGGACGACATCACCGAGATGCGCACCACAGCAGCCGCGTTCGCCGCCCCGGTCCGCGGAGACGGTCGCCGTTTCCACGCGTACCTGAAAGCAGGAGAGGCGTCCGCACCGGGCCGTCGAGCATGTGAGCCGGTCGGCGGGCGAGTGATATGCGGGGTGTATCGGGGGCACTTCGGGCCTCGCGGAGTGAACGGTGGCGGGGGGCTTACCGTGATGGTCCGAATTTCAATGACCACCATGGCAAGGGGCAGGTATCGCGCCTTCGAGAGACCGGCCGTTGCTGGGCCTCAATGATGCACGAGCCTTCCCGTCACATCAACGCATACCGGACATCTCACCGCGCACTCCGGCCAGGGATTTTGCCATTTTTTTGCCCTTGTCGGTCGTCCGGCGGGGCGCCGTCACGTTCACGTAGAGTGGCGCGCATGGCCGAATGGGACAACGAAGTACGGCGACCCGTCGCCGGGTACGGCGCCGCGTCATGAGGGTCCGCGTCCTGACGTTCAACACCCTGTTCCGGGGCCGCTCCCGGGCCCGCCTGGGAGTGTTCGCCCAGCTCATCGAGCAGTCGGACTACGACGTCGTCTGCGTCCAGGAGGTCATCTCCCCGCGGAACCTGGCCCACCTGCGCCGCGCCGCGACCTCGTATCCGCACGTCGCGCACGGCTCGCCTTTCCCTCTCGTGCGCGGCGGGCTGGTGACCCTTTCGCGCCGTCCCATCACCCGCCGCCATTTCCAGCCGTTCACGCCCACCCGCCCGGCGCGGCCCGAATGGCTGCTACGCAAAGGCGCCCTGTTCACCCGTGTCCGGCTCCCCGAAGGATTCCTGACCGTAGTCAACACACACCTCTCAGCGAACATGGACATGGACTGGTCACCGGCCAATGCCTACACCAAGGCCGAGGAGTCCGAGTTGGGCGAACTGGCCGCTCTCATCGGCAAAATCGACCCGGCGGAACCCAAGGTGGTGATGGGCGACTTCAACGTTCCCCGCGCCCATGCGCATTTGCGCGATTTCGCGTCCAGGACGGGCCTGCGTGACGCCACCGGCGGGGACACCGCCCCCACCTTCCGGCCCGAGTACGCGGTCCTTGAGCCGATCGACCAGATCTTCGTCACCCCCGGCGTCGAGGCCACCACACGGCTGCGCTTCGAGCAACACGTCCGCCTCCCCGACGACGACCTCGTGCCACTGTCCGACCACTTCGCGGTGGAGGCGACCCTCACGCTCTGACGAACAGGGATGTCACATCCGTCCCGCGGGCTCCGTCAGTGAAGTGAAGACCGGCGCCGGACCGCGCCGTCGCGAACCCGCAGGAGGAGACCATGCAAGCACGGATGCAGAACCCCGCCTACGCCCTGCCCAACGCCCTGAAGGGGATCGGCGGGCTCGTCCGGGCCATCGACGAGGGCGGCATCTCCAAGCAGCTCAAGGAACTCGTCGCGTTGCGCGCCAGCCAGATCAACGGATGCAGCGCCTGCGTCTACGGCCACGTCCACAGCCTCACCAAGGAGGGCGAGTCCCCCGAGCGGATCGCGGCCGTCGCGGCCTGGCGGGAGGCGCCGTTCTTCACCGACGACGAGCGGACGGCCCTGGAGCTGACCGAGCGGGTCACCCGTCTCGCCGACCTGTCGGAGGAGCCGGTGCCCGACGAGCTGTGGAACAGGCTCGCCGACGCCTTCGACGAGAAGCAGATCTCCGCGCTGCTCTTCACGATCGGCATGACGAACATGTTCAACCGCCTCAATGCGACCGTCCGGGAGCCCGCCGGATCGACGTGGGACTGAGAGGCGCTCGGGGACGAGGGGGGAGGCCGTTCCGCGACCGCGCGTCCCGGAACGGACCCCGCCAGGGTGGTGCGCACGGAACACTCCCCTGACTCCGGGTCGCCAACCGTACGCACTTCGAGCCCGGATCCGTGGCCTCCGGGTGACAATGGTGGGGTGACCGAGACCCGGACCCCGCTCCGCCGCCGTCCCGCCCAGCGTCGCAGTGCCGAACGCGTCCAGCGGATGCTCGACGCCTGCGCGGAGATCCTCGACGAGGACGGCTACGACGGCCTCAGCACGACGCGCATCGCGCAGCGCGCCGAGGTGGCCATCGGCTCGGTGTACCAGTTCTTTCCCGACAAGCGCGCCGTCGCGCAGGCGCTCGCGCTGCGGAACCTGGAAGAGTTCGGGGAGCGGATCTCCGCACGGCTGGCCGAGGGCGGCTTCGCCGACTGGTCCGACACGGTCGGGGCGATCATCAAGATCTTCGTGGACATGCACCGCACCGTGCCGGGCTTCCGGGTGCTGCGGTTCGGGGACGTCGCGGACGTCAACCTGCTCGACTCCGACGCCGACAACAACGCGGTGGTCGCGGGACGGCTGCGCAAGATGATCGTCGGAACGTTCGACGTCCAGGACACCCCCGCGCTGGCCACCGCGCTCGCGATCGCGGTGGAGGCGGGGGACGCCGTGCTGAAGATGGCGTTTCGCCGTGACCCGGACGGCGATCCACTGATCGTCGCCGAGGCGGAGCGGCTGATCCACGGCTACCTCGCCGCGCATATCGAGGAGTCCTGACCCCACCCCGTCATCTGTGGCAGACTCCGCAGAACGCTACAGAACGGGTGAGTTCACTGGACGAGGAACGGCTCCAGGCGCAGACCAAGCTGCTGATCCGGCAGCGGCTGCGTCTGATGGTGAACCAGTACGAAGTGCACGCCGAGGCCCCCGGCGGCGGCGAGGGTGAGTTGGTCGCGTTCGCGCAGCAGAAGCGTCTCGCGTTCAAGGAACAGGTCACCCTTTATTCGGACGACTCCAAGACGCGTCCGATCCTCGGGTTCAAGGCCCGCAAACGCATCGACCTGGCCTCCGCGTACGACGTCACGGACGCCAACGGCCAGCCGATCGGCGTCTTCCGAAAGGACTTCAAGAAGTCGCTCCTCGCCTCGACCTGGCATCTGGAACAGCCGGGCCTCGGCGTCACGACCGGCAGCGAGCGCAACAAGGTCGTGGCGGTGCTGCGCCGCGTCTGGCAGTGGATCCCGTACGTGGAGGTCCTGCCGTTCGCCTGGCCGTACCACTTCGACTTCTACGCGGGCGACCAGGTCGTCTTCTCCGTCGACAAGAAGCTCGGTTTCCGTGACCGCTACGCCGTCGACATCAAGGACCCGCGCCTGGACCGCCGCCTGGTCATCGCCCAGGCCGTAGCCCTGGACGCCCTCCAGTCCCGCTGACCCACGCCGCCACCCGGCCCCCGGGCCTCCCTCCACCCTGCACCCGTCCCTTAGGCGCCCCGGCCGACCCGCTCCCCGGCCGACCGCTTTAGGCGCCCTGGTCGGCCCGCTTTAGGCGCGCTGGTCGGCCCGCCTTCGGTGTCCTGGTCGGCCCGCCTCCGGTGTCCTGGTCGGCTCGCCTTTGCCGTGCCGGCTGACCGGCTTTCGGTGTGCTGGTCGGCTGCCTCTAGTCGGGACGTCGAGGTCGACGCGGTCGACGCGGTCGACGCGGTCGACGTTGCGGGCTGTTCGCGACCGAGTCGACTGAAAGGGAGCGGGTCGCGGGGCAGGACGAGGGCGGGCAGGTGATCTTCCTGGGTGCGGATGAGCGGCGGCCCCTTTCCCCTATTCGGGATTTAATGGCATTTGTTCGGTCGTGGCCGTGGAGATCTACACGGAGTTTACCGATCGATGTTCCAATGGCCGATGCGGGTCTACGGTCTGTACTAACGTCCCCGGTCGACGGTGCGCCGGTTTTTGCGAGTCGCGCGGACGCGCACCGCAAGTGCAGGGTCAATCCGAAAACCGGGGGAAAAATGCATCGATCCGCCAGAAGCCTGCTGACCGTCTCCGTTCTCGTCCCGGCGGCGATGGCGTTCGCCGTCGCGGCAGCGCCGTCCCATGCGGCGCCCGGCCCGACCACCACGCTCCTCTACGACACCGCCACCGACGCCGCGCCCGCCACCCGAAACCTGCCCAAACCGGTCGTCCGGACCGCGGGCAAGACCGCCGAGAAGGGCACGGCCACCGTCGACAAGGCCCTCGCCGCGGGTCCGGTCTCGCCGAAGCTGCGTACCGTGGCCGAACGACACTGCACGCTGAACCCGGGCAAGACGGTCAACTCCCACACGGGGATCGGCCTCCCCGAGCCGAAGCTGCCGACCCTCGGCAAGGATGCCTTGGGCGTGGTGCCCAAGGGCGACGACTGCCTTTCCTCCGGCCGCCGCGTGGCGATGAACCCGCCCACTCCCAGCCCGATCAGCCTGCCCCTCCCGGACCTGCTGGCCCCCCTGGGCGTGGCGAAGGGCGGTCTGCCGCTCGGGGGGACGCCGGTCGCTCCGGGCGGACGGCTGGCGGGGCCGAAGCCGTCCGGCGACGTGCTCGACGAGGCGGCCAGGGGAGTAGGCATGACGGGGGACGGCGTCGACCACGCGACGACCGAGGTGCGCAGTGTGGTGGAGGTGCTGAAGGCGGGCGAGCGTGCCGTGGGCCCGGTCGAGGCCCCGCTGTCCCTGCCGTAGGCGGAGGAGACGATCTGTCGGGCCGAGCGGAATCCGGCCGAAAACGATCACTCGAAGGGGCGTTCCGCGGCTGCGCATGAGGTGTGGCGTATTCGCGGAACGTCCCGTTCCGGCGGCGAGCGGACGCTTGTTATATGACCGAGATCGCCGCTTCCATGGGTAGTAAAGCTGATCTACCATCTCGGCTACTCGGCGGAGTTGATCAACTCCTTAGGGCAAAAGCTGAGGTGACAAACCCCACAATCTCCCGTTCTTTGTCGTGTTCCGCGTGCTACGCACCGTACGGTCAAGGACTTGTGCGGCGTCTTAGAGATCAAAAGTGAAGATGCCTTTCCTTCGCCGCACCTGCCGGACGCCGGACCCGCGATGAGGCGGGAGCGCCGCCAAGGACGGCGCGGAGGCGGGCCAACGAGCCCGCGCACGGTGAGCGCTTCAGGGTCGGACGACGACGTCGCCTGAACACGCCGCGAGAACACCGGGCGTCCGGGGTCCTGTCCCCTAACAAAGGACTCCTCTGTGGGTAGCCCTGTCAGGCGTCTTCTCCAAGCGCGCCTCCGTACCATCCTGATCGTCTCCGGCGCGGCCGTCGCCGTCCTCGCGGTGGGGGCGTTCGCCCTCGTCGACGGGAACGCGCCCGCGAAACCGGCGTCCGCCGCACAATCCGCGCCGCAGGTCACGACACCGCTGCGGGACGAACCGCGAACGGAACCCACCCGCGCCAGCCGCGGCGGGAACCGCTCGCCGGAGCCTTCCCCGACGAAGAAGAAGACGAAGTCGCCGAAGAAGAAGGCGGACGTCGCCGCCGGTCACGTGGCGAAGCCCAAGAAGGAGAGCAGCGCGCCGACGCAGAAGGTCGTGAGCACGGGCTCCTGCAAGGCCTCCTACTACTGGGAGGGGCAGATGACCGCCAGCGGTGAACGCTTCAATCCGAGCGAACTGACGGCCGCGCACAAGACACTGCCGTTCGGCACGAAGGTCCGCGTGACCAACCAGAACAACGACCGTTCCGTCGTCGTCCGTATCAACGACCGTGGCCCGTACGCGGGCGGTCGCTGCCTGGACCTGTCGAAGGCCGCGATGGTGGAGGTCGGCGGCACTGGATCGGGCGTGATCCCCGTCCGTTACGAGATCCTGTCCAAGGGCTGACGCGACCGGACGTCCGGCAACCGACTCATCGGGGCTGCTCGCCCGCACTCACGATCGCCGTCGAGTGCGGCGTCGGATCCTGGGGTGCGGAGGGGACGTCCTGCGTACCGGTCGACCACGTGCCGTCGCCGTCGGCGCCGAGCGGGGCGTTCGCCGACCGTAGGTCGTCGGGCAGTGCCGGTCTCGCGTCAGCGGGTGGTGGCTCGACGTTCAGCCAGCGGTCGAAGCCGTCCGGGTGAGTCCGGTCCAGGTCGACTTCGTCGGGCCCGTCGTTCACGCCACTGTCCTCTGGGCGGGTGTCGGCGACGGGCAGGGACTTGTCGGGAGGGACGGGCACGGATCGAGCAAGACGGTTCCGGAACCAGTCGGTGAGGGCGCCGTCCACACGCACGGCCTCCGTGATCGGAGGACGGGCCTCGGTGCCGGGCTCGGCCGCCAACGCGTGCCCCATGCGGAACGTCGTCGACTCGACCGAACCGGTGCCGTGCTGGCGCAGCGCGTCGCGCAGGGACGTGATGTCACCGGCCGGGACGACCCGGTCCTGGGCACCGCCGATGAGCAGGGTCGCCACGTTCCGTCCGGCCAGGCCCTCGGCGAGCGAGCCGAGGTCGAGGCCGTCCGCGAGCGTGGTCGCGGAGTCGGACCAGGACCGGTCGCGGCCGGAACGCTTCTCCACGGCCCGCGCGGCCCGTGACGGCGAGACGATCGGCGTGACCAGGGCGAGGGCGGACACCTGGACGGCGCCGCGCGCCACCGCCAGCAGGGCGGCGGCCCCGCCCACGCTGAAGCCCGCCAGGGCGACGGGACCGTCGGGGAGTTCGAGATCGCGGCGGATGTCCGCCAGCGCCGCCGGAAGGCGCTCCACGGCGTTCTCGACCGCCGCGCAGTACGTCTCGATGGTCTCGGTCTCCAGAATCGCGCCGGAGCCGAGCCCGCCGGGCGAGTGGCCGGGCAGGTCGAGGTAGACGCGCCACACCGGCACGCCCGTCAGCGGGACGGCGGCGGCGAGCGCGCTCGCCGTGCGGGGCGGATCGAAACCGGGCCACGCCACGATCAGCCGGGTGGACCCCTTGGCGGTCGCGTCGACGGCGGTCGGGGGCAACGCGATGTAGGCGTCCCCGGCCGCGGTTCCGTGGACGGGGTGGTTCGTATGGTGGTCGCCGCTCATGTCGGTACTCAGCTCCTGCGGTGCTCGACGGGCGATGCCGGTCGTGCGGGGGGAGGCGGCACCTGCCGCCCGCCCATGCTTCCAGCGGACGCGGGGCAACACGCCGCGAATCGCCGCACCTCGCCCATGAGAGTGATGAAGAACTCACCTGAGGTAACTCGCATCCGGATTCGAGAGAGCACTGAAACACCAGGTCATGCGAATGTTCCGGTGCCGTTATGCGCGTGGCGCGTGTGACACGGGTTTCTCGACCGGTCCCGGGGAACAATTCCGGCACTGATCGCGTCGTAGTTAGTCGTGGGCGTCGCGGGGGCGCGCCCCCCGATCGTTCCGCTGAGGAGTGCACGTGGACAGGAAGCGCAGCGCGGCCGCCGCGGGGCAGGCCTGGCAGATCTACGCCGAGACGTTGGAACCCACCGCACCCGGGTTCTGGGAGCGCGTGCGAGCCGTTCCCCGAATGCTCAAGTCGGTGATGCGCGGACAGTACAAGGGGCTGTCCTTCAAGATGGTCGGACTGCTCTCCCTGAGCGTCGTCTACCTCGTCTCCCCGATCGACGCCATCCCCGACGTGATTCCCGTCGCCGGGATCGTGGACGACACCGGGTTGGCGCTGTGGATGCTCGCGATCCTCGTCAAGTCCGCGGGCGACTTCGTCGCCTGGGAGCGTGGTGGACGCCCGACGGTCCTCGTCGGCGAACCCGTCGACTGACCCTTACGCGCTCGGGCCCAGTTCCCGGGTGAAGCGTTCGGCGGCGTCCCGCATGATGGGCACGACGTTCGAGACGGCCTCCCGCGTCATGCGACCGGACGGGCCGGACACCGACAGCGCGGTCAGCGCCGGAGCGCCGCGCAGCGGCACCGCCACACAACGCACCCCGATCTCCTGCTCCTCGTCGTCCAGGGCGTAGCCCTGCTCCCGGATGCGCGCCAGTTCGGCCAGGAGGGCGTCCGCGTCGGTGAGGGTGTTGGGGGTGTGCGCTTCCATCCCGGTCCGGGCGAGGATGTCGCGAACCCTCTCGTCGGACAGCTGAGACAGCAGCGCCTTGCCCACACCCGTGCAGTGGGGCTGGACGCGCCGTCCCACTTCGGTGAACATCCGCATCGAGTGCTTGGACGGCACCTGCGCCACGTACACGGCCTCGTCGCCTTCCAGCACCGCCATGTTGGCCGTCTCGCCGGCCTCGTCCACGAGACGGGCCAGGACCGGGCGCGCCCAGGTGCCCAGCAGGCGGCTGGCGCCCTCACCGAGCCGGACGAGGCGCGGACCCAGGGCGTACCGCTTGGACGGCTCCTGGCGCACATAGCCCTTGTTCACCAGCGTCCGCATCAGCCTGTAGATCGTCGGCATCGGCAGCCCGGAGACCTCGGTCAGCTCGGACAGAGCCATCTCACCCCCCGCGTCCGCGAGATGTTCGAGCAGGTCGAACGCACGCTCCAGCGAGCGGACCGCCTCCGCCACCCCCGACTCCTTCCCCCTCGGAACACCCCCGAGTGTACGGAGGGGCGATTTCGCTATGTGAAAGAAAAGTGGGTTGGTGGAGTGACGCACGTTACTTGTGGCGTTGACCTGGCAATAACTGTCGTTGCCCGGCGCTACGCCGCCGCCCCCCGGCAGCCGTATGGGACGAGGGGGACCGGATGCCGACAGGGCACCGAAGAAGACCTTGGCGTGCGATCGCGGTAGGCGGCGCACTGACCGGCCTGGCGTTGACGCTGGCGGGTCCGAGCGCCTCGGCCCTTCTGGCCGGACGTTCGTCGTCTGTCCGGTTGATGATGGACATGAGAGCCGACGGCGCCATGGCGACCGGCCGGGACTACGCCCTGAGCTACACGGTTCGGGTGCGGGCCCAGGGTGGAACGGCCAGGGATGTCGCGTTGCGGCTCACCGCTGAGCGTCCGCTGTCCTGGTTGAAGTACTCGTCCGAGTGTGTGCGAGACCGTTCTGATGACCGGGTGAGGTGCGACCTCGGTGACGTCGGCGCGGACGCTGTCGAACGGACGGCGATCGTCCGGATTCCGGGTTCCGCGGTGTCGGATGCGTCCGCGAAGTCGTTGACCGTCCTGGCCATGGCGGACGCCGCCAACGCGACCCATCGTTGGATCCGCGCCGTCGTCGACTTCTCCAGCAGCACGACGAGGCCGACACCCGGCGGAGTCACCAAGCCGAGCAGCCACCCGTCCAGCCCGAGCCCGACGGCTTCAACCACTCACGGCAAACCTTCGGGGAAACCGAAAACCGAAAAGCCGCCGACGAAGAAGCCGCCCACAACCAAGCCGCCCACAACCAAGCCGTCCACGGCCAAACCCACCACGGCCAAACCCACCACGGTCAAACCCACCACGGCCAAACCGCCCACTGTGAAACCGCCCACTGTGAAACCGCCGACTGCGAAGCCGTCCACAGTGCGGCCCTCGCCGGTGAGGCCGAGCGCCGCCGGGAAACCTTCCGGCAAACCGTGCAAGGGCGGCGCGGACGGACGCTCATGCCACGCGGGAAAGCCCAAGACCCGCTCGCCGAAGTCCGGCATGGACGGCGATTCACCTCGCAAGCCGACGTCGCGCCGACCGGGCGGCGGCACGACATGCAGGGGCGGTGCTTGCCAGGGCGGTGACGGTCCGAGGCCGCGGACACCCGGCCAGGCGAGACCGAACCCGAGACCCTCCGTTGTTCGGCCGTGCCGGGGCGGCGGATGCCCGGCGGGCCCGATGCCGTCCGGCGGGGACGGAGGAATGGCACCCGATACGCATGAGCCAGATGAAGCCCAACCATTCCCAGAAATTCCGGAGAGCCCAGACGACCCAGGAAACGCAGTGATCCCGGAGCTTCCGGCGCCGCATTTCCCTCCGGCGCCGAGTCTGCCGCCCGAGCCCGCGGCACCGAGTCTGCCGCCCCTTCCGCCCGCGCCGCAGCCCGACGCGGTCGTCCTGCCGCCGTTGCAGGCGCCCCGTGCTCCGCGCCCTCCGGCCGGTGAGAGCCGGCTGACCCTGATGTCCCCGACCAGCATGAACGAGGGGGACGGGATGGACTGGGCCGTCGTCATCGGCATCGCGCTCGTCGCCGAGTTCGGCCTGCTGTGGACCGCCGCGTGCATCGGCCTGTGGAGGCGGCGGATCGCGCTGAATCGTGCCGTGTCCAGGGCCCTGGACGACGGCCGGACACCGGAGTGACGTCCACTGAAAAACATTCGAGTCGTCCTTGAAACGGTTTGAAAAATGGCTCATTGACTGTTGAGGGCCGTTTCGGGATTCTTTGTGGACGGCATGAAAGCTCCAATTCTGGACGGTCCGACCTGTATGCCGACAGGTCCCCGCCCCCGCGTCGCAAGGAGTCGTGTGATGAAACGTCGAAGCATGTTCGCGTGCGCCGTTCTCATCGCCACCACATTCACCTCCGCCGGTGCCGCCGCCGCGGCCACCGGTTCGGGGCCCGGGACCGCCGCCTCGCCGGATCCGAACGCCCCGAAGGGCGGGGTCGTCGCGGGCGCCCATGCCTTCGCGCCCGGGGCGCGGAACAGTCTGGCCGCCAAGCGTTTCCGTGAACTGCATCGCGCCCGCCTCCAACGCGACGAGATCCATGAGTTCTGGGGCGTCCAACCCGCCGGCGACACGCACGACGGAATAATGGCCACGCAAAGCGTCGCCCCCAACTATCGGGTGTCCTCCTACGAGGACTTCACCTACGCGCCGACCCTCAAGGCGGCCGGGTCCTGCATGGAGGTCACCACCGTCTATTCCCTGACGATGGGGAACGGGCTGTGGGCCTGGGACTGGTGTGGCCATGAGGGCCCCGCGAGAGAGCTCAAGATCGACGACGAGTTCATCGAGACCTACACGAAACCGGTGAACGACCGCCCGGCGTACAACATCCAGCTTGTCCAGACGAACGCCGCCACCAACGAGTGGACGGCCTACCTCTACAACCACAAGACGGCGGTCTGGGACCTCTTCTACCGCCAATCAGGCCGCGACCAGAGCAATGCGACCTACGGCTGGGACATCTTCGAGATCTACGCGACCAACGACCCGAGTTCGGGGAACGCCTACTTCTGCAGCGAGGCGAAGAACGACGTGTTCGAAAGCAGCTCCATTCGGCTCCGGCTGAAGGAGGTCTGGCGTCCGGCGAGCCCGGTCGACTCCCCGTGGGAGCCCACCGCCCAACCGAACCCGAAGGACTGGGGGTGCCCGGCGTTGAAGTTCGACCGCGCGGGAGCCAATGACCACTGGGCCGTCCACCAATAGGACAACAAGCCGATGGGGCGTCAGCGCGCGGGACGAGAACCGCGCCGGCGCCCCATCCGCATTCCGCTCAGGACGAGATCGGCCAGGAACACCACCACACCGATCACCAGCAGGTAGAACAGCCCCTCGACGACGACGCCCACGATTCCCAGCGCGACCGCGACCAGGAGAAGGAACAAGAACAAAGCCACGTGGAGTCTCCTCAGCGACGCGCGAGCCGGCGTTCGTCCGCGGCCGCCTGGTAGGGCATGTCGTAGTGGTCGAAGACCGCCCGCTCGTCTCCGGCGAGCAACTCGCCGTCCGTGCCGATCGACGGAGCGCTCTTGATCTGCCGCTTCCCGTGCGCGACGCGAACATGCCCCGGCCCCACCGTGGCCCCGTCGAGCGGCGCGAACACCAGCCGCTGCCGGGTCGGCAGACCCACCTTGATGGTGATGAACGAAGGCTGGTCGGTCCCGGTGTCGACGTAGACGGCCTCCATCTCGCCGACCTTGCTCCCGGACGCGTCGATCACCTGATGACCGCGCCACTCCCGAATGTCCTCGACCTTCAACATGTCACACCCAGCCGTCGATACCTCTGTCAGCCCCTAGGGTTACCCAGCTCACAGAAGCCAATGCGTCGCCCGCGCCCCCATCACCCAGGAACACGAAACAGCTCGATCATCGCCGGGTAACTCTCGCCGCCGTGCCCGGCAGCCACCGCACGATCGGTCATGGCCCTCATGAACATCGGCAGCTCGGCGTTGACACCGAGGGCCTCGCTCTCGGCGACGACGTGTTCCATCTCGGCCCGGTGCAGGTCGATGGCGACGTCGTCGGGCGGGAACACGCCCTCGTCGATCTGCTTGGCGTAGCCCGCCAACCATCGGGTGGCGCTCTCGATCGCCTGCTCGGCGATCGGGGCGAAGTCCGAGGCGTTCACGTTCACCGCGCCGAGCATGGTCGGTGTGGGTCCACCCGACTCGAGCCTCGACAGGGCAGGCCGAACCTCTGCACTGTCGCGCCCCGCGCCGAGCACCCACCGGCTGTGCTGCTGTGTCACCGTCTCGTCTCCCTGAGAGATGAAAATTGTCAGGGGCGGTGGGGGTAGATGGGGTAGCAGTCTGTGGTGGTGATGGTGGGAGTGTCGGCGAGGAGTTTGCGGGCTCGGGAGCGGGCGAGGTTGGCGCTCATGGACGGTTCGTCCTCGCTCAGGTCGGCGGCTATCAGGAGGAGGGCGCAGGTTCGGCGGGGTTCCGGTAGACGGTTCAGGGCGGGGACCGCGTCGGCGGACAGTTCTTGTAGGTAGGCGACGTCGATCTTGCCCGTCTCCTTGTAGCGGGTGACGTTGTGTTCGGCGATGAAACCGTCCGGGTTGATCGACACCAGGACGATCATCGCGGCCGCGGCGCTGGCGGCGACGGCGCGGGGTAGCCAGGTGACGCGGCCTCGGACGACCCCGGCGACCGCGACCAGGATGATGACGACGCCGAGCCACAGTTCGAACGCGTGCACCCACAGGCGCAGGCGCGTCCAGCCGAACGTCTCCTCGTACAGGTAGAGGCGCCGCAGGGCGACGCCGACGACGACGAGGGTGAGCGCGCACAGGAGTCCGAGGAGGGCACGGACGGTGGCGCGGTCGCGGCGGCTTGAAGAGGGCGCGTACCGCATGGCGACGGCGACGACCGCCAGGACGAGGACCGTCACGGCGACCAGTTGGAAGAAGCCCTGCCGCGCGTACTCGGCGTAGGTGAGACCGGTGGAACGGAGCAGTTCGTCCTTGTCGTCGGCGAGGAACACGCGGGCCTGGATGGCGCAGAACATCAGGAACAGCAGGTCGAGCGCGGCGATCGGCACGACCCATGACCAGCGTCCGGCCGGTTTCGCCGGGTCGGGGTTCAGCATCCGCAGTGGCGGGGGTGCCTGTCCGAGGAACGCGGCCGACGCCGCCAGCAGCAGGATCAAGGCGCCGGTGTATCCGTAGGCGACGACGGAGTCCGGTGAAACCTCCGGGAAGAGTCCGGCGGCGAGGCTGCCGAACGCGGCGTCCGCGCCGACGAACAGCGCGCCGAACACGGCGAGCAGCCCGGCCGCGATCAGGCTCGTCCGGATGATCGGCCATGCGGTGCCCCGCCCGGACGTCACCGCCCGGTACGCGCCGCGTCCCGCCCAGGGCAGCATCCAGCAGGTCGAGGGCAGGATCGCGAGGCCGCCGCCGAGGACCTCCACCCAGGACCGTCCACCGGACGCCGCATAGGAGCCCATCGCCACGGAGAGCATGAGGGCGAGCACGACGACCCACTCCGCGTCCCGGATCGCCGCCGTCGCGGAGAGGCACAGCGCGAGCGCCACGAACATGAACCAGGTGCGGTTGAGGCGTCCGGGACGGATGAGACGTCCCGCCGACCAGACCGACACCCCCGACACGTACGCGACGGCCGAAGCGGAGATGAGGACGCCGACGCCGATATGTCCGTTGCGCAGCGCCGGGCCGAGTGTGATCGCGCCGATCACCCCGGCGATGGCCGCGCCCGCCACGAGCGCCGGGGACATCGGGAGGGTGGGAGCCTTCCAGTCCGCGATCGCCCGGCCCAGTTTCGTCGGCGGCGGGGCCGGAGGGCGCGGCGGCGCGGGCGGTCTTGGGGCGGGCGATGGTTTCGTCGTGGTGCGCGGGTCGGGCGGCACGAAATCGGCGCCGGGTGGGTTGGTCATGCGTGTTCTCCGGTGTTCGGGGGGATCATGACGCGGATGCGGCAGCCGCGCAGCGTGTCCAGGACGGTGATGTCGCCGCCGTGCAGTTCGGTCGCCCAGCTCGCGATGGCGAGGCCGAGGCCGGTGCCGCCGCCCGGTGTCCCGGCGGGCGGGCCGGACGCGGAGCCGCGGGTGAACCGTTCGAACACGCGGGACCGTTCCTCGGGTGGAATGCCGGGCCCCTCGTCGGCCACCTCGATGGCGATTCCGCCCGGCGCGGCCCAGGGACGCGCGGTGACGAGGACGGGCCTGCCGTCCGGGCCGTGCCGGACCGCGTTGTCCAGCAGGTTCGCGACGATCTGGTGGAGGCGGTCGCGGTCGGCGGCGGCGCGCAGGCCGGGCGTCACATCGAACTCGAACACGGCGTCCGGGTGCCCGGCGGCGGCCTCCGCCACGACGTCGTCGACGAACGCGGCCACGTCGATGTCGGTGACGTCGAGGGTCGCCGCGCCCGCCTCGACCCGGGACAGGTCGAGGAGCTGCGTGACGAGACGTCCGAGCCGTTCGGTCTGCTCCAGCGCCGTTTCGAGGACGTCGGGCGTCGCGGGCGTGACCCCGTCCGCGACGTTCTCCAGGACGGCGTGCAGCGCGCTGATCGGGGTGCGCAGCTCGTGCGACACGTTCGCGACGAACTCGCGGCGCTGCCGGTCGACCTCGGCGAGGTCGGCGGCCATCCGGTTGAACGCCTGCGCCAGCTCGCCGACCTCGTCCCGGGACGTGGCCCGCACCCGGCGGCTGTAGTCGCCGCGCGCCATCGCCCGCGCCGCCGCCGTCATCTCCCGCAGCGGCGCCGTCATGCCGTGCGCGAGCAGCTGGATCACGACCAGGGAGATGATCACACCGACCGGCAGCGTCTCCCTCGCCCGGAATCCCATGGGGTATCCCCACAGGACGATGAGGACGGCGACGCACGCGGTCACCACGACCACGACGCCGAACTTCACCTTGATCGAGCGCAGCGGGTCCAGCGGTCGCGGCAGCTTTGCCCACAGCCTGTGGACGAAGTCGCGGTCGACGGCGGTCACGACGCCGTGTCCAAGCTGTATCCGACGCCGTGGACGGTCCGGATGAGCCCTTGCCCTAGCTTGCGGCGCAGCGCCTTGACGTGACTGTCGACGACCCGCGTGCCGGACGCGTCCGCCCAGTTCCACACCTGTTCGAGCAGGACGGCGCGGGTCAAAACCGTCCCGCGGTTGCGCAGCAGGCAGGCCAGCAGGTCGAACTCGGTCGGTGTGAGGTGCACTTCGCTTCCGTCCAGCCGGACACGGCGGCCCCGCTGGTCGACCTCCAGCGGCCCGATCCGCACCGCGTCGTCCTTCAGCGCGCTCGCCGGGGGCCGGTCGACGCGGCGCAACACCGCGCGGACGCGGGCGACCAGCTCCCGCATGCTGAACGGCTTGGTCACATAGTCGTCGGCGCCGACCCCGAGCCCCACGAGCAGGTCCGTCTCATCGTCGCGGGCCGTCAGCATCAGCACCGGGACGGGACGGCTCGCCTGCACCCGACGGCAGACCTCCAACCCGTCGAACCCGGGCAGCATCACGTCGAGCACGATCAGGTGCGGCTCGAACGCGCGGGCGCGTTCGACGGCCGACGGGCCGTCGCCGGCGACGTCGACGGCGAACCCCTCGGCCGCCAGCCGGTCGGCCACGGCCCGCGCGATCGTCGGTTCGTCCTCGACGACGAGGAGCCGCGTCTGGTTCTCGGTCACGCAACCAGACTCTAGAAGTCGGACTTGTCCGCCTTGAGCGGAAGATGTGCAGGAGTTGTGAAGATCAGGGACCGATCGGCCAGGTATGGACGGGCGCGTTGTCGCGCATCCGCTCCACGTAGGCGCGGGTCATGACACGCAGCGCCTCATGACGCGAGACGCGTGCGGACCTCTCGATGGCGTCGACGGTGTTGATCTGCCAGGCGGCCCCGGTCTGACCGGTGACGCACCGCCGTTCGACGATACCGAGGAGCCGATCGCGGCGGGCCGGTTCGACACCCCACCGGGTCAGCCCTTCGTGGGCCAGCGGCAGGAGCGTCTTCAACACGAGCTCGGACGCGGGCACTTCCCCCATTCCGGGCCAGTACAGGCTGGCTTCGAGCCCGTCACGGGCCGCGCGATGCAGGTTCTCCTCCGCCGCAGAGAACGACATACGCGTCCACACGGGACGTTCCTCTTCGGCGAGCATGCGCACGACGCCGTAGTAGAAGGCCCCGTTGGCGATGACATCGGCGACGGACGGCCCACCCGGCAGGACGCGGTTTTCCACACGCAGGTGCGGACGGCCCTTCACGACCGCGTAGATGGGACGATTCCAGCGGTAGATGGTCCCGTTGTGGAGGGTCAGTTCGCCCAGTTCGGGGATGCCGCCCTCCTCTAGAACGGCCCGCGGGTCCTCCTCGTCGCAGAGCGGCAGCAGCGCGGGGAAGTAGCGGGTGTTCTCCTCGAACAGATCGAACACGGACGTGATCCAGCGTTCGCCGAACCAGACGCGCGGCCGGACGCCCTGCGCCTTCAGCTCGTCGGGACGAGTATCAGTGGACTGCTCGAACAACGTGATCCGGGTCTCCTGCCAGAGCCGATGCCCGAACAGGTACGGGGAGTTGGCGCCCATCGCGACCTGCGCCGCCGACACGGCCTGGGCCGCGTTCCAGTAGGCGCCGAACTCGTCGGGGCTCACCTGAAGGTGGAACTGGACGCTCGTACACGCGGCCTCGGGAGTGATGCTGTCGGCGTGCATCCGCAGCGCCTCGGGGCCGTCGATCGCGATCTGCATCTCCTCGCCGCGCGCCGCGAAGATCTGGTCGTTCAACATCTTGTAGCGGGCGTTGGCGGAGAGGGTCTCCTCGCCGATGTCCGAACGCCGCAGGGTCGGCAGAATGCCGATCATGGCGAGCCGTCCGCCCAGCTCACGGGCGCGTGTGTCGGCATGGGCGAGATGGTCGCAGACCTCCGCCTCCAGCTCGCCGGTACTCTCGCCGCCCAGCTCCCGGGGCGGGATGTTGATCTCCAGGTTGAACTGGCCGAGCTCGGTGGCCCAGGCCGGGTCCGCGATCGCCTTGAGCACGTCCGCGTTACGCATCAGCGGGTCACCGAGTGAGTCGATCAGGTTGAGTTCGATCTCCAGCCCGATATGGGGGTGCTGGAAATCGAACTGGGATTCGCCCAGCATGCGGGCCAGCACGTCGAGGCACGCGCGAACCTTGTCGCGGTACCGCCGCCGATCCTCGCCGCTGATGGTGGCCGAGGCCACGTCCCTGCCCATGTGTCCGTCCCTGGTGATTCGGAGGAACCGTCATAAACGGGATCTCCCGGTGCGTGGAGGTGAAAACCACGCCTGTCGATTCCGGCGCCCCTTTCGTAACCGGCAGGTAGCGTGTTGGTTCGTCTGGAATCCCGCCTATCCCCCCGGCGGAGGGCTTCATGCGCATGCGCCCCCGGTCCATCAGGGCCAGGGACACGATCATCGCCGCCGTGATCGCCGCCCTCGTCCTCGGCATCACGGCCGTCGGTGTCGACGTCACCGTCCGCACGGTCGTCAAGGCCGACCTCATGCAGAACACGCAGGTCCCGGGCCGAAGGATCAGCGCGGCCGTCCGCGACGGATCACTGGAGGGCCAGATCCCGGACGGCACGCGCGGACGCGTCCTGGTTCAGGTCGTCGAGCCCGGTGGACGTGTGACCAACGCCACCCCTGCCGCCGCGAGTCTGCCGCCGGTGAGCAGACTCTGGCCGTCGAGCAATGTGCGCATCCGCGACTACACCGAGTGCCATGGCGCCTGGCCGATACGTGAGTGTTCCGTCATCGAGGCCATACGTGTCACCACCGCGCCCGACTCCGTCGTCGTGTACTCGGCGGAGCGGCTCCCGTCCTACCTGGTGAACGGGCTGCTGGAGATGGTGCTCGCGCTGGCCGTCCTGCTGCTGACCTGTCTCGTCGCATGGATCACCTGGCGCGTCGTCGGCCGCACCCTCGGCCCGGTCGAGGCCATCCGCGTCCAACTCGCCGTGATCAGCGCGACGGACCTGAGTCGCCGCGTCCCCGAACCGCTGCGCGAGGACGAGATAGGCCAGCTCGCCCGCACCGCCAACGCCACCCTCGACCGGCTCGAACGCGCCGTCGCACGACAGCGGCAGTTCGCCTCCGACGCGTCCCACGAACTGCGCACGCCCATCACGGCACTGCGCGCCAACCTGGAAGACGCCTCGATGCACCCGGAGGACAACGACCTCCACGCCGTCGTCGAGTCGGCGCTGCGCGACACCGACCGGCTGGAGGCGATCATCACCGACCTGCTGCTGCTCGCCCGTATCGGCACCGGCGGAATGCTCGCCCTGGAGCCGATCGACCTGTCCGAACTGGCCTCCACCGAGATCCGCCGACGCTCCTTCAACCGGAAGATCAACACCCAGCTCTACCGGCATGTCATGGTGCGCGGCGTCCGCGTGCAGCTCGCCCGGCTCCTCGGCAACCTCCTGGACAACGCCGAACGCTACGCCGACTCGACCATCACGCTGGAGGTGACCCGCAAGAACGGGCACGCCGTCCTCACCGTCACCGACGACGGCGTCGGCATCGCGCCCGCCGACCGCGAACGCGTCTTCGAACGCTTCACCCGCCTCGACACCGCCCGCAGCCGCCACGCGGGCGGCACCGGCCTCGGCCTCGCCATCGCCCGCGAGGTCGCCCAGGCGCACGGCGGAACGCTCCGCGTCGAGGATCACCCACACGGCGCCCGCTTCGCGCTCCGCCTCCCCCTGATCACCACCCTCGAACGCCTGCCACGCTGACATGCGGCGTGCCGCCCCCCCCGACACGCCGCAGGTCAACAAGGCACTCAGGCGCGGACGGCCTGAATCTCCAGCAGAAGGTCGACCTTGTCGCCGAGCAGAGCCTTGTCACCCTTCAGCGGGACGTTGAACTCGATGCCCCAGTCCTTGCGGTTGATCGTGGTGGAGGCGGAGAACCCGGCGCGCGTCCCGCCCCAGGGGTCCTCGGCGACACCGTTGAACTCGACCGCCAGGCTGACCGGACGGGTCACACCCTTGATCGTCAGGTCGCCGTCCAGGTAGTACTCGCCACCCTCGGCGCGCACGCCCGTGGTCACGAACGTCATGGTCGGGTGGTTCTCGACATCGAGGACGTCGGCGGTGCGCACATGCGCGTCCCGGTCGGCGTTACGGGTGTCCAGCGAAGCGACCTTGATCTCCGCCGTGGCGGTGGACTCGGCGAGCTCCTCCGCGATCTGCACGGACCCGCTGAACTCGGTGAACGTCCCCCGCACCTTGGTCATCAGGTGCCGGATGACGAAGGTGACCTCGGAGTGCGCGGGGTCGATGTTCCAGGTACCGGCGGTCAGTCCGGGCGCTACGGCGGTGATGCTCATGCTGGCTCCTATGCTTGAAACTTCAACGACATCTCGAAGATTAGTTGAGGGTTCAAGCACATGTCAAACCCGGACCGCTAGATCTCCGACCCGGAGCCCGTACGCAACACCCACGCCCTCAAGGTAGAGGCAAACCACCCATCCCAGACTCCGCCCACACAAGGCCAGATTCGGCCTCAACCACCCCACACGAGAAGCAGCAGGCCCAGCAGCACCAACCCCAGACCGACCCCCACGATCACGCCGTGCACGATGCCCCGGGCATACCGGTCGGACGGCCCCCGATGCCGCGCGGGCGCCCGGTAGCCGTTCACGTGAACCTCACCTTGAACCAGACCTTGACCGCGTCACCGGGCAGAGCCGTGATGCCCCACTGCTCGCAGAACGCCTCGACGAGTTCCAGCCCACGCCCACACTCGGCATCCGGCGCGGGCGACTGCTTGCGCGGAAACACCCCACCGGCCCGCCGATCATTGTGGACGGCGACCTCCGCCCACTCGCCGTCGAGCAGATAGGTCACCCGCACATACCGCCCGGTCCCATAGAGGATCGCGTTCGTGAGGACCTCCGACAGCGCCTGAACGGCATCATCGGTCACCGAGCGCCCGACCCCGAACTCCTGGTCGAGGACGTCCCGCAACCACTGCCGCCCGACCGACACGTTCCCCATCTCGGTCTCCAGCCGCAGAGACCCCTTAACCATCCGCCGCTGGCCGTACAGGCCCTCCCGAGCCATGAGCGCCTGCCCACCCGTCCGACGATGCCCATCAGGCAAGTTCCCCTCGTCCACCGCGCACGCATGACGTCGAATCCCCAAAAGACCCGAACACGCCGCGTTATGAGTCGCTACGCTCCGAGTGTGCACCGAGAGTCACATGGCTGTACAGAATTCCTGTGAGAATTCTCAAATATTGTTTTCGCAATTCGCTATAACGCGAACAAGGGGGAACAGAATGACAACTCGGACAAGCCCGACAGTCCGCCGCCGTCGCCTGGCCAGGGAGATGCGCCAGCTCCGCCGCACGACCAAGGCGTCCCGCGAGGACGCTGCCGCATACGCCGGGATCGCCCCGGCGACCCTGAGCAGAATCGAGGCGGCCACCCACGCCCCCAAGCCCGCCGACATCCTCGCCCTCTGCAAGTTCTACGGCCTCGACGACGACGCGACCGAAGCTCTGGTCACGCTCGCCAGGCAGAGCCGCCAACGCGGCTGGTGGCACAAGTTCGGCGACACGATGCCCCCAGGCTTCGAGGTCTACGTAGGACTGGAGGAAGAGGCAGTGGAGCTGCGCTCCTACATGTCCGAACTAATCGATGGGCTCTTCCAGACGCCGGAGTACATGCGGGCTCTGGCGCTTGCGTCGCTGGAAGTCCCGGATGACTCCGAGTTGGAGCGACTCATCGCCGTCCGGACTCAGCGCCAAGAGCGGTTGCTCGATGGCCTTGACAACCCACAAATCTGGACCATCCTGCACGAGGGTGCACTTCGGACGCATGTTGGTGGCGCTGACGTGATGCGAGAGCAGCTGGCTCACATCAAGGAGCTGTCCATGCGCAATTTTCTGACGCTTCAGGTGATGCCCTTCACGGCTGGTGCGCATCCAGCCATGTTGACGGGCTTCCACCTTCTGAAATTTCCCTACCCAGCGGACCCCGACGTTGCGTACATTGAGTACGAAGCAGGCGGCATCTACCTAGAGCAACCAGTGGAGGTTGATCTCTATGTCAGGCTCTTCGATCAGCTCCGCGCCAGGGCTGCAAGCCCGGATGAGTCGCGAAGGCTGGTGGACAGAATCCAACGAGAGTTCTGAGTCGCGAAAGCCCGAAAAAATCGTTACGGGCGTACATTGGCGTAAGAGCACCTGGAGTGGTAACGGGGGTGCCGACTGTGTAGAAGTAGGTGTGTGGCGCAAGAGCGCCCACAGTGCGAACAACGGGGGATGTGTCGAGCTCGGACCCTGCGCTTGTTGCGGGACGGCCGTGCGGGACAGCAAGGACCCCGAGGGGCCGAAGTTGGCGTTCAGCATCGCCTCTTGGCGTGCGTTCCACGCCGACGTGCTAGCAGGCCGGTACGACCTGCCCTAGCCTCTTCCGCTGCGCGTTGAGCCCTGGCCGTTCGGCTGGGGCTCACGCGCTGTAAAGCAAGACCGACCAGGCACTTTGGGCACTTCAACAGACTCGGTCTTCGACCTATCGTCGTCTAAAGCCCGAGGAGAGGAGTGCCTTGATCATTTACGACGAGTCCGGGTGGCGTAAAAGCGGCCACAGCGCCAATAACGCCGCATGCGTCGAGGTGACTGAATGGCGCAAGAGCATTCACAGCGCGAACAACGGGGCGTGTGTCGAGGTCGGGCCTTGCGCTTGTTGCGGGACGGGTGTCCGGGACAGCAAGGACCCTGATGGGCCGAGATTGTCGTTCAGCCTCGCGTCCTGGCGAGTGTTCCACGCTGACGTCCTGGCCGGACGGTACGACCTGACGTAACCCCATCGCTCCGCGTTGAGCCCTGGCCGTTCGGCTGGGGCTCACGCGCTGTAAAGCAAGACCGACCAGGCACCTGACGTAGTTGCGTCGCCCTGGGAGGACGGCGGGCTTGCAGGAGTAAGGTCGCTACGGCGATTTTGAGGGATGGCGGCGCTGCTGGCGCAAAAGTTTAGGGTGGTGGAGAGGCTGTTTAAAACTGGCGATTGACGGTGTTGGGGGTGGGGGTTACCGTCCGTGCAGTTCTCGGTCTAGGGCGTACGCGTAGTCCGGAACTCGCTTCCACGGTCGTTGGATCGGCGACCGCTCCCGGGGACGAGGGAATCGTATGCGTGCAGGACTTGCCATTTCCACCGTGGTCGTTGTGGGGGCGGCTTCGACTGTGGCTTCGGTTGTACCGGCCGCGGCCGGTGCTCGCCTCGTTCGAGGGCCGGACGGGGCCAAGGTCGAGGTCGTGAGCGTGAACGGCTCAGGGTGTCCGGCCGGAACCGTCAATGCGTACCTCACGCAGGATACGAACCAGATACGCCTCGGATACAGCGACTTCGCGGCCCGGACGGGTCCTGACTCGAACCTCCCTGACCTCCGCCGCAACTGCCAGGTCTCCCTGAAGATGCACATGCCGGAGGGCTTCACCTACGGCATCGTGTCGGCGTCCCACCTCGGCTATGCCCTCATACAAGAGGGCGCGAACGCCGTCGTGAAGGTCGAGTACTCCTTTCGAGGTACTCCGAGCCCCTTCAGACACACCGTGAACGGGCCCATCGACGACATCTGGTGGTTCCCGGTGCCGCCGCCGATCGACTCGCCCACCTGGAAGCCATGCGACGAGGACCGGCCGCTTCGCATCAATAGCGAGCTGCGGATCCACCCGGGAACCTCAGATCCGTCGAAGGTCAACTTCATCAGCATGGACTCCCTCGAAGAAGGCCCTCACCACGTCTACGCCCTGGCCTGGAAGACCTGCCCTTAGCACGCGAACAGCGACCACCCACTTCTACGAGCTTTGGGGTACCACTTCGGGCGTCCCTCCTTCGCAGAGTGCCGCCGAGACTTAGTTCGTCTTGAGGCGTGATTGAGTCGGTGATGATCGATTGATTTGATATTTGTGGTGCGGGTGGGAAATCTGTGCGGGGGCGGCAACCAGGGTGGAGGGATTTAGTGGTGTGCCGAGTGGGCAGCAGGTCCGTTTCGGCGGAGTTAATCGTATTTCGATGGGTTTTGCAGGGGTGGAACCTGTTGAAAATCGGTCATTGACGGTGTCGGGGGTTGGGGTTACCGTCCGGGCAGTTCTTGGTCTAGCGCATGAGCGTAGGCCGGAAAACGCTTCCATGGTCGTTGGATAGCGGCCATTCCCCCAGGGAAGAGGGGATCGTATGCGTGCAGGGCTTGCCATTTCCGCCACCGTGGTTCTGGGGGTGGCCGTGACCGTTGCTTCGGCTGTGCCGGCCGTGGCCGGTTCTCGTGTCGTTCCGGGGCCGGACGGGGCCAGGGTCGAGGTCGCGACCGCGAGCGGCACGGGGTGCTCCCTCGGTTCCGTCTATGCGGGCCTCTCGGAAGATGCAGATTTGATGTACCTCAACAATTCCGTGTCCGCGCAGGCGGGTGCCGGTTCGTCACCCAGTCAGAGCCGCCGCTACTGTCAGGTCTCCCTGAGAATGACCGTTCCGGAGGGTTTCACCTACGGCATCGTGTCCTCGACCTACCGTGGATATGCCCAGATACAAGAGGGCGCGAGGGCCATCGTAAATGCCAATCATTCCTTCTCCTCTGGCTCTGCTTTCTTCAGGCATGCCGTGCTCGGGCCCATCGACGGTCCCTGGGAGTTCACCGGTCGGTGGCCGAATGATGAGATTCTCTGGAAGCAGTGCGACGACCTCCGGAATTTCGAGACTCGCAGTGAACTGTCGGTCGAACTGGGTAGCTCGGATCGCTCGAAGCTCAGTTCCATCTCCATAGGAGAGGGAACCGGTCTGGCCAACCACGACTATCAACTCGCCTGGAAGACCTGCCCGTAGTCCGCGAGCGCGACGCTCTTGTTTTTGCCGACTTGGACCGTCCTCAACGGCTCTCGTCTTACGCGGACGGGAGTCGCGGACTACCACCTTCACAGTCCTTGGACGGGCGACCGTACCCAATGAAGAGGGGATCGTATGCGTAAGGGACTCGCCGTTTTCGCCGCGGTTGTTGTGGGGGCGGCTGCGACTGTCGTTCCGGCTGTACCGGCTATGGCCTGGCCGCCCGGGACCTGGCTCGAGGTCGTGAGGGCGAACGGCTCAGGGTGTTCAGCCGGTACCGTCCGGGCGTTCTTCGCGGAAGATACGGGAAACCAGATGGAGGTCGAGTACAGCGGCTTCACGGCGAGGGCGGGTGGTGACTCGAAACCCCACGAGAGCCGTAGCGACTGCCAGGTCGCCCTGATGATGCACATGCCCGAGCGCTATACCTACGGCATCTCGGCGACGTACCACAGAGGATACGCCCACCTACAGGAGGGCGCGGATGCCACCGTGAAGACAGTGCATGCCTTCGAAGGTGCTCCAGATGCCTTCACGCGCACTGTGAAGGGCCCCTTTGACAGCATCTGGACGCTCTATCATCACCCGCCGTCGCCGCGCCTGATCACCTGGAAGCCGTGCGACAAGGACCTTCTCTATATCAACAGCGAACTGCGGGTCGACGCGGGAACCTCGGATCCGTCGGAACTCAGCGACATCGCCATGGATACCGGCAGCGGAGCCTACGACCACAGCTACATACTCATCTGGAGAGACTGTTCGTAGGTCAGTGGTGGCAGGTGGTGGGGACTTCGGTGGGGCGGCGGTGTTCCAGGGCGTCGCGTAGTTGGGCGCGGCCGCGGTGGATGCGGGAGCGGACGGTGCCGAGTTTGACGTTCAGGGACGCGGCGATCTCCTCGTAGCTGAGGCCCTCGATGTCGCACAGGACGACGGCGGCCCGGTATTCGGGGGCGAGGCCGTCCAGGGCGCGTTGGATGTCGGCGTCCAGGAGGCGGTCGTCGTAGGCCTGGGCCGGGGACGGTTCGCGGCCCTGGAGGCGTTCGGCGGCGTCGTCGGCGAGGGCGTCGAAGCGGATGCGCTGCTTGCGGCGGGCGCGGTCGAGGAACAGGCTCGTGGTGATGCGGTGGAGCCAGCCTTCGAACGTGCCGGGGGTGTAGGACGACAGCGAACGGAAGACCCGGATGAAGACGTCCTGGGTCAGATCTTCGGCGTCGTGCCGGTTGCCGGTCAGCCGGAACGCCAGCCGGAACACCCGTGTGGAGTGTTCGCTGACGATCTCCTCCCAGGTCGGCGGGGTCCACGCCATAGCGCCTGCGCTCACCACTACCCCCGTCTGATACAGAATCGTTACTGCCAAGCATGCCGGTACCCGGATAAGAGCCGTGTAAGGACGGCGGGCGTGGCCGTTCGCGGCCGGGGCGTCGTTCACGTGGTTGTTACGGATAGTTATGGCTTGGGTGCGGAGTGTGGCCTATACCACGCTCGGACGCTTTCTCTGCTGCACGCACCGGTCAAGAAATGATTGGGGCGGTGGGAGCATGGCTTGGGTGCGTACCGGCGATTAACCTGCGCATGAATAGGGATCGGTTGATACCGCTCGCGCGACGGTATCGTCTGCTCTCTGTGGTCGGCCGGGGCGGCATGGGGACCGTCTGGCGGGCCTATGACGAGACGCTGGACCGGGACGTCGCCGTCAAAGAAGTACATCTTCCGGGGCGTGTCACCGAGAGTGAACGCAAGGTGATGTGTCGGCGTCTGCTGGCTGAAGCGCGGGCCACGGCGGCGTTGAAACATCCCGGGGTCGTCGCCGTCCACGATCTGCTCATCGAGCAGGGGCGTCCGTGGATCGTCATGGAGTTTCTGGAGGCGTGCTCGCTGCACCGGCTCGTCACCGAGGACGGTCCGCTGGGCGTGCGAAGGACGGCGGAGATCGGCGCGGCCGTCCTGTCGGTGCTGCGGGCGTCGCACGCCGTGGGAATCCTGCATCGTGACGTCAAGCCCAGCAATGTGCTCATCTGTAATGACGGACGGGTGCTCCTGACAGACTTCGGGCTGGCCGTGCACATCGACAATGGGCGTGAGTTCGTCGACACGATGCCCGCGGGGATTGAGGGTTCTCCCGCATATCTGCCGCCTGAACGGGTGAACGGGCAGCCGGGCGTGGAGGCGTCCGACCTCTGGTCGCTGGGCGCGACGCTTTACACGGCCGTGGAGGGTTTCTCGCCGTTCCTGCGCTGCCACGCGTTGGCGTCGATGGTGGCGGTGCTGATGGGCGACTACGCGCGTCCGGTGCGGGCGGGGCCGCTGACGCCGGTCATCGAGGGGTTGTTGCGGGCCCGGCCGGAAGATCGGCTGACGGCCGAGGCCACCGCCGAGCTTTTGCAGGACGTCCTTGGGACCGTTCCGAAACCGGGTGCCACGCGGGCGACGCTGCCGAAGACCCGCCGGGTGTCACGGAGCGTGGTGCGGACGCGGGTGTTCCGGGGGCCGCGCGTTCCGTGGACGTTGCCGCCGCGGCCACGGGTGTCGTGCGGGGCGCGACGGCCGGTGGGGCGGCGGGTGCGGCCCGGCGCCGTCCTCGGGGTGGTGGCGCTCGCCGCGGTCGCGGCCGGAACCGGTACGTGGACGGCCCGCTGGACGTCCATCGGCAAGGGCGACGCCGTGGCGTTGCGTCCGGCGGCGGGGGTGACGGCCAAGACGACGAGATACCGGGAGGCCGGCGCGTACTCGGTGCGCGTGCCCGTGGGCTGGCAGGCGGAGCGGCGCGGGGCCGTGATGCGCTGGAGGGACCTGCGCACGGGCCGGGGGCTGCGCATCTCCCCGGCGGCCGGAGATCCCCTGGACGGTCTGCTCGCCGAGGAGCGGGCGGCCGTCGCCGACGGCCGCTATCCCGGATACCGGCGGCTGCGGCTCGAAGCCGTGCCCGAGGTCATCGCCGGTGCCGCCGAGTGGGAGTTCACCTGGCGGGACGCCGCCCATGGGAACAGCACCAGACATGTGCTGTGCAGCCGGGCGGCCGGTTACGAGTTCTGTTTCCACGCGCCCGATCGGGAGTGGACGCCCGGCCAGCGCCTCTATGACAGGATCCTGAAATCGTTCCGTCCCGAGGGGACGCCTTAGGTCGTCTGCTGGAGGCGGAGCAGGAACTCGGCGTTGGACGAGGTGCCTTTCATCTTCTCCAGAAGCTGCTCGACGGCCTGCTGCCTCTCCAGCCCCTGGAGGGCGCGGCGCAGACGCCAGGAGAGTTCGAGTTCCTCCCGCGTCATGAGCAGCTCGTCGCGGCGCGTCCCGGACGCCTCGATGTCGACGGCGGGGAACACGCGGCGGTCGGCGAGGCCCCGGTCGAGCTTCAGCTCCATGTTGCCGGTGCCCTTGTACTCCTCGAAGAAGACGTCGTCCATGCGGGACCCCGTCTCCACCAGCGCGGTCGCGAGGATGGTGAGCGAGCCGCCGTTCTCGATGTTGCGGGCGGCGCCGAAGAACTTCTTCGGCGGGTAGATCGCGGTGGTCGCGACACCGCCCGCGAGGATACGGCTGCTGGACGGCGCCGCGAGGTTGTAGGCGCGACCCAGCCGGGTGATCGAGTCGAGCAGCATGACGACGTCGTGGCCCTGCTCGACCAGGCGCTTGGCGCGTTCGACGGCCAGTTCGGCGAGTTCGGTGTGGTCGGCGGCGGGACGGTCGAACGTCGAGTGGATGACCTCGCCGCGGACGGTCCGCTGGATGTCGGTGACCTCTTCCGGCCGCTCGTCGATGAGCACGACCATGAGGTGCACTTCGGGGTTGTTCTGCGCGATCGCGTTCGCGAGGGCCTGGAGCATCATCGTCTTGCCGACCTTCGGCGGCGACACGATGAGGCCGCGCTGGCCCTTGCCGATCGGCGCGATCAGGTCGATGACGCGGGTGGCGAGCGGGCCGGTGTCGAGGCGAAGCCGCTCGTCCGGGAACAGCGGGGTCAGCTGCGCGAACGCGGGACGGTCCGCGGCCTCCTCGGGCGGCACACCGTTCACGGTGTCGACGCGGGCGAGGGCCGAGAACTTCTCCCGGTTGGACTTCGGCGGACGGGCCGTCCCCGCGACGGCGTCGCCCGGACGCAGATTCGCGGCCTTGACCTGGGCGAGCGACACGTACACGTCGTTCGGCCCGGACTGGTAGCCGGAGGTGCGCACGAACGCGTGCTTGTCTTGGACGGCGAGGATGCCGTGGAACGGGACGGTCGGCGTCTCCTCGACGGGGCGCCGTGCCTGCCGGCCGCCCCTGCGCGCGCCGGACGCGGACACACTGTGCGCCGCCTGAACCTTGCGGCCGGGCGCCGTGCGGCCCGCGACCTGTTCCGTGGTGGGGCGTTCGGTGGCGAGTGTGGAAGTGGACATGCGGGTCCCTTCTCAGGCCGTTGCGGAACGTTCCGCGTGGCCCGCGGTCGAAATCCGCGTACAGCGGCGGATTCCGCGGCTCGTACGCGAGTGGAAAGAAAGAAAAGCAGCTCGGTTCACCGGGCTGAAGTCGGCTCCCTTGGACGGTGGCTCGGGACGCCCGTCGCGCGCCCGAACCGGGGAAGTCACCGGGCTCTCAGATGACCCGGGGCGGGGAAGAAACGCCCTCACCGCGAGGCGCGGAATACGAAGACGCTGCCTTGACAGTACAGCACTCCAGGGCGGTTTCGCATTCCCCGAGGTCAGTGAGAGTTTCTTGGCGCCGGTTACGATGAGCGGCGTCCGAGCAGAGGAGGATCATGGCCGGGGCGCCGGACGGGCGGCTGCGCGTACGGGTCGAAGACGGTGTCGGCACGGTCGTGATCGATCGTCCGGCCAAGCTCAACGCCATGTCGGCGGCCATGTGGCGGGCACTGCCCGGCATCCTGGACGATCTGGCGGCCGATCCCGCCGTGCGGGTCGTGGTGCTGACGGGCGCGGGCGGAAACTTCTGCGCGGGCGCCGACATCGCCGAGCTGGACGACATCCACCGCCCCGACGACTCGCACCTGTCGGTGGCCGCGGAACGGGCGCTCGCCGCCTTCCCGAAACCGACGCTCGCGGCCATCGAGGGCTACTGCGTCGGCGGCGGCTGCCAGCTCGCCGCGGCGTGCGATCTACGGTTCGCGGCCGACGATGCCGTGTTCGGCGTCACCCCGGCGAAACTCGGTCTCGTCTACCCGACGACGGCGACGGCCCGGCTCGTCGGCCTGGTGGGGCCGTCCACCGCGAAGTACCTGCTCTACTCGGCTGACCTGATCGGCGCCGACCACGCCCTCCGCGTCGGCCTCCTCGACGAGATCGTCCCCGCGAAGGACCTCCACACGCGGGTCACCGAGTTCACCGCGACACTCGCGTCAAGATCCCTGCTCACCCAACAGGCGACAAAGGACATCGTCGACGCCATCGTCACCTCGGCCGACGTAACGGAAAAGGCCCGCCACTGGACGGCCGAGGCCGCCGCAAGCCCCGAGGCCGAGGAGGGCATCACCGCCTTCCTCACCGGCCGCCCACCCGTCTTCACGTGGACGTCTCCAGCCCGCTGAGAACCCGGAGACGCCGGTAGCCGCGCCGCAGGACGTGGCGGGGACGGCATGTCGCTGGACGGCCGAGGCCGCCGCAAGCCCCGAGGCCGAGGAGGGCATCACCGCCTTCCTCACCGGCCGCCCACCCGTCTTCACGTGGACGTCTCCAGCCCGCTGAGAACCCGGAGACGCCGGTAGCCGCGCCGCAGGACGTGGCGGGGACGGCACGTCGCTGGACGGCCGAGGCCGCCGCGAGCAGCCGAAGGCGAGGAAGGCGTCGCCGCGATTCCTGCCCGTCGGCCGCCTGTGTTCACGTGGACGTCTCCGAGCCGGTGAGGGTGTGGAAGCGGGTTTCGGGGAGGAGGTGTAGGCGGCGGAGGGCGGCGGGTGGGTTGTCCAGGAGGGCGGCGGTTTCGGGGCGGAGGAGGTCCGCGAGGGGTAGGACGCCGTACGCCGTTGATTCTGGGGTTCGGACGAGTAGGAGCGGCCCGATCTGCGCCGTGCCCCATTCGGCGTCGCGGAGGGCGCGTTCGAGGTCCTGGAGTGGTTCCGTGTCCTTGGTGCCGTCGCGGGAGACTCGTACGAGTTCGATGAAGTCTCGTTCCAGGCCGCGTGGGCTGCGGCCCGACAGGTAGTAGCGATCCAGGTCGGTCAGCTCGACCCGGAGGCCGTGGTGTTCGGCGAAGCGCTCGTACGCGCCGGCGACCGGGGGGCGTGCCTCCGGTGGCTCCACGCGTAGTGTTCCGGCGACGATGTCCACGGGGTCGGCGCCGAGGGACGCGGCCACGGCCTGGTCGAGGCGGCGGGCCAGGTGGGTGCGCAGTCCGGCGACGTCGGCGGCCAGGCGTTCGGCCGCCTCGCGCTGCCGGTGGAGCTTGTCGTTGACGTCCGGCACCATCCGGTCGTTGATCTGTGTGATCAGAGATCGGATCCTGGCGTCGGCCTCGCCGAGCGCCTCCCGGTCGCGGTCCTGTTCCTGGGTCAGCCGGTCGAGCCGTTCCGCCTGTGACCTGCGGACGCTTTCCAGCTCGTCCCGGGTTCCGCGCAGCGCGCGGAGCTGGGTGCGGATATCGGCGATCTCGGGCGCGGCCGGAATCCGCTTGCGCTCGAACGCCAGATAGAGCTCCCGGCCGGCGATCGCCAGGCAGAGCAGGACAAGAATCACCGTCATCGCGCCCCTCCTGAATAGGGCCATCTCGCGAGAGCAAACTATGCCACCCCCCGCGACATGTGACAGATCAAGTATTGGCGACAAGTCCGAACCTGGAGGGTCTGCCGTGCGTCTCAACAAGCAGTACGGAAGATCATCATGGGCCGCGGGAACGGCGGAAGGAAACCGGTGGCCGCCGATTCGTCGGCGGTCCGGTCGGGGGGAGACACGGGCGCGGCGCAGCCACGGCGCCGCGCCCGTGTGCGTGCCCGTGTGCGTGCCGGGCGTCAGCGGTTCAGATAGGCCAGGACGGCCAGGACGCGGCGGTTGTCGTCGCCGGTCACGGGCAGGTCCAGCTTGGTGAAGATGTTCGCGGTGTGCTTGGTCACGGCCCGTTCGGTGACGACGAGCCGGTCCGCGATGGCCGCGTTCGACCGTCCCTGCGCCATCAGCTCCAGGACCTCCGTCTCGCGCGGTGTCAGGCGGCTCAGCGGCGTGTCGCGGGTGTTGCTGGCGACGAGCCGGGAGATCACCTCGGGGTCCATCGCGGTGCCGCCGGCGGCGACCCGGCGGACCGCGTCCACGAACTGCGCGGCGTCGAACACCCGGTCCTTCAGCAGGTAGCCGATGCCGCCGCTGCCGTCGGCGAGCAGCTCCCGCGCGTACAGCTGCTCGACGTACTGCGACAGCACCAGAATCGGCATTCCCGGCACCTGGCGGCGCGCTTCCAGCGCGGCCTGCAACCCCTCGTCGGTGAAGGACGGCGGCAGACGCACATCGACCACCGCCACGTCAGGGCGGTGGTCGAGGAGCGCCTTCAGGAGCGAGGGGCCGTTGTCGACGGCGGCCGCGATCTCGAAGTCATGCGTCTCCAGCAGGCTGACCAGGCCCGCTCTCAGGAGGGCGAGGTCTTCGGCGATGACAACGCGCACGGCAGCTCCATGGTCACGATCGTCGGGCCGCCCACCGGCGAGCTGAGGGCGAGGACGCCGTCGAATGTACCGATCCGTCGCTCGATGCCGCGCAGGCCCGTACCGTTCGTCATCGTGGCGCCGCCGCGACCGTCGTCGGTGACGGTGATCCGCAGCATTCCGCCCTCGTGTCGCAGGTCGATCCAGACACGGGACGCGCCGGAGTGCTTGGCGGCGTTCGTGAGAAGCTCCGACACCGCGAAGTAGGCGGCCGACTCCACCGGCGGTTCCGGCCGGGCCGGAAGGTCGGATTCGACCTCGACCCGCATGGGGTGGTCGAGCGCGAGGGCCTTGATCGCGTCGGCGATGCCGCGGTCGGCGAGCACCGGCGGGTGGATGCCGCGGACGAGGTCGCGCAGCTCGTGCAGGGCCTTCGCGGACGACTCGCGCGTCTCCGCCAGCAGGATCCTCGCCTTCTCCGGGTCCTTGTCGAGCAGGTGCTCGATCGCGCCGAGGCTCATGCCCATCGCGACGAGACGGGCCTGGGCGCCGTCGTGCAGGTCGCGTTCGATGCGGCGCAGTTCGGCGGCGGACGCGTCCACGGCGTCCGACCGGGTCTCGGTCAGGTGCTGGACGCGCAGTGCCAGCTCCGACTTCCGCGTCGGGCCCAGAATGTACCGTCCCCATCGCCCGTACACGTTCAGCATCTTCGGGCCGATGAGGTAGCCGATGACGATGCACAGCGTCGCGATCACGACCGTGGACGCGATGCGTCCGGCGTCCCGGGAGTACGACTCGGTGATCGGGATGTAGGCGTACCAGTCGCTACCGCCGTAGTGGCCGATCAATTCGCCCGCGAAGGTCGCGACGGCGAAGCCCCAGATGCCGTACAGGATCAGCAGGCCCGGCAGCGCCGCCGTGAACACCGTCACGCACGGATCGACGACCACCCACAGGTAGTCACGCCACGTCGCCGGGTCCTTGATGAGTGAGATGAACCGTTTGAGCATGCCCTGGAGGCCGGGCTCGATCTCCTCTTCGGGTAGGTACGGCCGTTGGATCTTGGCGTCGGTCCACCGGTTGATCCTGCTCCGGTACGCGTCGAGCTGGGTGCGCAGCAGCATCGTCGCGGACGGGAACAGCAGCACCCCGACCAGACTCGTGATCATCGAGACGACGGTGATGAACCACAGCCCGACGAGCGTCGCCGGGATGCCGAGCAGCCATAGCGCGAGCCCTCGCCAGGGCGCCCTGATGTGCCGCTGTAGTCGTGTCTCTTCCATCGGTGTCTCTTTCGCCCGTGTCACCGACACGGGTCCGCCGCTCACCAAGTTGCCGTCCACCGGTTCCTCCGCAGGTCGCTTGCCCGATGACGTCCAGTCTTCTGGCGCGCGGCCGCACACACAGTGTGCCCGGAACCCGAAGTGGGGGTGTAGCTGGCTACACCCGGACGGTGTCGGCGTCGCCTGGGCTCGGTGGGCACCGGTGTTTCCGGACGGGCCTTTTTCACGGGCCATCATGGACGGTTGACAAATTTGGCACCGAACGATTCCTGCTACCGTTCCAGGTCTGAGCCGTTGTCAATTGCAGTCAGATTTTCAAGATCGATTGGACGGTTTTGCATCGGACGATGCCGCCCTGCCATGTTCGATAGTTGTTTTCCAAGGTAAGAGGTCGGTATAACAAAATCTGATGGGGTTCTGGCATTGCCTACTTGGTCCACGGCATCCGATGATGGGTTCTGCATTCGCCGGTCCGGTTCCGCGGAATCGAGCCCGGTAATGCGACGCCGGCGCCAAGCGTGATCACACTGCTTTCACCATCAGCCACCCAGAGGAAGTGCGTCATGAAGGCTCGTAAGTTCGCCCTGTCCACGCTCGGTGTCGGCGCCGCCGCCCTCGGCCTGTACGGCCTTGGCATCGGCCCCGCGCTCGCGGACGAGGACAAGCCCAAGCCGCCGCCGATCACCTGTTCCCTCGACAGCAAGGTCGGCCCGTTCGTGGCGGCGACCTGCATGGGCGCCGGTGCCGTGCAGCTCACGGTCCTGTGCCCGGAGGACCACTACACGGACTCCACCATCAACGCGTTCAAGGGCCGCTCGACACTGCTCGACAACCGTTGCGAGGACGGCCCGACCTTCGCGGCTCTCACGCTCTTCGACATGAGCAAGCGCCAGGCGGGCGAGACGCTGGTGCCCATGCAGAGGGTGGCGTGACCGTTAGATACGGCTAATGCCGCAGCGCCGTCCCGTGAACTGCGACACGGGACGGCGTTCCCTTTTGTTCCGGCCCGTTCAGAGGGTGACGAACGTCAGCCCGCGCTTCTTCAGCTTGGGAATGACGGACTCCAGAGCCGCGACGGTCTGGGAACGGTCTCCGCCGCCGTCATGGCAGAGCAGGATGTCACCGTCATCGCATTCCAGCAGCCCCCTGCGGATGCTGCCGGTCCCCGGCCGGGCCCAGTCGCGGGGGTCGACGGCCCAGTCGATCGGCAGCATGCCGTGCTCGGCGGTCAGCTCCAGGACGGTGTCCGACCAGGCGCCGCCCGGTGACCGGAAGAACCGCGGGACGATGCCGGTCGTGTCGGCGATCCGGTCGTGCGCGTCGACGATCTCCTGGCGGACCCGCTTGGTCGACAGGTCGGCGATGTCGATCGGATGGGTCTCGGTGTGGTTGCAGATCTGGTGACCGGCGTCGGCGATGCGGCGGGTCAGCGCCGGGTACTCCTTCACCTGCTCGCCGATGATGAAGAACGTCGCGCGCACGTTCTCCTCGGCGAGGAGATCGAGGACCCGCGGCGTCCACTCCGGGTGCGGGCCGTCGTCGATGGTGAGCGCGATCGACTTCGGCGGCGGCGGGGGCGCCAGCGTCGTGAGATACCGGACGGGCGTCTCCGACGCGGTGAGCTGCCCCGGCGTCCAGGACGCGGGACGCGGCGTCGGCGTGGGCGTCGGGGTCGGCGTCGGTTTGATGACCGGCCGCGCGCGCACGGTGGGTTCCGTCGGAGCCGGGGAACGGTCGCCGGGACGGACATCGTCGGCCGCCAGCCCGGTGAGGCCCAACGCGGCCGCTCCCATCAGGAAGAGCGCTCTGCGGCGAGATGGCGGGGAGGGCGCCGCACCGCCCACATCAACCTCCACAACTCTCACGGTATCGAGGTTTTACGGGGGAGGAGGACGCTATGGGATCTTCATCTCATTTGCCGGACGGTTACCCCGCACATGAAGTGGGGGCGGAGGCCGGTGATCTCCGGACGGTCGCACAGCCCGTGGCCGTTCCGTCACGGTTCGGCGTGGCCGCAGTCGGCGGAGACGGCGGAGACGGTACGGAGCAGATCGGGCAGCAGGGCGAGGACCTCGTCCCGGTTCAGCAGCACCTCCGGCACCGAGATGGAGACGGCGGCGATGACGCGTCCGGTGGCGTCCCGGACGGGTGCGGCGACGCAACGGATGAACGTCTCGTGTTCGGCGTCGTCGAGCGCGTAACCCTGCTCGGCGACGCGGGTCAGCTCGTCCAGGAGCGCGGCCGGGCCGTCGATGGTGTGCTCGGTGAACCGGGTGTACTCGATCTCGGCGGCGGCGCGGCGGCGGCGCGGCTCGGGCAGATCGGCGAGCAGGACCTTCGCGATCGCGGTGGCGTGCAGCGGCATGCTCAGCCCGACCCGCGAGTACATCCGGATCGCATGCTGCGAGTCGTACTTGTCCAGGTAGATCACGTTTCCGCCCTCGTAGACGCCGAGGTGGACGGTCTGCCCGGTCTCGTCGTTCAGCCGGGCGAGATGCGGGGCGGCGATGTCGCGGATGCCGCGCCGTTCCAGCGCCGCGCCCGCCAGCGCGAACAGGCGGGATCCGAGATGGAAGCGGTGGTCGGAGTCGCGGTGGACGAAACGTTCGCCCTCCATGGTGCGCAGCAGCCGCAACACGGTCGTCTTGTGCACGCCGACCTTCGCGGCCAGTTCGTCCAGCGTGTGCGGCCCCTCACCCAGCTCGCCGAGGATGGTGAGCGCGCGGCCGAGGCTCTGGCTCATCCGACTCCTCTGACTCCCGGATCGTTGACCGGCACCCGCACACGGTGCTACAACCACAATAGCACGAAGCGCAATTTATATTGCATATTGCGCAACTCTGGAGGTCGTGATGGTCGCGAGCATCGACGCCGGGGCGGTCGATGCCCTTGGTGACGAGCGGCTCGACTGGCGCTTCAAGGCGATCCCGGCGTCCCTGCACGGGATGACGGTCGCCGAGGTGCGCCGCATTCGCCCGTCCCTGGACGCCTTCGGCACCCCGCTGCTGACGCTGGACGCGGGAGCCCTTGACCACAACCTCCGCACCATGGCCCAGTGGGCGGACGCGGCCGGGGTGGCGCTCGCCCCCCACGGAAAGACGACGATGGCCCCGCAGCTCTGGCGGCGGCAGCTCGACGCGGGCGCCTGGGGCATCACCGTCGCGAACCTGCCGCAGCTCCGCGTGGCCCGCGCGTTCGGCGTCCGCCGGATCATGCTCGCCAACGCGCTCCTCGACCCGGCGGGCCTCGCCTGGCTCGCCGCCGAACTGGAACAACACCCCGAGTTCGAGTTCGTGTCCTGGGTCGACTCGGTGCGCTCCGTCGAGCTGATGGACGAGGCGCTCCGCCTCGCCCGCGCCCAGCGCCGCGTCGGCGTGTGCGTCGAGATCGGCGGGCCGCACGGGCGCACCGGCGTCCGCGACGACGGCGACGCCCTCGCCCTCGCGGACGCCGTCCGGGCGGCGTCGACGCTCCGACTCGTGGGCCTCGGCGGATACGAGGGCGCGCTGGCGCACGACGCGTCCGACGAGGGCCGCAGCTCCGTCGACGCCTACCTGCGCCGGATGGCGCACCTGTTCGGGCGGCTCGAGTACGAGACCGACGAGCCGATCGTGACGGCCGGGGGCAGTTCCTTCTTCGACCAGGTCGCCGACGTGCTCGGCGGCCTGGACGGGCAGGTCGTGCTGCGGTCCGGCGCGTACATCGTCCACGACGACGGCTTCTACCGAAAGATCTCACCGTTCTCGCGGGGAGCGACGGGCACGACGCTGCGCTCGGCCATGCACGGCTGGGCGCGCGTCGTGTCCCGGCCCGAACCCGCGCTCGCGCTGCTGGACGCGGGCAAACGCGACCTGCCGTTCGACGAGGGACTTCCCGAACCGCAGCTCATCCGCGGCAAGGGCCCCGAACCGGTCGAGAAGGCGAGCGTCGCCGCCGTCAACGACCAGCACGCGTTCCTCGTCGACTTCCTCGTCGACCCGTCCGTGGAGGTGGGCGACGTGGTCAGGCTCGGCCTGTCCCACCCGTGCACCGCGCTCGACAAGTGGACGCTCCTTCCCGTAGTGGACGACGCCGACGCCGAACGGCCCGTCGTCGTGGACCTCGTCAGGACGTGGTTCTGATGCCCGGCACCGTCATCCGCGGCGCCACCGTCGTGGACGGCACCGGCGCCCCCGGCCGCGTCACCGACGTCGCCGTCGCCGAAGGCCGCATCACCGAAATCGGGCCGGGACTGTCCGGCACGACCACCATCGACGCGGACGGTCTCGTCCTGTCGCCCGGGTTCATCGACATGCACGCCCACTCCGACCTGGCGTTGCTCATCGAACCGGACCATCTCGCCAAGGTCGGCCAGGGCGTGACGACCGAGGTCATCGGGCAGGACGGGCTGTCCTACGCCCCCGTCGACGACACCACCCTCGCCGAGACCCGCCGCGCCATCGCGGGCTGGAACAGCGACCCGCCCGGCTTCGACTGGTCATGGCGCAGCGTCGGCGAGTACCTCGACCGGCTCGACCGGGGCATCGCCGTCAACGCCTGCTACCTCGTCCCGCAGGGCACCGTGCGGATGCTCGCGATGGGCTGGGACGACCGCCCTCCGACGCCCGCCGAAGTCGACCGGCAATGCGAACTCGTCGCGACCGGGATGCGCGAAGGCGCCGTCGGGATGTCCAGCGGCCTCACCTACGTGCCCGGCATGTACGCCGCCGACGAGGAACTGGCCGAGCTGTGCCGCGTCGTCGCGTCCCTCGGCGGCTTCTACGCGCCGCACCACCGCTCGTACGGGGCGGGCGCGCTGGAGGCGTACGCCGAAATGGTCGAACTGTCGCGCCGCACCGGCTGCGCGCTGCACCTCGCGCACGCCACCATGAACTTCGGCGTCAACAAGGGCCGCGCCCCCGAACTGCTGAGCCTCCTCGACGAGGCGATCGCGGACGGCTGCGACATCACCCTCGACACCTACCCGTACCTGCCCGGGTCCACGACCCTCGCCGCGCTGCTGCCGAGCTGGGCGGCGGCGGGCGGCCCGTCCGCGCTGCTCACGCGGCTCACCGACCCCGCCGAACGGGCCCGGATCCGGCACGCGATGGAGATCGAGGGGTCGGACGGCTGCCATGGCGTCCCCGCCGAATGGGACACGATCGAGATCTCCGGCTCCCCGGACCGCGCCGTCGTCGGACGGACCATCGCCGACCTCGCCGCCGCAGCCGGACGTCCCGCGTTCGACGTCTACTGCGAACGGCTCATCGCCGACGATCTCGCCACCACGATCCTCCAGCACGTCGGGCACGAGGAGAACGTCCAGGCGATCATGCGGCATCCGTGCCATACCGGCGGCAGCGACGGGCTCCTCGCCGCCGCGAAACCGCACCCCCGCGCCTGGGGGACGTTCCCGCGCTACCTCGGCCACTACGTCCGCGACCTCGGTGTCCTGACCCTCGAAGAGTGCGTCGCGCACCTCACCGGACGGGCCGCGCGGCGGCTCCGCCTCGAAGACCGCGGGCTGATCCGGCCCGGACACCACGCCGACCTCGTCCTGTTCGACCCCGCGACCGTCCGCGACACCGCCACCTTCGACGATCCGAAACAGCAGCCGGAAGGCATCACCCACGTCCTCGTCGGCGGCACCGCCGTCATCGAGGACGGACGCCATACCGGCGCGCTCCCGGGCCGCTCCCTCCGCCGCACCCCCACCGGAACGACCCGCTGAGCAGGATCCCCACCCCCATCACCGAGAGGGTCCCCCCGCCATGGTCCACTGGCTGCAACACGAGACGGGCGGCCTGCTGACGCTGTGCGCCGCGTCCATCGCGGTCCTGCTGTTCCTCATCATCAAGGTCAAGCTGGAACCGTTCATCGCGCTGCTCGTCTCCGGTCTCGCGCTCGCGCTGGTCGCCGGACTGAGCGTCGAGGAGATCGTCGGCACCGCGCTCAGCTCCAAAGAGTCCGTGCTGGAGAAGGGCTTCGGCGGGCTCCTCGGCCATATCGCGCCGATCGTCGGGCTCGGCACGATCCTCGGGGCGATCCTGGAGCGGTCCGGTGGCGCCGACGTCCTCACCCGCCGCCTGCTGAGCGTCGCGGGCGAACGCGGCGCACCCCTCGCCATGGGCGTCGCCGGACTCATCTTCGGAACCCCCGTCTTCTTTGACGTAGGCATCTTCGTCCTGGCGCCGCTCGTCTACGTCACCGCCAAGCAGGGCGGACGCTCCCTCGTCCTCTACACGATGCCGCTGCTGGCCGGGCTGTCGATGACGCACGCGTTCCTGCCGCCGCACCCCGGCCCGGTCGCCGCCGCCGGGCTCCTCGAAGTCCCGCTCGGCTGGCTCATCATCTTCGGCCTGATCTGCGGCATCCCCGCGTTCCTCGTGGCGGGCGTCGCCTGGGGCGCCTGGATCGGCAAGCGCGTGTTCATCGAGGTGCCCGAGGAGTACATCGTCGCGGAACAGGAGAAGGCCGCCAAGGAGGAGCCGGAGCCGGAACCGTCCCTAGCCCTCGTCGGCTTCATCATCGCGGTGCCGCTAGTCCTGATCCTGCTCGCCACGTTCGGCACCGTCTGGTGGGAGGACAGCCCCGCACTGCCCACGCTCACGTTCCTCGGCAACCCCGTCGTCGCCCTCACCATCGCCGTGCTGCTCGCCATGTACACGCTCGGCATCCGCCGGGGCATATCCACCGCGGAGCTGTCCGATCTGGCCGCCAAAGCGCTCCGCCCCATCGGCATGATCCTGCTGGTCATCGGCGCCGGCGCGTTCTTCGGCGCCGTCATCTCCGCGACCGGGGTCGGCAAGGCCCTCGCCACCACCCTCTCGGACGCGGGCCTGCCGGTGATCCTGCTCGCCTACCTCATCGCCTGCGGTCTGCGCATCGCCCAGGGCTCCGCGACCGTCGCGATCGTCACCACCGGCGGCATCGTCGCACCGCTCGTCCAGGCGGAGAACTACTCCGACCAGCGCATCGCCCTCATCGCCATCGCGATCTCCGCGGGCTCCATCATCGCCTCCCACGTCAATGACGGCGGCTTCTGGATCATCTCCCGCTACTTCAACATGTCGGTACGCGACACCATCAAGACCTGGACGGTCCTAGAAACGATCCTGTCGATCGTAGGCTTCGCCATGGCCGCGTCCCTGAGCGTCTTCATCTAGAAGTCGCCCAACGCCCGAAGATCGGCGCCCCCGCACGAACCTCAATCCGTCTCCGCAACCCCGCAACAACCCGGGCCCCTGCGATCGCGTCCGAAGGCAGGTTCAAGCGAAGCGAGAACCTGATCGCGCAGCGATCCGCTAGGCGAGTCGGAGTGATGCCAGCGATCGCTCGCAGTTCACGACGATGGAGGGCCGCCAGGCCCGAAGGAGGAGTGCACTGCAATAAACACAGCACAACAACCCCAGCCCGTCTCCGCAACCCCGCGACAACCTGGGCCCCTGCGATCGCGTCCGAAGGCAGGTTCAAGCGAAGCGAGAACCTGATCGCGCAGCGATCCGTTAGGCGAGTCGGAGTGATGCCAGCGATCGCCCGCAGTTCACGACGATGGAGGGCCCTCCGGGCCCGAAGGAGGAGTGCACTGCAATAAACACAGCGAGAACCTGATCACGCAGCGAGCCGTAAGGCGAGTCGGAGTGATGCCAGCGATCGCCCGCAGTTCACGACAATGGAGGCCCGCCAGGGCCGAAGGAGGAGTGAAATGCAATTAGGGCAGCAGCCCAGTTCGGCGGGCCTTCGTCACGGCCTCCAGGCGGGTGCGGCTGTCGAGTTTGCGCATGGCGGAGCGGAGGTAGCTTTTGATCGTTGCGGGCATCAGGCCGAGGTGGTCGGCGGTTTCGGCGTTGGTGCGGCCGAGGGCGACGTAGGACAGGACGTCCAGTTCGCGGGGGGACAGGACGGGGCGGGGTGTCGTGGGCGGTTCGGTCAGGCCCGCGGCGGCCAGGCGGAGGGACGCTTCGCGGAGGCGGTCGCGGGTGGCGGCGTCGTCGACCTGTTCGGCGAGGGCGCGTAGTTCCGCGTGGACGGCTCTGACCTCCTCCCAGCGGGCGGTGGTCGTGTCCGGGCGGGAGCGGGCGAGGGCCTCGTCCGCCCGGTCCTGGACGGCCAAGTCCTGTTCGAGGTCGCGGGCGGTTTGGACCGCCGCGCCGATGACGCGGTCGGCGAGGGACAGGGGTTCGCGGAGTGCGCCGTACAGGACGCCGCGGACGCGGCGGCGGACGACGATCGGGACCGCGAGGATCGACAGCAGCCCCTCGCGGGAGACGGGCTTGTCGTAGTCGTGGCTGATGGACGCCGAGTTCGGGTAGTTGCTCACCCACAGGGGGCGGGCCATGGCCATGGCCTTGCCGCCGAGTCCGTTGCCGTGCCGGACGACCAGGCCGTCCAGGGAGTCGGTCGTGGTGCCGACGAGTTCGGTGATGTGCAGCCGGTCGTGCGTGCCGCCGGACACGGCGCCGCCGAACACCACGGGCAGGCCGGTCGCGCGGTGCAGGGCCAGGACGCCCGAGCGCATGGCGCCCGGGTCGTCACGTGTCATTCGGGGGAGTCGGTCGTCCTGCGCGCCCATGCTCCGAGCATGCCCGGCGCGACGGCGTCTCGAAAGCCCCGGATCGTGCTCACTGCTCGATGGCCTCCGAGTCGCCCAGGGCCAGGATGTCGACGGCCTCCGCGCGCATCTGCACCTTGCGGATCTTTCCGGTGACCGTCATCGGGAACTCGTCCACGACATGGACGTATCGCGGGATCTTGAAGTGGGCGAGGCGGCCCTGGCAGAACGCGCGGAGGTCTTCGGCGGTCAGGTCCGGCACTCCGTCGCGGAGGCGGATCCAGGCCATGAGTTCCTCGCCGTACTTCTCGTCGGGGACGCCGATGACCTGCGCGTCGACGATGTCGGGGTGGGTGTAGAGGAACTCCTCGATCTCGCGCGGGTAGATGTTCTCGCCGCCGCGGATCACCATGTCCTTCATGCGGCCGGTGATGGTGATGTATCCGTCGCCGTCCATCACGGCGAGGTCGCCGGTGTGCATCCAGCGGGCCGTGTCGATCGCCTCGGCCGTCCGGTCGGGCTCGTTCCAGTAGCCGAGCATGACCGAGTAGCCGCGGGTGCAGAGTTCGCCGGGCGTGCCATGCGGGACGGTCACCCCGGTCTCCGGGTCGATGATCTTGATTTCTAGGTGGGGGAGGACGGTTCCTACGGTGGAGACGCGCCGGTCGAGGGAGTCGCTCGCCCGGGTCTGGGTCGACACCGGGGACGTTTCCGTCATGCCGTAGCAGATCGCGACCTCGGCCATGCCGAGCCGCTCGATGACCTGCTTCATCACCTCGACGGGGCACGGTGAACCGGCCATGATCCCGGTGCGGAGGCTGGACAGGTCGAGACCGTCCACCGACGGCTCGTTCAGGACGGCGATGAACATCGTCGGCACCCCGTACAGCGACGTGCACTTTTCGGCGGCGACGGCATCCAAGGTCGCCTTCGGGTCGAAGGCGGGCGCCGGGATCACGACGCACGCGCCGTGGCTCGTCGCCGCGAGGTTGCCCATCACCATGCCGAAGCAGTGGTAGAACGGCACGGGCACGCAGACGCGGTCCTCCTCGTCGTAGCCGCACAGTTCACCGACGAAGAAGCCGTTGTTCAGGATGTTGTGGTGGGAGAGCGTCGCGCCCTTCGGGAAACCGGTCGTCCCGGACGTGTACTGGATGTTGATCGGGTCGTCGGCGGTGAGCGTGCGGTCGATGTCGGCCAGGACGGCCGGGTCGCCTGTTCTACCGGCCTCCAGGAGCGCGTCCCAGCCGGGTGTGCCGATGAGGACGACGTCGCGCAGCGCGGGGCATTTCGGTCTGACCTCGTCGATCATCGCCGCGTAGTCGGACGTCTTGAACACGGTCGCCGACACCAGCGTCCGGATGCCCGACTGTCCGAGCACGAACTCCAGTTCGTGGACGCGGTACGCCGGGTTGATGTTGACGAGGATCGCGCCGAGCCTGGCCGTGGCGTACTGCACGAGCATCCACTCGGCGCAGTTCGGCGACCAGATCCCGACCCGGTCGCCCTTGACGACACCGAGGTCGAGGAGGCCGAGCGCGACCGCGTCGACGTCGTCGGCGAACTGCTCGTACGTCCAGCGGCGCCCGGACGCGCGTTCGACGAGCACGTCACGGTCGGGGAAGGCGGCGGCCGTCCTGGCCAGGTTCGCGCCGATGGTGTCGCCGAGCAGCGGGGTCACCGAGGTGCCGGACGCGTACGACCCGGATGCGTGGGTTCGCATCATCGCAGCTCATCCTCCCTGAACTCGCCTTCTGGTCGGTCGTCCGCACCGGGATGCTTGGCGCGTTCGCCGTCCCGCAGTTCGACCCGGCGGATCTTGCCGGAGATCGTCTTCGGTAGTTCGCCGAACTCCAGCCGCCGGACGCGCTTGTACGGCGACAGCTGCGCCCGGCTGTGCTCGAAGATCGCCTTCGCCGTCTCGGCGTTGGGCTCCCATCCGGCGGCGAGGGTCACATACGCCTTCGGGACGGCCGCGCGGACGGGATCGGGCGACGGCACCACCGCGGCCTCCGCCACCGCATCATGCTCGATCAGCACGCTCTCCAGCTCGAACGGCGAGATCTTGTAGTCGGACGCCTTGAACACGTCGTCCGCGCGCCCGACATAGGTGATATATCCGTCCTCGTCGCGGGAGCCGATATCGCCGGTGTGGTAGTAGCCGTCGGCCATCGCCTCCTCGGTGCGCCCGTCGTCGCCGTGGTAGCCGGTCATCAGGCCCAGCGGGCGGTCGTCCAGTTCGAGGCAGATCTCGCCCTCGTCGCCTGGTCGCCCGGTCACCGGGTCGACCAACGCCACCTTGTAGCCGGGGGCGGGTCGTCCCATCGATCCCGGCTTGACCTTCTGTCCGGGTGTGTTGGCGATCTGCACGCTCGTCTCGGTCTGCCCGAACCCGTCCCGGATCGTCCGGCCCCAGGCGGCCTTGACGCGTTCGATCACCTCGGGGTTGAGCGGCTCACCGGCCGCGACGACCTCGCGTGGCGGGTTCGTCAGTCGGCCCAGATCCGACTGGATCAGCATGCGCCACACGGTCGGCGGTGCGCAGAAGCTCGTGATGCCGCACCGTTCGAGGGTGTCGAGCAGCCGGTCGGCGTCGAACCGCGTGTAGTTGAAGACGAAGACGCAGGCCTCCGCGTCCCATGGCGCGAAGATGTTGCTCCACGCGTGCTTGGCCCAGCCCGGCGACGAGATGTTCAGATGGACGTCTCCGGGCCGCAACCCGATCCAGTACATCGTCGACAGGTGCCCGGCCGGGTAGGACGCGTGCGTGTGCTCGACCAACTTCGGTTTCGCCGTCGTACCGGACGTGAAGTACAGCAACAGGGTGTCTTGCGACATCGTGAGGCCGTACGGAGTGAACGACTCCGCCTCCTCGTAGGCGTCGCCGTACCGCACCCACCCGTCCACCGGGGGCCCAACGGCGATCTTCGTGAGGTCTCCCCGCACACCGTCGAACTTCGCGGTGTTGTCCGATCCCACCACCACATGCCGGACCTTGCCGCGCACCAACCGGTCCTGGAGATCCGCCGTACCGAGCAGCGGCGTGCACGGGATCAGCACCGCGCCGATCTTCATCGCCGCCAGCACGGTCTCCCACAACTCGACCTGGTTGCCGAGCATCAGGATGATCCGGTCGCCGCGCCGCACCCCTGACCGCCGCAGCAGGTTCGCCACCTGGTTCGACCGCCGGGACAACTGCGAGAACGAGTACTTCGCCTCGGTGCCGTCGTCCCCCTCGACGATCCACAGCGCGGGCGAGTCATTGCTCTCGGCGATCTTGTCGAACCAGTCCAGCGCCCAGTTGAACCCGGTCAGGACCGGCCAGCGGAACTTCTCGTACGCGGTCGCGTAGTCGTCACGATGCGCGAGCAGGAAGTCGCGCGCCGCACGGAACTCGACTGCGGGCATGGTCTCTCCTCGAAGCCGCACGGACACCCGGTAGGAGGATCGTTCGCCATTCCGAGTGACCCACGCCACCCCCGAACGGGGGTAGTCGAGATCGTCCTACCCACCCTCGCTCCCGGCGGGCGTATCGCGGACGTATCGAAAAACGCATACGCCCTCGTAACGAGCCTGCGACTTGGGTCGGCAGGGACCACGGCGCATCAGCGGTCGGCTCGCCGACCAGGAAAGGATGATCATGGGCTCGGACTCCGTGCGTGGTGTCGACCGGCGACGCCTGTTGGGGTGGGGCGGGTTGGCGGCCGCCGGTGCGGTGGCGGCCGGTGCGCCGCTCGTGGGCGCCTCGCCCGGTAGGACCGGCGTGGCCTTGGCCGACGCCCCCGCGATCCCGCCGGGCACCCGTCCCGGCGGCGCCTACGACCGGTACATCGCGAAGCTGGCCGCCGAGGGCAGGTTCTCCGGCGTCGTGCTGCTGTCGCATCGGGGACGGACGGTGCTGTCACGCGCCTACGGCATGGCCGACGAGGAGCGAAAGATCCGGAACGGCATGAACATCGCGTTCACCCTCAGTTCGGCGGGCAAGCCGTTCCATGCGGTCGCCATCCTGCAACTGGCGCAGCAGGGCAAAGTGCGGCTTTCGGACACGGTCGGCACCTACCTCCAGGGCTACGCCAAGGAGATCGCCGAGAAGGTGACCATCCACCACATGCTGACCGGGACGTCCGGCATGAAGACCCCGGAGGAGGACGTCCAGCGGATCTTCAAGAGCCGGGAGGAGGTGCACGGGTTCTACGAGAAGTGGGCCCGGCAGGCGACGCCGGAGGCCCCGCCCGGCACGTCCAGCAGCCACTCCGGAGCCGAGGTCGCCATCCCCGCGCAGATCATCGAGGCGGTGACCGGCAAGAGCTACTGGGACTACGTCCAGGAGAACATCTTCAACCGCTGCGGAATGACCGGTTCCGGGTTCTACACCAGGCCGCAGTGGCTCACCGACGAGCACATCGCGCACCCGTACATGAAGGTGGCGGACGGCAGCGTGGTGGACGCGGTCCGCAACCTGGACAAGGGCAGCTCGGACCCGTTCGTCCTCGGCAAGAACCCGGGCCGCGCCTTCATTGACGCTCCTGGGGACGGCGGTTTCGCCACCGCCCCGGATCTGGTCAGGTTCGCGCGGGCGCTGGGCGACGGCACACTCCTGGACCGGCACTACGCCGAGCTGCTCACCGGACCGAAGCTCCCCCTCGCTCCCGAGGGAGGCGGCGGCCTGGCGGCCCGGCGCGCCGAGCGGGGCGTACCCGCCGACGCGGGGTTCGGCGCCTACCAGATGCCGGTCAGCCTCGTCGGGGGCCAGTGGGTCTGGGCGCGGGCGGGCGCCAACCCGGGGGTCGGCGCCAACTGGTCCATCTACCCCGACAGCGGCTGGATCGGCGTCATTCTCACCAACCGTGACGGCGCGCCGCTCTGGGAGATCGTCGAGCAGGAGACCCGTGCCATCGTCGGCCAGAGTTGATCACCGCCACCGGGAACCGCCCTCCCGGCCGAAAGCCGGGAGGGCGGGCAGGTGATCGGGGTCAGGAGGTGCCGAACGTGGCCGTTTCCGCGTCGCCGTGCAGGCGACGCAGCCCGGCGTTCTCAAGAACCCGGACGGACGCCGGGTTCGACAGCTCCACCTTCGCCACCACCGACGTGACGCCCGGCGCCGTCAGCGCGTGCGCCACCAGGGCGCGGGACGCCTCGGTGGCGTAACCGCGTCCTCGCCGGGACGCGACGACGCCGTAACCGAACTCGACCGTGGCGTCCACCGGCGGCCAGAACAGACCGACGCTGCCGACGACCAGGCCGGTGGCCCGTTCGACGATCTGGCGCTGGCCGTACTCGCCGAGCGCCGTCCTGTGCTGCTCGGCGATGAAACCCGCGATGACGCGGTCACCTTCGGCGGGGAAGTCGTCGGCCCAGTGGGCCTGCCGGTCGCCGTCGAGGACGGCCTTCACCTCGGCCATGGTCCACGGCCGTAGGGCGAGACGCTCGGTGGTCAGGTCGGGGATGTGTTGCGATGACATTGAAGAACGCTCCTGGTCGTACTGGACGACCGGGCCGCGCTCAAACCCGCGCGACCCGGACGAGGGCATGCTGACGAAGCACGGCACAGGCCATATTCATCAACCTCCTCGTCGCAGCAGCGGAACGTCCGTCGCAGACTATCGCCCCTCGGGACGGAACGGTCAGCCCTTCAGGACGGCGAGCGCCTCGTCCAGGGCCTGGCGGAGGTCCAGGGACGGGTCGTCCGCCCAGCGGAGCATCAGGTCAGGTCGGGCCGGTCAGGATGTGGACGGGATGTAGGGCGGCGCCACGCCCCAGCCCCAGTGCGGCATCGGCGCCTCCAGGGGCGGCTTCGCGTCCGGTTGCGAGTTGGCGAGCGCGATGCGGGTGCCCCACTCGATATAGGACGTGAACGCGGCGCGGAACTCGGGGTCGTCCGGGAGGCCGACCGCGTCGGCGGCGTCCATGAGCAGCGAGACCCAGCGGCGTCGCTGCGGCTCGGTGATGGCCTTGCCGAGATGCTGCCGGACCATGTGGTGGTAGCCGCCGCGCTCCCGGCTGTAGCGCTCCGGCCCGCGGAACACCTCGCCCAACCAGATCGCGACCCACCTCGGGTGATCCGCGGCCATGTGCTCGAACAGGGGGAGGAGGAGGTCGTCCTTCATCACGTTCGCGTAGAAGACCTCGGTGAGCCGTTCGAGGGCCTCACCGCCGCCCGCCCACTCGTACATCGTCGGGACGGACGAGCCCGCGCCGCGCACCGGCGTCCGCTCGTAGTGCCGCATCTCCTCGATCTGCTGGACGTACGGCTTGATCTCGGCGAAGAAGGCCGGGAAGTGCTCGCCGCCGCGAAAGCCCCGCAGGTGGTCGTCGGCGGACGTCCACCCGATGCGCAGGATGTAGGACGTGGGCTCTTCGACGCACCGGGAGAGTTCGTAGTCGACGAACTGCGGCGCGGCGGCCAGGGAGGCGGACGCGCGCGCGTAGGCGGCCTCGAACTCCTCCGTCTCCGCCGGGTCGATGCGATAACGGATGTACTCGACGATCATCGGGCCCCCAGGATGCGCGAAACCGGTCGGGTGATCACTGTAATCCTGTAATCACCCGACCGGTAGCGCGATGATCAGCTCTGGGGTGTGCGGGAGCGGCGTAGCCAGGCGACCGCGCCGACCAGCGCGGCGCCGATGAGCGCGATCAATCCGAGCCACAGCCAGCCCGACGAGCCGCCGTCCGACTCCTCGGTGGCCGAGGCGTTGCTCGGTGAAGGCGCCGGGGCCGCGGGCTGGGCCGACGGGGCCGTGGACGTCCCCGCGCCGGTGGACGAGCCCTCGACCGTGAACGAGTAGCTGCCCGTCACCGGGTGCCCGTCCGCCGACACGACACGCCAGCCCACCGTGTACTTCCCGTTGGCCAGCGTGCCGGTGATCGGCAGAGTGACCTTGTTGTCGACGGCCTCGGCCTTCCCGACCTGGCTCTCCTGCTCGCCGGACGCGCCCGTCAGGATCACACGCGGCAGCCGGATCGAATCCGAGTACGTCAACACGATCTGCTGCGGCGACGCGATCGACGCGTTCTTCTTCGGATCGGAGCTTGTGAGTCTGGTGTGCGCCAGGGCGGGGGTCGCGGTCATCGCCAGGACCGTCCCGACGGCCACGGCTCCGGCCGCGACACGCGTCGCCCCACGCGTCGCCTTACGCTTCGTCTCGCGCGTCATGCCCGGCTCCGCGCGCGGATCAGGCCGTAGCCGCCGAGACCGACGCCGATCACACCGACGGCGAGACCTGCGCCGCCGATCAGCCGCGCCGCCCCGTCATCGGAGGACGCGGTCACCTCGGTCTTGCCCTGGGACACCAGCTTGGTGTTCGTGGTCACGTCTGAGGAACCCTTCGGAAGGAGTTTGAGCACGGGCGCTGGGTGGTCGGGCTCGGCCGCGCCCCCGGCCGGTTGCTGGTCCCACTTGACGACCTCGCCGTTGGAGTACGTCTGGTCGGCCTTGAAGACCAGCTGGTCGGTGTCCGTCGGCAGCGGGCCCATGGAGACGTCGAACTCCTGGAACTGCCCGGACTCGATCTCACCGCCCGACCAGGTGATCTTGGTGACGGCCTCGGTCACCGTGCTGCCGTGCTTCTTGATGGGCGTCGCGAGCTTCGACTTCTCGACCTTCACCGTCCAGCCGGGGACGGGACGGACCGACACCGACGACAACGGATGGTCGCCCGGCAGATGCACCACGAGCTTCGTCGTGGACGCGTTGTCGCGCTCGTTCGGCACACGGAACGCGACCTTGGCGTACGACCCCTGCTCGGCGGTCTTCGGATTGACGGTGACATGCGCGGACGCCGCGGCGGCGAACCCGATCACCGACATTGCGGTCAGCACTGTGACGGCGCCCACTTTACGGGCGGCATGGGGAAAAGAAGGCATGGCGGAAACTCCGTTCGAGTGTACGAAGCGAACCCGGATGCGCCGGTCGTCGGCGTCCGGTGACATACGGCGCTCGCCCTAGGAGCAGGCGGAAACGAGCGCCCTCGAACGCGGTGGGGGACCCCGCCGGACGACCTGATGCCGCAGGGCGCGTCCCGCGGCCCTGACGACGGCCGTCGCCGGTTCCGCGGAGGCGCGCGGCGGGCCCTCCGGGACGTCCATGGTGAGCAGGGCCAGCAGCAGCCGTATCGGACGGTCGGCGGCCCCGGCGATCCGCCGGGCCAGCGACCAGGCGGCCCGCTCGCCGCGCCGCAGCCACCAGGCCGCGACCAGCGCGGCGATGGTGTGCGCGAGCGTCATCGTGCTGGTGCCCGTCGCGTGCGCGATCGGCATCAGCAGGTCGGAGCCCGCCATCGCCGCCGCGGAGACGCCCGGCCGGTGCATGCCCTGGTGGCCGGGCTCGTGCGCGACCGTGACCAGGATCGGATCCGTGGCGCGGGTGAACAGCACGTGCAACGCGAACTGGCCGCCGAGAAGACCGCCCAGGATCGTCGCCAGCGAGCGTTCGTGGCCCGCCAGTATGAGCGTCACGCCCAGCACCCCGGCGAAACCGGTCAGCACCGCCCACATCGGGATCGTCGTCCCCGCCGAGAGGATGTGCCCGGTGGAGGCCAGCGTGACGCACACGGTGGCGAAGACCACCGCGCGTGCGGTTCGAAAGCCCGGCTGCGGGGGACGCGGGGACATGGCGCACCCATCGTCCCACCACTCCCGTGATGCGTATAGACGACCCCGCCAACTTTCCGACACGCCCAACATCTTGGGGTTGTGCAGAGATCGAAAACTACATGTAGGGTCTGAGTCCCGTGCTGGTTCGCCCCCGCCGCTTGTCGGCGGGGGCGTCGTAAGAGGGAACCCGGTGGAAATCCGGGGCTGCCCCGCAGCGGTGAGCGGAAACGACCGCCGTCATCAGGCACTGGGCCGCACGGCCCGGGAAGCGACGGCCAGTAGGACGCCTCGAAGGACGAGGCGATGTCCGCGAGTCCGAAGACCTGCCGCACGGTTGTACGTCCAGGCCTCGCGGGTGGGCCGGGGGCGGAGCGCGGCCTGCCCGGAGTCGGGATCGCCGCGTCCCGTTCGCATGCCGTCCGCGAGGCGGCTGCGAGGGGAGTGAGCACGTGACACAGGATCTGGTCGCACCTGCCACGGCGGTGGCGGGGATCACCGCCGAGGTCGAGGCGGCCTGCGACGGGATACCCGGCACCGAGCCGGGACGGGTGCTGGCCGCCGTCCGCGACGGGCTGGACCGGGCCGCCCAACGAGACCTCGCGATGGGCGAGGCGAGCGCGCTGGTGGCCGTCGAACCGGGATACTCCAGGGTCGCCGCCCGGCTGCTCGGGACGCGGATCCGGGAGGAGACGGCGTCCGCCGGGGTCCGCACGTTCGCCGAGTCGGTCGCCGCCGCGCACCGGGAGGGCCTGCTGGCGGACGCCCCGGCCGCGTTCGTCGCCGCCAACGCGCCGACGCTCGACGCGCTCGTCGACGAGTCCGCGGACGACCGTTTCGAGTACTTCGGGCTTCGCACCCTCTATGACCGCTACCTGCTGAGACATCCGCGGTCGCGGCTCGTCCTCGAACGTCCGCAGCACTTCTTCCTCCGCGTCGCCTGCGGCCTGGCCGACACCGTCGACGAAGCGGCCGAACTCTACGGGCTGCTCAGCACCCTGTCGTATCTGCCCAGCTCACCGACCCTGTTCAACTCCGCGGCCCGGCGCCCGCAGTTGTCGTCCTGCTTCCTGCTCGACTCGCCGCGCGACGAGCTGGAGTCGATCTACGAGCGGTACGGGCAGGTCGCCCGGCTCAGCAAGTACGCGGGCGGAATCGGAATCTCCTGGACGAAGGTGCGTTCACGTGGCTCCCTGATCCGCGGCACCAACGGGTACTCGAACGGGATCGTCCCGTGGCTCCGGACGCTCGACTCGTCCGTCGCGGCCGTCAACCAGGGCGGACGCCGCAAGGGCGCGGCCTGCGTGTACCTGGAGCCGTGGCACGCCGACGTCGAGGAGTTCCTCGAACTGCGCGACAACACCGGCGAGGACGCGCGCCGCACCCACAACCTGAACCTCGCCAACTGGATCCCGGACGAGTTCATGCGCCGCGTCGAGAACGACGAGACCTGGTCGCTGTTCGACCCGAAGGAGGTCCCCGAACTCGCCGACCTGTGGGGCGACGAGTTCGACGAGGCGTACCGGTCGGCGGAGCGGGCGGGACGGTTCGTCCGGCAACTCCCGGCCCGCAAGCTGTACGGGCGGATGATGCGCACCCTCGCGGAGACCGGGAACGGATGGATGACGTTCAAGGACGCCGCCAACCGCGCCTGCAATCAGACGGCCGAGCCAGGTCACACCGTCCACCTCTCGAATCTCTGCACGGAGATCCTGGAGGTGACCAGCGACGGCGAGGCGGCCGTGTGCAACCTCGGATCGGTCAACCTCGCCGCGCACGTCGGACCGTCCGGCATGGACTGGGAGCGGCTCCGCGCGACCGTCCGCATCGCCGTCCGCTTCCTGGACCGCACCATCGACCGCGGCTACTACCCGACCCCGGAGGCGGAGGCGGCGAACCGCAAATGGCGGCCGGTCGGCCTCGGCGTCATGGGCCTCGCCGACGTGTTCTTCACGTTGCGCCTGCCGTTCGACTCCGCCGAGGCCCGCGCGCTGTCGACCCGGATCGCGGAGGAGATCGCCCTCGCCGCCTACAACGCGTCCGCGGACCTCGCCGCCGCCCACGGCACCCTGCCCGCCTACGACAAGACCCGCACGTCCCGTGGGCAACTCCACCTGGACCACTTCCCGGACGCGGAGCCGACCCGCCCCGCCGACTGGGAGCGACTCCGCGCACGCGTCGCCGAGGTCGGGCTCCGCAACTCCCTCCTGATCGCGATCGCGCCGACCGCGACGATCGCGTCCATCGCGGGCTGCTACGAGTGCATCGAGCCGCAGGTGTCCAACCTGTTCAAGCGGGAGACGCTGTCCGGCGAGTTCCTCCAGATCAACGGCTATCTCGTCGACGATCTGAAGTCGCTCGGTCTGTGGACGCCCGCCGTCCGTGAAGCGATCAAGAAGGCGAACGGCTCCGTCCAGGGCCTTGTCGACCTCCCCGACGAGATGCGCGCCCTCTACCGGACGGCCTGGGAACTGCCGCAGAAGGCCCTGATCGACCTCGCCGCCGCCCGTACCCCGTACATCGACCAGGCCCACTCCCTGAACCTGTTCATGGAGACGCCGACCATCGGGAAGCTCTCCTCGATGTACGCCTACGCATGGCGCAGCGGCCTCAAGACCACCTACTACCTGCGTTCCCGCCCCGCCACCCGCATCGCGCAGACGACGGTCGCCGCCACCGTCTGCTCCCTGGAGAACCCCGAGACCTGCGAGGCCTGCCAGTAATGCTGCTCGACCCCGGTATGGACCTGACCCTGCGGCCCATGCGCTACCCCGACTTCTACGAGCGCTACCGCGCCGCGATCCGAAACACCTGGACGGTCGAGGAGGTCGACCTCGCGTCCGACCTGTCAGACCTCGCGCGTCTGACCCCCGAGGAACTGCACCTCGTCAACCGCCTCGTCGCGTTCTTCGCCACCGGCGACTCGATCGTGGCGAACAACCTGGTGCTCAACCTCTACAAGCACATCAACGCCCCGGAGGCCCGCCTCTACCTGTCGCGGCAGCTGTATGAGGAGGCCGTCCATGTGCAGTTCTACCTGACCCTCCTCGACACCTACCTTCCCGACCACGACGAGCGCGTCAAGGCGTTCGCGGCGGTCGAGCACATCCCGTCCATCCGAGCGAAGGCGGAGTTCTGCTTCCGCTGGATCGACTCCCTCGGCTCGGTGGACGAACTCCGCACGTCCACCGACCGCCGCTCGTTCCTGCTGAACCTCATCTGTTTCGCCGCGTGCATCGAGGGACTGTTCTTCTACGGCGCCTTCGCCTACGTGTACTGGCTCCGCTCCCGCGGCCTCCTGAACGGCCTCGCCTCCGGAACCAACTGGGTTTTTCGGGACGAAAGCATGCATATGAGCTTCGCGTTCGCCGTGGTGGACACCGTCCGCGCCGAAGAACCGGAACTGTTCGACGCCGAACTGACCGAGCAGGTGACCCGCATGATGGAGGAGGCCGTCCAGGCGGAACTAACCTTCGCCCACGACCTGTGCGGCGACGGCCTGCCCGGGATGAGCGCCGACGACATGCGCGCCTACCTGGAGTATGTGGCCGACCAGCGCCTCATCCGCCTCGGCCTGCAGCCCCGCTACGGCACCGCGAACCCGTTCGCGTTCATGGACCTCCAGGACGTCCAGGAACTCTCGAACTTCTTCGAACGCCGAGTCTCCGCCTACCAGGTCGCCATCGAGGGAAGCGTGTCCCTCGACGAATCCTTCTGATCCGCCGGTGGTGTGCCGTCCATGTCATCGGACGGCACACCACGGCATGCCGTCAGTTGTCTGCGGGCTTCCGGAACGGCACGAGCGCGGCCACGGCGATCGCCAGCAACGGCCGAACCTCCGCAAGCGACAGGGACATGATCGCCAACACCGCCGCCGCCCACGCGGCCTGAGCCGTCCAACGCCTGTCGGGCCACCGAACCACCACGAAGGGCGCGAGCACCAGCCAGATCTGATGGTGCGTCCACGAAATGGGAGACACCACAAGGCTCGCGGCACCGACAATGACCAGCGCCGCGAAGTGGTCTCCAGCGCGACAGGCCTGCGCCGCGCGGTACATCGCGACGACCAGCACGGCGAGACAGAGCATCGCCCAGATGGCCGTATGCGCGTTGCCGTGCAGGCCGAGTCGTTGCAGGGAGGCGTCTAAGGATATGTTCCCGCTGGGGGTGAACGCGTGTACTGCGTCCACCTGGAACACCACCGAGAACCAGAACTTCTCGCTTTCGGCGGGACTGACGGCCCAGGCACCCAGGATGCAGAGGGCGAAGGTGCCTACGGCCATTACGGTGGCGCGACATCGACCCGCGAGCCAGAGCAGCGGGATGAAGATCAGCGGTGTCAGCTTGATCGCGGTGGCGATTCCCACGAGGACGCCCGCGGCGCGTGTCCGGCCGAGGCACAGAACGTCGACAATGACGAGGGCACATAACAATAAGGAGATCTGACCGAATCGCAGATTGCTCGCCAACGGCGCGCTGATCGAGATGGCGAGGAACACCAGGCCGCTGGAGGACGCCGAGTCGTCGAGGACGCCGTAGGGCCATTTCTTCGCGATGTGTCTGCCGACGACGACCGCGATGATTACCGTGCACGCCGCGCAGGTACAGGTCCACAGCACCGCCGCCCACGTGTAGGGGACGAAGGTGAGCGGAATGATCGTGAACGCGGCGAACGGCGGGTAGGTGAACCCGTCTCCGATGTCCGTGGAATGGAACGTGTAGAGCCCGTCGCCCTGCTTGAAGGACTCGACGGCCCCGAGATAGACCTCCAGGTCGTCCAGGCCGTGGACGCCCTCCGGCCCATGGAGCGCATGGTAGGCGGCCAGTGCCGTCATTACGAAACCCGCGATCCATGTCGCACCGGGTAAGAATTTGAGGACCGGCCTTGGGGGTCGAGGTCGCCCGTCCGGACCGAGAAACTCTGTGCTGTCGGGAAGCGCTTTCTGTACCACGAGAGTCCTTTGCGATGACATCAGGCGCGGACCCGACTCTCGGCTGGTCCTTCAGAAGCGCTGGTCAGTACGCGAGCGAAACTCCGCGTGCCCGGCCCGAAACGCGGCTCGACCAATTGTCATGACGAACGCCGCGGCGAGCACTGCTCCAGCCACGGTGGTGACCCCGACCTGCGACTTCTCGACCCATCCTTTGTGGACTCGGGTTCCGCGCATCTGGTTACGGGGTGACGCGGGCTGACAGCGAAAGTAATGATCTCAGGATGAGAAGGCAAGGTGGCTTGAATCACACCACTGATGACCTGCGAAAGCCGAAGAACGGCCCGTTCCTGGAAGCGTTCCAGGAACGGGCCGTGAGGAATGGTGACAGGCCTGGTCAGTTCGAGGTGGGGCGCTGGCCGGGGCGGTCGACTATTCCGGCGGTGCGACGTTGGACGACGTTGTCCACGGTGCCCTTTTTGATCGTCCAGCCGTCGGCGGAGTGGTCCTTGGCGGCGATGGTCCGTTCACCATGGAAGGTGTAGGAGCCGGGAACGAACATGATCTCCTTTTTCAACCAGCCCTCGACGAGGCGGGAGACGGCCAGCACCGGACGTCCCTCCAGGCTGGTCCTGGACAGGGCGATGCCGGGGATCTTCGCGAGGGCGCGGTAGGTCGCAGCCTCCTGCTCGGGCGGGAGGACGCTGTTGTTGAGCAGGCTGCCGAGGAGGCTGAACGCGTCGGCATTGCGCTGTTCGTCGGTGGAGTCGGGATTTCTCGCGTTCTTGCGCGCCCAGGCCAGGAGAGCGTTCGGGTCGCGTGGCAGCGCCGCGAGGGACGCGTAGTCCGAGGGGGGCATCGCGCCGCCGGTGGGCGAGATCTCCAGTTTGCCGTTCTCCATCGTCGCCATCTTCGTACCGTCGGCGCGAACCCACATCTGGTCGACGCGTGACTTCAGGGGGGTCCCAGGAGTGAACACATCGCCGCGATCCGGCTTGTCCAGGGTGCGGTAGGAGGTCTCCACATAGGTCCACTGTCCGTCCGTGGGGCCGATGAAGACGCGGGTCTTGACCTGGTCCGCCGCCAGGGAGAGCAACTGTTGCGCGTTGGCCACCGGAGTCGCGGACAGGCGGGGCACGGTCGCGCGTTCAGAGTCCTGGTTCGCCGCCACCGCCACCGCGCCGCCCGCCACCGCCACGGTCAGCGCGGCGGCCGTGACCAGCCGAACGCGTGCGCGCCGCGGAGCGCGTACGTGCCGCGGCGCCGGACGGGACGAGGTGATCCGCGCGAAGGCCGCACGGCCTTCCGCGTCCCGCGACGCGCCGGTCGTCGTCCCCGGAGGGCACGGGTCGGCGGGCGCGAGAAGCGTGCGGACGCTCTGAAGGTCGTCGTTCATGTCTGGGGGCTTCCTTCCAGAATGGGCAGGTGCTGGTCTTCGGCGTCGAGTTCGGCCAGAACGGCTGACAGCCTGCGGCGGGCGCGGTGCAGGCGAACCGAGAACGCCTTCGCCGAGCAGCCCGCGACCACGGCCGCGTCCCTGGTGTTCAGGCACTCCCAGCCGACGAGCCGTAGAGCCTCGCGGTCGCGTTCGGGGAGCCGTCGCAGCGCCGCGTCGATGCGTCCGCCCTCCGCGAGGCCGGTCGCGATGTCGTCGACCGGACGCTGGTGCTCCCGATCGTCGCGGAGCCGTCCCCACAGCCGTCCGCGCCGTCGCCGTCCGCGCGCCTCGTTCGCCAGGACGTTGCGGGCGACGTGCAACAGCCACGGGAACGGGCGGTCGGCGGGGATGTCCTTGCGCCGCCGCCACGCGACGAGGAACGTCTCGGCGGCGACGTCCCGCGCGGTCTCGTGGTCGACGCGTCTGGCCGCGTAGGCCAGGACGTCGTCGTAGTGCGCGTCCCACAACTCGGCGAATCCATCGTCGGGATCCGGCACACCGACTCCTCTCTCCGCGATGTCTCTGTCACCCCGAGATGTCCGGCACCCGCCCATCGACTACGCGGGAAATAATCTCAATGTTCATATAGTTCACGTTGATTGGATCTATGTTGAGTGAAGGAGTTGAGCGTCGATGACCCGTGTCGACACGGCCGAGGCCGTTTCCGAGCACGTTCCCCTCAAGCGTTGGCTGGCCGTGGTGGCGGTCGCGGTCGGGACCTTTCTCGTGGTGACGGCCGAGCAACTGCCCGTCGGGTTGCTGACCTCCATCGGCGGTGACCTCGGGGTCTCCGAGGGGACGGCGGGCCTCATGGTCACGGTTCCCGGGCTGGTCGCGTCCGCCGGGGCGCTGCTCGTTCCGGTGGCGATCGGACGTCGTGACCGCCGCAGCGTGCTGCTCGGCCTGATCGGCCTGATGGTGGCGGCCAACCTCCTGTCCTTCGCGGCACCGAACTTCCCGGTCCTGCTGGCATCGCGTTTCCTGGTCGGGATCAGCATCGGCGGGTTCTGGGCCCTGGCGGCCGGGATCGCCGTGCGGCTCGTCCCGTCCGGCCATGTTCCGCGTGCCACGTCCATCGCATTCGGGGGCGCGACCGCCGCCAACGTCCTGGGCGTCCCCGCCGGAACGCTCATCGGCGGCCTCACCGACTGGCGCGTCGCATTCCTCATTCTCTCCGGCCTCGGACTCCTGGCCCTCGCCGCGTTGTTCCTGCTTCTGCCGGGCATTCCCGCGACCGGCTCCATCCGGCTCCGCCCGCTGCTCGCCCTGTTCGGCAACCCGTTCGTGCGAGGCGCCACCATCGCGACGTTCCTGCTCGTCGGCGGCCACACGGCCGCCTACACGTTCGTCAGTCCCGTCCTCCAGGACGTCTCCGGCGTCGACGAGAACCTCATCGGCCCCTTCCTGCTCGTGTTCGGCGCGGCCGGGGTCGTGGGCACCTTCCTCGCCGGAACCGCCGCCGGACGGAACGTGCGCGCCACCATCGCCGCCGTCACGGTTCTGCTCACCGCCGTCCTGGCGTTGTTCCCGCTTCTCGGTACTGTCGCCGTGTCGGGTGTCGCGTTGCTGGTCCTGTGGGGTCTGGCGTTCGGTGGTGTGCCCGTCACCGTCCAGATGTGGATCCTGAAGGCGGCGCCCGACCACGCGGAAGCGGCCACGGCGCTCAACACCGTGGTGTTCAACCTGGCCATCGCCCTCGGTGCCCTCTTCGGGGGTTTCGTGGTCAACGGGGCGTCCACGACCGCCGTGCTATGGTTCGGGGCCGTTCTCACCGTCCTGACTTTCGCGGCCATGTGGCGCACGCGACGCCCTTGAAGGGTTCCGAACTTTCCTGAGTGGGCAGGCGTTGAGGTGATAAGGCCCGGCGACAGTCAAAGGCCAGGCCGAGGAGGAAGAACGTTGGCTTCCATCATCACCCGGATCAAGATGTTTCTCCGCAGCCCGCAGGGCCAGAAGGCGCGGGCCAGGGCGGAGCGGCTCGCCCGGGACCCGCGCACCCAGGCCAAGGTCCGCCGCCTGATGTCCAAACGCCGCGGCGGCGGCGCCCGGCACTAAGCCCGGTTCGTTGACAGCTCATGCCGAGTGACCGGGGACGGGCACGTGCCGGTCGCTCGGCATGAGCTTCGTCAGGCCCATGGGTCGAGCGCGTGTTCGCCGACCGTCCGGCCGACTCCGAGGTTCTGGAGGAGTTGCGGACCGTCCGCCAGGGGGTGGACGTGCGGACTGCCAGGTAGGTAGACGCCCTTGGCGATGAGTGTGTGCAGTTCGGCAACCACCTCTTCATAAAGGTGCGGGACGGCCGACGCGAACGTCCCGATGTGCAGGCCCCTGACCTGGACGGGGTACCTGAACACGAGATCGTGCGTGGTCAGCGACGCGTCCCCGGACGCCGCTCCGAAAACCACGATCCGTCCGGTGTAGGGCTTGGCCATCGACAGGCTCGCTTCGAAGGTCGTCCGGCCCACCGACTCCAGGACGAGGTCCACCCCGCCCGTCAGACGCATGATCACGTCCGCCAGGTCGGCTCGGGAACCGTCCAGCACTTCCGCAACGCCCAGGGCACGGACCGTGCCGTGCTTCGACCGGCGACGCGGTGGCGATCACCCGCGCGCCGTGGTGCAGGGCCAGCCGGACGGCGGCCTGCCCGATCCCTCCCGCCGCCGCGTGGACGAGCACCACGGACCCGGGCCGGACGTCCTCCAGGCCGCAACGCGGTCAACGCGGTCGCCCAGTTCAGCACCATGCCGAGCCCGGCGGCGCCCGGCCCACCGACTCCAGGACGAGGTCCACCCCGCCCGCCAGACGCATGATCACGTCCGCCAGGTCGGCTCGGGAACCGTCCAGCACTTCCGCAACGCCCAGGGCACGGACCGTGCCGTGCTCCGACGGCGACGCGGTGGCGATCACCCGCGCGCCGTGGTGCAGGGCCAGCCGGACGGCGGCCTGCCCGATCCCTCCCGCTGCCGCGTGGACGAGCCACGGACCCGGGCCGGACGTCCCCCAGGGGCCGCAACGCGGTCAATGCGGTCGCCCAGTTCAGCACCATGCCGAGCCCGGCGGCGTCCGGTCGCCCCCTCCGGGGCCTGAAGCACGCCCGCGTCCGCCATCGTCCCCACGACGCGGGTGCACATCGAAGCTTTCCGGCCGCCTCGAATTGAGTACTCTCCGGCAGTAATTCGCGGAGGACTGGCGAGATCGTTCTCCTGTTTTACGATTGACGCGGCAGAGCGCAGGCATCCGTGTGGACGGGAGGCCCGATGACGACGAATGACGCACTCCACCAGCAGATCATCGCGTTATCAGACCTGGTCACGCCCATGGCGGTCCGGGCCGCGGTCACCCTTCGAATCGCGGACCACATAGGTGCAGGTGGGCCGACCCTCGCGGATCTCGCGGAGCGCACCGGCACGCAGCCTCGACCGCTCGGTAAGCTCCTGAATCACCTGGTCACCCTGAACATGATCAGTGTTGAGGGCGGTCATTTCCGCCTGACCGAATTGGGCGCCAGTTTGCGGCGGGGGGACGACTCGCCGTGGCCCTTCGAGCAGTTGGATCTGAATGAGGTCGTCGGCCAGACGGAACTCGCCGTGATCCATCTCCTGCACACACTGAAAACAGGGGAATCCGCATATCACCGGATGTTCGGTAGCGACATATGGTCCTACGTCGACGAGCGTGGCAGCACCGACAATGAACCGCCCGTCCACTTTGAGCTGACACCGGGATTCGACGTCGACCTGGTGCTGGACGACCCGTGCTGGTCCGCCGTGAGCACATTCGTGGATGTGGGCGGCAACACCGGCGCGCTGGTCGAGGCGCTGCTCGCCAGACACCCGCATCTACGTGCGACCATGCTTGACCTGCCCGCCTTCGCGCACGCGGCGGGACGGCGCTTCGCCGAATCAGGACTGGCGGACCGGGCCACCGCCGTCGGTCGGAGCTTCTTCGATCCGCTGCCCGAGGACGCCGACATCTACCTGCTCTGTGCCGTCCTCGCCGACTGGGACGACGAGCACGCCATCCGGCTGCTGCGCAACTGCGCCGACGCCGCGGGCAAGGACGGCAGGATCCTCGTGACCGAGGTCTGCCTGCCCGAGGACCTCCTGATGGAGGACACCGCCATGACCCTGCGCCGCGAGGCCGTCACCATCAACCCGGACCGGACCGTGGACGACCTGTCCGCACTGGCCGCCGAGGCCGGACTGACCGTGGCCCGATCACACCAGGCCGCCACCCGCGTCCTCCTCGAACTCCAGCCCTGAACGCGAGGTCGTGCAGGGTCAGCTTCGGATGGACAGCCAGAACTTCGCCACGGCGGGGTCCATCCGGTAGTGCCAGCGGCCGTTGATCTTCACGAACTCCACGGGCGGGTTGATGCGCTGGTACTCCTGGTACGTCTTGCGGGCCATCGCGCCGGTGATGCCTGAGACCTGGCCGGAGACGTAACCGGCGTCCTCCAGGTCGTCCCCGACGAACAGTTCACCGGGCAGGTTCTTCGCGACGTAGTCGAGGAATCCTCGCGTGAGGTCGGTCGTGGACGCCTCGAACTCGGCGAGCTGCTCCGCGGTCCATTCCACGCGCGGCAGCTCACCGGCCTGGTTCGGCTCGCCGGTCTCCTCGATGACCTCGGCGGGTGCCGCGCCAGAGGGCGGTCCCGGCCACACCTCGCACAGGTGCGCGGTCATCTCGGCGCCGCGGGCGTCGATGTCGTCGTCGGTCCATGCGTCCGGGTGGCCGTTGACGAGATCTTTCGACATGGCCAGCAGGCTGTACTTCGCCAGCAGGCCGCGCTTGCCGAGGCCCGCCTCCCCGCCGCTCCTCATGCCCGCGGCCTGGGCGTCCGTCCAGGGACGGTGCGACAGCGCCCCGTTCAGGCTCCTGGTCACCAGGGTCAGGTTCCCGAGGGTCTGGAGCCGGTGGTCCCGCTCGGCGGCCTGCTCGGGCGTGAGGGGCGGTTCCGGGTTCCAGTACGTGCGCCACGCCTGCGGCATGACGTGCTCGATCTCCAGTCTGGACGGCAGCGGGACGTCCTCATGGAAGTCGGTGCGCAGCTTCCGTTCGATCGCCTCCAGCACCACGCGCAGCCGCGGCTGGCCCAGATACCCGTACAGCCTCAGCCGGGGCAGATCCGACTTCATCTGCTCGTCGGACGGCCACAACCGCGTATCGGTCGTCTGCGCGGCCAGGAAGGCGCGAACCGTGTCCCCGGCCGTGGCCGCCTCGCCGCGGTCGAGCAGCTTGAGGATCGTGACCATCAACCGGTTGACGTCCTTCATCGTCATCCGCAGTAGCGTGCGGCGCAGCACCCAACTCTCCAGGGCGCGCAGCGCGGTCTCGATCTGGTCCTCGGGCACCTTGTGGTTGTCGGACAGGAGCCACAGCAGCAGTGGGCTGGTCGCCGCCAGCCCCATCGTCTCGATGACACGGGAGTAGAACGAGCCCTGGGCCGTGTCCTCCGGCAGGTCGGCCAGCGCCCGGTAGGTGTCGGCGTCCCGGCGGAACTCGCGGAGGAACCCGTCCGCGCTTTGCGGGTCGACCATGTGCGGGCCCGCGTAGTTCTTGAACGCCCGGAACACCTGCTCGGTCTTGACCTCGTTGCTCAGCCGCATGGTGAGCCAGTACTGCATGAAGATGTCGATCCGGGAACGCTGGTGGCGGCCCTGAGTGATCTCCGCTCGCCACCAGTCGTCGTCGAAGTCGACCCAGTGGGTCTCCGTCCACGCCTCGACGTCGGCGCCGATCGCGTCGCCCTTCTGGAACACCCAGTTCTTGATCAGGTCGGCCTTCAGCAGCGGCGTGCCACGATCGTTGAGGGTCTCGAAGATCACCTGCGACTCGTCATGACGGGTGAGGTTGATCGCCACGAGCAGCAGGCGGTCGCGGAGCGTGGCGGCCAGGGCGGTGGCCCGCTGCTCCTCGGTACCCGGCGGCTCGTTGCCGTCCGGGTCGGGCGTGCCCGACAGCCAGGTGCGCGCCTCGTCACCGAAGAACCTGTGCGCCTCCAGGATGCGGTGTTCCCCGCTCCAGTCGGGATCGGGGTCCATGGCCTGGGCGAACGCCGCCCGGTCCTGCTTGGACGGCCACAGCTTGAACCGCTCCGGCTTGCCCCGGAACGCCGACGACCGGTTCAGGATGAGGTTCTCGAGGTCTTCGGCGAGCAGCACATGACCGCGTTCGGCGACGACCGACTGCACCGCGTCGATCATCAGTTGCAGTGTCGTGGTGCGCTGCTGCCCGTCGATCACCTTGTGCCGGGTGACGTCGCCCACGACCGGCGGTTTCGACTCGTAGACGACCGCGCCGAGGAAGTGATGCGGCACCTCGGGTTCGCCGCCGTCGGCGACCACATGACTTTCCGCGACCCGGATGACATCGGCCCACAGCGGCGCCCACTGGTCTTCCTCGTTCCACACGTAGGGGCGCTGGAACGCCGGGATCTCGTAATGCATCGTTCCGTCGAACAACTGCCGAGGGCTCAACGCATCAGCCTTCACAACCACTCCCACCACGCGCGCGAGTTGACCGGTGCCCACCCTGCCAGACCCCACCGACAGCCCGAGCGGCCCGTCCACGACCGGTCAAACCCGCAAATCAGCAGACAGAACCCGGTTCGACGTAATGGCCCGGATGGACCTGGCGGACCAGGGCCTCGGTCTCTATGGCGTCTGAGCGTGTGGCCTCGTAGGACTGGACGGATGTCGCCGTCACTGAACGCCAGCAGTGCCGTCTTCGCTCCCTTGTGCCTGGACGCTAGCGGGAGGCGGAGACATCGGCTTGTTGCGGGTTGGACGTAGTTGCAAGAAGTTTGCAATAGTGGCGGTATGGCTGACTACACGCTTCCCGACCTGCCCTACGACTACGCCGCGCTGGAGCCCGCGATCACCGGGGAGATTCTGGAGCTGCATCACGCCAAGCACCATGCCGCCTACGTCAAGGGCGCCAACGACACCTTGGAGCGGCTCGCGGAGGCGCGGGACAAGGAGCAGTTCGGCGGGCTGGTCGGTCTGGAGAAGACGTTCGCGTTCAACCTGTCGGGGCACGTGCTGCACTCGATCTTCTGGGAGAACCTGTCGCCGGAGGGTGGGGACCGTCCGGACGGAGAGCTGGCGGCCGCGATCGACGAGCACTTCGGGTCGTTCGAGGCGTTGCAGAAGCAGCTGACCACCGCGACGTCCACCGTGCAGGGGTCCGGGTGGGGTGTGCTGGCCTGGGAGCCGCTGGGTGGACGACTCGTGGTCGAGCAGGTCTACGACCACCACGGCAACGTGGGTATGAACACCACGCCGCTGCTGGTGTTCGACGCGTGGGAGCACGCCTACTACCTGCAGTACCGGAATGTGCGGCCCGACTATGTGGAGAAGCTCTGGTCGCTCGTCAACTGGTCGGACGTGAAGACGCGCTTCGACGCGGCTCGCGGCTGACCCACAGACCACGGCGTCCTCCAGGCCGGGATCGTGCTCAGAACCTTTCCCTTGCGGTCTGGAGGGCGCCGTGCCCGTCGGATGACGGATTCGACCATGCGGTCCGTGCGTCTAGCCTCACCAGCGGGAGGACGACGCCGAAGGAGAATCGCATGGCCCACAGCCTCGCTTCGACCAAGGTGACGGAGCTGCGGGAGGCGCTGGCCGCGCTGCCCGGCGCCGTCGTGGCCTACTCGGGCGGGGTGGACAGCTCGCTGCTCGCCTACCTCGCCCACCGGGAACTGGGGGACCGGGCCCTCGCGGTCACCGCCGACTCGCCGTCGCTCGCGAGAGCGGAGCTGGCGGAGGCCCGCGCGCAGGCCGAGCGGCTCGGGATCCGGCACCGGGTCGTCCAGACCCGGGAGATGGAGGACGAGCGGTACGCCGCCAACCGCGCGGACCGCTGCCGGTTCTGCAAGGAGGCGCTCGTCTCGGTGCTGACCGCGGTGGCGGCGGAGGCCGGTGACTGGCCCGTGCTGCTCGGTGTGAACACCGACGACCTCGGCGACCATCGGCCGGGGCAGAGCGCGGCGCGGCGGCTCGGGGCCAGGTTCCCCATGGTGGACGCCGGGTTGAGCAAGGCGGACGTGCGGGACGCCGCCCGCGAGTTCGGGCTGCCGACGTCCGACAAACCGGCGTCGGCGTGCCTGTCGTCGAGGCTCGCGTACGGGGTGCCGGTCACGCTGGAGGCGTTGCGGCGGGTCGAGGAGGCCGAGGACGCGCTGCGCGGGGCCGGGTTCGGTGGACGGATGCGGGTGCGTGACCAGGGCGGTGACCTGGCCCGGATCGAGGTGGAGGCGGGCGACATCGGACGCGCCGCCGAACGGGCCGGTGAGATCGTCGCGCTGCTCAAGGGCGCCGGGTTCCGGTATGTGACCTTGGACCTGGAGCCCTACCGGCAGGGCAGCCACAACGCGGTCCTGGGGCTGCCGCGTGTGCGGGTCGCCACGTGACCGGCGAGACCGTCGAGGAGTTGGGGTTCGCCCGGGTCGACATCGGGCGGGGACGGCGCCGCGGGCATCCCGAGGCCATTTATTGCGAGGGGAAGACGGTCGCCGAGGTCGTCGCCATCGCGGAGAGCCTGGTCGGGTCGGGCGCGACGAACGTGCTGGCGACGCGGGCGGGGCGGGAGACGCTCGACGCGTTGCGTTCCGCCTTTCCCGGCACCGTCGTCTATGAGCGCGCCAGGCTGGCGGTGTTGGCGCCGGTCGCGGGAGCTGGGGTGGGACGCGTCGACGTGGTGTGCGGCCGGCCCGAGGACGAGGCCGTCGCCGAGGAGGCGGCTCTGGTGGCGGAGGCGATGGGCAGCCGGGTCGTCCGGCGCTATGACGCCCCCGTACACGATCCGGCCGTGCTGCCCGGGTGGCTGCGCGAACAGGACGCGCCCGGGGTGTTCGTCGTCGCGGACGGGACGGGCGGTGCCCTCCCCACCCTTGTGTCCGGGCTGACCGACCGCATGGTCATCGCGTTGCCGACGTCGGCCGGGGGTGAGCTTCCGGGCCGGGCCGCGCTGCTGTCGGCGCTGAACTCCTGCTCGCCCGGCGTCGTCGTGGTGAACATCGACAACGGGTACGGCGCCGGATACGCCGCCCACCTGATCAACGGGGGTGGCGGGTGAGCCGTCCCATCGTCGCCGTCGCCGAGGCCGGGAGCCTCGACGCCGACCAGGTGCGCGACCGGGTCAAGGAACTCCTCGCCCGCGACGCGGAGGTGGCGTTCCTCCGGCGGGCGTCGGCGGAGCAGTTCGAGGCGGCGCGGGAGGCCGCGCCGGACGCCGTCCACCACCCACGGTCGGGGCTCGTCGTGCTGACACGCCCGCGACCGGCCGTGCCGGTGCCCGTCGCCGTCGTCTCGGCGGGGACGGCCGACCTGCCGGTGGCGGAGGAGGCGCTGGCCGGGTCGGCCGCGTTCGGGCTCCCAGCCGCGTTGATCGCCGACGTCGGGGTGGCGGGGCTGCATCGGCTGCTGGCCGTCCGGGAGCGGCTCGACGAGGCGCGGCTGCTCATCGTGGCGGCCGGGATGGACGGGGCGCTTCCCTCGGTCGTGGCGCGGGTGACGAGCCGTCCCGTGGTGGCCGTGCCGACCAGCGTCGGCTACGGCAGTTCGAGTGGCGGGCTCGCGGCGCTGGCCGCGCTGCTCGCGTCGGGTGCGCCGGGGCTGGTCGTCACCGGGATCGACGACGGTCTGGGAGCCGCGGTACTAGCGCGAAGGATGCTCGCATGAAGAAGATCGCCTATTTCAACTGTTTCGCCGGGGTGGCGGGTGACATGGCGCTCGGGTCGCTGCTCGACGCGGGCGCCGACCTCGGCGAGGTCCGCGCCATGCTGAAGGGGCTGGACGTGCCCGGCTGGTCCCTCGACGTGGAGCGGGTGTCGCGGCGGGGGATCGCCGCGACGCGGGCCATCGTCGACGTCGAGGACGACGCCGTCTCGCGGACGCACGCCGTCATCGAGGAACTCGTCGAGGCCGCGCCGCTGCCGGAGCGGGTCCGGGACCGGGCGCTGAGGGTGTTCCGCACGCTGGCGGAGGCGGAGGGCGCCGTGCACGGGATGCCGCCGAAGGACGTCCACTTCCATGAGGTCGGCGGGCACGACGCGATCGTCGACGTCGTCGGGACGTGCGCCGCCCTCGAAACCCTCGGCGTGGACGAGGTACGGGCCGCGCCGATCCCGGTCGGACGCGGCTTCATCCGCTGCCGTCACGGCCTGATCCCCAACCCCGGCCCGGCGGTCGTGGAACTGCTGGCCCGCGCCAAGGCCCCGATCCAGGGGCATGACATCGACGCCGAGATGGCCACGCCGACCGGAACGGCCCTGCTGGTCACCCTCGCCGACGAATTCGGTGCGATGCCCGCGATGACCGTCACCGGCAACGGGTTCGGCGCCGGAACGAAGATCTTCGGGGACTTCCCCAACGTGACCCAGGTCGTCCTGGGCGAGACCGCCTGACTGCAGGTGGGCGCCCGCCGAGCCGGCGGGCGCCCACGGTCCGCGCACACGGTCAACGCACACGGTCAGCGGCGGCGCCAGACGCGGTGGTGGGTGGACGAAGGCGCCTGCGGGCGGGTGGACTCCCACTTGCGACGCCACTCCGACGCCTCCGGGCCCCGAGGAGCGCGGCGCCGGTCGGACGCGTGCAGGGACGTCCACCAGTCGGTGTCGTGCTCGACCCACAGGCGGCCGATCGCGTCCTCCAGCCGGGCGTTGAACGCGGTCGTCGTCTCGTCGGGCTCGGGCACGAGCGGCCTGCCGTACCGGACCGACACCACCGGACGGCCCTTCTTCACCCAGAACCCGCCGCGCGGCATCGCCCGGTACGTGCCGCGCAGCACCAGCGGCACGGCGGGAACGCCCTGCTCGCGGCACAGCAGCGACGCGCCCATCCGGAACCGTCGCGCCCAACCGTCCGTCGAGCGGGTGCCCTCCGGGTAGATGAGCAGGTTCCAGCCGTCTTCGAGCAGCTCGGTCGCGAGGTCGAGGGCGCCGCCCGCGCCGCGCCGCTCGATCGGGAACGCGTTGAACGTCAACGCGGTCGCGACCGCGCGCCAGCGGGCGTCGAAGAAGTAGTCGGCGGCGGCGGCGACCGCGACACGGCGGCGGATCCGGACGGGCAGCGACCCGAGGATCAGTGGCGTGTCCAGGTGGCTGGCGTGGTTCGCCACGAACACGACCGGGCCCTTGATGTCGTCGAGGATCTCCGCGCCGTGGATCTCGGGCCGGGTCTGGCTCCACGTCACGGTCCGCAACACGCCGTCGAACGCGACCTTCCGGGCCGCGATCGCGAGCGGGGTGCGCGCCCACTCGGTCGGGAACGCGCGGCTGGGCGGGGCCTTCGTCCACGGCTGCGCCGACCGGGGCGCGGGCGCCCGGCCGCGCCAGTCGCGGCCACGGCGCAGCAGCCGGATCTCCTCGGCCAGCTTCATCCGGCCCTTCCGGCCGCTCATCGGACGTCCGCCAGCGTCATCGGCGGCGTGTGGAGGTAGCTGATGCTGGGGCTGCGTCCCACGGTGTCGCCCGCCATCTCCAACGCGTCGGCGAGGGTGCTCGCCGCGCGGAAACCGAGCCGGGACGCGACCCGCCGGTCGGCGCCGACGCAGATGACGTCACCGAGGTGGTTGAGGGCGTGCGCGCCCCAGTACCACATGTAGAACGGGTGGACGCCGTGGTAGGCGTACGAGTTCCGGTACAGGTGGATGTACCAGGGGTCGGTGGCGTACTGCTCCTCGAACTTCGTCTCGATCGTCGCCGGGTCCGTCGTCTGCGTCAGCACCTCCTCGTAGAAGTCGATGTAGCTCGGGTGGTGCAGCGGATGGAACTCCGACTTCATCGGGTGGTACATGATGAGCGCGCCGCCCTCACGGACCAGCGGCTTGTTCTTGTACATGTTGAAGTAGTAGCCGAGCCCCAGGCTGTACACGAGGATCGGGTTCATCACCGAGTTCACGTTGTACGGACACAGATACGGGAGTCCCAGCATCAGGATGTCCGACTGCCCGTGCACCTCGGTGAGCTGCTGCCGGTGCACATTCGCGAGGGTCTTCTCGTGGACGAGGTCCGTCGCGCCCGCGTGCACGCCCGTGATCCCGTAGGGGGCGCGCATCCCCTGCCACACCTTGTGCCGGGCACCGGCCGGGGCGAGGTCGTTGGCGCGTTTGGCGGCGAGGAACTTCGCCTGGTCCTTGAGCGTCCACTCCCATTCGCGCTTGTTGAGGAACTCGAACGGCGACGGGAACTGGTCGTTGTTGACGGTGCACTCGATGTGGAAGATCCGCACCGACTCCGACAGGAGCTTGTGCATCCGCTCGTAGGAGTGGTGCATCGCCGAGTTCGGCGGGTCGTTGAACGACCGGGACTTCCGCAGCGTGTGGACGTTGTGGTGGTGCCGCAGGCTCTTGTACGAGGCGAGGCCCACCGACACCGACTTCGCGCCGCCGCTCATCGCGACGAGCGTGATGTTCACGTACACGATCAGGTCGCTCTCGGCGGCCCGCCGGTTGATCTCCACGTCCTCGCCGTGCCGGGTCTGCCCGAGCAGGGTGAGGTTGTCGCGGTCCTCGGCGTCGTGGTTGCGGAGCCGGTCCGGCCAGAACGAGTTGAACACCCGGTCGCCGACGATGTGCTTGATCTCGGCGGGCGTCATCCGGCGGTGCAGCGCGTTACCGGCGATCAGCTCGACGTCGTCGACGCCCGCGGCCGCCGCCATCTCCAGCACCTGCTCGATGACACGGCCCCGGACGTCCGGTGCCCGCATCGGCGGCAGCGGCAGCGACAGGTCGTCGAACACGATCGTCAGCCGCATGCCCGAGTGCAGCAGTTCGGGCAGCGGCTCGCTGCCGAGCGGGTTCAGCAGCGCGTCCCGGATGCGGCCGTTGACGTCCCGGATGCCGGGCAGCGAGTCCGGCGGATAGATCACCCGGGTGCCGAGCGGGAACCGTTCCAGCCGGAACCCCTCTCCTTCGTGCACCAGCAGCGGGGGCGTCCGCTCGTCCACCTCCAGCACGAGTCCCGGTCTGCTCATCCATCGGCTCCTTCGCGTTCGAGGTGGTCTGTGCCTTCAGCGGTCGAGGTGGTGTCGCCGTATGCGGCCCCGTCCCCGTTCTGGGGGTCGAAGGCGATCTTGACGCTGCCGGAGCGTCCGGCGGACAGCGCGTGCGACAGCGCGTCCCGCCAGCGGGTGAGGGGGTAGACGCTGTCGACGAAGCCGTCGAGCGCGTCATGGGAGGCCAGGTCGAGGGCGGATCCGAAGTCGTCGGCGCCGCGGCTGGCGTAGGAGCCGACGATGTTCAGCTCCCGGAACCAGGCAGGCGTCAGATCGACCGGCTTCGCCGGCATGCCCGACAGCAGCACCGTCCCGCCAGCGCGGACGAGCCGAAGCGCCGTGTCGAGCCCCTCGCCGCCGGTGCATTCGACGACGATGTCGGCGCCGCCGAGCAGGTAGCCGGGCCCGAGTTCGGGACGGACGAGCGACCCGCCGGTGATGCGCCGCAGCCCGCGCAGCGCCGCCGACGAGTCGATGGTCTCGGTGGCGCCGAGCGCGATGGCACGGCGCCGCTGGCCCGCGTGCCGGGCGATGACGGTGATCGACCCGGCGGGGGTGAGCTCCCGCAGCGCGAGGACGGTCAGCAGCCCGACCGTCCCGGCGCCGACCACGACGATCGACGCGCCGCGCGGCACGTCGATGCGGCGCACCGACCGCACCGCGCACGCCAGCGGCTCCGCCAGCACGGCACGCACCGACGGCAGCGACTCCGGCACCCGGTGCAGCTGGGTGCGGTGCGCGACGAGGCGTTCCGACCAGCCGCCGCCCGTGTCAGCGCAGAACCCGGTCTGCAACCCCGACGAGATCCGCCCGGAGGTGATGTGGTCGCACCGGTTCTCGTTGCCCTCGGCGCAGGGCGGGCAGGGGCCGGTGCCGCGCGCCCGGCACGGCAGCACCGGGTCGATGACGACGCGGGTTCCGGCGGGCATGTCGTCGGACGCGTCGTCCAGCAGCTCACCGACCACCTCGTGGCCCGGCACGAACGGCATGGACACCAGCGGCGACAGGTACGGCGACACCTTCCCGGCGGCCATCGACAGGTCGGACCCGCAGATCCCCGACAGCACCGGACGCAGCCGCACCCAGTCGGGGCCGGGCCGTCCGGGCGCCTCCCGGTTCGTCAGCCGCAGCGGCGCCAGCGACGGCACCGCCGCCGAACGGAACCGGCCGGGGAGCCGCGAGGCGGCGAGGTACCGGGCGGGTGAACGGTGGTACTCCAGCGCCAGAATCATCGGGCCTCCTCCAGGGCGGCGTCGAGGAGCGTGGACACGGCACCGGCGTCGCCGTCCCAGTCCGCGATCGTCCAGCGCTGCTTCTTGGCGTGCCGGTACAGGCGGGCGTCGGGGTTGACGGCGACGGGGTTGCCGACCTGCTCCAGCACCGGACGGTCAGAGTAGTGGTCGCCGTACGCCCAGCTTCCGGTGAGGTCGACGCCCTCTTCGCCGGCCCAGGCGCGCAGCCACGCGCCCCGCGCCTCCCCGATCAGCGGCGGCTGTTCGAAGGTGCCGGTGCAGCGTCCGTCGACGACACGGAGGCGGGCGGCCAGGATGTCGTCGAACAGGGTGCGGAGCGGCTCGACGAACACGTCGAGGGTGCCGGTGAGCAGGATGGTGCGGTGCCCGGCCTCCCGGTGCCGCCGGATCCGGCGGATCGCCTGCGGCCACGCGCGGCGCAGCAGGACGTCCGACAGCCGGTCGCGGGCCAGTGCGCGCAGCTCCTCCTCGTTCGCGCCCTCGTAACGCTGGACGAACTCCCGCAGGAACTCGCCCCGGTCACGGTGCTCGGTGCGCAGGTAGTGCGGGACCTTCCGCAGGACGGGCGCCAGCGTTCCCGGCCACGACTTCAGCGGGACGTCCAGCAGCCGCGCCCACAGGTGCGCCTCCACGACGTCGGACGCGACGATCGTGCCGTCGAAGTCGAACACCGCGACGACGTCCCGCCGCTCCTCGAACTTCACCGGCGGTCGTGGCGGCGGGCCCGCCGTCAGTACCGGGCGCGGCTCCTTGACGGGCTGCTGGATCAGGCGGAACGCCGCCGTCACGGCCGGGCAGTGCACGTCGCGGAGGTAGTACGCCCAGTCGATGACGGCGGAGTCGCAGCCCGCGTCGTCCGGCAGCGAGGCGCTGAGGGACTGGGTGCCGGAGTCGGCGTAGACGACCTCGGCGGCGCCGTACGCGCCGTACAGGTCGCGGTAGCGGCGCAGCAGCCGGACCTCGCGTCCCTGCTTGTACAGGTTGCGCTGCCAACCACGGGTGCGGTCGCCGCTCGGCAGCATCAGCAGCGCCTTCTCCGCCATCTCCATGGCGCGTTCGGCGGTGCCCAGCATCTGTTCGGCGCGGCCCTCGCTGAGCAGCTTCAGCTCCCTGGGACGGATCGCGCCGCGCCCGTCCGCGGCGGGCAGCGGATGCTGGCTGAAGTACTCCTTGACCAGCTCGACGAGCCGTTGCAGCGTCAGCGGGTTCCGGGCGCCGGACCCGACGTGGTAGTAGGCGGGCTTGCCGGGCTCAGGCGGTGACGCGGCGGCGGCGAGCAGCGCGTTCACGACCAGGTCGACGGGGATGATGTCGACGATGCCGTCCGGGATTCCGGCCAGCGCCCGCAGCAGCCCCTGCCCGTAGGCGAGGATCAGCGGGTCGGCCATCTTGAACCCGTCGATCCAGCCCGGGTACGGGTGCCGCAGGCTGCTCTCCACGATCGCCGGACGGACGATCGACAGCGGCAGGTCATGGGCCGTCTGCTCGGCGGCGCGTTCCCCCAGCGCCTTGGTGAAGGTGTACACGTCCGGCCAGCCGAGGCTGCGGGCGCGCTCCCGGCCGTAGGCGATGAGACGTTCGTCGACCTGCTCGCGGCGGCGCCGTTCGGTGTCGGCGGCCACGGCGGTCGGACCCGCCTTGCCCTGTTCGCGGAGCGCGGCGGCGCGCAGCCGGCCCAGCACCTCGGGACGCCGCGAACCGCGCTCGACGGTCCGGCGGGCGTCCACCGCGCAGTCGAGTTCGGTCTCCCAGTCGATGGCGTGGTCGAGCGTGGTCTCCGGGACGATGCCCTTCCGCGACCCCGCGACATACGCGGTCGACACGTGCACGATGTGCGGTGTCTTTCCGCCGCGCTGCCCGGCGCGCCTGACCGACTCGTACAGGTTGACGGTACCGACGACGTTCGTCTGGAACGCCTCGTCGATCGGCGGGTCGAAGGACACGATCGACGCGCCGTGCACGATGGCGTCGATGTCGTCGGGGAGTTCCGGGACGGAATCGGTGAGGTCGGCCGAGATGACCCGCACCCGCTTCCGCACGGTCTCGCGGGCCTCGTCCTCGCCGACCCGGTTCCGCCACGGCCCGAACACCGGTTTGGTGATCAGCTCGTCCAGCCGCTGATCGGCGGTGACGCCGGGCTTCTCCCGCAGGACCACGACGACGCGGGTGTCGGGATATCCGGACAGCAGGCGCTCCAGCATGGCCTGCCCGATGAACCCGGTGACGCCGGTGAGCAGAATCGTCTGCCCGGCGAGCCTGTCACTCATGGTGCGGTGACCCCCCTCCTCTGTACGCCTGCGTGGGCCAGCGCCCAGTCGGAGGCCCTGGACATGCGGTGACGCGGGGGCGTTCCGGCGCGCGTCGGATGGAAGTCCTGCGTCATGTCGGGCAAGGCTAGACACGGAAGGGAAGGGGCGAATCCGTCATGTGACGGGGCACTTCCCTCGTGCCCGTGCCCGCCGTCAGAGGCACCTCCGCGACCAAGGTGAAACCGCCCTTCCCGTCGGTTCCGGCGGACAGTGAACCGCCCAGTGCACCCGTCCTGGCGGTGAGGTTCGAGAGGCCCTTCCCCGACCCTGGGTCCGAGCCCGTGAACGACGGTGGGATGACTCCGTCGTTGTGCACCGTGAGCCGAACCACACCGGCCTGCGCGACGACAGTGACGGCGCAGTGTTCCGGGTGGGCGTGCCGCAGGACGTTGGTGACGGATTCGCGGAGCACGGCCGCCAGGACACCGTCCACGGGCGAGGACGGCGGCAGGTCCGTCTCGTCGGGGAGGGCCACGTGGACGTCGGCGCCCGCGGCCGCCAGTGCGGCGCGCGCCGACACGGCCTCGTCCCGCAGCGACAGGGCCCGGTCGTCCGCGGCGACCGCATGGGCCTCCGCCCGCGACCGTTCCGCGAGATCGGCCAGTTCGCCCAGCTCCTCGGCGGCCCGCACCGGGTCGGCGCTGACCAGCCGCCGCGCCAGCTCCGCCTTCACCGTGATCGTCGACAGACCGAGGCCCAGCAGGTCGTGGACGTCGCGGGAGATCCGGAGCCGCTCGTGCAGCGCCGCCATGCGCGCCAGCCGCTCCCGGGCGACATCGACCTCCCGGGCGAGCATCGGCAGCCGGTACAGCGCGTACACGACCACGCCGATCTGCACCGAGATCGCGCACGTGTAGACGTAGAAGAGGAGCCCGTGCGACGCCCACAGCGCCGGGACGCACCACGCCGCGATGGTCAGCGCGAACATGATCCACGCGCGTCGTCCTCGCGACACCAGCAGCACCGACCCGGTCGCGAGGCACGCCATGGTCGCCCACTCCGGGCCGAACAGCGCGAACGGCACGAACACGAGGAGGACCTGCGCGGCGAGCGTCCACGCGCCGAAGCGCGGCGTCTTGCGGCGCAGCAGGGCCGAGGTGTGCCGGAGCATCAGCGCGGAGATCGCGGCGGCCACCGCCACGGCCGCCGCCGTCGCCCGCCAGGACCCGCCGGACCCGGAGTGGACGTTCATGACCTGCTCGCCCGCGAAGCCCACGGTCATGATGACGAGGATCGTCCAGGCGAGGCGGGACTGCGTCACCCGGCCGGGACGTTCCCGGCGGCGGGACGGGCCCTGCAACGCGCCGACGATCGACCGGACGTCCGTGGCGGCCTGCCGCGACGTCCGGGCCACCTCATCGAGGTCGTCGCGCGCCGCCGCCGGGTCGACCGGCAGCAGGTCGCGGGCGCGGCGGCTCAGTTCCTCCACGCGGGTGAGGGCCGCGCCGAGCACCGCCCGAAGGCTGCCCGCCGCCTCCAGCCTTTCGCGTGCCGCCGCGGCCGCCGCGAACTGCGCGCGTGTCGCGTGCAGCTCCCGGACGAACCCCGACAGCCGTGTGATCGCGTACATGGCGATGCCGGTGTTCACCGTCGCCACCACGCAGAACGTCACGTCGACCGCCGACCAGCCCTGGTAGTACCGCAGCAGCCCCTCACCGGCCGTGACGAGCGCCACCATGAACCAGGACAGCGGTGGACGCAGCAGCAGGAGCATCGACCCGGCGAGGAACCCGCCGACGACCGGGTACCAGTCGTTGCCGAACACCAGCAGCGGCAGCAGCGCCAGCGCCGTCTGCGTCGCCAGATGCGTCACGATCACCCATCGGCGTGGGCGCTGCGACCGCGGCCCGTACAGGACCAGCAGCCACTGCACGGCGAAGATGCCGAAGATCACGACGGTGGCGGACAGCAGCATGTGGGACGGCCCGGTCTCCGCCTGTTTCACCAGCCTCGTCTGGAGCATCAGGACGAGGTACATCCCGGTGATCGTGCGTGCGAAAAGGGGCGTACGACCCGCGCGGCCGCCTGGCCCCGCCGGTTCGTCCCGCCGCCATCCGGGTCTTGCTGGTCGTGCCCTGGTCACGCTTTGATCACCGGCTCCTCAACGCCGCCCCATCGGATGATGAAACGCCGGAGCCGGATGAGCAAGGGAACTAAGCGCGTGAATATTTTCACGGCGCCAGTTTTGTGGCGTGCGGGTCAGGCGGGAACGTGGCGGTGTAGCTCGGCCCGTGAGGCCACTCCGAGCTTCGGAAACGCCTTGTAGAGGTGGTAGGCGACCGTGCGGTGGCTGAGCCGGAGCTGCGCCGCGATCTGCCGGTTCGTCGCCCCGGTCATCGCCAGCCGGACCACCTGCATCTCCTGCGCGGTCAACCGTCCGGGGAGGTCGTCGCCGTCCGCGCGGACGGCCTGCCCCGCGGCCCGCAGCTCGCCGCGCGCCCGCTCCGCCCACGGCACCGCGCCGAGCCGTTCGAAGACGTCCAGCGCGGCGCGCAGCCGCGCCCTGGCCTGCGCGCGGCGCCTCGACCGGCGCAGCCACTCCCCGTACAGCAGTTCCGTGCGGGCGCGTTCGAACGGCCGTCCGCCCTTGCGGTGGGACGCGAGCGCGAGCGTGAAGTGCCGTTCCGCCTCGTCGGGTTCGGTGGTGAGCAGGGCCCGGCACCGGGACGCGACCGCGTCGGCCCACGGCTGCCCGGCGTCGCGGGCGAACTCCTCCAACCGGGCCATCGCCTCGGCGGCGCCGTCCGAACGGCCCGCCGCGACCACGGCCTCCACGGTGTCGGCGGCCGTGGCGAGGCGCGCGCTGTCCTGGAGGTGCTCCAACGCGTCCTCGGGACGGCCGAGCCCGAGCGCGAGCAGCCCGAGCGCGTCACCGACCGGCCCGTCGGCGGCGAGCGCACGACAGCGGACCTCGTCGCCCTCGATCGCCGCCTGCCGCGCCTGGACCGACCGCAGCGCGGCGGCCTGCCTGCGCTGACCCGTCTCGGTGGCGACCTCCAGGGCCTCCCGGACGAGGGCGCGGGCCTCGTCGTGCTCGCCGCACAACAACCGTGACCACGCCTGGACGACCAGCCCGCGCGGGACGAGGCCGAGCAGCCCCCGGCGGCGGCACCGGGCCACGAGGTGCGCGGACATCTCGGCGGCGGCCGTGTCGTCACCTGTCTGGAGGGCGATCTCGGCGGCGAGCAGCCGCAGCCGCTCGTCCGGCCCGTCCGTCTCTCGTTCGGCGGTCGCGAGGACGCGCCGGGCGGCCGTGACGTCACCGTCGAGCAGCGCCGACAACGCCCGGACCAGCGCGTTCGGTTGTTCGCAGCTCGCGAGCCCTTCTCGTGCCTTGACGGCGGTGTCCCGGTCTCCGCACGACCACGCGTGGAACACGGCCTCTTCGAGCAGCCGCGCGCGGATCTCCGGATCGTCGTAGGCGCGGGCCCGCTCCAGCAACAGCCGACCGGCGGCCTCCGGGACACCATGCTCCAGCTCGACGCCCGCCCGCACGATGTCGACCCGGGCCGCGGTGTCGTCCGCGTCGCCCGTGCGGGCCGCCTCGTCGGCGAGCGTCCTGGCGGGGGAGAGCCGTCCGGCGGCGAGTTCCGCCTCGGCGGCGGCGACGAGCCGGCGGGCGCGGACCTCCGGGTCACCGGCGAGGCGGGCGGCGCGCTCGTAGGCGAACGCCGCGACGGACGGCCCCGACCGGACCAGGATGTCGTCGGCGGCGGACTCCAGTTCGGTGCCGACCGTCTCGTCCGTGCCGAGCGCGGCGGCGGCGAGATGCCGGACCCGCAGGTCGGCGTCCCCGGCCCGAGCGTGCGCCTCGGCGAGCGCCCGGTGCACGGCGATCCGCCGCGTGACCGGAACGCCCTGGTACGCGGCGGCCCGCGCCAGCGGATGCCGGAACCCGATGGCGGTGCGGGTCACGACGAGCAGGCCGGTCTCCTCCGCGGCCTCCAACGCGTCCAGCGGCAGCCCGAGCCCCCGGGCGGCCTGGACGACCACGCCCGGTTCGGCGGTGCCGTCCGCGGCGGCGACGGCCAGCAACAGCCGCACCTGTTCGGGCAGCTCACGGACGGTGCGCGCGAACTCCTCGGGGACGCGGGCGAGCCGTCCCGACCCGGCGGCGGCGAACTCGACGAGCGCGAGCGGATTGCCGCACGCCTGTTCGACCAGCCGGTCGATCCGGTCGGCGGGCAGGTCGGGGGCGCGGTTCTCCATGAGAAGCCGCGCGTCGTCCGTGTCGAGGCCGGTCAGGTGCAGTTCCGGCAGCCCGGTGCGCGGTCGGGCGTCGTCGTCCCGGGCGGCGATGAGGAAGACCACGCCACGCGAGGCGACGCGGCGGGCGGCGAACAGCAGGGCGTCAGCCGATTCACGGTCGAGCCACTGCGCGTCGTCGATGAGGCACAGCAGCGGCTTGTCGGCGGCCGATCCGTCGAGGAGGTTCAGCAGGGCCAGGCCGGTGAGGAGCCGGCCCGAGGAGTCCGGTCGGGTCAGGCCGAGCGCGGCCCGTAGAGCCTCTGCTTGTGGGGTGGGCAGGGCCGCGAGGTGGTCGGCCCGGTCGTTGAGGAGAAGGTGCAGGGCCGCGAACGGGACGTCGCTCTCCGCCTCGATGCCGCTTCCACGGAGGACGTCCATATCGCCGGTCGGCCCCGCCGCCCGTGTCTCGGCGTGGTCGAGCAGCGTGGTCTTGCCGATTCCGGCGTCACCCCGAAGGACGAGCGCGCCGCCGCCCGCGCCCGACCGGGCACGGTCGAGCAGCCGGTCGATCTCGGCGAGTTCGGCCGAGCGCCCGTACAGAGGTTCCCCCACCATGCTACGGAGGGTTTCATCGGGCGTTCTGCCTGGCCAGTGCGGTGCGCACCGATCCGTATGTGAATCGCCCGGGGGTCGGACCATGTATTTCTCATACCGGTCTCAAACCGGGATCCAGGTCACAGCCACCCGAACTCGCCCGCGATGCGAACGGCGTCGATGCGGTTGCGGGCGTTGAGCTTGGCGATGCAGCTCGCCAAATAGTTGCGGACGGTCCCGACCGTCAGGTTGAGGACGATCGCGATGTCGTCCACGTCGGCGCCCTCCGCCGCCAGCCGCAGAACCTGCGCCTCCCGGGGCGTCAGCGGGCTCTCCGGCTGGCGCAGCGCCACCAGCGCGAGCTGCGGATCGACGACCTGTTCGCCCGCCGCGACCTGCCGGATCGCGGCGGCCAACTCGGCGGGCGGCACGTCCTTGAGGACGAAGCCGTGCACGTGGGCGTCCAACGCGCGTCGCAGATCGCCGGGACGTCCGAGGCCCGTCAGCATGAGCACACGGCACTCCGGCAGCCGTTCGTGCAGCTCGGCGGCGGCGGTGACACCGTCCATGCCGGGCAGGTCGACGTCCAGCACGGCGACGTCGGGACGGTGCCGCAGCGCCGCCCGGACGATCGCGTCACCGCTGCCGACCTCCGCCACGACCTCCAGATCGGGTTCCAGATCCAGCAGACCGGTCAGCGCACCCCGCAACAGCGCCACGTCCTCGGCCAGCAGGATCCGGATGGTCGTGCCCTCCTGGCGGGGCGACTCCCCATGCCCCCCGGACGCGACGTTCACCGGCGCCCGCGCGGACTCACCGTCCAGGCCCGTCATGAATGATCACGTCCTTCGGGATCGCCCGTCGGCGGCTCCCGCCGCTCGCGGAAGACCGCCCTGATGAACAGTTCGGTGTGTCGAAGCGCCCTGTCGCGTGCCGCCCGCCGATCCTCGGGGGTGGCGTCGGCGTGCAACCACAGTAGCCGGGCCTGGCCGATCGGCCCGAACAGCGCCCAGGCCAGGTCGATGGGACCGCCCAGGTCGGCGGGGATACGACCGGCGTCGATCCAGTTCTGGAACAGCGTCGCGGTCTCGCCCATGGACCGCATGATGGTGTCGCCCATGGCGGCGCTGTGGACGAGCCCGTCCCGCACCATCAGGCTGATGAAGAGCCGTCCGCTCGGCGAGTCCCACGCGTCCAGGATGTGCGTCACCAGCGCGCGGAGGTAGGCGGCGGGGTCACGGTCGGCGAGCGCGGGATCGAGGCTCTCCAGCCCGGTGACCAGGCCCTGCGGCCCGAGCCTGGCCACGGCCGCGTCGAAGATGTCCTGCTTGCTCGCGAAATGCGCGTACAGGACGCTCTCGCTCAACCCGACCTCGCGGGCGATCGCGCGGATCGAGGTGCCCGTGTACCCCTTCTGCGCGAAGAGCCGCAGCGCCGCCTCGACGAGTTCGGCCTTGGTGTCCCCGGCCTCTTTCTTGGGCGGACGTCCCGGACGCCGCCGCATCGACCCATCGGGCTTCAGTGGCACCTTCTCCTACCTCCTCGTTCTCTGGAAGAAGCCTGACGGACAGGTCCACCGGACGTTCCGGTGGACCTGTCCTCGCGCTTCGCGTCATCGTCCGGCTTCACGCGCCGACGGCGGGTTCCGTCGTGGCCGCCGCCGCCCGCTCCCGCGCCTTCTTCGGCACCAGGACCAGGGCGAGCCCGGCCGCGACCCAGAGCGCCAGCACGAGCAGCGGTCCGCCGATCGCGTTGCCGTCGAAGTAGACGGTGTTGCGCACCGCGTCGACGGCGGCCGCCACCGGAAGCCATTCACCGACCGTCGCGTACCACTGGGGGATGAACTGCGCTCCGATCGGGCCTCCGCTCGCCGGGACGCCGATCGGGATGAACAGCAGCGCGGTCAGGCCCACGGCGGGCGGTCCGGCGACGCGCCACGCGCCCGCCGCGAACGACGCGACCGCGAACACCAGCAGGCCGGCGAGGGCCCACAGCTCCAGCGGCGCTCCCGTGAGCGCACCGGTCAGCCCGGCGGCGACCCAGGCGTTCACCCCGCCGAGCGCGACGGACCCGGCGGCCAGCAGCCCGAGACGCCGTCCGGCACCCGCCCGCGGCGCGACGACCGCGAGCAGCACCGCGAGGATCACGGCCGGGATGACCGTCGTGATCACGAAGAAGATGGCGGACACCCCGTTATTGTCGCCGTCCGGCAGCGGACGGACGTCCTTGACCGTGACCGGCTGCCCGGTGGCCTGGCCGACGCCCTGGAACGCCGCCGTCACCGCGTTCTGCACGGTCCGTCCGTTCGCGCCCGCGACGATCAACGTCGCACCGCCCTTACCGGGCGCGCCGGGCGCGCCGGGCGCGCCGGGGACGAAGACCGCGTCGACTTCGCGTTCCAGTAGCGCGTTTTGTGCCTTGCGTTGGTCGCCGTACGCCGTGAGGTCGAACGCGCCCTCGGCCTTCCGCTCCATCATCGCGCCGAGCCGGTCCACGGCGGGCTGCGGCGCGACCACGGCGACGGGCACCTTGTGCGGCTCCAGGTGGTGCAGGGCCCCGAGGAAGGACCCGGTGAAGATCAGTCCGATCAGCGACACCACCACCAGCACGGCGATGGGCTTGCGCTTGTCGTGTGTCCGCTCGTCTCGCATCACTGCCTCCTTGCTCGATGCCTAAAAAAATAATCGCTCGTTCGATTAATTTCTAGGTGTGCGAGCATGAGGCTGGTCACATGGCGGATGCGAACCCGGGCCGGGCTCCCTAGATTCGGCCTCGCGCACCTGCTTCTCCGGGTGCGCAGAGTCACGGGAGGCTGCGTGTTCTACGGTGTCTTGGCCCACACGGTCGGGCCCCTGCTCCGCCTGGCGTTGCGCCCGCGGGTGGAGGGCAGGGAGAACATCCCGGCCGACGGGCCGTTCATCCTCGCGAGCAACCACCTGTCGATGGTCGACAGCTTCGTCCTGTCCCCCGTCATCCCCCGCCGACTGTGGTGGCTCGCGCGGTCGGAGTACTTCGAGCTGCCCGGCATCGGTGGACGCCTCATCCGGCATGGCATGCTCGCGCTGGGGAACGTCCCGATCAGGCGCGGCCCCACCCGCGCCGCCGTCCGGGCCCTCGGCCGGATGGTCGATGTCCTCGACGCGGGCGGCGGCGTCGCGATCTACCCGGAGGGGAGCCGCTCCCCGGACGGGCGCCTCTACCTCGGCCGCCGGGGCGTCGCCTGGCTGGCCCTCAAGTCCGGCGCGAAGGTCGTGCCCGTCGCGCTCGGCGGAAGCGACCAGATCATTCCGCTCGGGACGTGGCGGCCACGGCTCTCCGTCCGTCCCACCGTCCGCTTCGGCGAGCCGATGGACTTCTCCCGCTACCAGGACCTGCCGCCGGGCCGCGCCCGCCGCGTCATCACCGACGAGGTCATGGACGCCATCCGCAAGCTGTCCGACCAGGAGTGGGCGGGCACCCTGAACCCGAGGGCCGACGACGAGTGAAGGCCGCCCTCAGCCGAGCACGTGCTCGGTGAGGAGCCGCTCGAACTCCTTCTCGAAACGCGCGTACTCGGCGCGCAGACCCGGGCCCGGCCAGTCGGACGGCAGCAGGTCGGGCGGGAGGATCGGGTCGTCCACGAGATGGCGGAGGACGGCGGCGGCGAGCGTGAAACGTTCCGCCATCCCCGTCGTCTCGGTCAGGGCGGTCTGGAGGGCTCGGGCCTTGGCCGTCCAGGCGTCCAGGTCCCAGAGTTCGGCGGCGAGCGCTGCGGGATCGCCCTCGGGACGTCCCCGCAGGAACGTGCACTGCCGGACGACGATGTCGGGCCGGTCGTCCGTGACACCCCGGGCCTCCGCGTTGCCCGGGTCCGCCCGGTGCCGGTTCAGGTTGGCCGGACGCAGCCAGGTGCCCTCGCGGAGTTCGGCGAGCCGCAGCGCCGACATGGCCTGCCGGAGCGCGGCGCGCTCGGCGGCGGAACGGCGCTCGGCGGTGATGACGGCGATCTCCCAGGTGCCGTCCCAGGGAAGGGCCCGGGGGAGGCGGCTCTCGTCCTGGCGGGCCTGCCGTTCGAGGAGCCGCTCGGTCAGCGCGTAGCCGCCGCCGCCCTGCACCAGGTCGCCGGAGTTCACCATGCGGGAGAGCGCGACCCGGACCGTTCCCTCGGCGACACCGAACATCTCGCCGACGCGGACCAGATACCGGGCGGGCAACCGGGGCGGATGGACGCCCAACAACGTGCTCAGGACGATCGAGCGGGCGGTGAGCGGACGAATCTCCAGACTGCTTTCCATAGCTGGTCGAGACCTTAATCCCGGCGGGCGGAGACCCTCTCCAGATTACAACCTTCCGCCATGCGATGATGAGGCGTAATGTCCAGGCTATGGCGTCGAACCGATCCGACCATCTGATCGAGCCGTTCGACCGGCTCCCGTTCAGCGACGCGGGGAAGGCCCGCCGATACGCCACCCAGCGCTACCCCGGCGCCGTGGGCCTCAACTGGTACGAGTGCGATCCCACGCTGCAATTCCTGATGCGCCGCCATCTCGGTCCCGGGTTAGGTTGGGCCGAGCCGCGGCTGCGCGAGCTCGGCGCGCTGATCGGCGGCCCGATCGCCGAACGGGCCGAGGAGACCGACCGGAACCCGCCGAGGCTGGAGAAGTACGACCGGTGGGGCCACGACATCAGCCGGATCGTCAACCCGCCGTCGTTCGAGGCCGCCAAGCGCGACCTCGTCGCCGCGTCCTTCACCCGCCCCGCCTTCGTCGCCGAGGCGCGGGAGAACGGCGTCGACCCCGCCCCGCTGGGCCTGGCCTGGGGCTACCTGCTGAACCAGGCCGACATCGGTATGACGTGCGCGCTCGGCACCGGCGGCGACATGATCATGACGCTGACCGAGATGTTCGCGCCCGACGACGTCAAGGCGCGGGTACGGGAACTGCTCGCCGACGGGGCGAAGGGCGGGGAGGCGGCGCAGCTGCTCACCGAACGCGCGGGCGGCTCCGACCTCGGCGCCCTGGAGTCGACCGCGTGCAGGGACGGCGACGCATGGCGGCTCGACGGGTTCAAATGGTTCGCGTCCAACGCGGGCGGTTCGGCGTTCGTGGTGCTGGCCAAACCCGTGGGCGCCGTCGACGGGGTCCGGGGCGTCGCGCCGTTCCTCGTCCTGAAGGAGCGGCGGGACGGGACGCGCAACGGCATCCGGATCCGGCGACTGAAGGACAAACTCGGCACCCGGTCCGTGGCGTCCGCCGAGGTCGAGTTCACCGGCGCCGAGGCGTTCCTCCTCGCCCCGCAGGGCACGACCGGGGACGGCAGGGGAATGGCCCGCATGATGGAGCTGACGAACGGCGCGCGCCTCGCCATCGCGACGATGGGCCTCGGATGCGCGCGGCGGTCCCTGGTCGAGTCGCTCTGCTACACGCGGGCGCGGGAGGCGTTCGGCGCTCCGCTCGCCGAACAGCCGCTGATGCGGAGGAAACTCGCCGAACTGATCGTGGAGACCGAGGCCGTGCAGGCGCTCGTGTTCGACGGGCACCTCGGCCGTCCGGCGCTGCGGATCGCCGCCGCGTTGATCAAACTGCGGGCGGCCCGGCTCGGCGTCACCGCCGCGAGCGACGCCGTCGAGATCCACGGCGGGAACGGCTACATCGAACAGTGGCCGGTCGCGCGGATCCTCCGGGACGCGCAGGTCAACCCCATCTGGGAGGGCGGCGACAACATCCTCTGCCTGGACGTCCGCCGCGCCGTCGAACGGCATGACGCGCACGAACCGTTCCTCGACCGGCTCAGGGAGGCCGTCCGGCACGCCCCCGATGGAGACGACGCCACCGCCGATCTCGTCCACGAACGCATCGGTCACCTCCGGCAGGCCATAGAAAGATGGCGGGGGCTCGACAGGACCGTCGCCGAGGCGAGGCTCTACCCGCTGGCCCAGTTCATGGCAGATGTATATGCGGCGGCGCTGCTTCTGGAACAGGCGGGTTGGGAACGCGCCGACACCGGCACGTACCGCAAGGCGCTCGTCGCCCGGCTCTACGCTCGAAGTCATCTCGCCGACGCCGGTCCGCTCCGCGCGATCGACGCACCGGCCGAGGAGCTCGACCGCTTTAAGGACCTGGCCGACGGCGCGTTGATCGACGACCGCCGGTGACCGACCCGACGGAGGAGCCGAACGCATGACATCGACCCTGGAGGAGGCCGGGCTCGCGCTCGCGGACCCCAAGACCTACGCCGACGACGACCGGCTGCACGAGGCGCTCGCCTTACTGCGCCGCGAGTCGCCCGTGCATCGGGTCGAGGCCCCCGACTACACCCCCTTCTGGGCCGTCACGAAACATGACGACGTCATGGAGGTCGAACGCAACCACGACCTGTTTCTGAACGCGCCGCGCCCGGTGCTCGCCACCGCCGAACTCGACCAGATGAACCGCGAGCGCGCCAAGCAGGGCATCGGCCTGCGCACCCTCGTCCATATGGACGACCCCGACCACCGGGTGTTCCGCGCGATCGGCGCCGACTGGTTCCGGCCACGGGCGATGCGGGCGCTGGAACCCCGCGTCCGGGAACTCGCGCGACGCTACGTCGACCGGATGGTCGAACTCGACGGCGAATGCGACTTCGCGCAGGAGATCGCCGTCCACTTCCCGCTCTATGTGATCCTCTCGCTGCTCGGGCTGCCCGAGAGCGACTTCGACCGGATGCTGAAGCTCACCCAGGAGCTGTTCGGCGGCGATGACGACGATTTCCAGCGCGGCACGTCGAAGGAGGAGAAACTCCAGGTCCTGCTCGACTTCTTCGCCTACTTCCAGGGCCTGACGCAGGCGCGCCGCACCCGACCGACCGACGACCTGGCGTCCGCCATCGCCAACGCCCGCATCGACGGGGAACCGCTGAACGACTTCGACACCGCGTCCTATTACGTCATCGTCGCGACGGCCGGGCACGACACCACCAGCGCCACGATCGCCGGTGGCCTGCACGCCCTGATCGAGCACCCCGACCAGCTCGACCGGCTCCGCGCGAACCCGGACCTGATGCCGCTCGCGGTCGACGAGATGATCCGCTGGGTCACGCCGGTGAAGGAGTTCATGCGCACCGCCACCCGGGACTACGAACTGCACGGTGTGACGATCCGGAAGGGCGAGTCGCTGCTGCTGTCGTATCCGTCCGCGAACCGGGACGAGGACGTCTTCGACGCTCCGTTCCGGTTCGACGTGGGACGTGACCCGAACAAGCACCTGGCGTTCGGGTTCGGGGTCCACTACTGCCTGGGCGCGGCGTTGGCCCGCATCGAGGTTCGCGCGTTCTTCGAGGAACTGTTGCCGCGCCTCAGGTCGATCGAGCTGGCGGGGCCGCCGGAGAGCATCGCGACCACGTTCGTGGGCGGTCTCAAGCGCCTTCCCGTTCGCTACAGCCTCAGCTAACGGACGCGGTGGAGGAGTTCGTCACCTCGTCCGAGGCGGCGGCAGTTCTCCACCGCGACCGCGAAATACCTGTCCCAGGTCTCGCGGGTCAGCCACGCCACATGCGGCATGACGACGACGTTGTCGAGCCCGAGCAGCGGGTTGCCCTTGTCGATCGGTTCCTGCTCGAAGACGTCCAGCCCGGCACCGGCGAGCCGTCCCGACGTCAACGCCGCGACCAACGCGGCCTCGTCGATCACGGCCCCGCGTGCGGTGTTCACGACGATCGCGCCGTCCGGCAGCAGTGCGAGCCGCTCCGCGTCCAGCAGATGGTGGGTCTCGTCGGTCAGCGGGACGTGCACCGACACGATGTCGCTGGACCTCAGCAGCTCGTCCAACTCCCGCCAGGCCGGGTCACCGGGACGGGGCCGCCGCGACGTGTAAAGGACGCGGGCGCCGATCGCCTCGACCATGCCGCGCAACAGGCCCGCGATCTCGCCGCCGCCGAGGAGCCCGACGGTCCGTCCGGCGAGTTCCCCGCCCACAAGCGCCCGGTCGGCGGGCCACCCCTCACCTCGCCGCGTCCGCGCGTCGAACGGCACGACCCTCCGCAGCACGGCCAGCATGAGCAGCAGACTCGTCTCCGCGACGGCCTGCGCGTTCTGGCCCGGCATGTTCGCCACGGCGATCCCGCGTTCGGCGGCGGCGTCCAGGTCGATCGTGTTGACGCCCGTTCCGAGCTTCTGGATGAGCCGCAGCTTCGGCGCCCGGTCCATGTCCTCAGCGGTGAACGGACGCAGCACGTGCCAGAGCACCTCGGTGTCCGGCAGCAGTTCCGCGAACCGCTCGTCGTCCTGCTCGGAGCAGCTCACGATGTCGAGGCCGGACGCCTCGTGGTCCATGTCGTAGTGCAGCAACACCCGCATACCGGCCCCTTTCCACCATCGCCCCATGTGCAGATCATGACGCATCCACGGGCCGCCCCGATCCGGCGCGACGCTCAGTCTCCACCGGACGACGCGCCGCACCGGAATTCGGACCGCTTTCCGCGAAACTACGATGACCGCTCCCGGTCAATTTATGTCATAAGCAATTAATATACCCGCCGACGATGCCTTATAGACCTAGGCCACGATCACTCGTCGTCCCGAGTCGGGAGACCGGGATACCGTCAACGAATTTCCCGTGGGTCCGTTTGCGGCCACCATCTTGCAACCGAAAACAAGCGCGGCGGAAATAAAGGTGGCGTCGGCGACCGATCGGCGCCGAAAGGAACGATCCAATGCGCATCCGACCGATCATTGGAACGCTGACCCTGCTCGGAGTGGCCCTCAGCCCGGTCGCCGCGGCGGGTCCGGCCCACGCCGACCCCTTGACCTGCCGCGACCAGAAATCCGGGCTGAACCTGACCGTCACCAAGCCGGGCACCCCCGAAGCCGACGCGCTCCTGCTGATCCAGACCGACGTCAGTTCCGGCCTGGGCGGCGACGACTGGTTCTTCCACGACGCCGTCGAGGACAGCCCGTTCGCCTCCGACGCCGTGATCTGCGGTGACGCGGGCAGTGACTCCATCGGCTTCATCAACTCCCCGGCCAGGGGCGCGCTCTCCGTCCTGGGCGGCGACGACGGCGACTCCATCCGGGGCGGTGGGAACAACGACATCCTCAACGGGAACAAGGGCACCGACACCATCTGGGGCCTCGACGGCAACGACCGCATCCTCGGCGAAGGCGGCGTCGACACCCTCCATGGCGGAATGGGCGACGACGACATCCGGGGCGGCGACGACAACGACAACCTCTTCGGCAACGAAGGCGACGACACGATCAACGGCGACAACGGCTGGGACCTGATCGACGGCGGGCCCGGCCATGACACCTGCTACGGCGAAGTCACCATCAACTGCGAGTTCCCCCCGTCCGCCGTCCGGCCGAAGAAGAACTGACGACACGGTCGGAATCAGGGCGCTGTCCCGGCGTCGGCACCCCACTCCCACAGCGCCTGGAGGACCGGGCCCAGCCGGCGACCGCGCGCGGTCAACGCGTAGTGCGTGCGCGGCGGCCAGCCCGGTTCGCGTCGCCGGTCGAGCACCCCGCAGTTCACGAGATGCGTCAGCCGATCGGTCAACACCTTGTCCGACAGCGTGGGCAGCGCCCGCCGTAGTTCGGTGTACGAACGGTCGCCGCGCAGCAGTTCACGGACCACCAGGGTCGTCCACCGTCCACGAAGCGCGTCCAGGGTGATCTCGACCGGACAGGACGGACTCGGCTCGTCGACGAGCGCCCGCGGATCGTCGGGCAGCCCCGGACGGTCGACCGTTTGCTGAGTCACGAGCGCCTCCTAGCGTTCCCGGCATCCCCTCTGTCTACCCGAAGAAACGACGAAGCGCCCACCGGAGTTCGCGGAACGCTTTTTATCTGCCGTCACTTCACCGAGGCCTGGAAATGGAGCGGATGGGCTCGGTGTGACAAATCGGGTCGCCCCGGGCAGCGAACCGTTTGGTGAGTCACGAAGGCGCCTTCTAACGTCCTGGGCATGGATCATTTGTCCACCGGAAGGACGACGATGCGCCCGCTGGCCGACCGCCCCGAAGACGTACCCCTGGCGTTCGCGGAGCGCTTCAACAGCGGCGACGCGATCGCGCTCGCCGAGATGTACGAGGACGACGCCGTGTTCGTCCCCGAACCGGGCAAACCCCTCGCGGGCGCGGACGGCCTCGCCGCCAACGTCTCCTTCATGGCACTCGGCGTGCCGATCACGGTGCGGCCCCGCCACGCCTTCACCGTCGGGGACGTCACGCTACTGATCGTCGACTGGGTGATCGACGGCACGGACCGCACCGGCCGTCCCGTCCATATCGAGGGAACCGCCACCGACGTCGCCCGCCGTGGCCTCGACGGCCACTGGCGTTACGTGATCGACAACCCGTTCGGTTGCGCGCTGTCCGCACCCGCCGTCTAGAGGTCTTCCCGGTCCGAACCGACGCGGCTACTCTGCTACTGGCGTCCATGCCGGTTTTGTGCCATGCGCCCTGGGAGAGTCCCCTCCGGGACTTGTGTTTGGCGCTGCACCGGCTCCTCAGTACCCCCGTCTGCCGAGGAGTCCCGTGAATCCCCAGCACAAACGTGTGTCATTTATGCACAAGCGATGGTCGGCGGCCGTGACCGTCCTGGCCACGTCCGCCGCGGCGCTCCTGCTGTCGGCCCTCGCGCTGGTCGTGTTGTCCGCGCCGTCGTCCGCTCAGCCGTCCCTGGTCGCCTGTTCGTTCCCCGCGTGGGCCGAGGGTGAGAGCTACACGGCCGGAAGCAAGGTCACCTACAGCGGCCGAGGCTACGAGGCCCGCAGCGCCCACACCGCCTACCGGGGCTCGAACTGGAACCCCGCGTCCACCCCGACGCTCTGGCGCGACCTGGGCGCCTGCGACGACGAGCAGCCGCCCACCACACCTCCCACCACCCCACCCACGGAGGGCGACGCGACCTGCGCGGTGAAGGGCAAGCCCGCCGGTAAGATCCTCCAGGGCTACTGGGAGAACTGGGACGGCGCGTCCAACGGCGTCCACCCGCCGTTCGGCTGGAGCCCGATCGAGAACCCGGTCTTCAAGAACCACGGCTACAACGTCTACAACACCGCGTTCCCCGTGATCCGCTCCGACGGAACCGTCCTCTGGGAGGACGGCATGGACAGCACGGTTAAGGTCGCCACCCCCGAGCAGATGTGCGCGGCCAAGGAGGCCGGTGCCACCATCCTGATGTCGATCGGCGGCGCGACCGCGGGCATCGACCTCAGCTCCAGCTCGGTCGCGGACAAGTTCGTCGAGACGATCGTCCCGATCCTGAAGAAGTACAACTTCGACGGCATCGACATCGACATCGAGACCGGCCTGACCGGCTCCGGCAACATCAACCAGCTGTCGGCGTCGCAGTCCAACCTGATCCGCATCATCGACGGCGTGCTCGCCGCGATGCCGTCCAACTTCGGGCTCACCATGGCGCCCGAGACCGCCTACGTCACGGGCGGCAGCGTCACCTACGGCTCCATCTGGGGCGCCTACCTGCCGATCATCAAGAAGTACGCGGACAACGGTCGCCTGTGGTGGCTGAACATGCAGTACTACAACGGCAGCATGTACGGGTGCCGCGGTGACTCCTACTCCGCCGGGACCGTCGAGGGCTTCGTCAAGCAGACCGAATGCCTGAACGCGGGTCTCGTCATCCAGGGCACCACCATCCGCGTCCCCTACGACAAGCAGGCCCCGGGCCTGCCCGCCCAGCCGGGCGCCGGTGGCGGCTACATGTCGCCGGGCCTGGTCGCCCAGGCGTGGAACAGCTTCAACGGCCAGCTCAAGGGCCTGATGACCTGGTCCATGAACTGGGACGGCTCGAAGAACTGGACGTTCGGCGACAACGTCCGCCGACTCCAGGGCCGTTAACCAGGAAGCACGACGCGGGCCCGGCGGCATCTGCCGCCGGGCCCGTTCGCTTGGACGTTCAGCGTCGGCCACGTGCCTGGATCACACGCCGGTGGTGAGCAGGGTCTTGCCGAACACGGTGCGGCCTTCGATCGCGGCATGCGCGTCCCCGGCCCGCTCCAGCGGAAACGTCTGCCCGATGACCGGCGCGACCACGCCCGCGGCGGCCTCACGCAGCGCCTGCCCGACATAGCGTGTGCGGTCGCGATCGGACAACTGCGCCGCCTCGATACCGGTCACCGAGACACCTCGCTCGTCGGCGACCTGCCGGTCGATGCTCGCGAACCGTCCGCTGGGTGTGCCGTGGGCGGAGAACCGCCCACCGCGTGCGGTGAGGCCGAAGGCCGCTTCCCCCAACCGGCCACCGACATTGTCGAGGACGACGTCGGCACCGTGTTCGCCGAGCGCCGCGTGGGCCTGTTCGACCCAGTCGGGACGATCGGAGTCGACCGATGCGTCCGGACGAAGTCGCGCGACCCACTCCAGCTTCGGACCACGGGCGACCGCGACGACCTTAGCCGCGCGGGCGCGAGCGAGTTGAACGCACAGCACTCCCAGGCCCCCGCTGGCTCCGACCACGAGTACCGCGTCGCGTGGACCGACCTTGGTCGTGTCGAACAGGGCGAGAGCGGTCATCCCGTCATGCAACAGGGCCGCGGCGACCGCGAGGTCAACGCCGTCGGGCACGGTCACCAGCGCTTCGGCGTCGACCACGGCGCGATCGGCGTAACCGCCCTCCCCATTGGTGTGGGCCACCACTCTGCGATCGCGCAGGCTCTCGTCGACTCCCTCGCCGACCTGGAGAACTCGTCCGGCGACCCCGTTTCCGGGCACATATGGCGGGCGCATCGGCCAGAAGCCCTGACCGGCCCCTGAGCGCACCATCGTCTCCAGCCACAGCGTGTCGATCACCTCGACGCCGATCAGGACCTCACCGGAGCCCGGCCCCGGATCGGGTGACTCGACCAGCTCGAACACCTCCGGACCACCGAACCTCGACACCGTCGCCGCACGCACCAAACCCACGCTCCATTCCGCTGCTCTGACAGGCGGCTTCCGCTTTGCCGCGCGTGCTCGCTACGCTAAAAGTTCAACATTTGTTGAAGTCAAGCGTGTGGAGGGTTCGCCATGACCGGTAGCGCCACCGTGCAGCCGCAACTGACGGTCGGGGAACTGGCTCGCGCCAGCGGGGTGGCGCCCTCGGCCGTCCGGTTCTACGAAGCCCATGGCCTGCTCACCAGCGAACGCACCGCCGGCAACCAACGTCGCTTCCGTGAACCGGACGTATGCCGGACCAAGGTCATCCGCGTGGCCCAACGCGTCGGACTGTCCATCGCGGAGATCAAGGCGATCTTCGCCGAGCTTCCTCCCGAACCGGCTCTCGCGGACTGGGAACACCTGACCCGGAGCCTCATAACGGAGGCCGAACAGCGGATACGACAACTGCGGCGTGTTCTCGAAGACATCGCCAGCGGCGAGAAGCTATGCGAACTCCCGTCCGACCGAACTACCTGACGTCGCAGTTTCAGGAACGGAGCGCGAGCGTTCTGTGGAGTTCCGCGATCTCGCCGTGCACTTCCGCGGCCACATTGCCGTGCACCCAGCGTTGGTGGCGGTACAGCAACTCGACTCCGGCGCCGAACAGGGCCAGCACGATCGTGGTGAACAGGGCCACGGCGATGTAGTACCGCGAATGAGCGGGGTCGGCCTTGATGTTGGGGGAGAGCGAGGCGAGGAAGAGGCCCACGGTCGCGGCGGCCCACAGCACACAGATCGTCGCAGTCCTTGGGTACGTCCCGGTCAGCCATATCGGCCTTTTCCGCGTGCTCTGCCGCGCCAGTTCCGCCGCGCCCTCGGCCAGGACGTCGAGGGCCCAACCGACCTTGAGCCGTTGTTCCAGGGTGAGCGGGTCCGGCCAGCCCGCAAGCCGCCTGCGGGTCCGTTCGACACCGCGTCGCAGGGCCGGTGACGTTACCGGTCGCCCCGGCCTCTGTGGCCAGTTCGCCTCCTCGTCCTCTTCTCTCCGCTCGTTACGAAGTAGCGCGATGGCGAACCACGCGAACGCCATGAGGAGTGCGATGACGGTGACGAACGCCGGATACCCGAACCCGGTCGCGGCGAGGACGAGCAAGGAAAGGGACACCACGAGCGTGATTCCGACCGGAAGGGCGAATCGGGAGTTGTAAAGGGCGCTCGATACCGTGTGTAAGACCTGTTCCGCGTCGTTGACGCGGCGGCGGGCCAGACTGATACCGGCCACCGAAATCGGAAAGGCCGACATGAAGAGCGCCGACCACATCGCGGCGGTGAAGGGCCACGGAACCTCGTCCTCCGGCATCGGACGTCCGTACGCGGCGGCGACCAACGGAGGCGCGGTCACGAGCCCGACGCCGAGGGCGCAGCTCAGAATCGTCCACCGCCGCGCCTCGCTCCCGGACGAGACCGTCTCCACGGGTTCCGGCGGACGCCACGACGGTGTGACGCAGTGTTCGAGCCGTCCGACGAGCGCGTCGACATCCTTGGCGAACCGTCCAGCGTGCAACACGTGGGCCTGCCTCAACGCCAGGTCCCGGATCGAGTCGGGCAGTCCGGACGGTTCCGGCACGAGACCGTCGCCGAGCGGCACCGGAATGACGACCTTGCCGAGCCGGAGCGCGGTCGCGATCTCGTACCGGACCCAGTCCGCCTCCCGGTCGATCAACCGGGTTCCGTTCGCGGTGTCGGTGAGCCAGCCGGGATGGATGACGGCGAGCAGGACCTCGCACGCCTCCACCTTGTCCCGAAGCACATCCGGGTAGCGCTCACCGCTCCGAATGGCGCCGCGATCGAGGAACACGGCATTGTCACCGAAATGGCGGCTCAGCCGCGAATAAAGCCCCTCCACGGCGACGAAATGATCACCACTCCGATAGTTGATGAAAATCTCGTACATACCGGGATGGTATCCACTCCCTCTTGCGCCGCCGCCACGAACGCGAGCCCGGTTATGGCCGCTGTCCCGGCCCGCGGCCGGAAGCGGCTTATCTGAACGCGTAGTCGTCTTCGGGGACGGAGTTTCGTGTGGTCATCGCGGTTTCTCGTCGTAGATGCCGACGGCCCAGGCGCCGGGCTCGACACCGGCCTCGGCGGCGACCTTGTCGATCCGGTTCGGATCGAGGTCCTTAGTGACCTTAGTGTCCGCGGGCAGTACCCACACCTGCCAGGTGTGCGGTCGGCCGACCCAGATGTCCCCGGCGGAGTCGGCGTCGAACTGAGCCAGATGGTCGCCGGAACCACAGCGTCCGACGCTCGTTGGCATGCCGGGGGAGTCCGTGCGGACGAGCACCCAGGCGCGTGGGTCGGCGCACCGTACGTTGCTCATCGTGTTGTGGCTCAACGGGGTGAAGCTGATCGTGACCTTTCTGCCGAGCTGGCTTTCGTAGCGGGACTCTGCGAGCGGAAGCGTCCTGTTGACCACGCCGTTGGCGGCACCGGGAAGCTGAATGTCCATGGGCAGCCGCACCGACACTTGCCGAATTTCGGGCACCGGGGATACGCCGCCGTCGTCGGAGCCGTTGGTGATGAGCACACCGGCGATCACGGAGGCGGAGGCGACGGTGGCCGCCGCGCCTGCCCGGCGTGCCCTTCGGAGGCGCAGCATCCGTCGTCCCTGTGCCGCTGCCTCGCGGGATCGGTCGGGGTTGGGGACAGGGTCAGCGCTGTATTCCTGGAGCATTTGCGTCAGGTCCTCTTTCGCGTAGGACATTGTCAGAGCGCTCCCTTCAGTTCGCGCAGGGACGGGTTGACCCGCAACCGGGCCAGCGCCCGGCCCAGCTGGGTTTTCACCGTCGAATTCGAGCAGTCGAGAATGTCGGCGACCTGGTCGATCGGCAGGCCCTCGAAATAGTGCAGAACAATTACCGCCTGCTGGCGTCGTGACAGCCGGGACAGGGCCTGCCACAACGCCTCGCGGTCGTCGATGGCGTCCGAGCGGTCCGGCTGACCGGTCTCGGGCAGCCGTTCAGTGGGAACCTCGCCGCGCCAGCGGCGCCTCCACCAGGAGGCGTGCGTGTTGGTGAGAATCCGATGGATGTAAGGAGTCGGATCGTCTGACACCCGGTGCCACACCACCCACGCCTTGGCCAGCGCCGTCTGGAGCAGGTCTTCGGCCACGACCCAATCCCTGGTCAGCAGGTAGGCCGTACGCAGAAGGCGATCCGAATGCTTTTCGACATAGTCGGTGAAGCCTGATCGATCGGTCACATTCGGTCCTCCGTGCTCCGTAGACGCTCACAGGGGACTACCGCCGAGGACCGCTTCCAGGTCGACACGAGTGACGCAGGTCACTAAAGCATTCTGAAGATCTCCATCGCGGGGGTGTTCTCCGCAGAGCCTTCGGCGCTCAGGGCGGCGTGCTCCCAAACGTCCTGGTCGGTCTCGGCGCCATGAGCACGGAGGAGTTTGACCAGTTCGACGTGGCAGGCTGATATGGCGCAGTACAACGCGCTGACGTGCTCAAAATCGCCCGCCTCATGGCTGGAGGGATCGGCACCGGCGTCCAGCAGCAACCGCGCGCACTCGAGCATCCCGGGTTTCGCATTTGCCGGGCCGCCCAACAGCGGCTTCAGCAACACCAGCAGCGGCGCTTTCCCATCAATCGGCGTGGTCGCCGCCGCCGGATCGTCCCGTAGCAGGTTGGACAACGCCTCGGCATCGGCGGACGACAGCGCCTGTTTCACACCTGTTTCCGGCACGCTTCCTTCGTACCGCACCACACGGACGACCGCTAAAGAGACCACGTAGATGCGCTGACTCGCCCCATCCAGATCGCCAGGGCCGATGCCAAGCCCGCACAGCCCGTCCTCACCGCACTCCAGCCACTCACGAGGTGACCAGGACCGCCACGGCGCGCATGAGCAGCACGCCGAGCCCGGGCGATCCCGCGTGGGACGCGGGCATCGGCACGGCCGCAGGGTCACCGGCGGACACGGCCGCCGTAGACCCCGGAGCCGCCTGCGACATCAGGACGTGCAGAACGACCTGCCCGACAGTGACCGTGGGCAGGGTCGTGGCGATCGTCCGCTCTCGCCGCGTCAGGGCCGGCGCCGCAACGAACAGCACCAGGAGACCCGCGACGAGCGCGAGCCGATCGACCCTGCCCGCCACCGGCGAGGTGTCCCCCGGCCGCGAGAACGGCGCAGGCGGCGGCGAAACTCGCCACGCTCCTCCGCCTCACGGATCTGCCGGTCGAACCAAGACTCGAAGCTGAGCCCGACAGGCTTTCGCTTGGTCATGACTCCATTGCCCCATTTCCGGTTCCCGCCAGGCGGTCAGGGCCGCCTATGCCTGCGGTGGCCGGCTCTGACGCGCTCGGTCCTGCGGCCTCACGTTGAGGCCGCAGGACCGGACGCCCTCCGGGGAACGCGGCCTATGGGTGGAAGGTGTCGAAGTAGTCGAACGGGAGTTTGTTGAGCCAGGCGTGCGCCACCCCGGTCCAGCCGATGCGCAGGAAGTCGGCCTTGCCGTCCCCGTCGAGGTCGGCGAACTGGATGTCCTTGGGCGGCAGGTCGCCGTCATCGGCGATCTTGCCGATGTCGCGGTAGGTGCCGCCCGCGCCCTTGGCGCCTTCGTTGATCCAGGCCCTGGCGCCGCCCTTGGCGGTGATCAGGATCCGGTCGGCGCGCTTGTCGCCGTTGATGTCGGCGTACCTGATCTCTCTGGGGTTCTGTAGCGCGCCGCTGATCGACTGGGGAGGGGCCCAGTCCAGGTAGACATATTGCCGAGAGGTGGCGAACCCCCGGTTGTACCAGGCGGTCGTGGAGCCGTCCGCTTTGATCAGCAGATAGTCTTCCCGTCCTCCGCCGGTGACGTCGGCGAACCGGATCTTGGTGCTCGGGTCGATGTTCAGAAGCGCCCCCTCAGAACCGTTGGAGAAGACGGAGGCGTTGTTGCGGGGTTGCATGCACATGCGTGAGCCGGACGGGTTGTCGGCCTTCCAGGTGTGCAGGTCCACGGTGCCCGTCAGGTCGACGACCATGCAGTCGGGGAAGCCGTCCCCGTCGACGTCACCGAAACGCAACTGGTTGCCGACCGCCCCGGGCCGGGGCTTGTAGGAGTTCTGGCCCTCGACGAAGGGGGTCCAGTCCTTGCCGGACGGGCCGCTGTTCCACCAGAACCGGAAGTTCTGGTCCTTGTCGACCGTGACGTACTCGGCCTTGCCGTCCTTGTTGACGTCCACCATCCAGAACCGGTTGGACGAGGGGAACTGCTGGGCCTGGATGACGTTTCGGTCCTCCCAGTGCTTACCCAGCTTGGAGCTGCCGTCGCCGGTGCCGGTCCCGTCGTCGGTGATCCCGCAGGCGTCGGGCACCTCGTCGGGATCCTGTTCCACCGTGTCCGGAATCAATCCCTGCTCGTTCGCGTGGTCGGCCGCCTTCACGAACGCCGCGCCGAGCTTGGCGTAGCCCTGGTCGTTGGGGTGAATCTCATCGGGGCTGATGTCGGACAGCCCCAGCCCGTGGTCGACGTACACCGCGTTCACGCCGCTTTCCACGAGCCGGTCCACCAGGCCGGGGATCTGGGCGTTGAAGGCCTTGCCTCGTGCGTTCCGGGCGGCGTCGGGGTACGGCTGCACCCCGGCCACCAGCACCATGGTGTTCTGGGCGTCACCGTCGATCTGCCTGATCAGCCGCTCCAGCCGTCCGATCGCACCGTCCATCTCGTAGTTCTGCATGACGTCGTTCCCGCCCGCCAGGAGCGTGACGACGTTGGGCTGGTAGAGCTTGACGGGACAGACGGCCTTCTCGGCGATCTCATGGATCGTCCTTCCCGGCCAGCCTTCGTTGTCCCGGTCCGCCATCCGGCCCACCCGGACCGAACCCACCATGTCCACCTGGGGAGTGTCGTCGGTGTCGTTCATGGTCGTGGCTTTGGTGGCCAGGTCGCCGGTGTCCTGGCCGTTGCGTTCGGCGATCTCCTGTAATCCCTTGTCGAGGACGTCTCGGTAGCCGTTGCCGTCCGAACTCTTCTCGCCATAGGTGGTCGACGATCCCAACGCCATGGCTCGGAAGGCGAACCGCCGCGGTTCGTCCCGGGGCCGCTCCTTCATGTGAGCCTTGGTGAGCAGCCAGTCGTGCACGCAACTGTTCTTGGCCGCGCACCCCGGCTCGTCGTAGACCGGTGAAATGAAGGCATCCGCCGGCTTCGACGATTGGGTGAAGCTTTGTGAAACCACCCCGAAGATGGTCGACCCGGCCCTATCTGTTTCCAGAACTCCCGACCCGGAGTCCCCTTCATCGATTCGGGATCCTCTGGTCGCTCGCACTTTGAAGGCGGGGCCTCCCGCCGAGTCCTTCAGCCCATCCTCGTTGTCGTTCACCTTGACGCTCGAACTCAGAAGATCCGGAGAAGGGTCACAGTTATCGCAGGTCCTTCCCCAGCCGGCGACCAACCCGTACTGTCGCATGTGGACCCGCTTGTTCGGCGCCAGCCGCGCGTACGGCGCTCCCATGGTGTCCAGCCGGCCGTCCCGCGAATCCGTCTCGGCGATCGCCAGGTCGTGTTTGAAATCTACCGAGACGATGCGGTACCGCTTTCCCTCTCCCCGTTTGGTGGAGCCCGAGAGCACGAAATGCTGCTCGACCGTGCCGAACCTGAAGCAGTGCCTGGCCCCCAGAAGCCACCGATCGGCGACGACGGTCACCGAGCACACGTAACGGTCTCCCCCGAGGGCCGAATTGTTGAGCCAAAGCTGTGCCCTTGGGGTGAGGCCGTTACCCTCTTTCTGCCCGTTCTCGATCGCCTTGGCCGGACGCGGTGCGGTCGCCTGGAGGCAGCCACCGGCCACCACAACGGCCAGCGCCATCACCAGCCACGACCACGGTCTCCCGCGATAGATCCGTCTCATTATGGTGTATCCATTCGTGTTTCCTGTGCCGTCGTTTGGAAAAGGCATCAAGCTGGTGAGAAGCCGTGCACCCGAGGCGCGGCCTACAGCGTTTCCTCGTCACCCTGCTCAGAGAATGAGCCCCACGCGGCGAACCATTCGCGGCAGGCGATCTCTCGCCAGAAATTCCGGTACGAAGCAGCCTTCCGCCTCAGGCCCCGGCGCTCAATCCCGCCTGCGAGAGCGCGCCGGTACAGCCAGCGCTACCGCCGTCCGCCAGAACGCGTCGGACCCGCCGCGCCGCGGGACGTCGGCGGGCTTCGGGCGCTTCGGCAGGAGGAAGGAGATGCCGAGCATCACACGATCACCGTGGGCATCGCCGCGCCGCCTTCGGATCGCCCGCCGCGGCATTGAGTTTTCCCACCGGCCGAGCCGGCACCGCTGGGTGGTGGAACGGACGCGGTGTCCTGGCTGAACGGCTGCCGACGCCTGCGCCGCCGCTACGAACGCAAACCCGAACACTTCCTGGCCTTCGTCGGCATCGCCGCCGCCCTCGTCTGCCACCGACGAATCACCAAAGGAGATGACGTCTGAGTCCGTGCGAGGCTGGTGCGTATGGGACACGACGCCACTCGTCAGAGCTACGACACGGTTGCCGAAACGTACGCCGCCAGATTTCGTGACGAGCTTGCCGGTAAGCCGCTGGATCGTGCGTTGTTGGCGTCCCTGCTTGAGCAGTCGGAGCCCGGGTTTCCGGTCGCCGACCTGGGCTGTGGGCCGGGCCATGTGGCCGCCTGGATGGCCGAGAGGGGCGCGAAGAGCGTCGGGATCGACCTGTCCGCCGCGATGGTCTCGGCCGGACGGCGCGAGTACCCGGACGTGGAATTCCGCGAAGGCGACCTGCTCGCATTGCCCGCCGCGGACGGCGAGTTCGGGTCGGCGGTCGCGTGCTACTCCGTCATTCACCTGGAGCCGTCCGAGCTGCCCAAGGCTTTCGCGGAGATCTACCGGGTGCTGCGCCCGTCCGGCCGCTTCCTCGTGACGTTCCATGTCGGCACCGAGGTCAGGCATCTGGACGAGTGGTGGGACCACGACGTGAACGTCGACTTCTACTTCTACGAGCCCACGCAGGTCATCGACCTCCTGAAAGACGCGGGTTTCACGCTGGAAATGCAAATGGAGCGCGTCCACTACCCCGATGAGGTCGACACCCGCCGCGCCTACCTACTCGCTCGCCGTCCGTCCTAACGGTCATCAGGGGGTCAGGACGACCTTGCCGGTGGTGCGGCCCTCATCGACCAGGGCGTGCGCCTTGGCCGCCTCGGCCAGCGGGATGCGGTGCGAGACGTGGACGCGCAGGCGGCCCGTCTCCACCAGGCGCGTCAACGCCTCCAGCCCGGCGTGATCGGGCTCCACGGCCAGACCGGCGAAGCGCCGACCGGCCGCCTCGGTGCGGGCGGCCAGCTCCATGTTGCGGCGGTCGGCGACCGTGACGAGCAGGCCGCCCGGACGCAGGGTCTGAATCGAACGGAACGCGGTGTCGCCACCGATGGTGTCGAGGACGATGTCCATGCCGTCCACGACTTCGGCGAAGTCACGAGCCCGGTAATCGACGATTTCGTCCGCGCCGAGCCCTCGTACGAACTCGGTCTTGGCGGTACTGGCGGTCGCGGTGACATGGGCGCCCAGCGCCTTGGCGATCTGGACCGCCACATGCCCGACACCCCCGCCCGCCGCGTGGACGAGCACGCGTTGCCCGTCCTGGAGCCCACCGGTGTCCACCAGGCTCTGCCAGGCGGTCAGCCCGACGAGCGGCAGCGCGGCGGCCTCGGCGTCGTCCAGTCCCGTGGGCCTAAGGGCGAAATGTCGCGACGGCGCGGCGACATACTCGGCGTAGCCGCCCGCTTGCCTGGGGAACATCGGCATCCCGTACACCTCGTCTCCCACAGCGAAACGGGTGACGCCGGGTTCCAGGGCCACCACGATGCCCGCCACGTCCCAGCCGAGGATGAACGGAGGTTCGCCCAGCATCGGGAACGCACCCGACCGGATGAACCCGTCCACGGGATTCACCCCGATCGCCCGCGTCTGCACCAACACTTCGGTCGGCAACGGCACGGGGCGTTCGATCTCGGTGTACTCAAGCACCCCCGGACCGCCGAAGGACCGCTGGACGACGGCACGCATTCGATCGCTCACGACTCTCCCCATTGCAGAGGGACCACCCGAGCGGTGGCCTCCGCCCTCCACGCTAGGAATCCGCCGGGAACCTCCCGGTAACCTTCGGAATGTGAGCGAGTTCGACGGCCCCGGCGACGTCTTTCTGGCCGACTGCCCCGCCCGCCTCGCCGTCGAGATCATCGCCGACAAGTGGGCCGTGGTCGTCCTCTACGGCCTGAGCCGCGGCCCGCGCCGTCACAAGGACCTGATCGAACTCATCGGCGGCATCTCGAAGAAGGTCCTCACCCAGACGCTGCGCCGATTGGAACACCACGGCCTGGTGCTCCGCACCGCCCACGCCGAGGCCCCTCCGCGGGTCGACTACGAACTCACTGCGCTCGGGCACACGCTCATCGAGCCGATCGCCATGCTCACCCGCTGGGCCGAAGAGAACGGCGCCGCCATCGTCCAGGCCCAAGACCGCAGCCCGCTTCCTGGCTCGTCCTGACTCACGGCCCGGGTGCAGAACGGCGGCCGTACTAGAGTCGCGTGATCATGCCCGACCTCTTCGGTATCAACCATCTGACGCTGTCCACGACCGACCTGGACCGGCTCGTCACGTACTACACGGAATCGCTCGGAGCACGGCTGGCATTCGAGCGCGCCGCCACCACTTCTGATCCTCGAGTCGCCGTCGTGGACGTCGGGGGAGACGACCATCTGATGATCGTCGAAACCGCCACCGCCCCCACCACGGATCTCGACCCGCTGAGCCGGGCGGGCTGGGGCCTGCGCGTCGCGACACACGCGCAACTCTGCGAGTTGCGCGAACGACTTCTGGCCGCCGGTTGCTCGGTAGGAGAGATTGAAACACTGCCCACGCAGTGGACGATGACGGCTCGCGACCCGGATGGACGCCCCGTGGACATCCGCGCCCATCGCCCCCGCACCACAGCACCAACGCCCTGACGTGGGGCCTCAGGGACGGGCGAGGGCGGCGATGACCTCGTCCCACACTCGCGACGGCAACTCCTGTCCCGTGCCGGGCAACCGGATCAGCTCGGCACCGGGGATCTCCCGGGCCAGCGCCTCGCCGTTGCCGATCGGGAAGAACGGGTCGTCCTCGCCGTGGATCACCACGGTCGGGGCGCTGATCTCACCCAGCCGCTCGCGCCAGCGGTCACCGGAGTCCATCGCGGCGAAGGTGGTCCCGATCTGGTTCGAGCGGTGCACCGCCGCGGGGTCCGCGCCGTCCGGCACCACCGCACGATCGTAGATCCGGCCCGCCCGCTCCCGCGCCGCGGCCTCGTCGAACCCTGCCCGACCGGCCATGTGCCGCGCGCTCTCCGCCATGGCGGCCACCACCGAAGCGCGGTCGGCCCAGTCCGGCTGCGGCGCCGTGAAGATGAACTTCATCAGCTCCGGATCATGCTCCGGAAGGTCGGCGTCCGCCGGGCCCGGCGCGGTCGGCCGGGTCGCGATCAGGGTGAGCGCGGACACCCGGTCGGGGTGGTCGAGTGCCAGCAACTGCGCGATCCACCCGCCGACCCCGAAACCCGCCACGTGCGCGCGGGGCAGCCCGAGCGCCGCCAGCAGCTCGGCCGCATCGGTGACCAGATCGCGCAGGGTGTAGCCGGGCTTGTCCGGGTCGACGACGGTGGACCGGCCGGTGTCGCGCAGGTCGTACCGGACGACCCGGCGCGGCGTCCGAGCCAGCCGCTCGCACACCTCGTCCGGCCAGGTCAGCAGCGTGTTGCCAATCAGCAACACAGGCGGTGCGGTCGGCTCCCCGATAGTCTGGACGCACAGTTCCACACCGTTCACCGGCACCAGACGCTCGTCATCCACGTTCGCTTCCTCCCAGTCAGAGGCTCCAGTAGCCCTCGACCTGCTGACCCGGACGCGTCCGAAAACTCATCGCCGCAGAACGTTGGAGGGATCGTCCAGCCACACGACCTGCCCCCTGGACCCGACACTCAACCCGAACCTGCCCCGCTCTGGACGCCCCCAGCCTTCCCACCGCTGGTAGGCATCGGCGACCTCGCCCCACAAATCCCGTGGACCGGCTTGGAGCACTTGGTGCTCACCGGTGCCGATTCGACGACACAACGCCCACGAGGTCCCCGCCACGTCAGCCAACATCAACTCGAACCGGTCACCGTCCCTGGGGACGCCCGCGACATCGGGAAGAAGCCCCGCGATCGCAGCGTCCGCGCCGTAGCTGTCATAGGCGACCCGACGCGGATCGATCTGCGTGCCCGTCTCCCGCGCATCGCTCGTATCACTGGCAACCTGAAGGGTGCCGCGCTGGGCTCGAAGCATCATGTAGTCGGCGCCGCCCACTAGGCGACCGGAAGCCAGGCCGTCGCCGGTGACGGTCAGGTTGAGCTTGTGGCCGTCTCCCCATTCCGGCATCCACGGCGCGGCGATGCGACCGCCGGGACGGGTCTGCTCCACCCAGGCATACGGAAGATTGGTGACCCCACAGGTGACATGCACGGCGTCGAATGAATCACGGCCGGGCGCGCCAATGGCACCGTCCTGAACAAGAACCTCCACGCCATACCCATGCCGTTCCAGTCGCGCGGCGGCCTGCTCTGCAAGACTCGAATCGACCTCCACAGTGGTGACATGGGCGCCGAGCGCGGTCAGCAGCGCGGCCGTCCATCCCGTGCCGGTACCGATCTCAAGGATACGGTCACCGGGCTGGACGTCGAGAAGTTCCAGAAAGGCCACGACGGCACCGGGAGCAGACAACGACGACGTAGCCTCTCCGACTCCACCTGCGGGATCACCGCGACCATCGTCAACCTGCGTGACAATGGACGCATCAGAGTAGACGGCCTCCCACCAGCCTTCCGAGTCGCGACGCTTGTCGATCACCTGGCGCTCCCCGGGCCCATCCGGCGCACACCAGCCCCGATCAGGCGCGAACAAATGCCGCGGCACCACATGCAAGGCCCGGCGTATCCGTGGGTCGGTGAGATCCCCGACGGCCTGAAGCGCGTCGGCAAGCCGATCGACCCTGGCCGCGGCCCTACGCGCTTCGTCCGCCGTCGGGGTGGTCACTTACCTTTGCCCTTGCCCTTCTCGTCCTTCTCAGGCGGAGGAATCGGCTTGTCGGGCCTGTGAGCATCGCCGTCCCTTTTATCGTCATGCTTCCCCACCGCGGTACACCCCTCTGTTGTGGACTTCATCTGGAAAGGTAACCCATCACCAGGGTGACCGAATGGCAAGAGTTATGAACCAGTGACGGACTGTGATCGCCAAAGTGGTTGGCGATAGTAGGAGTACGTCCACCTAGTACTACGGAGAATAGGTTTGCCGGGGTTTAGTAGCAGCGGTTGGATGGACCCGCACCGTCAAAGATCCAGAGGTCAAAATCGTGAGCGTCCGTACGACTCATCGCACACTGCTGAGCAGTCTTCTGCCCAACGACAGTCCAGACGACCTCGCAGTACGTGAGGGGCAGTTCCACACCGTGGTCGTTGGCTCTGACCGCGTCGTGTGCTTCCCGCGTACCCGGGCAGCAGCGATCCGGCTACCCGAGCGGGCGGCCACGCTGCACTCACTTGCCAGCCTTGACCTCGGCATCCACACACCTGAGCCGCTGCTCCTGGGCGGCGCTCACGGTGACGAAGAGCCAACGTACTTGCTCCTCAGCCGCATTCCTGGGCAGCCGCTGGAGCCCGACGCACTCGACAATCCCCAAGTAGCCGACTCTGTGGCGGCGCAGTATGCCGCGCTGCTGTCCGGTCTGGCCCGTGCCGGTACCGACAAGACGGCACCGGCAGTTATCCCTCCGGCCCCACAAGGCGAGTGGCGGCGGTTCGCGGAGAACGTGCGCGCGGAGTTGTTCCCGCTCATGTCCGACAGCGGGCGCCTACGGGCCGAGCGGGAACTAACAGCACTCGACACCCTTCCCCACCTCACCCAAGCGGTGGTGCATGGCGATCTCGGCGCCGAGAACGTCCTATGGGAGTGGAAGGATGGCCTACCGCAGCTCTCCGGGGTCCTCGACTGGGACGACGTCACACTCAGCGACCCGGCCGAGGACTTCGCAGCCATCGGCGCCAGTTACGGTGCTGAGTTGCTGGAGCGGGTGCTCGCATTGGGCAACTCGTCAGACCACGAACTCAGGACCCGCATCACCGCAATCCGCGGCACATTTGCCCTACAGCAAGCCCTCTACGCACTCCGCGACGGCGACAAAGAAGAACTCACAGACGGCCTAGCCGACTACACCCTCTCCGCTGAGGCGGAAAACGACCCAAGTCGGTAATCGCTCAAGGGCGAGTCGGCTCTGTGGGACGGCCTGTCTGCCCGCCACTTCTCTGCACGCGCTTCGTGGTCAGACGTCCTTGAGTACCTCAATGAGGCATTGGAAGTCCTTGCGTTCGATGACGAGTTCGGGGCCGTTGGGATCCTTGCTGTCACGGAAGGCTATGGCTTGAGGAGTGTTGGCGACCTCTACGCAGGCGCCACCGTTTTCCCCGCTCTTCGTCGCCTTGCGCCACACTGTGTTGCTCACGACCGTCTCATTGCCGTTCTGCGGTGCGGGCTTCCGAGTTAGAGTTTCTTGAGGGCGTTGATGAGGTGCCGGAAGTGGTTACGCTTGACCACAACTTTGGGGCCGTCGGGATTCTTGCTGTCTCGAAGCGCTACGACTCCAGGGATGCTGGCGACTTCGATGCATTCGCCTCCATTGGAGGTGCTGCGGCTGGCCTTGCGCCATGTGGCGTGGCTCGAGTCCATCGTGTCCACCGTCCGCTAAGCGTTTTTGATTGTCTTAATGAGGCGACGGAAGTCGTTGTGGTTGATGGTGAGCCGGGGGCCGTCGGGATTCTTGCTGTCGCGGATGGCGATCGTCCCGGAGACGCTCGCGATCTCTACGCAGTTGCCGCCGTTCTCTGTGGTCTTGCGCGCCTTACGCCACGTCACACTGCTCAGATCCATCTCGTCCACTCTTCCGCGGGTCATTGCGCTAGAGGTTTTTTTAAGATCACAGTGAGGTGGCGGAAGTCGTTGTGGTTGATGATGATGCTGGGACCCTCGGGGTCCTTGCTGTCCCGAATTGCTATGGTCCGCGGGACGCTGGCGACTTCAATGCAGTCACCGCCGTTGGACGTGCTGCGACTGGCCTTGCGCCACACGGCTTTGCTCAGGTCCATCTCGTCCACCGTCTCTGCGGATCGTCCTGCTAGGTGCTCTTGATGATTCTGATGAGGTGGTGGAAGTCGTTGTGGTTGATGGTGAGCCGGGGGCCGTTGGGGTTCTTGCTGTCGCGGATGGCGATGGTTCCAGGAACGCTCGTGATCTCAACACAGTTGCCTCCGTTGGAGGTGCTGCGGCTTGCCTTGCGCCATACGACCTGATTCAGGTCCATCTTTCTTCCACCGTTCTACGGATCAGTTCGATGCTCGCTGCCATCGGCAGGGCCAGGCTGCGAAGCTCGCGGAGGGTTTTTGCGATCGTAGCTAGGGCATCCGGCTCGCTCAAGGTGAGTCCACGATACCCGCTCTCGACGTAAGCCACTTCTGAACGATCTTGGAGGGTGGCCACGACGAACGCGCCAGAGTTGCCCGCATGCTCGCCACGGTTGGGCACGATCTGGATGGTGAGGTTGGGGCCAGCCATGCTAATCAGGTATTCGAGCTGCTCTCGCATGATCTCCTTGGTGCCGGTTTCGCGGTACAGGACCGCCTCGTCCAGCAAGACGGTCAACGCTGGAGGCTTTTCCCTACGGAGAATCTCTTGACGCTTGAGACGAGCATCCACGGCCTCCTTGTCCCCATGCAGGATCGCGTTCGCGTATGCGGGTGTCTGTAGGAGGCCAGGGACGACGGTGAGGCTGTACTCCGTGAGTTCCGAGGCCTCCGACTCGACGGTAGGCCAGTCGAACCATGTTGGGTAGGCCGCGTCCATGACGAGGTCTCTCCAGAGTTCCTGAAGCTCCCCATTAGTCCCAAGCGCCCCATCTGTCGCTGTGGCGAACTCGAAGGTGCAGCGAGTGCGCCCGAGCTCTACGAGAGACACGTACTGGGTTGTTACGCCCAGTTTTGCTGCCAATCGTTCTTGGCTGAGTCCGGTGGCGGTGCGGTAGCGGCGCAGTGCCTTGCCAAAGGCGATCAGCATGGGGGACGCGCCGTTGCGTTTGCCTTGCTGTCGGGAGGCTGCCATACAGCCATGGTGACTCAACTGGCCTCAACTTGTCTTCAAGTTGGCGATGGTCGGTTTTCTTTTTCTTTCGCGCTTGATGACTTCTCCGAAGGGTCGCCTGCATCAATTACGAGCAGACAACGGACACGTTCGGAGGTGTGGGGATGGTGGTTGGGGCTCTTGCGCCGGAGATGCCGGCGTTGGTTCTGGGGGCTACGGCCCAGGCTGCGGGGATGGCGCGGCGGTATCTCGCGGAAAGGTTCCGGGAGATCGGGTTCGCCGATGACTATGTCGGGCGGCTCGTGGTTACGGAGCTGGTTACAAATTCGCACAAGCACGTCGGATTCGGGCACATCGTTGTCCGGGTTTTTCCGGACGAGCGCGACGATCTGGCCGTTATCGAGGTCTGGGACGAGGGGGCCGCCCTGCCCGTCGTCCGGGAAGAGGACCACGGCGCCGTCAGTGGGCGGGGGCTGCTGTTGGTGGTGCAGCTCGTCCATGACTGGGGCGTCCGGCCGCTCAACGAGGAGGGGAAGGTCGTGTGGGCACGGTGCGCCCGATGAACCCGCGGGCTGAGCGGTTCGTGCTGGGGTGGCGTACCCGGGTGGGGCGGGCCACGGCGATCCGGTACCTCGATGTGTTGGCCTCGGCCGTCACGTCCAAGGGGTATCGGTGCTTGAAGCTTTACCAGGCCGACGAGCTGCCGTCGTATCCGCCGATGTTGTGGGTCTTCGCGTGTGGCCCGGACGACCTCGTCAAGGTCGCGGTGAACGTTCGGGCCACGTCCGGCGGCACCTGGGGGTACTACGAGGCCGGGCGGGGCCGGTGCGGCTACCTCTCGCTCTGCGGCGACACCAGGCACGCCACCGAACAGGTGGACGCGCTCCTCAAGCACCGCATGTTCCCGGCGACCTGGTAGACCGCCATGCATGTGGACGTCGACATCGACCGGGCGCTTGAGGAGTTGCGCTGCTCCTTCCCTGGGCTCTGCATCTGGTTCGGGGAATTCAGCGGGTCGCTGTGGGCGCTGTTGCCGAACCGGCTGGTCGAGGCCAGGACCGCCGCCGACCTCGCAGGACAGCTCCAGGATGCGCTCGGGCTCCCGTACGTTGTGCGGTGTCCCTGTCCCTGTGGTCGTCGGCCGGACGGGAGTTGGGCGCTTCCGGAGCGGGTGCGCGAGACGTGCGGGCGGAGTGTTCGGCGGGCGCTACGGCGGCTTGTTGGGGGGGAGGGGTTAGGAGGACCAGGGGGTGCCGGTTAGGCGTTCGTAGACGTCTATGTAGCGGGCGCGGGTGGCGTCGACTACCTCTTGGGGGATGGCGGGGCCGGGTGGGGTGCGGTCCCAGTCGAGGGTGCTGCTCCAGTCGCGGACGTACTGCTTGTCGAGCGAGTGCTGGGGGCCGCCCGGGCGCCACTGGTCGGCGGGCCAGAAGCGGGACGAGTCGGGCGTCAAGACCTCGTCGCCCAAGGTGAGGGTGCCGTCGGCGGCGCGGCCGAACTCCAGTTTCGTGTCGGCGATGATGATGCCCCGTTCGGCCGCCAGGGACGCGCCGCGCTTGTAGATCTCCAGGGTGATGTGCTTCAGGTGGGCGGCGGTGTCCTCGCCGATCTCCTGGACGACGTCGTCATAGGTGATGAACTCGTCGTGGCCCTCGGTGGCCTTGGTGGTGGGGGTGAAGATCGGCTCGGGGAGGCGGGAGCCCTCGACCAGGCCGTCCGGCAGGGGGACGCCGGAGACGGAGCCGCCCTTCTCGTACTCCTTGAGGCCGAGCCCGGCCAGGTAGCCGCGGGCGATCCACTCGACGGGAAGCATGGTGAGGCGGCGGCAGCGGACGGCGCGGCCCGTCCACTCGGCCGGGACGTCCGTCGCGGAGATGATGTGGTTCGGGACGATGTCGGCCAGTTGCTCGAACCACCAGAGGGACAGCTGCGTGAGGATCTTCCCCTTGTCGGGAATCTGGGTGGGCAGGACGACGTCGTACACGCTCACCCGGTCGGACGCGACGAGGATCAGATCGTCCCCGTCCGCGTAGACGTCCCTGACCTTGCCCGAGTGGACCAACTCCATGACGCTCCTCAACTCACCGTCCTGCCGTTAGGAGTCTGGCACAGGGGTGTCAGTGCTCTACGAAGACCCGGACGGTCTTGAGGGTCGGGTCCGCGGCGTCGGGGACGACCATGCCCGCTTCGACGCCGCTGCGCAGGTAGTCCATGACGGGGTCGGTGATTCGTTCGCCGGGGAGGGCGGTGGGGATGCCGGGCGGGTACGGGGTGAGCATTTCGGCGCTGATCCGTCCGACGGGGTCGGGGGTCTGTTCGGTGGGGCCGAAGAACGCGTCGCGGGGGAGGACGACGAGTTCCAGTCGTAGGTCGTCTGGAGAGGGGACGTTGACCTCGGGCGCGTCTTGGAGGTCGTCGACGTTGTCGCGCAGGTCGCGGAGGGCGGTGAGGAGCGGCGTGATGGTCTCCTTGTCGTCGGCGAACGTGAGTTGGGCGCTGAGTCGGCGGTGGTCGGCGAGGTGCATGTTGACGTGGTGGTGTTCGCGGAGCCAGTCGGCGGCCCGGTAGCCGGTGGTGCCCAGGTCCGCGATGTCGATGACGATGGGCAGCGGGTCGAGGTCGTAGGCGCGGCCGGGACCGGTGAACTCGTCCCGGCCTTGGACGGTGTAGCCCAGGGCGGAGATCTCCGCGCGGACGTCGGTCGCCAGGTCGAGGGCGTTCTGGAGGAGTTCATGGCCGTGTTCGACCATGTGGCGGCGCCAGCCGTCGAGGCCCGCGTAGATCAGGACGGACGGGCTGGTGGTGCCGAGGAGGTCTTCGCGGGCCTTCAGGACGGACGGGTCCACCAGGTCTCCCTGCTGGTGGAAGACGGAGCCCTGTTCCAGCCCGGCGCCCATCTTGTGGACGCTGGTCACGCACACGTCGGCGCCGGAGTCCATCGCCCACGTGGGCAGGTCCGGGTGGAAGGGGAGGTGCGCGCCCCAGGCCTCGTCCACGATCAGCGGTTTGCCCCGTTCGTGGCAGACCGCCGCGATCGCCGAGAGGTGGGCGCATGTCCCGTACGGGGTGGGGCTGGTGACCAGGGCGCCGCGGGCGTCGGGGTGTTCGTCCAGGCGGGCGGCGAACGCTTCCGGGGACGGCGGGTGCGCCAGATGGCGGTGTTCGTCCCATTGTGGCTCCACCCAGATCGGACGGACACCAGAGAGGATCAGGCCTGACACCACGGACTTGTGCGCGTCCCGTCCCACCACGAGCTTCTCGCCGGGCCCGGCGACCGACAGCATCGCGCTCTTGACCGACAGCGAACTGCCGCATGTGGAGAAGAACGTCTGTTCGGCGTGGACGGCGTCCGCCATCAGCTCTTGGGCGCGTTCGAGGACGCCGTGCCGGGACATGCGGTCGTCCAGGCCGGAGATCGCGAGGACGTCCGAGTGGAACACCGCGTCGCCCAGGACTTCCCGGACGCGCGGGTCTGCCCCCCGGCCCTGCTTGTGGCCGGGCGGGGTGAACGGGACCTGGCCCTCGCGGTGGTAGGCGGCGAGGGCGTCGAGAACGGGAGCCTGCGCGTGGTCCATGCCCGTCGCCTTCCCGGACTGTCGTTGATGTAACGAATGGGGCGGATAGTCCCGGGTAGGGCGGGCTTGAACGGGCGACAGGGAGTGATCCATGAAAGATCGAATACCGGCCGACGCGGACCTGGCCTGGGAGGACTTCCACCGGGTCGTCAACATGACCTCCGATGAGCTGCGGACGTGGCTGCTCACGGACGCCTCCGGCGAGGAGGCGTTCCCGGAGCCCGGATCGGGGCCCGGGGTGTCGGAGCTGGGCGCTCGGGTCGTGGACGTCCTCCGCAAGCGGAAGGTGGACCTCACCGACCGTGACGCGGAAGTGATGCGCCAGGTCGTCGACTACGTGGAGGACCGGCTGGAGAACCGCCCGCCGAACGCGGAACGGGACGACGAGTGGCGCCACGCCCTCATGACGGTGGGGCATGACCCGCTGCGTCCCGAACCGTCCAGCGCATAGGAGCGTGAACATGCCGAACCCGCAGCAGCCCGAAGTCCGCAGGTCAGAGCGGACCTCGGTGACGAACGAGCCCGTACCCGAGGCGACCGACCCGAAGCGGACGAAGGCGAAGGGCCACGCGCACGGCACCGACAAGGGGAACAAGGGAGGCGGCGAAGGCGGCGGAACCCCGCCCGACCAGCAACCGCCACACCCCGACTGAGGAGACCATCGACCCCGGAGGCTCGTCCACCGCGTCCCTCCCACCGTCGAAAGCCGCCGCGACCCGCTATGACGACTCCTCGTCGGCCGTCAGGCCGCCAGCGAGGTAGCCGGGATCGCGTTCCGGCTTCGACCCATCACCAGGTTTCAGCCTGGTAGGCGGGGAACCGGTCGCCTGGTCGCCGAGGTTGAGCAGGAGGACGCGCAGGGTCGTGGCGGTGCCGCTGGTCTTCGTTCGTACGACGCCGTCTCCATCCCGCGGCCCTGAACCGTGGACCGTACGCAACGAGGCCGCCCCATGGGGCGGCCTCGTTGGTGGGGTCAAGGCACTTCTGTTTGGGGGGTGTAGCCCTCGTCTTCGCCGCCGGGGGTCTCGCCCTCGGCGATCGGTGGGTCCGTGGGGCCGGGGGTGTGTTCGTCGGCGAAGTCCGGCTCGTCGTCGTGGGGCGTGTCGCGGCGGTCGGCGAGTGGCTTGTCCTGGTCGTTCTTGCGTTCGCTCATCGGCGGGCCCTTTCGATGGCGTCGCGGACACGGTCGGCGACGGCCGCCATCGGGCCGAGCGCGTAGTTCTTGGCGGTCGAGTCGGCGCTCGGGTGCGGATGCGTCGGGGCGACGGCCTCGGCGGCGCGGACGGCCTTCGCCATGCCGTTCAGCTGCTCGGACGTGGCCTCCCGGCGCAGGCGCGGGAACTCCTCCCGCTCCTCGCGTGAGGCGTGCGCCTCCAGGTCCTTGTGGAAGTCGGAGAACAGCTCGTCGAAATCGGCCGAATCGGGGTCGAGCTTCTCCAGCTCTGACAGGACGCTCTTGGCCTCGTTCTCTTCCGCCATCCGGGCGTCCACGATGTCGGCGCCGTGGTCGATGTTGCGGCGGGCGAACGGGTGGACGACCTCTTCCTCGGCGGTCTCGTGCACGGCGAGTAGTTCACGCAGTCGGTCGAAGGCGTCCTTGCGGGTCTGCCCGTTGCTCTTCTCTACGGTCGACGCCAGGCGCCGGATCTCCTCATGCTGCGAGAGCAGCAGGTCGACGGCGTTCTCCTTCTGGTCGGCCACGGTCATCCCCTCCTTGATGTCGCGTGCGGCTCCTCTCGCTGGCCGGTACCCGAAGGGTGGGCTTCAACCCTCTGGAAACGCTCGACTGGCCTAGCGTTTCGGGTTGGCGCGCACGAAATCGACGAGTCGGGGGGCGTCATCGCCTTCCAGGACGATCCCGAAGCTCTCCGCCAGTGTTTCGGGCAGTTGCTCGGGCGTGAGGGTGCTGGTCGATGCGGTGGACCCGTCTGGGTGCCTGACGGTCAGGTTCGTTCCGTCCAGGACGTGCAGGGAGTCGACCCTGAACTTCTGCGCGAACGGACGGGTTGCGAACGGGGAGTGAGGGTTCGTCGACACGAAGTGGTTGCCCACCTCGAAATCGACTCGGAACTGCTCGTTCATGGTGAACGTGTGGCGCTGCACCCAACCGTCCGGGCCACGCTGGTGCAGTTCCCAACCGACCGTGTTGGGGGACCACGTGGTGACGGTCCGGCCCTGCTGGAGTCGGAAGCTCCAACCGTCCTGGTCGACCTCCTCGCCGTCGCGGAACCGCAGTGGTTCCAGCGGCCCGGCGCCGAAACCGACGTCGCACAGCCAGGCGGCCTCGTCCTTCGGCTGCCCCGGCGGACGGACGTGCAGCAGCGCATGAGTCGACGGCAGTAGTTTCCGGGCACCCACTGTCACACGGCCGGACAGCGCGGTCACCTCGTAGCCGAGCCGTTCCAGCACCGCCGCGAACAGCCGGTTGTGCTCGTAGCAGTAGCCGCCGCGTGATTGCTCGACCAGTTTCGCCTGGACGGTGTCCAACGACAGGTCGATCGGTCGGCCGAGCATGATTTCGAGATTCTCGAACGGGATCGACGTGGTGTGCGCGCGGTGCAGGGCCCGCAACGTCTCCTCGGTCGGGGTGACATCGCCGTCGTGCCCGACCCGCTTCAGGTAGGCGGGTAGATCGATCTGGTCGCCCTGCCACCCGTATCCGAGGTCGTCGCTCATCGTTTCCTCCCGCCGTTGACCGCGCTATCGACGGTGGTAACACCGGAAGCCTCCCGAATCCTCCCGGCGATTCGGTCCACATCGCGGCGTTCGGCGGCGGGCAGCGGTGCGCCCGTGGCCTCGCGGAGCGTGGCGGCCTCGGCGAGCAGCCCGGCGGCGGCCGGATGGTCCCCGGCGAGGGACCGGGCCCCGGCGAGCCCTTCGAGGGCCAGGGCGACGGCGCGCGGGTCGTCGATCTTCCGTGCCGCGTCCAGGCCCTCGGTGTGCAGGGCCAGCGCGGTCTCGGCGTCGCCGCGTTCCTCGGCGATGAATCCGAGCTGGGCCAGCGCGAACGCGATCCCGGCCGTTCCGCCGATGCCGCGCAGCCAGCCGAGCCAGGCGCGCAGGTGCTTTTCGGCGGTGTCGAGGTCGCCGCGTGCGCGGGCGACGATGCCGAGGCCGATCTCGGCGAACTCCTGTGCCGAGCGCACGGCGTGCCGTCCGGCCAGGTCGAACGCCCGTTCGTGCAGGTCCCATGCCCGGTCGGGGTCGCCGGTGAGCAGGGCGAGGCGGCCGAGCGCCGACAGCCGGTACGACACCTCGGGCCATAGGCGCAGGGCTTCGGCGGTGCGCAGGTCGGCGTCGAGCAGCCGCACGGCCCGGTCGTGCTCGCCGATGATCTCGGCGTGCCGGACGAGGGCGTCGGACGCCTCCAGCCGTCCCCATGGATCACCGATCTCGTCGAAGATGGTCAGGCTGGTGCGGGCGTCGGATTCCGCCGCGGCGAGGTCGCCGCGTCCGAGGAGGAACTTGGCGCGGGTGGCGAGCGCGGCGGCCGTGAACCAGCGGTCACCCGCCGCGCGGAATACGGCCAGCGCGCGGTCGACGCGTTCTTCGTTCGCGGCCAGGTCGCCGTAGGCCCAGTGGGCGTGGCTCAGGAACCACTCGGCCTTGGCCCGGGCCACCGAGTCGTCCTTGTACTGGTCGAGTGCGGCTTGGCGTATCGGTTCGGAGTTGACTCTCTCACCGGACAGCAAGGTGAATCCGGCCAGCCAGGCGGCCGCCTCGACGCGGGCGGGTGATGGTGGGCCGTCCTGGTCCAGCGCCCGGCGCAGGGCGGTGCGGGCCTCGCCGAACCGGCCGCGCAGGAACCGGTACCAGGCCAGGGCGTTCCCCAACCGGACGGCGTCGCCGTGGGCGGTCGCCGCCGCAAGGTTTCCGGTCTCCCGGTCGAGGCGGTCGAGCCATGCGGCCTGCTCCGGGCCGCGCAGCCCCGCCACCGAGCGTTCGGCCAGGTCCAGGTAGTAGCGGGCGTGACGGCGGCGGAACTCGTCCTCTTCGCCCGCGTCGCGGAGGCGTTCCAGGCCGTACGCGGCGACGGACTCCAGCAACCGGTAACGGCCGTCCCCGTCCCGGACGACCAGCGAACGGTCGACGAGCCTCGCCAGCACGGCCGCGTCGGCATCGCAGACGGTCTCGGCGGCATCGAGGGTGCAGCCGCCCGCGTGGACGACGAGCCGCCGCAACGCGACCCGTTCCTGCAAGGTCAGCAGACCCCAACTCCAGTCGATCATCGCACGGAGGGTCCGTTGCCGGGCCGGGCCGCCGTGGCGACCGTCCGCGAGGACGCGGAACCGGTCGTCCAGCCGGGCGGCGAGTTCCCGCACCCCGAGCGCGCGGACCCGGGTCGCCGCCAGTTCCAGTGCCAGCGGCAGCCCGTCCAACCGTCGGCAGATCGACGCGACCCACGGCGCGGACTCCTCGTTCAACGCGAACCCGGGCGCCGCCTCCGCCGCCCGCGTGACGAACAGCCGCACCGCGCCGGACTCCAGCAGCGCCTCGGGCGTCGACGCCCGCCCCGGCAGGTCCAGCGGCGGGACGATCTGCAGCCGCTCCCCGGGAACGCCGAGCGGTTCACGGGACGTGGCGAGGATCCGCAGGCCCGGCGCGTCGGCCAGCAAGCGTCCGGCGAGTTCGGCGGCGGGTTCGACGACATGCTCGCAGTTGTCCAGGACGAGCAGGGACCGGCGGGCCCGCAGCGCCCGGACGAGCCGTTCCACCGGGCCGCTGCCGCCCTCTTCCCACAGGTCGAGGGCTCGCGCCACCGGTTCCGCCACGGCCTCGGCGGTCCCGGCTCGCACGGCGGCCAACTCGACCATCCACACGCCGTCCGGATGGTCGCCGACCGATCGGGTCGCCGTCTCCAGGGCGAGTCGCGTCTTGCCGACACCGCCGGGGCCGGTCAGGGTCACCAGGCGATCGGACGCGAGGTGCGCGCGGGCGCGTTCAACCGCGCCGGAACGGCCGATCAGCTCACCGAGGACGGTCGGCAGCCGCGACGGGACGCGGCGCCGTCCCGACTCGGCCGGATCCTGTTCCAGTATCGACTGGTACAGGGCCGCCAGTTCGGGGCTCGGCTCGACGCCCAGTTCCTCGGCCAGCCGTTCCCGCAGGTCGTGGTATCCGGCGAGGGCCTCGCCCTGGCGTCCGGCGCGGTAGAGGGCGCGCAGATGGACGGCCCGGAGCCGTTCCCGCAGCGGATGCCGGGCGACGGCGGCGGCCAGTTCCGCGCCCAGCGCGGCGTGTTCGCCCAGGTCGAGGCGGGCTTCGGCGTGTTCCTCCAGCGCGGTCAGACGCCGCTCCTCAAGGGCCGCGACCTGCGCGTGATGGAGCGGCAGGTCGATGTCGTCGAACGCGGGGCCACGCCACAGCCGTAGTGCGTCGTCGAGCAGGCGCGCCTTCGTCAGCGGGTCGGTCACCTCGCGTGCTTGGGCGACGAGCGTGGCGAACCGGTGAGAGTCCACTGCCATGGGGGCCACGTCGAGCAGGTAGCCGGGTGGACGTGCCACGAGCAGCGCCCGAGCGCCCGGTTCCGCGTCGTCCAGGACCCTGCGGAGCTGCGAGACACGGGCCTGGAGTGTGCCGGACGGGTTTCGGGGCGGCCGGTCGCCCCACAGTGCGTCCACCAGGCGGTCGATCGATACGGGACGTCCCGGATCGGTCAGCAGTATCGCCAGCAGAGTGCGGACCTTCCGTTCCGGGACGTGCACGGGCGTCCCGTCGTCCGTCCAGACCGCGAGCGGCCCCAGCACCCCGAAACGCACGCCCTCAGCGTACGCATCCGCCACGGAACCACCCGAAGCGTTTCCGTAGCGGCGTTGACGAGGCTGAACCCCCACACACCCGGAACACTGCGAAACCTAGGAGCATTTCGATGACGAAGGCACCGGTGACGGTCGTCGGTCTGGGCGCCATGGGCGCGGCGATGGCCGCCACCTTCCTGGAGAACGGGCATCCGACGACGCTGTGGAACAGGACGGCGAGCCGGGCGGAACCGCTCGTCGCGAAGGGCGCGACCCTGGCCGCGACCCCCGCCGACGCGCTCGCCGCGTCCGAGTTGGTCATCCTCAGCCAGACCGACTATCAGGCGATGTACGACTCCCTCGACCAGGCCGCCGACGCGCTCAAGGGCCGTGTCGTGGTCAACCTCAGCTCCGGCAGCCCGGACGAACTGCGCCGCGCCGACGAGTGGGCGTCCCGGCACGGCGCGGAACTGCTGACCGGCGGCATCATGGTGCCGCCGGAGGGCGTCGGCAAGCCGGGCTCCTACGTCTTCTACAGCGGTCGTGAGGAGACCCTGCACCGGCACCGGGAAACGCTCGGGAAACTCGGCGAGACCACGTTCGTGGGCTCCGACCCGGGTCTGTCGATGCTCTACTACCAGGCGCAGCTTTACCTGTTCTGGTCGACGCTCGTCGCCTACATGCACGGGGTGGCGTTGCTGGGCACGGCGGGGGTGGCCGCCGAACGGCTCCGCCCGTTCGCGGCCACGATGCTGGCGGACCTCGCCGCGGACGGCACCATGGGCTTCCTCAAGGTCATGACGGAGATGATCGACGCCGGGGTCGTCCGGGGCGCGGACCACAACCTCCGGATGCAGGCCGTCGGCACCGACCACATCGTGGAGGCCGCCCAGGAGGCCGGAATCGACGCGGCCGGGCCCCGCGCGCTCCGCGACCTGCTGTGGCGCGCCGTGGACGCCGGGCACGGCGCGGACGGCCTGGCCAGCGTCATCGAGGTCATCCGCCGTCCCTGACCGACGCCCTCCGCGAGTCGGCGATCGGGAGCCGCAGGACGAACCGGGCGCCGGTCGGGCTGTCGGCGATGCGCAGCGTGCCGCCGTAGATCTCGGCGATCTCGCGTGCGATGGGCAGGCCCAGCCCGGTTCCCTGCGGATCCCGGTCCCGTGACTCGCGCAGCCGCGAGAAACGTTCGAAGACCCGCTCCCGCGCCTCCTCGGGGACGCCCACGCCGTCGTCCAGCACCTCCAGGACCGCGTCGTCGCCGTCCCGCGCCACCGTGACCTCGATACGTCCCTCGGCGTGCCGTTCGGCGTTGCTCAGCAGGTTGCCGAGCACCCGGATCAACCGTCCCGTGTTCGCCCGGACGGTCACGCCGTCCTCCAGGTCCGTCGAGATCGGGACGCGGGACGGGCGGCGCCCCACCTCCCGGCGGACGAGTTCCCCCAGGTCGGATCGTTCCACCGGGACCGGAGCACGGGCGTCGAGCCGGGACAGTTCCAGCAGGTCGACGATGATCTCGTTCAGCCGCCGCGTGTCGCGCAGCGCCGACTCGATGGTCGGGCGCCACTCGAAGTCGTCCGGCTCGTCCAGCGCGACCTCGAGCCGCGTCTGGAGGCCCGCGAGCGGGTTCCGCAGGTCATGCGACGCGTCCGAGACGAACCGGCGTTCCCGTTCCGTCGCCTCCTCCAGCCGTTCGAGGGTGGCGTTGACGGTCTCGGCGAGCCCCTGGAGTTCGCCGCCGGTCTGCGGAACGGGCACCCGGTGGCCGAGGCCCCGGGCGCCGAAGTCCGCCATCTCCGCGCGGATCGCGTCGATCGGCACGAAGGCCCGTCCGATCGTGTGCCATGTCCACCACGCGATCAGGGCGAGCAGGCCCGTCATGGTCAGCATCAGCCCCAGCGGCAGCAGCCACACGTTGACCAGCGTGGGCAGCGGCGACGCCGCGACGACCATCACGTTCGCGCCCCACGGCGACCACGCCAGCCGCGTGCCGAAGAGCCGTACGCATCCGTCCAGGAAATCGGGGCAGCCCGTCTCGTCGACCAGCACCTTGCCCGAGATCACCTCGTCGGCGGCCAGGGCCGGGCGTCCCCGCATCGCCTCACTGGCCGCCACCACACGTCCGTCGGAGCCGACGACCTGGACCAGATCCGTCTCGTCCGGCCCGGTGTCGAGCGACTCGACGCCCCTTCCACGGGTGATGTCGGACACGACCCGTTCGACGGTCTGCTCGGACTCCTGCCACACGTTGTTCCGCGTCCAGTCGCGCGCCAGCAGCATCAGCAGGACGAACACCAGCGCCAGGACCAGGGCCGACACCGCCACGGTGATGACCGTCGCGCGCCCCCGCACCGAGAGGAACAGGCGCCTGAGCAACCGGCGGACCGTCTCCGGGCTCTCCGTCGCCACGCCCGCCCCCCGCTACTCAGTGCAATGCTTCATAGCTCAGCGTAGGCGATCGGTCATCTCAGGGGCGTCCAACGCCCGGCTCACGCGCCGCGTCGACCCGAGGGCGCCACCGCGCGCGGCCGGTCCGGACTGCGGGGTGGCCCCTCCTCCTCCCCCAGTCCGGCACCGGCCGCGTCAGGACGGACGGCCGCTCACCTCCACTGGATCGAGGACGTCCTGTCGTTCATGATCGAGCCGATGTTGGGGGTGTCCTCGAGCCAGCCGGTGCGGGTGCCCTGGTAGTCGGGGTGCTGGTAGTGGTTGACCTGGCACTGCACATAGGTCTTGAACGACGTGATCGTGTCGTTCCAGTCCTCGGGGAGGGTGGGCGCCGAGTACTCGATGTCGTCGTTGTCGTCGCAGACGCCGTCGGCCTCGATGACGTTGGACCGTCCGCCGTAGTTCGCGTCCTCGAACTCGATGCTGATCACGGCGTCGAGGTCGGCCGCCCGGTGCTCGCTCTGGCCGAGAGCGTTGAGGCGGCGGTCGAACTCGGTGTCGGCCACCGCCGCGGCGACGTTCCGCGGAGCGTTGGTGATCTGTCCGCCGGTGGCGTCGGCGATGGCCTCGGTGAAGGTGCGGTAGCAGCTCACGGTGCCACCGGAGGTCAGGTGGAGGACACAGTGCCGGTCGTTCGCCGGGGTCTGTCCGCCGGTGGCGGCGGTGGGTGGGGCGGCGAGGCCGAGCGTCGTCGCCGCGGAGAGCGTTGCGGTGAGCAGAGTGAAGGAACGCATCGATCAACCTCCGAAAGAGAAAGGGAAACCGAGCCGGGCCGCTGCATTTGCTGCATTGGCGATCCACCATCGCCTGCAGCCGCGCGGCCCGGTCCGATCACATCAGCCGCCTACCGCCACTGAATCGAGGACGTCTGGTCGTTCATGGCCTCGCCGATGTTCGGGGTGTCGTTGAGCCAGCCCGTGCTGGCCCCCTCGAAGTCGATGTGCTCGTAGTGATTGGCCTGGCAATCCGCGTAATTGCGGAATGAGGTGATCATGTCGTTGAAGCTGCCGAGGGATTCCACCCTCCATTCGACGCCGTCGTCATTGTCGCAACCGGCGGAGCCGGTGTAGATGTTGTGCCTTCCGGCGTAGTCGCTGTCCGCGTACTCGATAGCGAGGACGATGCCGGGACCCGCGGTACCGAGGCCGTTGAGACGGCGGTCCAGGCCGCTGTCGGCCATCGCGGACCGGGCGTCGCGGGGGGCGTTGGTGATCCTGCCGGCGGTGGCGTCGGCAATGGCTTCGGTGAACGTGTCGAAGCACTTCACGCTGTTGTTGGAGCTCAGGTGGACGACGCAGTTCTCGCCGCCCGTGGCTTCCTGCCCGACTCCGTCGGTGGGTGAGGAGCTGGCGCTCGCGGGCGATACGATGGCGGTTCCGACCGCGGTGGCCACGGTCAATGTGGCGGCGAACACGGAGAGGGAGCGCATGATCAACCTCCGAGAACAGAAAAGGGAGCGGATGGAACGCGGGGTTGTTTGTTTCGTGCACTTCCCAGCTTCTTGAAAGAACAACTACCGAACAATCCCGCCTACGTGAGGACAGGAGTACGGCAGGCTCTACCGGTGTGGCGTACCGCTGGTCGACGGCGGCGAGCCCGTATGGCCGGGTTGGGCCACGCCTCTTCCGGGCTCCGTACGTTTCGTACGCGATCAGGCCGATATTTCACTCTGTGTAGCGAATCGGCTTCGTTGACCGACAGTCAGACGGTGGTTAAGTGTAATTAGTTCGTTTCCGGCCTTGGAGGGCGGATGCTGACTCAGGAATCCGGACCGGCCCACGCGAGGCGGCGGGTGTGAATCTGGCCCATGCGTGCCGGCCTCGCGCAGGGCGAACCCGTCGGCAAAGGATCACGGCTCGCGCGCGCCGCACCTTGGACGCGCTCGAACACCTCGCCGGCGGTCTCGCCACGGCCATCCTCGCCCTGTTCGCCTTACTCTGGCTCGTCGCCGTCGCGCTGGCCTGCCTCGCCGGTGTCGGCCTTCTCCTGATACGTCCGACCCTTCGCGCCCTGCGCGTTGTCACCAACCAGGAGCGCTCCCGCCTCGCCCGCTGGGTCCCCGACCGCCCGGCCCGCAGGCGCCCGGCCCGCAGGCGCCCCGCCCGCGTGAGCGCGAACGGGGCGCCGGGCGGGGAGATCGCGGCCGGCGTGGTCCGCTGCCCCGAACCGGTACCGGCCCGCCTGCGCAGCGCCGCCAGGGACGACGTCGTCCGGCGGGAGTTGGGCTGGCTCGCCGTCCACGGCACGCTCGGGCTCACCATCGGCCTGTGCGGCGTGGCACTGCCGTTCTACATCCTGCGCGACATCACCTATCCCTTGTACTGGTGGGCGATCCCCGGGGACGCCGACGACCGCGGACCGCTGTTCTGGCCCGTGCACGACTTCACCGACGCCCTCCTCATCGTCCCCGTGGGCCTGATGTGGACGGTCGCCCTCATGACCGTCGCACCGGGCATGGCCCGCCTCCAAGCCTGGCCTGGCCGGCGGCTGCTGTTGCGGCACGCCGCACCCGAGGCCGACCTGTCGCTCCAGGTCGCGCAACTCTCCGCCGCCCGCGCCGCCGCGCTGGACGCGCACGCCACCGAGCTGCGGCGCATCGAACGGTCGCTGCACGACGGCACGCAGAGCAGGCTCGTCGCCGTCAACGTCATGCTCGGCGCGACCCGTCGCACCCTGGCCCGCGACCCCGCCGGCGCCGAGGCCCTGCTCGAACGCGCCCAGGACGCCTCCGAGCAGGCACTGGCCGAGCTGCGCTCGGTCGTCCGCGGGATCCTGCCGCCTGTCCTGGACGACCGCGGCCTGGCCGGTGCGATCGCCGGGCTCGCCGCGACCTGCGCCGTGCCGTGCCGCTTCGACGTCGACGTGCCCGGACGGTGCGCCGTCTCGGTCGAGGCCACCGCCTACTTCGTGGTCGCCGAGGCGCTCACCAACATCTCCAGGCACAGCGACGCCCGGCGCGCCGCCGTCATCCTCCGCCAACGCCAGGACCGCCTGTTCCTGCGTATCCACGACGACGGCAAGGGCGGCGCCGGTGAGGACCACGGCAGCGGGATCGCGGGCATCCGCAGCCGGATCGAGGCACACGACGGCTACTTCTCCTTGACCAGCCCGCCCGGTGGCCCGACGACCCTTCTGGTGGAACTCCCATGCGGATTGTGATCGCCGAGGACGATCCGTTGCTGCGTGAGGGGCTCGCGCTGCTGCTGCGCGCCGAGTCCCTGGACGTGGTGGCCACGACCGACAACCCGGAGGACTTCCTCGCCGCCATCGACGCCCACGAGCCCGAGGTCGCGATCGTGGACGTCCGGATGCCGCCGACGCACAGCGACGAGGGCATCGCCGCGGCGGTCGAGGCCAGGCGCCGCCGTCCGGAACTCGCGGTGCTCGTGCTGTCCGCCTACGTGGAGCACGCGTTCGCCACCGAGCTGCTCTCCGGCGGCGCCGCCGGGCTCGGCTACCTCCTCAAGGACAGGGTCGGACGGGTCGCGCAGTTCCTGGACGCGCTGCACCGGGTCGCGGACGGGGGCACGGCCGTCGACCCGGACGTCGTCACCCAGCTCCTCACCCGGACCCGGCGACCCGACAACACCCTGTCCCGGCTCAGCCCCCGGGAGCGGGACGTCCTCGCCGTGATGGCGGAAGGATTGGGCAACGTCGCCATCGCCGAGCGGCTGCACGTCACCGAGGGAGCCGTCCACAAGCACATCCGTAACATCTTCGCCAAGCTCGGCCTCGCCCCCGCCGACCGCGCGGACCGCCGCGTCGCCGCCGTCCTCCGCTACCTCCAGGAAACCCGCGACTGACCCGTACGCCCCCTGGCGCGGGCCCCGCGGCCCTATCTCTATACCGAGAAAACGCCGCCACCCACGAGCCCGACCCCGCACGGCCCTGACCACCCCACCCATGAGGGCTCCCGTTTGGGAGCCCTCATGGCATGGGCGGACGGTGCGATGTGCGAGAAGGGTCCAGGAGACGTGAACGGGGGCGGGGTTCCCGAACGTACAGCCAGGTGACGGGCGACTTGGCGGAGGCGACGGGAGCCGTCGTGGAAGCATTGCGAGCCGGTGCCGGACAGGCGGGACTCCGGGACGACCCTGCCCGGCGACGGGGAGGCGGCGCTGTGGCCGGTGCGGGGAAAGGTGCCACGGGGGACCGCGTGCTCGTCGGCGAGATCACACTGCCCGGATTGCGGCGATCCGTGGGGTTCGCGCGGAGCTTCGTCCGAGACAGGGCGTCCGGCGCCCGACGCGTGGACGACGTGGTCATGACGGTGAGCGAACTGGTCGCGAACGCGGTCACGCACACGGCGTCGGGTCGGGAGGGAGGACGGGTGACGGTCGTCCTGCTGGCCGGGGACGGCATGTACCGGCTCGAGGTCGTGGACGGCGGCGGCGCGGACGGACGGCCGCACGTCAGGGAGGAGGTCGGCGCGGAGACGGGCCGGGGAATGCGGATCGTGGCGGCCCTGGCGTCGAGCTGGGGGTTCCGGAGGGACGGCGCCCGAACGGTGGTGTGGGCGGAGTTCCCGGGGACGGTTCCGGCCCCGGTCCCTGACAGGGGGGACCGGGGCCGGGACCCGTTCAGCGCCCCCGGTTGAGCTGCCGCGCGGGCAGCTGCCGGGCGTTGCGCCGGTTGTTCATGAGGTTCGCGGACCGGAAGTCGTGGTTCTTCCGCTTGCCCTTCTTCCGCGACTTGGCGAAGGGGTCGGATTCGGGATGGGCGAATTCACGCATAAGAAATAGACCTCCGAGCATGCTCGAATTCGGCCATGAAAGGCCGACGAATTGGAGAGTTCATGGAAGACGGCGCAGGTCACGACCAGCGTGGATGAGAACTGGCGGTGGCGCCGAGGGGACGGGAGCGGGCCCGCTACGACGGCGGGGCGGCTCAACCGAGAGAAAGAATCAAAGCTCCATGCGTAAGAGTTAGCCATAGATCTGCCTGCAATGTCAACCATTATTTTCGTCGAGACGAGGTGATCTGGATCATGGCGTGATGTGTGGGGTGCCCGTCGTTGACGCCATGCGGGACGCACGGACAGCCTGGAGGCATGCGCGTCGCCTTCGTGATCTATGACGGGTTCCAGGTGCTGGACCTGGCCGGTCCGCTTGAGGTGTTCCGCGGTGCCGGGCGGTACGAATGCCTGGTCGTCGGGCCCGCGGCGGGGCCGGTGGCATCGTCCGGCGGGCTGCCCGTCCACGCCGGGTACGGCCTCGGCGAGATCGACGGGATCGACACGCTCATCGTCGCGGGCGGGGTCGGGGTCGACCGGGCGATGAAGGACGCCGCGCTGGTCGGATGGGTGAAGGAGACGGCCGGTCGCGCGCGGCGGGTCGCGTCCGTGTGCAGCGGCGCGCTCCTGCTCGCCGAGGCCGGGCTCCTGGACGGACGCCGCGTCACGACGCACTGGCAACGCGAGGAACAACTGCGCAGGGAGTATCCGCGACTCGACGTCGACTGCGACCCGATCTTCATCCGGGACGGGCGGTTCTGGACGTCCGCCGGGGTCACGGCCGGAATGGACTTGGCCCTGGCCCTCGTCGAGGACGACCACGGCCGGGACACGGCGCACGCGGTGGCGCGGGAACTCGTGATGTTCCTGCGACGGCCGGGGAGCCAGTCGCAGTTCAGCGTCCCACTGTGGTCGCCGCAGCCCGCGTCCGACCCGATCCGCGCGGCGGTCTCGTCCGTCCAGGCCGATCCGGGCGCCCGCCACACCATCGCCGACCTGGCCGGACGGTCGGGCCTCAGCGCCCGGCACCTCCAGCGCAGATTCACGGCGGAACTGGGCGTCCCACCGGCCGCGTATGTCGAACGGGTGCGGATCGAGGCGGCACGACGGGCCTTGGCAGAGGGGGACGAACCCGTCGAAACGCTGGCGCGGCGGCTCGGTTTCGGAACCGGCGAGACCCTGCGCCGGGCGTTCCACCGTCATGTGGGGGTCGCGCCGTCCGACTACAGACACCGATTCAGGGGAACCGGCTTCACGCAGGGGAAGGACCAGTCATGACCACGTATGGGCTTTTGATTTTCGAGGACGCGGAGGAACTGGACTTCGTCGGTCCGTGGGAGGTGTTCACGGCCTCGGCGATGGTCCGCGGGCAGGACGACAAGGCGGTTCTGATCGCCGAACACTCGGGCCCCGTCCGCTGCAACAAGGGGATGCGGGTTCTCCCGGACCACACCCTGAACGACCATCCCCAGCTGGACGTGCTCCTGATACCGGGTGGACGCGGCGCACGCGAAACCCAGCCGAACAACCCGGCCGTCACCGGTTGGATAGCAAAGGTCGCCGAACAGGCCGACTGGGTCACGAGCGTGTGCACGGGCGCGGCCCTGCTGCACGCCGCAGGCCTGGCCAAGGGACGAAGGATCGCGACCCACTGGTCATGGGAGGACGCTCTGGAAGCCAAGGGCGACGTGACCGTCGTCCGGGACGCGCGCTACGTCGTGGACGGCAACCTCGTCACAAGCCAGGGCGTGTCAGCGGGCATCGACATGGCGCTCTGGCTGGTCGGCCGCCTCCACGGCCCCGACCACGCCCGAACGGTCCGCCGCTACATCCAGTACGAACCGGCCCCGCCCTACCTGGCCGACACCCCGTCCACCTAACCCAACCCCCCGGACCAGCCCCGCAAACAAAACCACCCTCGCCCACGACCCTCGTCCGCCTGCCGCCTGACTCGGCCTCGTCCCGGCGTCCGTGCGGGCTGTGGCCAGCCGCTCGCCCGTGCTGGCCTGCCGCCCGTGCTCGGACTTGGTCCGTACCCGGATCCGACCCGGCGTCCGTGCTCGCCTGTGTTCGGACTTGTCCGCCCTCGGCCTCGTCCCGGCGTCCGTGCTCGCTGTGGCCAGCCGCTCGCCCGTGCTGGCCTGCCGCCCGTGCTGGCCTGCCGCCCGTGCTCGGACTTGGTCCGTACCCGGATCCGACCCGGCGTCCGTGCTCGCCTGTGTTCGGACTTGTCCGCCCTCGGCCTCGTCCCGGCGTCCGTGCTCGCTGTGGCCAGCCGCTCGCCCGTGCTGGCCTGCCGCCCGTGCTGGCCTGCCGCCCGTGCTCGGACTTGGTCCGTACCCGGTTCCGGCCCGGCGTCCGTGTTCGCCTGTGTTCGGATTTGTCCGCGCTCGGCCTCGTCCCGGCGTCCGTGCTCGCCCACGGCTCGGCGTGCTCGTGATGCCTTGCCGTGCGGCTTGGTCTTGGCCTGGGACGCGGGCTCGCACGCGGCCGGTAGGCCGCGAGAGGACAGGGCGGGTGAAGGCTAGTGGGGTGAGGTGTCGGCTTCGCGTTCGGCGCGGAGGGCCTCGTACTCCTTGAGGACCTTCTTGCGGGCGCGGGTCGAGAGCCGGTCGATGTAGAGGCGGCCCTCGAGGTGGTCGGTCTCGTGTTGGAGGCAGCGGGCGAGGAGGCCCGTCCCGTCGACCGTGATCGGCGCGCCGGAGACGTCGAAGCCGTGGACCGTCGCCCGGTCTGGACGCGGCACGCTCGCGTGCGGCCCGGGCACGGACAGGCAGCCCTCGTCGCCGTCGTCCAGACGGCGGTCCTCCAGCTCCGGCAGCTCCAGGACGGGGTTGACGACGGCGCCCTTGTGGCGTTCGCCGTCCTCATCCGGGCAGTCGTAGACGAAGACGCGCAGGTCCACGCCGATCTGGTTGGCGGCCAGGCCCACGCCCTCCGCCTCGTACATGCTGGCGAACATGTCGTCGACCAGCTCGGCCAACGCCGGACCGAACTCCTCGACGGGCTTGCAGGCCCTGTGTAGCACCGGTGTACCCACCAGCGTGATCGGTCGTGCCCGTCCCGCCATCGCCCGCGCTCCTCGCCGTCCCACATGCCTCGCCGATCCAGGCTACCCAGGGTAAGCGCCACATCTTAAACGCGGCGTTCCGCACAGTGGACAGCGCTCTCTGTCACCACTTGAACGCGGAGCGTGTCCGTTCGTCGCAGAGCGTCGCCCGTTCGTCGATGCGCGGGCCCGAAGCCTCGATGGCGACGGTCGCGGCTCGCTACGTTCTTCGCATCCGCTGGGTGGTTCGGCGCGAAGCCGCTTCGGGGGGAGCGGTCGGTCCTGTGTGCGCGGCCGAACCGATCCGCGGAACGGGGGGAGAGGGGTCACTTCTCAGAAGTGACCCCTCCGTCCGTGTGATGGCCTTTTTCGCATCCGTAAAGACGCTCTTGATTCATCTTCAATAGAAGGAAGATCGGCGTACCGGCCGGACTATCCGGACCTAAGGTCGAGCGCATCGGAAATGGTCCGATGGGCCGGGTCGGTCCGGAAAGATTTGACCCGGCGGAAGTCGACTTTCGGGAGCGGCTGCGGAATGGTCTCCACCATGGATTCACGAATGCGAACCCCCAGAACGTCCGGTCCCACCGGATGGCTACTGGCATTTCTCGGTGCGCGGGAACAGGCGCTGCGCACCCACACCGGACAGGCCGCGGGCCCCACGGAATGGCTCCTGGTCTTCCTGGAGGTCGAACGCGCCGAACTCGCGGCGCGGCAGCGTCCCGCCACCCTGCTGCCCCGGCGCGGCAGGACCGAGGAGTCCCCGTTCGGCCGACTGACCGCCCGCAGCGCGTAGAGGAAGGTCATGACCGTCGAGATGTTCCTCGCCGCCCTGATCGGCGGCGCGATCGGCCTCGCCGAACTCGTCGCGCGCTACCGCGACAAGCCCGTCGCGGCGCTCCTGTCACCGGGCGGGCTGCTGTTCGTCTTCGTCAACGCCAGCGCGTCGATCGTCGCGCTGATCGCGGTGACCGCGTCCGGCTGGACGTTCGGACTGCCCGAGACGACGCCCCCGCAGAGCCTGATGGTCGTCCGGGTGATCGCCGCGGGGCTCGGGTCCGCGGCCGTCCTGCGCATGTCGTTCGCCCCTGCCCAGGGCAGGGCGGCCGGCGCCGGCCCCATCTCGCTCCTCAACGGCATCCTGCGGGTCGCCGACGGGGAGCTGGAACGCAAACGCGCCCTCAGCAGGCTGTCCCACAACGACCTGTCGGGACTGTCGTTCGAACGCGACCACGCGGCCCTCGCCGAACTGTGCTGCCACCTCATGCGCGAGTTCGACCTGTCGGAGGCGCAGCGGCTCGGCGGCCTCGCCGCGGAGCTCAGCCACCGCGACGACCTCACCGACGCCGACAAGCTCGACTGCTGGGGCCTGGAGCTGACCCGCCTGGTCGGCGAGCGCGCCCTCCGGCAGGCGGCGCGGCGGCTGCGGGACCGGCCCCGCGAGGAGCCCCGCCCCACCGTGACGGAGGAACCGGCCGCGGTACCCGACACCGAGTACGCCATGGAGACCGCCCCGGCGCGCCCGCCCATCGCGAAGACCTCCCGGCTGGCCGCGAGCACGAACGGCCGGTCGGAACGCAAGTCCTTCAGCGATGCCTGACGCCCCGTGAAATACCGGTGCGCCCCGGCCGGGCGCACCGGTATTTCACTTTTTCGACCCGTCGGACTCCGACTTGTTCGCGGTACGGGCCGGACGAGGATGGTAACCGCCCAGCGGCGGAAGGTTTTCGGGGTCGTCGCGTTCTTCCAAGGCGGACGCGATGCGGTGCAACGCCTCAGCCATCGATATCAGCGCCTGCACCTGGGCGGCCGCCATCAGATTTCCCGGCGAGGGATCGGCGGCCTGCGCCTCCGCCGCGGCGTCACAGGCCTGCTGGCTCCACCAATGCACATGGCGATTCTATTCGAGGCGGCTAATAAGCCACCTGCCGCCGCGCGCACGTTTCGGAAATCGATAAGAAAAGGATGGAACCAATGAACATCGACCCGCGCACCGCACGGGCCACCGATCGCCCGTCCCGCCCGCTCCCGCGCTGGGCCACCAAGCCGGTACGGCAGCTGACCGCCGGAGAACTCGCCGAGGCCCTCGACTACTTGGAGAGGCACCGCCCGGACGACGATGTTCTGGGCCGCGCCGTCGCGGGCGAGTTCGCCCGCCGAACCGCCGCCACCGAATTCGCCACCCGCCCCCCGAACCCCACCACCCACAACCCCGGCCCCCACCACCCATAACCCCGACCAAGCCCGGAAAGCCCACCGCACCGCGCCCTGCCGCGCCACGCCAGACCCTGCCGCGTCCCGGTGTCGGGCGATATCTCGCGGCGCCGGACTGGTCCCGTGACGCCGAGCCACGTCTTACTGCGCCGGGCCCCATAGCCCGGGCTGCGTCTCGTGACGGCCTGAGTTCGGTGGTGCGGGGCCGTGTTCGGTGGGTGCCGGGCTGCTGGACGCTGCCCGCGACGCCGTCACCGAATCCCCACCTACCGGGGGTTGGGCGCCCCGGCCTGCTCTTGTGATGCCGGGCCACGCCAAACCGTGCCGCGTCCTATGAAGCGGGGCTGCGTGTCGTGGTTCGGGGCCGTGTCCTGTGGTGTTGAGTTTGTTCGTGGTGTTGGGCCGTGTTCTATCGGTGGGGTCGGGTCCCGTGATGTGGGGTTGTGTCTCGTGAGGTCGCGCTGTACCTCGTGGTGCGAGTGTGTCGTGCCGCGTCCCATGAAGCGGGGCTGCGTCTTGTGGCGCCGGGCTGCGTTTCGTGATGTCGGGCTGTGTTTACCGGCCGGGCCGGGGTCCGTGATGCTGGGCTGTGCCCCTTGGTGTCGGGCTGTGTTTGGTGGGGCGGGTTCTGTGAGGAGTGTCGTGGGTTGGGAACGGGGGCGGGGGTTTTTGGGTAGGGCGAGGTTATGGAGGTTAGGCTGCGCAGGGTGTACGAGCCGGTTGCTTCCGGTGACGGGAAGCGGGTTCTGGTGGATCGGGTGTGGCCGCGAGGGTTGGCCAAGGAGAAGGCGCGTCTGGACGAGTGGGAGAAGGACGTCGCTCCGTCCACCGAACTGCGTAAGTGGTACGGGCACCGGGTCGACAGGTTCGACGAGTTCGTTCGGCGCTACGAGGTCGAACTGGAGGAGCCGGAGCGCGCGGCCGCGCTTGGGCGATTGCGGGAGCTTGCGAAAACGGGAACGATAACCTTGCTCACCGCGACTCGGGACATTGAGCACAGCCAGGCGGCCGTACTGGCTTCCCGGTTGCGGGACGGTGGCTAGCAGCCATCTTCGCACCTCAGAACGGAGGTCCGCCCCCGGACGGGCCTCCGTCTCGCACGTGTCGAGGTGTTTTCGATGATATCTGAATGACAACTTTAATTCTATTGTACAACTTGATGGAACGGTCCCACCGAAAGCGTGATCGTTGGACCTTTCCATTCTTGCTGATCAAGGCGGGGAACCCTAGGTCACGCAGTCTCTTTTCGCGTGTTGAAAGTTGATGATTGACCTCTCTGAGAAGGTCGCTTTACTCTCTCTTTGCGCAGGCTCCAGCAAGGAGGAATCGCATGCGTAAAGGGATCGTTTTTTCCGCTGCGGCAGCAATGATGCTGGCCGCGGCGACGGCGGCACCCGCCGGGGCCGCCCCCGGTTCGTACCTCGTACCGGGGCCCGAGGGCGTGACAATCGAAATCGCGACCGTCAACGGCTCGGGATGCCCGAAGGGTACGGCCGCTGTCGCCGTGTCCGAGGACAAGGAGGCCTTCACGGTCACCTACAGCGACTACACGGCCCAGGCCGGCGGTTCCTCGGCACCGACCGATTTCCGCAAGAACTGCCAGATCAGCATGAAGGTGCACGTCCCGCAGGGCTTCACCTACGCGATCGCCTCGACCGACTACCGAGGGTTCGCGTGGCTGGAGGAGGGCGCCACCGCCATCCAGAAGGCCAGCTACTACTTCCAGGGTAGCCACCAGACCGCCGCCAAGAGCCACGTCATCCAGGGTGAGTACGCCGACAACTGGCAGGTCACCCACGAGGAAGAGGTGGGGCAGCTCGTCTGGAAGCCGTGCGGTGAAGAGCGCAACTTCAACATCAACACCGAGTTGCGCGTGCTTCGGGGGACCTCGGACCCAGACAAGGTCAGCTTCGTGTCGATGGACTCCGCCGACGGAAGCATCAAGACCATCTATCACTTCGAGTGGCAGAAGTGCCCCCGTAGGTAAAGGAGAAGGAACAATGCGCAAAGGACTGACCTTTACGGCGGCCGCCGTCCCGGCCATCGCGCTCGCGCTCTCCGCGGCCCCGACCGCGTCCGCCGACGTCAACGACCCCCCGCCGGACGAGCAGATCACCGTCGACGTTCTCACCGTGAACGGCTCGGGCTGCGCCAAGGGCACCACCGCGGTCGCCCCGGCGAGTGACAACACCGCGTTCACCGTCACCTACAGCGACTACCTCGCCCAGGCCGGCGGCACGTCGAAGCCCACCGACTTCCGTAAGAACTGCCAGCTCGCGCTGCGTGTGCACGTCCCGCAGGGCTTCACCTACGCGATCGCCGGCGCCGACTACCGGGGCTTCGCGCACCTGGCGGACGGCGCGCGCGGCGTGCAGCGGGCCAGCTACTACCACCAGGGCGAGTCCCAGACGTCCGCCGAGACCCACGAGGTCGAAGGTCCGTACTCCGACAACTGGCAGTTCTCCGACCGCCAGGAAGTCGCCGAGTTGATCTTCAAGCCGTGCGGCGAGGACCGTAACTTCAACATCAACACCGAGCTGCGCGTGTACAAGGGCAACTCGCGCGGTACGAGCTTCATGGCCTTCGACTCCACCGACGGCAGCTACAAGACCACGTACCACATGGCGTGGCAGAAGTGCCCCACCGCCTGATCCCACCAACCACCGGGCCGTGTCCTCACCCAGGGAGGACGCGGCCCGGTCCCCTTCTTCGCGCCTGACCAGGGCGTGCCTGTCAAAGGCAACGTCGAACACCTCTTAAAGTGGAAGGGTCGTCGAGGAAGGGATCTTCACCATGCCGTTGGCCCCCCGCTTGTCGGCACCGCCCGAGGTCCTGGCCGTCCTGGAGGAGTCCTACGAGCGGGTGCTGCGGCGTGACCCGGGCGAGGCCGAGTTCCACCAGGCCGTCCACGAGGTACTGGAGACTCTCGGTCCGGTGCTGGCGGCACGGCCCGGACTGGCCTCCGCGAAGCTGGTCGAACGGCTCATCGAGCCCGAGCGGCAGATCATGTTCCGGGTGCCGTGGCAGGACGACGAGGGCAACGTCCACGTCAACCGCGGGTTCCGCGTCGAGTTCAACGGCGCGCTCGGCCCGTACAAGGGCGGCCTGCGTTTTCATCCCACCGTCAACCTCGGCATCGTCAAGTTCCTCGGCTTCGAACAGATCTTCAAGAACGCGCTGACCGGGCTCGGTATCGGCGGCGGCAAGGGCGGCAGCGACTTCGACCCGCATGGACGCTCCGACGAGGAGGTCATGCGGTTCTGTCAGTCGTTCATGACGGAGCTCTACCGGCACGTCGGCGAGCACACCGACGTCCCCGCCGGTGACATCGGCGTCGGTGGCCGCGAGATCGGCTACCTGTTCGGCCAGTACCGGCGCGTCACGAACCGCTGGGAGGCGGGCGTCCTCACCGGTAAGGGCCGGCTTTGGGGCGGCTCCGCCGGGCGGACGGAGGCCACCGGCTACGGGAACGTCCTGTTCACGGCCGAGATGCTCCGCCGCCGCGGCGAGGACCTCGACGGGCAGCAGATCGTCGTGTCCGGCTCCGGCAACGTCGCGATCTACACGATCGAGAAGGCGCAGCAGCTCGGCGCGAACGTGCTCACCGTGTCCGACTCCAGCGGCTATGTCGTGGACGAGAAGGGCATCGACCTCGACCTCCTCAAGCACGTCAAGGAGGTCGACCGCGGCCGGGTCTCCGATTACGCCGAACTGCGCGGCATCTCGGCCCGGTTCGTCCCGGGCGGTCGGGTCTGGGACGTCCCCGCCGACATCGCGCTGCCGTCCGCGACCCAGAACGAGCTGGACGCGGACGCCGCGACGCTCCTCGTCCGCAACGGCGTCAAGGCCGTCTCGGAGGGCGCGAACATGCCCACCACCCCCGAGGCCGTCCACATCTTCCAGCAGGCCGGTGTCGCGTTCGGCCCCGGCAAGGCCGCCAACGCGGGCGGTGTCGCGGTCAGCGCCCTGGAGATGCGGCAGAACGCGTCCCGTGACTCCTGGACGTTCGCCAAGGTCGAGGACGAACTCGCCGGGATCATGCGCGGCATCCACGACACCTGCTACGAGACGGCCGAACGCTACGGCGCTCCCGGTGACTACGTGGTGGGCGCCAACATCGCCGGTTTCGAACGCGTCGCCGAGGCCATGCTCGCCCAGGGCGTCATCTAACCCGTCCGGCTGGGCATGATCGTGGCGTGGACGGCCCACGCCAGAAGCGCCGCATCGCGATCCGCACGACGCTCACGACGACGTTCATGCTGGTCGCGTACTTCGCGGCACCGTTGAACAGGTCTTTCACCCTGCGTTCGGCGGCGGCGTTGGTCGTCGCCCTGCTCGCCCTGGGCGCTCTCGTCGCCTGGCAGGCCCACGCCATCATCCGTTCGCCGTTTCCAAGACTCCGGACGGTCGAGGCGCTGGCGACGTCCGTTCCGCTGTTCCTTCTGCTGTTCGCGGCGTCCTACTGCCTCCTGGCCAACGACACCCCGCCCGGTTTCTCCGAGCCCCTGACCCATGTGGACGCCCTGTACTTCACCGTGACGGTCTTCGCCACGGTCGGCTTCGGCGACATCGTCCCCCGCACCCAGACGGCCCGAGCCCTGACCACGATCCAGATGATCGTCGACCTGATCGTCCTCGGCTTGGTCGTCAAGGTCTTCCTGGAGGCCATGCGCCGCGGCGTGACCCGCCACCCTCCTGACGAATCAGCCGAGCGGTGACCCTCCGCGACCACCTTCGTCACACCACCCACAAGAGTCACCGGGCGCCCCACCTGTAAATATTGAATGTAATCGAATACCGAGCGACCCCCGGCCGCGCGCAGGCGTCCCGCCGACTCGATTCGACGACGAGACATGGGAGCGAGGGGCGGTTCGGTGTCAGGTGGGCCAGTCGCGAACCCATGAGGCGATGTGGGCGGCCACGGTTTCAGCGTCCAGGCCGGTGGTGTCGATCGCGGGAAGACCGAGGGCTCGATACGCCGCCGCATCGGCCAAGGCCTCAGAGACGTCGGTGGCGTCGCCCCGTGATGCGAGGCGTGCACGTCGTTCGGCGTCGCCGCAGTCCAGCAGCAGCCAGCGGCCCCCGGGCCAGCCGGCGAGCTGATCGGGCGTCGCCACGCCGAGCAGCACGGTCGGCACAGGCGCGACGGCTTCCAGAGCGACGCGCACGAGGTGTTCGTAGGCGGCCCAGGTGCGCGGCGCCGTCCTGATGTTCGTGCCCGCGAGTTCGCCGGCGGGCTCCATGAAGGCGTCCCAATCGATCACTACGTGGCTTGGAAGCGCGGCCTTCAGCGCGGGTAGCACAGCCGATTTGCCCGACCCCGGGGCTCCCAGCACGTACAGATTCACGCCCGACATGTTAGGTCTCGCGGCACTTACCGGGCGCGACGGCACTCAACCGCTCGCCGATCTCGTGCGAACCACATATTTTCGTCGGTCGGCTGTGGATCGAAGACGTCCACGTGATCATGGTAGGACCGCGGAAGAATCTCACGGTGCTGGTCGATGAACGGGGACCCATATGGGCTGGACGAAAATGCAGGAATGGTCGAAGGCGACCACCGTCGCGCTCGTGCTCGTGACGGCCATCTCCCTCGCCTGGGCCGAGTTCGGGCCCGAACCTAAGACCGAACGACCGGTGCCATCGGCCTGGAAACTGCCGGAGTCCACTCGCTTATTGGTCAAGGCCACGGCGGCGCGGCAGCTCGTCACGCTCAACACCATGGACCCGGCCCGAGTCGACCAGCACCTGGACGCCTGGGAGCAGGCCACCACGTCCACCCAGCTCGAACTGCTTCGTAGGCAACGGGCCGCAACGCGTTCCCAATACCTGCGAGAGCGGGAAACGCTGTCGGCGGCGCGGGTGTCGACGATGGTGCCGATCTCCTCACACGCTGGAGGCGGTGGCCGGGCCCATCTCATGGCCGTGGTGCGCTTGACCTCCACCAAGCCCGGCGGTCCACCGGTGGAAAAGGTGCGAAGGTACAGGGTGTTCATGACCCTGACGCCGCAGGGCTGGCGCGTTTCCGGCCTGTTGGATACCGCGGGCGGTTCGATCCTGGTGTTGACGGCGAGAGGCTTCATCGGTCCGCCTTCGCGGGAGTACCTGATGCTTGAAGATGCCCGGAAGATGATGGCCGCCCTGGCTCGGGGCGAGGGCCGCGACGTGCTGACCGATTCCGCGGCCGACGACTATGACCGGATACGGAGACGGGCGGGCGCTCCCGGACGAACGGCCGGCGGGCAGGCACCGGAGGTCGAACTCATCCGGCAGGACGACGAGTCGGCGGAACTGCTGGTCTTCCTCAACCTCGGAATGACCGAGACTCTGCAACAGGGCAACATGACCATGATCCTGCCGTCCGAGCGCAGCAAGCTCGCGTTGCGGGTCACGATCGTCCCGGACGGCTCGGACTGGCGGATCACCCGCGTCCGCGACGCCTAGCCGGCCGGCCTGCGACGTGCGGAGCGGGCTCCGGGCATTGCTCGGCTACGTCACTGAGCCGGGCTGCGTTCCCAGCGGGGACGCGGTGTCACCTCGGGACGAGGACGCTGTTGCCGAACTCGAAGGCTTGGCTCTGGCCGGGCTCGACGATACCGACCACTTCGCTATGGCAGTTGTCATCGTCGTAGACGATCACCGGGGTGTCGGTGTGGTTCACGACGACCAGTGGCCGGAACAGCCCGTTGTAGCACCCCTGAGAGGGGTCGGTGTACTCGTTGCCGCTGACGCCGAGGGTCCCTTGGGCGGCCGCCGCCGGTGTGGCGGCGGTCAAGGTCAGGGCCGCGCCGGTGGCCAGGGCGGCGAGAACGGTCGTGGGACGTCGCATGATCGTCTCCATTCCATGGGAGCCTGTCGCGTTCACCGGTACTCATAGTAGTCTGATAACTACTCTTTGTGAGGTGAGTGAATCCTGTTGCCGAGGTTCTTGTCTCCTCACCGCCGGTCCCAAGACGGTGGTCAACCCCGATACGCGGGCTTGTCGACGTCCGGTGAAGTGTGCGCCCCCCGTCCTCCTGGGGAGGACAGGGGGCGCGATGGTCGGGTCAGCGGGTCTCGACTCGGACGCCGACGACCGGGTGGACGCCGCACAGGACGTGGGCGACGCTGTACGCGGGCACCCACGGGCTGACGCATTCGACCACGCCGACGTTGGGGTCGAAGTGGCGCTGTGCCATGAACACGCGGTGTTCTCCGGTGCCGCCGGTGCACACGCTCTTCGCGTTGCGGGAATCGATCTGGATGGCGGTGCAGCCGGTGGGAACGGCCGACGCGCTGGGTGCCGTGCCGAGCAAGGCCGCCGATGTGGCGGCGAGGGCGAGCGAGGCCAGTGCCGCGCGTCGGCGGCGGGGTCTGGTCGCCCGCGTCTCGTGGGTGTCCTTCATGGATTCCTCCCCGTTTCGCAACGGTGGGTGGTGCGCTGTCACCGGGTCATTCGCGCGGGGGTGGACGCTGGATGAGCGCGGCGGCCGGGTGGGTTTTCTGAGCTTTCGCATGGGCACGTGACTCAGCGTTGCTGAATGGTGTCTTCGACGGGGTGGGGGGTTCTTCGGCGATGACCTCGGGGTGGTACGGATCCAGTGGGATGGACCCGTTCGAAGAGATGCTGGCCAGGTTCTTCGGCGCGCGGGCGCAGCGGCGTCCGGTGGAGCGGATCAGCCTCGCCCGGCTGATGAGCGAGCCCGCGCGGGAGTTGGTGCGGGACGCGGCGGCGCAGGCCGCGCAGTGGGGCAGCGTCGACCTGGACACCGATCATCTGCTGTGGGCGGCGACCCGGCAACAGGGGACGCGGCAGTGGATGGCACGGGCCGGAGCCGACCCGGACAAGATCAAGAACGAGATCGAGGAGCATGCGCGGCGGGGGGAACCGAGGGACGTCCCGCCGGAGTTGACGCCGTCCGCGAAACGGGCACTGCTCGACTCCCACCAGGTGTCGCGGGCGCTCGGATCGTCCTATATCGGGCCTGAGCACCTACTCTTCGCGCTGGCATTGGATCGCGGGTCGAGCGCCGGACGAATTCTCGATCATGAGCACGTCACACCGGACACCCTGCAGCAGGCGGCGGGCGGCGGTCAACAGCCACCCGGCGGCGCGCAGGTCACCGGAACGCCGACCCTGGACGAGTTCGGCCGCGACCTGACCGCTCTGGCACGGGAAGGACGCATCGACCCGGTCATCGGACGCCAGGACGAGATCGAGCAGACCGTGGAGGTGCTGTCGCGGCGCACCAAGAACAACCCGGTGCTGATCGGTGACCCGGGCGTCGGAAAGACCGCCATCGCCGAGGGGCTCGCCCAACGAATCGTCGACGACGACGTCCCGGAGACCCTGCGCGGGAAACGGATCGTCCAACTCGACCTGAGCGGAATCGTCGCCGGGACCCGCTACCGGGGCGACTTCGAGGAACGCATGAAGAAGGTCGTGGACGAGATCCGCGAGCACGGCGACGAGCTGGTCGTGTTCATCGACGAGATCCACACGCTCGTGGGCGCGGGCGGCGCGGAGGGCGCGATGTCGGCGGGCAACATGCTGAAGCCGCCGCTGTCACGGGGCGAACTGCATGTGGTCGGTGCGACGACCATCGACGAGTACCGCCGCAACATCGAGAAGGACGCCGCGCTGGAGCGCCGATTCCAGCCGATCCTGGTGCCGGAACCGAGCCCGGACGACAGCATCGAGATCCTGCGCGGTCTACGGGATCGATACGAGGCCCATCACCAGGTGCGTTTCACCGACGAGGCGCTGCTCGCGGCCGTTGATCTGTCGAGCCGGTATCTGACCGACCGGTTCCTGCCCGACAAGGCCATCGACCTGATCGACCAGGCGGGCGCCCGGGTCAGGTTGCGAGCCGGGACGCGGGACGGCGGCCGGCGAGAACTGGAACAGCGGCTCGAACGGCGCCGCCGCGAAAAGGACCAGGCCGTCGCGGACGAGGACTACGAGAAGGCGTCCGAGCTGCGCGACGAGGTCGTCCGGCTGGAGGAGGATCTCGCGGCGACGCGGGAGACCAACGGGGTGGTCACCGTTCCGGAGGTGACGACCGACGACATCGCCGAGGTCGTCTCCCGGATCTCCGGTGTCCCGGTGACCCAGCTCACGCAGGCGGAACGGGAACGGCTGACCCGGCTTGAGGAGCATCTGCACGAGCGGGTGATCGGCCAGGACGACGCGGTGGCGGCGGTGGCGCGGGCCGTCCGGCGGTCTCGCGCGGGCATGGGCGATCCGGACCGTCCGATCGGCGGGTTCCTGTTCCTCGGCCCGACCGGTGTCGGTAAGACGGAGCTGGCGAAGGCCCTGGCCGAGGCGCTGTTCGGCAGCCGCGACCGGCTGATCCGGTTTGACATGAGCGAGTTCCAGGAGAAGCACACCGTGAGCCGCCTCATGGGCGCGCCGCCCGGATATGTCGGATACGAGGAGGCGGGGCAGCTGACCGACGCGGTCCGGCGACAGCCGTACTCGGTGATCCTGCTGGACGAGATCGAGAAGGCGCACCAGGACGTCTTCAACGTGCTGCTCCAACTGCTGGACGACGGCCGACTCACCGACGCGCAGGGCCGCACCGTCGACTTCCGCAACACCGTGGTGATCATGACGAGCAATCTGGGCTCCGAGCTGATCACCGGCCGTACCGAGGTCGGGTTCGGCACACCGGGCGACGGCCCCGACGCCGCGCTGAGCGACCGGATCATGCGACGGCTGCGCGAGTCGTTCCGGCCCGAGTTCCTCAACCGGATCGACGAGATCATCGTGTTCCACCGCCTGGAGGCGGGCCAGCTCCGCCAGATCACCGACCTGCTACTGGACGAGACGCGCCGCCGCCTCCGCGCCCAGGACGTCGACGTCACGTTCACCCCGGAGGCCGTGGACTGGATCGCCGAGCGGGGCTACCAACCCGAGTTCGGCGCCCGCCCGCTGCGCCGCACGATCCAACGGGAGGTGGACGACCAGCTGTCCGACCTGCTGCTGGCCGGTGATCTACGGCACGGCAGCCGCGTCGAGGTCAGCGCCCTGAACGGCGGTCTCGACTTCCATCTCATCAGCGCCGAGTAAGGGATATAGTCCTTCTGTAAGCCTTACAGGAGGAATGTATGGACATCCCGATCGCGAACTACGCGGCGGGCATCGAGGTGGCGAACGACCTGGTCAGCACGTCCCCCACGGTCCGAGGCACCGAGGCGCTGCCCGACACCAAGGCGCTGACCGACCTGCTGGCCGGGCATGATCTTCCACGTCCCAAGGAGGAGGACGTCTTCCCCGTCCAACTGCTGCGCCGGGAAGTTCGCGGGATCATCGAGACCGAGAACGCGGATCAGGCCGTCGCCGGTGCGAGCGTCCTGATCGGCCGCGCCGGACGTGCCCCCGTGCTCCGCCCCGACCCCGACGACCGGTGGGTCTGGTGCGTCCCCACCGCGCCGGACGAGTCCCTCGCCGACCAACTGGCCGCGTTCATCGCCGTAGGACTCTTCGGCGTCGTGAGAACGCTCGGCCACGACCGATTCCGGGCCTGCGCCGCCCCCGGCTGCCGCGGCGTGTTCGTCGACGCCAGCCGCGCCGGACGCCGCCGCTACTGCATGCCCGAACTGTGCGGAAACCGGCTCAACGTCGCCAACCACCGGGCCCGCCGCCGGGCGGTGACCTCATGACCGCGCCGCTCCCCGGCGCGCTCCGACTGCCGGACGGAACCTGGATCCGGGGCCGCGGCCTGCGAAACCCGCCACCGGAGGGCCCGGAGCCCGACTTCGGCCTGTACCTGGGCTCCAAACGTCTCCGCCACCGCCACGAGCCGTCCCTGCACTGGGATTCCGCCTGGCTCGACTGGCCCGACTTCCGGCTACCCCGCGACCGCGACGCGGCCGTCCACCACATCCGCGACCTGTACACACGCGCCCGCTCCGGCGCCGCGGTCGAGGTCGCCTGCGGCGGCGGAGTAGGCCGCACCGGCACCGTGATCGCGTGCCTCGCCGTCCTGTCCGGCGTGGCCCCGACCGAGGCCGTCGCCTGGACGCGCACCCACCACCATCGCCGGGCCGTGGAAACACCGTGGCAACGCCGCTGGGTCACCGCCTTCCCGCCGGGCCGGACCGTCGCGGAGCCCGGCGGGAACGGATGACCCGTCCTCTCCTGCTCGGCAGACTGGTCGACAAGAGGCTGGTCGTGCGCGCCGCGGAGGGCCGGTGGCGGCTGCTGGAGACGATCCGGGCCTTCGTCGCCGAGAAGTTGGAGGGCGGCGCGGAGCGGGCGGCGGTCCGCGAACGGTACCTGCGCTGGGCCGCGGCGACCGCCGCCGACCTGGAACGCGGGCTCGCGGGCGGCGGCGACGGGTGGCGCGACGGCTTCGACGCCGTCGCCGACGACCTGCGCTCCGCCCTCGCCGGTGCGCCACCCGGCCGCGCGCCCGAGCCGCACCGCCTGGCCCGCTCGCTCGCCCACCTGGCCTACGCCCGCCGGTTCCTGCACGAAGTCCCCGGCCACTACGAGGAGGCGGTCCGGCGGGCGCCCACCCCCGGCGAGGCGGCGGCGGATCTGCGTAACGCCTCGGACGCCGCCCACGCCCTGATCGACACGGGACGGGCCTTCGACCTGCTGCCGGCATCGGCGGAGCGGGCCCACGCGGCCGGTGATGGCGACGCGGAGGCGGTCGCGCTCGCCACCGCGGGACGCCACCCGTCCGGGTTCGAGACCGAGATCCCGCACGACCGGCTGCGGGAACTCCTCGACGCCGCGGCGGCCGCGGGCGACGGCGGTCATCGCCTCGTCGCCGCTCATCTCGTCGCCGCCAGGGTCTGGGGTGCGCGGGAGGAGAAGGTCACCCCGGAGCCGTCCCTGGTCGCCGAGGCGGTGACCGCCGCCCGCGCGACCGGTGACCCGGTGCTGCTGTCCGCGGCGCTGGACGCCTCCGGCGGCGCCGCGCTCACCGCCGGACGCTTCCGGGACGCGCACCGGATCGCCGCCGAGCGGGTCGGCCTGCTCACCGCGATGCCACGCGACGTCCCCTATCCGGCTCCGGAGATCACCGACACGTTCCACATGGCGGCGTCCTGCGCCGTCGCGGCCGGTGACCCGCCCGCCGCGCTGGCCACCGCCCGGCTCGCCGCGGCCGACGACCTGATCGGCGACCGGTCCCCGGTGGCGTTGAGCACGCTGCTCCCGCCGCTCGTCCTCACCGGCGACCTCGACGGAGCGCTCCGCCGTGCGCCCGCGCTGTGGGACGTCTGCGAACGGCCCGTAGCCCGCTCGCCTGGGTGTCCCCGGCCGTGGCGGCGATCGCGCTCGCCCACGGGCTGCTCGGCGACGTCGACGGGTTCCGGCTGTGGCGCGCCCGAGCGGAACGGGTCGCGGGCGGCGCCGGGTCCCGGTATCTCGCGTCGTTCGCCGCGTTCGTCGACGCCCGGACCGCCCTGCACGCCGGAAAACCCGACGCCCGCCTGGTCGACGCCGCGTGCGCCGACTTCCCGCCGCAGGACTGGTACCGGACCTACGCGCGTGCCACCGCGGCCGAACTCGCCGTCGTGGCCGGGCTCCCCGACGCCGCGGCCCGGCTCGCCGCCGCCGAGGACGCCGCCGTCGAGAACGCCTGGGCCGCTGCCTGCCTGTCCCGCGCCACGGGCCGCCTGCACGGGGACGAGGCCGAGCTGGACGCCGCCGTCCGGGCGTGGGAACGACTCGGTGCCCGCTTCGAACGGGCCTGCACGCTGCTCCTCATCCCGGCCCGCGCCGACGAGGGCCGCGCGGAACTGGCGACCCTGCGACCGTCCTGACGACGTCCGGACAACGGGCCGTCTCGGTGCCGCACCGGCGCGTGGTCAGGTGCGGTGGTCGAGGTCGCCTGTGGTGGTGGGGTGGGCCGCACGGGCTGGTGGTCGCGTGCCTCGACATTGTCGTCGGGCTGTGGAGGTTCCGTGGCTGCGCCGCCTTCCCGGTGAGCGGGTGAGGCGGTGCCGTCGCGGTACCGCACCGGCGCGTGGGCCAGGTCACGGCCGGTGCGGTACCGGCGGGGGTCCGGGGTCCTCCCCGCCAGGGGATACCGGACCGCATTCCCGTCCGGGACCCACGGGAGGAGAGCCGCCCCGGACGGGAGGTCATCGGTCGGCGCGGGGTCAGCCGCGCAGGGCCGCCCGGGAGTCCGCGGCCCCGGGAGTATTGTCGATCAAGCCGGCGATCTCACGGTAGACGAGACTGATCCGGGTTCCCCAGTTGGGGCAGCCGCCGAGATGGTGCAGCGCGATGACCTTGTGGGACGACCCGGCCAGCACCGGTGAACCGGAGTTGCCGCCCGAGGTGTCGCACAGGTAGCCGGTGTTCACGCCGGACGCCACTCGCGCGATCTTGCAGTGGGCGCCGCCGTCCTCGTACAGGGACAGTCGCTTGGGCAGGGTGTCACCGTGTCCGGGGATGTAGATGCGCTCGTTGGCGGTGGGTTCGCGGGTCTCCAGGTAGAGGGTCCCGAACTGCTTGACGCTGTCGAAGTTGTTGACCGAGAACAGGGCGTAGTCGAGGTCGGCGAGCGGGCTCAGCTTGAGCAGTTCGGCGCCGCTCACCTTGACGCCCGCCCGCGGGTTGCGGCCGCCGCAGGTGGAGCATTCGTAGTCGAACTGGAGCTCGCTGGCCTTGAGGTCGTTGGCGTTCTCCATGCAGTGCTGGTTGGTGAGCATCCGGTTCGTGTTACCGACCCGCCAGGCCGTGCAGTGGCCGACGCCCTTGAGAAGCTGGCGGGCGACCGCGCGGGACTGGGCGTACTCGGTCGGGTTGCTCTCCTTGTAGCAGGTGACGTCACGGCGGTCGTCGGCGCCGCACACGCTGGTGGTACGCGGGTTGGCGGCCACGTACTCGGCCTGGGAGAAGCCGCGGAAGTAGGCGTCGATCCGGGCGCCGTATCCCTGCCTGGTCAAGGCGGCTGCGTTACGGCGCCGGGTGGCTGAGTGCAGGGTGACGACGGCGGTGTCCCCATCGATGGACATCGCGGCGAAACCCGTCCGGCCGTGGACGGTGTGGGACGAGTCGCCGCGGTGCTTCGTGACCGTGGGGTCGCCGTGGTAGGTGTGCACCTCACGTCCGGACGGGTCGGCGACCGTGACGCGGTCACCGGGGAGCAGCCGCAGGGACGCGAAATGCACCTTGACGTAGCTGGAGCCCGGTTCGCTGATCGTCACCTTGGACGTCCGGGTGTCGGCCGCGTACCGGAGTACGGCGTCCTCGGCCTTTCGCTCTCCGGCCGTGTCCGGTCTGGGCTGGGGATCGGCTTGCTGTCCGACCGGGGCCGCCGCGACGGGGGTGGTGGTCTCGGGGCCCAAGGACGGGGCGGCCGACGCCACCGCCGCGGGCAGGATCAGGGTCACGGCCAGCGGTATCGCCGTGGACAGGATGCGTGACCTTCGGGACATTGCGCACTCCTCTGGGAGGCCGAGCCGTGGCTCGGGGCGGGAATCGAAGGGGGCGGGGGGGAAGGGAGTGGGGGAGCGATGGCGGGGAGCGAAAGGGCGGGGGGCGAAGGGGCGGGGCGGGGGACGGGTTGGCGGGAGATGGGTGTGTCCGGCCTGGCCCCGCGGTGCGGGGTCAGGCCGGACACGTCGGTGTTCGCGGTTAGAGGCTGATGCTCCAACCATTGAGGGTTCCGGTGTCACCGGGTCCGTAGTCGTACATGTAGAGCTGCCAGGTTCCAGATGCCGGAGAGCTGACACCCGGGACTTCGAAAGTCATCGGGCCGTTCCACGGCGTGCACTGATACTGACCGGTTCCTTGGCGTTTGACTACATATGTCTGGCCGTTCGGTGAAGCGAGCCAGACCGCGACGTCCTCCGCGCAGGTGTGCCGCGCGTCGATCGACAGCGACACCTCGGTCGCCGCCGGACCCTCGATGTCGACCCTCAGCGGGCTGACGGTCCACGTGTAGTCGCGAATCGGGTAGTCGGTTTCGCTGGTCGCGGTCCGACCGCCCTGCTTCTTGGTCACCGTGAGGGTGTAGGTGGCCGTCCGGGTGACCGAGCCCTTGCCGGTGACCGTCACCGTGTAGTCGCCTTCCGGCGTACCGTCGGTGGTGGACACGTTCAGGGTCGCCGTGGCGCCCGCCTTCACCTCGCCCGGGTTGACCGTGACGGTCGGCCCGTTCGGCGACACGGTCGCGGACAGCGCCACCTGCTGCGCCGTCCCGGCCGTGAGAGCCGTGCGAACCGTGGCGGTCGTCGACTTGCCGGCCTCGACCGTCCCGTTGGACGGGTCGACCGAAACCGAGAAGTCGTTCGTGCCGTCGCCCTGCACCCGCAGGGTGAAGTTCGCGGTGTGCGTGGCGGACTTGCCGGTACCGGTGACCTTCACCGTGTAGTCGCCGGGCTGGGTGTCCGCAGTCGTGGCGACCGTCATCGTCGACCTGCCGCCGGCCTGGATGGACGCCGGGCTGAAGGTCACCTTCGGCCCGCCGGGGGTCACCGTCGCCGTGAGGTCGATCGCCTGGGCAGCGCCCTCGGTGACCGCCGTGGTGATGGTGGACGTGGCCGCCTCGCCCGGTTTGACGGACGCGTTCGTCGGGTCGGCCGTCATGGAGAAGTCGTCAGCGGGTGCCGACTGGTTCACGGACGTCTTCCACAGCGCCCACGCGATGGCGTCCGCGTTGCGGTCGAGCGCGGTCGTGTTGACGTTGCTCGGGTAGCTGTCGCAGGACTGGTGGTAGCAGGGGTCGAACGCCCGTCCGGCCGTGCCGCCCCACTTCTGCGCCTGCGCGGACGACTTGGTCGCCGACGCGCCGGTCGACAGGAACGAGGTGGCGATCCCGGCGTTGCGGAACGGGCCGTCGTCGCTGCAGCATTCGCCCATCTCGTCCGGGACGACGCCGATGGAGTCGAAGTATCCCTTCAGGTTCGAGGACAGTTGCGAGTTGAGGTTGTCGATGAAGTAGCCCGCGTTCGTGGACCCGACCATGTCGAAGTTGAAGTAACCCTTGATCTTCGACCGTTCGGTCGCCGAGAGGCGGCCGACGTAGAACTCCGAGCCGTTGAGGCCCTGCTCCTCGTCCGTCCACCAGGCGAACCGGACCTGGTTGAGCATGGTCGGCTTGGACTGCGCCAGCGTGAGCGCGGTCTCCAGCAGCGCCGCCGAACCGGTGCCGTTGTCGTTGATGCCGGGGCCGCCCCGGACACCGTCGAGGTGGGCGCCGAACATGTAGACGTTGTTGGCGTTGCCGCCCGGCCAGTCGGCGATCAGGTTGGGGCCTGCGCCGGCGGTGCAGCCGGACGTGCACGCCTGCCGGGTCACGGTGAACCCGGCGGCCTTCAGCTTCTGCTCCACGTACGCGACCGAGGCCGTGTAACCGCCGCCCGCGGCGTAACGCGTGCCGCCGTTCTGCTGGGCGATGGTCTGGAACTGCTGGAGGTGCGCCTTGACGTTCTCGACGTTGACGTTCGGCGGGTTGTTGGGCCCGGGTCCGTCACCGCCCTGGACGTTGAGCGCGTACGTGGCGGTGCGGGTGGCGGTGGCGCCCTTGCCGGTCACGGTGACGGTGACGGGACCGGTCCGTGCCGTGTCGTCCGCCGTGATGGTGAGCGTCGAGGTGTTGCCGGACGGAACGCGCGCCGGGCTGAAGCTCGCGGTCACGCCGCTGCCCGCCGGGGACACGCTCGCGGACAGGTCCACCGGCTCGGAGGAGCCGCCGGAGACGGTCGTGGAGACCGTCGCCTGAACCGAAGCGCCCGCCTTGACGGTGCCCGAGGACGGCGACACCGACATCGAGAAGTCGTTCCCGGTCGGTGTGCAGGTCGGCTCACCGGTCTGCTTGGGCATCGTGACGGCGTCCCAAGCGTCCTTGACCTTGCTGTACCAGTTGCAGGTCGGGTCGAGGTTCTTCGCCGCCTGCAAGGTCAGCACCCGGTAGCGGGCGTAGTTGGTGCCCGACGTCTTCAGCATCATCGCGTTGTAGAAGATCTTCGCCGCGTTCATGATGCCGATGCCGGTCACCGAGGACGGGCCGCCCGAGCAGATCGGGCTGGTCGGCTTGCCGCCGCCCGGGTTGTTGCCCTCGGCCAGCAGGTAGAACCAGTGGTTCCCCGGACCCGCCGCCTTGTGCACCTCCATGCTCGGCACCGAGCTGGAGTAGCAGTTCGGGTCGCTGTTGACCTGCGACGGGTTGTACATGTTGCGGATCGGGCCGCGACCGACGAGGTTGACCTCCTCGCCGACCGTGTAGTCGGGCCGGTCCGTCGGGTTGTTCAGGAAGTGCTCGACCGCGGCGCCCCAGACGTCACCGACGAACTCCTGCGTGTTGCCGCCGGAGATGCCGCCGGGGGTGTAGCTGTCGAGGCCGTGCCCGAACTCGTGCGCGACCACGTCGGTGGACGTGATCCACTGGTTCTGCTGGTTGTGACCGAACGTCGCGCGCCCGCTCTGCCAGTAGGCGTTGACCTCGTTGAGACCCACGTAGGCCGGAGCCCACCGGCCGCCGTTGAGGCCGGTGCGTCCGAAGGACTTCAGCAGGTCCCACTGGCCGGCGCCCGCGTACATGACGTCGACGCAGCCGGCTTCCCTGCTGGTCTTGGACGTGCTGCCCCACACGTCGTCCGGACCGGAGAAGATACGGCTGCCGCTGTAGTCGGCGCAGGACAGACCAGGACGCTCCGGGTCCTGCATCGTGTACTGCCCGCCGGACTGGGTCGTTCCAATCGTGAGGTTGGAACCTTCCCAGATGCCGGTGCCGGTGCCCGCGACGACCTGTTCCTGCTCGTCGAACCGTTTGCCGGTCAGGGCGTCGACGTACACCTTCTTCAGGCTGGGGTGGCCGTCGTCCCGGCCGGTGACCGTGGTCTCCCAGGCCAGCCTCGGCTTCTGCAACGCGTGCACGACGAGCTTCTGGTCCGTCGTCTTGTCCGGCTTGGACAGCGCCGCCCGCGACGTCTTCGCCGCCGCCTCCTTGCCGATCTTCGGCTGGACGCCGATGTTGACCGGCTGCTTCTGCGCGACATTCAGGTTGCGCACATGACCCTGATCGTCCGTGGCGACCACGAAGTCACCGCCGACGACGGGCAGGCCCCGGTACGTCCGCTCGTAGGCGACGTAGTTCAACCGCCACGGTGTGCCGACGACCTGCGTCCGAACGTAGTTGTCGCCCTTGCTCGGGTGCAGTTCGGCGACGCGTCCGGCGATGAGCCGTTCGGCGGAGACCACCGCGGCGGTCTTCGGATCGGGGCTTGACCCTTGTGCGCTCGGTTCCGCTCGAAGGGCCAGCGGTACAAGACCGCCGGCCGCGAGCGCGGCGACCAATGAGGTCACCAAAAGGGGTTTGCGTTTCACTTTCCGCTTGCCTCCACTGAGGGGGGTGGGACCGCCGCGTGGGGGGACGAGGCGGCCGCACGGCACGACGTCGCCGTCCACCGCCGGGGCGGGGACACGCCTGCTTGGGGCAGCCCGGCACTCAGTGAGGGGCAGGGAGCGTTCGGGCAGGGAGCAGGTGATCTCGGGGGGCGGGGCGCTGGGCAGATGGACGGTTTGTCATGCCTTGCGGAAATGAGGGTGACATCTGCATATCGGTTGCGGGGCCTGCCACTTGGGCATAGCTTCACGGCTATGCAGGTGGAACTGCGGCATTTACGAGTGTTGAGCCAGCTCGCCGAGACTGGCAGCATCACGCGCGCCGCCGCCAGCCTGGGCGTTTCCCAGCCCACGCTCAGCAACCAGCTCCGCCGAATCGAGAAGGCGTTCGGCGGGCAACTGTTCGTCCGCGGACCGCACGGCATCACCCCCACCGCGCTGGGCCGGTACGTCCTGGCGCGGGCCCGGGGCGTGCTCGCCGACATGGACGACCTGCTCGCCACCGTCCCCGGAAACGGCGCCCGCACCGGCATCCGGCTCGGCACCCACCCGCACATCCTGCTGGGCGAATGGCTCCGGCTCCTCGAAACCGAGCTGCCGTACCGCACGGTCGACACGAGCCTGGACTACTCCGGCGCCGTCCTGACCCACTTCCTCGCCAACGACCAGGTCGACGTGGTGTTCATGGGACGCGTCACCGACCACCACGCCCCGCCGCTCCCGTCCGGCACCACCGAGCGGGTCGTCACCATCGAGCCCTGCGGCATCGCGATGGCGTCCACCCATCCGCTCGCGTCCCGGGGCCGCGTCAGCCTGACCGACCTCGCGGGCGAGACCTGGATCCCCCCGCAGGGCGGCGACGACGGCGGCACCGCCATGCTCCGCGCCGCCTGCGAGGCCGCAGGGTTCACGCCCCGGTTCCGTTACGCGGAGGTCGACTTCAACAGCATGGTCGGGTTCGTCGCCGCCGGGTTCGCGATCACGCTGGCGTCCCCGACCTGGGTGCCCGGCGACGGCGTCACCGTCGTCGCGCTCAGCAGCCACGCCACCGACTGCTACCGCGTCCTGCGCTGGCGCACCGCCACCATGCCGACCAGCGAGATCGACATCCTGCACCGCACCTACCACAAGCTGTACCGGTCCATCGTCCAGCGCAACACCGCGGCACTGCGCTGGCTGGCCGACAACCCCGACTCCCGCCCCCGCCTCCTCGACGTCCCGACCGGCTGACGCCGACCGACCGAGGCGGCCGCGCATCCACGTCGCTCACTGGCGCGAATAGAGGGGCGAGCAAACCGCTCATGCCCCCAGGGAGGGACAGATGAAACTCTTTTCGCGCACGGTGGCCGTGGCCTCGCTCGCGGCCCTCGGCACGCTGACGACCGTCCCCGCGATGGCGTCGACGGGCCTCGCCACCCCGACGCAGTGCAGCATCAGCACGAGCGGCAGCATCGCGTCGAGCGACTGCCTCGGCGGTACCGGCGAACACCGGATCGTCTGCCTGTTCGTTCACCACATCCCGGGTGTGGGGCTCATCGAGAGCTACGGACCGTGGAAGCCGGTCGGTGCCACGTCCAGCACCTACTGCCCCCCGGACAGGGTCCGGGGCACCCGCGTCGAAGTCCGCTGACAGGGAGGGCATATGAGGTTCTTCTCGCGCAAGACCGCCGTGGCCTCGCTGGCGACCCTCGGTGCGCTGACCGCCGTTCCCGCGATGGCGACACCTGCCTCGGCCACCCCGACGCAGTGCAGCATCAGCGTGAACTTCAGCAACACGTCGAGCAACTGCCTCGGCGGTACCGGAGAGCACCGCATCGTCTGCTTCTACACCCACCACATCCCAGGTGTGGGGACCATCATCGGCCGCGGACCGTGGCAGCCGGTGGGGGCCACATCCACCACCTACTGCCCCCAAGACAGGGTCACCAACACCTTCGTCGAAGTCCGCTGACCCCGCCCCGGCCCGCCGACGACCACCGCCGTCGGCGGGCCGCCGCTAAGACGCGTCGAGGGACCGGTTCCGGCTGGACGAAGCACAAAACCACCAGATCAACGCAGCACTCAAGACCGGGCATCGGCCGTTCTCTCCAGCCGACCCGGTCGTGCGCCGGGCGCGGCTTCTCGGTGCACGGTTCTGTATGGCGGACGCGCTGGGCCGACCTGCGGCTGGGGCTACCGCCCACGGTGGTGGGGTTCGTGGCGGCGGTCCAGTTCCTCCTGGAGGATGGGGACGCCGACTTCCAGGGTCTGGATGCCGATGGTGCTGGCGATTTCCAGGACGGTGGCTATCTCGTCGGGGGTTGCGCCATGAGTGATGGCGTTGGCTATGTGGACCTTGAGGCCGTCGGTGAACATGTGGGTCGCCGAGGCGTCGATCGCTATGTAGATCAGCTCCTTGACCTTGGGCTGTAGGGCGTTTCTGGTCCAAGGGATCGCGGAGAAGTTCAGGTAGGCGGCGAAGAAGGCGGGGGCGCGTTGGAGGACGTCCTCCCAGGACTCGTCCCAGTAGCCCCGGCGCTCGATGAACTCGGCTTTGATCGCCTCGCGGTCGGGGGCGTCCGCGTCGGACGGGGGTGGTAGGGCGCGGAGGAGGGGGAAGCCGGTGGACGCGGCGTGGATGCCCAGGACGGAGACCAGTTGGAACGTCTCCATGATCTCTTCTCGGGTCGCGCCGTGGTCCAGGGCGGCGCGGACATGGCGGCGGACGGCGGGCTCGTGCAGGTGTGTGACGGCGGAGTTGACGGCCAGGGCGACCAGTTCGCGGGTCTTCGCGTCGAGGGCGGTGGTGTGAGCGGCGTCGACCAGGTCGGCGCAGGCGGCGAAGAAGTCCGGGTCGAGGGCGCGGAGCGCGTCGAGGCCGTGGGACGTCATCGCTGCTCGACGAAGCCGAAGAAGGGGAGGGTTCTGGTCGCCAGGTAGTACTCGCCGTGGGGCTTCGGCCATTGGGTGACGTTCCGGCCCGACTCGGCGTGGTAGTAGTTCGTGCAGTTCGCCTCCATCGCCGACGTGTGCTTGACGATCTGGGCGTCGACCCACCGGACCCAGCGGTCGGTGGCGGTCGGGCGGGTGTCGACGGCGCGGAGGCGCTTGCGGCGCATTCGGGCGACCGTGCGCGCGGCGACCTCGGCCTGGCGTTCCAACTGGGCGATGACGGAGAAGCCGCCGTTGGTGTTGGGGCCGTACAGCATGAAGAAGTTCGGGTAGCCGGGAACGGTGATGCCGAGGAAGGCCTTCGGGTCGTTCTTCCATGTGTCGTGGATGGAGACGCCGCCTGTGCCGCGCACGTCCAGGGAGGCGAGGAACTTCGTGGCGTGGAAACCGGTGGCCATGACCAAGACGTCGATGTCGCGTTCTGTTTCGGTGGCGTCCACGATGCCGGTGGGGGTCATGCGGGTGACCGCGTGTGGGACGAGTTCGACGTTCGGGCGGTTCAGCGCCGGATAGAACCCGGTCGCGAGGACGGGACGCTTGCAACCCCAGGGATAGTCGGGGGTCAGTTTGGTGCGCAGTTCCGGGTCCTGGATGGTTTCACGGATGTAGTCGCGGCAGGCTTGGAGGTTCTGCTGCTGTCGCTTTCCGTGCAGGTCGTAGCCCTTGTACAGGACGCGGAACTGGTAGAAGAGGCGCAGCCGCCGCAGTTTCTGCGTGAATGGGAAGCGCTGAAAGATCATGCGTTCGCGGGGGGTGTAGTCGCGTTCGCCCTTCGGGAGGATCCAGCCGGGTTGCCGTTGGAAGACGTAGAGCTTCTCCACCTTTTCGGCGATGGCCGGGACGATCTGGGTGGCGGTGGAGCCGGTTCCGACGACCGCGACCCGCTTGCCGGTCAAGTCGTGTTCGGTTTCCCAGCGGGCGGTGTGGAACTTCGGGCCCTGGAAGTCGTCCAGGCCGGGCCAGTCGGGGTAGCGAGGCTGGTTGAGCAGGCCGAGGCAACTGATGACGACGTCGAAGTGTTCGACTTCGCCGCCCGCCAGGCGCAGGTCGTAGCGGGACTTCTCGGCGTCCCAGGTGGCCGATTCGACGCGGACGCCGAAGCGGCAGTGGCGGCGCACGTCGAAACGGTCGACGACGTGTTCGGCGTACCGCTGGAGTTCCTCCTGACCGGCGTGGGTGCGCGTCCAGTCGTAGGTGAGGAAGGAGAAGGAGTAGGCGTGGGACGCGATGTCGACCTCGCAGCCGGGATACCGGTTGTCCCACCAGGTGCCGCCGGGGCCGTCCGACTGCTCGAAGACCGTGAAATGGTGCAGGCCCTTCTTCTTCAGTTTCACGGCCGCGGCGATCCCGCCGAAACCGCAGCCGATGATCGCGACCCTGGGCCCTCGCGTTCGCCTCATAGGGAAATCAGTCTCTCCATCGCTCGCACGCCGAACGTGAGAGCGTCCACCGGGACGCGTTCGTCGACGCCGTGGAACATCGCCGGATAGTCGTAGTCCGGTGGGAGCAGCATCGGCGTGAACCCGTAGGTCTCCATGCCGAGGGTCCGGAACCATTTGTTGTCGGTGCCGCCGCTGAACACGAACGGCGCGACGGCGCAGCCGGGGCTTTCCTGCCGGAGCGCCTCGGTGAGCAGGCCGAACCATTCGCTTTCGTGGTCGGACAGGACGGACGGGCTGCGCCGCAGCAGCGACACCTCGGTCCCGTCGCCGAAACCGGACGTCATGTGCTCGTCCACCTCGTCCTCGTGCCCGGGAACGAAACGGCAGTCGAACCGCGCCCACGCCTCCCCGGGAATGACGTTCTCCTTGTATCCGGCGCCGACCCGGGTCACGTTGACCGTGGTCTGGACCCCTGCGGCGAACATTCGACCGAACGGCCCGGTCTGATTGGCGAGGACGTCCGCGACCTCGTCGGGGTCGGTGACGGGACGTCCCGCGACCCGCGACGCGAGCACCCGCATCGGCTCGATGACCGTGTACGGACGGTCGGGCGACACGAGCCGCAGCGTTGTCTCCGCGAGACGCGGGATCGGGTTGTCGCGCGGGATCATGCTGCCGTGCCCGGCGACGCCCCTCTCCAGCACCTCGTACCAGCGCAGGCCCTTGTCGGCGACCGACACGACGAACAGCGGCCCGCCCTCGATGGGCAGGTTGAAACCGCCGACCTCGCCGATCGCCGCCGCGCACCCCTCGAACAGGTCGGGGTGCTCGGTCACCAGGTGCCCGGCGCCGAGCTTCCCGCCCGTCTCCTCGTCGGCGAGGAACGCCAGCACGAGATCGCGGCGGGGACGGCGGCCCGCGGCGAGGGCGCCACCGACCGCGGCGAGGGTCATCGCGACCGCGTTCTTCATGTCGACGGCGCCGCGACCCCAGACGTGGCCGTCGGCGATGTCGCCGCTGTGCGGGTGCCGCGACCAGGCGGACGCGTCGGCGGGAACCGTGTCGAGATGCCCCTGAACGAGCAGCGCGGGCGCGTCCGGGTCGGTGCCGGACACCCGGGTGACGACGTTGGTGCGTCCCGGCTCCGCCTCGATGATCTGCGGTTGCAGGCCCATGTCGGTCAGCAGCGAGGCGACGTATTCGGCCGCCTTCCGTTCGGTCCCGCCGGGGTTGGTCGTGTCGAACCTGATGAGGTCCGAGCAGATCTCCTCGACGGGCGCGAACGGGCTAGGCATCCGAGCCGCCCAGGGTGAGGGCCGCGACGGCGTAGGTCCGGACGGCGGTCAGGTAGTCGGCGACCGCGACCCATTCGTCGTCCCAGTAGCAGTCCATCGACCCGGGACCGTAGGTGACGGCCTTGATGCCCGACTCCCAGAAGATCGGGGTGTCCGGCCACGCGGGGTGCACGTCGTGGGCGGCGTCCTCGCCGGTGCTGTGGTGGTGCGCGGCGGCGACGTCGGCGAGGAGCCGCTCACCGGACGGCACCCGAAGCGAACTGCGCGGGTTCTTCAGGCAGGTCGCCTCCAAGCCAACGTCCACGGGAAACTCGCCGAGCCGGTCGACGGCACGTTCCACGGCGGCGCGCACGTCCCGCAGCACGTCGTCCTGCGTCTGCGTCGCCGGGAACCGAAAGTCGAAGGTGATCTCGCATCGTTCCGGGACGAGGTTGTGCGCCACCCCGCCGGAGATCTGCGCCACGTTGCAGATCTTCACATCGTCGAGGGGTTCGCCGTCCGGGCCGGTGATCGGCATCGCGAGGACCTCGCGGACGATGTCGGCGGCGCGGGCGACGGCGTTCACCCCGATGTCCAGGGCGGTGGTGTGCGCGGCCCGGCCCCGCACGGTGACCGTGACATAGGCGATGCCGCGCTGGCCGGTGAGGACCTTCAGATCGCTCGGCTCGCAGTTGATCGCGTAAGCGCCGCGCAGCCCGTCGCGCAGCGCCTGCCGGGTGCCCTCGCCGCCCTCGAAGTGGTTGGGGACGGCGAGGACGACGACATCGCGCGGCAGCGGCACCCCGGACCGGGCGAGCATCGCCGCCGCCATCGTCATCGCGGCCGTGCCGGCCTTCATGTCGGCGACGCCGACGCCGTAGATGCGGCCGTCGTCGATGTCGCCGCCGAACGGGTCGCGCACCCACGACTGCGACGGCGGATACACCTCCATATGCCCGTTGAAAATCAGCGCCTTGTCGGGGTCTCCGGCGTCGGCGCGGGCCAGGACGTTCGGCATCCCGTCGGTGCCGGAGCCGGGCAGCTCCACCGCGAGGCCCGCGTCGGCGAGCGGTGCCGCGAGGTGCTCCGCCGCCGCCGTCAGCGACGGGCCGTCGCCCCACACGCTGGGGATCCGGAGGAAGTCCTGGAGGAACGTGACGAGTTCCGTCTCGTTCCGGTCGATGAGGTCGAGTACGCGAGCCGCGTGGTCGTGTGTCGCTACCGTTGCCATGCCTGTCGTCCTTCGTTCGCGGCGCCGCCCAGCTCCGGCCACACGCCGGACGGGCCGAACACCTGTGCGTGGAACCGTTCGCCGATGCGGCGGTATCCGTCCGCGTTCGGGTGGAGGCCGTCGTAGAGGTCGTTCGCGTCGTCGGGGCCGAACAACGCCCGGCCGTCGAGATACCGCAGGTACGGGTCGCCGTGCGCCACCCGGGTCGCGACGATTTCCTCGATGAGCGTGCGGATCCGGTCGAGGGTCAGTCCGCCGGGGTCGCCGGTCGCGTGGTAGCGACCGGTGTCGTCCTGGACGGTCGGTCCGGCGCGGTCCTCGGCGGTCGGGCAGATGATCGGTGACACGACGAGCAGCGGGGTGCGGGGGTGGCCGTCGCGGACCGTGTCGAGGAACCCGTGCAGCGCCGGGACGAACGTGCGTTCCGTGAGCGAGGCGAGGTTCTGCACATTGATGCCGACCTTGAGGGTGATCACGTCGGCGGGCTGGTCGCGGATCGTCCGGGCCGCGAACTGGTCGAGATGACAGTTCCCGGCGAACGCCAGCGACGTCAGGTCGAGCCCGGCGCGGCGCGCCACCCATGTCGGCCACGCGTCGGTCGGGGTCCCCGCCTCCGCGCAGTGGCTGATGGAGCTGCCGTAGTGCACCCAGCGGCGGCCGGGGAGACGGCCGGGCGCGACGATGCCGTCCGCGCGCAGTTCCCGAAGTTCCACGATGGCGGCCTGCGGCAGCCAGATCTCGACGTCCTTCCAGGAGTTGCCGAGCCCGTCGAAGCGGATCGTCTCCGGCTCGCCGTGTTCGGTCTCGACGACCTGACCGGCGCGGACGACGCTGATATCGCCGCCGACCACCTCACGGGAGATGACGTTGGTCCAGCTCGCCACCGCGTCGAACGCGACGGGGAACAGCGGGAAGTAGGCGTTGCGGAACCGGGTGACGAAGACGTCCAGCTCGATGGTGTCGGCCTCGGTGCGGAACACCAGCCGCACCCCGGCCGGTCGCGGCACCATCAACCGCATGTAGGAGTCGGTGATCTGGGGGCGGGTCCAGGCGGGCAGCCGTCTCGGGATGAGCCCGGTGGGGGTGTGCTCCACGTCGAGGGCGCCCGCGATGGTGACCGGGCCGCCCGCGAGGTCGACTTTCAGCACGGTGCTTGCTCCCTTTCAGGTGGGACGGGACAGGCGACGCGGCTCCTCGGCGAGCCAGCGCTCCAGCAGGTGGTCGTGCTCGCCGGGCGCGGGCGCCGGACGGAACTCCTGGACCGTTCCCGTCGTCTGCAGACCGCCCGCGAGGGTGCGGAAACCGTCCGGCTCGTCCCGTACCAGGTCGCGGGCCAGCGTGTGCGGATGCGACAGCGCCTCCCGGACGCCGAGGACCGGGCCGCACGGCACCCCCGCCTCGCCCAACCGGGTCAGCGCCTCCTCGCGGGTCAGGTCGGCGAGCGCCTCCTCCACGTCGCGGCACAGCTCCCCGCGGTTGCGGCCACGGTCGGCGTCGGACCCGTACCGTTCGTCGGTGAGCCAGCCGGGACGGTCCAGGACGTCCGCGAGCCGCGCGAACAACGCGTCGCTCGCGACGGCGATCGCGACCGGTCCGTCCTTCGCGGCGAACGTGCCGTAGGGGGCGCTGATCGCGTGATGTCCCCCGGCGGGACGGATGTCCTCGTCGGTGTGCAGCGCACGCATCGCCACCGACTCCAGGATCGACACCAGCCCGTCGAACATCGACAGATCGATGTGCTGCCCGCGTCCGGTGTGTTCCCGCTGGTACAGCGCCGACATCACGGCCACCGCCGCGTACAGCGCGGGCACGATGTCGCCGATGCTGACGCCGACGCGGACGCCGGGCCCGCCGTCGGGGCCGGTCACCGACATCAGCCCCGACATCGCCTGGACGATCAGGTCGTAGGCGGGCCGGTCGGCGAGCGGTCCCGTGCGCCCGAAGCCGCTGATGCTGACCGCGACCAGGCCCGGGTTGAGGCGGAGCAGCTCGTCCGGTGGGAACCCGAGCCGGTCGATGACCCCGGGCCGGAAGTTCTCCACCAGGACGTCGGCGCGCTCGACGAGCCGGGTGAACCGGTCACGGTCGGACGGGTCCTTCAGGTCGAGGGTGATGCCGTACTTGTTGCGGTTCAGGAGGCGGTGGAAGGTGCTGTCGCCGTCCACGAACGGGCCGAACAGGCGGGCGTCGTCACCCGCGGGCGACTCGACCTTGATGACCTCCGCGCCGAGGTCGGCGAAGATCCGGGCGCACAGCGGGCCGGACAGGACACGGCTCAGGTCCAGGACGCGAACGCCGTCGAGGGCCCCGGCGGTCATCCGAACCACCGCAGGCCGCTGGCGCGGACGGCGTCGGCGGCGGTGTCGTAACCAGCGTCCGCGTACCGCATGATCCCGATACCGGTGTCGGCGGTCAGCGCGGCGGTGATCCTCTCATCGGCCGCCGCGGTGCCGTCCGCGACGAGCGTGATCCCGGCGCTCTGCATGTAGCCCGCGTAGCCGCCGCCCCCGGCGTGGATCGCCACGAGGTCGGCGCCCGAACCGGCGTTGAGCAGGGCGTTCAGCAGCGGCCAGTCGGACACGGCATCCGAGCCGTCCGGCATGTTCTCCGTCTCCCGCAGCGGCTGCGACACCCCGCCCGCGTCGAGATGGTCGCGGGTGAACGCGACCGGGCCGCGCAGCTCGCCCGCGCGGACGGCCTCGTTGACGAGAAGCGCGAGCTTCGTCCGCTCGCCGTGCGCGAGCCACGAGATCCGCGACGGCAGCCCGGCCTGCCGCACGTACTGCTGCGCCGTCGGGATCCACCGCTGCACGAGCGGGTTGTCCGGGAACTCGCGGACGACAAGGTCGTCGATGACGTCGATGTCGGCCTGCTCCCCGGACGACGCCACCCACCGGAACGGTCCGATGCCCCGGCAGAACAGCGGCCGGATGTACTTCTCGATGAAGATCGGAATGCGGAACGCGTCGACACCGTTCTCCGCCGCCTGCGCCCGCAGGTTGTTGCCGTACTCGAACGCGACCGAGCCCGCGTCCTGCCAGGCGAGCATGCACTCCACATGCGTCGCGATGGACGCGCGGGCGCGCCGCGTCAGCTCGTCGGGGTCGCTGTCGCGCAGGGCCGCGGCGTCGGCAGGCGTCATCCCGGACGGCACATACCCGTACATCAGGTCGTGCGCCGCCGTCTGGTCGGTGACGACGTCCGGGACGATGCCGCGTTCGCGCAGCGCCGGGAGGACGTCGGCGGCGTTGCCGAGCAGCCCGATCGACGCGGCCGTCTTGGACGCGACGGCCTCGTTCGCCCACGCGATCGCCTCGTCGAGCGACTCGGTGCCGCGTTCGAGATAGCCGCTGTCGATGCGCCGCCTGATCCGGTCGGCGTCCACCTCCACGCACAGGGCGACACCGCCCGCCATGACCGTGGCCAGCGGCTGCGCGCCGCCCATGCCGCCGAGCCCCGCCGTCACGACGAGCCGTCCGGCCAGGTCGCCGTCGAAGTGCGCGTCGGCGACGGCCGTGAGCGTCTGGTAGGTGCCCTGGACGATGCCCTGCGACCCGATGTACTGCCAGTCGCCCGCCGTGTACCCGCCCCACGCGATCAGGCCGCGCCGTTCGAGTTCGTAGAAGTGCTCGCTGGTCGCCCACCGGCCGACGAGGTTGCTGTTGGCCATCACGACCAGCGGCGCCCGCGTCCCGGTCGGGAACACCCCGATCGGTTTGCCGGACTGGACGACGAGCGTCTCGTGCTCCTCCAGCGTCGACAGCGCCTCGGTCAGCACCTTCAGCGCCGCGTGGTCGCGGGCGGCCTTCGCCAGGCCCGCGTAGACGATGAGGTCGTCGGGTCGTTCCGCGTGGGTGAGGGTGTTTTCCAACATCCGCAGGAGCGTCTCCTGCCGTGGGCCACGGCAGCGCAGCTCCCGTCCGGCGACGTCGGCGATCACCATGAGGGTCCCCTTTCCGCCCGCCTCGGGTCAGGCGGAGTGTTCAGCCCGGGTGACGCCCCTCGTGGTCGCCCGGAAGGCCCGTCCGCCCCAGCGCGCCGCGGACACCCGTCTCGCGGACATCGCGCCAGAACGACAGGCACGCCTCTTCGATGCGGACGCCGAGGACGAGCGGCGCCACCCGTTTCTCCAGATCGGGGACGGTGACCAGCCGTTCCAGCATCTTCTGGAACTCGTCCAGCCGGCCCTGGTGGTAGCGCAGCTGCGCGTCGGCGAGCCGCTCCACCGTCCCCTCGTCGCCGAGTTCGCTGAAGAACAGCTTCAGCTCGGCCTCGTTGCGGACCTGGAACATCTCGGTGTCCGGGTCCCGGAGCCATTCGCGCAGCGCCTCGCGCCCCTCCGGGGTGAGCGAGTACGTCCGGCGACGGCGCCCCTCGGTCTCGGTCGACTCCTCCAACAGCCCCGCCTCCGCCAGCCGTTTCGGCTCCACATAGAGCTGGCTGTGGGGGAAGGGCCAGAAGTAGCCGATCGAGCGTTCGACGGCACGTTTGAGCTGATACGACGAGCTCGGGCCGCGCAGGCCGATCAGCCCCAGCACGAGGTAGGAGCTGGCCGAGAGGTTGATCGCCATGTTGCGAACTGTACCATCCATTCTGGACGGTCATAAGAGCGGCCTCCTCTCACCTACGGACGGACACGGACGAACGGAGGAACTTAGCTCAGCAGTTGCTGGCGTCCGGCGCGGCGCTTCATTGGCGCCAGGGCCGTCAGATCGATTTCGATCAGGTACGGGCCGGGCTCCCGCTCCACCGACCGGGTGAACGCCCGGTCGAATCCGGCGACGTCGGACACCTTCTCGCCGGGCACGCCCATCGCCGCGGCCAGCGCCACGAAGTCGGGGGTGTGCAGGTCGACGTCGTTGCGGGCGCCGGCGAACGTGGCGTGCTGCACGTCGCGCAGCACCCCGTACCCGCGGTCGTTGAACACGCAGACAGTGACCGGCGCGCCCGCTTGCGCGAGCGTCGACAGCTCACCGATCGACAGCATGATGCCGCCGTCCCCGTGGATCACCACGGTCCGTTCCCGACTGCCGAGCGCGGCGCCGATCGCCAGCGGCAGCCCGGGGCCGATCGCGGCGCCCGCCGGATGCAGCGACGTGCGCGGCTCCAGGATCGGCAGCAGCCGGTCCCCCCACGCGTACGCGGGGACGGTCGAGTCGCGGACGACCACCCCGGCGCGCGGCAGCGTCCGGCGGATCGACGCCACGAGCGCTCGATGGTCCGGGCCGAGCGTCTCCAGGGCGTTCTCGCGCGCCTCCGCGGCGGCCTTGCGGGTCGTCACGCCCCAGTCCTCGGTGACGGAGGTGGTCGCGACGTGCTCGTCCAGTGCGCGGAGCGTCTCGCGGGCGTCGCCGTGCAGTGCGACGGCGGGCGGGTACGTACGGCCGAACACGCTCGCGTCGGCGTCGGCGTGGATCAGCCGGTCCGTGAGGCGCAGTCGCCACGCGTCGGTCGTGTACATCTGGAAGCGGGCGCCCACGGCCAGGACCACGTCGGCGTCCTCGACGACCTCGCGCAGGGGCGGGGTCGTGGCCAGCGGCCCGAGGCACAGCGGATGGTCCTCGGGCAGGACGCCGCGTCCCTGCACCGAGGTGACCACGGGGATCTCCAGGCGCTCGACCATGCGGCGCAGCTCAGGCCACGCGCCCGCGCTGAGCACGCCGCCGCCGGACCAGATCAGCGGACGCCGGGCGTCCGTCAGCAGGTCGGCCGCCGCACGCACCCGGTCCTCGGGCGGCAGCGCGCGCGGCGCCGGGGCGGGCACGGGGACCGTCACGTCCGCGGAGACGGTCGCGTACTGGAGGTCCACCGGGATCTCCACGGCGGTCGGCTGCGGCCAGCCGCGGCCCGTGGCGCGGCCCGCCGCGACGACGGTCTCCGCGATGTCCTCGGCGCGGCGCACCGACCACGCCTCGCGGGTCAGGGGGCGCAGCATCGCGAGCTGCTGCTCCGCCTCGTGCAGGTAGCCCTTGGCGCGGCCGAGGAAACCGGACTCGATCTGACCGGTGATGAGCAGCACGCGGGAACCGGAGAACTGTGCCTCGAACAGGCCGCCCATCGTGTTCGCCGTGCCGGGGCCGGTGGAGGCGAGCGCCACGCCGAGCCGTCCGGTGACGCGGGCGTAGCCGTCGGCGGCGTGCACCGCTGCTTGTTCGTGCCGGACGTTCACGACCTCGATACCGCCGTCGCGGCGCACCGCGTCCAGGATTGGGAGGTTGTGGACGCTCGCGACACCGAACAGCATCTCCACGCCGAGCGCCCGCAACGCCTCGACGACCAGGTCACCGCCCGTGCGCTCGCTCATCGCACACCCGCCGGGTCGGCGGCGTGCCGCTGGATCGCCTTCAGCTCCGTGAACTGGGTGATCCCGTAGGCGCCCAGCTCGCGGCCGTAGCCGGACTGCTTGTAGCCGCCGAACGGCGCGAGCCCGTTGAAGGGGGCGCCGTTGATCTCGATGCTGCCCGCCTCCATCCGCTCCGCGAACCGCAGCGCATGCTCCTCGTCGGCCGACCAGACCGCGCCCGCCAAACCGTACGGGGTGCCGTTGGCGATCGACAGCGCCTCGTCCTCCTCCACGTACGGGATCACCGCGAGCACCGGGCCGAAGACCTCCTGCTGCGCGAGCGCGATACGCGGGTCGCTGACCGCGAACGCGGTGGGGGACAGGAAGTAGCCGTCCCTCGGCAGCTCCGCGTCCGGATACGACCAGATCGTCCGGGCGCCGTCGACGAGCGCGCGCTCGATGTGCTCGGTCACCCGGTGCTGCTGGTTCCAGCTCGCGAGGGGGCCGACATCGGCGTCCGGGTCGCTGGACGGGCCGACCCGGTACGCCGCCATCGCCGCGGCGATCAGCTCCTCCGCGTCCGGCAGCGACTGGAACGGCACGAGCAGCCGGGACAGCGCCGTGCACGTCTGCCCCGTGTTGATCATCACGGACCGGACGACGCGTTCGACGGCGCCCGCGAGGTCACCGTCCGGCAACACCACCGCCGCGGACTTGCCGCCGAGTTCCAGCGTCACCCGTTTGATCGACGCGGCGGCGACCTCGGCGACCCGGCGGCCCGCGCGGGTCGAACCGGTCAGCGACACCATCGCGGTGCCGGGGTGCCGGGCCAGGTACTCGCCGACGTGCAGACCGTTGCCGAACAGCATGTTGAACGCCCCGGGCGGCGCGCCCGCCGCGTCGAACGCCTCGGCCAGCACGAACGCGTCCAGCGGCGCGACCTCGCTGGGCTTGAGCAGCACCGGGCAGCCCGCGGCGAGCGCCGGGCCGATCTTCGCGGCGGTCTGGAGCAGCGGGAAGTTCCACGGTGTCATCGCGGCGACCACACCGACGGGTTCGCGGAGCACGGTGGAGCGGCCGGACGGCGCGGTCCCGGCGAGCGGTGCGGCGAAGTCCACGTCGGCGACCGCGCGGGCGGTGTTGCGGAACGTTCCGATCGCGGTCCGCACCTGGTAGTTGCCGCAGTGCTTGCGGGGCATCCCCATCTCACTGGAGATCAGCTCGGCGAGGTCGTCGAGCCGCGCCTCCAACTCGTCGGCGACGCGTTCCAGCAACGCGGCCCGATCCTCGGGCGGCATCGCGCGCAGGACGGGACGGGCCCGCGTCGCGGCCTCGACCGCCCTGTCCATGTCCTCGGTCGCCGACTCGCGCACCGTGGCGACGCACTGCCCGGTCGAGGGGTCGATGACGGCGATGACGTCCTCGCCGTTGTTCTCGACCCACTTCCCGTCGATGTAGGTGTCCGCACGATGGTCCATGTCGCTCCGCTCACAAGTGTTCGGTGAGTCGAAGCCTAGAATCAGTCGCCGAAAACCTGTTGAGGTCGTGCCACCAAAGAAAACCGGCGGTCATTATGGGCCCGACACATGACGGCACTCGGTCATGCGAACAACCGTGCCCGCAGATCAGTCCTGGCCTCTTCCCGGTCGCGCCGCATCTGGATCGCGTCGTAGGCCATCAACGCGACATTGAGATCACCGATGTCGGTGATGCGGCGCATATCCCGTCCGGTGAGCGTGGCGATCTGCCGCAAACGGTAGGCCACCGTGTTCGGATGGACGAGGAGTTCCTCCGCCGTCCGCTGCAACGCCATATCGCAGTTGATGTACACCCGGAGCGTGTCGAGCAGATGCGGCTTCTCGACGAGCTGGCCGATGCGGGTCTCGATGAGCCGGTTCGACACCCACCGGTTGTGCGCCAGCAGCACTTCCAGGATCACGTCCGTGCACTGGGTGACCTGGCCGCGCTGGTCGCGGTAGATGCTGATCTCCAGCGCCGACAGCGCCTGCCGGCAGCTGTGCCCGGCCGCCGCCAGCGACGCGCCCGGCTCGCCCGCCGACACGAACAGCGACCGTCCCGGTTCGCCGTCCAGCATCTCGGTGAGCAGCGGGACGACGCCCGGCCCGGCGCGGTCCATCGGCACCAGCGCGAGCAGCACGCCGCGCCGCTCCCGCAGCAGGATCTCGCGGCGCGGGTCGTGCCGCCACAGCACCTCCATGACCCGGCGGCGGACCCGCGCCCACTGCTGCGCCGTCGGCGCCGGGTCGTGGTAGGCCGCGACCGCGCGGAACGGCTGGTGCGGGTTGATGTTGAGGGTCCTGGCCTGGTCGTTCACCGTGCTGGCGTCGACGGCGGCGCCCGAGATCAGGCAGCTCAGCAGGTCGGTGCTCACCCGCGCCTGCCAGCCCGCCAGCTCGTTGTAGGTGCTGGTGAACGCCTCGAGTTCGCGGGTGCAGAGCACGTCGAACAGCTCGGCGAGGCGCCCGAGCACGGCGCGGACGTCGTCCAGCCCGATGCCGTTTCCGTCCCTGTCGGCGTTCGCCAGGACGTGGTCGGTGACGACGCGTTCCAGCAGGCGCAGCCACTCGACGGCCTCCACCACCGACCGGCCCTGGAGCGCGACGCGCGAGCCGCGCGCGGACGACAGTTCGCCGACCGGGCCGTCGTCGGCGAGCCCCGCCGCGCACAGGCCGATGACGTTCACCGCCATTTCGAACGCCTCCACGGGCGCCTGGCGGTCGACGGCTCCGGAATCGGCCGCCGAGACGAACTGCCGGACGAACTCGTTCGCGAGCGCCGTCGAGGCCGATTCGAGGTTGCGGGCCACGGTCGCCAGCGGTTCGGCGATGGCGGCGGACATGTCGGACGGTGCCATGGTCACCTCCCCAGGCCCGGACCAGAGAGACCTGCGTCACCCGTTCCGGCCCGGGTTGTGGAGATGTATCACGCTATTTCATCCCACGTCAACGGCCTGTTGTCCGAAACGGCGATCGCCCCCGGTGAGTTCGGCCGGGCTCGGGACTGTGTCTCGCGCACAGGCCCCCTCAGCGACTTTTGTGACCCTGCCCTCATGACATATGTCAGCCCGTAAACGTTGACTGTGTCGTCATACGGCAACGGAGGGATGGTGGAGCGTGACGGCACGTACCTCCGCGACGAGCCTGCCGCCGGCCGGCGACGTCCGGAGCAGGCCGGCGCCGAGACGGCGGGCCCGACGGCCCGACTTCGTCACGATGGCGCTCGGGCTGCCGGTCGCCTTCATGGCGATCGTCTACGCCTATCCGGTGGGCGCGATGCTGCTGAAAAGCGTCACCGAGCCGAAACCCGGATTGGGGAACTTCCGGCGCGCGTTCACCGATGACGTGATCTGGGACGTCCTCGTCATCACCGTCCGGTTGTCGGCGGAGGTGGCACTGCTCACCGTCGTCCTCGGCTTTCCGGTGGCGTATTTCCTGTCGCGGACATCGAAACGCAAGGCCCGTTTCCTGGTACTTCTCGTGATCATCCCGTTCTGGACGAGCATCCTGGTACGGTCGTTCTCCTGGATCGTCCTGTTGGGTGACAACGGACTGGTGACCTCAATACTCGAACCGGTGACCGGAGACGCGCAGGGAATGCTGTACAGCGAAAGCGCTGTGGTCATAGCGATGACGCATATTCTGCTGCCGTTCCCGATTCTCATCATCAAGGGGACGCTCGACCAGATCGACTCCTCGCTGCCGCCCGCCGCCCGCTCGCTCGGCGCCGGTCCGCTACGCGCCTTCGCCCACGTGTACCTGCCGCTGGCGGTGCCCGCGATCGTCAGCAGCGGCATGCTCGTGTTCGTCATCGCGCTCGGCTTCTATGTGACGCCCGCGCTGGTCGGTGGGCCGAAACAGAGCACGATCGCGGTGGTGATCGCGCAGGCCGTCCAGGTGAACTTCGACTGGGGAATGGCCGCGGCGCTGGCCACGCTGCTGCTGGTGATCGCCACCACGCTCACCATGGTCGTACGGCGGTTGACCAAGGTGAAGGGCCTGGTGGCGCTGTGAGCACCATGACCGCGCCGACGACCCGCGACGGCGGCGAGACCAGGCCCGCGCGGCCCCCGGGACGGCGCCGCGACCGGCGCTCTCCCTCGACACCGCTGGAACGGGTGCTGCGCTGGGGCCTGCGCGTTCTGGTGACGCTGGTGCTCGGCTACCTCGTGACACCGATCGTGATCGTCGTCCTGGAGTCGTTCAACAGCGTCGACTACCTGTCCTTCCCGCTGGAGGGCTGGTCGCTGACGCACTACCGCAAGTTCTTCGCCGACTCCGCATGGGTCGACGCGACGCTGCTCAGCGCGCGGATCGCGGCCCTGGCCGCGCTGATCGCGACCGTCGTCGGGACCGTCGCCGCCTGGGGCCTGGCCCGCAGCAACGCCCGAGGGAAGGGCTTCGTCTTCGCGCTGCTCTACTCCCCGCTGCTGATCCCGATCATCGTGCTGGCGATGAGCTACTACTTCACCTTCGCCGACCTGAAGGTGATCGGGCACTGGCAGCTCATCTCGGTGGCGTACTCGGTGATGGGCATCCCGTACGTCCTGGTCGCGGTGTCGAACGCGCTCCAGCAGTTCGACCCCGAACTGGAGAACGCGGCCCGGACGCTCGGCGCCGGCATGACCCGCACCCTGCTGCGGATCACCCTTCCCTCGCTGACCTCGGCGATCTCGGCGGGCGCGCTGTTCGCGTTCGTGATCGCCTTCGACGAGGCCGTGATCATCCTGTTCGTCGGGGGCAGCGGCTCCGTCACGCTCCCGCGCATGCTGTGGGACAGCGTCCGCAACGACCTCACGCCCACGCTCGCCGTCGCCGGCACGATCCTCATCGTCGTCTGTGTGGGGCTGTTCCTCCTGTCCGAGCTGATCAAGATTCTTCGTGAACGGCGGGAGCGCCGATGACCGCGCCGATGACCAAGCCGACGACCGCGTCCACGACCACCGACCAGGTGGTCTTCGACGGGATCCACAAGTGGTACGGGGACTCGCCCGCCGTCCACGACTTCAACCTCGCGATCGCCAAGGGCGAGTTCGTCACCCTGCTCGGGCCGAGCGGTTCCGGCAAGACGACCAACCTGCGCATCCTCGCGGGCCTGGAGTCGGCGACCGCCGGTGAGGTGTACCTGGCCGGACGCGCCGTCACCGACGAAGTGCCGGAGAAGCGCAACATCGGGCTGGTCTTCCAGAACTACGCGCTGTTCCCGCACATGACCGTGGCGCAGAACATCGCGTTCCCGCTGCGGATGCGGCGGATGAAGAAGGACGACGCGGCGCGCGAGATCGACCGCGTACTGAAGATGACGCAGCTCACCGAGTTCCGGGACCGCTACCCCCGGCAACTGTCCGGCGGGCAGCAGCAGCGCGTCGCGCTCGCCCGCGCGTTCGTGTTCGACCCGAGCGTCCTGCTGATGGACGAGCCCCTCGGCGCCCTCGACCGCAACCTGCGCGACCACATGCGGCTGGAGCTGAAGAACCTCCAGCAGCGGATCGGCGCGACCGTCCTGTACGTCACCCACGACCAGGACGAGGCGCTCGCGCTGTCCGACCGGATCGGCGTCATGCACCGTGGCGTCCTCCAGCAGACCGCGCCGCCGGACGAGCTGTACGAGGAACCCGTCAACTCGTTCGTCGCCAAGTTCCTCGGCCAGTCGATCTGCCTGCCCGCCCGGCGGGTGGACGACGACGGCCGGCACACCGTCGTGGAAGTGGAGGGCATGGCCGGGCGTGTCCTGGTCGACAAGGACAACGACTGCTCGGCGGACCCCACCGGCGAGTTCATGATCCGTCCGGAACGGTTCCGGATCGGCTCCGACAAGCCGGACGCCGCCGAACGCAACGCGGTGAGCTGTACCGTCGCCGCCCACGTCTACCTCGGTCCACAGATCGAGGTGCATCTGCGGACGGCCGAGGGCGCAGAGCTTCAGGTGGTGGTGCCGTCCGCGCAGCGGGCCGACTACGACACCGGCTCGGCGCACTGGCTGAGCTGGGCGCCGGGTGACTGCCGCTTCCTCGCCCAGGTGACCTGACTCGCCGGACCGCCGCGACCGGAACGCCTCCCGCCACGACCTCTGTTCGTCATGCATGGATTTCGTACGGGAAGGGACGCAATGGATCTGACGGCACTCACGTGCTGTACCTGGCACATGGACGGCGACGTCGGCGTGCTCACCCTGAACCGGCCGGAACGCCTCAACGCGATCGCCAACACCGACATCGACGAGCTGGACCGCGTCCTCGCGTATGCGGGGAAGGAACCGTCCGTCCGGGCCGTGGTGATCACCGGCGCGGGGCGCGGCTTCTGCTCCGGCGCGGACGTCAAGGAATGGGCGGCCAAGGCGGACGCGGCCGAGGAGTCGTGGGCCGTGAAGATGCACCGCACGATCGCGCGGCTCTACTGGCTGCCGAAGCCGGTCATCGCGGCCGTGAACGGCGTCGCCGCCGGGTCGGGCTTCGACATCGCGCTCACCGCCGACATGCGGTTCGCGTCGACGGCTGCCCGGTTCGGCCAGGTCTACACCCAGCGCGGCATCTGCCCGGACGCAGGAGGTTCGTACCTGCTGCCGCGGATCGTCGGCGAGACCCGCGCCGCCGAACTCATCTACACCGGCCGGATCATCGACGCGGACGAGGCGCTGCGCATCGGCGTCGTCAGCGATGTCGTCCCGCCCGAGGAGCTGATGGACCGCGCGCTGGAACAGGCGCGGATCTTCGCGGCCGGTCCGACCGTGGCGATCGGGGAGGCGAAGCGGAACATCCGGGCGGGGCACACGCTCGGGATCGAGGAGGCGCTGCGCAACGAGCACCGTGGCGCGCTGCTCTGCGTGCACACCGAGGACAAGGCCGAGGGCCTCGCCGCCGCGATCGAGAAGCGCCGTCCCGTCTTCGTGGGGCGCTGATGACCACCCGGGCCACGTCCGCGCGGGAGACGACCGGTCACCGGCTCGACCGGTTGTTCCGGCCCGCCAGCGTCGCCGTCGTCGGCGCGTCGCCGAAGGGCGGGTACGGGCTGCGGACGCTGCGGAACACGCGCGCCGTCGGGTTCACCGGCCGGCTGTACGCCGTCCACCCGTCGCACCCGGAGGTGGACGGCGTGGCGGCCTACCCGTCGCTGAGCGACCTGCCGGAGGTGCCGGACGCGGTGGCCGCCGCGATCCCGGCGCCGGGCGTTCCGGCGCTCGCGGCGGAGGCGGCCCGGCTCCGCGTGGGCGGCATGGTCGTGTACGGCGCCGGGTTCGCCGAACGGGACGCGGAGGGACGCCGCCGCCAGGACGATCTCGTCGCCGCGACCGAGGGCCGTCTGCCGCTGATCGGGCCGAACTGCCTCGGCCTCGCCAGTTACCGGGGACGCGCCGCGCTGTGGGGCATCGAGATGCCGTACGTGCACGCGGGCGCCGACGGCACGGTGGCGCTCGCTGCGCAGAGCGGAAACATGGCGTTGACGACGATGCTGTCCGGGCGGCTCCCGGCGGTCGCCTACGGGGTGTCGGCCGGGAACCAGGCCGTTCTCGACCTGTCCGACTGCCTGGAGTACTTCCTCACCGACCCCGCCGTGAAGGTCGTCTGCCTCGTCATGGAGGGTCTGGCCGACACGGGCCGGTTCCGGGCGCTGGCGGAACGGGCCGCGGAGCTGGACGTGTCCGTCATCGCGCTGAAGATGGGCCGGTCCGCGGTCGGCGAGGCCGCGGCGATCGCGCACACCGGCACGCTCGCCGGACGGGACGCCACCTACGACGCGCTGTTCCGGCAGACCGGTGTGCACCGCGTCCACGACCTCGACGAGATGATCGCGCTCTGCACGCTGCTCGCCGCACAGCGCCGGCCACGCGGCAGCGCCATCGGGGTGTTCGCCAGCTCCGGCGGCGAGTGCGGGCTGATCGCCGACCTCGCCGAGGACACCGGCGTTCCGCTGGCCGCGTTCGACGACGCCGCCGAGTCCGCGCTGGCCGACGCGCTGCCGCCGTACATGGCGGTGCACAACCCCCTCGACCTCGGCGCGAACGCGTGGGGCGACCAGGACGTGTACCGCGCCGCCACCCGCGCGATGGGCGAGTGCCCGAACGTCGACGTCGTCGTCTTCTCCGGCGACGCCCCCGCGCACTCCGACCCGCTGGACGAGATCGGCTGGACGGAGATGATCAGCGGCGCGGGTGAGGCCGCCGCCGAGCTGGACGTGCCGGTCGTGCTGATGACGATGGCCACCGACCTCGCTCCGGGGCTCACCGACCTGGCCGCGCGGCACGGAATCGTGCTGCTCGCCGGGACGCGTCCGGCCCTGCGCGCCGTCGCGCTCGCGGGCACGCCGCGTCCGCCCGCGAGCGCCGACGACGCGTCCCCCGACACGTCCGACACGGATGCGGACACCCGGCAGCGCGCGTCCGAGATTCTCGACACTCACGACGGGACACTGCCCGAGGCCGACGCGAAGCGGCTGCTCGCGCTCTACGGAATCGCGTCGCCTCCCGGTGACGTGGCCGCCGACGCGGACGCCGCCGCCGTGATCGCCGCCCGGATCGGCTACCCGGTGGTGTGCAAGGTCCACACGCCGGAGATCGCCCACAAGTCCGACATCGGCGGTGTCGAGGTCGGGCTGGCCGACGAACAGGCGCTGCGCGACGCCGTGGCCCGCATCCGGAGCCGCACCGGGGCCGCGCATCCATTGCTCGTGGAACGGATGGCGGAGCCGGGCATCGAGCTGATCGTCGGCGGGCGCAACGACGTCGCCGGGTCGCTGGTCGTGATCGGCGCGGGCGGCGTCCTCACCGAACTGCTCGGCGACGCGGCGGCCCTGCTTTGGCCGTTCGACCGCGCGGACGTGCACGCCGCGCTCGACCGGCTCAAGGTCGGCGCGCTGCTCGGCGGCCTGCGCGGCGCCGCGCCCGCCGACATGGACGCGCTCGCCGACACCGCGATCCGGGTCGGACGGCTGCTCGCCGACTTTCCCCGGATCGCCGAAATCGACGTCAACCCGCTGCTGTGCCGACCGGACGGGTGCCTCGCGCTCGACGCCCTGGTCGTCCCCGCCGCGAACCCGAAAGGACGGCCGAACTGATGGACTTCGCGATTCCCGACCATCTCGTGGAGTTCCGCGACACGGTTCGCAGGTTCACCGAGACCGAACTGATTCCGCACGAGGACTATGTGGAGGAGCACGACGGCCTCCCCGAAGAGGTCGAACGGCGCATCCGGGAACGGGCCCGCGCCATCGGGCTGAACTCGATGGGGATGCCCGAAGAAGTCGGCGGCGGCGGAATGGACGTGCTCAGCCAGGTCCTGGTCACCGAGGAACTGTTCCGCGCGCTCGGCGGCCTCGCCGAGGTCGTGCCGACGACACCGAGTGTTCTGCTCGCCTGCGACGACGAGCAGCGCGAACGGTTCCTGATCCCGTGCGTGCGCGGCGACGTCCAATGGTGTTTCGCGCTCACCGAACCCGACACCGGATCGGACGCCGCGAACATTCGCACCCGCGCGGAACTGCGCGACGGCTCCTGGATCATCAACGGCCGGAAACGGTTCATCAGCCACGGCGACACCGCCGACTTCGCCATCGTCTTCGCGCTGACCCACCCCGACCGCGAGCAGGACCGCATCACCGCGTTCCTGGTCGAGAAGGGCACGCCTGGGTTCAGCGTCGGACAACTCCACAAGACGATGGGCCACCGCGGCTACCGCCAGGCGGAACTCGTGTTCGACGACTGCGCCGTCCCCGAGGGGAACGTGCTCGGCGAGCCCGGTCACGGTTTCAGCCTCGGGCACGGCGCGCTGAGCAGCGGCCGGATCATGACGGCCGCCCGCTGCCTCGGCCCCATGGCCCGGCTCATCGACGACGGCGTGGAGTGGGCGGAACAGCGCGTCCAGTTCGGCCGTCCCATCGCCGACTACCAGGCGATCCAGTTCATGCTCGCCGACTGCGCCACGGACCTGCACGCGTCCCGGCTGATGACCTACGAGGCGGCCTGGTCGGTCGACCAGGGCGCGGCGCCCAAGATCGTCCACGCGAAGGCGGCCACGGCGAAGCTGTTCGCCAGCGAGGCCCTCGGCCGGGTCGCCGACCGGGTCCTCCAGATCTTCGGCGGTACCGGCTACATGAACGAGACGTACGTCGAACGCGCGTACCGTAACGCCCGCATCGAACGGATATGGGAAGGCACCTCCGAAATCCAACGCATCATCATCGCCCGCAACCTGCTCAAACGAGGCATGTTCCGCTGAATCACCCTTCGACCAGGTCACCATCCCTGAGTTCCGCGCCATCCCCCACCAAAGGACGATTCCATGAAGTTCCCCGGAAGATCACAGAGTTACTCGCCGTCGCGCCGTGACGTGCTGCGCGGCGGCGTCCTGCTCGCGGGCGGCCTCGCCGCCGCGCCGGTGCTCGGCGCCTGCGGCGGCTCCGACGACAAGGGCGGCGGCAGCAAGAAGGTCGTCGTCGCCGACTGGGGCGGCGCGCTCGTCGAGGCGGAGAAGAAGTACATCTTCGAGCCGTTCAGCAAGGAGACCGGGATCGAGGTCGTGGTGGCCGGCCCGCCGACCCCCGCCAAGATCAAGGCGATGGTCGAGACCGGCAACATCGAATGGGACCTCATCGCCGGTGGCCCCAGCACGGTTTTGCCCATCGGCCGCAAGTACTTCGAGCCGCTGCCCGACCGGCTGCTCAACATCCCCGGCATCGACCCGGCGTACGTGGACAAGAACTGGCTCACGTACTACCTGTTCTCCATCGTCATGGCCTGGAACACCTCGGTCGTCGGCGCCGGAAAGAAGATGCAGAGCTGGGCCGACTTCTGGGACACCGAGAAATTCCCCGGCCGCCGCTCGCTGCGCGGCGCCGACAACGGCGTCCCGCCTGACATGGAGTTCGCCGTGCTCGCCGACGGCGTCGACATGAAGGCCGTGTACCCGATCGACGTGGACCGCGCGTTCCGCAGTTTCGACAAGCTGAAGCCGAACGTCCCGCAGTGGTGGACGTCCGGTGCCCAGCCCGGCCAGATGCTCGTCAGCAAGCAGGTCGGCGCGACCAGCATCTTCTCCGGACGCATCGGCGCGCTGAAGAAGGGCGGCGCGCCGCTCGAATTCACCTGGAACGGCGGCATGTTCCAGCTCGCCGCCTGGTCGGTCGTCAAGGACGCGCCGAACAAGGAGAACGCCTTCAAGCTGATGGAGTTCTCCGTCCGGCCCGAGATCCAGGCGAGCGTCTGGAGCAAGTACCCGAACGGCCCGTCGAACGCGAAGGCCCTCGACCTGATGGACAAGGAGTTCGCGAAGACGCTGCCCTCGCACCCGCAGAACGTGGAGGTGCAGTTCCTCCAGGACAGCGAATGGTGGGGCTCGAACCGTGACGCCGTCCTGAAGCGGTTCCAGGAATTCGCGAAGTCCTGAGGCACCCCCGAACGCACCGAGGAGAACGAGCAGTGGAATCACTGGCAGAGCGCGCCTATCTCGTCACCGGAGGCGGTACCGGCATAGGCGCGGCCACCGCCCTCCATCTGGCCGCCCTCGGTGCGTCGGTGACCGTGATCGGACGCCGCGCGGAACCCCTCCAGAAGATCGCGGACGAGGTGAGGCGCCAGGGCGGCGACGCCCTGGCGCACACCGCCGACGTCCGCGACCCCGCCGCCGTCGAGGCGGCCGTCGACGCCGCCATGGACCGCTTCGGCAGGATCGACGGCCTGGTCAACAACGCGGCGGGCAATTTCGTCACCCCGGCGGAGAAGCTGTCGCCGAACGGGTGGCGGGCCGTGGTCGACATCGTCCTCAACGGGACGTGGAACTGCACCTCCGCGGTGGCGCGCCGCATGATCGAGGCGAACCGTCCCGGCTCGATCGTCAGCGTGATCGCCACCTACGCCTGGACGGGCCACCCCGGCACCGTCCACAGCGCCGCCGCCAAGGCGGGCGTCGTGGCCATGACCCGCACGCTCGCCGTCGAATGGGCCCGCTACGACATCCGCCTGAACTGCATCGCGCCCGGCCCCACCGAAACAGAGGGCGCGGGCAACGCCCTGTGGGCCGAACAGGAGGACCGTGACCGGGTCCTGGCGTCCGTTCCGCTACGCCGTTTCGCCGGAGCCTCCGAGGTCGGCGACCTCATCGGCCTCCTCCTCAGCGACCGCGCCGCCTACATCACCGGCACGACCCTGACGGCGGACGGCGGCCAGTCCCTGGGCCCCCAAATCTACGGCCCACCCCTCGAAACGAACGACGCCTCACCGGCTCATCACTGACAACGTGAAACGTCCCGTCGGGTCCGCAGCGATCGCGGACCGGGCGGGACGTTTCGCGTGTTTCAGCCGGTGAGGTCGCTCGGTTCGGAGTCGGCGCGGTCGACGTCGAGGGTGTCGGCGAGCAGGCCGCGGGTGTAGGGGTGCTGCGGTGCGTTGAGGACCGACTCGACGGCACCCGACTCCACGACGCGGCCCTGGCTCAGGACGACGACCCGGTCGCCGATGCTGCGCACGACGGCGAGGTTGTGCGTAATGAAGATCATGCTCAGCCCGTCGTCCTGGAGCGAGCGGAGCAGTTCGACGACGGAGGCCTGGACGGAGACGTCCAGCCCCGAGGTGACCTCGTCGCAGATCAGCAGCGAAGGGTTGCAGGCGAGGGCACGGGCGATCGCGACCCGCTGGCGCTGACCGCCCGACAGTTCCGCCGGGTAGCGGTCCGCGAGCCGCCACGGGATCTCCACCCGCTCCAGGGCCTCCTGCGCCTTGGTGCGGGCGGCCTTGCCCCGTTCCCCGTAGAAGTGCCGGAGCGGCACCGTCACCGCGGTGGCGATGGTCTCGCGGGGGTTCAGGGAACCGTAGGGGTTCTGGAAGACGTACTGCATCTGCTGCTTGATCGCCTTGGACCGGTCACGCAGCCGCGGCGGGAGCGGCTTGCCGTTCATCTCGAACTCGCCGGTCTGGTCCTCGTGGAGCCCGATCAGGCAGCGGGACATGGTCGTCTTGCCGCTGCCCGACTCGCCCACGATGCCCACGCACTCGCCGGGAGCGACGTCGAAGGAGATGTCGTACAGGACCTGCGACCGGCCGTAGGAGGCGTTCAGGTTCCGCACGCTGAGGACGGACTTCTTCTCCTCCCGGCCCTCGACGAGGCGAAGGGGCTCCTTGACCTGGCCCGTCCTGTTCTTCCGCACGTGCTCGACGCGGATACAGCGCGCCTCACCGCCCGCGGACGTGGCGACCATCGGGGGCGGGGACTCGCGACAGGCGTCCTCGACGAAGCCGCAGCGGTCCGCGAACACGCAACCGTCGAACTTGGTTCCCGGCGCCGGGGCCCGGCCGGGGATGGCGACGAGTGCCAACCGCTGCCGTGTCGACGGCACCGAGTCGAGCAGCGCGATGGAGTAGGGGTGCGCGGCGGACTGCAACACCTCTTCGTGCGTCCCCGTCTCCAGGATCTTCCCGGCGTACATCACGGTCACCAGGTCGCCGACCGTCCCGACGACGGCGAGGTCGTGCGAGACGAAGACGGCGGCCATGCCGTTGTCCGCGCAGAGCTGGGCGACCATCTCCAGGACCCTCGCCTGGGTGGAGACGTCCAGACCGGTCGTCGGCTCGTCGAAGACGATCAGTTTCGGCTTCTTCGCCACGGCCATGGCGATCGCCACGCGCTGCTGCTGGCCGCCCGACAGTTCCTGCGGGTGACGTCGCAGGAACGCGTCGTCCGAGGGCAGGCCGACGGTTTCGAGGACCTCGCGGATTCGCGGCAGGTTCTCCTTCTTGTCGCCGACCAGGCCCTCGGTCAGTTGGGTGCCGATCCGCATCGCCGGGTTCAGCGCCGTCGCGGGGTCCTGGGGCACGAAGCCGATCAGTTTCTTGCGCGCCTCGCGCAGGTCGTTCGGCGCGAGCGAGAGCAGGTCGACATCGCCCACCTCGACCTTGCCGCCGACGATGTTCGCGCCCTTCTTGGCGAAGCCGAGCAGCGCGAGCCCGACCGTGCTCTTGCCCGAGCCCGACTCGCCGACGAGGCCCATGACCTGGCCGCTCTCCAGACTGAACGAGACATCGTCGACGATCACACTGCCGTCGTCGAGCGCGACGGTGAGGCCGGTGACTTCGACCGCCTTCATGAACGAGCCCCTTCGGTGCGGCCGATCACGCGCGCGGCGCCCTCGGCGAAGAGATTGCCGCCGATCGTGAACAGGGCGACGCAGGCGGCGGGAATGAGGACGGCGAGCGGCTGGATGGCGAGACCGTCCTTGTTCTCGCTGACCATGAGGCCCCAGTCGGCGTCGGGCGGCTGGACGCCGAAGCCGAGGAAGCTCAGCGAGGCGAGGCCGACGACCGACCACATGAGCCGGAGCCCGATCTCGACCATGAGCGGGGACGTCACGCTCGGCAGCACCTCGCGCATGAGGATGTGGCGGGACGACAGCCCGATCGTCCGCGCCCACATGACGTGTTCGCGGCGCATCACCGGACGGGCCGCGCCGCGCATGACGCGCGCCATGCCGGGCGTGAGACCGATCGCCACGAGGACCACCAGGATCCACCGGCTCGGGCCGACCATCGAGATGAACAGGATCGCCATGATGATCGTCGGGAAGGTCAGCAGGACGTCCACGACCCGCATCAGCAGCGTGTCGACGATCCCGCCGGCGAAGGCCGCGACCAGCCCGATGGCGGTGCCGAGGATCACGCCGCCGGCGGTGGCGGCGAGGCCCATCCAGGTCAGGTTGATACCGCCGCTGAGGATGCGGGAGACGATGTCCCGGCCCAGCGAGTCGGCGCCGAGCAGCAGGCCGTCCCCGGGCGGGGCGTACGGTTTCGCGATGACCGCGGTCGGCGAGTGCGGCGTGAGAAAGGGACCGATGATCGCGAAAAGGATCATGGTCACCAACATGATCAGCCCGACCCGGGTCTGCCGGGAGGTCAGGACACGCCGGGTGAGATTCTGCGGTGGAGCCTGAACACCCTGCTCCCTGGGTCGCGTTCGGATCACGGCCGCACGCTCCTTCTTTCGTCAGCGGGACTTGTTCAGGGTTCCGAGCACGTCGGCGAGTTGGTTGAAGCAGAAGAACGCGGCCGCCATCAGCATGATGATGGCCTGGATCATCGGCAGGTCGTGGCCGGCGACGGCGTCCACGAGCGCCGAACCGATGCCTGGATACGCGAACAGGTACTCGATGACGACCGAGCCCGCGATGGTGTAGGCGGCCATGATGCTCGCCGCCGGGATGCTGGGCGCGAGCGCGTTCGGCAACGCGTGCCGGAACAGGACCCGCCGCATCGACAGGCCCTTGAGCATCGCGAGCTGGACGTACTCGCTCTCCATCACGTCGATGAAGGAGACGCGCACGAGACGCGAGAGGTAGGTGACGCCGACGAGCACCATGACCGCGAGCGGCATCACGAGTTCCTTCGGATGCTGCCAGGGCACGTCACCCGGCGGGATCAGCGAGACCGGGGGCAGCACCTTGAAGACGACGGTGCCGAACACGGCCACCACGAGGCTGCCGAGGACGAAGTCCGGAGTCGCGGTCACGATGAGCGAGGTCCCCAGGTAGGACCGATCCAAGAACTTGTCCCTGAAGACGGCCGCGAGCAGGCCGACCAGCAGGGACAGCGGAAGGATGAGGACCATCGCCATCACGGTCAGCGTCGCGGAGTTGAAGATCCGCTCGGAGAGAAGCTCGGACACCGGCTGACCGCTGACCAGCGAGTTGCCCATGTCGCCGGTGAGGACGTTGCGCAGCCAGTCCCAGTACTGGCTGAACAGCGGCTGGTCGAGCCCGAGGTTCTTGTTCAGCTGGTCCACCTGGTCGGCGGTCGCCGAGGGCCCGAGGATGATCTTCGCGACATCGCCCGGCATCGTCTGCGTCGCCACGAAGACGATGACGGAGATGCACCACAAGGTCACCAGGCCCATCAGCGCACGCCGGCCGATCAGCCACGCGAGGGCGGTCCGCCGTGAGCGGTCCGGGGTCGGGGCGGCCTTGACCGCGTTTTCGGTCGTCGTCTCAATAGCCATTGCAGCAATCCCGTTCAACGTGTCCGGTCGTCGTCCTGGCTGGGGGTGTCGGCTCGTTTCCGTCCGGTCCGAGCGACGCCCAGCACGCCTTCCGGCTCGAAACGTCCTGAGTGGACACTCCCCAGCCACGACACCGTGCCGGTGGAACGTGGAGCCGCCTCCCCGCGAACTCGATGTCGGAGGAGGCGAGCTCCGGTTCTTGTGACACCGCCTTACCTGCTCATTGGTCGATGGTGACCTTGCGGAAGTCGTACAGGTTCCCCGACGGGAACTCGGGGATGAGGCCGTTCACCTTCGAGGAGTACACGCTCACCGTGGGGTTGGTCGCGGTGAGGATGCTCGCGCCGCGGTCGTACTCGATCTTCTTCATCTGCTTCTCGATCTCGCACTGCTCGTTCGGGTCGGAGGTCGCGTAGAGCTTCTTGGCCAGCGACTTGAACTCCGCGTCGTTCCAGTGCGTGTGGTTGAGCACCGCGTCGTTGCTGATGATCTCGGGCACGCCCTCCAGGTAGGGACGCGTGTCGTAACCGGTGTAGAACACCCGCTCGCCCCACTTCTCCAGGTAGGCGCCGAGCTCCATCTTCTGCACCTTGATGGTCACGCCGATCTTCTTGGCCTCCTCGGCCAGGATCTGCACGAGCTGGAGCATGCCGGGCTTGTTCGCCGCGGTCTCCAGGTTGATGCTGAGGTTCGACTTGCCCGCGTCCGCGAGCAGCTTCTTCGCCTGCTCGAGGTTCTGCTCCCGTTGCGGGACGGCCGGCAGACAGCGGTTGAAGCCCGAGTGGTCGTTGGCCAGCTCACCGAGGCCGTCGAAGGCGTTGGAGAGGGCCAGCTTACGGTTCATGATCAGCCGCATCGCCTGGCGGACGCGCACGTCCTTGAAGGGCTCGGTGTCGGCGCGCATGCCGATGGAGACCTTCAGGTTCACATCGCTCTTCATGATCTTCAGACCGGGGGTCTTCTCGATCGTGCGCAGCGAGGTCTGCAGGATGTTGGAGCTGGCGTCGATCTGGCGGCCGATCAGCGCGTTGGTCGAGGCCTCCGCGGTCTTGAAGCTGATGATCTTGACCTGGTCGACCTTGGCCTTCTCGCCCCAGTAGCCGTCGTACCTCTTGACGACCGTCTCCCGCCCGGGGGTGAACGAGACGAGCTGGAACGGGCCCGTTCCCATCGCCTGCTCGGGCTTGGAGCCCTTCTTGTAGAAGATGATGTTGCTGTTGGTGACGGCGAACTCGAACGGCCCGTAGGGCTCGGCCAGCTTGAACTTCACCGTGAGGTCATCGACCTTCTCGATCCCCTTCGGGTCCATGAAGTCGATGTAGTTGCGCTCGATCAGCGCGTTCTTCTTGTCGAGGACGCGCTGGAACACCGCGATGACGTCGTCCGCGCCGAACGTGCTCCCGTCGTGGAACTTGACGTTCGGACGGAGCTTGACGGTCCACTCGGTGTTGTCCGCGTTGTGGGTGATGCCGGTGGCGAGCGCCCACTCGAAGCCGCCGTCCTTCTTCCGGTGGGCGAGCGGCTCGAACATCGTGGCGTTGCGGACGTAGAAGTCCTGGGATCTCAGGTTGGCGTAGGCGTCGAGGGTGGAGATCGTACTGGCGACGACGCCCACGCGGAGCGTGCCGCCGGACGAGGCCCCCTTCTTCTCCGACGAGCCCGATGAGCATGCGGCCGCAAGGCTGATGACCAAGGCGGAGGTCACCACGGGCGCGAGCATCCGGAGATGTCTCCTCTGTCCCTTGCCTACCGATCGACTCAACATCCTTCCTCCTTAGAAAGACGCTGGTGCGGGTGGGATGGGAGCTCTTGCCCGGAACAAGGTCGGTGGGTGTCCGTGGCTGCCGTGCTCCGCGAACTGTGGACAGAAGGTCGTCCCGTCCGACCAAGTTTTGGCTAGTTTGTATGACGTACGAAAGCAGACGTACTATGCCGAGTCAATATCCAGAAGCGAGATGGTCTGTCGAGATGGCAACGATCTGGTCTCTGACCAGCAGCTTAGTCGTTCAGCTACGGTTCGGACACATCCCGTGGAGGTTGACCGTGGGATTCGTGTATGACTATCTTACGTCATACAAAATCGAGGAGACAGCATGACTGAGACCGGACCGGACCTGCGGATCGACCGCCCCGCGGAGACCGTGCCGCAGCTCGTTGTGCGCAGGGTCAAACAGGCCATCCTCGAAGGCACGCTGGCGCCGGGACGCCGGCTCACCGAACGCGAGCTGATGGAGCTCACCGGTGTGAGCCGAACCTCGATCCGCGAGGCGGTCCTGCACCTTCAGGCCCTCGGCCTCGTCGAGACGTCGGGCAAGAAGGGCGTACGGGTCGCGGTGCTCGGCAGCGACGACGTCCGGCAGCTCTACGAGGTGCGCGCGGCCCTGGAGTCAGAGGCCGTGTCGCTCTTCGTCCAGCGCGCCACCGACAGCGAGGTCCTGGAGCTGGTGAAGCTCACGCGTCCGGGCAAGAGCGACGACGACCAGCTCGCCTCGATCTACCACTTCGACGAGCTGTTGCTGGCGGGGGCGAGAAACGCCCTGCTGGCGTCCACCCTCGCGCCGCTGCACGCGCGCATCCACGCGCTGCGCCGGCTGTCACTGAGCATTCCCGGCCGCCGGGAGCGATCCGACCAGGAGTACCGCGACCTCGTCGCGGCGATCACCGACCGGGACGCCGCCCGCGCCGCGCAACTCGCCCGGCACCACGTGGAGGCCGCGAAGGAGTCGGCGCTCGCGGCCGTCGCGAAGCTGGAAGAAGAACGAGCCTCGGGAGCGTGACCGCTCCGGGCGGGCGTCGGTTCGTCGCGTACCCGGCCTGACCGGGCCACGCCGAACCCTGAACTGATCGTGCCCGAACGATCGTGCCCGAACTCGGACCGGCGACCAAGGGCCAACCGACCGGAGAGACGCATGCAGCACGAGTCAGCTGAGATCGCGATCGTTGGCGTAGGGCAGTCGGACTTCCGTGCCCTCTACGCGAAGACGGAACGTCCACGGGACGCCTACGCCCTGGCGGCCGGCGCCCTGCGGGAGGCGATCGAGGACTGCGGAATCGACAAGAACGAGATCGACGGCCTGATCTGCTCCCGAGTCCAGTACGACCGGCTGGCCACCGTGGTCGGCCTCCGGAACCCCCGCTTCGTCCACGACCTCGAAGGCACGGGCCGCATGAGCGGCCTCGCCCTCCAGGAGGCCGTCGCGCTGATCGCGAGCGGCACCGTCGACGTGGTCGCCTGCGTCTACGGCAACAACGGCCGGTCGGCGAAGGTGACGTACGGCGGCGACGGCGGCGGCCCGACCGCCGCCTACGACGAGATGTACGGCATGACCTCCCCGGGCGCCTACGTCGCCCTGATGTACCAGCGCTACCGGGGGATGTACGGGGCGAGCGAGGACGCGCTGGCTCCGCTGGCGGTCAACAACCGCCGCCATGCCGCGCTCAACCCGGTCGCCGTGTTCCAGGAGGAGTTCACCCGCGAGGACTACATGCAGTCCAGGTTCATCGCCGAACCGCTGCGGCTCCTCGACTACTGCCTCATCAACGACGGCGCCGTCGCCTTCATCGTCACCTCGATGGAGCGCGCCCGGTCGCTGCGCAAGCCACCGGTCCGCGTCGCCGGGACGGCGGGCATGGCGCACGTCACCAACCACTACACCGCGGAGGACTTCTTCTACTCCGCCTGCCAGGACGTGGCGAGCCGGCTCTACCGGCAGACCGGAATCGCGCCGGAGGAGGTCGACTGCTTGCAGATCTACGACAACTTCACGCCCACCATCCTGTTCACCCTCGAAGGCTTCAACCACGCGCCGCGCGGCGAGGCATGGCGCTGGGTGGACGAGAAGAAGATCCACTACGACGGCGCGCGCCCGCTGAACACGGCGGGCGGCCATACCAGCGAGAGCTACATGCAGGGCTGGGCGCACCATGTCGAGGCGGTGCGCCAGCTACGCGGCGAGGCCGGCGCCAGGCAGGTGCCCGGATGCGCGACGGTGCAGTACATGTGCGCGTCGCCGATCGTCACCTCACACATCCTGACAAACGACGAGGCGGCCGCCCGATGAACGTCCAGAGCATCGCCGAGGAATACGAGAAGCTCCTACCGGAGATCACCCCGGAGAACCGGCCGTACTGGGACGGTCTGGCCGCGCACGAACTGCGGTTGCAGTGCTGCGACGAGTGCGGCGAATACCGCTTCCCCGACAGCGAGGTGTGTCCGCGCTGCCTGTCCGGCTCCTTCACCTGGCGCGCGGTCAGCGGGAAGGGCCGGCTGTGGTCCTGGCTCCGGATGCACCAGCGGTACCTCAGCGCCTTCGACGGGGTCAGGCCCTACCTGGTGGCCTACATCAAGCTCGACGAGGGGCCGCCCGTCATCAGCACCCTCGTGGACCCGCCGGACGAACTCGCCTTCGACCTGCCCGTCCGGGCGGTGTTCCAGCCGGGCTTCAGCGACCGGACGATCCTCAAGTTCGCCGTGGAAAGCCCGGAGCCCGCCGCATGACCCGTCCCACCAGCGCGGAGCTGCCGTTCTCGAACAGGTTCCTGTACTGGATCGCGCTCGACTTCGGCAGCTCCGACCCGGCGGACCTCGCGCGGTTCAACCGGTTCTACGACGAGACGCACGTTCCCGAGGTCCTCGCGCGATATCCGGGGTTCACGGCCGCGCACCGCTACGCCCTCCAGTTGCCGGACGAGCGCGGTGACTTCGGCGCGTCGTACCTGGCGGCGTACGAGGTCGAGAGCGAGGAGGCGGTCGAACAGTACCTCGCCGGGACGACCGCCCCCGAGGGCACCCGTCCGCGCTACTCCAACGACCCGCCGCTCTGGCCGGACCTGCTCACCCACCGCTGGCGGGTCGTCTACGAGAAGGTCGCGGAGAGCGCGCCCGCGACGACCACCCCGGGCGCGATCTACGTCATCGGAATCGAGCCGCCCCCGGACATCGGCGACGACCTGGACGAGTTCGACGAGTTCTACACCGGCGTCCACATGCCGGAGGCGGTGTCCATCGGCGGCTTCAGCCGGGGGACCCGGTACAAGCTGCGGCGGACCCTCGAATACCCAGAGCCTCGTTGCCCGCGCTTTCTCGTCGTCTACGAGCAGCCGGGCGCCACCGACGAGGACATTTCCACGACCATGCGCCTGCTGAAGGCGGGCACCTGGACCCCGGGCCCCGCCTCCTGGCCGAGGAAGACGACGCCGTGGCGGCTCTGGTACCGGCACATCTCGTCCGTTCCACGGGAGACGTCCCCGGCCGGAGCATCCGTTCGGCGACCTTAAGAGGGGGAAGGCATGTTCATCCTCGACACCCAGATCCACATGTTCCTGCCCAACACTCCGGACCGGCCCTGGCCGGACATCGGGGAGTCCTACAACGGGAAACCGGAGTCCACGCCGAAGCAGATCCTGCCGCGGATGGACGCGCTCGGCATCGACGCCGTGGCGATCGTCCCGGCCATCTGGGCGGGGGACGACAACACTCCGGCGCTCGGCTGGGCCGCCGAGCACCCCGGCCGTTTCGGGGTGATGGGCAGGTTCAACCTGTGGGACCCGGACCGCGAGCGCATCGAGCGCTGGTTCGACAACCCCTACATGCGCGGTATCCGGATGAGCTACCCGGACTTCCGCGGCCGTGACTGGATCGACGTCGACACGTTCCCGTGGTTCTGGGAGGCCGCGGAACGGCTCGGCATCCCGCTGATGCTGCTGATCTACGGCCCCGAGGTCCGCAAGGTCGCCGGGATCGCGGAACGGCACCCCGACCTCAAGCTGATCGTCGACCATATGGGCCTGATCATCGGTGATCCGGACACCCAGGACCTGTGGGCGTACATCGACGACATCTTCCCGCTGGTGAAGTACCCGAACGTCTACATGAAGTTCTCCGCGATCCCCGACTACACGTCCGAGCCGTACCCGTACCCGTCGCTGACCCCGACGCTGCGCCGCGTCTACGACGCCTACGGGCCGCAGCGGCTCATGTGGGCGTCGGACACGACGCGGGTGCGCGGGGCGACCTGGCGGGAGAACCTCGACCACGTCCGGTACACGCTCGACTTCCTCAGTGAGGAGGACAAGGTCTGGATCCTCGGCCGGACGGCGGTCGAGGTGTTGAACTGGCCCCGTCCCGAGGGCGGCTTCGAGTGGGAGCGCACCGACCCGGGCGCCACCGAGACGGCGCGCTAGCCGATGGAACCCCCAGACGAGGAACGGGGCGGCGACCCGAACGCGCTACGGGTCGTCGAGCTGTCCGGCGGTGTCGCCACGAAGATCTGCGGGCGGCTCCTGGCGGGCCTCGGACACGAGGTGATCCTGTGCGAGCCGCCCGGCGGGGACGCGTTGCGAACGCGGCCCCCGCTGGACGGGCACGGCGTCGGCCTCACGTTCGCCAGCCTCGACGCGGACAAGCGCAGCGTGGTCGCCGACCTCGACACGGCGGACGGCCGGACGACGCTGAACCATTTGTTGGAACGTGCCGACGTCCTGCTCACCGATCTCGGCCCCGCCCGGGCACGGACCGCCGGGCTGACCGCGCCGGGGATCCGCGGCGCCTGGCCGGGCCTTGTCGCGGTGAGCATCACCGCGGCCGGCCTCGACGACCCGCGCTCCGACCACCCCGGTGACAGCCTGCTCGCCGAGTGCCACGGGGGCCTCGCCGCGATGATCGGCGAGCCGGACCGCGCCCCGCTGAGTCTCGGCGGGGAACAGGCGGCGCACGCCGGCGCCTTCGCGGGCCTCCTCGGCGCCATGCTCGCCCTCCGCCGCCGCGCGCTCGGCGGCGGAGGCGACGTGGTCGACGTCGCCCTCTGCGACGTCGCGGCGTACATCGACTGGAAGAGCGACATCGAGACCGCCGTCGCCGGTACCGCGCCGACGCGCACCGGAGCCACGGCCGGGCAGTGGCGGATCGTCCGGGCGGCGGACGGCTGGGTCGGCGTCATCTTCCATCCCGACCAGTGGGACGTGCTGATCGAACTGGTCAACGGGTCGGCGCCGACGTCGTCTCACGATCCGGAGCAGTGGTGGCCGGTGATCGAGCGATGGGCGGCGGACCTGCCGAAGCGGACGATCTACGAGCGCGCACAGGCGCTCGGGCTCGCCGTCGGCTTCAGCGCCGACCTGGAAGACCTGCGCGAAGACGGACAGTACCGATCGCGCGGCTTCTTTCGCGGCCCAGGCCAAGACGGCAGAACGACCGCGCCGGTCGGCCCCCCGGCCCGCGCCACGGGACTGCCCTGGCGCTCCGGACCACCCCCGGCCCTCAACGACGCCGTCCCCACCTGGACCGCACGGCCGGCGCCGCCGCCCCCGAACGGCCAGGAAGCCCCACTGGCCGGCGTGACCGTCCTCGACCTTGGAACGATCACGGCGGGCGCGGCCACCGGACGGCTGCTCGCCGACTACGGCGCCACGGTGATCAAGGTGGAGTCGGCGAGCCATCCGGACCCGTTCCGGCAGTGGCCCGTGGCGGGCCAGGCCCCGGGCACGAACGGCCTGGACGTCTCGCCCATGTTCGAGTCCAACAACGCGGGCAAGCTGGGCGTGGTGCTGGAACTCAAGACCGAGGCCGACCGCGAGACGCTGCACCGGCTCGCCGCCCGCGCCGACGTCGTGATCGAGAACTTCACCGTCGGCGTGACCAGACGGCTCGGGGCCGACTTCGAGACCCTGCGCGCGATCAATCCACGGCTCGTCTACCTGTCCCTTTCCAGCCAGGGGCAGGAAGGACCCGAGGCGGGTCGCCGGTCGTACGGATCGACGCTCGATCTCCTCTCGGGGCTGGCGTCCGTGACGGGATACCCGGATGGTGGTCCCATGTGGTCGTCCGGCGAGGTCAACTACCCCGACCAGGCGGCGTCCCTCTTCGGCGCCGCGCTCGTCGCCTACTGCCTGGAGCGTGGCGTTCGCGGCGTCCACCTGGACGTCTCACAGCGCGAACTCATCACCTGGACGCTCGCCGACCGGATCGCGGAGCACGCGGCGACGGGCGTCGTCCCCGAGCCCACCGGCAACCGGCGTCCCGGCGGTACCCCGCACGACGTCTACCCCTGCGCGGGCGACGGCCAGTGGGTCGCGATCGCCTGTCACCGCCAGGCCGACCGGGACGCGCTCGCGAACCTCATCGCCCCCGCGGTGCTGACGGACAGATCCGAACAGTGGTGGTGGGAGCACGAGGCCCTCGTCGACGAACTGGTCGAGGCATGGACCCGCGCCCGGCCACGGGCGGAGTGCGTCCACGCGCTGACCGAGGCGGGCGTGGCCAACGCGCCGGTGCTCTCGGCGGCCGAACGCGGACGCGAACCACGATTCCGTGAACGGCGGGTCTTCCTCGGCGACCGAAACTCCCGCCGCAAGGGATTCCCGTTCACGATGCGCGACTACACCCCACCGGACCCGGCTCCCGCACCGAACCTCGGGCAGGACCAGGAGGCGGTACTCGCGAGCCTGATCGAGATGGACGCCGCCCTGCCCGCCGACCGACCATGAAGGCGCCGAGGAAAGGATCACCATGACAGTCACCACGCCTTCGGGCGCCGACCTCTTCTCGTCCTGGATCGACGGATCGTGGCGCGAGACCGACACCCACTACCCGGCGACCAACCCCGCCGAGGGACGGCCCTTCACCGATCTGGCGGCGGCGTCGGTCGCCGACGTGGACGCCGCCGTCGCCAGCGCCGCGGCGGCCTTCCAGAAGACCCGCGGCGCACGTCCCGCCACCCGCGCCGAATGGTGCCGCTCGGCGGCGCGGGCGCTGCACGCCTCGCACGAGGAACTCGCGAAGGTACTCTCCACCGAACACGGCAAGCCGCTCGCCGAGGCCCTGGGCGAGATCCTGTTCGCCGTCCGCGGGCTGGAGATGGCCGCGGAGAACCTGCTCGCCCACGGCGGTGAGGTCCCGCATGTGCAGGACGAGAACAAGCGGGTGATCGTCCGCCGCGAGGGACTGGGAGTGTGGGCGGTCATCACCCCGTGGAACTTCCCGGTGAACATCCCGGTCGAGTACATCGGCCCGGCCCTCGCGTCCGGCAACGCCGTCGTGTGGAAGCCCGCTCCGACCACGGCCGTCGTGGCGGCGAAGTTCCGGGAGATCCTCCTGACGGCGGACTTCCCCCAGGAACTGCTGCAACTGGTCATCACCCAAGAGGTCGAGGTCGCGAGCCACCTGGTGACGCACCCCGGAATCGTCGCGGTCGGCTTCACCGGCGGCAGCGGGACCGGCCGGGCCATCGCCCAGGCCGCCTGGGACAAGAAGCTCCTCCTGGAGCTGGGCGGAAACTCACCCATGGTCGTTCTCGACGACGCCGACCTGGACGTCGCCGCGGCGGCCATCTCCAACGCCGCGTTCTGGAACGCCGGTCAGGTGTGCAGCGCGGCGGGCAAGGTCCTGGTGGCCGCGTCCCGCGCGGACGAACTCACCCAACTGCTGGCTAAGCGGGCCGCGGACACCGTCATCGGCTCCCCGCTGGACCCCGACGTCACGATGGGCCCCGTTCACCTGGAGTCAGGCATCGCCCGGTACGACCGGTTGATCCAGGACGCCCAGGAGCGCGGCGCGAACGTCGTGACCGGCGGCCGGCGCATCCAGGACCGGGACGGCTTCTACTTCCCGCCCACCGTCATCACCTCCGTCGGCCGTGACGCCGCCCTCTTCACCGAGGAGACCTTCGGCCCGGTCGCCTCCCTCTCGGTCTTCGACGACGAGGAGGACATGCTCGCCGCCGCGAACACCGGTGACTACGGGCTGGTCGGCGCGCTGTTCACCACGAACCTCGCCAAGGCCTTCAAGATCGGCGAGCGCATCGACTGCGGCCTGGTGGTGGTGAACGACACCTCCAACTTCTGGGAGTACAGCATGCCGTTCGGCGGCGCGGCCGGCCGCCGCTCCGGCCGGGGCCGGCTCGGCGGCCACTGGGTCCTCGACGAGTTCAGCCAGGTCAAGACCCTCGCGATCGACGTCGGCTGACCCCTACCGGTTCGGCGGGAAGGTGGGCAGGCCGGGTTCCGGCTGGACGTTGACCGTGTTGAGCATCGCGGCGACGGTCCAGTAACGGCCGATGACCGCGATGAGGTCCAGAAGCCGGGCCTCATCGTAGGTCTCGGCCAGGGCCGTCCAGGTCGGTTCCGTCAGGCGGCCGTGGGCGTGCAACTCGTCGACAGCCTGGAGGAGCGTCGACTGGAACTCCGTCCAGCCCTCGGCACTCGGGCCCTGCGGGACGCGCTCGATCTCCTCCGTGGTCAGCCCGGCGGCCCCACCCATCCGCACGTGCTGGCCGAAGGCGTACTCGCACTGGCTCAGCCAGGCGACGCGAAGAATGGCCAGCTCGCGGTCGCGTGCGGGAAGCGGCGACTGACCGAGCAGGTAGTTCTGTAGGGGACGCTGCGCCTTCGTCAGCCCGGGGCTGTGCGCCCACGTACGGGACACATGGGCGGTTCCCGTGAGCGCCTCATCACCGAACAGTTCGCGTTCGAGCCGGTGGTAGGCGTCCACGTCAACAGGGCTGATGCGCGGGTCGGTCATGTCGCGTCCTCCACGTCGTGGGTCAGGGTGCTCCGCACGTGACCGTCCGGGCCACGGTCCACGTCGACGATGGTCGGAAGGGGAAAATGCGGAGCGAGAATCTTCGCCTTGCGATCGGCCGCGAGAGCGGCGATCCGCTTCCGGCTGCGCGTCGACTCCGCCGGTTCGTACTCGACGGACGGCAGCCAGCACGGATGATCCACGTGCGCGGGATGATGCAGGACGTCCCCGGCCAGGATCGCGGCCTCATCACCGTCCGCGACCAGCACCGACACATGCCCCGGCGTGTGCCCGTGCGTAGGCAGCACACTCACCGCATCGGACAACCGAAGCTCACCGTCGAACGTGTGCAACCGCCCGGCGTCCTTCACAGCCCGAAGCCGCGGCCGAACCTCACCGGCCACACTGGAATTGAACGCGATGGCATCGACCTCATCACTCGTCCAATAGGCGACCTCGCGCTCATTAATGAATACGGTCGCGTTCGGGAACGTGAGAGCGCCCTCGTCGTCCTTGATCAGCCACCCGCAGTGATCAGAATGCAGATGCGTCATGACGACCTGGTCGACGTCCCCCGGCTCGATGCCGAGCGCGGCCATCGCCGCGGGCATCTCACCGGCGTCCGCAAGCCCGGGGACCTCATGCGCCCGATGCCCGTAGCCCGCATCAACGACGGTGACATGCCCATCACCCGTGACGACGAACCCGCCGAACGTCACGGTGAACGCCGCGTCAGGCTCGGAAACACCCACGGCGGGCATCCACTCCGCCGGATCCACACCCGTGAACCAGTACTTGCGCGGCCCCCGAGCCACGCCGTCGCTGACATGCGACACCCGCGTCCGCCCAACCCCGATCGTCACCGATGACATGTCTCTCCCTGCCTGGAAGAGCCGCCCGCTCAGGCGGCCCGCCGGTACTTCACCCGCCACCTGACCTGGCGCTCCTCCCAGGCCCGCGGCCCGGACGAGAGCGGCGGCACGCCCGGCGGGCGCGGATTCGGGTCCTCTGCCTCGTACACCGCGTTGTACCGGGGACAACCGGGCGCGGGATGCGTGAACTCGTGCCAGAGCAGGAACCGGGTGCCCCGGTCGTACCCGAGCCCCGTAACGATCTCGGGCAGATGGGTACGCGTATAGAAGTCGTCGAACTCCGCGATCTCGGCCTCGGTGGCATCGGCCGCGGGATCCATCCCGATCATGGCCATCTTGCCGGGCATCAGATCGTCCACGCCGGTCGACCCGGCGGCCTCCCACACCATCCGCCACACCACGGGAGCGCTGTAGAACAACGGCGGCCCAGGCGTGTACACGGGCCGCCGCTCACCTTGCCGATCGAGAAACCGCCGCGCGGCGTCCTCGCTCCCGATCCCGTAGACCGCCAACAGCGAGGGCACGGAGTCATCATCAAGCGGCTCGGTCAACTCGTACCGCGCCGCACTGACGAACCCCTCGTTGAGCCGGACGACCTCCGCAAGGTGGACGGCGTCATAGAAGTCGACAAGCGCCCGCAACTCCGCCTCCTCCGCGACGGGCCGCAGCCCCACCGCGAAGAAGAACGGACAGCTCAACGGCTGCCTCCCCATACGCCCTCCCACCCCAGACGGTTCACTACAAACCATACATTTCAGACCATACCTCCCCACACGCCGGGGGTGGGATAAGAGCACCCCGACCTGTCAGCCCAGACCTCCAGCGACCTGCCCGGCCGTCGGCATGTCGGCGGATCAGGCGTCCAGACAGGCCTGGATCGTGTCGATCACTCAAGGTCCCGGAGCCACCCGGGCAGTAACCGGCGGGGCGGGACGAGATAGATCCCGCCGATGACGCACAAAAGTCCGGAACAGCCGACCAGGAAAGCTCCCAGCCACAGCGGAATGGGATCGAGAAGGTAATGCAGCCCCACCGCGAGCAGCATAAGGAGCATGGCGCCGGCCGGCCACGGGAACACGAGCGGTGAAGTCGTCGTGTTCAACTTGATGGGATACCAGGAACGCCATCGTCCGCTAAAGGCAAAAAACCCGGCCACGACGCAGCCGATAAGGAAGATGACAAGCGCCACCATGGCGACGACCGCGAGAAGCGGGTCGTCGGGACCGGGTTTCTCTGCGGCCGTCCATATCAATTGGAACATCAGCGGATCATCCCAGGTCGACCGCACGCGGCGCGCCGAAGTTCGGTCACGGCGGCGGGTGGTGTCCGGCTTCCCGCCCACCGCCCTCTCGCCGCCGAGCGCGGGCGCGGGAGGCCGTGCGCGGGACCGGTCCTTCCGGAATCGTCGCAGTTCACGAGGGTATTTCGGGCATCCGTTCGGCAGGTGTTGCCAATCATCGTGCGATCAACCTGGAGAAGCTGACGAATTCGTTGGAGCGGTTGAGGTGGTGCGGGTCACTACCTGCGCCGGTCAGTGGGGGCGTTCGGCGATTGCGGGCGAACACTTGCCCGCAATCGGACAGAGCGTTAACGTTCAGCTACCCGATAGGAAAGTTTCCTATCAGATGGAGTTCGCATGCCCCGCTCACCTCCATCTACCGATCCACGGGCCGCGCCGCCGGACACGTGCGGTAATCTCCCCGGCCCAAAGCCGCCAGGCTCGAGAAACGACCACCCCACAACACAAGGACCCCCCGCATGAAGAACGCAAGCCGTAAGCTCGCCGCCGTGGCGGCGGGCGTGGGAATCGCTCCCGTCGTCGCCGTTATCCCGGCGACCTCCGCTTTCGCTCACGGCTACATTTCGGCGCCGATGAGCCGTCAGGCGCAGTGCGCCAAGGGAATCGTCCAGTGCGGAGCAGTCAAGTACGAGCCGCAGAGTGTCGAGGCCCCGAAGGGAGGCCGTACCTGTAGTGGCGGTAGCCGGTTCCGCGACCTCGATGACAACAGCAAGGCCTGGAAGGTCACCGACGTCGGCCAGACGATGAACGTCACCTGGACGTTCACGGCCCGGCACCGCACCACGAACTACGAGTACTTCATCGGCGGCCGGAAGATCGCCAGCGTCAGCGGCAACAACCAGCAGCCGCCCTCGACCATCAGCCACCCGGTCAGCCTCGCCGGCTTCAGCGGCCGGCAGACGGTGCTGGCCGTCTGGAACATCGCCGACACGGGCAACGCCTTCTACGCCTGCCTCGACGTGAACGTGCGGTGACCTCCCCCGGAGTCCTCGAAGGCTCCGGGAATCGGTGGATGGCCGGCTCGTCCCGCACCATGCGGTGGGCCACATCGCATGAATGCTCCCAAGGAAGTGATGAGTTGCAACGCAACCTGACGCTGCTCGGCGCCGCGCTGATCACGGCGGGGACGCTGTCGGCCATCCTGCCGTCGTCGGCGGCGGCCGCGCCCGTGGAATGCGTGACGGCGGAGAACTCCGCCGCCGTGCACGGCGGTGACTGCGGCGGACCGCCCGGCCCGCGCGAGACCCGCGCCTTCGTGGTGACCGAGGCGCAGTTCGACCAGATGTTCCCGAACCGCAATCCCTTCTACACGTATTCCGGCTTGACGGCCGCCATGGCGTCCTTCCCCGCGTTCGCCAATACCGGCACCGACACCGTCAAGAAGCAGGAGGCGGCCGCGTTCCTGGCTAATGTCGGCCATGAGACCGGCGGGCTCGTCCATATCGTCGAGCAGAACCAGAACAACTATCCGCATTACTGCGACCGGAGCCAGCCCTACGGGTGCCCCGCCGGGCAGGCGGCCTACTACGGCCGTGGGCCCATTCAGTTGAGCTGGAACTTCAACTACAAGGCGGCGGGGGACGCGCTCGGCATCGACCTGCTGAACAACCCGTGGTTGGTGGAGCGGGACGCGGCGGTGTCGTGGAAGAGCGCCCTCTGGTACTGGATGACGCAGAACGGTCCAGGCACCATGACCCCGCACGACGCGATGGTGAACGGCCGCGGATTCGGCGAGACGATCCGCAGCATCAACGGCGCCCTGGAATGCAGGGGCGGAAACCCCGGCCAGGTGCAGAGCCGGGTGAACAACTACAAGAAGTTCACCGAGATTCTCGGCGTTCCCACCGGCGGCAATCTGACCTGCTGACGGTGGCGTGGTCGATCGGCACGCACATGGCCACCCGCTTGTGCGTGCCGATCGCGTTTTACTTTCGGGGGACGTACAGGCGGATGTCGTCGACGTAGGCGGAGCCCTCGTAGTAGTTCAGGTGCGGGTCGCCGATGATGAACGAGTCCGGGTAGGCCGAGCCCCTGGGCCAGGTGTGTTCGGTCGTGTACGTTCCGGCGGGGCCGATGTGCTTGAGTTTGCGGTCGAAGCGGCCGTCGTATTCGGTGGGAGTCTGGTTGTAGTGCCAGATCGGACGGCCGTTCTCCACGAAATCATGGTGGACGCGCAACGTCGTCTGCCCGGTGTGCAGGAACGGGCCGCTCATTTCTAGCGTGTAGCCGGTGTTGTCACGTTCTATGGCGAAGCGGTAGGAGGATTTCGGTAGAAGTTCGGGACGTATTTCGGCGCTGGTGAGATGCTGCCGGAACTTGCCGCCCGGCCCGTAGGGCTTGTCCATCGAGACGTTTCCGCAGGCCGTCTTGATGTAGTACTCGTTGCTGATGTTGTTGTTGGACTTCTCGCGGAATTTGTCGCCACGGACGAAGAGGGCGTTGATCCCGTTGAAGGTGCCGTCGAACGTCCGGTAGATCTGGCGGGTCTTCGGATTGCAGGTTCCGGCGTTCGTCCAGCGGGCGTCGTCAGCGTAGTAGCCGTCCATGATGACCTTGCGCCGGTAATGAATGCCGGGATTGCCGTGCGGGGCGGGGTTCGCGTAGTCGAGGATCGTCAGGTAGTAGAACCCGTTCTCCCGCGTCACGTCGGGATACTCGCAGCGTGACTTGCCGGGCAACGCGCCCTGGAACGTCCACGGATATCTGGTCTTGCAAGCACCCGGGGCATAGCCGTTGTGCTTGCCGTTGTAGTGGAAGGTGCCGTTGCGCTTGCCGCCGAAGTCGATGCCGCGCAACGTCATCTCCACCCGGTAGCGCGGTGGAAGTGGCCGCGTGGGCCGGATAAGGACCCCGGCGTCCCAGCTCGGCTCGGAGATCCGCGCTGCCTTCTGACCGCCCGGCAGGGACGCGGTCGACAGGCCGGGCCGGGAGTCGGGACGCCCGTCGCGGTCCTTGTCGACGGCGGCGATCTCGGCGGTCAGCCAGCCGTGGTGGCCGAACCTGACACGCTTGCGGAAGACGTTCAGGGTGGCGAGCTGCTGCGCGAACAGCGGTCCGCTGATCTTCGTCCAGGCCTCGCCGTCATCATCGAACGGGTCGACATGCCACGGGCTCCTCGGCCCCTGCGGGTCGAGGCGCCACGGGGCGGCGTCCACCTTCAACGGACGGTCGAAGCCCTCATGGTCCAGCAGGACCCAACGCTCCGAGGCGCCGGACGCGGCCGGTACGGCCGTGGCGGCGACGACCGTCGCACACGTGACCAGGGTGATCTTCCAGGTTCTGTTCAGCACGAGTCCCCCTCTCCGGGACCGTACGGGCGGTGAGCCCGGGGCCGGGCGGCGCTACGCGGACCTTGGCCGAGGCTTGGGCGGCTACTTGCAATACTGTTGCAATTGCGTCTGATTTGCGTCGAATGTGGAGGAGGCACCGTGACGGAAACGGTCACCTGGCAGGTATGGCAGGAGCGCTGGGACCGCATGCAGGAGTGGTACATGCCCGACCGCGAGGAGCGCTTCCGCGTCATGCTCGACACGGTCGAGGCGCTCACCGGCCCGGAACCGAACGTCCTCGACCTCGCGTGCGGGACGGGCAGCATCACCGACCGGCTGCTGAAGCGCCTGCCCGGCGCCCGCTCCACCGGCGTCGACATCGATCCGGCGCTGCTCACCATCGCCCGCGGCCATTTCGCCGGCGACGACCGGGTGCGACTGGTGACCGCCGACCTGACCGACCCGTCCTGGACGGACGCGCTGCCGCACCGCCGGTACGACGCCGTCGTCACGGCCACCGCCCTGCACTGGCTGGACACCGAGCCGCTCCGCGCGCTGTACGGCCGCATCCGGGAGGTCCTGAGGCACGGCGGCGTCTTCCTGAACGCCGACCACATGATCGACGAGTCCGCACCCCGCATCAGCGCGGCCGTGGAAACGTTCCACACCGCCCGCCGGGAACGCGAACAGGCCGCGGGCGCACTCGACTGGCCCGACTGGTGGACGAGCGTCGCCGACGACCCCGCCCTCGCCGAACCGGTCCGCCGCCGGTTCGACCTCCTCGGCGACCCGCGCCACCCGAACGGCGGACACCGCGCCGAGCGTCCGACCACCACCCGCTGGCACCTGGAAACCCTGCGCGAACAGGGCTTCACCGAGGCCCGCCAACTCTGGTGCTCCCACACCGACGCCCTCATCGCCGCCCTCCGCTGAACCCGGGCGGGGGCGGTACAGGGCGGGTGGGGTGTGCTGATCGCCAGGTGCGGCAACACGACGCTCACGATCTGGCCGAGTCGGTAGCCGAAGGTCGGGTCGAGCCCGGTGACGGCTTGCCGAGTGTGTGGGTCCCGGGAGCGCCGCCTCGCGCTGAAGCCCGGTGCGGGCGGCGTGGGGATGTAGGGGTGTTGATCGGTAGGTACGGCGGGATTCTGCCCGGAGGGCGGCGCCGGCGGCTGGGGTGGTGCGTTGGTTTCGGGCGTCGTCTTGGGCTGAAGCGCGGGGTCAGCCGGGGGCGGGGCTGGGGGTCGGGGTGGGGCGGTGGGGGGTGGCGATCGCCAGGTAGAGGAGGACCATGCCTGCTATCTGGGCCAGGTGGTAGACGGAGGTCGGGTCCAGGCCTATGTGGGCGGTGAGGGCCGGGTCGAGGGCCTTGGTGCCGGCCGCGGCGCCGCTGGCGGCCAGAGCGATGATCACCGGGCCGGCCATGGGGTGGTGGTGGCGGGCGGCTCGGGCCCAGAGCACGAGGATGCTGATCATTGTCAGGCTCTCGCAGGCCAGGAGGGCCGTGACGCCGGCATGGCCGGTGATCGCGAGGCCGGCGTAGGCGATGAGGCCGAGGGAGCGGAGGAGCCAGAACGTTCGGTGGTGGCGGGGGCCGAGTACCTCGGTGACGGTGGCCGCCAGTAGGTAGGACACGGCGACGACGACCATGCCGCTGATGATCGCCCAGCTCGGTCCGTCCCAGCGGTCGGCGTACTTCACGAAGCCGTGGTGGACGAATCCGGCCAGCGCCGCGATCCCGGCCCACCAGAAGGACGCGCGCCAGTGCCGATGGACCGTCGGGACGCGGTGGAGCCGGACGGCGAGCGCCACCACGATCAGTCCGAGCGCGAGATCGCTCAGGGCCGGGGCGGGTTCGGCGAGCATACCTGCACCGTACCGGCCAAATTACACACTTTACGTGGCCACTCCGCGTATACCATTGCCGGTGACCTCGCCAGGGACGCGCCGCCGCGGGGGTGGGGCGTCCACCATCCGACGCCCGCGCCATGGAGTCTTTTCCATGAGCTCTGCCTCGTATTCGCACAGGAGGGTCCACCGGGCGATCATTTGCGTCGACATCGAGAGCTTCTGTCGTCCGGGACGCAACGACGCGCAGCGCGCGGACATGCGCAGGGGCCTCTACGACGTGCTGGAACGGGCCTTCACCTGGGCCGGGATCGACGCGAACGACCGCTACCACGAAGATCGCGGCGACGGGGCGTTCTTCCTCGTCCCGACCGAGGGGCCGCAGTCCCGGCTGGTCGAGCCGCTGCCGTTCCATCTCGCCAGCGAGCTGGGCCGCTACAACCAGGCCGCGAGCCCCGCCACCCGGATCCGGCTTCGTGTCGCGCTGCACGCCGGGTATGTCCATCATGATCCCCGGGGGGTCGTCGGCACGGCGCTGAACGAGGCGTTCCGGCTGCTGGACGCGCCCGTGCTGAAGCGGACGCTGCAGGACACGTCCGGCGATCTGGCGTTCATCGCGTCGGACCAGTTCCATCAGGACGTCATCCGGTCGCGTCGCGTGTTCGACTCGTCCGCCGACCGCAAGGTGCGCGTCACCGTGAAAGACCCGCACGTCGAGGCGTGGATCTGCGCGTTCTCCGAGCAGGACGAGGCGGGCCGCCAGTATCAGGACGCGTTGGGCCGGGTCCGGGCGGCGCTCGCGTCCGTCGACGGGACGCTCCGCAAAGCCAAGGAGGTCCGGGACGCGACCGTCCAGAAGGTGTCGTCGCCGGTGCCCGAGGTGCCCGACGTGGGCCTGAAGGAGCTTCGTGCTCGCCTCGCCGGGACCGACGAGCCCCGGGAACGCCACCGGTGGGCCCGGCTGCTCGCGGGCGCGGCGGAGCTGGAGCGGGCCGCCGCCACCGCATTGGCGCAGGCCGAGGCCGCGCTCGCCGACGTCCAGGAGCCCCTGGACGTGCGCGAGGAACTCCGTGGCCGCCTGGGATCGCTTCAGGTGATGGCGCGGAACCTGGGACGCGCCGAGGACGCGCGCCTCGACGGCCTGTACCGAGCGGCCCACGATCTGCTGTGGACCGCTCCCTGCGATCTCGACGCGGCCGAGTCGGCGGTGCTGCGCTATATCCAGGAGCTGCAGGATGGATAGCCGCCGCGTCGACGCATGCCCGCATTGCGGCAAGGGGACCGTTCGGTCCGGGTTCTGTGACTACTGCGGGATGGCCCCGCCGCCGCTGGTTCCCGGGGCGCCGCCCACGATGCCGTGGCCCGGCCCTTCGGCGCCCGGCCCGGGGCGCGGGGTGCACACGCCGTCCAGGCGGCTCACGCCGTACGGGCTGCTGGAGATGGCCGGTGTGCCGCCCGTCCCGTACCGGGATCCGGAGCGGGCCACGCTGCCGGTGGCGGGCGGGGACGAGTCCGTCCCGCCGCTCCGGCCCGGTGAGATGGTCGGCGGCCAGTACGAGGTGCAGGGCTGCCTGGCCCACGGCGGGCAGGGGCGCATCTACATCGCGCACGACAACAACGTCGGTCATTGGGTCGTACTGAAGGGCCTGCTCGACACCCGGGCGGACGCGGTCGACGTGCCCGAGTCGGAGCGGGCGGCGCTCGCCTCGGTGAGCCACCCCAATATCGTCAAGATCCACAACTTCGTCCGGCATCCGGCGGGGGCGAAGGACGCGCAGCGCTACATCGTCATGGAGTACGTCGGCGGACGTTCGTTACAGGAGCTGCTCGACGACCGGCGCCGGGACGAGGGCCCGGAGGCCGTGCTCCCCCTCGACCATGTCATCGCCTACGGGATCGAGATGCTGTGGGCGCTGAACTACCTGCACGCCCGCCGCATCCTCTACTGCGACCTCAAGCCCGCCAACGTCATGCAGTGCGAGCAGCGGATCACGCTCATCGACCTGGGCGCGGCCTGGCGCATGGACGGACGGCACCCCAACGCGCCGATCTACGGCACGCAGGGCTTCGGCGCGCCGGAACTGCCCGCGCACAAGCCGTCGATCGGCTCCGACCTCTACACCGTGGGCCGCACCATGGCGGTCCTCAGCTTCGACTTCGACTACACGGGCGAGTTCGAGCACACCCTGCCCGCCCGCGACGAGGTGCCGGTGCTGAAGCGGTTCGACTCCTATGACCGGTTGCTGCGCCGCGCCACCCACCCGGACCCGGCGCGGCGGTTCGGCGGCGCGGCGGAGATGGCGGAGCAGCTCTTCGGCGTCCTGCGGGAGGTCATGTCCGTTCCCCGCAACGCCGATCCGTGGCCCGTGCCGTCCCGGTTGTTCGGCCGGGAACGGGTCTCCGCCGGGACGGAGATCGCGTCCCAGCGGAGTGGGCCCGCGCTCGGCACGCTCACCCCGGCGGCGGCCGCGGCGGCGCTGCCGATCCCGGCGATCGACGAGCTGGACCCCAATCCCGAACTGGTGGAACTGACGGTGCTGGAACCCGAGGAGATCGTCGAGGCGCTGACCGGACGGGCCGACGAGCAGCCCCCCGGCCTGCGGACGGAGGAGAAACTCGTCCTGATCCAGGCCCATCTGGACCTGGGCCGCCGTCCCGAGGCCGAAGCGCTGCTCACCGAACTCACCGAACCGCCCCGGCCGGACGAGCGCCAAGGCCGCGACGCCGACTGGCGGATCCAGTGGTACCTGGGCGTCAGCGCCCTGATCGCGGGTGAGTACGCCCAGGCGGAGGCCCTGTTCGACGACCTCTACGACCGGATGCCGGGCGAGGCGGCGCCGAAGCTGGCGCTGGCGTTCTGCTGCGAGGGCTCGGGCGGCCTGCCGGAGGCGGCCCGCCGGTACGAGAGCGTCTGGCGGACCGACCGCGGCTATCTCAGCGCGGCGTTCGGGCTGGCCCGCGTCCGGCTGGCCATGGCCGACCGGAGCGGCGCGGTCGACGCGCTCGACGATGTGCCGTCGCTGTCCAGCCACTATGGTGCCGCGCAGTTGGCGGCGATGGCGGCGACGCTGCGCGGCCGGCCATCGCACCAACTGCGGCTGGAAGACCTGCGGGACGCCGCGAAACGGCTCGACCATGCCCGCGTCGACGGCGAGCGGCGCCGCGGGCTCGTCGCCGAACTGCTGGAGGCCGCGCTGGCCTGGGCGCAGGCGAGGGGAGAGGAGCATCCGGACACGCTGCTGACCGGCGTCCCCCTGACCCGGGACGCGCTGCGGCGGGAACTCGAACAGAACTATCGTGCGCTGGCCAAGGCCGCCGAGGACAGCGACGCGAGGCACGCGCTGGTGGACAGGGCCAACGCCGTGCGCCCGAGGACGTTACTCGGCCCCTGACCCCGGTTCCAGGACACCACGGCCCCCAGGAAGGTGACCGATGAGCGACCGCCCCGACTTCGCCGTCCAGATCCACCAGAACCCGTACCTCGCGGTGGACGGCACCCAGGTTCACGCGATCGTGCGGGTCGAGGCCCGCAGCGATCCGGCGGACGCGGCGCGGTCCACCTCGGCGGCGGAGGTCATCATCGTCGACACCTCGGCGTCCATGGCGGGCGAACGGCTGGAGGCCGCCCGGCAGGCCGCCAAGGCGGCGGTGGAGGCGCTGCGTGAGGACGTCGACTTCGCCGTCGTCGCCGGGTCCCGTGACGCGACGATGGTGTATCCCCGCGACGAGTTGCTGGCCCGCGCGTCCGAACGCGGAAAGGCCGCCGCCAAGGAGGCGATCTCCGGGCTGACGGCCGCGGGCGGCACCCGGATCGGCCGGTGGTTGACGCTGGCGAACGCCCTGTTCGACGACTCCCGGCACGGGATCCGGCACGCCGTCCTGCTGACCGACGGCCGCAACGAGCACGAGACCAGGGAGGAACTCGACGCCGCCCTGGCCCGCTGCACCGGACGTTTCGTCTGCGACTGCCGAGGTGTCGGCGCCGACTGGGAGCCCGCCGAGCTGCGACAGGTGGCGACGCGGCTGCTGGGCGGGTTCGGGTTGGTGGCCGATCCGCGCGACCTCACCGCCGACTTCACGGAGATGATCGGACGGGCCATGGGCAAGGCGGTCGCCGATGTGGCGCTGCGCGTCTGGACGCCCGACAAGGTGTCGCTGCGGTTCCTGAAACAGGTGTATCCCGTGCGCCGCGACCTCACCGGCAAGCGCGTCGAGAGAGGCCCGACCATTGACGGCGCCGGTGACGGCGGCGGCCCCGCGACGGGCGACTACCCGACCGGCATCTGGGGCACCGAGAACCGCGACTACCACCTGTGCTTCACGGTGCCCGTCGGCAGGCCGTACCAGCGGATGCAGGCCGCGCGGGTGTCGCTGGTACTGCCGGGTTCAGGCGGCACGGCGGACGAATCCCTGGCCGAGGGCCTCGTCCTCGCCGAATGGACGGACGACAAGGCCCGCTCGACCGGCCAACACCCGTCCGTCGAGCACTACTCCACACAGGATGAACTCGCCGACTCCCTCAGCCAGGGAGTGGACGCCTTCCGCAGAGGCGATGACGAGGTCGCCGGACGCGAACTCACCAGGGCACGCGAGCTGGCCGAGCGGACCGGCGCGACGGGGACGTCCAAACGCCTCGACGAGGTCGTCGCCCCGAAGACCGGTGAGGTCAGGCCCCGGAAGGACGTCGACCCCGCCGACATCATCGCCCTCGACACCGAGGCGAGCGAATCGGCCGCCCGACCACCGACCACCGACGGCGAAGGCGGGGATGCGAAGTGAGCGTGCTCCGGCGACTGGTCCGGTTCCGTACCGTCCCGCGGCGCGTCCAGGGGTTGACGGCCCTCGTCCTGCTGGCCGTGGTGGCGTTGTTCTCCGTCACCGGCGCCGCCGTGTGGGACGCGCGGTCCGCCCTGCGCGCCATCGGCCACGACGAGGGCCCGATGGTCGTCGCCACCAACGACGTCTACCTCGCGCTCAGCGACATGGACGCCCAGGTGACCAACGTGCTGCTGACCGGTGGGGAGGAGGGCTGGCTCTGCGACACCGAACAGGTCGAGAAGTCGTGCACCCGGAGCCTGCCGCGCTACTTCTACGACATCCGCCGCGAGGACGCGCAGCGCGCCGTGCTCCAGGCCGCGCGGCTCGCCCAGGACGACCCGGTGGGGCTGCGGACCGTCCAGTCCGTGCTGGACGGGCTGTCCCAGTACGACCAGCGCGTGCAGGCCGCGATGGAGCGGAGCTCCGAGACGCCCCACAGCTTCGGCGGCCTCCCGCCGGCCGCGCTCAAGGAGTACCGGGCGGCGACCAGGATCATGACCGAGGACCTGCTGCCGAAGGCCAACAACCTCATGCTGGACGGCGCGGCGGCCGTGGAGGAGTCCTATGGCGGCCCGCTGTCCAACGTGCGGGCGGGCCGGGCCTGGGTGCTCGCGCTCGGACTGACCGTGCTGGTGACGCTGGGTCTCCTCCAGATCTACCTCGCCAGGCGCTTCCGGCGGATCATCAGCCTGTTCCTGGTCGCCGCCGCCCTGGTGACGACCGCCGTCACCGTCGCGGCCGCGTCCCTGCTGGCGACCGAGGCGGACTACCTGCGCATGGCCAAGGACGACGGGTTCGACCCCGTCCTGCGGCTGTCGCGGACGCGGGCGATCGGCAAGAGCCTCGACGCCGACCGCACCCGCGCCCTCCTCGACCCCGCCGACGCCGACCGGTACGACCAGACCTACTTCGAGAAGTCGCAGACGATCCTCTACATCCGGCAGGCCACCGACCTGGAGTCCTACTACGCCATGTTGAACGAGCGGATCGGCGCCTACGGAGCCGACGGGCAGCGGGTGACGTTCAAGGGGCTGTACGGCGTCGCCACCGCCGAGGCCGCGGCGCGCGGGCGGCGCGAGCCGGTCGAGGAGCTGTTGGCACGGTTCCGCGTCTACCAGGAGCACGACCGGCGCGTCCGCACCCTCGCCAGAGCCGGTGACCGGCAGGCCGCCGCCAAGGCGCACATGGACCCGCGGTGGCGTTACCTGTCGCACCCCAGTTTCCGGGAGCACGACGCGGGGCTCGGCGCCCTCGTCGACCGCCGCCAGCTCGTCGTGGACCACACGGTGCGGAGCGGGGAACGGGCGCTGCGGCCATGGCCGTGGCTGCTGCCCGTGTCCGGCCTGGCCATCGCCGCGCTGGTCGTGGCCGGCGTGTGGCCCCGGCTCGCCGAGTACCGCTGACAAGACACCAGGAAGGGAGCGGACCGTGCGCGGACTCCGCCACGTCGTGGTCGTGATCGCGGCCGTCCTCGTCGCCGGCGCGGGCCTGGTCGTGTACCGGGCCACCGGCGACGCTGCCACGGCGTCGATCCTCGACAAGGACCGGCTGACGATCGGGGTGAAGACCGACCAGCCGCGCGTGGGGCTGGGGAGACCGGACGGGACGTACGAGGGTTTCGACATCGATGTCGCCACCTACATCGCGGGCCGGCTCGGGTTCGACGCCGAGCACATCAGGTTCGTCGCGGTCACGTCCGACAGCCGGGAAGAGGCCCTCCGGCGCGGCGACGTCGACCTGGTGCTGGCCACCTACTCGATCACCCCGTGGCGCAAGGAGCTGGTCACCTTCGGTGGTCCCTACTACGTGGCGCACCAGGACATCCTCGTCCGCACCGGCGACACGTCGATCAGGAACGTGAGCGATCTGAAGGGCAAGTGGCTCTGCCAGGTGAGTGGATCGGAGTCGTGGAAGCGGGTGACGGTGGAGCGCCGGGTGGCCGCGAAGCTGGTGTGGGCGAGGTCCTACAGCGAGTGCGTCACCGGCCTCCGCAAGGGCCGCCTGGACGCGGTCTCCACCGATGACCTGATCCTCGCGGGCTTCTCCATCGCGGAAGGCTCCGGCACCACGATGGTCAACGCACCGTTCACCAACGAGAAGTACGGGGTCGGCCTGAAGAAGGGCGATGTGAAGGGCTGCCTGGCCGTCAACAGGTACCTCACCGAGATGTACCAGAACGGGGTCGCCGAGACGCTGCTCACCACCTGGTTCGGGGCGGTGGACTTCGCCGTCGCCACGACCGTCCCGCAGTTCGAGGGCTGCGCCTGATCAAGAGTCGTTCCTAATCTTGACTCATTCCAGAAAATGAGACAGCCTGGGCAACGTGTCCACGGCCGCCGACTTCCGGCAGATGCTTCGCGGGGCCGCCCTCCGGGTGACCCGGCCGCGGCTCGCGGTGCTCGAAGCGGTGCACGCGCATCCGCACGCCGACACCGAGTCCCTCATCGGAGCCGTGCGTGAAGATCTACCGAAGGTCTCCCACCAGGCCGTGTACGACTCGTTGCGCGCGCTGACGGCGGCGGGCCTGGTCCGGCGGATCCAGCCGGCCGGGTTCGTGGCGCGCTACGAGGCGCGCGTGGGGGACAACCATCACCACGTCGTATGCCGGTCGTGCGGAACCATCGCCGACGCCGACTGCGCCGTGGGCGAGGCCCCCTGTCTGACCGCGTCCGACGACGGCGGCTTCACGATCGACGAGGCCGAGGTCGTCTACTGGGGCCTGTGCCCCGGCTGCTCCACCACCGAGAACTCCTGATCCACCCCGCGCAGCCCTGGGAGGAACCGACATGTCAGAGAGCAAGGAAAATCCCGTATACGACACCAACGCCGAGAGCGCGGGCGGGTGCCCGGTCGCGCACACGCGCGCCCCGCATCCCACGCAGGGCGGCGGCAACCGGGGCTGGTGGCCGAACCGCCTCGACCTGAAGATCCTCGCCAAGCACCCCGCGGTGACGAACCCGCTCGGGGAGGACTTCGACTACGCCAAGGAGTTCGAGTCCCTCGACCTCGCCGCCGTCAAGCGGGACATCGCCGAGGTCCTGACGGACTCCAAGGACTTCTGGCCCGCCGACTTCGGCCACTACGGCCCGTTCATGATCCGGATGGCCTGGCACAGCGCGGGCACGTACCGCATCCATGACGGCCGGGGCGGCGCCGGGTCCGGGCAGCAGCGGTTCGCGCCGCTGAACAGCTGGCCCGACAACGCGAGCCTCGACAAGGCCCGCCGCCTGCTGTGGCCGGTGAAGAAGAAGTACGGCCAGAAGATCTCCTGGGCCGACCTGCTGATCCTGACCGGCAATGTCGCCCTGGAGTCGATGGGCTTCGAGACGTTCGGCTTCGCCGGTGGCCGCGAGGACGCCTGGCAGGCCGACGAGGACGTCTACTGGGGCCCGGAGACCACCTGGCTCGGGGACGAGCGTTACTCCGGCGACCGTGACCTCGAACGTCCGCTCGGCGCCGTCCAGATGGGCCTGATCTACGTCAACCCGGAGGGCCCGAACGGAAACCCGGACCCGATCGCCGCGGCCCGCGACATCCGCGAGACGTTCCGCCGTATGGCGATGAACGACGAGGAGACCGTCGCGCTGATCGCCGGTGGTCACACCTTCGGCAAGACGCACGGCGCGGGCCCCGCCGACAAGGTCGGTCCCGAGCCCGAGGCCGCCCCGCTGGAGCAGCAGGGTCTCGGCTGGAAGAGCTCCCACGGCACCGGTGTGGGCCCGGACGCGATCACCAGCGGTCTGGAGGGCATCTGGACGCCCACCCCGACGACATGGGACAACACCTTCTTCGAGACGCTGTTCCGCTACGAGTGGGAGCTGTTCAAGAGCCCTGCGGGCGCGCACCAGTGGCGGCCCAAGGACGGCGCGGGCGCCGGCACCGTCCCGGACGCGCACGACCCGTCCAAGCGGACGCACCCGACCATGCTCACGACCGACCTGTCGCTCCGGTACGACCCGATCTACGAGCCGATCTCGCGCCGCTTCCTGGAGAACCCGGACCAGTTCGCGGACGCCTTCGCCCGCGCCTGGTTCAAGCTGACGCACCGCGACATGGGCCCGAAGGTGCGCTACCTCGGCCCGGAGGTCCCTGCCGAGACGCTGATCTGGCAGGACCCCGTCCCGGATGTCGACCACGAACTCGTCGGGCCGGCCGACATCGCCGACCTCAAGGAGCGGATTCTCGCGTCCGGGCCGTCGGTGTCCCAGCTCGTCGCCACCGCGTGGGCGTCGGCGTCGACGTTCCGCGGCGGGGACAAGCGCGGCGGCGCCAACGGCGCGCGGATCCGGCTCCAGCCGCAGAGCAGCTGGGAGGTCAACGACCCCGACGAGCTGGCGGCGGTGCTGCGCGCGCTGGAGGGCGTCCAGGAGGCGTTCAACGCCGCGCAGACCGGAAACAAGCGGGTCTCCCTCGCCGACCTGATCGTGCTCGGCGGATGCGCCGCCATCGAGCGGGCCGCCCGGGCCGCGGGGCACACCGTCGAGGTGCCCTTCACCCCGGGACGCACCGACGCGACGCAGGAGCAGACCGACGTCGAGTCGTTCGAGGCGATGGAGCCGACCGCGGACGGGTTCCGCAACTACCTCGGGAAGGGCAACCCGCTGCCCGCCGAGTACCTGCTGCTCGACCGCGCGAACCTGCTCACGCTGAGCCCGCCCGAGATGACGGCGCTCGTCGGCGGTCTGCGGGTCCTCGGCGCGAACCACAAGGGGACGCGGCTCGGTGTCTTCACCGACACCCCCGGGACGCTGACCAACGACTTCTTCGTGAACCTGCTCGACCTGGACACCACGTGGGAGCCGACGTCGGAGGACGCCGAGGCCTTCGAGGGCCGCGCCGCCGACGGCACGGTCAGGTGGACGGGCAGCCGCGTCGACCTGATCTTCGGCTCGCACGCCGAACTGCGCGCGCTCGCCGAGGTGTACGCCAGTGACGACGGGCACGCGAAGTTCGTCGCGGACTTCGTCGCCGCATGGGACAAGGTCATGAACCTGGACCGGTTCGACCTCGCCTGATCTCCGGCGTGGTTCAGGGGTGCCGTCCGGGGTTCACCAGTTCAGGTGGACGCCGGGCGGCACTCCGGGCACAGGCCCCAGAAGGTGACCTCGGCCTCGTCGATCAGGTATCCGGCCTCGTCCAGGGGGTCGAGGCAGGGCGGATGCCCCACGACGCAGTCGACGTCCTTGACCGCGCCGCAGTTCCGGCACACCAGGTGGTGATGGTTGTCGCCGACGCGTCCCTCGAACCGGGCGGGGCTTCCGGCGAGTTCGATGCGGCGCACGAGCCCCGCCGCCGTGAGCGCGTGCAGGGCCTCGTACACGGCCTGGAGGGAGATGTGCCCGACACGGTCGCGCACCCCGGACGCCAGCGCCTCGACCCCGAGATGGTCGCCGTCCCGGACGGTCTCCAGCAGCGCGACACGGGCCGCCGTCACCCTTAGGCCGACCCCCCGCAGTTCCTCGGCGGTCGTCGGGGTCTCGGATGCGGTCATGGCACCGTACCTACCCTCACAGACGCGAACGGCCTAACACAGCGATTGACACAAGTCTACGCGGCGCGCGGAAGATCACCTTCGCCGGTTCGCGGCCTGGTCGGGGAGGGGCGGCCGGTCGGCGGTCGCGACACGACCGCCGACCGGCCTGGGGAGGGGAGGAGTGGCTCAGAAAGGTGTGGGTGTCAGCGGACTCGGATCAGGCCCCACAGACCTTCGGTCAGGGCCCAGCGCGTCACGCCCGTCCGGTAGGCGTAGTCGCCCGGCGGCCCCGCCCGGAACGTCAGGGTGCGGACGCTGCCGCTGGTGAGACCGCCGATCGCCCCCACGCGCGGCGAGTCCAGATGCTCCTCCATGGGCCAGGTCGTGCCGTGGATCTGGAAGGTGTGGTTGCGTGGACGGTCGGCCGCCACCACCAGATGGACCCGGACGAGAGAGCCCGGACGGCAGTGCAGGACCGGAGTCCCAGGACCGATGGCCGCCATCGACGGACGGTGCGGGTACAGATGGGCGCTGCGGTAGTTGAACGCCTTCTGCCCCGAGTCCTCCGGTTCGTCCTCCAAATCGGTCACCGGCTGGGTCATGTCACCGTGGTGGTACTGGCGGACGCCGTCCTGGAGGATCAGGACCAGCTCGTGGAACTCCTCCTCGTCGCGCCGGATCACGGCCTGGTGGCCCGTCCAGCTCTGACCCTTCGGGGTGGCGTCCGGCGGCTCCACCACGAGCGCGCCCACCAGCCCGCGGTGCCGGTGGGTGCGCAGGTCGGCGCGGTCCTCCAGAAGGACCACGCCGGGGGAGTCGGCGTACCAGCGGTAGGTGACGTCGGCGCCCGGCTTGACCGTCCCGTCGCCGTTGCGGCCCACGAACGCGCCGTCGCCGTCACGGACGTCGTACCGCAGCGGCCCCACCGGATGCAGCGACACCTGCGCCGACACCTCGCGGTCGGCCGGCTCGTCCAGGGCGGGCAGCGGAGGATCGTACGGTGTCGGTCCGGGCGGGACCTCCACCTCGTTGGACAGCGTCACCTCCACCCATTCGCCCGCCCGGCAGCGCAGCACGAGCGGCTCGTCGTCCGGTGCCCCGTCGACGGTGTAGACCAGGCCGAACGGGTCGCTGCGCCGGTCGCTGTAGTGGATCTCGCGGTCGACGACCCGCACGTGGTAGCGGCGGGCGGCCGCGGGATCGAACGGCGGCGGCCCTTCGCCGCCGAACGCGCCCGGCAGCGGCGGAAGGTCGTCCCGCGGCTCCTCGTGGAGACGGAACAGGCCCCAACAGCCGAGCCAGGTGTCGTCGATGGACGAGAAGGCCCACATGTGGTCGCCGGGGCTGTGCGTGTCGTCGATGTGCAGGCTGAACGCCTCGGAGATGCCGATGGTCTGCTGCGTGCGCAGCGGCGAGCGCGGATCGTCGCGCCAGGCGTGCCAGCGCATGCCGTGCATGGTGAAGCCGTGCTGCTCCTCATGCGACCCCTGGTAGAGGCGCACGCGGAGCGGTTCGCCCGGGTAGCCCCGCAGCAGCGGGGTCCGCGGATCGCCGTGCACGGCGCTGGAGAACCAGTCGGCGGGGTCGCCGGGGCGCTCGTGCAGGGGCTCGCACCGGTAGCCGACGGCCATGGTGCCCTGGTCGTCGAGCGCGCCGGGGAAGGACGGCGGGTTGATCGGCTCGCCCTTCTCCCCGGGCCCGTGCTTGAACAGCGGGACGAAGTCGGCGACCGGGATCACCTGTTCGCGGAAGGCGGTGCCGTCCGGTAAGCGCACGACCGCCGTCCCGGCGTTGCGGACCTCCCGGTCGTGGTCGTGCGGATCGACCCACTCGGCGCCCTCCGGCTCGGCGATCATGCAGCCGAACAGCCCGTGCCGCTGCCGCTCGTTGGCCAGCAGATGGTCGTGGAAGAAGACGACGCCGAACTCCTCGTCGCAGTACCACCGGTACATCCAGGTGCGGTACCGCGCGTGGTCCTCCTCGCCCGCGTCCGGTGTCGTCGCGCCGGACAGGTAGTTCCAGCCGACGCTGGCGCCGTCCGACACCAGCGGGTCGAACTTCACGAGGTGGACGTGTAACCCGCACTCCGGTTGGAACGGCAGGACGGCGTCGAACGCCGTCTCCGCCTGGCAGCCGGGCGGCAGCGCGTTGGTCAGCGTGAACTCGATGATCTCGCCCTTGCGCCCGCGGATCGCGATCGGCTCGACGCGCCTCCTGCCCTCCGCCAGTTCCCGCCGGAAGTTCTCGATGCCGCCCGCGGCGTCGAGTTCCTCCTGGAGGACGAAGAACGTGCCGCGATGGTCGTGCCAGGTCTCCCGATGACCCCCGCCGCCGTGATCTCCGTGGTCCCCGTGGTCGTCGCCGTGGTCGGGGCTCTCGAAGTAGTGCAGGGTGCCCTGCATGGCGACGAGGTGGTAGCGGCGCACCGGCGCGTCCGGGTCGAGGGTCACCTTGGTGAACGCCTCGCCGGGCTGCGGGTCGGGGACGAACGCCGCCCGCTCCAGCTCGGTCGGCTCCCGTCCCATGCCCTCCGGCATCGAAGGCGTGCGCGGCGGACGTGGGGACTTCTGCGGGAACGAACCGTCCATGAACGCCGGGAAGCCGGGCCGCTCCGCCGTGGGCGCGGGCGGGACGGGACGGCCGGGCAGCGGGCGGAGCGGCGCGATCGGCGTGCCGTCCGGGTAACGTCCGGCGCCCTCCTGAAGGACGTCGAACACCCGCCACATCCCCCACATCCCGGAGTGGAAGTGGGGATAGAGGTGGCAGTGGAAGATGATGTCCCCGGTCGCCTCCTGCACCGACCCCGCGCCGCCGACCGGCTCGATCGTGAACGCCTGCTGGGGGCCGAGGGTGATGGAGTCGATGATCGGCGACTCCGTGTGTCCCGGGACGGCCCGCCACTGGTGCAGGTGCAGGTGGAAGACATGGGTCTCCTTCACCCCGGCGTGCACCAGCCTGATCTTGGCGGGATCGCCGCCGTAGGCGCGGAAGATCGGTGTGGCCGGGTCGCCGAACACCCAGGAGCTGTGGTGCTGCTCCTCGCCGACGACCGCGTCCCGCGCCGGGTCGATCGCGCCCTGCTCCAGCAGCCGCTCGTAGGCGAGCGACCGCCAGCCCATGGGCTCGGTGCGGTAGCTCATGAGCATCATCGAGGCGGCGTGCTCGTCCTGCGCGGCCGCGTGATCGTCCCCGTGGTCGTCGTCGTGTTCGGGGAACAGGACGGGCGCCAGCCGCTCCCCGCCCGCCGCCGGGGAGTGCGTGTGGGGCCGGGGCCGGTCGCATTCGTAGCGCGGGTGCGGTGGAAGGACGGGGTTGTCGTTGGGCGACTCGTCCTGCATGAACAGCGTGTACTCGCGAAAGCTGGGCCGGCCCGGGACGTGTACGTCGGCGTGGAGACCGTCCAGCAGCGGGTCGCCGGTGACCGGGTCGGTCCAGGTGGCGCCCTCGGGTTCGACGATCAGCGCGCCGAACAGGCCGTGCGCCTGCGAGCCGTGCTCGCCGCCGCGGAGATCGGCGAGGTCACCGAGGAAGAACACGCCCTCCTCGGTGGCGTCCCACTCGTAGGTGACGGTGCCGCCGGGCCGGACGGCCGAGTCCGGATTCTGGCCGACCGCGCCCCCGTCGGCGGCCTTCACCCGGTAGCCGACGCCCTGGGCGTGGATTCCGGCCCGCTGGCGCAGCCTGTTGCGGAAGCGGATGAGCAGCCGCTCACCGACGCGGGCGCGCAGGACGAGGGGACGGACCAGCGGGTGCGGCTCGGGAAGCAGTTCCGGCTGCTTCACCGGGTCGGGGAACGGTGTTGGGAAGGTGCTTTCGACCTCGTTCAGTGCCGTCTCGTGCTCGGCGAGCGTGAAGATCATTCCGTTGCGGTCGTGGTCCCCGTGCGCGTCGTAGACGATCGGCACGTGCCGCGCCACGACGTTGTACACCCTGGTCACGGGCATCTGCGAATTCCCCCTGAAACTCCCGTTGTGTCGGAGGCCGCCGTCCGATCATGGCGGCCATGGACCTGTGCGGGGTGTGCGGGGTGGTCGCGCCTCGCGGGGTGTTGACTGTTGGACGACCCGGACAGTCAAGAGGTTCCGGACCGGATCCGGCCAGGTCAACCCCGGCCTGTCCGCTACCGCACCGATCGCATGACCGAAATCGAGCCCGTTGCGTCCTTAAAGAGAGATTCAAAACCAGAGTTAATTGTGAATAAGGGGTAATACCAGGGTGTTGACGACTCAGCGGAGTCGGGAATAGCCTCTCCGCAGATTCTCCGGACCGAGAGGATCGCCATTCGGCCCCGACCCGCCATTGTCTCCGTAAATCCGCCGGAACGGCCGACGAGACACGGGCCATGACAAAGGCGCCGGGGCCCCACAACCCCCTGAGAGACCCGATCCATGATGAACGCCAAACGACTGGGAATCGCGCTGGGTGCGGCCGTGCTCGTGCCCACCGTGGCGACGGTTGCCTACGTCGGCACCAACGGCGCCGACACGGTCAGGGCCGGCTCCGTGGCCGCTCCCGACGAAGCTCCCGAGTTCGAGCCGGTGCCCGACGCGGCGCCCCCGCCGCGGGACGTCAACCTCAAAGTGGAGACCATCAACGGTTCCGGCTGCCCCGCCGGCACCACGAAGGTGACCCCCACGCACGACAACGCGGCCTTCACTGTCACGTACCAGAAGTACGTGGCCTGGGCCGGTGGGGACGCGCCGCCCACCGAGTTCCGTAAGAACTGCCAGATCAACGTGCACGTCGACGCCCCGAAGGGCTACACGTACGCCGTGGTCGGCGTCGTGTCCCACGGCTTCGCGCACGTGGAGCCCGGTGCCACCGCCCTGCAGAGCACGCTCTACTACTTCCAGGGCAGCTCCGGCGGGCAGACCGTCAGCCACGAGCTGGACGGCCCGCACCACGGCGCCTGGCGCTTCCGCGACCGGACCGACCCCGCCAAGCGGGAGTACGCGCCGTGCGACAAGGAGCGCAACCTGAACATCAACTCGCAACTGCGGGTCACCAAGGGCAACAGCGACAAGCCCAGTTTCATCGCGATGGAGGCCGCCAACGCCAACGCGGTCTACCACCTGACCTGGAAACGTTGCTAGCCGGACCTCCGTTCCAGGGCACAATGCAGCGCGTGCCCGGACAATGAGGTCGAGTGTTCGTGGGCGTCGTGAGAACGGCGCCCATGAACGCGTTTAGAGCCGAATTGGTCGTCGCCCGCTCACGTAGCGCAGATGATTTCGGACATGCACATGGGAACGCCCGGCCGGGACCGCCCGGCCGGGCGTCGCTCAGTTCGCGGCCCGGTGCATTGACTCGGTGCAATGACTCGGTAGGGGGTTCAGCGCGTCGGTTCGTCAGAGGTTTTTCGGGCGGTACGCCTTGTACTCGCTGCCCGAGGTCAGGCCGTAGTCGCGCGTGCGGTAGTCGGTGCCGTACCGGCCGCGCTGCTCGTAGGCCCAGTAGGCGGTGTGGGCCTTGTTGGCCCACTTCTCGAAGATGACGACGTGCCGGGTGGTGTTGGTGCCCTGCGCGTCCATGACGAGGTCACCCTTCTTCAGCTCCGACATCTTGATGCGCTCGGTGTACTTCGACGACGTGAAGCCGACCGTGTTCGGGCCCGGTCCGGGCAGGCCCAGCGCCATCGCGACGTAGCCGGAGCAGTCGGTGCGGTAGCCCTTGTAGGTCCTGGTCTGGCTGTAGCGCACCCGATCGTCGGTGCCCGGGTTCCAGGTCTTGGCGCGCTCGATCACCTTGTCGCGGACGTCCTGCTTCTCGGCGGGCTTGTCGGCGGGCTTGCGGGCCTTCCGGGAGGCCCTGTCGGAGCGCTCGCGGGTGTCGGTCGCCGCGTCCTTCTTCGGGGGAAGAAGCCCGGCGGCCGCGACGGCGTCGCCGGAGCGGGTGGTGGAACGGGAGTCCGAGGGCGAGTCGGAGTCGGCCAGGACGACGCCGCCCGTGATCGTGCCGCACAGGGCGAGGCCGACGAAGGCCCCGATGGCGGCGGCGCGGGGGTTGCGGGACAGCCGGTTCTTGATCTGCTTGCCGGTCAAGGATTCTCCTTGCTTCCAGGCGCCTACCGGGTTAGCTGACGGGTTCGGGCGTGGAAGTCGCCCTACGGCCTGGAGCAGGCCGATTCACCCCGAATGCGGGTTTGGGTCCCCGGCTCCGCACGCGATGGCGGACTCGGCGTTGCCGCTGCGATCCTCTGGGCACGGTGGCCCGGCACGGGACCCTGTGTCCCGTGTGCGAAAGAGCGGCGCGGATGTTGTGGGCACGCCCCGTCCGGGGGTCGTGCGCTGTGAAGGGGGCGTCCTGGCTTCGCCCGGCGCCCGCACGCCTCGTCGCGTGCGCATGGCCGGGTCGACGGCCGGGCCTCGGGGGAGACCCGAACGGCAGGACGCCTGAGGACGGCGCGTGGGGCGCGCCGTCACCCCACCAGAGCGGTGGGGCGATCGTGTCCAACGGACACGGCGGGGCAAAGCACCTGGCGAGCGCCTTGGTGGGCGACAAGCTACTCCGAACGCCAATAGAAGGCAAACCCCGACAAAATCAGCAACGCCCCAGGTCAACCCCACTGCGGCGGGCGGGCGGTCCCGGCGGGCGGCGGCCCACGCCCGCGGGGTTGAGGGCCGGTGTCCGGCCCGGGTCCCCGTCGGCCCGCCGGGCGGCGTCCCACCGGCGTTCCGGCCGGGGAAGCGCTCACATGATCGACGCCACGCCCATCGAAAACGCTAGAACATTCAATCGACATGAGAGTGGGCGATGGCCGCCGAGGTGGACGGCTCGCCTACCGCCCGTGACCATTCCAACGAGAGGTCGCCGATCGAAGAAGGAGCGTTCCAAGCGTCTGACCTGGGGAATCATCAGGAGAGCGTCGTCCATCGGCGGACGATGCATGATCACCGCAGGCCGGGGAAAGGGGCGAGGGGATGTGTTGATGCCCCGGCCGTCGCTGATCAAAAACAACGATCTTGATCACGTTTCTGTTGCGGAGCATCTGGCCATTCTTGTCCGGGTTGTGGTGATTTCGTAGATTCACCGGGAAACGGGGGACCAGTTCCTCGCGGTGCCGCCGTCCGTCCACGGCCCCGAGATCCATGCCGATGACCGGGGGACGGCACCCCTATCTCCCCGAGGAGACGTCAATGACCGAGGTCAACCGCCGTGACCTGCTGGCCGGGGTCGCGGCCTTCACCGGGTTCGCGACCGTCGCACTGCTGCCCGGCAGTGCCGCCGCCACGACCCGGCAGCGTCCCGGCGCACTACGGCCGCCCACCCTCAGCACGGGTGACAAGGCCGTCGTCTGCCGGGTCGACGCCCGCCGGGCACTGCGCCATCTGAAGGTGCTCAGCGACGAGATCGGCTGGCGCATCTCCGGGACCGAGTCCGAGCACCGCGCCGCCAAGTACATCGCGGGGCAGCTTCGCCACTACGGCTACGACGTCAAGCTCCAGCCCTTTCCGGTCGCCGACAAGTACCTGGCGGAGATCCGCGCCAAGGGCGAGCGGCTCTGGCAGTGCAGCGCCTCACCGCAGGGCGCCACCGGCACCTTCAAGGGCGACGTGGTGGACGTCGGCGAGGTCGTCGAGGTCCCGGCCACCGCACGCGGCAAGCTCGTCGTGTTCGACCGCATCGTCGGCAAGGAGACCGACCAGGCCAAGGCCGCCCAGGCCGCGGGCGCCAAGGCGGCGCTGCTCGTCAACGGACGCTCGATCGCCTACCCCGAGCGCAAGCCCGCCACGTTCACCCCGACCCTGACGGAGAACGTCACGATTCCCGTGCTGGGCCTCGCCGGATACCACGGCGAACGAATTCGCGCGGGCGCCAAGCGGCTCTCCTTCGAGGTCACCCATCATGCGGAGCTGACGTCGTACAACGTCCTGGCCGAGCGGAAGTCGTCCCTGCGCAACCCCGACGGCAAGACCGTCATCATCAGCGCCCACTACGACAGCGTGCCCGGCTCGCCCGGCGCCAACGACGACGGCAGCGGCACCGTGCTCTGCCTGGAGCTGGCCCGCGTCCTGCAGAAGCTGCAGACCCGGCAGAACATCCGCATCTGTCTGTGGGGATCGGAGGAGTACGGCCTGATCGGCTCCAGGTACTACGTGAAGCAGCTCGACGAGGCGGGTGTGCAGAAGATCACCGGCTGCTTCCAGAACGACATGGTCGCCACCAGCCACCCGCCCGCGGAGACGTACTGGCTGCTGTCGGTGGACGGCGCCGACAACACCACCACGGCCGCGGTGAAGGCCGCCGCGACCCGGCTCGGCTATGTCGACCAGGTCCAGGGCCCCACCGCCCGCGGTTCCAGCGACCACGAGTCCTTCCACGAGCGCGGTATCGCCGCGGGGAACTTCAGCTGGCGCGGCAACGAGGCGCCCAGCCAGCTCGAACCGCTCTACCACACCCCCGAGGACAGGATCGTCCAGAACCTCAGCCTGGAACGGCTCCAGGTGTCCCTCGAACTGATCGGCTGCGCCGCGTACGACGTGGCACTCCGCAAGTAGCGCAGGACGGCGCCCACGGGAGGCCGGTCGAAGGACCCGCCACCCGTGGACGCCGTTCCCGCCACCGTCAGCGCCGTGGCGCCGGGGTCGGCTCGTCCCGTGGCGCCGTGCCCTGCCCCAGGTCACCGGGTGTGGCGACGCGGCGGCGGGGCCGGGCCAGCTGTCCCGGCCACCAGATGCGGCGGCCGACGTCCAGCGCCAGGGCGGGCACCAGCAGCGACCGGACGACGAACGTGTCGAGCAGCACCCCGACCGCCACCAGCGCGCCGAGCCCGGCCATGAAGGTGATCGGCAGGTTCATCAGCACCGAGAACGTGGCGGCGAGCACCAGTCCGGCGCTGGTGATGACGCCGCCGGTCGTGGTGAGACCGCGTAGCACGCCCGTCCGGTGGCCGGAGGTGACCGTCTCCTGACGCACCCGGTGCATGAGGAAGATGTTGTAGTCGATTCCGAGCGCGACCAGGAAGATGAAGCCCAGCAGGGGCGTGGAGTTGTCGAGCGCCTCCACCCCGAGCGGCCCCTTCAGAAGCAGCCACGCGGCGCCGAGCGCGGCGAAGTACGACAGCACGATGGTCCCCAGCAGCAGCACCGGAGCGGCGACCGCGCGCAGCAGCAGGATGAGGATCGTCAACACCACCAGCAGCACCAGCGGGATCACCAGGAGCCGGTCGCGGGACGCCCCGTCGGACCCGTCCAGCGCCTCCGCGGTGGGCCCGCCGACCACGGCGCCCGCTCCGTCGACGTTGTGCACAGCGTCGCGCAGCCGTTCCACGGTGCGTTCGGCGGCGGCGCTGTCGGCGGCGTCCCGCAGCGTCACCGTGAGCTGTACCAGTTCGCCGTCCCGCGATCGGCCGGACTCCTGGACGGCGACCACCCCGGAAGTCGATTTGGCCGCGTCCGTCACCTGCGCCGCCTTGGGCGCGGCGGCGATGACGTCCGCGGGCGCCGACGAGCCCGCCGGGTAGTGCGCGGCCACCAGCCGCTGACCGGCCACCGACTCGGGCACGGTACGGAACATCTCCTCCTGCGACGGGCCGATCCGCATGGCCCCCGCGATCAGGCCGAGACCGACCAGCGCGGCGGCGGTGGCGAGCCAGATGGTCCGCGGACGCGCGGCGATCGACGCGGCCACGCCCGCCCAGACCCGTCCCTGCCTGGCCGGCTCACCGGGCCGGGGGACGAACGGCCAGAAGATCCAGCGACCGAAGATCACCAGCAGTGCGGGCAGCAGGGTGATCATGGCGGCCAGCCCGCACAGCACCCCCACGGCGCCGACGCCGCCGAGCCCGCGGCTGGAGTTGATGTCGGCGGCGAGCAGGCACAGCAGCCCCGCGACGACGGTGGCGGCGGAGGCGACGATCGCGCCCCGGGACCGGCGCAGCGCGGCGGCCATCGCCTCGTGCCGGTCGACGGTCGAGTGCAACTCCTCCCGGTAGCGGGCGATGAGCAGCAGGGCGTAGTCGGTTCCGACGCCGAACACCAGCACGGTCAGGATTCCGGCGCCCATGCCGTCCACCGGCATGTCGGCGTGCTTGCCCAGCAGGTAGATGAACGCGTTCGCCACCTGGCTCGCCAGCGCGACGCTGATCAGCGGCAGCAGCCAGATGACCGGGCTGCGGTAGGTGAGCAGCAGCAGGACCGTGACGACCGCGACGGTCGCGAGCATCAGCTTGGCGTCCAGGTCGCTGAACACCTCGACCTCGTCGGCGGCCTGCCCGGCCGGTCCGGCCACCTTCACCTGGAGCCCGGCGGGGGCGCCCGCGTGCGCCAGGTCCCGGATCTCTTTGACCTTGTCGGTGAAACCGTCCTCGGTCAGCGGGATGGCGACGGTCGTCATGAGGGCCCGTCCGTCGGATGACGGACGGACGCCCGGAGCACGCCGGTCGGCGGAGTGGGCCGCCAGGGCGTTGCGGTCCCGGTCGACCTTGGCCCGGTCGTCGGCGGTGATGCCGTCGTCGCGGACATAGACGATGGCGGCGGGGATCGGCTCCTCGGAGCTGAACCGCTTGCGCAACTCGTGGTGCTCGGACGTCTCGGCGCCCCGGGCGAGGTTGAACGTCTCGTTGTCCTCGACGTCCCCGACCTTTCCGGCGAGCGGGGCGGCGGCGAAGAGAATGCCGATCCAGGCCAGGACGACCAGCCATTTGGCGCGGCGTCCGGCGGGCAGTGCGGCGACGCGGTCGAGCGCGCGGCGCGGGCCGCTTCGCGTGGCGTCGGGAAGCATGAAATGCTGTCCTTCCTGGGAGTACGTACCGTGAACGCATGCGGCGGCGCGGTCCGTCCGGGCCCGGCGGCGTGGATGTGCCGTCCAACGCCGGGCCGCGAAGGACCGAGAACGGTCGCGTGCGGGAGTGCTTCCGGATCGGGCCGTCGGGTGGCCGCCCGACGGCCCGCCCGTCCTTCGAGGGGACGGGCGTTCAGTCGATCTCCCGCATCACCCTCTCGATGGACGCCATCCGCTTCTGCAGATCGGCGAGGTTCTCGCTGATCCGCAGCAGATCCTCACGGGTCTCCATCTCGGTCGCGAGGGATCGCTCGGCGAGCTTGCGGTACGCGTCCTCGCGGGCGAGTTGCGCCTTGGCGCGCCAGGTCGCGAACACCTGCCAGATCAGTACGATCGCGACCGCGCCGATCACGATGAACAGCACGGCTCCAATGAGGATGCCCCAGGCGTCGTCCTCCATCAGTCGCTCCTTCTACCGTCCGTGTTGCCGTCCGTGTCGCCGGTCTTTCCGCCGGTCTTGTCGGCTTCGTCGCCGCCCACGCTCTTGAGGGTGAGCGTCCGCACCGATGCCTCGACCTGTTCCAGGTTGAGGTTCAGCACGAACGGCACCACCTCGAAATACCGCATCGCCTTACCGTCCTCGGAGACCTCCAGGGAGCCGCGCACGAGCCCGGCGGTCTCCAACCTGTTCAGGTGGACCCGCAGCAGCGGTCGGCTGATCCCGACCTGGCGGGCCAGCTCGCTCACATACCTGCGGCCCTCGCCGAGGGCGGCCAGGATCCGCAGCCGGTGCGGGCTGGCCAGGGCCGACAGTGCCTGCACCAGCTCGTCGCCCGTACCGCTCGTCAGATCGGTGTAAACGACTTCATCCATGTGAAAACAAAAACTATCACGTGTCAACATGTGCTTGCCAGCCGAACTCGCCCTCTTCGCGCCGGACCGGTACTACTGTGTGCATCACAGACCGGAGTCGGGTCGTGCCGCACAGTGGCACACGGATGGTGAGGGTGGTCGGCGAGGGTGGATGTGGACGCAGTTCAACCAGAGGGCATCCCGGCGCCCGGGCGCCGTGTGCACGATCTCGCCGACAGCGGGCCCACGGTCCTGCGCATCCTGCTCGGCGGCCAGCTCAGGCGGCTGCGCGAGGCCAGGGGCATCACGCCCAAGGACGCCGGAGACGCCATCCGCGCCTCCGCCTCCAAGATCAGCCGGTTGGAGCTGGGCCGGGTCGGGTTCAAGAAGCGCGACGTCGCCGACCTGCTCACCCTGTACGGCGTGCTCGCGGAGGAGGAGCGCGAGCCGCTGCTGAGCCTGGCCGAACGGGCGAACCGGCCCGGCTGGTGGCAGCGCTACAGCGACATCCTGCCGCCGTGGTTCGAGGTCTACATCGGGTTGGAGGAGGCGGCGTCGGCGCTGCGCGTCCATGAGACGCGGTTCGTCCCCGAACTGCTCCAGACCCCCGACTACGCCCGCGCCGCGTTCGGGCTCGACCGTCCCATGGCGTCCGAGACGGAGATCGAGCGCCGGGTGAACGTGCTGGTGCGGCGGCAGCGGATCCTGCGACGCGAGACGCCGCCGCAGCTGTGGGCGCTGGTGGACGAGTCGGCGCTGCGCCGCCCGCTCGGCGACCGGGAGATCATGCGCGCCCAGCTCACCGCCCTGCTCGACGCGATCCGCGGCACGGACGTCACCCTCCAGATCGTGCCGCCGTCCCGCGGCGCGCTGGCCGCGATGGCCGGGCCGTTCACGATGCTGCGGTTCGCCGAGCCGAGCCTGCCGGACGTCGTGTACATGGAGCAGCTGACCAGCGCGCTCTACCTGGACAAGGACGCCGACCTGGCCGTCTACAAACGCCATCTGGACCGGATGTCGGTCAACGCCCTTCCCCCGGCCGCCACGGAGGAACGACTGGTGGCGCTGCTCGACGAGGTGTGCTAACGCCACGAAACGGGCGGTGTCAACTTTCTACGTCGCCGATGAACTGATTGCAGATTTCCGACGCTCCGGCCAGAATCATGGTCGCCTGAACTTCCGAGACGCGTGGGAGGCGAAGCCGTGACCGGCGACGCGCACGTCCCCGGCCAGGAGCCGGAGATCTCGATCGACACCAGCGTGGCGCACCCGGCCCGGGTGTGGGACTACTGGCTCGGCGGCAAGGACCATTACCCCTCCGACGTCGAGGTCGGCGACCAGTTGGAGGAGACCATCCCGGAGGTGGTGCTATGGGCGCGCGCCGACCGTGAGTTCCTCGGCAGGGTGGTCCGCCACGTCATCACCGAGGCGGGCGTACGGCAGTTCCTCGACATCGGCACCGGCATCCCCACCAGGGACAACACCCATCAGGTGGCGCAGCGCCTCGCCCCCGAGAGCCGGGTCGTGTACGTCGACAACGATCCCGTGGTGCTGGCGCACGCGCGGGCGCTGCTGGCCAGTTCACCCGAGGGGGCCACCGACTTCGTCGACGCCAACCTCCACGACCCCGACACGATCCTGGCCGAGGCGGCCCGCACGCTGGACTTCTCCCAGCCGGTCCTCGTGACGCTGCTCGGAATTCTGGAGTTCAGCGTCACCGACGAGGCGTACACGATCGTGAACCGGATCCTGGAGCCTTTCCCGTCCGGCAGCCATCTGGCGATCGCCTGCCCCAGCAACGAGACCAACACCGAGGCGATGGACGAGGTCGCCCGGAAATGGAACGAGAGCGGCGCCACCCCCATCATCATGCGCAGCGCCGCGGGCCTGAAACGCTTCTTCGAGCATCTGGAAATGCTCGAACCCGGGCTTGTGCCGCTGCCCAGGTGGCGTCCCGATCCAGGAACGCTCTACGCCGACCGGGACATGGACTTCTACTGCGCGGTCGGCCGCAAGCCCTGAGCCGCCGCGCCGGGCAAAGTCATGCCCGAACTCCATCGTGCTCTTAAGCGGGCCGGAGTGGGGCGAGCGACTCCGCTCGTCCTGTCGCCGGTCTTGTCGCCGGAAACGCGCGAACGTGGCGGGCCGCATTGCTAGACTCCGCGCTTGATCGGGGAACAGGTCGAAATGTACCTGCTCACCGCCTGTGCGTCCGGGGCGTGGCCGCGGTGAAAGTCGCTACGGAGCTCGCCCATGGAGGCGCGATGGACGAGGACATCGACATCATGGCGGATGCCGAGGTCGCCGCGACGCTCCGGGAATTCGAGCGGGTGCTGACGGCGCCGCTGGCCGACCTCGTCTCCGCGAAAGGGCGGGCGTGCGCCGACCCGGGCCGAATTCGCAGGTGGCGGTTACCGAGGGCCGACCGTGACGCGCTTCTCGCCTTTGGGCTGCCGACCAGGGACGACGGGCAGAGCGAGGTCGACTTCAGGGACGCCGTTCCCGGCGGGCCCGGGTTTCCCGGTAGAGATCTCTACGGGTTGCTGAGGTTCCGTGGCGGCGGCCAGGTCGTCGCGGAGGCGGGCACGGGCGCCGTGCGTCTCGTGCCGGGCCCGGTCGAGCCTCCGCCGGGCCACCCGGAGTCCTGGACGCACAATCCGGGCGTACTTGGAATTCTCCGGCGGCACGATCTCGGCTTCCCCTTAATACCGGTGTCCCTCGTCAACTCGTCCGTCTCGCTCTTCGTGGACATGTGCTGGCGGTTCGAGCGGGCCGCCGAAGCGCTCCGGAAACTGCCCACGGCCACGGCCGATCCATTCGAGGTCGCCTGCGCGCACGAATTGTTCGACCGGCTCGACGTCCTCGTGGAATTCGTGCGGTCCGTCGATCCACCCGCCGCCGAGGACGGGGCCTATTGGCCGGAAGTCATCGAGGGATGGTGAGTCGAGGCCGATTCCGGATCAGCCGCGCGGGGCGTACATGATGACGGCGACACCGGCCAGGCAGACCAGGGCGCCGACGATGTCCCACCGGTCGGGGCGGAAACCGTCGGCGACCATTCCCCAGGCCAGCGACCCGGCGACGAACACCCCGCCGTACGCCGCGAGGATGCGGCCGAAATGGGCGTCGGGTTGAAGCGTCGCGACGAACCCGTAGAGGCCGAGCGCGACCACACCGGCACCGATCCAGAGCAGACCACGGTGCTCGCGAACACCCTGCCAGACCAGCCAGGCGCCGCCGATCTCGGCGCACGCCGCCAGCACGAACAGGGCGATGGAGCGCAGTACCGTCATGCCGCTCACCTTAGGAAACGCGAGACCGCTTCAGTCGGAGTCGCCCGCCGCGAGCATCGGGGTGAGGGTGACGCCGGGATGTTCGCGTTCGACGGCGCGCAGCCGCCACTTGTCGACGAACACCGCGACGAGCGCGCCGTCCAGGGTACGGGTCAGCACCTCGACGCCACGGCGCCCGTTCAGGGTGTCGGCGGACTCCTTGTCGGTGATACGGGCGGTCGAGTAATCGAGCCGGTTCAGCGTGACCGGGGCGTTGAACTCGTCCGCCATCCGGGCGGCGAACACGTCGAACTGCAACGGCCCGACCGCGGCGAGCACGGGCGCCTGGTCGCCGCGCAGGTCGCTGCGCAGCACCTGCACCACCCCTTCGCTGTCGAGCTGGTCGATGCCGCGCCGGAACTGCTTCGCGCGGCCGTTGTCGGTGACCCGCGCCACCATGAAGTGCTCGGGGGCAAACGCCGGGATCGGCGGGAACGTCACCGGCGTCCTCGCGTACAGGGTGTCGCCCACGGTCAGGCCGGTGGCGTTCGGCAGGCCGATCACGTCGCCGGGGTAGGCGGTGTCAAGGGTGGACCGGTCACGTCCGAAGACCGTCTGCGCGTACTTGGTGGCCAGCGGACGTCCGGTCGGCGCGTGGACGAGGGACATGCCGCGTTCGAAGCGGCCCGAGCAGATCCGGATGAAGGCGAGCCGGTCGCGGTGCGCCCGGTCCATGCCCGCCTGCACCTTGAACACCTGCCCGGAGAACGGCGCCGTCACCGGACGTTCCCGACCGTCGGCGTCCATCCGCGCCGACGGCGACGGCGCCAGCCGGCACACCGTCTCCAGCAGCGCGGACACTCCGAAGTTGGGCAGGGCCGCGCCGAACAGCACCGGGGTGCAGATCCCGGCGGCGTAGTCGTCCGGGTCGAGGGTCGCGCCGATCTCGTCCAGCAGCGCCAGCTCCTCCACCGCGTTCCGCCAGGCCTCGCCCTCCTCCGCGGCGGCCCGGTCGGCGGGGACCCGTTCGGCGATCGCGCGGGTGGCGCCACCGGGCGTGCGGCGGAACCGGGTGTAGGAGCGGTCGGCGCGGTCGATGAGGCCGCGGAAGTCGCCGGCGGTACCGACCGGCCAGGTGAGCGGGGCCGGGCGCAGGCCGATGCGCTGCTCGATCTCGTCCAGCAGCTCCAGGGGTTCGCGGCCGGGCCGGTCCCACTTGTTGACGAACGTGATGACGGGGACGCGGCGGTGGCGGCACACGTCGAAGAGCTTGAGCGTCTGCGCCTCAAGGCCCTTGGCCGAGTCCAGCAGCATGATCGCCGCGTCGACGGCGGCCAGGACCCGGTAGGTGTCCTCGGAGAAGTCGGCGTGGCCGGGGGTGTCGAGGAGGTTCAGCAGCGCGCCGTCGAACTCGAACCGCAGTACCGAGGAGGTGATGGAGATGCCGCGGGCGCGTTCCATCTCCATCCAGTCGGACCGGACGCCGCCGCGCCCGGCCTTGCCGTGCACCGCCCCGGCGACCTCGATCGCCGCCGCGTGCAGCGCCAGCGCCTCGGTCAGCGTGGACTTGCCCGCGTCGGGGTGACTGATCACCGCGAACGTCCGGCGCCGTGCCGCCTGCTCGGCGACGTCCTGCGGGGTGCCCGTCCCGGCGCTCACCGCGCCTCCTTCCTAACCTCACGTTAGAGTAGCTTCCCCCCGCCGGACCATCGCCCGGCTGGGCCGTCCCCCGCCGTCAAGACCCGCGATCCTTCAGCGATCGAAAACTCTTCCCTTACGGGAGGGTGATTTTCGCGTGCCGAGGCGCAGGGGGCCGAACCGCGTATCCATCATCGATGACCGCCGTCGAGGAATGAGGATCGGACCCCATGGGCGCACGCTACGAAGAAATCGACTGGTGTCCGACGCCCCTGGGCGCCGTCAGCCTGCGGCGGCGCCATGACCCGGTCGTGGACGTCGAAGTCTACGAGATCAAGCTCGACGACGAGTTCCTGATGTCGAGCCTGTGGACGACGGGAGAGATCGAACTCGCCCGGCTCGGACTGGCCGCCGCGCACGGCGATGCCCTCGACGTCGTGGTCGGCGGGCTCGGCCTCGGCTACACCGCCGATGCCGCGCTGGACGACTCCCGCGTCCGCTCGGTGATCGTGGTGGAGGCGATCGCCGAGGTCATCGAATGGCACCGGTCGCAACTGGTGCCGCTCGGGGAACGGTTGACGACCGACGAGCGCTGCCGGTTGACGCAGGGCGACTTCTTCGCCCTGGCCGCGTCGCCCGAGGGGCTGGACCCCGACGACAAGGAGGCCCGGTTCCACGCGATCCTCCTCGACATCGACCATTCGCCGCGCCATCTCCTGGACCCTCGCCACGCCTCGTTCTACCGGTCCGGGCCGCTGGGCCGCGTCGCCGCGCGACTCCATCCCGGCGGCGCCTTCGCGCTGTGGTCGAACGAGCCGCCCGACGACGAATTCACGGACGTGCTCGGTGAGGCGTTCGACGAGGTCACGGCGCATATCGTCGAGTTCCCCAACCCCTTCCAGGGCGGTACCGCGGCCAACACCGTGTACGTCGCGCGCACCGCGCTCCGGTGACCGGACCGGCCCCACCGCGCCGCAACGAACCGAAATGGCAAGCTGGACGAACGAGCGGATCGAAAGGGACCCGATGGACGGCGGGCACATGCAGATCGGCGAGGTCGCGGACCGGACCGGCCTGAGCCTGCGCACCATCCGCCACTACGAAGAGGTCGGCCTCGCCCTCCCCACCGCGCGCTCCCAGGGCGGCTTCCGCCTCTACACCGACGGCGACGTGGCGCGCCTCCTGGTCATCAAGCGCATGAAGCCGCTTGACTTCACTCTGGAGGAGATGCGCGACCTGCTGTCCGTCCTGGACGGGCTCCGATCCGCCGACACCGGCGAGGCCGCCCGCGCCGACCTCGTGAAACGCCTCGCCGTCTACCGCTCCCTGGTCGAGGAGCGCTGCGCGAAGATCCGCGCCCGGCTGTCGGACGCCGAGCAGTTCTCCGCCGAGTTGGCGGCGGAGCTGCGCGAACACCGCCGCTGACGCCGACGGAAGGGCACGGATGACCGCCGAACCGAGTGTGGGGGAGCCACCCGTGCCGCCGGGGCTGCGCGACGGGCCCGTCTACCTCGACTACAACAGCACGACCCCGGTGGATCCGCGCGTGGTCGAGGCGGCGCTGCCGTACCTGACCACCCACTTCGGCAACCCGTCCAGCGGCCACCGGTACGCCGTACGGCCCGGGGAGGCGCTCGCCCGCGCACGCGGACAGGTCGCCGCGCTGATCGGTGCCGCCCCGGAGGAGATCGTCTTCACCGGCAGCGGCTCGGAGGCCGACGCCCTGGCCATCATCGGCGCCGTGCCGTCCCGGCGGCGTCCGGACGAGGCGCACGTGATCACCCAGGCCACCGAGCATCCGGCGGTGCTGGAGGCCTGCCGGGCGCTGCGCCGCCGCCATGGCCCCCGCGTCACCGTCCTGCCCGTCGACGCCCACGGCCGGGTCGACCCCGCGGACCTGGCCGCCGCCCTCGACCCCGACACCACCCTCGTGTCGATCATGGCGGCGAACAACGAGACCGGCGTGCTCCAGCCGATCGCCGAACTGGCGGCCATCACCCGCCGGCACGGCGCGCTGTTCCACACCGACGCCGCCCAGGCCGCAGGGAAGATCCCGCTGGACGTGACACGGCTCGGCGTGGACCTGCTCACCCTCGCCGGACACAAGTTCTACGCCCCGAAGGGCGTCGGCGCCCTGTACGTGCGCTCCGGCGTCCGGCTGGAGCCGCTCGTGCCGGGCGGCGGGCAGGAACGCGGCCTGCGGGCGGGAACCGAGAACGTCGCCCTGACCGTCGCGCTCGGCGTGGCCGCCGACCTGGCCCGAAGCGACCTCGCCGACGGCGGCCCGGACAGACAAGCACGGCTCCGAAACCGGCTGCACCGCCGCCTGGCGGAACTGCTCCCCGGCCGTGTCGCGCTCACCGGCGAGGCCGCGCCCCGGCTTCCCGGCACCCTGCACATCACCATCGGCGGGGCGCGCGGGGACGACGTGCTGGCGGCCACGCCCACGGTCGCCGCCGCCACGGGCTCGGCATGTCACACCGGGTCGCCCGAGCCCTCGCCGGTCCTGCTGGCCATGGGGCTGGCCCGCGACGGCGCCCTGTCGGCGCTGCGGCTCGGAGTGGGCCGCTGGACGACGCCCGCCGACGTCGACCGGGCCGCCGAGGCGCTCGCCGCGACCGTCCGCGCCGTGTGAACGGCCGAGGCTCAGTGGGCGGCGGCGGAGTCGGTGGCGCGGCCCAGCCGGCGGCCCGTGACGAGTTCCGGGTGGATCACGATGAAGGTGTCGCGCGTGCCCGGCGCCCAACTGTCGAGGGGAAGGGCCTCCAGCGCGGCGATCTCCCGGGGGTCGGTGGCGCGGCGGGCCCGGCCGACGACGACCACCGACCAGCCGGTCCGGTCCGCGGTGTCGAACTCGTCGATCTCGAAGGCGACGACGGTGTCGGCGGCGGCGGTCGCGAGCCTCGACGTCCGGGACGTCCGCACCACCAGATCGCCCCGGTTGAGGAGATAGTTGACCGGCTGGACGGCCGGAAGCGCCTGGTGGGTGAAGACGATCCGTCCGATCGTGGCGCGGCCGAGGAGGGCACGGCACTCGTCCCTGCTCAAGATCTCCAAGCCGCTCTGGTCCAGCTTCATCCTGCCAGCCTGGCATGGTGGCGGTACGGAGCGTCAGGGACGAAGGTCCCCTTCGGTTGTGTCCGGTCAACGGCCGGTGGCCGACCTTCTCCGGGTCCGGTCGCGGGCGGAGACTTCGAAGCGGTGCCGGGCGGACTCGACTTCCCTGTGGAGAGCCGTCCGGCACCGCAGTCGACCGACGACCGGAGGAAAGCGCGATGAAGATCGTACGTGTTGCCACGAGCATCACCGTGGGTGCCCTTTCGTTGACCATGTTCGCGGCCCCCGCCATGGCGGACCAGGGAACCCGCGTCACCGGCGACGGCACCCAGTCCCGCGACTGGGCCACCGCCAACGGCGACCGCGACCTGCGTACGGACGGCACCCGTGTCACCGGGGATGGTGGACTGGGCACGGACGGCACCCGTGTCACCGGTACCCGGGTGACGTGAGCGAACGGCCTCTCGCGGGGGTGACGTAGTCGGAGGGGTCCGCGATCACGTTGTCCGTGGGGAACCGCTGGGCCACGGCGGACGCGTGCTCGCGGACCAGAACGTGGAAGCGGTAGCGGAACGGCGCCGGTTCCATCAGCAGATGGGCGTCGATGAGCCGGTCCAGCAGCCACCTCGCCCGCGCGGCGGGTGTTCCCAGGAGGGTGGTGGCCGCGGCGACACCGAACACACCGGGTGTCCGCGACCCCAGCAGCCCGTACGCGCGCCGCTGGTCGGCGGGGAGCCGCAGGTACGACAGGTCCAGGGCAGCGGCGACGCTTTCCCCACCGGCCTGGAGTTCGGTCGACCGGTCCGTGGTCAGCCGGTCCAGCAGACCGTGCGCGGTCCAGGTGGGATGCTCGCGGAGGCGGAGGGCGGCAAGGCGGACGGCGAGCGGCAGCAGCCCGCATCGTTCGACGATCGCCGTCAGCACGTCCGCCGGTGCGTCGGCGATCCGGTCCGCTCCGGCCGTGCGGGTGAACAGGCTGACGGCGTCGTGGGCCGGCAGGACGTCCAGCGGCACGGTCCACACGTGGTCCAGGCCGGTGAGGCGGCGCCGGCCGGTGATGATCGCTTGGGAGTTCCCGCCGCCGGGCAGCAGCGGACGGACCTGGTCCTCCCCGGCCGCGTCGTCCAGGACGATCAGGACCCGGCGGTCGGCCAGCAGGTCCCGGTAGAGCGCGGCCCGGTCGTCCACGTGCCGGGGAGCGCGGGCCTCGGGAACGCCGAGCGAACCCAGCAGCCGTGTGAGCACCGTGCCCGGGTCGGCCGGGGCCGACTTCCGGGAGTGGCCGCGCAGGTCCACGAACAGTTGCCCGTCCGGGAACCGGAGCGCGAGTCGGTGGGCGGCGCGCACGGCCAGCGCCGTCTTCCCGACCCCGGCCATGCCCTCGATGGAGATGGTCGTCCGCCGGCGCGCCTCCCCGCTCCGCGTCAGACCCGCCAGCACACGTCCCCATGCGGTGGGCAGTTCCGTTCCGGCGGGGAGCCGGCTCGGAACGATCCGCGGCACGGGCAGGTGACGGCCCCCACCGTTCTGTGACAGGGCTCGCGAAGCGGCGGCGAGTGTGGCCCGTTCCTCGTCGTCCAGGCCGAGCGCCTCCGCCAGCAGCAGCGTCGACGTGGCGCGGGGTCTGCGCAGTTCCTGGTTCTCCAACCGGCGGATGGTACGGACGTTGAGTCCGGCCCGGTCGGCCAGCTGCTCCTGGGTCAGCAGTGCCCTCTCCCGCCACCAACGCAGCAGCGCCCCCAAGGACGGTTCACCGTTCTTCACCTGACCGTGCTCCTCATGGCTCCCACGGCACCCCCGGGTGGGATGATCACGATCATCGAAGCCGTGTTCCGCCTGTTCGACCACGGGTCGGACGGAAGCGAACGGAACGGAACGGCCCGCCGGACACCCGGTCGGCTCAGTCGCGGTGGTCCCGGACCGCAGGAGTCAGCAGATCCTGAAGTTCGCGGTGCCGGAACTGGTACGTGGCGCCGCTGACGCGCAGCAGCCGCGCCTCGCAGGCCCAGTCGAGGAACGCCCACAGCCGCAGCGGCAGCAGACCTCGCGCGGCGGCGACGGCCAGGCCCAGCATGGTCCGGGACCAGGCGATCGCGCCGAACGCGAGTCCGAACGCCACGCCCCCGGTCACCGCGCACACGAGCGCCGCGACGACGCCCTGGTTCATGACGAACACGAGGAACGCGGCCTCCCCGCCGGTGAGCCCGAACGCCACCCCGATCAGTGGGTTGCGGTGCAGGGCCTCGCGCGGGTGGGCCAGGTCCGCGTCCTTGCTCCAGCCGCCGATCGCGATGCGGAAGACGACGCCGAGCGCGAAGGCCAGCAGGAACGCCCCCGACACCCCGAGGGCCATCGGCACCGGACCGGCGTCGGCGAGCCGTAGCGGCGGAAGCCCGGTGAGCGCGCCGCACAGCCCGAAGCCGAGCAGCGTCACGGGCTCCGCCCGGACCGCCTGCGCCACGGTCATGCGTTCGGGGCCTCGACCGGCGGCGGTCAGCCCGATGACCGTCCCGAACACCGAACCTCCGGCGGCCCCGGCCGCGACGGCGAACCCGGGCCCGAAGACCTCGCCGCCGGTCAGCGCGAACCCGGCCAGGCCGCCGGGGACACCGGCCGCCGCACCGGCGAGCGCCCCGCACAGGCCGCCGACCATACGCCGGGTGCGGGGCACGTTGGCGCGGCCACCGGCGGCGGCGGGCCACTGCGACAGCGACAGGCCGGTGGCGATGCCCACCCACGCCGCCATCAGCCCGAGGGTGACGCCCTCGCCGAGGCTGATCCGGTCGCGCAGGTCGCCGGGTTCGTCGACCGCCGACCCGGTCCAGAAGGCCAGCATGGCGATCACGGCGAGGACCAGGCAGCACAGGCAGTGCAGCGCCCGGACCCGCCGCCGTCCGCCGATCGGCCACAGCAGGTGCGGGACGATGTCGATCGCCGTCAACCCGGGCGGGGGCCGTTTCATGCCGGTGGCGGCGACGTCCTGCCGGCGCAGGTGGGCGGCCAGGGTCCGCAGCCACCGCCGGACCTGGTCGGGACGGTACGGCGTGCCGGCGGCGGTGCGGGGGGTGAGCCCGGTCGCCGCCGGGATGTAGGAGTCGAGCAGCCGCCGGGCGATCCGCGCCGCGCCGTCCCGCGGATCGGGGTCGACGCCCGCCCGGAGCAGTTCCGCCGGGTCGGCGCCCGACTCGACGGCGGTCACGGTCAACATCAGCCGCCACGGCGTGGCGAGGGCGAGGCGGACGGCCGTCCCCGACGGCCCGGACAGGGCCGCGTCGACGCCGTCGCGGTGCGGTTCGCACGGATGGCCGTCCGGCCAGCGGCCGGCGAGGTAGGTCCTGATCCGCGCGATGGTCAGGCCGTGCAGGTGGATCCGGACGGCGCCCGCCAGCCCGGCACGGGCCGCCAGCAGTTCGGCGTGCCGGTCGGCGCGGCAGGTCACGACGACCGCCCCCGGATGCCGTCCCGTCAGGTCGCTGTACCGGTTGAGTTCGGTCAGCAGCCCGATCGCGCGGCGCGGCGGGCCCGTGACGGGCTCGGGGTCGAGTTCGTCCAGGCCGTCCACCACGGGCAGGATCCGGCGGTCGCGGACGAGCCGCGTCGCGTCCTCGGGCCCGAGTCCGAAGTTCTGGACGACCTGATCGGCGAGCCACGGCTCGAACGGCGTCCCCGACGTCCACCGCGCGGCGTTGAGCCGCACCGGCACCATCGCCCGGCCCAGGGGCGGTCCTTCGGCGGCGACGAACGGTTCGACGAGTTGCAGGACCAGTTCGATCGCGAGCAACGTCTTGCCCGCGCCGGACTCGCCCACGACCAGCAGGCGCCGCGGGTCGAGCCCGCCGAAGAACCGGCTGATCGAGCGGACGTCGTCGATGACCTCCCGGGCGGAGTCGGCGTCGTGGTCGACCGGCTCCGGGCGCGGTCCGAAGGAGAGCGGCGCGATGCTGTGGCCACCGAGGAGCCCCTTGCGCGCCCGGTCCTCCTCCCGCGCCACCCGGCGGGCGAGCAGTTCGACGGCCGGGTCGGGATCGGGGCGGCCCGTGCTTTCCGGCTCGGACGGTTCGGGCGACGTGGACGGTTCGGGCGACGCGGACGGTTCGGGTGACGCGGACGGTTCGGTCAGGGCGGTCCTCGCCGTCCGCCACCGCTGGACCTCGGCGGGGATCAGTTCGGCGGGATGGTCGCAGTAGCGGAGGCACGCGGTGACGAACGCCCTGACGAAGTCCCAGCGCGGCAGCCTCTCGGTCTGCCGCAACAGTTGGGACGTCGTGCTCTTCGGCAGCGCGTCGACGGTGTCGCCGTCCGGGGTCAGGGTGTGGCCGCCGAGGGTGCGGAGCCTGCTCAGCGACGGTTCGCCCGCCCACTGCCTGAGCTGTACCAGCGCCTTGACGAAGTCGGCGACGGTGGTGGCCTCGGTGGGGTCGGGCGGGCTCGGACGGTCTACGGTCACAGGTCCCCCGTTCTCACCGACGACCACGCGAACGAGGCGTCCCGGCGGCGCGGCCACCGCCCGTCCACGCAGGCGCCCTCCACCGTCTGCACGTGGCGCGACTCCATCAGGAAATCACGTGCCTCATCGGCTTCGACCAGGTCGCGGCCGACCGCGATGGGAACGAACCCGTGACGGGGGATATAGACCCATCGCCCGCGATCCCAGTCGTAGGGGTCGAACCAATGGTGCCGTACCGTTCCGGACACGCGGACCTGTGTTCCTGACCGGGTCAGGATGAACGATCCCCGCGAACGCAGCAGGCTCATCCTGCTGACATAGAACAGTTCCGTGCCGATGAAGGCGTTGACGCGTGCGTCCCAGTGGTCGCGCAGCCACGTGGAGGCGCCGTCGGTCAACCGTCCCGCCTCCGCCGCGAGTTGCCGTTCGAACCTGCGCTGGTTGCGGCGTTCGGCCTTCCGGATCGCCTTGAACGAGCGCAGCCAGCGCGGCGACAGCGTCCGGGACGCGCCGACGCCGTCCATGAAGTGTTCAAGGAAGTCGGACGCGATCGGATGGACGGCCCGGCCCTCGTCGATGATCGAACGGAACAACGTGACCAGTTCCGGCGCGGGTTTCCCCGTCCGCCGCCGGAATCCTCGGATGAACACCGTTTCGCTCCGTCCCGCCGGTCACTCGCACACGTTCACGTACTTCTCGCCGGGCACGAACCGCTGCCATTCGGCACGTGTCAGTGAGCGGCCCACACCGGCGCAGATCGTCGACGCGGGATCGATGGTTTCGACCTTCCATATGCGGGCCGTTCCGTCCAGGGCGACGCCGGCGACGGCCGTGCCGGTCGGGCTGTAGGTCACCCGCGTCACCCGGTCGGTGTGACCGGTCAGCGGTGGCCCGATCTGGCGGCGGGTCGCCAGGTCCCACAGCCGGACGGTCCGGTCCGCCGAGCCGGTGACGAGAGTCCGGCCGTCCGGGCTGAACGCGACCGTGTCGACGAGGCCGGTGTGGCCCGCAAGGGCGGTTCCCGTCCGGCGTTGGCGCTGGACGTCCCACAGCAGCACGGTCATCCCGGACGTGGTGGCCAGGGTCTTCCCGTCCGGGCTGAACTCCACATCGTCGAGAAACCCTCCGTCTACGGCGGCGCTCAAGGGGCGTCCGATCTGGCGGCGGGCGCCCACGTCGAACAACCGCACGGAACGGTCGCCGCCCGCCGTCGCCAGGGTCTTGCCGTCCGGGCTGAACGCCGCCGTCGATACACGGTCGGTGCGCCCCGGGAGGCTGATGCGGGGACCGGCCTCGCGGCGGGCGGCGACGTCCCAGAACCCGACGGACCGGCCGTGCAGGACGGCGAGGAGCCTCGCGTTCGGGGCGAGTTCCACCTGCCACCGCTCGCCGCCGGAGTAGACGGGCGGGCCGGTCGGGCGGCCGGTGGCGGTGCTCCACAGCCGGACGGTGCCGCCGAGCGAGGCCGTCGCGACCGTCCCGCCGTCGGGACTGAACCGCACCGCGTACACGGCCGGGACACGACCCGGCGCCGCGCCGTCCGGCCTCAGGGGCCGACCCTCGCGGCGAGAAGCGGCGACGTCCCAGAGCCGGACCGTGCCGCGCCCGGAGGCGGCCAGCGTCCTGCCGTCAGGGCTGAACCGGACATCGGACAGGGCGGGGATCGCGGCCCCGACCTGCCGGTGGGTCGCCGGGTCGAGAAGGCGGACGGTGCCGTTGTCATCGGCGGCGGCGAGGGTCCGCCCATCCGGGCTGAACGCCACCCTCCGGACGGGTTGCGGACCCTCGGTGAGGGCGGTGCCCACGGGCCGGTGGCCGGTGACGTCCCACAGCCGGGTGGAGCCATCGGCCCCGGCGGTGGCGAGCCGCGTCCCGTCCGGGCTGAACGCCGTCCCGTGAAATTCGGAGCCATCGGCGGGGTTCCGGAGCGGCTCGCCGATCTGGGCGTGGGTGGTGAGATTCCACAGCCGGACGGTCCCGTCCGCGCTCGAGGTCGCGAGGGTCGTCCCGTCCGGGCTGACGGACACGTCGCGGATGCCATCGGTGTGCCCGGCGAACGGCTTCCCGACCTGGCGGCGCGTGGTGGTGTCCCACAGCCGGACGGTGTTCCCTGCGCCGGCGATGACGAGGTGCTTCCCGTCCCGGGTGAACGCCACCGGCCGGGCGGACGCGCCGTCCCGCGCCTTGCCGGGGCCGCGGAGGGGTGCGCCGATCCTGCGGCGGGCGGCCACGTCCCAAAGCTGCGTGGTCCCGTCATGGCTCGACGTCGCGAGGGCGGTTCCGTCCGGGCTGAAAGCGATCGTCTCCACGGTCTCGACGCCCCGCACCGAACCCTGCACGTCGAGCGGCGTACCGGAGGGGCGGCGCGTGGACACGTCCCAGAATTGAACGTTCCACTGGCACACCGTCGCGAGCGTTCGCCCGTCCGGACTGAAGGTCAGGTCGAACCCCGCGTCGCAGGACGAGAGAACCGTCCCCGACCGGGCGGTCAGAGCGCCGAGCCGCCGATGGGACGCCGCGTCCCACAACTGGACGGCGCCGTTGACCCCGGTCGCGAGAACCGAACCGTCCGGGCTGAACTCCGCCTCCACATCCCGGCCGGGCCGCGCGGCCCCGGGAAGGACCGTACGGCCGGGCCGCGACGCCGCGTCGAGCATCCGGTGCCGGGCCTGCGGGGTGGGCGCGATCCGCCACGCCGCCACCGCCAGCAGCGCCGCGACCGCGGGATCGTCGACGACCTCGCTCTGCGCCGCGAGCTGCCGCGAGACCGCCAGCCTCCGCTGCCGTTCGGCGTCGTCCGCCGCGTCGACGGCGACGACGGCCGCGACCAGCGCCAGCGCGGCCAGCACCGCGAGACCGGCCACCACGGCGCCCCGGCGTCGACCGGCGGTCCGCGCGGCTCGCGTCGACGCCGCCACGAAGCCGTCCACGGTGGGGCCGGGCGGCGGGAAGCTGTCGGGGTCCCGGTCCCATCGCGGACGGCTGTCCTGAACCGCCAGCAACCGGGCTCCCCGGTACAGGTAGGCGGGGTCGCGGTGATGCTCGGCCCACTGCGCGGCGTCCTCGACGAGCCGGTCGTACACCGCCTGCGCGGTCAGATCCGGTTCCAGCCACCGCGCGAGCGTCGGCCACGCCACGAGGAGTACGTCATGTGCGATCTCCACGGTGTCCTCGTGCAGGGTGAGCAGGCGCTGGTCGGCGAACGCGGACAGCAGCGCCGCGGCCCGGCGCCGCTCCTCCGGCGCGTGCGCGGACGCGGCGGCGTGGACGTCGGCCCACGTCACCGGGCGCCGCGCCACCCGCCCGCCCGGGGTGATCAGTGTCATTCGCCGGAACAGCCGCAGCGCGGTCGTGCGATCCCGCGGCGGCAGCCGGTCGAGGACCTCGTCGGCCGTGCGCCGGACGGCGTCGCGGACCCGTCCGGACTCCTCGTATCCCCGGAGGGTCAACCGGCCGTTCTCGCGCCGCTCCCACGTGTTGAGGAGCGCCTGCGAGAGCAACGGAAGCGCGCCCGCGTCGTAGGGATCTCCGTGGGGCCGCTCGGCCCGCAGCTCGTCCAGGACGGTCTCCACCAGCCCCGGTTCGATCTCCAACCCGGCCGCGGCGGCGGGCCCGGTGATGGCCAGCCGCAGATCCGGTTCCGACATCGGCTCGACGATGACCTGGCCGTCCTGGATCGCCTCGGCGAAACGCGGGTAGGCGGCGCAGCGGTCCCAGTAGTCCGCCCGCACGCCGACGACCACGGCCGCGTGGCATGGTCCCCCGGTCAGGGCGTGCAGCGCCCGCACATAGGTCTGGCGCTCCCGCTCGTCGGTGACCAGCGTGAACAGCTCCTCGAACTGGTCGACGACCAGGACGAAACGTCCTACCGGCACGAGGGCCCGCTCCGGCTCGTGCCGCAGCTTCGCACACACCGTCTCGGCGTTGCCGCCGTGTGCCCGCGTCCAGCAATCGGCCAGGGCGCGCAACGGCTCCGCGGTCGGCGTGACGAGCAGGCGCGGCCAGTGCCGCGACCCGTCGACCGGCAGCATGCCCTTCGCCAGCGCGGGCAGCAGCCCGGCCCGCAGCAGCGACGACTTCCCCACGCCCGACGCTCCGGAGACCAACAGCAGGGACCCGTCCCGTTCCAGACGCGACCCCAGACGTTCCAGCAGGTTCCGGGTCGCTCGCGCACGCCCGAAGAACAGCTCGGTGCGCTCGGTCTCGAACGGCGCGAGCCCCTGATACGGGCAGAAGTCCGGTGCGTTCTTCCGTTCGGACTCGCCGTCGTCGCCCACGGCGGTCATTCTGACCACTCGGGTCTACCTTGATCAATCGCGCCCGAATCACCACACCGGCGTTCGTGGCCTCCACCGCCTGAAGGGGCAGCAGTCAGACTGCTGCCCCTTCTTCTCTTCTCGCCTCCCCCATACCGCCGTCCAGGACGGCCACCGGACTTCATCCGGACACTTCAGCCGCTCGCGCTCTACCTGAGCCGGGCGCGGTCACCGGTACTGGCGCGGTCACCGGTACTGGCGCGGTCACCGGGACGGACGCGGTCACCGGGACGGACGCGGTCACCGGGACGGACGCGACGTGAGGGGCGGGCTGTAGCGGGTGAAGGCGGGCGCCATGGTCTTCTTCGACTCGCCGTAGGCCGCCACCAGGTGGAAGCGCGGGTCGAACCGGTTCGCCTCGGCGTTCAGCCGCCGGGGGTCGGTGTGCCGCGGCCAGTGGCCGGTGTCGATCCTGGTCAGCAGCGCGCGGAAGGCGGTGAGCTCCTCGGCGGCGTTGAACGAGCAGTGCCCGCCGCGCTCAACGTAGAACTGGCGCAGCCGGTCGGGATGACCGTTGCGGCGGACCTGGTCGGCGTACCAGCGGCCCTGGTCCGGCGGCGCCCCGGCGTCACCGGTGGTGTGCAGCCCCACGATCGGCACCCGCGTGCCGCCGGTCGGCACCCCGTACCGGTACATGTGGCGCAGCGCGTCCCGCTCGGACGCGATGCGCGGCGCGGCGGCCAGCCGGGCGAGGTCGGCGCGCAGGTCCAGGCCCGCCTTCCGGTACGCCCGCTCGACCGCGGCCCGCTGCCCGGACCGTGCGAGCTGACCGGTGTAGTTCACGCCGACGTTCGACAGCGGATTGCCACCGGCCCGCTGGGCGATGTCGGCGAACGCGACGGTGCCGTTGCCGTCCACCTTGGCCCACTGGACCCAGTCGGACTGCCGCCGGATCCACCCGGCGGGGTCGGTGGGCTTGGGCTCGTGCGGGTGGAACCAGCCGGTCACGTTGCCGAGCGCGGCGGCCAGCGCGAGACGGGCCTGCCCCTGGCGGGTCTCGCGCGTCCGGTTGATCGCGTCGTGCAGCGCGGCCCGTCCGGCCTTCGGGTCGCGGGAGTTCACGAGGTCGATGTCCTCGCCCGGGGCGAGCAGCGTCCTGACCGCGAAGTTGATGTCGAGCGCGGTGTTGAAGGTGTTCAGCGGGTCGTACACGGCGCACAGGTTCAGCGCGCCGTCGAACCGGTTCGGATACCGCTCGGCGAGCAGCGTCGCGATCGACCCACCGAGTGACTGGCCGCTCAGCACCGTCCGCCGGGGCTTCCCGACGTTGGCGTTGAACCAGTCGAGCAGCGCGAGCTGGTCACGCATCGCTTCCTTGATGAGGTAGCCGACACCCTTGTTCTGGTACTCGGAGGCGGCGAGGGCGTAGCCGTGGTCCAGCAGCCATTCGCGGGTCTCGTCGTTGTTGGAGAGCTGTACCTGCCCGACGGTGAAGCCGTCCGGGATGTAGCCGTGGCTGTAGAGCACGAGCGTGCCGTTCCAGCGTTTCGGCACCTCCACGCGGTATCGGGCGCCGTTGATCTCGCCTTTGTGTTCGCGCGGCTCCTGCGCCGCGGCCTGCGCGGGCAGAGCGACCGTCGACGCGCAGACCACGACGCCCGCGATCAGCGTGGCGAGCAGTCTCCTCATGATCATCGTCCCTTCCGGCTCGTGCGGGTCGTTTTACGAAGTCCCTTCATTCACAGGTCGAACGGGCGGCTCACGAATCGACACGAACACCGGACGAGACCCATGCACATAGCGCCCGACTCATGGACGGTCGGGTGGGGCGGTGCGATCCTCACAGGTAGGAGCGAGAAAGCGGGGGCACGGGTCTGGGATAGGGGGTCGGCTTGCGCGACGGAACGCGGGAACCGGTGCTGGTGCTGATGGGGTCCGGTGAGACCAGTCCGACGATGGTGAGCGTGCACCGGGAGTTGGTCGACCGGCTACGACCGACGTCGGCGGTGCTGCTGGACACGCCGTACGGCTTCCAAGAGAACGTCGCCGAGATCTCGACGCGGGCGCAGACGTACTTCGAGCGGAGCGTCGGGCTGACCGTGGACGTGCCGCCCGGCCTGCGCGGATTAGCCGAGATCGGCACGAGCAGCGAGGACGACGGCGCTCGGGCGCGCGCCGCCGACGTCGGGCTGGCGGCGGTGCGCGGCGCGGACTGGCTGTTCGCCGGTCCGGGAAGCCCGACGTACGCGCTGGCGCAATGGCGGGGCGGGCCGGTGGGCGACGCGCTGGCCGACCATGTGCGGACGGGCCGCGCGGCGCTGGTGTTCGCGTCGGCGGCGGCGTGCACGCTCGGCGCGTACGCGCTGCCGGTCTACGAGATCTACAAGGCGGGCGCGCGCCCGCACTGGCTGGAGGGCCTGGACGTCCTCGGATGCCTGGGGCTGAAGGTCGCGCTGATCCCGCACTACGACAACGCCGAGGGCGGCACCCACGACACGCGGTACTGCTACCTGGGGGAGCGGCGGCTGCGGGTGCTGGAGCGGGAACTGCCGGACGGCGCGGCGGTGCTGGGCCTGGACGAGCACACGGCCGCCGTGATCGATGTGGGTCGTGACCTGGTGGAGGTGCGCGGCCGGGGCTCCATGACCGTCCGGCGGTCGGGGGAGAGCGTGGTCGTCCCGTCCGGCGAGCGGCTGGCCCTGAGCGACCTGCGCGCGCTGGTCCGCGGCGAGACGGCGCGGCGGGCGCCCGTCGCGCCCCGGGACGACGCCACCGAAGCGGCCCCACCGCCCGCGACGCTGCGCGACACCGTCGTCGGCTGCGAGCGGCGCTTCGAGGCCGGTGTCCGCGAGGGCGACGCCGAGGCGCTCGTCCGGGCCGTGCTCGACATCGACGCCGCCGTGGCCGAGTGGGCCGGGGACACCGAGGAGGACGAGGGCGGCACCGACTGGGCCAGGGACGTGATGCGAACCCTGGTCGTCCGGCTCGGGCAGACGGCGGGACGCGGCCTCACCGACCCACGGGACGTCCTGGCACCGGCGGTCGAACCGCTCGTCCGAGTCCGCGCCGAACTGCGTCGCACGGGCTGCTATTCGCTCGCCGACGCCGTCCGGGACGCGCTGAAAGCGGCCGGAGTGGAGGTACGCGACACACCGGACGGCACCCACTGGCAGCCGGAACCCACCTGACGGACAGCGCGCGACCCGAACTGCGCATGGCATGCTGTTGCAATGGGGTCGCAATACAGGGGGACGCAAGAGATCGTCGAGCGTGGCGCCGCCGTCGTGGTCGAGGTGCTCGCGCTCAGAGTCACAGGGGAGAAGGGGACGGTGAACGACGCCCTGGCCTTCCGCGTGCTCACGGGGGAATTGAGCGACGGGCGGCATCCCGACGCGGTGGCACGCGAACTACTCGGACTGCCGTCCGACACCGCAGCGCACCTGCTGCACTCGACGAGTTGGCGGCACGACCCGTCCGGGCGGGTCCTGCTGACCTACGCCTGCTGCCCGGACCCGCGTCCGGATCTCGCGGCCATGCCACTGACCGGCCGGGGGCTGGCCTATGGCGACGGCCCGGCGAGCCCGTCCCCGGGAAGGCCCCGGATCGAGCAGGTCGCCGCGCACGCCGTCCGCCACCTGGCGTTCCTCTGGTACAACGACACCGCCGCCCGCCGCGTGATCGACTCGGTCGAGGGGCTGGCCGGGATACTCGCCCTGTCGTCACCGGCCCCCGCCGGGCAGTTGCCCGAGCCAGGCCAGGACGGCTGGGAGGCGTTCACGTCCCGTTGACCCGAAATCGGGACGGACGTGCCTTGCGGGGAACATCAACACGCGTGCGGTGAGATACAAGGGCCGGCACGACCGAGGCCGATACCTTGATCGGCACGGTGCCCGGACGAGACGAAATGTCGCCCGTGCGGGGATGGGACCCGGGCGCCGTCCCCAACGGAAGGATCTCGGAACGTGACCAGCCTGACCGGACGGGTCGTCACCGTCGCCGGGCCGATCGACCCGCCCGACCTCGGGCACACCGTCACCTCGGTGCACCTGGTCAGCGACATGAACGACGCCGCCACCGTGATCGCGGACAAGGCACCGGTGACCATGGACAGGCTCGGCGCGCTCGCCATGGGCGCCCAGAACGAGGACGACCTCCGCCTGACCGCCGACGACGTCCGCACCGACCTCGCCGACTTCGCCGCGCAGGGCGGCGGCGCCGTCGTCGACGTCACCCGAGTCGACCAGGGCCGCCGACCGGACGAGCTGGCCCGCCTCGCCGAGACGACAGGGATCACCGTGGTCATGGGCTGCGGCGGCCACTCCCCGGAGCAAGCCCCCGAGAACCTCGCCGACGAGATCGTCCGCGAGATCCACGAGGGCGTGAACGGCGTCCCCGCCGGAGTGATCGGCGAGATCGGCGCGCTCGACCCCGACCGCCCCGCCGACCGCGCCCTCGCCACGGCCGTCGCGGACGCCGCCCGACGCACCGGCGCCCCGGTCCTCGTCTCCCGTGCCGCGACACCGACCGCCACGCACGCCCTCCTCGACCTGTTCGCCGAGCGCGGCGCCGACCTCGGCCGGATCGCCGTCGGCCACTGCGACGACCTCGCCACCGACGTCGAAGCCCTCGCCGCCCTCGCCGACCGGGGCGTGTTCGTCCAGTTCAACGGCCTCGGCAGGCTCTCCTCCGTCTACCGGGAGATCGACGACCAGGACGTCGCCGCCGCCGTCCTGGCCCTCGCCGGACGCGGCCACGCCGACCGGATCCTGCTGTCCCCGAACGTCTCCCGCAAGATCGACCTGACGGCCTTCGGCGGCGGCGGCTACGGCTTCGTCGCCCAACAGTTCGTCCCCTACCTGCGCTTCTCGGGCGCGGACGACGCCCTGCCGGACACCCTCACGGCGGCGAACCCGTGCCGCTGGCTGACCTTCACGGAGGGCCGCGGATGACCCCGCCGTCGACCATTCCCGACCTTTCCGGCCAGGTGCTCACGGTCACCGGGCCGGTGAACCCGTCGACCCTCGGCCCGACGCTCATGCACGAGCACCTGTTCGTCGACCTGCGCCGTCCGGCCCACGCGCTCCGTCCCGGCGAGGACTCCCCGGAGGCGGCCGAACCCCTCACGCTGGCGAACCTGGCCCGCACCCGGCACGGCGCCGTCAATGCCGACAACGACGTCCTCGGCGACTTCGACGAAATGCTCGCCGAAGTCCGCGACTTCCAACGCACCGGCGGCGGAACCGTCGTCGAGGTCACCAACCTCGGCATCGGCCGCGACCCCGCCTCGCTGCTGCGGCTTTCCCAGGAAAGCGGCCTTAACGTCGTGATGGGCGCGGGCTGGTACACGCCGACGTTCCACCCGCTCGACATGGACGAACGATCCGTGGACGACCTCACCGACGTGATCGTCCGCGACATCGTGGAGGGCGCCGACGGCACCGGAGTCCGCGCCGGAATCATCGGCGAGGTCGGCGCGGAAACGGACCCGCTGACCCCTGCCGAATGGAAGAGCGTCCGGGCCAGCGGACGCGCCAGCCGCATCACTGGCGCCCCCATCACCTTCCACGTCGGCGGCGTCGGCGAGGAGAAGTTCGCCGTCCTCGACATCCTGGAAGAGGAGGGCGTCGACCCGTCCAACGTCGTCTTCGGCCACGCCGGACTGATGGCCGTCGACCTGCCGTTCGCACGGCGGATCCTCGCCCGCGGCGTCTTCATCGAGTTCGACTTCCTGGCCTCGCCCGGCAGCCCCTGGGGCCACCTGGTGCTCCTCGGCGAGCACAAGACCGCCCGCGGCATCGCCGACCTGGTCGAGGCCGGATACGCCGACCAGATCGTCCTCGGCCATGACGTCTGCCAGAAGATCCAACTCAAACGGTATGGCGGTCAGGGCTTCAGCTACATCCCCGACCATTTCCTGCCCGCCCTGCGCCGCCTAGGCGTCGCCGACGAGGCCATTCACAAGATCATGGTCGACAACCCCGCCCGCGCCCTGGCCTTCGCCGCCCCGGCCCCCTGATTTCCCGGGATTCGGCAACCCGTTCACCCGGGTTGCCGAATCCGGCCTTCACCAACCCGAAAGATCCGCGTAACGCGGCGTCCTCGCCCTGTTACGCTGGGGCGTGATAACGGCGAGCAAGAGGAAAGAATTCTCCTCGGAATTCGGCCGTCCATAAACAGGGCTGTGCGGGTGTGGGCGATGAACGAACGAGGCGCGGATTCCGTACGCCCAAGCCACTGGGCACTGCTCTTAGCGGGCGTCGCGTTGATCGCCCTAGACGCCAGGCTCGCCGCCGGTTGGGGCACGTTCCGTCCGCTGTTCTACACCAAGGAACTGGCGCAGGTCGGAGCATGGCTGCTGACCGGCTTCTTAGCCGTGCGGGTGCGGCCAAGGCGACCCATGGGCACGCTGATGCTGCTCCTCGGCCTGCTCCTGGCCTGCACCGCCCCCGCCGCATTCGCGCTGGACCCGACCCCGGAATGGCTTCGGCTGCTGGTGATGGTGTCGTCCTGGCTGAACGCCTTCCAGCTCCCGCTCGGCGCACACGTGTTCCTCGCCTACCCGACCGGAACGCTGCGCGACACGGCCGGGCGCCGTGTGGTCGCCGCGGGCTACTGCTACGGCACGTTCCACGCCGTCGTCCTCGCCCTGGTGGGCATGCCACGACCGGACGGAACCTGCCGCGACGTCTGCGACCCCATCAAACCGATCGACGACACCACCCTCAGCAACACCATCGGCCTCCTCGCGACGGCGGGCGGAGGGGTGCTGGTCGTCATCGGCGCGTCGGTGGTCGTGCGCCGCTACCGGTCGGCCGGATGGCAGGAGCGGCGAATGCTCGCCTTCCCCTCCCTCGCGATGATCGTGACGGCGTCGCTGTTCACGCTCGTGAGCGTGCAGGGCGCACTACTGCCATGGGTCTTCCACCCCGTCTTCGACGGCACGCTCGCGGTCGCGCAGTTCGTGGCGGTGTCGTCCATCCCGGCCGCGTTCTTCCTGGGCCTGCTGCGTGAACGGCTGGACGAGGCGCGCGTGTCCGACCTCGTCCGCGAAATCGCCGAACTCCCACCCGGACGACTCCAAGCCAAACTCGCCGCAACCCTCCACGACCCCGGCCTACGGATCGCCTTCCCACTGGACGGCGGATACGTCAGCGCCGAGGGCACACCCGTAGAGGTCCCCGCCCACGACACCACCACGGCGATCACCACGATCGGCGACCCGGACGACCCGGTGGCGGTGCTGATCCATCACCCATCTCTGCACTCCGAACCACGACTGCTGGAGGCCGTGACCGAGGCGACCCGGCTCGTCCTGGAGAACACCCGCCTCCAGGCGACCGCACGCGCCCACCTCACCCAGGTCCGAGCACTGCTCGCACGGATCGTCGCGGCCGAGGACGCCGCCCGCCACCGACTGCAACGCGACCTGCACGACGGCGCACAGGCCCAACTGGTCTGGGTCGGAACCGAGTTGGCGCGGGTGCGCCAGGCAGCCGACCGCACCGTCCCACCCGGCCGCCGCGACGAACTAGACAAGGCGATCAATGAAGCGGAAACGCGCCTACGCGACGCCCTGCGCTCCCTACGGGAGTTGGCCCGCGGAATCCACCCGGCGGTGCTGACCACCGAGGGACTCCGTGCCGTGCTGCGCGAACTGGTCAGACGCGCCGACGGCCCGGTCCGCCTCCACATGGACGCCCCACTCACCGACCTGCCGGAACCGATCGCCCTCACCGCCTACTTCGTCGTCAGCGAGGCGCTCACCAACGCATTACGCCACGCCGGAGCCGACCGTATAGACATCACCGCCGGACTCGCGGACGGCCAGGTGACCGTCCAGGTCGCCGACAACGGAACGGGCGGCGCCACCGTCCGCCCCGGCTCCGGCCTCGCCGGCCTCCACGACCGAGTGACGGCCGTAGACGGCACCCTGGATCTACACTCCGAACCCCACGAGGGAACCGTCCTAACCGCCGTAATCCCCTGCCCAGGCCGCTTCGCACAGCAACGGGACCACTGACCGCGTAACAGCGGACGGCTTCGGAGATCTGCCCTCATACCCCGCGCAGGAGACCGTTCTGACCGCTATGTTGCACACGAGATCCCCGACCCTCCTCACCCCTCCGCGGGCCGCAGCACCAGCGGTACGTACGAACACCCCCAAAGCCACCAATTGCCATCTCCTGAACTCGCTCCTTGACACCTCAACAGAGTCGAACTTCAGCGACACACCGGCCTCTTCCGCACTACCGGAGGTCCGCTGAAAACCACCCGCAAAACCTCCCAGCCCCACCGCCGATGACCAGCACCTTTACCTTGGCGTCCTCATCGCCCCTACGAGGGATCGCAACAGGTCGTTATTACCGGCTAGGTCCGCAGCCTCCTGTCCTCATCGCCCCTACGAGGGATCGCAACGGGAAGCGTCGAAGGGGCGGATCCGTTTCCGGTACCGTCCTCATCGCCCCTACGAGGGGTCGCAACTCATATATTCCCTCGGGAAGCCACGTACTGAATGATTCGGTCCTCATCGCCCCTACGAGGGATCGCAACAATTTGCTGGCGAGGATCGTGGGAATGGTCGGAACCGTCCTCATCGCCCCTACGAGGGATCGCAACATCAAGTTCTTCGGCCTGTGGAGCGCGGAGTTGGGGTCCTCATCGCCCCTACGAGGGATCGCAACAGGAGGATGTTGAGGGCGGCGGCGCCTTGTCGGGGCCCGTCCTCATCGCCCCTACGAGGGATCGCAACGCGGTGGGGTCCTGGCGGAGGGTGAGGACCTCACCGAGGTCCTCTTTGCCCCTACGAGGGATCGCAACACGCGGCGGTGCCGGGTGACCCAGCCGATCGCGTCGGTCCTCATCGCCCCTACGAGGGATCGCACCCAGGCGACCGTTCGGCCGCTGGTCCTCATCGCCCCTAACGAGGGGTTGTAACTTTCGAGCATATGTAGACGAATGAGGCGGTGTCTTGGCGTGGGTGGTCGCCGAGGACGGTCAACGTGGCGGTGAATTTGCGGCGTCCCTCGCCGTGCAGACGCCACAGCAGTCGGACGGTTGCCCGGGTACGGTCCCGCTCGACGCCGTGGCGGCGCGGTGGTTCGGGGGCGTCCTCGTCGCTGCGCCACCACTGGTAGGTGATCTCGCCGGGCGTGCCATCGGTGGTGAACGTGCCGGTGATGGTGACCTCGCCCCCACAGCGTGGACGCGGGTCGTCCACCTTGACGTCCACCGCGGTCACGACCGGGTCGGCCTGCTCGGCGGGCCGGTTCGCCCAGGCGAGCAGGGCGCCAGCCAGCGCGACCGGCAGCAGAACCGCCCATAGGACGCGGGCGCCGCGCCGTCGCCGCCGGGGCTTCGGCGGGACGTAAACGGTTGTCCCGTCGAAGGCGTCCGGAAGCTTTTTTGTGGTGTGCACATCGGTCGTGGTCCGCTCGGCGGCCTGAGCCCGCGTCGGCGGGGGGACGATCGCCTCGATCATCACGTTCGGCGGCATCTGCGGCATGGTGGAGTTGCCGCTTGCCGACTCCAGCATCTCCAGTAGCTCCGCTGCGGTCGGGCGGTCGTCCGGGTCTTTGCGCATCGCCGCGGCTACCACGCTGCGCAGGTTCGGCGGCAGCCCGCCGAGGTCGGGTTCCTCGCCCATGATCTGCCCGACCATCTGCTGGAGCGTGTCGCCGCCGAACGGGCGGTGCCCGGTGCCCGCGAACACGACCACCCCGCCCCAGGCGAAGATGTCGGACGCGGGCCCCGGGCTGTTGAGGAGCTGCTCGGGCGCCATGTAGGACGGGGTGCCCACGGCCTGACCCTGGCTGGTCATGCGGGTGGCGTCCGGCGTGCGCGCGATCCCGAAGTCGATCACCCGTGGGCCGAACCGGGACAGCAGTACATTGCCGGGCTTGAGGTCACGGTGCATGATCCCGGCGCCGTGCACCCCCTTCAGTGCCGTGGCCACCGCGACCGCCAACTGGTGCAACTCGGCGCCGTACAGGGGTCCGTCGCCCGCCACCAGCTCATGCAGCGTGGGACCGTCGATGTACTCGGTGACCAGGTACGGGACGGGTGCGTCCGGATCGGCGGCCAGCACCTCCGCGGTGGCGAACGCGGGGACGCGCATCGCGCATTCGGCCTCGCGACGGAAGCGCGCGCGGAAGTCCTCGTCGCGGGCCAGCTCCGCGCGGATCGCCTTGATGGCGACCAGCCGTCCGTCGCGGGCCCGCCCGGCGTAGACCCGGCCCATGCCGCCCTCACCGAGGACACCTGTGGTGCGGTATTCGCCGAACCAATGCGGGTCCTGCGGCCCCAAAGGCCTGGTGCGACCGGACGTCCCGTCCGCGATCATCGAAACTCCTCGGCTTGGTGGGGGGCTACTTCCTCGGCACGACCCGGCCTCGTCCGGCATGCGTCGGCCGAATCCCGGACGGCGCCGTCGACGGCTCGGGCTCCGGTTCCGGCTTCGCGGGCTCGTCCGGCTCGTCCGACCCCTCCCCAGGCTCCGGCTCCTCGGGCTCAGGCTCAGGCCTGGGCTCGGGCTTGGGAGCCGGTTCCGAGGGCGGCTCTTCCGGCTTATCCCGCGGTGACCCGGTGGGATTGCCGCTTGTGCTCGGGCACGCGCGAAGAATGGGATTGCACGGCTCCTTCCCGTCGCCGCCTGGAGTCCGTCCGCCCGGACTATGTGCACGGAGGGCGAAACCGGAGATCGTGACCGTGGCGCCGAGTCGGCCCGCGCGGTCGGACACCTTCAGGGTCGTGCTGTGCTCACCCGGCTCCGTGGGCGCGAAGATCACCAGGGCCTCGCAGGTCGCGGCGTCCTGTGGGCAGGACTCGGGCGGCTTGAGGTGGAACGCCGCTGTGTTGGTCAGCGCCATCGAGGCGGCGTCGTAGCACCAGTCCCACGGAATGGTGATGACCGTCCCTGACCGCTTGCCCACCCTGGTCTTGGGGAACATGTACTGCTCCCCGGCGACACCCCGCGCACACGACCGCGACGTCCGAGCGGTCAGTGGCACCGTTACCGCCGCCCGTCCCGTCTTGTCGGGGACGATCAGCGTCGTGGTGAACGTCCCGGGCGTCCGCGGGCTGAAGCCCACCGGCACACGGCAGGTGGCGCCAGGCGACGCCGGACAATTGGAGCCCTCACCAAGTACAAATGCCGAGCCATCAGACAGCCGGATCTTGTCGGCGTCGAAGCACGAGTCCCACGGGATGGTGACGACCTTCCAGTCCGTCTCGCCCGGCTCGGTCGCGTCGAACTCCGGACTTTGAATGGGCACGTCACGTCGCGGGCAGGGCTCGGCGGGTCGGACGGCCGTTCCGGTCAGGCGCAGCGTCACGGCCGTCCCGCCGCTCACCGAGGGCACCACGACGGTCGCGCTGTAGGAACCCTCGCGTTCGGTGGGACGGAACGTCACCCGGAACCGGCACAGCGACTCCGCGCCCGGCGGCGGGCACGAGATGAGTACCGGCGCCCCGAACGCGGAGGCCCCGGCTCCCTGGACGGACATGGCCTGAACGTTGTCGCACGCCCGCCGGGGGAAGGTGAATTCCTCGGACACCGTCCGTCCCATCTGGACGGAACCAAAGTCATGGGACGGAAGAGTGAAAGGCGGGCACGGCGCCCCACCGGTTTCCCCAGGCCGGTCTTTGCCCCCTGACTTCGTCGGCCCGCCCTTGGACACCGTTCGAGACCCACCTTTCTCGCCAGGGCTCGGTGCCGAGGACGTCTCCGGCGTGGGTGGCACGGGTGTGGAGGGCCCGGGTGTGGGCGGCGCGGATGTCGGCGGTGGGGGCGTGGACGGTGCGGGGGTGGGCGGCGGCGTGGGTGTGGGCGCGGGCTGTGTGGGTTGTGGCTTGGGCCGCGACACCTCTTTGATCGTCGTGTCGTCCCGCAGGACCCATACGCCCGAGCCGACCAGCGCCATCAGGACCAGCAGGCCCACGCAGAGAAGCGCCAGGTTGGATCGGAGTGGCCGCTTGGCCTGGTCCATCGCGGCGTTCCGCGCGGAGGCCCGTAGGGACGGCGAAGCGACGGCGGCCACGGAACCGGCGGCTGCGGGACCCGCGACCGCCTCGGTGGTGAGCGTCGTGTCGGCGATGCTCGTTCCGCCCTGTGCGGCGCCGGGTCCGGCGCCGCTCGACCGCAGTGCCAGCGCCGCCGCGCCAAGGACGACCACGCCGCGGCTCTCCCAGTCCTCGCCGTACTGCTCCTGGGCCACCGCCTCGAGTTCCTGGACGAACTCCGCCGCGCCCGGCGGACGCTCGTCGGGGTTCTTGGCCATCCCGCGTGTCACCAGCCCGCGCAGCGCCGCGGGCACCAGGTCCACCGGGACCGGTTGGTGTACGTGCTGGGCCATTAACACCAGGTCCTGGTCGCCCCGGTAGGGCGGTCGTCCCGCGACGCATTCCACGAACACGCAGGTGGCGGCGTAGACGTCGGCGGCGGGCCCGGCCGGGTCGCCGTTGCACTGTTCCGGCGCCATGTAAGCGGCGGTGCCCGCGACCGACGCCTCCCCGGAGACCGACGCCACCCCGAAGTCGATGAGCTTGCTGACGCCGTCGTCGTCGACGATGACGTTGTCGGGTTTGTAGTCGCGGTGCACGACTTCGGCGGCGTGCGCGGCGGCCAGCCCCAGCAGGGATCCCTTGAGGACGGCCAGCGCGGCCTCGGGCGGCAGGGTGGAATGGCGGCGCAGCAGCCGGGTCAGCGAGACGCCCTCGACGGCGTCCATCACCAGCGCGATGCCTGTGGTGCCCCGAACAAGAGCGTGCAGGCGGACGACGTTCGGATGGTCCACCGCCGCCATGATCCGGGCCTCGCGCTCGTCCGGCACGCGCGGTGCCGTCCGCTCCTCCGTGGCCACGTATTTGATCGCGACGAGGGTTCCCGCCTCGTCGTCGCGGGCCAGCACGACCCGTCCATGCGCCCCGGCCCCGAGTTCCCCCAACTCGGTGTATCCGGGCACCCTCCAACCGCTCATATCCGCTTCCCCCTGTCAAGCACCAGATTTCCCCATCGGTGAGACAGTTCAGGCTACGGTCGGCGCCTTTGATCACACATCACCGGTTGTCTGGAACGCGCCTAGTGATAAATGGTGAATTCGCCGCCGCCGGATGGCCTTCTGCGAAGATCGATCTAGGATTGGCGGGGCGCGGTGGCCGGTCGTCGAGGGGGATGTGTCATGCGTGTGCTCGTGGTCGACGACCAGCTCATCACCCGGGTGGGGCTGCACCAGTTGCTCACCGAAGAGGGGCATCAGGTGGTCGGAATGCTGGACCATCCAGACAAGGTGGCCCCGGCGGTCTCCACGCTTCGTCCGGACGCGGTGGTCCTTGATCTGGTAATGCCCCCCGACTTCAAGGACGAGGGCGTCCGCGTCGCCCTGGCCCTGCGCAGCGACCACGCCCGCCTCGGAATTTTGGTCCTCTCCGATCACGCCATTCCGGAGTGCGCGGAACGGCTGCTGGCGAGCGGCGAGAAAGGCACCGGATATCTCCTCAAGGAAAGGATCATGGTGCCTTACCAGTTGAGCCGGGCGCTGACGCATCTGGCCGGAGGCGGCACCGTCATGGAACCGGAGCTGGTCGGCGACCTGATGCGGGCCCGCAGCCGTGACGAGCGGCTGTCCGGGTTGAGCGGCAGCGAACGGGAAGTACTGCGGTTACTCGCCGAGGGCCTCACCGACCGTGGCATCGCCGAGCGCCTGCACGTGTCGAAGAACACCGTGAGCACGCACGTCAGCCACGTCTTCGACAAGCTGAACCTGCCCCGCAGTTCGCTGGACAACCGCCGGGTCCTGGCGATCTTGACGTATCTCCAGCGCGACGACTGACCCTCACCGAGGGGACGAAGGTCCCTATCGAGGGATTAAGGGCGTCCGTCAGGGTGAGAAACGCGGAAGCCGATCATGGCTGCCGGTTGGCTCTGGACGATGACGGAAGCGGTGGCACGGTGACGAAGACGGGACAGGAGAGCGCGCCCCGTCCGGCGGGCTCCGGGCGGGTCGGAGGCGATGCCCGGCCCATGCTCATGCTGGTGGTGGCCACCGTCGGGTTCGCCGTAAACTTCTGGGCGTGGGCGCTGCTGAGCCCCCTCGGGCCGCGCTTCAAGGACGAGTTGACGCTGTCGTCGTTCGAGACATCGCTCCTTGTGGCCGTGCCTGTGGTGGTCGGCTCGGTGGGACGAATTCCGGTCGGGGCGCTGACCGACCGTTTCGGCGGACGCCTGATGTTCCCGCTCGTCTCGCTGATCACGATCTTCCCCGTCCTGTATCTAGGCCTTTGGGGGCATTCCTCGCTGGCCGCGCTGCTGGTGGGCGGTTTCTTTCTGGGCGTGGGAGGCACCGCGTTCGCGGTCGGGGTCCCGTTCGTGAACGCGTGGTTCCCGCCGGAACGTCGCGGGTTCGCGGTCGGGGTGTTCGGCGCGGGCATGGGCGGTACCGCGATCAGCGCGCTGACGACCGTGAAGCTCATCGACTGGCGGGGAACGGCGGTTCCGTTCGTCCTGACCGCGGTGCTGCTGGCGGTGTACGCGGCCGTGGCCTGGACGGTGTTGCGCGAAGCCCCGGGCCGGACACCCCCGCGCGAACCGCTCACCAAACGCTTGGCGGCAGCGGCCCGACTCCCCGTCACATGGCAGGCGTCCGCGCTGTACGCGGTGGCCTTCGGCGGCTATGTGGCGTTCTCGGTGTACCTGCCGACATACCTGAAAACCGAGTACGGGTTGTCGCAGGCCGACGCGGCTAACCGGATGGCGGGCTTCGTGTTGCTGGCCGTCCTGATGCGTCCCATCGGCGGATGGCTGTCGGACCGGATCGGGCCGACACGGGTGCTCGGCGCCGCATTGGCGGTGACGGTCGCGGGCGCGCTGGTGCAGGCGTTCGCGCCGCCGCTGATGCCGCTGGGAACGATCGCGTTCCTGTCGATGGCGGCGGCGCTCGGCACGGGCAGCGGCGCGACGTTCGCGCTGGTGGCCAGGCTGGCGCCACCGAACATGGTCGGCGCGGTCACCGGTGTGGTCGGTGCCGCGGGTGGTCTGGGCGGGTTCGTTCCACCGCTGGTGATGGGGACGATCTACGGCGTCCTGGACTCCTACATGCTCGGCCTCCTCCTGCTGGCGATCGTGGCGGGGGCCGCGGCGGTGTTCACCGCCACGGTGGTGCAAAGAGCCGCGAGCCGCGGGCCCGCCGCCTGACGAGCAGTGACAAGATCCGCTTCGTTTGACAGCCTTCGCGGAGCGGACGACGAAGCGACCGAAGGGACTCCAAGGTTGAGTTCGACGAGGGGCCGGCCGGGTCTTGACGGGCCGTTGGAAGACGCGCTGGTGAGCACGCGCAGGTACTTCACCCGGGCGCGGGTGTCGCCGGACCTGCGGACGGTGACGAAGAAAGGCGGCCGTCAGGCGGACGCGTTCTACCGGGACCGCTGGTCGCATGACAAGGTCGTGCGCTCGACCCACGGCGTGAACTGCACCGGCTCCTGTTCCTGGAAGGTGTACGTCAAGGACGGCATCATCACCTGGGAGGCGCAGCAGACCGACTACCCGTCGGTGGGCGCGGACCGTCCCGAGTACGAACCCCGCGGCTGCCCGCGCGGCGCGTCCTTCTCCTGGTACACCTACTCGCCGACACGCGTGCGATACCCGTACATCCGGGGCGTGCTGCTGGAGATGTACCGGGAGGCGAAGGCCCGGACGGGCGACCCGGTCGCCGCATGGCGCGAGATCGTCTCCGACCCGGAGCGGTCCCGCACCTACAAGGCCGCGCGGGGACGCGGCGGCCTCGTCCGCGCGTCCTGGGACGAGGCGACCGAGATGATCGCCGCCGCCCACGTCCACACGATCGCCGAGTACGGCCCCGACCGGGTCGCCGGATTCTCCCCGATTCCGGCGATGTCGATGGTGTCGCACGCGTCGGGCGCCCGGTTCGTTTCGCTGCTCGGCGGGACGATGCTGTCGTTCTACGACTGGTACGCCGACCTTCCGGTGGCGTCCCCACAGGTGTTCGGCGACCAGACCGACGTCCCGGAGTCGGGCGACTGGTGGGACGCCGGATACCTGATCATGTGGGGTTCGAACCTGCCGGTGACCCGCACCCCCGACGCGCACTGGATGACCGAGGCCCGCTACCGGGGACAGAAGGTCATCGCGGTGTCCCCGGACTACGCCGACAACGTCAAGTTCGCCGACGAGTGGCTCGCCGCGCAGCCCGGCACGGACGGCGCGCTGGCGATGGCGATGGGGCACGTCATCCTCAAGGAGTTCTTCGTCGACCGGCAGGTCCCGTACTTCACCGACTATGTGAAGCGGTACAGCGACCTGCCGTTCCTGGTGCGGCTTGAGGAACGCGACGGCGTTCACGTCCCGGGCAAGTTCCTCACGGCCGCCGACCTGCCGGGCGCCGAGGCGGAGTCGGAGAACGCCGCGTTCAAGACCGTGATCCTGGACGCGACGACCGGGCACCCGACCGTCCCGAACGGGTCGCTGGGCTTCCGGTACGGCGAGGCGGGCAAGGGCAGGTGGAACCTGTACCTCGGTGACACCGACCCCCTCCTGTCCATGGAAGGCGACGAATCGGTCGAAATCGAACTGCCCCGCTTCGACGGCCTCGACGGCACGGCAGGGACGCTCCGCCGGGGCGTGCCGGCCCGCAGGGTCGGCGGCCACCTCGTCACCACGGTGTACGACCTCCTTCTGGCCCAGTACGGGGTAGGACGGGATGGTCTGCCCGGTTCATGGCCGTCCGGGTACGACGATGCCGCGCATCCAGGCACCCCCGCGTGGCAGGAGGCCATCACGGGCGTCCCCGCGCAGGCCGCCGAGCGGATCGGACGCGAGTTCGCCGCGAACGCCGAGGACTCCCGCGGCCGGTCGATGATCGTGATGGGGGCGGGCACCAACCACTGGTTCCACTCGGACACGATCTACCGGACGTTCCTCGCGCTGACCACGCTGACCGGCTGCCAGGGCGTGAACGGCGGCGGCTGGGCGCACTACGTCGGGCAGGAGAAATGCCGTCCCGTGACCGGATGGGCCCAGCTCGCGTTCGGGCTGGACTGGTCGCGTCCACCCCGGCAGATGATCGGCACCGCGTTCTGGTACCTGCACACCGACCAGTTCCGCTACGACCAGTTCGGCGCCGACACCCTGTCCGCGGCCCCCTCGACCAGGCCCGGACGGCTGGCGGGACGGTCGACGGCCGACGTGATCGCGCAGGCGGCGCGGCTGGGCTGGATGCCGTCCTACCCGACGTTCGACCGCAACCCCCTGGTCCTGGCCGACGAGGCGGAGGCCGCCGGGAAGTCGCCCGGCGAGTACATCGTCGACGAACTGAAGGAAGGCAGGCTCAAGTTCGCCTGCCAAGACCCTGACGCCCCCGAGAATTTCCCCCGCGTCCTGACGGTGTGGCGGTCCAACCTGCTCGGCTCGTCCGCCAAGGGCAACGAGTACTTCCTCCGGCATCTGCTCGGCGCGGCGGACGCCGTCCGGGCGCAGGAGGCGCCGCCGGACGTCCGGCCGAAGGAGGTCGTCTGGCGGGACGATGCCCCGTCCGGCAAGCTCGACCTGCTCCTGTCGCTGGATTTCCGGATGACCAGCACCACCGTCTATTCCGACATCGTGCTCCCGGCCGCGACCTGGTACGAGAAGCACGATCTGAACACCACCGACATGCACCCGTTCGTGCATTCGTTCAACCCGGCGATCGGGCCGCCGTGGCAGACCCGCAGCGACTGGCGGGCCTTTCAGACCATCGCCGACCAGTTCAGCCGACTCGCCGAAGAACACCTCGGCACCCGCAAGGACATCGTCGCCGTCCCCCTCCTGCATGACACGCCCGACGAAATGGCGACGCCGCACGGTCGCGTCCTCGACTGGGCGGACGGCGAATGCGAACCCGTCCCCGGCGTCACGATGCCGAAGCTGGTCACCGTCGAACGCGACTACGCAGCGGTGGCCGCGAAAATGGCCGCGCTAGGCCCCCTGGCCGAAAAGCTGGGCGCCACCACCAAGGGCCTCACCTTCGACGTGGCCCAACAGGTCGAATACCTGAAGCACAAGAACGGCGTCGTCCGAGGCGGCCCGGCGGACGGACGCCCGTCCCTGCGCCGGGACGTCCACGCCTGCGAAATGATCCTCGCCTTCTCCGGAACGACGAACGGGCACCTCGCCGTCCAGGGCTTCCGCACCATGGAGGAACGCACCGGCACACGACTCGCCGACCTGGCCGCCGAACACGAGGGCAAACAGATCACGTTCGCCGACACGCAGGCCCGGCCCGTCCCGGTCATCACCTCACCCGAGTGGTCCGGCTCGGAAACTGGAGGCCGCCGCTATTCGCCGTTCACCATCAACGTCGAGCGCCTCAAACCCTGGCACACCCTCACCGGACGCCAGCACTTCTACCTCGACCACGACTACATGGCCGAACTCGGCGAACAACTCCCGACGTTCCGGCCGCCGCTGAACATGACCGCGCTGTTCGGTGAACCCGAACTCGGCACGACCGGCGAACTGGGGCTGACCGTCCGGTACCTCACCCCGCACAACAAGTGGTCGATCCACTCCGAGTACCAGGACAACCTGTTCATGTTGTCGCTCTCACGCGGCGGCCCGGTGATCTGGATGAGCGGCGTGGACGCGGCCAAGATCGGGGTCCGTGACAACGACTGGATCGAGGCGGTCAACCGCAACGGCGTCGTCGTCGCCCGCGCGATCGTCTCGCACCGGATGCCCGAGGGCACCGTGTACATGTACCACGCCCAGGACAAACTGATCGACGTCCCGCGCTCGGAGACGTCCGGCCGCCGCGGTGGTATCCACAACTCCCTCACCCGGCTGTTGATCAAGCCGTCCCATCTGATCGGCGGGTACGCGCAACTGTCGTTCGCGTTCAACTACCTCGGCCCGACCGGCAACCAACGCGACGAGGTCACCGTGATCCGCCGCCGTTCCCAGGAGGTGGAGTACTGATGCGCGTGATGGCGCAGATGGCGATGGTGATGAACCTCGACAAGTGCATCGGCTGCCACACCTGTTCGGTCACCTGCAAACAGGCATGGACCAACCGCAGCGGCGTCGAATACGTCTGGTTCAACAACGTCGAAACTCGTCCCGGGCAGGGCTACCCCCGCCGCTACGAAGACCAGGAACGCTGGCGCGGCGGCTGGAAACTCAACAAACGCGGCCGTCTCGCGCTCAAGGGCGGCGGCCGGGTCCGCAAGCTCTTCACCATCTTCGCCAACCCGAAGATGCCGAGCATGGCCGACTACTACGAGCCCTGGACCTACGACTACGAGACCCTCACCAACGCCCCACTCCAGGAGCACACCCCGGTCGCGCGCCCCAAATCCTTGCTGTCCGGCAAGGACATGAAGGTGTCCTGGTCGGCGAACTGGGACGACGACCTCGGCGGCTCCATCGACCACCTGGACAAGGACGTCCTCCTCCAGGAGATCTCCGACAAGGTGAAAACGGAGTTCGACCAGACCTTCATGTTCTACCTGCCGCGGATCTGCGAGCACTGCCTCAACCCGTCCTGCGCGGCGTCCTGCCCGTCCGGCGCGATCTACAAGCGCACCGAGGACGGCATCGTGCTCGTCGACCAGGACCGGTGCCGGGGTTGGCGGATGTGCGTGTCCGGTTGCCCGTACAAGAAGGTGTACTTCAACCACCGCACCGGCAAGGCGGAGAAGTGCACGTTCTGTTTTCCGCGCATCGAGGTCGGCATCCCCACGGTCTGCTCCGAAACCTGCGTCGGACGCCTGCGCTACATCGGCCTGATCCTCTACGACGCCGACAAGGTCCTCGAAGCCGCGTCCACCCCCGAGGACACCGACCTGTACGAAGCGCAACGCCAGGTCTTCCTCGACCCCACCGACCCCGAGGTGATCGCCGCCGCCGAACAAGAGGGAATTCCCGCCGACTGGATCGAAGCCGCGCAACGCTCGCCCATCTACTCCCTCATCAACACCTACAAGGTGGCGCTGCCGCTGCACCCCGAATACCGGACGATGCCAATGGTCTGGTACATCCCGCCCCTCTCCCCGGTCGTCGACGTCGTCCGCGACACCGGCCACGACGCCGAGAACCCGGCCAACCTGTTCGCCGCGATCGACGCGCTACGCATCCCCGTCGAATACCTCGCCGAACTGTTCACCGCCGGGGACACCGAACCGGTCGACGCCGTCCTACGCCGTCTCGCCGCAATGCGCGCTTACATGCGCGACATCAACCTGGGCCGCGACCCCGACGACACCATCCCCGACAGCGTCGGCATGACCGGCGAGGCTATCTACGACATGTATCGCCTCCTGGCCCTCGCCAAGTACGAAGAGCGATACGTCATCCCACCCGCACACGCCGAACAGGCCCACCACCTGGAAGAGCTGGCCACCGACTGCGCCCTCGACTACGAGGGCGGCCCCGGCATGGGCGGCTCCGGCACCGCCGGAGGCTCCGGCCCGTTCGGCGAGGCGTCCGGTCGCCCCAACCCCATCGCGGTCGAGAACTTCCACATGCTGCGCCAACGCCAGACCGCCGACCACCCGGCCGACCCCGCCGACAAGCGCCACCGCGTCAACCTCCTCAACTGGGACGGCAAGGGCGCCCCCGCCGGATTGTTCCCCGAACGCCACGAACCGGGCCCCGACGGGACGAACCCACCCGCCGACTCCGGCGACGCCGAAACGGAGCCGAAACCATGAGAGATCCCCAACTCTCCACGACCTACCAGGTCTCGTCGCTCCTGCTCGGCTACCCCGACACCGAACTCCTGGAACGGCGCCCCCTACTCCGCCGCGCCACCGCCACACTGCCCCCGTCCGTCGCGAAGCCATTGACCCGCGTCCTCGACCACCTGGACACGACACCACAGCCGGACCTCGCCGCCGACTACGTCGCGACCTTCGACCACCGCAGACGCTGCTGCCTGTACCTCACCTATTACGCCTACGGCGACACCCGCAAACGCGGCATGGCCCTCCTCCGCTTCAAGCAGACCTACCAGGCCGCCGGGCTCGTCCTGGACGACGCCGAACTGCCCGACCATCTCGCGGTCGTCCTGGAGTTCGCCGCCACAGCCGACCTGACGGAGGGCCGCCGCCTCCTCGTCGAACACCGCGCGGGCCTGGAACTCCTGCGCCTGTCTCTCACCGAAACCGCGTCCCCGTGGGCCCCCGTCCTAGACGCGATCAGCGCAACGCTTCCGCCCCTGACCGGCCGCATCGAGGACGCCGTGGCCCGCCTCATAGCGGAAGGACCACCCGAGGAACAGGTCGGCCTGGCCCCCTACGGCCCGGTCTTCCTGCCCGATCCGGCTCTAGGAGCGCGCTCATGACCAGTCTCTCCGCCGCCGGTGGCGACCCGGGCGTCACCGACATCCTTCTCTGGGTGGCACTGCCCTATGTGACCGTCGCGGTGTTCGTCCTCGGCCACATCTGGCGCTACCGCTACGACAAGTTCGGCTGGACGACCCGTTCGTCCCAGCTCTACGAACAGCGACTACTCCGCATCGGCAGCCCGCTGTTCCACTTCGGCATCCTCCTGGTCATCCTCGGCCACATCGGCGGACTCGCCATCCCCGACTCCTGGACGGAGGCCGTCGGAATCACCGAGCACACATACCACATCATCGCGGTCGTCCTCGGCACCTTCGCCGGGTTCTGCACCCTCACCGGCCTGGCGATCCTCATCTACCGCCGCCGCACGGTCGGCCCGGTCTTCCTGGCCACCACCCGCAACGACAAGATGATGTACCTGGTCCTAGCGGTGGCGATCACCCTCGGCCTCACCGCCACGGTCGCCGCCAACATCGTCGGCGGCGGCTACAACTACCGCGAAACGGTCTCCCCGTGGTTCCGCTCGGTCTTCTACCTACAACCCGACCCCGACCTCATGACCGGCGTCCCCATCCTCTTCCAGCTCCACGCCCTCAGCGCCTTGGCCCTGTTCTGCATCTGGCCGTTCACCCGCCTCGTCCACATGCTCACGGCCCCCATCGGCTACCTGACCCGCCCCTACATCATCTACCGCAGCCGCGACGAACAACTAGGAATGCACCACCCCCCAAGAGGCTGGGACCGCGTCCCCTAAAAACGCACCGCCCGTAACCGCGGCCTGCCCGAACCCGCACCCCACGACAACAAACCCCACGCCACGGACTCTCCACGGGAGGGACCCCATCGTGCGCCGCGGACTGCCGTCCCCACCGCTGAGAAATTCTCGGACCCGCTCAGGCACCTCAACGGCCTCGATCCCGAGTTCGGCGGCGCGCACCCGCCCATACGCCTGAAGATCCCGCAGCGTCTTCGCGCGCCGGTGCGGACTCATGACGTCCGGGCCGGGGCGAGATCGAGCTGGCGGACGAGGAGTTCGGTCGTCTCCTGAAGGTCGATCAGAGGACGCCGGACGTAGCAGCGCGGAGTGGACCACCAGCAGAAGCTCCGGCAGTGGACCCACACGTTAAGTCCTGGGAGGACGAGAACGGACATGCCGTTCTGCCCCGTACTGCGCGTCCCCTCGAACCCGCGCCGGGCGAGGTTGCCGAGCAGGTGATACGCGGCCGCCGCCGGATGGAGGCGGTAGTGCAGGCCCGGCCAGTCGTGGGGGAGCGGCAGCGCGAACCAGACCGCTTTACCGCAGACGGGGACGGCACTGAACCGCGATCGCGTCGGCGCGGTTCCCCAGTCGGCGGTCACCTCGCGCACGAGTTGAAGCCCCTTGCCATGCTCGTCCAGCGGCTCACCCTCGGCCGCGCTCGGCACAGCCGTCCGATCGCCGTCGAACACGGACACGACAAGCTGTGGCGAAGGCACGGTCCGCGCCCAAACCCACAGCTCCGGCAGCGCCAACCGCCCCGCATACCGCAGCGCGTTGGTCGCCACCTCAGACACGGCGAGCTTCCCGTCCTCGATGACGTCCCGCCCCAGCCGCAGCTCTCCCATCACCTGCCCCAGAAGCCGCCGCGCCACCCCCGGCCCACCCTCATCCCCAGGCAGCCGCCACGCACACAACCCCCCATGAACCAGCCCCCACGCCCCTTTGACCTCCATCGAAGCCCCTTCCCTCACGACGTTTCGTCGTGATCGATACAGAAAGCGACATTTCTGACACTCTCTGTCATGTGCGTTGGGTCACATGATGTGTTCCTCGAGTAGGGGCCGCAACTGTTTTAGGGAAGAAACTAAAGATCAACTTGAGGAGCTTCTTCAAACGACTTGAGAGTCGACTACTCAGCGGGCAGGATCGATTACATGCCAGCCAGACCGCCGACCGTTCGTGAGCGCCGCCTCGCCAGCGAAATGCGCAGGCTCCGGGAATCGACCACGGCGCTTAATCTCGAAGAGGCCGCTGAACAGCTTGGTTGGAGCAAGACCAAGCTGTCCCGGATCGAGAACGCGATCCGCAGAGTCACTGCTGCAGAGGTTCAGCTAATGCTGCGCTTGTATGGCGTAAGCGGACCGCGCTTCGACGCTCTTGTCCGTTTTGCCCGTACAGCGCGGCAACGCGGTTGGTGGGACGTCTATGAGAGCAGCCTGCCTGCGGACTACACCACGTACATGGGGTTGGAGGCTGAAGCCGAGTGGCTCAACTCCTACACGATGGGTCTCGTTCACGGTCTGATGCAGACCGAGGACTACACCCACCATGTGGCCAAGTCGATCTTGATGCGGTTTTCTCCCGCCTCAGAAGTCGAACGCCGCGTCACGGCCCGCATGGCACGACAAAAGGCATGGCTGGAACGTGACGAGCCGACCCGGCTATGGACGATCTTGGACGAGACGGGGCTCCGGCGTGTCATCAGAGACCCGGAGGTGATGCGGGACCAGTACCGGCGCATCATCGAGTTGACTGAGCAACCGAATGTGCTGTTTCAGATCATGCCCCTGGCCGCTGGGGGTCACCCTGGCGTCGTGGGCAGCTTCGCGGTGCTCGGGTTTCCTCAACGTTTCACCCCGAATGTTGCCTACGTCGAGAACATGACGAGTGCCCTCTACGTCGAGGACGAGAAGGAGGTGCATACCTACTCACTGGCGTTCGAGCAGATGGCGGCGACGGCTATGAGCCCCGAGGACTCATTGGCTATGCTCAAGAAGCTAGTGCGACAATGAGCACATGGAGGGACATAATGCCTACCTTCAAGCTTGATCGATCCGTCTTCCGCAAGAGCAGGCACAGTGAGGGCGCGAATGGTTGCGTAGAGACCTGCGTCCGCGACTCGCGTCACTTGATTCGGGACTCCAAGGACCCTCAGGGTGACGTTCTAGTCCTAGAGCAGGCCGTGTGGGCAGCGATGCTGACACAGATCAAGCAAGGCGCGTACGACCTCTGACCCCAGCCGTACTGTGCACCCGGCACCGCTCAGGAGGCGAAGGAGCAGTAGATGATCGGTATTGATCTTAATCGCGTTGCCTTTCGCAAGAGCAGCTACAGCGAAGGCGGTAACGGTTGTGTGGAAGCGGGTTCCCTCGGATCTCGGTGCCTCGTTCGAGACTCCAAGAACCCGGAGGGCGGCGTCCTGGCACTGAGCCCGAGCGCGTGCGCCACGTTGCTGTCGGAGATCAAGCTCGACGCGCACGACCTCTGATTCCGTCGTGCTGTGTGCTTGCGGACGCCCGAGGCGCGCACGTGGTGTGATCTTGCTCGGCAATGACCTAGGAGCGACCATGGTCCACTTTGAAGTCGCACGGGAGAATGATCAGCTTGACCGAGCGTGGCGCAAGAGTTCCTACAGCGGCAGCACGGGTGGTGACTGCGTGGAGGTTGCCGCCGATCACGGCGCGAAGGCGGTGCGAGACTCCAAGAACCCGGAAGGCGACGTCCTGAATCTCAGGCGGGACGCCTGGGCGGCGTTGGTGACGGAGATCAAGCAGGGCGCGCACGACCTCTGATTGTTGGCTGCTGCCGGGTGGCCACATGCCGCATCTTCCGTCAGACTGCGGCATGTGGCTTTGTCTTGATCGAGGAGACATGGAGTGGCTACATGGCCCAGTTCAGTGCTGGAGTGTGGCGCACCAGCTCTTACAGCGGCAGTTCGGGCGGGGAATGCGTGGAAGTAGCGTCACTTGGTGATGCGAATGCCGTGCGGGACTCCAAGAACCCGGAAGGCGACGTCTTGACGCTGAGCCCGGACGCGTGGGCCGCGATGCTGTCGGAGACCAAGCAAGGTACTTACGACCTCTGATCTCAGCCGTGCTGTGTACCGGCGGACGCCCGAGGTGCCGCACGTAACGTGATCTTGCTCGACAATGACCAAGGGAGCAGACAGTGATCCAATCTGAAGCCGCGCGCGAAACGATCACTTCAACGGAGCGTGGCGCAAGAGTTCGTACAGTCAGCCGACCCAATCGGATTGCGTCGAAGCAGCACGAACAAGCTCGGGAACGGCTCTGCGGGACTCCAAGAACCCGGGAGGTGACGTTCTGACACTGGAGCGGGACGCCTGGGCGATGCTGGTGGCGGAGATCAAGCACGGCGCGTACGACCTCTAACGACCAAAGGAGCAGGTCGTGATCGGGTTTGGGTTCCCACGCTAGAAGGGTCACTTTGACGGAGCGTGGCGCAAGAGTTCCCGCAGCGGTAGTACGGGCGGTGATTGTGTCGAAGTAGCGCGGTCGGGGGCGTCGAAGGTGGTGCGGGACTCCAAGAATCCGGCAGGTGGCGTCCTGGCATTGGGGCCGGACGTGTGGGCCGCGATGCTGTCGGAGATCAAGCGGGGCGTGTACGACCTCTGATGCGGGTTCTACTGCCTTCGCGGACTTGGGGTGGCTGGTTGTGCATCGCGGCCATGGCGGTTAGGTGTGGCTAGGCCGGGTGGTGTAGGTAGGACTCCGACCCAGGCCCGGGTGGTGAAGAAGTCCCGGATCTCGGGGGTGGCGCGACGAGTGAGTTCGCGCCGCCGGAGTTGGCCGGGCGTCGGGCTGTGCGTAGCGTTTGACCATGGATGAGCTCGACCTTCTCAAGCGCTCCGATGGTCCGGTCACTCGTAGCAGGCTCGTCCGCGATCTGGGTGAGTTGGGGGTGGCCGAGGGCGACATCGTCATGTTTCACACCGCGATGTCGGCGCTGGGGTACGTCGCCGGTGGGCCCCAGACGATCATTTACGCGCTGCGGGACGCGGTCGGCGCGCGGGGAACGTTGATGGTCACCTGTGGGTGGAACGACGCTCCGCCCTACGACTTCATCGACTGGCCGGAGGAGTGGCAGGCCGCCGTGCGTGCCGAGCACCCCGCCTACGACCCGCTGCTCAGCGAGGCCGACCACAACAACGGCCGGTTGCCCGAGGCCCTGCGCCGCTGGCCGGGTGCGGTACGCAGTCGTCACCCCGACGTCAGCTTCGCCGCACTCGGCCCGGCAGCCCACCTCCTCATGGACGATCACCCATGGGACGACCCGCACGGCCCCGACAGTCCGCTGGCCCGCCTGACCGCCGAGGGCGGCCGGGTGCTGATGCTGGGCGCACCGCTCGACACCCTGACACTTCTGCATCACGCGGAGGCCCTCGCCGAAGCGCCGGGAAAGCGGTTCGTCGACTACGAACAGCCGATCACCGTGGACGGCGAGCGCGTCTGGCGACGCTTCCACGACATCGACTCCGAGAACGGCGCCTTCGACTACACCCCGGTCGTGCCCAAGGATCAGGATCCCTTTGCGGCCATCGCCCGCGACATGCTCGCCGCCGGGCACGGACGCCAAGGACAGGTCGGCGCCGCGACCAGCCACCTGTTCGAGGCGGCCGACGTCGTGAGCTTCGGCGTCAACTGGATCGAAAGCAGACTCGCGGCAGGCTAAAGCGATCAATCGCTTCGTTATGCGGCGGGCCTGTGGGGGAAGCCGCCCTTGGGTTGGATGATCTCCAGGCTGGTGCCGTCCGGGTCGTTGAAGTAGGCGACCCGGGTGCCGAGTGCCGCGTCGGGGGTGACCTCGCCCTCGGCGAGGGTGTAGTCGTCCCCGAGGAAGTCGTAACCGGCCTCCTTCATGCGCTGGTAAACCCCGTCCAAGTCGTCGACCTTGAAGCACAGGTGCATGGCCCCTGGCGGTTCGCCGCTCCGTTCGTGCGTTCACCGACCGGGTTCTGGGACTCGATGAGGTCGATCCCGATCGTCCAGCACGAGGAAGCCGACAACCCGCGCCTGGTCAATGAGGTGGTCGGGGGGTGGAAGGTGGTGCGGGGCATGCCGGGGCACTCCCGCATTGTGCCGACCGCCGACACCTTCGCCAGCGTGCTCCCGGGAGTGGCGCACCGGCGGTGACGATCACCCGTCCATGACGGCCGCGTGGGGGAGATGGGTGTTGCTCGGGCGGGTGTGGACGGGCCTGGTCCTGGACGCGCATCGCCGAACTCCTCGGTGCCGGCCGCATCATCGAACACCTCGCCGAACTCGACCGCCAGGTCGAAGGCCTCGTCACCGGACAGATCCCATCGTCCCCGGCTCCCCTACGACGGACGCCCCCTCTGCGACACCCGCCGACGGGGCCGGAACGCGGGACGGTCAAAGGCCGAGGGTGGCGGCGAGGCGTTTGGGGGCTGAGAGGCGCCAGGCTTCGGTGACCAGCTCGGTCAGTTCGTCCGGCTCGACGTTCGCCAGCTTGACGGCCACCCAGGCGAAGCGGCCTCCGGCCCAGGACGGGGCGAAGGTGCCGGGGTCTTCGGCGATGAGGGCGGCCTGCTCCTCGCGGGTCGCCCTCAGCATGACGGTCCCTTCGCCCTCGTTCAGGTAGCAGAACCCCTTGTCGCGCACCCGGAAGCCGATGTAGTCCCCGAACGACTCCCGTTCGGTCACCTCTGGCAGACCTAGTACGACCTGCAGGAACTCCTCGACATGCATACCGGTAGATGTACCAGCCGGGTACGACACGACACCGTCCGCCGGACGACAAGGCCAAGCCCGACATCTCTGAAATCTCATCCCTCAATCCTGGAATTCCTACCCCTGGGGGGTATGTTATCGTCCTCGCTATACCCCTGTGGGGTACCTCTCAGGAAGGGTGGACCGTCATGTCCGCAGACCCGAGGCGCTGGTGGGCACTCGCCGTGCTCGCCACCGCGCAGTTCATGGTCATCATGGACACCTCGATCATCGGGGTCGCGCTCCCCGACATGCAGCGCGAACTCGGCTTCAGCCAGAGCGGGCTGCAGTGGGTGTTCAACGCCTATGTCGTCGCCCTCGGTGGACTGCTGCTGCTCGGTGGCAAGCTCTCCGACCTGCTCGGCGCCCGACGCGTCTTCGCGGCCGGATGGCTCGTCCTCATCGGCGGTTCGGTCGTCGCGGCCGCCGCCACCGGCGCCGAAACCGAGATCGTCGGACGGGCCGTCCAGGGCATCGGCTCGGCACTGATCGCACCGTCGGCGCTGACCCTGCTGATGGTGCTGTTCTCGGCGCGGCCGAAGGAACTGGCCAAGGCGATGGCGTTCTATGGCGCGGCGGCACCGGCGGGCGGGACAGCGGGCGTCTTCCTCGGCGGCGTCATCACCGAATGGCTGAGCTGGCCCTGGGTGTTCATCATCTACATTCCCATCGGCCTGCTGACCCTGGCGGCGGTTCCGGCGGTCCTCCCGAACGTGCCCGGACGCCGCACCGGACTGGACGTGCTCGGCGCCCTCGCGGTCACGGCCGGGCTCGCGCTGGCGGTCTACGCGATCGTCCAGGCACCCGAGCGGGGCTGGGACAGTCCGGCGACCGTCGTCCAACTCGGCGGCGCCGTCCTGCTGCTGGCCCTGTTCACCGGGCTGCAGCGCGTCTCCCGTAACCCGCTGATGCCGCTGTCGGTGTGGCGCACTCCGAACCTCGCGGGCGCGAACGTCGCGATGACGCTGCTGGGCGCCGCGTGGATCCCGATGTGGTACTTCCTCAACCTCTACCTCCAGCAGGTCCTCGGGTACGGGGCCTTCCCGAGCGGAGCGGCGTTGCTGCCGATGACGGCGCTGATGATGGTGCTGATGGTCGCGGTCACCGGACGGCTCATCGCCCGGTTCGGCACCAAGCCGCTCATCGTCACCGGACTCGTCGTCCTCGCGGGCGGCCTGGCGGTCCTGTCCACGATCGACGCGCGCGGAAGCTTCGTCACCGACGTGCTGCCGGGGTCGCTGATCTCCGCGGTCGGCATGTCGCTGGTGTTCATCCCCGCCACCATCGCGGCGATCAGCGGGGTGTCGCCCGAGCGGGGCGGTCTGGCGTCCGGGATCGTCAACACCACCTACCAGGTCGGCTCGGCGATCGGGCTGGCCGTGATGACCGCCATCGCCACCTCGCGGGGTGCCGACGAACTCGGAGACCTGCCCAGCCTGACCGACGGCTTCCAGGCCGCCTTCATCGGCGCCGCCGTCGTCGCCCTGGCAGGCGCCGCGCTCGCCCTCCTCACGCTGCGGACTCCCGCCGTCCAGGGTGGGACGGAAGAGCCCGCCAAGGAGAAGATCCAGGCATGACCGGCTGTAAGAAGGCCGTGCCGCCCGGATCCGGAATCCGGGCGGCACCGCCGCGTCGCCCCACGTGAACGACTCGGCCACTCGTCCTACGCTCCCGACCAGCCGCGCTTTCGGCTGGACGAATGGCAGTCGATGTCCCGCCGACCCCGGACATCTTCCTGAACTTGCCGCCCCCCTGGACCACAGATGACCTCGGCAGCGACGATGAGACGGACATAAGTGCTCTGAGAGGCGGACGTATGACTCGCCGTTTTCCGCTCCCCGGTGATGAACCGGCGCAACTGGTCGACCCGTCCCGTCCGGTCAGTGGGAGGCGCGCGGGCCCGCAAGGCCCGGCACGACCGGGGACTCTCCTCCGCCCCGGTACGGCGCTCACCTTGAAGGCGACGCGTGCGCTCGACGAGCGCGGCACATCCGCCGAGGTCCACGACTCGGCGACGATGCCCGGCCTTCGGTACCCGCCCGTCCAGCGCCTGGACCGCGGAAACGACCGATGGTGACGCCCGAAGAGATCGCGCGGCGCAGCGCCGAACGGATGTGGGCGGACGACGCCGCGAGCCGTTCGCTCGGCATGCGGATCGTCCAAGTCGGACCGGGCACGGCGACGGTCACCATGGACATCCGCTCCGACATGATCAACGGCTGGGGCATCTGCCACGGCGGTCTGGTGACGAGCCTGGCCGACTCGGCGTTCGCCCTCGCCTGCAACTCCCACGGTGAAGTGACCGTGGCGGCGGGATTCGACATCACTTTCCTAGAGCCGGTCCACCAGGGCGACACGCTCGTCGCGGTCGCGTCGATGCGTGCGCGACGCGGCCGCAGTGGCCTTTACGACGTGACCGTCACCCGGACGTCCGGAGAAACGCCACTCGTCGTCGCGGAACTGCGCGGCCGCAGCCGCTCGACCGGCCGTCCCATCGAGCCGCGCTAGCGACCGCGCGGCCGGTGATTCTGGCAACTGAGATGGAACGGCTATTCCACCCACAGTAACGAGACGTGCGGCGAGGAGCGGGACTTCACCATCGCCACGGAATGCGAATGGACGGGGCTGAAGGACCTCACGGGAACCAGCTCCATCTCGCTGAACTCCGGCGACGAGGCCCAGACGACCTTCCTCCGCAAGCGGAAGCGCTGCCTGTAGCGGCGTCGTAACCACCGCGAAATCCGTCCGGGAACGCCCCTGGGCCACCCGGGCGGACCTCGGGCGGCCGGACCTCGCGAGATCTCGCTTGTGGCCAAATGATCAGAAGCGGCATGATCTGGCCGTATGACCGAGAATTCGAGCTTCGAGACCGTGCCACATGACCCGACCGACGGCGTCTACGCCAGCACGGACGACTATGTGCACGCCATGGAGGTCCGCGGCGCGCAACGCCTGCTCTTCGTCTCCGGAACGATGGGACTCGACCCGGCCGGAACACCCGGAGCCACCCTCGACGAACAGCTCGACCTCATCTGGAACAACCTCCGGACGATTCTCGCCTCGGCCGGAATGACCGTGAACAACATCGTCCGGCTCACCAGCTATCTACGCGACCCCGCCTACGCCGATGCGAACGCGGCGGCCCGGACGAAGGCGCTGGGCGGTCGCATTGTTCCCACCACGGCGATCGTCGCGCAGACACTCGTCAGCGACTGGTTGGTGGAAATCGAGGTCGTGGCCGCAGCCTGACGCGTCCACAAGGCGGGTTCGGCGCGCTCACGCGGCCGACCCCGCCAGGTGGACGCCGCCGTTCTTGCCCCTGCCGATTCACCCCGACTTCGCCATTCGCCCTCGGACCCTCTGCCGCGAAATGGTGCGACCCGCTAAAGGCCATCGCACATGGAGGCTGATTCCCCGATGCGGGCGCCGTTCAGCGAGCGCCTGGATGTGATTCGCCGCGGGACGCGTTCAGAATCGGCGGGTGCGGCGTTCGGTCAGCACGGCGAGACGGTGACCGCTTCCGACCAGTCCCCGGTCCCGACAGTGCTGGTGATCCGGGCGCGCTCCTTCGCGTCCTGACCGCACGACCAGCTGTGAGACAGGGAGTAGTACTGGGTTGCGAAGTACTCGGGGATCGTTCTCGAGCCGCCCGAGCTGTACTCCCAGCTGTTCGTGCTGTAGTTCCAGCGTTCGTGCGTCACGGTTACAGTGGTCTCTCCGATTCCCAGGTTCTTCAGCTCCAGGAATGGCATGGTGCCGTACTCGGGATCCCAGGACCCGAGTACGACGCTGCAGTTCTTGTAGACGACGGATCCGAGGCTGTGCTCCGGACCGCAGACGGTGTCCGTGGTCCGAGCGGAGGCGATCCCCGCTCCGCTCATGGCGGTGGCCAGCACCGCCGCCCCCGTGACGGCCGCGAGGCGATAAGACCCCCGTAAGTTCATGCAATCCTCCTTGGAACGACTCCGACGACGTGATCGCCGTCGTTTGATTTATCGATCATTTGGAGCGGTGCATCAAGGCGCCGGCCATGTCCGCATTCGGCCACAAGGCAGACCGAAAGACCGGTGCGCGTGTTGCGAAGCGAGTTTTCACGCAGTAACAACGAAACTACGAACTGCACATCGAAATCACGCCCACCTGCATTTATTTCCCGAGCGAGCGCCGCTTTTCAGTACGCCGAGGCGACGACCCTCCACCACTCAAGAATCACGGCGGGGTCGTTCAACAACACGCGCACCACGAGTAACTGTGACCCGCGAGTTCACAATGACCCCCGAAATCCTCCGGAGGCCGTCTACGACGGGCAGATCACCGTCCGGCCCGCGAGATCGAAATGTCGCCCGGAAGCTATTGCGGGTCCGCGGTTCGGCCCGGCCAGGTGCTGTAGGTGAGCGTGCCGAGTTCGGCGGCGCCGGTGGGCACCAGGCCGAACTCCTCCACTTCCGCGCCGAAGTAGGGCGCGTGCGGGTCGATGACCACCTCGCGCGGGTCGTTCCAGGAGGCCAGGGCGTCGCGGAAGAACTCGTCCATCCGGAAACGTTCCGGCCCGGCGACCTCGACCCGTCCGTTGAGCGGCGCCCCCGCCGCCGACTTGCCGACCGCCTTGGCGACGTCGTCGGCCGCCATGGGCTGGTACAGCACCGGCGGCATTCGAACGGCGCCGTCCACGGTCGCCTGGTCGGCGATAGCCCGGGTGAACTCGAAGAACTGCGTGGCACGCACGATCGAGTACGGAATCGGCGACTCCTCGACCAGACGCTCCTGGGCGAGCTTGGCGCGGAAGTAACCGCGTTCCGGCGGCCGGTCGGTGCCCACGACCGACAGGACGACATGGTGGTGGACGCCCGCCGCCTCCTCCGCCGCGAGCAGGTTCCCGGTCGAGGTCTCGAAGAACCGCAGCACCGCCGCATCCTCGAACCATGGGGAGTTCGACACGTCGATCACCACGGACGCCCCGGACAGAACGTCCGCGAGCCCCTCGCCGGTCAGGGTGTCGACACCGGTGCTCGGAGCCGCCGCGACCGCCTCATGCCCCTCCGCCTCAAGGTTCGCGACCACCTTCGAGCCGATCAGCCCGGTACCGCCGATGACAACGACCTTCATGGTGAAGTCCTCTCCTGGGCCGAGACGTCTACGCGCGGCACCGCGGACCGGGTTGATCGAGGCCGCACACGCACGTCACCGGCGGCCGAGAAACATGATCCATGTCTCGTCCACCGCAGACATCTCTACCCGTCCGGACGGAGGCCACCCACGACCATCGAAGCGCCACCCTCGTAGGCCCGGGGTTGCATTCGGTACCCGGGTACAGGGTTACCGTCCGAGCATGGAACTTCAGCCAGTACAGGGCGACCACGGGTGGGCGCCGCAGGCGTGTACGTTGCCGACCACCGAGCGGCCGTTGCGGGAGGCCGAGTTCGACGCGTTGTTCGCTGAGGCGGTGACGGCCGTCGAGTTGAACGGGCCCGGCCGGGTGCGGCTGGTGTTGCGTGCCGACCCGAGCGTGGCCGGGCGGGTCGCCGAGTTGGCGGCCCGGGAGACCGGGTGCTGCTCGTTCTTCACCTTCACCCTGACCGCCACCGGAGGCGCCCTGACCCTGGAGGTCGGCGTCGACGAGCGACACACCGGCGTGCTGGCGGCACTGGCCGCCCGCGCCACCCGGTTGAGCGCATCCGGGACGGCGCGGTCCTAGGTGTTGCGGGCGGGGGAGCGGCGGCGCGGTCGGCGTTTGCGGGACGGCGGTGCCTTCTCGCGCTGAGGGTGTGAGGCGGCGGGACGTGTTCTCTCGGGTGGCGGGGTGGCGGCGCGGGCCGGTGGGCGGGCGCCGGTGATGCGGACCAGTTCGGGGTCGCCGGGGCGGACCCGCGTGCTGTGCGGGGTGATGCCGGCCTTGGCCATGAGGCCGTCCATCTCACGGCGCTGGTCGGGGAGGACGAGGGTGACCACGGTGCCCGGACGGCCCGCGCGGGCGGTCCGTCCGCCGCGGTGCAGGTAGTCCTTGTGGTCGGCGGGCGGGTCGATGTTGACGACCAGGTCGAGGTCGTCGATGTGGATGCCCCGGGCCGCGACGTTGGTGGCGACGAGCACGGTGACCTCCCCGGTGTGGAAGCCGTCGAGTGCCCGGTTGCGTTGCCCCTGTGACTTGCCGCCGTGCAGCGCGACGGCGCGGACACCGCGGGACGTCAGCTTGCGGACGAGCCGGTCCGCCGCGTGCTTCTTGCCGACGAACATGATCACCCGTGCGTCGCGGCCCGCGATGTGCGCGGTTGTCTCGTGCTTGTCGGTCTCGCTCACGTGGAGCAGGTGGTGTTCCATGGTGGCGACGGCGCCGGCGGGCGGGTCGACCGAGTGGGTGACCGGGTCGCTGAGGAACCGGTGGACGAGCCGGTCGACGTTGCGGTCCAGGGTCGCGGAGAACAGCATTCGCTGCCCGTCCCGCGGGGTCTGTTCCAGCAGCCGGGTGACCTGGGGCAGGAAGCCCATGTCGGTCATCTGGTCGGCCTCGTCCAGCACGGTGATCCGGATCTGGTCGAGCCGGCAGTCGCCGCGTTCGGTCAGGTCCGCGAGGCGTCCGGGTGTGGCGATCACGACGTCCGCGCCGCGTTTCAGGGCGTTCGCCTGGCGGGAGAGCGACATGCCGCCGACCACGGCGGTGAGCCGCAGACCCACGGCGTCGGCGTAGGGCGCGAGCGAGCCGGTGACCTGCTGGGCGAGTTCCCGTGTCGGGACGAGGATCAGCGCGCGCGGGGCGCGGGGTTCGGCGCGTCGTCCGGCGGTGCGGGCGAGCAGCGCCAGCCCGAAGGCGAGGGTCTTGCCGGAACCGGTTCGGCCGCGTCCGAGGACGTCCCGTCCGGCGAGAGCGTTCGGCAGGGCCGCGGCCTGGATGGGGAACGGAGCCGTCACCCCTTGGCGGGCCAACTCCGCGAGAAGCGGCGCCGGGAGCCGCAGGTCGGCGAACGATTCGGCCGGTGGCAGCGGCGCGGAAGCCGTTGGACGGCCCGCGCCGGATCGCCGATGAGTGGAACCGCGGCGATGTGCGGACGAGCGCCTTCGGGTGGTCCGCTGGGAGTCGTTGGGCATGGTGAAGCCTTCCTCGACGCGGCGCGTGCCGAGGAAGTGCTCCGCTGCGCCGGAAAGGCGCGGGAGGTTCTCAAGAACGAACCGGACGGCGACCGGCGGAGCCAGGGCCGCGGGTCAGAGTTGGGACGAATGGTGGGAGATGCCCGGAGCGCTGGACGTCCGGACAGCAACGCGGCGGGCGACCCGGAGGGGCCGCCCGCCGCGTGGCCGGGGCGTCAGGCGGGGGTGATGTTCTCCGCCTGCGGGCCCTTCTGACCCTGGGTGATTTCGAACGACACCTTCTGGCCTTCCAGGAGCTCACGGAAGCCCTGGCCCGAGATGTTGGAGTAGTGGGCGAAGACGTCGGCGCCGCCGCCGTCCTGCTCGATGAAGCCGAAGCCCTTCTCCGAGTTGAACCACTTCACCGTACCGGTGGCCATGTCATCTCCTTCTGGTCTGTCCCGCCCGCACACCGTGCGCGGACGAGGACGCCGCGATGACCCATCCGGAAGATCCAGAACAACAAAAAATGCGCCTGAGGTCAGATCCAACAGGCGCATGAGCATGTCTATGGGAACCGCAACTCCCTGCACAGTACCACATGGTCCGCCGGACGGAAGGGGTGCATACTGCGGTAATGAAATACTCCGGATCCGCCAGGCAGCGGCATCTGCCCACCAGCCCTTTCCCGCCCCCGCCCACCGCCCCGCCCGTCGCGAAGTTCGCCCTCCAGGACCTGGTCACCCACGACAAATACGGCCTGGGACGCGTCGTGGACGTGGAGGCGGGAGGGGCCGTCCTGGTCGATTTCGGGACCGGAAAAATCAGGATTCTCGCCCCGTATCCGAAGCTCCTGAAGCTCTGAACGCCCCCCGCCGAGCCTGCGGGGTTCGTCATCGCGCTAGGCGCAGCGCTTCCAGACGAGGTGGTAGGTCGACATCACGAACCCGTCGGAGGAGCCCATCTCGATCAGGCTGGTCTTCGTCCAATCCGTCATGTAGGCGTCGACCCACAACCGGCTGTTGATCAGAAGCCTGGGACTCTCGTCGCACGGCGTGAAGACGAGCTGGTCCACCGGTACGTCGACGGTGGTCTGCCAGTGGGCTTTGAAGGGGCCGCGGAAGTCCCGCGTGACCTCCCCGCTCGGTCGCTGGTTCTCGAACCCGAAGTTGATCTTCGCGTTGCCTATCGCGTCCGGCGCCAGATGGGCGAAACCCCGCTGGTCCGTCTGCACAATGGCGTACGAGTAGCCCCGCCGGGGCGACGCCCGCAACGTGACCTGACAGTCCTTGACGTCGGTGGGCCGCGCCGAACCGCCGACCTGTGCCGTGAAGTCGAGGTAGGTGAGAAGAAGGGCCTCCCTGTCCTCCGGCAGGCTCGCCCCGACGGTGCCTTCCGCGCAGCCGGAACCCGTGACGGCCTCGACCGTGACCAAGGGTGGGTCCGGACCGCGGTCGGCCCCCGTCCCGGCGGCGGCCGGAGCGGCCGACACCGTGGTCCCGGCCAGGGCCGAGGCCGCCACGACGGCACCGGCATTTCTTCGCGCATGGGGATCCCTGTCCTCAGTGAGAACTAACATAGAACTTAACTCTCATTCAGAAGACAGTCAATGATCACACTTCAGCTGCTCCGCGCTTCGCTGGAATGGGATATGTTCCGTCCGCGAAAGGCGATTACGGGCTCGCCGTTCGGTGCGGGCTGCCTGTCCGTGGACGCGTCCACGGACAGGCAGCCGCTCGAATTGCGCCGGTGAGCTGGACGGCCGGGAGGGACCGTGCCAGGACGGCATCCCGCTCGCCCCGCCACGTCCCGACTTCACCGGAATATCGCGCGAACTCGGCGAAGCGTTGGACGGCTCGGTTGATGAGGGTCGGGGTGGTCCTTCGCGAGTTCGTCGCTGGAGGTCGATCAGCCCGTCGCCCATCGACCCACGTTCGGTGAGGAGGTTCGTGTGGGCGGGAGCCAGTCCGGGACGTGGAGATCCGGGCTGCGCCCGGCCGTGCGCTCGATCGCCACGGCTCCTGAAACCTGAGATCCGCGCCGAGCCCGCGGAGGGCTCGTCGTCGTGCTACGGGCAGCGCTTCCGGACGAGGTGGTAGGTCGACTTTATGGACCCGTCGAAGGTGTCCATGCTGATGAAGCTGGTCTTCGTTTTGTCCGTCCCCGGGATGGCCCGCAACTCGGTGTTGACCACGAACCTGGGATTCTCGCCGCACGGCGTGAAGACGAGCTCGTCCTCCGGCGTGTTGAGAGTGATCTGCCAGTTGTCGTCGTAGGGGCCGTGGAAGGTGTGCTCGTCCTGCCCACTCGACGGCTGATTCTCGAAGCCGAAGTCGACCGTCACCCTGCCGGCCGCACCCTTCTCCAGAAGGGCGGTACCTCGGTGGTCCGCCGCCCTGATGGCGTAGGAATAGCCCTGCGGGCTACCCGTTCGCACGGTGACCCTGCAGTCTTTGCGGCGGTCGGCGGGCTGCGCCGAACCGCCCGCCGCTGCCTTGAAGTCGGAGTAGGTCAGCAACAGCGCATCCCTGTCCTGTGACAGGTTCGCCGCGACGCTGTCCTTCGGGCAACCGGAACCGCTGACCTCGTCGACCCAGACGACGGGCGGGTCCGGACCACGGTCGGGACCGGTCCCGGCGGCGGCCGGAGTCGCCGCCACCGCCGCCGCGGCGAGCGCCGCGGCGGCCACGACGACACCGCTAATTCTTTCCCGCATGGATTCCTCCTTGAATGGGAACTAAAAGGAACATAACTGCCCTGTTAAGGACAGTCAATGATCAAACTTTAACCGCGCTGACTTTAATAGAATGTGGTATGGTCTATTGTCTGGGGCCCTCTCTGGGCGCTGACCGTGCGTCAGTCGCTCATCGGGAGAACCACCTCGGGAAGTGCATCCGAGAAGCGGACTACAGGAGGCGTCACACGAACTCGTCCAAGCGTTGGATGACGTGGCCGATGAGGTCGCCGGGGTCGTCCTTCGCGAGTTCGCCGCAGGTGATCTCGACCTCGCTCAGGCCGGTGAGGTCGTTCGTGGTGAATGAGAGCCAGTCCGAGACGACGTGGTAGGCGTCCACGATCACGCCGCAGGCGCTGGCGTCGAAGCGCTCCGCGAGTTCCGTCACCTCGTCGAGCGTCACGGCCGCGGAGCGTGCACCGATCATCTTCGGTTGTAGAGGCTTGACGGCCAGGCGGACGCCGGTCACCCGCCCGTGCGGCACCATCAACCGGCGAAGGCTCTCTGAACCGACAGTCCTTGCGCGGCAAAGCCCCCTCGACGTGGCGACCGCCGCCGCACGAGCAGGCGTAACCGTCATCGCCGTCTGCGGGGTGACGGTCCCTCACCGCCGACCAACTACGCCAGGCGACCGAATCGAATTGAAAAAGAGGCCGCATCCGGTCCAGCCATTGGTCTCCTCGGGTACGGCGAATCGTGTGACTCTGCTCCTGACTTTTACCTCGCTCCCGGGAGTTACCCCATGGTAAAGATCAAGGCAATGGCACACGGCCTACTGCTTCCACTGGTCGCCGGATCGATGTTCATCACCGTGAACCCATCCGCCGCATCCGCCACGGCGGCAGATCCCAAGGCGGGCGAAGCCTGTAAGGCCGCCGATCTTGGAAAGAGATATCCGGTCGTCAAGAGCGCGGTGACCGAACCCACCATCACCCATTTCAAGGGCTATTACATCACCGACGGCTCGACCGGAAGCCAGAGCGTCACGATGAGCACCCAGACCGTGATCACGGTCGAGGTCGGGAATTCGGCCCAGATCAGCAGCGGGTTCAATATCGGCACCCTGTTCAAGGTCGAGGCCTTCGTCGGCCGCACGGTGAAGAAGTCCACCGCCACGACCAACGCGGAGTCCCAGACCATCACCTGGAACTTCCTCAAGCCCGGCTACTACGGCCTCTACCAGGGGACGAACAAGGTCACCGGCGTCTACAGCAGCCTCAACTGCGGCCGGGTCGACCTGGGCGGCGGACGGTACGCCACCCGGTGGATCGAACGTCCGGGCGGCACCTACACGACCTTCTCGACGATCGAGGAGGGCGCCGTCCGCTGCGAGGACAAGGTGCCCGCCAACAGCATCATGAGCAAGGCCCAGAAGGTCCTCGGCTGCACCGACACGCCGGCCCAGGCGGCGCCGCGAACGTCCACCCCGAAGTCCCCGACCGGCAGCGCGGCCGCCGAGCCACCGGGTTTCACCTGCCTGGACGGCTACTACCGGATCGCCACGCCCGACCGCCTGCTGTTCTGGTGGAACGCCAACGGCACCGACGAGTTCCGGCTGCACGCCTGGGCGAAGAACGCCAGGGTGCAGTGGCAGGTCTGCCAGGGTCCGACCACCAACGGCATGGTCGAGCACGTCTTCGTCACACGCCAGAGCAAGAAGTGCCTGACCTTGAGGGCCTCGGACGCGCCCACGGAAAGCGCGCCGTTCTTCGAGGAGAAATGCCGAACCGTCGATGACGGCCAACGCTTCTACGTCTACCAGGACGTCCCCGGCACCAACCTCGTCGGCCTCCAGAACAAGATGACCGGCTCCATGATCGGCCAGGAGCGGGTCACCGACAACGAGACCATGCGCCAGTACAGCATGGGCAAGCCAGACGGAACGGGAACCTACGTCCTCGAACCCATCCCGTAGTACCCGATTCCCCTAGTCCTGCTGGTCTCCTACCGACCAGGAGATCAGCGGGACACCCGCAGCCCTTCTCAGGAGAAGATTGCAGGAGAGACGTGTCACCGGGGGAGGGGAACGATGCTCTTCAGAAAAGAGGTCCTTGAGGGGATCGCAGGGGGACGGATCGACCGGGTCTTCCGAGTTTGGGCCGAGCCCCGCGTCCGCGCGGGCAGCACCCAGCGCACCTGGGCGGGGATCATCGTCATCGACTCGGTCACCCCCGTCACCCCCGAGGAGATCACCGAGGAGGACGCCCTCCGCTCAGGCTTCAAGAGCCGCGCCGCCCTCCTCACCGCCCTCTCCAAGAGCACCAAGGAGGGCGGCTACCACCGCGTCATGCTCCACCTGAGCGGCCCCGACCCCCGCTCGGAACTCGCCGAGAACGCCGACCTGACCGACCAGGAACTGGCCGACCTCACCGCCACCTTGGACACCATCGACGCCCGTGGCCGCCGCGCCCCCTGGACCCGCCAGGTCCTCCGCCTCATCGAGCAAAACCCCGGACTCCGCGCCCAGGACCTGGCCGAACGCCTCAACCGCGAAAAACTCTCCTTCAAGGCCGACGTCCGCCGCCTCAAAGATCTAGGCCTCACGGAAAGCCTGGAAACCGGCTACCGCCTAACCCCCCGCGGCCAGACCCTCATGACCCACCTGAATCCCCGCCCCAAGTAGCCCATTGGCTCGCCAACGCGTCCGGTTCAGCCCCCCTTACCGCCCTCTTCCGCGCCCACACCATCGCCCGGCGGGTCGTACCGGCGTATGAGTTCCTCGGCTATCTCTCCCCGGCCGTGCATGGCGGCCCATTCGGCCGCCTGGCGGGCGAGCAGGCGACGCTGAGGGTCTGATTCCTCGAACCGCATCATGCTCAGGAAGGCGGCGAAGCCATCAGCAGATGCCTCGCCGTGTTCCGGCGGGGACGCGCCCGATCCGTTCGGGCCGTACTGCTCAGGCGTGGGCCATCCATGCAAGTAGGGGCGAAAGGCCGGCGGTACCTCCTCATTATTCGCGGCGGACGAAAGTAGCGCGAGAAGGCGGATGTCGTTGACGGTCTTCTCCACCTGCTCATTGTTCCTCGCGAGCCACCAGACCACGGCGCTGCCGGGGTCCTTCAACACATCTCCGCCGAGGTACTCTCGCTTGTTCTGTTCATGCTTGCGCTCGTGCTCCCAGATGTCTTCTTCCTTGCGGACCGCGGCCAGCTTGTCCAGCCGCTCTCGGTCGCGGTCGGGAAGGACGATCCGAACCGATTCGGCCATCGCTCGTACACGTCCTGTCGCATCCGTTCGCATCTCACCCAAGGCGCTGGCCAGTTCATGCTGGACGAGTGAGGCGCGCATCGGGTCTGCCGCCTCGGTGACCTCGCAGGCGCGCTTCACCACCGAGTCGGTCGCGACGGCGGCGTAGTTGATCGAGAACTCGTCCGCCGCCGATGTCGGCGACCAGATCACGATCGCGGAGAACTGGAAGAAGTAATCCGGTCGGCTCGTCGGCAGCAGGACGCCGGTCAGACGGGTTCCTCGGTTGTCCGCGACCGGCGCGGACGTGTACTCGAAAGCGGGTTCGGGCAAAGGGTGGCCAGTTCGCTGGCGCCTCGTCGCCTTCACCACATACAGCAGTACCCCTCCGAGTGCGGCGATCGCGATGAACGGTATCCATAACGGCCATGGGGCGAAGAGGATCAATCCGATGAGGATTGTTCCACCGATGACCACGAAGTAGAGCGTCGTGATGCTTCGTCCGGCGCTCATGATGTTCTCCGATCATCTACGTATGTTGGGTGGTCAGGGGTTTCTCGCAGTGTGTTGATGAGCTGAATGAGTGGGTCGCTCAGTAACGCCCACGATTCCTTCTCTCGGGTCATCGTGTACAGCTGCGCCAGGGCGGTCGCATTTCCGCGCCCCGCGCGGACGAGAATGCTGAGAAGCGCATTACGGTGCTGTTGGTCGGCGGCGGCGACCTGCAACCAGGGCGACAGTTTCAAGACCCACATCTCACACGGACGCCGCGCGAAGACGAGAGCCCAGCCGATGGTCAGCTGCCGGCGGACGGTGCGCTCGGAGATCAGCGCATGGTCGCGCCAGCCAGGATCGGTGAGCGCTTCCGGATCGGCGAGATCCAGGAAAAGGTCGACGTCCGTGGGCCACTCTCTAGCCTCGGGCGGTGCTTCGGTCAGGCGGGCCAGCATCTGCCGACGGAGTCTCGGGGCACTGCCCGCCAGTTCCACCAGGGTTTCGCGGGCGCGGGTTCCGCGCTCCCGTCTCGCCACATGGTGCAACCGGACCAGGGCCTCATCGGGATACTTCGTCATCATTTCGTCACGGCACGCCGCAATGATCACTTCGGCCAGTCGGTTGGAAAGGTTGTTCGACCGCGACCATTCGTAGATCTTCCGGCGGAAGGGCCGGGCTTGCTCCTTGTCTCGGAGGCCGCGTTGCAGGACCAGAGCAGCTGCCTCCATTTTCTGGCGTGTGGTGGGGGCGGCGGTCAGCTTTTCCACGAGCGAGAACAGAGCTTGCCGGTAGCGTTCGTTCAAGCATTGTTCGGTAAACCGCTCGATCAGATAAGCGCGTTCGCGAGACTCTAACTCCTGAGAATTAGCGGTCTGCTCTATCCAGTCCTGTAGTGCGCTGTGGAGTTCCGGCATATAGGTCCAGAAGTACGATCGTACTGCCGCGTCGTAATCGAGCTTTTTGAACCGAACTTTGCTGGATGCGTCGATTTCCGCGCCGATTTCCTTGAGTCTGAGGTCCAAGGGAGCGCGCTCCAGAATCGGGCTCTCCTCACGGGGGTGGGCGACCGTCTCGAGAAGGGCCGCGCTGGCATGATGAATGACGTCGGCGTGGGCGTTGTGCAGCATGGCGACGGCGAGCAGCAGCGCGCGTTGCCGTCCCGCGGCGAGTCCTGCCACCTGCGCGGTCACGTCTTCTAGCTGGCCGGAAAACGCACGATGGGCGTCCTCACACCACTGCTCGAAGGTGCCTTCGCGGTGCTCGACCCGTGCTCGTCGGATCAGTTCGATGTATCTGGAGACGTCCTCCATACGCCAGTCGGTGTCCAGGAATCGCGACGGAGGAGACTGGTTCGGCTGGCAGATCTCCTCCACGCGCAGGTAGCGGTACAGCACTTCCTCGACCGCCGGGCGCTGTATCTCGGCGCGGTACGGATCCAATGTCGACCCGAGGTGGCCGGTCTTGTCCGGCAGTACGAGGACGAGGCGGGCATCGCGGTCCTGGACCGTCGCGCGGAGGGAGGACAGTTCGGCACGGACCTCATGCCAGCGTGGCTCGGCCAACTGGGAAAGGTCCATCCACACGAGTTCGCCGTCGCCGACATGACTGTGATCGACGGGCGGTACATTTTCACCCTCCTGCAGTAGTAGTTCGTGGAATCTCCCTCCATCGCCTCCGACTTCCCAAAGCAGCATTTTCGCCGCCGCCGTCCGGCCACTGCCTGTGAGCCCGTCCAGCAATACAGTGCGTGTTGCCTCCAGGATGTCTCGTGCTTTACCCAGCCCCGTCGGTTCGACGAAACGCTGTCTGAGCCAGCGCAACTCGTCCACGGGCAGCTTTCGGGGAGAGACGCCGAGCGGGCCGGACTGCAGCAAGTAGTAGTTGTGGTTGATGTCTCCCGCGCCGGCGTGCATTCCGCCGTGGACGCCCGAAGCGTGCGCCTCGAAGGTGTCGCTCACCGGTTCTCTTCCTCTCGCGCCCTACCGAAACGGTGACCGACGCCACCATGGTTGTCACCCTGGATGTATGTCGCCCCATCGCCAGAGAAATGCTGTGTGGTCTGATTGATATCTCCCGCCCCGGCGTGTACCGGGCCGGAATTTCCCTTGATGACCGTGCCGACGTCACCCCTGATGTCGCGGCTCTGCACGGCCGTGCCGTGGATGTCGCTCGCGTTGTTGTTTACGTTGCTGGTCTCGGGGGCTCGGGAGCCCTGCGAATCCGCCTTCCTGAGTTCCGGGACGAGATCGCTGAGGAAGTCGCCGATTAGCTTGATATCGTCCTTGCTGTCACCAGGTTCCAGTCGCAGAGACTGGACGTCCGCCAGGCGGGCCAGTTCGATCGGCAGGTCGGCTGCCTTCAGGCGCTCGGTCTTCCGCCCCTTCAGTACGGGGATGACGGTGACCTTCGAGGCATAGGCCTCCAAGATCTCCCGGCGTACCCAGTCGCCGTCCTTCCTCAGTCGTACGTCTTGAGCCCAGCCCGGCCCCATGATGGCGAGCAGAACGGCACTGTTGCGAACGGTGTTGAGCAGCCTTTCCGGATAGGACTGACCCGGCCGAATGGAAGTCGTGGCACGGAAGATCCGTTCACTGCCGAACCGGTCAGACAGTCCTTGTTCCAGCATCGCGGCGGCTTCATCGCCGTCTCCGGTGCGGTAGTTGATGAATACGACCTGCATCTTGATCTCCTTGGTGGGTGGTGGCGCGTAAAGCCGCGCCTAGTTCGGGCATCAGCCGGCGGACCGATGAGTTCTTCGGGTGTCGATGTAGCGTTCGCGCGAGCTTGCGCAGGTCCGCGGACACGGTCGCCGAGCCGGTCGCGGTGATGCCCGGCAACAGTTCTCGCGTCAGCTGACAGGCGTGGTCGATTTCGCCGTCCATGGCATGGGCAAGCGCCTGCCGCACGCCGAAGCGGACTCGCGCGCGCACGGCTCCAGGGGGGACCTGCGCCAACTGTGTCTCGATGACCTGGGCGGCAGCGCCGGGTCGTCCCAGGTCATGCAGGCACCAGCCCCTGACCATCTCGGCCGGGTCGGTCAGGCTCGTGGTACCGAGGACCGGAGAGTCCGAGCTTTCCGTGTGGCGGGCCAACATGGTGCGGGCTCGCTCAAGGCTCCGCATGCACGCGTCATAGTCGCCGGCGAGCGCGTGCCCTTGCGCTTCTCGCTGTGCGGCCAGACCGCATATTCGCGGTGGCACACTGCCGCGCTGCGCCTGTCGAGCCAGTTCGATCGTCTGTTGGGCGTCCTCGCGGTAGAGGGTGACGAGCGCGCGCCGAACCATCGCGTACGCGGCGAGGTGGTGATCACCGCCGGTCTCGGCCAGGTCGACCGCGCGTCGCGTCCACCACAGCGCGCCGTGCTCGTCGCCGTTCTCCTGCACCAGCCAGCCGATGTACTCGGCATAGCGGGACCCAAGGCGCAACAATTCCTGCCGCGAGTGTGCCCCGACTTGGCGCGACAGCTCCTGGATCGCGTGCGTCTGTGCGATGAGGACCGGCAATAACAGCCCGGGGCTGGCGACCTGCCCCAGCTGCCGATACTGATCGAACAAGGCTCGGAAAGCGCCGAGAAGTGTCGAGGCCTCGGCTTTGGCGGAAATGGTCGGCAGGCCGATGCTCATTCCCGCGATCGACGCGGCGCCGGCGACCACCGCCTGCCGTCGGCTCATGGGCTCGAACCGGCTTTGGCCGTCTGAGGACAACCGCATTAGCCACACCTCCTCGTCAACGCTTGTCTCCACGGTGGGGCGGGTACCGGACGGGTGATCCAGGACCAGGGCGGCAAGCGCTCCTTTCGCGTCGAGTACGGCATCGCAGAGACGTGCCAGGTCCCGACTGGGTCTTTTGATGCCTCGTTCGACCTTGCTCAGCTGGCCCTTGCTGTAATGAACCCGCTGGGCGAGACCACCAAGACTCAGGCCGACCTCCAGACGCCTTCGTCGAAGCTCCGCGCCGAACTCGGTAGGCCGCTGGGACACTTGGACCTCCAAAACCGCCTATCCGAACGGCTCGGGGAGTCACCGCCGATAAGCCTGCGGGAGCCGCTGTCGGATGGACAAGACGCTACGGGTGTTTCCCGTTTCCTCTTGAGGAGACAGGAAGGCGCGGTATTTGTCGATGGACGGTGTGATTGGCCAATCGCGATCTTGAAGGCGACACTCGATCGGCCGTGACCCGATCAGTTACCGGTCACGGTTCGGCCGTGATTTGGTCTTGGACACTCGAAAGCGCGGGACGGATGCGGCGAAAGCAGGGAACCACCTAGGCTGGGGCGCCCAGGTGGGCCACGAGCGTCGGCCTCCGCTCATCCACGGGGCCCGATCTTCCGTGTGAGCATGCTGAACACTGAGAGAAGGAGGGGCGGTATGGCGGTTCGGCGGATGGACAATGTCGGTGTCGTCGTCGACGACCTTGAGGCGGTCATCGCGTTTTTCACCGAGGTCGGTCTGGAGTTGGAGGGGCGGGCGCTGGTCGAGGGGGCCTGGGCGGCGCGGCTTGTCGGGCTTGACGATCAGCGGGTCGAGATCGCGATGATGCGGACGCCGGACGGGCATGGGCGGATCGAGTTGGCGAAGTACCACATGCCGGAGCCGATCAGTGGGGTGCCGAGGGACGCTCCGGCGAACACCCTGGGCATTCGTCGCATCATGTTCGCCGTCGATGATCTTGAGAGTGTCAGTGCGCGGTTGCTCGCCCACGGTGCCGAGCTTGTCGGTGAGGTGGTGCGGTTCGAGGACAGCTACCTGCTCTGCTACATCCGCGGTCCCGAGGGCATCGTCATCGCACTGGCCGAGGAACTCGGCTGAACGACAACGGGAGGGAACCGTGCGACCGGACGAGATCACCGAGGTGCTGAACCGGCCGATCAGTCAGGAGCTGCTGGCCCGTGACATGACCCGGCTGGCCTATGTCGCCAGGGACGGCACTCCGCGCAACGTTCCGATCATCTTCGCCTGGAACGGTTCGGAGATCGTCATGTGCACTCCGAAGAACGCTCCGAAGCTGCGGGCGTTGCAGGAGAACCCGATGGTCGCCCTGACGATCGACACCGAGGTGCACCCGCCCAAGATCCTGTTGATCCGGGGGCGGGCCGAACTGGACTACGTCGATGGCATCCCGGACGAGTATCTCCAGTCGACCAGTACTTATGAGATGAGTCCCGAGCAACGGGTCGAGTGGGAGGCGGAGGTGCGTTCGCTGTACCACGACGGCATGGTCAGGATCGTTGTGACGCCGACGTGGGCGAAGCTGATCGACTTCGAGACGACGTTGCCGAGCGCGGTCGAGGAGCTGATCCAGCGGCGGGCCGAGCGCCAGGGCGCCTGAGGAGGGCGACATGGCGATGCCGCCGCCCGGGACGACGGGCGACGGCATCGCGGGTTCTCTTACTTCGTCGAGACTTCGGCGGTCTCGTCCTTCGAGGGACGGTCGCGGAAGTAGGCCCGCGTCTCCCGGTAGACGAGCGGAGACAGGATCAGCAGGCCGATCAGGTTGGGCAGTGCCATGAGCCCGTTCATGATGTCGGAGAAGGTCCACACCGTGGTGAGGGTGGTGACGGAGCCGACGTAGACGACCACGATGAACAGCAGGCGGTAGGGCAGCACGGCCCGGCGGCCGAACAGGAACTCCACGCAGCGGTCGCCGTAGTAGGACCAGCCGAGGATCGTGGAGAAGGCGAAGAAGATGACGCTCAGCGTGACGATGACGCTGGCCCAGTCGCCGGGGAGTCCCTCGTCGAAGGCGCGGGCGGTGAACTGGGCGGCGTCCTCCTCGCCGGCGTCCTTCCACACGCCGGTGACGACGATGGTGAGGGCGGTGAAGCTGACCACGACCAGGGTGTCGATGAACGTCTGCGTCATCGACACCAGCGCCTGCCGGACGGGGTGGTCGGTCTTGGCCGCGGCGGCGGCGATGCCACCGGTGCCGAGCCCGGACTCGTTGGAGAAGATCCCGCGGGCGACGCCGTACCGGATGGCGGCGGCGACTCCGGCGCCGACGAAGCCGCCGGTCGCGGAGGTGCCGGAGAAGGCGTCGGAGAAGATCAGGCCGATCGCGGACGGCACCTCGTCGATGTTGAAGGCCAGCACGGCCGCCGCGCCGACGATATAGAAGACGATCATGACGGGGACGAAGGCGCTGGTGACGCGGCCGATGTTCTTGATGCCGCCGAGGATGACGGCGGCGGCGAGCACGGTGACGATCGCGCCGGTGATGTAGGGGTCGAGGCCCCACTCCTCTTCGACGTTGGCGGCGACGGTGTTGGCCTGCACGCCATTGCCGATGCCGAACGCCGCGATGGCGCCCGCCACCGCGAAGAACCCGCCGAGGAAGACGCCGAGCGGCCCCTTGATGCCGTTCCTCAGGTAATGCATCGGGCCGCCGCCCTGTTCACCGGCGCTGTCGGGACGGCGAAAGCGCACCCCGAGGAACGCCTCGCTGTATTTGGTGGCCATGCCGACCATGCCGGTGAACCACATCCAGAAGACGGCGCCGGGGCCGCCGAGCGCGATCGCGGTCGCGACACCGGCGATGTTGCCGACGCCGACGGTGGCGGCGAGGGCCGTGGCGAGCGCCTGGTAGTGCGAGATGTCACCCTCGGCGGCGTCGTTGTCCGAGCGCCGCACGAACGCGAGCCAGAACGCGAGCCGGAAATGGCGCACCTGGAGTCCGCGCAACAAGACCGTCAGGTAAAGGCCGGTGAGCAGAAGCAGCGGGATCAGCAGCCATGGGCCCCAGATGAAGCTGCTGGCATCGCTCAGGAAGTCGTTGACGGAGTCCATCACACCACCGATCGGGAGCGGGCACGATTGCTCACCGAAAGGTAGGCGAGGGCGCGCTGTTTGGGAACCCCACCGTGGCAAACTGGCTGCGGTTCACTCGTCCGCCGCTTCCTGGGACGGCAATGTTTCCGTAGCGGAACGGGACTGAGATCACCTGGTAATCGAAATGCGATCCGTTGCCGTCGAGCCGAAATTAAAGGGCGCCATGCGAGTCTAAACGTGGCGTCATGGTGGCGGGCAAAGGGGCGCCATGCGGCGCGGCGTCGGCGTTGCGTTCTACGACTGCTCAGGCGGGGGCGCCTCGGGTCGGCCGGCGGCGCGCGTCGCGGCATCGGAAACACGGGTTCACCTGGGCCGTTGGGTGAAGGTGGGGGTGCCTGTTCCTTGACATCGGCGGCGCCGGTCCTCGATTTGGTCATATGAACAAGTCGCTTGTTCATGTCAGTGGCCGGTGACGTTCCCGGAGGAGCAAGATGACCGATGTGACCGTCCTGGGTGCGGGTTTCATGGGGGCCGCGATCGTCCGGGTGCTGATGGAGCGAGGCCGTACCGTCACGGTCTGGAATCGGACGTCCACCAAGACCAGGCCCCTACGGGAGGGCGGGGCCACGGTGGCGGAGGGGTTCGAGGAGGCGCTGGCCGTCAGCCCGGTCACGATCTCGATGCTGTCCGACTACGCCGCACTGGCGGAGCGGCTGGAGCCGGTCGCCTCACTTCAGGGTGTCGACCTGGTCAATCTCACCACCGGGCAACCTCAAGAGGCGGACGAGCTTGAAGCCTCGAGCTTTTACACCCTGGGGAGGCTACGATCGAAGCGTTATCTAGACAACTGACTTGGTCGATCGACTAGGAGGCGTTCATGGCTCGCGTGCCGGCTGAGCGTCGACGCGTGGACTTTCTGAACGCGACGCTCAAGGTGATAGCGGAGCACGGCGTCGCGGGGGCGACCACACGTCGCATCGCGGAGGAGGCCGGCGCCCCGCTCGCCACGCTGCACTACTGCTTTCACACCAAGCACGAACTGTTCTGGGCCGTCTTCGAACGCCAGGCGAACCTGGTCGCGGAGGCCGCGGGCGTCGCCGAGGACGCGCCCAAGGAGGGGCTTCGCGCGGCGGCCGTCCGCCTGCTCACCCGCGGCGTCGACTTCATCATGGCGAACGAGGACTACGCGCGGGCGCAGTTCGACCTCCTCCAGTGGACGATGCGGCAGCCCGGGGAGAAGTCGCTGCTGGCGGCCGATGTCTACTCGCTGTCGGTGGACCGCTACGACGCCGTCCTGCGCGCCTCGATGCGCGAGGGCGAGGACGAGTCGATCATCAACGAACTCAGCCGAATGATCATCGCCGTCCTCGACGGCATGAACCTGCAATGGAACGCGCACCAGGACAACGACAGGCTGCGGGCCGACACCGAGCGCGCCATCACCATGGTCGAGGCACTGGTGCCCGACTCGATGTGAGCCTGACCTGAAAGGTGGTCATGTGACCGACGGCATCAGCACACAGGTGCGCCTCGTCCGGCGCCCGGACGGGCTTCCCGTCGCCGAGGACTTCGAGATCGTGACCGAGGAACTGCCGGCCCTCCGGCACGGCGAGGCGCGGGTCGTGAACGACTTCGTCTCGGTCGACCCGTACATGCGTGGCCGGATGCGGGACGCCGCGTCCTACATTCCGCCGTTCGAACTGGGCCGGACGATGACCGGCGACGCCGTGGGGCGGGTGGTCGAGTCGCGGGCGGCCGACCTGAGGGTCGGCGATCTGGTGACGCACTTCCTGGGCTGGCGCGATGTCGCCCAGGGAGAGGGCAAGCTGTTCAGCAGGGTCGACGAGCTGCCCGACCTGCCCACTTCGGCCTACCTCGGCCCCCTGGGCATCACCGGTTTCACCGCGTACGTCGGCATGACGCACATCGCCGATCTGCGGGACGGGGACGTCGTGTTCGTCTCCGGAGCCGCCGGAGCGGTGGGCAGCGTCGCCGGGCAGATCGCCAAGCTCAAGGGCGCGGCGCGGGTGATCGGCTCGGCCGGGTCACCGGAGAAGGTGACCGCCCTGACCGAACGGTTCGGGTTCGACGCGGGATTCGACTATCACGAGCCCGACCTGCCACGCCGTCTCGCGGAGCTGGCGCCGGGCGGGATCGACGTCTACTTCGACAACGTCGGGGGGCCTCTGCTGGAGGCGGCGGTGGAGGTGATGAACGATTTCGGCCGGGCGGCGCTGTGCGGGTCGATCTCCGGCTACAACTCCGAGGACGAGGCGCCGGGGCCCCGCAACCTCGGCCGGCTCGTCAGCCGTCGGCTGACCCTGCGCGGGTTCATCATCACCGACCATCAGGACCTGTACGGCAGGTTCCGTGACGAGATGGCCAGGTGGCTGGCCGAGGGACGCGTGGTGACCGAGGAGACGGTCGTCGAGGGCATCGACCGGGCTCCGGAAGCGTTCCTGGGGCTGTTCGAGGGGCGTAACACCGGCAAGATGCTGGTCCGGATCTGACCTCTCTGCTGCGGCGACGGTCGGCGGTCAACCGTCCTTCACGCTCGATTCCACTGGACGCGCTGAGCCTCGTGCCGTCCGCCGACCATCGCGTCATCGACGGCGCCTTGGCGGCCCGAGGGATGGCGACGCTGGTCAGCGTGATCGAGAGTCCACTGCGGCTCCTGGTCTGAACCCCGCGCTCAGGGCACGGCGCGCGGGGACGACTTGCCGGGGTCGGCGGCCGTAAGTAGCCGCCGACCCAGGGGTGCAGCTGAGCTACAACGAGACGTATGCGCGTGGTTCCTCGCCGACACGGACAGGTGATGTGCGGCGTGTCTCCCGGCGGAGGTGCTCGCGGTCGCCCGGTCGGTGGGGGAGGCGGGGGAGCGGGCGGTCCGGGCCTGGCGGACGGTTCACCGCCGATGGCCGCGACCAGGGCGTCGAACCTGTCGCACAGCCACTGGTCGTCGGCGCAGATCAGCTCTGCGAACTTGCGGTCCGCCCGCGCCGGCGCCAAGCCGTATATATCGATCACTCCCCCGGAACCTATGTCAGCGTCACCAGGTCAACGACCGATCTCACTGCTTCCTATACCCCATGGAGCATGAACTAATCAAGTGAAGTTGGAGGTAACTACGAGAGGGGTAGCAGGAGGTTTGACAAGCACGTGGGGCAGGAATCTATACTTCGAGTTGTAGGTTTCCTCTTGATGAAGGCAAACGTCCCGGGCGTGGAGAACCCGGGGATCTTCGGAGGTGAAGCAACGATGCTGCTGACGTCGATCGACCCCTTCGTGCAGGAGTTCGAGCGCCAGTTCGACCGGGCCGTCCGTCAGGTCACCGGACACGTCAACGGCACGAGCATGCCGATGGACGGCATCCGCCGCGCCGACGACGTCGTCCTCCGGTTCGACCTGCCCGGCATCGACCCCGGCTCGATCGAGGTCACCGTCGACCGCGGCGTCCTGTCGGTGACCGCGCGGCGCGAGGAGCAGTTCGACGAGGACGAGCGCCTGTTCGTCCACGAACGGCCGATGGGCTCCTTCGCCCGCCGCGTCTACCTGTCCGACCACCTGGACGCCGACAAGATCGAGGCGGCCTACGACAACGGCGTGCTGGCCGTCCGGATCCCGGTCCTGGAGAAGGCCCGGCCCCGTAAGGTCGCCGTCCGGCAGGGCGGCGACGGCCGGAAGGCCATCAGGGGCTGATGTGCGGAACTCCGGCTCGCGGCGCTTCGACGATCCGCCGGTGCATGTGGTGACGAGCCGGTTCGCGGCCCCGCCTCGGCGAGCGGCATCGAGGGTCACGCCGCCGTCTCGCCGGGCGGGGCCGCCCGCCTTCCGGTACCGGGTCATCTCCGCGGGATCACGAAGAAGGGAGGGGCGATGACGCTGCCCATGGACGACGAACACGCGGCCCTGTTCACCGTGGGACAGGTCGCCGACATGCTGCATGTGCAGCAGGCGTTCCTCCGGCGAATCGACGACCACCAGGTCGTGTCCCCGCGACGCTCGGCGGGCGGGCAGCGCCGCTACTCCCGATACGAGATCGGCCGCATCCAGCAGGTCGTCGGGATGGTGGGCGAAGGCATGACCCTGCCCGCCATTCGCCGCATCTTCGAGCTCCAGCAAGAATTGGCCCGGGTGACCCGCGAACGCGACGAGCTCGCCCGGCGGCTGACCGAGTTGGGCGGAGCGGACGCCGGCACCGGAGCCGCGACCGTCTCATCCTGAGCGCACGACCGAAGTCCGGAACGGCCATGCGGGGGCAGGGAGGGAGCAGCGCATGCCCTTGACCATCACCCATCGTCGTCATCGGGACCTGGCAGTGGCGGTCCTGACCGGCGAGATCGACGTGGCGACCAGCGCCCATCTGCGCGAGGACCTGACCGGCCTGGTCGCGTCCGGGGCCCGCCACCTGATCCTGGACCTGCACGCCGTCCCACTGATCGACTCGGGCGGGCTCGGTGTCCTGGTCGCGATCCACGACCACCTGCAGGCCCAGCACGGCTCGATCAGCCTCTCCAGTGTCAGCCACCGCGTCCGGAACGTCCTGCGGAGCACGCAGCTCACCCGGGTCTTCCCCATCTACGCGACGGCCGATGTGGCCGTCCACGCCCACCAGGTCACCCGCGCCGAGGAGCCCGACACCGGGCAGGGAAAGTCACCTCCGCCGACCCAGGAAAATCTGTAGTGGTCGGGGTAGATATTCGCGGGACGATGGGGTAGGCTTACTGCCATCGAAGGGAAAGAAGTCCATGAGACGCGGCAGAGGACGAACTGCCCGGACAGATGGATGGCGCGATGTGGAAGCGCCGGAGTCGACGCAAGGCATGTGACCCCGGCGGTCGGTCGCGCGCCCGGTGGTCGAGGGGCCACCGGAGGTACGAAGGTAAGTGCAGGAAGAAGACAGGTAGAAGAACACGGAAGGAGGATCTCGGCACCATCGGGATCGCCCGCAGTAGGCTCCAGTCACGCCACGCGGGTACCGCGGCCACACAGAACGAACGTGAACCGCGGTCACGCATCCGCGATCCCCATGTCTCGGCCACACGGTCGGTGCGCACGACAGCCGACCAGATGTCAGGCATACGGTGTTGTACCTCTCGGCCCCGGCGCCGCCTCTTGGCGCCGGGGCCACCGGCGTGTTCGAACGGAAGACCAACACCACGAGCGGGCCCTGAACAGGCCCCGCCATGACGTGGGCACAGCGCAGTACGGAAGGTTTTGTGAACCCAACCCCACCGGCTCAGACCGGTAGCCACACCGAACACCAAGACCCCCGGACCACACCCTCCGGTCCGGAGCAGGACACCCTCGCGGACGCCGGAGTCACCCTCGACGCCACACGCCGCGACACCCCGGACAACCCGCTCGACGACAAGCTGGACGACGAGGACTACCCCGCCTACAGCATGGGCCGGGCCGCCGACATCCTCGGCGTAACCCCCGCCTTCCTGCGCAGCCTGGACGCCGCCAAACTGTTCGTCCCGCAACGCTCGGCCGGCGGCCACCGCCGCTACTCCCGCTACCAGCTTCACCTGGCCCAACGCGCCCGCGACCTGGTCAACGAGGGCACCGCGCTGGACGCCGCCTGCCGCATCATCATCCTGGAAGACCAGCTCGCCGAAGCGCAGCGCCTCAACGCCGAACTCCAACGCCGCAGCGACACGTGATGACTGCAGGCACGGCCCACCTCGCCTTGCGGCTGTGTTGATTGCAGGCACGGCCCACTTTGCTCGCCTGGCGGCTCGCTGCGTGACCGTTCCTGGGGCGAACGCGGCATCGCTTCGCGATCTGCCCGGTTGCGCTCGCCTTCGGCGTCGCTGCACCGGGCAGGTAACGCGTTCGTGTGCGGGCTGAGGCTGTTTTTACTGCAGGTCTGGCCCACTGCGCTCGCCTGGCGGCTCGCTGCGTGGTCGGGCCTGGGGGAACGTGTTTTGCTTCGCGGTCTGCCTGGTTTCGTTTGCCTTTGGCTTCGCTGCATCGGGCGGGTCACGTGTTCGCGTGCGGCTGAGGCCGTTGTTTCAGGCTCGGCCTGCTGCGCTTACCTGGCGGCTTGCTGTGTGGCTGGGCCTGGGGGAACGTGTTTTGCTGCGGGGTTTGCTGGCCTTCGGTGTTGCTGCATCGGGCGGGTTACGCGTTTGTGTGGGGTTGAGGCCAGTTCGGGGCCGGTACTAGGTGTGTGTCGAGGGGCTTCGCGGGACGCTGGGAGGTGTCTGTCAGACGGGGACGTCGGTGAAGGAGGCGATCACGGGGGCTGGGTCGTCGGCGTAGAAGCGGATGGTGCGTACCAGGGCTCGCTCGCCCAGGGGACGGACGGCGACGATCGGCTCGGCCAGTTCGACGACCACGTTCGTCTGCGATGCCACGGCCAACGACAGGCGATCGTCCACCACCGTGATCTTGCCGTTCTCGTTGAAGTTGCGGACGGGCCGTACCGAGGAGATCCGGTCGCGTGGAATGCGCAGATCGAAGAAGGCGCCGTAGCGGAGGCGGAGTTCGTCGTCCGAAAGCACGTGCGGGCGGGTGACGCAGGCCGCGACGATCGCCAGGACGATTAGCAGCGAGTACACGTCCACCACCAGGATCAGGATGCGCAGCCCGTCGGGGGCGCCCAGGCCCCGTAGCAGCAGTTCCGCGCCGGCGGTTTCCGCTGCCATCGCGAACAGGAACGCCAGCTGAAGGGACTGTTGCCCGCCCGAGTAGGGAACGGCGACCGCGCCCGGCGGCACCCCGTTCCGCCGCCGTGCCACCAGCAGGCCCAGGCTGACCAGGCCCTTCGTGTCGAAGGACAGGATTCTGCGCGCCTTCTCCGGCAAGAGGTTCTTGACGCTCAGGAACGCCGTCCGCCAGTCGGCCCCGGCCCGGCGCGCGGCGAGGACGAGGCGAGCCCCCGCGACGACCTCCAGGAGCAGTACGGTCACGACGGCCGTCCGACCTGCGAGGATCAGCGGGCGCGGCAACGACACATCCGACGCGGCCAGGACCAGCAGGATCAGGTTGGCGGGCACCGCGATGTACATCGCGGCCCGCGTGAACCTCACCACGGCCGGTTCCCGGGGCGGACGAGTACCGGCCGGTCAGGGGCGGTGTGCGTGACGAGCATGTCCAGCGTGACCATGACCTCATTACAAACGTTGACGCTACGTCAAGGTCAACCTCGCGCGAAGATCATTTATCTCCGGAGGATCACGGAATCCCTTTGCCGGTAAGGGTTTGCGGGCTCTGGTGTCGGCGAGGCGGGGTGCCGTTGTGCCGGTTCGGCGGTGGTCTGACCTGCGCAATACGGGCTTGACACCGACTTTTCCTACCATAATTATATGAATATGGCGCACGCACTGACCGTCCGGCGTGTGGTGGACCACATGCGGCTGGACAGCACTCTCTGTCGCTGATCCGGATCTGCCCTCTCTTTCCCCCCCTCCTTCCCCCGAGTTCTCCTCCGCGAGAGCCGGCCGTCGCGTGTCCCGATGCGGCGTGGTCTTCTCGCTCGTTTTCCTGAAGGGCCTAGTTCAGCCATGTCGAGTTCTGTTCCGTATGCCTCCCGGGCGAAATCCCCACGCCGTCGATCCCCGCTGGTCTGCGCCGTCCTCGCCCTGCTGGTGAGCCTGACCGCCGCCTGCGGCGGGTCGGCCACGGCCGGGAGCGGCGGCTCCGGGTCCGGCACGGTGATCAAGCTGAGCGACCCGGGCAACGCCGGGGTGCTCGCCTATGCCAAGCGCGAGAAGATCCTGGAAGAGCGGCTCAAGACCGTCGGCGCGTCCGTGCAGTGGGGCGGCTCGTACGCCTCGTTCACTGCGACGATCGACGCGGTGCGGTCCAGGTCGGTGAACGTCCTGGAGGGCGCGATCTCCCCGGCCGTGGGTTACCTGGCCAACGGGCGCGACCTGCGCATCTTCGCCGCCGCCGACCGGGTCACCGACAAGGCCGCGCCGTATGAGGACGGCCTGGTGGTCAAGCCCGACAGCCCCATCAGGTCGGTGCGCGACCTGGTCGGCAAGCGCGTCGCGGTCAACAAGGCCGGACGCGGCGAGTACTTGCTGCTGCTCGCGCTCAAGCAGGCCGGCATTCCGGCCTCGCAGGTTCGGCGCGTCCATCTGAATCCGGCGCAGGGCGCGTCGGCGTTCGCGACCGGCAAGGTCGACGCCTGGTGGGCGATCGTCCACGCCTATCCCGAGGTCGTCGCCAAGGGGGCGCGGGTCCTGGTGCACGGTCGTGACCTGCCCGACCAGGACCTCACCATCTTCGCCGCCCGTACCGAGGTGCTCGAGGCGAACCCGCGGGCCGTCCAGGTCTTCCTGGACGTGATCCGCGAGCTGACCGAGCAGGAGAAGCGCGACCCGCGCAAGTTCCAGAACGTGTTCCTCGACAAGGGGCCGACCGCCCTGTCCGGTGCGCGGCTGGACGTCGAGCTCGCCAAGGCCCGCTACCAGAACGTGCCGCGTCCCGTCACCGACGCCGACGGGCGGCATGTCACCGCGGTCGCCGGTCTGTTCCAGGCGGAGGGCGTGCTGCCGAACGCGATCAAGCCCGAGGACGTGCTGTTCAAGCTGGGGTCCCGATGACCGCCGAGATCACGTCCGAGGTCGTGGGGCGCCGTCCGGCGGAGACGACCGTTGACGAGCTGCGCCCGCCGCCGTGGCTGGGACGGCGGCGAAGACGACCGGCGGTCTCGCTGGCCCTGCGGCTGTCGGTGCCGCTGGCGCTGCTGGTCGCCTGGTGGTGGGGCGCGAGCAGCGGCCGGATCCCACCGGACGTCCTGACCGGGCCGGGCGCGGTGCTGTCGGCCCTGGGCGAGCTGGCCTCCACCGGGCAGCTCACCGACTATGTGCTCGCCTCGGCGCGGCGCGCGGCCCTCGGCGTCCTGGTCGGTTGCGGTGCGGGCCTGGTGCTCGGCGCCGCCGCCGGACTGTCCACGCTGGGCGAGGAACTGATCGACCTGACCCTGCAGATGAAGCGGGCGGTGCCGTTCCTGGCGCTGGTGCCGCTGTTCATCTCCTGGTTCGGCGTCGGCGAGACGTTCAAGATCGCGCTCATCGCGGTCGCCGCGTCCGCGCCCATGTACGCCTATGTCTATCTCGGTGTCCGCAGCGTCGACCGCAAGGTGGTGGAGGCCGCCCGCGGGTTCGGGCTGCGCGGCCCGCGGCTGGCGGTGGCGGTGGTGCTTCCGACCGCGCTGCCCAGCGTGCTGATGGCGCTGCGGATCAGCCTGTCGGTGTCGCTGACCGGCCTGATCGCCGCCGAGCAGCTCGGCGCGACCGAGGGCATCGGCTACCTGGTGACGCTCGCGCAGCAGTACTACCGCAACGACTACATGGTGCTGTGCATCCTGATCTACGCGCTGCTCGGGCTGCTCATCGACCTCGCGATCCGGGGTCTGGAACGGCTCGCCACGCCGTGGCGTGGGCAGGTGACGGCCCGATGAGCCGGAACGAGGTCGCCGTGCGGGTGCGGGGGCTGCACAAGGCGTTCGGCGGCAAGAAGGTCCTGGACGGGATCGACCTGGAGGTCAGGCGTGGCGAGTTCTTCGCGCTGCTCGGCCCGAGCGGCACCGGCAAGACCACGCTGCTGCGGCTGCTGGCCGGCCTGGAACGGCCCGACTCGGGGACGGTGCTGACCGCGCCGCGTGTCACCACGGTCTACCAGGAGCCCCGGCTGGTGGTGGCCCGGCGCGTGCTGGCCAACGTCACGCTCGGACTGCCGCGGTCGGCCCGGGAGAAGGGCAGCCGTGCCCTCGCCGAGGTCGGTCTGGGCGGACGCGAGAGAGCCTGGCCCGCCACCTTGTCGGGCGGGGAGGCGCAGCGGGTGGCGCTGGCGCGGGCGCTGGTCCGCGACCCGCAGGTGCTGCTGCTGGACGAGCCGTTCGCCGCCCTCGACGCCCTGACCCGCCTGCAGGCCCAGGACCTGGTCGCCGAGCTGTGCGCCCGGCACCGTCCCGCGGTCGTCCTCGTCACCCACGACGTGGACGAGGCGGTGCGCCTGGCCGACCGGGTCGCGGTGCTCGACGGCGGAGCCTTCGCGGTGGATCGTGCCATCGATCTTCCTCGTCCGCGCGACGCGACATCGGCCGTGACCGACCCTGCGGTGCTGGAACACCGCCGTGAGCTGCTGACCCGACTGGGCGTCTCCACGCCCTCCGACACGACGACCCCCGAGAAAGCCGACCTGGCGTCCGACCGAGGAGTGATCGCATGAGCAGCTCGCAGCACAGTGGTGTCGACAAGATCTGGTTCACCCGCTGCCCGGTGCCGACCGCCAGCGGGCTCGCCCACCGGCGTGGCGGGCTGGCCGAGGCGTTCGCGCCCTTCGGGCTGGAGGTGGGCGTCCTGCAGGACGCCGAGCCCGAGCTGGCCCGCCACCATTTCGATCACGAACTGCCGGGCCTGTTCCGCGAGGGCGGCAACGTTCCCGCGCTGGCCGCCCGCAGCGAGGGCGGGCCGACCCGGCTGATCGGGTTGACGTGGATCGAGGAGTGGCAGTCGATCCTCGTCCGTCCCGACTCGGGCATCGAAGGGCCGCAGGACCTGCGCGGCGCCCGCGTGGCGCTGCCCCGCTGGGCCCGGACCAAGGCGCAGAGCTTCCCGCGTGCGATGGCGCTGCACGGCGCCAAGGGCGCCCTCACCCAGGGCGGCCTCACGCTGGACGATGTCACGTTCGTCGAGGTCGACGCGGACCTGTCGCCCTCGGTGGGACGTGACACGCGCGGCGGAGGCATCAACTGGCCCGGCCTGGACGAACTCGTCGACGGACAGGTGGACGCCGTCTACGTCAAGGGCGCACGCGCCGCCGAACAGGCCGCCGACCTGGGGCTCGTCGTCGGCGTCGACCTGGACGCCCATCCCGACCCGTCCACGCGCGTCAACAACGGCACGCCGCGGCCGATCACCGTGCACGAGCGGCTCCTGGACGAGCACCCCGAGCTGGTGACCGCGTTCCTCACCGCCACGTTGCAGGCGGCGGACTGGGCCGCCGCCGACCTGGAGGGCGTGCGGAAGATCCTCTCCGGGGAGACCCGGTCGGGCGCGTCCGGTGTGCGCACCGCCTACCGCGACGGGTTCCACCGCACGCTGCGTCCGGAACTCTCCCGGGAACGCCTCGACCTGCTCGTGAAGCAGAAGGACTTCCTGCTGCTCCACGGCTTCCTGGCCGCCGACGTCGACATCGAGTCGTGGGCGGCGCCCGAGCCGCTGCGCGAGCTGACCGAGAGGAAGGCAGCATGACATCCCCCGGCCGTTCTGAAGGATCGTCCCTCCCCACGAGGACGCCCAGGTTCCTGCTCACGCTGCCGACGATCGGGCCGGACCTGTCCCCGGCTCCGCTGCCGGACTTCGTCACCGACACCCGCGAGGGCCGGTACGGAGCGTTCGACGCGATCGCCGAGGTGGGACGCGCCGCCGAGGTCACCGGATTCGACGGGATCGTCGCCCCCTTCACGTCCGACGCGGAGGAGTCGCTGGTCGTGGTCGCGGGGCTGCTGCGCGACAGCCGCTGGATCCACGGCGTGGCCGGGTTCCACCCCGCCCTCGGCACCCCGGTGTACGCGGCGAAGCTGTCGGCGTCGCTGCAACGGTTCACCGGTGACCGCTTCGGCTGGTGGCCGGTCGTCGACCTCCCCACGGCGGTGGCGCGGGCACACGGCGACTTCCTGGAGGGCCCGGACCGCTACGCCCGCGCCGACGAGTTCCTCACCATCGCCAAGGGCGTGTGGGACCACGAGGACTACACCTACGAGGGCAGGTTCTTCCAGGTTTTCGCCGGCGGCTTCCAGGGTCCGCTGGCCGAACGGCGGTTCCCGACCGTCCACCTGTCCGGGGTCTCGGACGACGCGCTGAACCTGTCCGCGAAGCACGCCGACGTGCACATCTTCGACGTGACCGACGACCTCGACTCGCTCACCGCCGACCTGGCCGAACGCGCCGCCGAACGCGGCCGGACCGTCGCCTCCGGGCTGCGGCTGACCGTGGTGGCGCGCGAGGACGAGGACGAGGCGCGCGGCGTCCGGGACGTCCCCGACCACGCCCTCGTCGGGTCGTTCGACCAGGTCGCGGCGGAGTTGCAGGGCTATGCCGACCGGGGCGTGAGCACGTTCGTCCTGGAGCCCGCGCCGCACGTCGAGGAGATCTACCGACTCGGGGAGCTGCTGCTGCCCCTCTTCCTTCGGGAGCACGCCCATGTCGATTGACATCTACTGGCGCATCGGGACGCACGGCGACCAGTCGTCCCTGCGCCGCCGCCTGGTGACGCGCGGCGACTGGTCGCCGGTCGAGCCGGGCAGCATCACCCCGGGGCTGCGCCGCGGGCGCCCGGACGGGTACACGCACCTGGACCACATGGCCGACGTCGCGCGCTCCACCGAGCTGTCGGGGTTCGTCGGCGGGCTGCTGCCCTCGTTCCCCTTCACCGACGACCCCTGGGCGGCGGCGGCGAGCCTGGCGCGCGAGACCACCACCTACCGGTTCATGATCGCGTTCCAGCCGGGTTTCCTGCACCCGGTGCAGGCGGCGCGGATGTCGGCGAGCCTGCAACGCGCCACCGGCGGACGCGTCGTCTACAACATCATCTCCGGTGGTGGCGGTCCCGCCCAGCTGTGGTGGGGCGACAAGGTCGGCCATGACGACCGGTACGCCCGGACGTCGGAGTTCCTCGACGTCCTCAAGGCCGTCTGGTACGGCGGCCCGGTCACCCACAAGGGCCGCTTCTACCAGGTCGAGGGCGCGGGGCTTCCCGATCGTCTCGCCGGGCAGCCGTTCCCCGAGGTCTTCTTCTCGGGGTCGTCCCAGGCCGCGATCCAGGCCGCCGGACGGCACGCCGACTACTACCTGTCGTGGCTGGAGCCGTTCCCGGCGCTGGCCGCGAAGTTCGACCAGGTCCGCGAGCACAGCGCCGCCATCGGCCGCTCGCCCAGGTTCGCGGTGCGCATCGACGTGCTGGCCCGCGAGACCGAGGAGGAGGCGTGGGCGGAGATCCGCCGCGGCTGGCGGCATGTCGACCCCGAGCAGTTGCGGGGCCCCGAGTCCACCGGCGACTCGGTCGGCTGGCTGCGCAGTTCGCAGTTCATCGACTGGCCGGTGCGCGCGCCCCGCGAGCTGGAGGCGAGCCCCAACGTGTGGGGCGGTTTCCATCTGCTGCGCGGCGGTCCCGCGTTCGGGCTGGTCGGCAGCTACGCGCAGGTCGCCGCCCGGCTCGACGAACTGATCGCGCTCGGCGTGGACGCGTTCATCCTCGCCGGGGTGCCACACCTGGAGGAGGCGCGCCGCGTCGGCGAGCACGTCCTTCCCCTCCTGCGCGGCCGCTGGCCGGACACCGCGCCCGACACGTCCCTCCCCACTCTTGAAGCGAAAGGACTCACTCGATGACCCGCGTCGGCTACTTCCCCCACAACAACTCCCTCTGGGTGCTGCGGCACCGGGGCATCCTGGAGCGATCGCTGCCGGACGTGGAGTGGGTCGACCTGCGCTCGCTTCCGGCGGGTGACCGTCCCGAGCCCACGCAGGGCCTGCCGTCGCTGCACGGCGACCACCTGTTCGACGGCGGCTACGACTTCATCGGCACCGGCTCCACACCGCCGATCACCGCGCAGGGCCGCGGGCACGACATCGTCTATGTGGCGATCTCCGGGCCGCGGGTGGACAACGGGCGGCTGGTCGCCCTGCCCGACTCCGGTATCACCACCCCGGCCGACCTGTCCGGGAAGCGCGTCGCCCTCGGCCACGGCTCCTGGCAGACCACCCTCCTGCTGCTGGCGCTCGACCAGGCGGGGCTGAGCTGGAACGACATCGAGCCGGTCGACGCCGGAAACGAGGGCGCGCAGCTGCTCCTGGACGGCAAGGTCGACGCCTGGACGGGCAGCTATCCGGCGCTGACCGCGGTCGAGAGCGTGACGGAACCGGTGACGCTGATCGAGACCGACGGGCTGTTCAGCCACCGTTCGCTGTGGTTCACGCGGCGCGACTTCGCCGTCGAGCACCGCGACGTCCTGGCGTCCATCGTCGGGGCGCTCCAGGAGTCGGACGCCTGGATCCGCGCCAACCCGCGCGAGGCGGCCGCCCTGTTCGCCGCCGACGACGGCGGTGACCTCGACGCGTGGGAGAACGCCCTGCGCGGTCGCCCGTTCGGGCTGCTGCCGGTCAGCGAGGAGTTCGTCGCCGAGCAGCAGCGCGCCGCCGACCTGCTGCACGCCAACGGCCTGCTCGACCGGGAGATCACGGTCGCGGACGCCGTCCTGCCGGACCTGGCCGACCTGGTCACCCGCGCCTAGCCGACGCCGCCCGCCTGACCGAAAGGAAAAGCCCGATGTCCACGCGAATCGTCACGTTGGTCGGCAATCCCCGGCCGAACTCGCGCACCCGCGCCGTCGCGATCCAGGCCGCCGACACGGTCGGCAGGCGCCTCGGCGCCGTCGACCACGAGACCCTCGACCTGTCGGCGCTGGCCGTGGAATTGGGCTCGCCGTCGGCCTCCGCCGTGGTGGAGGTGGCCGTGGAGACGGTCCTCGGCGCCGATGTGCTGGTCGTCGCGACCCCGACCTACAAGGGCACCTACACCGGGCTGCTGAAGATCTTCCTGGACCGGCTGCCCGGCGGGGCGCTGGCCTCGACCATCGCCCTGCCGCTGATGGTGATGGGGGACGCCCGGCACGCGCTCGCCGTGGAGGTGCATCTGCGTCCGTTGCTGGTCGAACTGGGCGCGTTCGTCCCCACGCCCGGGGCAGCGCTGCTGGACGGCCGGATCGAGGAGGCGGGTGAGGTTCTGCGCGGTTGGGTCGATCGGATCGCACCCCAGTTCGTGCCGCTGCTCACCGACCGGACCGCCGCGGTCTGACGGCGTCCGGGCGGGGGCGTCCCCCTTGACCGGTGCCCCGCACCGCTCAAGGGGGACCCCGGTCCGGGCACCGCACCATTCCTACGAAGGGACGTTTCGTCCATGTCCGCATCGCCCATCGATCTCGCGCGCCCGGCCCCCCGGGCGCGCCCCGGACTCCCCAGACTCTCCGCGTTGCCACGGCCGCGTCTCTCGCTGCGCTTAATCAGCCCGCTGGTGCTGCTGGCGCTGTGGCAGATCACGAGCAGCACGGGCGTCCTGCCCGAGCGGCTGTTGCCGTCTCCCGCGACGGTCGCCGGCACCGCGGTGACGCTGACCGCCGACGGGACGCTCATCGACGCCGTCACGGTCTCCCTGCAACGTGCGGTGATCGGCTTCCTGGCCGGGGCCGTCGCCGGGCTCGCGCTGGCGCTGGTCGCCGGTCTCAGCCGGACGGGTGAGGGCATCGTCGACCCGCCCATGCAGATGTTGCGGGCACTGCCGCTGTTCGGCCTGATCCCGCTGTTCATCCTCTGGTTCGGCATCGGGGAGATCCCCAAGGTCATCCTGGTGGCCTTCGGCGTGCTCTTCCCGATCTACCTCAACACCTACTCCGGCATCCGGGGCGTGGACGCCAGACTGGCGGAGGTCGGGCAGGTCCTGCGGCTCGGCCGGGCCGCGCTGATCCGGCACATCGTGCTGCCCGGCGCCCTGCCGCAGACGCTGGTCGGACTGCGGCAGAGCCTGGGCGTCGCCTGGCTGGCGCTGATCGTGGCCGAGCAGGTCAACGCGAGCAAGGGCCTCGGCTTCATGATCAACGACGCTCGCGAGTTCCTGCGCATCGACATCGTCGTCCTCGGCCTGCTCGTCTACGCGGTCCTCGGGCTCACCACCGACGCGCTGGTGCGGCTGCTGGAGAGGAGGGCGCTGTCATGGCGACGCGGACTGGTGGCGACGTGACCGACACCGTTTCCCAGCCCACGGCTCCCGCCGAGTCCGCGGACGCCGGCCCGGTCGTCCGGACGCGGGGGCTGACCAAGAAGTTCGGGGCTCGTACCGTCCTCGACGGCGTCGACCTGGACATCGAGCGCGGTGAGTTCGTCGCGCTGCTCGGCCGCAGCGGCTCGGGCAAGTCCACGCTGCTGCGCCTGCTCGCCGGGCTTGATCGCGACAGCAGCGGCGGTCTGCACGTCGACGGCACCGTGTCGGTGGCGTTCCAGGAACCGCGCCTCGTGCCGTGGAAACGGGTGCTGGACAACGTCACGCTCGGGCTGCGGGACCCCGACCCGGTCGCCGCCGCCGAACGGGCGCTGGCGGAGGTCGAGCTGACCGAGCGGCGCGACCGGTGGCCGCTCACCCTCTCCGGCGGCGAGGCCCAGCGTGTCTCCCTCGCCCGCGCTCTCGTCCGCAACCCCGACCTGTTGCTGCTCGACGAACCGTTCAGCGCCCTCGACGCGTTGACGCGCATCAACGTGCACCGGCTCGTGCTCGATCTGTGGGCCCGGCACCGTCCCGGCGTGCTCCTGGTCACGCACGACGTGGACGAGGCGCTGCTGCTCGCCGACCGCGTCCTGGTCCTGGACGGCGGCCGGATCGCGCACCAGTCCACGGTCGGGCTGCCGCGACCCCGTGCCCGTGAGGACCGGGAACTCATCGAACTCCGCTCCGCCCTGCTCGCCCGGCTGGGCGTGACCCTCGAAGGAACGACATGACCAGACGCCATGGCGCCGCGATTCTGCTGACCGCGCTGCTCACGGTGGTGGTCGGCGCCTGCTCGTCCGACGGCGACGGGTCCGGGGGCGGCGGGGAGGTCGTCCTGCGCGTCGGTGACCAGAAGGGCGCCAGCATCCAGCAGATGCTCACCGCGGCCGGAGAGCTGGACGGCCTCTCCTACAAGATCAAGTGGTCGCTGTTCACGTCCGGGCCCCCGATCCTCGAAGGCATCAACGCCGGATCGGTCGACTTCGGGTCGGTCGGCAACACGCCGCCGGTGTTCGCGGCCGCCGCCAAGGCCCGGATCGTCATCGTGGGCGCCACCGAGTCACGCGTGACCGGGCAGGGCATCGTGGTGCCCAGGGGCTCCACGCTGCGCGCCCCGGCCGAACTGAAGGGCAAGAAGGTCGCCGTCGCCAAGGGCAGTTCGGCGCACTACCACCTGCTGTCGGTGCTCACCAAGAACGGACTGTCGTTCGACGACATCGAGCCGCAGTACCTCCAGCCGTCCGACGCCCTCACCGCGCTCACCGGTGGCCGCGTCGACGCCTGGGCGACCTGGGAGCCGTACACCGCCCAGGCCGAGCTGAACAACGGCGCCCGCGTCCTGGTCGACGGCACCGGTTACACCAACGGCTACGGATTCCAGGTCACGTCCAAGACGACCCTCAAGAACGAACGCCGGGCCGCCGCGCTCAAGGACTTCCTATCCCGCTATCAGCGGGCGGTGCAGTGGTCCAACGCCAACTCCGCGCAGTGGGCCGCGATCTGGGCGAAGCAGACCCGGCTGCCCGGCCCGGTCGCCGAACGCGCCGTCCAGCGCCGCCTGTCCGCCATCATCCCCATCGACGACACGGTGATCGCCTCCGAGCAGCGGATCGCCGACTCCTTCTACGACGTCAAGGTGATCCCCGCCAAGGTGACGATCGCCGACTTCTTCGACCGGCGGTTCAACGACCTCGCCGTGGTCGCCCAGCAGAGAAAGTGACGATGCGATGAGCCTGCGATTTCACTGGTTCCTGCCCACCACCGGCGACGGGCGTACCGTGGTCGGCGGAGGGCACAGCGTCCCCAAGGGCGTCGGGGTGCCCGACGGGAGGGCGGGAACGGCCGACCAGTTCCGCGCCCCCGACATCGACTACCTCGCCCAGGTGGCCCGCACCGCCGAGCACCTCGGCTTCGAGGCCGTCCTCACCCCCACCGGCACCTGGTGCGAGGACGCCTGGCTGGTCACCGCGGCGCTCATCCGCGAGACCAGCCGGCTGAAGTTCCTGGTCGCGTTCCGGCCCGGCCTGATCTCGCCCACGCTCGCCGCCCAGATGGCCGCGACCTACCAACGGATCTCCGGTGGACGGCTCGCGCTCAACGTCGTCACCGGCGGTGAGGCCGCCGAGCAGCGCCGCTTCGGCGACCACCTCGGCCACGACGAGCGGTACGCGCGCACCGACGAGTTCCTCTCCGTCGTGCGGGGCGCCTGGGAAGCCGAACCGTTCGACTACACCGGCGCGCACTACCAGGTGGAGGGGGCGACCGTCCGGACGCCGCCCGAACCCGTTCCGGAAATCTACTTCGGCGGGTCGTCCGACGCCGCGGCACCCGTCGCGGCCCGGCACAGCGACGTCTACCTCACCTGGGGAGAGCCTCCGGAGCAGGTCGCCGCCAAGCTCGACCGCATCCGCGAACTGGCCCGCGCGCAGGGACGTACCGTCCGCTTCGGCATCCGGCTGCACGTCGTCACCCGCGACACGTCCGAGCAGGCCTGGAGCGAGGCCGGACGGTTGCTGGACAGCGTCGACCCCGACTCCGTCGCCCAGGCGCAGCAGGCCATGGCCGCGAGCGAATCCGTCGGCCAGCAGCGGATGCGCTCCCTGCACGAGCGGTACCGCGCCGACGGCGGAACGGACCCGCGCGAGCTGGAGATCTACCCCAACCTGTGGGCGGGCGTCGGGCTGGTCCGCGGCGGCGCGGGCACCGCTCTGGTCGGCAGCCACAGCGAGGTCGCCGACCTGGTCGAGGAGTACGCCGCCCTGGGCATCGAGGAGTTCATCCTCTCCGGCTATCCGCATATCGAAGAGGCGTTCTGGTTCGGCGAGGGCGTCCTGCCCGAGCTGCGCCGGCGGGAGGCCGCCGCCGCCGCGCGCCGGCGCCCCAACTGGGCGTCCCGGGCCGCGCACCACCGCTTCCAGGTGGTCACACATGAGTGAGGTGTCGACATGACCATGGCGGAACTCGACCTGCGCCGCGTCTACGGCGCCTACCCCACCGGGGTGGCGGCGGTGGCGGGCCTCGTCGGCGGACGGCCGGTCGGCCTGGCCGCCAGCTCGTTCGTCCCGGTCTCACTGGATCCGCCACTGGTGTCGGTCTGCATGGCGCACACGTCCACGACCTGGCCGCTGCTGCGCGACCTCCCGCATATCGGGATCAGCGTGCTCGGCGCCCACCAGGAGGAGGCGGGACGGCGGCTCGGCGCCCGCGGCGGCGACCGTTTCGCCGGTGTCCCGTGGCGTTCCACGGCGAACGGCTGCGTGCTCATCGAGGACGCCGCCGCCTGGTACGACTGCACCGTCGAGCAGCAGTTCCGCTCCGGCGACCACGACATCGTGGTGCTGCGCGTCCACGACCTGGACGCCGCCTACGGAACCCCTCCGCTCGTGTTCCACGCCAGCCGCTTCCACAAGCTGCGCTGACGGCGCCTGCCGCGGAAAGGGCGTCCCTCCTCGCGGGGCGGGACGCCCTTTCCGTGTTCAGGTTCCGTGTTCAGGAGGCGGCGAAGGGGACGGCGGCCGGAGCGGCGCCGGAGGGGCCTCCGGCGGGATGCGTCCAGAGCCCTCTCTCGTGCAGGATCGGCAGGACGCCCTCACCGAACCAGTACGCCTCTTCCAGGTGCGGGTAGCCGGACAGGACGAACTCGTCCAGTCCGAGTTCGGCGTATTCGGTGATGCGGTCCGCGATCTCCTCGTGGCTGCCGACCAGGGCCGTTCCGGCGCCGCCGCGGACCAGACCCACACCCGCCCACAGGTTGGGCGCGACCTCCAGCTCGCGCAGGCCCTTGGCGGAGCCGCCGTGCAGTTCGAGCATCCGGCGCTGCCCCTCGGACTCGCTGCGGCGCAGGTTGGCCTGCACCTGCTCGATCGCCTCGTCCGAGATGCCGGACAGCAGCCGTCCCGCCTGCGCCCACGCCTCGCCCGCGGTGTCGCGGGAGATGACGTGCGGGCGGATGCCGAACCGGATCCGGCGTCCTTGCTCGGCGGCGAGCCCCCGGATCCAGGCGACCTTCTCGGCGACGGCGGCGGGCGGTTCGCCCCAGGTGAGGTAGACGTCGGCGTGCCGCGCCGCGACCCGTCCGGCCTCCGGGGAGGAACCGCCGAAGTAGATCGGCGGGACGGGGTCGGGAACGCGTCCGAGCCGGGCGCCCTCGACCTGGACGTGCGCGCCGTCGAAGTCGACGGAGTCGCCCTTCCAGAGCGAGCGGACGACGTGCAGGAACTCGTCCGTACGCGCGTACCGTGCGGGCTTGTCGAGGAAGTCGCCGTAGGCGCGCTGCTCGTGCGCCTCGCCGCCGGTGACCACGTTCAGCAGCAGCCGTCCGCCCGAGTGCCGCTGGTAGGTGGCGGCCATCTGCGCGGCCAGCGTCGGGCTGAGCAGCCCGGGGCGGAACGCCACCAGGAACTTCAGCCGCTCCGACGCCGTCACCAGCGGTGCCGTGGTGAGCCAGGCGTCCTCGCACCACGCCCCGGTGGGGGTCAGCGCGCCCACAAAGCCGACCTCCTCGGCCGCGCGCGCCACCTGCCCGAGGTAGGCGAGGGTCGCCGGACGGTCGCCGCTCGCGGCGCCCGCCGCCAGACCGTGCCCACCGCCGACGATGTAACGGCTGTCGCCGTAGGTGGGCAGGAACCAGTGGAAGGTCAAGGTCACGGGAGTCTCCCTCTTCGCTGTGCTCAGATGACGCCGTGGCGGGGCGGCGGCGTGCCGTTGAGGACGTACCGGCCGATGTGCTGGACCTTCCACCGGACGGGGTCGTGCAGGGTGTGCGTGCGGGCGTTGCGCCAGTGCCGGTGCAGGTTGAGGTCGTCCGCGGCGGAACGGGTGCCGGAGACCTCGAACAGCGCGTTGGTGACCTCGACCGCGGCACGGTCCGCGAGGATCTTGGCGGCGGCGACCGCGAGAGAGGCCTGTACCGCGTTCTCCTCGGTGAGGTCGTGCCTGGCGTCCTCGACCGCACGTCCGGCCTCGGCGAGCACGGCACGGGCGGCGCGCTCGGTGATCGCCAGCTCCCCGAACCGCTGGACGAGCAGCGGATCGCCGCCGGGCGTGTCGGCGCCGCTCTCGAACCAGGGACGGCTCTTGGCGTTGACGAACTCCACCGCCTCGCGCAGCGCGCCCGACGCGATGCCCACGTCGATCGCCGCGTGCAGCAGTTGCGCCGTGGACCCGTGCACCTGCGGGCCGGTGAAGGTCAGATGGTGCGGCACCACGTTCTCGGTTGGGACGCGTACGTCCCTTAGATGGACCGTGCCGCTGGCGGTCGTGCGCTGGCCCATGCCGTTCCAGTCGTCCACGACCTCCAGGCCGTCGGCGTCGCGGGGGACATAGGCCACGTGCAGGCGGTCCTCGCCGTTCGTCTCAAGCTGCGCCAGGACGGGAACCCAGTGCGCGAAGAGCGCCCCGGTGCTGTAGTACTTGGTGCCGCGCAGCACGTACCCGTCCGACCCTTCCGGGACGAGCCGCGTCGTGTACTCCTGGACGTGCCTGGTTCCCCGCTCGGACTGCGCGTTCCCGAACCGCTTGCCCGCCAGCGCCTCGCCGAAGAAGAACTTCTGCTGTTCCGGCGTCCCCTGCTGGGCCAGGACGCGGAGATACACGACATGGCTCTGCGGTATCTGCGCGATGTTGGGATCGCCCGCGGCCAGCAACCGGAACACCTCGGCCAGCGTGTCGGCCCGGACGTCCGCACCGCCGTACGCGGCCGGAACGGTGATCGCCAGGAGCCCGCTCTCCGACAGCCGTTCCAGTTCGGCCTCCGGGAGGACGCGGTCCGCGTCGCGCTCGGCCGCGCGTTCGGCGAACTCCGCCCCCAGCCCGGTGGCCGTTTCCAGCGCCTCCTCGTCACTACGGATCACTACGGCGTCCATGCTCATGCAATCCGTTCGGCGGATCGTTCCGCGCTCGGGACGCCGGCCAGGTCGCGGAACGTGCCACCGTGGAAGACCAGCGGCGGAACGCCGACACGCGCGTCCAGGTCGTGGACGCGCAGGACGACGATGTCGTGGTCACCGGAACGGAACTGCTGCTCGATCGAGCAGACGTACCAGGCGGCCGCGTCCTCGATGTGGACGCATCCGTCCGGGGTGGAGCGCCAGTCGACTCCGGCGAACCGGTCCGCCGCACGGGAACCGAGCCGCCGTCCGACATGGGCCTGGTCGGCGGCCAGCACGCTGATCCCGATCCGGGGCAGCCCGCGCAGCAGCGGCCAGGTCGTCGAGGTGTGCGCGACGCACACCGACACCAGCGGGGGATCCAGGGACACCGGGACGAACGAGCTGGCGGCGATGCCGACGGGACTTGCGCCCGCCAGTCCCGCGACCACCGTCACCCCGGTCGGGTACGCGCCGTAGACCCGGCGCAGTTCGACGCCGACTGCGGTCATGTCGATCACTCCTTCGACGGGAGGGCGGTCCGGCCACCGGGCGAGCGGTGGCCGGACCGGTGGGGGAGGTCAGCGGTAGAGCGAGAACTCGGGTGCGCGCCGGTTCAGCGTCCAGTCACCGACTTCGCGCGCCTTGTAGGCGACGGGGTCGTGGACGGTGTGGGTGCGGAGGTTGCGCCAGTGCCGGTCGAAGCCGTAGGCGGTGGTGGTGGCGCGGGCCCCCTGGATCTCGAACAGCCGGGAGGCCGCCGCCAGCGCGACCTTGGTGGACAGGTACTTCGCCTCGTAGACGGCGACGGCCGCCTCGGCGCGCTGCTCCTCGGTGAGGTCGGGGCCGGTGTCCAGCCCCTTCTGCAGGGCGTCGCCCGCGCGGTCGGCGAGCAGGGCGGCGGCGCGCAGTTCGCTGCGGATCTCGCCGACGGTCTGGAGGATGTAGGGGTCGTCGGTGGCGCGGTCCACGCCGGACGTCTCCCACGGGGTGCCGTGCAGGCGGGTCCAGTCGAGCGCCTCGTCGAGGGCGCCCTCGGCCGTCCCGACGTAGAAGTTCACGAACGCCAACTGCCAGTGCGGCGTGACGAGGGTCTGGTACGGGGTGATGGTCCGTCCGGTGAGCGGGCCCGACCCGAGGACCTCGGAGCCCTCCACGCGCGCGTCGTCGAACACGACACCGCCGGAGTCGGTGAGCCGCTGCCCGATGTTGTCCCAGTCGCCGAGGGCACGGAAGCCTTCGCGTCCGGCGGGCAGGGCGAGGAAGACCAGCTCTCCCTCATAGGAGGCGGTGACCGACAGGTAGTCACCGAGGCTCGCGCCGGAGGCGAACGAGCGGCGCCCGTTCAGCCGGAACCCGTCACCGTCCTCGGTCAGGACGAGGTCGGAGCCGCCGCGCGGGTTCTGCACACCGCCCCAGAACAGCTTCCGCTCGGCGTTCAGGCGGGACAGCTCCTCGGCCTGCTCGGACGTGCCGAACAGGGGCGCGATCCGGGTCTGCGCGAAGTGGTAGCCGATGAGATGGGCGATGGAGGTGTCACCGCGCGCGATCCGGCGGGTGATCTGGACGGCCTGCGCGTAGTTCAGGCCGTCCCCGCCGTACTCGACGGGTTCCTGCACCTGAAGAAGGTCGTGGCGGCGCAGCAGCTCGACCTCCGCGCGCGGGGTCTTGTTGGCGCGGTCCCGCTGGGCGGCGGTGTCGCGCAGCTCGGCGGCGGCCGCGTCGGCGCGCCGCAACACGTCGGCGAACCGTTCGTCGCCTGCGGCCCTCTGCTGATGGGTCTGGACTGACATGTGATGCTCTCCTCTGAGACGGTGGTGGACGGGCGCGCGCCGGGCTACACAGCGCGCTGCATGACCTGAGCAGGTCGATGTATCGGCGGCGGACGAGGATCATGCGTGCGCTCAGGAACCCGTCCGCACCGGAACCACGTCGGCCTCCAGCTCCCGCACGAGGGGCAGCACCCGCTTGCCGAAGTACTCGACGTCCTCCAGGTAGTGCAGGAAGCCGAGCAGGAACAGGTCCACGCCGAGCCGCTTGTAGGCGACGATCCGTTCGGCGATCTGTTCGGGCGTCCCGATCAGCCCGGTGCGGAAGCCGTCGTTGTACTGGACGAGGTCGGCGAACTCCGAGTCCTGCCACATGCCCTTGCCGTCGGGGGCGGCCTGCCCGGCCTGCCTGACCGCGGACCCGAACCCCTCGACGGCCTCCCGGTCGGCCTTGGCGACGATCTCGCGCAGCACCTCGCGGGCCTCGGCCTCGGAGTCACGGGCGATCAGAAAGGCGTTGAGCCCGAACCGGACCTGGCGTCCGTACAACGCGGCCTCGGCGCGGACGTCATGGACCTGCTCGACGACACCGTCGAAGTCCCTGCCGTTGCTGAAGTACCAGTCGGACACCCGACCCGCCATCCGCCGCGCGGCGGTGGAGTTGCCGCCCTGGAAGATCTCCGGATGCGGACGCCCCGGCACGTCGACCGGCTTGGGCCGCAGGTCGAAGTCGTGCAGCCGGTAGAAGTCGCCGCCGAACTCCGCGTGCTCGGACGTCCACATCTCCCGCAGCACGCGGATGAACTCCTCGCTGCGCCGGTACCGCTCGTCGTGCTCCAGCCACGGCTCACCGAGCTTGGTGAACTCGTCCTTGAACCATCCGCTGACGACATTGACCGCGGCGCGTCCGCCCGAAAGCTGGTCGGCAGTCGCGACGAACTTCGCCAGCACACCGGGATGCCACAGCCCCGGATGGACCGCGGCGATCACCTTCAGCCGCTGTGTGGCCAGCAGCAGCGCCAGACTGAACCCGGTCGATTCATGCTGGTAGGCGGCGCCGTAGGAGGCGATGTAACGCACCTGGCTGAGCGCGTAGTCGAACCCGCTGTTCTCGGCGAGTACGGCCAACTCCCGGTTGTAGTCATAACCCCAGTCGGTTCGCTGCTCGATCTTGCTGACCACCAGCCCGCCGCTGACGTTGGGCACCCAGTAGGCGAACCTCACCGGGTTCTCGATATTTCCTACAGACATAGTTAGTATTGTTGACGTCCGCCCGTCCCAGGTCAATGTGGTCTTCCTGACGGGGTGATAGGCCGAACCTCTCACGGGGAACCATGCGTATCGAGCAGTTGCAATGCGTCGCGGCCGTCACCCGCCTCGGGTCGATGCGGCGTGCCAGCGAGGCCCTGCACATGTCACAACCGGCGCTCAGCCAGACCATCGGCAACCTGGAGCGCGAACTCGGCGTCACGCTGCTGGAACGGCACCGCTCGGGCGCCCGCCTCAGCTCCGGCGGACGCGAACTCCTGCCCGGCATCATCGAGGTCCTGGACGCCGTACACCGCCTGCGCGCCGCGGCCGACGACACACTCCGATCCAGGCGCAGCGTCCGCGTCGGCACCGTACACGCCGCGACCGTCCCGCTCGTGCTGCCCGTGGTGAGCCGCTTCCGCGCGGCGCGTCCGGAGACCCAGGTCGAGCTGATCACCGCCCGGCAGGCCGACATCCAGGAGTCACTGCGCGGCGGCGGCCTCGACCTCGGCCTGATCAACATCATCGACGGCGACGACCCACCCCCGGACCTGGCCACGGTCGAACTGCTCCGGGGCCGCGCCGCCGTCTGCTGCCGCACCGACAGCCCCCTCGCCCGCCTCCCCGAGGTCCCACTCGACCGCATCCTCGCCGAACCGTTCGTCGCGATGCGCGCCGGCTACCTCATGCACCGCTACGTCCACCGCCTCCTGAACGGCCGCGAACCGGCCATCGCCTACTCCGTGGACGGCGCCGAAATGGGCAAGGTGATGGTCGCCGAGGGCCTGGGCGTCACCCTCCTCCCCGACTACAGCATCTCCGGAGACCCCCTCGAACAGCGCGGCGTCATCACCCACCGCCCCCTGGCCACCAAGGGCCCGGACGTCCTCCTAGTCGCCCAACACTCCCGCACCCGCCGTCCACCCGCCCAGGTAACGCACCTCCTCCACCTCCTCAAAACCCAGGCCACCCACCTCCCTAACAACACGAGAAGCTGACCCCGGCCTCGCCTCATTCGCCCCGGTCACTCGATCGGGACGCAAAATAAGCGCCATCCGGGTTCAGGACAAGTCATATAAATTTTTAGTCCTGACCGATTCAAGTGACAGGACCCTTGGTTCCGGAGATGATCCGGCTGACGCTTGCGCGGGTCAGATTCCGTAAGCATGTGCGCGAACTTTGAACAGGCTCGTACGTCATGGTTCAATGTCCCTGCTCCGATCCTCCTTTCGAGACCGGGAGGACGTCCCTCGCTGGAGCATGCAAAGGCTCGAAACAACTACCCCGCGGATCCCTAGTCGACAGCGGAGTAACCCATGAGCGACAACGACCAAAGCTCCGACGATCCGAAGCCGTTCGGCTCTGTCGATCAAGAGTTGGCTGATCAGCTGGCCGTATACCGGGACGTTCGTGAAAAGATCCAGCACCTGACCGCCTCGGTCGCCTCGCAGGACCGAACCGTCACAGTCACCGTGGGGTCCGGCGGTGCCGTACAGGACATCAAACTCCAGCAACAAGCGCTTCGCCTCGGACCGGAGCAGTTGGCCCGAACGCTCATCACCGTGATCCGGAAGGCCACCGCAGAGGTGAACCAGGAAATGGCCGCCCTCGTCCAGCCAATCGCGCCACCCGGCGTGGACGTGATGGGCATGGTCGACGCACACCTGCCCAACGTAGAGGTCGAAGACCCGGAGTTGTACCTCCGGAAGCGAGGCATCCGCTGGTGACCGAGATCGTCTACAATCCGGGCCAGTTGGTCGTCGCCGCACAGAAGATGGACACCTATCAGTCCCTCGCCGCCGACATCAAAGCCTCCGCAAAGGCCGCCGACCCGGGGCACGGCTTCGACGTGTGGGGAGGTGTCGGCAGGGCCGCCCAGTTGAATGACTGGTACCAGCACGCCGCCGCCGAGTTGCACGAGTCTCTCCAACTGCCTCCTACGTACATTAACAAGGCGGCGGACTCGCTACTGAAGACCGCCGAAAACTATCGCAAGGCGGACAGCGAGATACTCAGCAAGATAAAGGAGGTGGAAAGTCTTCTCGTCGATCCTGCGATCGGTAAGGCCGAAGCACCGAAACGCTCCCCCTCCCTGAACGAGGCCGGCCCGCTTCGATTCGACGCTCTCGAGGACATGCCGGTCATCAGCTCACTGGGCAAGGGAGTGCAGAAGGCGTTCGAGGACAAGCAATTCGCCGACCTGTCATCGTTCACCGGAGACGCCCTCGGTGCGGGCATCGGACTGGCCGCCGACCCGGTGGGCTTCCTCGCCGGCTGGGGCCTCACCTTCCTGATAGACGTCATCCAGCCATTGGAGGACGCACTCGCGTACGTCACCGGGCACCCGGAGAAAATAGATGACGCGAGCAACCGATGGGAGGTGGTAGGTCAGAAGCTCGGCGAGTTGTCGAAGAAGGTCCTGGAAATCCCCCAGAAGGACATAGCAGAGCACATCTGGAAGGGGCCAACGGCAAACCGAGCCAGAGCCCACATGACCATCTTCACCGAAGGTCTGGACGACCTGGCGAAGGAGGTCACACATGTGCGGGCGATTCTCGGGGCCAGCAAGGCGATCATGGAGGTTGCGCAGGCCTTTATCGTCGAACTCATCATCACGCTGATCCGGTGGCTGATCGCGGTTTGGGTTCCGGCGATGGCGGCCGCGCCGGTCACGGGCGGCGCCAGCACCGCCGCCGCGGCAGGAGCCACCGGCATCCAGGCCACGATCGCCTTTCAGCGCGCCTCGGCCATGGTTCAGAAGGTGCGCAACGTGCTGATCCGCCTGGCCACCCTGCTGCGATATCTGGCCAGGTATGCCGCGCAGAACAAGCGTGCTCTCAAAGCGCTCAGCGGATTCGGAATCAGCGCCGGAATCAGCACGCCGTTCAAAGTCGCTGGACCGGCATGGCAGGGGGCCACGGGTGGTGGTGGCACCGCCGACGACATCCGGAACAAGTTGGATCCCGGAAGCTTCCCGGCGGCTCCGCCCGAGCCGGTGTAGATTGGCGGTCGATAAATGCAGGCAATGTTTCCCGTGCGCCTCGAAGACTTGGAATCGGCGGCACCGACTCCGGAGAATTCGGCACTGGACATCCGATTCTCGGTGGACTCCGAGTTCGCCGGCGAACTTCCGGTATTGTCATGTCAGGTCGACGGCCATTCCTTGGACGTCGCGCCGGGACGCTGGTACGTCCCGGTTGCGTCCGGGGCGCGAACGATCACGTTGCGGTGCGGCGTCACCACGTCGTTCGTTACGGACGCGGTTAAGGGACGTGTCCGAATCATTCAGGTCTGGATCCGGCCCGGAGCGGCTGTGCCGATGGTCGTTTCGAGTCCCGTCCCCCCGTCGAAGAAGGGGTTGCAGAGCTGGAACTTACGAGCCGGTCTTCTTCTGCTCGCATCGTTCGTCATTCTTCTTGCCGCGAATACTCTAGCGGAACGGATATAGGGCGATGAATTCCAAGTCCGGCTGGTTCGGTCCCCTTCTACGCCCGGTACAGGGCCAGGGTGAGTCGCTCCAACTGGTCGTCCGATATGTGTGGCCTTTCTCGCACAAGAATTTCCAGTCCACGCGTGACGAGTACCGGCCCGCGGTCACAGTGAATGGGGAATCCGTTCCGGCCGAATGGGGTACCAGCATCTACGTTCTCCGAGAACCGGCTTGGACGTTCCGCGCTGTTCAGGGTCAAGATCCGGTGGACGGTGGGGAAATAGCAGGCCCCATTCCCGTCCAGAAGTCCGGGACGCTCCTGGCAGCGGAGCCGGCGGAACTCGTGTACGCGCCGTCCGGTCCGGGCAGTGGTTTCAGCAGAGGTAACGCCGTCCCGCCTCGCCTGCACACCGGACGTTCGGATCGGAGAGACCTCACCGGCCCGCTCAGAACCGTCGGCGTGTGGGTGATCTTCTACATCGTGGTGCTGATCGGTCCGACGTTGGCGCTGCTTGCGAAACTGTAGAGCACGGGCCAGGCAAAGAACCCGGGCGGGTTCGGTGCGGGCATTCCCGCTCCACCGCGTTGCGGAGGGCGCCAAATGGCGAATAGGCGGGCTGAACCCTGCCGACTTTGCGACCGCGATGCTGTGGAGCCTTGTGCGGCTTACTGGAGGTGGCCGGATAGGTAGGTTGCTTGGGGGGTGTGTAGGGCCGTGATGTCGGTGGTCGGGTCGCCGGTCACGATTAACAGGTCGGCGTCGTGGGCGGTGCGGATGCGGCCTTTGTGGGCCGGTAGGCCGCAGGCCTCTGCGGCGACCGATGTGGCGGCTCGTAGTGCGGCTGTCGCTGGGAGGCCCGCGTGTACGTACTCCTCGAGGGTGTAGGGCAGTAGGCCGTGGGGTTTGGCCGGGCCGATGCCGCCGTCCGAGCCCGCCACCAACCGGGCTCCGCCCTTGTGGAGGCGCATGGCTGTTTCTTGTAGGACGGCCTCGGTGATGCCGGCGCGTGCGGCCACGGCGATGATCTCGGGTGGGACGACGACCGCGGGGTCGCTTCCGAGCGTCGGGCAGACCGTGGTCCCCGACTCGGCCAATTTGGTGAGCAGGGCGTCGTCGGCGCGGACGCCGTCACTTGTCAGACAGGTGCAGTGCTCGATGCCGTCGACGCCCGCGGCCAGGGCCTGGCGTACCGCGTCGAGGGCGTGCGCGTGCGCGGTGATCGGTAGTCCGAGCCGGTGCGCCTCGTCGACCGCCGCGCGCATCTCCGGCTCGGTGAACTGCGGGCTCAGGGTGTCGGTGCCGGGTGTGAGCACCCCGCCGCTGGCCATGATCTTCACGATGTCCGCGCCGTGTTCCGCGCGCCGCCGGACCATCGCCCGGATCTCCGCCTCCCCGCGCGCCTGTCCGCCCAGCGATGCGCAGTGCCCGTCCATGCTGGTGATCGGCGTTCCGGAGGCCACGACCGTCGGCAGTCCGGGTTTGTCGTGCGTCCTCCACTCCAGCACCGCGTCCTGGTGGTCGCCAAGGTCCCGGACGGTGGTCACGCCTGCGGCCAGATGTAGGTGGAGCGACGTTTCTATGGTGTCGTGCAGGTCTTTCGGGGATAGATGTTCGATGTTCTCGAGGGCGCCAAGGTCGCCGTTCGCGCACAGGTGCACATGTGTGTCGATCAGGCCGGGCAGGGCCGTTCCGTCATAATGTCGCGTCGTCCAGTCATCCGGTGCCTCCGTGCCTGGCTGAATTCCGGCGATCCGTCCGTTCTCCACGAGTATCAATGCGGGTTCGTCAAGCAACCGTTCGCCGTCGAAAACCCTCGTCACGCCAATGGCGAGTTTGCTCATCCTAGCGACGCTAGTCGGATGGTTCTGGTGCGCCGTGAGGCGTCCCAATAATGGCCGGGTTCTTGCGTTCTTTGGCGAATTTCTTGCGATCAGTCCCGGTCGGAAAGATCGAGGCGCGCGAGTTCGGTGCGGGAGGCGATGCCCAGTTTCTGGTAGATCTTGCGCAGGTGGTAGTCGACGGTGCGCGGGCTGAGGAAGAGTTGGGCCGCGGCCTGGCGGCTGGTGAGACCTTGGCCGACGACGCGGGCGACCTGGATCTCCTGGGGCGTGAGGAGGTCGATGCCGCTGGGGTCGGGCACTCCCGTCGTCACCCCGGTGGCGCGCAGCTCGGCTCGGGCGCGCCGGGCCCATGTCGTGGCGCCGAGCCGCTCGAAGGTGGCCAGCGCGAGCCGAAGCGGGGCTCGCGCGTCGGTGCGGCGTTTCCGGCGGCGGAGGAACTCCCCGTACAGCAGCGCGGTGCGGGCGTGGTCGAGCGGCACCCCGGACGCGTGGTGATGGTCGAGCGCGGTCCGGAACCATCGATCGGCCTCGTCGCCATCGGACAGCAGGGCCCGGCAACGGGCGGCGAGAGCGCGCACCTCCGTCGGCGCGGGGGGCTCCTCCGCCCAGGTCAGATACCGGGCGAAGACCTCGGCGCCGCGGTCGCGCAGGTCGACGCGTGTCGCCGCCTCGACATAGAAGGGGACCACGGTGATGGAGACCGCGTGGTGCCCGGACGACATGAGATCGCGCATGACCTCCAGTTGTTCCAGGGCGTCCGCGCCGCGCCCCTGGGAGAGCGCGAGCAGGGTCAGGGCGTGCCGCGCGCACAGACCGGCGGTGGCCAGGCCGCGGGCGTCGGCGAACGCGATGACCTCCCGCGCCTTGGCCACGGCCTCGTCCGCGCGCCCGCGCAGGCCGCACAGCATGGCCATGGTCGCCTGATGCTGCCAGGCGATGTTGGACCGTCCGGTCTCCAGGGACAGCCGGTGACCTTCGTCGGCGATCGCCTCCGCCGCGGCGTACCGGCCGTTCAGGACCTCCTCGTTGGCCTGGTACCACAGGGCCCAGGCGAGCGTCCCCGCGGCGCCGAGGTGACGGGCTCTGGCCACGCCGGCGGCGCGTAGCCGCCGGGAGGTCCCGAGGTCGCCGCGGGTCAGGGCGATGCCGCCGGCCCGGACGAGCAGGTGCGGGTCACCGCTCCTTTCGATCAAGGCCAGATCGTCCTCCAGGCCGTCGGGGTGCTCGCCTCGCGCCAGCGGTGCGATGCCGAGCATCAACCTGACCAGTGCCTGTTCCAGGGGGGTTCCCGCGTCTGGGAGCTGTTTGAGGAGCCGGTCGACCTCCTTGGCCGCGGCGGCGTCCGCGGTGTGGAAGGCGGCTTCACCGGCGTCCAGCAACACCTGCACCGGGCGGTGGACGGCACCGTCGACGGCGCGGGACGCCGCGGAGACCAGGACGCGGACGGCTTCGGCCGCGTCCCCGTCGCGGAGTTCGGTCAGGCCGTGGAGGTGGTCGATGCGCGGATCACCGGGCTCGGCGAGGGGGCGGGCCTCGTCCAGGAGCGTGCGCGTGCGGGCCGCGTCGCCGCTTCGCCAGGCGGCCTCGGCGGCGGCGACCAGCCTTCGGGCCCGGTCGGCCACGTCCGGGCTGAGCCGGGCGGCCTGCTGGAGGACGGTGACCGCCGTCCGGTCGCCGGAACGACGCAGCGTGCGTTCGGCGACCTGCTCCAGCTCGCGGGCGACTTCTTCGTCGGGGCCCGACACGGCCCGCGCCAGGTGCCACACCCGGCGGGTGGGCTCGGTGCCGGCGTGTGCGAGCGCCGCGTGGACGGCCCGACGGGTCGAGTGCGGAGCGCCGTGGTACGCGGCCGAACGCACCAGCGGATGGCGGAAGGCCACGGCACCGAACCGGTCGATGTGGACCAGGTCGTCCAGCATGCCCGAGTCAAGGGGGGCGAGGGAGACGTCCAGCCGCTCGGCTGCCCGCGCGAGGGTCGGCAGGTGACCGGAACCGTCCGCCGCGCACAGGACGACCAGCACCCGGACGTCGGGATCGAGCCGCCGAACCCGCGTGCTGAACAGCCCTTCGAGGGCCGTCGACAACGGGAGCGGATCGAGGAGGGGATCAAGCCCGGCGAGTTCTCGCCGCGTGAGCCCCCGAGGTATCTCCTCCAGGGCGAGCGGGTTGCCGGCCGCCGCCTTCACCAGCCGATCCCGCACTTCCGGGGAGAGGTTCGGACTGAGCGCGTCCAGGACGGCCGCCGACTCGCCGGCGGTGAGCGGTGCGAGAGGCAGCACACGCAGACCGTCGGGCGGCCGGTCCGCGGCGGTCCGGTCGGCGGCGATCAGGGCGACGGGCTCGGCGCCGACGCGGCGGGCCACGAACGCGAGCACGTCACGGGACGGGCCGTCCGCCCATTGCAGGTCGTCGACGAGGCATGCCACCGGACGTTCGTCCGCCAGGTCCGACAGCAGGGTCAGCGTCCCCGCCGACACCAGGAACCGGTCCGGCGCGGCCCCGCTCCGTGAACCGAGCGCGACACCGAGCGCCTCCGCCTGCGGCGCGGGCAGCAGATCGACCCGATCCAGCACCGGGAACAGCAACTGGTGCAGGACGGCATAGGCGAGCGGCGCCTCCGTCTCCGCGCCCGTGGCCCGCAGCACGCGCATATCGGTCGCCAGACCCGCGGCCTGCCTGAGCAGTGTCGACTTCCCGATCCCGGGCTCACCGACCAGGACGACACCGCCGCCCCGGCTCGCCCGCGCGGACGCGAGAAGCCCCACCACCCCGGCAAGCTCCTGCCCCCGCCCCGCGAACATGCCTTGATCGTAAGTCGCCGCCGCGGGGTCAGGTCGTCCGAGAGAGCGTCAACCGATGCCCCAGCGCCCGCCGGTAGGCCTGCGGTGAGACCCCGCGGGTCTTGATGAAGTTCTCGCGCAGGACGGCGGCCGTCCGGTAGCCGACCTGCCGGGCGATCTCCTCGACGCCCAGCCCCGTGGTCTCCAGAAGCTCCCCGGCCCTCCGCACCCGCTGGGCCCGGAGCCACGCATGAGGCGTGGTGCCGGTCGCGGCCTTGAAGCGCCGGTTGAACGTGCGGGTGCTCATGAGGGCGCGGGCGGCCAGGTCGTCGATCGAATGCGGCTGGTCCAGGTGGTCACCGGCCCATTCGAGGACGGCGGTGATGCGCTCGTCCTCGGACCGGGCGGCGGTGGGAAAGGACAGGTACCGGGGCCGGTCGCCGGACCAGTTCGGCACCGCGACGGTCTCCTGCGCGATCGCGTTGGCGACCGCGGTCCCATGCTCGCGCCTCACCAGGTGCATCACCATGTTGATGCCCTCGGCGCCCCCGACCCCGGTGACCAGGCGCCCCTCGTCGACGTAGAGGGCGTCCGGTTCCACGTGGACGCGGGGATAACGCCGGGCGAGCTCGGCCGCCAGCCGCGGATGCGTCGTCGCCCGCCTCCCGTCGAGCAGCCCCGTCTCGGCGAGCACGAACGCGCCGGAGCAGAAGGAGGCCACGGTCGCTCCGCGCCGGTGGGCGTCCCTGATCGCGTCGATCACCTCTGGACCGGGCAGGCCGTCGCCGATGGGGAACACCAGGATCAGGTCGGCCTCCCGCATGACGTCCGGTCCGTGCTCGACCTGCTGGAGCAGCCCCAGATCACTGGTCAACGGGCCCGGCCACTCCGTCGTGACGAGGAATGCGTACCGCGGCATCCAGAGTTCGGTCCGGTCGGCGAACACCGCACCGCAGAGTCCCAGCGCGACGGTGCTGAATCCGTCCGACACAAAGGCGACGACCTTCTGAACGTCGACGTCGGCCTGCTGAGGACCGGCGCCTGGCACACGGCGACAGAGCAACATGAAACCCCCGATCGGAAAATACTGACAAACTTCGCGGCCTCGTCCGCCCGCACGGGAATCCCTTTCTGAAGACTAGGAGCGGACGGCCGCGGCACGGATCCGTAATGTCGCCGGTCCGTGGATCGAACACCTCGTCCCCCGACGAGGGCGCACGGATGATCGAGGGCCACCCGTCCCATCCGCCGGGCGGCCCTCGGTAGGGTCACCAGTCTCGGTTGGTGATCCTCACGCTGTCGGTCCCCTCCGAGGTGATCCTCACGCTGTCGGTCCCGACCGCCTCCTCGGCGGACGCACTCGCGGCCACCGAGGCGGCGCCGACCATGACGATCCCCGTCGCCATCACGGTCACAAGAAGACGCTTCATCGTTCCTCCACATGTCGAGCCCGAGAAGTTTCTCGGCGCTCGCATAGTGGCCTCGGTTCCCCCGCCCCGGTGAGAGGTTAAACTGCCAATAATCACCGTTTTCTCGCCACTCCCCGCCCCAGCCGCAGAAGCACACCGGCCGGTGGCGCAAAACCCACGAAGATTGGCAGCCCACCGACCTTGCGCCTCACCGGTGCGGCGCGGTCAGGTCAGCGATGAGGATGGGCAGCACTTGTTCTTCCTCGACGCGCACGCCGCGTTCGGTCATCGCCGTGGCCAGTGTGGAATCCCACGGTGTGGGGGAGGGACGCCCCGCCAAGGCGGTCTCGGAGGACGCTTTAAGGTAACTGGCGGCGTCGAAGCGCCAAGGGCGCCAGCCAATGCGGGTATAGACGGCGTTGGCGATCGCCACTCCGCCCCAGTCGAAGTCGCCGTGGTAGGCGAACTCGGCGGAGCCTTCGGCGAGGAGTTCCAGTAGGCGCCAGACCGCGGCGGACGGGCGCCCATTACAACACACCAGGGGCAGACAGGACGGGCCGAGGGCGTCGGCCGCCGCCGTCAGGACGATGGGGTTCTCGCAAACGCGAACCAGGTTGGTCTCCTGCTGGGAAACCTGGACCTGGTCGATGCGCATCGGCGCGTTGTGGCGGCGAAGCTGGCGCAGGGTGAGCGAGACCGGTTCCCCGCGCATGGCGGCCAGCATCCGGCCGGTCGCGGTCGTGGTGTCGCCGGGCAGTCCCAGGCACAGGACGGTGGAGGACAGTTCGTCCAAATGCACGCCGACCGCGGCCCAGGTGCCGCGCCGGGATTCGGCGCCGCCGTCGGCGCGGAACGGCAGCCCGGCGATGGCGCGAGCGCAGGAACTCGCAAGCGTGGCGAGGGGACGGCCATCGTCGAGAGCGTGAGCGCTGCCGCACGTTTCGGCGGCGAACCGGCCCAGAGGAATGCTGGAGGCGGGCAGCGCCCGCGCGACCGAGGCGAGCCGCCTCAACGTTCCTGCGGCATCCTCAAGGGGGATCAGGCGACGGACGAGGCCGGAGGAGTCGAGCCACTCGCGCCAGTCGGCCAGTTCGGGACGGCCGGCGACCGCATCGTCCAGTGGTGCGAACGCCGCAGCCCAGGCGGCGGCCGTCTCTGCCCGTTCCCGAGCCAAGTCGCGGACGGGACCGTCCAGGATCTCGACGGCGGTGGCGAGCCCGCCGGGGCAGGCGCCACTGGCCCGCAGCACGCGGTCGACCTCGGCGAGGGATACCGACAGCGACGTGCCGGCCACGGTGCGGCGGCCCAACAGCAGTTCCATGGCGCGCCGCTGCGACGGGGTCGCCCCTGTGAGCGTGACGGTTCCGGTGAGCGTTCCACCGCGTTCAAGTCGGCGACGGATCCGCTGGAGCAGCCAGGCAGTGTCGGGGCCGCCGAGCAGTCGCCGCAGCCGGTCGGTGTCCGTCATTGGAACAGGTCCGCCTGCCCCGTGGCGGTTGTCGGGGAGTGTGGGAGTTCGACGCGGGTGCGTTCCCTCCCGTCCCAGCGCCACGGAGTCACCAGAACGGCGTCGATGCCGTCCCGCCGGGACAACTGGCAGATCGACAGGCCGGGCACCTGCGGATAGCAGCCCCATTCGCGTTCGCTGGTCATCACCACGTCCAGGTCGAAAGTGGCGAGTAGGCCGAGGCATTTTGCGCGCGAGTCGTCGTCCACGCCGGCGAACGCCTCGTCCAGGGCGATGAGCCGCGGCGCGTGCGGGTTGCCGGCCGACTTGTAATGCGCGGACGCGGCGGCGAACAGCGGCACCGATGCGGCGAGCACCCGTTCACCGCCGGAGGCCGGTCCGGTCGCCGGACGCCACTGCCCGTCTTGAAGCCGCTGGATCGTGAAGGCGTGCCAAGACCGGTAGTCCAGCGCCCGGGTGAGCTGCTCTGTCCACCCGGACGACGGGTTGTCGGCGTGCTCGCGGGCGATCTGTTCTTGGAGGAACCGACCGACGGCCGCGCGGTCGTCCGCCGACCAGGCGTCGATGGTCTGCCGGAGCCTGGTTCGGACACGTTCCAGCCCGTCCGGGGCGTTCTTCGCGGGTTTCCATACAAGTCGCAGCCGCATCCCCGTGGACGTCGGACGGGACGTCAGCTCGGCGTTCATCTCCCGTACCTCGTCCTCGGCGGCGGCGATGAGCTCCTGAAGGGTGCCGGCGACCTCGTTCAACAGGTGGTTCTCCAGGATCTCCCGCTCGCGAGCGGACAGCAGCCGGGCCCGGTGCTCCGTCTCGGTTTCAAGGGCCGCGGCCAGGCCGGGAATGTCGCGGTTGTGGCCCTGGAACAGCACGTCCACGACCATGATCCCTTCGTGCAGGGTCAGGCCGACCGAGTGGCCGTGCCGGGACATCGCGTCGGACAGCAGCTTGTGCTCCTCGGTCACCTTCTTCTGCACGTTGTTCCAAGGGCCGTCGCCCTCGTCGATCGCTTCCAGGTCGGCGTTGACGGCGCGGGCCAGCAGCACGGCGGGTTTGGCAGCCCACTCCCGCGCCGGGTCGGGGATGTCCAGATCGGGCAGCGCGACGCTCAGCAGACCGGTCGCGGCGAACGCCCGGAACTCGGCCACGGCCTCGTCTCGGGCGGCGGTGGCCTCTTTGATCTCGCTGCCGAGTTGCTCGCGCTTCCCATCGGCCTTGCCGCGTTCCTCCCGGGCTTTGCCCTCCCGCCGACGCGCCGCCGTTTCGGCGCGCTCCCGTTCGGTGAGAGCCAGTTTCACCTGTTCAAGTTGCCGGAACAGTTCGTCGACGGCGGCGCCCGCGGTCTCGACCAGCGCTCGGTGCTCTTCCGCGGCGGCGTCTGACCGCCCGCGCGCCTCCGCGGCTTCCTCCGCGGCCTTCGTCAGCCGCTCTTGGACGCGTCCCAGTTCCTCGGCGGCGTCACGCGCCGTCTCCCGTGCCTCCAGTAGGGTGCGGGCCGCGGGCCACAGTTCGGCGAGCGCCAGCCGGTAGTGGGCTATCGCCTCGCGCACGGCCGCGAGTTCGGTCGCGTCGACGGGCAGGCCGACGTCGGAGGCGAACTCGGCGGCCTTCTCCTCCGCCACGCCGACCTCGTCGCGGCGCCGTTCCACGACCTTGTCCGCTTGGGCGCGCTCGGCGTCCAGACTTCGCCGCCTGCGGCGTTCGGCAGCGAGTTGGACGTGCGCCTCGCGCAAGTCCGTGTCGGGTGGGATCTCGCCGTGTTCGGTGGCCAGCGTGGCCTGCCGCTCCATCAGGTCGTCCCGTTGCCGCGCCAGCTCCGTGATCCGCGACCGAGTCTCGGTGACCTCTTCACGGAGCTGGGCGATACGGGCGCGGCGTGCGGCCTCCCGGGCGCCCTCGCCGATGAATCGCGCCTCGTCCTTGCGCCAGGAGCCGCCGAGGACACCGTTCGCCCACCGTCCGTCCACCGCGACCCAGGTCCGCGCGCCGGGGCCGAGACCGATCCCGGCGAGGACGGCCCGAACGGCGTCGTCGCCGAGTACGGCGGCGGCCGGGTCGGCGCGGTCAACGGCAGGTCGCAGCACCACCCGGCATGACGGACCCTGCACGTCCGCACCACTCAGTACGAACGTGTCGTCTTCCCCGACGAGGGTTCCATCCGGCGTCACCCAGGCGTCCAGGATTCCGGCTGCCTCCAGCGCGGCCTCCAACCCGGCGCGGTGATCGTCCGGTACGGCCTCGACGAAATCGACGACCTTCCACAACGGCGCGCCGACGCGTCCCGCGCGAGAGCCGGTGCGCGTATACGGAACAGGTGGGACGTCATGACCGCCGGCCTCAAGCCGTCCGATCTCGTCGAGCAGCGCCTTCTCGTTGGTCTTCTGGACCCCAAGCTGAGATTCGACGTTGGCCACCTGGCCGCCGAGCGCCGCGGTCGCCGTGCGCGCGGCGTCGTTCACACTGGTCGCGGCCGGGTTACGGCCGTCGGCGGTGCTCGCCCATTCCTCCAGAGTGGCCAGGACGGCGTCCGGATCGTCCAGCCGGATCTCGGTGAGCCCGGCGAGGTAGGTGATGTAGTCGTCCAGCAGCGCCGCCGCGGTCTCCCGCGTGCCCGCCTCGGCCGCGATGATCCGTTCGGCTGCGGCCTGCTGCTCGGCCGACAGCCGTTCCACCTCCGTGGCGGCGGCGTTCAGCTGATTCCGCGCCGTGGTGACCTCGGCCATCAGGCGGTCGAGTTCGGCGAGGGCACGGGACCGGTTCTCCACGAGTTCGCCGATGGCCCGCTCCGCGATGGCCGAATCGGTGTCCCATCCGGTCATCGCCTCAGCGTGGGCGCGACCGCATCCGGCGGCATTCGCCAACCTCGCCGACTTGTCCCGGACGCCCCCGAACGCGGATTCGGCCGACTCGGCGCGTGTCAGCGCCTTCCCGGCCCGGACCCGCTTGTGCTCGACCTCGCGGGACAGGTCGTCGCGGTCGCGCTCACGCGTCCGTGCGTACGCGTCCCGACGCCTTGCCTCCGCGCCCATCTGCTCGATGCGTTCGGCGTCGCGCATCTCCGGGCTCGTCTCCAGCGCCTTCCGACGTGCCTCCAAGCGGGTCTTCTCCGCCTCCAGCGCTTCCAGCTGCCGCGTGGCCTCGGTCAGGTCGGCGTTCGCCGCGTTGAACCGTGTCTGCGCCTCGGTGAGATTTCGGTTGAGATGTTCGTAGTGGCTGTGCGTGAGACGCGGCCCGGCCGCCTTCCTCTTCGCCGCTATCCGCGCATATCTGGTGTAGTGACCGAGGAAGCCGGTGGCCGCCTTGTGCGCGTCCTCCAGAGCGCGCAGCGCGTCACGCTCCTCGTCCAGGCCGCGGAACGCCTCCGCCACCGTGGTGATCAGTGCCGGATTAAGCGGTGGCAGCGCCTCTGTCAGCGCGCGGGACAGCAGCCGCTCGTCCGGCTTCTTCGTCAGTTGCGGTTGGCGGAGCTGGATCAGCAGGTTGACCAGCGCTTCGTAGCGGTGTTCGCCCAGCCCGAACAGTGCCTCGTCGACCGCCCGCCGGTAGTCGGAGGCCCGGTCATAGACCAGGCCATGGCCTTCCACCGCTTCGCGCAGCTTCTCCCGCGTCAGTGACACGCCCCCGTTCGAGACGAGGGAGAGGTCCACGCCGACGCGGCGGGACGTGATGAAGAACCAGTGCCGGACGATGCCACGGTCCTTCACCGCTTTCAGACCGCAACCGAGCGTCCGGTACTCATCGGTGCCGTCCGGGTGGCGGCGACCGAACTCCAGCCATGTGTAACCGAGCCGTTCGGGATGCGGGTGTTTGCCGCCGAGCAGCAGATTCCATTCCATCCGCTTCTGCCGGTCGCCGTCGGGCTCCACCCGGTGCGAGGACAGCTCCCCGTCCAGCAAGAACGGCAGCGTCAGCGCGAGCACCTTCGACTTGCCGGTGCCGTTGTTGCCGCGCAGCAGGAGCCGCCCGTCATGGAAATGGAACTCCTCGGCGTCGTAGTAGAACATGTCGACGAGCCCGGCGCGCAGAGGCTTCCAGCGCTCGGAATCCGCGACCGGCATCATCCCTCGGCCCTCCCTCGGATGGTCGGCTCTTCCACGGCGTAACGCGCGATGGCCGGACGGGCTCTGACCCGGCCCGGCAGGACCTCCACGAGCCTCAGCGCCGCCAGTTTTCCGAGCGCGATGTCGAGCAGTTCCTCCGCGGCTTCGGGCTCCGTCACGCCCTTGCGCCAGAACGCCTTGTGCCGCATGGCCATGTCCCGGACGAAACCGGTCAGCTCGTCCCGCGTTGCCTCGTCCCGTCCTGACAGGTACTCGGCGACCAGCAGCGTCACATGCCCGTCGGTGCGCTGCTCGGGCATGCGCACGTCGGTGAGCTCGTCGTCCGGGTCGACCATCGCCACGCCTTCCGCCCGCACCTCGGCGACCAGGCCGGTGGCCTCCTCGATCCGGCGTGTGATCGCGGCGCGCTGGGACACCAGGTAGGCGCGTTCGGCGTCGTCCAAGTCGGCGTAGTACACCACCGGGTCTTCCAGCAGCCGACGGGTCAGGCCGCGCCGCAGCGCCCGGTTGCGCAACTCGTCGGTGTCGGGGACGGGCTCATCGGTCAACTCCGCCAACCGTTCCTCGAACCCCACCGCCGTGACCGTGGACGGCCCCCGCGCCCCCGTGAGCAAAGACGCGAGAACGGGCCGGCGCACGTCGTACAGGACGTCCCCGGTCGCCGACAGGTAAGACTCCTCGTCCCCGGACACCCGCCTCAGCACGCCCCAGCCGAGGAGCAGTCGCACCACCGCGACCAGGTCGGACCGCTCCGCCCGGCTGTCCAAGCTGAACGGGAACGCGAGTTCCGGTTCGGCGGCGGCGTTCATGACCTCCTCCGCGAGCCGACCCAGTGTCGTCTGTGCGTCGGCGCGCTCCAGCACCGCCAAGGCCAGACACAGCACCACGTAGCGGCGCCGCCCGAACTGCTCCCCGGCTCTGCCGCGCGCCGGGTGCGTGTCATCGTCGAGCGTCGGCGCGGTCTTGAACAACCGGGCCGTCTCGGCGTCCACATGAAGCCGCCAGCCCGTCTCCCTGCTCAGCCAGGCGCGCAACTCGTCCTGGCATCGGCGGACCAGCGCCAGGATCTCCCTGTCGGACTCGGCCGTCAGCAATGGCCGCCGCAGCAGCGCCCGCAGCGCCGCCCGCCGCCGCGCCGTGTCTTCGTCACTCATGCAGATCGGTGATCTCGATGAGGTGCTCAGGCCCGCTGAGCACGCCGTCTTCGGTAACAATGCGCACTTGCCCGCCGCCCGGAATAAGGGACAGCCGCACCTCCATCGAGCCGTCCCCGGTGACCACCTTCACCTCGGTGTCTCCCGGCAGCCGAGCCGCCAGTGCGTCACCCAGCAAGGTAAGGAACAGCCGGAACGCCCGCGCGTCCAGAGTTCCCAGCTCCGATAGAAGGACGGGCCCGTCGGTGCACAACCGCGCCCGCGCCGCCGCCGTCTCCGCGGCCTCCCGCTCGGCGCGTTCGCGCAGCATCCTGCGCAGATGCGACCGGTCCTGGACACGGTTGGGTTTGCCTCGCCGCTCATAGGACCCGGTCCGGCGCAGCTGCGGCGAGATTCGCACCGGCGGCGCGTCCGCCCACGGCCGACCCTGCGGTTCCGCTTCGGCCCACTCCGCCACCGTCGCGGCGGTCACGGTGAGGTGCCGCGCGGACGTCAGCCCGAACGCCGCCCGCCACAGCCGGTGCATCGCGGCCTCGTCCGGCGCCTCGGCGAACCATCGGGCCAGCGTGCGGAAGTCCGCCGACCGGTCGGACCGGCCGGAGCGGCGCTCGTTCAGCAGCCCCACCGTGTCGACCAGCTGTTTGATCGCCGTCACCGCCGAGTGCCGGAGCAGCCGCGCCTGTGACGGCCGCTCCGTCCCGCCGGAGACGAACCAGTCCCGCAGCCCGCGCCACCGGTTGCGCCACGACTCCAACGCGGCGGTCTCAGCGTGAGCGAACGCCTCGTTGGACGCATCCTGCTCCGGTACCGCGTCGGACGCCTCTCTGCGCGCCGCCAGCCTCAGCAGCCGCTCGTGACCGTGCCTCTCCACCTCGTCCAGGAGCCTGGCGATGCGGGCGCCAGAGTTGGCGAGGTCGGCGATGAACCGGTTGATGTAGTCGATGAGCCGCTCCTTATAGGCGATGAACCCTTCGACATCGCCGTCGGAGAAGTCGATCGCCCGTCGCAGCGACGACATGAACGCCTGCGCGTTGTCGGCCAGCGACGAAAACCGGTCCGCCAGCGCCAGCAGCAACAGATGGACTTTTGCCGGATCGGGTTCGCCTTCGGACGCGAGCGCCGATAACGCCGCAAGCTGGTCGGCGATGTCGGTGAGTGCCACCGATTGGAGCACGCCGCGCTGCCCGATCGCCTCCTCGTAGTAGGCGATGGCCTGTTCGGCGGCATGACCGGCCGCGGTGAGCTGGAACAGGAACCGCTTGCGGTGGAAGTCCTCGACGGTCGTCACGCGGCCGGTGTCGGCATCGGCCCGCAGGTTTCCCCACTCCACCAACTTGTCCAACGCCTGCGCGAGCTGCTCGTCACTTCCCCGCCCCAGCTCCGCCGCCACGTCCTCCGGGCGCAGGTGGACGATGAAGCGCTCCTTCGCCCGCGCGAACGAGCGCAGCACATCCCGGTACAGAGCCGCGTTCGGAGCGCTGAGATGCGCGAACGGCTGCGGCCCTTCCACTCCCGAGCCCAGATCCGCCACCGCCTCATTGTCACCCCCGAACCAGCGCGAATGTGGCGACTCCGCCGCACTCGCCGACCATTCGCCCGGCTTCGACATCAGACCAGTGATCGTGCCGGTGGCTCCGGGACCAAGGGGCCTAGGATCCTAGGTGCACATGCGGAACCCGCTACGCGGGCGGGGATGAGAACAGGGTCGTGGCGGATGGAGCAGGTCAGCTTGGACATCGGGGACGCGGGCAAGGTCGCCGGACGTGAGGACGGCGCACCCGATTCGCTCGCCGACGACGAGATCATCGACTTCATCACCGGTAAGCGCGTCCGGGACCGGGGCAGTGAGCCCGTCCGGCAGCGGGTCGCGCGGGCCCTGTTCCACGAGTACGGGATCTCGGTCGAGGACATGGAGCGCGACTTCCCGATTCCCGTGGAAGCGGTCGGACGGCGGCGCACGACCAAAAAGGCCGATATCGCGATCTTCGAGCATGGCGCCGAGCACCGCCTGGAGAACCTGCGCCGTGTCGTGATGTGCAAGCCCGAACCCAAGGCGAGCCGCAAGGTCACCAAGATCCGCACCTACACCCAGGCGAAGGAAGACCTGGAGGAACTGGAAACTCTCCTCGGCACGGAGGAGACTCCACGCGCCCAGTACGGCATGTGGACGAACGGCGTCGACTTCTTCTTCCTCTACAAGGAGTCGACCCGGTTCGGCGCCCGCTTCGAGCAGCGGGCCGACTGGCCCCTCGCCGACGAATCGGTGCAGAGCGGCACGGTCGTGTCGGTCGCGCGGCTGCGCCGCGGCGAGCGAGAAATGCTCAAGACCGCCTTCCAGCGCTGCCACAACTACATCCACGGCAACGAGGGCATGCCGAAGGACGCCGCGTTCTGGCAGTTCCTCTACCTGCTCTTCGCCAAGATGTACGACGAGCGGATCAGCCGCCGCAATGGCCGGGCCCCGGAGTTCTACGCGCTCCCGTCCGAACCGTTCACCGAGGACGGCCGCGAGGCCATCCGTAAGCGGATCGAGGCGCTCTTCGCGGAGGTCAAGCGCGAATACCCGCTCTTCACCGCCCGCGATGAGATCACGATGTCCGACCGGGCGCTGGCGTTCATCGTCGGTGAACTCGCGCCCTACGACCTGACGGGCACCGACATCGACGTCAAGGGGATGGCCTACCAGGAACTCCTCGGCGCCAACCTGCGCGGCGACCGGGGACAGTACTTCACCCCCAGCGGCGCGGTCGAGCTGACGGTGTCGATCCTCGACCCGCAGGAGGACGAGACCGTCTTCGACCCCGCGTGCGGCACCGGCGGCTTCCTCCGCGAGACGCTCCGGCACCTGCTCAACAAGTGGCGGGCCGAGGAGAAGACCAGCGGGCTCCCCGACACCGAGGAACAGCTGATCGTCCACCAGGACCGGCTGCACGCCTTCGCCGAGGAACACCTGTTCGGCGCCGACTTCGACCCGTTCCTCGTCCGGGCCACCAGCATGAGCATCATGACCCTGACGGGTGGCGAGGGAAACGTCTACCACCTGGACTCCCTTGCCTTCCCCAAAGGCCACCTCTCCGGCGTGAGCCCGGCGAACGAGCGCATCCAACTCGGCTCGGTCGACGTCCTGATGACGAACCCGCCCTTCGGCACCGACATCAAGGTCGAGAGCGCCGAGATCCTGGACATGTACCGGAGCGGCGTCGCCAGCGCGTTCGTCCGCAACAAAGAGACGGGCAGGGCCGAGTCCACCGGCGAACGCCGGGCCGCCGTGTCGCCCGAGCAACTGTTCATCCAGCGTGCCGTGGAGTGGGTCAAACCTGGCGGCCGGATCGGCATCGTCCTCCCGAACGGGATCCTGTCGAACCCGGGCCCGGTCGACGAGGGCATCCGCCAGTGGATCCTGGACAACTGCTGGGTCCTGGCGAGTGTCGAACTCCCGGTGGAGACCTTCATTCACGACGCGGGCGTCAACATCCTCACCAGCCTGCTTTTCCTGAAGCGGAAGACCGAGCAGGAGAAGATCGAGACGACGTTGGGCAAGCAGGAGGACTATCCGGTCTTCATGGCCGTCGCCGAAAAGGTCGGCATCGACCGGCGCGGCAACCCCGTCTACAAGCGCCACCCGGACGGAGAGATCGTCCTGGAGGTCGTTGAGGAGAAGGAACGGGTCCGGATCGATGGCCGTGACGAGATCAGGACCCTGCACCGCAAGCGCAAGGCCATCGACGACGACCTCAAGGAGATCGCGAAGGCGTACAAGGAGTTCCGCGTCCGGCACAAGGAGCCGGGGTTGGAGCGCGAGAGCCGCCGATGACAACGAGGATCGAGGCGTACGGGCACCGCTGCTTCTCCCGGCTCAGTGTCGATCTGAACCGCCACCATGTGATCGTCGGGACCACCGGCTCCGGCACGACCACGTTGCTGGACGTCTCGGTGCTGTTCGGTGACCGGGTCCGCGAGCAACGAGTCACCGGCGCGTCTCTCCAAGCACGTTCCGGACGGACCCCGCAGGCGGGCACCCCGCTGGAACTGCTGCACCGCCAGGAGGACGACACCATCTCGTTCGCGGCCGAGGCGAGACTTCCCGCCGACACTCCCAAACGACTGGCGTGCACGAGCATGGCCCGGCTCGGCAAGAGGGAGCCCGGCAAGCACCCCAGGGCACAACGGACGATACGCAGCTGCCACACGACGATGGGCAAGCGGTGACAGCCCCCGAACGCAACGGCCGCCTTCTCGCCGACCCGACAATCTTCCCGGCGACCTCGTGTTTCGCCCAGTTCCTACGCGAGGACGTCACCTTCCTGACCCCGGCCTGGCTCGTACTCACCTGGCAAGAGGTCGCCTCGGCCAAGGTCCCCGAACGGGAAGCCCCCGGCTACGCCTGCTTCGTGCCCTTCTCAGACGGCGCAGCGTTGCCTAGGCACCTGATAAAGGAGGAACTGGAGCCCGCCGTCCGCCCGAGGACGATCGAGACGGTCACCCAGTCGTCGAGGTCAATCGGCAACTCACAGGTACGGGTGTCCGTTCATTCATCGATCGTCCCGTCTCCTACTTCTAGGGCTGAGCTCGCTGCGACCCGACCGAATGGCGACGGTGGTGCAGACGTGGTTCCGGGACAGCGACACGACGGCTGTGCGAATGGTGCGGCTCTCTCGGCAAGGGGCCTCTCTTCGCCGTCGGAATGCTCGTGCGATCGATGCGACGGAATGCAGACAAGGCGTCATCTCTCTCGTAGCCTCTCCCGGCCGCTCGAAAGCCCGCGGCCGACCCGCCTTCTAACCGGGAGAGGGCGTTTTCGTCACACCCGGAGCATCGGGACCGTTCGGGCGGCTCCACCGTCCCGCCGCTGTTCTCCTGAACGCCAATCGGCCGGGCACCCTGGCCCTGCCGGATTCGCGGAGGACTTTGACCGCCGACTGGTCCCCATAAGGGATACTCGCCCACAGCGAGCATTGGAAAAGGCACGAGACGCATCCGAAAGACCCGAGGGTGTACTCGACCATCCCCGCCGCCACCACAAGGCTCGGGTATTTGATGACCTCGCCTTCACCCTGCTTTGTGACCGCCTTCGCACCTGGTTCCCGGAGAACACGTGAAACTCGCCGAGCCTGACAACCCCGTCCGCTTCTCTTGGCTAACCGACCAGGGCCACCGCCTCAGCCCCGGCCCCTACGTCTCGGACGGCTACGCGGCCCGGATGCTTCTGAAGAACTTCCCACGCACCCAAACCCTCGCCGAGGTCACCAGCGGCCGCATCTTCAGACCGGGAATCTTCAAGCGTGACTGGACAACCCACCCAGAATTTGGCGTCCCCTACCTTTCAAGTGCTGACATTTTTCAGGCAGACCTGTCCTCCCTGGCCATGATCACAAGGAAGTCCTTTCGGAAGATTCCTAAGCTGGCGCTGGAGCCAGGATGGACACTTATCACCTGTGCTGGAATGACTGCGGGCCGTGTCACCTATGCCCGCAGCGACATGGATGGATTTGCTTGCAGTCAGCATGTCATCCGTGCTGTCCCAGACGTCGACGTAATACCTGCTGGATACCTCTATACGTTTCTTTCCAGTTCGTACGGCTCGCCGATGATCAAGAGCGCTGTTTATGGAACAAGCGTAAAGCATATTGAGCCAGCACATCTGACTGACCTGCCAATACCTAGGCTAGACGAAGAGACAGAGCAGCGGATCGACGACCTCTTTCAAGGGGCGATGACGCGCCGATCACGATTCCAGGCGGGCATCACTGAATCCACACGGGATTTCTTCGAGAGTGCTGGTCTTTCGGAGTTGGTCAACTTTCGCTGGCACGATCTTGCTCGGGACACTGGCTTTGTTGTTGCCCCCGTTGAGTCAGCGTCTTTGCGATCGCTTAACTTCTCGCCGAGGGCTCAGAGGCTCATAGGTATCCTCGGGTCAGTTCCAAATCGAACGCTCGGAGAGATATGTCGGGACGGATCTCTTCGCACGGGAGCTCGTTTTAAACGTGTAGATGCAACTCCGGACAATGGTGTTCGTCTGATCGGTCAACGCCAAGCTTTCTGGATGCGCCCGGAGGGGCGTTGGGTTAATCCCGCACTTTCTCCTGCGGACGTGACGCAGAAAGACGAGACGATCCTTATAGCTGCGCACGGCACCCTAGGTGACACGGAGGTGTACTCTAGGTCCGTTTTTGTTACTGGCAACTGGGTTCAGCATGCATACAGTCAGGATTTTGTGCGTGTTGTCAGTAGTGATGCAGATTTCTCGGGCGCTTTCCTTTTCGCTTTCCTGCGGTCCGAAGTGGCGTTCCGAATCCTGCGTTCTATGAGCGTTGGCGGAAAGCAGCAGGAGTACCACCCGAAGCTTCTCCGTGGACTGCCGGTTCCTGAGTGCTCGGCCACAGACCGGGAAAGGATTGCGGAGACGGTGCGGCAGGCATACCGGTGGCGGGACGAAGCTGACGCGCTAGAGGACGAAGCACAATCCTTGCTTACTGGCGCGATGGCCAAAGCGTCCAAGAAGGTGTGATCAAGCTGTGAGGGCGCCGACCGATATCGGATGGCGCCCTCAGCTTGGGTTTAGGAAGTTGGCTGCTTAAGGAGCAGGCTCAGCGGGTGCGCTTGATCTGCAAGACCAGGCCGGTGAACTGTGGCTTGCTGAGGACGAGATAGCCCCTGCCTGGGTTCTTGCTGTCGCGTACGCCGACTGCTTGGAAGAGCGCCGCAACCTCAACGCACTCGCCACCCTGGTTTGTGCTCATGCTGCTCTTGCGCCACATTGGTGTGCTCACAGGACCTCCGATGTGTGAGGTGTTGCGGCTCCATGCCTGTACAGGCTGATTGGCTACACGCTGTTCTTGACCCACTGGACGAGGGCGGCGAACTGGTCGGTTGTGAGGGCGAGGTGTCCGCTCTCTGGGCGTTTGCTGTCGCGCACACCGATTGCCTGGGTAAGCCGGGCGACCTCCACACATTCGCCAGAGGTGCCCTGTGTTGATCGGCTGCTCTTACGCCAGGTGGGGGGAGTCATCTGAACGTCTCCATCAGTTGTTCGATCAAGCGTCGAGATGAGTCTAGAGGCAGAGCTACAGCACCGATGCGGTCGAACCTGAGCTTAAGCCCCCGGACCTCGGACGCCTCCATGACCAGTCTCCCCCCGTTTGGGGCCTCTACGAAGCCGACCTCGCCCCGTCGAACCGTAATGATCTTGAATGGCCCATCGAGCCCCTCATGGGCGCCTGCGACCTTAGGAACCACGCGAAGGATCACGTTGGGAAGTTCGGACAGCTTGACCAGATGAGCAAGCTGGTTGCTCATCACCTTGGGGCCACCGATCGGCAGATCGATTGCGCTCTCAGAGAGAAGAACCCAAAGGTCAGGGGGTGCTTCGCGTTCGAGGATCTTCTGTCGGAGGAGACGCTTTTCAAGATCCTTTTCAACGTTCTGATTGCGGCCCGCCATGAGAAGGGCGCGGGCGTAGTCCGGAGTTTGGAAGAGCGCGGGTATGAGCTGACCGTCGTAACTCTGGATCATTGAGGCATCGACCTCAAAGCCGATGAAGCTCTTGAACCAGGTGGGGTCGTGACCCTGACGGGCGTACCAGAGCATGACCGCAAAGGTCCCGCCGGTGTTCCAAGCCTCATCGAGAATGGCGGCTTGCTTGTCTGTCAGCTCGGCTTCGGCGTTCTCGAGTCTGGAAATCGAGGAACGTGCGCAGTTCAGAAGCTTACCCACAGCGTCGCCGGTGAGTCCACGCTGCATGCGGTGGAACCGTAGTGAGTAGGCGATCCACGCCCACATCGAGGATCTTGGGTCTGGGGGGTCGTTCATGTTCATTCGATCTCGTCCATCCTCTGAAGTTCCGAGTGTTTCCGGGAACAAGAAAAAGATAACCCTAAAGGCGCACTCTGTGTGGCGAAGAAAGGAACATCTGACCTGAAGGACGGTTCCCAAGTGGCATACATGGTGCAGTCTGGACAAATCGGTGGCGCTTTTACGCGCGATATCTCGATGGGCGGCATGTGCGCGTGGCGTCTTCCTTCGGACGAGAGGTGCGCGTCCGTGGCACGTTCACTGGTCCGTGGGGGCGCGGGGCCGCTCGGCCTGGAGCGCGACATCGTCGAGGACGCGGTCTTGGCCGCCAGCGAGCTCGTCACCAACGCCCTCAACCACGGGCTACGCAGCCTGGGCGGCGCCGCACCCGTCCCGCCCGAGCTGTGGGTGTGGGCGAGGGCCACCCCGAAGCCGCAACTGGTGGTGTCGGTGTTCGACGCATGCCGCGTCTTCCAGCCGGACACCGCCCCGAAGAGCGAACTGGACGAGCACGGCAAGGGCCTCGGGATCGTGAGCGTGCTCGCCGACTCCTGGGGCGCGCACCTCTCCCGCTCCTGGGCCGAAAACGCTGTCCAAGGAAAGGTGGTGTGGTGCACCTTCGCGCTGCCGCAGCCGTGGCCGCGTAGGCCCATCGCCGCTCCACCGATGGCGACGGCCGGTCACCTCGCGTCCACCCTCAGGTCCCGCGGACTCAACGTGGTCGAGGGCTACGGCAGGCGCGTAGCGGTGGTGAGCGCACTGGTCGAGGCCCGACGCGAACTCAACGTGTGGATCGAGCCGGGCCACCTCTCCTACAACGCGGGCGCCACCCGCGTCCGCCGCCCCATCGTCGACCTGTACGACACCGCAGAAGACATCGTCCGCTGGAGCGAGGCCGCGCGCCCGCAGGGATAGCTGTCTGCTTCTAAGGGCCTGGATAGTGTTGGATCACGCCACATGAGTGGCAGTGATTCCACCCAGCGGAAGATGGGCACAGCGGTGTGAGCGAGCAAGAGGGACTCGACGTGCCTGTGGAGTACGACCACAGTGGCCACAGCATCGGTGTCGAGGCGGAACAAGCACAGGACGAGTCCGGACACGAGTCGTTCGATCCATCCGAGGTCCAGGGGCAGATCCGCCAACTTACAGTCAGTGAGTTGGTGGACAGGATCCGGCACGGGCGGCTTGATCTGGAACCCGGTTTCCATAGATTGTCCGGAGTCTGGAACGAAGTTACTCAAAGCCGACTTATCGAATCACTGCTGCTCCGGATTCCGCTCCCCGTCCTCCTTGCCGCCGAGAGTCGCGACCAAGTTTGGGTGATCGTAGATGGGGTGCAGCGGCTTACCGCTATCCTTCGATTTGTGGCACCGGAGGTGATTGCTGCGGAGCCGTTGAAGCTCCGTGGTCTCGAATACTTGCACGATTTCGAGGGCTTCGCCTACGGGGAACTCCCTGGCGGGCTCAAGAGGAGGATCGATGAGACGGGGTTGGGCGTCTACCTAATGCGAGCCGGAACGCCTGATGTCGTGAAATACAACGTTTTTTCGCGTATCAATACCGGCGGCCGGGCGCTCGCACGCCAGGAACTCCGGAACGCTCTCGTTCCTGGCCCGGCACGCGACCTGCTTAAAGAACTCGCCGAGAGTGGGGCCTTCCGCAACGCGACCCTGCACAGCATTAAGCCCGGCCGTATGACGGACCGTGAGTTGGCGCTGCGTTTCTTGGCGTTTCGCCTAACCGAACCATCTGACTATCCTGGTGGGGATTTCGAACTTTATCTACGCGAGGCGATGGAGCGGCTCAATGCGCTCCAACCGCAGCAAGTCCAACAGCTCAGATCTGATTTCGACCGCGCGATGCGAGCAGCTAGTGACATCTTTGGTGCGTACGCGTTTCGTAAGCGTTTTGTTGGGCAAGAGCGAAGATATCCGATTAACAAGGCGCTGTTCGAGACGATCGCAGTGGCCCTTGCCAAGCTGAGTTCTGAGGAACTTGCCGTATTGCGCGAGAGATCTGTGATGGTGCAGGAACGGCTTATGATGCTCATGGAAGACGAGCGATTCTTGCAGGCCATCACCAGTGCGACCGGTAACGAAGCTAAGGTACGTTTTCGCTTCCGTGCAGTCGAGGAACTGTTTCGAGAGGTGGCCACGTGCTCCGCAGATTAAGGATCGAGAACTTCAAGGCCTTCGCTTACGCGAACGTGCCATTGTCTTCGTACACAGTCCTGTCAGGCCTGAACTCTTCAGGGAAGAGCACAGTGATTCAGGCCCTAGCTCTTCTGCGTCAGGCAGAGCGAAGTAATCTGCTCCACAGTATCGGTATCGCTGGTTTGCCGCTGAATGGAGAGCTGGTCGAGCTTGGGACCGCGCAGGACGTTCTCAATGAGGACTACCTCACCCGGCTAGGTGGAGATCCTGAGATCGAGTTCTTTCTTGAGGCTGGATCGAGTGAGCAGGTAACACAGACGATGGTAGTCGCGGCGGGCTATGGTCCTGAAGACGACCTGCTCCACATGAACACCTTCGATGTGAACCCCCCGGGGCACCTTAATGATTTTGGAGTGTTCCACCCGAACTTCCAATACCTGCGTGCCGACCGGATCAGCCCAGCGGTGGCCTACCCGCGATCTTTTGAAATGGCCGTGCGTCGTGGATTCCTCGGAATCCGGGGTGAGTACACGATCGACTTCCTACGCCACCAGCAGGACACGGAAGTCCGCTCGCCTCTCCTGCACCATTCTCAGTCGTTGCCGCGTTTGCTGGATCAGGTGGAGGCCTGGATGGGCGAGATCTGTCCAGGAGTCAAGATCCTTACGGAGGCCATCGAACGGACCGACCTTGTTCGGCTCGGCTTCGAGTTTATTCGGCCCGGTCATCTCACGAGCAACCCGCGGCAACCGACGAACGTCGGTTTCGGCCTCACCTATGTGTTGCCGGTCGTCGTCGCCTGCCTCACCGCGCAGCCTGGGTCCCTGATCCTCATTGAGAACCCCGAATCCCATGTTCATCCTCAAGCGCAAAGTGCACTGGCCCGGCTGACATGTGCTGCGGCAGCGGCCGGTGCGCAGTTGATCGTCGAGACGCACAGTGACCATATCCTCAACGGCGTGCGCTTGGCAGTGAAGCGCAAGCAGATTCCCGTCGATGACGTTCGTTTGCTGTATTTCCAGCGCCAAGCCGACGGGATGATCGATATCGTCAGTCCGACGATCGGGCCGGACGGGATGCTGTCGGAATGGCCGCCGGGGTTCTTCGACGAGTGGGACCGTTCGCTCGACCAGCTTCTTGACTGAGGGCCTCCGACTATCGCTCGGCGCGAAGGGGATCTTGTGCGCGTCCTGCTGTTCTTCAACGAACTGTCCTGCACGGTCGTCCTGCCGAAGGAACAGGTGGACGATGCGATGAAGCAGTTCGTCGGAGTGCTCCGGAGGATCGCAGCCCAGCGTGGCGACACGGCCCTCGTCTCGGAGATAAGACTCGCGGACGTGGAACTGGCTCCCGGCTACTACCTCGGTGAATGGTCCGGCCGCCCGGGTAACCGTGACCTATGGCGCTGGATTCGAGGCTTGCAGAACCGTGCGCCCTTCAGCTCGGTCCTTCCAACCGGTGCGGAGGAAGGCGCAGAGTACTTCTGTGACGGTCGCCCCGCGAAGGGGTTAGGCGCCGCGCATCTGATGGACGGTGCTTCGGTGAGCCTGCCCGTGACCCCGGCCTGGGAAGTGCCGTGGGTTCGGGCGCGGCGGGCGACTCTGTCGGATGACCTCGATGGCGATATCCACGAGGATGACGTGGAGATCCGGCATGCGTCAGCGCTCGACCATGTCGATGTTCACCACGATTGGATCAGCGCGGCCGGCATCTCGGAGCTTCGGCGCGGCTCGGAGATCTGGGAGGCTCGCGCTGAGCTCTATCCACATCTACTCTTCCTGCCGCGAACAGAACAGCAGTTCGCCACGCTGGGGTCTCACTGGGTCGTGCAGGGGGCGCGGGAGCTTCTGCGGATCAACGAATCGATCGGCCGATGGGATCCAGCCCGGTCGCCTGAGCCTGCATGGCGGTCATATGTGACGCCTGAGTCCGCCAGCCGCAGGCATTACTGCGAGTTCGAGGACTTCGACGGGGTCATACGGCTCTTCGACCTGCACGGCCGATTCACGCCGGGGCCGGGGCGGGTCTACTTCCGGCTCGTCCCCGAGCAGCGGAAGGCGACGATCGCGAACATCGGCCGCAAGCCCGGCATTTGACCGCCGGTCACACATACTCGTCCTCGTCGCCCACGTCCAGGCCGCTCTCGGCGCGAACCTTCGCGGCGAGGTCGGCGAGTGAGCCCTCGCCGGGCACATGCCAGTGCCGCGTTCCCTGGACCTGTTGGTCGACCCCGGACGCCTCCCGGCGCATCATCTTGACCAGGCCGCTCGCCGAGTACGTCTTACCGTCGGCCTGCCACTGCAACTGCTTGGTCATGGTGTTCCGCCAAACCGCGCGGAGGCGAGCCGGGTCCTCGTCCAGCCACTCCGCCATATCGCGACGTTCGGGCCTGGTGACCGGGCGGAACTCGAGAACCGTTCCGTCCTCGATTCGTCCAGCCTCGACAAGGGTTCGCACCGCGTCGACGTTCCGCCCTCGGCCCGGCGCGACCGTGCTGAGAACCAGGTATTCCAATCGGGGCGTCGGGATGGGGCCTTTCGACAGCATGCCTAGGGCCGCCCGCTGCGCGACCCGCCGGATGCGTTCGTCGTTGCGCATCGCGGGAAGGACCTGGCTCTTCGGCCCATATTCCGCGTCGATGCTGTTCATCACCCAGCTCAGCGCGTCCTCGGTGAGTTCGGTGGCCCGCGTGAGTTGGGCATCCCAGTCGGTGTCCGGCTCGCTGATTCGCGCGGTGTCGAGTTGCCGGAAGACGACATGCGTAATGAGCAGGTCACCGTAGCTGGCCATGGCCGTCGCACGTCTGATCAAACCCTCGCTGAGTTCCTTCAGCCGCGCGCGCACCGCACGCATCACCTGGACCTTGCGCCATACGCTGTACGCGTCCAGCCTCGGCGGGAAGAGTGCTTGGTAGGTTCCGTCCGCCCATAGAGCGGAAATGTCGCGTTTGGCTTTGGCGGCGAACCTCGCGTCACTATGCGTCGCGGCGAGGGCCACGGCGGCCTCCGTCATGGAGCAGCCTTTCGCCTCGTCGATGTGCTGCCCGCTGCGTTTGATCGCATAGACGAGATGCAGCCGGTGTGCGAAGTCCTCCTGAAGGGTGATTTGGACCTCGTCGAGGGCTTTGAAGTCCCGATCTTCGATGGGGTTCTGGGTGTTGGTGCTGGTCGTGACCTGGTCACCGAAGCCGGGCGGGCAGTCTTCCAGCGAGATGAGGCGGACCAGTACCCGCCCGTGCCCCGCCTTCTCGATGTCCGAAGTGTAAGCGCGGTGAATGGCGGTCACCGTCTGGGCGCCGTTCACGACGCTGGCGCCCGTCAGGTGGAAGTCACCTACCCCGCCGGGCCGGCCGCTACCCGACTTCCTGATCGAGTCGCAGAGCAGGGTGATTCCGTTGCTGAAGTACCAGAAGTGCTCTGGGCTGTCCAGCAGGGTGTTCCGGATCTTGACGTTGACGTCCGTGAGGTCCAGGGAGTCGCGAATATTGCGGGCGAAGAGAGCGCGGCCGTGGTCGGAATACCATGATGCGACGTCCTCCGCGGTCATCGTGCCGAAGAACGCGTTGTAGGGCTCGGCCTCACGCCCGTAGTTCTCCAAGCGCGCAACCAATTTGATCTTCGCTGCGGCCGAATCACCGAGAACGGCACGGACGAAGTCCCGGAGATCGAGAACCTCGTAATCGACCATCTCTCCGGCGTAGTTGAGCTGGTCTCTCTTTCTCTCTAGCAACGCGCGCACATCGGGGTTCAGCGTCTCGGCTCGGAGCAGGGCCGGCACCAGTGTGATCTTGGGCGCGGCCGAGTCCAGTGCCTGCTCCAGCAGCTTGACGTGGCGCTGGAACCTGCTGTTGAAGGAGTCGAACTCGCGCTCGAGAATCCGCTCCAGGCCATCGAACATGTTGCGCACATCATCCTCGCCGAAGCGCGCCCTGCCCTTCCGGCTCCATTTGGCCTGGACCAGGGTGATCCGGGCACTGTCGCCTTGCATCTCGACGGCGATGGCATCGAGCCCGTGATCGTCGCGGCCGTCGAACACCGCCCGTGCCGCCTCGCTCGCGCCGCATGGCTGCTGGATCTGGACGGCGAGCGCCGCGAGCCCCCGGCTCAGGAACGCGTCCTCGCGCGCCTCCGCACTGGGCCACGAGAAATCCGACATATCGATTGAATCCGCAAAACGTTGCTTGAGGGCGTCGCGGACATGTCCGATTTGTACTGGATTCACGAGGTCGCCTCCGTAGGGCCTCGAAGAGCTGATTCGTGCCATCCTAAGAGCCCTGCCGGACCGCTCGCTCCCGTCGGCGTCGCCGATTCAGTCTCGGTCATCGGGCTGACGAAACCGAATGACCTCACCACCGGCAGAGGGGTCGGTCAGTGTTGAGGCGATCTGCCGGGCCTGCGCGGAGAGCCGCTCGACGATGTCTTTCCAGCGCCATACGTGCCCGCCTCGCCAGTCCGCGTCGTCAGCGGGCCGCCACTTGCGAAGCGTGTCCAACTCGGCCTGTATGTTAGCCATCTCCTGGATGCCGGGCCAAGAGGATTTCCTTCGTAGCCGCTGTGCGATCGAGTGAAGATGATGCGCGGCGCGGTAGTAGTCCAGTTGGCGATCGGTGAGCCTTCGAGGTGCATATCCGCCGCACTTGGAACACCAGTCGAAGTCTTTGCTGAGTAGGTCGGCGGCGGTCAGCAGATCATCGTACTCGCTGACGGTGGTGGGGCCTCGTGAGTGTGAGCAATAAGGTGAGTGACCCTTGCCCATCGCGGCCGGATCGGCGTTGGTGGTGTAGATCTGCACCTCGGCCAGAGGGCCCAATGGGGCCCCGATTCCACCACCTAGAAATTCGTTTTCGTTCTCATCGTGGAACGGTTGTAGATCAAGGAGGTCCGCTGCGAGGAGGGCGCGCCACACCGCGTCGGGGATGGTGTGGTGCCGGTAGTCGAAGGAGCTCTCCAGGGTTCGTAGGTCGTGAACGTTTCGCGCCAGAGCGAGGCAGCGCAACGCTCTGGCCCGCGTCGCGAGATCGATGTAGGGCGCACTGAGCATTCTTTGCAGCCATGCCTCGCCTGCCGCCACTCCGAGATGGCGGGCGAAGTTCGGATCGTGCGGTGGCAGATTCCGGTCGCTCCACTCCCGTTCGGGGTCCGCCTCGGTTTCCACCGAGAGCCGTTGCATCCATGGATCGATCAGCGATGCGGGCAGGTCTGATACGGCTGCGATGTACACGCCTCGCCAACCGTCCTCGCAGCGCTTCTCGATGACGCTCACGGGCAGGACCTCGACGCCGTTCTCGACGGAGAGGACGACGGCGAGTTGCTCACCGAGTGCCTCGTCGGTCATGCGCAACGCCCGCAGGTGCGCCGCCGCGATGGGGCGCCGCTCCGCCACCGGAGTGTCATCGAGTACGCCCGGGGTCAGTGACTCGTCCGCTTCCTGAGGGTCTGGTGCGGTGGGCAACCCGTCGTCACCCGGCGTGCAGGAGAGCGAGGACCCGCCCGCGAGTAGCCGTTCACCGACCGTTGACGGGACGCGCAGCAGCATGGTTCGCCGCCCCCAGTCCGCCTCCACGGTGTAGGTGGCGAGAACCGCCAGGTCCCAGCGAGGCATCGACTTCACGAAGTCGCCGCGGGGTCGTCCCTCATGCGTTTCGTTCTTGGAAACCCGTGCGAGGATCGGTTGTTCCGGGCGGTCCGGCTGCACGTCGGCCATCGCTTGGGCCTGTGCCGCCCATTCGGCGATCAGCCTTCTCCCCTGCGCAAGAACCGCATCGCGCTTCTTGCGTTTGCGTTCGATGCCGTGTTCGAGATCGTAAACGACAGAGGAGTGTTGCACTGGTGTGAGCCAGTCCGACGCAACGGCCTCTTTCCAGCTCTGCCACAGCCTGTTCAGGCGGGTTCGCACTGTCGTCGCGTCACCCAGAACGGCAAAGGCGGGGTCGTCGGCAGGGAGTTCAGGATCTGGGGCTTGGAAGACCGCGGTCGCTGCCAAGAGCGCCTTCGGGTGGCAGAACCGTCCGGCCCTTTCACGGCACACTTCCACGTATTTGCTCTTCTGGTCCAGCTTCGGCCGGGCCCAGGGTTCCAGCCATGGATACTGCGTGACGACGGTCAGAGCCCGATGGAGACTCTCCGCAGCCCTCGCCCACCGCAGGAAGACCCATTCGCGGAGGTCACGGGCGTCAGAGAACTCTGTCCACAGGTCCTCGGCTTCGTCTTCGCCGTCCTCGGGAGGGTAGTCGCGATCGTGCAGCAGGAGCGCGGCTTGGGTTACTTCCTCCTCGGTCCACTCCTCCTCGTCTGGGGTGGAGTAGGTATCGAGTTCGTAGCAGAGCCCCGTTCCCATGACCGCTCGCAGAAAGACGCTCAAGGCGGTGCCTGGTCGCATCCACCGCACCCGTTCGTCGCACTGACGGCACAAGCGTGCGATGGTCTCGGCGTTCAGCGGAAGCGTCAGGGAGCGGACATCCCTCGTCCGCAACGCGGAGCATGATGGGTCGGCGTGCAGGCGGGTGCCCTTGCTCTTGGCGGCATGAAGGGTGATCTGCGTTCCTTCGAACGGGCCCAAAGGAATGTCGGCGGGTAACGCGAAATCGGGCACGGCTCTCTCCCCGTTGGCGGCTCCAGTGCCCGGAGTATCCCGAACTCGTCGGGGCGCCGCAGGCCAAGCCGAAGACCGGAACCGGCCTTCCCAGGCTGGACTGCGGCGGCCTCCGCCGCGCTTTGACCAATACGGTGGATAACTGCGGCCCGGCGTTGTTAGATGGGCTGCGGCGCGGACGGCAACGCGGCGGAAAGGCGGTCCGGTTAGGTCATGGCGGACATCGTCGGCGGAGGGCCACCGGTCAATGACGCCGAGCGTGCGGCCATCGCGCATCTGCGCGACCATGGGCCCGACGACTGGCTGGTCCTGCACAACATCGAAATCCCGGTCCGCGGCGACATGTACGAGGTCGACCTGGTCGTGGTGATGCCGCACGCCGTGTGCATCATCGACGTCAAGGGCACCAGGGGACGCGTCGAGGTGGCGGGCCGCCGGTGGTATCCGTCCAACCGCGGTTCCTTCCACTCTCCGGTGGCCAAGCTCCGCGACCACGCCAGGGCCTTGAAGGGCGAACTCGCTCGCCGGGACCCGAGTCTCAACCGCGTCTACGTGGACGCCTTGGTGGTCCTCACCGCCGATGACGCGGTGCTGATCGATGCCAGCGACCGTCCGGACGCCGACGCCCACGATGTTTCGCGCCTCGACGATCTGATCACCGTGCTCGCCGATGTGTCCCGGGTGCGCAGCGGCTTCCCTCGTGACATCCGACGCCACCGCCGAGCGATCCTCAACTCGCTGCGCGGTGTCGTCCAGATCCCGACCGGGCCGCAGCGGTTCGGAAACTGGGTGGTGCGGGAACGGCTGGGAGTCACCGACGAGGTCACCGAGTATCGCGCCGGCAACGCCACCGTCACCACGTCGCAGACGGTACTGCTCAGGGTGTACAAGGCCGACCCTTTCCAGCCGGAGAACGCCCGCGAGGCCGAGCGCATCGCCATCGCCAACGCCTACGAGGTTCTGGCGAAGATGCCGAGACATGAGTGCGTCGTCGGATGCCGCGACTTCTTCGCCACCGAGGACGAGAGCCAATTCGTCCTCGTCCTCGACGACGTTCGCGGTGGCGCGCTGCGGTTGCGAATCGGCAATCCACGGCAGGCACTCGCGATGGACGCCCGGTACCGGGTGATCGCCGACATCCTGCGCGGTCTCGCCCACGCACATGCGCATCGAGTGATCCATCGTGCCCTGTCTCCGGCGTCGGTCCTGGTGGCCACGGGCGGGAAGGGGATGCTCACCGGATTCGACTACGCCCGTCCGGAGGACCCCAGAACCCACACGGTGGTCAATCGGCTCGCTGACGCCGTTGATCCCGCGTATGTGGCGCCCGAATGCCAGTCCCGGGCCCAGGCGATGAGCCGGGCATCGGACGTGTACGCGGCGGGTGTCATCGCCTATCAGATGCTGACCGGGGAACTGCCTTTCGCCTCCACGTCCGATCAGTACGAGAAGCGAAGCGTGTTGCCCACCGAGCCCTTGGGGGCCGCCGGGGTTCCGCGTCGGGTCACCGAATTGCTGGGACGGATGTGCGCGCAGGAGCCCTCCGCGCGTCCATCGGCCGCCGAAGCGCTACGTGCTCTGATGGGAGCGTCCCGTGCGACGTCCGGCCGTGGCACCGCCACCCGCGTCGACTACCGGAACCTGCCCGAAGGGCACCAGCTGACCCGGAAGTACACGATCCAGCGCAGGCTGGGCAAACCCGGCTCGTTCGGCGCCGCCTACCAGGTGTACGACAACCTCGCGGGCGGCGACCGGGTCGTGAAGATCGTGGACCGTGATCGTGAGTCGCTGGTGGAACGGCTCAGGCACGAGTATCAAATCCTGCTCGGCCTGCCGCCGCACGACAACGTCATCAAAGTCGAGGGCGCCGATTATCTCGACGGTGGTGAGACCCCGTACCTGGTGTTCGAGTACGTCGACGGACAGGACGTCTCCGCGCTGGTCGCCGAGCAGGCCCTCGGCCCCGCGGACGCGGTGAAGCTCGGCGTCGAGGTCGCCAGGGGCCTGGTGTTCCTGCACGGCTGCGGCATCTACCACTGCGACATCAAGCCCGGGAACCTGCTGTGGACCGACCGGGGCTGCAAGATCATCGACTTCAATGTGTCGGTGTCGGCGGAATCGAGCATGTCCAAGGCCGGCGGTACGACGAAGTACCGGCCGCCGGACAACGAGAACCACGTACCACCGACGGCCGCCGACCTCGCCGACCGCGACGTCTACGCGCTCGGCGTGACGCTCTACCAGGTCCTGACCGGACGCTACCCGTTCGCCTCGGGCAGCCCCACCCTGGGCGAGGCGCCGGTGGACCCTCGGTCTCTGAGCGGACTGTCGGAACTGTCGGACACGCTTGTGGACACCGTGACCAAGGCGATCGCCCCGATTCGCAGCTCGCGCTACCGCGACGCCGGGGAGTTCCTGGCCGCGCTTGAAGCGATCGGTAGCGAGGTGCATCGCCGCCCGCGGCCCACGCCGCCGCCAGAACCTCGGCCGGTCGTGGCGGAGCGCAACGTCAACCCGTTCGTCACCCACCTGGCGACCCTCTACAGCCAGAGCACCAGCAGCAACGCGGGCACCAGGGGCAAGGATCCGCACGACCTCTATGTGGCGACCGCGCTGGACACGAAGCTGATACCGGACGTCTTGAAAGGCCAGTACCGCCTGGTCGTGATCACGGGCAATGCGGGAGACGGCAAGACCGCCTTCCTGGAACACCTTGTCTCCGCGGCGGTGGAGCGTGGTGGCACTCCCGGCGAGACGCGCGAGAATGGCGCCGACGTCCGTCTCCTGAACGGCCGGTGGCTGCGAACCAACCACGACGGCAGCCAGGACGAGGGCGACAAGGCCAATGACGAGGTCCTGGCCGAGTTCTTCGCGCCGTTCGCGGACGGGGAAGAGCAGGCCGACTCGGAAACCCGGCTCATCGCCATCAATGAGGGGCGGCTCGTCGACTTCCTGACCTCGCACGGTGAACGATTCAGGTCCCTTGAAACCGCCGTCCGGGCCGGATTGGACGGCGGCCCACCAACGGACGGAATCGTCGTCGTCAATCTGAATCGCCGTAGCGTCGTTGCGGGTTCCGAAAAGCTGGACGGCCCCATCTTCGACCGGATGCTGGCCAGGATGACCCACGAACGATTCTGGGAGGCGTGCCGGTCCTGTGACCTGGTGGAGTCCTGTTACGTCCCGCACAACGTGCGGACGCTGGCCCATCCCAGCGCGGGGCCGAAGGTCGTCCGGCGACTTCGGGAGCTGTACACGCTCGCCCACCTGCGCGGGCGCATGCACATCACCCTGCGAGATCTGCGTTCGGCGCTGGCCTTCACGCTGACGTCCGGTAGAGACTGCGCGCAGATCCACGGGCTGTACAACGGGAACACCGACGGTGCCGTCGAAGAGATCCTCTCCGGGTTCTATTTCAACGCCTGGCTGGGACGGCCCGGAACCCGTGACCGGTTGCTCGCCTCCCTTCAGGAGATCGATGTCGCGGCGCCTCCCGCGCCCGCGCTGGATCGGCGGTTCGCCCATATCGGACCGGAAGCCGGCCAGGCGATGATGACCATTGACCGGCGCGGCAAGTACGACATGTCGTTGCTGCGCGTGCTCTTCGAGAGGGTGGCGGGCGGTGGCTCCGTGCCGCGTGACGCGTCCGGAGATCTCCCGTTGTACCAGGCGTCCGTACGACGCCGGTTCTACTTCGAGGGGTTGGACGACAAGCGCGCCCGCGCCATGACACCCTTTAAGTCGGCCGAGCGCTTCCTGTCGGTGCTGGCCCGGCCCGACCAGGCCGCAGAACGACTGCCCGAGCTGATCTATGCCATCAACCGGGGCGAGGGCCTGCCCGATCCCCGGCGGCTCGGTGACACCCTCGCGCTTCAGGTTCGCCAGGTGCCCGGCGGCACGATCCGCAGCTACCGGCTCTTCCCGGTCGAATCGCTGTCGCTGGCCACCACCGGCGGTGACACGTCCCCCTATCTCGAACAGGATCCCGACGGGTTGGTGCTCTCCTACCGCGGTCCCGGCGGTCAGACGGCCCGGTTGCGGATTCAGCTCGACCTCTTCGAACTGCTCGACAGGTTGCACAACGGCTACCTTCCCGGCGTCGCCGAGCAGCAGGGGCACTACCTGGGCCTCACCATCTTCAAGAACGAGCTCTCGGCGGCGCCCTACCAGGAGATCGTCCTCGCCGCCGGGACACGGGACTTGCACCGCGTCCGCCGCGAACCTGGCGGCCGCCTTGTGATGGAGCCGTTGGTGAGCGAGGGGAGGGCGCGGAACGATGACACTGAGCCGCGGTGACAAGGAGTTCCGCCATCCCGGGGTGAGCTACCTGGATTACAAGCAGCTGGAGATGGACCGCGTTCTGACCGCGTTCCTGCCCCGGCTGTGGTGGGGCGGGAGATCCAGCATCCTCTCCCGCAGATCCGACCTGGATGTCGATGATTTCACCCAGACATTCCAAGAGCACCCGGAGTCATTCGTCGGCTTTGAAGCCGACATCACCCGCAGATGGGTGGAAACCCATCTCTTGGACATCGTGAACCGGGGCAAGCCGACTCAGGCGGTCGCCGGGCTGCGGCCGCTGCACGGATTCACCTACCGCTTCAGGAACGCGCACCGGTCCCGTTCCTACGGTGCCGACGAACAGCTCTACGAGATGATCCACCACGCGTCGGATCCGGGGCGCGGTGCCCGGACCTTGGAGCACCTGAAGAACTTCTTCTTCGACGGCATGGACCAGCGCACCGAGAAGCCGCGACCCGACGCCGACATCGATGTGGAGACCCAGGCACTGATCAACCTCTCCGAGGCGGTGAAACGCGATATCACCGACCGGGCCGCAAGCGGTAAGGACCGTCGTTCGCATCCTCCGCTCTACCCGCAGGCGTCCGATGTCCTGGTCGAGGACGTGCTCCGGCTGCTGTTCCACCGGGAACTGATCCCGCGCTCGGTCCTCGTCGACCATCTCAAGATCCTCTTTGCCTTCCATCTCGCGCTCTACCACCTGCGGATCCTGAAACTGCTGCCCGCGCTCGTCGCCGGTCGTCCAGCGCGGCCCGATGGAGGGTTCTTCCTGGACGTGGCCGGGATCCCCGGCACGCCGGCGGCACGGTTGGCCGAGCGCAGCGCCGCCGTGTGGTTCGGACGTATTCCCGACTTCATCGAGGCGACCTTCACGGTGAAGCGGCTCGATGACCTCGCGCGACACCTGGTACGGCGTGGCGCCCTGCGCACACCCGGACGCGGATTCTTCCTCGTCGGCGAGCTCCTCCGGTTGCTCGGGCCGGAGCACCGGGAGGAGCGCGACAGATTCGCCGGAGGACGGCTGGCGGCGATCGAGGGAACGTCCACAAGTGACGCCGACATCGATCGGGAGGTCGAGCAGATCCTCCAGCTCGGGCTGGACGACTTTACGGCCTACATTCAGATCATCACGGCCTACCGGGTCGCCTTCCACCGCAAATACCTCACTGGCTGCCTTGACTCTCTGCTCCTGAAGAAACGGCCCGGGGCGCTGATCGCACAGCCGCGCGGGGGAGAGCGCCGGTTCGTCCTGGACAGTCGGCTCCTGGAAGTGCTGCTCCAGCTGTCCCTACTCAGGCAGAGAGACGACGGGGAGTACTACACCGCTGCGTTGCGTGTGGACGAATTTCTTGACATTCTCCGCGAGCGCTACGGGCTGTACATCGACCGGTTGCCCGTCGGCGACGGCTTCGTTCGCTCGACCATCGACCAGCAGTCGGCGTTCCGCGCCAACGTCGACGCGTTCACGGCACGGCTCAGAGAGATCGGCTTCTACTCGGACCTGTCCGACGCCTACCTGACACAGACGATCACACCGCGTTACACGGTCGGCAGGCCAAGCCGTTCCGGGGAGAGTGCATGAGCACCGGGCTTCAAGAGCTGCGTGAACAGGACCTGGAGACGGCACTGGAACGGGTCCTGGTGCCTCGGCTGTCGCGATATCTGCGGGAACGCGGTCCGGGCCACTGCATGCGCGTCACCGAGATCGGGCCTTCCCTCGCGGCGCGACTGTGCCGACGAGTGCGCAGTGCCACCGGCGACGATGGCCAGGTCTACGTGTTGGGCCCCGCGGTTCCTTCGGAGGGGGCCACGGCCGTCCCTCCGGATGTGGCCGTGACGAGCACCAAGTTGGTGGAACTGCGAAACCCCGACGCGCAGGGCCGGCAACGCCCTCCGCTCCTGGTCTTCGTCACGCCGAGGACGCACGCCAGCGCCGAAGACTCCTTCGGCGTGGCCACCTTCGAGGACGTTCCGCTGGGTGACGTCTACACCGAACTCGCCGCGCGGCTTCACAGCGAACTCCCCGAGGCCCTCCGGCGCATGGTCGAAGAGATGTTCGCCGTCATCGACGAGCAGGCTTGGGCCCACGCGGAGGACTATGCCCGCTGTCGCTATCTGCTGACGATCCAGCTCAACGACAACGACCCCATGGCCGCCGGAGCAGCCGTCTTCGAACTCGGTCTCATACCCGACTTCGACCTGTTCCGCGACCCGGCCCAGGTCAAGACCCGCACGGGCATGAACGTCCGCCAGGCACGGATACTGGGGAACGCCGAGCGGCCCGAGCGTCAGCGGGTGATCGAGCTCGGCTTGACCGATACCGCGTTCCGGGCCCGTCTGGCGGACCTTTTGGCGCGGACGGGGCTTGAGGACCCTCGGGCTTGGACGCGACAGATCGTGGTCGATAAGGCGAACTGGAACCTCGCCTTTCACCGCTGGCCACTGCGTGAAGAACGAACCACCGAGGCGCTGCGCATCACCGTCGATGAACTGCAACTGCCCAAGGCCGGCGACTCGGCTGAGCATGCTGGAAACGCCGTCCTGAAGAACATCATCGGACAGCCGTTCCTGCACGGAGGACCGCAGGGACCGAATCAACTCGCCGTCACCTTCCAGGTGGAACCCGACCCGCGGCAGGTGGCCGGCCTGGCCAGCTTCGTGGCCCATCTGATCTCAGAGGATTCGGGACCGACCGGGGTGACCGCGACCGTCCGGCTCGGTAAGAGCGCGAAGAACACCTACAAGGCGACCCTCAAGAAGCTCCGCGCCGCTGAACTGGAGCCGGGCTGGCACTTCATTCGGGTGACACCGCAGGATGACGAAGGGATCCCGCTACCGGTCCAGGTGGGCTTGGACGACTCCGGACCCGGTAACGAGAGCGACCGGTTCATGGTCATCGCCAAGGGCGATTTCGATGAGCCGCCGCCCCGGCAGCGCGTCGTCCGGGAGGTCGGTGTCAGCCAGGCCCTTCGCAGACTGGAGTTCAAGGCGCTCGAAGAGTCCCGCGATTGGCGCGGCATCCGTGCCAAGAGCGTCTCGTGGAAGAGCGACGAAGGTGCGGGACGGTATGTGCTGCACGCCACTTTCGGGGGACATGGATCCGCCGATATCCCGCTCGCACCCACGCTCTTGGACGTGCAGCGGAGTGTCCTCGCCGAGCCCGGTCGGCTCCGTCGCTGGCGGCTCCCGGTCATGGTCGACCACGCCGGTGACCTTCTCCCAGAGGACCTTGTGCTCCAGGCCGAATCCGATGGCGCCGTGGACGCGTTTCTCGCGGCACGCCATGCAGTGCTCACGGCCGTCGCGGGTGACGACGGCCTGGTGGTCGAGGGACGAGACCTGCTGGACTTGCGCGACGAGATACACCGGTACGCCGAGGCCTACCGCGAACTCGTCTCCTGGCAATTGCGCCGTACGGAGCGCGCCGGTGAAGACCGGCAGACCGGGCTGCTCCGCGAACTCGCCGTCCTGCTTCAGATCGACACCGTCGAGGTCGGCTTCCGGGATCTCGATGGAGCCCGGCAGGATGTCGTCCTGGTCGCCCCCACGCACCCGCTTCGACTGCTGTGGCTGGTGACATGGTCCGAACTCGGCCACCGATGGCTGGAGAACGCCCGAGAGAACACCGCCCCGGTGATCGCCGCGGCCGGGCGGACTCTGGAGGGTCTGTCACCCCTCGGCTTTCCTCTCGCGATCCCCCTGCACGACGGGTCACTGACCATCGCCGCCGCTGATCTCAATCCGTACTGGGGCGTGTGCCTTCCCACCGGAACCACCGACCCCCAAGGGCTCCTGTCGGCGCTCTCCACGGCACTGCGTCTGCCGGGCAGGTGGAGCGGCGGCCAGGCGCTCTCTGGACGGGTACTCGCCGACCGGGTCGAACGGTACCTGCGGTTGCATCCCTACGTCAGGACGCTGGTGATCAGCGCGGTGATCGCCGGCCGCGCCGACCAGCTTGCGGATATGCTGCTCGAACTGCAACGGCGTAAGGGCCTGTCGGACGTGAAGTACGACATTCGCCTCTTCGTCCCCGATCCCCAGGCTGCCGGCAATGGGGAGGCGCTCGCCGAACTGCTGCGGGGCGAGGGGGACTTGGCCGCGGGTACCGAGGTCTTCCACACCCGCACGTCCACGGGTATCTACCCGAAGCTCGCGGTGGCCGTCCGGCCACTTTCCGAGTTCCGCGCGGCGACCAGCGAGCACCCCGTCCACCTCACGATGCTCTTCGACGCGCTGAGCGGGGAAAGCTTCGACGCCGCCCCCCGTGGTGGCTTCCGAATGGCCCCCGTCCACGGCCTCGTCCAGGACGTCTCCACCACGTATCTGGAGGACGAAGAAACTGTCACCTGGCACAAGCAGCCACAGCACGGGCCCGCCCAGCCCATCGGGGGAGCCGAGGAGTTCTCCGACCTGCTGTCCGCACTGCCCGCGACGCTGTCCTCGGCGGCCGCCGCGGTGGCCACCGGGCAGGTGGGCACCGATATGGTGCCACGCGTCACGCTCAACCTGGACGCGCACGACGGAGCCCTGCTGCACCAGGCGCACCGAAGCAGCGACTGGGTGATCACCATCGACCGGACGATGGGTCTGGAGTACTTCGACAGCCCGGGTAGCGAGCGGCGACCCGACTATGTCATCGATTTCGATGTGGACGCCGGCGAGGGGCTGGGGCACCACCTGGTCGTGAGTTCACGATCGGTCGACGAGCTTCGCGCTCTACTGGCACCTGCGTGCGCCCAGCACGGGTTCAGCGTGGAGGCGCGGCACACCGGCACCTTCTTCGATCAACTGCGGTTGCTCTCGGGACGGCTCGCTTTCAAACTCGCTTCGGCGACGCCGACCGAGCGGACCGAGGTCCTGGGTCTTGCCCTCGCCCGGCTCTTCCTCGATTACCAGGGCGTCTTGACCGACCAGATCCTGGTGCCACTCGACGCGCATCTCGGGCTATATCGGGATGCGCGCAGGCGTGCCGACGAAGTCGCCGAGGCGGTCAGCCTGAAACGCACCGACCTCGCTTTGCTGAGCCTGGACGCGCGGCGCCGAACCATCACGTGCCGGCTCGTCGAGGTCAAGTGCTACAGCACTCTTGGCGGGCTCGCCGCCTACGAGCAGCTTAAGAACAGGATGATCGAGCAGCTCGATTGCAGCCAGACCGTTCTGGCGGAGCACTTCGACCCGCATCGCGAGAGTCCGGACCGTCCGGATCGCGCGGTCCGCAACGCCGAACTCGCCGCCATGCTGCGTTTCTACGTCGGTCGAGCGGTCCGGCACCGCACGATGCGACCGGACGCCGCCGTCGAGGCCCGATGGCTCCTTGACCGGCTCGACGCCGGATACAGGCTGCAATTCACCCGTACCGGGCTGATCTTCGACCTGTCCGGGAAAGGCACGAGTTCGGAGTTCGAGGCCGGGGTCGAGTTCCACCGAATCGGTCGGAACCTTGCCGAGGAACTTCTGGACTCCGTCCCCACCGACCCCGTTCTGCCCGCCGCCGAGAGCACGCTGAGCGGTCTCGACCTCACCATGCCGCGACTGCCCGACGCGGCGTTCCGCGCTCCCGTCCGCGATCATGCGACTCCCGAGGAACCGATCCGCATCGATACCACCGATCTCGCCGAAGAAGTGGTCCCCGAACCCCGCTCGCCGGAGCCCGACAATGCGGAACCCGAATCGATCGCGGGGGAGGGCGCCGCGGCACCAAGCATCGAAATCGAGCCGGTTGCCGATGCGGAACCAAGCGGCCCGGAGGAAGCCGCTGACCAGGAGGAGATCCCGGACGTCTTTTTGGGAACAGCTGGGCCATCCCCTCAATACGGGGTGCTCGGAGAAGCCGCGGGGCGTCGGATCGCGCTGGACCTCAACGAGACGCACACGATCAGCCTCTTCGGAGTCCAAGGCGGCGGGAAGAGCTACACGCTCGGATCGATCATTGAGGCGGCGTCACTGTCGGCACCACCGGTCAACCGTCTTCCGAGCCCGCTCGCCACGATCGTGTTCCACTACAGCCCGACGCTGGACTACGCACCCGAGTTCACCAGCATGCTCGCCGCCAACGACGATCCAGAGCAGGTGCGTGTCCTGGGAGAGACGTACAGCGGTCGTCCCGCAGCCCTCACCGACGTTGTGATGCTCGTCCCCGAAGACCAGTTGGGCCAGCGTCGCGCAGAGCTGCCCGGCATCCAAGTACTGCCATTGAAGTTCGGTGCGGCCGAACTCCGCGCGGAGCACTGGCGCTTCCTGATGGGGGCGATCGGGAACCAGTCCACGTACATACGGCAACTGCAACGGATCATGAAGGCACATCGCCGGAACCTGCGGCTGGACGTCATCCGGACCGGTGTCGAGCAATCCGGCATGTCGGACAACCTCAAGCAGCTTGCCCAGCAGCGGCTCGATCTCGCCGCCGACTACATCGACGACGATGCCCGAGTGAAGCCGCTCGTTCGACCCGGTCGCATGATCATTGTTGACCTGCGAGATGAATTCATCGAAAAGGATGAGGCTCTCGGTCTTTTTGTGGTTCTCATGCAGTTGTTCGCCGAGGCCGGGAGTGACGGTGAGCGCTTCAACAAGCTCGTCGTCTTCGATGAGGCGCACAAGTACATCGAGAGCCCGGACCTGGTGGACGGCCTGGTGGAGAGTGTCCGGGAGATGCGACACAAGGGCATGAGCGTGTTGGTCGCCAGCCAGGACCCGCCATCGGTCCCGATCTCCTTGATAGAACTGTCCAATCACATCATCCTCCACAAGTTCACCTCGCCTGCGTGGTTGAAGCACCTGCAAAAGGCCAATGCGTCACTTGCGGATTTGACGTCCGCGAGAATGGCGAATCTCGGTCCGGGGGAAGCCTACGTCTGGTCGAACAAGGCAAGCGATGCGGCTTTTATGCGCAGCGCCGGGAAGATGCGGTTGCGGCCGCGACTGACGAGACACGGCGGTGTCACGAAGACGGCCATCGCGAATGTGACGCCCGCCTCAGGTGGCGAGGGCGCCGACTCCACGGGCAACTCTTAGTAACCGTCCGGCGGAGGTGCACAGCCCAGCGTGGGGTGGCGCTGCTCACTCTGTGTTGGGTGGGGCGATTGTGGCGTCGAGGTCGTCGGCGAGGTGCGCGGGGGCGCGCATGCGCCAGGCGTCGGTGATGAGTTCTTCGAGACGGGCGTTGTCCACTTTGCTCAGCCACAGCATGACCAGGGGCAAACCGTCATAGGCGCGTGTGGTGAAGAAGCGTTGCGGCTCACCGAGCAGCAGGGCCTGTTTCTCCGCCTCGTCGCCGACGTACAGGACGGCGATGTCGGTTCGGATGACGCGCGGCTTCCCCGGTATGCGCTCGGGGTAGGACCAGACGAAGCCCTTGCCGCCGACCCGGTAGTCGAAGCCGTCGCTGTCGATCTCGACCACGTGCGGTAGCGCGGACGCCAGCCGGTGAACGTCGTCGGCGTCAGCCATCGTGGTCGCTCCCGCTCACCGCCTGCCGCACAGGTGCAGGCTATCGGACCGCTCAGTGGGTGGTGGGGTGGCCGCGTAGGTAGGTGAGGACGGCGAGGACCCTGCGGTGGGTGTCTTCGGCCTGGGGGAGGTCGAGCTTGGAGAAGATGCTGCGGACGTGCTTGCCCACGGTGGCGTCCGTGACGACCAGGCGGCGGGCGATGGCGGTGTTGGAGTGGCCCTCGGCGATGAGTGCGAGCACCTCGTGTTCGCGGGGGGTGAGGGTGGCGAGCGGGTCGCGGCGGCGGCCGATGAGTTGGCGGATGACCTGCGGGTCCACCACCGTGCCGCCGTCCAGTACCTGGTGCAGTGCGGCGACGAAGTCGGCGACGTCGGCGACCCGGTCCTTGAGGAGGTAGCCGACGCGGCGTCCGGTGCCGGAGTCCAGGAGGTCGGCGGCGTAGCTGAGTTCGACGTACTGGCTGAGCGCGACCACCGCCAGGTCCGGGTCGGCGCGGCGCAGGTCCACGGCCGCGCGCAGGCCCTCGTCGGAGAAGTCCGGCGGCATCCGGATGTCGGTGATCACCAGGTCGGGACGGTGGTCGGCGACGGCCGTGAGGAGGGACGGGGCGTCGTCGACGGTGGCGACGACGTCGAAGCCGAACCTGGCCAGGAGGCCGGCCAGGCCTTCCCGCAGGAGGACGCCGTCCTCGGCGAGGACTACGCGGGTTCGTTCAGGCTGCACGGAAGCTCCACACGTATGGTCGTCGGGCCACCGATGGGGCTGGACACCAGCAGTCTGCCGTCGATCACCGCCACCCGGTCGGCGAGCCCGGTCAGTCCGGTGCCGCGGTCGGGGTCGGCGCCGCCGACGCCGTTGTCGGTGATCTCAAGGGTGAGGACGCCGCCGTCCCAACGGGCGGTCATGCCGGCCTTGTCGGCGCCGCTGTGCTTGGCGGCGTTGGTGAGCGCTTCGGCGGCGACGAAGTAGGCGGTGCTCTCGACATGGCGGGGTTGCCGTCCGGGGATGTCGGCCTGGACGGTCACCGCCAGCGGCGACCGGTCGGCCAGCTCGCCGAGCGCGGCCGCCAGGCCCCGGTCGGTGAGCACGCGGGGGTGGATGCCGTGCACCAGTTCCCGCAGTTCGGTCATGAGCTGTTTGGCCTCCTGGTGGGCGTCGGCGACGCTGTCGGCCGCCGGTCCGGGCGGGAGGTCCATGCGGGCGAGGCCGAGTTTCATGGTGAGCGAGAGCAGCCGTTGCTGGGCGCCGTCGTGCAGGTCGCGTTCGATGCGGCGGCGTTCGGCGTCGAACGCGCCGACGAGCCGGGCCCGCGAGTGCGCGACCTCGACGAGTTCGGCCTGGAACCGTTCGCCGGGGCCGCGCTGGAGCAGTGTCCGGGCGAGGGCGGCCTGCCCGGCGGCGGTCAGCGCCAGCAGGTACGGGACGGCCGGCAGTAGCGCCAGCGCGACGATCACGTACGGCAGCGCCGCCGCGGGGGAGTCGAGCGTCGCGGGGCCCAGCACGACCGGGACGTCGTCCTTCCTCAGCATCAGCGGCGCGGCGAGGGCGGCGAACTGGAGGAGCAGCGCGGTCGCCAGCGCCCCGTAGAGGACGGGGACGGCGGTGACCAGCAGCAGGAAGTAGCCGAGTTCGCGGCAGGTGACCGGTTCGGAGTAGCGGGTGCGCAACCAGGAGATGATGCCGTCTTCCGGCGGCCGTCGATGGCCCGACCGGGTCGGACGGGGATCCACCAGGCGCAGCCGGCGCCGTTCGAGTGCGGCCAGGGGGATGGCCGCCGGCGGTCCGAGCCCGGCGATCAGGAGGACGCCGACAGCGGCGAGGACGGCTCGCGCACCAAGGGAGACGTCTGAGAAGACGGCCAGGAGCAGTGGTAGGCCGAGCAGGGCCAGGGGCAGGGCCGCCACGAGCGCGACCGGCGGGGTCGACAGCAGATAGCCGGAGACGCGCCACGGCCAGGCGGTCAGCAGGAACCCGCGTCGCCTCATCGCGGCCGGCAGCGTGAGGGGCGGGTCGTTGGGCACGGTCGCACGCTATCCGAACCCTCTTTATGGGCCGAGGTAGTGCTGGGCATACCACCGAATTGGTGGACCGCCGGAATGCGGTCGGGGGTGCCGTGGCGATGGGATGCGGAGTATGAGACGACGACCTTCCGCACGCGGCGACGGTCGGCCCGCGGGCTACGCGCCGGGCCGTCGCCGCACGGGGGTGCGGCGACCCGTCGCCCACGTCCGGGACGAGCGACCGAACATGGCGTCGGAAGGCGCCGGCGACATGATCGTCCGGGCGTGCGACCTGAACCCGAGGGACGTGTGATGAACTTTCCCACGGGCGCCGGGGTGCAAGCGCCTGCGGGTGCCCCGGTCACGTCGGTGCAGCTGCACCAGGTGAGCAGGCATTACGGGACGGGTGAGGCCCGCGTCCAAGCCCTGGCGGACGTCACCGTGACCTTCCCCGCCGGTACCTGGACCGCCGTGATGGGCCCGTCCGGGTCCGGCAAATCCACCCTGCTGCACTGCGCCGCGGGCCTGGACCGGGTCAGCTCCGGCCGCGTCGTGCTGGCCGGGCGGGACATCACCCACGCGACCGACGCCACGTTGACCACTCTGCGGCGCCGCACCATGGGCTTCATCTTCCAGAACTTCAACCTGATCGGCTCGCTGACCGCCGAACAGAACGTCGCGCTTCCGTTGAAGCTGGCGGGAGCCCGGCCGTCGCGCGCGGACGTGCGGGCGGCGCTGGCCGCCGTGGGGCTGGCCGACCGGGCGCGGCACCGGCCGCGGGAGTTGTCGGGCGGGCAGCAGCAGCGGGTGGCGATCGCCCGGGGGATGGTGACGCGGCCCTCGGTGCTGTTCGCCGACGAACCCACCGGGGCCTTGGACACCCACTCGGCCCGCATGGTCCTGCGGTTGCTGCGCCGCATGGTCGACGAGGCGGGGCAGACCGTCGTCATGGTCACCCACGATCCGGTCGCGGCGGCGAGCGCCGAGGCGGTGGTGTTCCTGTCCGACGGCCGGATCGTCGACCGTCTGATACGTCCGACCGCCGCCGGTGTGGCCGAACGGCTCACCCGGTTGGAGGGCTGACCCGTGCTGCGCATCTCCGCCAGCACCGTCCGGGACCGCTGGCAGTTGTTCGCCGGGGCGCTGCTGACGGTCACACTCGGTGTCGCGCTCGTCCAGTCGGCGGTGCTCGTCCTGGTCTCGACGGGAGAGCCGAAGATTCCGCCGGGCACGTCCGCCCGGGACGCCGAGCAGATCAGGGAGGGCTATGCCGGGGCCGCCACGCTGCTGGGCATGGCCACACCGCTGGCGATGTTCCTGGCCATGTTCATCGTGGGCTCGACGTTCGCCTTCGCCGTGGAGCAGCGCCGCCGCGAACTGGCCCTGCTGCGGATGCTCGGCGGGAGCCGTCCCCAGCTGATCAGGCTGCTGCTGGGCGAGGCGTTCCTGCTGGGGCTGATCGGCAGCGTCCTCGGCATCGTGCTGGGCGTTCCGGCCGCGTGGGTCCAGGCCCGGCTGCTGATCGGGATCGGGCTTCTACCGGACGGCTTCTCTCCGGGCTGGTCCAACTCGGTGCTGCTGCTGTCACCGAGCGTGGGGATCACGGTCGCGGTGTGCGGGGTGCTGGCGGCGTCCTACCGGTCGGCCAAGGTGCGTCCGCTGGACGCCCTGCGCAACACCCCCCGCGCGGCCCGGGTGATGACCGCCGGACGTTGGCTGGTGGGCCTGTCCTCGCTCGCGCTGACCCTTCTGCTCATCGCGGCCGGAAACGGAACGGACCTGCTGCTCACCCTGATGGTCGCGATGGGCGTCTCGATCACCGGCTCGATCGCCCTCAGCGCGCTGAGCCCGCTGGCCGTCCCGCTGGTCGGCGGGCTTCTCGGCACGGTCCTGCGAACCGGTGTGCTCGGCGAACTGGCGCAGGCCAACCTGCGTGACGCGGTCCGGCGCAGCGCCTCCACCGCCGCGCCCGTCATCGTGCTGGTCGGCCTGCTCGTCGGCCTCACCGGCACGTTGAACTCGCTGGCCCGCGCCACCGGCGCCGACCTGGAGCGGATCACCGTCGCCGAACTGGTGGTCACCTCGAACGGCGCCGCCGCGAATCGGATCCCGCATATCCCCGGGGTCGCGCTCGCCTCCCCGCAGAGCCAGGTCGAGATGGCGGTGACCGCCCGGTACCGCGAGGATCAGCGGACCTACCGGCAGACGCACCACTCAGGGATCATCGCGGTCGACGGCACCGCCTACCGGCGCACGCACCGTCTCACCCCGACGTCCGGGAGCCTGGACGAGCTACGCGGACGCACCATCGCGATCGGCCCCGGGCTGGCCGGAGAAGGCATCGTTCGCGGCTCGGTCACGGCCCGGATCGGCGACGACAGACTCAAGCTGCGCACCGTGGCGCGCCTCCCGGAGGTCCTGGAGAACCGCAGCGCCAACTTCCTGGTGCCGCGCGACCTCGTCCCCGCCGCGATCCTCGCGGAGGCGCCGACCGAGACCATGGTGCAGGTCGTGCCCGGCACCTCCCCGCAGGCGGTCGCCGGCCGGATCCGCGCCGCCGGAATCGGCGACGTGCGCACCACCGCCCAATGGGCCGACGCCCGGGTGAAGGACGAGCAGCGCGGCACCATGGGGATCATGGCCGTCCTGATGGGCATGTCCGGCCTGTACGCCGCCATCGCGGTGATCAACGCGGTGGTGATCGCCGCCGCCGAGCGCCGCACCGAGTTCGCCGTCGCCCGCGCCACCGGGCTGAGCCGTGGCCAGGTCGTCCGGATGGCCACCATCGAGTCCACCGCGGTCACCGTCATCGGCCTGTTCCTCGGTTCCCTGGTGGCCGTGGCCGCGCTGGCGGGCTTCCAGCAGGGAGGCATTCTCGCCGTCCCCTGGACTCTGCTCGCCCTGCTGATCGTGGCCTCCCTCGCCGTCACCGCCGGCGCCGGCGCCCTGACCACCCTGGCCATGACGAAGCCGTCCCCCACGGCCCTCGTCACCGCCCGCGAGTGACCCCCAGCGAGGGAAGGAGTTCCTCGGTGAGCTTGGCGAGGCGTTCGGCGTCCTGCTTGTCGAGCGTCGGCAGGGACAGGTCGACCGGCTTCCCGCGGTCGACGGCGGAGAGCGCGGCGGACGGCGGTTCGTCGATCCATCCGACGATGGGCCGGATCGCGGTCTCCACCGGCCGGGCCTTGAGCCGCGCCAGCAACCTGATCGCTCCACGCATCACCGGGTTCAGCGGGGACAGATCTCCACTCCGCGTGAAACCGGGGTGGTAGAGCACATACCGGGCCTTTCCCACCGCCCGGTCGGCAAAGGAGACGCCGAGCAGGTCGTTGGCCCGGTTGGCCTGGATCTGCGCTTTGATCATGCTGTACTTGCGCCGCAGTTGCAGGTCGTCCCACTGCACCGAACCTGTCGTGTTACCGACCCCGGACACGTTCACGATCAGCGGCGCGGAAGCCGCGTCCATCACCGGACGCAACAGATCGCCCAGCAAGTACCGGCTCAGGTAATACAGCGCGAAGGTGAACTCCAGCCCCTCGGAAGTCTCCCGCCGCTTCGGACTCGGCCGGTTCGCGCAGAGGATGAGCGCGTCGACCACCGGATGCCGATCCGCGATCTCCTTCGCGACCCGCCGGACCTCACCAACGGTGCTCATGTCCGCGCGCAGGAACCGGAACCGCTCGCCGGCACCCGTCCGGGCCGCCTCCTCGACCAGTGCCCGGCCCTTCTCCCCGCTGCTCCCGATGACGATCACGGTGTCGCCCCGAGCGAGGCGCGCGAGCGCCGTCGCCCGACCCATGCCGTCGGTCCCACCACTGATCACCACTGTCTTGCTCGTACGGCCGGACATACGCTCGCCTCTCGATCATCGTTGCCTCGACGGCAATCATCGGCAACCACTCGTCCGCCCGAAAGAAGGCAGTTTCATGTCTGATACGCACACCGATGTGCCCTCGATGATCAGCGCGCCGCTTCCGATCCCGGTTCCGCTGGACGAACAACTGAGCTGCCCCGTGGGGGACGTCCTGCGCCGCGCCGGCGACCGCTGGAGCGTGCTGATCCTGGTCTTGCTGGGCAGACGCTCCTACCGGTTCAACGAACTGCACCGGTCGATCGAGGGGATCAGCCAGCGCATGCTGACTCGCACCTTGCGCGGCCTCGAACGCGACGGCCTGGTGAGCCGAACCGTCCATCCGACCGTCCCGCCGACGGTCGAATACGACCTGACCCCCCTGGGCCGCACCCTCCTCGAACCGCTCTCCACCCTCGCCGACTGGGCCGTCCGACACGGCCCGGAAATAGCCGCCGCCCGAGCACACCACGACACCCCGCTGACCCCGCACGTTGACCGGGCGAACTCGGCCTAGCCGCCCCGCCCGTGATCAGGTACCGGGCGGTAGTCGCTGCCGGCGTCCCGTGCCACCAGACGGAGACCCACCAGGAGCCTGCGGAGGGCGGCGTGATCGTCATGGACCTCCGCCAACCGCCGATCGACCTCGGCCTCGGTCAGAACACGGTCGGTGGGCAGGAGTTGGACGAGGAGACGTCCAAGCCGTTCGAGGACGTCCGGCTTGTCCGGAAGGTCGACCAGCCGTCCGTGCTTGAAGAACCGCTCCAGTTCCGGCTCGCTCCGAAGGAGCCGTGTCATGGGAAGGTCCTGGACCAGCAGGTCCGCCGTTGCGCGGAGGGCGGTGAGGTTCGTGGAAAGGACCTGTCCCCGCATGGTCAGCAGGCCTGCCTCCTGCAACCGGACGGCCTCCTTCAGCAGGGCCTTCACGGTGAGCCCGAGGGCGGTCGCGATGGCCGTCAGAGAGCGGTCACCACCGTTCTGCTCATGGGTGGCGACGGCGGTGAGCAGGCTCAGCCGAGCCGGCGAGGTGAGCGCGGTGAGCTGGGCAGCCGCGCGGCTCTGATGAAACGCCGTTGTCTCTAACACCATGAATCCGTATCCCTGTCATCTCGGCTATCGCCACCCGTCTCCCTCGACGAGACGGTCTTGGCCACTTTCCGATCAATGCCGGTGGTGATTCGACCGTTGACGTCCATCCGGATGTCGTCCGGGCCGAAGTCGCGGACGAGACCGGCGCGCGCTGCGCGTCGGGCATCGGGCGACAGGCCGCGAGCAAGTCCATCGCCGGGGCGTTGACTTGTCGGGGTTGCGGGCTTGGTGAGCTGTTTGTCACAGGGTGCGGGCCCTTGACAGGAGTTACTGCGTGTTCTTAGTTGTTGCGTATAAGTTGCAATAGCTGAGGGGATGCATGAAGGCGTTGTCGGTGGTGCGGTCGGACGTGGGACCGGAGACCGACGACGACGATCTGGGGGCGTCCTCCCGGCGGCGGCGGTATGTGTTGCTCCTGCTCGGGCTGGTCGCGGTGTTCTGCGGGACGGTCGTCGCGGCGGTCGGGATGGGCGCGGTGTCGGTGTCGCCGCTGACCGTGCTGGACATCGTGGGGCATCACTTGGTCGGCAGCCCGGCGGAGAAGACCTGGAAGACGTCCCACGACGCGATCGTGTGGCGGGTGCGGTTGCCCCGGGTGCTGTTGGGGGCCGCGGTGGGGGCCGGGCTCGCCGTGACCGGAATGGCGTTGCAGGCGATGGTGCGCAACATGCTCGCCGACCCCTACCTGCTGGGGGTCAACTCCGGGGGCTCGACGGGGGCCGCGGCCGCGATCCTGTTCGGGTTCGGGGTGGGGTGGGGCGAGCACGCGTTGCAGATCGCGGCCTTTCTGGGGGCGCTGGGCGCCTCGGTGCTGGTCTTCGTGATCGCGCGGACGGCCGGACGGATCACCTCGACGCGGTTGCTGATGACCGGAGTGGCGGTCGGGTACGCGCTCTACGCGCTCACCAGCTTCTTGATCTTCGCGTCCGACTCGGCCGAGGGGTCCCGGTCGGTGCTGTTCTGGTTGCTCGGAACGCTGGCGCTGGCGCACTGGTCGGCGCCGCTGGTCGTGGTCCTGGTCGCCGTCGCGCTGGTCGTCACGCTGCTCACGTTGTGGGGACGGCGCCTGGACGCCCTGGCGATCGGGGACGAGACCGCGCACACCCTGGGCGTCTCGCCGGCGCGGTTCCGGCTGGTGCTGCTGGTGCTCGTCTCCTTGGCGGTCGGGGTGCTGGTGGCGGCGTCCGGCAGCATCGGTTTCGTCGGGCTGGTGATCCCGCATCTGGCCCGGCGCATCGTGGGGGCCACACACCGCCGGGCCGTTCCCGTCGCCGCGCTGATCGGCGCCATCTTCCTGCTGTGGGCCGACCTGGCCGCCCGCATGCTCCTGAGCCCGCAGGAGTTGCCGATCGGCATCATCACCGCGATGGTCGGCGCGCCGTTCCTGCTCATCCTGGTCCGCCGTCTGCACGCCGGAAGCGAGTGACGTTCATGATCGAGGGACGCGGGCTCACCTATGCCTACGGTTCGACGACCGTGGTGCGCGACGTCGATGTGCGGGCCGAGTCCGGCCGGATACTCGGGCTGCTCGGGCCCAACGGCAGCGGCAAGACCACGGTGGTGCGGATGCTCACCGGGATCGTGACTCCGCGCGGCGGGCAGGTCTTCCTGGACGGAAGGCCGCTGAGGTCGCTCACGCATCGCGCGCTCGCGCGACAGGTCGCCGTCGTGCTCCAGGAGTCGTTGGGTGATCTGCCGATGACGGTGGCGGACATGGTCCTGCTCGGCCGGGCACCGCACCAGACGACGTTCTCCCGCAACAGCGCCGAGGATCACCGGATCGCGGCGGCGGTGCTGCGCAGGGTCGGCGCCCGCCATCTCGCGGACCGGGTGTTCGTCGGGTTGTCCGGTGGTGAGAAGCAGCGCGTGATGATCGCTCGGGCGCTGGCGCAGGAGCCCACGCACCTGGTGCTCGACGAGCCGACCAACCACCTCGACATCCGGTTCCAGCACGAGCTGCTCGCCATGATCCGCGGGCTTGGCATCACGACGGTCATCGTGCTCCACGACCTCAACCTGGCCGCTCGTTACTGCGATGACGTGCTCGTTCTCCAGGACGGTGAAGTCGTCGCGCACGGGCCGTGCGCCGACGTGCTGACCGCCGAGCTTCTTCGGGGTGTCTATGGCGTCGGCGTCGAACGTCTCGACACGTCCCGGGGCATCCAGTTCCTCTTCCACCCGCTTGACGACGAGTCCGCACCACCGGCTGAACCCGGCCACGCTAAGGAGACGTCCGCTCGATGAAGAAGTGCCTCGCCTGGTTCGCGGCCGGTCTGTTGGCCGCCACGCTCACCGCCTGCGGCTCGACGGGCTCCGGGGACAAAAGGAACGCGTCGGGGAACTTTCCCCTCACCATCAAGAACTGCGGGGTGGACGTCACTCTGGAGCAGGCGCCGTCCCGCGTCATGATCGTCAACAGTGCTCCGTTGCAGTACCTGTCCGCGCTCGGCGTCCTGGACCGGCTGTCCTCGCGGGCCGGGAAGTTCCCGCCGGAGTACTACTCCAAGGAGACCCTCGCCGCGGTCGACAAGGTTCCCTCCCTCACCGACCGGCTCGGCTCGGACGGGCACCTGAAGATCTCCACCGAGTCGATCATCTCGAAGGAACCCGACCTGGTGCTCGGGCTGCCCGACGGCGTCTCGCGCGAGTCCCTGGCGACCGTCGGGATTCCGGTGCTCAACGAGCCCAGCTTCTGTCCGAACGGGATCAAGAACCCCGGCTACGAGACGATCTACCAGCAGATGCGGCTGTACGGCAGGGTCTTCGACCGGCAGGCCAAGGCCGAGCAGGCCGTCCAGGACCTCCAGAAGCGGATTCAGACCGTCCAGGCCGGTCTGCCGGACCAGAAGGGCCGCAAGGTCGCCGTGCTGTGGCCCTACCGGGGCGAAGGAACCGTCGGGGCCTACGGCGGCCAGAGCATGGCCACACCGCAGCTCAAGACGCTCGGCGCCCAGAACGTGTTCGCCACCACCGACAAGCGCGTCTTCGAGGTCTCCATGGAGGAGCTGCTCGCACGCGACCCCGACACCGTCATCCTGCTGCACACCGACGGCACCCAGCAGGAGATCAGGCAGGCGCTGCTGGACGTCCCCGGCGCCAAGGATCTGCGGGCGGTCCGGAACAACGCGATCCACGTGCAGCTGTTCAACTTCACCGAGCCGCCTTCGCCCCTGGTCCTGGACGGCCTGGAGCGCCTCGCCACCTACTTCAAGGGGAAATGACCGCAGTGTCGCCGACCACCTGATTCCGGGCGGGTCAGGGAACTTCGTCGCATCCGCTCCCGGTCGAAGGTCCTGGCAGCAGGGACTTCCGGCCCGATGCCGCCCACCTCAAGGCTCGGCAGCCTGAAGGTGTCGGGCACTCGCGGCTGGAGATCCTCATGATGGCGGGTGCTGCGGGTGGCCGGCTACGCGCTCCTGATGACCGACCGCTATCCGCCGTTCCGGCTGGACACGGGCCCCGCCGAGCCCGCCGCTGCGGTGACCGGGCGGGAACGTGAGGACGACGCGCCGGGACGTTGGGACGCCGCGTCGGGACCTTCGGCCCGGCCACGGGCACCGAGCCGCGACCTAGCGTCGAGGTAGAGAGTTCGAGACGGGTCTAGGAGGGACGTCCCATGGCGGCGCCAATCATCGTAGGAATCGACGGATCTGCTCACGCCTGGCGGGCTCTGGACTGGGCCGCCGACCATGCCGTCCGGCACGGCCTTCCGCTGCGCCTGGTGCACGGGTCCCGGGCGCTGGTGCGGGACGGGACGATCCCGGACGAGGCGCTGCGCCGGTTGGTCGCCGAGCGCGAGGACATGCTGGCCGAGGCCCGGCAGTACGCGCTGAAACAGCACCCCGACCTCGACGTCGAGACGCGCCTGGTGGCCAAGGACCCGGGCGGTGCGCTGGTGGACGAGAGCGAACACGGGACGCTCGTGGCCGTCGGATCGCGCGGTCTCGGCGGTTTCGAAGGGCTCCTGTTCGGTTCCGTCGGCCTGTACACGGCGGCACATGCCGTCTGCCCCGTCATGGTGGTTTCTCGTTCCGCCCCTTTCCCGACCGATGCGCCCGCCGAAATCGTGGTCGGGATCGAGGGGCGGCGCGAGGAGCGGCCGTTCGTCGAGTGGGCCTTCGCCGAGGCCGCGTCGAGGGGCGCCAGGATCCTGGCGTTGCACGCGGTGGGCGGCGAGTTCGGGTCTCCGCGCCAGCGGGTGATCGAGGACATGGAGTTGTCGGAGGCCCTGGCCGGGCTGCGGGAGCGGTATCCGGACGTCCCGGTCGACCAGCTGGTGTCGGACCAGACGCCGTCCCGGGCGCTGGTGGACGCGTCGGAGAACGCCGGGCTGGTGGTCGTCGGCGCCCCGCGCAGGCGCGGCTTGATCGGTATGGCGCTGGGACGGGTCAACCACGCGGTCCTGCACCACGCCAAGTGCGTTGTCGCGATCGTCCCGACCAACGAGTAGATCCCTCCCATGTGAACCGCGAACAAAGGAAAAGGGGCCTCGGACCGATTTCGGTCCGAGGCCCCCTTCGACCGTTCCCGGCTACTTCTCGATGGGGACCCGGGCGGCCTCGCTCTTGACGGCTTCAGGCATCGGTACGCGGACGTTGAGGATGCCCTTGTCATAGGTCGCCTTGATCTTGCCGGGGTCGATGTCGGCCTTCCACGTCCATGGGTTTCGTCCGGCCGGGGACCAAAGTCCGTCCTCCGCGGTCATCCGGCCGCCGCGGTGTCACGACGGGCCCTGCGGCGCGCCTCCCGGTACCGGGCCGCGTGCTCGACCCGGGCGCGCAGCCGGGCGCCGGCCAGGCCGATGGCCTCGGCCATCGTGGGCGCGGACGCGTAGGCGTTGATCGGCGTGCCGTTGAGGTCGACCCGCAGGGAGACCAGGTTCGGCCGCGGGACGGCCGGGTCGGGGAGCACGTTGAGCGTGACCCTGGCGTGCAGGACCGGGCGCGGGGCGTGGGCCAGCACGCGTGCGACGACGTCGCGGGCGCGCTCGACGTCCTCCCGTGGGACGGCCTTGATGGCGGTGACCTGGATCTCGACTTCGTTCGGTGCCGTGGCGGACAACGTCGGCCTCCTCTGTGTGAAGATCAGCATCCTCAGCGTCGACCCCGGCCGTGCCCCGGCCCCAGGGACGTTCGTCCCGACCTGCGGCGCCGTACGACCCCGCAGGCCCTGACCGGCACGGCGGGACCAAAGTCCCGGTGGCCGGTGACCTTGGGACGGTGATTCGCGGGCCGCTCCCGTTCGACGCTGGCCGCATGGCAGAGAACCTCACGAGCGCGCGGGTGTTCGCGCTGCTGACCGACGGAACGCATGTCGAGATCAAGCGGCTGGACGCGACGGACCGGAACGCGGTCCGCGACCTGCACGGCGGCCTGCGCGATCAGAGCCTCTACCTGCGGTTCTTCGGCCTCAACCCGGCCATGGCGGATCAGGTGGCCGACCGGATCTGCCGTCCCGACGGCGACGATCACGCGGCCCTCGGCGCCTGGCTGGACGGTGCGCTGGTCGGCGTGGCGGAGTACGAGCCGACCGACGTGCCGGGGGAGGCGGAGGTCGCGATGGCGGTCGCCGACCGGATGCACCAGCGGGGCGTCGGGACGCTCCTGCTGGAACATCTCGCGTCGCTGGCCCGCGCGAACGGGGTGGTGGCGTTCCGCGCCGACACGCTGGCCGAGAACACCGCGATGCTCCGGGTCTTCGCCGACGCGGGGATGGCGGCCCGCCGCCGGATGTCCGGAAGCGTCGTGGAGCTGACGCTTCCGCTGATCTCCGACGAGGGCTATCTCGACGCGGTGGCCGAGCGGGAACGCCGCGCGGATGTGGCCAGCCTGCGGCGGCTGCTGCGGCCCCGGGTGGTCGTGGTCGTCGGCGCGTCCCGCCGCCGGGGGACGGTCGGCGCCGAGGTCCTGCGCAACATCGTCTCCGGCGGGTTCAAGGGGGCCGTCTACGCGGTCAACCCGCACTCGGCGGGCGCAGACCTGCACGGGGCGCCGTGCGTGGCCGCGCTCGCCGACCTGCCGGAGCCGCCCGACCTGGCGGTCATCACCGTGCCCGCGGGGTCGGTGCCGGGTGTGGCGGCCGCCTGCGGGCGGGCCGGGGCGTCCGCGCTGGTGGTGATCAGCTCCGGGCTGTCCGCCGCGCAGGGCGCCGAACTGCTGGCGATCTCCCGCGAACACGGCATGCGGCTGGTCGGTCCGAACTGCCTCGGCATCGCCAACACGGACGTCGGGCTGGACGCGACGTTCGGAGCCCGCCACCCGGTGATCGGACACGCGGGCGTGGTGGTCCAGTCGGGCGGCGTGGGGATCGCGCTGGTGGAGCAGCTGTCCCGGCTCGGCGTCGGCGTCTCCACGTTCGCCTCGGTCGGCGACAAGTACGACGTCAGCGGCAACGACCTGCTCATGTGGTGGGAGTCGGACGAGACGACCCGCCTCGGCATCCTGCATGTGGAGTCGTTCGGCAACCCGCGCAAGTTCGCGCGGACGGCCCGCCGGGTCGGTGCGACGATGCCGCTGCTGACCGTCCTGGCGGGACGGTCGACGCCCGGCGCCCGCGCGGCCGCGTCCCACACCGCCGCGGCGGCGACACCGGAGGTCACCCGCCGTGCGCTGTTCGCGCAGGCCGGCATCGTGGCCACCGAAGACCTGGGCGAGCTGGTCGACGCGGCGGCGCTCCTCGCGTCCCAGCCGCTCCCGGCGGGTCCACGGGTGGCGGTGGTGTCCAACGCGGGCGGCGGCGGGGTGCTGGCCGCCGACGCCTGCACCGACGCCGGGTTGACCGTTCCCGTCCTGGGCGCGGCCACGCGGCGTCGCCTCGCCGAGCTGCTTCCGGCGTGCGCGGCGGTCGCCAACCCCGTCGACACCACCGCCGCCGTTCCCGCGGACGCGTTCCGCCGCGCACTCGACGTGGTCGCCGAGGACGAGTCGGTCGACGCCGTCCTCGCGCTGGTGGCGCCGACGGCGCTCGGTGACCTGCGGGAGGCGTTCGTCAGCGGTGCCAAGCCGCTCGCGGGCGTCGTGCTCGGCCAGGCGGAGGCGGTCACGATCACCCATGACGGCGTTCCGTGCTACGCCTACCCGGAGAACGCCGCCCGCGCGTTCGGGCACGCGTGGTCGCACGCCCGGCGGCGCGGCCTCCCGCCCGACACACCGCCCGAACTGTCCGGCCTGCGACCGGACGACGCGGCGGCCATCACCGAGGAGTTCCTGGCCGGCTCCCCGGACGGTGGCTGGCTCTCACCCGTGGACGCCTTCCGGCTGCTGGAGTCCTACGGGCTGCCACTGACCCCTTGGCGCTGGGTTCGGACGGAGGACGATGCGGTCGCGGCGGCCCGGAAGCTGGGCGGCGTGGTCGCGCTGAAGGCGCACGTGCCCGGGGTGGTGCACAAGACCGCTGCGGGCGCCCTTCAACTGGACCTGCACGGGGAGAAGGACGTGCGCGGCGCCTTCCGGTGGCTCGCCGGGAGGTTCGGCGACGACCTCGAGGGCGTGATCGTCCAGGCCATGGCGGACGAGGGCGTCGAGGTGCTGTGCGGGGCCGTCCAGGAGGAGGTGTTCGGCGCCGTGGTCGTCTTCGGCGCCGGCGGCATCGACACCGACGCGCCGGCCGACCGCGCCGCCCGCCTCGCCCCGCTCACCGTCCGGGAGGCCGACGACCTGATCCGCGAGCCCCGCCTGTCCACCCTGCTGCTCGGCCATTCCGCCCGCGCGGCCGGCGACGTCGCGGCGCTGCGGGACACGCTGCTGCGACTGTCCAGGCTGGTGGCCGACCATCCCGAGATCGCCGAACTCGACCTCGACCCCGTGATCGTCCGCCCGGACGGGGTGGTGGCCGTCGACGCCCGCGTCCGTGTCGCGCCCCGCCGGACCTGGGACCCCTACCTGCGCCGCCTCCGCTGACCCACCACGGGCGCCGCGACGATCAACCTCCGTGCGTGCCTGCGCGGGCGCAGGTGAAGCGCCGGTCGAGGCCGGTGATCCGCAGGATCTTCGCCAGTTGCGGCCGGATCCCGACCAGCGTGACGGCGCCGCCGTGGCGGTGGGCCAGCTCGTCGGCGGCGACGAACGCCGCCAGGCCCTGCGCGTCGCAGAAGGTCAGGGCGGAGACGTCGACGACCAGGTTCGGACCCCGCTCGTCGATCAGCCGGGCCAGATGGGAGCGCAGGACGCCCGCCGACGCGATGTCCAGTTCGCCGCTGACCACCACGCGTCGCGCGCCCGCGTCGGTGTCGTTGAGCGACGTGGCGAACTCCGCGTACGTGTCCTGGCGAAAGTCATGCGTGGCCATGCCGCTTCCTCCCCGGGCCCTTCGGTCCCTCCAAGGCTCGGCCGTCGCCCGCGACGCCAGTAGGGACCTTGGTCCCGGTATGGGACTCACGAACGTCCGAAGGTCCGCGTCGTACCGGTCGGCGGGAATCCCAGGGACCTTTGGCCGCTGGCAGGCGCCGATCATCGGCCTAGCGTCGAGGGAGACGCGAGGGAGGTGCCCGGTGGTCGAGTGGGCGATACGGACCGAGAACCTGACGAAGCGCTTCGGGCGGGTGGTCGCGGTGGACGGCCTCGACCTCGAGGTCGGCCGCGGCGAGATCTTCGGCTTCCTGGGCCCGAATGGCGCGGGAAAGTCGACGACGATCAGATTGCTGCTCGCTCTCGCCCGGCCGACGTCGGGCCGGGCGTGGATCATGGACGTGCCCGTCGGGGACGTCCAGCGCGCCCACCGGCATGTGGGCTATGTCGCCGGTGACGTCGCGCTGTGGCCGCAGCTGACCGGCCTGGAGACCCTGACCTACCTCGGGCGCCTGTCCGGACGCGTCGACGTCCCGTTCCGGGACGAGCTGATCGAACGGCTCCGATTCGACCCCGGCAAGCGCGCCCGCTCCTACTCCAAGGGGAACCGCCAGAAGCTCGCCCTGATCGCGGCGCTGATGACCAGACCCGACGTCCTGCTCCTGGACGAGCCGACGTCCGGCCTGGACCCGCTGATGGAGGCCGAGTTCCAGGCGCTGGCCAAAGACGCCGCCGCGCGCGGACAGACGGTGTTCCTCTCCTCCCACATCCTGGACGAGGTCCAGGACGTCTGCGACCGGGTGGCCATCCTGCGAGACGGACGGCTCGTCGAGGTTGCCGCGCTGGCGGAACTGCGCCGACTGGCCGGGACGGTGCTGGAGGCGATCGTGGACGGCCCCGTCCCCGAACTGGCCGGAGTACCCGGCGTGACCGGGGTGGAGCACGTCGACGGCGGTGTCCGGGTGTCGATCACCGGATCGCCGTCGCCCGCGCTGGCCCGGTTGAGCGCCTGCCCGCTGGTGCGGCTCCGCAGCCACGAGCCGACGCTGGAAGAGATCTTCCTGAGCTACTACGAGGCGGAGAAATGACCAGGACGATGCCCGTACGGACCGCCGCGGGGCCGCGCCCGGTGGGGCGCCTCCGGGTCGGCGCGGGGGTCGCGTGGATGACGGTCCGGTTGATCCGGCGCGGCGTGGCCTGGCTGGCGCTGGCCCTCGCCTGCTACGTCGTCGTCGAGGTCGTGACCTACGAGCGGACCTACCCCGACCTCGCCGCGCGGGAGAAGCTCGCGGCGCTGTCACAGGACCCGGCCGTGCGGATCCTGCAAGGGATGCCGCACGCGCCCGAGACGACCGGCGGTTACGTCGTCTGGGACGCCGGCTGGATGCTGGCGGCGATCGTCGGCCTGTGGGCCTTACTGACGACGGGCCGCCTGCTGCGCGGTGAGGAGGAGGCCGGACGCTCCGAACTGGTGCTGGTCGCTCCGATCCGTCCGGCCCGCGTCGTCCTGGTCCAGTGCGGCGTCATAGGCGGCGCGGCGCTGGTGGCGGGGGCCTCGGTGGCCGTCCCGCTGATGCTGCTGGGGACGGGCGTCGCGGGTTCCGCGCTGCTGGGCATCGGGCTCGCCGGATTCGCGGCGACGTTCGCGGCGGTGGCGGCGGTGCTCGCGCAGTTGTTCCAGGTGCGGCGCCGGGCGACCACGGTCTCGGTCGCCGTGTTCGGCGCGCTGTTCGTGCTGCGGATGGCCGCCAACAGCGCCGACTCGCGCGGCTGGCTGCGCTGGTTCACCCCGTTCGGCTGGCTGGACGATCTGCACCCCTACCGGGACCCGAACTGGGCGGTCCTCACCGTGACGCTGACCGTGCCCGCCGTGCTCGCCGGCATCGCCGTCGCGCTGCGGACCGGCCGCGACAACGCCGGCGCGCTGATCGGCGAGCCCGACCACGCCCGGACCCGGCTCCGGCTGCTCGGCGGCCCCACCGCCTTCGCCTGGCGCGGCACCCGCGGCATGCTGGCCGGCTGGCTGCTGGGCATCGCCGGATACGCGTTCGTCGCCGGCACACTGATCGCGACCATCATCGACTACGCCGCCGACGACCCCGACTACCAGCGGGTTCTGGAGTCGCTCGGCTGGGACGCCGGGGACGTCGCCGACGGCTTCGTCGCCATCATGGGCGGGCTCATCGGCCTGATGATCGCCCTCTTCGCGTCCTGGCGGATCGGCGCGGCCCGCGCCGAGGAGGCCGCTGGACGGCTCGACCACGTCCTGACCCGTCCCGTCACGCGCCACCGCTGGCTCGCCGGCCACGTCCTGCTGACCCTGGTGTCGGCCGTGGTGCTCGCGCTCGGCGCCGCCGTCGCGATGTGGGCGGGTGCCGCCGCGACGGACGCGGGCATGGGCATGACGGACATGCTCGCCGCCACCCTCAACCCGCTGCCGGTCGCGGCCCTGGCCACCGGCCTCGCCGTGGTCCTGTTCGGCGCATGGCCGCGGCTGACCGTTCCCGCCTCGGCCGCGGCGGCCGTCACCACCTACCTCATCGAGATGATCGGACCCGCGCTGGACTGGCCGGAGCCCGTGCTGGCCGTGTCCCCCTTCCACCACCTGGCGGACGTCCCGGCCGAACCGTTCGCGCTCACCACCGCGCTCGTCATGACCGTGTCGGCGTTGGTGCTCGCCGCCGCCGGGGTCCTGCTGTTCGAGCGCCGCGACCTCGCCGGCGACTGACCCGCCCTGCGTGCGTTCGCAGCTCACGCAGCCGGACGAGCCGAACTGGTCGTGCCAGGTGCCGAGCTTGTGGGTGGGCCACTGCCGGTAGCGGCTCTTGGGGGCGGCCTCCAGGTGTTCGCCATCAGGTCGCGCGGCTCGGCGCGGGCACGGGCCACGTCGACGGGGTTCGCAGGTGGGGCCTGGATGTCGCACCCTCGTCGGCGAACAGCTCCACGCATCTGCTGACGTTCCTCAAAAGATCTTGAAGTCTTGGTGTCGGTTCGAGATCGGCCGGTTAGCGGTGTCGCCGAGCGACATATATCGAGGGACCGGTGCGGACGGTTCGGGCACGGGAGAGGAGCGGTCGTGTGCGGCGGTGAGATCCGCGGCCGGCTCCGGCCTTTCCTGCTGGTCCTCATCCACGAACGGCCGGGGCACGGCTACGACCTGATCGAACGGCTGGCGGGAATGGGCCTGGCGGACGTCGAGCCCGGCCACGCCTACCGCGTCCTGCGCGCACTCGAACGCGAACTGCTCCTGACGTCCAGATGGATCCCGTCGGACGCGGGACCGGCCCGGCGGCTGTACGAACTCACCCCCGCCGGCTCGGCCTACCTGAAGAAGCGGATGGAAGAACTCGCCGAATTCGGCGGCGTGCTCGACGCCTTCCTGTCCCTGTGGACGAAGACCTCCCAGGCGAGGGGCACCCGGGAGTCGGCCGTCGCGTTCGCTCGGCCCTGAGGAGCTGACATGGCACAGGAAACGGCGGAGGACGCCGTACGGACCGCGTTCCGGCAGCGCGTCGACCCGGGCCGAGCCCTCGGCGAGGACGCGGACCTCATCGCCGCCGCCTGCCAGGACATGGCGAAGCGGTGCCGCCGCGGCGGCAAGATCATCACGTTCGGCGCCGGCGGCGCGGCCTCGGACGCCGAGCATGTCGCGGTGGAGTTCCTACACCCGGCCATCGTCGGGAAGCGGGCCCTGCCCGCGCTCGCGCTGACCGGGGGCGGCTTCGCCGAGCGGTTGCGGTCGCTCGCCTCTCCGCAGGACGTCGCCCTGGGGTTCTCGCGGGACGGCCGGTGCGCGAACGTCCTGGAAGCCCTGCGGGTCGCTCGTGAACTCGGGGTGCTGACGGTCGCCCTGGTGGGTGGGGACGGCGGCGACATCGCCGGGGACAAGACCGTCGACCATGCCCTGATCGCCCGGTCCGACGATCCGTGCGTGGTGAAGGAACTGCACGTCACCGCCTACCACATTCTATGGGAACTGGTTCATGTCTTCCTCGGTGAGGAAAACGCGGCGCCATGTCATGAGGAAGTTTGCATCACCTGTTCCGACACGGCGGTTCCGGTTCGGGTGCGTGAGGTCAGGGGTGACGGCCTCGCGATCGTCGATACGGAGAACGGGCCGGAGGAGATCAGTCTGGCGCTGGTCGACGCCGGGCCGGGGGACACGGTCCTGGTCCACGCCAAGGAGGCCATCGCCGTGCTGGAGGAGCCGACAGGATGAACCCGGAATCGTTGTATCCGTTCCTGTCTCCGGAACAAGGCGCGTCCTCCGGCGTGCTCGCGGACGTGCGCGCGTCCACGGAGGAGAAGGCCGCCGAGATCGTCGCGCTGCGGGAATCCCTCGCCGATCTGTACGGTGCACGGCTCGTCGAATGCGCGCGGCGGATGGCCGCCTGCTTCCGGGACGGCGGTCGGCTGTTCAGTTTCGGCAACGGCGGCAGTGCCACGGACGCGCGCGAGATCGAGGAACTCCACGTCGATCCGCCTCCGCCCGCCCGGCCGTTGCCCGCGTTCTCTCTTCCCCATGACGTGGCCACGGTGACGGCCCTGGCCAATGACGTGAGTTTCGACGTGGTCTTCGCGCGCCGACTCGCCGCGCTCGCGGGAACCGGAGACATCGCCGTGGGCCTGTCGACCAGTGGCGGCTCGGAGAATCTGCTCCGCGCGTTCGAGGAGGCGAACCGCAGGCGGATGCTGACGGTCGGCTTCGCTGGCTACGACGGCGGAAGAATGGCCCAGGCCGGAACGATCGACTTCCTCTTCGTCGTGCCGTCGTCGTCCGTGCACCGGATCCAGGAGGCGCAGACGACGCTCTACCACGTCCTCTGGGAGCTGACTCAGCGGGCGCTGCACGGGCGGTTGTGAAACGCGATGACCACGGTCACGCGGCTCCGCCTCCGTATCGAGGGAATCGTCCAGGGCGTCGGGTTCCGCCCCTTCGTTTCCGGGCTTGCCAGGGAATACGGCGTCTCGGGCCACGTCGGAAATGACGCGGAGGGCGTCTTCGCGGAAATCGAAGGTGACCGCGCGACCCTGGACGGCTTTCTCGCCGACCTCGAACGGCGGGCACCGGCGCTGGCCGTGGTGGAACGGGTGCGGGCCGAACCGGCGGCGCCGACGGCCGAACGCGGCTTCCGGATCGTGCCGAGCCCGCCCGCGACGGCGCGATTCGCGCTGATCTCCCCTGACATGGCGACCTGCGAGGAATGCCTCGCCGAGACCCTCGCCCCGGCGGGCCGCCGGTCGGGCTACCCGTTCACGAACTGCACCGACTGCGGGCCGCGGTTCAGCATTGTCGCCGACGTCCCGTACGACCGGCACAACACGACCATGGCCGTGTTCGAAATGTGCGAGGCGTGCGCGGGGGAGTACGCCGACGCCGACGACCGCAGATTCCACGCGCAGCCGGTGTGTTGCCCCGAATGCGGGCCGTCGCTGCGCTTCACCGGGCCGGACGGCGTTCCGGTCGATGGAGAGCCTCTACAGACGGCGGTCGAATGGCTCCGGGACGGCCGCATTCTCGCGATCAAAGGGCTCGGCGGCTACCACCTGGCCGTCCTCGCCGACGACGAGAAGGCCGTCCGCACACTCCGCGACCGCAAACACCGGGAGGACAAGCCGTTCGCTTTGATGGCCCCCGATCTGGTGTGGGCACGAAGGCTGGTCCGGCTGGAACCGGTCGGCGAACGAGTGCTGGCGGGAACGCGCCGTCCGATCCTGCTGGCGCCGCGCCTTCCCGGGGCCGGGGTCGCCGACGCGGTGGCCCCGGGAAGCCGGGAACTCGGGGTGATGCTGCCCTACACGCCCCTGCATCATCTGCTCGCCCGCCGACTCGCTCGCCCGTTCGTCCTGACGAGCGGCAATGTGTCGGACGAGCCGATCGTCTGCCGTGACGACGACGCGCTGAAGCGGCTCTCACAGATCGCGGACGGCTTCCTGGCACACGATCGGCCCATACAAGTGCGCACCGACGACTCGGTGGTCCGCGTGTTCCGTGGAAGGGAACAACTCGTCCGGCGCTCACGCGGATACGTTCCCGCTCCCTTGACCACCGCACAGCCGTTCCCTCGACCGGTCCTGGCGTGTGGAGCCGAGTTGAAGAACACCTTCTGCGTGGCCAAGGGGAACAGGGCGTTCGTGTCCCATCACATCGGCGATCTGAAGAACTACGAGACGCTGCGCTCGTTCACCGAAGGCATCGCCCACTTCCGCCGCCTCTTCGACGTGACGCCCCGACTCGTCGCTCACGACCTGCATCCGGAGTACCTGTCGACGAAGTACGCGCTCGAACTGACAGATGTGGATGTCGTCGCCGTCCAGCACCACCATGCCCACATCGCGTCCTGCCTCGCCGACAACGGAGCGAGCGGCCCGGTCATCGGCGTCGCCTTCGACGGGCTCGGTTTCGGAACCGACGCCACCTTGTGGGGCGGCGAATTGCTGATCGCGGACCTGGTGGAGTTCCGGCGGGCGGGCCATCTGGAGCCGGTCCCGATGCCGGGGGGCGAAACGGCCGTCCGTGAACCGTGGCGGATGGCGGCGGCGTATCTCCTCGCCGCCTACGGCGACCCACCCGAATTGGACCTGGCGCGACGGCATCAGGCACGGTGGGACGCGGTCGTGTCCCTGGCCCGGAAAGGCGTCAACGCTCCACTCACGTCCAGCGCCGGACGTCTCTTCGACGCGGTCTCGGCGATTCTCGGCGTCCGGGACGTGGCCCGCTACGAGGGGCAGGCCGCCATCGAACTGGAACAGCGAGTCGCGCCCGGCGAACGCGACGCGTATCCGATGACGGTGGCAGAAGGCGACCCGCTGATCCTTCGGAGCCGCGATCTCGTGCGCGGTGTCGTCGACGATCTGCTCGCCGACGTCCCCGTCGACCGGATCGCCGCAAGGTTCCACAACGGCCTGGCGCGGGCCGTCGTCACGGCCACGGGCGTCCTGCGCGAACGCACCGGCCTCGGCACGGTCGCCCTGTCCGGCGGCGTGTTCCAGAACCTGACCCTGTTGGAGCGGGTCGTCGAAGGCTTGGAAGGGGACGGTTTCCACGTCCTCGTCCATTCGCGGGTGCCGTGCAACGACGGCGGAATCTCCCTCGGTCAGGCGGTCGTCGCGGCCGCCCGCGACCGGTCAGCAGATTCGCGGTAGCGGATCGCCCACCAGCATGTCCACGATGCGCGTGCCGCCGAAGGACGTCTTCAGCAGGACGGTCCCCGCCGGCTCGTCCGCGACATGCCCGACGATCGCGGCACCCTCCCCGGACGGGTGCCCGCGCAGCGCCGCGAGCGCCGCGTCCGCCCGCTCGCCGTCCACGACGGCGACGAACCGTCCCTCGCAGGCCACGTACAGCGGGTCGATGCCGAGCAGTTCGCAGGCCCCGTTGACCACGGGCGCCACCGGGATCGCCGCCTCGTCCACGACGACGCCGAGCCGGACCGCCTGGGCGATCTCGTTGAGGACCGTCGCCACCCCGCCGCGTGTCGCGTCCCGCAGCACCCGCACCCCGCCGGGGACGGCGTCGAGGAGCGCCGCGACGGGCTCGTGCAGCGGCGCCGTGTCCGAGGCGAGATCGGCCTCGATGTCGAGTTCACCACGGGCGAGCATGATCGTGACGCCGTGCTCCCCGATCGGCCCGGAGACCAGCACGGCATCACCGGCCCGGACGGTGGCGGCGCCCAGCGTCACGTCCCGCTCCATGACGCCGATGCCGGCGGTGTTCACATAGCAGCCGTCGGCCTTGCCGCGCTGGACGACCTTGGTGTCACCGGTGACCACGGCGACTTCCGCCTCCGCCGCCGCGGCGGCCATCGAGGCGGCGATCCGCCGCAGGTCGGCGACCGGAAAGCCCTCCTCCAGGACGAACCCGGCCGACAGGTACATCGGCCGGGCGCCGCAGACGGCCAGGTCGTTGACCGTGCCGTTCACCGCCAGGTCCCCGATGTCCCCTCCCGGGAAGAACAGCGGCGACACCACGAACGTGTCGGTCGTGAAGACCGTCCGGGTGCCGTTCAGGGTGAGGGTGGCGCCGTCGGTCATGGCCTCCAGGTGCGGATTGCGGAAGGCGTCCACGAAGACGTCCTCGATGAGGGTCTGCGTGGCCTTTCCGCCCGCGCCGTGCGCGAGGGTGACGCGCTCCTCCTTGACCCTGGCCTTGCGGAGCCGTGCCCGCTCGATGCGTTCCAGGACGCTCTGTTCGGTCGTCATACGCGCGCCGCCTCCTTGACGCGGTCACGGGTGAAGCGTCCGTAGTTGTAATAGGCCGCGCAGGCCCCCTCGGAGGAGACCATGCAGGTGCCGATCGGGGTCTCCGGCGTGCAGGCCGTACCGAAGACCTTGCATTCCCAGGGTTTGATGACGCCCTTCAAGACTTCACCGCACTGACATGCCTTCGGGTCGGCCACCCGGACGCCGGGAACGTCGAACACGCGCTCGGCGTCATGGACGGCGTAGGCGTCCCGAACCCGCAACGCCGACTGCGAGATGAACCCCAGCCCGCGCCACTCGAAATACGGGCGCAGTTCCATGACCTCCCCGATGGCCTCCAGCGCCCTGCGGTTCCCGTCCCACGGGACGACGCGGGTGTACTGGTTCTCCACCTCGGCGCGGCCCTCGGCCAGCTGCTGCAGCAGCATGTGGACCGACTGCAGGATGTCCAGCGGCTCGAACCCCGCGCAGACCAGCGGCTTGCCGTAACGGCCGGGAATGAACTCGTAAGGGCGGCAGCCGATGACGGTCGAGACGTGCCCGGGGCCGAGGAAGCCGTCGAGCCGCAGGTCCGGTGAGTCCAGGATCGCCTTGATGGCGGGCAGGATCGTCACGTGGTTGCAGAAGACGGAGAAGTTCTCGATCCCTTCGGCGGCCGCCCGCAGGACGGTCATCGCCGTGGACGGCGCCGTCGTCTCGAACCCGATCGCCATGAACACGACCCTGCGGTCCGGATTCAGCCGGGCGATCTTCAGCGCGTCCAGGGGCGAGTACACCATGCGGATGTCCGCGCCCTCCGCCTTGGCGTCGAAGAACGAACCGCCGCCGCCGGGCACGCGCATCATGTCCCCGAACGAGGTCATGATGACGTCCGGGTGGCGGGCGATGGCGATCGCGTCGTCCACCCGCCCCATCGGGATCACGCACACCGGGCAGCCGGGCCCGTGCACGAGCGTGACGGCCTCCGGCAGATGATCCTCCAGGCCGTGCTTGTAGATGGTGTGCGTGTGCCCGCCGCAGACCTCCATGAACTGGTACCGCCGGCCGGGCTCGCACAGCGCGGTGATCTGCGCGGCCAGTGCCCGGGCCTGGTCCGCGTCGCGGTACTCGTCGACGAACCGCATACCGGTCAGCCGCCTCTCGGTCGATGTTCGGGGACGTCAGGTGATGTCGGAGCCCGCCAGCGCCGCCAGTTCGTCGGTGTAGGCGCTGCCGAGCCCCCGCAGCAGTTCGAGCGTCGCCGCGGCCTCCGCCTCGTCGATCTTCGACATGGCGAAGCCGACATGGACGAGCACCCAGTCGCCGGGACGCACCTCGCCCGGCCCGAGCAGGCCGGTGTTGACGGCGCGCCGGACCCCGGCGACCTCGACCATGGCGAGATCGTCACGGTCGGCCGAGAGTTCGACGATCTCACCGGGAATGCCGAGACACATTCGCCGTGCCGCCCTTCCCGCTCACATGCGCTCCATCTTGAGGTAGCGGCGCATCGCCGGGATCTCCCTGTAGATCAGCGTCACCAGTCCGGCGGTGGCCAGACAGGCCACCGCGATCCGCACTTTCCGCATGTCGTCTCTCCTTTTCTCGGGACGCCGGGCCCGGGTCAGCCGGGTGGCAGGTTCGGCATGACCGGCAGGATCGGGTCCCGCTTCTTGGGCCGGATGCCGGTCGACCGCCGCGAGTCGGCGGTGCCGTCCTTGTGGTGCCCGACCTCGTTGGCGTAGGCGCTCTTCTCGTTGCCCTGCCGCACGCCCTTGGTGTGCGAAGGCGTGTCGGGGGCGACATCGGGCTTACCGGTACGGATTTCCGCCATGGCTAACTCCCCTCTCGTGACTCACGCAGCCGGGTGAAGAAGGCCTCCACGTCCTTCCAGACGCGGTCTCCTCCGGACAATCCCGTCCACGCTTCCTTGATGACGGCGACGAGCCGGTAGCAGTCGTCGATCGGGACGATCCACTGTTCGTCCGTCTCGCCGACCGAGCTGATGAGCAGGGCCTCGACCACGGGCAGCATCGAGGCCAGGTCAGGGTTCCGGGAGGTGACGGCCGTCCAGGCGGACGGGTCGACCGTCCAGGTGGCGGCGCCCATCGGGCCGGGATACCGGGCGGTGACGGTGCCGTCCGGCCCGATCGTGAAGAAGGCGAGCCGCACCGGAACACCCAGGTCGGCGGACGTGACGCCGGCCAGCCGAACCCTGCGATCCGGCACCAGTCGATAGTGACCGAACCCCGCCCCGTCCTTCTCGAAGAGCAGGGCGCAGGCGCGGCAGGCGCACTCCGGTTCGCCGGTGCGCTCGTCCAGGACATGGGCATGGCCGTCCGCGACGGGCAGGTCGCACAGGCCGCACCTGTCGCCGTCCTCCCGCGTCCGGTTGGACGATCTCATGATCACGCGGCTGAACGCTCCGGTCGTCATGGGCCGCCGTCCACGGAGATCGGCGGCCGGAGCAGCGCCTCGACCGGCACGAACGCCTTCGCCGCAGCGGGAGCGTCCGGGACGGTGACGCGGACGCCGTCCAGTTCGGGAGCCACGGCCAGCACGGCCTCCCGCACCACGTCCTCGACGGGTTCGGCGCCGCAGCCGCACCCGCCTCCCGTCCCGCCCGTCAACCGGACCTCGGCCGTCCGCTCCCGGATCTCGACGATTTCCGCGTCCACGCCCTTGCGGCCGAGTTGCGGCCGGAGCGCCTCCAGGGCACGGGCGACGCGCCCCTCGACGGGTTCGGGATGGACACCGTGCAGGACGAAGAGATGCCCGACGAGTTCGTCGTCGAGGAACGCCTCGACGAGCCGGGTGTCGCCCGAGACGCGGTCCATCACCCGCGCCAGCGCCTCCCCGTACACCTCGGTGAGCAGGGTCACCGCGTCCAGCGCCGTCTCGGCCGTCGCGCCGGGCGTCCGTTCCAGCAGGCCCAGCGTCTCGTCGAGACGGTCCAGCCGCCCGGCGATCGCCGCCCCGTCGAGGCGGCGCGCGCCGGGACCCGAGGCGGGATCAGCCATGCGTCGATCCGAACATCGGCGAATGCAGCTTCTTCAACGTCCGCCCTCCGCCGAGGTACATGTGCACGCCGCAGGGCAGGCACGGGTCGAAGCTGCGGACGGCGCGCATGATGTCGACGCCCCGGAAGTCGTCCGGCCCGTTCTCCTCGAAGATCGGCATGTCCTGGACGGCGTCCTCGTACGGGCCGGGCGTGCCGAAGCTGTCGCGCGGGCTCCCGTTCCACGGCGTCGGCGGATACGGGTGATAGTTGGCGATCTTCCCGTCCCGGATCACGAGATGGTGCGACAGCACGCCGCGCACCGCCTCGTGGAACCCGCACCCGATCGCCTCGTCGGGCACCTCGAAGTCCTCGAACACCTTGGTGTCGCCCGCGCGGACCAGGCCGAGCGCCTGCTCGACGAAGTGCAGCGCCATCGCCGCCGCGTAGGCGACGAAGTAGGAGCGCGCCCGGTTCCGTTCGAGGGCGTTGGACCACTGCGGGATACGCCATTCCAGCGTCGTCTCCGGCAGGTCCCGGCCCTTCGGCAGTGAGATCTGCACGCTGGACCCGGTCGATTTCACGTACGGGGTGTCGACCATGTTCGCCAGCGCGGTGGTGTAGAGCCGCGCGAACGGCCCGCCGCCGGTGTCGAGGGCGAGATGCTCGTCGGTCCCGGGACGCAGCCAGCGGGGACTCATCACCCAGCTGTACTTGTCGTCGAAGTCGCGCTTCTGCGGCACCGGCAGTGTGGTCTGGTTCCACGGGTGGCGCATGTCCACCGGATTCCCGAGCGGGTCGTGGGTGACGAAGGGCTCTTCGTTCACCCAGTCGTCATAGAAGGAACTGCCGAGCAGAATGCGGATGCCGAGGTTGATGTCGACGAGGTCGGTGGTGAGGAGTTCGCCGTCCACGACGACGCCGGGGGTGACGAACATCGCCTTGCCCCACTGGTTCATCGTCTCGTACCTGTAGTCGACGACGGCAGGGTCCTGGAACGCTCCCCAGCAGCCGAGCATGATGCGGCGGCGCCCGACCTCCTCGTATCCGGGCAGCGCCTCGTAGAAGAAGTCGAAGACGTCGTCGTTCATCGCGACGGCCTTCTTGACGAAGTCGATGACGTCCATCAGCCGGGAGAGGTAGTCGGTGAAGACCGTCGGGGTCGGCATCGTGCCGACACCGCCCGGATACACCGTCGACGGGTGCACGTGCCTGCCCTCCATCAGGCAGAACATCTCCCGTGTGGTGCGGCTGACCTGGAGCGCCTCCTTGTAGACCGCGCCCTCGAACGGGTTGAAGGCCTCCATGATCTCCGCGATGGTCCGGAAGCCGTGCACCGCCGCGTTGGGCGCCTCGGTGTCCCTGGCCCGCCGCAGCACGGACGGGTTGGTGTCCTTGACCATCGCCTCGCAGAAGTCGACGAAGACGAGGTTGTCCTGGAAGATCGTGTGGTCGAACATGTACTCGGCGGCCTCGCCGAGGTTCAGGATCCACTCGGCCAGCGGCGGGTTCTTGATGCCGTAGGCCATGTTCTGCGCGTACACCGAGCACGTGGTGTGGTTGTCGCCGCAGATCCCGCAGATACGGCTGGTGATGAACCCGGCGTCCCGCGGGTCCTTGCCCTTCATGAACACCGAGTAGCCGCGGAACAGCGACGAGGTGCTGTGGCACTCGGCCACCCGTCGGTTCGCAAAGTCGATCTTCGTGTAGATGCCCAGGTTGCCGATGATGCGCGTGATGGGGTCCCAGGACATCTCGACGAGTTGCCCCGGTTCGCTCCCGGCGGGCGCCTTTTCGGTCGTTGTCATCCGTGCGGTCCTCTCCTGCGGTCCTCTCCTGCGATCCGTGCTATGGCCGCCAGCGCGGGTCGTAGCCGCTGGTCAGAAGCTCACGGTTGTGATGCCACTTCGGCTCCTTGTTCGCCGTGACGTTGGTGATGCCGCGCATCCGGCGGATGAAGGTCCCGTACGGCTTGATGAGGGTCGTCGAGAGGCTGCCGCCGGGCGGGGCGTCCATGAACGGCATGAACTTGTCCGGGAAGCCCGGCATGGTGCAGCCGATGCAGATGCCGCCCACGTTCGGGCAGCCGCCGATGCCGCCCATCCAGCCGCGTTTGGGGACGTTGCAGTTCACCACCGGCCCCCAGCAGCCGATCTTCACCTGGCACTTCGGCGAGTTGTAGTCCTTGGAGAAGTCGGCCTGCTCGTAGTAGGCGGCGCGGTCGCAGCCCTCGTGGACGGTCTTGCCGAACATCCACTGGGGGCGGAGCTTGTCGTCCAGCGGCGGCGGGGGAGCGTCACCCGCGGCGTGGTAGAGCACCCAGGTCAGCGTCTCCATGAAGTTCTCGGGCTGGACGGGGCATCCGGGCACGTTGACGATCGGCAGCCCGCCCGCGGACCTGAAGTCCCAGCCGAGATAGTCGGCGAGGCCCATGCACCCGGTCGGGTTGCCCGCCATCGCGTGGATTCCGCCGTAGGCGGCGCAGGTGCCCGCGGTGACGACCGCCCACGCCTTCGGCGCCAGCCGGTCGATCCACCAGTTCAGCGTGAGCGGCTCGCCGGTGTCCTGGTCGTTGCCGAACGACGTCCAGTAGCCGTCCCCGTTGATCTTCTCGTTGGGCACCGAGCCCTCCAGGACGAAGATGAACGGCTCCAGTTCGCCCTTCACCGCCGCCCGGAACGGGGCCAGGAACTCCTCCCCGCCCAGAGTCGGCGAGAGCACCTTGTTGTACAGGTTCACCTTCGGCAGGCCGGGGATCAGGCCGTTCACCACGTCCTCGATCGCCGGTTGGCCGGAGGCCGTGATCGAGACGGTGTCGCCGTCGCAGCTCATCCCCTCGGATATCCACAGGATGTGGATCTCGTCGAATCCCTCCGCGCTCGTCATGCCCTACCTCCTCGTGTCCGGGGTGTGCTGGACGTTCCGGTCGGCGACGCCGTCGGCGGCCTCTTCGGCGGGAGCGTCCACGGTGATCGATTCCAGGACGACGTCCTCATGGCCCGCGCTCGCCACGTCCACGGCCCCGCACGCCGGGCACGCGGCGAGGGCCACGGCGCTGTTGACCGGCGTCTCGGCGCGGCAGCGGCGGCAGTGGACGCGCAGCGGCTCCAGTACGAGGTCGACGCCCGCGCCCTCGGCCACGGTGCCGAGCGCGGCCATCCGCACGCCCTGCTCGATCACCTCCGGGTCGACCGGGTGCCCGCCGACGCGGACCCGCATGGCGCGCACCTTCCGGTCTCCCGCCCGCCGCACGGCCGCCTCGACGATGGCCTCGCACATTCCCAGTTCATGCATGCGCCCGCTCCGGATCCGTACTCGTGGTCTTGTCGCTCGCGGCCTCGTCGCACGCGAGGTCGGTCACCATGCGGACGGCCTCGTCCACGGCGGCCCGCACGGGCTCCGACAGGTCCATGCGCTCGTCGACGACCTCGGGACGGCAGCCCACCACGAACACGCGGGGCAGGTCGCCGCCGAGCCGGCGGAGCAGCCGCAGCACGGCCACGGGATGCATGCCGTGCCCGTCGACCGCCGGCGGGCCGAGCGGATCCTCGGGGTCGGCGCCGGTCTCCGTGTCGTCGACGGACGCCGCGTTCACCTCGATGACGGCGAGGGTGCCGGATGGTCCTTCGACGGGTACCGCGTCCACCATGATCAGAACGTCATGCCGGCCGTCGAGCAGCTCGTACGCCAGATGGACGCCGCGGACGCCGTAGTCGGCGACCTCGACGTTCGCCGGGAGGGCGGAGCCGTCCATCCGCCGGACGACCTCCACGCCGAACCCGTCGTCGCCGAGGAACACGTTCCCGATCCCGGCCACCAGGACCCGCCGTTCCACCGTCCCGCTCATCGCTCGGCCTCCGCGGGCAGGGGCTCCACCTCGGCGGGGGAGAAGTAGCGGAAGCGTCCGTACCAGCGGTTGAGGTCGGCGGCGGGATCGTCCTCAACCGTGACCGCGAGGTGCGTGGCGTCGTCCACATCGCTGAGCACCGCCTCGACCTGCGCGGTTCGGCCGTCCAGGAACCGGTCCTGGGGATCGACGCCGCGCTTGCGGGGCCGCAGCCGCACCCGGCTTCCCCTGCGGACGGGCACGCCCGCGACCATGACGACGCCGTTTCCGGGCGGCTCCTCCGAGCCGGGGCCCGCCACGGGCCGCAGCGACCGGACGGCCCCGTGCAGGCGCGCGAAGACCTCCGGCGGCATCGACTCCGTCCGGTCCAGGATCTCGGCGGCACGCGGATCGGTGGCGCGCGCCTCCCGCTTCTCCGCGTCGGTCAACGTCAGCGTGCGCAACGAGAGGATCTCGTCGATCTCCGTCGCGTCGTGCAGATCGCCGGGGCTCTCCGGCGCGACCCGGGGGTGGTCGTACAGCAGGATCGGGGAGGAGAGGACCACGTGGTCGTCGCCTGGCGGGCCCGCCAGCACCGGGAACGTGTGGACGTTCGCGCACTCCTTGACCTCTGCGCCGGCCCATTCCGGCGGGTCCAGGGCGGACACGAACGAACCCTCGTCCACGCCCAGGAGCACATGGCAGGCGATCAGGGATTCGGCCAGGGCCTCGTCGCGGGACGCGTCCGGCGGCGTCACCCCGCCCGTGTTCGCCACGCGGACGCGGAGCCGGTAGACCTCGCGTGGGTCGTCGCCCCCGCCGATCCGGGTCGCCGACACCGTCACCGTGGCCGTCACCGGGTGTCGCCGGCGCCGCACACGGCCGAGGGGGCGGCCCTCGTCGTCGGCAACCTGCCCGGTGTCCAGGCCGCCCGGGGCCTGGACGTCGAACTCGCGGGCGTCGTCCAGGACGTCCCGCAAGGTGAACCACAGGTCGAATTCCTGCGGCAGGGCCTCGTCGAACGCGAACTCCAGCCGTGTGCCCGAGGACAACGTGTCGACCGGACGGTAAGAGCCGTCGGCCAGCCGCTCCTCCACAGTTTTCCGTTGAAGCTGGAGAAAGCGGACCTGGCAAAGGACTGTTTCGTCCGGAATTGCCTGCAGCAGGCATTCGGTCTGCTGCCACGGAGCCTCGATCGACCCGGCCACGCCCGTGTCGGTCAGCCCCTGCGCCCGGGCCCACGCCGGCGGGACGACCACCCCGAACTGCCAGCGCACACGATTCTTGCCTGACGAACGGCGATAGGGATAAAGGAGATACCCCTCATAAAGAATCGCGTCGGCGACTTCTCGGGCATACTCCAGTGAAGGCACTTCTCCGGTATAGCAACCGAGATCGAGCCCGGTAAGTGAGCACGTCCAGTAGGTGATTCCGGCACCCACACCGTGCGGGTGTCACGACGCGGCGGGGGCCTCGCCGTGGGTGCGCCACCAGTCGGCCGCCGCGTCCACGGCGAGGCCGGTGGTCCAGATGACGGCCGGGTCGTCGGGCAGCAGGCGTTCCCGCAGCGCGTCCCGCATCGGGTAGGAGATCGCGGCACCGGACGTGGGGACGGCGTCGCCGAGGACGTCGGCGGGGAACTTGCAGACCGCGACGGCGTCCGCCAACTCCAGACCCGTACGTACGGCCAGGTCGCGGACGGTGGCGGCGGCGTCGATCGGTGCCGGGCCCCGCTCCGCCAGCAACCGGAGGAGCCGCACGACGCGGTCGGCGGTGCCCCAGCAGGGAACGGAGGCCTTGATCGTTCGCCAGCCGGGCAGCTCGACCGGATGGAAGGTTCCACCGGGCGCGTACTCCATGGCCGTCGCGGTCCGGTCGTGCCGCTGGTAACCCGAGATCAGCAGGGCGCCATCGGGGGTGCGCCAGAGCTGTCCGGGTGCCTGCGCCTCCATTTCCCTGTCGACCATCTGTCGTTCGGCGTTGGACTGCTCGTCGCCGCCCGCCGGGGTGAAAGAAAGCATTCGGCAGGCCGCCACGCCCTCACCGATCGGAGCATTGGCCCACAGGCGCAGAACGTCAAGAATCTCTTGGCGTTGCTCCTCGGAAGTCCACGGCAGGACGGCCGGAAGCGCATAGCCCGCCAAGGTCCCCATGCCGGCGCCCACATACCCGCCGGGCGGCAGGGAGATCGTCCGGACGAGGTAGGGCTGTTCGGTCGTGGGCTCGTCGGTCGTCGCCGACTCCAGCGCGCGGGCCAGCAGCCGCTGGCGCACAAGCCACCTCGCCCGCGCCATCGTGGGCGCGAAGGGAAGGTCGGGATCCGCCGGTGAGACCAGCGCGGGCAGTCCCGCAGGTTGCGGACGTCCGATCCGACCGCGCAACTCGATGCCGAGAAGGAGACACTCGACCGCCATACCAGCCGCTTCGAGAACACCGTCCCGAAGAGCCGGATCGGTCACCTCTGGCAGCACGGCCGCCAGCGCGCCGGTGGCCGCGCCCGGTCCGCTCAGCGTCGCCTCCAGCAGCCGCGCCGCGCCCTCGCGGTCGAGACGCCGCAGCGCGGCCGAGCCGTCCGGGTCCATCGGGGCTCGCCGCGACCACCAGCCGGGCGGCGGCACGAGCCCACCCTTCCCGCTCATCACGGGCGAGTACGACAACCGGGTCGTGCGGGTCCCGTCGGGCGCGGTGACGGTGATCTCGCCCCGGCTCAACCGGACCTCGCTCGGCCCGGCGGCGCCCGGGAACGTCACCTCGGCGGCTCCCGGCGCCTGGGGTCGCGCGGTGGCGGTCTCGGGATCCAGGGTCAGCGCAACGGTCTCGTCCGTCCGACCCTCGACCCGGAACGTCTGCCAGCGACCCTCCTTGATCCGTGACAGGAGGCCGGTCGTGCCGTCGTACCAGGGCAGCAGCCCTTCGGGCAGTTGGGGAAGCCGCACCATCAGGCTGTCGTCGCCGCTGACGGACGCGTAGGCGTGCCAGGAACGTTCCGTGATGGTGAGATGGCCATGGTGCTGGATGATCGTCCGGCCGGCTTTCGGGGACTTGTGCGGCACACCGTCGCCGGGCACACCCAGTTCGGCGGGAATCCCCCCGCGCAGCGCCGCCAGCAGCGCGTCCACGGGATCGGCGGGCTCAACGGATTCGAGGACGTCCGGCTCCAACTCAAGAAGACCGCCGGGCCCGGTGATCCGCACCAACTGGTGCAAGGCGTTGTGCAGGAAGGGAAGGTCACAACGACCCGCGTCAGCCGCCCAGGCGCCCACGGTCTCGCTCAGCACCTCCCGGGTCTCCGGCAGATCCCACAGCGCCTTCACCGTGGCCGCGTAGTCGACGTTGCCGAAGTACCCGAGGTCGCGGACGAACGCGTCCAGCAGGGCGGCGAAACGCTCGCGTCCTTCCGGCCCGGACGCCACGTCCGCGGCCAGTCGCCCGATGTCGAAGTCCGATGCCCACCAGCGGGGCGAGTCGGAGTTGAACTCACTCTGCGGAATGATGTGCCGGTAATCGGGCGGCGGAACCGCCGGATCCGTCTCCTCGCCGACCACCACCTCGGCCCCCGGGAACAACCGATCCCCGGCCTGGTCGACGAGTCTCAGCAGAACGGAAGCCGCGCAACCGCGTCCGGTGGTCCCGAACCACGCCGCCGGCAGATGCGCGCCCGCTCCGCTCTCGGCCAGGCACTCGAACCACATCTGCCGGATCTTCTCGGCGACCTCCTCGCCGCTCTCCTCCTCGTGCCCGGCACGGTCGGGCTCGGCGGCGATCAGCAGTTTCATCAGGTCGTCGTCCCGTCCGGCCACCACCGCGAGCGGCTCCCGAGCGGCCGCCCAGATCTGGTGGGACGCGATGGGCACGAGCCCGGCGCGCAGCAGCCGCTCGGCGAGGAACGCCTCCTCGTCCCGCTTCTTGATCTTCGCGCCACGAGCCAGCGTCCGCAGGTCGGGAAAGATTCGGGCATACGGGACGAGCCCGGCGTCGAATCCCGCGCAGATCACCGCGCGGAACCGGGCGTGCGCCTCCTCGCCCGACAGCTCCGCGGCGAGCAGCTTGGCGTAGTCGCGCAGCGCCGCCGGTCCGACGCCGCCCGCGGGCACCAGTTCGAGGAAGACGTCCTGCACCCGATCGAGGTCGAGCAGCGCGGGATGGTTCTTCTCGACCTTCCGCGCCTGCCCGAACGCCCAGAACGCCAACTCGGTCTCGCCGGCCCGCACCAGTTCCCGGCAGGCCTGCTCGAAGAACGGCGCCAAGTCGGCGGCGGGCAACGGCTCCGCGGCCTTGGTCAACATCCTCTTGGCGCCGGTGGGCCCGGCGGCGACGAGATCGGCGGGTGCGGGCAACTGCGGAAACTGAGTCATCGCGTCCTTCGTCCTTGAACGACCTTGAAACCCTGCGACGATCCACCCGCGTGATCGGTTCCGCCCTGTGGGGAGCCGCACCTGATCATGGTGTCGCTCGCGTCGTGGCCGCGAACGCCGGTTGCGGCGGTGTCGCCTCACCGGCGGGCGCGGCGATCACCGGTGGCTTCAGGAAGCCGGTCGCCCAGGCGACCGGGATCGTGACCACGGCGATGACCAGCCCGGTGACCACGGGAGCGGCCGCGCTGTACTCGTCGATCGCGACACCACCGCTGAACGCCCCGAAGGCGATACCGATGTTGGCCGCGGAGACCGGCAACGACTGCGCGAGCTGGCCACCGGGCCCGGCCAGGGCGATCACCCGGACCTGAAGCGAGGGCACGATGCTGTAGAAGCAGAGCCCGAAGGCGAGCAGCGCGACCGGTTGGAACGCGGAGGGCGGGTGTGGACGGTGCGACTGGCGGACGGGCGGCTTCAGGTGCAGGCCGGGGAGACGACGGCGGCGGACGCCTCACTCCGCGCGGAGCCCAAGACTCTCAGCACCCTGCTGGCCGACCCGTCCGCGCTCGAAAAAGCATGTGACGACGGCAGCATCACCGTCGTGGGAGACCTGTCGGCCATCCGCCGCCTGCTGCACGCGGGTTCCGGACGGTGACGCCTGTCGTGCCGCGTTTCGGCTATCGCGGGTGGCGTGCCGTGGGGATGGGCTGGGGGCGCCATGCCGTCGCGGCCATGGCGAGCGTGAGCCCGGTGAGGACCGACCAGTAGCCGAGGAGCTGGGTGCTCGACGGCGGGTGGGTCAGCGGGGTGATCGCGCCGGGCAGGACGTAGACGGCCCCGGCCAGGGCCCAGCGTGGGGTGCGTGCGACCGCGGTGGCCAGCACTCCGGCGAGCAGGAGGGCGCTCTCGGTGCCCGCCCTGACCAGTTGCCAGGTCTCGCCGTACTCGCGGATCCCGAACAGGTGGACGAGCGCCAGGGCGGCGGCGGGTATCACGAGCCACCACAATGGCCGCGCGCGCAGATCCCGGGGGCGACCCGCCACGAGTGCGACCGCCCCGATGGCCAGTACGCCGTAGGGGGCCAGCGAAACCCAGTTGTGGTACGCCGGTCCGAGGAACTGTGCCGACCAGGCCGTCGCCTCGGGGCCCACGAGCATGGCCCGGCCGGTGGAGAACGTCACGGCCAGGGCGAGCGGCAGGGCCACCGGTGTCCAGCCGCGCAGCAACGCCACGGCGAGCAGTGCCGAGACGGCCAGCCAGCCGGAAGGCGCGTGGTCGGCGATGCCGTACGCCAGATTGGCCAGCGCCAGCATCGACAGGCCGAGTTGTACGCCGTCCGCCCACCACGGCCCGGCGGTCGCGCGGGCCCTGGCCGCCCAGCCCGAGGTGAGGAGTCCGGCCGTCTCCCGTGGCGAGGGAAAGCGGCGCGGGGTGTCGTTCAGCAACGTGTCGAGCATCTCCGCGCCGTACTCGGCACGGTGATCCGGTGGGAACGCCCGCAGGAACAGTCGGTACCAGCGTTCGGTGAATGCTCCGCTCATGCTCCGGCCTCTCCCGTCAAAGGGGAGGTGCGGCTCATGACGACCTGGGCGGCCTGCTGCAACCGCTGGGCCTCCCGGGTGACGGCCGAGCGTCCGTCCTCGGTCAGCCGGTAGTAGCGACGCGGACGCCCCTGGACGGTCTCTTCGCCGTCCAGGACGACGAGTCCGTCGCGGGCCAGCCGGTCGAGAGCGCCATAGAGGGTGCCGACGGCCAGGCGGACCCGTCCGTCCGACTGCGCCTCCGCCCTCTTGATGATCCCGTAGCCGTGCACCGGACCGTCCAGTAGCGCGGCCAGCACGAAGTACGTGGGCTCGCTCATCACTGTGGTTCGCTTGACCATTCGCGAGACGATATATCGTCCAACGAAGTATTGCAAGCGGGTGCGATCACCTCGCGCCGGGGACGGCGCGGGTCAGGTGACGGATTCGAGGTGGGTGGTGATCTGTTCGGCGGTCTCTTGGAGATCTTGTAGCGGTTGGTGGGTGTCGGTGCCGCCGGTGTGCCAGGTGAACGTCTTGGGTTCCACCCAGATGTTCAGAGGCGCGGCGGTGACCAGGTCGCCTTGGCGGGTGGCCGGGACGCCGCGTTGCGTCAGGGCCTCGTAGAGACCTCTCGCCGCCTGGGACGGCGAGATCACGCGGGTCTCGGTCGGCCAGGGGAGAGGCAGGGCGATGGTGAACCAGACGCGTTTGCCCCTTGCCCTGGTCAGCCGGGAACGGGTGATGTCGGTGCCGGTGTCGACGCTCAGGGCGGCGACGATCGACAGGCCCTTGCCGTGTTCGTCCAGCGTGTCACTGGAACAGGCGGACGGCAGGGTCTCCCAACGGGTGTCGAAGACGGAGACCACCAGCTCCGGGGACGGGCAGGTGCGGGCCCAGATCCAGAGTTCGGGCGGTTCGGTGGTGCCCTCCGCGTGGATGTGGGAGTTCGTCGCCAGCTCCGAGACCGCGAGCTTGGCGTCCCGGATCACGTCCGGGTCGAAGTCGAGGGCGCGCATGGTCTCGGTGAGATGCGCGCGTGCCTGGTATGCGCAGCGGGAGTCCGTGGGGAGCCGGAAGACCTGCGCTCCGCCGTCACGTATGGTGTCGGGTCCGTCGATCGGCATCGGCCGCTCCTGTTCGACGTCCAATGCTCTATTTGACGGCTTTGCTACCGGGATTGTTTTCGTGCGTGTGGTCGCCAGGTCGTTCATGGGGTGGCCTCCTGTATCCGAATTATGGTTTCGGACGAGTTCGGCCGGTAACCGAACGGGTCAGGCTGTGTCGCGGTCGGCCAGCAGTGGCTGGTACGGGTCCCAGGTGGTCTTCGTGGCCTGGTCCCGTGCGCGGCGGGCCAGGGCCGAGAGGGCTTCGAGAATGGCGCGGTTGGCGAGCATGCTGGTGATGTCGGACTGGTCGTAGGGCGGTGACACCTCGACCAGGTCGATGCCGACGACCGGCAGTTCGTAGCAGACGCGGCGGATCGAGTCGAGAAGCTGCCGCGCGGTCAGACCACCGGGTTCGGGGGTGCCGGTCCCGGGGGCGTGGCCCGGGTCGCACACGTCGATGTCGACGGAGAGGAAGACGCCGTCACAGTCGTCGGTGGCGATGGCGAACGCCTCGGTGAGGCAGTCGTCCAGGCCGCGGTGCACGATCTCGGTCATCTCGTACGACCGCATCTCCTGCGCCGCCATCCATTCCAGCGTCTCGGGCCCCGGCCAGTAGCCCCGCAGTCCGATTTGGAGGAATCGGTCACCGCGGACCGCTCCAGACTCGAGGAGTCGGCGCATGGGCTGGCCGTGGCCGATCAGGGAGCCGAACTCGATGTCGCCGGTGTCGGCGTGCGCATCGAAGTGGATCATGGAGACCCGGCCGCGGCCGACATGTTCGGCGACGCCGGACGCGTCCGGCCAGGCGATGGTGTGGTCCCCGCCGATCACCAGGGGCAGCGCCCCGTTGGCCGTGATGGTGTACACGGCGTGCCGCAGTCTCTGGACGGCGGTGTCGGCGTCGCCGGAGAACATCTCCACGTCACCGGCGTCGTAGACCCGCAGGTCCTTCAGCCCGTCGACGCGCATGGCGAGCGACGGCCGTGACCCGTCATGGGCCAGGTAGCAGGCCTGGCGGATGTACTGGGGGCCGAAGCGCGTCCCGGCGCGGTGGGACGTGCCGCCGTCGAACGGCGCGCCGAGGATCACCACGTCGGCGTCGGCGTAGGTACCGGGTTCGGACCAGTCGCACGGGTCGACGCCGAGGAAGGTGATGTCGGGACCGAACTGTGCGCCGTAGCGGGTCATCGCGAACTCTCCTTAGTCGTTCATGTGTCGCAGGGCGTCGAGCATGGCGGCGAGACCGAACTCGAACGCCTGGTCGGAACGGGTCGCCGAGGCGGCCTGGGCGGTCAGGGCCTGGGACAGGTGCGGTGCCTGGACGTCCGGCGGGACCTCCCACATGACCTCCGGCGCGGCCAGGTCCAGCGCGGAGCCGAGCAGGAAGTTCTCCAGCGCGGTGAAGGACGGCATGATCTGCTCCGGGGGCACCCCGGCCTGGCTCAGCAGCTCGGCGATCTTGTCGTAGACCGCGACGACACGGGGCGCGTGCACGGTGCTGGTGGCCAGGAGCGGGATAACGTGCGGGTGGGCGGCGAAGGCGGCCCGGTGGGCGCGGGCGTAGGCGTCCAGGGCCCGGTCCCAGGGGGTCAGGTCCAGCAGCGTGTTGTCGATCTGTTCGTCGATCTTGCCGCGCAGCAGTTCGATGACGCCGGCCCGTCCGTCCACATGGTGGTAGAGCGACGGTGTCTGGACGCCGAGCCGGCGGGCCAGTCCGGGCATGGTGAAGTTGCCCTCCTCGTCGACCAGTTCCAGCGTCGCGGTGGCGATCCGGTCATGGTCGAGCAACGGCTTGCGGGGGCGGGCCATCTGACCTCCTTCATCGATCCGTGATGTGAACCGTCTGGTGTGACCTGGCTCATCGGCCCTAGCATGGCAGAAACCTAAACCTAATAGATTTAGGTTACATGCAACACGGAGGTGGGGTCCATGGCCACTGCGGCAGGACCACAGACAGAGCTGAAGCGCGGTGTGCTCGGCACCGGCGCCATCACGTACTACGTGGTGTCGGCCGCCGCGCCGCTGATGATCATGGCCGGGGTGGCGCCGCTCGCCATCCTGGCCGGGGGGATCGGGGCCGCGGCCGCGTATCCCATGGCGGGGGTCGTGCTGGCGATCTTCGCGGTCGGCTTCACCACGATGTCGCGATACGTCAGTGGGGCCGGCGCGTTCTACACCTATGTCACGCGCGGGCTCGGACGTCCGGCGGGTGTGGCGGCGGCCGTGCTCGCCCTGATGTCCTACAACTCGCTGCAGATCGGCATGTACGGGCTGCTCGGCGCGTCCGCGAAGAGCACCGTCGAGTCGCTGACCGGCGTCATCCTGCCCTGGCCCGTCTACGCGATGATCGGTATCGCGGTCGTCTGGTACGCCGGATTCCGCAGCGTCGAGTTCGGCGCCAGGCTGCTGGCGATCCTGCTGGCCGCCGAGACGCTCATCCTGGTCGTGCTGGCCGTGGCCGTCGTCCTCGACGGCGGACCGCACGGCCTCGGCCTCGATCCCTTCGAGCCGTCGCACGTGCTGAGTTCGCAGACCAGCGCCTCGCTGACGTTCGCGTTCGCCGCGTTCATCGGCTTCGAGTCGACCGTGCTCTACCGGATGGAGGCCCGCGACCCCCGCAGGACGATCCCCCGGGCGACGTTCGCCGCGGTCGCCTTCCTCGGCATCTTCTACGGCTTCATCGTCTGGATGATCGTCCAGGCGTACGGGGCGACCGGGGTGATCGACGCCGTGCTCGGCAACCCCGAGGGGCTGTTCTTCTCCGCGGCCGAGATCTACGTCGGGGACTGGGCCTCCGACGTGATGCACGTGCTGGTGGTGACCAGCCTCATCGCGTCGCTGGTGGCGTTCCACAACGCGATCAACCGGTACGCCCTCGCCATCTCCCAGGACGGGCTGCTGCCCAAGTGGCTCGGCGTGACGCACGCCCGCACCCGCTCGCCGTACCGGGCCGGAATCCTCCAGACCGGGCTCAGCGTGATCGTGGTCGGCGCGTTCGCGTTCACCGACGCCGACCCGACCCGGCAACTGCTGATCTGGGTCAACACGCCGGGGCTGTACGGGCTCATCCTGCTCCAGGTGCTGGTGGCGCTCGCGGTCCCGATGTTCTTCCGCCGCATCACCCACCGGGAGAACCCGCTGGTGACGCTGTGGACCCCGATCCTGGCGGCCGTGCTGATGACGGCCGCGCTCTACCTGGCGATCGACAAGACCGCGCTGCTCACGGGCGCGTCCACCCGGGTGAACGTGCTGATCGTCGGCGTCGTCCCGGTCGTCGTCGCCATCGGGCTCGGGCTGGCGGCCTGGCTGCGCCGCAAGCGTCCCGAGGACTACGAGCGGTTCGGCCAGGACGACCCCGACCCGGTCGACACGCTGTCCGAGCCGGCCCCCTGAGACGTCCCCGCTGAGAAAGGACCTTCATGACCAACGCCGAGACCTTGCTGGTCGGCGGAACGGTGTTGACCCTCGACCCCGCCGATCCGGTCGCCACCGCGGTCGCGATCAAGGACGGGACCATCGTCTGGGTGGGCGACGACGCGGGCGCCCTCGACTGGCGCGGACCCCGCACCACCCTGCTCGACCTGGACGGCGGCACCCTGACCCCGGGGCTCGTCGACGGCCACATGCACCCCGTGTACGGCGCCGACGCGGCGGGCGCGATCGACCTGTCCGGCTGCCGGACCCTTGACGAGCTGCGCGACACGCTCGCGTCGGCCGCTCGGCGCGTCGGCCGGGGCGAATGGCTGGAGGGGCACTCCCTCGACTTCAACATCTTCGCGGGACGGCGCGTCGGCCGGGACCTCATCGACGACGTCGTCCGCGAGGTGCCGACCTTTCTTCGCCTTTTCGACGCGCACTCCGCCCTGGTCAACTCGGCCGCCCTGGACATCGCGGGAATCACCGGCCCCCGCGAGTTCCAGCAGCGCGCCGAGATCGTCTGCGACGCCGACGGCAGGCCCACCGGGCATCTGCTGGAGCACGCCGCCATGGACCTGGTGCACGATCTCATCCCCCCGATCGATCGGGACGTGCGCCGTCGATACCTGCTCGACCTGCTCTCGTCGATGGCCGCCACCGGCCTCACCGGCGGGCATGTCATGGACGGGACACCCGACGCCCTCGCCCTCATGGCCGAGATCGAGAAGGACGAGGACCTGCCCCTGCGGCTGCGGTTCGCCCCCTGGTGCATGCCCGGCGACGATCTCGACGTCGTCCGGGCGCTCCAGGACGAGCGCGGCCGCCGCTGGTCGGTGGGGGGCGTCAAGCTCTTCGTCGACGGGACGATCGAGGGCGGCACGGCCTGGCTGGAGGAACCCGACTGCCACGGCGAGAGCACCGACTCGTTCTGGCGTGACCCGGCCGAGTACACACGGGTCGTGAACACGCTGGCCGCCGAGGGAATCCCGACCATCACCCACGCGATCGGCGACGCGGCCGTGAAACACGTGCTGGATTCCCTGGAAACCGCGGAAAGGACGACCGTCCGGCATCGGATCGAGCACATCGAGACGGTCAGCCAGGCCCAGATCGACCGCTTCGCGGCGCTCGGGGTGGTGGCGTCCATGCAGCCGGGGCATCTCGCGTACGCCCGCGCCGACCAGAGCGACACCTGGTCGCACCGGCTCGGTCCGGAACGGGCGGGACGCGCCTGGCGATGTCGTGACCTGCGGGACGCGGGCGCGGCGCTGGTGCTCGGTTCGGACTGGCCGGTCGCCCACTACGACGCGCGGGAGACGCTGGTCGCCGCCCGCGCCCGTACCGTCCCAGGTTGGGGAGCCGCGCCGCTCAATCCGGCGCAGGCTCTGACGCCCCGGATGGCGCTTGAGGGGATGACCACTCATGCGGCGCTGGCCACGGGTGATCCGTCCAGGTCGGGACGGATCGTTCCCGGGGCCCGGGCCGATCTCACGGCCTTCACCGTCCATCCGCTGCGGGCCACCGCGGACGAGCTGGCCGAGGCGCCCATCCGGTTCACCCTGGTGGACGGCCGTCTCACCTACATCAACGACCACTAGAAAGCGGCGAACCCCGCCCGGCTCTCCGGGCGGGGTTCTCGCCTTGCCGGGTCTAGAGCAGCCGTGTGGCGCTCGTGAGGGCGTCCCGCAGGATCTGTTCCATCTCGTCGAACTCCTGCCGGCCGCAGATCAGCGGCGGCGCGAGCTGGACGACCGGTTCCGCGCGGTCGTCGGCACGGCAGTAGAGCCCGCCCTCGAACAGCCGGGCGGACACGTGGTCGCGCAGAATCCGCTTCGACTCCTGCTCGGTGAACGTCTCGCGAGTGGAACGGTCCTTTACGAGCTCGATGCCGTAGAAGAAGCCCTCACCACGGATGTCGCCGACGATCGGCAGGTCGCGAAGCCTCTCCAAGGTCGCGCGGAACGCCGACTCCGTCTCGCGGACATGCCCGTACAGGTCCTCCCGTTCGAGGACGTCGAGGTTGGCCAACGCCACGGCACAGGAGACCGGATGCCCGCCATAGGTCGATCCGTGCATGAAGGTCGCGCCGTCCCGGCGGAACGGCTCCATCAGCCGCTCGTCGATCAGGACGGCGCCGAGCGGGGCGTAACCGGAGGTCAGGCCCTTGGCCGTGGTGATCATGTCGGGCCGGTAGCCGTACCGTGCGGAGCCGAAGGCGTGTCCGAGCCGGCCGAACGCGCAGATGACCTCGTCGGACACCAGCAGCACGTCATGCCGGTCGCAGATCTCGCGGACACGCTCCAGGTAGCCGGGCGGCGGTGGGAAACAGCCACCGGTGTTCTGCACGGGCTCCAGGAAGACCGCGGCGACGGTGTCGGGGCCCTCGAACTCGATGGCCCGCTCGATCTGGTCGGCGGCCCACCGGCCGAACGCCGCGAGGTCATCGCCGTGTTCGGGCGCCCGGTAGAAGTTGGTGTTCGGCACCCGGATCGTGCTCGGTACCAGCGGCTCGAAGTCCTGTTTGGCGCCGGGGATGCCGGTGATCGACAGCGCGCCCTGCGAGGTGCCGTGGTAGGCGAGCGAACGACTGATCACCTTGTGCTTGTACGGTTTGCCGACCAGCTTGAAGTACTGCTTGGCGAGCTTCCACGCGGTCTCCACCGACTCCCCGCCGCTGACGGTGAAGAAGACCCGGTTCAGATCACCGGGCGCGGCGGCGGCGAGCCGGTCGGCCAGTTCGATCGCGCTCGGATGGGCGTGGGACCAGAGCGGGAAGTAGGCCAGCCGCCGCGTCTGCTCGGCGGCGGCCTCGGCCAGTTCCTCCCTGCCATGACCGACCTGGACGGCGAACAGACCGGCCAGGCCGTCGATATAGCGCTTGCCTCGGGCGTCCCAGAGATGAACGCCCTCGCCTCGCACGATCACCGGGACGTCGGCGTCGTCCGCGGCGGAGTGACGGGTGAAGTGCAACCACAGATGGTCGATCGACGGGACGGCGGAGTGCCGAGCCGGCGCACCGGCGACCGAGGACACGTTCGTAGACATACTTACGTTATCGCATGTCAAACGCCAGAAACGCAAGTAAATTAGTGGAGATCTTGTCTCTGTACAACTAAATTAGTAGTCGATCACTGCGCCCGCCACTGATAGCTCTCCTTGCGCAGCTCCAGGTAGACGAAGGTCTCCGTGCTCGCCACCCCGGGGATCGACCTGATGCGGGTCGCCAGCACCTCGGCCAGGTGCGCGTCGTCCTCGCACACGACCTCGCAGAGGATGTCGTAGGTGCCCGCGCAGAGCACCACGTAGATCGTCTCGGGCATCTCCGACAGGGCCGAGGCGACCGGTTCCAGCGTGCCCTGCACCTTCACGCCGACCATGGCCTGCCGGCGTCCGCCCACCCGGATCGGATCGGCCACGGCGACGATCTTCATCACGCCCGCCTCCGTCATCCGCTGCACCCGCTGGCGGACCGCCGCCTCCGAGAGCCCGACCACCTTGGCGATCGTCCCGTAGGACCGGCGGCCGTCCTCCTGCAACTGCTCGATGATCTGCCAGGAGACGTCGTCGAGCTCCGGCATGGACTTCCTGCTCATGACCGCATCATCCCAGGACGCGGTCACCGCGGAAGAGCGCGAAGGCATCTATGCTTCGATATTAGTTGCTATTGACACGTCTCATGATGAATCTAGTAGCTTGATGGCTAGCTGACGACGGAAAACGCAAGCTTTGGCGACCTTTGGGCCCGCCGCGGACCAGGGAGGACAGGCCGGTGACGACCTTCACCAACTTCGTGGACGGCAAGCGACAGGCCGCCGCCGACGGACGCACGCTCGACATCGTCGACCCGGTGACCGAGGAGGTCTACGCGACCTCGCCGCTGTCCGGGGACGCCGACATCGACGCCGCGATGAGCGCCGCGGCCGAGGCGTTCGAGATCTGGCGCTGGACGTCGCCCGCCGAACGGCAGCGCGCCCTGCTCAGGATCGCCGACGCCGTCGACGCGCGGCAGGACGAACTGACCGACGTCGAGTGCGCCGACACCGGCAAGCCCCGGGCCCTCACCGCCGCCGAGGAGATCCCGCTGTGCGCCGACCAGCTGCGGTTCTTCGCCGGCGCGGCGCGCATCCTCGAAGGCCGCGCCGCCGGCGAGTACATGGCGGGGCACACCTCCTTCGTGCGCCGCGAACCGGTCGGGGTCTGCGCCCAGATCACCCCGTGGAACTACCCGCTGATGATGGCCGTGTGGAAGATCGCGCCCGCGCTGGCCGCCGGTAACACGGTCGTGCTCAAGCCGTCCGACACCACCCCGGCGTCCACCGCGCTCCTGGCCGAGATCTGCGCGGAGTTCCTGCCGCCCGGGGTGCTGAACGTGCTCTGCGGCGACCGGAGCACCGGCCGCGGCATGGTCGCGCACCCGAGGCCCGATCTGGTGTCGATCACCGGTTCCATCCGGGCGGGCGCGGACGTCGCCGCCACCGCCGCGCCCGGACTGAAGCGCACGCACCTGGAACTCGGCGGCAAGGCGCCGGTCGTCGTGTTCGGCGACGCCGACATCGGCGCGACGGCCGCGGGCATCGCGGGCGCCGCGTACTTCAACGCGGGCCAGGACTGCACCGCCGCCAGCCGGGTGCTGGTCGCCGCCGACGCCCACGACGACCTCGTCGCGGCGCTGACCGAGCAGGCGGCCATGACCCGCACCGGCGGCCCGTCGGCCCCGGACGCCACCTACGGCCCGCTGAACAACGCCGACCAGCTGGACCGGGTGGCCGGAATGGTCGACCGGCTACCCGGGCACGCGACCGTCCACCACGGCGGGACGCGCGTCGGCAACCGCGGCTACTTCTACGCGCCCACCGTCGTGTCCGGGCTGTGCCAGCAGGACGAGGCCAGCCAGACCGAGATCTTCGGACCGGTCATCACCGTCCAGCGCTTCACCGACGAGGACGAGGCCGTCCGGTTCGCCAACGGCGTCGAACACGGCCTGGCGTCCTCGGTATGGACCCGCGACCACGCGACGGCGATGCGGATGGCGGCCAAGCTCGACTTCGGCTGCGTGTGGATCAACACGCACATCCCCCTGGTCGCCGAGATGCCGCACGGCGGCTTCAAGCACTCCGGGCACGGCAAGGACCTGTCCATGTACGGCTTCGAGGACTACACCCGCATCAAGCACGTGATGAGTTCCCTCGCCACCCCCTGAACGAGTGCTCAGTCCTGGCGTTGGCGCTGAACCTGGAAAGAGAAATCGGTGCCACGGTGGTAATCCTGGGACAGCAGAATCGGCCTTCCCTCATCGTCGGTGTGTTCCTGGCTGAGAAGGAGCCAGGCGATGTCCGATGGCATTCCGAGTCGTTCTGTCAACGACGCGTCGAGGTGCACCGCGGAGACCGTCGCGATCGCCGCCGAGACCCGATGACCGGCCTGCTCGAAGAGCGTGAACAGGGACCCGGTCCAGTCGATCTCCGAGATCGGCTGCTCGAAGATCGCGCGCTCGAAGACGTCGACGCTGTAGACGACCGCGTCGTCCTCGTGTCGCCGCAGCCGTTCGAGCCTGATCACGGACCGGTTCGCGGGCAGCCGGAGCGCCGCGCGTTCGGTGGGTGAGGGCTCGTCGAGCGTGACCGACAGAACGGAGTTCGTGACCTCGAAGCCGCGGCTGGCGAGCATGTCCGTGACACCTTCGAGCCGGGTGAGCGGGCGCTGTAGCGCCGGCCGGGTGCGCACGAAACGGCCGAGGCCCTGCTGCGACTGGACGAGGCCTTCCTGTTCGAGGAGCCGGAACGCTTCGCGCACGGTCGTCCGCCCGACCTTGTGCCGGGCGATGAGCTCGTTCTCGCTGGGAAGCCGGTCGCCCGGCTGGAGACCGGTCTCGCGGATCATGCGTTCGAGCTCGTCGCGCAGCGCGTGCGGCAGTGACCGGCCGTCCTTCGGCTCGGACGGGGTGGACGAACGGCGTTTCACGGGCATGACATAGGTCGTTTCATTGAGGAATTCGGCGGGCGCGCGGAAAGAACGGCTAATTCGCTCTCGATTGCTTCGATGTCCTTCCGGGTCGGATAGGACGGGACGCAGAATCTTCCGGTCACGGAGTAGGACGCGACGGCGATCGCGGTCTGGCAGGAATGATACAGGGACTCGCCTTTGGAGAGTTCGGCCGCGAACGCCCCCGCGAATGCGTCCCCGGCACCTGTCGGATCGACCGCGTCGACCTCCGGGGCCGGCAGGTGCGTCGACGTCCGTCCGTCGAAGAGGGTCGCGCCGTTCGCGCCGTGGGTGACGACGACGGTGGGAACGCCGAGCCGGGCGCCGAGCGCCTCCGCCGGGGGCGGCGCCGGACGGTGCGCGCCCGTGCCGAGCAGGTCGTGTCCTTCGACATCGTTGACGATGAGAACGTCGATGTCGTCCCACGGGTCAGGGTGGTCGAGGAACTGTTCGACCGGGCTCGCGTTGCAGACGACGGCCGCTCGCGCCGCCGCGGCGGCGCGAGCGGCGTGCAGGCTGACCGCGAGAGGGATCTCTCCCTGGACGCTGAGCACGTCCCCGTGGACCAGGCGGGCGAGCGAACGGTCGGTGTCGGGCGGGCCGAGCGCGTCCGCGGCCCCGGGCCATGTGGCGACGACCTGGTTCGCGTCGTCGGCGACGAGGATGAAGCTGCGCCCGGTGGTCGTGTCGGGGACGCGGACGACTCCCGTGACGCCGACGCCTTCCCGACGGAGGAGTTCCCGCGCATGGTCACCGATCGCGTCGTCCCCGACCGAGCCGATGAAGTGGACGCGTACCCCCAGCCGCGCGGCCGCGACCGCCTGGTTCGCGCCCTTCCCTCCGTCGCTGTCGGCGAGCGTGTGCGCCGCCACGCTCTCGCCGTCACGGGGAAGGGCGCGGCAGTACATGAAGCTGTCGCGGATATAGGCGCCGAGGACGTGGACGGTCATGCGTTGATGCCCAACCGGAGCGGCGCGATGGAGGCCGCGTCGACGGTGACCTCCATGTCCGGGTGGTCGTGGGCGAGCGTCACCGGGTACATGACGTCGGGTTCGGCGGTGAGCAGGAGAACACGGACGATGAACTGCTTCCACGCGCCGCCATCGGTGATCAGGTGCAGCTTCCGGGCCGACAGGATCTCACTCATGCCGATGGTGATGGCCATGCGCGGGATGGTCTGGGTGTAGCCGCCGGTGGTGCGGTGCGAGTGCGCGACGATCGTGTCCTCCAGCAGCGGCACGACCCGCGTCCTGGACTCCCTGAACTCCTCGACCGAGTAGCGGTGCCAACGGGTGGTGGGCGGTTCGTTGAAGGCGAGGTGCCCCCGGTACCCGAATCCGGCGAAGCAGGTGTCGGCGCCCCCGGCGTCCCGCAACCGGCTCGTGAACGCGTCGGGGTCATGGACGTCCGGGTAGACGACGTTCTCCGGAGCCGGGCGAAGTTCGGGGTCCAGAAGGCCGTACAGGTTGCGGTCGCAGAACCCGCGGAAACTGAACGGGTGGTCGGGGCCCACCTGCCGTCCCTGCCAGTCGAGGAACTCGTCCATGTGGAAGGCCTGGACGTCCCGCCAGCCGATCCGCTCCTCGTTGCAGATCCGTGCCAGCAGCGGGTACTGGTTCTTCGGCCCGACGGGGAGGATCCATCGGGTGGGCCGGCCCGCCTCGTTGTTGGCCTTGATCTCGTCGGCCATGAGACGGGCCAGCCAGGAGTAGAGACCGTCGAGGTCCGGCAGCACGCGCACCTTGTGGCGCGACTCCTTGACCAACTTGTCGACGGGCATGGTGAGCTGCTCGGGGGTGAGGTCGTGGGCGAATCGTGCGAGGGGCCGCATCGGTGGTCCTGTCGTGTGTCGGGACAAATGGGTCGGGTTCGGTGGTTCAGGGGGTCGGGTCGTCCCGAATCGGAGGGGGACGTTCGCCCGCGTTCGCCAGGGTGGCGATCACATGCCGCGCGAAGGCTTCGGAGTCGGCGGTGACGGCGACCTTGACGGGACGGCCGTCGCCTCGCACGACCCGTCCCTGGCTCGGGCCGCCGGTGACGATCGAGGTCGTGATCGTCTCGAAGCGGCAGATCTCCGCGCCGCCGAGATGCGAGGCGGTCAGCGTGTCCCAGCAGCAGTACGGCAGGCCCGTGCACTCCCATGTGCCGAACGTCATCGCCCACAGGGTGGCCACGAGCGTCGCGGCGCCGGACGACCCGGCCGCGCGGGTCAGGTCGGCGACGAGTTCGCTCGTGACCGGCACGTGGTCGGTGGCGTCCAGCGGGTAGAGCGTCAGCGGCAGGCCGCTACGCCACACCCGGCCGGCCGCTTCGGGATCCCAGAACAGGTTCCATTCCGCGCTGCCGTCGTACCCGGGCCGGTCGACGTTCCCGTCGACGTCGATCGCACCCCCCATGATCACGACTTCGCGGATGCCGCCCTCGATCTCCGGGTGCTCGTCCAGGCCGCGGGCGAGGTTGGTCAGCGGGCCGGTGCAGACGACGGTCACCGGCTCGGACGCGGCCAGCACCTTCCGGACCAGATCCTTGTGCGCCGGGAGGGAGGGGCGCCCGCCCCGCGCGGGGGCGGGCCGGGTGTTGAGGATCGGCAGTTGGTCGACGCGAAGGCAGTCGACCCGCCACGCCATGGGGAAGGGGTTCCTCCCCTCGATGATCCCGGGGGCGGGACGAAGGTCGTTCCGGCCGGCGAGCCGCGACATCTTCGCGGTGACGGACAGCGCGGGTTCGAGCAGGCAGTCCGCGGGCGTGACCGCGACGCCGATGAGGTTCACGTGGTCGTAGCTCAGCAGAAGGCACAGCGCGGCGAGGTCGTCGAGCCCGCCGTCGTGATCGAGATAGACGAGGGTCACGGTCGTCCTTCGGTGGTCGAGGGGCGAAGGAAGCGGTCCAGCACGTTTCTGGTGATCATGGCCACGGTGTTGTCACCGTGGTTCCATGTCACGCTGGCGGTCCAGGTGACGGACCCGACGGAGAAGACCGCGCCGCCACCGGGCAGGCGGCGCAGGACCATGTCGGCGCGGACCGCGTCGCGCGCGCCCGCCTCCTCCGATTCGGCGGCCTCCAGGAACAGCGGCGGGTGGCGGCCCGCCGAGGTGGCGAGGCGCGCCGTGTCGGGATGCCGCGGGTCGGGACGGAAACTGTCGATCTCGTCGCCGGCCGCGCCGTCCAGCGCATGGCCGAACTCGCCGAAGACCTGGTCGGGGACTCCGGCGAAGACGAAGGCGTGGTCCGGATGGTCGGCGTCGGGCAGCCGCCGGTACCCGCTCGCACGCGGCCAACCCTGGGCCGCGTACGCGACGCCGAGAAGATCCTGTGGCGGCCTTCCGCGCAGGGACCAGAGGCCGCCGGGCCGTCCGTTCGTCGTCATGGTGGCCTCGTCCTCCGGGACGGTCCACCAGCCGCCGTCGCCGCGGCGCCGTACCTCGATGCGATGCGGAGCGTCCGCCGACCGCGCCACGACCCAGTAGAAGCCGTTGCCGCCGAGGTACATCAGGCGACCACCGGTCCGGGTGAACGTGGTGACCGCGTCGTGGATCTCCTCGCTGATGTACTCGGGATGGCTGCCGGTGATGAGGACGCGGTAGCGCGACAGCAGCCCGGGCCCCTCGTCGTGCAGCTGCTCGTCGGAGGTGACGTCGATCGGGTGGCCGGTGCGCCGCAGCCAGCGCAGGAACCTCAGGTCCGCCGGGTAGTGCCGGTACGTTCCGGTCAGCCACCAGCGGTAGTCCGGATCGATGGAGAGGACCGGCCTGAGCCGCGAACTGTAGACGGCCGGTGTTCCGTCGGCGCGGCGGTCGTAGAGCGAGACGCCCAGCCGCTCGGCGTCGTTGAGGTGGGCGTTGACCTCGTCCAGGACGATCGGCCGGTCGCTGACGGCGCGGTAGTCGCCGAAGAACACCTGCTCGGAGCGCTGACGGTGGTTGGCGTAGGCGAGGTAGGTGAAGGTGGGGAGGAGCAGGAGCGCCCGAGGCTCCCGCTCGCCGGGACCGGTGCCGGACGCCCGCCGCCGGTCCCTGGCCGGGCCGACGATCAACGGCAGGTCGACCCGACCGTTCGCCGTGGTGACGCGGACGCCGAGAACTCCGCTGCGCCGCCGTGCGCTCACGCGGACCTCCGCGATCAGCGGCCAGCGGGCGTCGTCGAGGTCGTCGGAGCTCAGGTGGATCGCGGCCCCGGCTCGTCCGCCGTGCCCTCGGAGGCCGTCGGTCGGACGGTTGACGATCGACAGCCGGAGCGCCGCGGTCGTTGCGGCGAACGCGGTGGCGGCGAAGTCCCATCCGGCGACGAGCGACGGATCGGCGGCGTACCGGTGGCCGAGGCCGGGACCCGGCTCGCCACGGGCGCACCCTTCGGCCTCCTCCCGCCGGAGTTCCCGGCCGAGGATCACCAGGTCCTCTATCCGCGCGTTGAGAGTGTCGGAGGGGATGTCGCTCGTCGTTCGGGCGCCGATGGTGGCATGCCACCGAGTTCCGGACGCGCTTCCGCCCCGCCCCGTGTCGGGGTCGTCCGCGTGTGCCCGCAGGGTGAGACCGGTGCCGTCCGTCCGCAGTAGCTCGGCGCCGCGGGCGGTCCGGATGAAACTCATCAGGTACCAGGTGCCTGGATCGAGCCGGATCCCGGTCTCGGTACGGCGTCCGGCGTGGTCGATGACGATGTCCCCCGCGGCGTCCACAGACCAGCGGGTCCGAACGAGCATCGGGTCGTCGTGGCGGACGAGTTCGGCGAGGGTCTGCCTGCGGCCGGGCACGGTGTTCTCCGTCCGCAGCCACATCATGAGGCAGACGCTTTCGCCGGTCTGCTTCCACGTGCCGGTCCGCAGGTACGAGCCGGCGGGCGGCACGGCCTCGGTGACCGTCCGGGCACGCGGACGCACGTCGGCCTGGACGCGAGGTCTGTCCGGCTCGTCCAGCGCGATCACCTCCACCGTGACGGGCAGGGTGGTGCGTTCGGCGGGAAGCCGATCGACCGGCAGGGCCGCGTGCACGCCGACCGGTTCTCCAGGTCGGACCGTCCACGTCGACAGGTAGCCCGCCACCCGTCCTCCGATTTCGGTCGTCATACGTCGATCACTCCCCGGCGGTAGGGGACGCCGTCCGCGGCGGGCATCCTGAGCCGGCGTGCGGAGACCACCAGGACGACGAGGGTGACCGCGTACGGCGTCGCGTACACCAGCTGCGGCGGCACGTGGTGGACGAGACCGAACCACCCGATCGCGGCGGCGCCCGCGAGGAGCGAGACCACCGAGGCCCGGCGCCGCCGACGCAGCAGGACGACGCCGATGACGAGGAAGGCGAGACCGGCGCAGAGGACGAGCCCGCGGACGGCCCCCGACTGGCGCAGTTGCAGCGCGTCGGAGTACCCGAACAGCAGCGACCCGGCCGCGGTGCCCCCGGGCCGCCAGTTGCCGAAGATCATGGCGGCCAGGCCGATGTAGCCCCGTCCGGCGGTCTGCCCCTCCCGGTACAGGCCGCTGGCGACCGTCACCAGGAAGGCGCCGCCGAGTCCCGCCAGCGCGCCGGAGACGACGACGGCGACGTACTTGGTGCGGTAGACGGCGACGCCGAGGCTGTCGGCCGCGCCGGGGTTCTCGCCGATGAACCGCAGCCGCAGCCCGAACGGCGTCCGCCAGAGGATCAACCAGCTCAGCACGAACAGGACGGCGGCCAGCAGGGTGAACCAGGAGATCTCGGCGAGCAGGCCGCGCAGCAGTCCGGCCGCGTCGGACAGGACGAACCAGTCGCGGCGCTCGACCGCGCCGAGCAGGTCGGGACTGCGCCGGTCGCCGATGTGCCCGCCCGCCAGTACGGGAACCGTGAACGTGCCGATCGTTCCGCGGATCGGCGGCGACTGTGTCGCTCCGGCCTGGGGCAGCCCCTCCCAGTTGATCGTGGAGAGGTAGCGGACGAGACCGGGTGTCAGCAGGTTGATGGCGACACCGGAGATCACCTGGTCGACGCCGAAGGTCACCGTGGCGACGGCGTGCAGGAGTCCGCCGAGGGCTCCGCCGACGGCTCCGGCGAGGACGGCCGGCCACACGCCGTGAGTGGCACCGACCCACGCGGCGCTCCACGTGCCGAGGATCATCATGCCTTCCAGGCCGAGGTTGGTGACGCCGGCGCGTTCGCTCCACAGCGCGCCGAGGGCGGCGAGCCCGATCGGGACGGCCAGCCGCAGCGCCGCCCCGATGAGGCCCGATCCGGTCAGCGCCGGAACGCCCGCGAACCGGTGGGCGGTGGCGGCGATGAGCAGCCCGACGGCCATCGCGGCGAACACGCGCGGGCGCGGGACGAGACGGCCGAGTGCGGCGGCGCGCCGGTGAAGAAGGTCCGTCCCGCGGACGATGGCCGTCACAGCGCGACCTCCCGCTCGGTCCGGCGCGCGGGGGCCTCGCGCCGGACACGGACCGCCCGCGCGGTCTGCCGCGCCGTGAACCGTTTGACCAGCTCGTAGGCGATCACCACGGACAGCACGATGACTCCCTGCATGATGGTGACGATCTCCTTGGGGATGCCTTCCAGGTCGAGGATCTGCGCGCTGCGTTCCAGGAAGCCGAAGAGCAGCGCCGCCGCCGCGATGCCGGCGGGTTGGTTGCGTCCGAGCAGGGCGACGGCGATCCCGGTGAACCCGATGCCGGCCGGGAAGTCGAGCCCGTAGTTGTGGGATTGGCCGAGCAGGAACGGCAGGCCGGCGAGACCGGCCAGACCGCCGGACAGCAGCAGGGTGAGGACGGTCATGCGGCGCGGGTCGATGCCGTTCGCGGTCGCCGCGTCCGCGTTCAGGCCGGACGCCCGGACCTGGTACCCGTACCAGGTCCGCGTCAGCAGGTAGTGCACGCCGATCCCGATGGCGACCGCGACGGCGAGGAACCCCCACAGCGCGACGGTCGGGGCCAGGCGCAGCCCGAACGCCGCGAGGACCGGGTTCAGGGACGGCATCCGGCCGCTCTCGGGCAGCGTCCGCGTCGCGGTGCCGGTACCCGCCGCCGCGAGGTGCTCGGCGAGCAGATACGCGGCGAGGGCCGTCGCGATGTAGTTCAGCATCAGCGTCGAGATGACCTCGTTGACGCCCCGGGTGACCTTGAGCCACGCGGCCAGGCCGGCCCACGCGGCACCGGCCGCGACGGCCGTCGCCACGATGACGGCGACGTGCAGCGGGCCCGGAAGGTGGATCACGGCGCCCACCGCCGCGCCGGACAGCGCGCCGAGGCGGTACTGGCCCTCGACGCCGATGTTGAAGAGCTTCATGCGAAAGCCGACGGCGACGGCGAGCCCGGCGAGGAAGTACGGGACCGCCCGGTTGACGGCGGAGACGATCGACTCGGGGGTCCGCGCGTAGTCGGCCATGACCGTGAACGTGTGCCAGGGCGAGTGTCCCGACGCGGCGAGAACGAACGCCGCGACGAGAACCGCCAGCAGCGCCGCCGACACCGGCGCGGCGGCTCCGAGCGCCGCGCGCTGCGCCAAGGCCCTCATCGCCCGGCCCCTTCCACGCGTCCCGGATCCGCGTCGTCGCGGCCGGTCATCAGCGCGCCCAGGCGGCGCGGGGTGAGATGACCCGCCGGGATCGGGCCGGTGACGCGACCGGAGAACGCCACGTAGACGGTGTCGGAGAGCGCGATGAGCTCGTCCAGGTCGGCCGAGACCAACAGGACGGCCAGCCCGTTGTCCCGCGCTTCGCGAAGGTGCCGCCACAGCTGTGCCTGGGCGCCGACGTCGACGCCGCGGGTGGGGTGGGCGGCCAGCAGAACCTTCGGGCGCGTGGACATCTCGCGCCCGAACACGAACTTCTGCTGGTTTCCCCCTGAGAGGGCGTACGCGGGTGTGCCCGCGCCTGGCGCCTTGACCCCGTACTCGCGGATCACCTCGGTGGTGGCGTTCTTCACCGCCCGCCGGTCGATGCGCCAGGGACGCAGGCTCCCGCGCAGCCGCTCGTTGCCGAGCAACAGGTTCTCCCACAGCGCCGCGCGCAGGAGCATGCCGTGCCGGTGCCGGTCCGCCGCGATCGACGCCAGGCCGAGCCGGCGCCGCTCGGCGGCGCCGAGCGGCGTCAGTTCACGGTCGCCGAGATCGATCGTGCCCGCCCGGACCGGCAGGAGGCCGAGGACGGCGTCGAGCACCTCGTTCTGCCCGTTGCCCTCGATACCGGCAAGACCCACGATCTCGCCCGCGTGCACCGTCAGTGACACGTCCTCGATCGGCGGCCGGTCGGGGACGGCGGCGGCGACCCCGCGCAGGCTCAGCACGACCTCATCGCGCGGTGCGGCGGCCCGGGACGGGACGTCCGGCAGCCGCCCACCGACCATCATCTCGGCGAGGCCGTCCTTGGTGGCGTCCGCGCGGTCGACGGTGCCGGCGACGCGTCCGGCGCGCATGACGGTGATCCGGTCGGCGGCGGCCAGCACCTCGTCCAGCTTGTGGGAGATGAACAGCACGGAGATGCCCCGCGTGCGGAGGCTGCGCAGGCTGTCGAGCAGTCGGTCGACCTCCGCCGGAACGAGCACGGCGGTCGGCTCGTCCAGGATGATCACCCGGGCGTCCCGGTACAGCACCTTGATGATCTCCACGCGCTGCCGCTCGCCGACCGACAGGTCGCCCACGGTGCGGTCCGGGTCGACGGAAAGGCCGTACGAGCCGCCGATCTCCGCGATCCGGGTCCGCGCGGACGGCCCGTCCAGCAGCCCCCGGCGCCGGGTCTCGGCGCCGATGACGACGTTCTCCCAGACCGGCAGGTTGTCGGCCAGCATGAAGTGCTGGTGGACCAGCCCGATGCCGGCCGCGATCGCGGCGCGGGGCGTGGCGAAACGGGCCTCCCGCCCGGCCACCCGCAGCGTCCCCTGGTCGGGCCGGTCCTCCCCGTAGAGGATCTTCATCAGCGTGGACTTGCCGGCACCGTTCTCCCCGACGATCGCGTGGATCTCCCCCGGCCGGACCGCCAGGGACACATCGTCGTTGGCCAGCACACCCGGGTAGCGCTTGCTGATGCGCACGGCCTCCAGCACCGGGGTCGCGTCGCCCGTCATGGCTTGGTGGGCACGGTGATCTGCCCGGCGATGATCTGCTTCTTCAGCGCCTCCAGCCGGGGCGCGATGTCCGTGACGAACCCGCCGCTGGTCGTGTAGCCGACGCCGCCCTGGGCCAGCCCGAACCGGACGCTGCCGGACTGCGGCCGTCCGTCCGCGAAGTTCTTCACGAACGACGAGACGGCGACGTCCAGGTTCTTCGTCGCGCTGGTCAGCACGTGGGGTCGCGCCGCGGGTTCGACGGTCCGGTACTGGTCGCCGTCGACGCCGATGGCCCATTTGCCCGCGGCGACCGCCGCCTGGAAGACGCCGCTCCCCGATGCGCCGCTGGCGTGGTAGACGATGTCCGCGCCGCCGTCGTACATGCCCTTGGCGGCCTCCCGCGCCTTGTCCGGAGACGAGAAACCGGAGAAGTCCGGCGGCTGGGTCAGGTATTTCACGTCGATCCTGATGTTCGGCCTGACCTTCCGCGCCCCGGCGGCGTAGCCCGCCTCGAACTTCTCCTGCGGCGGCGTCTGCACCCCGGCGACCAGGCCGATGCGGCCGGTCTTCGACTTCAGCGCGGCGGCGGCGCCGACCAGGTAGGAGGCCTGCTCCTCGGAGAAGACGAGGCCGGTGACGTTCGGGGCCTTGACCGTGTCGTCGTCGATGATGGCGAACCGGGTCTTCGGGTAGGCGCCCGCGAGCTTGCGGACCGGATCCTCGAACAGGAACCCGACACAGATGATCGGGTTGTAGCCGGTGTCGGCGAGCAGCCGGAGCAGCTCCTCACGGTCGCTTCCGCCCGAGTTCGGGCTGAGCTCCTTCGCGGTGATGCCGAGGTCCCGCTTCACCGCGTCGACGCCCGCCGCGACGCCGTCGTTGAACGACTTGTCGCCGCGTCCGCCGATGTCGTACACGACGCCGAGCTTCACCGCCGTGTTCGCGCGGCCGCCCTTCGCGGACGCCGCGCCGCCGGAACCACCGCACCCGGCGAGCAACGCCGTCGTGAGCAGGCCCGCGGCGACCGCCGCTCCCGCCGCTCGAAATCTGCGCATGGGGACCTCCTGGGTTCTTCGGGGTCGGCCACGGCCGAGACGGCTCGGGGGCGACCGGTCGGTGCACCGTAACCCACAGGACTGATAAGTGGCAAGCACTTGTCTGTTAAGTATCTGAGCTGCGATGATCCGGTCATGCGAACAGAAACGCCGGATCGATCCCCCGTACCGCCCGACTGGATCCGGGCCCTGCCGAAGGTGCTGCTGCACGACCATCTGGACGGCGGCGTGCGGCCCGCGACGGTCATCGACCTCGCGGCCGAAGCCGGCGTCGCCCTGCCGGTGCGCGGCCCCCGGCTGCTCGCCGAGTGGTTCGCCGACAACGCGAACTCCGGGAGTCTGGCGTCCTATCTCCGCGGGTTCCGCTACACGTACGGGCTGATGCGGACCGCCGCCGCGGTGGAGCGCGTCGCCCACGAGGCCGTGGAGGATCTGGCCGCCGACGGCGTGGCCTACGCGGAACTGCGCATCGCGCCGCAGCTCCACACGACGGCCGGGCTGACCATGCTCGGCACCCTCAAGGCCGCCGCGGCGGGGCTGCGAGCGGGGGCGATCAGCGTCAAGGCGGCCGGAGGCGACACCGACGTCCGCCTGATCGCGTGCGTCGAGCGGGACCTGCCGATCGACGACTCGGCGATGGACGCCTTCATCACCGCGTGGGAGCAGGGCCTGATCGTCGGCGTCGACCTCGTCGGGCCCGAGCTCGGCCATCCGGCCGCGGCGCACGCGGAGCAGTTCGAACGCGCGTACCGGGCGGGGGTGCCGGCGACGATCCACGCGGGCGAGGCGGACGGCACCGTATCGATCCGGCAGGCGATCGAACTGCTCCATGCCCGGCGCATCGGACACGGCGTCTCACTCGGCGGCGAAGTGCCCGAAGACGCCCCACCGGCGAGCGGTTCGGTCGGGGAACTCGTGCGCGACCGGGGCATCACTGTCGAGTGCTGCCCGACGTCCAACGTGCACACGGGCGGGGCGGCGTCCGTCGGCGAACATCCCATCCTCCGGATGGCGCGCTGCGGGATACGCGCGACGGTCAACACCGACAACCGGCTCATGAGCCGGACCAGCGTGAGCCAGGAGACGGCCCTGCTCGCCACCGCGCTGGGCGCCGGGCCCGACGAGATCCGCGCCTTTCATGTAAGGGCCGCGGAGGCGGCCTTCCTCCCCTCCGACGAACGTCGGCGACTGACCGCGCGGATCGTCCAGTTCAACAACGGAAAGGACGTCACGCAGCCGTAAATTCACGGAAGGGCATGGCCACGGCCACCGCCGTGAGCACGGGGTGGGCGCCGGGATCGTCCGGAGGCCCAACGTTCGCGGGGCGTCGGTCCTTTATGCCCGGCTCGGCACCGATGGTGAGCCTCTCCGGCGTCTGGTCGGGCGACGCGGCCGGGGCCGCCGCCCAGCTGAACGAGCTGGTGACCGCCGTCGGAGCGCAACCCACGACGCGGCGCGAGAAGCAGATGCCCTACCGCGACGCGATGATGGAATGGTACGGCTGCGCCGACCACACCGTGCCGCAGTGCCACCGGTCGGGTTCCGGCAAAGACCTCCTTCCCCGGGACGCCTTTTCCTGGCCCGAGCGCGCATGTACGACACCCAGCAGTCCGCCTCCGCCGTCGACACGGTCTTGGAGGCGTTCGACGCGGACCGGCGTGCGGGGCACACCCGTGTGCTGTAGGTACGGCTGTCACTACCGCCCTCTGGCGAGCCTGCCGTAATGACGCGCCCGGGTGCCGCGCGATGAGATCGAAAGCATGATCATTCATCGTTTCGCGGTCCCGCGCGCCGTCCTGGCGGTCGCCGCGTTCGGCCTCGCGGGGGTCGTCGGCTGGACGACCACCGCCGTGGCGGCGCCGTCTACCGCGCCGTCCCAAGCGTCGGCGTCCGGTGGCCTCGCGCGGTTCGTCGACCAGCGCGTCGACTGGGGCGCCTGCCCGGAGGACGCCGCCGACCTGAGGGAGGCGGGCGCGCAGTGCGCGGATCTGACCGTCCCGCTCGACTACGCCGCCCCGAACGGCACCACGATCAAGATCGCCGTCTCGCGGATCAAGGCGAAGGACCGGGCGCACCGGCGCGGCATCCTGCTGTCCAACCCGGGCGGGCCCGGCGGGTCCGGCCTGGAGTACACGGCCGCGCTGCGGCCCGCGATGAAGGACGTGGCCGCTCGGTACGACCTGATCGGCTTCGACCCGCGCTTCGTCGGCCGCAGCAACCCGATCTACTGCGGCACGTCCCCGCAGGCGCGGTCGACCCACTCGCGCCGCGAGGCGTTCGAGGCGTCCGTCCGGGGCGCGCGGGAGACCGCGCGGCGGTGCTTCGAGTACGGGAACAACGCCGCGCTGCTGCCGCACGCGTCCAGCCGTAACCTCGCCCGCGACATGGACCTGATCCGCGCCGTCCTCGGTGAACGCAAGCTGTCCTACTACGGCATCTCCTACGGCGGGGATCTGGGCGCGGTCTACACGCAGATGTTCCCGAACCGCGTCGACCGCGTCGTGATCGACAGCGTCACCGACCCGGCGAAGACGCAGTACGAGAACTTCCAGGCCGCGGGCCCGGCGCAGGAGCGGGGCCTGGACGAATGGGCCGTCTGGACGTCCCGGCGCGCCGCCGAGTACCGCCTCGGGACGACACCCCGCCAGGTCAGGAAGAGCGTGGAACGGATGACCGCCCGCGTGGACCGGGGCCCGATCCGGCTCAGCGGACATTCCGTGGACGCCAGCATCCTCGGCCTCCTGCTGCGCCAGTTCGTCGGCAACGAGGAGGACAATGAGCTTCTCGCGAAGTCCGTGCGCAACTTCGTCGACGCGTCCGAGGGACGTCAGGTCGAGGCCAACCCAGGCCTGAAGAACTGGCTCGACCTGTTCAGCGAGCCGAACCCGGCACTGGACAACCTCTTCAACAGCGGAAACGCGTACCTGTGCGGGGACGGCGGTTGGCCCGCCGGTGGCTGGCCGTCCGACCCCGAGCAGTACTGGCGGAACATCCAGCGCGCCCGGCACACGCAGCCGGTGTTCGCGCCGGTGGCCAACGCCATTTTCCCGTGCCCGTTCTGGAAGACCCCGCCGCGCGAGCCGGGCGTCGCGATCGACAACAAGGTTCCGGTTCTCATCTTGCAGGCCAGGCGGGACAACAACGTCCCCTATCCGGGCGCCGTCGCACTGCACCGCAAGCTCAAGGGCTCGCGCCTGATCTCGGCCGACATCCGCTCGCACGGCGTGTACGCCCGCGGAATCGACGGGCTGACATCCGTGCCCTGCGCGGACGACGCCGTCAACGCCTACCTGCGCACCGGCGCCCTGCCCGCCGCCGACATCGACTGCCCACAGCCCCGGGGGACCCAATGACCAGGCGTACCGCCGCCGCGGTGACCGCGTGCGCGCTACTGGCGGCCCTGCTGCCATCGGCCACCGCCGCCGCCCAACCGCATCGCGACTCACTCCAGGGCGACGTCGACGCGATCCGGGCGACCGGCGCGACGGGCGTGCTCGCCGAGGTGCGGACGTCCTCCGGCGGGCACGCCGCCCGCGCCGGTGTCGCCGACCTGCGGACGGGCCGGCCCGTACCGTGGAACTCCTATTTCCGCATCGGCAGCGACACCAAGACGTACACGTCGGTGGTCGCACTCCAACTGGTCGGCGAGGGAAAGCTCCAGTTGACCGACACCGTCGAGAAGTGGCTGCCAGGTCTCGTCCGAGGCAAGGGGAACGACGGCCGGAAAATCACCGTCAAGAACCTGCTCCGCCACACCAGCGGACTGAACGACTATGTGGCCGTCGAACTCGGCGACGGCAGCGACTGGACGCCGGAGAAGTACAGGGAGAACCGTTTCCGCGTCTCCACCCCGCAGGAGAAGGTGGCGACGGCGATGACGCGGCCACCGCAGTGGGTGCCGAACACGTCCAACCCGGCCGAGGAGACCCGCTGGGGCTACTCCAACACCAACTATGTGCTGGCCGGACTGATCATCGAGAAGGTCACCGGACGATCCTGGGAGCAACAGGTCCACGAGCGGATCATCGAGCCGCTCGGGCTGCGGCACACGATCACGCCCGGCACGTCGGCGTACGTCCCGCAGCCGAGCGCGACCGCCTACACGCGGTTCCCAGGGCGCAAGGACCTCACCGACACGTCGATCAACGTCGGGGCCGGTCCCGAGGGCGGGATCATCGGCACCCCGCACGACCACGCGACGTTCCTGCGCGCCCTGCTGGGCGGACGGCTGCTACGCCCGGCGCAACTCGCGCAGATGAAGCAGACCGTCCCGGTGGACGACTGGATCCCCGCGGACGGCGTCAGGTACGGCCTCGGCCTCGCCTGGCGACCCGTCCGAAACTGCACGGGCGGGGTCTGGTTCCACGGCGGCACCTCCTACGGCGTCATCTCCGAGTCCGGTGCGAGCGCCGACGGTCGTCGCGCCGCGAGCGTCGCCGTGTCCACGTTCCGCCCCGGCGACCCCGCACAGGACGCCCAGGACAAGGCGTCACTCCGCCTGGTCGACAAGGCGGTCTGCGGCACCGGCTAGCCGTCCAGGACCCCCGTCCGTGGCGGGCGCCGCCGGTGGTGGCGCCCGCCGCCTCGTGTCGGCCCGGGGAGGCCGGACCCGGCGTCCCGGGCCGGGTGTGGTCTCCGACACAGTGGAGGAAATCCGGGCGGCGCATTCCTACGCGGTGACCGAAGTCACAACCAGTTCTCATATGTACCGTGACAACTGAGAATGCACGGAGCTTCTTTTCAGGCGCCGGAGACGATTCAACGGGCGCGCCCTGTGCTTCTCGGGGAAAGTCTTCGACTGGTACATGAAGAGGTGGCCATGACGGCGGAAAGTGTAGCGACCGCCCCGGTCTCGCCCCTGGGCGAGGTCAGGTATATACAGACGGGTTCCTTCCGCACCGCCTATTACCAGGGTGGGCAGGGGCAGGGACGGCCGATCGTCCTCGTTCATGGCGGCGGAGCCGGCGCGGACAGCCGGTCGAACTGGTACGGCTGTTTTGAACTGTTCGCGGCGGCGGCCGAAACCTACGCGATGGACATGGTCGGCTTCGGGTTCTCCGACGCCCCCGACCCCGACGGGTTCGACTACACGCAGGACGCGAGGAACCGGCAGCTCATCGCGTTCATCGAGGGCCTGGGGCTGGGGCCCTGCGTCCTGGTGGGCAACTCGATGGGCGGCGCGACCTCGCTCGGCGTCGCCATGACGCGGCCCGACCTGGTGGCCGGTCTGGTGCTGATGGGCAGCGGCGGCCTCACCACCCACATCTCCCCGGAACTCGGCCCGGTGGTGCACTACGACTTCACCGTCGACGGGATGCGGGCGATCATCGACGTCCTCTCCAACCCCGAATTCGTCGCGCCGGAAGAGCAGGTCCGCTACCGGTACGAGCTTTCGGTCAAGCCGGACGTGAAAGCGGCCTACAAGGCCACCATGGGATGGGTCGCGAAGAACGGCCTGCAGTATCCGCCGGAGGATATCGCGAAGGTCCGGACGCGGACGCTCGTCGTCAACGGGAAACAGGATCTCGTCGTTCCGATCGAGCAGGCGTACCGGTTCCTGGAGTTGCTGGAGAACTCCACCGGCTACCTGATCCCGAACTGCCGGCACTGGGCGATGATCGAATATCCGGAGATCTTCGCCCGCGAGGTACTCGACTTCATCGCGGACGGAGAGAACTGACCATGGACATCCAGCAACTGGGCTACACCGGCCTCAACTCGACCGACCCCGCCGCCTTCAGCGCGTACGCGACGGACGTCCTCGGCCTGGCGGAGGTGCGTTCGGACACCGGCAGGACCGGCTTCCGGATGGACTCCTTCGAGCAGCGCATCATCATCGAGCCGTCCGACGTCGACGGCGGCGCCTACTACGGCTGGCAGCTCGGGACGAGCGACGAACTACGCGCCGCCGCCGACCGGGTGCAGGCGTCCGGCGTGGAGGTGACCGCCGCCACCGCGGAGGAACTCGAAGTCCGCCGCGTGCGGGAGATGGTGCACTTCCTCGACCCGGCCGGCCACCGGGTGGAGCTGTACACCGGGCCGTCCGTCACCTCGGAGGAGTTCACCTCGCCGCGCGGGCTCGGCGGATTCGTCGCCGACGACCTCGGCTTCGGGCACGTCGTCCTCACCACCCGCGAGCTGGAGAAGACCCAGCGGTTCTACCAGGACGTCCTGGGGTTCCGCCTCAGCGACTACATGATCGACTCGCCGTTCAGCGCGTCGTTCATGCACATCAACGGCCGGCACCACAGCCTCGCGCTGGTGGACGGCTCGTTCTTCGACATCCCGAACGTCCTGCACCACTTCATGGTCGAGGTGACCGACCCGGACGAGGTCGGCCTCTCCTGGGATCTCGTCCAGGAGAAGGACGTGCCGGTCACCATGTCGATCGGCAAGCACACCAACGACGACATGTTCTCCTTCTACGTCGAGTCGCCGGTCGGCGTGCACACCGAGTTCGGCTACGGCGGCCGAGTCATCGACGACGCCACCTGGGAGGTCTGCCGGCTCCCCGGCCCGGACGTCTGGGGCCACAAGCACTGACCCGCCCTGGCAGAGCACCCCGGCCAGGCCGCAGGGCATCACGCGCGTTCCATCCACGAGGAGCTTTCATGACCACGCAGGACATCCGTACCGACACCACCGGACCCGACTCGGGACGGCCCCGCAACGCGCCGCTCACCGGCGCCGAGTACATCGAGTCGCTCCGTGACTCGCGGGAGATCTACATCTACGGCGAGAAGGTCGAGGACGTCACCGTCCACCCGGCGTTCCGCAACTCGATCCGCAGCGTCGCGCGACTGTACGACGCGCTGCACGACCCCGAGCACAAGGACGTGCTGACCACCGAGACCGACACCGGATCGGGCGGCTACACGCACAAGTTCTTCCGCAGCAGCCGCAGCCGCCAGGAGCTGGTCGAGGCCCGGGACGCCATCAGGGCGTGGAGCAGGATGAGCTACGGCTACATGGGCCGTACCCCCGACTTCAAGGCGACGTTCCTCGGCACGCTCGGCGACTTCCCCGACTTCTACGGCGACTACGCCGACAACGCCCGCGCCTGGTACCGGGAGGCGCAGGAGCGGATGTGGTTCTTCAACCACGCGATCGTCAACCCGCCGGTGGACCGTGACAAGCCGGTCGAGTCCAACGACGTGTTCGTGCGCGTCGTGCGGGAGACCGACGCGGGCATCGTCGTCAACGGCGCCAAGATGGTCGCCACCGGCAGCGTGCTGAGCAACTACACCTTCGTGGCGTCCTTCCAGCCGGTCGCGAAGGAGGAGTACGCGGTCGCGTTCTTCGCCGACATGGGCGCCCCGGGGGTGAAGGCGTTCTCCCGTCCCTCGTACGAGATGGCGGCGGCGACCACCGGCGCGCCGTTCGACTACCCGCTGTCGAGCCGCTTCGACGAGAACGACGCGATCATCGTCTTCGACGATGTGCTGATCCCCTGGGAGAACGTGCTCGTCTACCGCGACATCGAGCGGTCCAACTCCTTCCTTCCCGCGACCGGCTACCCCGAGCGGGCGCTGCTGCACGGCAACACCAGGCTCGCCACCAAGCTCGACTTCATCGCCGGGCTCGTGCTGATGGCCACCGAGTCGGCCGGCACCGGCTCCTTCCGCGGCGTCCAGGCCAACATCGGCGAGATCCTCGCCTGGCGGCAGCTGCTGTGGTCCATCAGCGAGGCGCTCGTCCAGGACCCGCACGTCACCCCGGGCGGCGCCTACCTGCCGAACACGGGCACCGGTGCGATGGCCCGGGTCATCGACACCACCGTGATGCCGCGGGTGAAGGAGATCGTCCAGCAGATCGTGGCCGGCGGGATGATCGTCCAGCCGTCCAGCGCGCTCGACTTCCACAGCCCGGAGATCCGCCCCTACCTGGACCGGTACTTCCGCGGCTCCGCCGGCTACGACGCCGAGCGCCGCAACAAGGTCATCAAGCTGCTGTGGGACGCCCTCGGCAGCGAGTTCGGCGGCCGGCACGACCTGTACGAGCGGAACTACTCGGGCAACCACGAGGGCATCCGCATCGACATGCTGCGCTTCACCGGCATGAGCGGCGTCGCCGACGACCTGAAGGGGCTCGTGGAGCAGTGCATGAGCGACTACGACCTGGACGGCTGGACCGGTGACACATGGCTCCAGAACGGCGACGTCACCGTCAACGGGCGGCACTGACCGGCGAGGGGGAAGAGCCCATGACCGAGCAGCTCACGACCACGCCCATCGAACCCCGGGCCTTCCGCGAGACGCTGGGGTCGTACCCGACGGGTGTGGTGGTCGTCACCGGCCTGGACGGCGAGGGCGTGCCGCGGGGCTTCGCCGTGGGCTCCTTCACCTCGGTGTCCCTGGACCCGCCGCTGGTCGGATTCATGATCACCCGCGGGTCGGGCAGCTTCCAGCGGATGCGGACCGGCGGCTCGTTCTGCGTGAACGTGCTGGCGGCCGACCAGGAGGACGTGTGCCGGCACTTCGCGTCCGGGATCATCGACAAGTTCGCCCGGACCGCGTGGCGGCCGGCACCGTCCGGGGCCCCGATCCTGGACGGCGTCGTCTCCTGGGTCGACTGCTCCTACGAGAGCATCAGCGAGGGCGGCGACCATCTGATCGTGCTGGGCCGGGTCACCGGCCTCGCGGTGGAGCGCCGGACCCAGCCGCTGCTCTTCTACCGGGGCGGTTACGGGCACTTCAACCCCCTGCCGCCGGGCGAGGAGGGCCGCGACGCGTCGAAATCCCCTGGTCAGAGCGCATAACGTCGGGAGGGGAGGAGGGTGAGGTGAACCTGAACCTCGACGACGCGGTCCAGGACCTGGCGGCCGCGCTCGGCCGGCCGGTGATCGTCCTCGGCACCGGTATGAAGGTGATCGCCTACAGCATGCACGACTCGGACGCCGACCGGTCCCGGCTCGCCCTGGTCATCGCCCGCAGCGACACCTGGGACCTGGCCGCCGCCGGCGCGGCGCACGACCGGCACGGCCCGCACGCCGTCCTCCTCCCGGCCGAGGGCCCGCTGGACGCGCGGGTCGTCATCCGCCTGCACTACGAGGGACGGCAGGTCGGCCACCTCCTCTATTTCCCGGACGAGTCCGCCGGGGACTCCCCGCTGACCGCGCGGGCACGGGATGAGGTGGAGCGCGCGGCCTCGGTGATCGGGGAGCTGCTGGCGCTGCGGCTGCTGGACGCCAAACTCCACGAGGACCGCGCGCACCGCCTGCTCGGCTGGCTGCTCCGGGAGGACGGCACCGAACATGACCGGCGCCGGGCCTCGGCGGAGCTGATCGCCGAGGGCCTGATCGAGGAGTCCGGCGAGTACCGGGTGCTGGTCCTGCGCGCTCCGGACCCCCACCCGCTCTCGATGACCAGGCTGGCGGTCGACAAGACCATGGGGTTCATCGAGCGCTGGACCACGGTGAAGGTGCCGGGAACGATCGTCGGGGACGAAGGAGTGCTGCTCTTCCCGCGCCGGATCGACCCCGGCCGGCTCGACCGGGTGATGAGCACCCCGGGTCTGGAGGTGATCAGGGCGGGTGTCGGGGGCGGGCGGTCCACGCTGGAACTGGCCGTGGAGTCCTTTCTGGAGGCCAGGCTCGCGTGGCGGGCGGGGCTGCTGAGCCCGGAGAGCTATGGCCGCGCCGCCTTCTGGGACGACATGGGCGTGGACAAGCTGCTGACGCGGCTGCCGATCGAGTCGCTCGTCCCGAACGATCTCCCGCGCGGCGTGCAGCGGCTGCTGGCGGCGTCCAACAGCGCCCTGCTCGCCGAGACGCTGGAGAGCTATCTGGCCTGCTCGGGCGACATGACACTGACCGCGTCCCGGCTCGCCATCCACCGCAGCACGCTGTACTACCGCCTGGACCGCATCCGGGAGATCGTCGACTGCGACCTCTCGGACGGCAACGTCCGCCGCGACCTGCACACCGGACTGCGCATCGCCAGGATGGCGGGCCATCTACCCACATCTTTAGGATGAATGTGAGACGATCGTCGGCAATCTGAAACAGTTAGATCAGATTTCCGGGAGGCATCGTGAAACCGCGGTCCTTGGTGTTCGACCTCTTCGGCGACTACCTGCGCTACCGGGACGGAGAGGTGCGGCTGCGCGGGCTGGTGGCGTTGATGGAGTGTTTCGGCGTGCCGGAGTCCACGACCCGGGTGGTGGCGACCCGGATGCGCAAGGAAGGTTGGCTGGACGCCCGGCGCGAGGGCAGGGAGACCGTCTACGCCCTGACCGACGCCGCCTGGCGGCTGCTCGACGAGGGCAGGGAACGGATCTTCGTTCGCGAGCGCGGACCGTGGGACGGCAACTGGCACATGGTCGTCTACTCGGTCCCCGAGGCCGACCGGGCGCTGCGTGAGCGGCTGCGCAAACGGCTGTCCTGGCTGGGGTTCGGCCCGCTGGCGTCGGCGGTGTGGATCAGCCCGCACGACCGGTCCGACCAGGTGCGGGAGGGTCTGGACGGCTCGTCCTCGATCCGCCTCGACGTCCTACGCGCCCGCTCGGAGGGTGCCGCGGCCGACCGCGACATGGCGTCCAGGGCCTGGGACCTGGACGCGCTCGACGCCGACTACGGGGAACTCCTCGGCCGGTACCGACCGAGGATCGCCCGGTACCGCGCCGACGACCTACGCGGCGCCGAGGCGCTCGTCGAGCGGACACGCCTCACGCAGGACTACCGCCAGTTCCCCTTCCGGGACCCGGACCTGCCGCCCGAACTGCTGCCCGAAGGCTGGCGTGGCCGCGCCGCGCACGAGGTGTTCCTGGAGGCCCACGGCCTGCTGCGAGCCGAGGCACAGGCCCATGTCGACCACCTGCTGACCTGAGCCAACCTGTTTCAGAATCTAGACGGCCGCATTTTGAATGTCATATATTTGCGTGCGACGAAGGAGGACACCATGCGCATCGCGGTAGTCGGCGGCGGTCCGGGCGGCCTGTTCTTCGCCGCCCTGATCCGGCAGGCCGACCCGGCGGCCGAAGTGACGGTCTTCGAGCGCAACCGCGCCGACGACGCGTTCGGCTTCGGGGTCGTCTTCTCCGACCGCACGCTCGCCGGCATCCATGCGGCCGACCCCGTCCTGCGGGAGGCCCTCGACGAGCACGGCCGCCACTGGCAGGACATCGAGGTGCGGCTCAAGGGCGAGCGCATCCGCTGCGGCGGCAACGGCATGGCCGCGATCTCGCGCCGCACCCTCCTCGCCCTCCTCCAGGAACGCGCCCGCGACATGGGCGCCGACCTGCGGTTCAGCGCCGAGGCCGACCTGTCCGACCTGGACGGCTACGACCTGGTCGTCGCCGCGGACGGAGCCTCCTCGCGCATCCGCGTCCACCTGGCCGACCGGCTGGAACCGTCGGTCGAGACGGCGACGGCCAAGTTCATCTGGTTCGGCACCGACTACACGTTCGACGGGCTGACGTTCGTCCACGAACGCGGTCCCCACGGCGTGTTCGCCGTCCACGGCTACCCCATCAGCCCGAACGTGAGCACGTTCATCGTCGAGACCGACGAGAAGTCCTGGCGCGCGGCGGGCCTCGACCGGTTCGACGTCACCCGGCCACCGGGCCCCAGCGACATGATCAGCAAGGAGTATCTGGAGGACCTGTTCGCCGAGCAGATCGACGGACGGCGGCTGCTGGTCAACAACTCCCGCTGGAGCAACTTCCGAACCCGCCGGGCCCGCCGGTGGCACGTGACCGACCCGCGTCCCGTGGTACTCCTCGGCGACGCCGCGCACACCGCGCACTTCTCCGTGGGCTCCGGCACGAAGATGGCCATGGAGGACGCGGTCGCCCTGTCCGCCGCGCTGGCCCGGCACGGCGACGACCTCCCGGCCGCGCTAGCCGCGTACGAGGCCGCCGCACGTCCGTCGGTGGAGGCGATCCAGAACGCCGCCGGCCCGAGCCTGGGCTGGTGGGAGCACTTCGGGCGCTACCACGACGCGTTCGAGCCGTGGCAGTTCGCGTACCACTTCCTGTCCCGCAGCATCACCGACGCACGACTGGCCCGCCGCGCCCCGGACTTCGTAAAGGCCAGCCACGAGCACTGGCGAGCCGCCCACGGCACCGAGCCACTGGACACCCCGCTGAACGTGGCGGGCCGCCCGCTGCCCAGCCGCACCCTCCTGGTCGAACCCACCGGCGCCACCGCCGTCGCCCGCACCCCAATCGGCGATGACACTCTCCTCCTATCCCCGACCCCGGCCACGGGACGCTGGGGCGCCTGGATCACAGCCCCGCACCACGAGTCCGCCCTGCCCGATGCCCGCGAGACGATGTCGACGCTGGTCAAGGCCGGTCCGGCACTGGTGGCGGTGCACGGCGGCACCCCCTACACCCGCACCCTTCTGACCGAACAGGCCAGGCTCCACCACGACCTGCCCGCACTCCTCGTCGACAACGACATGAACCGCGACCGCGCGATCACCGCCGTCCTCTCAGGCCGAACCGACCTGGTCGGCGCCAACGCCGCCACGCTCTCGTCCTGGCGGGAGACCTCATGACGGAGATGGTGGTGCGTGGGGGATCGGCGTTGGGGGTGGGCATGATGTTCGACCCGCGCGGGGTCGCTGTGGTTGGTGTGTCCCGCGATCCGGGGAAGTTGGGTGCGGCGCTGGCCCGATCGGTGGGTGGGTTCCCCGGTCATGTGGCGCTGGTGAATGCGCGCCGTCCCGATCCTCGGGCCGGGATTCACGCGTCGATCGGTGACGCCGCCGTGCATGGCCCGATCGATCTCGCCTTGATCTGTCTTCCGGCGCCCGTGTGCGCCGCGGCCGTTGCCGAGGCCGCGCAGGCCGGAGCGCGCGCCGCCGTCGTCTATGGCGGAGGGTTCGCCGAGGCGGGCTCGGAAGGGCGACGACACCAGAACGAACTGGAGGCCGTGGCCGCGCGCACCGGAATCCGGCTGCTCGGGCCGAACACGTCCGGTTTCCTCCGGCCGGGGCGTGGGCTGACCGCGAGTTTCGTCCCCGGTGCGGCGGACGTGCCGTCCGGCCGGATCGCCGTCGTCGCGGCCAGCGGCGGTGTCAACCACGCGCTGGCCTTCGCCCTCGCCGAGGCCGGGCACGGTGTCAGCCTCGCGGTCGGGCTCGGTAACGGCGCCGACGTCACGGCCGAGGACGTCCTCGACGTGCTGGCGGACGACGAGGAGACCACCGCCGTCGCGCTGCACATCGAGTCGGTCGCCGACGGCAGGCGGCTGGCGAACACGGTCGCGCGGCTGACCCGGACCCGCCCGGTCGTCGCGCTGGTCGTCGGCCGGAGCGACATCGGGGCGTTCGCGGCATCGCACACCGGCGCCCTCGCGACGTCCTGGCGCACCACCCGGGCCGCGCTCGCGCAGGCCGGGGCTGTCGTCGTCGACGACGAGAGAGAACTGGTCGACGCGGTCGGCGCGCTGTCGCTCGTCCGGCTGCGTCCGAAGGTCGCCCCGGGGGTCGGTGTGGTCACTGGCCAGGCCGGTCCGGCCTTGCTGTTGCTCGACGAGCTGCGTGGACGCGACGCTCGCGTTCCCGAACTGGGGGATGAAGCGCGGCGCACCCTGTCCATGCTTCTTCCACCGCTGACCTACCAGAACAATCCCGTCGACACCGGACGTCCCGGCCCTGGCTTCGCGGACGTCCTCACCACGGTGGCTGCGGACCCCGGCATCGATGTCCTGGCCGGTTACGCCCTGCACGAGCCGGATGCGTTCGACCTGGTCGGAGCCATCGACAAGGCCGCGGACAGGCTCTCGGGCACGCCCCTCCTCTTCGGGCTGGGCGGCGCGGGCGACGGCGTGCGGCACACCCGCCGCGCCCTGCTCGACCGCGGGGTGCCGGTCGCCGCCGAGCCGCACGGCCTCGCGGCCATGACCCGCGCCCTGCTCGCCGACGCCCGTGCCCGCCATCGCGGAGACACCTCGACGGCGCCCGTCCCGACCGCCGTCCCGGATCTGGGCTCCGGCCCCTGGGACGAGCACCAGGCCAAGGGCGTCCTCCGCGCGCTGGGCGTGCCGACGATGCCCGGGCGGGCCTGCGCCGACCGCGCCGACGCCCACCGGGCGCTCGCCGAACTGCCCGGCCCGGTCGCGGTCAAGCTGCTGGACGCCGCCGTCCTTCACAAAACCGAGATCGGCGGGGTCAGGCTCGGCGTGCGCACACCCGCCGACCTCGACGAGGCCCTCGACGCCCTGGAGGCGGCGGGCGCCCGGCGCTTCCTCGTGGAGTCGATGGCGCCGCCGGGCGTCGACCTGGTGGTCGGCGCCCGCCGTGACCCCGTGTTCGGTCCCGTCGTGCTGGCCGGGCTGGGCGGCACGACCGCCGAGGCACTGGCCGACGTGTCCATCCGCCTCGCGCCGCTCAGCGCGGACGAGGCCGCCGCCATGCCCGACGAGCTGGCCGGACGGGCACTCCTCGACGGCTGGCGCGGCGGTCCGGCGCTCGACCGCGCCGCGCTGGCGGAGGTGGTCACGGCCCTCGGCGGTCTGCTGGCCGCCGACCCGCGGATCGCCGAGATCGAGATCAACCCGCTGCGGCTGACCGCCGGCGGCCTGGTGGCCCTGGACGCCGTCTGCGCGGCGGCCGACCTGGAGGTGAGTGATGACCACGCCCATCAGTGAAGGGACCGTTCCATGGCCCGAGGCCGACGCCGAGCGCTTCGTCGCGGCCGGCTACTGGGCCGGGCGCCCGCTGGGTGACCTGCTGCGCGCGGCGGCCGACCGCACCCCCACCGCCGTCGCGCTGGTCGACGGCCCGCTGCGACTGACCTTCGCCGACCTGGCCGACCGCGCCGACGCGGCGGCGGGACGCCTCCTCGACCTCGGACTCGCGCCGGGGGACCGGATCGTCCTCCAACTCCCCAACGGCTGGGAGTTCGCCGTGCTGACCTGGGCGTGCCTGCGCGCGGGCATCGTGCCCGTCATGGCGCTGCCCGCGCACCGCGCCACCGAGCTGGGGTACCTGGCGGAGCATTCCGAAGCAGTGGCGATCGCCGTCCCCGACCGCCTCCGCGGGTTCGACCACCAGGCACTGGCCCACGACCTCGGGCTCCGGCACGTCCTCGTCGCGGGCGACGACATCGCGTCCGCGAGCACGGACCTTCGTCGGCTCTGCGCCCCCGGTGACGACCCCGCCGCCGACCGGGCCCGCCACGACGCCGCACCGCCCGGCAGCCGTGACATCGCGCTGTTCCTGCTGTCCGGCGGCACCACCGGGCTGCCGAAGCTGATCGCCCGCACGCACGACGACTACGCCTACAACGCGCTGGCCAGCGCCGAGGTGAGCGGCGTGGACGACGGCAGCGTGTACCTGGTGAGCCTGCCCGCGTCCCACAACTTCCCGCTGGCCTGCCCCGGGATCCTCGGCACGCTGCTGTCCGGCGGCCGGGTCGTGATGCTGCCGTCCCCGGAGCCGGCCCGCGCCTTCGCGACGATCGCGGCCGAGGGCGTGACGCACACGGCGGTCGTGCCCGCCGTCGCGGGACGCTGGCTGGAGCACGCGGCCGAGCACGGCGCCGCCGACCTCGCCACGCTCCGCGTCCTCCAGGTCGGGGGCGCGCGGCTGCCCGACGAGCTGGCACGACGCGTCCGGCCGGTCCTCGGCGCCCGGCTCCAGCAGGTGTTCGGGATGGCGGAGGGCCTGCTGAACTACACCCGCCTGGACGATCCAGAGGACGTCATCTGCACCACCCAAGGCCGCCCGCTGTGCCCCGACGACGAGATCCGCCTGGTGGACGAGGCCGACGAGGACGTCCCGCCCGGGGAGCCCGGCTCGCTGCTGACCCGCGGCCCGTACACGCCGCGCGGCTACTACCGCGCGCCCGAGCACAACGCGCGGTCGTTCACCCCGGACGGCTGGTACCGCAGCGGCGACATCTGCCGCCTCACCCCGGAGGGCAACCTCATCGTCGAGGGACGCGACAAGGACATGATCAACCGCGGTGGCGAGAAGATCTCCGCCGAGGAGGTGGAGAACCTCGTCTACCGGCTGCCCCAGGTCAGCCAGGTCGCCGCCGTGGCCATGCCCGACCCGGACCTGGGCGAACGTCTGTGCGTCTACGTCGTCCCGAAGCCGGACTCCACGGTGACCCTGGACGGCATCCGCGCCGGCATGGACGCGGCCGGGGTCGCGCGCTTCAAACTGCCCGAACGGCTCGTCGTGGTCGACGAACTCCCCACCACCAAGGTCGGCAAGATCGACAAGAAGGCCCTCCGCGCCGCCCTCACCGCGTGAGCACGAGGTGCGCGAATCGTTCCACAAATGAGCAGAGCCGACGTGATCAGCGAAAATGCGTTTCCGGGGGTGCTTCGACCGCCATCTGCGCGATGTTTGGGATTGGCCTTATCGCTACGATTATGGGCGCGCTCAGCTGACGGAAGTGGGTCGAGTGTCCGTTCGGTCCGCGGCGCCTCCGGCTTTCGGGCTCCCAGCACCAAGGACGGCTCATGATGGATCCGACCACCGCGCGGTCGAATGCCTCCCGGCGCGACCGGATCAGTGTCGCCGCGGCCATCGCGCTCGGGGCGGGGCTCGTCCTCGGCGGCGGCGGCTGGGCGCTCATCGCCAACGGCGAGGAATGCGATTCCGGCCGCGCGTCCCTGGTCGTGAAGGCCGACCCGGCGATCGCGCCCGCGGCGTCCGCGATCGCCGCGCGGCGGCAGACCGGACGCTGCGTCGCCGTGCGGGTCGTGCCCGCGGACTCCGCCGGCACCGCGACCGCGCTCGCGGCGGGACGAGGCGTCCCCGACGTCTGGATTCCGGACTCCGAACTGTGGCTCGACCTCGCCCGCGGCGGCCCCTCCGGACGCACGATCCTCGGACGCTCGACCTCCGTGGCCGTGTCACCCCTGCTGTTCGCCGTCCCCCCGACCGACCCTCCCCAGAGCCGGACATGGGCGGAACTCCTTCCCAACGAGGCGGACGACGGGCCCGAGCCGGGACACGACGTCCAGATCCGAATACCCGACCCAACGCGGACGTCCGTCGGAATGGCCTCCCTGCTCGCACTACAGAGTTCCATCGGCAAGGAACAGGGCTTCAGCGCACTCAGAAGGTTCGCGGACACACTCCGCACGGTCGAGATCCTGGAGCCCGGACAGGACCCCGCCACGACGCTCAACGCGTCCGCCCAGGTCGCCATCGTCTCGGAACAGCAGGCGTTCGGCTGGACCGCCGCAGGGAGAACCGAGCCGCCCACCACGGTGTACCCCGCGGCCGGCACGCCCGCGCTGGACTTCCCCTTCACCGTCACCACGGCCGACCTCGGCAAGCAGCGCCGCGCGGACGAGTTCCTCCGGGCCCTCCGCGCACCGGCGGGCGTCGCCGAGCTGAACCGCCGCGGCCTACGCTCGGCCACCGGCGGCGGGACCCAACGGGGGCTGTCCACGCCGCTGCCCCGGGTACAGGCGGTGGCGAGTCCGGGGGCTGCGTCCTGGGTCCAGCAGACATGGCGGAGCTTCACGCAGGAGATCAACGTGCTCGCGCTGGTCGACCCGTCCGGCCCGGCGGGCGCGGCCATGACCGGCGCGGCCTGGCGCGGTGCGATCGGCCCCGGCGGAACCCGCCTGGACGCCATGCTCGTCTCCCTGAACAGGGGCCTCAACCTGGTCGGGGACGACTCGGAGTTCGGTCTGTGGGCGACGTCCCGGCCGGGGACGCGCCGCCCGTACCGTCCGATGGTCGGGATCGGCGAACTCGGCAGCCGCACCCGGACGGGCACCACCCACCGGCTCTTCCTGGAAAAGCGGCTGAACGCGATCCGGCCACAGACCGGCGGCGGAGGCGCCGTTTACGACTCGGTGGTCGCGGCCTACCAGGAGATGAAACGCCGCCATGACGCCGATCAGCTCAATGTGGTTCTGGTATTCACCGCGATGGGCGCCGACGCACGCCCAACCGCCCAATTCAAAAAGGCACTGACAAACCTAAGAAAACAGATCGACCCAGCGCGTCCGATCGTCTTCGTAGTAGTCGGTTTCGGTACCGGAATCGACCCGGGCCTAAAACAGATGACCGAGACCGTCCAAGGCCAGTCGTTCCAGATCAAAAATCCGGACGGAATCGAGGAGTTGTTCCGCAACTCCGACCTGATGCGCGTCTGCAACCCGCCCCAGTGCTGACCGTCAGGCAGGCAAGCGACGCGGTCGCGGCCCCCGACCGCGAGCGACTCGGCGTCGCCTTCCGCGTGCTCCTGGTCCTGCGCGGGCTGGTGCTGGCCATGACCGTCATGCTCGTCCCGGACGACTGGCGCGACCCGTCGCTGATGCTCGCGGTCGCCGCCGTGGCCACCGCGACGGCGATCGCCTGCCTGGCCTGGCGCCGCGTCCTGTCCCTCCTGCTACGCCATCCGACGCTGTGGTGCCTGGACGCCCTGCTCATGTTCCCGGTGCTGCTCTCGGGAGGAGCCCTCAACCCGCACTTCCTGGTCACCGTCCTCACGTCCGCCATCGCCGGCGTCCTGTACGAATGGCGCGCGGTACTGGTCATCTGCGCCGCACAGACGGCCCTGTTCTTCATCGCCGCAGGCGCGACCGGGCAGGAATCCGCGGGCACGGCGACACCGGTCCTGATCGGACTGCCCGCGTTCTACCCCCTGGCGGCGTGCGCCGGAGTCGCCCTGCGCCGCTTCCTCGACGACTACGCCGACCTCGAAGAACGGCACCGGCGCGCCGCCGCGGCGCTGTCGGCCTCGGAAGAGCGCGCCCGGCTGGCCCGCGAGATGCACGACTCACTCGCCAAGACACTGCAGGGGATCAGCATGTCGGCCGAAGCGCTCCCGCTGTGGGTACGCCGCTCCCCGGACCAGGCCGAGACGGACGCCCGAGCCATCGTCGCCGGACTCCGGGTCGCGACCGGCCAGGCCCGCGACCTCCTGACCGACCTACGCGACGAGGTCTACCAGCAGCCACTCGACGAGGCACTCACCACCGTCGTCGCCGACTGGAGCGCACGCACCGGCATCCCAGCGGCGACCCATCTCGCGAAAGAACCCCAGGTCGGCGACGAGACGACAACGGTCCGGTACGAGATCATCTCAATCGTCCGAGAAGCACTCACGAACATAGAACGGCACGCGAACGCACAACACGTCACGGTCAGCCGCAACCCGTCGACACTGGTCATCAACGACGACGGCCGGGGCTTCGCCTTCGGGCATCAACTCGACCAACTGGCCCGGCACGGCCACTACGGCCTCATCGGCATGCGCGAACGAGCCCACCGGATCGGCGGCCGACTCACCGTGAACGGCGCGCCCGACCAGGGCACGACCGTGACCCTCCGACTACCGGGATCAACACGGTGACGCCCCCCATCCGCGCCCTGATCGTCGAGGACAACCCGATCGTCCGCAGCGGCCTCGTCACGCTGCTCCGGGCCGCCGGCGTGGAGGTGGCGGGCGAGGCCGTGGACGGACGGCACGCGATCGAACTGGCCGAGCGCCTCCGTCCGGACATCGTCCTCCTCGACGTCCGCATGCCGATACTGGACGGCGTCGCTGCCGCCGGACCGCTCAGCCGGATCGCCAAGGTCCTGATGCTCTCCTACGACACCGACGCCGAGGTGATCGGCGAAGCGATCCGCAACGGCGCGTCGGGCTACCTCGTCCACGGCTCCTTCGACATGGACGAACTCGTCACCGCGATCCGGGACACGGTCGGCGAACGCGACAGCCCCCTCTCACCGCAGGCGAGCATGGCCGTCGTCGCGGCAATCCGCCGAACCCCACCCGCCGGGACGCCCGCCCCGTCCCGCGCCGAATTCGGCCTCACCCCACGCGAAAGCGCGGTCATGGACCTCATCGCCCGGGGCCGCACCAACGCCGAGATCGCCGACGACCTGGTCATCTCCGAGTTCACGGTGAAGAACCACGTGAACCGCATCTTCGCGAAACTCGGCGTCGGCACCCGCGGCGCCGCCATCGCCCGCTGGCTGCGCACGGACGAGCCGACAGATCCGTGAAAGAACCGGGACAGGACACCCCGCCACACTTCTCGCATACGACAGTTCCCACGCGAGAAAGGTGCTCGACATGCAGTATCGGAAACTCACCCGAATGGTGGCCGTCCCCGCACTGGCACTCACCATGGTCGCCACCCCGGCCATGGCCGCGACCGCCCAGGCCGACGCCGCCGCCGTCAAGCGGATGAGCAAGAGTTGCTCCAAGCCCAAGGGCAAGAAGTTCAACATCTCCTTCTCACCGGGCAAGCAGTCCACGACCTTCTACTTCAACAACCACTGTAGCCACAAGAGCTACATCAAGGTCCGCACCTACACCACCGGCAAGCCCAACTACACGACCAAGTGCATCCGGGTCAACGCCAAGACCAAGGGCAAGAAGAAGGTCTGGCACGTCGGTGGACGGTGGGACCGCACCCAGCTCGTCAAGTGCTGACCCCATTCCCCTCCGCATATCCCGTTGAGTCTGACCGGGGCAGGCTCGACGGGATATGCATCGTTTGCAGCGCACCGTGCAGAATGCTCCGATGCAGCTCCCTGATCGAGGCCCCCGGCTCCACACCGAGCACCCCGACCAGCCGCGAGCGCACCGCCGCATAACGGTCCAGCGCCTCCCCCTGCCGCCCGCACCGATACAGCGCGACCATCAACAGACTCGCGATCTGCTCGTCCAGGGGATACTCCTCGGCGAGCCCGGCAAGAAGCGGCACGGTCTCATCGTGCCGCCCCAACCGAAGCCGCGCCCCCACACACGCGAGCTGCGCCGCCAGCCTCTCCTGGCCGAGCGTCATACGAACCCGGTCGGCCCAAGCACCACTGACCCCCGCGAGCTGCGCGCCCCGCCACATCCCGATAGCACGATCGAAAAGAAGGACGGCCGCCGCATCCTCGCCATCCCAAACCTTTCCCCGAGCCTCGCGAACAACCCCCCGAAAACGATGCACATCAATATCCCCGGGATCAGCGACCAGCACATAACCCCCACACCGCCGCTCCACCCGTTCCGGTTCGTCGAACGCGGCCCGCAACCGCGCCGCGAGTGTGTAAAGCGCGGCCTGCGGATGGCGGGGAAGCGCCTCGTCCCAGATCCGATCGATCAGCACAGAATCCGGAATGACCTGGTTCGGCTCCCACGCCAGCACCGCCAACAGCCCTAACGCCCGCCCAGACCTCAACACCGCCTCCCTCCCCCCGAACCACGCGGACACCGTCCCCAACAGTCGCACTTCCACGGCCACCCCTCACCACTGGACAAAGACAAGCCCCACCCTGACCGCCACCCCTCCCCCTTGCACAGGTGCCCCAGCCCTAACTAACCGCTGAAAAAGGTCCCACCCCCTAGTGCCGTGGCACTACACATGGCCTGCGGAAGCTAGGACGCTGCGGGTTCAGGTTGACTCGCCGAGGCGGGTCGGTTGAGGCGAGCCGAGTACACGGACAGGAGCGCCAGCGCAGTCGCGACCAATACCAAGACCCCCGTCACGAAGGCTGCGCTGCTCGGACCCACGGCTTCGACCGCCGGGCCTATGGTGAGAAGGGCGATCGGGGCGAGTAGGTAACTGGCGACGATGCTCCAACTGTTGACCCGTACCAGGACTTCAGCAGAGAAGTGTTCCTGCAGGGTGGTCGTCCAGATGACGTAGTACGCGGCCTGGCAGAGACCCGGGACGGCTATCGCCAAAGCGATGACCGTCCAGGAGCATCCGCCCGAAACGAACAGCATGGGAATGGCCGCTGTGGCGGGCAATGCCGTCGCCACCAGGATCGGCTGGCCCACCCTCAGCCGGGCCCCGACGAGAGCACCGACCAATGCCGCGAAGGCCTCGCAGGCGGTGACGATTCCCCAGCCCCATGCGCCACCGTGCCCTTGGGTCATGTAAAGCGGCCCGATGACCTCGATGAAGGAGGCCGCAGACACGATGAGAACGGTGAACTGCAAGGCCATCGTCCAGACCCAGCGGCAGGAGGAGAACTCCTTCCAGCCCACCCGCAAGTCCCTGGTAATGCCACCGGAATGGCGGTGCCGCAAGGTCTTCAGAAGCCCCAGGAGCAGGGCACTCACCACACACAGAAGCCCTCTCGCCGTGGCCGCCCACCCGGCGCCCACGGTGCTGACCACCACTCCGGACGATGCCAGCCCGACGAGAAGCCCGGCCGATTCGGTCTGACTGACCAGCGCGTTGCCACCACGACGGCTCTGCCCGGTGAGCAGGTCGGCGACGATGCCCCGGATCGTCGGCAGAAACATCGCCGTCGCCACGCCTGACAGGACCGCCAGCCCGCACAGCAGTGGCAGCGACGCCTTATCCGTTAGAAAGCACGCGCCCAATCCCAGCCACGCCGAACTGGCCAGAATCTCAGCGGAGACCAGCACATGATGGCGCCGGAAGCGGTCACCGGCGACCCCAACGGCGACCATCAGCACCGCGGGCGCCGCCTTGCTGGCCATCACCACGGAAAGTTCCGCGGCGCCGTATCCGAGCCCCATCACCCCCCAGGCCAGGGCCAACTGCCCGAACCCGACGCCCGCGCTGGAAACCAACCGCGACGCGAACAAGGGAGCGATCGAACGATTCTTCAACAGGGCCAGCGGAGCGAAGAACCTGACCACGGCGGGCATGATCAACGCACGAGATTTCAATCGTGTCTCTCTCCACGCGAAACCGAGCTCCCTCGTCCAGGCGCGGAGAGTATCCGTATAACTCTAATCTGTCACGAGGCAACTCATCCACCCAGCGTTCGCGGCGTCGAGTCGTCCCTCTCGACGGGCGCCGGGCGCCGAGGCCGACCTCGGCGTGGATTTCGCCCGGTTTGAAGCTGTGTTCCGCCGCCACTCGCAGGGCGTCCTGGTGGAATTCGCGGGCCCTGGCGTGGTCACCGGCCTGCATCGCCAGGTTGCCCAGCCCGTTCAGGTTGTCGGAGACCTGCGACCACATGCCCAGTTCCTCGGCGATGCGCCGTCCGTCCTGGAACAGCCCCGAAGCGGACCGCGCGGCCACGGATCGACCGGGTCGCGCGGTCCCGTTGTCGGGAGTCGGTCAGTTCTGCGGCGTTGGAATGCCGGGAGCGCTTGGTGTGTTCGGCGCTTCGATGTTGGCCAGGTCGGTGGTTCGGGTTTCCTTGGCGATCAGGGAGGCGATCAGGGAGATGACGCCCATGGCGGAGAGGTAGGCGCCGATGGCGTAGCCGGTGTCGAACCGTTGGTAGAGGGCGATCGCGATGATGGGTGCCAGCGAGCCGGCGAGGACGGACGCGAGGTTGTACGCCAGCGAGACCCCGGAGTAGCGGACCTCGGTGGGGAACAGTTCGCTGAAGAAGGCGCCGATGACCGCGCTGAAGGCGGCGAAGATGAGCAGGCCGCCGCAGACCGCCGCGATGATCGCGCCGGTGTTCTTGGTGTCGAGCAGCGCGAAGAAGGCGAAGCCCCAGACGATGGTGGCGGCCGAGGCGGCGAGGTAGATGGGACGGCGCCCCACACGGTCGGCCAGGATCGCGAACAACGGGATGGTGACCACCGCGACGCCCTGCCCGATCATGACCGCGGTGAGCCCGGTGGACTTGTCGAGGTCGAGCATCTTGGTGACATAGGTGATCACCAGTAGGGAGAAGATGTAGAAGCCGGCGTTCTCGCCGAAGCGGGTGGCCGCGGCGAGCACGACCTGGCGCCAGTGGTCGCGGAGCACCACACCGGCGGGCAGCCGTGGTGACGTGGCGCTTTCGGCGGTCTTGGCCGCGTCCGCCTCCTGCCAGAGCGGTGACTCGGCGACGTACAGCCGCAGCCACAGGCCGACGAGCACGAGCAGGGCGGAGAGCGCGAAGGCGATGCGCCAGCCCCAGTCCAGGAACGCGTCCTCGGACATGACCGCGCCGAGCGCCGCGAGGGCACCGGCCGCCATGAGGTTTCCCAGGGGTGGTCCGACGTTGGGCCAGCAGGCCCAGAACGCCCGGCGGGACCGGTCGCCGTGTTCGGAGACCAGGAGGACCGCGCCGCCCCACTCGCCGCCGAGGGCGAATCCCTGGACCAGCCGGAGCAGCACCAGCAGGGCGGGCGCGGCGGCGCCGATCATCGCGTAGGGCGGGATCAGGGCGATGAGGAAGGTGGCGCCGCCCATCAGCAGCAGGCTGGCGATGAGGGTGGCGCGCCGTCCCCTGCGGTCGCCGTAGTGGCCGAGGACGGCCGCGCCGACGGGACGGGCGACGAACCCAACCGCGTACGTCGCGAACGCCAGCATCGTGCCGATGAGGGGGTCGGTCTTGGGGAAGAACAGTTCGTTGAACACCAGCGCGGAGGCGGTGCCGTAGAGGAAGAAGTCGTACCACTCCACGGCGGTGCCGGCGAGGCTGGACCCGGCGATGACGGGCAGGCTGGAGTGCGCTCTGTGCTTGCTAGGTTGGACGGTGGTATCGGTCATGTCGACCTCCTGAGGTCGAGTCCTGGCGCGTTGGTGGTGACTGAGGCCCTGGGGCGTGCACCGGTGCCCGTCGGCCCCGGCGGCTGTGAGCGCAGCCGCCGGGGTCTCAAGGTGCGGTGAAGATCGATCGCGCCGGGGGCCTTGAGCGCGGCCCCATGTGTGCGGGCGCTAGAAGATCCAGTGAATGGGGTCGTGCCCGCGGTCGACGATGTCGCTGAACTTGCCTCTGAGGAAGCCGAGGGGTTCGCCCTCGCGCTCGCAGATGCTGCGGACCTGACCGATGACGACGACGTGGTCGCCGGCGGTGAAGTGCCGCTCCACGTCACATTCCAGATGGGCGAAGGCGTCGGGGATCACCGGCACCTCGTGCCGTCCATGGGTCACTTCGAGCCCGGCGAAGTGATCCTCCCCGCGCCGGGCGAAACGCAGTGCCAGTTGCTCCTGGCGGGCGGACAGGATGCTGACCGCGAACCGTCCGGCGCGGACGACCGCGTCGGTGCTGCGCGCCCCGGTGGTCAGGCACACCAGCAGCAGCGGCGGGTCGAGGGAGACGGAGGTCAGCGAGTTGACCGTCATGCCGTGCGGCGTGCCGTCGACGCTGGTCGTGACCACGGCCACACCGGTGGCGAAACGGCCCATGGCGCGGCGCATGGTCAACGGGTCGATGGCGGCGGTCATGTCGGCCGTGTCCACAAGGTCGGCGGAAGGCATGGGGGCCTCCAGGGGATCAGGCGCGGTAGCGCACTTCGAACGTCAGCACGCCCTCGTCGGTGCGCCAGGGGCCGTGCGGCATGCCCGGTGGGCGGCAGGCGTACATGCCCTTGGTGAAGGTCTCGCCGAGGGTGAGGTCGGTGAACGAGCCTTCGAGGATGTAGACCTCCTCCCAGAAGTCGTGCTTCTGCACGCCCATCGGGGACGAGTCGGCGCCCGGCTCGTAGCGCAGGATGCGGGTGGCGACCCCCGTCCACGGGTCCGCCGCGAGGATACGTTCGACGATCTTCGGGTCGTCGCCGGGGCAGACCGTGTACTCCACGTCGCTGACCGGGAAGAACTCCAGTTCGGGCTTGCTCATGGTGCTCCTCGGTTGTTCAGGCCTGAGGGCCGGGGCTGTCGTCGGGACGGTCGGCGACGTCGTAACCGGCGAGGAAGGACTCGACGTCCGCCACGGGCCGGTCGAAGCCGTAGTTGCGGAAGGCGTAGCCCTTCACGACGAACGGCGCGCCCGCGTAGAACAGTTCGTACTGGTGATGGCGTCCGGCGAACTCGCTGCCGATGGCGTCCCAGGCCAACTTGAACAGCTTCACGCGTTCCTCGGCGGGCGCGTTCGGGCTGTGGACGTAGCGGTCGATGTCGGCGCGGGTCTCCGGATTGGTCATGTCGGCGATGCTGGACGGAACCTGAAGAACGCCGCCGCCGACAAGGTCCCGAAGAATCGCCAGGACGCGTGGATAGAGCTCGGACTGCATCCCCATCGCCCCGTAGAGGGCCCGCGCGCCGGGCCGCCACATGCCCTGCTCGTCTGGGGTGGCGGTGTACTCGGCGGCCAGCACGGCCGACTCGACGAGGGACGCCAGGCTGGCGACCTCACCCAGTTTCTCCACCACACCGGGGAACTTGTCCACACCGTTCACCGCGGCGACCTTGCGTGCCAGCCCGGCCAGGAACTGGAGCTTGACCGAGAACCGGATCTGCGCCTGCCAGTTCCCCAGGGCGTGGGCGCCGGTGTCGAAGAACTGCCGCCGCAGCCCGGCGACGTCCCGGTAGACGAACACCCGCTCCCAGGGCACGAACACGTCGTCGAAGACGACCAGCGCGTCGGACTCGTCGAACCGGGTGGTCAGCGGATAGTCGTAGTGGCTGGTGGCCGCGGGGGCGTAGGGGCGGCGGCAGTACAGCTTGAGCCCCTCGGCGCCCACCGGCACGGCGAAACTGATCGCGAAGTCGGTGTCCTCGGGGGACAGCGGCTTGATACACGACACGAAGATCTCGTCGGCGACCGCGCCGCCGGTGGCCAGCATCTGCGCGCCGCGCACGACGATGCCGTCCGGACGCTCCTCGGCCACCCCCGCCTGGATCAGCTCGCCGTCCCACGCGTGGGCGGTGGTGGCCCGCGACACCTGCGGCGGGATGATCGCGTAGGAGACGTAGAGGTCCTCCTCGACGATCCGCCGGTGGTAAGCCGCGATGTTGGCGCCGAAGTCGTGGTCGCCGCCGGCGAAGGCCTCCGGGTGCGCAGCGAACGCGGCCATGAACGCGCCGACATGGTCCGGGCTGCGGCCCACCCACCCGTGCGTGCGGCGCGCCCATGTCGTGGCGGCCGCACGGAACGCGGTCAGGTCCTCCCGGCTGCGCGGGGCCGTGAACAGGCGGTTCACGGTCGCGCCGGTGTCCGGGTCGGTGCGGGCCAGGCCGGACGCCGGGTCGGCGGCGACGTCGAACAGGTCGGCGATCGTCCGCGCGATGGGCGCGAACGCCGGATGGTGGGCCACGTCCTGAACGGCCTCACCGTCCACATGGATGCGGCGGGCGTCCTTCAAAGAGGCCAGATATTCGGCTCCGGAACGCATCACAGGCTCCTCTGCTTGATCTCGTATTCATGCGTCAGGGCTTGCCCATCGGGCGGCTCAAGGCGGATCCGCCAGCGGCTCCCGTGGACGAACGACCCGCCGAGCAGCGGCAACGTGCCGCAGAACATCACGATGTCCGGTGGAACAGCGCCCATCCGCTCCAGCAACTCGCCGGGATGCCGCAGGACGGACAAACCGCCCCGCTGGTACGGCATCTCGTCCACCGCGCAGTCGGCGCTCAGCGTGTCCCACTCCAGCGAGGACAGGTCCGGCCCGAGTTCCACCACGGTGCTTCCGATCGGTTTCGGGCAGGCGGCCTTCGACTCCGCGATGCCCGTCCGTTCCAGTTCCCGATCGGTGTGGTCGGATCCCACGGCCAGGAAGTAGCGCCCGCCCGCGCGGATCACCACCGGTTCGACCTCACCCGAGGTGGACGAGCCGTCGACCTCGATCACCGAAGCCGTGGTCAGCAGGGCGGTGTCGAGTTCGTAGAAGGCCGGCACGCTCGCCGGGCGCGGCACCCCGATCGCCGCCAACTCGGCGATATGGGCCTCCACGGACGCCTCGTCCCGCGCGGTGTACCCCGCGACGATCAGCTTGTCCGGGGCGAGCGCGAGTCGTTCGCCGGTGCCGGCGACGTCCACGGTCACCGGGGCGGTCATGACGTCTCCAGCAACCGGCTCTGCCCGGCGTGCGGCCAACGCCGGTCGGCCAGCACCGGAAACTCGGCGCGCACCGTCTCGACCACGGTCGGGTCGACGTCGCAGAAGGTGACGCCTTCCTCGGTACCGGCCTCGGCCAGCACGGTCCCCCACGGGTCGACGACACGGCTGCATCCGCCGACCACGACCCCGCCGTCCTGGACGCCGACCGCGTTGCACGCGATGAGCAGCACCTGTTCCTCCACGGCACGGCAGGAGGTGAAGAGCCGCCAATGCTCCTGCCGCGCCTCGGGCCACGCCGCCGGCACCACGACCACCTGCGCGCCCCGGTCGACCAGGTCCCGCCACAACTCCGGAAACCGCAGGTCATAGCACGTGGTGGCGCCCACGAGCCCGAACGGCGTCGGGCACACGTCCAGCGCGTCACCGGGAGTGAGCAACTCGGACTCCCGCGAGGCGTACCCGAACACGTGCACCTTGCGATAGGTGTGCACGACCCGGCCGTCCGGCGCGATCAGCACCGAGGTGTTGAACAGCCGACCCGCCTTGTCACGTTCCACGATGCTGCCCACATGCACATACGCGTCCAGGTCCCTGGCCCATGCGCGGGCGGCGGTCACCGTCGGCCCGTCAAGGGTCTCGGCTCGCTCCAGATAACGGTCGAACGCGAAGTAGCCGGCCGCCCACAGTTCCGGCAGCACGACCAGATCGGCACCCCTGGCCTGGACGACCATCGCACCCACCCGATCCCGGCGCTCGTCCGGCGGCTCCTCCGGGGGACTGGCGACCTGTACCAGCGCGACCTTCATGACAGGCCCACCACCGAGTGTTCGCTACCGTCCCAGTCGGCGACGTCCGGAAGGTGCAGCGCCGCCATCGTGCTGGACAGGTGCGCGGTCAGCGCCGCACCGGCCGCCTCTCCCGTCCTGAGCGCGGCGACGATCGCGGCATGCTCGTCCAGGACGGCGCGGGAACGGTTCTCCTCGTTGGCCACCGCGTACATGCCCATCCGAACCTGCCGGTCCCGCAACGACTCGTAGAACTCGGCGAGAACCGGATTGCCGGCCCGGCGCACGATCAGCCGATGGAACACCCGGTCCAGCTCGATGAAGGTGACGGGATCGCCGATCACCCGCTCCTGCTCGGCCAGCACCGACTCCAACTCGCCGACGAGCCCGTCGCTCGCGGGCGCGACCTGCCGGACACACCAGTCCTCGACCAGCTCCCGGGCCTGCATCACCGCGCGCACCTCGGCGTCCGTGATCGGCGGCACGAACACGCCCTTCTTCGGGACGATCTGCAAGAAGCCCTCGGCCTCCAGCCGCAACAGCGCCTCCCGCACCGGCGTCCGGGACGTCCCGGTCTCCCGCGCCACCTCCGCCTCGCTCAGAAACGCCCCCTCATGCCGCGGGAACCGAGCGATGTGCTTCTTGAGCCACCGATACGCGAGATCCTGGGCGGATTCCTCTTGTAGACCACTCATAGATAGCTTGTATACATCAAGCCGACAAGACGCGACAAGGGTCCCACCACGACATTCCCGCACGTCCTGGCCGAGAGTTGCTCGCCGAGCACGCTCGCTGAAGACCGGGCCATCCGGGCCGCCACCGCGAGCGCGAGCCGGAGGCGACGGGCTCGGTCAGCCGATCGGTGGCGCAAGGTACTCCAGCGCGTAGCCCTTTCCGGCCGGGCTCACCCGGACGATGCCGGGTAAGTCGAGGCGGGCGCCGGCCACGAAGTAGTGGGAACGAACCAACTGGTCGAGGAGGACCACCCGCGCGGCGCGGTCCAGGAACCGGTCGCCGTCGAACTCCCGGGCCTCGAACGCCGTGCGGCTATCGTGATGGAGACCCTGGTCATAAACGGAACTCTTGGCCGGTGGGGGTTCAGTGGGGAGTGAGGCGTCCGGCGGCGAGTAGGTCGCTGAGGGTGCGGCCTAGGTCGGTGCCGACGTTTGAGAGTTCCGCCAGGGAGGTCTCGAACGTCATGAGCCGGCGGAAGACGTCCCCGAGTTTCTGCTGTTCTTGTAGTGGCAGGCGGCGTATTTCCAGGCGGCTGAGGTCGACGCGTGAGGTCGTGGAGGCGTGGCCTCCGGCGCGCCGCAGGTTGGCGGACGTGCGCAGGCTCCCGGCCAGATACCAGGGGTCCAGTTGTCCGACCGTTGGGCGTAGGGCCGTCAGTTGCGGTCCGAGCACCATCGGAGCGGCCAATTCGACCCAGGCGTCGAAAGCCCGAGTAGCGCTGACGACGATGACGTCCTGTGGTTCCGTGATCGTGATGTCGCCCGCATTTTTCAGTTCTTCTAGCTCGGTGTCGTCGATCCACTGTCCAGGGCCGCTGCCGGGTAGCAGGTCCGCGAGTGTGAGGACGCGAATGCCTGATGACGGGCGCTCGCCACGGTGCAGCAGATGTTCGGGAACCGCTTTGCCATGCACAAAGGAGAGGGCGCCCGCGCGGTGGAGCTCGGCGACCGTGACATTGACCGGCGCGCCGGTCGAGACGACGGGCATGGTCGAAAGCGAGCGACTCAGGCCCACGATACGGTCCAGGCTGGAATTGAACGCGATCCACTCTTCACGGAGGTCGCTGTCCACGGTGGTGTCGGACGGAGGCACGTGACGTGCGGGGGAGAGGTCGACCTGCTCGTCGAGCAGATCCATGACGGGCACCGATTGGACTCCCGGGCCTTTGCCGTCGCGTACGCCTGAAGTGACGCGCTCGCGGACGGCGTCCCAGTCGACCTCATAGCGTCCGTTCGACAGGGGGACGCGGCAGTCGGCGGTGTCGATCATCAGCACGTCGTCGGCGGGCGGCGGTTCGTCAGCCGGACGCCGGACCAGCCAGATGTGGAGTCCCACACTGTGCGGAGGGGCGGCGCCGACCGGCAGCGCGATGATCGACCGGATGGCTCCGCCGCGCAGCATTTCCCTGCGGATGCGTCGTCCCGCCCTGCGCACCGCGACCGCCGGCGGCAGCAGTACCACGCCCGTCCCTCCGGGGCGTAGTGCGCCGAGGATGATCTGGATCCACGCGAGTTCCGACTCGGATCGGGGCGGTAGCCCGTAGATCCAGCGGGGATCGGTGGCCGGCTCCGCCTGTGCCCAGGAGCGTTCGTTGGTCGGAGGGCTGCACACGATGACGTCCGCGCCTCCGGGCACCCCGTCGCGGACCGAGTCGCCGACGGTCACCTCCACGGAGGAGAGCCGGTCGCCGCCGGAGAACCGGAGCCGGGCGGCCGTGACGGCTGCCGGCACGGCGTCGACGTCCTGGCCGATCATGGATGCGGGGGTCCAACGTCGGGCCGCCGCCACGAGCAATGCTCCGGTCCCGCAGGCAGGATCGAGGACGGTGCGGACCGGGCCGTCCACGCAAAGGTCGGCGATGTCGACGAACAGCTCGCTGAGTCTTTCCGGGGTGGCGGAGAGTTGGCGCACGTGGGCCCCGAGCCAGCGCTCCACGAGGAAGTCGAAGATCTCTCGCTCGCCGCCACGACGGGCCAGCGTCACGGAGGCGTCCAGCAACTCGCGTTCCTGGAGGGACAGCTCGACCTCTGGAACCGTGCCCGAGGACATCTTGGTCAGCCGGTATCCCAGTCCGGCGATCACCCTGCCCATGGCGTCCCGGTCGCCGAGCAGTTCGAAGCGCGGCCACAGCCCCTGCTTGGCCCCGGCGCCCGCACTGATCTTGCCGTTCTCCAGCAGCCAGTGTTCGATGTCGGGCAGCGAGAACTGGGGGCTTCTGTCGGTGCCGCCGACGGGGGAGGGGAAGCTGGTGTGGCGGCGCCTCCAGTTGCTGACGGCGGCGCGGCCGACACCCGCGATCCGTGCGATTTCGGCGAGGTTCACCGAAACCCCCGTATCGCCGGTATCCGCCATCTTTCCTCCGCCGCTCTGTGAATTAATGCGTTGACAGAGCTTACACATCCTCATCTGAGGTATCGGGGAGCACCTGTCTCTCCCTGAGTTCGTCCGCGACCCTCCTCAGGCGTTCGCGGACGCGCCGCAGGATGGCGGGGTCCCTGTGCGCCGCGCGAACCGCCGTTTCCCACATGTCGAGAGCCTTCTCCAGTTCGTCGTCTCCGAGATGGCATTCGGCGATGCCCGCCTGCGCCTCGACGACGAGTGCGCGTGCCTCCGCCGACGTTTCCCTTTGGAGGTCGCGCACCACCTCCCGGTACCGGGAGGCCGCCAGGGTGCAGTCCCCTCGAAGGACGTCCATGTCGGCCAGCCGCAATCTGGCCAGGGCGACGCTTTCGTCGATGCGCCCCCAGGCGTCGGACGCGCGTGCCAGGCTCGCGGTCAGCCCGGCGATGCCCGGTCCTGCCTCGCCGTTCGCTATTTCGTCGTCGGCCGCGCTGAGGAGGCGGGCGAACTCGGCTCGCACCGGCCGGTCGCCACCCGGTCGCCTGCCCCGGCGGGAACGACGCGGGGGGACGGGTGCGGCGGGCGGCTGCGGGGCCGCGTCCCGGTAGGGGACGGTCGGGTCCGGAGTGAAGGCGGGGTTCGGCACGGGGCTGTCGGGACCGGGCAGGTAGCGACGCAACACCTCGACGGCCTCCGGAATCGTCGGACGGTCGGCGGGCTTCTTCCGCATCATCCGGAAGACGATGTCGTCGACGTCTTCCGGCACGTGCGGAACGATGGACCGAATCCGCGGTACGGGAGCGTGCAGATGCTGAGTGTTCTGCACGACATCACTCTGACCGCTGTACGGAAGTTTCCCGGCGAACAGGAGGTAGGCCACGCAGCCGGCGCTGTAGACGTCCGCCGCCGGGACGGGTGTCTCCTCCCCGTTGATGAGTTCGGGTGCCTTGTAGCCGGCACTCCCGGGAGTGAGACCGGGGTATGTGTACCGGGTGGCCTCGGGGTCGGTCACGAAGGCGATACCGAAGTCGATGACATGCAGCCGCCCGTGCTCATCGATGATCATGTTGGCCGGTTTGACGTCGCGGTGCACGACCCGGTGACCGTGGGCGTAGGCCAGGGCCTCCAGTAGCGGGACGAGTATCGACGCGGCCGCGGCGTCGGTGACGGTGTGCTTCTCCTGCCACGTGTCCAGCGGGGTTCCCGCGATGTACTCCATCACCATGTACGGGATGCCGTCGCAACCCACGCCGTGATCGAGCAGCCGTGGAATCGCGGGGTGGTCGAGTTCCTCCAGTAGCCGACGCTCCCTGGCGAATCGCCCTTTCAACCGGTGCAGCGCTTCTCGTGCTTCCACCGACGACGAGATGCGGTTCGCCCAGTCCGATGACCGCATCGTCTTGACCATGACCCGGGTTCCCGAGGCATGTTGCGCGAGCCACAGCTCCCCCATCCCGCCCGTGCGGTGTGGCTCCAGCACGCGGTAGCCGCCCTCGAGGACCTCCCCCGTCTCCATGCGCAACCTCCTCGTGTACGTCGTGCGGCCCTACATTATCGACAAGCGCACAGCACGATCGGATTCTATGCTTAAACTTAGTTCACAGCATCTCGGAGGAGGGTCAGTGAGCGTTCCGCACCCACCGCGCACCCGCGGCGACATCCGGGTCGTCCGCGTCGGCCCGCGCCTGCTGCGCGGCGATCCCCGGTCCTGCCCGCGAGGCTCGGCGATCGCGGCCCGCCCGCTGTTGTCCCAGGACCCGCCGCCCTCGACCTGGCAACCGGTGAAGGAGTTCGCGCTCGGCCCGGTGATGGAGGTTCTCGACCTGGTCGAACACCAGAACACCGAGCTTCGGCAGGCTTTACGCTCCCAGCACCCCTTTCGGAGGTGCCATCCGCTTCACGTCGCCTGGACGAGTGACGCCGTCCACGCCTACCTGGACGCCCGTTCCCGGTGGGCCCGGGAGCGGCGCGAGGCCGGGGATCCCCCGACCCTGCCCGTCCCGCATGAATGGGTGGTCGTCAACGAACTCGCCGTCCCGGACCGGCGGGGCGCCGACCGATACGAGCGCACCGCCTGGGGCCGACGGTACGCCACCGCCGACGGCGCTGTCAGAGAGATCTGGCTTCCGAGTGTGAACTCAGTCAAAAACGATCGTTCCCCGGAGGAGATCGCGGCCGTCGCCGGAGCGGTCCTGTGGGGTGTGCCGGCGGTCAGCGCGTACGCAAGGCCCTACCGACCCGTGCGGACGGCGCGGCCGCCACGGAGCCCCGAACGAGTCCGGGTCATCGGCGTCGGCTGCGGTGACGGCGAATTCCGCGTCCTCGCCGACTGGGACGCCGAAGAAATCGACCGTCGCCACCGCGCTCTGGTCGTCCCCGCCGGCGGACGGCTTCTGGAAACCACCGACCTGGCACCCGGATCGGACTGCAAGGGCTGCACCGCACTGCTCGGCTGTGAACAGCCCCCGCGGACACCGAACCTGCTCGGCGTGCCCGCCCCGGCCAGACCCCGCAAGCGCCGCAGCGTTTCGGCCACCGACCTGCGCGTTTACGGCGCGTGCCCGGCGCGCTTCCACATGACGAGGGTGCTGTACACCAGGGAGGCCCGTCCCGAAAGCCCGGCGATCAGACGCGGGCGGGCCGTCGACGACCTGCTGAACGAACGGCATCGCACGGCGGGGCCGCGCGGATGCCGCGACCTGCCCGTGGACGCCGATTTTCCGGACCTGGAGCCGGAGGAGGCGGCCACGGCCCGCCGAATGCTCGACCGGCATCGTTCCGTGTGTCCACTCACCGGACTGTCCCCGGACGAGCGCGTCATGGTGCAACCCAGGCTCACCGCCTACGACCCCGCTCTTGACGTCGTCGTGATCGCCGATCCCGATCTCCTGCACACCGAACACGGCGGCTGGGTCTGGCGGGAGACCAAGGCCCTGTCCCGCGGGGTCCGGGAGGGACGCCCTCTCCTGGAGACGTACCCGCAACTGGCGCTGGCAGTGCTGTTGATGGCGGCGGACGTGCCGGGCGGCGGTGACCGTGCCCGTTCCCGTATCGAGTTGGAGGTCCTGCGCGGGGACGGCGTGAGCATCGAGGAGATCGACCCGTTCGACCCGCCCACGATCGACCAAGCCCGCGAGGTGGTGTCGTCCTTCGCCGAGGACTGGGCGGTGGACGAAACCTACGCGCCCACCCCCGGCCGAGCCTGCGCGGATTGCGAGGTCGCCCGATGGTGCCCCGCTGGACCCGAGAAGGGGGAGATCCGGTGATTTCCATCAAGGACTGGGACACCGAGGACGTGGTCTTGCTCAGAAGCCTGGCCACGGCCCTGGTGGACCTGGAAAAGATCGGCGACCTGGACACCTTCACCATGCCCTACCCGGACGAGGCACAACGGGTGCTGAACCGGACGGTCCTGCTGTGCCTGCGCCGCCAGGCCCGCCCGCCCCGGAGCCTTCCCGAGCTGATCGACTGGGCCACCGAGCCCGTCGCCGACTGGCCGCTGAGCCTGCCGCAGGGCCTGGTGGAGCCGGACGACCGGCTGCTCGACGCCCGATCGGCCCGTCCCACCGAGCTGTGCCACGAATGGGCCGAGCGCGCCCGCGACGTGGCCGTCGAGCACCGCGACCGCCAGATCATCCGAAGGGCGAAGGAGATCTTCCGCGGGCTCGGTGAGCCGGACGGCTACGCCGGGTTCCGCCGGCTTCTCGTCGAGCAGCCCGTCCTGACCGAACAGGAAGGGCTTCGGCTGGTGAACGATCTGGTACTCGCCCCCGCCCGGGATCTGATCCAGGAGATCTACCGCGAGGTCCCGCCCGCCTACCTCAACGAAGGTGCGTACGCCACCTGCGAACGCTGCCTCACCCTGCTGACCCCGATGGACGACGATGAATGGTGGTGCGAGCGCGATCAGTGCCGCCGGATCGGCCCGCCGCCGGTCGGCCGCCGGCTGCGACCGGAGGACGTCGGCGAGCTGCTCCAACTCGAACGACCGCTGCGCCAGTTCGTCACCGGCCCGGGGCGCGCCGAGATGAGACTGGCCTACCGGCTCACCGAACTCGGGTTGTCCGTCGAATTGTGGCCCGGTTTCGATAACTACGACCTGCGCGTCACCTTTCCCGGTGGGCGCGTGTGGGCGATCGACGTCAAGGACTGGGCGCACCCCGGTCTACTCGGCCGCGCGGCCCGGCCGATTCACCCGGAACCGCCCTACGACGAGGCGTTCTGGGTTGTTCCCGCCGCGCGCGCCAAGGCGCGCGCCGGTTATGTCGCGACCTTCGAGCGCAATCGGCCGGACACGGCGTCCGGGCTTCCTCTCATGGTGGACGACGCGCTCGTCAGGCGGGCCCGGAAAATCCTGCGGGAGAGGAAGAAGACCGATGCGTGATCGGGACGCCTGGCACCAGCCGGTGAGCCGGGAGCTGAACCGGGTGTGGGCATCTGACGATGTACGTCCGCCGCTCCTCTGCCGCGTCGAACTGGCGCTCTACCTGATGGAGATGGTCGCCCCGGACGAGCCCGCCAAGAGCGCTTACGCGTTGTGGAGCGGCTATCGACTGGTCCACACCAGAGAACCGTTGACGGAACGCCAGGAGATCGCGATCCGTTGTGCCCGCCATTTGCTGTGGACGACACGGCAGCGCCGAACCTGGTTGGAGGAACTCGACGTCTACCGGCGGCTTCCGGATCGTCTTCGCGCCTATGACGTCCCATCGGAGGGCCCGGCGCGGAGGGTACGCCCCACGGTCGCCGTCGACCGGTTCGCGGTGTACGCGACCGCGCTCTCCGCAGAGCCGTCCTACCAGCGGAAACGGCTTCCGCTCGCGGAGCCGGGCGCGGCCTCGTTCTTCGAGCGAAGGCGCCGGACGGGAGTGCTGCTGCCCGATTACCCGCGTCCCGATCCCGCCGTCGGTCATGACCTCGCGGCCGGACGGAAAGGCGACGGCTCCCCGCGAACGGTGACCCGCGACGAATTGCTCGCGACCGCCCGTTGGATGGACCGGAAGGAACGCGAGGAAGAGGCCGCACGCCCCGGCGACTGGGCGGCCCGCATGGATTCCGTGCGCTTCGCCGTGCGCGACACCGGCGGCCGCCGTTTCGTCGAAACCGACAGCTTCGTCTTCGATGGTCTGACCAATCTGGCGGGAATGGTCGGGGCGGGCAAGAGCACATTCATGAAGGTCGCGGCCGTTTGGGCCGCGCGGCTCCCCGAACCGCTCCGCACCACGCTGGTCGTGGGTGACGTCGCCGAACAGCTCCGGCTGGTGGAGCTTTTCCGGACCCTGGACATTCCGGCGGCTCCGATCCTCGGATCGAGCACCCGCGAGAACCACGCCCAGCGGTTGCACCGCAGGCTCGCCGCTCAGGGTGGAAGGACGCTGCTCGACCACCATGACGAGCCGGGGTTCGACCTGCTCAGCACCGTCTGTGTGATCGACGCGCTGCGCGGCACCGAGGCGTTCCGGCCACTGCGGTACGCAGACGCCCCGTGCACGTCCCTCTACCAGAGCCGGGACGACGATGCGCTGGGCCAACGGCGTGGATGCCCGTTGTGGAGCGCGTGTCCCCGACACGGCGCCGCCCGCGACCTGGTGGACGCCCTGGTGTGGATCGCCAACCCCGCGAGCCTCGTCCTGAGCGAGGTTCCACGGCACCTCAACGAGGAGCGGCTGCGCCACGCCGAACTCGCCTGTTCCATGAGCGACCTGGTGTTCGTCGACGAGGCGGACGCCGTCCAGATGAACTTCGACCAGGTGTTCGCGCCGTCGGCCACGCTCGTCCTGCCCGGTCCGGACTCGTGGCTCGACCAGTTGCAGGCGCACAAGATCGAGGAGCTGTCACGGCAGGGCCGGCTGCCGCTGGCCGACCGCGAGGTCGAGCAGTGGAACGCCGCGCTGTCGGTGGTCGGCGGCGCCACCGACCGCCTCTACAAGATCCTCATCTCGGACGAGGATCTGCGCGAGTGGGTCGACATCGACTATTTCAGCCCGTGGACCCTCCAGGACAAGCTGCTGAACGACTGGTTGCGCGACCGCGCCGAGCCCGACGACGAAAGCCCGCCCGACGAGCGTGACCTGTTCGCGGCCTACGAGGACGACGAAGACGAGGACGACGGCGCGGGCCAAGCCAGGCTCGCGCTCCTTGACGGCCTCCGTCGCCCGCTCACCGAGATCTTCGAGGCCTTCCGGGACGACCCGCTGGGCGGCGGCGAGGAGCCCCGCGACTCCCGCGTCGTCGCCTTGGTGGATCTCACCGCCGACCTCCTGCACACTCTGTCGCCGGCCCGTACTCGCGCCGGCACGAGGACGCTCCTGGTAGATCTGTTGGACGGTACCCCGGCTCCCGTCGACGACGAGCGGTGGATGGAGTCCAACTGCCGCCGCCTGGAGTTCATGGCGTTGCTGTCGGTGCTGAGTCAGCGGCTGAATCGGCTGACGTACTTCTGGCCGCAGGTGGAGGCCGCGCTCAACTTGGACGCCACGGGCAACGACCTGGCGCGCCGCCCACCCCAGGACTACGCGCCGATCGTCCCCGAAGCGCCCATGGGAAACGTTCTGGGCTACCAATACCTGCCCGACGACCGGGAACGGGACGCCGACGGACGGCAGAGCGGCACGCTGCGCTTCTTCCGCCACGCGGGGGTGGGCCGCGAGCTGTTGCTGACGTTGGATCGGTTGGGAGCCGCCGTAGCCGATGGTCGCAAAGGCCCGCATGTGGTTCTCATGTCCGGTACGAGCTGGGCGGGCAGATCGACCCGCGCTCATGTGGCCGCCCCGGTACGGGCAGTGCTGATGCCACCCGACAAGGCCATGGAGGCGGTGCGCCGCACGACGTTCGCGACCAGGTTCTTCTACCACGACGATGGAGGTCGGCGCCGCCCCATGACCTTGTCCGGGGTCGCTCCCGACGACCGTCCGGCAGCGGCCAGGGCCATGGCCAGACGTCTCGGACGGCGTGGCCGGGACGGTTCGGAGAGCCCGCTCGAACAGGAACTGCGCATGGTCGAGGACCCGATGCGGCGCCGCGCGATCCTGCTGGTCGGCAGCTACCGGGAGGCGGTGATCGTCGCCGAGACGCTACGTGAGTCGGACCGCTGGTACGACCGTGTCCGTGTGCTGGCCGCCGACGACGCCGATCTCGGGCTCGTCCGCCGGGCCGCGGGAGACGGCACACCGGTCACCGCGCTGCGTCGCGGCGACCTGGCGACCTTCGCCGAGGATCCGTACGCGGAGGTCCTCGTCGCCCCGCTGATGGCGGTGGAACGCGGCCACAACATCCTGAACGCCGAGCGGAACGCGGCCTTCGGTGTCGCGATGTTCCTGGCCCGACCCCACCCGCGTCCGGACGACCTGACCCTGGCCGTGCACGCCATCAACGACTGGGTGGTCCGGTTCACCCGTGACCTGCCGCGTGACGACGACCGGAACGGGCCCGCCACCTTCACCGAGCTGGTCACCAAGGCGGTCGATCTGGACGCGGCCTTCCAAGATTTCCGGAACGAGGCGCGTCGTGAGTGGCGGCGCCTGTTGTCCCGCCGCTACGTGTACTCCCGCCTGTCGCGGTGGGAGAAACGGTCCTTCGCCTGGGATCAGCTCGTCACCATCTGGCAGGTGATCGGACGGCTCGTGCGAGGTGGCGTCCCGGCCCGGGTCGTCTTCGTGGACGCGCGCTTCGCGATGGGCGCCGCCCGTGCGCTCACCCCCGGCGAACAGGCGACCCGCATACCCGAGGTGAGCGACCCGGACGGACTCCTGTCGGGCCTCCACGAGGTGCTCGCCCCCTACTTCACCGCGGGTACCGATCCCGCGCTTTTCGACGACCCGGCGGACCCGGCGCTCGTCGACCTGCTCTACCGGCCGCTCTACGAAGCACTCAACACCCTCACCCACCGCACCTGATGCGGAAGGAGCTCCATGTTCGACACCATTCGGCCCGCCGCGTGGCTGCCCACTGACCGGGACGTGTCCGTCCCGGTCCGGTACCGCGCATTGCGCTTTCCCGAGCACTGGCCGGTCTCACCTCTGCCATTGTTCCGGGCCGCGCGTGGTGAGTCCGCCCAGCGCGTCCCCACCAAGCGCATGGACCAGGCGTTGCAGGCCCTCGCGCCCGGCCTGATCGTCCTGCCCAGGAACCACGGCGCCCCGGACGCCGCCCCGTACTGGCTGCTCGTCCCGGAAGACGGCGAGGAACTGTCGGACACCGCGTTCAGGACGCTCCAGAACGCATGGCTGGCCGACCTGTGCCCCAGCGCGACCACGGACCCCGAGCACCGGGCGCTGCTGCGGGAGATGCGCGGCGCCCTTGACGCCGACCCGCCGTCCTGGGAGGCGGTGGAACTGGAACTGCTCCGCTGCCCGGAGACCGGTGGTGGCACCGCCGCCCTGCTCCACCATCAACCCACCCTCGCCACCGACTGGATCGCCCGGCGGATCACGGCGCTGGAGCCGTTCGAATCCGAGACCGGACGGCTCGAGTTCAGGCCGATCCCGGGAGGGGCCGAACGCGGAGCGCTTCTGGTGTCCCAGCCGCTCCCGCTCGAGAAGAGGAACCGCGACTCCTGGTACTCGATCTATCTGCGCATCACCATGCAGACCCAGCCGTTCGACCCCCTGCCACGATTCCATTTGCACACGGGCGTCCGGCGATGGGCGACCCACACGTCCAAAACGACCGGGCGCCTCCGCATCCCCTATGGCACCAGGACGACCGTGCTGCTCCGCCCGAAGGTGCCCTGGCTGGCGGGCGCGCCGCTGGCCGAACGGTTCGCCATCGCCAAACTGCAGCGCTACCGGGACCGCGAGACCGGACAATGGACGGACGGCTGGGTGGCGGGCGGCCCGGCGGGACTGCTACGCGGCATCTCACTCAGCGAGCCGTTCCCGGAGGCCGACGCGATCCTCACCGACCCGGAACTGTGGCTGACCGATGGGATGCGCGGCGCCGTCGTCCACCGGACGTCCATGGGCCGGCACCCCGTCCTGCCCGGCCTGATGCCGGACGAGCGTTCGGAGATCATGGCATGGGCCGAGCGGGCTCTTCCGCCTGAACTACGTGCGATGCCGGCCCGAAAGGCGACCACGCTCGGTGCGCCGACCCCCCGCAACGGCCGCACCCGCAAACCGAAACTGGACGCGACACGTTCCCGCGCCGTCGCCGCCTACGCGATGTCCTGCCTGCGCAACGGCTTCCCCAAGCCCGGTCCGCAACTCCTGGAAGCGAGGCTGCTGTGGCAGAGCGAGCACATGCGGGACACCGCTGTGCATTCCCTGGCCGAACAGTTGGGCTTGGGCGAACCGAAAAAGCGTCCCACCGCGGAGGAATTCGAGAAAGCACGCCCAGGCTCGGCCGCCGTCGTGGAATGGGTGACACCCGAACTGACCGTCCGGCTCCGCTGTCTGAAGTTGACCGACGGCCTCGCCGGCGACCTGCCGATTTCCGAAGGGGAAGAGCGCAGCAAGCATGCCCAGCGCACCGCGAACGCCGCCCGGCGTGACGAGGCCGCCGCGTTCCTGCGCGCGGACGAGCCCGGCCCGAACCCATCCCTGGCCTTGGTGGAACTCGACCGCCGCGAAAATTTCACCAGCACTCACCATGACCCCAAGTTCGCCCTCCGGCTCGGCTTCGCGCACGCGGGAGTGCTCAGCCAGTTCGTCCAGGTCCCGATGAAGGAGCAGCGCCACGACTCGGTGAAGAACATCGAGCACCGCGCGGAGAACGCGTGGAACGACGGCCTCCGCCAACTCGGCGCCCGGCTTCTGCCCGTCCCGGACGTGCGCCGCGGGACTCTTCCCGCCGGACTGTCATATGCGGCGCTCTGGGTGGTCCGTCGCGATCGCCGGAGCCGAACCGGTTGGGAGGGGATCGCCCCGCTGGCCGTCCGTGTGACGCCCGACCCGTCCGACCCGGGTCTGGCGCACATCGAGGGTTGGTGCCCGGACGCCGATGACGGCGCCGGCGGATGGATTCCCTATCCTCGCGCGCTTCTCAACCTCACACGGCGAACGGACGTCCTGGCCGAAGTGGATTCGCGGTCGGCCCGGGACGAGCAGAAACGCGCCGTCCAGGAATGGCTCCAGGTCGTGTACCGGTCGCTGCGGAATGAGCAGGTTCTGCTCATGGCTCACGCGCAGAACATCCGCACGTTCTGGCCATGGATGCAGGACGGCGTCGTCGAATCCGACAAGATTCGACTGGGCCACGCGCCGGCCCGTCCGATACACCCCGGTGTTCGGCTGTTGCGCGTCCGCACGGGTAACGACAGCCGCGGCGAGACCGCGCAGTGGTGGGCCGTGGCCAAGCCCGGCCAGGCGAACGGTCTGGCCGTCCACCTGTGGACGAGCGAAGACGGCACCGACCGCGTCTTCTGGAGCACGACAGCGAAACCAGGCACTTTCAAGACGCCCAAGGCCATTCGCAAGGTCGGACCGGACGCGGACAGGCAGGCGTGGACTCCGGATCTCGTGGAACTGGCCGTGCTGGCCTGCCACCCGGCCGACGGCGACGACCCCGAGACACTGGCCCTTGTCGCACACCACCTACGACAGCCACCCGAATACGACCAGGACCTGCGCATTCCACTGCCGCTGCACCTGGCTCGCCTGGCGGAGGAGTACATTTTGCCGCTCGTCGACGAGTCCGAGGAAGACAGCGAGCCGGCAACAGACGAGTGACCGGCAACACCGCGACCACGCAACGCCACCAAACTACGGAGGTGCGGACACAGCCCAGCCCGCGCAATGGTGCCGCGCTCATCTGCTGTGGCCAGCTCAGCGAATGATTCAACGTCTGCGTCAGTTGTGCAGGATTTCGTGTTGCCACTGGTGTCGCGGTTGGGTGTGCAGGTGCCAGTAGTGCTCGGCGATATGGTCTGGATCGAACTTCGTGCCGGGGGCGACGGGGCCGGCGACAGTTATCGAGGCCACGTGTACGCCTGAGGGTCCGTACTGCTGGTCCAGCAGTTGCACCAGGGTTCGTACCCCGTCCTTGCCAAGTGACAGGCTCACATATTGTGGCTTGGGCTCGGGCATTCCACCGGTGATCAGGAACGAACCGTTGCCGCGCTGCGCCATTGATGGGCCGACATGTGCCGCGGCCGTCAATGCTCCGAGCACGTTGACCGCCCAGGCGTCCAGTTGCGCGCGCATGGGCAACTCACCCGGCGCGTCGGGTTGGATGATCGCGGCGTTGTACACCACGACATCGGGCAGGCCGAGTTCGCCGGCCGCCGTGTCGAGCGCGGCGCGCAAGGACACCTCGTCAGCGCTGTCGGCCTTCAGGGGCACGACCTTGACTCCGAGGGCGGCGACATCGTCGGCGACCGCCTGCACCGTTCGGGACGTCCGGGCGATGACGGCGACCGGTAGGCCTTCCCGCGCGAACCTGAGCGCGACCGACCGGCCGATCCCTGGTCCTGCCCCGATGACGACGGCTCCAGGCATGGTGTCCCCTTTCCGTATGGATGATCGCTGGTGGTGGGGACGTTATGGCGTCACATCATGTGAAGGTCAACCGCGTGAATGAGCAGGTCGAAAGGACACGCCTATGAGGATCGGTGACGTGGCCGACAAGACAGGGGTGAGCCGGCGGCTGCTGCGCTACTACGAGGAACAAGGGTTGCTGCGGCCGACCCGGCTTCCCAACGGCTACCGTCAGTACAGCGAGGCGGATGTCGTCGCGGTACGGCACATTCGTGCCCTGCTCGCCGCAGGCCTGCCCACCAGTGTGATCGCCCAGTTGCTGCACTGCGTTCATGATGATGGTGAGCAGTTGGTCCCCTCAGCCTGCCCAGGCATGATCAGCCATCTACGACGCGAACGCGACCGCATCGCCGATGCGGTCGCGCAACTCCAAGCGTCCCAACAAGCCCTCGACGCCTGGCTCGCTTCACTGGCGACCTGACGAGGTCAACTGGCTGAGCCAGCAACGCCTCAACACGCACCGAACAGCACGCGCCGGTGTCGCCCTCAGATCGCCGCCGAGCTGGCCGAATGTCGATGGACGATTGAAGACGGCGCCGAACGCTTTTCTGGGGCGCCCGCGTTAAGGGCTGCCTCGCCAGGTGACCTGGCACCGGAAACGCGACCATGCGCTTCACTCGCACGTCTTGGCAGCGCTTACGCCACGGGCCGCTAGGTGCACAGCAAGGGCGGCACGGGCTTCGGGGTTACGCTGTCGGTTCAAAGCTTGTGGGCGTGAGTGAGGGGTTGCGAGATGGTGCCGGCTGGTGGGGCGCTTGCTGAGTTGCGGCGGACGAACCTGGAGAAGGTCGTTTCCGCACTACGGCAGGGCGGTACGTTGTCGCAGTCTGAGCTTGCGCGGGCGACGGGGCTGTCGGAGGCCACCGTTTCGAATCTTGTTCGTGTACTCGTCCAGGACGATCGAGTCAAACTCTCGAAGGGACGGCGGAACGGTCGGAGCGTCAATCTGGTCGAACTGGACGTGGCCGCCGGGGAGTTGGCGCTGACGGTCACGGTCGCGCGGGAGGCGATCACGGCGGCGGCGGTCGATCACGAGGGCTTGGTCCTGGTCGAACTGTCGCGCCCGCGGGTCCCGGAGTCCCCCTATGGCGAAGAGCGGGACACGATCGTGGAGCTGATCGAGGCCGTGCGCGCCGCGGACGAGGTGGCGCCGCGGCCGCTCGCCGGGGTGGGGCTGGCGCTGGGCGTGTCCATCGACCCCGTCTCGAACACCGTCCCGGAGGGGCTCGGGCGTCTGCCGGCGTTCGATTCGTCCTGGTACGGCGCCGACGTGACGGGTGAGTTGGGCGCGGAGACCGGTCTGCCCGTCCGGTTGATCAACGACTGTGACGCCGCCCTGCTGGCCGAGGTGCGGTGGGGCGCCGCGCGTGGCTGCCGGGACGTGCTCTACCTGCACCTGAGCTCGGGGGTGGGCGGGGCGATGCTGCTCGGCGGGTTGCTGTACCGCGGTGGGCCGGGCGGGATCGGGGAGCTCGGGCATTCGTCCACCGACACGAGCGGCAGGCTTTGCCTCTGTGGGAACCGCGGCTGCCTGGAGACGAAGGTCGGCGGTGATGCGCTGCTGAGTCACGTCGCCGACCTTCATGGAGACGACCTCACGCTCGGCCGGCTCGCCGAGCTGGCCCGTTCCGGTGACCCGGGGTGTGTCCGGATCGTCACGGACGCGGCGCAGGACATCGTCACCGGGCTGGCGAACGTCGTCGCGGTGCTGGCGCCCGAGCGCTTCGTCCTGGGCGGGGAGTTGGCGGCCGCCGGTTCCGCGCTGCTTGATCCGGTCAGCCGTGGGATGCGGAGGATGGCGAGTCCGCGTAACTGGCGAGGGAGTGTCGTCCTGGCCGAACTGGGCGGGCACGCCATCGCGCGCGGGGCGGCGCGGTACGCCTTTGACGGCACCGACCTTTGTCTTCAATCTTTGAAGTGATTTCCTAGTTCAAACTTTTTATCAGTTTAGAGCTTGCGGTTTTCGCCGCACGCGCCATACGGTGTGCGAACAGTGAGTGACCAGCACTGACAGGAGCATCAGGCCTGGATGAGTGCGTGCAGGAACTCATCGACTGCCTTCAAAGTATGGAGAGATCGTGGTCGGTACATCGAAGACGCGCCCTAACCGCTCGGCGGTCGTTCTGGGCGGCGCGCTGCTCGTGGCCGCGTTGGCGACCGCCTGTGGAGGCGCGGGCGAAGGTTCGGCGGGAACGCCCGCGCGGCAGAACCCCGAAACGCTGACCATCGCGGTCGCGGCCCCGCCGCAAAGCCTGAACCCCGCGTTGGCGGGCAACGGCGACCCACTGATCATTCCGGTGGAGCTCGCGTACGACCCGCTGATCTACCTCAGGAGCGACGGAAGCCTCGCTCCGGGTCTGGCGACCGCGTGGAAGTTCGTCGGCTCCGGCAACAGGGTGTTCGAGCTGACCCTGCGCCCGGACGTGAAGTTCGCCGACGGATCGAGCCTGACCGCGCAAGGCGTGGCGGACTACTTCGCCTACTTCGCCAAGGCGGGCGGACTGGGCGCGTCCCGCGTCCAGAATTTCGAAAAGGTCACCGTCACCGGACCGCTCAGCCTGCGAATCGAGTTGAAGTCGGCGAATCCCGAACTGCCCTACATCCTCACCCAGGGTTTCGCGATCGGCGATGTCATCAGCCCGCTCGGGCTCAAGAGCCCGAACAGGCTCGGCACCTCGACCGCCGGAGCCGGTCAGTACGTGCTCGACACCGGAGCGAGCGTCACCAACCAGACGTACGTGTTCACCCCGAACCCGAATTACTGGAACCGTGCGGCGATCAATTGGAAAAAGGTCGTTGTCAAGGTCATCCCCGACTCGAACGCCGCCCTCGGCGCCATGCGCACCGGGCAGGTCGACTATATGATCAGCGACACCAAGGGCGCCGACGCCGCGAAACGGGCCGGCTTCGATGTCAAAACCTGGCCGTACCTGTTCGGTCACATTCAGCTCCTCGACCGCGGCGGGACACAGGTCAAGGCGCTCGGCGATGTCCGCGTCCGGCAGGCGCTGAACTACGCCATCGACCGGAAGGCGCTGGCGAAGGCGCTATTCGGAAAGTACGCCACCCCGAGCGACCAGATCCTCCTGCCCGCGGCGGACGGATACGACCCGTCCCTGAACGGCCGTTACCCCTACGACCCGGCCAAGGCGAAGAGCCTGCTCGAGCAGGCGGGCTACCCCGACGGGTTCTCGCTGGTCATGGCGGCCTACAACCTCCAGCCCGGGGAGACCGACGCGGCCCAGGCCGTCGCCGGCTACTGGGCGAAGATCGGCGTCAAGGCCAAGATCGACGTTCCGGTCAGCATCACCGCCTACACGAGCGGGCTGAGCGGCAAGAAGTACCAGGCCCAGATGTTCGAATACGGCGGACTACCGATGTATCTGGTGGCCGACCAGTTGCTCAACACCGGCAGCCTTTTCAATCCGTTCGGCAACACCCATCCCGAAATCACCAAGCTGATGCGCGAGGGGGCCGCCGCGGACGACGAGTCGCGTCCGGCGATCTACAAGCGGCTGCAGAAGGTGCTCGTCGAACAGGCGTGGTTCGTTCCTTTCGCGAGCATCGACAAGGTCACGGTCGCCCGTCCAGGGCTTCAGGGCGTCACGACCGCGCCGCGGGCCCTCGACCCGAACCCGGTGTTCTTCACCGCGGCCAAGCACTGACCTTTCAAGACGCGTTATCGCTGAGGGGAGGGATGCTCAATGAAACGAATTCTGATGCGCAGACTGCTGCTGTCCGTGCCGTTGTTGTTCGTGGTGTCGGTCGTGGTCTTCGTCCTCCAGTCGCTGATTCCCGGAGACGCCGCGAGCCAGTTGGCGGGGCTTCAGGCGACACAGGAGGACGTCCTTCGCCTGCGGCGGCAACTCGACCTCGACGAGCCGATATGGACGCAGTACTGGCACTGGCTCAACGGCGTCTTCCACGGCTCGCTCGGCACCTCACTCACGAACAGGGAGGCGGTCACGACCGCGTTGGGCACGAGGCTGCCCGTGACGCTCTCCCTCGTGCTCGGCGCGACCCTCCTCGCCACCGTGCTCGGGGTCGTCCTCGGCGTCGCGAGCAGCAGGGCCGGCTCCCTGGCCGGACGCCTGGTCGACCTGCTCAGCGTGGGCGGTCTAGCGATCCCCAGTTTCTGGCTCGGCCTGCTGCTGATCTCGTTGCTGAGCGTCCGGCTCGGACTTCTCCCGGCCACCGGATACGTCAAGTTCGCGGACTCGCCGGACGGGTGGGCGCGATCGCTGCTGCTCCCGGTCAGCGCGCTCGCCCTGGGCGGGGTCACGGCGATCGCCAAACAGACGAGAGAGGCGATGCTCGACGTCCTGCGCCGCCCCTACATCGACAACCTGCGGGCCAACGGCGTCCCCGAACGGCGCGTCGTGTTCAAGCACGCGCTGCGCGGCGCGGCCATACCGATCTGCACCATGTCGAGCATCCTGCTCGTCGGCGCGCTCGGCGGCTCGGTCGTGATCGAGCAGGTCTTCGGGCTTCCCGGGCTGGGCAGCCTCGCGGTCAGCGCGACCGGCTCTAAGGACATTCCAGTAATTCAAGGTGTCGCCGTGTATTTCACGCTTTTGGTCGTCGCGGCCAATTTCCTGACAGATATCGCGTACGCTCTGATCGACCCGCGGGTGCGGGCGTCATGACCGCCCCGTCCGGTGCCGAGCCCGCCGCCCGCGCACTGACCGATACGGATTCCGCCGGTGCCCCGTCAGGTGCGGAGCCCGTCGTCGCGCCGTCCGGGCGTCCCGGTCTGGCGCGGCGGCTGCTCCGCCATCCGCTCGCGGTGGGCGCGCTGCTCTACCTGGCCGCCGTGATCGTGCTCGCGATCTTCGCGCCGGTGTTCGCCCCGTACGGGCCGCAGGAGGCCGACCTCACCCGCGTCCTCGCGACCCCGACGGCCGACCACTGGCTCGGCACCGACTCGCTGGGACGCGACATCGCCTCCCGCCTGATGTTCGGGGCGCGTCCGGCGCTGACCGGCGTGCTGGTGACCGTCCTGGTCACGGCCGTGATCGCGATCCCGGTCGGGCTGTCGGCGGCGCTGTCGGGCGGCGCGGACCGGATCGTGTCCCCGCTGGTCGACCTGCTCATGTCCATCCCGGCGATCGTGGTGCTGCTGATGGTGCTGGCCACCTTCGACCAGGAGCTCCTCGCCGCGATGGCGGCGCTCGGTGTGCTGACCGCGCCCGGCCTCGTCCGTGTCGTGCGCGCCGCCGCGCTGACCGTGGCGGGGGAGCCGTACGTCGCCGCCGCCCGCGTGTACGGCTTCGGGCGGCTCGCCATCGCGCTGCGGCACGTGCTGCCGCGCATCACCGGCCCGATCCTCGTCAACCTGTCGCTCGTCGCCGCGACCGCCCTGCTCACCGAGACCGGGCTGAACTTCCTCGGGCTGGGCGTGCACCTCCCCGAGGCGAGCTGGGGCGGCATGGTCGCCGACGCCTCCGCGGCGATGAACCAGCAGAACTGGATGCTGATCCCGACCGGCGCGGTCGTCGCGGGCACGGTGATCGCACTGGTGCTGCTCGGCGACGGCGTCCGCGATGCGACGGCGGAGGGCTGGGCCCGTCCGGCCGCCCCCGCACGTTCCCGCCCGCCCCGCGACGCCGCGACGGGACGTGCGCGCGACCGGCGTCCGGACAACGCCGCACCGGAGGACGACCCGCCGATCCTGCTACGCGTCGACGGCCTGACCGTCACCGTCCCCGGACCCGGCGGGCGGCCGGCGCCGGTGATCGACGACGTGTCGTTCGACCTGCGGGCCGGTGAGACGCTGGGCATCGTCGGCGAGTCGGGCTGCGGCAAGACGATGACCGGACGCGCCGTCCTCGGACTGCTACCGGACGGCGCACACGTCACCGGCGGTTCGATCCGGATCGACGGCGTCGACGCCACCGCCATGGGCGACCGTGAACGCGCCGGCCTGCGCGGCTCCACGATCGCGTTCGTCTCGCAGGAGCCGATGGCCGCCCTGGACCCCCTTTTCACCGTGGGCGGCCACATCGCCGAGGCCGTCCGCGTCCATACCGGCGCCGGACGGGCCCCGGCCCGGCGGCGGGCCGTCGAGCTGCTCGGTCAGGTCCGAATTCCCGACCCGGAGCGCGTCGCGAAGATGTACCCGCACCAGCTGTCCGGCGGGATGGCGCAGCGTGTCGCCATCGCGCTCGCGCTCGCGGGCGGCCCCCGGCTGTTGATCGCCGACGAGCCCACCACCGCGCTCGACGTCACCGTCCAGGCGGAGATCCTCCGGTTGCTGCGCACGCTCCAGCGGGAGACGGGTATGGCGATCCTGCTGATCAGCCATGACTGGGGCGCGGTGGGCGAACTCTGCGAGCGGACCCTCGTCATGTACGCCGGACAGGTCGTCGAATCGGGACCGACCGCGGCGATCGTCACGGCGCCGCGGCACCCCTACAGCGAGGGGCTGCTGGCAGCGAACCCGCAGCTCGGCACCCCGGGCGTGCCGCTCCACGTCATGCCGGGCGGCGTCCCCGCGCCGGGCGAATGGCCGCGCGGCTGCCACTTCGCCGCGCGCTGCCCCTACGTGACCGACGAGTGCACCGCGCACCCGATCGCCGTGGCGGGGACGGACGACCACCGCGGCCGCTGCCTACGCGCGCGGTCAACGCACCTGATCGAGGCCAAGCCATGACCGGACCGCTGCTTTCGATCGACGACCTCACCGTCCGCTATCCACGGCGGCGCGGCGGGCCGGTCACCGCGCTGGACGGCGTCTCACTCACCGCCGGGCACGGACGCACCGTCGGCCTCGTCGGAGAGTCCGGCTCCGGAAAGTCGACGCTCGGCAAGGCGATCCTCGGCCTCGTCCCGGTGGACGGCGGCTCGATCACCTTCGACGGCCACGACATCACCCGGGCCGGACGAAGCGAACGCCGGGAACTGAGCAGCCAGATCCAGGTCGTGTTTCAGGACCCGTACGGTTCGCTGAACCCGGTCAAGCCGATCGGCCGGACGCTCAGCGAACCGCTACGCGTCCAACGGACCATCGGCACGCGCGACGTCCGGGTCCGGGTGCTCGAAGCGCTGGAACGCGTCGGTCTCCCGGCCACGGCGGCGGACCGCTACCCGGCCGAGTTCTCCGGCGGCCAGCGGCAGCGCATAGCGATCGCCCGCGCTCTCGTCATGCGGCCACGGCTGATCGTCTGCGACGAGCCGGTGAGCGCCCTCGACCTCTCCCTCCAGGCGCAGATCCTCAACCTGTTCAACGAGCTCAAGGCCGATCTCGGTGTCGCCTACCTGTTCATCTCGCACGACCTCGGCGTCGTCCGGTACCTGGCGGACGACATGGTCGTCCTGTACCACGGCTCCGTCGTCGAGTCCGGCGCCACCCGGTCGGTGTACGACCATCCCCGCGCGGACTACACCAAGCGGCTCATCGCCGCGATTCCCAGGGCCGCGCAGACCGTCCCGAACGAGAAAGCCCCTTCATGCAGCAGCGAGTCATAGCCGAGACCACGTCCGGGAAGGTCGCCGGTGTCCGGCACCGCGGCGTCGCGTCGTTTCTCGGCGTCCCGTACGGCGCGCCCACCGGCGGCGCGGCGCGGTTCAGGCCGCCGGAACCGGCGAAGCCCTGGCACGGCCTCCGCGACGCGACGGTCTTCGGCCGCGCCGCGCCGCAGAACGACATCCGGCCGGCGGCGACCGGCTCGTGGGTCGAGGCGATCGACTACCTCTACCCGCGGACCGGCTCGGCGCTCGAAGGCGTCCCGATGGGCGAGGACTGCCTGGTCCTCAACGTCTGGACGCCGGACGCGACGCCGTCAGGACGTCGTCCGGTCATGGTCTGGCTCCACGGCGGCGGCTACCAGCACGGCGCCGGATCGGAATCGATGTTCCTGGGCGACCGCCTCGCCCGGCTCGGCGACGTCGTCGTGGTCACCGTCAACCACCGGCTCGGGATCTTCGGCTACCTGGCCCTGGACGCGCTACTCGGCGCGGAGTTCGAGCACGCCGGGATCGCCGGGCTGCTCGACCTCGTGCTCGCCCTCGAATGGGTGCGCGACAACATCGACGGCTTCGGCGGCGACCCCGGCAACGTCACCGTGTTCGGCCAGTCCGGCGGCGGTGACAAGGTACGCAACCTGATGTCGATGCCGTCCGCGTCCGGTCTGTTCCACAAGGCGATCATCCAGAGTTCACCGGGCCCGCTGGCGACGTCGGCCGACGCCGCCCACGACCTCGCCGCGAAGGCCGTGCGCCTCGCCGGACTGAGCCCGTCCCGGGCCAGGGAGCTGACCACCTGGGACACCGGGGCGCTCCTCGAACTCCAACGCGTCCTCACCGGGGACGTCATGGGCGGCTTCACCCTCGACCAGGACCTTCTGGACGCGGCGCAGGCGTCGTTCGCGCCCCACGTCGACCCGTCGTTCCCCCCGGACGGCGCCGAGGTCCCCGTCCTCATCGGCCACACCAGCCACGACGCCTCGCTCATCCTCTGCAACGCGCCGGAGTACGCGACGTTCTCCGATTCCCAACTGCGCGCTTGGACGGAAGGCCGGTTCGATCTCAGCGCCGACGCCCTCGCCACCGCCTACCAGGACCGCGTCGGCCCCGAACCGGCGCGGCTCCGCCTGGCCCGGATCGTCACCGACACGACCTTCGCGCCGGCCGCGATCGACCTCGCCTCACAGTTGTCCACAAGCCGGACCGTCTACTGCTACGAATTCGCCTACCGGACGCCGATCCTCGGCGGGCTTCTTGGAGCGACGCACAGCCTCGACCTGCCGTTCGTCTTCCACAACGCCGAACTGTCACCGTTCGCGGGCGACCGCGGCGACCGCGGCGAGGTCTCCAGGCGCATGGCATCGGCGTGGACGTCCTTCGCGCGGAACGGCGAACCCGGGCATGCCGACATTCCGACCTGGGAGCCCTACACCCTGGAAAGGAGAGCCACCATGCGCATCGACAGCACCTGGAGCCCGCAGACGGGCCAGGACCCGCGCGACCTTCCAACCAGGACCCGCGCATGACCCGCACACTTACCGCCGTGCCGCCGGACGTCGTCATCGACCACGATGCCGCCGCGTCCGAAAGCGTCCTGCCGGGTGCGGCGATCCCCGCAGCGCTGAGCGCCGCCCGTCCGGTGACCGGCGAGCAATCGAACGGGTGCGGCGCGGACAGCCGCCTCGCGACCGTCCCCAAGGCGAACGCGTGGGCCAGCCGTTCGTCCAGGCCGGCGCCGCGCCGGGCGATGGCGTCGGCGGGCAACCACGGCTCGGGAGCGCCGTCCCACGCGAGGGTGCGGCGGCCGGCCGGGGTCGCGGCGACGGCGGTGAGGCTGTCGCGCGGCGCCGCCTCGGCCGCCTCGGCGGCCTTGGTGGACCACTGCTCGCTCGGCGCCGGCGTCGAGCCGGCGTTCGTCGCCGAGAAATCGGGCGAGGTCCCTGTAGGAGAGGTTCCGTTCGAAGGTGAGGCTTCGCGTTGATGGATACCGCGTCCTGTCCGATTCCCCGGCCGCTGCCGCTCACCGTCGAAATGAGCGACGGAGCGCGCCTTTCGGTGCTCCGCTATCCGTCATCGACCGGGGCACCGGCTCCGGCGGTCGTGGTGATCACCCCGTACCGCAAGGAATCGGCGTTGCACATGGAGTTGCTCGCCCGTCCCATCGCCGAAGGTTACGAGGTGCTCGTGGCGGACGTCCGCGGCTTCGGCGGTTCCACCGGAACCTACGGCGGCGTCCTGTCGCCACGGGAGATCGACGACGGCGTGGAACTGCTGGAATGGATCGCCGCCGCCGATTTCTGCACCGGCCGGACCGCGCTGGTCGGCGGCTCCTACTCGGGGATGAACCAGCTGCTGATCGCGCAACGCGACCCCCGGGGCCTTCGCTGCATCGCGCCGTGGGTGGCGCCCTCCGACACCTACCGCGACATGTGGAAGCGAGGCGGTATCCCGTCGCACACGGCTTGGGGAGCCGGCACGTTCCTGAACAGCCAACGACCGGAGGCCCAGGCGGCCATCCTTCAGGCGTTCTATCGGGACATCGTCGGTACCGGACTCGACGGTGAACTCTTCCGGGCCAGCTCGCCCGATCCGGCGTCGATCCGTACTCCTGCCTTCTTCGGAACCGGCTGGTTCGACTACTTCCTGTCCGGCACGATCCGCGCGTTCCGATCTCTCCCCGGCCCAAAACGCCTGCAGATCGGCCCGTGGAGCCACGAACCCTTCCTCACCGAGGAGCGCCGACAGGAACTGTCGCGGTGGCTCGGCTACTGGTTGCGCGACATCGGCGACGACCCCTGCACGCCCGATGCCAACGCCGTCCTGTGGTGCGTCGGCGCGGAGGAGTTCCACACCCATGGCGGATGGCCCGCCACCTCGGACATCGCCTGGCGGCGCTGGGCGCCGGTCGACGAACCGACGACCGTGCCGATCCTGCCCACCGCCGCCGGCGTGCCACCACCGCCGCCCACCCGGGTTCACCCGGTGGTGGACGTCTCGACGAACTCCGGTTTTCGGCTGTGGGGAGAGGCGACCACGTTCGACTCAGAGCCCTGCCAGGAGCCGGTGCGCCTGCTCGGACCGGTGGCGTTGCACGCGGTACTGGTCGCCAAGGGTTGCGCCGACTTCGACCTCAACGCGCGACTGTCGATCGTGCAACCCGACGGCGGCGTCCGGCAACTGACCGAAGGACGGCTCCGCGCATCGCACCGCGCGCTCGACGACGATCGCAGCGAGCATGCGCCCGACGGCGAGATCGTCCTGCCCTGGCACCCACACGAGGCGGCCGAACCCGTGCCGGATGACGAACCGGTGCGGCTCGTGGTCGAGATCTACCCGATCTACCTCCAACTCTCTCCCGGAGAACGCCTGCGACTGGGGCTGACCCTCACCAGAAGCGACGACAGCGACGCCCCGGTCGACGCGACGCTCCTACCGGAGACCGTCGTCCTCCTCCCACACAGCGCGTCCAGACCGGAGACGGGCTGAACGTCGCGCTGTTCGCCACTCCCAGAGGTCGACCGGCAAAGTAGATCAATCGGAGCAACGATCAACCGTTGTTTGATGCGGAGCGGGATTTCGGGGGTGTCGTGCGCTCGTACGGTTGAGATGTGCGATGGGGGAGGCTGGTGCGATGCCGGAGGTGAGCGAGCACCCTGAAAGGTGGCCGTGCTGGCTCGAGCTGGCAACGCCGAACCTGACGGAGTCCCAGAAGTTCTACGGGCGCCTGTTCGGCTGGGACTCCTACGTCCTCACCCTCACCGGGCAGGGTGAGGTGGAGGTCTTCACCCTCGGAGGCATCCAAGGCCCGGAGGTGGCCAGCGCACGGGCGCTGGCCGACGACACCCAACCGGCGTCGTGGACCTGCTGGTTCCGCAGCGACGACCTCGAGGACACGATCGCCGCGGTGGTCGCGGCGGGCGGACTGGAACTGGCCGAACCCGACTTCGCCGATCTGGGCCGCTTCGCGTTGTGCGCCGACTCCCAGGGCGCCGATTTCGGCGTGTGGACCCCCTACCATCTGGCCGGTGTCGGCGTGTTGGACGAACCTTCCGCACCGTGCTGGATCGAACTGGCCGCTCGCGACGTGGCCGCGGCCCGCCGCTTCTACCACGCGGTGTTCGGCTGGCAGCCAGTGGACCGCGGCGGCGGTTACACCGAATTCAGGGTCGGCGAGCAACCGATGGCGGGCCTGCTGCCTTTGGCCCCGCGGCGCAGAAGTCTGTGGCCGAAGAAGCCGCCGGCACGAGACCAGCAACAACCATTGCCGTTCTGGATGCCATATTTCGAGGTGGCCGACTGCGACGACGCCACGGCCCGAGCCGTCGCACTCGGCGCCACGGTCCAGACAGCGCCGACGGACGTCCCGCCCGGACGGTTCGCCATCCTGACCGACCCCTCCGAAGCCCGGCTGGGCCTGATCACACCCACCGACCCCGCCGAGGACAGAGACGGCTTCCACCGACCCACCTGACCCCCCTCTGCCGCGACCAGCCCAAGCCGCGCGCTACCAGCGGCTCACCCGGTTGGCGTATGTCGCAGCCTGTGAAATCCGGGCAGGAGCGCGTCAATTCTTGCGGTCGCCTGCCTTGTGGCGTTGGTAATGGCGTGCGGCTCTGGCTCGGTTGCCGCACGCTGCTGAGCACCACTCCCGGCGCGGGTGTTGCTTGATGAAGTAGAGGACGCAACCGGGAGCCAAACACGTGCGCAGCCCGTGACGCTTCTCGCTGGTGAACAGGTGGATCGCTTGCTCCGCGATACCGGCTGTGATCACCGCCGGCGTCTTCGAAGCGGTCTGGACGCGGCGCCCGGGATCGACACCGTCGTGCCAGTCGAGTCGGCTCCAGTGAGGGGCTCGCGCCGTGGCGTGGTTGATGACGCTGACGGCATGAACGTGGTCCGCGACCCGTGAGGCGGCGTGCTCCCGTGGGTCATCGGTTTGTGTCGCGGCGAGGCGGCGTACAGCGTCGCGCAGCTCCCGTAGTCGCATCCCGGTCTTCTCCAGGTCGCGCGTCGACGCAACCGCCAACCAGTGGTGCAACTCACGGTCGGCGCAACCGGGAATCTGCGGGGACGCGCGTAGCCATGCGGCGATCTCGTCAGCGGTGGTGAGGGCGTCGTGGATTCCTGAACGGTCCGCCCAGACGGTGTTCATGAACTCCACCGCCAAGGGCTCGCCCAGTAGCGGCGCGCGCGTAGCAGTGCCCGTCGGCATGCCGACATCGTACCGCTTCTAACGGAAAGGAGAGCCTTCATCCGTTTGACATCCGAGACGCCGAGCCGCATGATGCTTAACGGATGCATATGCTTTCAACCATTAGAACTCTGTGAAGAGGTAGCCATGGAGAGGCGCCCGCCGTTCCCGCCCTTCGATGAGGAAGCAGCGCTGCAGAAGGTGCAGGCCGCCGAGGACGCGTGGAACACGCGCGACCCGCACCGCGTGAGCCTCGCGTACACGCCCGACTCGGTGTGGCGTAACCGGGACACGTTCGTCACCGGCCGCGAGCAGATCGTCGAGTTCCTCACCGCCAAGTGGGAGCGCGAACTGGACTACGTGCTGCGCAAGAGCCTGTGGGGCTTCCGCAACAACCGCATCGCCGTCCGCTTCCAGTACGAGTGGCACGACTCCGAAGGGCAGTGGTTCCGTAGTTACGGCAACGAACTCTGGGAGTTCGACGAGAACGGCCTCATGCGGCGCCGCGAGGCCTCAATCAACGACGTCACCATCACCGAGGACGAGCGCCGCTGGTTCGGCCCCCGCGCCGAGAACGAATACGGCCGCGAGATCCCGCTCCAGTGACCGACGCCCCGCGCGACCCCGTGGATCACACCCCAAGATGACGCCGCCCGCTCCGTGTCGAGGTCTACGCCGCTATCAGGCGACGCATGGTCAACTCGTCGAACTGCACCGCAGCCGAAGCACAGGGTCGGTACCGCACTGTCGCCACGGCACCGAGGTCGGCGTTGCCCGAACCGCGATAGAAGCCCGCTCAGCGAAGCTGCCACATGGACCCATACAAAACATGATCGACGCGCCCGGCTGCGGCATCGGCGGGTACCCAGCACAGCCTGCTTGGCCATACAGCCCAACCGTGGACGCTACTGGTACCCGCGTGGGCCCGCCGACGATATGTGCGAGTTGGTGGACCCTGCCGTCGGCACGAGCCCGTCCAATAACTTCATTCCACATCTGGAATCAATCACAGTCACGTGATGGCTCCACATTCGGGCTCCCAGAGACCGGGTGGCCCGAAGCACCGCCGAGATGTGGGCGGTGTCTTCGGGCACACCCGGCCCCTGGTCCTCAGGAGCAGGGGAAGGTCTTGACGGCCGTCGGGGTCTCCTTGAGGCGGTAGGTGCGGCTCGACGTCCCGACGCACTTGTAGGCGGCGCCGCCGGTGCCGGTCGCGGTCACGTTCACCCAGGAGGTGCCGGACTTGCGCTGGATCGTCGTGGGCAACGGGTTGTCCACGCCGGGGGGCTCGCAGTACCGCGACCGCGCTCCGACGACGGAGCCGTTGAAATGCTCCAGCTCGATCGACAGGAAGCAGGCTCGTGCCTGCGCCGGTCCGCTGGACAGGACGATGCCGGTGACGGCGGTGCTGAGCATTGCCGTGGCGAGTCCCGAACGAATGATGCGTGACATGTGTGGGTGTCCTTTCAGGAGCAGGAAACGGTGATCTGTTTGCTGGGCGCTTCCTTGAGCCGGTAGGTGCTGGCGGCGGTGCCCTTGCAGACGTAGCTGGCAACGCCGTCGCCGGTCGGTGTGACGGTCACCCAGGTCGTGCCGCTCTTCTTCTGGATCGTGGTGGGCAGCGGGGACAGCACGTCCGGCGGGTTGCAGTAGATGGAGCGGTCGCCCCACACCGCGCCCTGCAAGAGCTTGAGGTGGTTGGACGTAATGCAGGTGCGTGCCTCGGCGGACGTGCCTGCCACCACCGTGGTGCCGGCGACGACCGCGCTGAGCGCCGCCGCCGACAGGGCCGCTTTCCTGACTCTGGACATCACGATTGAGGACCTTCCTGTGGTGTCGATGTGCCGGACTCATGTCTACGGACCGGGGGCGGGGCCGGGCATCGGTGAGCGTTGCCCATATGCCGGCGTACGGGTGCCTACATCAGGGTTCGTGGTTCTCACGGATGGCGAGCGGACGCGACCGGGTGTCACGATGGCGCGCATGGCGGGGGCCATCATCGAGCGTGATTTCGAACTGGGAGTTCTCGCGGCGGCAGTGCGGGGCCTGCGGGCCGACAGTGCCGCCGGCGGGACGATCGTGCTGGTGACCGGGGAAGCCGGGATCGGCAAGACGAGCCTCGTCCGCGCCTTTCAGGAGGCGCACCGCGACGGGTTGCGCGTGCTGGTCGGAGCGTGCGACGACCTGATGGCGCCATGCGGACTGGGGCCGTTGCGGGAGGCCGCGTGCGGAACGGGTGGTCCGCTGGAACGGGCGCTGGGCGGGGCGAGCCCGAGGGAGGTCTTCGCCGCCGCGGCGGCGGAGTTCGGCGGGCCGGATCCGGCCGTGCTCATCGTCGAGGACGTCCACTGGGCCGATGACGGGACGCTGGACGTGCTGCGGTACCTGGCGCGGCGCCTGGTGGACCTCAGGGTGGTGATCGTACTGACGTACAGGAACGAGGCGGTCGGAGCAGGCCACCCACTACAGGAGTTCCTCGGTGAGCTGGGCGGGGTCGCGGTAAGACGGGTGCCGTTGCGGCCGCTCACACCTGCGGCCGTGGAGGCGCTCGCCGAGGGGACGGGACGCGACAGCGCGACCGTTCACGAGCTGACCGGCGGCAATCCGTTCTACGTGACCGAGGCGTTGGCGGTGCCTCCCGAGGTGATTCCGGAAACGGTGAGCGATGCGGTGCTGGCAAGACTCCGGCGCCTGGGAAATGCCTGCCGCTCAGCGTTGGAGCAACTCTCCGTGGTGCCCACCTACGTCGGGTTCGCATTGGCGGAGGGCCTGTTGGGCGGACGACTCGACGTCCTGGCGGAAGCCGAAGAGCAAGGGATTCTGCTCGTCCGGGACGAAGGGCTTGCGTTCCGGCACGAATTGGCGCGGCGGGCCATCGCACAAAGCGTTCCCGCGCTCCGGCGGCGCGAACTCAACCGAGCCGTGGTCGCGGTCCTGCGAGAACAGGAGAACCCCGACCTGGACCGGTTGGTGCACCACGCGGTCGAGGCCGACGACGTGGCCGTCATCCTGGCTTTCGCTCCCGAGGCGGGGCGCCGCGCGGCCCGCGCGGGATCGCGTCGGCAGGCGATCGCGCACTACGAGGCGGCGCTGCGACATGCCGGGAAACTCTCGCTTCGGGAAAGGGCCGCGCTTGTCGACGACCATGCCTGGGAGCTCTACAACACCCATCGCTATCCAGAGGCGGTGACCGCCGCGAGCGAGGCGGTCACCTTGTATGAGGGGCTGGGCGATCCGGTGCTGTTGGGGGAGGCGCTGGTAAGGCTGTCCCGGCACATTTTCATGACGGGCCGCACGGAGGAGGCCGAAGCGGCCGTGGTCCGAGCCGTACGAGTGCTTGAGGACGCGGAATCTCCGTCCGCGCTGGCGCAGGCACATGCCAATCACGGCGCGTTCCTGGCCCTCACCGAGCGGGCAGAGGAAGCCATTCAGCTCTTACGCCAAACCATGCAGGACGCCACGAACGCGGGCCGAACCGATGTCGTCGCGTTGTCCGCCAACTACCTGGGAATGGCCGCGACCGAGGTATACGGACCGGACAGCGGCCTGCGCTTGCTGCGCGGAAGCCTCGCCCTGGCCAAGGGCGGCGGTCACCACGAACACACCGCTCGCGCCTACACGAACCTCGGCGAACTGCTCTATCGGTTCGGACGCTATGACGAACTGGACGTCTCCCTAAAGGAAGGGCTGGCATTCGTAGACGACCACGGCTTCTGGTCCCACGCGTACAACCTGGAAGCGCATCGCTGCCTACTGCACATGCGACGAGGAGACTGGAACACCGCACGCGAGGGCTTGCGCAGGCTCATAGAAGACGCCGGCGATCCCGGAATGCTCTACCTGTACAGTGTGCCGCCGTACGCGAGGCTGCTGGCGCGCTGCGGAGACGAGCAGGCAGGGCCGCTGCTCGGCGAGGCCTGGGCCAGGGCACGACGGCACCGGTCGCTGCTCGGACTCGCGTACGCGGGAATCGCCTATGTCGAATGGGCATGGCTGGCCGGAGTACCAGAGATCGCCGACCAGGTCCGCGACGTACTCCTGCCCCGAACCGAACGACCCGGGGCCGCACCCCTCCGAGCAGAACTTCTCCGGTACCTGGCACGCGTCGACCCAGCCCAGACCGGCTTTCCCGACTGTCCCGAACCGTACGCGAGCGCCCTTCGAGGCGACTGGCAGAGCGCGGCGGCGGCTTGGCGACGCATCGGAGACCCGTACGAAACCGCCCTGGAGTTGGCCGAGGCCAAGCAGCCCGGCCCGGTCCTGGAGGCGCTGGACATCCTGCGCGGCCTCGGCGCGACCGCCGCCGCACGCAAGGTCCGGACGCGGCTGCGCGCGCTCGGCGTGTCCCGGTTGCCGCGCGGACCGGCCGTGACCACCCGCACCCATCCGGCAGGTCTCACCCAGCGGCAGGCCGACGTGCTGCGACTGCTGGCACAGAACCTCACCAACGCCGAAATCGCGGACCGGCTCGTCGTCTCGGTCCGAACCGTCGACCACCACGTCTCGGCCATCCTCGGCAAACTCGGCGTCCGATCCCGCCGAGAAGCCGCCGCCCTGCACGGCGCCCATGCCGAGGCACCCGGAGTACCTTGAACGACAACCAACTGATCGCAGGAACGGCACCTGCACGGACGACGCCGATGAATAGCCCACCGGGGCTCGGAGAACGATTCTGCCAGCGGTCACGACGAGGAGATACAAACGTGCTGCACCGGCACCTCAGGCCCGGTGGCGGAGCCTGTACCACTGTGGCTTGGTCTTGTTCATCGGCCAGCCCAGACCCGCGGTCTCCGCGGGTTCGACGGTGAGCAGTTCCCACTGCGGGAACGCCTCCTCGACCTCCGCCCGGGACACCCCGCCTATGCGGGAGCGTATCCGGCTAGGGCCGAAGGCGAGGATCAGCAAGGTGGCGTCGCGCTTGGCGAGCGCGGAGACTCCCCGTCCCACTGCACTGCGCTGGCCGGAGTCAAAACCCTGGAAGCAACCGATGTCGAGGAAGAAATCGAACGTCCCGAGTTCGGTCGATCGCAGATCCGTCACGTCTCCCACGAGATAGGTGACCCCCGTGGTGTCACGGCTCTTGGCGACCTCGATCGCGGCCGGGACGTAGTCGATGCCCACCGCCTCCCAGCCGCGCCGCGCGAGGTCCGGAGTGAACTGCCCCCGTCCGCATCCCAGGTCGAGCGCACGGCCGAGAGGATGCGACCGGTCGGCCTCCTCGCGGTCCAGCACGGCCGCGATGCTCGTGGCGGCCGCTTTTCCGTAGCGCTCCCAAGGGGTGACGCCCAGGCGGTACAGGCGGGCGTAGTTCGTCATCCAGGCTCCTCGAGCTCGGCGCCGCGCGGCAGTCACCTGTCGCCATCAACTACAAGCCATAGTACTACGCCCTGTAGTTAAGTGTCGGGCGAGAGGTTTCGGACGTGGCACACTCCTGTCCGCAGAACCCGGGAATCCAGCCCTTGACTCTGACGTATGGGTCAGGGGTTAGCGTCGCGAGGTCGTGCACGGGGTTCACGGATTCATGTATTGAGGAGCGTTCAGGATGCCCGGTACATCTCGCGAGGTGCAGCTTGCCGTCCGGCCGGAGGGCCTGCCCGAGCCGGACCACCTCGCCGTCGTCGAGGTGCCGATGCCGGTCCCCGGCGACGGTGAAGTGCTGGTCAGGAACCGCTTCTTCCACGTCTTCCCCGCACTGCGCACCCTGATCGGCGGAAGCGTGCCCAACGCCCCGTTCCCCGGTCTGCAACCAGGTGAAACGCTGTACGGGAAGGCGATCGGCGAGGTCGTCTCGGCACCACCCGACGCGGACGTGCGGCCGGGCGATCTGGTCGAGCACTGGCTCGGCTGGCGCGAGTACGCCGCCGTCCCGGCCGGACAGTGCTCGCCGCTCGACGGCACGCTGCCCGACCCGGCGGCCCACCTGGCACAGGCGGCGATCGCGTACACGGCGCTGACGCGGGACGCGCGGTTGCGTCCCGGCGAAACCGTGTTCGTGTCCGGCGGCGCGGGCGGGATCGGTTCGCTGGCCGGGCAGTTCGCGCGGGCGCTCGGCGCGGGACGCGTCATCGGAAGCACCGGTTCGCCGGACAAGGCCAAGCGTCTGGTGGCCGAGTTCGGCTACGACGCGGCCATCCTCCGCGGGACGGACGGGCGCCCCATCGCCGACCAGCTCGCGGAGGCCGCGCCGGACGGCATCGACGTCCTCATCGACAACGTCGGCGGCGAGCAGCTCCAGGCGGCGATCGCCGCCGCCCGTCCAGGCGCCCGGTTCGCACTCGTCGGGGCGCTGGCCGGGCAACTGTCGCCGGACCTGGCGGGCGGCACCGCCCCGGTCGAGATCGACACTCTCCAGGTGATCCTCAAGGGCATCGAGATCCGCGGCTACGGCAGCTCCACCGGCCCGACGGCGGACCCCGGATGGACGGAACGCTTCGGCGGCTGGCTGCGTTCGGGGGAGGTCACTTTCCCGCATGTACGCGTCGCGGGCATTCAGAACGCCCCGCGCGCGTTGCACGAGATGGTCGGCGGGCGGCACCTCGGCACCGTCATCGTCGAACTGTAGGCGTCGGGAACGGAGCAGCGATGCGGATCAGCGACGCCGCGGCGGCGGCCGGGACCACCCCGCGGGCACTGCGGTTCTACGAACAGCGCGGCCTGCTACCGCCGCCGTCGCGCACGTCCGGCGGGCAGCGCCGCTACGGCCCGCGCGAAGTGGCCCGGGTGCGAACCATCCGCCGCCTGCTGGCCGTCGGGCTGACCATTGAGGACCTCCGCCACTGCGCGCACCTGCTGCACCTCCTGGAGGCGGACGACCCCACCGGCGGAGGCTGCAGGCAAGGCTCGGGCATCGCCCAGCGGCGACTCGACGCACTCAACTCCGAGATCACCCGCCTCACCCACCTCCGCGACGCCCTGGCCGCCCAAATGAACCTGACCGGCCAGAACACGTCCAACAGCCCCACACAAACGCCCCGAAACTCCCGAGCAGCCGAAACCGAACCGAGACCCCCACAACCCGCGGAACACTCGGACAACCTCCTCAGGGCCGCACCCCGAGCCTGAAGCACCTCCAGAGCAGCGGTATCGGTCTTCCCCGATTCCTCATCGTCATTTCGAAGGTTGACGGGCGCGTCACGAAAGCCCATGTCGTCTCGGGTGACAAACGCCGATCCCGAGTTCGTTGCCGCTTACCGGCGACTCACCGGCAAGGAGAGGTATCTGATCCAATTCTGGCCGGAGACCTGATTTTGCGGTCGCTGTCATCGTCCGCAAGCTCCTCATCGCGCTGGTCGGCCTGGCGCTCGCGATCTTCTTGTTGGGGTGTCTGACCAGCTACCCCGGCTGGTTCTTCCTCGTCTTCGCCCTGGCTGTCGTGTCTGGAGCGCCTTATCTGCGGGGCAAACGCAAGCCTGACTCTGGGGCGAAGAGCCAATCACATGATGAAGTCGGCTATCAGGTGCGGATAGGGAGAAGACCGTGTGCGGGGGACCCGGCCGCTGGCCGTGCGGTCGGGTGCCCGCACCTCAGTGGAGGACGGGGGTGGACTCCTCCGTGGTGGGGGTCGGGGCCGGGGCCGAGTGCCGGGGGAGGGCCAGGGCGGCGAAGATGCCCGCCAGGGTGAGACCGGCCGCGATGTAGACCGCGTCACGTAGGCCGTTGGCCGTGGCCGTGTGCAGCGCCTCGCCGGTCAGGTCGCCGAGACCGGAGGTGGAGACCCCGACCAGGACGGCCAGGCCGATGCTCGTCCCGATCTGCAGGGCGGTGTTGGCCATGCCCCCGGCGGCGCCCTGGTCCTCGTCGGCGACCCCGGTCCCGGAGGCGCCGAACATGGTCGGGTAGATCGTGCCCATGCCCATCCCGTAGACGATGAGGCCCGCGAGGATCGTCCAGTACGAGCCGTCGGTGCGCATCCCGGCGGCCAGCATCGCGCCGCCGCCGGAGCCGAGCAGCAGCGCGATGACCAGGGTCGACCGGGCGCCGATGCGGAGGATCAGCCGTTCGGCGACGAAGTTGGCGATCCCGATCACCACCGAGAGGCTCAGGAAGGCCAGCCCGCCCTGGAGCGCCGAGTAGTCGAGTACGCCCTGGAGGTAGAGGCTGAGGAAGTAGACGAGGTTCTGCATCGAGATGCCGAAGGTGAGGATCACCAGCAGGGCGGCGCGGAGGTTGGGGTTGCGGAACATCCGCAGCGGCATCAGGGCGTTCCTGGTGCGCGCCTCGATGACGACGAAGGCGGTCAGCAGCGCCGCCGCGAGGACGGCGGAGGCGACGACCGGCGGCGCGGTCCAGCCGGTCTCCGGGCCCTGGGCGATGGCGAACACCAGGAGGGTCAGTCCGGCCGTTCCGGTCAGGGCGCCCGGGACGTCGAAGCCGCGTCCCCGCTCCCGCGGGCCGTCGGTGTCGAGAAGTACGAACGCGCCTGCGGTGCCCGCGACGACCAGCGGCACGTTCACCAGGAACACCGCCTCCCAGCCGAACGCATGGGTCAGGACGCCCCCGAGCAGCGCGCCCAGGCTCAGCCCGCCCGCGCCGGCCATGGCCCACACGGCCAGCGCCCGGACGCGGTCGGGACCCTCGGTGAACCTGGTGGTGACCAGCGAGAGCGTCGCGGGGAACAGCACCGCCCCGCCGACCCCCTGGGCCGCCCGTGCGGCGATCAGCATCGCGGGCGACGTCGCCAGGCCGCCCAGCAGTGACGCGGCGCCGAACACCAGCATCCCCAGGACGAACATGCGGCGGCGGCCCAGCAGATCGGCCGAGCGTCCGCCCAGCAGCAGGAAGCCGCCGAAGAAGATGGCGTAGGCGCTGACCACCCACTGGGTGGCGTGGCCGGACAGCCCGACGTCCCGCGCGATGTCGGGCAGCGCCACGTACACGATGGTGAAGTCGAGCGAGGTGATCAAGCTGGAGAAGGCCAGCAGACCGAGGACCAGGCGCGACCGACCACCGGTGGCGGTCTTCTCTCGAGAGTTCATGACGGGCTCCTTCACAGAGTCGGGATCAACGTCCGGGTCATGCCGCGTAGGCGCGTGCGGCGCGGGCGTCGCGCAGGGTGCGCGCCCACCAGGCGAGCTGGTCGATCAGGCTCTCGGCCGCCGCGCCGCAGCCCGCGGCGTCGATCGGCCGACCGTGGTCGTCGAACTTGTCCCGGCAGGAGTGGAAGCTGACGGTGTCGCGGACGGTGATGGCGTGAAGCTCGGCGAAGACCTGCCGGAGGTGTTCGACGGCGCGCAGGCCGCCGGAGGCTCCGCCGTAGGAGACGAAGCCGACGGGCTTGGCCCGCCACTCGTCCACGAACCAGTCGATGGCCGCCTTCAGCGAGGCGGGGAAGCTGCGGTTGTACTCGGGTGTCACGACCACGAACGCGTCGGCCCGGTCCAGCCGCCCGCCCAGTTCGCGCACCGGCGCGGGCGCGTCGGGTGCGCCCGCCTCGGCGGTCAGGACCCCGGGCAGCTCGGCCTCGGCCAGGTCGACGATGTCGAGGGCGAGGTCGGGATGCCGACCGGCCTCGCCGGCGAACCATTCGGCCACCGTTGGGCCGAACCGGCCGTGCCGTGTGCTGCCGACGATGATGACGACGTTCAGGGGTCCGGTCGCGGTCATCGCGCGCTCCCTTCGAAATCTCGGATCTCCGTCCTGTGCGGGTTCGGTGACCGAGCCTGCCGACGTGCGCTTATCCGGCGCCTACCGCGCGCTTTCCCGCGGCGGTAGGCGGGGGCAAGCCGTGCCGGTTTCTGAGAAAGCGACCGTTATCGTGGGGATATGCGATTCGGGGTGCTCGGGCCGCTGGAGGTGTGGACGGCCGACGGCGCCCCGGTGGCGGTGCGCGGGGCGAAGGTCCGGACCTTGCTGGCCGTCCTGCTCGGGCACGAGGGGCGGCCGGTGCCCGTGGATCGGCTGATCGACGACCTGTGGGGCGCCGCGCCGCCCCGCAACCCGGCGGGGGCGCTACAGGTCAAGGTCTCGCAGCTGCGCCGCATCCTGGACGAGGCCGAGCCGGGCGCCCGCGGCCTGGTGTCCTTCGAGGAGGCGCTGGGGTACCGGCTCCGGGTGGACGCCGAGGCCGTCGACGCGACGCGGTTCACCGGCCTGCTGGCGCGGGCGCGCGAAGCCTCCGACCCGCGGTCGCGGGCGGGCCTGCTGACGGAGGCGCTGCGGCTGTGGCGCGGACCCGCCTTCGCCGACTTTGCCGACGAGGAGTTCGCGCGTCCCGCCATCGCTCTCCTGGAGGAGCAGCGACTCACGGCCGTCGAGGATCGGGCGGAGGCGAGCCTGCGGATCGGCGGGCATCGCGTGCCGGCGAGCGAGCTCGGCGAGCTGGGCGACCTGGTCGATCGGTATCCGCTGCGCGAACGGCTCCGTGCCGCGTACATGCGCGTCCTGTACGGCACCGGACGCCAGGGCGAGGCGTTGGAGACCTACGCCGACCTCCGGGCCCGCCTGCGCGACGAGCTGGGCGCGGACCCCGGTCCGGAGATCGCCGAACTCCACCGGCGGATCCTCGACCAGGACGCCGCTCTCACCGCGACGTCCGGGACGCCTCCGCGGACCAACCTCCCCGCGCAGATCACCGAGCTGGTCGGCCGCGACGAGGCGGTGGTCAGGGTCCGGGCGCTGCTGGAGTCCGCCCGGCTGGTCACGCTCACCGGACCCGGCGGCGTCGGCAAGACGCGGCTGGCCCAGGAGGTCGCCGCCAGGGCGATCGAGAGCCATCCGGACGGTGTGTGGCTCGTCGAGCTGGCCGGCCTCGACCGCACGGCCGGGGACCGCGAGGACGACCGGCTGGCGGAGACCGTGATCGCCGTCCTCGACATCCGCGACGACGCCGCGCAGGGCCTGCCGCGTTCCGGCGTGCCCGCCGATCCGGTCGAACGGCTCGCCGGAGTCCTGCGGGGCCGCCGGTTGCTCCTCGTCCTGGACAACTGCGAGCACGTGATCGACGCGGTCGCCGCGCTGAGCGAGCGGTTGCTGCGGGCGGCGCCGGAGGTCCGGATCCTCGCCACGGGCCAGGAGCCCCTCGGGCTCGCCGGGGAGTCGGTCTGGCCGGTCCCTCCGTTGGAGCTGCCCTACTCCCCGTCCGACAACGGGCCCGCGACCCTCCGGCGGTTCAGCGCCGTCCGGCTGTTCGAGGCGCGGGCCGCGGCCGCCGCGCCGGGGTTCGAGATCGACGCCGGGAACGCCCGCGCGGTCGCGGCGATCTGCCGCCGTTTGGACGGCGTCCCGCTGGCCCTGGAACTCGCGGCGACCCGCCTGCGGGTGCTGGGCGTCCACGACCTGGCGGAACGGCTCGACGACCGGTTCCGGCTACTGTCGTTCGGGCACCGCGGCGCCCCGGCGCGGCAGCGGACCCTGCGCGCGATGATCGACTGGAGCTGGGAGCCGCTGTCGGAGGCGGAACGCCTCGTCCTGCGGCGGCTCGCGGTGCACGTCGAGGGCTGCGCGTTGGAGGCGGCCGAGGAGGTCTGCGCGGACGGCGGCGACGTGGCGCGGGAGGACGTCCTCGACCTGCTGGCCCGCCTCGTCGACCGCTCGATGGTGGTGATGGCCGACGGCCCGGCCGGGACCCGCTACCGGCTGTTGGAATCGGTCGCCGCGTACGCCTTGGACCGCCTGGAGGAGGCGGGGGAGACCGAGCGGCTCCGCCTGCGGCATCTGACCTTCTACACGGAACTGGCCGAACGGTCGGAGCGAAGGCTGCGCGGACCTGACCAGCGGCGAGCGCTTCAACGGCTGGACACCGAGCAGGGAAACCTGCGCAGGGCGCTGGAGGAGGCCGTTCAGCGCCGTCACGCGGACCTCGCGCTGCGGCTGGTCAACGCGATGGCCTGGTACTGGTACCTGCGCGGCAGGATCGGCGAAGGGCGGCGCGCGTTCGCGACGGCGCTGGGCGGCGAGGGCGAGGCGCCCCCCGCGCTGAGGGCACGGGCCGAGGCATGGAAGACCGCCCTGGACCTGCTGGGCGAACGGACCGCGAAGCTCGACCCGCCCTCGGAGGCCATCGCCGATCCGGGCGAGCAGGCCAGAGCGGAGTGGTTTCTCAGCGACGTACTGCTCGGCGCCGGAGATCTGGCCCAAAGCCGCTACCTGACGGGCCGGGCGCTGCCGGTGTTCCGGCGGCTCGGCGACCGCTGGGCGACCGCCGCGGCCCTCGCCACCGAGGCCAACCAGGCCCTCGTCCGCGGCGACCTCGGCACGCTGGACCGGGCCGGGTCGGAGAGCCTCGCGCTGTTCGTCGAGTTGGGAGACCGGTGGGGGCAGGTCCGGGCCACCGATCTGCTCGCCAGGCTCGCGGAGATCAAGGGCGACCACCGCCGGTCCGCCGCGCTCGTCCGCGGGGCCCTCCGCCTGGCCGAGGAACTCGGGCTGTGGCTCCAGGTCTCGCTGCTCCACTCCGGGCTCGGCCGACTCGCCCTGTTGACGGGCGACCACGCCGAATCGGACCGCCACCACGAGCGGGGCAGGAGCCTCGCCGCCGAGCACGGCTACCACCCCGGCGAGGCCTTCGCCCGCACCGGCCTGGCCCTCACCGCCCGCCGCGCGGGCCGCCTCGACGAGGCCGAGACCCACATGCGCGCCGCACTGGCCTGGGAACGCGAGGTGCGGTTCGCGCCGGGCATCACACTCGCCCTGGCCGAACTCGGCTTCACCGCGGAGCAGCGCGGGGACGCCGATGCGGCGGCGGAACTCCACCGGGAGGCCCTCACCGTCGCCCAGGACACCGGCGACCCCCGGGCGATCGCGCTGGCCCTCGAAGGACTGGCCGGCGTGGCGGCCCGCACGGGCGCCCCGGTGGACGCCGCGCGGCTCCTCGGCGAGGCGACCGCCCTGCGAGAGTCGACGGGGGCGCCCCTGCCCCCCGAAGAACGCGTGGACGTCGACCGCATCACGGAAACGGCACGATCGGCCGTCGGCGACGAAGCCTTCACCACGGCGTTCGCGGCGGGCCACACCCTCGACCGTCCGCACTCATCAGTGCTCGCACCAGAGGGCGGACCCCTAGAGAATGACCAGGATCTCGACCGAGGGTGGCCGCTCTCCAGCCGTCCACGATGATTGGTTTCGTCTGGACCCGTGGCTGCCGATCCCGCTGCACTTGTCGCCCACGCCCACCTCACGACCCTGCTGCGCGCCCCGCGAACACCGCAACGTGGCCCGCATGATCTGCCAGGACCTCGTTCCACAGATGTCGCGGTACGCGGGCCGTCCCCCGCTGCTGGTCGTGGACCTATGGGACTGCGTCGAGCCGCGGGCGGTCGCGGAGGCGCTCGACCATCCCAACCGGCCCGACGACATCCGGCTCACCGGTGTGCTGATCGCGGTGGACGCCGACCGATCTGCCGCGGTGAACGGCGGACCGATATCGGCAGGCCGAGCTCCGCCGGGGACGAGCGCTACCTGGCCGAGGTGCTCGGCGTCTGTCAGCCAGTTGCGGTCGAAGGGTGTTTGCGGTGTTGGGCGCAGTCGACGCGTAGGGCGGACGGCGGTAGGTCGTGGTCGAAGAAGGCGCATCGATGTGTGCGAGTTCTCGTGGCCGTTGCAGGGACGAAGTGGTCGCAGGTGGTGCAGGAGCGGGACGCGGGAGCCAGCTCGGCGTCGTGAAGGCGGCGTAGGACGTCCAGCAAAGAGGCCAGGAGGTCCTCCGCCTGCTCCTGCTCGACCTTGGACACGGCGATCTCGGCGGGGACCGTCCAGCGGGCGGCTTTGGCGGCGAGGGGGCGGCCGGTCCGGGTGAGGACGATCCGCTGCTGCCTGCCGTCGTCGGGGTCGCGGCGGCGTTCGATGAGTCCCTTACGGTGCAGGGCGTTGATCGCGTCGCTGACGGTCGGGTCGGCGACATTGAGCTCGCGTGCGAGTGCGGTGCTCCTTGCCTGTGGGGGCGGGCCGTGGTGCAGGTGAGCGAGGATGCGTAGCTGCGTCGGTGACAGTCCGTGCGCCTCGGCGGTGCGGCGGGCGAGGACGTGCAGCGCGTCGCCGACGGCGTCGAGTGCGGCGACGACCTTGGCGTCGATGCCGTGGTGACGTTCGTCGTCCGGCATCCGCATGAAGTCGATCATAGCAACCGCGCTTCCGCTCCCACCTGGACGCCGAGGCGAGATGCTTAGGAGTCCTTGACATTCCCTCAGGCCGATTGTCTACTTATTCAGTAGGAAATACAAGGTTCCCGCGGTGAAGGAGGTGCCGGGTGCCCAAGCTCTCTCGTAGCGACTGGTACGACCTGGCGCGCGACACGAACTGGACCTTCGGCTACGTGGACGAGGAGGAGGTCTTCCCAGAGGAGCTGTCGGGGACAGGGCGCGTCCCGTCCGAGGCGTGGCTGGCGTGGGACGAGCCCTACAAGGTCGCGTATCGCGAGTACGTCCACAACCAGGTCACCAAGGACACCACCACCTACTCACTGAAGAACGCGATCGGCCGCTCGAACCTGTTCGACGCGCTCGACCCGGGCTGGAAGTCGGTGATCGTGGCGCACTACGGCGCCATCACGATGCCCGAGTACCTGGCGTCCATCGGGGAGGCCCGGATGGGGCGGTTCGGACGCTCCGCCGCGTGGCGCAACACCGCGACGTTCGGCACGCTCGACGAGGTCAGGCACGGCCAGATCCAGGCGTTCTTTCCGTACGGTCTGCTGCCCAAGGAACCCCGGGGCGACTGGGCGCTCAAGGCGTTTCACACCGACAACTGGATCGCGATCGCCGTCCGCCAGCTCTTCGACGACATGTTCGTCGCCAACGACGCGCTTTCCATCGCGTTGCAATTGACGTTCACGCTGGAGACCGGCTTCACGAACCTGCAGTTCCTCGGCATGGCGGCGGACGCGATCGACGTCGGCGACCTGGAGTTCGGTGCGCTGATCTCCAGCATCCAGACCGACGAGGCCCGGCACGCCCAACAGGGCGAGCCGACCATCAAGGTGCTGATCGACGCCGGCCACAAGGACTGGGGCCAGTTCCTCATCGACCACATGTTCTGGCGGTCCTGGCGGGCGTTCGCCCTGCTCACCGGCCTGTCCATGGACTACTACACGCCGCTGGAAGCCCGCAAGATGAGCTTCAAGGAGTTCATCACCGACTGGGTCGTCAAGCAGTTCAGCGAGCAGTTCCGCGACTACGGCCTCGACTTCCCCTGGTACTGGGACGAGTTCATCCAGGAACTCGACTGGTACCACCACGCGATCCACACGGTCATCTGGAACTACCGTCCGACCGTCTGGTGGAACCCCGACGCCGGGGTGTCCGCGGAGGAACGGGCGTGGCTGGAGGAGAAGTACCCCGGCTGGAACCGCACGTTCGGCAAGCACTGGGACGTGATCACCGACAACGTCCGGGAGGGCAGGCTCGCCGAGACGTTCCCCGAGACGCTCCCGGTGGCCTGCAACATCTGCCAGCTCCCGATCGTCCGCGCGGCCGGGGTGCCGGCCGGGACGCACACCGACCCCGCGCCGCTCACCCACGTCCACCAGGGAAGGCGCTACCACTTCTGCTCCGAGCCGTGCCGGTGGATCTTCACCGAGCGGCCGGAGCGGTTCGCCGGACACAAGTCGATCACCGACCGGCTGCTGACCGGCGACATCGACCCGCCGGACGTCGGCGGCATCCTCGCCTATATGGGTCTGTCCGAGCCCGAGCAGGGCGTCGACGCCGACGGATACGCGTGGGCCGCCCGGCCCTCCGGCGCGCGCTGAGGAGGCACCGATGGCACCGCTGCCGCTGACGGCCACGTTCGCCGGGGACATCGTCACCCTCGCCGTCCTGGTCGACGACGAGGACACCGCCGCCACCGTCGGCGAGAAGATCGCGCACCATGTCGCCGGACGGCGCGTCGCCGCCCGTCCGGCACCGGTCCGGGTCCAGCTGGACGGCCGCGTCCTGGACCCGGACGAGGTCATCGGACGCTCCGGCGCGACCCACCTCACCCACGTCGAGGCCTTCTTCGATGACCGAGACGACTGAACGGGGCGCCTGGCACGCCGTCGCCTCCCTGGACGACCTGTGGGAGGGCGACGTCATCGAGGTCGCCGCCGGGGCCGACACCGTCCTGCTCGCCTGCCTGCCCGGCGGGGAGGTGCGCGCCTACCAGGGCGTCTGTCCGCACTCGGAGTACTCCCTGGCCAAGGGCGACCTGGACGGTGACGTCCTCACCTGCGCGGCCCACCTGTGGGAGTTCGACCTGCGCACCGGTAGGAGCGTCAACCCCGAGGGTTGTCGGCTTTACGAGTACCCGGTCCGGGTCCGCGGGGACCGGATCACCGTGTCCGTCCCCGACGACGGCCACCGCCACTACCACCGCTGCCGCGGCCGAGGAGGCACCCATGGCTGACGAACACCGGCAACTGGTCGGCCCCGTGATCCGGGGCTTCGACCCCGACATCGTGGAGGCGCTGCAGGCCGCGCTGGAGAAGGACAACCCCGGCGTGGAGCTGTTGGTCGACGACCACGCGGGTTACGTCCGCGTCCACGCGCCGCGGTTCCTGCGGGTCACCAGGGCCAGCCTCACCGAGGCGCTCGGACGGCCGGTCGACCTGCCGTCACTCGAACCGGCGATCGCGAGCTTCGCGGGACGGATGAAGTACGTCTCCGACGACGAGCTCACCTGGTACCTGACCCGGGAGGACTGATGGCCGCACCCACGCGTTCCCTGCGCACCTGGAGCATCTCCGACGCGGGCAGGCGCAGGCTCAACGAGTACGAGATCGTCACCAAGAAGTTCCACTACCACTTCGGGAAGCGTCCGGCGCCGTTCGACCTCGACCCCGGCAGCGCCATCAACCAGTGGTACCTGAAACACCGCGAGGGCTCCCGGCTGCAGGCCGACGACTGGGAGGAGTTCGAGGACCCGGCCCAGCTCAACTACCGGCGCTACATCGCCCTGCAGCACGACCGGGAAATCTACGCCGAAGGCGTTGTCGACCACTTCGAATCCTTTGACCATGACGCACGGCTCGACCCCGCCTGGGTGGACGTCCTAGGACGGCTATACCTCCCGGCCCGGTTCGCCTTCCACGTCCTACAGATCACCAGCCTCTACGTCGGCCAGCTCGCGCCGAGCGCCGCCATCACCAACGCGTCGTTCTTCCAGGCCGCCGACGAGCTGCGCGCCCTGCAGTGGATCGCCTACCGCGCCAAGTCGCTCTCGCTCACCCACGGGGCCGAACTCGCCGACAGCGCGACCGCCCGCAGCGTCTGGGAACAGGACCCGGCCTGGCAACCCGCCCGCGAACTGCTGGAACGGCTCCTGCTCGCCTATGACTGGGGTGAGGCGTTCACCGCGCTGAACCTCGTCGTCAAACCGGCGTTGGACGCCCTGTTCAAGGAGGCGTTCGCCGAGCTGGCAGAAGCCAACGCCGACGGGCTGACCGCCCAACTGCTGCACGAGTCCGGGGTGGACACCGAGCGCGGCCGCGCCTGGGCCGGAGCACTCGCCCGCTACGCGATCGACGCCCGTCCCGGCAACCGCGACCACATCCTCGGCTGGGAGGAAACCTGGCGCCCCCGCGTCACCGCCGCCGTCCAGGCCCTGGCCGGCGCCTTCCCCACGCCACCGGACGCACCGCAAGTACTGCAGACCGTCACCGACTCCACCACACGATTCCGAGACACCTGGCTCACGGCGACCTCGAACGCCGCGCCGGAAAGGGAGTAGCTCAATGTCCGTCCTGCCCGAGGTCCTCGCCGCCAACGCCGACTACGCCGCCGACTTCGGCGACAAGAGCGAGCTGGCGCTGCCGCCCGCCCGCGGCTTCGCCATCCTCACCTGCATGGACGCCCGCCTCGACCCGGCCAAGTACGCCGGCCTCGCCGAGGGCGACGCGCACGTCATCCGCAACGCCGGCGGCCGGGCCAGCGACGACGCCATCCGCTCCCTCGTCATCTCCTACAAGCTGCTCGGCACCAAGGAATGGTTCGTCATCCACCACAGCGACTGCGGCATGGAGTTCTTCACCGACGAGGTCATCCGCGGCCTGCTCGCCAACAGCCTGGAGACCGCGGCGCTCGGCCCGGACGGCTTCCACGACGTCGGCACCGGCCCCGGCTCGGCCGAGGGCGACTACATCGACTGGCTCACCATCTCCGACCAGGAGACGAGCGTGACCGAGGACGTCCGGCGCATCCGCAACCACCCGCTGGTCCCGTCCGGCATCCCCATCTACGGCTACATCTACGACGTCAAGAGCGGCCTGCTGGTCGAGGTCCCGACCGCCACCGCCGCGGGCACCGCCGTCTCCGCCTGAACGGCGGCGCACACGGGCACGCACCCGTGGCCGCACGGTTCGCTGATCGGGGACGGTGCCGAACGGCCCGGTGTCGAGCGAGATCTCGACACCGGGCCCTTGCCATGCTCTCGAAGAACCAGGCGGGCCATGAACAATGCCGGCTGATCTGATCGCCCAACGCCCGACCCGGAGCACGCATTGCCTGCGTAATGCGCGTCCCGCAGCGTGACCGAGCAACCCCATGGCGCCGCTCCGCACCACGGACCCTCAGCCGTCAGAAAGGCCTGCATGCCTTCCCCAAAGCCGGCCGGAGCCATAGGTGCGGCGGGTCAAGCTCCACAGGGTGTCGCCGCGATGGACGATCCGGGTCCGCCCTGGGGGATGTGAAGGGGTGGGGTGTCGCCTCCGAGCAGCGGTTCCCAGTCGGCGCCCTGGGACGGTGCTCGGCGGAATGGTTGGAGGGGCGTGCAGGCTCCAGGCGGCTGAGGCCCGCCTGGTCGTGGAGTCGACCTCCGCATCCCGGGCGGTCGGCCTCATCCGGGCCATCGGGCCGGTTTCGTGTATCGGTGGTCTGTGGGCCGCATGCCGCGCAGGCGCTTGAACGCCACGCTCAAAGCGTATCCGTTGGAATAGCCGACCTTTCTGGCGATCGTGTCCACCGTGTGGTCGGTGCCGGAAAGCAGGTCCGCGGCCAGGGCGATTCTCCAGTTCGCCAGATAGGCCATCGGCGGCTCGCCGACAAGCGCGGTGAACCGCCGGGCAAGTGCCGCCCGCGAGACCCCCACCTTGGCCGCCAGGTCCGCCACCGTCCACCGGCGGGCGGGATCGTCGTGCAGCAGGCGCAGCGCGATGCCCACCACCGGATCGTCCAGCGCACGGCACCATCCCGGAGCGTGGCCATCCGGGTCGTCGAACCAGCCACGCAGTGCCGACACCAACATCAGGTCGAGCAACCGATCCAGCACCAGTTGCTGACCCGGCCGGACCTTGGCGATCTCTTCGGCCACCGTCTCCACCGGCGGGAAGGGCCTGGTCTCGGCCGCAATCACCAGCACGGGAGGCAGGGCCCGCAACAGCCGCTCGCTGAGCTCGCCCCGACTCTCGAAGGCCCCGCTGAGGAGCACGGCGGACCCGCCGTCGGTCGTCCCGCACGTGCGAGCCGGCTCGATGCCCTCGGTCGCCGAACAGTAGTCCGCGCTTGTCACCTCCAGCTCCGGCGTGGTCGCGGGGTCATCAGCCACCGTGTAGGGCTCGTCACCGCGCACAACGGCGATGTCCCCGGCCTCGACGCGCACCGGCTCGCCCTGTTCCGGAACGATCCAGGCGTGGCCTCGCAACATGGTGGCCAGCGTCAGCGGCGCACCACTGGCCATCCGCAGTGCCCACGGCGGACGCATGATCGCCCGCCGGAAGACGGCACCGCGCGCCCGCACATCCCCCAACAGCTCTGACACCGCGTCCATATCACCACCGTAGACGTCTGAACATCAGACGGCGCGTTTCAACCATGGATCGTCTCATGAACGACCAATTGACTGGGGCCATGCCTGAACAACCGATCCTGGTCACCGGCGCCTCCGGAAAGTCCGGCCGCCGCGTCGTCAACCGACTGCGAGCCAAGGGCCTGCCGGTCCGCGCGGCGTCCCGCAGCGGAGAACATCACTTCGACTGGACCAACAAAGACACCTGGGACCCCGCCCTGGAAGGCATACGAGCCGCCTACATCGTGCAACTGGACGGCACAAAGCTCGTCCGCCCCTTCGTCGAACGGGCGGCACAGCACGGAGTGCGGCGCATCGTCCTGGCCTCAGGACGCGGCATCGACGACTCGAACTACGTCAGGGACAGGAATGGCGTACTGGACGGAGTCCGCGACAGCGAGTCCGCGGTACGCGAAAGCGGCCTGGAATGGACGATCACCAGACCGGGCTGGTTCGCGCAGAACTTCAGCGAGGGCTTTTTCGCTGACGCCGTCCGTAACCGTGAACTGCGACTACCCGCCGGCGACGGCGCCGCGACCTTCATCGACGCCGAGGACATCGCCGCAGTAGTGGTCGCCGCACTAACGGAGGACCACCACACAGGCCAGATCTACGAGCTGTCCGGCCCCCGCCCGGTGACACTCACCGAAGCGGCGGCCACCATCTCCGAGGCCATCGGCCACGAGATCCGCTACGTGCCGCTCTCAGTCAAGGAGTACGTCGCGGAACTCGTCCAACAAGGCGTACCACCCACCGACGCCGAAGCCTTCGCCGACGTCATCGAACCACTCAGGGAGGGAAGGGACGCCTACACCTCCGACGGCGTCCAGCGCGCCCTAGGCCGTCCACCACGAACCTTCGCCGATTTCACGAGATCCACAACCGCCAAAGGCGGTTGGCCGACCTGACCGCGCCGACCCTCACCGCCATCGCCCCTCAGGAAAGGACATCCGATGTCTCCGGGGAGGTGCCGGTCGTAATGACGGCCTCCTCGGAGGTGGGGGTTTGCCGCTGGCGGGTCGGTAGGCCGATCTATGGTTCCCGCCGTGATGACGGGCGGCGCTGATCAGCATCGTCACCTGTCATCCGGTGGTGAAGGCGTCTCGGGCGGCGTCCAGCATCGCGGGGCCGACCGGTCCCGGAGCCCTTCGGCGGTCTCCACGGCACCGGCGGGGCTTCCCCAGGCCGCGCTCTCGGCGGCGGGCGGCACACCGGCAGGAAGAGAGTTCCTGAGGTCCCGGGATGGTGGTCATGGCCTCAGGAAGCCCTCCAAGACAGGGACCCTCTCCGCTCACGGCCCATGGGGCGATGGGGTCGCTGGTCCGCCGGACCACTCGCAACCCGAGACGGATACGCCGTCCACGACCTGCTCGTCCACCCGCAACGCGCCGCGCTGCTCACCGCCGACGACATCAGCCACGCCCACAGCATCGGGGGTGTTCAGCTCGGCGAAGCGTTCTGCGGTGGCGAGGGACTTGTCGAGCCGGGCCACGCGACGGGAGCCGCCGGTGGCATACCTGATCTGGACCTCGAAACCAGGGCTTGCTCGCCTTGGTCGGGATGTCCTTCACTTGCTGCGCCGACTGCGAGACCAAGCTCGGCCGCCCGTGCGTTCCTGCGGTCGCTGCCACAGCGAGTCGGCCCGGGGTTCGGGGCGGTGGTCGCTCACGCAGGCACCGATGCGGTCAAGCCAGGCACATCGCCAGCTTCTTATCTGCACCATTCCGGTCCAAGACTCAGGGCCTTCGAGGGGACGGACGACACGTCGCGTAGCGCGCGTTCTCGCAGGCCAGCCGTAATGGTAGTGCCGCAGCGCCCCGGTGTCTCCGCATTTCCATCGTCGTGGCCGAAGATGCAGGTTTATCTCAAAGGGAGTGGGCATATGTGAGCGTACCCCCGATGGCAGCAAGCGCGTCTCAAGGAGCATTCGTGACGACGCCGTCAAAGACGAACCCTTCACCCTCTGACGGGACGACGCACTGGTATGTCAAACCGTTGCGTGTCGCCGCCGTCACACTGGTTATCGGCGTGCTGTCGGTGTTCTTCTATTATGCGGCGAAGTTGACGCTCAGTTCTGTGCACGACCAGGGACAAGCCGGCGGCAACACGGATCCTGGCCGCTCGCTCCGCTTCTACCTCGACCGGCCCGCCCGAGAGGCGCTGATCCAGATCGGCGGCAATGTGGTCCTGCTCATGCCGCTGGGAGCATTGGCCCCTACCGTCTTCACCCGCTTGCGAGGGCCGCTACGGATAACCCTGGTCGGGGCTTTGGTGTCACTGGCGATCGAAACGATGCAGGGCTTGCTGGTCACCGGCCGTGCATTCGATATCGACGATGTCATCCTCAATACGGCGGGCGTAATCATCGCGTATTTCCTGATCGGACGCAGAGCCTCTCGTCTGGTCCGCGGGAAGAACTGATCCTGACAACGTCCGCGTTGCGCTGCACGACCCTTTCGTCTTCCAGCACGCGACTTGCGCGGCGCCGTGCGCGTAGAGGACCCTTCGCGGTGCTGGACGAGGCCGCCAAGGGCGTCAGCGCCGCCACTCTGAACACTACGGTGTATCGAGGTATCCGCATGGGCCTGCTGGCAACCGGCTCCGCCGACGCGACCGCGACGATCCGAGCCCGCATCGACTGTCGGCCCGTAGTCGAGCAACTGTCCGGCCGCACCGCAATCACCGACGCTTGCGGCGCTGCGCCATGGCGTCCGGCTGCCGCTTCCAACTTCGGCCGGGCAGCCTCGCCTTCCCCTGGGCGCCGCGCGACCGCAATGACCGCTCAGCCCCCTTGACCTGCACGGAGCTGATCATGGCGAGTGTGATGCCGCCGCAGAGGGTGGGGCAGTCGCGCAGCAGAGTCAGTAGGTGGCTCGCCCGCCGGAGAGGTCGAACACCGCGCCCGTGGAGAACGTGCAGTCCGGCGAGCACAACCACGCCACCGTTGCGGCCACCTCCTCGGGTCGGGCTGTCCGTCCTATTGGTATCCGGCGCCGGCGTGCGGCGTCCGCACGGCTCGACCTGGCTCTAGCGCCCCTCGCTGCGGATCAGCCGGACGAGGCGGCACAGACCGCACTGGAGGCGGTGACGAGCCGTCGGCTGGTGCCGTCGAACCACTGGCGGCCGTCGCGGTGACCAGGGCCGCGCAGGCTCGGAGGGTGCCAGAAGCGACCGAGCTGCACGAGGCGTACCGCGAGTTGCGCGCGCCAGCGGAGCGACCCACTCGCCGACGGCTGAGCGTGCCACGCCGAGCCCGCGGCCGGGAGCCGGCTGAGATCATCGCCTCCGTCGCCTGACTGCGAAGGGAGCCGTGTCCATCCCCGAACCGCTGAAGGACGACCAGATCGCCGAGCACCTGAGCGGGCTGCCCGGTTGGACCCGCGACGGCGACGCGATCGCCCGGACGTTCAGGCACACCTACCACGGGACCGTTCACCTGGCGATGTATGTGACGGCCAAGGCCTGCGAGGTCGGACCACCACCTGGACATCCACATCGCCTGGCAGCGCATCAGGTTCGCGATAACCCCCCACGACGCCGGCGGCCGGATCACCGTGAAGGATTTCGAGCCGGCCCGCCACATTGAGGCGATCGCGGCCGGGCACGGGGTAGCCGAGCCGGTCTGACATGCGGCGCGATGCACCGACGAAGGGGCGAATTCGCGCGTCCGATAGATTCCGGCAATTCACCATAAACGGACCGTTCGCCGCACCGATCGACCGTTCGACCGACAGCCCCTGACCGTCCTCCTGACCAGCCGTCGTGATGATGCGATGCTCCGCCCGATGACGTCGAACAGCCGCCGGGCGGCCCCGTCGTCCCGGCCAGGAAGGAGTTGCGGCGATGCGCGCGAGACGGCGGATGACCTGGGCGAACAGAAGAAGTCGCAGCTGGCGGCTGTCCCTTGTGGCGGCGGCCGTGGTGCTGCTGGGTGGCGTCGCCGCCGCGCCCGGTGTGGCGGCCGATGCCCCGCCGAAGGCGGAGGAGTGCGAATTCAGCGTCCAGAAGGACGTCCCTGCCACCATGCGGGACGGGACGGTGTTGCGCAGCAACGTGTTCACCCCGAAGGGTGAGGGCGATTTCCCCGTCATCCTGATGCGGCTGCCCTACAACAAGGAGGGCGCCCTGAGCTTCGTCTATGGTCCCCCCGACCGTTACGCCAAGGCCTGCTACATCGTCGTGGTGCAGGACGTCCGCGGCGAGTACAAGTCGGACGGCACCTTCTACCCGTACCGGAGTGAGGCCGAGGACGGCTACGACACCATCGAGTGGTCCGCCGCTCTGCCGCACTCCAACGGCAAGGTCGGCATGTACGGGTTCTCCTATCCGGGGCTCACGCAGTGGCTGCCCGCCACCCTCGCGCCCCCGCACCTGGTCACGATCGCCCCGGGGTTCACGTCCTCCGACATCTACGAGGGATGGACCTACGAGGGCGGCGCGCTGTACCAGGCGTTCATCCAGGACTGGCTGCTGAGCTTCCTCAACGGGGGCGTCATCAGCAAGCTCCCGGACGCCGCGAAGCTGCGGGCGGAGATGACCCAGGCGTCGCGAGACCTGCACACCAAGTGGTACAAGCACCAACCGCTGAACAACTTCCCGCCGCTGTACCCGGGGGACAACCGCATCGCGCCGTACTACTTCGACTGGATCGACCACCCGAGCTACGACGACTACTGGAAGCGCTGGAGCACCAACACGAGATATCCGCAGATCAAGGTGCCGTCCCTGAATTTCGGTGGCTGGTCCGACATCTTCCTCAACGGGACGGTGGAGAACTTCGCCGGAATGCGCGCCCAGGGCGGGTCCGAGGTCGCCAAGCAGGGCACGAAACTTTTCGTCGGGCCGTGGACGCACGGCGGCTCGGGCCGCAGGGTGGGCGACGTCGACTTCGGTCCGGAGGCGGTCGTCGCATGGGGCGATCTGCACCTCCGCTGGTTCGACTACTGGCTGAAGGGGATCGACAACGGCGTGGACAAGGATCCGCCGGTGAAGGTCTTCGTGATGGGCGCCAACAAGTGGCGCACGGCTGATTCCTGGCCGATCCCCGGCACCGTCAACACCACGTACTACCTGCACAGCAAGGGCGACGCGAACACGGCGAACGGCGGCGGCACGCTCGATAACACCGCGCCCGCGACGGCCGAGAAGCCCGACCAGTACCGGTACGACCCGGCGAACCCGGTACCGAGCGTCGGCGGCCGTTTCCAGAGCTCGGTTCCCGGCGGCCCGCGGGACCAGCGGTCCGTCGAGCAGCGGCAGGACGTGCTGGTTTACACCAGCCCGAGGCTCACCAAGGACACGGAGGTCACCGGCCCGATCTCGGTCACGCTGTACGCCAGTTCCTCGGCGAAGGACACCGACTGGACGGCCAAGCTCACCGACGTCTACCCGGACGGCACCTCGATGCTGGTCCGGGACGGCCTCCAGCGCGCCCGCTACCGGGTCTCGCTGGAGAAGCCGGAGCTGATCACCCCCGGAGAGGTCTACAAGTACACGATCAAACTGTGGCCGACCAGCAACGTGTTCAAGGCGGGCCACCGCATCCGGCTGGAGATCTCCAGCAGCAACTTCCCGATGTACGACCGGAACCCGAACACGGGCGGGAAGTTCGGCGCCGACACGACCACGCAGCCCGCGTCGCAGACCGTCCTGCACGACCCGGAGCACCCGTCGTCGATCACGCTGCCGATCATTCCGACGCCCGTCCGCTGACCCCGGCGTAACGGCTGACCCGCGTCCCCGCCGCGGGTCAGCCGAAGGCCAGGTGGACCTGCCCGAAGTGGACGTTGTCGAACGTCCGTCCAGAAAGTCGTTCTCGGACCAACCGCCGGTCTGGACCTCCTGGCCGTTCTCGACATTGGCGAAGAACAAGATCATCCAGCCACCGCGGTCGAACCGGATCCGGTACATCCGCTCGGTGAGCCGCAGCCGCTCGGCCTGGTCGCCGGTGGCCTGCGCCTTCTCGGAGATCGATCGCAGCTCGCGGACGTCGGGTGGGTCAGCGTGGTGGTGTCGCTGAGGTCGGTCAGCGTCATCAGGGTCAGGTAGTCGCCTGCGGCCGCCACCTCTCGACCGAGACCTTCCAGTCGTGAAAGTTGGGGCCGAACAGCCTGGAAGTGTGGACCTGCCGGACCTTGACGGTCATCCCGATCTCGGCGGCATTCTTCGCCGGCACCGTACACATGGGCACGGCCTCGGGCGAGACCGCGCCGGTGACCAGCTCGACCGTGACGCCCTCCTTACCCGCCTCCTTGAGCAACCGGCGCGCTCGGGCGACGTCCCGCCTGCGCACCAACGACTTGGGATAGCCGGGCGCGAACGGCTCGGGCAGGTCGTTCGCCACCACGCCGTGCCCGGACGTGCACGCCGTGAGCGCCTGCCCCCGGCCGATCGCCGACCGCAGTGCCTGCCGCCCCGCGCGTCGTCGAAGGGGGACTCCTTCATGGTCATGTCCGCTCCTTCCGCGACTGTGATTCTGCGGGCGCGGCACCAATTCGGGGATCGCCGCGATGAGCCTTTGGTGAACGGGCCGTCCGGACGGTCGAGCACGTCGTCGACCTGTCCGGCCTCCACGAGCCGTCCGGTGCGCATGGCGATGACGCGCTCCATGATGGGTGCGGACGAGGGCGAGGTTGTGCGTCACGAACAGCAGGGCCAGGCCCTCCTCGTCCTGGAGCCCGCGCAACAGCCGCACGATCGATGCCAGGACGGACACGTCCAGCGCGGAGATGATCTCTTCGCAGATCAGCACCTCGGGACGGCCCGGCTAAGTGTCCGGTTCGGGGCGTGAACGGCGTAGCTCGACTACGGCTTCGTCAGAGATTCGATACGGCCGTGCCGTGCACCATGGTGTCGACGATGGTTTTGACAAAGGGCCGGGTGACGGTGCCGGGGGGCGCGCTGACCAGGGCGAACAGGGCGCTGCCGTAGAGCGCGATGAGTGCTGGGACCTTCTCGTGTGCGATCTTCAGTCCCAACCGGTCATGTTGATCGGCGGTGAAACGCACCGCGGTCTCCTGCAGTTTCGCCAGCGCTGCGGCCAGCGCTGGGCGGCGTACTGCCTCCAGTTGCAGCTCGAAGATCGCGATGTAACGGTCGCGCAGCGTGGTCGCCGCCGTGAACAACGACTCGGTCAGCATCTCCACCAGGTCGGCACCGCCCGGTGGCGGGTGTTCGGCCGCCTGCTCCATGTCGGCCATGTGCAGCTCGACCACCCGCTCGGTCGCGGCCACCAGCAGTGCCTCGCGGCTGCGGAAGTAGTTGGACGCCGTGCCGACCGGCAGCCCCGCCTGCTTCTCCACCGCCCGGTGGGTCACACCGTGCACACCCGATGCCGCCAGCAGGTCGATGGCGGCATCGCTCAGGGCTTGACGGCGAGCGAGGTTGGTGGGCGGCACCGCACGATGATATCAATAGTCGTAGTAGTACGATCGTAGTGAATGGAGGGTGTCATGCGTGTCATCGTGGTTGGCGCAGGGCTGGGCGGGGTGACGGCGGCGGTGGGGTTGCACCGTCAGGGGCACCAGGTCATCCTCTACGAGCGGGGCGCCGAGCTCCGCGAAGCGGGCACCGGCGTGGTGATCATGCCCAACGGGCTGCGGGCGCTAAAGGAACTCGGCTACGACACCAGTGACATCGGCGGAGCGCGGCCCACCCCCGCCCGCACCGGAGGGCTGCGCGACTGGCGCGGGCGGCCGCTGCTGATCACCGACGCCGTGCAGGCGCAACGCAAGGTCGGGTCGATGGTTGTGGTCGACCGGACGGAGCTGCACCGGGTTCTGCGCGCCCCGCTGCCCGCCGACGCGATGCGTGTCGCGACACCGGTGGAGCGGCTGGAGGTCGGCGTGGACGCCGTGGCGGTGTTCAGCGGCGGTGAGCGCGTCGACGAGGCGGACGTGGTGATCGCGGCCGACGGGATCGGCAGCAGGCTGCGCGAACAGCTGTTCCCCGGCCACCGCGGGCTGCGCAGAATCGGCCGTATGGACCTGCGCGGCACCCTGCCCTGCCCCGCGGAGCTGGACGTGGAGGAGCTGCTGGCCGGCATCCTGATCGACCGGCGCACTGGTGCGATGTTCGGGCTGTTCCCCCTCGGTGCGGACGGGCTGTACTGGTTCACCGACTCTCCGCTGCCCGAAACAATCCCGGAGCCGGAGCAGGCTCGTGAGCTGATGCTGGCGTTGATGGCCGACTGGCACCCGGCCGTCCCCGCACTGCTGGCGGCCACCGCGGCCGACGACGTCTACGTCGACCCGATCGCTTGCCTGGCCGAGCCGCTGCCGGCGTTCGCGACCGGCAGGATCGCGCTGCTCGGCGACGCCGCACACGCCATGACGCCCGACCTCGGGCAGGGCGCCAGCCAGGCCTTCGAGGACGCCGCCGCACTCACCCACCATCTAGCGGCGGCCGAGCCCGCGCACGTGGTCGAGCGGCTGCTGCGCTACGACGCGCAGCGCCGCCCACGCGCCAACCGCCTGATGCGAGCCGCCGAGCGGCAGTCCCGGCTAACCTCCCTGACCGGGGCCGCCGCCTTGGTGCGTGACACCGCACTGCGTGCGACCCCGGCCCGTTTGGCTACCCGGCAGCTCGCCACCATTTGGCATTCCTAATATCGATCATGTCGACTTTCCGTCGTAGGTCGGCGCTCGTGGGCGAACAGTGTCGGGGTTTTCCGTCCATCTGGGCCGTATATGGCCATCCACAGCAAGGACTACAAGTTCCCCCTCGGCCGCACCGTTTTCGGCGTCGAAGCGGCCAGGGGATCACGTACATCTCAACCAGTACCGCGCCGCGCTCAACGCGGGCGCCGACCGCGTCCAGGTCGCGATCAACGAAGCCGAGCAGGAACGCGCCCGGTTGGAAGGCGAGGTGAGCGCCGTCCTGGCGGCCCAGGTGATCAGTGGTGACGGGCTCGTGGAGCTGCTATGCCGGACCGGCGAACTTGCTCGGGCGGTTGTGGACGCGCATCCCGATGACAAGGCGGATCTGTACAGGAAGCTCGGGCTAAGGATGATGTACTACCCGCAGAAACAACTCGTGGAAGCCAGAGTGGTCCCGACTTCCACATGTGCAAAAGGTCTGTGTCCGACTGCGCCGGTTAGAAGCATGTACGAGAACGGTGCGCGAAGACCACGAGCGGTGCCCTGTAGTTGCGACCCCTCGTAGGGGCGATGAGGACCAGGGTGGAGACCGACTTCGGGCCGCTGAACATCATGCTGTTGCGACCCCTCGTAGGGGCGATGAGGACTCGCCCGCCGCATCGGCCGCGCACAGTCCACCGTGTGTTGCGACCCCTCGTAGGGGCGATGAGGACGCGTCGGAGCCGGCTGATTACACGTGGAGCGGTTTCGTGTTGCGACCCCTCGTAGGGGCGATGAGGACCCCAGGGTAAAGCTGCTGGTCAGGGGTGGTGGGGCTGGTGGGTTTTGGGGGAAGGTTTCAGCGGACCTTCGGTAGTGCGGGTGAGGCCGGTGTGTTGCTGAAGTTTTGCGGTGTGGAGGTGTCAAGGAACGGGTTAGAGGATGTCGGTGGGCTCGGGTTCGGTGGCTCCCCAGGCGTGGCGTTGGGGGGTGGTGCCGGGTGGGAAGGTGTAGACGATGACGCTGTCGTAGGTGAGGTCGAGGGCGGTGTGGACGGCGTTTTGGAAGCGGCGTAGTTGGGCTGGGGTTAGTTGTCCTTCGAAGACGCTGCGTTGGACGTGGTGGAGGTATTGGCGGCAGGTGCGCAGGATCACGGGGTTGCGTTCGGCTGCGGTGTCGTAGACGACCACGACGTACATGGGTCACCACCAGATTCGGAAGGGCTTGTAGGTGGTGTTCTCTAGGCAGTGGCGGGTCAGGGCCAGGGCGTCGAGGTAGAGGAGCTCGTCGTAGGCCACCGGGCGTGCCAGGGTGCGGTGGGTGACGGTGACGGCGAACTCGTCCCGGACGGTTTGGACGACGAGTTTGCGGCCTGTTTCGCTGAGCATGGCCTGGTTGGTGTCGCTGTCGAAGTGGTGTTCTTTGAGTTGGTTGCGGCTGGCCATGCGCAGGAGGAGGCGCTCGGCGAAGAGCGGTTTGAACATTTCCGCCAGGTCCAGGACGAGGGAGTGTCGTTGGCGTTCCATGCTGCTGTGCAGGAACGCGATGCCACTGTGCAACGGGGTGAGGCGGACGGCGGTGAGGACGCGGGCGTACACGATGCCGTTGACGTAGCTGATGAAGGCGTTCCCGGCGTTCTTGGGTGGGCGGCGGCTGCGTCCGTCGAGTTGGAGCCATTCGGGGAGTTTGGTGTCGATGACGGCCCAGGCTGAGCGGCGGAAGGTTCCTTCGGCGCCCATGATGTGGGCGGCGCTTTCGGCTTCGGCCATGGAGTTTTGTAGGGCGGCGTAGGGGCGGGCGAGGAGTTTGCGGTCAACGATGCGGCGGACGTTGAAGGCCGTGGCGTCGACGATGTCGCGGGCGATTTTCAGGGCGGCGTCGGGGTCGCCGGCGAGCCGAGCCTGGGCGAGGACGGTCTCACCTGAGGTGCTGGTGTCAGAGGTCAGCAGGGACCCGGCGTAGTCGCCGTAGTAGCTGAGCATGTGCACGTTGATGCGGTGCCGGTTGAGGAGGGAGACGACCGCGGTGTTGATGTCGGTTTCGGCGCAGGCGACGATGTCGCGCACATCGGTGACGGGAATGTGGACGGCGGAGGCGTTTTCGCGTTCGATCAGCAGTGACTGGTCTTTGCGCCGGATCCGGCAGGGGCTTGTCAGCCAGTAGGTACGGGCAGCGGTCGGCAAGGTCACTCCGTCCAGCAGTAGTCGGTGAAGCTGCATCCGCGGCAGGCGCTGCGGGTGAGGCGGGGTGGCGAGACGGGTAGAGCCGCGGTTGCCAGGACGGCGGCGATATCGGCTTCCGCTTGTGTCGCGTCCTGCTCGGTGTAGATCAGCTTTTTGGTTCGGCGGGTCTTGGGGTAGTGCAGGACTGCCCCTTGCGCGTCGACTCCGACGCGGTGGAGTCGGTGGCAGTAGTGGCGTGCTTGGGCTTCGTCCGCGGCGGTCGGTCTGCTGGACGATTTCACCTCGTGAACCCATTTCTGGCCGTCGACGAAGTCGAGGCGGGCTGCGCCGAGGTCCACGGGGGAGTGGCGACTGTAGGTGGTGTCATGAACGGCTTCGCCCAGTTGCACGGTTGCGTTCAGATGTTCGGGTCGGATGCCCCGCAGGAAGAGCCAGAGTTGTCGGCGGCAGTGGTAGAGGTATTTGACGTGGGTGCCGCCGACGTCTTCGGCTTCGATCACAGGACTTCTCCGGGCTGGTAGGTGGGCTGGGCGGCGCCGCGAACGGCGCGCAGGCCCAGACGCTCGTCGTAGTCGCCGTCGACGACGTTTACCTGGAGCTTCTTGTCGTAACCGCTGAGAGCACCGGCCCAATACGGCATGGGGATCAGGTATTCGTCAGCCAGCAGACGGCTGGCTTTGGGCTGGCCGGGGGCTTGGGCCAAGGCGTCGGTGTAGTCGTCGTAGTCCTGGGTGAGGATCGCTTCGGTGCCTTCGAAGAGTTGGTCGAAGACGGCGGTGAGGTCGGAGCGGGAGTCGAATGGGCGGCGGAAGGTGAGCAGTCTGCGGGTGAATTCCTCGCAGCGTTCGCGGACCTCTTCGCGCCAAGTGGCTCCCCATGGGGTGCTGTAGATGTGGTTGAGCCAGGTGGTGGCGTCGGTTTCGTCGACGACGGTGTCGGTGTGGGCGGTCAATAGCTGCCAGGCGGCTTCGACGGGTTCGCGGGGGTAGATGCCATCGGCGTAGTCGAGACCTGGCTCCTTGCGACGGGTCGTCCAGTGGGGGTGGTGGACGATGACGTCGGCGGGAGGCCGGGCGGCGAGGCGGTTGACGCGGCCGAATCGTTGGAGCAGGGCCTCAAGAGGGGCTGCGGCCGTCATTAGCACGTCGAAGTCCAGGTCGAGACTGACCTCGACGCATTGCGTCGCTACCAGGAGGCCCGGTTGCCGTTCTGTTAGGCCTGCGCCGAACCTTTTCCTGATTTTCTGTTCGATGCCGTTGCGGTCTCCCCGGCGGAATCGGGAGTGCAGCAGCAGCGCGGAGCCTTGGCCGTGACGTTCTTCGGTCTCTGGGGCGAGTTCCTTGAACAACTCCAGTGCCTGAGCGACATTGTTGGCCACCACCAGGACGGACTCGTTCTGGGACAGGCGGAAACGGATCTCGGCGAGCGCCGCCGGGTCGGTGAGGTGGTGGTCCCTGATGCGCAGGCGATGCCGGGGTGTGAGGTCGAGTCCTTCGGCGTCCACGAGGCCGACGGGGTGGGTGAGTGTCTGGGTGAAGAGTTCGCACAGCACCTCGGGGAGGGTGGCCGAGACGACGGCGATGCGTCCGCCGAGGCGTTCCCAAAGTCGTGCGGAGGCGAGGATGTAGCCGAGCCGCCTGGGGTCGTAGACGTGAAGTTCATCGAGAACGAAGACGGAGTTGGCGGTATCGATGAGGATGCCGGAGTGGGCGGGGCCGGCCAGGGCGGCGCGCAGCAACTGGTAAGGGGTCGCGACTCGGACGTTTTCACGGAACAGCTTGGTGGCCGCGGCCCGGGAAATGGCTTTGGTCGCTGCGTTGACGCGGCAGGGATCGTCGTCCTGGTCGGTCTCGTCGCCGTCCTCGGGCGTGATTGACGCGGCGAGGTGATAGGAGGCGGCTTTGGAGTGTGCCACTCCGACGGCTTCGGGTGCTTGGAAAAGACCCTTGAGACGGTCGGCCATCGCGTTGATGGACGACAGGTAGGGGAGAACGAAGAAGACCCGAGGCACTCCACCGGTATTGCCGGTCAGCTCGGCGACCTGGGCTGCGGCCCACAGCAGGGCGGCCTCGGTCTTGCCGCTGCCGGTCGGCGCACGCAACAGAAGATGCCCCAGCCGCGCCCCGGCCCGGACCTGGTGGGGACGCAACGTCCTGCCCTGACCGTGGAAACTCTGGTCGAGGAGCGTACGAAAGGAGCCGTCCAAGGGCTGGGTGAGAGACAGCCGTCCATGCGCGGACGACAGATGGTCGGCGAGAGTGACGGCGCCCTGCAGAAGAACGGCGGTGAGCCCGAGGTCGGGTGCGGCTCGTTCGTCCCACCGTTCCAGCACCAGGTCGAGCAACCCGTGCGCGGCCTCCAGAAGGGCCTCGGTGGTCAGCGGAGCGCGCGACGCGTCGGCTACCGGCAGGCCGACCGTCCGTGCCGTTTCGCGGAACCATTCCTCCAACTCGGGGACGGCCTGCGGAGAAATCGGCCCGATTCTCTTCCGCAGTTCGGCGATATCGCAGTCGCCGTACAGCCCTGCCAGGTCGCGGCCGGGTTCACCGTGTAGGGGCCGGTGGTGGGTGGCCACGGCGGTGGCCACCCATAACAACAGGTCCGGGTCATGGACGAGGGATGGCAGGAATCCCAAGGAGAGAACTTCGTGCCGTTCTCCCCACAGCCGAATTCGTCCGGCGAGCATGTCCTGGAAGCCCGTGGGGATCTTCCCGCCGTCATGAGTGAGCGCGGCGAGTTCGACGACCGGCCAGAACAGCGGCCCTAGGCCGTCGTCCAGGTCCGGAAGCCTCCCCACTCGACGGGAGAGCTGGTGGGCCGCCTCACGCGCCGCCGCCAAGTGGTCGATGAGAGGCTCCGGCGGACGTCCGTCCCGGCTGCTCTTGGCGTGAACGGACGCCAGTACCACCGGTATCACCGCCAGGCGACGGAGTCGGGATGGCAGACGGGCAGCAGAGCCACCGCCTGCCCCTCCTCGGTCGACCAGCTCTCCGGGACCTGCGTCCGGCTGAGACCCGTCGAGTCGTACCGGTAGGTGTCCCATTTCGTCCGGTCCCGGCGAGGGCCGACGGCCGTCGGCAGCCTCAGCGGTGTTCCTCCCGATACTCCAGCCCCGTCGGGGACGATCGCCGAACGCAATGCCCCCGGCCCGGGGTCGAGCGTCACCCGGCGGAGCGAGACCCCGACGAGGTCCTGGCTGCGTCCCAGACGCAACGGCCACACCGGACGCCGAAGCCGCCGCCACCAACCATCGACGTCCTCCAGCAACCACACCTTCAGGACGACCGCGGCCAGGAACTCACGATGCCGCGGGGTGGGAGACGCCTTCTTACCCGAGGCGTCCAGCGGATGGTAGGTCTCGTAGTCGACGTTCTTCCCCCCTGACCGGAACGTCATCGCGAACCGCAACCCCCGGTCGACGGCGTCCCACCCTCCGGCGGCCCCCGCCAGCAGACCGCCGACGGTCGCCGGTGACGGGCACGGCAGGGTGACCTGTACGCCCGCGTACAGCGGGTTGCGGAAGGAGACGACGGGCGCGGTGAACGTCGCCTCCAGCGCAACGGACCGCGTCGTGGTCACGCCGGGTCCTCGAACCAGCCGTCGTGGACGCCCTGCCGTACCTCCCGCGCAAGCTTGGTCAGCATGACGCGCGGGTGCTCAACTGTCACCGTGCCGTCATCGATCAGGTCCTTCAGCTCCCGCATCGCCTTGTCGCGCTGATCCCCAAGGAACCCCGGCGCCCACCCCAGCCTGACCGGTCCATCCAGCTCGTCGGCCCAGGCGTTGATCTCCTCACGCAGGACGTCGGAGTCGAAGACGGGCTTGCCGTCACGGGCGCCCACCACACGGGTGAAGGGGTTGATGCCTCCCTTCACCGGCGCCAGCAACACCAGCGCGGGCGTCCGGTCGCCGTAGTGCAAGGCCTGCTTGGCACCGCCCCGCAGCTTCGCCAACGTCTCCAACAGCACCGCGATCCGGCGACGGCGCTCCTCCTGCGGCAGGCGCAGCGCGTCGGTGCCACGCAGAACCGTCCGCTCGGAACCCTCGGCCTCGGCCTCCTGCGCGGCTACCGGACTCAGCGCCACGCGAAGGCCGCTGCCGTCGGTCTCGAACACGCCCACCCGCGGGACGTCCAGCAGCACGTCGGCTGCCAGGGCCGCGCTGTACAACTCGTGCTGGTGGATGACGGGATGCTCCCCGGCCGGGAAGTTCCGGCTCATCGTCCCGAAATCCTCGGTCGGCCGTTGCGGGGTGAGTGACACGAACGTGCCGGTGGCCAGCACGGTGTCGCGCTGATAGTTCTGCTTGCTCACCGCGACCATGTAGCCGAACAGGTCGTCGTCCAGGTAGCGGTCCGGACGGCCCTCGGTGTACGCCTGCTGCTTCTTGCCCGACCCCGAGCGGGTCACTCCTGAGCGGGGCTCGTCCGACGGAAGACAGTCACGCAGCCACCGGCGCACCGCCTGCGCCGACACGTACGGGTAGACGTCCCGCCCAACCCGCAGCGCCTTGGCCTTGCCGATGTTGTCCTCACCCTCACCGTTGTTGGGCGCACCGGCGACGATGTCCAGGACGATTTTTCCGGCCAGGTAGCTCACTGCTCTTCCTCCTTGTTGACGAACTCGGCGTCGGTGGCGTTGTCGATCTCTTCCAGGTCCTCCTCGACCTTCTTCGAACGCCAGCCGAGCTCGGAGAGCCGCTCCAGCACGCCGAACAGGAAGACGTCGCGGTGGAACCAGGCGGGGTTGTCCTGACCAGGGCCGAACAGCAGAACGAACGCGCGCTCGGTCACCAGAGGCCCCTCGGCACCCTCCGGCGGCTGTATCGCCCACGTCAGGCTCTCCCGCTTCAACCACGCCCGCATCTTGCGCGGATCCCGCATGGAGGCGCGCAACGTGTTCAACTTCCCGCCGGTCTCCTGCGTGCTCAGCAGACCCGCCACCTTGTGCGCGGCCGTCCTGATCTCGGCGAGATCCTTCTCGTTCATCTGCACCACCTCGGTGACGAAGGAATAGAGCAGGTCCGACACGGAGGCCGCCTGCTCACGGTCATGGTCGGGACGCGGGACGACCCGTCCCAGATAGCGGACCGCCGTGTTGAACAGCCGCGCAGGCTCGCCGAAGACATTGCGGGCCAGCAACACAACCCCGGGCGAATAGGCCGTGACGTGGGCCTTCACCAAGAAGGCAAAACCCTTCTTGTTCGCCGGACGAAGAGTGCTGCGCAGCCACTCCGCCAAGGGCTGCTCCAACGAATGGATTTCCAGGGACTGGCCGCGATTATTGTTATTGAAGACCAGCAGTTCAACCCCGGCGGTGAGCCGCTCGCCGTAAACGCGCAGCGCCCGCAACGCCACCACCTCACGGACCGCCGCGTACCCCTCGGTGACCTTGCCGGTCTCAGCGATGATCAGGTTGCGGTCCACCTGACGCTGGACGGTCCTGCGCATGAACCGCGCATCCCAACTGTGCAGCGCGTACGAGGCGCCGCCCGTCAGATGGCTCCCGTAAGGCAGCGCGTGGAAACACACCAGACACGGCCTGCACAATGCCATCCCCTCATGCCCGCGCGGCGTGCTGTTCCGGTAAGCGTCACTCTCGGCCAGGGGAACGTCCAGCTTGCCGAAGAACCCAGTGGCCGGACGCCCGCACAACACACAATCGACACCCTGAAGAGGGCCCCTCCCGGACGGATCTCGCCAGTTCTCGATCGCCGCCTTGATGACGTCCGCGGACTTCTTCCCATTACTGGGATGATTCATCGGCGAATTCGGATTGAAGGAATAACTGGCCTTTAACCAGAACCCTTCGGCGATCTTGCTGTCCCGCACCAGAGCCGCCCGGACCGCGTCCCGTGTCATCCTTTTCACGGCCTGCTCGAAGTCCTCGGCCGACAGCCTCTCCGGGCCAAGGTCACCGGCCACCGCGGCCACCGCGTACGCACCGACCCGCTGCAACGGATGCGCCGTTAACACAAGCCGCGCCTGCTCCGAGCTCATGCGCACACCCACCCGAAGCCGGTGCTGTTCGCCTGCCCCAACCCCCAGACCCACAAGGCCCGCAGAACCTCCGGATCGGCGCTGACCTCCACCTCCACGCACGCACCCGGCTTACTCCCGCCCGCCCCGGCACTGCCCGCGACGACGAACGACCGCTTGGGCCCGACCCAGGTCACCCTTTCCAGGACGACTCCGGAATCCAGTCCCAGGGTCTCGGCCTTGCGTCGCAGATTGCGCTCGAAAGCCAGATCCCACCCAGGCTCCCCCGGCAGCAACCAGTCCTGCCGCGTCTCGCGCACCCCCGAGGGCCCAACACCTGACCCCTTCAGAACCACCGGCGTCCCCGTACGAAAAACGGCCCGGCCCGAAGAGAACGACGGAGCCTCCACCACATGAACCGCATCAACGAAAAACGCCGTAGCCCCCCAAGCCAGCACCGGCATCCCCGCGAGCGCCGCCCCGAACGCCTCCACCAACTCCAGCACCGGGCTACCCAACTCCCACATCCCGGGCCCACCCAGCGCATAGACCCCACGCCGCCGCGGCGCCCCGGGAAACACCGGGGCCGAGTAGCCGAACGGCACCATGCCGTACGGCTTCCACCCCTGAGCATGAACCTCCACCCCAAGCTCAGGAACCACCCGATCCATCAGCGAATACACCAACGCTCGCCCAGGACGAATAACCGACCCCCAGGCCAGCTCCCGCGCCTCGGTGTGGATGTCCAACCGCAGCCGTAACATGCCCCTCCCCGTCCACTCGACAGCAATGTCGGCACCCTCTGGAACAGTGACCACCAACCACTCCTGCGTGACGACGCCCACGCTAACGCCCCACTCCCGACATGTCCGAGAAACAGGAAAACTAGTCTCGATCTTGATCGGCAACCCCGACAAAGGTCCCAGAGGAGCCGTTACCATGACGCACAGTCATTCCCTGAGCCCACCCGGGGTCGCAACAGACTGGTTCTCCTGTCAAACAGACCCGAGACCCCCAACACTCATCGTCCCTCTGAGGGGCCGCCAGCAACCAGTGGCACGAACACCACCCAAACCCGCCAGACCGAACGCCACTGTTACCTTCTAACCTCGCTCCTTGACACCTCAACAGCCTCGAACTTCAGCGACACACCGGCCTCACCCGCACTACCGAAGGCCCGCTGAAAACCACCCCCAAAACCCACCCGCCCCACCCCCCATGACCAGCACCTTTACCTTGGGGTCCTCATCGCCCCTACGAGGGATCGCAACTCCTTCAGCATCAGCCCTTCCAGTTCCATGGTGGCGGGTCCTCATCGCCCCTACGAGGGATCGCAACGGTTTGACGATCCTCGCCGCCGGACCGAAGACCGGTAGTCCTCATCGCCCCTACGAGGGATCGCAACAGCGCCTTCGCGGCCCCTTTGGATCCGGCGGCCGTGGAGTCCTCATCGCCCCTACGAGGGATCGCAACTACAGCGGCTCCCGGCCCACCCGCCGGACGGCCGCCGTCCTCATCGCCCCTACGAGGGATCGCAACAACGTCGCACCGTCCAACCCACGGCCACGAGTCTCCCGGTCCTCATCGCCCCTACGAGGGATCGCAACTGCTGCCGAACGGCGTACGGCGTGTCAAAAGAGACGGCGGTCCTCATCGCCCCTACGAGGGATCGCAACCTGTTCGACATCGCCGAGGGACTCACCGAAAAGGCGTTCCGTCCCCGTCAGCGGCCGACCCGTCACGGAACCAGCACTGGGTGCGGGTGGCGTGGTCGAAGTCGGCGGCGCGGGTTCACTACACCGGCTGGCAAGTCCGGCACAAACAACGCGAAGACGAGGTCCTGCTCCACGTCGACGATGTCGCGCTCGGCCACACCACCAAGCTGCGTTGGAACGACCGTGAGCAGTGGGTCTGTCCGAGCGATAAGTCCACGAACCGCTGGTGTCGGTCGAGGAATTCGAATGTGCCCAGGCCATTCTGGCCTCACGTGGGCGCGGCGCTGCGGTCCACATGGCGCACCGCACCCGGCGCCCCCACGCGCCCCGAGGGGTGTCTGCTCTGCGGGTATTGCAACGCCGGATGAGGGCAATTGGAACAACGATCAGGCCTACTATCGGTGCCGGTTCCCGGCCGAGTACGCCCTCGCCAACAAGATCGTCTACCCCAATACCGTCTACCTGCGCGTGGCCAAGATCATCATGGGCATCGACACCTGGCTGGTGACGGCGTTCTCACCGTCCCGTATTCAGGCCACGGTCGAGGCGATGACCGGTCCGGTGAACGGTGTGGAGAACTCGGCCGCTGACCGGCTCTGCAAGCAACTTGCCGTGTGAGCGGCGCCTCAATCAGTATTGCGCGCGCTCAACGCGGGTGCCGACCCTGTCCAGGTTGCGATGTGGATCAATGATGCCGAGCTGGAACGTGCTCGATTGGAAGGCGAGGTGAGCGCCGTTCCGCCCGACCAGGCGATCAGTAGTGACGGGCTCGTGGAGCTGCTGTACCGGACCGGTGAACTTGCTCGGGCGGGGTGGACGCGCATCCCGATGACAAGGCGGATCTGTACAGGAGCTCGGGGTGAGGATGACGTACTACCCGCAGAAACAACTTGTGGAAGCCAGGGCGGTCCCGACCTCCACATGTGCTAATGGTTTGTGTCCGAGGGGCGACTACAGCCATTTTCATATGCCGGCCACCCAATCGGCGACGTCTACCGCATCAATATCCGATAACTACCGCATGCCCGTCGTAGCAAGCGTTTGTGCCCGTACACGACGTCCCGTGTACGGGCTCAACGCTATCGAATGCTGCTGGCCTAAGTAATCGCTACGGGTTAGGTCTCTCCGCGCCGCTTCGAGCCAAGTATGGAAACCTATTCCTGCGCGTGTGGGGCCGACACAACGAACACGCCATCCCGATCGCAAGCCGCGAACCATTCCCGTGGGTACGGGCCGCAGCGTTTACGCGCGAGACGATCTCTGCCAGATAGGAACCATCCCGGCTTGCGCGGGGCCGACCCCGCGATCGTGCTCGGGAACCGCTCCTACACGGAACCATCCCCGCGTGGGCGGGGCCGACGTCCCCCCACGGCACGGGCTCGGGGAAGGACCAGAACCATCCCCGCGCGGGGATGGTCCGGTCAGCGGGAAGCTCACGTTCGTCGCCATCGAGTCGGCCCCGCGCACGCGGGGATGGCGTATGGCAAGAGGCGGACAGGCGCTCGATGTCGTCGGCCCCGCGCAGGCGGGATAGTCCGTCCGATACGCGGTGCGTCGGCGAACAGCGCGGTTGCTGCCGAGGTGTGGAGTGCCCTCGATTCTCAGCTGAACCAAAAGAGCGTGTCTCATGTGGATTGTGGGTGTTCTTTTGGATACTGCGGGACTGTGTCGTCGGATCTTGCGCTGCGTCTGGTGCCGGATGAGTTGTGGGAGTTCGCCGAGCCGCTGGTCCCGAAATTCACGCCACGTCGTCAGGGTGGCGGGACGGCGGGGGTGGACGATCAGGCTGTGTTCACTGCGATCGTGTACGTGTTGACCAGTGGGTGTGCGTGGCGGCATCTGCCGGGTGAGTTCGGGGTGAGCGCGCCGACCGCGCATCGCCGGTTCACCGCCTGGACCCGAGCCGGGTTGTGGCCACGGTTGCATCGCGTGGTGCTGGACGAGCTCGGGGCGCGTGGGCAGGTGGACTGGGCGTCGGCGATCGTGGACGCCGCCGCGGTCCGCGTGAAAAGGGGGGATCGCTGACCGGTCCCAATCCGGTCGACCGGGGCGGGACGGGCAGCAAACTCCATGAGCGGTCCGATGCCGTCGGGCTGCCGCTGGTGGTCGGCGTCTCGGCCGCCAACGTGCACGACAGCCGGGGCTCAAGCCGCTACTGATGGCGTTACCGGCGATCCGGTCCCGGCGCGGGCCACGCCGCCGCAGGCAGGTCAAGGTCCGCGCGGACAAGGTGTACCACTCGGCCGGGCATCTGTTCTGGCTGCGCGAGCGCGGGATCGTGCCGCGTATCGCCCTGCCCGGCGTCGAGTCCGGCGAGCGCCTGGGCCGGCATCGCTGGGTGATCGAACAGGCCCTGGCCTGGCTGCTGGGCTACCGGCGACTGACCGTCCGCTACGAACGCCACGGCTGCCTGTTCACTGCGTTCCTGGCAGCCGCCATCACCTGTTACAAGAAACTCGCCAAACTACACGCTCTTAAGTAAAAGAAAGGCGGCAAGGGTAAATATCTTAATGGGGACTGGCTGTTCCTTGATCGGTACATGCTGTCCGGCCAGTCCAACGTCTTCCATCAGGAACTGACACTCGTGCCGACAGATACCGTCAACCCGCTCACCGGGCATATCCGTTTCGACGCGGATGCCTGTTGCGTGGATGGCCCTTGCGCCGGCAACACGACGTGGGACGGTGCTCTGGTGTGGGGCCGGGATGATAAGCACGTCGCCGTGGGGAACACCACTCACACTTGGACGGGCGGAAACCAAGCAGGCGCCAAGAACGTGCTCCACCTATCTCCGAAGATTACCGCCTACGCGACGCTTCCACCTTTGGTTAACGAACAGATGCCCTCTCGTGGCTGGACGGCTTTGGATGCTGAGATACGCTACGACGGCATCGTCGGGGCTCAGCCAGGCTGCGTGTTCACCAAGTATCGTCCAACCTGGACTTTCAATAGCAAGAAGGTTTCCGCTGCCGCAGCTCACGCCTGGCTAATCAGATCGACCTTGCCCAACCACCCTGGAAGCAAACAACACAACGCGCCGATGTACTACCTTGCACCTAGGGATAGGGCGGACAATCCCGGCCGTACCCCAGATGACAACCGCGATGTGATTTGTCTGAGCGGCTGGGCCAAGAAAAATGCTCACCCCGAGACCGCGTCTCTGCCAGAGATCAACAGCAAAGATGTGCCCAGCTGTGATGAATTCGCCTTCGCCGCCTCCTACAACTCCAGCGGTATGCCAGCTGCCTATGGTGGCCTGAACTCAGTTTCCTCCGGCGACCAGTGTCTGAAGACCTACGCCACCCGCAAGGTCCGGGGCGAGTGGCACCTATACAACGACGAGCGGAAGCAGGCACCGACTTTCAGAGAGCTTTGCGGGCGTTCGGCGATGTCCAACTGGATAAAGGGCACGTCCATGGGAGGGGCCTTCTCCAGCGGCTTCAGTGGGAAGTACCGGCTGCTGAACCGGGACCCGTACTGGGTGTCCACCCCGGGCTTTGAGCACTGCAACGCCAGTACGCGGCCTGTGCGCTGCACGATGTCGATGTCCTCCTGATCGAGCACCATCCCGCGTGCGGTCCGGGGGCGCACCCCGGACCACACGCTTACCGGGGCCCGTCTAGCATCACCACATCGTGGACGAGGTGCTGGTTTCGCGGGTTCACCCACGTCAGCCCACCCTGGTACAACGCTGGCCGAGTCTCCGCTTCCTCGGTGCCGTCCGGACGTGACATCATTCGTCCCAGTTCGAGCGCCGCGGCGATCTCGGTTAGCCAGTCCGGCAAGGGCCATCCACCAACCCCCCGTGGGTAGGGGTCGTCCTCCTCATCGACCCCCCAACTGCCAAGGTTTCCGTAGGAAGGCTTCCCTTTGCGGGCATCGACGTACCAGCCGTACCAGGTGTCTCCGGGCCTCCGCGCGCACGGAAGAATGCCCGTCTCCCGCTCGCCGTACTTGATCCGCATAAGGTACTCGTTGGCCATTTCCTCTAGCGGGAGCATCGTCCAGCCTCTTGGAAGGATTCCAGCGATCCGCATCGCGTCAGACGGTGCCCGGTTTTCGTCCACCCCGTCATGGATGCGGTACCAGGCCGCCAGCGTGGCGGGGAGTTTCACGCCCATGGCTGTCTCCGTGGCGGCGATGTCGGCATCACTGGCAGGTGGACGCAACAATGCCGCCGAAGCCTGCGCGTGCGCCTGCAGCCAGGTCTCGATCCGCTCCCACGCGGCGACCAGCCGTGCTACATCCTCAGCGTCAGCACTCATAGGGCGACAGCTTACGGAGGGTGCGGTTTCTTTGTCTTCACCGTTGCCTTCGGCGCCCCTACGGCGCCGCTGCACCCGGCGAACTTCATGGCACCTGCACAGAAAATCACCTTTTTGCTTGGCGGTCGGGTGAATCCAACAGGGCCGCCAAGAAAGGTTTTGTAGCTTTAGTATCGAACTTTCGCCCCGGTGTGTGGTTCGACGATCATGGTGCCCGTGTCTGGTGAGTAGGCGATACCGCGGTGTTCGGGCCCGGATTCACCCATGTGGAAGAAAACCAGGTCGCCGGGCTGTTCGGCGCCGGAGTGAATGCGCCTACCGTGCCGGTACTGGGTTTATGAGGTGCGGGGGATGGAGATTCCGGCGGCGCGATAGGCCATAAGGGCGCTGAGCTACATATCGACCAGCGCGCGCGACGAGCAGTTCTGCTCGGCTGCGGTCGCGCCGGGTGCCGAGCTCCTCGGCTGTCAGCCGGCGCCCGGTCACGCTCACTGCGGCCAGCATCTCGACGTATCCGTCGAGGAAAGCCGCCCAGTCGCCGTCGGCGTCGCCGGCGGCGACTTCTGCGATGACGGCGGGGTCCAGTTCCCAAGGCTCGTACTCGGTCGTCACGGCCGATCCGCGGCGCTGCCATCATTGCCGGGCCCTAGCACTCACCACCCGGCGTAACCAGGTGGTGGGCGCCATGTCGCACCGAACGCGGTGTGAGCGGCACTGTGGCGCAACGCGCCGTAATCCTCTGACTTCATTCCGATGGTCTCCGTCATGTAAGCCAGGCCGTGGAACGTTCCTTGTCAAAAGAAATACCTGTGTGATGCGATCTTCGATCCTGGCGGCAAAGATTGCAGGGTGTGCCTGTTAAGTTAATTCATGCATAGAAAGGTGAAAACGTGGCGATTGACACTTCTGGAGGTGGTGGCTAGTCTCCACTCGGATCCTGGCGCTGTGGCCACTTCCGGGATTCTGGGAACCAAATTGTCGGGCATCTTCATCCCTGGCCGCTGAAGGAAGTGGCCAATCCACTAAAGAGGAACGCCATGCGCAAAGGAATTGCAGCTTCGGCTGCGATAGCGGTCGCAGCCGCTCTGACCGCAGCGTCCGTCACCCCTGTCGGCGCGTCCACTCCGCTGCTCGCCCGCGGCCCTGATGGGGTCACGGTCGAGATCGCCACCGTCAACGGCTCCGGGTGCCCGATCGGCACCGCCGCGGTCGCCATCTCGCAGGACAAGGAAGCCTTCACCGTCACCTACAGCGACTACCTGGCGCAGACGGGCGGCTCGTCGAAGCCCACCGACGCCCGCAAGAACTGTCAGATCGCCATGAAGGTGCACGTGCCGCAGGGCTTCACCTACGCCATCGCGCAGACGGACTACCGCGGATACGCCAATCTCGTGAAGGGCGCCAAGGCCACTCAGAAGGCCAGCTACTACTTCCAGGGCAGCTCCCAGACCGGTGCGATCACACACTCGATCAAGAGCCCGCACGACGACAACTGGCAATTCACGGACAAGATCGAGGTCTCCCAGCTCGTCTGGAAGGAGTGCGGCGAACAGCGCAACTTCAACATCAACACCGAACTGCGCGTTGAGAAGGGCACATCGGACGCGTCGAAGGTCAGCTTCGTCGCCATGGACTCCACAGACGGCAGCATTAAGACGACCTACCACTTCGCGTGGAAGCGCTGCCCCTAACCCCACCCTTACCACGAAGGAGAACGATCCATGCGCAAAGGAGTGTTCGCTGCGGCGGCCTGCCTCTCCGGCCTGGCCCTGACCGCGGGCGTGGCCCCGACGGCATCGGCCGCGGCCGACCCGCCGCCCCCGGGCAAGATCACCATGAAGGTTCTCACGGTCAACGGCTCCGGCTGCCGCGCCGGAACCGCCGCCGTGGCCCCGTCGAGCGACAACACCGCCTTCACCGTCACCTACAGCGACTACACGGCCCAGGCCGGCGGGAAGTCGAACCCGACCGACATGCGCAAGAACTGCCAGCTCAGCCTGTCCGTCCAGATTCCGCAGGGCTTCACCTACGCGATCGCCAGCGCTGACTACCGCGGCTACGCGAACCTGGCGAAGGGCGACACCGGGGTGGAGCGCGCGAGCTACTACCACCAGGGCATGGCCCAGACGACGCCCGTCAGCCACACCATCAAGGGCAAGTTCTCCAACAACTGGCAGTTCACCGACCGCACCCCGGTCGCCGAACTCGTCTACAAGCCCTGCGGTGAGAACCGGAACTTCAACATCAACACCGAGCTGCGCGTGGAGAAGGGAACCTCGGACCCCGACGCGACGAGCTTTATCTCCTTCGACTCCGCCGACGGCAGCGTGCGGACCCTCTACCAGTTCGCCTGGAAGAAGTGCTGAGTCCTCTGACCCAGAATGGCCGGGCCGTGCCCCATGTCCTACATGGGGCACGGCCCGGTTCCCCGTTCAGGCAAGATGCTTCCCGCCTCGGGGGTGCCTCCGCCATCCGTCACATAATTCGCCTGTGTCCAGGTCGCTACAGGAAAGGTGATCGGCGGCCAGTTCGGACGCAGTGAGCGCTGGGGACGGTTGGTCAAGCAGGCTGGCCGCTCCGGGAGACTCGACGGTGTCGCCTCATAAGGGCCGCCGCCTCGCCGTCGGCCATCGCTCGCTACGTCGACGGGAGACCCGGACGCGGGCTGACGTCGACCAGATTATTCACGCGATCATCGCGCACCGAATCGCAACAATCGGACTCGAAGTAGGGCATCTTCCCGTGCGAGAACTGCGCATGGGCCAGTTCGGGGAATCGCGGCAGCTCGGCAATGACGATTCGAACCAGGTCGGTCATCTGGGCGCGGCTCAACAGCTCGGCGTAGCGGCGACCGATGGTGCTGAGCCCGTCAACGATGTTGCCTGCTGGCGACGGATCCTCTTCGTCAGTTGTTGACCAGGACTCGTGACGGGCCGCTGACGAAGGGCCGGCAGCCAGTGTCACATTGTGCTTAGCGCGATTGACATGACGATCACCGCGCAGGTAAGCCCGCCGAGGAGAACGACGCCGGACGCCGTAAGAGCGAGACGCGGCCGTAGGAGGCGGCGCGCTACCAGATAGGCCACCGCGCAGGCCAGAAACGCGGCCACCGCAAGGTAGAGGACGAACAGGGACGCCAAACCCACGAGAACGGCACTAATCAGCGCGGCAGCCACCCTGCCCCCGCCCCGGAGGTCACGGCCGACGAGTGCGTAGGTGGCGACTCCGGCGAATGTGGCGCAGCCGGCCAGCATCACAATGATGATCAGATCATTTGCGTTCATGCGGTCCTCGTCTCGATCCGGCGGCGCGTTGCTTTCATCTATGACTCGAAGCCGGGCCGAAGAGTTCGATCATCCAGGAACTGACCCATCCGTTGAGGAAACGAAACAGCTCCGCGATGACGGACCGGGGTTCTCCTCGGCGAGCCAGTGCCCTGCGCGCGGCACGTCCACCGTGCGCAGATCTTGGCCATCCGCGGGGCCACTGCGGCCCGGATCGCGTCCAGCTGCTCCTGGGCGGTCATGAGCAGGGCGGGGCACCCACCGGTGCCGCTGCCGTGGTGTCGCGGACTTTTTTTGAGGGCGCGGTAAAGCTCGAAGCCGCCCGGCTGGACTTCTGGCCGGCCGCAGGTCGGTGCGTACTCGTTGATCTCGGCGTCGGTGAACGAGGACCATCCGGGCCGACCGGCTACCTGCCGCGCTGGTCCTGGCCGACTTCGCGTTTCTCCCGCTGATGACTCTCGTCGATACCTGGCGCGAACTCGGCAGGTTCGCCGCCGCCTCCGCCCGCCTCACCACGATCCTCAACGCCGAACCCGACCTCATCTACACCGCCGACCGCGCCCCCACTGCCCCGATCACCCCGGAGATCACCTTCGACGCGGTGGCCTTCCGGTACCGCTCCGGCCTCCCCGACGCCCTTCACGACATCACCTTCACCGTCCCGCAGGACGCACCATCGCCCTGGCCGGACACTCCGGCGCAGGCAAGAGCACCTGCGCCGCCCTAGCCCACCGCTGGTGGGACACCATCCAAGGCGCCATCCGCATCGGCGGCCACGTCATCCGCGACCTACCCGAAGCCACCCCGCGCGCCCTCATCGGATCCGTCCCGCAGGACACCTACCTCTTCGCCCTCACCGTCCGCGACAACATCCGCCTGGCCCGCCCCGACGCCACCGACACGGACGTCGAACACGCCGCCCGCGCCGCTTGCGCCCCCACCTTCATCACCCGAGACCTTCCCGACGGTACGACACTCTCCTCGGCGAACCCGGCGCCCGCCTCTCCGGAGGACAGCGCCAACGCATCGCCATCGCCCGTGCCGTCCTCGCCGACCCCGCCATCCTCATCCTCGACGAAGCCGTCTCGGACCTCGATGCCGAAAGCGAAGCCGACGTCCAAGAGGCAATGCGCACCGCCCGCCAAGGCAGAACCACCCTCATCGTCGCGCACCGCCCTCAACCCTCCGCACCGCCGACGAGGTCGTCGTCCTCGAAAACGGCCGCTTCATCGACCGGCCCCCCACCACGACCTACTCCACCACTCCGGGGTCTACCAACGCCTCCTCGACCAACGAACCTGAACGGCACGCCATCGCCTTCGAGACCACAGCGTCGGTGTGGCTGCCTGCGCGGGAGGCGCGAGGATGGGGCAGCTGGGGGATACCGACCGGTGCCGGGCAGCGATCCAGCGAGCAGAAGAAGCACGCGAGCGCGTTGACGGCGGCGAGCTGGACGAGTTTGGCGGCATCATGACCTTCCCAGCTCCCCGGAAGAGGTACTACGCCGCTGATGCGACGATCTGGCTGGCCGGCGAGGAGGAGGAGGCGGCACAGCGGGCAGAGGGGGTCATCGAGGCTTACAAGACGGCGGCCAACGCCGACCGGTCATTCAGTGACGAGGCGGGAGCGCGCGCTGACCTGGCTCTGGCACGCTCTTCCCAACATGATGTGGAGGGTCCTGCGGAGGCGCCGGCGGAAGTGTTGGACCTCCCGGTAGATCAAAGAATCGAGGGGATCGCCGCCAGCGTGAAACGGGTGCAGCTCCCGCCCTGCAGTCGGCCGCCGCCAAAGCCAAGCCCATCACCGCCGCACAGAACGCCGAGATCAACACCAGGCTCGCCGAAGCCCGCACACCTGCGCACTGATCGAGGCGCTCAAGAACCCCGTCCGCGACTTCGACGCGGTCGTAATGGGTGAGCCGCACCGGGCCTTCTACGGCAACCAGTACTCGCTGACGTTCCCGCTGTTCGAGCACTTCCGGGTGCCGCTGTGGGTGCCCGAGGTCGGCGGTGCGTCGACCCGGCCAACGAAGCCCACGACATGATCATGGGGGTCTTCGGTGGCCTGTCCAAAGGTGAACGGAACCGGATCAAGATCCGGGTCCGCTCGGCCATGGCAGCGATCACCGCGACCGAGGGACGCTACCTGGACGGTCGCCCTCCCTATGGGTATGAGTTGGTCGATGCCGGGCCGCATCCCAATGCGGCCAAGGCGGCGGACGGCAAACGGCTGCGCCGTCTGGTGGCGCACCCGGCCTACTCGCTGGTGGTGAAGTGGATCCTCGCCCAGTTCATCGGCGGGCGCGGCATCTTCGACATCGCCGAGGAACTCACCCGCGAAGGCGTCCCGTCCCCGTCGGCGGCGACCCCGACCGCAACCAGCACCGGGTGCAGGTGGCCTGGTCGAAATCGGCGGTGCGGGTCATCGTCACCAACCCCCGCTATACCGGCCGCCAGGTTTGGAACAAGCAACGCAAGGACGAGGTCCTGCTGGACGTCGACGACATGGCGCTGGGCCACACGACCAAGCTGCGCTGGAACGACCGCGACCAGTGGGTGTGGTCCGAGCGGCAAGCCCACGAACCGCTGGTGTCGGTGGAGGACTTTGAGCGTGCCCAGACCGTCCTCGCCTCACGCGGCCACGGCCCCGCTGTCCACAAGCCGCACCGGACCCGCCGCCCCTACGCGTTCCGGGGATGCCTGCACTGCGGATACTGCGAACGCAAGATGCAGGGCAACTGGAACAACGACCAGGCCTACTACCGGTGCCGGTTCCCGGCCGAGTACGCCCTCGCCAACAAGATCGTCCACCCCAAGACCGTCTATCTGCGCGAAGCCGAAATCATCGGAGACATCGACACTGGCTCCTCACCGCGTTCTCACCGACCCGGATCAAGGCCACGATCGAGGCGATGACCGCGCAGGCCAGCGGTACATAGAACACGGCCGTGACCCAGCTGCGCAAGCAACTCGCCACCTGCGAGCAGCGCCTCAGCCAGTATCGCGCCGCGCTCAACGCGGGCGCCGACCCCGTACAGGTCGCGAAATGGATCAACGAAACCGAACAGGAACGCGCCCGGTTGGAAGGTGAGGTGAGCGCCGTCCCGGTAGACCGGGTGATCAGCAGAGACGGGCTCGCGGAGCTGCTGCAACACACCGGCGAACTCGCTCGTGCGGTTGTGGACGCGCGCCCCGGACGACAAGGTCGAGCTCTACAGGAAACTCGGGCTGAGGATGATGTACTACCCGCAGAAACAACTCGTGGAAGCCAGGGTGGTCCCGACTTCCACATGTGCTAATGGTTGGTGTCCGAGGTCGGACACACACCAAATCCCCATGTATCACCCTACCCCTGGGCGAGGTGCCACTAAACACCGCAGCCCTGGTCGACGAGGCAGAGGACTGATCGCCGTGGCCAGGGCAGAGCTTTCTCTCGCAGACCGGGTGATCCGGTGGGCCTCCACGGCCAGCGTTCTCGTGCTGGCCGGCATCGCCGCAGTGATCAGCTACAAGCACATGTACCACCTGGTGCTGCGCTACGGCGAAACGTCATGGACGGCGGCGCTGCTGCCGGTGAGTGTGGACGGGATGATCGCGGTGGCCTCGATGTCGCTGCTGGTCGACTCTCGCCAGGGCCGCCGCAGCGGCATGTTGCCGTGGACGTTGCTGGTGCTGGGCAGTGCTGCGAGCTTGGCGGCCAATGTCGCTGTCGCCGAACCATCGGTAGTTGGCCGGCTCATCGCCGCATGGCCGAGTTGCGCGCTGATCGGCGCTTATGAGCTGCTGATGAGGCAGATCAGGCATACCGCCGCGGAGAAACTCGTCGCGCACGATAACACCGACCCAGGACTCACATCAGAGACAGCACATAGGACATCCGAGACCGTTCATAGGACCGCTGCGGCAAGCGATAGCTCTTCCCAGAACTCAGATCAGGTTCCCCGCCTGGCCCCGGCACCCTCAGAGGGGTCTGTGAGGAAGTCGGCCGCCCGTCCCAGGCTCCCAGAGAAATCTCATAGAGGCCGCTCGATCGACCTCAAGCGTTCCTGGGAACTATCCCATGGTCGTGATGCAGGTGACAGGACGTCGGCACGGCGCTCATCTCGTGCAGAAGGCACAGGCGATGTGGACATCCAGCAGCGCGCGTGGCGGTGGGCGGTGGCGAAGCGCACGCCGGACGGCGATCTGCCGCCCGGGAAGCTGATCGGCGGCCAGTTCGGACGCAGTGAGCGCTGGGGACGCTTGGTCAAACAGGCTGGCCGCGCTGGGCGACTTGACGTGGCCGACGAGATCGCCGAGCTCACCCGGAGGAGCAGCTTGGCCTCGTTGCCCTCGGACGTCTCGAACACCAGCGCGAACCCGCCCGCATCGGTTACCCCGGTGCGTAGTAAGCGTGGGACAGCGCGTCCCACAGGTGTCCCATCCGTGAGCTAGTGATCGGCAGCAGCCCCCCCGCGGCCTGCGCGCCGTTGTCCGAGCCAGGGTCGAGCTCAGCCTGACCTGCGGTGATCCGCTGCCGCGCGACACATTCGGACATCCTGCGCCGTTCCCATGTGCTCGGTCTCCCACGACTCACACCGCGAGGAGGACACCCTCTGGGCTGCACGGGCACACCACGCCGTCTTCAACGCCCGCACATGCGGCGCGATGACACCCGAAGTCCCGGCGCTTTAATGCGCGCTCTTCTCCGCGGCCACGGTAAAGCCCCAGGTCAGTGCACCCTCAGCCGCCGACGTTGAAGAACGTGAGCCAAGTCAGCTAACCCCGCGCACACGCATCCTCGACGATTGCCCACGCAATCACGACGGCCACGACGGGCCAGCCCGCTCTGCCTCAACCCCGTTCACCTGGTGCACCTTGATCCTGGCCTCGGAGGACACCATCATCAACCACGCTCACTACGTCACCAACCGCTGAAGCACCAACGCCGGTCCCCGGGTATTGACAATGGCTCCCGCACATGACCCGATCAGGAGTAAGGTAACTCATAGTGCTGTTGTTGGGGAGAAGGTCTTCGAATCGACTGTGCATGGGGGCATGTGCCGTGTCTGGGTCCGCTGAGATCGACGAGGGGCTTCGACACCTGAAGGACGAGTACCGCAGCGGCACAGACGCCTTGGATAGCGGATTTTTTCGTCCATGCTTGAAGTTGTGCAACTCATACGACCGCGCCGTCGGATACTTTACTTCGCACGCGCTTGTCGCGTGGGCAGAGGGCGTCATTCATATACTTGAAGACCCAGGCGTCAGGATACGACTAGTAATTGGCCCGACTCTGCTGCCTGAAGACAAGGCTGCTTTGGCTGGAATTAGTGACGAGCGTGTAAGAACCCAGTATTGTCAGCGACTCGCAGATGACCTTCTAAAAGGAAGTATAGCCGAGCTTAAAAGAGGGTCATCTACTGCTCGCTTGGAGCTATTCTGTTGGCTGATAGCAAACGAGCGGCTGCAGCTTAGATTTGCGTTTCCAGCACACATCGAAAACGCCGACAGTTATCACGAGAAGTTCGGAATATTCTCATTTTCTAACGATCGGCATGTGGCATTTACCGGCTCGGCCAACGAGACTATCGGTGGCTATCGAAAGAACTTCGAGTACGTTGACGTCTTCCGCTCTTGGGTCAGCGAAGATCGCCGGCGCGTGATTTCGAAAATCGAAAAATTCAAGGACACATGGGCTGGTGTGGTCCCAGGGCTCAAAATTAGGCATCCTTCGTCGAGCGTTATTGCCGAGATCAAAGCACTGGGTGGTACCTATAGGCCGACGGCAAAGGGAAGCAAACCCCCTCTGGAGCCCGAGAATCGCTGGCGTCATCAGGACCATGCCATTGAAGCCTTTCTCACAAGCAGGCGTGGGATTTTGGAGATGGCGACCGGGACTGGAAAGACACGAACGGCTCTCCGAATTGCTAGTCGACTCGTTTCTTCCAGCGAAGTCAATGGCTTGATAGTCAGCACGGAAGGTACGGATCTCCTCGATCAATGGTCGCTAGAGGTCCGCAATAGCCCCACCCTTCGTGAACTTGTACTCTACCGGCACTACTCCGACTACCATGAACTCGGCCGCTTCACCCTTTCGCCTCAGCGAAGTGTGCTCCTGTGCTCTCGTTATGCACTCCCTCAGCTCAAAAAAGCCTTGAGCGACAATGACAAGTCCGATCTCCTCATTGTCCATGACGAAGTGCACGGCTTCGGCAGCGCAGGACTCAGGGCTCGACTATCCGGGTTTCATAATGGTTTCGCAGCGGTTCTTGGGCTTAGCGCTACACCTGAACGAGACTATGACGAGGAGGGCAATGACTTTATTGAAAGAGAGATCGGAACGGTCTGCTTCACGTTCGGACTGAAGAAGGCTATCGAGAATGGAATTCTCTGCCCCTTCGAGTACGTCCCGATAGAATATGATCTAACCGATGGTGACCGTCGTCGGCTACAGCAGGTGTATGGACGCAAGGCAGCAGCCGAGGCTTCAGGACAACCATGGAGCGATGAGAAGCTCTACCGCGAAATATCCATGGTCTATAAAACTGCGGAGCTAAAACCGCAACGTTTTCGCGAACTAGTCAACGAGAGACCTGATCTCCTCAAAGCTGCCATCGCTTTTGTTGAGACGAAGGACTATGCCGAGAACTTTCTGGATGCAGTAGCGAGCATAACGTCGGCCTACAGCACTTACTTTGACACAGACCCCCAGGCAAGGCTCAAGGAGCTCTCCCGCGGGGAACTCGACTGTCTGATCTGTTGCAAGCGCCTCTCAGAGGGCGTTGACATCCAGCATCTCCAGAACGTGATTCTCGTTTCCTCTGACAGGGCAAAACTGAGAACCATTCAACGTATTGGACGCACCCTTAGGCGAGATCCACACAATCCCGAAAAAGTGGCAACCGTCGTTGACTTCGTACTGAAGGCGGCTCCTGCGGATCATTCCGACAGCGAGCGGAGACGTTGGCTTGAAGAACTGAGTCAAATTCGACTCTCGTGATTTAGTCGAAAGAAGAGGTTGCACATGGCCGATGACAGCAGAAGCTCAGGCATCGAGGCCATTGTTCGAGCTTGTGTTCAAGACGAAGCTACTCTACATGGAGTGCCTATCGAAGTGGTTCGGAGGCTCCTTAGCCTGTTGGATAATGCGGCAACTGGTAGCTTGGATCTAAGCGAGCAAAGTGAGGTTGAGCGCCGCATAGAACGGATACTTAAAGGGTTTGCGTCCTAGAACGATTTGCTACGCAAGGGAGCCTTAAATACCGTGGAACTCAGGCTAACCGGAATTCGCGCAGAAGGCCTTAGATGCGCAGAGATTGACCTCCGCTTTGAGGACAATCCCGCAAACAAGTTCATCTTCATTCAGATGCCTAACGGAACTGGCAAGACCACGATCGCAGAATGTCTAAGGGCGGCGCTTAGCGGTGTGGCAGAGGCTTGGAGTGAAGACAAGATACGGCAATTCCAACGCCCGGGGAGCGATAGTGACGTCGGCGTATTCGAAGCACGATTCCTTCTTGACAAATCGCCCCTAGCTGTCGGGATCAAATTCGATTTTCTAGAAGGTTCCGCAACATACTACACCGCGTTCGGACGTGGTCGACTTCCAAAGTATGAGCTACCCATACCTCTCTCGAAGTTTTCATATCCAGCTTTTGTTCGACTGTTTGTATTCGACGCAGAACTGCCTCAGAATCTTCTTGATGGAAGTTCACAGGATGCCGAACAGGCTATAGATGCCTTCTATCAGCTCTATCTTCTCGACCAGGTCGCTCACGCTGTACAAGCGTTTTGGGACAGTAAGGTTCAAGGTGCCAGTACACAACAATGGCTTAACCGCCACCAGAACAAGCTTGTTCGGCTGACGGAAAAGCGAGATGCGCTCGAAGGCGAGCTGAGCAAGAAGCGTGCGTTGCTGAATTCTGTAAGTCGGGAGCTGAAAGATTACGAGACTGAGCTGGAAGGTTATCTAAGCCAGGTCCGGCAATACAGAGAGCAAAAGGCCGAACGTGAAGAGGAATTGGCGGGCGCCGGCGAAGCGGTGTCCGCGGCTATTCAAGCTGCGGTCGAGCGTCTTCGGCGCCCTCTAGACATTCACCCAAGTTTCCGGGCAGCTTTGGATCATCTAGCGACAGGTCTGGATGGCCTTAAGCTCCCCGAGACGACATCGAGCGAATTCTTTGAGAGTCTCAAGAAGCAGCCCTATTGCATCTGTGGGGCACCGATGACAGACGAGGCCCGGCAGAACATCACAAATGCCGCAGACTCACTACTGCAGGATGATGCCGCGGGAGTCGTGAATTCGCTTAAGATGGCGGTAAGGACATTTCATCGTGACGACGAGTGTCAAGAACTACGTGGCTTGGCGACTTCTCTCACTGACCTTGTGAGGAGAAGAGACTCGGCGCGGAGCAATCTTGAGACCCTGCGGACTGAAGCCTCAGACGAAGCTAGTGACACGGCCAAGCGTCTGAATGAAGAGGTTGAACGTCTGCAAACTTCGAAAAGCAATCTCGAACAGATTATTGAAGATCTCACACGGCAGCCACGCCCAGAAGACGATGAAAAGTCTAGAGCAATTAAGTGGTTTGCTCAAGAAATTAGCCGACTTGAGCAGCTAGTGGCTGTCGCTACGCAGCAGGTGAATCTGAGAGAGCAAAAGGACTTGCTCAGGACCGTGCTCCTAAATGGTGCCACGCAAGCACGTGACAAAGCTCGACGGCAGCTCGTTAGCGACATGAATGACCGTCTTGATGTGTTGCTACCTGGCGAGGCGATCCGAGTCGCTGATATTCGCCCGCATTTGAAGCTGGAGGGGCGCGAGGATGTGAATGTAGGAGCGAGGCTTTCCATTGGGTACAGCTTTCTCACTACGCTCTTTGAGCGAGGGCATCATCGATTCCCATTCGTTGTAGACGCTCCAACCATGGGCCTCGACGGACTCGCTCGCGAGGCACTAGCAGGAATATTGCCAAACGTGGTTTCCCAGTTCGTTGGTTTCGTTCTTGACAACGAACGCGACTTTGTCGAGGCGATACACGACGAAGCGGCAACCTCCTGCCAATTCTTTACAATCTTTTCTAGTAGCTCTAGAGACAAGCCTTTGGCGGAGCAAGTTCCAAATGGCGTGCGTCCGGGCAAGGCTGGCACTTTCGTCATTGCAGGCTGGGATTTCTTCCAGAACGTTCAGTGGACTAGGAAGTCGTAGGTAGGGAGCGTTGTGGCGGACTTCAGGCTACGGCAAGATTGTCGAGAATGGTTCAGGCGGTTTGAAGCCGATCTGAGCTGGAAGGTCTTCGATACGTACTATCTTTGCTTCTTGGTCGGGATAGCAGCGAATCGTCGGAGCAAACCCACAGTGGGGCGCGTAGAAGCGCCAGGATTTGTCACGGACTTCCCCAGACCGTATGATCAGCAAGCTTACCTACTGTTTGGACTTATACTTGCGGCCGAGCTAAAAAGGGACGCCATTGATGTGTCAGATCGATCTTCAGTTAACGATGTCGTGAACGACCTGGCCGGACCTGCCGGACTTACCTCGCGGGGCGTCGCTGTGATGAACGAGTACGCCAGCGGTGGATTTGATGTGCTCCAGCAGCGCTACCCCGGCGACGAACCCTGGGGCCTGGACGAGTTCCTGCCGCGCTATGCAGTCCTGCTGGACGAATTGATGGAAGAGCAAGGACTAGACATGACCTGGTGAGGGCAGAACCTACTTTAACATCCACCTTCTCTTCTGGTCAGTTAGGGCAATGAATTTGATTTCCGTCGCAATGGTTGAGGTCATGCTATGTGGTCTTTCCGGCCTCTCTCGGTGGACGCGGTACGCATGATTGCGGCTTCCTCGATCATTTGGCTGGTTACGGGCCAGGGGGTTCGAAGCTGGGTGACCTGGCCCCAGTGGGTGTAGGCGTCGCGTACGAGACGACTGAGGCCGGCGGTCGCGATCTGGCGGGGGATCTGGTCGAGCACTCTGTTCAGGGCTCTGGAGGGGCCTCGGGTTCCGGGCCGGATGCCGCCGTCGATGAGCAGAGTGGCGGTTCGTATGGCGTCGAGCAGTTGTGGTGGCCAGTCGCCGGCGTGGTCACCGAACGCCGCCTCAGACCAGTTGTGGCCGGTCTGGATCCAACGGAGGCGTTCCAGACCGGATCCGATATCGCTCGCCATGTGCCGGGGGTGGCTGGTGTTCCACAGCAGGACGGCGTCGGCGATCGTGGTGTTCGCGTAGGTGAAGCGCAGGGTGATCCCGCGGACGTTTTGGCGTGTCCAGATGTTGTGTGTTCCGTGGAAGCGCAGGTGGCGGGCGTGCAGACCGAGCCGAGACAGGGCGCTGATCCAGGTGTCGATGAGCTGGAGGTGTTCGCCGACCTCCGTGATCGGCACCACGCAGGAGAGGTTGACGAACGAGGTCAGGAATCCCGGTCGTAGGCGGCCGGCTTCGTCGCGTTTGCCAGTGAAGCGGACGACCGGCTGGGGGATGAGTCCCTGGCTGTAGGTGAATGGTCGGCCGTCTTTGAGGTAGGGGTCGAGGGCTTGGACGGCGGAGATGGTCAGGTCGGTGTCGCGGCCCCATCGGATGGGGAGGACCCGGCCGCGGGTGATGCCGCGCTCGGCGAAGGTTGTCTCGATCCGGGTGAGGATCTCGCTGTTGTCCAGTGGACGGCGCGCGGGGTGTCGTGGGCTAGGCGCTTCGCGCCAGGTGATGTCCAGGCGCGTGCCTGCCTGGTCTTCGATGAGATGCCACGGCGCGGTGAAGTAGGTGTGGATCTCGGTTAGGAGAGCATGGCGGATGTGGTCGTCGGGTGGGCGAGGGTGCGGAAGTGCTGGGCCGGGTCGAAGCGGCATAGGCCGATCTCCTGGACGGTGGGGCGATCCAGTCGCATGGCTCGGTCGATGGCGTCCGCGAGGATGACGGCGACGTCGTCGTCGCCCATCGCGGGATCAGCGGTGGCGATGACACCGGTGTCGGGGCAGAGGGCGACGTGGGCGCAAGTGCCGGGCCGCCAGGTCAGGGCCGCGACCGGCACCCCTGCTCGGAGCGCTTCGCCGAACACGGCGGCTCCGGCTTCGATGTAGCTGGGCGCGCAGGTGTAGACGAACACGGCCGCTTCTTGGAGCAGAGCGGTCTTGGCCTTTCCGGACAGCTCACCGGCCCAGATGACGTGAGGGGCGTGGAGGGCGGCGCTGTGCTCGGCGACGTAGGTCTCGTCGAGCACGGGGCCGACGAGGGTAAGGGGGAGGCCGAGTCGCGCGGCGGTGAGGGCGGCCAGGTGGGGGGCTTTGTCGGCGTCGATGCGGCCGAGCCAGACGATGTTCCTACCGCGGCCTGGTAATGGCGGTGTTTCCTCGTCCAGCCCGAACTGCACCGACGGCGTCTGGATCGCCGCGCACGAGGAGTAGCGCTCCATCATCTCGGGTGAGTAGCAGTACAACCGGGACCGAATCCCGTCGAAGGCCCGCGGTGCGTGCTGGAAGGCGGGGTCGTGCTGGAAGGTCGCCACATCGCAGCCCAGTTGTTCCCACATTCGCCGCCACGCCGGCAGGGACGGGTACTCGTGGCCGACGATGAGCAGGTCCAGGCCCATCCGGCACAGTTGGGTGGCGTCGGCTGAGCCTGGTGTCAGGTCCTCTAATCGCAGCGGGGTGGTCGGGAACCGGGCGGTGGCCTCGGGGCGCCAGGCGGGTCCGATCAGGTGAACGTCCGCCTGGGCTTGGGCGGCACCGATGACGGTGGCCCACAGCCATCGTTCGATCCCGCCGTAGCCGTGGGGCGGGAATGCGTACTGGGAGGGAAAGTCGCAGATCCCGACCCGCATCACTCGACCTTGCCGCCGGGCAGGATCTTGCTGAAACCCAGGTACGGGACCAACGCGTCGGGCATGACCACCGAGCCGTCGGCCTGCTGGCCCTGCTCCAAAATCGCGATCATGGTTCGGCCGATCGCCAAGCCGGATCCGTTGAGGGTCGCCGCGAAGGTCTTCTTGCCGTCGGCTCCTTTGAGGCGGATCTTGGCGCGGCGGGCTTGGAAGGTGGCGCAGTCCGAGCAGCTGGACACCTCGCGGTAGCGGCCCTGGCTGGGCACCCATACCTCCAGGTCGTAGGTGAACGTGGCGGAAAAGCCGATGTCGCCCGCGGCGAGCGCGACGACGCGGTAGGCCAGGCCGAGTTCTTGCAGGCAGCGTTCGGCGTGGCCGGTGAGGGTTTCCAGCTCGGCGGCCGAATCCTCGGCGCGGCAGAACCGGACCATCTCCACCTTGGAGAACTGGTGCTGGCGGAGCATGCCGCGGGTGTCCTTGCCGTACGATCCGGCCTCGCTGCGGAAGCAGGGAGTGTAAGAGGTAACGGCGATCGGCAGGTCGCGCTCGTTGAGCGTTTCACCGGCGTACAGGTTGGTGAGCGGCACCTCGGCGGTGGGCACCAGGTAAAGGCTGCGGTCGCCGACGTCCGTCCTGAACAGGTCCTCTTCGAACTTGGGGAGCTGCCCGGTGCCCGTCATCGTCTCGGGGGTGACCAGGTAGGGCACGTAGTGTTCGTCGTAACCGTGCTGACCGGTGTGCAGGTCGAGGAAGAACTGGGCGAGAGCGCGTTCCAGCCGCGCACCGGCCCCCCGCATCACCGTGAACCGGGGACCGGACAGCTTGGTGGCCCGCTTGAAGTCCAAAATTCCCAGCGCCTCGCCCAGATCGACGTGGTCCTTGGGCTCGAATTCGAAGACCGGTGGCGTGCCCCAGCGCCGGACCTCCTCGGCGAACTCCTCAGAGTCGCCCTCGGGAGCGTGGTCTGCGGGCAGGTTCGGCACGGTCAGCAGGAAGGCGCGCAGTTCCTCATCCAGCGCGGCTGCCGCGTCGTCGCTGGTCTGGATGTCCTCCTTGAGCCTGCGCGCCTGTTCCTTGGCGGCCTCCACGTCCCCCCCCTCACCGGCGATCTTTCCGATGTTCTTGGCGGCCTGGTTGGCCTGAGCGCGCAGTTCATCAGTGTGCTGGATGGCCTTGCCGCGACGCGAGACCAGATCCTGCAGCTGGCCCAGGTCCAGCTCGAAGCCACGGCGGGCGAGCCGGCGTACGGCGTCTGTCTGCGGATCCAGCAGAACTCGCGGATCGTGCATGAGTAGAGAACTCCTTCGAAATACGGCGGTTTGAGCGGGTCAGCCACCCCGGCCCGGCGGATCGCGGGCGGCGCGCCACATAGCTTCCAGCGTACGCATTTCCTGGTCGCCGCCGGTGGCAATTATCGTCGCGCCGTGATCGTCGCGCCATCCCCGCCTGATTCTCGCAGCACCTCGATGATCTTCCGTGCCCTGGTGACCCGCTGTCCATCTTCGATGGACAGAAAGTACAGCAGGCCGTCCACAGCCAGCAGCAGGCACCACGGCACCAGTGTGTCCGCGTTTTCGGCCCTGTCGACCGCGATATGGAGGCGTTCCTCGAAACCGTGGTGGAAGTCGTAGTAGACGCTCCAGAACGCCCAGTCGAAGACCGGTGGGCCGATCTTGGGCAGGGGATCGATGAACACGGCTCGGCCCTCGGGGTCGAACAGGACGTTCTCCCGGTAGAGATCCGCGTGAAGCACGCGTTCACGTTCACCAGCTGCCGTCGGCAACGACAGGGCTAGACGCGATGCCGTGGCCACCAGAGCCCGATCCACCATACGGCCAGTGACGTCGTCCCGTTCGGTCATCCGGCCGACCACCTCGTCGGCGTAGTACTCGACCAACGTCGGGAGCGCGCCTCGCACGCTGTTGGGCTCGCGCTCATGCAGCCGGTCCAAGGCCTGAGCCACGAGCACGGCTTCCCTCCGGGGACGTTGCGCACCTCCCGGGCCTGGTTCGACCAGTTCGGTCACCAGGACTCCGAGATCCTCCTCAACCGCCACCAGTCCGGGGACGGCCTGTCCCCGCCAGAACGCGAAGGCGGCCGACTCCTCCGCGAGGCGACGCGGATCGAACGCCGCCTTCAAGACCATCCCTCGGCCTGTTGCCGTACGTCCATGAGCGATGACGGAGGCATGCCCCCAGTCGTGATAGCCGACCTCCACCATCTGGTGGCGGGCGGCGGCATCGGCCAGCCGCTCAGGTACGCGACGCAGCCATGGAAGGACTATTTCGCCGTAATGGCCCAGGAGACGCACTCGCGCCCCGTCCGGAATGGACCCGAGCCGCCCGCGCTTCACGCGATCGTCCCTATCGTGACCAATGGAGGGGGCCGATGACCACGCAAGTCGACGCCCGGCGAGACCTTGGCCGGCAGGTACGGGCCCTCACGGCCGAACACGGGCCGTTCGCCCCTTTGACCATCAGCGGCTACAGCGCCACCAGCCGGAACGCGGCGAACACCGCGATCTTCAAGGCGTACCTGACGCTCGACTCCCGAGGACGCGCCCGACGGGAAGCCCTCGCCCTCGGCCGGGCACGGGACCTCGGGATGATGGTTCCCGAGCTGATGGCCTTCGGCGCGGCGGGGGATACGTACTGGTCGCTGCTCAGCGTCATGCCAGGGAAGTCCCTGGCCGTGCGCAGCGAGGACGGGCTGCTGGAGTTCTTCGATACGGCGAGCCGTGCCCTCGCCCCGCTCCACGCCAAACCGGCGCCGAACGCCCGATCCTGCTGGGCAGGTCCCGGCGGGTCCACCACCGATCTCCTCCTTGGCCAGCTGACCAGTCGCTGGGCTCACCACGCATGGGCGGACGACCTTCGTGCCGCGTTGTGGACCGCTGAGCGCATACCCCGCGTCCTGCTGCACGGAGACGTCAAGCCCGACCACCTGATCGTGTCCGATGACACGGTCTCGGTCGTGGACTGGGAGGCCGCGGCCTGTGGCCCCATTACACTGGATCACGCTGACATGATCTTCCACGCGCTTCGAGACCTGGCATTCAACGACGGGGTCGAGCCGGACCCCGCTGGAGTAGCGGCCGCGTTGGGGCCCTGGCGCGTCGGGGATGCCATCACCGGCCTTCTTACGTGGCGTCTGGTGCTGTGGGCCGATCGGCGCCGCCGCGAAGACTTCGCGCGGTTGCCGGCCAGTCTTCTCCGGCGGCTCTTGGACAGCCGGACGATCGACGACGCCGTGGCGCTCACCTGGCAGGTGATCAACACTATGAAAGACGGTGGGACACCACGATGACGCCCCCGAGCCTGTCCATGATGCGGCCATGATCAGGCGGTGGGAAGCTTGCCGGCCAGGAGGGCGGAACGAATGTCATCAAGTTCTTCCATGACCTCGGTGACGACCTTCCGAGAGAGCCCGTCGTCGATCGGGTCCTCGCCGGAGGTCTGGACGATGACCTGCCAGGGATCGTCCAGGTCGCGGCCAGACTGGGAAACGAGTGCGACCACGCAGGTACGGCCGGTCAGTTCGTGGAGCCGCTCGGCCGCGCGTTGAGCGGCGAGGTTATATAGCTTGCCGACGTGGTAGACGGGGTTCTTACCCGACGCGCCCTCCATGCTCATCGGCCGCATTAACGAAATCAACCCGTTGACGCGATTACCGCGTCCGACAACACCCTCGTCTCCAGATTCGATCGAGGACCCCGTTGCGGTCAGATACAACTCCCGCCGCTCCTCGTTATCGCGGGTGTTGACCGCTACCGTCACCGCGTGATCCGGTGCGATCGTCGCGGCGAACTCAGCGATCAACTCCCGCGCTTGTGCACGCTGTTCGATGTAGTGCCGCAGGTCGGGCGTGTGGGCAGCGATCTGCGGAACACAGGCGGTGATGTAGACATGGCCTCCGTTTCGCACGATCATGATCTTGACGTCCGTCCCGAAGTACGGATGAAGCGTAGTGAAGGTCTCGCAGGTGAGCCGCGATTCGATGCCCAAGGCGAGTCGTTCGGCCACTGACAATGGCCAGTATCCGACGCCCGCCGAGGTGTCGTTGCTGAACGGCCGGTGCCGCTCGGCGAGATCGTCCAGGTCCCGCGGAGCGAACCAGAAGCGGCGGCCCGCCCGCTGCCCGCTGGTGGTACCGATCACCGCGCCGGGACTGGACGCCTGGCTAACCCTGGAGCGGATCTGCAGATGCTCGTTCACATCCAACAGCGGGAGCGCGTCGGCCAGAAGTCCCCTGGTCGCATCGGCGACGATGTCCTCGACCGGAATCACGTGGTCACCAAGCGACGGCGTCAGCCGACCATTGACCAAGGCGGTGATCGGAGCGGTCAGCCGACCGTGACCGAAGGAGACCTCGGCCGCACCGCCCAGGAGGGCGGTCTTGTCGGTGTTGTGATGTAGAACCGCGCCGAACTGGTCCAAACAGTAGCGGCTGTACTCACGAGAGATCGCCTCCGCGACACCGTCGGCAAGAGTGTCGGGATGACCAGCACCCTTGCGTTCGACGACCTCCGCCGGGATCTCATCCGCGGCAAGCAGACCGGAGACGGTCACGATATTCATTTTTGGGCTCCCCTGAGCTCGTGGCCGGACAAGGAGAAAAGGGGATACTACGTCACAAGGCCGACAGAACGCCCCAATGGTCCCAACCGAATCCGGCACCTGGAGCCTGTCCTCAAGGCGGGGTGCGTGATCTGGTTTGACTCTGCTCGGGTGGTGCTCAGGCATGGGCTGACGAATGAGCAGTGGCGGGTCATCGAGCCGTCGTCGCCCTCGTTCAGGTGAGTGGGGCGTCTGCGGGTGGGTGACCGGCAGGTGATCAACGAGAGGTTGTTAAGAGAAAACGAGTTGGCCTGGCGGATCTGCCCGAAGGGTATGGGCCGTGGAAGACCGTCTACAACCGGTTCTGAGGCTGATCGCGTAGCGGCACCCTGACGGCGCTGGTCAGCCGGATGCGTTGGTCGCCGAGGCGATCGATGAACTGGACCCGAGCAGTAGCGGCCGACTCGATCGTGTGTGCTCACCAGGACGCCGCCAACGTAAACGGCTGCATCATGTTCGAGCCGGTGACGGCCAGGATCAACGTTCCCGGCCATCCTCGGGGGCTGGCCAGGGGCGGCCTTGGCGGCGACCGTGACGACGACGGCCGAATACTCACGCGCCGTTGACAGACCGGTCTGGGTGATCGCAGACGAGGGCTGCAGTTCCCACGATCCCGGCCCGGCTTCGGCTGGCGCGGCATCGCCGCGGCCATCCCGGAGCGACACGACCAGCAGGCTTCTCGTCTGGGTAAGGCTCGGCCGACGACGGCCCACCTGCCTTCGATCCGCGGAACTACCGGTGCCGCAACGTTGTCGAACTCAAGCGGTACCGCGCTATCGCCACCCCACTACGGCAAGATCGCCCTGTCCTACCAAGCCATGATCGACCTGGCCACCCTACTCACGAGGCCTTGAGGTAGAGGCTTAGGACGCGTCGTCGCTGCCTCATCAGATGTACTCTGGCCAGCATCGCGTCATGGCCGTGATCGATCGTGACGACGACACGGAGCTCCGGGGGCTCGCTGACCTCCCGATGGCTCATTGGCAACGAGGCTGGCGGGTGCGCTCAACCGGCACAACGGGCCGCCGAGCCGATACGTCACTGCACGCCGACGCTTGATCGCTGCTCTTGATGAAGCGCGCCGACACGGTGCGGGCACGATTGAGCCACTGCTGCCCACGCTGATGGCCGCCGTCGCTGAGGATCCGTTTGCCCTGTGGCTGAGTCAGGTGAAAGTTCAGAACGTACTGTCGCTTCCCTGGCCCGACAGATGGGAGGTGGTGGTGTTTGCCGCCAGTGTCTTTCCACGGAGGTATCGGCGTTACGATGTCGAGCGTTCGCGCTGAGGGCGTGCTTATATGACCCAACAGGCGTGGGGTAGTGAGCGCAGTCTGACCGCTATCAGCCGGGACGGGCTATCGGTTCCAGCCCGGCAAGCCATCTTGGACAAGCAGGTCCTGTCGGGAAGGTCCGTACTCGACTACGGGTGCGGGCGTGGTGGAGACGTGCGTCTCCTGCGGCAGATGGGCTGTGAGGTGGTCGGCTGGGATCCCTTCTACAACCCCGACGCAGGGTTGGATCCGGCAGATGTCGTTCTGCTCACCTATGTCCTGAACGTCATTGAGGATCCTGTCGAGCGGCGTCGGACGCTGGAACGTGCCTGGGATCTGGCGAGCACGGTTTTGATCGTCTCCGCCCGTTTGGTTTGGGAGCGGTCGAAGGTCAACGGTGTCGCGGTTGGTGACGGGGTGCTGACGCGGCGACAGACTTTTCAACATCTGTTCACAGCAAGTGAGCTTCGCGCTTATGTGGAGGAGGTCGTCGGTGTGCGGGCGATCTCCGCCTCTCCGGGGATCATCTATTCGTTCAAGAACGACACCGCCAGGCTGAGCTACCTGGCGCAGCGGGTCATGTCTGATGAGCAGTGGTTGGCTTCAGAGGACACGGCCTCAGCGATCGCTGCGCTCATCGATCATGTGGAGCGGCGTGGTCGGCTGCCCCGGCTGGAGGAAATGCCGCTGCCCACGGCTCAGCTGCTGGGGGACCTGCGTCCGAGCGAGGTGCGCCGGCTGGTGAACGATTCCGTCGAGCCGGTCAAAGTGGCGGCGGCGGCCAAGCGCACCACCCTCAGCACGCTTCTGTTCCTGGCAGTCGAGCTGTTCAACGGCCGAGGGCCGTTCACCAGCCTGCCAATCACCGTACAGCTCGACATCCGGGCGTTCTTCTCCTCCTACAGGGAGGCCTGCCAGCGCGCCGACAGGCTGCTGTTCAAACTGCGGGACGACACCTACGTCCGCGGGGCGATGAACGCCTCAAGCGTGGGGAAGCTGACTCCCACGGCGTTGTACGTCCATCAGCGGGCGGTCGACCAGTTGCCCACGGTTCTGCGCCTGTACGAACATTGTGCGTCGATCGCCGCTGGCAGGCCCCACGCGTGGACGATCGCCAAGCTCCACCATCAGGGCCGCGCGGTGAGTTGGCTGGACTATCCGGACTTCGATAGCGACCCGCATCCGCGGCTGCTCACGTCCTACCACGTCGATCTCGGATCCTTCGAGACAGCGCACCGCTCTTACAGCGCCTCGGACAACCGCCCGCTGCTGCACCGTAAACATGAGTTCCTCCATCCCGACGACCCAGATGCGGGCAAGTACCGGCGGCTCACTCAGGCTGAGGTCCGGGCGGGCCTGTACGAGAATCCCCATCTCATCGGTACCGAAAGTGGCTGGGAGACCGAACTCTTGCGATGCGGGCGTGCCCTGCGCGGGCACCGCTTGGTGCGCAGGCACGGCTGAAAAGTCATGTGCTCGGCTGCAAGTTTGCAACGATGCGCGCCAACTCGTCGACATCTAGATCCTGCGCTTGGCTAGGGAACCAGGAGAGACGAAGTCCGTTCGACGCCGTCTCTTCCGGTAGTCCCATAGCGCGAAGTACGTGGCTAGTCGTGTAAGAAGCGCTGGTGCAGGCGGAGCCGGTCGCGACCGCGACCTCTTCTTTGAGCCGGACGATGAGCGCCTCGGCGTCCACGTTGTTGAAGGAGACGTTCAGGATGTGTGGCACGACATGTTCCTGGTCGCCGTTGACATGAAAGCGGGTTCGAGCCAGCGCTGCAAGGAGCCGGGTACGCAGCTCTAGCGCGTCCGCTTGCCATTGGGCGTGTTCTTTCTCGAAGATCTTGGTCGCCTCGGCCAACCCCATGATCAGCGGCACCGCCAGCGTTCCAGGCCGCAGCCCGCGCTCCTGTCCGCCACCGAGCATGATCGGCTCCAGCGGAACCCGTTCATCGTCCTGTTCCTCTCGCCGGCGTGTGACGAGGGCGCCGATGCCTTTGGGGGCGCCGATCTTGTGGCCGCTAATGCTGATCATGTCGATCGGTGCGGTCAGGTCGCCGGGTACTTTGCCGTATCCCTGAGCGGCGTCCACGTGAAGGTAAGTAGCGGTGGCGCGAAGTTGATTCGCCAGTTCTGCGACCGGTTGGATCACGCCAGTCTCGTTGTTCACATGCATAAGTGACACCAGGAGCGTGTCAGGACGCAGCCGCTGCATCACGGCATCGGCGGAGATCCTTCCTGAGGAGCCGGGCTCAAGGAAGTCGACTTCGAAGCCCTTGCTCTGTAGGTGCTCCAGTGGCTCCAGCACCGCCTTGTGCTCAATGGCGGAAGTGATGACGTGGCGCCTGCCAGTGCGTTCCCCATAGGGAGCCAAGCCGAGCAGAGCGATGTTGTTACTCTCCGTAGCGCCGCTTGTGAAGATCAACTCGTCGGGTTCGGCGCTCACTGTACTGGCCAGGTACTCGCGGGCACGCTGGACGCCGCGCTTAGCGCGGGTGCCGTACTCGTGTGTGCGGCTGCCGGCGTTGCCGAAGTCCTCGGTCATCCAGCGCAGGACCTCTTCCGCCACACGCGGATCCACGCGCGTGGTGGCTGCCACGTCAAGGTACGTCACCATGGCCCCAACCTACCTTCGAGCGTTGTTTCGCAAGTCGCGTACGTTGTTTCCCTGACGTACGATAGCGTTACCCGGTGGGATCATCAGCTGCCGCAGAGCCCACCGGGACGGCGTCGGCCGGGTTTGAGTACATCTTTCCGGCCATCCGTGGCGTCCAGGCAGGGCGTGAGTTCTACGTATCCATGTGTCCACTTCGCCTTATTCCGAAGATCTTCTTGTTTGATGAGGATGAGCTGGCGCCGGACGTTCGCGCTCAGCGTGTACTGAACAAGGGGCGTCTCCCCGCGCTGACCCGGTACATCGTGGACAATCCACAGGATTACGTCTTCAGCGCGATCACCGCGTCCGTCGACGGCACGATCCACTTCGAGAGCGTCACCGACAGCGGCGTGGGCATGCGGGTTGGCCAGATCAGGATCTCCATGGCAGCCCGCTTCCTGATCAACGACGGCCAGCACCGGCGTGCCGCAATCGAGCAGGCGCTAAAGGAGAACCCTGACCTCGGCGAGGAGACGATCGCCGTCGTGTTCTTCCACGATGCGGGTCTCTCCCGTTGCCAGCAGATGTTCGCCGACTTGAACCGGCACGCCGTGAGGCCACCCCGATCCCTAGGTGTGCTGTACGACCATCGTGACGACCTGGCGACGATCGCCCGCCTGCTTGCCATGAAGTCTCCAGTGTTCAAGGGGCATGTGGAGATGGAGAGCAGCACCCTCTCACAGCGTTCCCGCAAGTTGTTCACCCTGAGCTCGATCTACTACGCCACCCAGGCTCTTCTGCACGGGCTGGAAATCACCAAAGACAAGTCGCGAGAGCTGGCCGAGGCGTATTGGACGACAGTCGATGCCGTTATTCCAGAGTGGGCCCTGGTAAGGCGCCGACAACTGTCAGCACAAGAGGTGCGACGCGACTTCCTGCATAGCCATGGCATCGCCTTGCATGCGCTTGGTCGTGTGGGCAACTCCCTATTGCGGGAATCTCTGTCGCCGGAGCTGTGGCGGCCAAGACTTGAGGCCCTCTCATCAGTGGATTGGTCGCGTACCAACCTCGACTGGGAAGGCCGTGCCCTGATCGGCGGGCGTGTGCAGAAGAGCCATCAGAACTTGACCTTGAGTACGAATTATCTGCGTCACCACCTAAAGCTTGAGCTAAGCCCAGAGGAACAGCAGGTGGAAGACGCGCACGTGCAAGGAGATTCATGAGTACCCGTAAGTCGACAGCTCCCTTCCAGGATAGGCCTCTTGCCGAAGTAATCGACGAGCTGACGGAGGAGATCCGCCAACTCTATATTGCCGACGAGGTGCCCTGGGTTGTCGGCTATAGCGGGGGTAAGGACTCAACTGCCGTTCTCCAACTCGTCTGGCTTGCGCTAAAAGGGCTTCCTGCCGATCAACGCAGCAAGCCGGTACATGTGATCAGCACAGATACTCTGGTAGAGAATCCCGTCGTCGCCGCTTGGGTCACCAAGTCGCTGGAGACCATGCGCGTCGCCGCCGAGCAGCAGTCGCTTCCCATCGAGCCGCATCGGCTGATCCCCGAAGTCAAGGACACCTTTTGGGTTAATCTGATCGGCCGCGGTTATCCCGCTCCACGTCCAAAGTTCCGCTGGTGCACTGAGCGCCTCAAGATCAAGCCGTCAAACGCCTTCATTCGGCGAGTTGTCCGCCGGCATGGTGAGGCCATCCTCGTCCTAGGCATCCGCAAGACTGAGAGCCAAGCACGCGCACGTGCGATGGCGAAGCATGAGAAAGGTCGTGTCCGCGACCGTCTCTCGCCCAATGGGAACCTGCCCAACTCCCTCGTCTACAGTCCCATCGAGGCATGGACCACCGACGAGGTCTGGATGTTCCTCATGCAGCACCCCAATCCCTGGGGACACCGGAACAAGGATCTCCTCACCATGTATCAGGGGGCCTCCGACGATACGGAGTGCCCCTTGGTGGTCGACAACACTACGCCGTCATGCGGTGACAGCCGCTTTGGTTGCTGGACTTGCACGCTGGTGGAGCAGGACAAGTCGATGACGGCCATGATCCGCAACGATGAAGAGAAGGAGTGGATGCGGCCGCTCCTCAAGCTGCGCAACGAGCTCGACGACGTAGCGAGGGAAGGTGAGACCCGAGACTTCCGGAGAATGAACGGGAACGTTCAGCTATTCAACGATCGGCCTATTCCCGGGCCGTACAAGCAATTTGCTCGCGAAGAGTGGCTAGAAAAGCTTCTTGTGGCCCAGTCTCTTGTGCGCAAGAAGGCGCCGGAGCACGTGCGTGACATCGAATTGATTACAATGGAAGAGTTGCACGAGATCCGGCGAATCTGGGTCTTCGATAAGCACGAAGTGGAAGACTCTCTGCCAAGAATCTACGAGGAAGCGACTGGCGAAGCGTTTCCGGGACGCCCGCTGGACGAACAACTCGTTATTGGCGCGGAGGAGATCGAACTACTCCGGGACGCCTGTGATGGCGACGATATCCACTTCGCGATGACTCGCGAACTCCTCGGAGTCGAGCGGAACTATCGCACCATGGCCCGACGGGCAGGGTTGTTCGGTGCTCTTGAAAAGGCCATCAAGAAGGGCTTCTACGAGGATGCAGACGATGCTCTAGAGTTCGCGCAGAAAATGCGGGAACTGCGTCAGGGTACCCCAACCCATCCAACACTGGATGTAGAGGACATCGATGCATCTGCATAGCCTCACACTTCGCGACTTCGGCGCCTACCACGGGCTGCATAGTCTCGACCTCCGCGTGAAGCCACGACGTCCGATCATTTTGATCGGCGGCTTGAACGGATGCGGTAAGACAACCCTGCTGGATGCCATTCAACTCGTCCTCTACGGCCCCCGGGCGCGCTGCAGTGGCCGGGGCAACCGCTCCTACGACGCTTATCTTCGCGAGAGCATCAACCGTAAGGCAGATTCCAGCCGTGGCTCTGAGCTCAAGCTTGAATTCTCCGTCACGGTCGAGGGTCAGGAGCGGACCTACGAGGTAACCCGGAGCTGGAGCCTTATTGGAAAGCAACTGAAGGAAAACCTTAGCGTTCTGTTGGACGGAAAGTATAGCCGCTCTATTAGCCAAGGCTGGGCTGAACATGTAGAGGAGATCCTACCGCTAGAGGTTGCTTCCCTATTCTTCTTCGATGGGGAGAAGGTCGAATCCCTTGCTGACCCGGAGCGGGCCGCCAGCGTCATTGAGTCCGCCGTCCACTCGCTACTGGGTGTCAGCGCTGTGGAACAACTGCGCACGGACCTCCTGGCACTGCAACGTCGCCAAAGGCTATCAAGCGAGGACCAGGCCATTGTGACCCGGATACAGGACCAGGAGACGAGGTACGACGCCGCCAACCAGGAGGTCGCCGATCGGAATCAGCGCCTAGGGCAGCTCCGATCACACGCGGACCGCACACGAGTCGAGCTCGATAAGATCGAACATACTTTTGAGCGTGCAGGTGGCAAGCTATATGAGCGGCTCCGAGAGCTCGAAGAGTCTCGTGCAGCAATTGCGGCCCGGCTAGGAACTCTGCAGAAGAGCTTGCGGGACATTGCAGCGGGGCCGCTCCCTCTGGCCCTGCTGCGTGACCAACTTGCGGCGGCGGGAAAGCAGGCGGAACGCGAGCAGGAGTCGAGCGAAGCACGTCAGTTGCTTGAGGTACTCGAAGCGCGCGATGCATGGCTCATCGATCAACTGGATGATGACGTTTCAGCAAAGGCGCGTACCGCTCTAAAGAGAAAACTGACTAACGATCGCAAGAAACGCGCGTCTGTGACCGGTCTCGACCAAAGGCTCGGTCTACCTCACGATCTTCCCCTGAAGCTAGCTGCTCTAGACCAGGCACTGGCAAGTGACGAGTCACGCGCAGCCGAGCTTCTCCTGGAGGCAAGCAAAACGATCCATCAACTGGAGGAGGCAGACCGCGAACTCGCCGCAGTTCCCGACGAGCAGCGTATCAAGACCTTGTTGGAGGAACGCCAGCGACGCATGGATGCTCTTGCCGTCGCTAAGAGCGCAGTTCAGCGCGCTGAAACAGAGCTAAAGGAAATCAAAGGCCACCGCGATCGGCTAGCCGCAGAACTCGAACGGTCACAGCAGCAGCGAACCAAGACCCTCATCCGCGAGGAAGAACTCCGACGCATCGTTATCTACGCGGAAAAGGCTCGCAACACCTTGGACAAATTTGGCGAGGCGCTGCTGAACAAGCACATCAGCAGGCTTGAGGTAGCGGTGTTGACAAGCTTCCAGAAGCTGATGAGGAAGAGCACGCTCGTCAAGGATCTACGGATCGATACGGACAAGTTCCAGCTCACGCTTACCAACTCCGATGGTGAAATCATCGATCCCTCTCGGCTTAGCGCAGGTGAGCGGCAGCTTCTGGCTGTCTCGCTCCTGTGGGGGCTGGCCAAGGTCGCCGGCAACCGCCTACCTACGGTCATCGACACCCCTCTGGGCCGCCTCGACAGCCGCCATCGCCAACGTCTCGTCGACCAGTACTTCCCTCAAGCAGGCCGCCAGGTCCTCCTCCTGTCCACCGACGAAGAGATCGACGAGGAATTGCTTCGGAGACTCAAGCCCTCTGTGACGCACAGCTACGTCCTTGTTCACAACGACACCACCTTCACCACCCGCGTCGTGCCTGGCTACTGGTGGACCGAAGGAGATATGCATGCCGTCTGAGATCACCATCCGGCTGTCACAACACGCTAAAGAACAGCTCTCATGGCTCAAGCGGCACACAGGTCTGACTCAGTGGAACGAGCTCTGTCGTTGGGCCCTTGCTCTGTCACTGCGCGACCCCTCGCCGCCGCTGGTCAAAGACATCATCACGGACTCCAACGTGGAGATCTCCTGGAAGACCTTCGCCGATTCCTACGGTGACGTCTACCTTGCACTGCTCAAGCAACGGTGCGTAGCCGAGGGCGAGGAACCCTCGGATGCCGCGGTCCGTAAGACGTTGATCATCCACTTGCATCGCGGAATCGGGTTTCTTGCTGGCCGCCAGGACCTGCGCTCCATCCAGGACCTGATCACCATCGCCACGGACTAGGTGACCCGTGCGGTTCGCCCCACACGCGACGCGCCCTTCGACCTGGGTACCTCCCGCCACCGATCGGACCAACAAACAAACATCGTCAATCCCTGCAACAACCGTCGCTTTCACCCGACCTATAGAAGCGAGGGCAACCGCAGCGTCCGCTGACAGCGAGGTTCCGCGGATCGCCCTCATCTGTCAGGTGCCTCCAGTACCCTGGCGACACAACTACATACCGCCGCTTCACCTTTCGGACGTGTGCCACCGCATGGGGCACACCACCAGACACCACGGAGCGAGCAATGATCAGCCCCTCAGTTGCGGGTGCGGTTTCCGCCTTGCAGCAACAGGCTCTGGGCACGCGCGACACCTACGAGCTTGACCGCATCGATCGCGCCCTCGACGAACTTCTGCGCAACACCACGGACACCATCACGCCAGCGCGACAACGGATACGGTCGGCCATGGGCCACGCCTACGAGGCGCTGGAACGTCGTAGGGCCATCGCCCCCACAGTGCCCCTCGACCGTTCGGACCGCGGAGCCATCGACACTCACTACGTCGTCGTTGAGACTCTCGAATGGCTGCGCACGGAGTCGCGCCTCACTGAAGGCGAGCGGACCCTTCTCTGGAACCTCGCTCACGGAGATGACGCCAACACCCTGGCCCCCGGATCCGGGGTGCCTCTGCCTCGGATGCGTGAACGGATCAGCCGAGCGCGACGCAACGCCTTCACCCTCTGGAAAGGCGCGGTACAAGCAACGTGACGCCGCGGGCATTGCGTCTACGATCGTGGCTGGTCCGGGCGCTTATTCCTCCACAGACAATCGGCACATATGTCCTCTACACCGCTATCGGAGACCCGATGTACATCGGTCGCAGCGATACCGATGTTCGCCAGCGACTCCTTCGTCACTGTGCCGACCAGCGTGGCGCCTACTTCACCTATGACGTACACCCAAACGCCACCAACGCCTACGACGTCGAATGCGCCCTGTTCCACATCCTCGCCCCTACGCTGTCGAACCGCATCCACCCCGACCGACCCAACTTTCACGAAGGGACATGCGTCTTCTGCCAACCAACCCAGCGAGCGGCACGGCAATCACGCATCCGATCTCGACACCAGGCTCGCCACAATTCCCGCTAATCGATAAGAGCAAGGATTCAGGATGACCAACAGCCCGCTCTTCCTCTCTCAAGACAGCCAGCGCGCCGACATCATCCAGATCGACCGCGCCCTAGACTCCATGCGTGACGCCGGCTTCGACGTTACCGCCGCTATCGGCGAACCTCTGGACAACTCCATTGAGGCCGATGCCACGCTAATGCGGATCCTGCCAGTCTTTGGCCCTCGCAAGAAGTCGATCGAGAGCATCATCGTCGCCGACAACGGCATCGGCATCGATCCGACCGTAATGCATCATGTGCTTTCCATGGGCTACAGCTCCCGCTACGGACAGCGACAAGGCCTCGGTCGCTTCGGCGTTGGCCTCAAACTCGCCGGGCTGAGCCTCGGTGAACGCATCGATATCTACAGCAAGCAGGCCAATAACCCAACGATCTACCACAGTTACATCGACCTCGAAGAGATCCGAGAGGGCAAGCAAAAATACATCACTACCTACGAGGCAAAGGACTGGCCTAAGGACGCTTCCAAGCTGATGGTCGGGCGCGACGAACGCACCTTCAGCTCCGGCACGGTCGTGGTTTTCGGAAAGATCGACCGTCTCACAAGCGGAGGGGCCTACGGAACCTCCCTCGACCAGAAGATCGCGGACCTACGTAAGTTCATCGCCCGCGCCTACCGCACTTACATCGACACCGGCCGTGTGATCGAACTCAACGGTAAGATCATCACGCTCCACGACCCCCTGTTCCTGCGCGACAATCCTCGAATTATCTCCCGCTACAAGCCTCTCGACCCTCGTGGGCAACTCATCGAAGAGGCCGACCTGGACATCAACGGCCACAAGGTCCACGTCACTGTGGCCCTCGTCCCCCGCGAATTCCGTCATCGGATGGGAGACGGGGGTGCGTTCGATCTCAACGGCGAAGAGATCAGCGAATACCATATAAACGATGAGAACGCGGGCAGGATCAGCATCCTGCGAAACGGCCGCGAAATCTACTACGACATCGTCCCACGCCTACTCGAAGGCGGCCGCAAAGACAAAGTTCTCCGGTACGTCGCGTTCGAGGTTAGTTTCCCCGCCGAGCTCGACGAGTACTTTCAGGTTCGAAATGTCAAGCGGGGGGCCGAGCCGGTAAGTAAGCTGCGGGACGAACTGCGGAACTGGTTGAGGCGGCCGGTAACGCAAGCACGAAAGCAGGTCAGGCAACATTGGGGCGAGGTGGAGTCGCGCAACCGCTTCGACAACGGTGAGCACAGCGGGTCCATGGATACCGCAGCACGGACCGATCCCGTCCTGCCCAAGGGGCTGGCCGGTCGCAAGGCGACCCCCGAGGAGGAGGAGAAAGTCGTCCAAGAAGCCGCCGCAGACATGGGGCTGGACACGGACGTGGACACCGCCAAGATCGCAAAGATCCGTGAGCAGATAAAGACCAAACCCATTACTCTGCTCGATTCGAGGTGGCCGGGCAAGGAGTTCCTGGAAATCCATCACCTCAATGGCAAGTCAGTCATCAAGCTCAATCACCGGCACTCCTTCTTCAGTGAGGTCTATGCTCCGCTCAAGAAGATCGCTGACGAGGGGGCCGACCACCTTAGCCCGGAGGACATCACAGACCTCGCGCGCCGCGCCGAGGCAGCCATCGACCTGCTGTTCATGGGCTACGCGCGAGCCGAGGGAATGTACGAAGACCCCGAGCGCTTCGATGACCTGCGCACCTACTGGGGGATGTTCACCGAGGCGATGCTGAAGGAGGAATTTAAGGATCAGTGATTCGCAGTTCCGGGGGTTTCCGGGCACTGAGCGCCGCTTACCTCGCAACCCCTGGACCAGCCCACCTAGCCCGCCAATGCACTCGGGCGCAGCGGCGGGTCCGGAACTGGTCTAGGTGGGGCATTGACTCCATTATGTTTGGCAGGATTTAGATCGGGCTTACGCTCTTGAGCGTGGTGTGCCATGGTGGCACCGCTCAACTCCCATGCCGTGGAGGGTAGCGCCCAACGGCGTCATCGCATGAGAAGGGCAACGAAGGATGTTCGGCTCGGGTACCAGGCTCACGTTCCGTGACTACGTGCAAGGTACGTGGGGGAGTTTCGACACGCCAGCCGGCCAGGTCAACTTCGTGATGACCAAGGCCCGGCTCGGCGGAGACGCCGATGCTCCCGAGCGGCAACTCACGAAGTGTCTGGCACCAGTCCGCGAGATCATGGATGCTGGTGACCTGGACTTCCACCAGCTACTCCAGCGTGACCTGGACGACCATCGCGTTGCGGTCAACCTAATCCCCTACCTGCTTAAGCCGCAATCCAACGGGCCAGCCTTCTTCCCGCCGATCATGACCGTGCTCCTACCGTTCCGAAACAAGCGGCCGTCCACCTTCCCGCCCCTGGAGCCTTCCACCGCCACCAACTACGACGACGCGCTGTGGCAGGAGGAACGAGCCGGTAACGCCTTCCAAGTGCATCGGCTTCTAGGTCCAGACGGGACACTGCACGCCGCGAACCTTGGAAAGCTCTGGTGGAACCGTTCGGAGGCGAGTCTCGTAGTCCTGGACGGGCAGCACCGGGCCATGGCACTGCTGGCAGTTGAGCGCACGCTGTCTCATTCGTGGCAGGGCAGTGGAGCCCAGTTCCGCCCCTTCTACGAACACCAGGTCGAGCGGATGCTGCGCGACTACCAGGTCTCCGAGGCGGATCTCGCAAGAATCGAGGTACCCATAACCGTCTGCTGGTTCCCGGAGCAGACCGGTGAAGGGACGAGGCCGCATGAGGCAGCCCGCAAGCTCTTCGTCGACGTCAATAAGGAAGCGCGTCCGCCCAGCGAATCACGGATCATCCTGCTGTCTGACGGGGAACTGTCCAACGTGCTCACCCGCAGCATGCTCAGTGCACTACGCAGTCGCAGTAACGATTCCTACCTCCCCCTCTATGCGGTCGAATACGACAACCCCGAAGTGAACAGCAGCCGTTCCGCGCGCTGGTCGGTGATGACTAACGTTCACCTCTTGAAGATGGCAGTGAATCGCTGCGTATTCGGCCCACCCAAGTATCTGACCAACCTAGCTCAACCGATCAGTGGTCGCGAGAGCCCCGAGGACCGCGACCGTTTTATGCGCTCCCAACTCGACCTGGTCAGTCTACTCCCCGACTTCTTTGAAGACGGCGGATACTCCTACGACAGAGGAAGCATCGGGGACGGTAACTTCCCGCTCGGCCGCCTAGAGGCAATCAGTGAGAGATTCATGGAGACCTGGGGAAAGGCTATATTGACCTTGCTCTCGGGCATCACGCCATACGCAGCTCACGCCGCAAGCCTTACCAAGCTTAAAGAAGACTGGCATGCAGCCGACACTTATGCCTCTCTCGCCCACGATGCACTTTTTGGCGGTGTGGGGGTCTACTGGACTCTCCGGGACAGTTACATCCACTACCAAGGCAATCACGGGACCGGCGGCCGCAAGTTGCCGAAGTCGGATGTCATCAGGGCCTGGGACGCCCTTAAGGGGAAGGAGGCCGACTTCGATATCTATCGATCGCAGGAATATCTTGGATCGACCCGCCCAGAGCGAGTGAAGCGCTGCAAGGCGGCCTACGGCATATTCAACACTCATGCCTGTCAACTCGGCCTTATGATGACTCTCGGGTCGCTATGGGAGCTTCGCAAGCAGCAAGCAGGTGGCGCCGATTTCAAGGATTTGCCAGCTTTCGCGGAAGCACTGGTCAAGGCATGGAACGCCTTTTTCCATCTCGACCACGGCAGAGCTCGCGACCGCAAGCTCGCACTCAACAAGGACGTCACCAACCCGATCAACCAGATTGTCAACATGGACACGCCTCAGGCTGTGTACTTCCGATACTTCTGGATGCAGGCCCTCGCCGTTCCTGAAGCATGGCGACACGCTGAGACATGGCTAGTCGATCGAGATGCCTTCGAATACCTACTCTCACAAGCGCGTAGAATGTATCTGGACTTGTGCATCAAGCAGCAGGAGAAAGCACTCAAGACCAGCCAGCCAGGCCTTCCCAGAAACGATCTGAGTAAAACCGCCGAAAAGTTCGCTACTACCGCACTCAAGAAGGCTCTACGCCACTGGTTCGATGTATCCGAGGAGGACATCGAGACGTGGCTACAGCATCAGCCCACCAACCCCGAACAGATCAGCATCGGTGAGACAGCAACCGCTCCCGAAGAGGGTTCTTAACTAGGCCGCAGATCTACAGCGTTGGATCGGTGCTGCATGAGTAGGATGCTTCTGGCCTGAGAGCATAAATTGGGTCAATCCACCGGCATCTTCGCAGCCACCAGTAATCTCGGAAAAGCTGGCACCTTGTATCCTCAGGATGAGGACCGCTGACGGCGGCGACGGCCCATCGGCTGATAGTGTCTCTGGTTGGGTAAGGTTGCCCTGCTCGACAATCTTCGGAAAGAACGTCATGAACCTTACCGTTTTCGATGTACGCGAGATCGCCGCAATCCTCGCAGGTGCACGGACTAAAGGCACCTAGGAGGTTCATGAGTACCTTGCCGACCATTTCTACGCCTTTGTCTTGAGGACTAGGCCGGATGAGACGCGAGCTGATTTTTATGCATTGATTGATGAGGCCCTCTGACTTGCCGTTCTTGATGTGAAGTAAAAGGTGCATACTGGAGACCATGTCAAAGGAGTTGGCGCGCCTTCGGGCCATGCGCGAGAACCTCACACCCGAGAGCCCGATCGCCCTAAGGCTAGCCCTTGAGGTACAGACCCTCTGCCCCCGTTGCTTGGTCGAGATCGGCGAACCTCACACGCAGGACTGTGTCATTGCTCGGTGCCTGATTAGCGGTCGGCAACGTGTCCAGTGCTCTGAGGACCACGACTGCGGTCGGCAGGAGTGGAGCGGTGTGTATCCCGGCACAGTGGACGCTATCGAACTCGGGCTCTGGTCCCGCCTCGACCCCACTGTTGGCTGGGTGCCGTCCACCCCCGAGGACGAAGCCGCGATACCGGACCTCAACACGCTCCTTCACCGGTGCTATTGGGACGCCGCAGGTCAGAGATGGAGTGAGAAACCAGCGTCCATATAGTCGGAAATCGCAAGTAGTCACATGTGGGGACATCCCTAACATCACCGCCACTGGTCGGCAAATCCGCCTCTAGAGCACCGGTCAGCGACTCCGCATCATGCGGGGACTGGCCAGCAGGCTGGGCGGCCATCGAGATGTTGCTGAATATGCGACAGCGACATCAGTCGCCGTCTCATTCGTCCCGGCCAGGCCAGCTTGGACGCAGCTTGACAACGTCCTGCCTGAGGAGCACCGCGGCGCACTGCACCGCTAAGAGCCTGAACATCGCCCTGGGCCCTCGACCGCTTCCGTCAGGCGAAGGCCGCGTAACCACGCCGGAGCGCACCGGCGCAGGATCCGGTCCTGGGACCCGCATGAAACGGTTCCCCGCGATGGAGCCGACCCAATTTGGACAAGGTCCCGCTGGCACTAACCCATCCCAGACCGAACGCGGTGGTGACGAGCCCGCTGGGCGGGTTACAAGCTCGCGTGTTGGAGATCTACAGGTCCAGGTGTCCGAGTGCGGGCAGAGCCGCGAACCGCATCTTCCGGGTGATCTCGTCGACCGAGTGGCGTCTCGGTTGATAGCCCGCACAGTTCACGTGTTCACTCCGCCTTTTGGTGGGTGCTCAGATAGCGGTTGAGGATCTGCTGTTCGCCCGCGGTTTCCAACAACAGCGTGACAGTGGGGTCGGCTGGCGGAACGGGTTCATCACAGAGCGCGGTGGCGATCTTGTCCAGCGCGGCCAGCGGGATGGTGCTGCGGGCAAGCGCATCAACCAGGTCGCGATAGCGGGCGGCGGTGGCCCCATGCAGCCGACCGAGCAGATAAGTGCGGCGCTGGTGCGCATCCTGCACGTCGGTCGGGTTGGTGACAACCAGTTCGCAGATGTCAGGTTCGCCGGCGAGGCCGCGAAGAGCGGCCACGAATCGAGGGCCGGCGTGGCGGAGCTGGAGCAGTGCGGCGTCGGGAGCGGCGATGGCTTCTTCGACGCTGGTGAACCCGTTGCGATCGAGCAGGTTGTAAAACCGCGACTCCAAGCGCGGGCGGAGCGTGTGCAACGGGGTGGTGCTCTCCGGAAGAGGGTGGAGCCGCCAGCCGGTGACGGCGCCTCCGCTGAGCGTGCCACGGATCTGTTCGGCGAGTGGGGAGGAGCCGACTACGTGCACGATGCCTGGAGCGATGGCGAACATCAACGCGGCGTCCGGTCTGCGATGGCCCGGAGTTCGAGTGTCCACAATATGGGAGGCGTGTTTGCGGGTGCCGAACTGGCTGAGGATCTGGAAAAGCGCGTCGGGCAGTTCGTCCCCGGCGGGCTCAGCCGCAATGACGTCGGGCGGGGTGCAGTGGATGAACCGCGCAGCCGGTTCCTGTAGGCCCGCGCGCCGTACCGGATCGAACACTGTGAAATCCATGAGTCGGGAATCCATCTCGTGGCGAGATCCTACTGCCAGAACGCGTTCGATATCCCCCGAGGCAGGGGAACTCTGGGCTCGTTTGCCCCGGGTGATCGTGGCCAGCATCGGTTGACCCGGCTTAGGTTCCGGGGCGGGCGCGAGTGTTTGTCATGGTTCCGCGTTCGGTATCAACGCGCGTCGGCTTGATCAGCGAGTTGGGTCAGTTCCGCGGCGAGCCTGCGTGCGCCGTCGGGAGTGAAGTAGAAAACGCTGTCGCCGCCGTCGGATAGGCGGAGGTGGGTTGGGCCGGGTGTGGTGGCCAGGGCGGGAGTCCAGGAGGTCAATTCGAGCTTGAGTTCGCTGTCGGCAGGGTCCTCGTACAGGGTGGAGGCGCTGTCGGTGACGACCGTGGTCGGGCCGTTGTGGTGAAAGCCGTCCTCGGCGAACAGGACCGGGTCTGGGCCGAAGTGATCGCCGGTACACCACGGCGGGCATGGCTTGGGGGTGATTCCGAGCGCTGTCAGTTGCTCCTCGGTGGTTCCTCGTGGTCCGGGCGGTGGGTCCGGAGACTGGTTCATCGGTGCGTCCTTCAGCTGTCGACGGGCGGCCAGTTTGTCACGTCCGCCGCGGGCTGCCGGGGCTCCTCGGTTGAGGGCGGCCAGGATCTGCGCCTGGGGATTGTCGGGCGAGCTGTTCGGCAATGTGGGTGGCTCACAGAAGGGTCAGCGCGATTGGTTGTGCGAAGCCCAGAGTCTCCGCCACCTTCCACGATCACAGGCGGGTCGCGTGGCGTGGGGTGGCGGCATGCTTCTCCCGATTCGGGGCCTCGCAGTTCCCAGCACGCCGTGGGTGAGAGACGAGGAAACGCAAGGAGAACGAAGCGGGGGCCTGAGGTGCTGATGGGGGGCGTTTGGCGGGTGAAGGTCGGGTTGCCCGATCGAAAGGTGGAATCCTGTGGAACACCCGAGCGAGGATGACCCGATCATGTTGTCCTATTACTGCGGGCCGGAGTCGGAGACCGCAGAGACCGGCCTTGCTGTCCATCAGATCGCCACCGAGGCACGTGGTTGTGGCAGGGCGAGCTGCGTGACGACCCGCATGTCCCGGTCCCAGGTCCCCAAGCCCTCACCGGCCGAGGTGGGGGTGGAGGGGCGAGGGCTGTGGAAGCGACCGCGGCGCGGGCTGCCGCGGGGGTCGTGATGCGCCGGATCAAGACGATCTCCGAACCGGTTTCGGAGTACATGCGCGGGGCCTATGAGTTCTCCTCCCGGCTGGTCGAGGCCGGGGAGGACATCCGCTGGCTGCCCCGTCGCCTGGCGTCCTGTGTGTTCCTGCCGGGCAACGACATGTTCGTCATCGATGGGGCGTTCGTCATGTTCAACCTGCACGATGGCGACGACGGCCCGGCCGGGCAGCAATGGGACGACGACCCGGCGCTGGTAGCACGGTGCCGGGAGGCATTCGAAGCGGCGTGGGCGGTCGCTGTGCCGCACAAGGACTACACGCCGCGGGCCTGAACCGTTTTTCGATGACCGACCCGAAGGCTGGCCACGATGGGGGCGTGGGACATCCCGCCGCCTGGCCGGCGTAGCCGGCCGAGGGGGCCGCATCAGCACCGCCTTGCGCATCCGGGGCCTGCACCGGGTCATCACCTTCGAGCACACCGGTGGGTACCTGGTCAGCACGGCCCTCCAAGATGTTCGGGTTCGTGGCCGTGCAGGGGGCGGGCGCTCACCAGGCCAAGCTGCTGGTGATGCGCGACGGCGAGGTCACCCTTCGGTTCGACGACGGGACCGACCCTGACCCCAGCCTCTTTGCGGAATGCTCGAATCGATGACCAGCGGTTCGGGCACTTTGAAGACATATGGCGTGTGCCCTGCTGGACATCGTCACCAGAAGGTCGAACATCGAGCGAGCTGCTGCTCGCAATTGTGGAGCTTCTTGGGGTGAACGCTGTCGTTCGCGCTAGGCGTCGGTCGGTACGCGCGCGCGGCGGACAGAATAGTAAATATCAGGAAATGTTCCCAGGGTTTCTTGGGGGCTAGAAAATTATTGCTCCTTGGCGATAATCTCATCGTTTGTCATATGTGTTGCCTCTCCTTGTCTGATGTTGAAGCCGAAAAGGTGTTTCCGGCATGAGGAGTGCGGGTCATGACTGCGAGGCCGTTGAGCGGGTCCCGGGAGGCGGGCCGGGGCACGGGGGCGGACACGCTCCTGGCGTGGGCTGAGCGGTCAGGGAAGTACCAGGTGGCGCAGCCGCGGAAGGACGGGTTGCGGTTCGCGTTCTACGGGCGGGTGTCGACCGAGGATCACCAAGATCCGGTGACGTCGCGGGCGCGGCAGCATCATGCGGCCGTCGAGCTGGTCAGCGGGCATGGGCGGATTGTGGCGGAGTATTTCGATGTCGGGCACAGTCGGGTGTTGCCGTGGGCGCGTCGTCCTGAGGCGGCGGCGTTGTTGACGGCGATGGCCGATCCGGATCGTGGGTTCGACGCGGTCGTGGTGGGGGAGTATGAGCGGGCGTTCTACGGCAACCAGTTCGCTCTGATGGCACCGCTGTTCGATCACTACGGTGTGCAGCTGTGGATGCCCGAAATCGGCGGCCCGATCGACTTCACCTCCGAAGCCCACGAGCGATTGATGGTCATCCTCGGTATGCAGTCCAAGCGGGAGATCACCCGGACCAGGATCCGGGTCTCCACGGCGATGGCGGCACAGACCCGTGAACAGGGCCGATACCTGGGCGGCCGCCCGCCCTACGGGTATCGGCTGGTGGATGCGGGTCCGCACCCCAACCGCGCCCACGCCGCCTGGGGACGCCGGGCCCACCGGTTGGAACCCGACCCACAGACCGCGCCGATCGTGGAATGGATCTTCGCTCAGCGGCTGGCCGGGCACACCGGGTCCCGCATCACCAGGGCGCTCAACGACATGCACATCCCCTGCCCGTCGGCGGCCGACCCGCGGCGTAACGCCCACCGATCCAAGCAGGCATGGGCCCTGACCACTGTGCAGACGATCCTGGCCAATCCTCGCTATACGGGCCGGCAGGTGTGGAACCGCCAACCGAGCGAGCATGATCTGATCGATCCGGCCAATACGGGGCTGGGGCATCGGCGGGTGCAGCGGTGGAACGTGCCCGACGGCTGGGTGATCTCCGCTCGTCCCGCGCATCCGGCCCTGGTCAGCGAGGCGGACTTCATCGCCGTGCAGGGCATCCAGACGCCGCGCGGCACCCCTGTCAAGCCGGGCCGCTGTTACCTGCTGGCGGGCCTGCTGCGCTGCGGGATCTGCGGGCGCCGGGTGGAGTCGTGCTGGGCCAACAACCGGGCGGCGTACCGGTGCCGGCACGGCCATACCAGCGCGTCGCGCTCGGATCCGGATCGGCCCAAGAACCTTTACGTCCGTGAGGACCACATCCTGCCGCACCTGCCGGCCCTGCACCTTCTCCTGACCGGACCGTCAGAGACCGTGCCGGGCGGCGCGGAATTCGACCCCAAGGAGGTCATCGACTATCTGCGCACCAGCAAGGTCACACTGACTTATGAGCCCGAGACCCGCACTCTGCGGGCGGGCACGCCGAAGGAGGTGAAGGTCACCATCGACCGGAGACGCTGATATCACAACGCTTCGCGGGTGTTGCATGTGCCGTTCTGGTGCGCGGACTATGGCCGGGTGCTGACGGCGCCCACATCCGCGGCGGAAAGGAGGTGATCAAGCAGTAAAGGGACCGACCCTTTCGGGGAATTCTAGGCCCCGAGGGGCGCTCTGGAATGCCTTAAAACGGGCAATTATGTACAAACTCTGTGTCCGAGTCGGACACGCACCAAATCCCCATATATCACTCTACCCCTGGGTGAAGTCCCACTAAACACCGCAGCCCCGGTCGACAAGGCGGAGGACTGAGCCGCCATGGCGAACACCAAGCCTTCACTCCCCGACCAGGTGATCCGGTGGGCCTCCACGGTCAGCGTCATCGTGCTGGCCGGCATAGCCGCAGTGATCAGCTACAAACACATGTATCAACTGGTGCTGCGATACGGAGAAACGTCCTGGACGGCGGCGCTGCTGCCCGTCAGCGTGGACGGGATGATCGTGGTGGCCTCGATGTCCCTGCTGGTCGACTCCCGGCAGGGCCGCCGCAGCGGGCTTTTGCCGTGGACGCTGCTGGTGCTGGGAAGCGCCGCCAGTCTGGCCGCCAACGTCGCCGTCGCCGAACCATCGGTGGTCGGCCGCCTCATCGCCGCCTGGCCCAGTTGCGCCCTAATCGGGGCCTATGAGCTGCTGATGCGGCAGATCAGACGCACCGCCGTGATGAAAACGGGGCGTGACAACGCTGTCCCTGGTGTCACATTGGATGCGGCACATAGGACTCCTGAGGCCGCTCATAGGATCTCTGCGGCGACTCATCGGGGCTCTGAGGATTCTCATAAGGGTCCCCGCTTGGCCCCAGCGCCCTCAGAGGAGTCTCTGAGGAGGCCAGCCGCCCGGCGAAAGACCTCAGAGAAGTCTCATAGCGGCCGCGCCTTTGACCTCATACGTTCCGCGGAATCGTCCCAGGAGCGTGGCGCAGCCGATGGCGCGGCGGTACAGCGCTCACCCTCATCTCGTGCAGAGGGAACAGGCGATGTGGATATCCAGCGACGCGCGTGGCGGTGGGCGGTGGCCAACCGCACGCCGGAGGGGGATCTGCCGCCGGGGAAAGCGATCGGCAGCCGGTTCGGGCGCAGCGAGCGCTGGGGACGCCTGGTCAAGCAGGCTGGCCGCACCGGACGCCTCGACACGGTTGCCTCTTGACTATCCAAAAGTAAGACCTGCGACGACGCCGACCTACCACGTCGCCTTGGACATGGTCACCCACGGCCCGGCGTGGTGGAACGGTAAGTGGGCCGTCGGCGCCCATTGAATCTCTCTAAACTAGAGTGAGCCGGCGACCGATTGGCTGTAGCACGGTGCAGTCTAGTTACCCCACTCAAGGACACGAAGCCATGGCTGAGCCTGATCCCCAACACATGACCACGTTCTGTCGTGAGGTAGTGCCTGAATTTCTTCAGGAGGTGTGCCAGGTTCAGACGGCTGAAGCACAGGCCATTTGTGATGACATCCTTGGTCGCGCCGAGGCGTTCGCTGCCTTGGATCAGCGCAGTCAGCAGGATGTGCTGATTACGCCGTTCATCGAAGAGGTCTTTGATCACGAGCCACTGGACGCTCCGCTCGAACTGAAGGCCGCCGTCACTGTTGTCGTGCGCAACAGCAAGCTGGAAGAGGTGCATGTCCAGCATCTCGTTAACGCTGACGGGCTGAGGGCGCTCACTCGCATGGCCGCTGGCCCGCTGTCCCATCTGTTGGCAGCCCGGCGTCGAGATCCTTTGCCCGTACCAGGCGACAGTCCCTTCACTGACCTCGATACCAAGTACCCACGAGCGTGGACGTGTCTCTCGGCCGTAGCCGAAACCTTCGCCAGTGGAGGCCGTAGTGGCTACCGGGCACCCGAAGCTCCAGTGCCAGATCTACCCTCATCCGACGAGCATGCTGCGGCCAGGCAAACGGATGAGGGCATCCCAAAAACCGTATTCAGTGCCATTGATCCCCGCTTCGACCATCATCTTATTGAGGTGCTCCAGCAAGTCACGACCGAGAATATACCGATCTTCGTTCCGGCGCTGAGCCGCTTCTCTCGCAACAGCGACAAGCTTATGCGCGTCGTGGAGTTCTTGCTGGCTCATGGCGTTACCATCCTGACCACCAACTACATGCTGCGTCCACAGGACGTTTGGGTGCGACGACGGCAGCTCGTCAAGCCGGACAGTTATGATCCCTCCAAGGGCCTGCGGGATATCGCTAGTCTGAGTGGTGCTCATCGGGCCGCAGCATTGCAGGTGTTGGCGGGGGTGGAGGAAGAGTAGGAGGCTGAGGTAGGCCAGAGGTCCAGCTCTGCAAGGCAGGATAATGATGCTCATGGACGTTAACAGCCTCAGAAAGACCATTGCAAGTCTGATCGCTTCGTTGGAGGGCCACGCCTTCCAGGCGTTCTGCGATCGACTGGGCTCTGAGCCGCACATATCAGGAGTAGTGCCCACGCGGGGGTGCCGCGAAGAGCCGTTTGTCCGCAGAAGCGCCGGCCAGTGCATGGCCGTGTGCGAAGACAAAATGGCCGGGGATGGCCGCCCGTCCGTTTGTGACATGCCTGATGTTCTACTGCTTGAGCAGCTACTGCTTTGTGGTGATCTCGGCGGACCGTGAGGGCAGGCTGTCCGGGGTTCTTCATCTCCTTGCCGGTCGCTATGTCGTCCATGCCGCTTGGCCCCGGCACGGCCCATGCCGCTTTACGGGCGGCCGAGGCTCCCCAGCCTTAACTGCTTGATCTCTGGGCCTGTGCCTTTGGACGTCTGCGGCGAAGCGTTGCGCGGGGCTTTGACCGTGCGGCGATGATGGGGGGATGAGGAACTGCGCGTCCTACCTGGATCCTGGCGATCCGGTCGCGGTGGCGGCCACGGAGGCGATCCGGGAGGGCGACGTTGACGGTCTGCGGGTGCTCTTGGCCGAGCATCCTGGCTTAGCGGCTGTGCGGCTGGGGATCTCGGAGGGGATGTCACGGACGCTTCTGCACGTGGCCACCGACTGGCCCGGGCACTTTCCGAACGGTCCGCAGAGTGTCGGTGTGCTGGTGGCCGCGGGCACGCCGGTCAACGGTCGCTTTGCCGGGCCGCACAGTGAAACGGTGCTGCATTGGGCAGCCAGTAGTGACGACGTCCCGGTGCTGGACGCGCTCTTGGACGCGGGCGCCGATATCGAGGCGGATGGGGCGGTGACCGGGGGCGGGACGCCGCTGGCCGATGCGGTGGCGTTTCGGAACTGGAATGCCGCCCGCCGCCTGGTGGAACGCGGCGCGACCGCGACACTGTGGCAGGCCGCCGCGCTCGGTGACCTGACCCGGGTCCGTGAGCTCGTCGAGACCGAGCCTGCGCCCAAACCGGGTGAGGTCACGAACGCGCTGTGGCACGCCTGCCACGGCGGGCAGCGTCCGGTCGCCGCGTACCTGCTGGAGTCTGGTGCGAACATCAACTGGGTCGGCCACGAGGGCCTGACCCCTCTGGAGGCCGCGCGTCGCGGGGGCGCCGCTGAGCTGGCGGACTGGCTGAGTGCCCGGGGTGCCGTGTCGGCGACCGCCGGGGCTGACCGCTCCCGGGCCGGGACGGGCGGCTAGCCTGCGGCCGGGCCATCGAGCCCAAATGGAGCATCGCGTGCCGGACGGTGGTGAACGTCACCCGGATGTACGGCGGGTTCGACCTCGCCGTGCTGATCGAGAACGAGGAGTCCGCCGCTCGGGACGGCCGCGACGAGCCCCGGGCCCGCGACTGGCTGCGCGACCGCGGCCTGGACGCCGTCCACCTGCGGCGACAGCCGGACGGCATGCTCCGCGTCACCCTCCCCGCGTCGGCGTTCGAAGGCAGCGACCCGGTGTCGCTGTACAAGCTCGGGCCGTTCGTCGTTGGGGGCACCGACTTCTTCCAGGTCTGGTGCGAGGGCGAGACGGTCCGCCGCCGCGCCCTGCTGTGCCGGATCGAGTCCTACACCCGGCCGAACATCAGGCGCGCCGACTTCGACCAGCGGATCGCCAAGATCGGCCCGGCAGGTGGGCTCGGCGAGGTCGACTTCGCTGAGCTGCACCGGATGGCGGCGCGCGCGGGGAAACGCGACCTGGTGTCCCTCCTCGGCGAGATCGGCGAGCGCTCATGACCTGCGCACAGGCGCTCCTGGCCGCGCCGCCGCCGGACGATCGACGGCGCGTCGGTCTCCCGGCTGATCTTCGGACTGCCGTGGTTCTTGAACGAGTCTGGTCGTCGTCCTGCTGGTGGGCGGTCGCCGTCCCGATCGGCCCGCTGGTGGTGCTCGGCTGGCTCGGGTCCGACGTGGTCGTCTTCTGGGGCCGCGCCGAGTCCTGATTCGCCCCGTCGATGCTGCGCTGCCGTCCTCCGACCGAGGAGGAGCGGGTCCGGCTTGCACCGGTCCGGAACGAGGTCACCCGCCGCGCGGGCGTTGACGGGTCGCGGTACTCGCTGTGGATCGAGTCGGCCGCAGGATACGTCGTCGCGGTCACCGACGGGACGCTTCACACACAGCACCCGCGCATCCTCCAGGCGTCGAACTACTAGCGGTGGGCTGGGCCTGTCAAGGGATCTACTGGACATCCTCCACCACAACGATTATGTTGTGTTCATGCTTCCCCCGTTGACACCCGCAGGCGTCCTGCCGCCTGGGGTGCACGAGGCCTCATGGGATGAGGTAGTGCGGCGCTTCGGCGGTTCGCCACGGCGCGAGTGGCTACTTGTTGGGCTGCTTGCGGCCGCCAAGAGTCTCAGGGCGGCCAAGATCGACCGCATGTGGTTGGGGGGAAGCTTCGTGACCGCCAAGGAGGACCCGACGGACTGGGACGGCGCTTGGGATCCGGTGGGCGCCGATCTAACCAAGATCGATCCCGTTTTCATCGACCTCGCCGACCTTCAGAATGGACGGTACCGGCAGAAGGCCAAGTACGGCGGCGAGCTGCTTGCGGGTTTTGAACTCGCAAGTGGGTTGTCGTTTTGTGAGTTTTTCCAGCACGACGAGAACGGTGATTCGAAGGGAATCGTGCTGCTTGACCTAAGGACACTCCCATGATCCGCAATGAGCGTCAGTATCGCGCGACTATGCGCCAGCGAAATTTGCTGGCCCAATCCCTCGACGAACTCATCAACCGCAACGCCGCCTTGGCTCTTGACGTCCAGCCCGATCCGAACGCCCCGGGTGCCCAGGTCCTTGAGCTTCAGCGTGCTTCCATCGCAGGGCAGCTCGCCGACTTGGACAGTCAGCTCATGCAGTACCAGCAGCTACAGGAGGGGCAAGTCGCGGCAACTGGTGTCTCTTCTCTTGAGGAACTGCCCGATGCACTGATCCGTGCACGTATCGCAGCGGGGATGTCTCAGCGCGATCTGGCTGAACGGCTCGGCATGAAGGAGCAGCAGATCCAGCGATACGAAGCTGAGCGGTACGCCAGTGCTTCGCTGACCCGGTTGCGGGAGATTACGGCGGCGCTTGGTGTCGAATTTGTGGGAGATCTGCAGCTGCCGGTCAACGAGGCGCCCGTGTCACGACTGCGCAAACGCTTGCTCTCGTTGGGCTTCGACCGACGCGTGGTCGATCGCCGGTTGTTGCGAGATGTGCCTGGAGACGCCGGGCCGGCCAAGGTGTTGGCGGCTGCCGAGCGCGCAGCTCGTCTGCTCAACATTCCAGTACAGCAGCTCCTTTCATCTGGACCGGCGCCCGCACTTGCGACTACGGGGCGATTCAACGCCCCTCGCAACGCTGCTCATGGTTCGTTGGACGCCTACACCCGCTACGCCGAGAGCCTGGCCGACCTCGTGCTGCGGGCGACCGAGCACCTGTCACGGCCACGCCTTCCGGGTGACGCGCAATCTGTTCGCGCTGCGATCGATGCCATCGCCGCCGCTACGCGGCCCGACACGGTGACGGTGCCGCCCGATTCCCAGGAACTCTTCCTGGCGACCTTGCGCTACGCGGCTGACATCGGCGTTCCTGTATTGGCGTTGCGGGATCCCGGCGCGTTTCACGGCGCTTGCTTCAGCCGGGATGGACGCAGCGTCATCGTCGTCAAGCACAGCAGCGACTCGGTGGCGCGATGGCTGGCACTCCTGCTGCACGAGCTCTGCCATCTGGCCGATCGCACCCGTGGCGAGCTGAGGACTTGGGTCGAGCTGGGAGACATCGATACCTGGAGCGACAATCCTGAGGAGCAGCGCGCACACGCATTCGCAGCCGATGTGCTGCTGTTCGGGCGCGGCGACGCAGTCCTTGCCCAGGCTGTACAGGCCGCGGAAGGATCCGTCGAACGCCTCAAGGCCGTCGTCCCTGCGGTCGCCGACAACGCCGAGGTTCCGGTAGACATCCTCGCCAATTACCTAGCCTTCCAACTCGGTCGGCGTGGGATCAACTGGTGGGGTACGGCCAGCACCTTCCAGATCCAGCGCAACCCATGGCGAAATGTAACCGACCAGCTACTGACCCAGCTCGATTTCAACGCCCTCGATTCCGTTGATCGCTCAGCGCTCTTTGACGCCTTGGCTTCATAGGGGCACATGCATCGAAAGCTCGCGCCGGCTAAAGACCGACGCCTCATCGTCTGAGGGAGGTGCCCGATGACCGGCCACCACGATGACACCGGCCGACCCCGCACAGCCGCGAATCCGCCAGACAGCCTGCCTTTCCCCACCAAACCCCTTCCCGAGCTCCCGCCCAAATGGAGCGCCTCGGCCGCCGACGCCTCTCCCGAGGGCGTATGGCGCGACTTCGACAAGGTTAAGATCCGCTGTACCATGACCTCGTGCGGCCACGGCCTGCACTGCTATCGGCTGACCAAGAAGCTGGCTCGCCTGCTCGGACCTGGCGCTTGCCGCGAATGTCATCAGCCCCTCGTGTCGCTGGAGCGCACCGGCCAGCGCGACATGGCCGACATCGACCACACGTTCGCCGCACTGCAAACCGAGGCGATCCGCCACTACTTCTGGCACGTCCCATTCGGACAGAAGGCCCTTGACTACGCCTACCGGGCCGGCCGCCGAGAACTTCACGCCAGGATCCCTAGATTCGTTCGTAGCCGGATCGGCAAGGCCGAGCCCTTCCGAGATGGCACACAAACTCCGACGTCGCGAGAGAAGGCCAACGCGATCGACTACGCGCTGCACGCCGTCGCCGCCTGTTGCCGAACATGTGCGCAGTATTGGCACGGCATCGGCAAGGGCCGCCCCCTCACCGATGCTGAAATCTCCTACCTGTCTGAGCTCGCCCGCCGCTACCTCAACGCACGACTCCCTGACCTGCCCGAGGATGGGCGGTACATCCCGCCACGTCGTCGCACAGCCGCAAATGCGCACAGCAACCTGCGCATGCTCCCCACAGCGCCGGTGCTCAACATGAAGGTCACCGACCTCGTCCACCCCCATGCCTCGTAATCATGCGCGACCCTGACACGTTCGCTGAGCGACTGCGCGAGGCCGCTATCGACCCCAGCCGTCGCCGACTCCTGGTATCCGTCCTCGCCAACTCCGACCAAGAGCCCGACCTTTCCGAAGCGGTGGTCTGCGAAGGACTCGGCCGCATCCGCCATTTCCGCCAAGCCACCTCAACCCGCTGGCCCGACAATCCTTTGCCCATCGCACCGGCGGCGCAAAAGCTTGGCTTACCCCGGCCACCCCAGATGATGCCCGCGCTCGTATACCAGAACGCGGTCTGCAACTGGCGATGCTGGTACTGCTTCGTGCCATTCAATCTGCTGGCCGGACATCGGGACCACTCCCGCTGGGTTACCGCTGAGCACCTGGTCGCTCTGTTCCAGCAGCTACCCGCAAACCACAGGCCTGCGATCATCGATCTGTCCGGCGGTCAACCCGACCTAGTTCCCGAATGGACCGTCTGGATGCTCGATGCACTAAACGACGCAGGACTCGCCACTCAGGTATATCTCTGGAGTGACGATAACCTCAGCAATGACTACCTGTTCCGCTACCTGCGCGACGAAGAGATCAGCAGGCTCTCAAACACTGCAAACTACGGCCGCGTATGCTGCCTGAAAGGATTCGACCACGACTCGTTTGCGTTCAACACCGGAGCGCCCGCCAAACATTTCGACCGGCAATTTGACCTTCTGCGCCGCCTAGTGCGAACTGGAATGGACATCTACTGCTACGTCACGCTTACTACCCCAACACCGCCGGTAGCGCCACTCGATGTGATGCGGCGGTTCGTCGATCGTCTGCAAGACATCGACGAGTACCTTCCCTGGCGGGTGGTTCCTCTTCAAATCACCGTCTTCGGCCCGGTTGGGCCACGGATGCGCACACCCCATGAGGAAGCGCTAGGTGTCCAGGACCAGATGGTCGATGCGTGGAACACCGTCCTTGCTGAGCGATCCCACGGCCCGGCCTACACCTCCATCGTTGACGTTCCCCTTGGGGACAAGCCACAAGGCAGGTAACTCGACAATGACCATCGTCCCGGCCGTCACCTATGACCGGTTCGCCGAAATGCGTGACCGCCGGGTCGCGGTTGCGGCCGCGACCATTGGCATCTCCACTGGCAGCGTTCCTTCCGAAGAACAACTCGCTCACCTCGCCTGGCACGTTGGGGTAGTGGAGCCCAGCCAGTTGGCTCCGCTGTTGTCCCGCTATCCCATTCCTGTGACCACCGCGCGTTGCACAGCCTCTCACCGCCAAGTACCAGATCCGCTCCAGGAGCTCCTTCCGCTGCCGCATCCATTGGACTACGAGTGGCGGTTCGAACCACGTACACGCGCTCTTCTCGCCGACCGTTGCCACGACTTCGCCCGCGACAGCGGCGCAATCGCTTTGCTGGGAACTCCCACCCTTGTCCCACACTTTTGCGGTCGTACCAGGGACCTGCTCCTCGTTGACTCGAATGCTGGCGTCATGTCAGCGCTCGACAGAGCTGACCTACTCGGCACAGTCGAACGATCATTGGCCGACCTACGAAGCTGGAGTCCGCCACGAGCCTGGGCTCACCGAGCGGACGTCGTGGTCGGCGATCCGCCCTGGTATCCCGACGGCTTCGCCACATTCGTCCACGCAGCCGCTCTACTGGTACGTCCTGGCGGCACAGTTCTGCTTTGCGTCCCCGACGTGCTCACCAGACCATCCGCCGCTCCCGAACTCCAGGACGTCCAAGCCCTCGCCAAACGTGTTGGTCTGAGCCTGCAGCATGTTCAGCCTCGTAGCTTGCGTTACCGGACACCGTTCTTTGAGTACCGAGCCCTACACGCTGCCGGTGTCACGCTAGTCCCTCATGACTGGCGCGCTGGCACCCTATGGCAACTGACTAAGCGGCCCGTTGTGGCAGCGCCTGAACCTCACGCGGACTCACTTTCCGCCCCATTACCACTGAACTGTGCCGAGAATACCGAGGTGGCCCTCGGCAATGTACGCCTGCGCGTGCTCGACCTTCCTAGTCGAGCTTCGGGCAAGCTGGCATTTGACACGCTCGTACCAGGCGACACGCTCCCTAGCGTCAGTCGGCGCCACTCGGTTCGCGCACGGGCTAATGTATGGACGTCAGGCAACTCTGTGCTTACATGCCCCGACTCTCGCCTCGCCGCCACGTTGCTGTACCAACTCGGGGCCCGTACCTCACCGCTCACACTACGAGACGCCACAGACACGATCGTCGAGTTTGGCATTCGCCATCACATTCCTCTGGAAGACATGCGCCAGGCGATCACCAAGATCGACGAAATCGTTACAGCCGAGCAAGCCGCCTACCAGACATACTGCTCGGGCATCTAAGCGACACACCCTCAAGATCCTTGCCCTGCGCCACAGGACTGACAGGGTGTGGCCATGCACCCGCCACCCGCCCCCTCGATCGGTCTCAACGAGATCGACAAGCTCGCTGCACCAGTCGCTGAGGCCCGCGACAGCCCGGAGTGGCTACACAGATGGGCACAGGACGTACTAGCCAGCATCGACCGCGGCACGCACCTCGCGGTTATGTCGGGACCGTACCTCGGACTGCTCCTTGATGGCCGCAAAACGATCGAGTCACGCTTCAGCCGGCATAGGGTTGCACCCTTCGGGCAGGTCACAGCAGGAGATGTCATCTTCTTCAAGCAAACAGCAGGCCCGGTCAGTGCAGCTGGCCTCGCCGGTGAAGTCCGCCACATCGAACTCGACAAGACGCCCCTTGAGGAGGTCGCAACCCGGTATGGCGAAGGCATAGCCCCCGCAGATGATGGCTTCTGGGCCGACCGGTCCCGTGCCCGCTACGCCACTCTTATTACCATGGCAAGCATCACCACCATGGAGCCATTCAGCATCCGGAAAAGAGACAGACGCGGCTGGGTCGTCATCGCCGGCTCCGCAACGCCAACAGCTCAGGAGATCCTCTTCTAGGGCTCTGCGAGCAGGGTCGCCAACGCGCTCAGTGCTGGTGTGTTGTCCCCGGTGCCATCGACCAAGAGATCGGCCTTAGCACGCAGCTCTGGCAACTCGCTCTCTGTCGAGTGTGCCATGATCTTATCCAAGCCAGGCTGATCGAAAGCATCGCGCAAGAGTCGGCGGCGACGAATTCGCGGTTCAGCGTCCACGAACACGAGTACCGTCTTACGCCCCTGCGCCCGACGAACCAACAAGGCGTACACTTCGATGTGGCGTACGCCATCAACAATTATACGCGGTTCATGCACAACCGGGGAAAGAACCTGTTCACAGAGCCCAACAGGGTCAGACCGCACCCACTCCTCACCGACGTGCTGCCAAGACCTGCGCTCAGCCGGAAGCCCAAGTTCCGCCGCCCGAGACCGCACCACTTCCCCGAATCCAACACACACACCCCCAGATCGATCAACCACGCTTCGAGCGAAAGTCGACTTCCCGGAGCGCACCGAGCCGGCAACTAGCACCATCCACCGCATATCAGCCACGCCTAGACAATAGACGGCGGGAGTAGGCGTTACCGCGGTTATGGCCTCTGGTGGCGGCCTCTCCTCAGAGCCAACTCGGGCTCCCCTCGTAGCGTGGAGACCTGAACCAGAGAGATGGTTGGTCGTGGGAGACAAGAAAGGCCGGTTCGATCCGGGAGTTCCGCGCGGGAGCGGTACGGATCGTCTAGGAGACCGGTAAGCCTGTTGCGCAGGTCGCGCGGGAGCTGGGATCAGTCCCTACACGTTGCACAACTGGGTGAAGAACGATCGGACGCAAAGTGGTGCCGACAGCGGGGAGTTGGGCGAGTCCGATCGCGAGGAACTGGCACGGTTGCGGGCCGAGCGGGCGGTCTGGGAGAAGGAGAAGGCCGAATTTAGGTGGAGCGTGATGTCGTCAAGCGCTCTGTGGCGCTGTGGGTGAAAGACTCGATGAACCGATGATCGTGGCGGAGTTCATCGGGTCCCAGGGGACCACTTTCGGTATCCCGCATGCGATCGCCTGCCGGGCCTTTGGGGTCTCGCAGTCCTGATTCTACAAGTGGATCAACCGCGAGCCGACCGCCCGCCGGTAGCGGTGCGCTCGGCTGAATGAGGAGATCAAGCGCCTGTTCACCGCCCTCGGGTGACACCTATGGATCCCCGCAGCGAGCGCTGGGGACGGTTGGTCAAGCAAGCCGGCCGTGCAGGACGACTCGACGCGGTCGCCTCTTAAAGGGCCGCCACCACATGGCCGGTACAAAGGGGAGGCGATCTAGCATGGGCGGGCCTTGCCACGCGAGAACGGCAACCCGCACTCCTTGCGCTCGTCCGTCCCTCCGGTGTGGTCGCCTGTGGTCAGGATTGGACGAGTGCGGCGTGGACGATGTCGGCACGGGTCTTGGCCAGGGCGGTTTGCGGGTCGTGGGTGAGGAGGTGGAGGGTGAGGACGTCGTATCCGGGACCGCCGTGGAGTTCTCGCAGAGCCTCGGCGACGGTGAGGCATGCGGCGACGGCTCCGACGAAGGCGGCTCCGACGGCCTTTCCCGCGAGCTCGACGACGCCGCAACGTCCGAGGCGGGCTTCCGCGTCTTTGAAGGCGGGTCGGTCGGGGACGGTGACGGAAGGCGCCCCGGGACTGGTCCAAGCTGGGAGTTTGGCGCTGTGGTGAGAGCCGGGGAATCGGTGGATCGCGATGGCTGAGAAGTCGCGGTGTCCGGCGCCGAGACCGGCGTCGATGGCGGTGCGCCAGCCGATGGAGGAGATGAGTCGACGGGTGTCGAGGTTGTCGACGCCGATCAGGGCCACATGCGGGTCCGCGGAAGTTGCGGTGCTGTGTGTGGTGAGATGTCGCTCGATGATGCGGGTCCGATAGGACAGCCGGTCGAGGGTCGCCGCGACGAGGCGGGGCTTCGGGGTGCCATTGGAGTCGACAGGGGTGAGCAGGCCGGTGCTGTGGTTGGCGGGGTTGGTGAGATCGGCGTCTTGGAGGACGATCTCGACGTCGGCGGGGTTCTGGTAGGGCAGCCAGGAGATCGTCCAGGCGTTGGCTTGACCGAGATGGCCGAGTCCGACAAGCCACCAAGCGCAGGGTGCGTAGCGCAGGGGTGGCCCCGGCGCGGGGACGGGTCGGCCAGGCGACCAGAGGTCCAGCGATACGTCGCGGAATCCGGCGTCGTTGCCGGGCAACTGCCGGGTGAAGGTGAACGCCTCGGCCACGGCGAGGGCGCCTGCGGCGATCGGGGCGAGAATGCAGGACTCGTCGCACGTTGTGCCCTCGGTCCGGTCGTCGCCAGTTTGGACGCGGGCGGTCCAGGCGCTCCAGGATGCGCGGAGTATCGGCGCGTCGCGGTGAGGCGGGGGCGAGGGCGTCTGGGCGCCGATCAGCAGGACCGGCCATGACGGGTGATCGGTTGCGGCGAGGGTGGCCCCGACTGCAGTGAGGGCGGGTCCGAGCGTCGAGCCACGAAATGGCCCGGATGTCAGTTCCGCCTCGGGTGCGTCGACGGTGACGGAAACGGTGCCGAATGCGCGGACGGCCGTAGCTGCCGCTGTGAGCAGGGCTGCTTGGCCGGCTGTGTTCTTGCACGTCGTAGCGTCAGCTTGGATCAGGACCCCGGTTCGCGCATGGGCGTCGAGTGCGGCCTCGATGGAGGGCTGAGTGCCGTCGTGGGCGGATAGGAGTGCGGTCCGGTGGACGTTGTTGGAGCTGAGTCGGTCAGTCATCGGCGTTCACCCATGCGGAAGAGGCGGCGGATGATGGGGAATGTCCAGGACGGAGCCTTGCTGACGGGCTCGACCAGCAGTGTCTCGGTGACGGCGCGTCCATACGTGGAGGTCCAGCCCTCGGCTCCGCCGAAGACGTGGACCCCCAGGTCCGTTGGCAGTATCCGGCCTTGGGCGAAGTGGGGCACGATGATCGCCACGTGTCCGGGGAGAGCGATCATCGGGTTGTCGCGGTCGATGCGGCTCTGCCGGACCAGCGGGCCGGGATGGGTGTGGATGTCGGCCGCGACCTGGACGCCTTGCCGCCGGCAATACCGGTTCAAGGCGCTGTAGCCGATCGCGCCGAAGGAGATTCCTCCGGTGAGGCAGTCGGGGTCGAGATCGTCGTAGTACGCGGTGTCCGTAACAGGGCGAGGGCTACCCGCGGCCGTGTCAATGGGGGTGAGGAGGAAGGCGCCCGACTCCCGGACGCCTTCGCCGCGACGGGCGAGCTCTTGGAGGAGATCTTCGAAATGGTCGGTGCGGATCGTCAACGTGGGGTCGCGCGATGTCATTGGTGGCCGTCCGGGAGACGGGCGTTGCCGAGCTCGCGGTGTATCTCGGCCAGATAGAAGGTGATCGTCCGATTGGGGTTCCAGGCGCGTTCAGGACGCTCACCGGCCCAGTTCGGGTGAGCCATCAGGCCCCGGCGGTCGCAGGCCAGATACGGCGCGTTGCCGTTCTGGGGAGACCAGTCGCGGTGGAAGACCGTCTCTGCGGTCCTTCCCGTCGGCCACCGTTGGACGGATAGAGGGGTGTTTCTGGCGAGGTCCCACGGCTGCCCGGCGGGGGCGGTGACGGGATAACCGTCGACGTCGAGGCGCATACCGAGCTCCCGGTCGTCCCCGGCGGTGATGGCGACGACGAGCACGGGCCAGTCGAGGCTGACGAGGCGCCAGAGCCCGGCGTCGACTCCGCTGTCGAACTCGGCGGAGGCGAGGTCACGCTCCAGTCGCGCTAGGCCCGGATCACGGACGGGGCTCGGCATGGCCGTCATCCCTGCGCTCGGACGTGCGGGGCCAGGTCGAGCGTCACCGAGCAGGTGCCCTCGGCCGCGTAACCGCCGATCGGGTCGGTCTGCGGGATCTCCTCGCCGGATTCCGGCAGGCGGAGCACCAGATCCGCCGCCGAAGCACCGTCGATCTGGAACGCCTTGATCGCTTCTCGGCGGATTTTGTTGATCCGCCATCCGGGCTTCGCCTGGACGCTCTGCGACGCGCCGCCGTAGGTGATGGTGACGCGAACTTCCCGGCAGGAGTGGACGATCACGTGCGCGTTCCCGTCGCCGAACAGTTCACCGACGGTCTTGGCGGCGTCGAGCGGCTCGTCCTGGTCGAGCGCGTAGGGCAGCGAGCCGCCCGCGATCTCCACGATCTCCTTCAGCGGGGTGCTCGCCGCGATGTCGGCGTGCGTGCGCGGCGTGGGGTCCGCCGCGCCGTAGGTGTGGATGCGGGGCATGAGGAACACCTTCCGTGAGGCTCCTGTGGCTCGTTCGGTAAAGTTGAGCCATCGATCAAGACCATTGAAGCACGAAAAAATCGCGAAGATAGTTAAGTTTTGTGCCGGGCGTGTCGCGAGACGGGTTGGATCCTCGGCGGCCTGCGGGAATAATCGACCTGTGATCCTGACGTTCCCGGACCCGTTGCTTGCGCAGGCCGTCGGCTCGTCCAGCCTGCTTAGCCAGACATGGCCGGTCGCCTTCGGCGAGGTGATGATTCTGTTGCACATCTTGCGGCTAGCGGCGCCCTCCCTGGTCAGTGCCCTCGCCACCGGACTGGTCAGCGTGATCGTGCCGAGGACAGCCGAGGTGTCCAGTCGGATCATGCTGGCCCACAGAACCGTCACCATCGATGCCGTGGCCAAGGGGGAGGGCGACGTCGAGGTGCTGCATCCTCACCTCGTCCCGGCGGCCGTCCCCAAGTTGGATGTCGCCGACTTGGTCGTCGCCGGGCGATCCGTGCTGCAGGGAGCGGCGGGATGACGCTCCCGCCCGACACGCCGGAGTTCGAGCCGGACTGGTCGGTCCATCCGGGAGCGATCCTGCAGGCGATCCTGGACGAACGGGGGATCAAACAGGCGGAGCTCGCCGACCGCACCAGCCTGACACCGAAACACATCAACCAGATTGTCAAGCAGAACATCGGCATCTCCGGCGACGTGGCCCAGGCGCTCGAACACGCTCTCGGCCTGGACGCCCTGTTCTGGCTACGCGTGGACGCCGCCTATCAGGCACACATCAGCAGGGAGAAGGCGGTCAGCCGCCTGTCGGAATTCGTGGAGTGGTTCGAGTCCTTCGACCGGCCGGCGCTCGTCCGCCACGGAATCATCGGCCCCAAGGAGGCCAAGGAGTCCGCCGTCGAGAAGGTCCTGAAGTTCTTCGGTGTCGCGACCCCGACGGCGTTCGAGCAGACCTGGCAGCGGCCACGGGTCTCCTTCAGAAGGAGCCGAGCCTTCGAGGTCGTCGAGCAGAACACCGCGCTGTGGCTGCGCATGCTCGATCTGGCGGGTAACGCGCAGGAGGCTGCCCCGTTCAAGGTCGGAGCGCTGCGTGCCCTCACGAAACAGCTGCCCGCGATGACGACACTGAATGTCGTGGACGGCTTCACCGTGGTGCGCAACGCTCTTGCGGAAGCCGGGGTAAGACTGGTGTTCGTCCGACAGATTGCCGGATCTCGCATGTCCGCTGCGACCTGGTGGCTCACGGCCGACCGGCCGGTGATCGGGATCACCGAACGCCAGCGCAAGCCGGACGTCCTCTGGTTCAGTCTCCTTCACGAAATCGGACACATCCTCTTGCACCCTAAGAGGACGACACTGCTCAGCCTCGAACGCGAGCGGACCGAGGAAGATCCCGCTGAGCAGGAGGCGGACGCCTTCGCCGAGAACGTTCTCTTCCCTGACGACGCCTCTGACGCCATCGCCAAGGCCAGGACCAGAGACCAACTGCTGATGCTCGCGACCAAACTGGGAGTTGGCCCGGCGATCGTCGCAGGCAGGCACGGCCGGCTGACCGGCCACTGGCACATCGGCTCCAACCTGCGCCCCAAGATCACAGATGCGCACGTCGAGGCACTGGAAGAACTCAGCGGAACCCGCAGACTCGCCGACCTCATCCCCGGCAAGGACTGAACTCGCCTGGTACCGACTGCAAAGCCATCACAGAACTCATCGCCGCGGGAACGACCCACTTCGTGCCAAGCATGCGGAGCTTTCCCGCGGATCAGGTGATCCGGTGGGCCTCCGCGACCAGCGTCATCGGGCTGGCCGGAATCGCGGCAATGATCAGCTACAAGCACATGTGCCAGCTAGTGCCGCGGTACGGGGAACGTCCTGGACGGGGGCGCTGCTGCCGGTGAGCGTGGATGGCATGATCGCGGTGGCCTCGATGTCTCTGCTGATCGATTTCCGCCAAGGCCACCGCAGCGGGCTGTTGACCTCCGTGCCGGCTTCGAGGCGCCACTTAGAACTCTGAGAACACTCATAGGGTCCCTGCGGCGACTCATAGTTTCTGAGAACGCTCATAAGGCTTTCCGTTCGGTTCAAGCGCCCTCGGAGGAGAGCCTGACTGGGGGAACATGCGGCGTGGACGGCGCCTCGGCCGCCGCGACCGACGCTACGCGTATCGACCGGTGCGGTCGCCGGGCTTCCCAGGACGGTCGCCCACGCTGCGGCACAGCAGACCACCGCAACGGCGGCACGAACGGTACGAGATCAGGGCGCCATCGCGGGTCAACCGCCAACAGATCCCTTGAGGATGCTCACCAGGACCGGTGCCATCACCGCGCCTCCGTAACCGATCGCGGCGTACTTCAAGGTGTCCTTGGCCTTGCTCACTTCACCCGGATCACCGCCGGCTAGCAGGTACCGGATGAAGCCGACCGTTAAGAACAACGTCGCCAGCGCGACCAACAAACCGGTCAGCCACTTGGTGATGTTGTTGATTACCATGTTCAGATCATTAGGCGGCGCGGCCACGGCCGTCTGCGCCAGCGCGTCCGGCCCGGCGAACACCACGAGCTCAACCATCAACACAGCGGCGACAGCGAACGTCGCCTGCCGCGGCATCTTCGAGCGCATCGGCCACCTCCTCATCGGATGTGGCCGGGACCCCGCAGCAGCCGGTCCGGGGGACTGCGGGCCAAGCAGAGGCGCTATCACCTCCTTCCGGTCATGGGCCGCCCCGGCAAGCCCGGGGGCCCACTGGCAGGAGACGTGGCCCGTCTGGGGCGACGGACCCGCCGCCTGCGGAGTCCCGGCGCCCCCAGCACGCCACGCACCGCATACGATCTCCAAACGAAGGAGGCTCGGCGATGCGAGATCACCACCGATATGAAGATCGTCAGAGGCTTGATTCGAGTCCATTGTCTTCTAGAAGCAACTGGCCAACGGCTTCAGAGGGGTTTGCCTTGGCACAGTGCGGGACACGTTCATTCGTTACGAATCAGGTAGTTCCGTCCACGGCGCGGAAGCATACGGACCCCTGACGGACGATTCACCATATTCTCGTATCCAGACCCCACTGTCCCAGATATCGCCTACGTAGGGGGCCATGGGTGGCGTTTACCTTGAGGGCGCGGAGGCAATAGCAAAACATAGGGACCGCTTCGTACGCATAGAAGAGGCGTCCTGTCCCCCCGAGGATTCCGCGCACCTCATCGTCGAGGCAGCAAGGAGCAGCCCGTGACAAACCCGCAGCGCGAACTCACCGGTGCCGTCTGGCGCAAGTCCTCCTACAGTGGAAGCGGCGACCAGTGCGTCGAGGTGGCGTCACTGTCCAGTGACCTTCGCGCACTTCGCGACTCCAAGGACCCGGCAGGCCCGGCGCTGGTGCTGACGTCGTCCGTCTGGCGGAGCCTGGTGAGCGCGATCAAGGAGGTCTAGCGACGGATTCCTGGGGGCCGCGGCGAGGCCGCTGCGGCCCTCGGTCGTATCCGGGCTCCACCGCTGATTCGCACATTCGATCGTCCCGTGAGGCACAGATCTCATGCGACCAGCTAGATGCGCAGGAGGCCTACGGTCGAGTTCATCAGTGTCAGCTGGCAGTAGCGGAGGAATGGTGCGTCTCAGGAGAGGACTGGCGGCTAAGCGAGCTTGGCGAGGCCGTCAACCAGGGCTCTTCTTCAGTTAGACGGGTGCCACGTTGAGTTCACCGCGCAACGCCTTGGTCACCACAGCCTGAGTACTGCGGTCGATGTGCTGTGACGCGCGGTTGATGCGCTCCTTAACTTTGTCGACGAGCGAGAGCAGAGTGCTGATTCGGTTCACGATTTCATGCTGTTCGTCGAGTGGCGGTAGATCAATGAGCAGGGCGCGAGCATCGCGAACATTGATTCGTGGCATCGCGAGACCAACGTATTGGTCGCGCATCCTCTGCTGCGTACGTGGGGCGGACAAATAATAGGCTAGGTACTCACTCAGGACCCGATCTCCTGGACGGATACGAACCATGCCTTGTGTGATATTCGCTCCGTCAATACCAGGGGGCACAATCGCGACTCGAAGATTGCGGATGATGCACAGAAGCACGTCACCTTCTCGAAGTGAGGTGCGTCGATATTTGGACGCTATCTCTGGGCTTGTGTGGGCCAGTTGGTCAACGAGGACCGTGCCGTCAGCGATGTCCTGCTGGCGGACATACGGAACGCCGCCGACAACCTCCGGTCCAGGTTTCACGATGCCGTAGGAGACGGTTACCCCGGGTTCGGCGAGTTCTTCGAGGGTGGCGCGGGTCCAGCCAGCAGGAAGTTTGCCATCTTCGATGTCACCTTTATTATTTGATCTCCAATCAGCCGTGAGTCGTCCTGAGAAGGCCGCGTCCAGGAGCGCTTCCTGACTGGCAAGGATCAGTCTTTCGGAGTTGCTTAGGTGACTTTTAGCTGCTGAACAAGACTCTTCCGCAGCATCTATCGTTGCTACGAGTGACGCCTGTTGGGAGAGGTCCGGAAGGGGCACTATCTGGTTGCGGACTACACTATCCGATGTCGCCGGATAGTGAGTACCAGTCTGTTTTGGAGTGACCTGATCTATGAAATAGTCGGACCGAACAAGGTGATAAAGGTACCGAGGCAAGATTTTCGCTGCCGACCGCAACACGGTGAATCCTGTTGATGCTACGGTTGATTCTTGTGTCTCCTCAACCAGTGCGACATTTCGCAGATAGGTTCTAACATTTGAGAAGAGGACGTCATCTTTCTGTACAGGTCGTCGAGCTCTGGATGGTGCTTGGCTGCCTGCGATGCGCTTGGTCTCCGTGATCTTGCACTGCTGATTGTCAATCGAAGAAATGTCAATGTAGGAGAAAGTTGTATCCGGCGACTTTCCAGGATCAATACTTGGAACGTCGACAGTTACTTCCTTTAGTCGCACCAAGGGCCAGTAATTAATATTCTCTGTAGTCATTCGGCTATCTCATCGTTACTCGCAAGAACGCCTTGCATGTCGGTAAGAGCCTCTAGTGCGAGCCGAAGTTCCGATATCGCCTCACTGATCAAATATTCCGGTTCAATTGACTCGTCGGATTCGCTTGGGCCTTCCTTTAGCCACTTGATATTATTGAGCTTGTAATTCTTTTGACGTACGTCGTCGATTGAGAATGAGCGCCAGCGACCCTCTGGCGAATCGGCCTCGCTGCGTTTGCTTCGGCCGTTCGGGTCGCTGCCATAGCAATGCTCGAACTCGATGAAGTGCGTGGGCGATAGTGGTCGGCTCTTCTTCGTGACTTTGGGGACACCTGCCCGCGCGTCGTACATCCAGGTCTGTTCCGTCGGACGGCCCTTAGTAAAGAAGATGACGTTGGTCCTGGTGTCATTGGTGTAGGGGTTGAAGGTACCGTCTGGGCAACGCAGTACTGTGTGGAGGTTGCAGTCCTCCATAAGGATCTTGAAGATTTCGCCAGCTTGATCAGCAAACAGAACATTGTCCGGGACGACGATCGCAGCGCGACCACCTGGCTTCAGGAGCGTCATTGTGTGCTGGATGAGATTGAGCTGCTTGTTGCTGGTCTGCACCGTGAAGTCGCTGCGTACTGGTGATTGATTTGCGCCCTTGGTGCCGAATGGCGGGTTGGTCAGGATCACATCGAAGCGGCGGCTAGTTGGCACCTCGTAGATGGAGTCTCCGAGCGTGATGTGCGGTTCGACCTGGTGCAAGTACAGGTTCATGAGCGCGAGCCGGCGCGGACGCTCGACGAGCTCCTGGCCGAAGTAGGTGCGCTGCCGCACTCGGACGGCAGTGTCACGGTCCATGGCACCGCCTTCAGTTCGCTCCTTCAACCATTCGTAGGCGGCGACAAGGAAGCCGCCTGTGCCGCACGCCGGGTCGGCAATCGTGAAGTCGGCGACGCCCCGCGGGTCAGGCCGCATGCACCGCACGATGCTCTGGATGAGGATGCGTGGTGTGAAGTACTGTCCCGCACCCTTCTTGCCCTCGGCAGCCGCCTTCTCCAGCAGTCCCTCGAAGGCCGCAGCCTTGACATCTACGTCGAGGCTGGTCCATTCCGTTTCGTCGATGAGCTGGATGAGCTTCTGCAGGTTTACCGGCTTCGTGAATCGGCTCTGGGCGCCAGCGAAGATGTCACCCAAGATGCCGTGTTCTTCACCAAGCTGAGTGAGTGCCTTGACGTAGTGCGTCGTGAGCGTGGTGCCAGACTGTTTCCGCAGGTATGGCCAGTCACATGGGATTTGCTCGATTCTGCCGGTCTGTTCATCGACTTCAAGGTAATTTGGCAGATCAATCCCCCGCTCGTCCACCATCTTAAGGAAGAGCAGGAACGTCAGTTGCTCGATGTAGTCGCCATAGTCCATGCCGTCGTGTCGCAGGACATTGCAGAAACTCCAGAGTTTTCCAACGACGTCGGTCATGCGGCTACTAGCTCCCTGTTTAGGTCCGCGACGATCTGTTCAAGCTCGCCGTCGAAGACCCGATTCGCCCGACCCCATCCACCGTGACTCGTCAGGATCGGCATGACCTCGAAGTCCTCCCGCTCGATCGAGAGATTCTGTACGAGGTGGAGCCGAATGTATTCCATCCACTGTTGCTCATCGGTAGTCAGGTTTCGACCCTCGGTCACCTTGGCGACAGCGGTGTTGACACGTTCCTCGGCGGTCAGGAGCGGCGAGCTGTCCTCGGCCGCATGCTTGACCATTGAGATGATGTCTACCAGATCGCGGTGCCTCGCGGCGCGGAAGGCGCGGCGAAGGTTGGCCTCACTGAAGTGCTCAGGTGCTGTGACCAGTGCCTGGGTCAGCTGCTTCAGTGCCGCGGGGTTCCACTCGGCTGGGCGGTGCAGCAGGATCTGGAGTGCCTGCAGGTCGGTCTCGTGGGTGCGAACGAACTCGGTGAACGCCACAAGGTAGTCATCGGGTCGGTACTCGCGCCCGGCGCCGGCTTGAATGAGCCAGTCGGAGTCCACGGTGTCGGTCTTGCCGAACGCGATCACGAAGGGTGGCGCGGCGCGCGGGTAGGTCTCAAGGAGCCGCTGGAAGTCCGGATCGCGCAGGATGCCCATGGTGCGGTCGAACGCCTCGTTCACTAGTCGCGGAAGGTCGGCGGCGAAGTTCCCGACGTTGCCGTTGACGAGGAACCGTGAGAACAGCTCACGGGCGTCGCCGCTCATCTGCTTGTCGATCCTCTGGAGGCGCTTCACGAGGGCGCGGACGTTGTAGTCGCGATCCCTGTTCTGCCAGATGTCCTCGATGATCTGCCCCACAGTCCGGCTCGGCGAGACGGGCGGCTTGATGGTCATGCCAGTGGTATTGCGGAAGTACTGGAGCAGCGTGCCGTCGAAGCAGTCGAACACCACGAAGTGGCTCTTGTCCGGGTACTGCTCGCCCTTGCGGGTGCCCCGTCCAAGGATCTGCTCGAACAGGATGCGGGACTTGATCGGTCGCAGCAGGACGATGAACTCCAGGTCGGGGATGTCGACGCCGGTCGACATGAGGTCGACGCTCACCACGATGCTCGGGTTGGGCCGGTTGCGGAACTCGCGGATGCGCTGAAGTGGCCGGTCGACCTTGCCGGTGATCTTGGCCGCGAAGTCCTGGCCGCGTCCGAAGATCTCCCGCGCCTGCTTGACCAGTTGGTCGGCATGGGAGCGGTGAGATAGGTCCTGGGCGGCGAAGATGAGGGTCTTGGGGAAACGGCCGTACTCCTGCTCATGTTCCTCGGCGTAGCGCTTGATCTCCTGCAAGATGCGGTGGTTGGAGTCCGGCACATTGATCTTTTGCTCGATGTCCGCGGCCGCATAGTCGCGCTCGTCCTCAAGCGCGTCGAGTTCCTTGGTGCCGGTTTCGGGGTCCACGTTGTCGATCTGGTCGCCCGCTTGGAGGAAGACGCCGTTGATTCGCACATCCGATTGGATGCGTACTGCGTCGTAGTCGACAAGATTGCCCTCACGCACGGCCCGCTCGTAGTCGTAGCGGTAGGCGACGTGCTCGAACTGAGCCAGGGTGTGCGCGGCCGGCGTGGCCGTCAGTCCGATGGACACGGCGTCGAAGTAGTCGAGCGTGTCACGCCAAGTCGACATGTCGCGGGCCGCATAGACACGGTGGCACTCGTCTGCGATGACGAGGTCGAAGGCATTGATCGGGATGTTGAGCCGCGTGGCATCGTCTTCACCGCCTTCATCCTCGGAGTCGAGCGCCGCACCCTGGCCGAAAAGGTTGATGCTCATCCGCTGGATGGTGGAGACATAGACGAAAGAGTCCCCCAGCTTGGGGTCGGTGAGCAGGCTGGTCGGCAGGACGGTGGGGTTCCACCGGCTGCTGTCCTCGAAGTCCGACCGCTGGAACGCCTGAGAGTAGACCGAATAGATCTTGTCGAACTTCAAGCCGGGTTCGGGCTCAAAGGACGCGAACGCCTGGACGGCCTGGGCGGCGAGGGCGCGGCGGTCAACCAGGAAGAGTACCCGACGGGCGACGCCAGACTTCATGAGCCGGTAGACCTCGCTTACCGTGACCAGGGTCTTGCCGGTGCCGGTGGCCATGGTGAGCAGCATCTTGCGGCGGCGATCGCGCAACGCCTGCTCGACTGCCTGGTTGGCCTCGATCTGGTACGGGCGGAGGATGGGGCTGAACGGCACGTCGGTCAGCTTGGCAAGTTCGGCGTCGCCGTCACGGGCGAGAAGTTCGGCCAGGGCGGCGGGTGTGTGGAACCCGGAGATCTGACGGGAAAGGTTCAGGGGGTTGCGCACGTCAAGGAAGTAGATGCTCTCGCCGTTGGATGAGTAGAGGAACGGCACCCGGTACTGTCCCTGGTACTCCGGCTCTTGTCCGATCCCCCGTGAGTAGCGTTTCGCCTGTTCCAGGACTTCCTGTGTGCCGATCGCGAGCCTCTTGGCCTCGACGACCGCGCGGACATGCCCGTCATCGCAGAGCGCGTAGTCGGCAGGACCGCTGGCTGTGGGGTATTCGCGGATGGCGGCCGCACTGGCCAGCTTGCTCTCGCCAACTGAACGGAAGTCTTGAGGGGTCCAGCTCGCTCGCTGGAGGCGGGGGTCGATCCGCCGGATGCGTGTCTCCTGCTCGCTCTCGCCGGTCATGACGAGCATCTTACGGCGGGGTACCGACATTCCGGTGCCGACGCATTTGTGAGGCGATGTCCGGATCATGTCGGAAGCAAGCCTGCGATCATTGCGAAGCGCATTTGATCAATTGTGTGATCAGCAGATGGAGACCAATCCTGGTTTCGTCACGATGGGGCTAGCTCGTCGTTCGGTTCAACATTGACGTCTAGCCACGAGGCTTCCGGCCGAGTGATCAGACGCGTGGGACCGCGCGGTGTTCCAGGAGTGCTACGCCGATATCGAGGCGGGGTTACTGGAGCCGGCGGTGCGGCTGGTGCAGGTGGTGCCGCTGCTGGGATTCGACCTAGCCGGCGACCGCACCATTGACCTCGGTGCCGGGCTCGGCATCCGGCTGATGAGCGACGCTGAACTGTCGGCGGTGGTGGACGCCGGGTTGCCCGACCAAGCCAGCGGTAACACCCAGTACCGCGAGGTGTCGCGGTTCTACCAGTGCGCTCTGGTCCGCCTCAGCACCCACGCGGTCTGCACGGGTGGCGCTACCGCGGCCGTGACTCCGCCCGCTCGGCTGGACAAATGCGCCAAGCGGCTGCTAATAGCGCTGCGGCTGGTGTGCGGGGGCTCGGTGACGCTGGGCCGCCACCTGCAAATGCAGCACCCCGACGATTTCGATGCCGCTCCCGGTTGCACCATCGACCGCAGTTGGAGTCAGGCCCCCGACCTGGGCCGTCCGACGATCCTGTGGAGCACGGACGACCTGGCCTTGATTCAAGACATCATGCAGCGGCTGGAGCACCCCGGCGTCACGGGGGACCGGTCGCTGCAGATGGCGATCCGGCGGGTGATGGCAGCCGGGGACCTGGCCGAGCCCGAGGACCGCCTGGTCGACCTGGTGATCGCCGGCGAGGCGCTGTTCATCCACGGGGCCGGCCGGAGGCGCACCAAGACCGACCGGAGCCCCAAAAGGGACCAGATCGCCGCGGGCGCGGTCGACCTGCTGGCCTCCGATCCCCTCCTCGGCGCTGCCCCCGACGCCATTGAGGCCCTTGTCAAAGGCTCGTACCGGCGACGCAATCACGAAGTTCACGCCGACCCTGGGCCGGTCCCGCAGATCCCGCTGCTGGACGGTTCCCCCGCAGCTGGCCTGAACGTCGCCCTCGTGGACCTGGAGAAGATGATGCGCCGTGCCTGCCTGTTGCGGATCCAGCAGGCCACGAGCACGCCGTAGTTCGCCCGACCGGCGGCGTGACCAATCCGGCGCGGGCCGCTCTCGCCCCGGGCTTCCGTCCACGTCGCCTGGCGACGTCAGGGGCGGACCGTGCGACCCCATCGTCCCGCCGGGGCAAGGCGCGACCTGGGGAAGGTCCTAAACCGGGCGGCGGCACGATTGCTTGCGTCGTGATAGCCATGATTGCTTGACCAGTTGTTCTCGCGGGAACACGAGCGCCCTGTCGTCAGGTGCTTGAGCTCGAAGGACGTTTGTCGGTGGTCAGGGGCTTCACACTTCGCCCTCGTCCACGAGAACCAGTTCGCGGCGCCCCAGTGATAGCAGGCGGTGCATCGACATCGCGGTCTCCTGCCCGTAGCCGAGGGTCACTAGTGCCGAGTCCATCGTTTCCAGGGCGGTCCCGGCGGGCCGTTCGGTGACCTCCCGTTCCCGGATCTGCGCCGCGCGTTCGTTCACTGCCGATACCATCTGATGGAGCACTTCGACGTTGTGCATCAGGAACTCCAGCGCGTCCACGACCCCGGACAAGGGCAGGTCGTCCAGGCCGCTGCGCACGATCTTCATCGTGATCTCCGCCTGGTCAGCCAAGGCGTCCAATGCCGTCAGCATGCCCCTCTTTTGTCCCGGCGCAGCTTCCTGCTCCTGTGGAGCCTGCTCGCGCGGGGCCTCCTGCTCTCGCGCGTCCTGTTCGGGTAGGGCCTGTTCGCGCGGGGGATGTTGCGTTTGCTGGGCTTGATCTTGGGTCACGCCTGCTCCTGGGTGTACAGGTGTTGGAGGGGCCGTGTGTCGATCGGCGCGGTGGCCAGGGTTGCGGGGCGGGGCGTGAGCCCGGCGCGGTGGTCGCGGACGGCCTCGCCCGGGTCGGGTTCGTGTGTGATCAGGTGGGCGGCGCCGGGCGTGGTCAGCAGCGCCCAGGAGGCCATGACGGTCGCGGTCAACGCGAACAGTTCGGCGAGGTCCTGCGAGGACGGCGCGTCACGCGCGGGCGGATCGGCGAATTCGTCCGCGGCCAGGTCGGTTGCCGGGTCGGCGTCTGGGCAGGGCACGAGGGTCGTCCGATTCCGCCGAAGGTCAACGGGCCCATATCCAGCAGTGCTTGCTGGGCTTGGCGGCGCGTCCAGCCGGCCTGGGCCATGTTGTGGCGGGCGACAGTGCGGTGGTCGGCCCACCAGTACAGCCATATCCCCTCGGGGGCGGGGCCCCAATGACAAGCCGTCAGTGGCACGCCGACGCTGTCGTAGCCGACGCCGTCGGCCCATCGCAGCAAGCCGGCCTCGGCAGGTGGCCCTTCCACGTAGGTCCATCCTCGGCGGACCCCTGGGGCGACGTCGGCGGCGTAGTCGACCATGCTGGCGCCGCAGGTGACGGCGGCGGCGGTGGCGGCCTCGTCCAGACCGTACAGGTGCGCGTCGGTTAACCGCGCCGCTTCGTCGGTCGCCATCGCCGCGGGCTGTCGGGAGACGGGGAGGTTCTCGATGCTCGTCGGTGCGGTGAGCCTTCCGCAGTAGTGCTGCTCGTGAGACCACAGGCTTTCGCCATGGCGGACGATGCAGCGGTGGGTGACGCGGCGCAGCCGATACAGGTGATCGATCCGCGCGGCCGGGTCAGCGGTCGCGAACGGATCGACGTCGAGAGGATCCACGGTCATCGGGCTTCCCCGTGCGCCTGACCATCATGTTCTTCCCCCGGCTCTTGGCCGATGGTGAGCTCGGCCCAGACGGGGCGGTGGTCGGACAGGTCGTCGGCGCCGCGCTCGACGCCGAACCCGGTGATCCAGTCGGTGGGAAGCGTTGTATAGATCCGGTCGCATCGGTAGGCGAGCGTGTCGTCGCCGTGTCCCACGGTCGGGGTGCGGTCGCCCCAGATGTAGCCGATGTCGTGGAAGCCTGCGGCGGCGAGTTCCTCGGCTGGGCTGGTGTCGAATTTCTTGGCCGCCTTGTAGGGGTCGAGGTCGTGCTCGTGGGCGTCTGGCTTGTCGCCGATCGCTGCGGCGTTGAAGTCGGCCACGTAGATCAGGTCCAGGTGGCGGTGGACGGTGAGGAGTTCGGCTTCGGCCTGGCGGATGGTGGGGGAGCTGGGGGCGCAGTGGCCGATGAGGAAGTGGATGGGTCGTGGGTGCCCGGTGATGCGGAGCTTGAGGTTGAGGAGGCTGTGGACGAACGGGGGGCTGGTCAGGTGGGTGATGTCTTCGACGGTGAGGTGGTCGCTCTGCCGGACGAAGGCCGCCAGGTCGCAGCCGTAGAAGGGTGAGCGGCCCACGTAGGGCCAGGACATCCCGAGTTCGCTGGAGACGAAGTTGGTGACGTCGGGGGAGTGCACGCCCCAGGTCGCTTCTTGGAGGCCGAGCAGGTCGAGGTTGAGGCGCGACAGCAACGCGAGTTGTTTGCGCAGGCGGGAGGTATCGAGAGGACGGCCGAAGTCGTCGTCCTGGTCGCGGTCGGTGGCGGGCTTGGGCAGGCCACCCTCGAAGAGGTTGTATCCGCCGACGCGGATGATGGCGGGCTTGTCAGGCATGAACGTTCGCTTTCCGGCAGGGAGGTCGCTCGGGTGGAGGTCGGGCGGTGGATGGTTGGCTTTCAGGGCGTGGTGTTCACCGTGGTGGCGACGGTGATTGGTGGGGTGGGCAGGCTGGCGTTGCGGTCGGCGGTCTGTTCGGCCTCGCTGGGCGGGTGTTGGTGGAGGTGGATGCCGGGGGGCGGGTCTGCTAGCAGTGACCAGGTGGCCAGCGTGGTGTAGAGCTGAGCGATGACGTCGTCGTCGACGGTGATCGGCTGGGCGGCGGTGTCACCGGCCGGAGCGCTTGGCCTCGCAGGCTTTCGGGTGGGGTGTGCGGGTGTGCTGTCGCGGTAGGGCCAGATGAGCTGCTGGTCGCTGTACCACAGGGGCCCGAAGAACGGCAGAGCGCTGCCGACGCTCAGGACCGACTCGGCCCACGTGCCTTTGCTCTCGTGGCCGTAGGACTTGATCACGGCGCGGCTGTCGGCCCACCACACGATCCAGACCCCCTGCCCGGCGGCGGGCCCCCAGTGGCAGACCGTGATCGGCACGCCGCGGGCGTTGTAGCTGATGCCGCCGGGGTCGCGCCAGCGCAGGAACCCCGCCGGATGGGGTGGCCGGATGTCCAGCGTGTCGACGACGTCGGGTCTGCCGGCCAGGGCGGTCACGTCGTGGTGGCGGTGTTCGCGGATGGCGGCGCCGAACTGGACCGCGTGGCGCGTGGCGTCGGGGTCCAGGTCGTAGAGGGCGGCGTCCTTGAGGCGCTGGGCCTCCTGGCGGGCGTGGGCGCGGTAGCGCTTGCGCTCGGGCAGTTTGGCGACCTCGGGCGGCACGACGAGATCCCACCGTTCACCGTTATGTTCGTGCTCCCATGCCTTGGCGGCGTAGCGGCGCAGGAACTCGTGGGCGCCCCGGCGTAGCCGGAGCAGCGTGCCAGGTGAGGGATCGTGATCGTCCATAGGATGTGCAGCTTTCAATCCGGGTGCGGGTCTGTCGTCGATACGGCGGACAGGAGCCGGCTCAGCCAGCGGCGTGCGTGATCGGGCCGTCCCCTTGCGGCCCGGCGCGGGAGGTGAGGATGCTTTCCCAGTTCGGCTCGGCGTCGCCGGGGCGGGATGTGGTTGATGTCGCTGCCGATCACGCCCATTCCGCCGTAGCGGTAGAGGCGTGCCGCCAGCAATTGCGCCTCCTGTGCGGCGGCCAGGACCGAGTAGAGGTTCGGATGCGCGGAAATCGCGGTGAGGCGGCACCCTCACTTCGGGGTCGGCGACGACGTCCAAGACGGCCACGCCGAACCCGTGGTGGGTGTCGTGCGCGTACTTGGTCTCCCATTGCCGCCACCGCAAGGTGCTGGTGCGGTGCATCACCACGGTGTGCGCCCCGGACCGGGACGGTGCGACGTGCGCGCGCAACCCCACGTCGTCTTCGGCGTCGGCCTGCAACCGCGGGTCGGCCGCCAGCCGTGCGCCTCTTGGCCCAGCAGGAGATCGGGCTCGACCTTCCGGATGATCTCGACCAGGTCGCCTCACCGGTCATCAGGACGACCGTGAGCGTCGGCGCGGCCGCCGTAGCGGAAAATCAGGGTCATGACGGTGAGTAGCACGTGTGAGTTACTCCCTAAGGCGTGCCTGGCGAAGTGGATTGGAGGAGTGCTTGCCCGGCCGCCACCGGAGGACCGCGTGACGGGGGCCATCGAACTCGACGCGGCCCGGGGCCTGAGGCCGGGCGAGGGCTTAACAGGGGTGGTTAGGTGCGGGCTAAGGTCGCTCAGGCTGCTAGTTCGGTCCGCGTGCGTCGTTGACGTTGGCGTCTCGGACCTGGCGTTGCACGTTGATCGCGGTGCCCCACAGCATGATCAGCACGTTCTCGGCGCCACGTTCTTGGGCTGCGGCGCGTTCCTGGTAGAGCGTGCTGATCGATCCCCGGCCCTGTGCCGCGTAGGTCTGGACCATCTGCTGGGCGGCGCGGGCGTTGGCGCGGTGGATCCCGCGGACCTTGACCATGTCCTGCCCGGTCATGCTGGGCACTGCGGTCCGGACGCGCGTGATGCTCGTGCGCTCGTCGACCAGGAAACGGCTGACATCGGGCAGGCCGTCGCCAGTGACGGCGCCCACCGCGCGGCAACCACGCTGGATGATCTCGATGAAAGCCTCGGCCATCACCGGGCCGATCTCCGGGAAGTCACGCCGATGCGTCATCGCGGCGAACGCCTCGTACGCACCGTAGTGATCACCGTTGACGCTGGTGGCGATGATCTCCTTGCATTGGTCACCGATGGTGGTCCGGCGCGTGGAGCGCGGCTTTGCTCGGGGCTTTGATCGAGGCTTCGCCGACCGGGATCTCGCCACGGTGTGTGCTCCGTTCTAGGCGGCTGGACGTAGAGGTGTCGGGCCGGGCGGCCCATCACAGGGGGTGCGGTCGGCCGCCCGGCATCGTGCGGTTTCTGGTTAGCGGGCCGAACGGCCCAGGCGGGCGAGGGCGGGCACCAGCCGGGCCGCGTCACCGATGGTCCCGACGCCGGAGACCGGGTCCCAGGAGGGGCGGGCGCACCATCCCTGGTTGCCGGGGACGCTGTTGCAGCCGAGGGTGACGTCGGCGATCCCGGACATCTGGGCGCGGCGTGGGGTGGCGGCGACCCGGTAGAGGGCGGGGTTGAGCACGCCGAGGGGCCGGTGCGCGGCCTGCCGGACCAGGGCGGTGATCCCGGCGATCAGCGGTGCGGCCACCGAGGTCCCGGCCGCGCGCCGCCATCCGCCGTCCCGGTCGATCTGACCGCCGAGAACGTTGTAGGTGGAGTAGAACACCATCCGGGACTCGCCTGAGCCGTTGGCGGCGATGTCGGCGACGCCGCGGTGCCGTCCGACCAGGTTCCGGTAGGGGTTCTGGTAGGGCGGACGGGTGAATACGGCGGACAGGCCGCCGCCGGTGGCCATTCCGATGCCGTTCGGGTCGTCCCACACGGTGTCGGGGCGAATGCGGGTACCGGTGTTGGTCAGGTGCATTCGGGTTCCGGCGACCGCGGTGACGTGCGGGGAGCTGGCGGGCCATGGCACGGCCGGGTCGGGGCTGGTGCCGGTGGTGTTGCCGGTGTCGCCGTTGGCCACGATCATCGTCGCGGCGTGCCGCCGGGCGAGCTGGGCGACCTGCCGGTCCAAGCCCCGTAGCACTGGCGTGGGCAGGTCGGCCTCGTAGATGCCGTAGGACTGGGAGAACACCGCGCCGGGGTGAGTACGGGCGTAGGCGCGCATCGCGTGCAGGATCTCAGCGTACCCGGCGTCGGGCCCGTCGAAGTTGCCCGGGGTGACCAGCGCAACGAGTTTGGCGTCGGGCGCCATGCCGTGCACCAGCGACATGTCCAGCACGGCCTCTTCGGCCACCGCGTACCGGAACGGCGCGTCCGGCGCGTCGGGCGCGGGCATCGGCGGGATGGTCCCGAACTTGCGAACCTCGATGTTGGGGGCGGGCAGGCCGTAGGCGGCGCTGAAGCGGGCCAGGTCCTGCTTCAGGGTGGGGGATCCGTACCAGATCGGGAACACCACCGTGGTGCCTTTGCCGGTCCAGCCCGCGCGGCGGGCGTCGTCGACGCCATACGCGCGGGCCAGTTGGGTGACTGAGTAGCACGGGGTGCCGAACTGGGCGCGGCATTGGGCCATGGTGGGCGGCGCAGCACCCGAACCAGCGGCAGTGACGCCGTGGGTGAGGGTCTTGGCCGCGCGGGCGTCCTGGGCGGAGAGCCGGGTCTGGAGCGGGCCGCCGCCGTGCAGCGGCAGGATGCCTTGGGCGAGCTTGCGGGCCAGCACCGATGGAGAGGTTTCGGCGACGGCCATGACGGGGCGGGGGTCCGCCGGCCACGCGGCCAGGGCGCCGATCGCGGCCAGCGCGGTACCGGCCGCGATCACGGAGAAGGTCGTGCGCTTGGTGGGGGACAAAAGGGGGGCTCTTTCTATCGCGCTGTGATGGGGGTGACCGCCGGCCGGGCGGCCAAGGGGCTAGGTGGTGCTGGCCTGGCCGACGGGGGACCCCGCGCGGTGGCTAACCGGCCCGCCGTCACCGCCCGGCCTCCCGGTCCGGGACGCGAGCGACGCCGCAGTACTGGAGGACGGGTTTGCCCGGTGGCCAGGGTTCGGTTCGCCAGTGCGAGCAGGACACGACACCGGGATCCAGCAGCTCCAGGCCGTCGAAGAAGTCGGCGATCTGCTGCGGGGTGCGGGCGGTTACGGGGGCGCCGCCCATGTCCATCACGACCTGCATGGCCTGGTACGCCCGCTCGCCGTCCAGTGACGCGGTCGGGTGGGCGATCACGACGTGGCTGCCCGGCGCCAGCGCCGCGACCAGCCCTTCCACCGTCGCCTGCGCTTCGGTGTCGTCGACGATGTAGTTCAAGATGTCCAGCAGCAGGAGCGCGACCGGCTGGGCGAGATCGAGCGTCCGCGCGGCCTCGCACACGATGGTCTCGACGTCGCGGGCGTCGGCGTCGATGTGGTCGCAAGCCCCTTCGAGGGTCCCGGTGAGGAGAGCACGGGCATGCGCCAGGACGAGGGCGTCGTGGTCCACGTAGACGACACGGGCGTCCGGCGCGACACGCTGCGCGACCTGGTGAGTATTGTCGACGGCGGCTGGCATTCCGGCGCCGACGTCGAGGAACTGCCGGATCCCCACATCGTCGGCCAGGTACCGGACAACGCGGCTGAGGAACGCGCGGTCGTGACGGGCCGCCTGAATGATCTCGGGCAGGATCTCGGCGGCCTTGTCTCCGGCGTCGCGGTCGGCTGGGTAGTTGTCCTTGCCGCCCAGCCAGTAGTCCCACACACGGGCGGAGTTCGGCGGCGTCGAGTTGATCTTGCTAGTGACGGTGAGCTCGTCAGCTTGCCAGAGCAGCATGCGACACCTCCTCCGAGCCGGGGGCTTCGGGGAGCATGGCGGCCATGCCGACGACACGGACCGTCTCGTACACCTCTTGCTGATAGGTGCCGTCGGGGGACCACAGCTGCACGTCGGTCAACCCGGGCGGTAGGAGGTCCCAGCCGTCGGTAAGGGAGGCGATGGCCTCCTCCTCGCGGAAGATGATCGAGCTGCTGCCCCGCTCGTACGCCGCCGTCATCCCGTCGACGCGGTCCTCGCCAGTGTGCGAAGAGGTCGCGTGCGACACGATGACAACGCTGCCCGGCGCAAGACGCTCCCGCAGCCCCGCCATCACGCGGGCCGGGTCGTCCACGAAATGCAAGACGGCGGCCAAGACAACGACCGCAGGCCGGCTCAGGTCGATGCGGTCGGCCAGATCGGGGTGGCGCAGACCCGGGTTGTCGAAGATCATAACGAGGTCACGGACGTCACCCTGGAGAACCCCGCCATAGCCGGGGCGCAGAGCCCGCGCGTGCGCAAGCACAACCTCGTCATGGTCGAAAGCGAGCACCATGGCGTCGGGATCGACGTTGTGGACGCAGGTCTCCACCGAGTCCAGCGGAACATCGTCCACGATGCCGACACCGATGTCCAAGACCTGCCTGATGCCGAACTCGGCGACGGCCCACGTTGCCGCGCGACCAGCAAATTTGAAGTTCTCTCGCGCTACGGCAGGGGCGTCCGGGGAAGTCCGGATCACCGCTTGGGCGGTCTCGCGGTCGACCTCGGTCCAACTCTTTCCGCCGAGCAGGTAGTTGTAGACACGGGCACGCGAGGCTTGAGTGAAGTCCAGAGCCAGACCAGGCGTCGTCATGACTCCGCCGCATCCAGTAGCTCGTGCAACTTCTGCGGCGTGTCGGCGTCCACCGCGGTGGTCCCCAGAGGGACCGCGTCCTTCCCACGCTTGTCGGTGTCGAGGAAGCCCCACCAACGCCCCTTATCGGAACGCACGATGCTCCAATCCGGGTGGGCGTCCTTCAACCACGCCTTGGCCTGAGCGGAGTCGGTGACTTTGGGCATTGCGGTCATCATCGATTTCCCTGGTAGCTAACGCGGGGTTCATACGGCGGCGGGGATCCGGTGCGAGCCGGTCTCCCCGCCGCCGCGGTAAAGGGACGGCGCCGCCGCCCATGCCCGCCAGGTCGGCGGCAGTCTTGACTAGGCCCTTGGGAACGGCAGGAGCAGGCGGGGGTTTGCTGCCGTGCACGAGTTCAATCGCGTTGACGGCCCGGTCAAGAGCATCGACATCGGCGAGCAGGCGAAGTAGGGACCGTGCCCGCGATCCCCGGACCACGACCTCCACGGTCCGCTCCGGGTTGTCGCCAGCGCCCGGCGGTTGAAGGCGCAGGGCGGTGTCGTCGCCGTTGCCAACGAGTTCGCATGCCCAGGCACGCTCTTCGAGGCGACGGGCAAGGTCTCGGAGCGGCAGGGCTGGGCCACTCACCGGTATGGCGGGCCCGGTGGGTAGCGGCTCGGCTGGTTGCGCTTCGTTCATGCCCCGCCTCTCCGTTGCCTGTAAGTCAGGTCCTAGACGGTGGCTGGAAGAGGGGCCGGGAGTGAAGTCCGCGGATGCATGGTCGGGATATGCACGAGCCGCATACATCAACCCGTTCGTACGGCCGGGCCTACACTCTTAGAGACACCGACCTCATCTCAGAGTTAAGTGAGCTGAGAAGCCAAATGAGCCAACGCTCGACCACGCACCAATGTCAGTCCTGCGGGACAAAGCTTGCGTGGGACAATGCGGGCGATCTATGCGCGTCCTGTCAAAGGTCTCGACGATCCGAACTCGGTCCTCCCCGCGTGCCCGCAGAGTTCTGGGAGTCTCCCGCACTCCAGGAAGCATTCGCCGAGGCGCACATCGGGAAGGTCTTCCATGCATACAGGCATGCCCCACGCCACGGTCCCCGCCCGATACCGCAAGACGTGTTGGCCGGCTGGTTGGGCCTGACCCAAACCCAGGTCAGCCGCTACGAGAACGGCGCCGCCGTCACCGACCTGAAGAAGCTCATCGCCTGGGCTCGCACTCTTCGGATCCCGCGGCAACATCTCTGGTTTCGGATGCCCGGTCACCCGCCGCCGTCCAAAGGTTCCGATGCCCCCGACGATGCGCTGGATGACTCGACCTCACCGCCGCGGCCGGGCATGCTGGCAGCAAGAGAGCCAGGACAAGCCGAAGGAGACGACACGCGCCGCAAAGACTTTCTCGCAGGCGCTGGAGTAATGCTGGCGAGCATTCTGGCGCCGCCGCTCATTCACAACTGGCGAGAGCCTTCGCCATCCAACCTCCCTCACCTAGACGACCAACTTCTTGCTCAGCTCCGTGCACAGACCGAAGGCTTTCGGTGGCTGGACCGCCAGGAGGGAGCTGCCCAGCTGCTGCCGAGCACGACAAAGCATGCCCGTGACCTCGCTACGTTCTGGCGCCTCACCGACGACCATCACGCCTTGCGCGACGAACTCGGCGTCCTCGCGGCCGATGCATGTCATCTGGTCGCCTACCAGGCGTTTGATCAAGGTGGGCGTGTACAGGCTATGGAGTGGTACCGGAGCTCCGCCGATCTCGCTGGCCGAGCACGATGCCAAGACCTTTACGTCTTCGCCATGTGCGGCGTCGCGTACATGCATGCTCGCAACCAGAACGGCGGCATGGCCCTGTCGGTCCTCCAACAGCTCCAGCCGCTGTCGTTGTCGACAGCCGCGCGTTGTTACCTCGCGGTCTACGAGGCCCACGCTCATGCCGCCACCCCCCAGCTCGGCAAAGCGAAACGGGACGCCGTCCTGAGCGCGTTGGATCGAGCTGCGTCGTACGCCGACAAAACGCGGGACGAGCCCCCGTCGCCATGGCTCGGCATTCCAGGAACCTCGTTTGTCGAGCGTCAGCGGGCATTGACCATGGCCTCCTTCGGCGATCAGGAAACTCTCGATCTGCTCGATCGACTCGAAAAACAGACTTCCGCTGTGTTTCAGCGGTACCAGGTCACCTTGGTCACCAATAGAGCGCTGACATATGCGAGCCGAGGAGATGTCGACCGGGCTGCTGGCCAGCTTGTCAGAGCCGTAGAGCACAACTTGCACGTTCGATCCGTCGAGAAGCTCAACCTGATCCGGCAGGCCCGGAGCGTGCTCGAACCACATCGCGACAGTCGGGCTGTGCGGGCTGTCGACGAACTCTTGATGGATCAGCGAGTCGCCCTCATTGCGGGCGCCCGGTAGAGCCAGGGCCTCGATCTCCGCTCAGCCGGGACGCCAAGATCGCGGCTAAGGTATCTCGGTTTGTCTCCGTCACCGTCACCAGTTCAATATCGTCACGCGCTTTGAGTTCGTCCAGTCCCGGATGAGGCGCCAGCTGCGCGGTCGCTACTAGTGGTCGCGACCGAGCGAGGAGGTCTTCCAGCCCGGCCACGAACGCGTCCGACAAGAGCTCCATGCGGGCGAGTTCGTCAACGACGATCACATCGGCGTGGGCTATTGCATGATTTAGAGCAGGCAGTGCGATGTGTTCCAGGGCGGAAACGTTCACACGGTAACGGCCCACGCGAGGGCCATCCTCCCAGTCTTGATGCGCGATGAGCGCTGCAGGGCCATCGATCTCTTCCATGGTGAACCCGATGCGGCGACGGTCCTTGCGGACTTCGGTCGTCAGGATGCCTCCTACTCGAAGACCTGCGGCTTTCAAACGCTTGACCAGGTCGTCCACGACGGTGGTCTTGCCGATGCCCGGTGGCCCGACGAGAAGGATGCGCGGCTGGGCGGTCATGGGCCCAGAATGACAGAGGTGCTTGCCTTCAGTCTCGACCGGCTGGCGTGCCATGTCACGCATCCCGTGTTCCGGGTGGGCTGATACTCACGGGATGGTCAGGCCGGACGTTGACCGGGTCGGCGGTCGGGGGTGAGGGTCGGGATCGGTCCGCAACCTCTCATCCCGATGGAGGGCTCAGTGACGGAAGACATCGAGTTCGTCGGCGAAACCGACCAGTCCCCGCAGGGCAAGTGTCCGGCCGTGTGGCGGGACAAGACGGGTCTTTACGTGCGCGGCAAGACCGTCACTGATCCGGTGGTCCTAGCCAGGCTCGCCCGCGACAACGAGGAGGCGGCGGACGAGTCCACGGTGTGGCTGGCCAATGACATGATTCCCAAAGTGGCCGAGGCGGCAGCCGGGACGTTCGAGCCAGGCCGGACGGGTCATGGCCCGGTGACGGTGTACGACCTACTCAGGCAGGTGCAGCGGTCAGCGCTCCACCTGGAGATGCGCGACACCTACGATGCCAGCGCTCCCGCGTTCCATGACTGGCTGGCAGGCGGCCCCGGCGACCTGGATTGGACGGAGTGGAACTCCATCGTGTCCTCGGCGGTGGAGCGCGGCGCGGAGTTCCGCCGTGCCCGGATCGTATCGGAGCCGGTCACGGACTACATCGCGTGGGAGCACATGCTCACCGAGCACAACATCAAAGCCGGTGAGGACGTGCGCTGGCTGCCGCGGCGTCGCGCGTTCGACTTGATGCTGCCCGGTGCCGACTTCTGGCTGCTGGACCACAAGCTTGTGGCGTTCAACTTCTGTTCGGGCGACGGCACCGACACAGAAGAGGAGGAGTTCACCTCTGACCCGGACACCGTCGCCCGATGCCTACTGGCGTTCGAACGGGTCTGGGAGCGGGCCATCCCGCACGCCGAGTACAAGCCGCCACGTAGGTCGGCAGTGCGCTGATCACCCGTCCCTTTCGCCTTCTCAATCAAGGCTCAGTAGGACCCGGCTGATGATCGCTCTGACGCGGTCGCCGTGTACGGCGAGGGGGAAAAGCCGTTCCCACGCCCGGACGTAGGCGGCGATCTCGTCCGGGTGGGTAACGGTCAAGAAGCCTGACACCAATTCCACATTCACCAAGGAGTCGTCGGTGATGAGGAACGGTTCTTCGGGCCACACGCCAGGCCCGTCCCCGCCGTAGGAGGTTCTGCGGTCGCCGGTCAACGGGATGACGCCGAGGGACACCGACGGCCAGCGCATCACGTCCAGGAGATGCCGGAGCTGTTGGGTGTGCACATCGGTGGGCACCGAGCGCAGCCATAGGACTGGCTCCTCGATGAGGAAGACGAAACGCGCGCCGGGGCGGCGCAGCACCTGTTGACGGTCCATGCGTTCGGCGACGGCTTCGCCGACATCGTCGGTTTCCACCAGTTGCTCGACCTTTACCGCCGCCAGGCATTCGCGGGTGTAGGCGTCTGTCTGGAGCAGCCCAGGGATGACGCGGGTCTGGTAGTCGCGCATCAGTTTGGCTCGCTCGTAAATGTCGCGTACGGACTCCTGCGCTCGTTTCAGCCCGCCTCGGTTGAGTCGCTGGTAGGTGACCCACATCCCAGCCACGGCGCGCTGCTCGGCAAGCAGCTCGTTCGTGCGCTGTTCTGACGCACCACATAGGCGGCACCACAGCCGGACGTCGGCGACCGAAGCGGGCCGGTTGGCGCGTTCGACCTGGGAGACCTTGGTGGCGTCCTTCCACCCGGCGCGGCGCGCGAACTCCCGGCCGGTCAGGCCGGCGTCGGTGCGCAGTTCGCGGAGCTGGTCGGCGAGGCGCTGCCGGGCCTGCTGCGCGGAGGAGGACGACGAGGACGGCACAGAGCGATCCTTACCTACGGCGAGCTCGTCGCCAGCGGAGATTGACCAGGGTTGACCCCTGGTTCTATCGAAGCCCTTCGCCGTCGAGCGAGTCGGGGGGTCAACTTTCGTCAACTCTCTTCCGGCGGGGCCTGGCCGACGGTCAGTGTCGGATGACACCAAAGGTTCACGCATCCCGCTCGGAGGGGCCAATGCCGACCGCCGTCACCACTGGAGCCAACTACGCCCCTTGGGCCGGGGAGGCCGCGTGATGGCGCTCGATACCCCGCGCGAAACCGACCAGAGGACCATTCCCCGCGCCAGCGAGTCAGCAGCCGGTGAGAAGGCCCTGCGCCCCCGAACTGTGCTGCTCGCCCTCGCCGGGGATTTGTGTGATCTCGGAGTCCACTCGCGCTTGGCGACCGACGTCGGCGACGACCCGCAGGTACTGCGGTGTTGGAACCCGAACCGGCGCGGCACGACGGTCCAGGTGGCGTGCCTACATGCCACTGACGATCGCTTGCACTTGCGGTACCACCCGACCGGCGACGAACTCGGCGATGCCAACGACATTCACCGGCCGGGGCAAGCGCAGGCGCATGCCTGCGCGATTGCGGTGGCCCTTTCGGTGCCGGTGCGCAGGTGAATGCAAACGTGAGGGCCGACAGGGCACGTGGGCCACCTCGATCCTGCGACTGTCCGCTACGTGACCCCTTCGGAAGGTGATCAAACGATGGACACCGCTACCAGCGATCTGCTCATAGCTGTAGAAACCCTCGCCGCCGTCCACGACCGGTTCGACTCCGAGCACTCCGACCCGACCGGCACATCAGTCGGTGACGACGGCGAGAACAAGGACCACAACTTCCCCGGCCGAGGCTGACGCCCCCAACCCATCGAAAGGACGGAGGGCCCGAACTCCCGCAGCGGGCCCTCCCCACCTTCATGCAAGCCTCAAAGGAGCACGTGATGGAACACCTCATCGTCTCGGCGATGGAGCAAGCCCTCGGTTGGAGTGGCCCTGGCCGGGTGGGAACAGATTTCGTCCGGGGACAATTGCCTGGTACGGGTGTGGCCGCCCGTCTGCTGACGCCGACGAAGCTGCTGGACTTGGCGACCCGGCGGAGCCTGACCACACCGCAGCTACGGTGTTTCCAGTCCGGACGAGAACTTCATCCCTTCCTGTACTGCACCGACGAGATCGGCCGTCGCGGCCAGAGTATCCGCATGGTCGACACCATCAAGCTCGATGCGATCCTGCGCGAGGGGTGCACTCTCGTTCTGGACGAAATCGACGTGTTCGACCCGGTCCTTGAGGTGTTTTGTCGTGCCATGCAGTGGTGGTCGCACGAGATCGTGCAGATCAATGCCTACCTCACCACACAGGAGGCGGCAGGGTTCGACATGCACTGGGACGACCACGACGTGATCATCTTCCAGGTGGCGGGCGAGAAGAGCTGGGAGGTGCGCGCCCCGTCGCGAAACGCGCCGATGTACCGGGACGCCGTCACCGCTACCGAACCCAGCCAGGACGTCGTTTGGTCAGGCGTCCTGAAGGCCGGGGAGGTCATGCACATCCCTCGGGGACACTGGCACCGCGCCACTCGGGAAGGCATGGGGGAAGGGTTCAGCCTGCATGCCACCGTCGGCTTCGTGAAGCGGACCGGCGTTACGTGGATGAACTGGCTCGCCGACCAGAGCCGCGCCGAGGATCTATTCCGGACCGATCTGGACTGGTGGGCCGAGCCGGAAGCGTGGGCGGCACAACAGGCCGAACTCCTCGCCGCCGTGGCAAAACTGGCGGCAGAGCACACCCCGGCCGAGTCCCTACACGCTCGGGAGACACAGCGCCCACCCGCCCGGCAAATTCCCGCCTTCGACCTGTTCGGTGAACCGCACGGAGCGGTGTGCGTCACCCAATTCGAGCCGTCCATCGAACAGCACGGCGACACCATCGCCGTCTTGGCGGCCGGCAAGAAGCTCACCTTCAAGGCACGAGCCGCCAACGCGCTGGAATCGCTGCTGAGCGGTGCACCGGTGCAATTCACCGACGCCGACACGCGCACCGTGGCGGCGGCACTGGTGAAGGAGGGGATATGCGCGCCGATGACCGAGGAATTGTCCTTGGGCTACACCGGTCTAGTCACCTGCGCGTGACGCTGGAGGCCGCGCTGGGCCTTGGAGTCCAACGCCTCGACACCGCCTTCAACTATCTGAACTTCACATCCCATTCGACGCTGACACGGGTAGCCGGGGATCTGCTGGGAGAGTTCGAGATCTCCACCAAGGTCGGCTTCTTCCCCGAAGGGCACAGCCTCGACCCGGTCCGGCTCAGGCGGGCGGTCCAACAGAGCGCGGCTAACCTCGGCCGTACCCCCGACCTGGTGTTCCTGCACAACCCGGAACGATCACTGGACGGCCTCCCGCCGAGTGCCGGAGCCGACATACTCGCCTCCGCGACCACAGCCCTAGCGGAAACCAAGACGCAGGGAATCACGAGGGCGTGGGGAATCTCGACGTGGCGGCCCGGCATCCTTACCCCTTACGCGAAGTCGGGGCGGCTGCCCATCCCGGATGTCCTGATGACCAGGTGCGGCCTCACCGTCAGTGACCAGGCCCTTAGAGCCGCTGAAGACCTCACGGCGCTGCTGCGCATCACTCCCGCCTCCCGGTGGGGCATGGCACCGTTCGGTGGTGACGCTGTAGGCGTCCCCTGGCCTGCCGCCCGCACCTTCGCCCACGGCGAGCAGGAGCCCAACCCAGTGCTGGCAGCGTTCGCCGCCGCCTACCACCTGCCCGAGGTGTCAACCATCGCCGTTGGTGCTGACCAGCCCGCCCACCTGGCCGAACTGGTCGCAGCTGTCAGCCTCGACATCGACCAGAGCAGAGTTGCGGCGTACCGGGCGCTGCTCGCCGACCGTGAGGCTACGGTGACCCCGTGAACCTGTACGACCTGTCCCAGACCCCACACGACGACGTCCTCACCGTCCTCGAATCCCGCCTCGGGGTCGTCCTCAACCGCAGCGAAGCTCACTACAGTGCACTCAACGGCACCGCCGGGTTCCCGACCAGCACCGGAACCTGGGTGCGTCTGAGTTGGTACCAGCCAGAGAAGCTCAATGCCCAAGCGCTCACCGGGTTCGAGGCAGCGCTCGCGTTAGACGGTGTACCCCGCCCGGTCTGGCAGGCCGCCGCATCCTGGTATGACCAGGGCCGCAAGGTCGTCTGGCGAGCCGAAGAGATGACCCGGACCTCCGACCCGGTGATCTCACCTCAAGCCGCCATCCCTTCCGACCCGGGGCTGCCAGACGCGTGGTGGTCGGGCCTGCAGACAGCCTGCAAGATGCTCGCCGGGCATGTAACCGACCGCGTGTGCATGACTCAAACCCACCTGTCCGGCCGGATCGCCGACGCCTACGGAGAAGGGATCGACACCACCATCACCGACTGGGCAACCGTCCACGGCGACCTGGGGTGGGCGAACCTGTGCGGGCCAGAATTGGCGATCATCGACTGGGAGAGTTGGGGGCAGGGACCGGCCGCACTCGACGCCGTATCCCTGTGGGCCGCATCCATGCGGGTTTCTGACCTAGCCGACAAGGTCACCGAGGTGTTCGCAGACGTACTGTCCACCAGAACCGGGCAACTCACCCGACTCATGATGTGCGCCAACGTCGCCCGGGCCTTTAAACGGACCGGGCGGAAAGGGCCCCTCACCGACCCGATGGCGGAAGCCGCCGGAAAGCTACTCGACCAGTTGAGGTGACCTGCCCCGCCATCGCCCCGCTGAAGTGGCGCGGGTTCAAATACAGGGACGGGAGAGTTTAGCGGTTAGACGACCTTGGTTGACGCTTCTCCGTGAAGAACCGAAGCCGAGTCTACAGCCGGTTTCAACCGTGACCTTCATGAGCATCAAGAAGGGCACTGGAGGCCGATTGATGCACCATCTCCGGGCGATTTAGGCTGGCGGGAAATCTGCCACTTCTCAATTATTGCCAGCAGAGATTCACCGTGGGACTGGCACCGGTACAACCATCAGCGCGCGTTCGACCCCCGCATCATCGCGGTGCACCCTACCGTGGAGCGCCCCGGGTTGCTTGCAGGCCTCGGCACCGGTATGCGGATGGGTTAAAACCCATGGTGCTCCCGCTCGACGCCTTGGAGTAGGTCGGCGGTGGCGGTCTTGGTCACCTGGAGGTCACTGATGCCGATAGCTGACAGCAGGATGGCGGGTTCGCTGATGGTAACGGTCACGCGGATTTTTCGGCCGTTGGTGATACTGACGGACCCGGTGTTTCCGCTGCTGGCTAGGTACGCGCGGGCGGCGCTTACAGCGGCGGTACGGTCGATGACGAACCGGCCCCCTTCGGCGTAGGCGCGGTCGCGGTCGATCCGTCCCGCGCCGGCACGGGCGGCTTCCTCGGCCACGGCGGAGGCTTCGCGGGCGGCGCGGAGTTTGGTGCCGCCGTCGACAACAAGGCCTGCGGCGGCCAGCAGGGCGAGGAAGAACACGATGACGAGCAGGCTGATCGTTCCGTCGTCTCGGGTCCGCAGTTTCCGCGTGGTGGTAAGGATGCTCCATCTCATGGTTGCCGCCCGCGGTATGGGTCGATGGGGCTGGTGAAATGCGATTTCACGGTGGTGGTGGGGACTCCGGCTAGGGAAACGTCGGCGAGCTGGACGGTGCACGTCACATGCGCGGTGACGGTGGCTGCGGTTCCGAGGGGGCGGGCGAACCCGGAGGTGTCGACGCTGACGTGCGCGGGACAGTTCATGCCTTCGCGGGTGAGCGCTGCTTGGGCGCTGCTGGTCGCGATCGTCTGGGCGGTGGCCGGGTCGCGGGCGATGCTGGCTTGGCGTGCGGCGTCGCGTGCGGCGGCCTCTACTGCCTGGTGAGCTTGGGTGATGCGTCCGGCAGCGATGACGAACAGCAGCATGACGATCAGCGCGGGGGCGAAGACGACGAGCTCCAGCGTCACCGATCCGCGATCGCCGTAACCGCTCGACGTGGAGATCGTGTGGCGGGGACGCGGGGCAGGATGTTCGCGCATCACCCGCCTCCGGTGACGCTGTTTCCGGACGGCACCGTGAATCGTTCGATGGGGCCGCGGGCGACTTGGTCGACGCGCAGATGCAGGCCAGGAATCACGGATATGGCGGTTCCACGCACGCGGACCACGATGGTGGTGGCGGTGCTGTCGCTGGTGTCCACGCTCGGAGACTGGAGGAAGCCCTCGCTGTTGCTGCGGGCGAAGGTGAGGGCGGTGGTGCTGGCCTGGGCGGGATCGGCGCCGTAAGCACGGGCGGTGCGGACGCCTTCTTGGGCGGCGGCCAGGGCGGTGTTGCGGGCGTGGAACCACAGCGCGGCGTTGATCGTCAGCAGGACGGCCAGCAAGGCGAGGGGGACGGCGATGACGGTCTCTAGCGTGACGCTGCCCCGGTCATCGCTCATGGTGCCTGGGTCCATTGTGGCGGCCCTATTTGATCTGGTTGGCGTGAGAGTGGATCGCGGACACGATCTTGGTGGCGGCCCAGATGGCGGCGGCGAAGAGGATGCCGATGATCACCATCCATTCGAGGGTGATGCTGCCGCGGTCCCGCGCTTCGCCGCGCCACATGTCGAGGCGGGCGCGCAGGTAGGCCAGGTCTGGTGGGAGCTGCGGCTTCATGGCAGGGATGACCTCCATAGCTGTGTTACGAACCGGTGATGCGGGCGTAGGCGGGGTAGCCGAGCAGGATCAGATAGCCCAGAACCGACAGGGCGACGGGCAGGGTCATGGTCTCGGTGCGGGATTTGGCGCGGGCGAGCGCGGCGGCGAGTTGCTGCTCGCGTAGGGAGGCGGCTTTGGCGGTGAGGCTGTCGAGGATCGCGGCGCCTTGGGTGCCGGCGCGGTGGGCGATGGCGGCGGTGTCGGCGAGTTCGTGGACGCCGATCTGATCGGCCAGGCGGGCGAGTTCGTCCCACGGGTCGCGGGTGCCACGGGCCGCGGGGTCTACGGTGGCGGCGATCCGTTGGAACGCCCAGCCTCGGCACACACGCGCGGGGGTTTCCAGTGCCTCGCCGGGGCCGGCGCCGCTGGCGCGGGCCATTTTGATTAGGTCGAGGTAGGCGATGAGCGCGATCTTGAACTCTTCGCGTGCTTCTTTGGCTTGGCTGCGCAGCGCGATGTCAGGCGCGGCGAACATGATGGCGGCGTAGGCCACGGTGGAGCCGGTGCTGACCAGCCACGGCACGGGCGGCATCAGCAGTGTCCACAGCACGGTCGGCACGGCGAGCCCGAGGCCGGTCATGGCGAGCTTTTGGACCAGGTACTCCTCCGTGGACTTGCCGATGAGCGCGAGGTCCCGGCGCGGGATCCTAACGTCGAGGGCGGTTCCCGTGATGCGTGTCGCCAGCCACCGTCCGGCCTGTGCTGTTCGACCATGGGGGACAACGTCGGCCGCTGGGCGTCGTGTTGGTGGGGCGAAGCGGTCTACGGCGGCGGCCAGTTGCGGCGGGGCGGGGAAGAGTTCTCTGACGCAGAGGAACAGTCCCAGCCCGACGAGGCCCCCGGCCGCGAGCACCAATGTGATCGTCATCGGCGTCTCCGGTGTTCTGGCAAGAATCGGTGGCCCGGTGCGGGCGAGGCCAGCCGGTGTAGCCACACGACGGTTCCGGCGTACAGCGCGACGACGAGGACGAGCATCAGCTGCCCGGTCGGGGTGCCGAACGGGGCCACGTAGGTGCGGTTGAGCATGGCGAAGCCGACGAACGCGGCGAGTGCGACCACGACCCAGAGGGCGGTGGTGCGGTGGGTGGCGCGTTCGGCATCGATCTCGCGCTGCATGGCCACGTCCTTGGCCACGGTGTCGGCGAGCGCGGTGAGCACCTGGTGCAGCCCGCGTCCGCGAACCTGGGAGGCGATGATCAGGGTGGCGGCGATGGTGTCACCGACCGGGTGGCCTAGGTCGTCGGCGAAGGCGCGCAGCGCGTCTTCGGTGGTGACGCGGTATTCCAGCCGTCGCCGCAGCGCGGTCACTTCGGCGGCGATCGGGCCGGGCGGGCTGGATGCGGTGGTCAGCAGTGCCTCTTCGATGCCGGTGCCGGTAGTGAGGACGTCGGCGAGCTGGCGGGTCCATGCCTCCATGGCTTCCAGCCGAGCGATGCGTCGCTGCGCGGGCCGTCCGCCCAGCAGGCGTGGCAGGGCGATGACGGCGGCGGCAACCGCGATCGCGGCCACTGGCCACCCAGTGGCCGCCCACGCTCCGGCGCCCGTGGCCGCGGCCACGGTGGCTTCCACGAGGGTGCGGCGCGATCGCCATTGCGCCCGGTGCCGTCGCGGGCGACCGGCGGGTGGTTCGGGCAGTAGATCCGTGCGGGTCCAGGTGGCCACGATCAGCAGCAAGCCGGCGATGACCAGGCTGGCTGCTAGCGCGGCGAGAACGGCGTTGCTGGTCACCGGGCCGCCCCCACGTGAAAGTAGGACAAGTCAAACCCGGCTGCTTCCAGCTCGGCGGCGCACTGCGGCAGGGTGTGTGGCACCGCCCGACCGTCCCGTCCGGGAACGTAGACCTGGTTGCTGGCTGGTTCGTCGGTGTCGCTGGGCGGCAGCACCTCCAGCACTTCGGAGACGTACCGTTGATTCACTGGGTGGCCCTGCTGGTGGTGGACCTGGTGAGTGAGGTGGACGACGAAGTCCACCGCCATGCCCGCTAGGTGGAAGAGCGTGGCGGGTGGGTAGGTCAGGCCGCCGGAGTCGGCCAGGATCAGCATCCGGGCGAACACTTCGCCTGCCGAGTCGGCGTGGATGGTGCACAGTGAGCCTTCGCCGCCGGTGTTCATCGCGGTCAGCATCGGCACCAGCTCGTCGCCGAGGACTTCGCCGACGATGATCCGTTTGGCGTTCAGTCGTAGCGCGTCGGTGACCAGCTGGCGGACCGGGATGCCGCCGACGCCTTCGGCGTTGGGCTCGCGGGCTTCCATCGCCACGATGTCGGCGTGCCGGTGCGGCAGCGTGTGCAGGAACAGTTCGTACTCGTTTTCGACGGTGACGATGCGCTCGTCGCGGTCGATGTCGGCGGCCAGCGCGCGGGCGAAGGTGGTCTTGCCGCTGCCCATCCCACCGGTCACCACGATGTCCTTGCGGGACCGGACGGCGGCGCGCAAGAACTCCCGTAAGCCCGGGTCGAGGGTGCCGTAGTCGACGAGCTGGTCCAGGTCGACGTCGAGCATCCGGTGCCGCCGGATCGATAGGCACGGCCACGGCGTCACCGTCATCAGCGCGGTCAGCCGCGAGCCATCCGGCAACGCCAAACGAAGCTTGGGCTTGGCGGGCGAGAAGTCGCGGGCGGTCTGGCCCTGGTAGGCGCCCCACCGGCGGATCAGCTCGACCAGCTGCTCGTCGGAGTCGGCGACCGGTTCACCCGGCTCTTTACGGCCGTCGGCGTAGTTGATCCACACTTGGTGCGCGCCGTTGACATCGATCGTCTCGATGTCGGGGTCCTCCAGCAGCGGCTGGAGCGCTCCGAGACCGAACCGTTCGTTGTAGACGGCGCCGACCAGTCGCGCTTCCAGTTCTGCGGTGAGCCGGTAGCGGCCCGAACCGGCCTGGTCGGCGATCCACGCCCGGACCTCGGCGGCGATCAGCTCCCGCGCCTGCTCGGGCGTGGTGTCCGCAGTGATTTGGTCATCGAGGGCCTGGTTGATGTCGGCGACCGCGCTGCGCACGGCTGCCTCCTCTACACCCGCCCGCGCCCCGGGCAGAGCGCCCGGTCTCCAACCAGCCGGGCGCCCGTCCACGAGACCGCCCGTTGAATGGTGTCCAGTAACCGAGCTGGGCCATCCAGCCGATCCACCGGTGGGCCACAGTGAACGGTTGCTCATTGCCGTCCCTCTCCCACCGCTGGGGCCCGTCCGGAACTCGGTCCGGTCAAGGCCATGCGTTGTGCGGTCGTGAAGCTCAACGCTTGGTTTGCGGCGGTGCGGGCGGCGCGCATGAGCGGACTGACTTCAATTCGCCGGCGGGCCCGATCGCTGCCGCCGCCCCGCGACAGCACGCTGGCGGCCTTTTCGTCGATCGGCAGCGTGGCCGTCACCGCGAACTCGCCGAGTTCGGCGCGAAGGTCGCGCACGGTGTAGGGGCGCCCCCCAATCAGGCACAACGCCAACGGCACGGTCGGGCCCAGGGCTTGACGGAGCCGGGCAATCCGCGGGCGTGCCGCAGCGACCTGAGCCAGCGTCGGCCGCATTACAACGGTTACCAGCTCGGCGGCGCGCAACAACGCGAAGGGCTGCTCCGGGCTGATGGGCCCGGTGTCAGCGAGCACGGTGAACGGCAGCGCCGAGAATGTGGCCGCCAGATTGTCCCAGGTGGCCGCCGAGAACTCGGTTGCCAGGAAAGGGTCGACCAAACCGGGAAGTAGTAGATGCTGGCGTTCGTCGTCCAAGGCGATGGTCTGCTCCCACAGCGCGGTCCTGGCGGCGTCCGAGCCGCGCACGGCGGCCAGCGCCAGATCCCACAGCCCGCCCACCGGCGGTGTATGGCACTGGAAGTAGCCGCGCAGAATCTGTCCGCCTGCCGGGGAGCACTCGGCCAGTAGCACCCGGCTCGGCCAGGTCAGCGCCATCGCAAAAGTCGTGGTGGTGGTGCCGGGGGCGTCTCCGGGGCTGGTGAAGGCGATCATGCTCACTGTGGCCTCCGTGAGGTCACCACTACCGCCAGCCGCCCAGTGGACGCCTGCTTGGCAATCGCCGGGCCCACCCGGGCGTCGACCACGAGGTCGACCCGCACGCTGCCTTCGGCATCAGGGGCACTGACCCGATCAACAGTCGCCGCCGTATCCTGCGTCAGCTGATCTCTGGTCCCAGGTGCTGCGGGGTCTTGTCCTTGTTGGCCAGGGGCGGCGATCACTAGGACCTGGTCACCTGGCGCCAGCCCGCGGGCTGGGAGCTGACTGGCCTTGAGCGCGACCGGGACCACTTGCTGACCTGGTCGTGGACTCAACTCAGTGGTCACCTGCGAGGGCGCCAGCAGCGTGCCCTTGTGCAGATCCACAGCTGCGACCCGCCCCACGACTTGCTGGAGTTGCCGCCCGGGTATGAGCGACACGCCTTGGCCAGCGTCCACCTGCGTGGTCGCTACGTCCGACACGGTGATCTGGGAGCCGACGGACACATCGCGGGCGACCATCACGACCGCTGTGCGATCACCGATCCCGGTGTAGAGGTAGGCAGCCGACAGCGCCCCGGCCAGAACCAGCAGCATGCCGATGACGACCATCCGGCGGCGCCGCTGCCGCGGGAGAGTAGGCAGCGAATCTCGGCCGCGCGATTGATGGCCATCGGAGCTGGGTGCAGGGGTGTACTCCTGGACGTATGGGGCTTTGCGCGCCATCATCGACCTCCCGTCACCGCTTGGCCCTCGGCGACTCGCAGCGAGAACGTTGCCGACCGCGACAAGGCCGGTAGCGCACCCCCGGCCCCTCCGGAACCGACCCAGGTCCCACCCCACGTCACGGTCACCGTCACCCGATACGCCGACCCCGGCAGACCCGCCGACGAACGCTGATAGGTGTAGGAGCACTCCGACCGCTGCGCGTGTGCGGGGAGCCTGCGGTCGTAGGCCCGGCCAGCGCCGCTACAGCTCACCGATGGCAACCCCGACCCCGGATTGATCACCAAGCTGGTCGGTCGTGCTGTGACCTGGGCCCAGACACCGCCGGCCGACACTCGATCGGCGTGGCTGGTCCAGTTGGTCACCCAGAACCACTGCGGTAGTCCCACCAGTCCCTCCGACCCACGCGGCGGCGCGGTCCGAACTTCGGGTTTGGGGATCGGAAGCCGCCCCCACGCTTGCTGGGCCAACTGCACAGGCGACACGGTCGGAGCCGGCGCGTTGCCCGCAGGAGCTTCTCCAGGGAAGGTGAAGGGACCGCACACGTCGGTTCCGTACCGCCACGCACCACAAATGGTTACGGGGCCAGCGGCGCCATCACCCTCGTCTCCGCCCGCGGGTGGGTCTGGTGCTCTGTTCCCGCCCTCGCCACCGCCGGAGTTGCCGCCGTGGCCGGGCTTCTCGGCGCCGTAGCCATAGCCCCACGGGTAAGGCTCTGGCGGAATCGGGTCTTGTCGCGCCATTGCGACACCCGCGGGTGCTACGGCGCAGGTCATCGCGACAGCCAGGCCCGTCGCCGTTATCGATAGCGGACGCCCTAGCAGCGTCCTAGTGGAGAGATGCGAGTGATACGCCATTGCCGATCAGATCCTCGCGCAAGTGTTGCTCGTAGATGATCGTTTGGTGTCCCGCGACTGGTGATCTTCCCTGTGCGGGAGTTCTTCAGCTGCGCATTCGTGCTGTCCTGGCAATCCCACACCGTCGCCTGGCTCCCTTTGACCTGCACCTTTTCGATGCGAACAACGATGTGCCCGATGGAGGTCAGGTTCTTGGCGTGGAGCTCTTCGATATTGCCGAGTACGTCGTCGAGGAGCGGCTGCGCTGCGTATTGCCCGAGGAGCTCACGGCGATGCTGTGGGCGGGCGGACTGTTCAGCCTGGGGGAGTACCACCCAGTACTGGCTGTAGCTGTGTTTAACCGCGTCCTGGACCGTCGTCGATGCCGCTGGTGGGCTGGGTGCCCGGCTGGAGGGGAGTGACACTGGGTCATCGTTGCCGCCGCATGCACTGATCAGCAGCGCGGCGAACAGGAGTGTTTGATGAAGGGAGGGTGTGTGAGCAGGCGAGATGTTAGGGCTCCGCGCTGTATCAGCCGGACCGTAGTGTCGCCTCATGATCTCCGCCCTCTGTCGCGAAACTAGGACGATCTGTCGAGATAGTAAGACACTGTCGGGTAGGGTTGTAAAGAGGGACGGGCGGGTGAGGAGAGGCGCATGGCAACGACACCCGAACCGCGGCAACTGGCGCTCAGCGAGTTCGTCCGCGATCACAACGCTTCTGGACTCAGCTATCGACGCATGGCTGTACGTGCGACCGACCCGCAGAGCGGACAGACGCTCGGGTTCCAGTGGATCAGCAAGCTGGCGGCGGGGCAGGTGGCCAAAGCTCCTGAGCCATGGCAGATGCGCGCCCTGGCCGCCGCCATGGAGGTCCCCGAAGAACTGGTGAAAACTCTGGCCGCACGTCAGTGGCTGGAGTATGAGATCAGCGAAATCAGGCTCGGCTCAGATGAATGGATCTTGTTCCGTCTGGCGAGAGACCTGCCAGATGAGGACAAGCGCATGCTCCGCCGAATGGCCGAGGAGTTCGTCCGCCGCCAAACCCGGCGCCTGAGCGAACCCCCAGATGACGCGGACACTGGGGCGCCTTCGAGTTGAGGGGGTTACGATCGAACCCATGTGGCAGAGGGGATGTGCATTGACTGTCCGTGATTCTGATCGATAGAAATCGGGAACTCTCTAAGCTGTAGGGGGATGAAATGAGCATCCCGTCGCGATTCGTCAGGCTAGGTCCGGAGGAAATGGACGAAAGGCTTGGTCCTGTCTTAGTTCACAGGACTCTTGCAGGCTGGATCTACTACTGCCGCGCAGACAAGATCTCTGAGGAACTCGCCCGCGAGTTCGAGGCGTTAGCCAACCGCTATACCCAAACAACTATCTCGCTTACCACCCCGACCGAGCCGAGACCCGAAATCAGGATGCACCGGCTCCCACCAGAACAGATGCCCGCCCCGCTACAGCCAGCCGTGCTCGATCTCCAGGGCAGCGTGCACACTGTCTTCGTCCGCGAGGATTTGATCACTCAAGACATGGCCGAAGCTTTAGCCGACATCAACGCTGAGCAGAACCGTTATGCGCGTCGCCTTCCAGTGATTGCCCCCCGCTCTGACTCATAACTACACGAGCACGCGCAGCGCACAGTCCCTCCGACTTGCCGACGCGATCGGAAAGCACCGTGGAAGAACCTCATGCCTCGCCCACAACGTCCGGTGAGCCCACGCGCCTGCTACGTCAGATCCTGGCCGGTGATCCCGAGGTGGATCCGTTCGTCCTATACCGGCAACTAAGAGACCAGGCACCCATCCTTCGCACCGGCTCGGACTGGATGGTTCTATCCCGCTACAGCGACGTCGAAGCCGCCCTACGCCACCGAGCCCTCGGACGAGGCGACGAGAGCGTTGCCCACCTCAAGTACCTACCGCAGGATGAGGCCGAAGCGGTTATGAGCCGCTGGCGGCACACCATGGTGTTCGCCAATCCACCGCACCACACCCGGCTACGCCGACTGGTCAGCTCCGCCTTCACACATCGCCACGTCGGGGCCCTGACGGCAACGATCGGCAGGCACAGCGACCAACTCCTGAACCAACTAGCCCAACAGCCCGGCGGAGACTTCATCAGCACCGTCGCCTTCCCACTCCCCACCCAAGTGATCGGCGAACTGCTCGGCGTACCCTCCGCCGACCGGCCACGGCTCGCCACCTTGGTGCCCCAAGCCATGAAAGTCTTCGAGCCCTTCACCGATCCCACCATTCTTGGCAGGGCCGCCGAGGCGGAAGCCGAACTGGCCGACTACTTCACCCGCCTGCTCACCCACAAACGCCGCCACCACAAAGGTGACCTGCTCACCCGGTTGGCGGTTGCCCGAGATGACGAAGCTTTGACCGACACCGAGATGATCGCCACCGCGATCTTGCTTCTTGGAGCCGGGCTGGAGACCACCGCCAAGCTGCTCGGCAACGGCCTGCATACCCTGCTCACCCATCCTGATCAACTCGATCTACTTCGTTCGAACCCCGACCTGATACCCCGCGCGATCGAGGAGATCCTGCGCTTTGAGCCGCCCGCCCACCTCAACCCGCGCACCGTCCTTCAGCCATGCACGCTAGCTGACATCGAGCTGGTACCCGGGCAATTCGTCATCGCCCTTCTCGCTGCAGCCAACCGCGACCCGGCGCAATTCACCGACCCTGACCACTTCAACATCAACCGCACCCAAGCTCCGCCATTGTCCTTCGGGAGTGGTATCCACTACTGCCTCGGAGCCCACCTTGCTCGGCTAGAAGCGACCGAGTTCTTTCGCCGCATGCTACGCCGTTATCCAACAATCGAGCTCAGCGGACAACCGCACCGCGAGCGGGGCAGTAATCTGCGAGGATTCATCAATCTACCAGTACAACTGATCGGACCGGTTACTCACCAGCCGGCGTCGTAGCGATGAGACAGCGGCGGTACATCGGTGTGGGCCCACCTCTCAGCGGAGCGAGCCGTCGCCACGGCGAGGGACCTGACTGGTTCTGGCCTCTTGCGATCTCCGGCGTGGCCGTCTCCAGGCGCCTCCGGACGACGAATTCATGTCTCCCCAGCTCGTTTGCGCGTCCTGCAGTGCCCAAACCGATCACTGCAAGCCGGCGAACTCACCGAACGCAGCTGAATTCCAATCCTTCAATGTCGGCGAGCCTCAGCAGTACGAACGCCCCATCGTTGCCGTGTGCTGCTGTTACGTGCTAATTCAGTAAGGACGACGACCTCCCCACCGTCGAAGCACAGGAGTCAATTTCAGCACACGGATCTTCATGGTTTCCTCCCCCTCGCCACGTCGGTGGCGCCGCCGCATCGGCAGAGTCTTGCGGGGCATAGGCTCGGCCCTGGTACTAGGCGCGGTCACAGTCGGCGTGCCGTACCTGTTCGTTGCGCTCGCCGGATCGCCGATCCCCGAGCGGATCCCCGACTGGGACGAGATCCTTTCTACCTTGTCCCGGCGCGACGACGGAACGCTGTTTCTCGGCTTCCTCACCTACGTCGCCTGGGGCTTTTGGCTGATCTGGATTGCACTGCTGGTGCTGGAGACCGGTGCCCGGCTGCGGGACCGACCCGCGCCGCACATTCCAGGACTGGATGGCCCTCAACGTCTGGCTGCGCTCCTGGTCACCACGCTGGGTGTGGCCGTCATCGGAACGACAGCTGCCGTGAGCCGAGCAAGCACGCTCCCCTCCGTGCCTCACAATGTGGCTGCCGCGGCCCCGCCCCCATACACGCAGTCCCCCTCAGCAACCACCGATTCCGACAGTGCGGTGGGCGGCCAGTACGATTCGCCCTCCACTCTCACGAGCCGCGTCGGGTCCCTGAACCGGGATGCGGCGCCTGGCCAGTCGGCCACCCGCCCGCAGAGACACCAAGTCACGGTGCGATTCGGGTTCGGGTCTGCCCAGTTGTCTACGCCTGTCAAGGAGGCTCTGGCTCGGACAACCCGCGACATCGGAACCGATGCCGACCCGGCACAGCCGATCAGCATCGTCGGCCACACGGACGCACACGGCCCCGCCGACTACAACCAGCGCCTGTCGATCCAACGAGCTCGCACCGTCCGAGAGGCGCTCGGTGAGCTGGCAGCCCACGGCTTTCGGTTCGAAGTCAGTGGCAAAGGCGAGCGCACGCCGATCGCCGTCGAGACCCACGCGGACGGCAGCGACGACCCATCCGGGCGAGCACGCAACCGCCGCGTCGAGATCACCTACACCCTCAAAACCCGGCACGCGCCACCGGCCAGCCCGACCGCCAGGCCACCTCACGAGCAGGGCGACGGTAACTCAGGCAGCCCGCCACCCTCACCACCGGCCAATCAGACCGCCCCCTCCCAGCCGACGCCACCACCCACCCCGTCGGAGACGGCGACAACATCTGGAATCCCGTCGGAATCGGCCACATCGCAAGACTCATCTCCCACGAGCCCACCCGCCTCCACAGATCACCCATTCACGGTGGACCTCCCCTCCGGCGCGATCGTCGGCCTGTCGTTCGCAGCCGGTGTCGGCACCGCGCTCGTGGTCACCCGGCTGCACCGGCGCCGCCGGCATCGCACACCCGCCACCGGCCCCGATCTGGCCCGCCACGAACCGCCACCATCGCCGACCATCCGCCGACTACGGCGCGTCGACCTCGGCCGCGAAGCGCATAGTTCCGATCCTGAACAGCCGCCCGACGAGCCCAGTCGACTCCACCTGTTTCCGCTGCCATCCAGCGGTCGGATCGTCCTGGGAGTACGTGACCACCAAGAGATCACAGTTCCGATCGGCGGATTCCTCGTCGGACTGAAAGGGCCCGGCGGGATCGCGGTCGCCCGAGCACTGCTGCTCACGTTCCTGATGCACGCGGGTGACCACGATGTAGAGATCATTATCCCCCGCAGCGATGCCACGCAGGTGCTCGCACTTAACCCCGACCAGGTCGACGAGCTCACCCAATACGCCCGAGCCTTGCGCGTTACCGCTGACCTGAATGCGGCACTGCGGCTGCTGGCGTCCGAGCGCATCCACCGTGCTCGCCTGCTCGACACCGCGCCCGACAGCCACGATCTAGCGGCGGTCCGTCAGGCCGACCCGACCGAGCCCCTGCCCCGACTGGTCCTGATGGCTACCTCCGCCCCAGAGCAGCAGCGCCGCTTGGAAGCCGTAACTGTGGCTGCCTCCGATTACGACATCGCCATCATCACTCTCGGCGAGCACCCGGTCGGCCCCACAGTGCATCTTGATGACGCGGCACAGGTCACCTCCTGGACCGGTGCTGGCAGCGACATCTGGGACGGGCTACGCCTCTTCCACATCGAGCAACAGGATGCCGACCAGGTCATCGAACTGATCCGCAGCGCGCACGGCGCACCAGAGCCCGAATCAGAACCCCAGCCTGCGGCGCAGACGAAGACGGCCGTGCGCTCCCCGGTGTCCATGACGCGGTCGGCGCCACTAGTGCCACAGGCTCGCGGGGACCGCCCCGTCTACTTGCAGGTCCTAGGACATCCGACCGTAAGAGTTGACGGCCAGATTCTGGAGACCGGTATTCGTGGCAAGGGCCGGGAGCTGTTGACCCATCTGGCCGTCCACGCCGAAGGCGCCAGTCGCGACGCGATCGTGGCGGCGCTATGGCCGGACGTCGACCACAAACTTGCCGTGATGCGCTTTCACGCCCTGCTGCACGAGACCCGCCAGACCCTCAAACGCGCTACCGGGCGAATCGATGAGAGCTTCATCGCCCGGACCGCGGATCGCTACGGCATCGATCCCGAGCTCATCAGTGTCGACCTGTGGCGTTTCCACACCGCCTTGCATGAGGCATCCCAGGCCGAACGCGACCAGGACCAGGCAGTGTTGTTGCAGGAGGCCGCCGACACCTACCAGGGACACCTGGCCGCTGAGGCATCCTTCGAGCAGGCATACGAATGGATCGAACCCGAACGGGAGACGCTACGGCGCCAAGCCGTCGAAGCCTTGATCCACCTGGCCATCCTCTACGAGCGTCACGAACCCGAGCGAGCTCTTACGGTCCTCGAACGCGCACGATCGCTCGACCGCTACGCTGAAGAGATCTACCAGCACATCATGACCTTGCAGGCCAAGCTCGGCCGGTCTGATGCCGTACGACGTACCTATCGTCTCTTGGAGACCTCCCTGGAGGATCTGGCAGTCGACCCGAGCGAGGAAACCCAACAACTCCTGTGGCGTTTGCTCCACCCCCGCGGTAGCTCACAAATGGGTCAACGCTGAAGCAGAATCGGTTTTGTAGCTGAGAAGCGATGACGACATATCGATACTGAAACCCATTAGCGTGAGCGATTGGATAGCGCTCGGTAGTGAGTCAGTCTTCAGTTGGCGAGTCATCGTCTAGAAGGGCGCGCAAGAGCGAGTGCCCCGGCATGAGGTCACCGGGGATGACCGGTACGGTGAATACCTTGGGGTCGTCGAAAACAGGTTCGCCGCTGGGTCGGCGTGTGTAGGGCACGACGCCGTAGTCGATGCCGTCTTCTTGATCAAAGCCCATCCACGTGACGCCCTCCTCCTCCCCGGGGCGCAGCGGGTGGGGAGAGGGGGCACGAGCGGCCACATCCCGCTCGTTGATCACCCAGACCTGCGGGACGGCCAGAACCCATCGGACTGCGGCAACGCGGCGGACGTGGGTGGCTGCTCGTTGCTCGAACGCGACTGCGGCGGCGCGATCCCGCAGATAGTCGTAGTCACTGAGCATCAACTTGCGCTGCCCGTCGAGTGCGGCGATCGCCAGGTACTCGTTAGCCCGGATGTGCCGCTCCTGTCGCTCCACTACGTCGAAGAGCACTGCCGCAAGGTCATCGTTCATCTGGCACCACCCTTCCACCCCATCCATGCCGGAGCAAGGTTCCCGTCGGGGCCGGCCGCTGGAAGGGATGCAGGCCGAGCCCGTCAGGGTGGGGCAAGGCCGGCCCGCGGCCACCCAGGGGCCAGGCCCGACGCCAAGATCGGCGCGTCGGCCAGCGCGCCACGCGCTTCCTCGACCCCTGCGCGCTGATCAGCCAGTGGCCCCCGCCGATGTCGACGACTGCCCGGTATCCGCCACTGGGAGGATGTGCTGGTCGTTAAGGCGCGGCTGCGGGCCCCCAAGGTCAGGGACGCGCGTGGGCCCTGGCCGTCAACAGGGTCCAGGTCGCACGGTCCCGAACCACCAATGATCGCGTGGGGCAGTGGCCGGATCGGCCTTACCGGCTCTGTGTCCGAAGGCGTATCATGAGGGAGCGATCGGTCTCCTACTGTGTTCTGCTATCTAGTATGGGATTTGATCAAAGGGGTCGACCCCCGCGTGCGGGGGTCGACCCTCTTGCATCCGGTCACATGGTGAGAACTCGCTTTGGCGGTGGCCGCTCCTGGTTCCTCGCGCGTGTCCCAGGTGGACGCATCAAGTGTCGGGGGTCATCGCTGCGACGAATGCGTTGAGCTGCCCGAGGAGCGAGTTTGCAGATTGCTGGGCTTCACGGAGGATCCCAAGCGCTGCATCAACTCCGCACACCGCATCCACGCCGAGTTGACCGACTTCCATCGCTGGGCCAGCGAGAGTCACCGCCACAGGGGCGCTGACGTGCAGTAGGAACCGGTAGCACCAATCATTGCCGTCGTCGATAAACTCAATAGCAGTCGTGGCGTGTTCGGAATGGGATAGCACATCCTTCTGATCATGGGCTCGCTCGATCAAGCAGGAGACAGCGTCTTCCTGGCCCGGCTCACGGGGCCGCCAAGCAAGATGGACTTGCGGCCCTATTCTCCTCCCTTGGTTCTCAATTGGGTTATCCAGATCAACCAGTTCGTGCGCGACGACAAGCTCGCTTAGCCACTCCCGCGCTGCCTCCTCGTTGAGGGTAAAGGGCTTCATCACCATTCTCCAATTTCGATATGATTCGGGATCTCCAGCCCATCAACGGCTAGCGGCCCATCGACCCGGTTGATCGCCTCAGCTTCGGCGAGAATCTGTGCCATAGACACATCGGGCCTGAACTGGTGTTCCATCGCTGCTTCCAGTTCCGCACGGCGGCGGGCGCCAGCTGGGTCGAGCCGGGCTGCGGTCACCAGATGCCGACGACCCGCCAGAACACAGAACCGGCAGGAGAGCCGGGGCAGCACGGCATAGATTGGATGAATGCGGGTACGTGCCTTGGCGAGTCGTGCCCAGACCTGCTGCACTTTCCAGTCAAGCAACGGCAGCCATTCATCGACCTCGCGCTTGGTTTTGTTGGAAGCGCGGGCATCGTTTCTATAGGGGACCATGGCTGCCCGATCGATACTCTCCTCAGCCCGCATCCCCATAATATTTAGAATCCGCACCCTGCGCCCGATGATGCCCAGAGCTCGCTTTTCAGCCACGAGCCGGGTCATGAGTTTGTGTACAGGGGCCCGCTTCATGTCACTTGTGCAAAATCTACGAGCCTTGTCCGGCCACTTTTGCTGTCGTCGAGACTCGATGTGCTCAGTCAGCCCTTGCTGGCGCATCGCTCCTGCACCGTCTGGCACTTGACGGAATACGATCTCATGGCGTACGCAGTAGTGTGCTGCGTGTTCGGCCGCTAGTTGTTTGGTCCCCGGCCATTCATCCTCATCGCCGAGGTCGCAAAATACGGTGACGACGCGATCGCCGACGCCAGCATTTTTTGTGGCTTCTACGACAACGTCGAGCATTGCTTGAGAGTCTTTTCCGCCAGATATGTTACAAAGAAGTATGTCGTAGGTTTTCAAGTCCGGTGGTGCGCTGTAATCGGCAGATAGGTGTACTGCGTTGTTTGGGTCGGTCATGTCCGCACCTGGTCTTGCGAGAAAGATTCGCACGCCCGTAATCCGGGGAGGGACGACGCTGATTCATGGGGCACTGATAGTCGTGAGAAGTACCGCTCGACTCAGCCTGCGGCGGCGTGGGCCGGTCATTGCGCAGAGCAGCGCCCCTGCCCTGTCACAGGGCGAAATCGTCCTGGCTGGTAGAGGCCAGCAGCCGTTTCTGGCGTGGAGCAGAGGCAGGGAGCCTCACGCGGTGACCATAAGTTGCTGCTGTGTATGGGGCTGCTCGGCGAGAGGGATTGCAGTTATTGGCATGGTGCCAACCGTTGACGGCGTCGGTCTCAGATGACCCGTACGACGCGGGCCAAGCGACGAAGACGTCGTCGGAGCGTCGGGCCTTGGAGGTTTTAGACCGTGGTCAAGTGGGTGAATACCTCTTGCGCGATCTGCTGGTTTGGAAAAAACTTCGTGCGAAGTCTTGGGGTGTTTGGCTTGGGTTCCAAGAGATCGCGGACGATGAACCACCGACCGGCGCTGCCCTGAAGCTGGTAGCGATATCCGTGTACCTCGGCCACATCGATGACGCGGATACGCCTGTAGGGTGTGCTCTCGGGAATATCGGGCCACCAGGACAGAGCATCAGGGATCCAGCGATCTGCTCGTTCCCAGAGCCGGAGCAGTTCATCGGGCGTGTGGGGGACTTCCACGCCGTCGTCGGTGCGGATCGTGGTCCACCTGGAGCTGAGGCCGAACAGGGTGCGCTGCTCGATTCTGACGACCTTGCCGTGGTTGCGTGCCCGCTCGGCTACTCGGTGTCCAGGTTTTCGCGTGACTCCGTCGCCAACTTGCACGCCTTTTCCTCCCTTCTTCTGCTTGGGCTGCCCACGAAGGGGCCGCCCTTCTCGGTTGCCGCTCTTGGTCGTGGTCAGGCACTGCGGACTGCGGCGCGTGGGGACGGGAGACGCGAGGCCCGATGGGTGAACTGCGACCCGAGCGGCCCATCGAGAGACTCGGGCAGGGAGGCCCTCCCATGGGGATGCGGCCACCCGACGCCCATCGATGCGAACACACGTTCGGCCTGTTGTGGTAGGTCGGGTAGAACAGGGGCTATGCCCGTGATCGCACCCGTTGTCTTCTCGGCCACCGCAGGGGGCGCCGTCTTCCTTCTGCAATGGCAGCAGGCACCAGACGGGGCATGGGGCGCCGAGGTCGCGTGGATGGAATGGAGCGGACTTCAATGGCAGGGTCGACGACGACAGGTGATGGCCGACGACCTCACCCGCATCGAAGGTCAGGACTACAGCCGAGTGCCTCGCCGACGGGCCAGATGGCCGCGCTGAGCATTGTGGTAGCGATCACTGCGAACCGCGCGTGTCCCGGTCGTCGGCAGACCGGAAGGCGGCAGACTCGGCTGCTTCGATCGTGGAGACCGGGATAGGACCCGCGGTCAGGTCGGGGATCTGGTCAAGGCCGAGCGGCCGCCCCCGAGCGTCCAGCTCGACCACGCGGAACGTCATAACGATCTTGTTGTCGAGGCATACGTCGAACCGTCCGCTCTTGACGGCCTCGGCGGCCTCGCGCAGCGCTAGAACCCGGCCGAAGCTGGACAGGCCGGGCAGGAACAACGCCAGGGATTCCAGCGTAAGCGCCAGGTCAGCGCAGGCATCCCCGTGGTTGGTGTAGCTCAGCTTGCTGAGGCGCGCTGGTTGGTACGCGTGCTGAGAACGGATAACCCAGCGAGGAAGCTGGTGAGACACGACGACACCTCCCTTCATCTGCGATGGCTGACGGAATACACCCAGAAGTGCGGTTCTCGAAATACAGAAACTTGAGGTCGGCTGTCTAGTGCAATTTGATCTAGTGCCTTTGAAGGGACGCTCAATGAGTTGGTTTCCCACGACCCAGATATCGAACGGCAGCTAACGGTAGCTAGCGGAGCTGCGCTCGGACCGGCCCTGCCCAAAGTTTGGACAGGGCCGGCAGTTGTCACTTACGCGCATGTCAGGACGGATCGGCGCGCCGGTGAAGGTATGCACGAGGACGAATGAATGGTGGTCCGGAACTAGGATGGACTGTTGGAACCATCGTGGCCTTGAGTGAGCTTCTGCTCGGCGTAGCCAGTGGCCAGTTCCTCGGGTGTGATGTTCAATCGCACATGTTTTGGTGGAATGCCCGCCACGATGACGTCACGGAGCAGGTGCGCCATCGTGTAGGCCGGGTCGGCGGCCTCGGCGCGGTCGAGAGCGACATTGGCCAGTCCGCCGTCTCCACTGGCGAATGCGGCGTATGCCAGCAGGCTTGCCGGGGCGGCGGCGTAAGGCTCTTGAACCCGGCGGGTCATGTCCCGCCAGAACGCGATGTGCTGGTGCAGGTGATCGACGTCGATGCGCACCCACGCCTCGTCGCGGAGCCGAAGGCTGAGCAGTAGCAGCCCGAGCCAGGCGGCTTCATCGTCGGTGAGCCGCGCCCGACCGTCGCGGACCCGGTCGGCGAGTTCCGCGATGAACCTCCGCCCTTCGTCCACCACCTGGGCGGCGTTGTCGGTAGCCGAACCGTTGGCGGTCATCTGTTCACACATCCGTTGTTCGGCGCGTTGGGTGGCCTGGTGCATCGCCGTGCGCGCAGGCCCCTGGAGAGGCGCGACTGAGTCGATGAGTTCGTCGCGGTTGTGCAGGACGACCTGTCCGGCCAACGTCGCCTGTGCGGCGATCACGCTAGTGCTGATGTCGTAGGCGGTGCCTTCCGGCGGGCAGCAGGCGGGGTCCTGGCAGGTGTAGGACCACCAACGCCCTTGGTCGATGCGCAACGCTACCCACACCGGCAGTTCGGCCTGCTCTGCGGCTTGCGAAACGCTGTTCATCGCGGGAGTGACCAGTTCCTCGGGTCCGTAGCCGAGCAGCAGCACCGCGGACATCTCGTTGCGTTTCAGCATGGACATCAAGCATTCGTCGACCGATTCGGCTCCCTCAGCACTGCTGAGATCGCTGGCATCGACGTCGGCGACCTGATGTGCCGGCGTAAGATCGCGCCGCATTACCATCACCCCTTCCTGGTCGGAGATACCGACGACCACCAGGCTGAGCGAAGGGTGGAAGCCCACCAGGTAGGCCGCCACAGCGATCGCGTCCACAGGGGAGCTGACAACCAGGCGTGAAAGCTTGATCCCGTCACCCACCTTCTCTGCTGTGTCCTCCGGTACTGGGGTATTCGGCCTCGGCTCACGCTCGCTCGGCATTAGAAATCACATCCCTATGTGTCAATCGGAAAAGGTGTCGGACAATGGGGGAGAGGAGAGCGCGCGGGTCCGTGTTAACCGGAACCCGGCACCTGCGCCGAGGTGCGGTCTCCCGCGGCCCGGATGTCGCGGAGTTCCACGATCAGTTGCTTGGCCAGCATCCGACGCAAGGCACTGTGATTGGTCAGTGGCACCATGACATTGCGGGCGCAAGGTGCGGCCTGTCCAAGTCGGTACAGGTCGCCATGAGCGGCGGCAGGTACTGCGGCCGCCGCCGTGACGGGGACGGAGCCGACTGTCCGCAGATGCGGGCAAGAACTCGCTGCCAGGGACCAGCAGGCACGACATGTGGGCGGCGTCGGCACCAGGTTGGGTTCGGTCGGATTGGTCAGCAGCGGCCATTCATCTCCCGGCAGCAGCCAGGCGATTCGACCGTCGGTCTCGGCTGCATTACCACCACAGACTTGGCAAATGCCGCTGGTCATGCAGGCCAGCTGCCGCCCTGTATGGATTTCGGCGAATTCCGGCTCGCCTGACCTGCCGGTTCGGTTGCGGTACCACAACGCGCCGAAACGTCGGTCGGTGGGCAGTTCGCGGCGGTAGGCCAGCCGCCCCTCCTGCCAGCCGAGTCGCAGCGAAGGGTCGACCTTTTCTCCGGTCCAGCGGACCACCCATGGAACGGGCAAGCCTCGCCAGACCGCAGGAGTTGGCAGGTGCGTATCAGGCATGTTGCACTCCTTTGTTGCTTTCGGTGGAAAGGGGCGGTGACGACAGAATTGGCAATCGAGTGCGCTGCGTGTAAGTCCCTCGTCCCGACGGGTGAAGGCGAGCGTGAGCAGCTGGTCGTACTCGTCCTGGCCGATTCTTTCGCCGAGTTCCTCAAGGTCGCCCACCAGGCGCACAGCATGGCTGCTGGCCGTTTTGGGGTTCAGCTTGGTAGAGCAGGGACCGCCGGGGTAGCGGGCCTTGAGTGGTGCTCGATGACGTATTCGTCGCTGCCTTCGTGGTCCCGCTTGGCAACGTGCATGAGCGCCACACTTTTGTCCTGGTCGCTCATGTCGTCCCAGCCCGGGGCATGACCATGTGCTGGGCGTTTGGTCCCTGTGGTCGCGGCGCACCGCGCTCTACGGGGCTCCTTGAGCGATTGCGTCAGTTGCGCTGCGCCTGAGTATCGCCAGGGCAGGTCGGCGTGGTCAGGCCGCTGTGTCATTGGTGTCGTCGAGCCAAAAACAGCGGCGGCAAAAGCGTGAGGTCGAAGCGTTGATCCGGCCGCTGATCAACTCCAGAACGACCTGAGTGATGTTGAAGGGCTGGAATTGTTTAGAGGGTGCCGCTCTCCCGACTGCGTCCGGGCACATCGGGTCGACGTGCCAGCACCACGACTCGACCAGCGTCTTACCGGTGGACCACAGGTACTCCCAGTGCTTGCTGACCACTACGGGGAAGAGCCGGCCGAATCGGCGCAGGTTCTCGGCCCGCCGCAGGTTCTGCCGGTGCATGTTGTGCCCGGGGACGACGTCCAGCAAGGTTCGGCTGGTGAGGACCGGACGTTGGTTGATCCTCACCACGACCGCATCGCCGCCGTCGGCGGGTACCACCCACCGGCTGTTGCCGATGCGGGGCGGGCCCAGAGACCACACCTGTCCACGCCGTAGGACGATCTTGTCGTCACGGCTTTCGGCGAAGGTGACCCAGGCGCCGACTCCGTATTCTTTGGGTTCATACAGCTGTCGAGTCCGTTGCGGGCGCCGCCAGGTGCGCGCTTTCGGGGTCCGACCCGGGGGCCGGGGCTGGGTGCGCCCGTGCACGTCCGCCATGTGCTCAACGAACTCAGCCGGGAGGTCGAACTTCGTGTCGCAGAGCCGCATCTGGCCGGTGTCGTCCCGGTAGGCGAGTCGACACCGCGCGAAGAATCTCCCGACGGTCACACCACTTTCACGCATGCGTGAACACCCCCCTTCAGGGCGATGGAGAACCGGAACTGGCCTGCTTGAGTCAGCTGTTCGGTGGTTCGCTGAAGCCGTCCCACAAACGCACAGCGATGGTGATGTCCTCAGGGCTCGGCGCGGTGCTGCCCGCGAGATCAGCGAGGGTCCAGGCCAGGCGAAGCACCTGGTCGAGGCCGCGCGGAGTCAGTTGGCCGCCGGCCAGCGCGGCGTCGAGTATCGCGGTCGCCTGCGCTGGTGGGGTGAAACGGCGCCGCAGTTCCGGGCCTGGGATCTCGGCGTTGGTGCGCCACGGCGTGCCCGCCAGCCGACGCGCGGCGCGGTCACGGGCTGCCTGGACCCGGTCGGCGACGCGTCTGCTGGACTCGGCCGCGGCCAGATCACGGCGAAGCTCGGTCGGCGATGCCGGGGTGAGCCGGACCTTGATGCCGACGCGGTCCAGCAGCGATCGCGGCAGCCGGGCCAGGTAGCGCTGGCGGACGCCGGGCGGGCACATGCACGCCTGCGAGCCTGGTGCGCCGCACGGGCACGGGTGGGCTGCCAGCACCGCGATCGGACGAGCGGGAAAGGTCACGATCCCTTCGGCTCCGCTGACGGTGACCGTCCCGTCCTCCAGAGGCCGGGCCAGCGACTTCAGCGTCTGGACGGAGAATTCGGGCGCGGCGTCCAGGAACAGCACTCCTCGGTGGGCGAGGGCGACCGCCCCGGGGCGAACGGCGCGGCTGGTCCTGGCGCCGAGGACGGCGCCGCGCGGATCGGTGTGGTGCGGCGCGCGGAATGGAGGCCGGACGATCAGAGGCTTGTCGGGTGAGAGGAGACCCGCGAGGGAGTGCAGGGCGGTCACCTCCAGTGCGGTGTCGTGATCGAGGTCGGGCAATAGGCCCGGTAGCCGCTCGGCGAGCATGACCGCACCCGTGCCGACGGGGCCGACCAGAGCGAGGTGGTGACCGCCCGCGGCGGCCACTTCGATCGCCTCGCGCCCACCGGCTTGCCCTCGCACCTGAGCTAGATCCAGATCGCCGGGCAGCCCGATCGCGGGGTGGGCGGTGGGGTGGTAGTAGCTGTCGTGCGGATCGTCGCCGCCTTCGTCGGGCGGTGACATGCCGCGCAGCTGCGCGATCAGCCCGCCCAGCGAGGTGACACCGATCACGTCGATCCCGGGCACCAGCGCTGCTTCAGCGGCATTGGCCTGAGGGACGACCACTACGCTGACACCGGCGTCGACGGCTGCCAGCACGGCGGGCAGCACGCCGTGAACAGGCCGCACCTGCCCATCCAGTCCCAGCTCTCCGATCAGCGCCATGCTCGCGCACGCTTGGGCCGGGATAGTGCCGCTGGCAGCCAGGACGGCCACGGCGATGGCCAGGTCGAAGACGCTTCCCTGTTTGGGCAGGCTGACGGGGAACAGGCTGACCGCGATATGGCGGTGAGGGAACTGCTGGTCGGAGTTGATGATGGCGGCTCGAACACGATCGCGGATCTCGTTACGGACCGTGTCCGAGAGCCCGATCAGGTGCAAGCCGGGCGTCCCATCGGTGATCGACCCTTCGACGTCGACCACGACGGCCTCGATGCCCACCAGCGCGATCGCGCGCGTACGGGCTATACCCATGGCACATCAAACCTTTCGTCGGGGGTTGAGGCGAGCAACGACAGCTAGACGAGATCAAGCCCCGTCCAAATAAGTGGTTCTCCGCTCGGGAGAACGCACGTGCGGATTTGCGAGAAATCCGGAGCCCCCGCAGGAACCCACGGGCATAAGCACGAAAGAGTGCGGGCAGTAGCGATCCTGATCCCCAGCCCTTTGTGGGCTAATTTCCGCTATCGAAATGATGTTTCTCGCTATTGGCGCGCGTCATTGCTTCGCGGACCTCCTGGGCCGAAGCGCGACCCTCGACCTTGTTATAGGGGATCGTGTCCGTGCTGACCTTCTTGTCCTGCGGGAACTGCCGACGGGCATCGGCTACGGTGTAGATCTCGCGAGTGACTCCGCCGATCATCCACGGCACCGTGACCGACTTGTTGTTGACCCGCATGACCTCAAACCAAGTCCCATGCCGTTTCACGAAATCACCCACGCTGAAATCGTCCTTGCTCCAGACCTTCTGCCCAGCCTTTTGCCTGTCGGTGACCACGTCGCGCCAGTAGCCCAGCTCCCCATCGAGCTGGATGAGGTCGGCGGTCCACCGGCCCGCATCGGCCGGGGCAGGGGCGACCTTGCGGTAGATCTCGCCGCCGCGGCGCATAAGCGCGGGCCCGCCGTCGTCGTCGACCCACCGGTACTCGCCCTCCAGCAGCCGCACCAGTCGCCGGCGCTGCTGCTCCAGCCGCTCGATCCGGCGCAGCACGGTCGGCAAAGCCTCCCGGTGGCGCTGGTGGGCCTGGGCGGCCCGGCGGCGGCCCGCCCAATACCGGACCTTGTCCTGTTCAGCCATGGAGGCGTCGTGGGCGCCCATCATCCGGCGGTGCGCGGCACGCGCCGAGTCCGAGAGCAGCGGTTGCCCCAAGGGCCAACTGCCGGCGGACTGGCGGTAGCGCGCGTACGCCGCTTCAGAACGCGCCGCCGCATTACCCGCGTAGTCGCCGTAGCGGTCTGCACGCTGGTCGGCGCGTTGGACGCGCTCGGCTTCCTGCTCGGCGAAGCCAGTCGCAGGCAGCGTCGTGTCATCGATGTCGACCTGGACGTCGTGCCCCGCCGCCCGCAATGCCCGCGCGGCTTGCTCGATCTCATACCGTTTGGCCGCCTTGAACCGGCTGCGCTGCAACCCGATCCTGCCGATCGAGCGCATCCACCGCCATCCACACCGCAAGTCGCGCAGTACCTCATAAACACCATCGCCCTTTTCAGATCCCTCGATCAAAGTGCCGTCGTCACGGGTATGCCTGATGACAATTGGCATACCAATCCCTCCAAAGTCCTAAAGAGTCGAAGCTGGGCATTTCCTGGGCAGGTGAAGAAACTTCTACAAACTCCGCATATCGGGCGCCAGTGTTTAGATCCGGAAACTACCTAGACCCGCTAGACTCCCTGGAGTTGCCGTGGACCTTTCTGGCTGATTCCGGAGCCGGGCTGGTTCGCGGAGGATGTCAGGAGTCCAACAAAGTCCCTCCCGTGCCCATCCGGAATTTCGATTCACTACTCATCCAAGGAAGCCTGATTGTTGGGCTTCGGTGGGAAGTCGCGCTCGAAGTTAAGGCTGAAGACCTCCTCGCCCAAAGTGATGACAAAACATTGATAGCCGCGCTCGGCGGCGACACGCAGATCATCGAGCAGATTTGATTCGACCAACTCCAGATACTCGGCGAAGTCGTCGCCGGGCAGCCCGGTGCGGTTCCACCGGCTCCACCAGTCTCCGCATCGGGGATCGAAACCACTGGCATAACAGAGCGGGACGCGGCCCTCGGCGTCCCTCGGGGCGTTCTTGTCAGTCGACATTAAGTAGACGCCGTCGTCGCGGACCAGGATCAGGCAAGGTCCGGCATCGACCTCGAAACCTGGGTGATTCAGGGCTGGACCGGGTTCCCAGCGTGTGGTGTGCTCATTGGCCGCAGCGGCATCTTCAGCCAGCCGCAAGACCGCGGCCAACCCGAAGCGAAATTCGACCGATGGTCTGGGCATGCCAATGCAATCCTTTCATCCTGGGAATGACGCTTTCATCGGCGCCATGGGAAGCGAGAAGGTGCGCGAACTGATTAGCGATCAACCGTTAACGCAGGATATGCGGCGGCGGAGCCCCATTCGTTGGCGCGGCGACGGAATCAGAGATCAGGGGTGAGCTGGGGCGCACTGGCTTGCTACTCGCTGCCGCGCAGTCGCGCTTCCCAGCAACACTCGCCGCCAACCCAACCGCCGTCATGCAGGTGAGCGGTCGCCTTGTGGCGAGTTCGCCACAAAACTTGCAGCGGATCGTCGCGGGATACAGCGAGCAGCTCGATGCGTGGTCGACGCTGAGCATTCCCGGGTTGGCGTCATTGATCCACTCGCTACATTCGTCGCAGAGGGTGGCGGTGCTAGGGCTAGGATCGAACTCTTTCGCTTGAGCCTCGGTCAAGACATCTGGAGCTGAGGCTGGCACCCGGTAAGAAGTCGCGGTTGGCTGACCGGCTTCTCCTTTGTGTTCAAAGTGAACCAGCCGGTTCCTTTCGTGCATCGTCCTCTCTTCCCACTCTAATCTGGCGATGTGCCCTTGACTGAACCCGCTGATCGACTGCTGGCTTTCATTGCGGCGTCATCGACGGCACAGCCATCTCTGGAAGTGTGAATGGTGGTGTCTGATAGGCCGCACTATCTGCAACCGAAGGCTGGGCGCTCCGGCGGCTCGCTTGCTTGCCCTGGCAGTGCTCGGAAAACGATGAACAGAAGAGCGTTTACGGCCTCTGAGTCGATCGCGACGGAGTCGGCGGTGGGTATTCGTAGACGAACACGGTTTTAATCCCATCGGCCATCGTGTTCGCTCTGGAAGGGTTGCTCCAGGTGCCCCCGCCAGCCCAGGGCTTGCACACTCCGGCTTTGCGCCATCCGTCAAATCGGTAGAGGTTCCCGGTCTTGCCGGGCAATGCGTAACTGACCGCGGCCCGGACGGGCCAGTAGTCCCAGCGGGGCGCCAGGTAGTCACGCCAGAGCCGGAGCATGACTCGCATGATTCCTGGATGCTGCGGGTGGCGCGCGATCCGGGCGAGGTCGACGACCTCGCGGCGCGCGAAACCAGCGGCACGCGCGCCGACCGTCGAGCCGGACACCGCGACAGCGACTGCCTGGCCGTCGATCGCCAGACCCCACGCCTGATAGCCGAAGGGGCGGGTGAACGGGCCGAGTGGGTGCCTGAAGGCCACGAGGAGCTCGTTGGCCTGCTGCTTGGTGACCGGTGCGAAGAACAAAGGATCGCTTTGACCACGGTCACAGCCCGCCGGCCATAGCGTGCCTGGCAACGCGAGCTGTTGCTGCTCGCCAACGACGTGAATCGGGCTGGCGCTGTCCGTACTGGCCAGATCATGGTCCGATCGGCCTCGGTCGTCCATGGAGCCTCCCCCTGTTGTAGTCGGACGGGGGGATCTTGCATGCCTAGAATTGGCGACGCCAAATGCGGCTAGCTGAAGGGAATGCGCGAATTTTTCACCCAGGTGTCAACCGGTGGCGACCATAGTTCGCGGCGGCGGTTCCTCTGATGGGTCGGTGTCGTCGAAGAGGACCTCGTCCCCGCACATCACGCGCAGCGGTACCGTCTCGTCGGGCCGTAGGAGGGCGGCGTCAGTGGTGTCGAGGTGGATGGAGACTCGAACAGTTCGCGTTGTGGGGTCGAGGTAGGTGTAGACCTGAATGCCTGCGACCTCGATGCACGGCAGAGTGTCCTTGTCGCGCATGGGGTGGAAGGCAGCGGCGCGGTTGGCCCGCTCGCAGTCTTTCGTGTTGGGGAATTGGTAGCCGTGCGCCGTCACGAGCCTGGTGCCGCTAGGCGGGGCGCTCGTGCGGATTTCGTCGGTGTACAGGGTGTAGCCCTCCTCGCCGCGCTCCTGCTCGGGGCTGTAGTACAGGTCGACGGCTTGGCGGTTATCGGTGGGCGGTTGGTTGGGAACATCGTCCCGGTCGGCGATGCTGTCCCAGCTCGACCGGGCGTGCTCGGCCAGGGCCCGCAGGGCGGAGTTCCCGTCGGCCCAGAGCGTCACCTCGTCACTGTGACGGTCCCAGCGGCGTAGCACCCACGCCCGCTGCGGGCTTGGCCCGGGGATAGCGGTCGTCATCGGGGCGCCCGGCTCCTCGCCTGCGCACTCGGCGTACATGGCGTGGCGGGCACGGTTGAGAACTTGCTGTTGGCGTTCGGACAGGTCGCCAACATCAATCTGTTCCCACAGTTCGACGGCGGTCTTGATCAGACACTCGATGTCCAGCGGCGCGAACAGTTCGGTGATCATGGGGAACTCCTGTTCTGACGCGATCTGCACGACACCTCCATATGGATCTCCAGTCGCTTAGGCGAGGCCGTCGCATAAGCGAGGTCCGGATCACCCGGCCTGTCTGCGGCGATGAGGGGTAGTTTTGATAGGATTAGCTGGTTTCACCAAGTGGTCTCTTCTGGCGGTGATGTGGGGAGGTCGTAGCCGAGTTCCTTCAGCCGGTCGATCGCGCCGACCGGTAGGCAGGTTTGTGGCGTGCGGTAAATCCAGTACCACGCGAATGGGCAGCGACACGATGTCGGTTCCACAATCGCGTCGCGGTGGCAGCGATCCGTGCACTGCGAGGGGATCCCCGGGTGGCAGGGGAATTCAGGGCAGTCGATGACCACCACGTCGGCGTTTCGTCCGTGGGCGTCCCACCAGTTCGGCTGGTTCAGGATCGTTACGTCGAAGGCCACCAATCCCTGCTCCGACTGGGCAAACCAGAGGTGATACAGCCATGCCGCTGCTTTTTCCTCGGGAAGGCTTTCGGTGTTCAGGACGTAGGTGTAGGGCTTCTCGCCGTCGTGGCGCTCTGAACCGGACACGTTGATGGTGTATGGCTGCATCGGCGGTTCTCCTTGCCCTTTAAGATTCATCTCGCTTTCGCATAGCCGGGCCTGGAATATGGGGAGTTGCGTGACCACGACGGCGGCGCAGCGTGAGGTACCGCGTGGGGTAGCCTGAAACGTGGTCCTTGCTCGGGCCCGCGCATCGGCCATCAGGGACGCGCTGTCGGTTGGCGTCATGCCCTCGCTTGCGCGGTGGTGGGTTTCACAGTTCCGGGGTGTCTCCCGGCGCGGGGCGTGCGCCTTGCCAGGTGCCGTTGGGCAGCAATTCGTCCAGGAACGCGCTCAGGCTCTTGTGCAGGACCGTGGTGAGGTTGTTGTGGCCGTGCTCGTCGCAGATGATCTCAGCTGCTTCGTCGCCGACTCCGTAGACCGACCAGGTTCCGTCGGCGTGCAAACTGAGCCACAAGGGCGCCCATGCCTCGATCGCGCCCGCACAACCCGGGTGACGGCAGCCGACCCGATCGGGCTCTCGCGGCATGTCAGGTCACCTCGATCCTGCCGGTGAAGACATCCTCCAATTCCAGGCTCAAGCTGGGGACGCAGCGTTCGGCCAGTGCGATCTGGATCATTGCGTCGGCGAATCGCTCGGCCTCGGTGCGGGAGATCCATCGCCGGCCCTCGTCGTCGTACCCGGCGGCAACCCAAGCCTCGATCAGCAGATGCCGCGCGGTGTCGGCCTTGGACCGCGCGATGCGGGCCTCGTCCTCCGGCCGCATTCGCGTATCGGCCATCTGCCGTTGCTGGTGGTTGGTTTCCGTTTTCTGGAGCATGGTTGCCGAACGGGCCGCGTCGTCCTCGCGCTCGCCCGCCAGCCGGGCGAGTGTCTTGAGCATTTCCCGGACTGCCCGCGGCGAGTCCTCGGTGATGTGACTCTTATGGATCATCGACACTCCTCCCAGTATCTCGGGTGCAGGAGCGGGCATCCCGGGGCACTAAGACGTCATCTCATTTGGGTTGGCGCCGGTAGTCTGCGGCCGTGGAGATGGTCGAGCGGCTGGTGCCGGAGGAGTTGTGGGAGCTGTTCCAGCGG